>NZ_CP080493.1:2007500-3474351 GCF_019464455.1 Pseudochrobactrum sp. Wa41.01b-1 | reverse complement strand
TGAGCATATTTTGCAGGATCAGCACGTTTATCGCGCTCCATATCCTCGCGGAGAGCGGAAGGGAAAAACGGATTGTCTGAGTAATTTGCGCGAACCACAACAGCATTGTCATTCGCTGAGTTGCGTAAAAGCTTATCAATCGGATCTGTCGGCTGGTCAGGGTTCCATGAGAACCACAATTCAGAACCGGCAGCACGAAGTGTAGGAATGAGCAAATCAAGCGATTTCTGGGAAACTGTCTGTGCTTCTTCTACCCACGCGCGGTTGAAACCCTCCAGTGATTTGATTGATGCAGCATTATGGCTCTTTAGGCCACGGAAGATTATCAGACTGTCATTCGGCCCGCGTATTTCCTGATCAGTGATATCGAAGTCATCGAGAAGGCCATATTCAGCAATCTTATCCTCAATCAGTTGCTTAACGGAATCCTTGATTGAGTTCTGCACTTCACGAAGACACACAGCACGGATTTGCTGGTTTGCACACTCAAGCACAAGACGGGTTGCGAATGCATGGGATTTACCTGAGCCGCGACCACCCCATGCGCCATAGTAGCGAGCCCCGGAGCGAAAGAGCGGCCTGAATACCTCAGGTATCCTGATCCGATGGTTTAGATTGCTCGACAAATTCAACCTCAAAGCGTCTTACAGGAATTGGCCCACCATCGGGACCAGAATGCTCATTCATTACCTTGTCGCCGTATTTTTTCGGCGCCATCTTTGACATGAGCCATTTGCGTGTATCGATGCGGAGTTTGGCACGTTGCGTGTCTTCTTCGTTCTCTTCATCTGCGATCGACAAGATGTCTTCGGCCATCGCATCCATTTGAGCATCACGCGCACGTGTGTATTGCGCAGAAAATCCATTCCGATCATCTGTCACCCACAGCCTGACAGTGCTTTCTGCCGGCATATCGTCTGTGCTGCATATCGATCTCAATGAACGACCTGATGCCAACTCCACGCAAATGTATGAAGCTAAGGATTCTGTGTATTCTGTTGGCCTACCGCGCTTAGGCTCCTGTCCCGCTCTTGCCTCAGCCTTGTCCACTATCTGTTTAACGCGATCCGGCGTCATGGGACGTCCTTTCACCGGCTTGAAAATGTCAATTACTTAGAAGCGAGCCCCACACTTTGTAAATTACAACATGAAGGGCAACTTGTGCTTATTTCTTGGATTATATGTCAGTTATAGGACCAAGGGTGTGAGGCTCACTATAAGCTTTTCCGCGACTTAAAATTCACTTTGAAAATAAGAAACGCATAGTTTCACTACCTGCTTTATAACTAAGTTTCCAAGGCGTACTAACTAGGAGAAATGCGTCATGGAACTAAAAAACAAGACTATAATCATCACTGGTGCCAGCAGTGGGATAGGTGCAGCAGCAGCACGACTGTTCTCTGCTGAAGGAGCCAATGTTATTCTCGGCGCCCGCAGATCTGCCGAACTTATAACAGTGGTTAACTCGATCAAAGGATCCAATGGCAGAGCTTTATTTCTGGCCGGTGATGTGAAAGATGTTGGTTATGCCGACGCACTTGTTAGCTTGGCACAGCAAGAATTCGGTGGATTGGACGGCGCATTCAACAATGCTGGTTCAATAGGAGAGATGATATCGATCCCCGAGATGAGTATGAATAATTGGTCCGAAGTGATCTCGGTCAATCTGACGAGTGCTTTTCTCGCAGCTAAGGCACAAATACCTGTACTGAAAACCCGCGGACAAGGATCTATTGTTTTCACATCATCATTTGTTGGTTTTAGCAACGGTGGAATGCCAGGCATGGCAGCTTACGCCGCATCCAAGGCAGGCATGATCGGCTTGATGAAGTCACTAGCATCCGAACACGCTATTGATGGCATACGTATTAATGCTTTATTGCCAGGCGGGACAATTACACCAAGTGGAGGTGAAGGGAACCAACCTGCTTTAGATTTTATTGCTGGGTTACATCCCATGAAACGAATGGCTACGCCCAAGGAAATTGCCCAGACTGCATTATTCCTTCTATCTGATCGATCCAGCTTTATGACGGGATGTCCAATCCTTGCGGACGGTGGACTATCGGTGCGATTAACCTAACCATCTAAACTCTGTTTACTAACCCGCCGGAACATACACAGTTCTTCGCGGCAATGACGAAGATCGGTGCTTTTGCACCGACCTTCCTGCTCATCATTTAGTCGTCGGTGCGAGCTAATGCCTCCTACTTTGGCGCAAGCGTCATCACTCACCCCTTGCAGCAGCTACAATCCATGCAATGCCACAGAGAGCCATCCACATGAGAATGACCATCCCGCTAAAATGCCAGAATGATTGAAAGGTGAATTCGAGAAAGGTCATTCACCCTCTCCATGTTTGGACAATAAAAAACCCCGGACTAGGCGGGGCACCAAGAATTCCATACATATTTACTTAAGAAGGTTATATTAGTAATATATAAATTCACGGAGTATTATTATTACTTTGGAGGGTTGGTTATGCATTATTCAAATAATGAAAATCAAACAAATCATTCAATTCCACATCCTATAGAAGATGAATGCCAAAGATCATTGCAGCGCAGCAGCTCAATAACAACAAAATCAATATATATAACCACAGCATTAATTATATTAAACGCAATTTTTTCAATTGTTTATTTAACTGAATAGCAAAAACGACCACTGAATATCATAAAATCTGGTTCCGCCTCATGGGATCGAACCACGACGGGCGCATTCAAAGTGCGCTGCCCTACCTTTAGGCGAAGGCGGATAACAAAAAAGGCAGCCTTTAAGCTGCCTCTCAAATCGGATTTCGCGTTAAACGCAAATCACCACAATACAAAATATAGTATATTCCGCGTACACGGGCAACAGCCTATTGTGTTTTGTATCCCCAATGCACAGCCAGCTCGTCCAGACCGTCTTTGATATAATCACCTATGGTCTTCCGGTCGCGCTGGCTCTCTGCCATATCCTTTATCTCCATGCCCTGCCCGACGACCTTAATCATCAGGTCAAAGGCTTTGCGGCCAAGCACAGGCTTGCATTCATTCAACCGCTGCACCGCATCAATCATGCTGTCCGGCAACGGGTCAATGCCCTTGCCGCCATCCACCTGCTCGCGGCCATAGTCTATGGCAATTGTGCCTTTCGCGCCTGACCGCTCCCAATATTGGCGGAACCGGCCAGCAGCTGCCCATTGTGCATCATTGATATGGCCACGTGAATAGAGAGTACCAACCGCACTCTCCTTGATATTCACATAGGCTTTGATCTTCGGCGGGTTCCAGCTCTCGCCCGAATGATCCGGTGAATAAAACGGATTCGGAACACGATGCACCCGAATATCGGATTTGAGTGTTCCCACCTCGCCGCGGGAGATTGCTTTGCGCTGTTCTTTTGATGGTGCAGCCATCATTTCCCCTCATACAGAATAATTGGCTTGGTTGGGCTGTCAGGCTTTGCGCCCCAGACATACCAGGCATGATCTTCGGTGCCAGTTGTTGCGCCCTCGAACCACTGGATCCGATCAACAAGATTGATCTTCGCAAGGAAGCGCGGATTATCTGCGAACAGATGGCGACGAGTTTTGCCGAAGTCGAATTTTGCGGTGAGCAATAGAGCAACCGTTCCCGCACATCGGTGCAATGCATTCTCCGCAAACTTGACGGCAGCACGATTCCCTTTCCCATACGGTGGATTGGTAATAATTGCGCTTACATCGCTTGGCGGACACTCCCCATTCAGGAAATCGAATAGAATGTCGTGCTCTCTATCGTAGGTGACTATGTCAGAGGTATAAACTGCAACACTATGCTCACGGAGAACATCCGCCATCAGATGGTTGCCAGCTGCTGGCTCCCAAACCACACTACCTGCCTGCAAAGGGAAATTACGCAGAAGCGCCTCAGTTGCCCATGGCTCTGTCTGGTAAAGGTCGTTCTCCGCTCGGGCATAATTCGAAGCAACAACTGTCATTAAGCCATCCCCAGCGCGTCCATGTAGAGCTGGATCATCGCTTCTTCTTCCTTACGCTCGTGTGTTCCTTTCTTGCGAAGGCGGATGATTGCGCGAACGGCCGGACCATCGAAGCCTGAGCCTTTCAGCTCTGCAAAAACCTCTTTGATATCATCACTGATAGTTTTCTTTTCTTCTTCCAAGCGTTCAATGCGTTCGATGAAAGCGCGAAGCTGGCCAACTGAAACGCTCTGCGCTGTATCGCCGGTAATTTCGTCACTCATGTCTTAATCCTTATGCTGCTGATTTCGTCTGTGATTGGCGGGTATAAATTCCGTATTTTCGCAGCGCGTGGAGCGCACTTGTGTGATCTACGAAAAACTCTCGCCCAAGGGCAGATAGCGAAATGTCTGGCCAATGGAGCTTTGCTGCACAAATGGCAGCATGTTTAGCTCGAACAACACGAACAGTTCTGTTTTTCTCATCCAAAGTTTCCTTTGGGACATTGAACAGACCAGCCGCCATCATACGCAATTCCTCAAATGTCTCGAACTGCATGGAAACAAGCAACTCAGCTGACATTAAAACGTCAGGGATGGTGTTGTTATGCGTCTGCGTTTTGGGTTCACGCTGTTTAGTTCGACGTTTTTTCCATACTCGTTGAACGAATTTAGGGTTCATCCCGCGATAGATACTCATGTCTTCAACACTGGAGCCGCGGCATCCAAAATCCACTTCTGATTTCATCTCGCGCCTCGCTTCTTTCGTTCAATTACTGAGATTTTATTGCTGCGTTCTTCGTGTATCTGCCGCTCTATCTCACCCTCATGAAGGCCAAGAGCTTCGGCTATCTGTTGGGTGTCTAAGCCTGTGCGAAAAAGGTCGTGAGGTGTCATGCGGCCACTCCGATGATCTGCCAGCCCTTGCCGTCATTCGGCTTGAGCAAGTGTTCAGGAATGCGACAACCATCCTGCCAAGGGAGAGCACCAAGCAGTGGGTTCCATCGGCGGTGCAGCCTTGCTTGCTCAAGGAAAAACTCAAGCTTGCGTTCCTGTTCAGCCTTCGGCAGCGCGAAAACATCAATCTTCGTCACCGTTGCAGGCTTAGCTAATCCGGTACCGGCTTTGACACGGGCGTTGAAGGCGTCGCGGATTGCGCTGACGAAATACGCCCAAGAGCTGGCCGGTTTAGACATTCGTGACGCAACAGCGCGAATTGTCGGTAGAATATCCGTTTCCAGATCAACGCCATTGTTGAGCAGCTCCAAGATCGCCCCGACAACCAATGAACCGTGCGGCTGGATTTTACCCTCCGCCGCTTCCGTCAGCTTTTTCGTTAAATCCCTGAGGTCAAGATTTTGCTTTTGAGAAAGATCAGCAGCAGCCTCGCGCACATGCGCGTTAGAAGCTTTAGCTTCTTTTGGTTCTGGTTCTGATTGGTCGAACGGTGGTGATTTTAAGCCTTTGATTTTATTAGGACGAGAACGATTTTCAGCCTGTTTATCTTGAAGTTTTCTCAGAGTTTCGAGCTCGATAATTGCACGTTCATTTGTCAGAAACTCGCCGCTCACGATGATCTTGCCCATAGATACAAGGGTGCCGCGCAACGAATTCCACTTCCGAATTGTGCATCCTAGCAGGCCGGATATGTAACGCGCATCGTCAGGGAGGTTACCGCCCTGCATGTAAATCAGATCAAGCACCAGCCGGTAAGCAGCCTTCGTTTCGAAGTCCATACCAATGGTGCCCTCGATAAAATCGCGTGGATATGCCTTGTAATATGGGAGGCCATTCATGCTTCATACCTCGCTGCGTTTCTGACAGCAGAGCAAGCGACATCAATGAACAGATCAACCTGTGTGACTGGTCCGTTGCGCTGCTTTGCGATGTGAAATTCAAGCTTGTTTTTTACTTCTGCCAGCTTGTCCTGACGGGCAATTTCTTTTTCGAAATCATCGTGCTTTTCACGCTCGAGGTAATATGCCTCGCGGTAAAGGAAGATGATTGTGTCGGCATCCTGCTCGATAGCGCCGCTATCACGCAGGGCAGACAACTGAGGGCGTTTATCGGCTTGGCTCTCCACAGCACGATTGAGCTGCGACAGAAGCACAACAGAAATATTGTACTCACGTGCCATAGATTTGAGCGCGCCGGTCATTTCCGCAATTTCATTTGTACGGTTGCCGGAATAACGATTGCTGGCACGGATCAACCCCAGATGGTCGATCATAAGACAATCAAGATTGTGCCCTGCCTTTTCAGAGGCTTCCAACATCACTTCAAGTTTGACGCGGATATCAGAAATAGAAAGCCCTGATTGCTCTTCAATGAGCAATGGCAGACCGTCCATTTCTTTCTGAACCCGTTTGAGAGCAAATAGATCAGCTTGTGACAGCCTGCCGGTCACCAAGTCCTGATAAGGAATGCGAACATTGTCATCATAAGCCAGATCCGACACGGCTCTGGCCGCAAGTTTCTCAGCATCCATTTCAAGCGAGATAAAGCCAACACCATGCCCTTGCTTGGAAAGCTTGCAGGCCACGGACATCGCTACAGAAGTCTTGCCCATTGATGGACGAGCGCCAATTAGCGTCAGGTCACGCTTATGAATGCCGCCGGTTACATGATTGATGTCAGACAATCCCCATGACAAGCCGGTAATACCTGTGCCTGTTACCATAGCGATTTCAGCAGCGATGATTGCGTTTGATGCGGCATGAGATACAGAGACTTGAGACTTACGCTTAGCGCTACGGCGCAAATCAGAAACGATATCGTCAAAGATCACACCAGCCTTAGTAACAAGCTCGGCAGGGTTAGAATTTGGATCACGTGCAGCAGTACTCAGGTTTTCAGCCTGATCAGCCAGAGCTAGACGTGCGGACTGTTCAATCACCTGCTTGGCGCTCTTTTCGATATTGGCAGAACCAAGCACGGATGAAGTGGCTAATCGCGCCAGATACTGCGCAATACCCTGCCCTGTTGCTTCCTTATGCGCGTCAGCAACTGTCTGCGGCAAAAGCTTGAGCAGAATGTCAGGCCGCGCAGAATTGTAGCGCTCATGCGCCGAAGTAATGGCTTGATAGATGTGCTGATGCACAGGTTCAACGAAATGCCGAGCCTCAAGCATCGAGGCAACGCGGCTATATCCGCCAAGCATTAGCGAGCCGAGAACCTCTTGTTCAATTTCAATCACAAATGCAGCGTGGTTAGGCGCAATAGTCATAGCGCACCTAAATTCTGTTGAATTACTGGGCTTTCATGACAGAAGAATGCTTTTAAGCAGCGCTTCGCTTCAACAGCATCGGAGAATGCGCCGGTGCGCTCTGCCCTTGCTTTTGCATCAACAAAAGCCTGCCAGAGTGTAAATTCATCTGTTGTTACTGACATAAGTACAGGCTTCATGCTGCCTCTCTTTCGCGCTCTTGACGGCGGGTGATTTCGGCATCAATCAAGGTCACAACCTGACGGCGATGCTGTAAAATCTCTTCCTGCTGAATGAACCAAGCCTCACCACGAGTTTTCTTAAGCCGGTGAAGCGATATGAAATCTTTGAGGGAATTGACCTGTCCCTCGGCAATTGTCCGCATAGTGCGCAGATTAAGAGTGGCCGACATGCGGCACCCGATAGGTTTGAGAGCCACCAAACAGATCATCACCAGCAGGTTGCAGAAGACCGCTATCAATCAGCCAGCGATCAACGATGACCGGCACTGTTCGGCAGTCAGGCAATGTGAAATAGACATACCCGCCGCCCTTTTCGACGGCGCGAGTTTCTTGTGCATGTTCACGCACTAGCGTTGCCCCCCCTTCTAGACGAGAAAGAACCGGCTTGGTGTAGCGGGGCATTTTCAATTCCTCTGTCATTCTCTCAACTCCGGACAAATCCATTCAGCGGCACCCGCAGCCCAAGTTCTAAAACTGACGGCGATCTTGTGCCGCCGGCTGAATGACAGCCATCGCAGCAATACGGGCGGTTTCGGCGCGATATGCGGCTTGTTTTCTTCTCCCATCGAGGATTGCCTTCATTTCTTCGATTTCTCTGTTTTCAATCCTGCTAGCTTCTTTGTTGAAGACAGCCCTCACTCTGCGGCGCGTCCATGCACCGTTGCGCTTACTCAAATCTGAATACGCCCGCTCCAACATGGACTTGATCGTTTCGCGTACACCGCGCTGACCAATGATTTCGTCCAGCAGAGAAGCGGCCATATCGACATCAGTCATCGTCGGCTCCTTGGCTGAAAAATCCACGTTCTTGGATGAAATTCCCACGTTCATGGGTGGCTCCTTTGCTACGTTTCAAATCAGCGACGATTTGAGACCAAACAGGAGCAACCAGTGCATGGAGCCAGTGGGAAAGATTGCGCTGCGCATACTGAATAAAAACAGACATGCGCAGATACACCGCCAAAGGACGGGAATTGATGGCCGAGACGATCAAGCGGGGGCAAAGAGCCGCCTCGGCCTCACCGGTGGGAGGAGTGACTGGTGATATGAAACTGATGAATGGGGTCGCGAGGCTCATGCTGCGCGGCCTTTTATTACAGGAGCAAAATCAGCCTCTGTGAGCTTAACTTTGATCCTGTCGGCAAGCTCTAAAATTGCCTCAATATGCCAATGAGGAATAATGCCGCCTGTACCGCCTGTATGCTTAGGCATACGCCAACGCATAACGGTATGAGGCGTTACACCAACCGCTTTTGATACAGCCGTTAAGCCGCCAAGTTTAATGATGATTGAGTTAGCTGGTTCGTATCTCATGAATTGAATGTACGATAATCATACAATTCAATCAAGATATAAAATTACGATAATCCTACAACACTACATAAGCGATATGTGCGAAAATCATACGCATGGACAGAATGACTGAGCAATTAATTACCTGGATAAAAAGCGGACTGAAGCGGACAGGCAAAACACAGTCCGGTTTAGCCGAACATCTTGGGGTGGCTCATCCTCAGATTACCCAAATACTAAAGGGCAGTAGGGCAGTCAAAGTAAGCGAACTTCCTAAAATTGCAGAGTTTATCGAAGCAACCTCACCCTTAAGCTTTGATGAACCGCTAATCCGAAGTGACAATGAGATCCTTCAAACACTGCATCGGATTGAAGGACTGGATCAGCGTGGTGTGGAAGTTGTGTTCTCCGTCATCGACACAGTCATCAATCGTCAGTCTTCCAAACAAGAACCGTCATCCTCTGATGATCAACTTGAGCTCGCCACTCCCCGCCGTGAGCCAAAGCCATAGATTCAGCTAACTCCTTAGCTTGGAAATCGACTTTCCTCATAGCCGCCAGTAGACCGCCATTGAGCGTAGCTACACGTAGCAACTCCAGCTTGTCAGCTTCTTTTCCTTTTTGGATGCGAGCAAACTTAATCATTCACCAACTCCGTGGGCAACCTCTCACAATACGCTAACTGCACTTGCAAGAATCTCGTTTCCCGCAAGCGCTTATCATTTCATAAAACCAGAACATATCAAGAACGAATTAATACAAGCGAACAGATTTTTAACGGATGGTTAAGGATGCGCTAGATGTGGTGGCGCGGAGATTTGGGAACACAAATAGGTATCCGCATCTAGACCATAATACCAGAAGTCGATTTGTGGCTTTGCCAAGTGAATCGTTATATAGCCTTTAATGAAGTTAATGATAAAATGGGGGAGGATGAGGTAGTATCGCCTCATCACTGAAGTTTGGACACAAGCACCTTAATCAAACCTGTATTTGAGAGTGTAAAAGGGCACCCAAAAGAAGCGTTAGCTTGCTTGGCCTTAATAGTGGCTTTATCGCTATATACCTTAGATGCAGGGCCGTGGTTTTCCTTTGGGATTCCTGCCTCTATCTATTTACTTTACATGCTAAAGGATTACATAGATAATCGACATATGCAGCGATTAGCTGAGATTGATATTCAAAAAACTGAATTACTTCTCGGCGATAAAGCCAGAGCTAGGGCTCAAAGATCGCTTGAAAGACGGAGAAAAGGCAATGCTTAACGTTGATACCTCACTGGTTATCGCTGCAATTGCCGGTGTAACTACAGCAGCAGCGTTAACATTATTTATCGCTTCATGGAAATCAAAGCGCCGCACAAAAGAGCTTCTTTTAGCTAATAAGGCAATGGCTACATACTATAAGCTGGTTGACGAAATCATCGATGACCCAGCACTTCCTAATGAAGCAGCTGAATTTTTGGCAGTTCTAACCAATGTCCTGCCTAGCAAACAAGAATGTTCAAGCTTTACAAGTCAGATGGCGTCTCTATCAAACGGCACCAAATCAAATGGGGCACAATCCGATGGCGCTAAAATGTTTGAACTCATCGAGGGACTAGGAAAATCGAGGCCAGACCTTCGCGATAATTTTCATGCGGCAATCAGCAATGGCGTGATTGCTTTATTTCATAGATGGTCAGGTGACAGCTGGAAATTTATGCTAATGACGCAAGAATTTACTACCGATCCTAAAAGAGAGTTTCAGATTGTTTATAAGATTAGAAACAATCATGAGGCGTCACTCAAATCAAACCATGCGGTAGCGTAAATAGAACTCCGATAGAAGCGCCGGTCACTCCGGCGCTTTTCTTTTGCGCTCTCTACAGCTCACGGCCTTAAGCCTTACCCGTAAGCAACCGTAAAATATTTTAATGCAGCAGACATCAAACGTAAGCCCAACGCACTTATCTATGAAATTTAATTTTACACCGGCCCCATGAATCACATATATTTTAGTGGCTCTTAATTGAGCTATTACTAGGGGCAAACTCAGCTCGACGCTCACCACGTCGAGCTATTTTTATTCGCATTTGACATTTGAACTGAATCACCTAAATTAGAAATGCTTTTCTGAAGCGTTATTTCTTTGCAAAACTCCTTTGGCTCGGCGTACTTGTCGGGTCTTTTTTTGCACAATTGCCTAGGACTAGAGCGACGGACAACGCTGGGCAACTTGACGTTATTAATGCGCTCCATACAGCCAGCTTCCACAAAACATGACAACAATCATCACTGTCGACAATTTCGTTCACAAGTTTGTGAATTTTTCTCGACTCTATTCATTCCACGCGTTAATCTTTCACAAGGTTACGCGCACTCCTCGTCTTACAATAGATGGGAACTATTATTGGGCATATGGATTGAGCGCGTAACCACGAGGATTACATCAATCGCAAAAGCAAAACCTCGCGGAACTCAGGGTTAATTCTTTTGAATTATGAAGTACCCCATTATATGGAACAACATCCCTCTCTTAAGAATTTTTGTCCCAATCAAGCCATGTATACGCGACTTCGCAACGCGCTGTGGTCAGCAAACGGATACACTTCCGTAATTCCCAGAAGGTGGGAGCCCCAGCCGAAGCACTTTCTATCCCTTCAGAATAAAGAGATTACTAGAGTGGGTAAGGCATCTCTCAAAATCTTAACAGAGTGGGCGAGGTATAAGGATGGACAAGCCCCCACCCCTTAGAGATTTCTGTCATAGCGCTCACATCTATAGCAGCATCAGGAATGCGCTATGGCGAGCTAAGGGCATCAACTCGGCAACACCGAGTGAATGGGAGCCGGAGCCGAATGACTTCTTATCACTTGATGACAGAATGATTATCAATGTCGGCAAAGTCTCGCTGAAAATACTCAGAGCATGGGTTGCCGCCAGTAACTAATTCATCACCCTCGCCCAGCCCGCCATGTGCGGGCTTTTTGCTGCCCTGATCCTTCATCATTTGTTGAAATGCTTCAACCATGACAAATCGAACGAGCGCTTAACATTCTGTCCTGTCTGTACATTTGAAAATACAATATCTTTCAGGCGATCGGTAAACATCTGAACATCAAGAAAATAATTCGGGTATGCTTCGCGAAGATTTTCAGCCTTATCAACCTCGACCAATACAGAATTAACCCCTGAACGCGTACTTTCTTCTCCTGAATAAGCATCTGCAGCGCTGCCAACCCTGCTATAGCCGCGCACGCGAATATCTTTATTCACACTATCGTACTGTATAAGAAAGTAATTAGAGTGCTTCCCGACATAACTCTCTGTGTACTTAACCGCTTGATTTAGCGTCTCTAGAAACTTAACAGCATCAAGCTCTTTGCCGAGTGCAATCAACTCCGCTCGCCTCAGTCTCGCTTCGGTAGGAGTATCAGGCACTATCGGGCAATTTTCTTCTTCTGCGAACTCTGATGACATAAGAGCAAATAAGCGGAGCCACCTTGGGCACCCTTCCCCCGATTTAAGCTCTTCTTTGCGAACCATCCCAACCGCTTCTATTGCTGTTGACCATGCATGCTGCAGTTTGGTTCTGATCTGAATTTCAACCCTGCGTTTATCGTACTGCACTTCATGCGGTTTGGCTTGAAACTCAATAATCAAGTGATGTCCGCGATAACCAGACGTCTTAGGGGCTTCGACATAATCCTTGCTCCATTGGACGCTATGAGCAGTGCCCCCGTTATAATACATAGCAACGAGTACCTTCATCTCATCAAGCGTGGACATAATAGCCCTGCACCCGCAAAGGTCTTGCATTTGATGCAACTTAGTCGTTGAACCTGACAACTTTCGACGAATTGATTTCATGCGCTTCATCCGAGCGGATGTTATTCCGACTTTCTTGTTTTTCCGGATATTTCCCATCAACTCGTGGCGTACACGATGCATAGGGTAAGCATGAGAATTCCGCCAGTTGTATGAGATCTTGAAAAGACGAATAACCTCCACCAACTCATCCGCATCATACGGGATATCTTGAGCTAGCATCTTGCCAGCCCTTTTTAGATCGCCCGTACTGAATTCATAAATCGGATAATTCGCCACAACTTCGCCCCGCTCTTTCGAATCTTTGAAAGAGTTAAGCAGGGATTTTACGAAGTGTGGAGTCCGGAAGAAGTCACCTGCAAATAATGAGTATTTAGGCTTTCTTTTCATGCCCTGATTCTAGCATGGTTGGGGCGTGGGGCAAGCACGCATATGAATATTATTACGATTTTCATACATTGATGATTGACAGTAATGTACGATTATCATACATTCAATCCATCAACAGCGCGAAGAAGCACCCGCCGATCCGCTAAACGATGGAGAGAAACCATGAGCCTTTATGCATACAGCGCAGAACTGCATGATCCAGTGCTTGGCTTTGTTATTTTTCAGGATGAAGTTGAGCTTGATGTGTCCTTCTCAATGGAAGGCTGTGAGCCTCGCATAACAGTAGAAGGTGTCTATAAAGACGGTATCAGCCTGTTCAACGGTTCTCCTGTCCTCAACAAAATCGCCCATATGGTCGCTGATCAGGCACAGGATGATGACTGGCTTATCGGTCGCGTAGTTGAAGATTACGCCGAAGAAATGCCGAGGGCTGCGTGATGGTCAATTATTACCGCGTTTCCACTCTTGCAGCCAATATTTCACAAGATGCCGCTATGGCGCATGCGTTCCGGCTGTCCGGCGCAACTCAGGACTGGCCAATGGCTGGCTCACACGTGGCAGAGCATTTCGAACGTCTTGCGGAGGCGCTTGGCTACAAAGTCGAAAAAATCAACACGCCAGCACTAAGGGCTGCATGATGGCTTTATCCAAGACCTCTGCTCCCTCGCCTCAATCACAATCTTTGTGGCTGTTTTACTCACATATATCGGAGCATTTTCATGAGCGCCGCACCCGCAATTATCGAACAGACAACAGAACTCCAGCCCGTTCAGCAGAGTGAAGTCGTGGCTATCATTCAGGTGATTGAACGCGCCGCAATGAATCCAAACGTCGATATCGACAAGATGGAGCGCCTTTTGCAGATGCAAGAGCGCACCATGGATCGTAACGCAAAAGCGGCCTTCAATGCGGCCTTCGCCCGGATGCAGCCCGAACTGCCGGCCATTGAGAAGAACGGCAAAAGCAACAACGGCGCATATGGTCTTTGGGAAGATATTCAGGGCGGCATTCAGCCGGTACTGGCCAAACATGGCTTTGCTTTATCGTTCAAAACCAAAGTTGAGCAGGATGCGATTACTGTCACCGCTATTCTTCACCATGAAGAAGGCCACGATGATAGCACAGACCTGAAACTACCAACCGATAAAAGCGGCAGCAAGAACGCTGTGCAAGCGGTTGGCTCCTCGGTCAGCTATGGCAAGCGTTACGCAGCCTGCGCCCTGCTCAATATCCGTGTCGGCGGTGAAGATGATGATGGATCAGCAACCGGTGAGATCGTCAATCACGATCAGCGTTCCTCTGCCCCGAGCAAATCCAGTGCCGCGCTGAAACGCGCTGACGAGAACGGTGATGATGCATGGAGCCGCCTGATCAAAGACGTTCGTGCTGACATGGCTGATTGCCAGTCACTCGTCCGGCTGGAAGCCATCAAACAGCATTATCGCAGCAGAGCAACCGGTGAACGCTGGCCGCGCGCATGGATGGATGCGCTTGCCAATGAATTTGAAACCTACGCTCAGGCATTCGGAGAACAAGCTTAATGGCCGGTTCAGTCAATAAAGCAACAGCTTTTCTACAAAAGGTAAACACGAATGGGATGAACCCAGATGTTTGCTGGCCTTGGCTTGGAGCAGGTAAAGGCAATGGTTATGGGCACACCTCAACCGGTCCAGCCCATCGGATATCTTTTAAGCTTTTCGTTGGTGAAATCCCAAATGGAATGGATGTCTGCCATACCTGCGATAACCGGAACTGCGTAAATCCTGACCACCTTTTTCTTGGAACAAGATCCGAGAATATGGCCGACATGATCCACAAGGGCCGCGGTGCAGGCGGGGCTAGAAAACATCTCCGTGAGCATCAAGTTCAAGAAATACGACGTCGCTTACACGCCGGAGGTTCACCGCGCGTCATCGCCGAGACAATGAACATTAATTACGGGACAGTAACAGCTATTAAGGAAGGTCGCAGCTATGGCCGGATCGGTTAATAAAACGATCTTGGTTGGCAATCTAACCGCTGACCCTGAAATTCGTCGCCTTAACTCCGGCGAACCTGTGGCAAATCTCCGAGTAGCTACAAATGAAAGCTGGAGAGACCGCCAGACTGGTGAACGTAAAGACAAGGCTGAGTACCACAGCGTTGTAATCTTCAACGAAAATCTGACCAAAGTTGCAGAACAGTACCTGAAAAAAGGTGCCAAGGTTTATATCGAAGGCCAGCTGCAAACCCGTAAATGGTCGGATCAGAACGGCAACGATCGCTACACGACCGAGATTGTTCTGCAGAAGTTCCGCGGCGAATTGCAGATGCTCGACAGTCGCGGCGAAGGCCAACAGCAAAACCAATCACGCCAGTCCGAACAGTCCTACAGCCAGCAATCTGGCGGATTTGGCGGTGGTTTTGACGACAACCTCGATGATGACATTCAGTTCTGAGGTACCTCATGGAAAAGCAGCGTTACACCATCGTAAATCCGCAGGTTCGCCAGAATGCAATCAGAGCGCTCATGGCTCTCCCTGACGGCCACACAGCAACATTTGCACCACCAAGCAGAAGCGGAGGGCAGAATGATTTCTTTCATTCAATTTGTTCTGACATTGCGAAGTCTGGTTTTGAATGGGCTGGCAAACCGCGAAAACCGGAAGAATGGAAAGTTCTGCTCGTTTCCGGTCACACAAAAGCAACGCAGGGCGAAGTCGAATTTGTGCCGGGGCTTGAAGGTGAATTCGTAAACATCCGCGAAAGCACCGCTCGCATGTCAGTTAAACGCGCCGCCTCTTTGCTCGAATATGCGCTGGCTTGGTGCGCCGATCATCATATCCCCCTCACCGACACACGCCGCCAAGGCTACCTTATGGAGGCAGCATGATTATTCAGTTCCTCATTTCAAAACTGCGCAAGCTTCTTGGCTTTCAAGATGATCCACTGCCAGAGCTTCGCGCCACCGCTGAAACTCTCAAGGCCACTGTCGCCAAAGCCAAGAAGGATAAGAAGCGATACAGCCATCTTGAGCGGGAGCTGCTCAGAACCACAGCTGTAATCGTCGCCATTGAGCGCGGCATTCCATATCGCAATGGCTCTCTGGATTGGGGGCGCTGATGGCTCGTACAGTCAAAGAATGGATCGGCAAGACTGACGACACGAAAATCCCGCCACGCGTGAGCCAGAGGGTTTTTGATCGTGCAACTGGTATCTGCCACTGCTGTAATCTGCCGATCAAAGCCCCCTTTGAAACATGGGAGGCAGATCACCGAATTGCACTGATTAACGGTGGCGAAAACCGTGAAAGCAACTTAGCCCCTGCTCACTCTCACTGCCACATTAAAAAAACGAGGCAGGACGTAGCAGAGAAAGCAAAAGTTGCAAGCGTTCGCGGGAAGCATATCGGCGCAAAGCGCCCGTCATCAAAGCTTTCCGGCAAGAAGCATCCAAAGCCTCCAATCACCAAGATAGTTCAGCACCGCCGCTCACTTTATGAGCCAATCCAGCCACAGGAGCGTATGTAATGTCAGGTAAATATCATGTCCCCCGCGCCCCGACCACGGAGGCAGGCAAATGAAGCTGACCACAGAAAACCGCATGATCGACATTCCAGACCTCAATCGCTTTAAAATTGGCGATGAAGTTATTTGCGATGCCACTGCTGACTATGATCGTTTTGAGGGAGTTATCATTGGGCTTGAATTGCACAGGACATTCCCATGTTGCGGTGAATTGAAGCCGAGCATCACGCTTTTGCATGATGGTTATATTACAGACGGATTTACTCCGAACGATTTGCGCCCCGCAGGCCGCGCAGCCTTAGCGCTGGAGGCAGGCAAATGAAGCTTTATCTTGGTGATTGCCTAGAAATTATGCCGTCATTACCTGATACGTCAGTTGATCTAATTTTGGCTGACCTGCCTTATGGCACAACGCAAAATAAATGGGACAGCCATATCCCATTAGATGATCTTTGGCGTGAATATTGGCGCGTTCTTAAGCCAAGCGGTGTTGTTGTTCTGACAGCGCAAACACCCTTTGACAAAATCCTTGGTTCGTCATGCCTGAATTATCTCAGATATGAATGGATTTGGGAGAAAACACTTCCGACTGGACATCTCAATGCAAAGAAAGCCCCGATGAAGGCGCATGAGAATATTCTTGTATTTTACCGGTCACAGCCAACCTACAACCCACAAAAAACAACCGGGCATATTCGGAAGACAGCCGTTAAACGCAAGGATGATACGCCGACATACGGAACCCAAAAATTCGATGCTCTGCCTTATAATTCAACAGAGCGATACCCACGGAGTGTCATAACTTTTGCTTCAGATAAGCAGAAAAGTAATCTGCACCCCACTCAAAAACCCGTTTCACTGATGCAGTATCTCATTCGAACATATTCAAATGAAGGTGAAACTGTTCTGGATAATTGTATGGGCAGCGGAACAACAGGCATAGCGGCAGCACTAGAAGACCGCAAGTTCATTGGCATTGAAAAAGACCAGTCCTATTTCATCGCCGCCACAGACCGACTTACAGCATGCCGCGCAGCCTTGGCGCAGGGAGGCGGGGAGTGACCAGAGATGAACTCATTAAAGAAGTGGCCTATCAAATGGCTATTGAAAAGTGCGGTGGCGATAATCCTATTCCAGACCCTCGGCATTTTGAGAGCATGGCAACAGTTGCCGTTGATACCGTTTTCACCACACTGAATAAGCAAACAGAAGAAATGACCTTTGCCGCGCGTCATTTAATGATGTGGCTAACCGGCGGCAGACCATCAGAAAAGAATTTGAAATTCTGGTGTGAACGACAAGGCCTTCCGGTTCCAGTAGGTTGCGAGGATATTGACCACGTTCCGCCAAAATCGGCCATGGCAGCATGGGTATTTGAGGCCATGCTGAACGCATCGCCAATAGCACCGGCACTGAAAGGGCAGCGTAATGACAAATAAAGTCGCGCAAATTCGCAAGGCTCTTGCTGTGGTCGAGGCTTTCAAAAAATCTCACGTCGTCTTTGTGCCTGTTCCTGTTTTAAATGATGAAGATCACGCAATTCTTGCCGAAATGGCCGCTCAGCGCCTTGAGAAATTGCAGGGAGAACAGCAGCATGACAAGTGAATTGATCTCCCAAATTGATAGCCTTTTAGCACTCGACGCTAATGGATGTCTTGTTCCGCATGGTATCGGCGGGTTAGCTCGCGAGTTGCTTGAACGCTGTCAGGTCGAACTAAACACCCGCGCCACGCCTTCCACCGATACGCTGGCGGGGTTACAGCGATATGATCTGGATTTCCACGGGTTGCATGGAGAAGATGCTTATATGAGGAAGGATGAGACCGGCGAATACGTCCTTCACTCCGAAGCTGCCAAGATCATTGCGGCGAAGGATGCTCGTATTAAGGAATTGGAGACTGATGTTTCAGCTTATATCTTATCCGCAGTAGATCAGGACAAGCGACGCAAAGCACTCGAAGCCGAACTCGCGCAGATCAAGGCGCAGGAGCCGGTCGCGTATAAAGTTTACGGCCATATTCGCCCCTTCTTTTTTCGCCACGAACCGCTCAGCGACTTTGAGATCAATATTGGGTTCACGGCTGATCCCCTCTACGCCGCGCCTATATCTGACAGTCTCAAAGCGAAGTGCGACCGATACGAGCAGGCTTTAGATCGCATCAGCAAAATGGACAGATCACATGGCTCATGGGACACTATTGCTCACGATGCTGTTAATATCGCCGGTAGCGCACTTTCCAGTATAGCAACACACAAAAATACAACGTGAGGAGGACTACGATGATAACAGAAATAAGCTTATCAATCGGTCTGGTTTCCTCTTGGTTAGCGTGGTTCTTCATCGGTTATTTTGTTGGGAAGTCAAAAAGGTCGGCCAGCAATGACAAGGGATGAACTGATCAATCATTTAGCTTTGAATGCCACACAAGAGGATATTGACCGTCATCGGAAGTGGAGAGACAACGCAGCCGGAGGAAGCAGGAAGCTCACCGACATCACCATAGAAAAGGCACGTTTCCTGTACGCCAAGGCAATGCTTGATGCGCGCGATGATGTATTCTCTACAGTCTCACCAACCGCACCAGAACGAGGCAGAACATGAAAAACCAGCCTTACTGGCCTGCAGCTATGCCCTTAAATCAGGCTGCAGCATATTGCGGCCTCTCAACAGAAACCTTCAAGGAAGTCTGCCCCGTCAGACCGGTGGCGCTCACACCTTCAACGCGGGGACAAAGGTTTTTACGGTTGCGCCTTGATGAATGGTTAACTTCATTGGATCGCAATACCGATTATTCTAATATGTCTGCCTTAGAGGCATGGAAAGCACGGAAACATGCGCGTACCACTTAAAGGGCTGCATAAAGTCAAAAAGCGTTTGGCCGGTGGCAAAACGCAAACGTACTACTATGCATGGCGAGGTGGTCCGCGTCTTATGGTGGATCCGATCAGAGATCCTGCGGGATTTGTTTCTGAGTTTCACGCAATATCCAAAGCAGCCGTACAACCAGATAACGACAGCCTTGCTGGCCTGATTGTGCAGTATAAGACTTCACCGGCTTACACAGATCTCAGTGCAGTCAGCCAAAGGGATTATGATCCTTTTCTGGCTCAATTGTCATCCGAGTTTGGTGATATGCCGATCATCGCCCTCAATGAGCACGGTGCAAGATCTGTCTTTAAGGACTGGCGAGATACCATGGCGCAAACACCACGCAAAGCCGACAGAGCATGGGCGGTGGTGAAGCGTGTTTTTTCATGGGCGCTTGATATGGAGCTGATAACCCGCAACCCATGCACGGGCGGCGGTAGACTTTGGAAAGGCACTCGCGCCGATATCATCTGGAAAGATGAACAAATCGAACTTGCGAGCAAAGCACTCAACGACAACCTGATACACGCCCTGATGCTGGCCTTATGGACAGGCCAACGACAAGGCGACCTTCTTAATCTCACATGGTCTGCATATGACGGACAACACATCCGGCTAAAGCAATCTAAGACAGGAAAGCGCGTTACAATTCGCGTGTATTCAACCCTAAAAACAATGCTCGATTCTATGGATAAACAGTCCGTAACAATACTCACCAGCAGTCAGGGGACACCATGGACAAGCGACGGCTTTAAGACCTCATGGGGTCGCGCCATTAAAAGAGCTGGAATCAGCGGCGTAACCTTCCATGACCTGCGAGGAACGTTCATCACAAAGGCACGTAGAAGCGGAGCCACTGTTGAGGAAATTGCTGCAGCCTCCGGCCATTCTATCAAGGACGTGACCAGAGTACTGGAAGCCCACTATCTCGCACATGATGAGCAAACTAACGACGCAGTGATTCTAAAAATGGAGAAAAAGGGACAGTGATTTTAGTTTACAAAATCACTGCAACCCATTGATCTTCTAACCAGCCAAAAAGCCTCATTTTACATTTAAAGCATTGTTTTAATTAAATTAGTTCCGGCCTTCTAAGCCGACGGTCACTGGTTCGAATCCAGTCGGGATCGCCATTCACGCAGCCTTTTACATAAGATTTCAGATTGCAGACTTCCGTTATTTTGTCCGGTTTAAGTCTTATCCCGCTGCGTTGCGGTGATTCAAATACGCAAATAACTGTCATTCACAGCCAGAAGCTGCTCTTCCCCGAAGAAAAACAAAAAGCTCATTTAAAGAATGAAGTTTCTTATCTTTTGAGCTGATATCTCATAATATTTCCGTTGTAACAAAAGCTGCGTGACTGACGCAAAAATCAGTTTCATTAGTATCTATAGAAAATGAAGCTGGCGTGCTAAAAGTAACTCCCGCGATTTCTCTCCTGCCGGACTTTCAATACTGAAGCACGAAATATGATTAATTATTGGCGCATTCTATTCAAAGCATTAGCAACAGGTGCGCTGGCGCTTATATTTACCCTCATTATTACCAGTATTTTTGTCCCTATGATGGGAGGGCAACTGGCCGGAGCCGGACTGATCATGACGATTGTCTGCCCGCTTGCGACTGCTATTCCGATGTCTGCATTGCACTATCTGAATACTGAACGCCTCAGGATTGCGCGAAATAAAGCTTTGGAAATTCAGGGCGAGCTTGAAAAAGCCAATGCGCTGCTCATCAAACATTCGCGCGAAGACAGTCTTACCGGGGTCCTGAACCGCTCGACTTTTTTTGACAAGCTCATCACAGCGAGCAACAGTCAGCAAACCGGCGGTCTGTTGTTTATCGATCTCGATCATTTCAAAACCATCAATGACACATATGGCCACGCAACCGGCGATGCGGCGTTGCGCCGTATCGGCGCACTGCTCAATCGCCTGAGTCTGAGAAACGGCTTTGCCGGAAGGCTTGGCGGTGAGGAGTTCGGCGTCTTCATCAACAGCGCGGATGTCAGCTTCATCTATCAATATGCAGAAAATATTCGTCGGGAAATAAGTATTCTGCGCATTGTCGCTTCCGACAATAAAACTGTCAGCATCACTGCCAGTATCGGCGTCACTTTGTGCGAGGCCGGTTTCAATCTCGATCAGTCTTTACTGGAGGCAGATGAGAAAATGTACATTGCCAAGCGGCAGGGGCGCAATCTGATTATTGCATAATGCTTGATAGCTGCCTGTTTTCAGCACTTCATTCTGAAAAAAGACTTGCCTTGGCATAAAACTCCAACTCTATTCCGAACATTATAACATAATAAGGTAATCTTAATGGCTCAGGCAAATTCCTCATCCCGCCCTGTTATCCTGACCGGCCTCGGCGTTCTCGTCCTTGCAGCAGGTCTGTATCTGCAATTCGGCACCAGCTCTGTATCGCTTGCCGATCAGCAAAGATGCGAAAAAATCGTATCGGATACTTATGCTAACAGCGCGGAAGCCAAGAATTCACTTCTGCCTAAATGCTCCGAGCCAGGCATGGTAGCAATGATGGACGCAAAAGCCGGGGGCTCTGATGCTACAACAGCAGCGGCCTCTATTGCATCAGCCAACCAGTCCGATATCGGTTCCAATGCCTTAAGCTTCGGCCTGATCGGCGCAGGTCTCGGCCTGCTCTTAGGCGGCATTGCCACGCTTCTGCGCCGCAAAAAATCAGCTTAATCTGAAAACAAAAACAAGCGGAACAGCACCGCAGATCAGCAAAGCTACTCTGCTCATCTGTTCCGTTTTTGTGGCGCTGCATGGGGGCATCAATGCGCATAATACTGACCGGTATGGCCATATTTGCATTATGGGCAACCAATGCCATAGCCCAGACCTCAGCAAATTCATGCAGCGTGATTGAAGAGCCTGCGCAGCGGCTGGCCTGCTTTGACAAGCTTTTCCCAAAAACAAATCAGCCCTCACTATCTCAGAGCTGGCACATCTCTGAAGACAGATCCCCTATTGATGACAGCGCGCAAATATCCGCTTTTCTGCTGCCCAGAGGCAGTGAAAATAAAATAGTCATGCTCGACTCGGTTGCTCTTGGGCTTCGCTGTCATAATTCCACAATTTCAGCAATTCTTACGACCGGCACTTCAAGCGCGGCAGAAACCACCAAAGTCACTCACAGAACAGGCGATGAAGCCTCGCAAACCATGCTTTGGGAGCGCTCTGCTAACTTCATGTCCGTCGGCCTGTGGTCTGATGAAGAATCTGTCCCCTTCATAAAACAGCTGAAAAACAACAGCATGCTATCGGTGCGCATCGACACTCCGCCTGTCGAGGTTATGTTTGATCTGGCTGATGTTGAAGATATTACTGCGAAAATTGCGAAAGCCTGCGAGCGGGATATTTATCAATAGAGTGCCGTGTGTCAGACTTGGCATGCAAAACTCGCTCTAACCATTTTAATTAG
The DNA here is from genome assembly GCF_019464455.1 of Pseudochrobactrum sp. Wa41.01b-1. Lineage (NCBI taxonomy): Bacteria > Pseudomonadati > Pseudomonadota > Alphaproteobacteria > Hyphomicrobiales > Brucellaceae > Pseudochrobactrum > Pseudochrobactrum sp. Wa41.01b-1. Next base: position 3,451,646 of record NZ_CP080493.1, on the reverse strand, counting down.
TCTCTGGTCCGGTTTCTGCTATTTTATAACACAAGCATCGCAGACAAATTCCAAGGCAAGGTTTCTGACAGAATGACAACTGCACTCCTGATTATCGACGTTCAGAAGGCAATCATTGCCGGTAAAGCGTCAGCGCAACGAATGCCTGAACTTGAAGCCGCGCTGGATGAAACCGTATTCAGGCTTCAGGCGCTGAAGCAAAAGGCACATGATGCCAATATCCCTGTTTTTCTGATCCAGCATGACGGCGCCAAAGGTCACAGACTTGAAAAGGATACTGCAGGCTGGGAATTGCGTCCGGAAATCGCTGCCACGGGCAATGATATCCTTGTTCACAAGAAATATTCGGATTCATTTCTCGAAACAGAGCTGGCAGACCGGTTGAAAGACCATGGTGTCACGCATCTCATTACCGGCGGCTGCATGACACAGTTCTGCGTTGATACGACAGTGAGACGTGCGATATCACTGGGCTATGACGTGACCCTGCTTGCAGATGGTCATATGACGGGTGACTCCGACACTCTGCTTTATACGGATATTATAAAGCACCATAATGAAACACTGAATGGCTTTGGCACCGATGCTGCATCCGTAGCAGTTAAGCCCTCTGATGAAATCAGCTTCTGAACAAAAACAAGCCGCCTGCCCGATCAAACAGGCAAGCGGCCAATGGCATTAAGCTCAGAAAACCAGTGAGACACCGGCAACAGGCCCGTGCTCGGTAACATTCCACTTGAATCTGTGACCGAGCACATCGCCCCCATCATAATCCTGATACAGCGCCCTGTAGCCGAAGCGCAGTAGTGCCGGTTGATTAAAGATATGCGTGCGATAGCCGAGATAGGCCTGTCCCTGCGCACTCAAATCTGCACCGGCACCGAAACCACCAACATCCGCCTCAGCAAATAAATGCCAGCGATCCGTCAGATCCGCCTGAATACGCGCTCCGACGAACGGATCCGTCCATTCCAGTTTACGACGCTCAGACCAGCGATCCAGCATGAAATTGACTTTAAGCTGCGTCCAGCGCAGACCGGCAGTCGGCTCAATCGCAAACACCCGCTGCGTACCGAAAACAGTTTCGCCTTCCAGCGGTACTTCAACCGCACGGAAAAACGCACCGGCGGAGAGCGTTGTCATCGTAACATCCGCTCCCAAAGTCTGGTCATGGAATGATTCATCCTGACTGGTTTTGGTATATTGTCCGTCAAAATACACCCCATAGAGGCCGTTTGTGACTTCCACATTGCCCATGGCGCTGAAATCAAGATTTTCGAAAATATCCGAGAAAGGCACATCAATATTGGTACGGCGACCCATAATATTGGCATGACCATCCAGAGAAGCCGCCCAGATATAAGGACTGACAATCACTTTCCAGCGTCGCTCATCAAATTTGGCAACGGGCTGCGGCGCCAGAATATCGGCCCCCAAAGCCTGTCCGCTGGCGATGCTTGCAGCACTTATACATGCGGCAAAGATAATATGTGCAGTACTGATTCCTGATAAACACTTCATATTTTTATCGCCCCTCAATAAGCAATGCCTGCAAAACGATATAACTGCACTGTCTATATTTACACTTTGAGAAACCACCAGAATAAGATCAAGATTAAACCAATTTTTCAATAGATTTCTTCATATCTGATTCACACAAAGCGTGATAAAAGTTTTTGTCCATTTCTCTGGAAGGAGCATCCTTTTGAAACCGAGCTTCCCGTACTTCCTTAAGAACAAATTTGTAAAATCAGCCACCGCCCTGACTGTTATTGCCGCTGTTTCAGCGCCCTATGCGGCAGCTGCCTGCACCAGCTTCCTGTTGCCGACAACAGACGGCAGCGGCATTTATGCCCGCACTATGGAATTCGGAATTGAGCTGCAGTCCAATGCTCTGGTTATTCCGCGCGCCTATACGCTGCACACAACCGGTGCCGACGGCAAAGCCGGTATGAGCTGGAAGGGTAAATATGCTGCCATCGGCATGAATGCCCTTGGCGAGACCACTCTTGTTGACGGTATGAATGAAAAAGGTCTTGCCGGCGGCGTTCTGTATTTCCCTGAATTTGCAGGCTATGCCGACGGTTCCAAAACCGACAAAGAAAAATCTCTGGCACCATGGGATGTTCTGAGCTGGGTTCTGACCAATTTCGCAACCGTTGAAGAAGTCAAAACCGCCATTCAGGATATGAGCGTCATTAATGTCGTTCAGCCACAAATGGGGTTTGCGCCACCGTTGCATTATACAATTCATGATGCCAGCGGCGCTTCGATTGTGATTGAACCGGTTGATGGCAAGCTCAAGATTTACGACAATCCTGTGGGCGTCATGACCAATTCGCCGTCTTTTGACTGGCATATGACCAATCTCAGAAACTTCCTGAAAATGTCGCCGCTCAATGCACCGGATCTCAAAATCGCCGGCACGACATTCTCACCGCTGGGTCAGGGATCAGGCTTGCTTGGCATTCCGGGTGACTCGACCCCGCCATCGCGCTTTGTGCGCGCCGCGGCCTATGTGCAAACAGTTGAAAAACAGCCAAGCGGTGACGATGCTGTGCGTCTGACCGAGCACATTCTCAACAATTTCGATATTCCGAAAGGCTGGATTCAGACCGCGAAAGAGCTGAAAATTCCGCTGGAATACACCCAGTGGTCAACGATTGCCGATCTGAAAAATCAAAAATACTATGTAAAAATGTATGATGATCAGGTTCTGCGCGGCATCGATATCAAAAGCTTTGATCTGGATGCAAAAGAGCTGAAAAAAGCACCTCTCAGCCCGAAGATCACACCACCTTCTGTTGAATTCGCCAAGTAAAAACAAAAAACCGGAGCTGAAAAGCTCCGGTTTTTTTATCGGGTTCACTATGCATCAATCTCAATCAAGGACATAGCAGCTCTTCGCTGTGCCGCGATCCGGATCACCGAATGTGCGGTTGTCACAATTTACGCCGCCACGGAATACACGCTCAACAAAGCGATCCTGTGTGCCGTAACGTACGCGCTTGCGGCCGGAGAAATCACAATACTGGCCTTCCCGTGCACAACGCTGCCATTCACGGTCATTATCACGATCCCGTCCATAACCGCCACGCCCGTCACGATCGCGTCCGTAACCGCCGCGGTCACGTCCGTCATAACGAACAACATAAGAGCAGGTTTTGGCTCTGCCATATGCAGGGTCGCCGAAGACGGAGTTCGAGCAACGCACCTGCGGCTGATTAATAAAGCGCGATGTTGCCCGTCTTCCGCTGCCGTAAATTACTTCTGTCGGATAAGGAATGCGGCACACGCCCCCTTCAGAGGCACATTGCCGTACTTCCTGAGCTGATGCTGTTCCGGTATCAACTGTGTAAGCACCGGCAACGACTGCCAGAAACAACACGGCGCGGGACAGATTTGTCGCAATCGACATTGTGCTCATTTGAATTTCCTTCCTGTATGAGCTGATGCTCATGGTGAAGCCTTTAAAAAAACAGAGCAGATACAGTTTCCGGCCACCGAAGCAGTCTCACCAATATACGCTCGCAGTGCAGGTTCTAGAACACAGAAATTGAACAGGAAATGAACAATCTCATCACTCTCTGTTCCGTTTTGAAATGATTGTGCGATTTCTTAAACCGGTAAGATTATTATGCTTTATGAGATTACATGCAGATATCAGGAGTACCGCCGGCTATGAACCCCGTCTCACAGATTCTTATTTATGCTTTGGCTGCGGTTGCTGAAATTGCAGGGTGCTTTGCGTTCTGGGCATGGCTGAGACTGGATAAACCCGTATGGCTTTTGCTGCCGGGCATTGCATCCCTGATCCTGTTTGCTGTGCTGCTCACATTTATTGATGCTGAGGCTGCAGGCCGTGCCTATGCGGCCTATGGCGGCATTTATATTATCGCCTCATTATTATGGCTGCGGCTGGCAGAGGATTTCTCGCCGGACAGATGGGACATTACCGGCGGTATGCTGGCACTCGCCGGTGCAGGCATCATCCTGTTTGGGCCACGCGGTTAAATCGTCTACATTCGGGCAAGGAATAAATACGGACATAAAATAATCCGCTTTCTGAAGAACAGATATGTGATCGTCATAACAGACGATCCTCTCTGCGATAATGACTCTGTTTCCATGATAGTAAATCCACAGACACAGGTCCTGCCCAATGCAATCCATGAAAGAAATGAGCCGCTATCAGGCACGCCGGCGCCTTGCCGTAGCGATTATTATAGTTCTCTTATTCCTTGCTTTGCTTTTCGTACGCTCTGCATGGCCGCGCGGTACTCATGAATATATTGAGGCCTTCGGCCTCGGTTTTATCATGGTGGCCATTCTCGGCCGCATGTGGTGCACATTATATATCGGCGGGCACAAAGGCGCGCAGATCATTCGCACCGGCCCCTATTCCCTGAGCCGCAATCCGCTTTATGTTTTCAGCACAATCGGTGCATTTGGTATCGGCTGCCTCACCGGCAGTCTCGGTGTCGCGCTCCTGCTGACAATCGCCTGCTACATCACATTCCTGTTCGTTATTCTTGCCGAGGAAGGCTATCTCGAAAACACTTTCGGCCAGCCTTATCGCGATTATAAGCTTGAAGTGCCGCGCTTTTTCCCGCGTTTCTCCGGTTACAGAGATGTGGAAACCCTGACCATCCGTCCGAAAACGCTCTATAATACGTTCTTTGACGGGCTGGTGTTCTTTGTTGCATTCCCGTTTTTCGAAACGGTCGAGCATTTACAGACCGCAGGGTTTATTCCGATCCTTTTCTACACTTATTAAATGTTGCAAAACAAAACCCGCCATTCAGGAAATGGCGGGTTTGATTATCGGAGAACCGGAGCAGCTTCACATAGCGGCTTTACCGTCTTTCTCTTCCTCGAATGTAATCGCAACATCAGCATTGGCTGAAAGACGAACCTTGTTGCCCTCAATATCTGCAACCAGCCCCAGTGAAATATAATGATGGTGCTTATGATGTGCGCCGGCATCGTTTTTCGTGAGCTTGATACGGTCACCTTCCACATGATCGACGATGCCAACGTGAACACCGTCTGCACCGATCACTTCAAAATGCTCTTTGATTTTTGCAGTATCTACCATTGATTGTATCTCCTGTTTCAAAGCGGTTCAGAGAAAATACTCCGGTCTGACAATAACGCAGCAGCAGCATATTCGATGCAAATGATTGCAAATATTTTAGAGAGCCAGCTTCATTCCGGCGTGACTGGCTTTAAAACCAAGCTGCTCATAAAAACGGATCGCATCTTTGCGCGAGACATCCGTGTGCAATTGCACCAGACCACAGCCTTTTTCCCTGCATTGACCGATTGCCCATTCCAGCATCTGCCTGCCCAAGCCCTGCCCGCGATAATCACGGGCAATCCGCACGCTTTCAATCTGCCCGCGCCACATCCCAAGCCTTGAAAGACCCGGAATAAAACTGAGCTGAAGACAACCGGCAACCTGCCCGTCAGCCTCGACAACCAGCAAGAACTGGTTCTCGTCCCGCCCGATTGCGGCAAAGGCATCCAGATAGGCTTTGTTCAACGGAACGGACTGATCCTCACGCGCTGCCCCCAAAACATCATCGGCAAGCATGGCCACAATTTCAATGAGATCCCGCTCTTCAGCCCGCCGAAAAATATGTGCCATATCACTCCCTCAAGACAATTTTCCATTCCTGTTACGCAGGGAAGATAGAGCATAATTCCTTAAACCTGGATCAGTTTAAGGTGAAATTATGCTCTAATTTTAAAGTATTAGAGCGTCCTTTGTGTGCCAAGTCTGGCACATGGCGCTCTAGCACACAGAAAGTCCTGCCCATCAAATATTTCAACCTGATGAGCAAGACCTATATCAGAGCGGAAACACAAATTTTATTTGATAACGTGCCAGTTGCCACCGACACCATCGCCTTCCATATCACCGGCTTTCTTGTCTTTAATATAGGTATAAACCGGCTTGCCGTTATAAGCCCACATGTCCTTACCGTCTGAAGCTTTCACCTTGGACCATGGCGCAACCGCTTTGGTTTTAGCGGAGGCATGATAAGCCGGCCAGATTTTCAGACATGAGGCATCGCAATTGGACATGCCGCCGCTATCCTTGTCGAACGTATACAGCGTGTGCCCTTCTGCAGTGGTCAGAATTTTTCCGCCTGCCGCATCCATCATCATGCCCGGCCCGCCGGCAGCCTTATCCGTGCCATGCTGCATTTTTGTCATGTCAGTTTTCGAGGCAGCGGCTGCGGTCTGTCCCGCAAAGACCGGCGCTGCTGACAATCCCAGAACGGTGCCGAGAACACTCAATGTCAAAACAAGCTTTTTCATTTTGTTTCATACGCTCCATATTTTCCTCTGCACACGGGCCGTGTGTAATGGTCAGCTGCAGATGGCTGGTTAATCCGGCGCGGTCAGAAGCGGCCGCGCAAAAATGCTGCGCCTGCTTCGGGACTGTTTCTGGCCGATATTGTGCCGAAAATAAGTTATTTTACGCCGGACACAGAGAACAAAAGGTGAGCATAGTAACCAAATACGAAGATTCGCGCGGTAGCTTGTAGACTGGCAGATTCGAAATACTCAGCTTGGTTCAGTGCATCTGAATGCTGACCGATATAAAGGCGCAGACATATGGCTCCGAGAAAAACCACTTCCCGCAAAAAGCGCTCGACGCGCGGCAAAAGCTCGGGACAGTCCACGACGGCTGTTCTGACCGTTGGTGCAATTGTGGTGATTGGTGCTGCAGCACTCTGGGCGACATCGCAAAGCCGCAGCCCGTCTGCCAGCGTATCAGGCCTGTTCCGCACAGCGACCAATAGTTCCGCATCCCGTTCCGGTTCGACTGCTACAGCCAGTTCAGAACGCAGATCGGTGCAGTCTCAGAGCAGGAATGCGGAGACCGCCAGAAATACTGAACCGGCTGTGACACCGCCGTCTCCGATACGCAGGCCGCCGTTGAATATCGGCCAGAGCGTTGCCAGTGAACAGAAGTCACCTCCGAAACAGGTTGCCGCTCTTGCGCCACGTCCGGATAGCAAACCGGCAGCAGTTCAGATCGTACCGCCAAAACCTGCACCGCAGAACACGATGCCCGCTTTACCTCCGGTCGGAAAATCCGCACCGGATGACAACAGCCGTCATGCCAGTGGTGCATTCAAAGTGCCGAAAGCAATTATTGCCAGACAGGATCTGACCATTCACGAAAAAGCATGGGATAAGGCCAAGACTGTCGGCCGCGTCGAAAAAGGCCGCGAGATGCGCTCCTATGCCAAGGTCGGACGCTGGCACCGCGTGGTTGTACCATCCACCAATATTATTGGCTGGGTGCAGGAAGATCAGCTGATTATCAAAAATCAACAAGCCCAGGCACGCTCATTTCGTGCAGTCTCCGCACCGCAAGCGTCTCAACATTCCGGTATGACCACAGGGTCAATCCGCCCTGCCGCAGTACCAAACAATAGTGGCACCACAGCGAAAACACAGAATAGCAGACTGGTTGCGCCGGTTTATCCGCAACAGCCGGTCGGCAAATAGAAAAATCAGTTTTGAGATGAAGTGTCAGGCAATGCATCTGCCATTGCCTGCAAAGCCTGTATTGCCAGCGCTTTGGTAATCCGGCTTTTTTGTTGCAGAGCCATATGATCGAGCAGATCAACCAGCACAATCACACTGTCGAGCGAGCGCTCAACACGGCTGACAATATAGCTGATAACCGCCGGATCAACACTGACCTGACGATCGGCGAACAGCTTGTAAATCACTGTGCTCAGCAGATAATCATCCGGCTCGGAAATATCGACAATTGTCACCGCTTTCAGGCGGGAGACCAGATCAGGCAGTGACACATTCCATTGCGACGGCTGTAATTGCGACGTCATCAGCAATGATGCCTGCGACTGACCCTTTTCGCAACTGCCTGCGGTTTGCCGAATGGTGTTAATCAGGTGGAACAGACCGGTTTCATCGAAAGCTTCTGCACCGATATCATCAATCAGCACCGGTCGCTGTGCAGCGATTTCCAGTGACTGTGCATCAATATCGTGCGGATCGAGGATTGCTGCATCATTCTGGCTGCGCCAGATGGCGGCCAGATGCGTCTTACCGGCTCCGGCTGGTCCGACAAGCAACGCGACAGGCGACGGCCAGTCCGGCCAGCGATCAATCAGATCGACAGCCGCACGGTTCGATCCGGTGACAACCAGATCATCGCGCGTAAAGCCTGGCTCATGCTGAAGAATGAGCGGCATTTGTCGGTGCTCAGCAGACATAATTACCCAAAATTATTAGCCCGAATTCCGGCCTGCATACAAATCATACAAATTCATCACATGATTTCGGGGCGGGGTTCAAGCTGTTCCATCACAGAACCTGTCAAATCTTCAAAATACAGGTCAGAATGATGCAGTAACTGCTTTCCCCCCTTTAGAAAAGCACAACCGGCACGAATGCGCCGGTTGTCTGAGCTTATCCCCGTGACCCACAAGCCTGTGGACAAAGCTGTTGAAAACTTCCGGCTCAGTTTTCTCCGTTGCTGCTTTTATACATCGGCGATTCCAGATACCGCCCGATTGCAAAGCGTACCAGCACCCCGACTGCCGCCGCAGCAGGCACAGCAATCAGCATCCCCGTGAAGCCAAGGAACGAACCGAAGGCAAAAAGAGCAAACATCAGCCATACCGGATGCAGGCCAACAGATTTGCCCACCAGTTTCGGTTGCAGAATATTGCCTTCAATAAACTGGCCTGCAAAGAACACACAGGCGACGATAACAACCATCACCCAATCCGGCCAGAACTGCACCAGCGCCACACCGATTGCCAGCACCAGACCGACAATCGAACCAATATAGGGAATGAAGCTGATAAGACCGGCGAACAAGCCGATCAGCAAGCCGAAATTCAAACCGGTAAGCGTCAGGCCGACAGCGTAAAATGTTCCGAGAATGAGACACAGCGTGCCCTGACCGCGGATAAAACCGGCAATCGCATCATTCATCTCACGGGCGATCTGGCGCACAGTTTTCACATGATCGCGCGGCACCCATGAATCAATCGTATTGACCATGCGGTCCCAGTCGAGAAGCATGTAGAACGCAACCACCGGTGTCACCACAAACAGACCGGCAATATCAATCAGCGACTTGCCGGAATTCCACAGCGATTGCAGCAAAGTGGTCAGAAAGCCGGCTCCCTGCTTGAGAAATCCGCTCAGATTATCTTTGATGACCGTGCTGTTAATGCCGAGATATTTCTGCAGCCATTCAGAATCCTGATGGGCAATCAGCGACTGAAGCTGCGTAAAGTAACCCGGAAATTTCGAAATGAACTCGGCCAGCTGTGTAACCAGCACCGGCACGATGATGATAAGCCCCAGCACCAACACAAAGACGAAGGTAATCAGGATAACCACGGTTGCTACCAGACGCGACATCCCGAAACGCTCAAGCCGGTCGGCCACAGGGTCAAGAAAGTAAGCCAGAGCAAGTCCGGCTACAAAGGGCAGCAAAATGGAACTGAACACGGTCAAGAAAAGAACAAAAACAACCGTTGCAAACAGCCAGAAAAAAGCCTGTTTACGCACGGTTGCACCGAGTGCACTGACCTGCACATCCAGACGCACTTCATTCTCAGTCGCGGGAATGATAACCTGTTGCGGCGTGGTTTTTACCAGCGCCTCCGACTTTGCCCGCGATGCACGGGGGGATGGCGATTTAGGTGGTGTGGTATCCGATTTGCTCATATAAAACCGCCATTGCTTAAAAAGTCTGAATATGTCGCATTTCAGCCTCCGGTCAAGATAGAGCATTTCACAGTTAAGTTGGATCAACTTGACTTCTTGATTATGTCAAGTTGGATCAACTTGACGGCTGTGATAATGCAACCAAATAAAGAATCCAGAGCGAGCGCGATGATCCAATCCGGACGTAAACCGCTCTAGGACCTATCACACCTGCTTTCATTGCAGCGACAGAGTAAATTAACTGCGACATATGCTCTGCTCATCTCATAACATGGTGTTTATCAGTTAAAAATGACGAAAGATGCTTGCGGATAAAGCAATCTCGTGTCATTGCGCCTGCTTGAAGCATTAACCGCAGCCTGCCCTGCCGTTCTTCCATCGGCCTTACGGCTGCGCTGTGTATCGGGAGCTACCAATGCCACAGTCGAAAACCCCATCCCCTGCAGCCGCTGACGCGAAAAATGGCCTGACCTATGCCGATGCCGGTGTGGATATTGATGCGGGCAACAGCATGGTCGACAAGATCAAGCCTTTGGTGCGCTCCACGCGCCGTCCGGGTGCTGACGGGGAAATCGGCGGCTTCGGCGGATTGTTTGATCTGAAAGCCGCAGGCTTTAAAGATCCGGTTCTGGTAGCGGCCAATGACGGTGTCGGCACCAAGCTGAAAATCGCTATTGATGCAGATCGTCACGACACAGTTGGTATTGATCTGGTTGCCATGTGCGTCAACGACCTCGTGGTACAGGGCGCAGAGCCGCTGTTCTTCCTCGATTATTTTGCCACCGGCAAACTCAATCCTGAACAGGGTGTAGCGATTGTTAAAGGCATTGCCGAAGGCTGTCTGCAATCCGGTTGTGCGCTGATCGGCGGTGAAACCGCTGAAATGCCAGGCATGTACCGCGACGGTGATTATGATCTCGCCGGTTTCGCGGTTGGCGCCGCAGAGCGCGGTCAGCTGCTGCCTGCCGGTGATCTGGAAGCCGGTGATGTTATTCTCGGCCTTGGTTCTTCCGGTGTTCATTCCAACGGTTTCTCGCTGGTACGCCGCATTGTTGAACTGTCCGGCCTTGGCTGGCAGGATGCAGCACCTTTTGCTGCCGATAAGACATTGGGTGAAGCCCTGCTCACCCCGACCCGCATTTATGTGAAATCCCTGCTGTCGGCTATCCGCTCGACCGGCGCGATTAAAGCACTCGCGCATATTACCGGCGGCGGCTTCCCTGACAATATTCCGCGCGTTTTGCCGGAAGCACTGGCGGCTGAAATTGATCTGTCTGCGATTCCGGTTCCGGCTGTTTTCTCATGGCTGGCCAAAACCGGCGGTGTTGAAGCCCATGAAATGCTGCGCACCTTCAACTGCGGCATCGGCATGATTGTTGTTGTCTCTGCTGACAAAGCGGAAACTGTTGCTCAGGCACTGAAAGCCGAAGGCGAAACTGTTGTCACACTCGGCCGCATGATTGCGCGTGAGGCAAAAGATCAGGGCGTCGTTTATCAGGGCACACTTTCCCTATGAGCCACGTGCCTTCAGCACCGCGCAAACGCGTGGTCATTTTTATCTCCGGCGGCGGCTCCAATATGGAGACGCTGATCCGCGCGGCACAGGCACCGGATTATCCGGCAGAAGTTGTTGCCGTCATCTCCGACAAGGCAGAAGCCGGCGGTCTGGCGAAAGCACAGGCCGCAGGCATCAAGACCCATGTTTTTGTCCGCAAAGACTATGCTTCCAAAGAAGCGCATGAAGATGCCATTCTTGCGCAACTGGCTGCAATCGCTCCGGATATAGTTTGCCTTGCAGGCTATATGCGCCTGCTATCCGGCCGATTCATTGCGCCTTATGAAGGACGTATCCTCAATATTCACCCTTCCCTCCTGCCGCTGTTTCCGGGTCTGCACACACATCAGCGTGCGCTGGATGCCGGTATGAAACTGGCCGGTTGCACCGTACATCTGGTGACTGAAGGTATGGATGAAGGCCCGATTGTTGCGCAGGCAGCGGTGGCCATTACCGAGGGTGACACGGCTGAAACGCTGGCAGCACGCGTATTGACCGCAGAGCATCAGCTCTATCCGCAGGCTCTGCGTAATTTCGCTATGGCTTCCGGTTCTGAAAAACATGGCAATTCAGCAACACAGATACTCATTAGCGCGTGATGAAATAACAAATTGTTAATTTCCTCTTAACGTGCCACGATATTACCCTAAATAGCCACATATCACATTTGTGCTGCATGTTCAGCAATCAGATGATTCCCGTCATTATGGTTGCTTTTCAGGCAGAGACTTTGAGCGTTCAAACGCTTTAACTGTAGTTTCAACACGCATCTTTACCGAAAGCCATTTTACACTTTCATGGATGCGTCTAAAAATAAGAAGAGGAAGATATCATGTCTCTCCGTAACTCTGTTGCACTTATGGCCTTTTTTGCCGCCGGTACTTTTGCTGTTTCAGCATCTGCTGCCGACATGGTTTCCTCCCGTAATGCCGTTGTTCAGCCACGTTCGGAAGTCGGCGTTCTGACCTGCGATTTCCAGCCGTCAATCGGTGTTATCATTGGCAGCCGTCAGGATCTGGATTGCGTATTCCAGCCTGCACAGCGCGGCGCACCTGCCGAGCGCTATAGCGGCCAGATCACCAAAATCGGTGTGGATATCGGCTTCTACAATGCCGGCCAGCTGGCATGGGCCGTTTGGGCACCAACCGTTCGCCCTGAAGGCGCACTGCGCGGCAGCTATGTCGGCGCATCAGCCAATGCAACGATCGGTATCGGAGCAGGCACCAATGTCCTGACCGGTGGCACATGGAAGAATATTTCCCTGCAGCCGATCTCCATTCAGGGTCAGAAGGGTCTGAATGCTGCTGTTGCACTTTCCAACTTCCGCCTGAAATACGAAGGCTAATTTTTAGCTATGCTTTGAACAAAGCCCGCGCTGTCACCGGCGCGGGCTTTTTTGTTAAAGACTATTTCTCAATAACCGGTTTTAAAAACTCAAGCATGGCCTGCCGGTAGCGCTCGGGATTTTCATGCCAGCCCTGCAAATGATCTGCATGGGTTTTCAGATAATGGTCAGATTATAGCGCGATGTCACAAGCGTATCGCTGATATTGACAGGCACAATACGATCTCCGCTGCCATGAGAGACAAACAGCCTGCCGTTAAAATTCGCAACTGCATTCAGACTGTCCGCCTGCTGTAAATCCGTGCCATGCTTATAGGCAAATAACTTCAGAGCGACAGGTTCTATCAGACCACTCAGAGGCAGATGCAGGTTGCGTATATGATGCCGGACAACCATTGCAAAACTCAGCGCCGGTGAATCAAGAAGCAGCGCCTCAATCTGATAAGGCCGAACACGATCCTGCAATTCAATATTCTTCAAAAATGCGCCGGTAATTGCGCCGCCCAGTGACTCTCCGGCAATGATAAGCCGCTTAAATCCACGCTGGCGCAGATAGCGGGCAGCGCTGTCCAGATCACGCCATTCGCTTAAACCGAAACTATAAATGCCGTCGGAGGATTGCGGTGCATTATCGTCATTACGATAATTGATGAGCAAAACCGGTATACCGGCCTCACGCAGCACGGACATATGCCGGTAGCCATCCTCCCGATGACCGGCAATGCCATGCACATAAATCGCGGCAATCTCCGGTGAAATCGCAGTCTTAGCGGGCGGTACAAACCATGCAGGCATCTCGCCCAGCTCGCCCGTAAAGTGCACGGTCTCAAACGCAATGCCGAAAGCCTGCTGCGGATCACCGCGATAACCCAGTTGATACGGATCATGCGTCTGGGTCGGAAACGACAGGTTTCCGACAAACAACACTTTTTCCAAAACGGAGCGGACAAAGAAAGCCGCACCAAGAATATAGGCACAGACTAACAAGATGACGATCAGCAAACCGCGCAACCACCAGCGCCGTCGCGGAGCAGCATTACTTCCTGTCATAATTCATGCCCCCCGCTCTGTTTCCGGTCTATGCAGCCTGAACTGTCTTCTCCTCGAAAGGCCTGATCCAGACTTTAATATCGTGGAACGCCGTTCCGCCATGCGGCGCGGCCGCATCCGCACCGGTCAGAATATTAATCCCCTCGCCGCCTTCAAAAGATGAATTCGGGAACAGGCCTTCCGAAACCACAACACCGCGACGCAGTTTCTTGGCTCCGTTCAATTTATCATTGGCCTGCTGGATTTGGACATGTAGTACCAGTTCACCGCGCTGATTGCCGATCTGTACCCGCGCACCATCTTCCAATCCCAGCTCTGCCGCATCATCGTCGCGGATCAGCAGTTGTGGCCGGATTTCCTTTGCCAGAGAGGTTGGTGTCTCCGCAAAAGTCGAGTTGAGGAAATTATGTGCCGGTGATGTGGTCAGTTTAAACGGATGCTGCGGATCGGCCAGCTCATTGCTTGCCCAATAATCCGGAAATTCCGGCATGTCCGCAAAAGGCCCCTGAAGCCCCATAGCTTGCGGCGGGCGATCCGGTGACGTTTGTTTCTGCCAGTCCACACGAAAGCGGAATTTACCGTCAGGCCATGCGAAACCATCGAGATAATGGGACTTTTCAAAATCCGGCTGCTTATCAAGCCAGCGTTGCTCCCGCATGGTTTCAAAATCCGGCATATTGCTTTTAATCAGCAGATTATCGACCAGCTGACGCGCTGGCAGATTAAAACCATCCAGATGACCAACGCCTAAGCGATTGGCCAGTTCATTGATAACATAGATATTTTCCCGGGCCTCACCCGCGGCTTCAATCAGTTTGGCACCTAGCAAAACATGCTGCTGACCACCGCCGCGATAAATATCATCATGCTCCAGAAACATCGTGGCAGGCAGCACGAGATCAGCCATTTTCGCTGTATCGGTCATGAAGTGCTCATGCACCACGGTAAATAGGTCTTCCCGCATAAAGCCCTGCCGCACCAGACGCTGTTCCGGCGCAACATTGGCCGGATTAGTGTTCTGGATCAGCATTGCCATCACCGGAGGCCCGCCATAGAGCGCTTCTGCGTCACCGGTCAACACACGGCCGATTTTCGACTGATCCAGCGATCTGACCGACGGATCGGCAAATGCGGAGCCTTCAATCTCCGACTTATCCATGCCGAAAATACCGGAATTGGAATGGAAAGCACCGCCGCCCTCCAGCGTCCATGCACCGGTTACAGCCGCAATGCAGGAGGCAGCATGCATATTCACCGCGCCATTACGCTGGCGGGAAAAACCATAGCCCAGACGGAAATAAGTGCGTTTTGTCGTTCCCACCAGCTGAGCAAAAGCCTCAATATCCTCAACAGATACACCGGTGATCGCTTCCGCCCATTGCGGTGTCCGGCTTTGCAGATGCTGCTCCAGTGCTTGAGGCGCATCCGTATAGCGGTTGAGATAATCCCAATCCGCCAGACCATCACGAAACAGCACATGCATCACCGCGCAGGCAAAAGCCCCGTCTGTGCCAGGTTTCAGCACAATGCCGATATCCGCCTGCCGGATGGTCGCGGTTTCATAAACATCAATCGCCACGATTTTCGCACCGCGCTCTTTACGGGCGCGTGCCGCATGGGTCATGACATTGACCTGCGTGGCGGCGGCATTGGTTCCCCAGATCACCACGCAATCGGACTTGGCGATCTCTCGCGGATCAGGCCCGCGCAGGGCACCGGTGCCGGCCATATAGCCTGTCCATGCCAGATTGGTGCAGAAGCTGGAAAACATATTGGAATATTTTTTGGCATAGCGCAGACGGTTGATAGAATCGCGCTGCACCAGCCCCATGGTTCCCGCGTAATAATTCGGCCAGATACTCTCGGAACCGTATTGTTCTTCGGCTTTGAGAAATTTCTCTGCGGTCAGATCCAGTGCGTCAGCCCATGAGATTTCCTGCCACTGCCCGCTTCCCTTGGCACCCTTGCGGATCAGCGGTTTCAGCATGCGTTCAGGATGATGAACGCGCTCGGCATAACGCGCGACCTTGGCGCAGATAACGCCAGCCGTATAGCTGTTATCCTTGGCACCGCGAATACGCCCGATTGTATGGCTGTCCAGAATTTCAACATCGAGCGCGCAGGTGGAAGGGCAATCATGCGGACAGGCCGAATGGCCGATTTGGGGTGCAACGCGCAATGTCATGTAAGAATTCCTGAAGGAGTTATTTTAGCACCATACAAAAATATAGCCGTTCCGACAGACGATAAATCAGCACAGCTTTATTTTTATCGGATATCAGTCCTGTCAGACCAGCCGCATCAGCACTGTGCCGCAGACAATCAGTAAAGCTCCGGCAAGACGTTTCAGGCTGATATGCTCCCGTAACAAAAAGAGAGAGAGGATCATGCCGAACAGGATTGAGGTCTCCCGCAAGGCTGCAACCATCGCAACCGGTGCCATGGTCATTGCCCAGAGTGCCAGACCATAAGAGCCAAGTGTGCCTGCACCGCCGATCATCGCCAGATGGCCGCGCTGCCTGATATGCCCGACAAGCTGTCCGCGGTATTTCCATATCCCCCAGCTCACCACGGGGATTGCGTTAAACAGGAATGCCCAGAGCGTATAGGATATTGCATTGCCGGATACACGCACACCGATACCATCCACCAGCGTATATCCTGCAATGAATAAGGCATTGACCAGAGCGATTATCACGGTGCGGGACGTGTTTTGCCCTGCCGCCGTTTTCCGGCGGCTGCCAAGTGCCATTGTTAAGACACCACAGGAAATAAACCCGATTGCCAGCCATTGTCCGGCACCGAGCACTTCACCGATCAGCGGACCCGCAGCCATAGCGACCAGCAAAGGCGGCGTCCCGCGCATCAGCGGATAGGCCAGACTCATATCCCCGTTGCTGTAGGCGGCAGCAACCATGAACAGGTAACAGACCTGAAAAACGGTTGATATAATCATATAAGGCCAGCTAGGGGCTAATGGCAGCGGTAGAAACGGGATCAGCACCAGCGCCACCAGACCAGCAGCACCACAGACCAGAACGGCATTGAGATATTTATCTGTGCCGGATTTGACGATGACATTCCAGCTCGCATGCAGCAATGCGCCGAAAAGAACGATCAGAACGACAAAACCAGACATAGCGCCGTTTTCTTTTCCCCGCGGAGGCGGTTATCACTTTTCCTGAAACTGCTGAGCGTCACCGGACTGTTACATAACCGGTCTAAAAGGCAGAATCAGATTGACTGCACATCCGGTATGCTGGTTATGGCATAATCCCGTCTGAACAGATATATGGCATTGACCATGACAAAGCGTCCTGCTTTGAATCCCGCCTGCAGCACTGCGCTTTCGAACACCGGAATACTGAATATGAATTATCGTCACGCCTATCACGCCGGAAATTTTGCCGATGTGTTCAAACATATCGTTCTGACCCGTGTACTGCTCTATATGCAGCGCAAGGAGGCAGCCCTGCGCGTGATTGACACTCATGCAGGCATCGGCCGCTATGATTTAAGTGGTGTGGAAGCCGGTAAAACACTGGAATGGCGCAGCGGTATCGAGCAGGTTCTTGACGCCAAGGCAGCAGGTTCTATTCCCGCAGCAGTGCTGGAACTGATCGCGCCTTATCTCGATGTCATTGAACAGGAAAACAGCAACGTCAAAGGCAACAGCCTGCGTTATTATCCGGGTTCACCGCTGCTAACACGAAAACTGATGCGCGCACAAGATCGCCTTTCGGCACTGGAACTGCATCCGCAGGATTTCAAAACACTGGCCGCTTTATTTGAAGGCGATTACCAGACCCGTGTCACCGAGCTGAATGGCTGGCTGGCGCTGGGTGCACATCTGCCACCCAAGGAAAAACGCGGTGTGGTGCTGGTTGATCCGCCATTTGAAATCGCCGGAGAATTTGACCGCCTCGTTGAAGGACTGGTGAAGGCGCACCGCCGCTTTGCCACCGGCACCTATGCTTTGTGGTATCCGGTGAAAGACCGCCGCGAGGTCAACCGGTTTATCGCTAATTTAAAAGAAACCGGCCTGCCGAAAATTCTGCGGCTGGAACTGGCTGTGCGTGCACCGTCGCAGGAACCGCGTTTTGACGGTACCGGCATGATTGTGATCAATCCGCCTTATCTGCTGCAGGAAGAAATGACTAAAATCTCACCATGGCTGGCAACGCTTTTCGGAGAGAATAATCAGGGCAGCTATAAGATCGAATGGATCAACGGCGAAGAGCGGACGGAAAAATAAGTGCTCATTTGCCAATGATCACTCTCTTGTGCGTTGTTGAGGCTTGACCCGACACAGGAATATGGCAAAAACTTCGGTTAACAGTTTTCAATAAGGACAGATTCATGTCATTACGCTCCGCTTTTGCTTTCGCGCTGCTTGCAGGTCTGTCAGCAGGATCTTTTTCTCAGGCACAGGCTGCGGATTATATTGCAACTGCCCCTGCCGTGACTGATCCTGTCTGCCACGAACAAAGCGTCATCAACAGCGCAGTCGCACAGTTCGACCGCCTTGTGCGCGGTGTGCCGGAAATGCCTGCTGTCAGCATCAATGCCGTCAGCAATGTCAGCGCAACACGTTATGACCCGAAAACCTATCCGTCAGGTATTGAGCGCCATTATTGTCGCGCCACTGCCGTGCTCTCCAATGGCGAGAACCGTAATATCTGGTATATGGTGGAAGAAAGTCAGGGACTGGCATCCATGGGACGCAATATTGAATCCTGTGTAGACGGTTTTGACAAGTGGTTTGTCTATGACGGCCGCTGCCGCGTGCTTCGCTGATCCGCATATGTCACGCATCCGATTGAAAGCACACAGCCCGTTTGCACCCAGCAAAACGGGCTGTTTTTCTGTTGCCGCGGCTTTGCTTGCCTCCGCACTCGCTTTTACCATACCGGCATCAGCACAATCTCTCAGTGACAAGCTGATGCAGAGCATGGGCAATGATCTGCGCAAACTCAGCCCGCTGAACAATCAGGACAGACCGGTTTTAAGGCCGGAGAATAAAATCCCGCAGCGTATACCGGCAAAACCGCAGGATGCGCCATCACCATCCGGCAATGCGAATTTTGACTTCTATGTCCTGTCACTCAGCTGGTCACCAAGCTATTGCGCCGATAATGGCAATCGCTCCAATGCCCGCCAGCAATGCGGCACCGGCCGCAATTACGGTTTCATCGTTCATGGTCTGTGGCCGCAATATGATCGTGGTTTTCCTGAAAGCTGCGATCACCGGCAGGCTAATGACACGGTGCCACGGGATATCGTCTCATCCCTGTCTGACATTATGCCCTCAGCCGGTCTGATGCGTCATGAATGGCGCAAACACGGCACCTGCGCGGGGATCAGCCAGCGCGATTATTTCTCTACGTTGAGCAAGGCCTATCAGGCTGTGACTGTTCCGCCTGCCTTGCGCAATGTCGCAAACCCGCGCAATGTTGATCCGCAGCTTGTTGAAAAGGCATTCATTGCCGCAAATCCGGGTTTGACCGGAGATGCAATTGCCGTGACCTGCAATCGCAGGCGTCTTCAGGAGGTGCGTATCTGTATGGATAAAGGCCTCAAATTCCGTTCATGCGGCGAAGTGGATCGTAATTCCTGCCGCAGCCGTTCCGTTACTCTGCTTCCTAACCGTTGATCTCTTATCTCAGGTTCCAACATGCACAAACTTTATACCTCCCCTTCCTCACCTTTCAGCGCCAAAGTGCGTCTTGCAGCGCAATATGCCGGTATTGAACTGGAAAAACATATTGTCGTGACCAGCGAAGAACCGGCAGAACTGATTGCCGCCAATCCGCTCGGCAAAATTCCGACGCTGGTTACACCGGAAGGCAAAACTGTTTTCGACAGCCGCGTCATCACCCAGTATCTCAACCGCGTTTCCGGCAACAAGCTGTTCCCGCGCAATGCCGAGAAGCGTCTGGATGCTGAAAAATTTGAAGCAATTGCAGATGGTCTTGCTGATGTGCTGGTAGCGCATGTCTATGAGCGCCGTATGCGCCCTGAAGAAATCGTGCATCAGCCGGTGCTGGACTGGTACTGGAAAAAGGCAGAACGCACGCTCGATCTGCTGAATGAAACAGCGCCGCGTATCGGCACCAAAATCCATGGCGGGCACATCGCTATTGCCGCAACGCTCGGCTATCTCAACTTGCGCTTTGGCAATGGCTGGGAACGCGGCCGTCCGAAGCTGAAACGCTGGGTCAAGCGCTTTGCAGAAGTGCATCCGGAACTGGCAGCACAACTGCCGAAAGCGGCATAAAATCATAAACGACAAAAAAAGCCGGGAATTGCTTCCCGGCTTTTTTATCAGGGTTGATCTCAACTAAATGAGATATTCCTTAGAACTTGTAGCCAACACCCAGACGGATGTCGTGGGTCTGCAGACCACCATCATTGACTGTGCCGCTATCCAGCTGGAAGTCTTTCTTACCGAAATCGGAATAACGGTATTCCAGACGGGCAGTTACGTTCTGTGTCAGGAAGGTTTCAGCACCGGCACCGGCTGTCCAGCCAACGCGGAACTTATCCTGCGATGAGGTTGCATCGGAGAATTTAACCTGCGTACCGGCAACACCGGCTGTCACATAAGGCATAACCGGCCCCATATCGACACCAAGACGGCCGCGCAGCGAGCCTTCAAAACCGCTCTTCGCAGTCAGACCGAGCTCTTCTTTCTTAGCCCAGTTGTAACCGGCATCACCTTCCACACCGTAAACGATATTGTCGTTCTGGAAGTTCCAACCGGCATAACCGCCGAATTTGGCATTATTGTCTTTCAGATCACCAACATAGTTGTCAGTTTTGAATTTGTTAATGCCGTAGCCAAGATACAGACCGGTATAGCCGCCTGCCCAGCTGCTCTGAGGAGCAACATCTACAACCGGTGCCGGCTCATATGTCTGCGGTTGAATCGCATCTGCGGCAAAAGCTGTGGCCGAAAGCGGCAACAACGCAACAGAAGCAAGTGCCAGAGATTTGATAGTGCGCATACGCCTTGTCCTTATAAATTTCTAAACTGTTGTACAGCGAAGCCTCCAGACCTGACCTGTAACGGCTGAGCTGAACGCGATACGCCCCGTCTTCCTTCCGATCCATTTCTATGCGGGAGAAAGAAGATTGCTTAACAAGGCAAAAGATGACGCTGAATTACGGCAGCAGAAATGCCGTAGCGTGGAAAAAAACCGGCCTTATTATGGCTGAAACATGTCAGTCAAAACCACTGCCAAACAAGCTGAAACCACCACAACTATTTGATAATGAATTTATATCTCGTTTTTCTTATAAAAAAGAAGACCGAAAAATTCCGACCTTCTTTACCGCCCCTTAACCGTGCCTCGACATTCGTCTTTTCACGGCTGAGGATCGGCATCGTTATTTATCCGAATCCGCTCAGCCAAACGCGCTGATGCGAATCTGCGGAAAATAAGCGGTTTTCAGAATTTATAACCGATACCAAGACGAATATCGTGGCTCTGCAATTTTCCAGCCGGAACAGCCACATTGTCCATTGTGATATTTTTCGTACCAAAGTCAGAGTAGCGGTATTCGAGTTTCGCACTGACATTCTGTGTCAGCATGGTCTCTACACCCGCGCCGGCTGTCCAGCCGGTACGGAATTTCTTTTCGGAATCCGCATCATTACTGTCACGAACCTGCGTACCGGCAACACCGGCAGTTATATAAGGCATAACTGAGCCTGAATCATAACCAAGGCGGGCACGCAGCGAACTGTCCAAACCTCTGCGAACCGTCAGGTCATCATCGGCTTTCTTAGCAACATTGTAGCCGACATCACCTTCAACACCATAAACGATATTGTCATTCTGGAAATTCCAGCCTGCATAGCCGCCATAACCAGTATTATTGCTTTTCTGATTATCATCAGATGATTGCTCTTTGAGAATATTTGCCCCACCGCCAAGATAAATGCCGACATAACCGCCCTTCCAATTATTCTGAGGCGACACCAGTACAACCGGAACAGGCGTCTCAGGTTGTGTATACACAATATCGGCTGCCGAAGCAGGTACAGCGGCAGATACAGCGAATGAAAGAGCTGAGGCAGAAACCAGCGCCAGAGTTTTAAAATGTTTCATAAAATTTCCTTGCAATATTCCAATTTTAAAAATGAGAACCGGATTGGCAAAAACATATTTCAATCCGGCATTATTCCCCTGTCATATCCAACAGGCGAGTCTTGGCTTAAATGCACAAAAATGACCAGAAAACGGCAGAAAAGCAGCAGAAAAACGAACCGAAACCGATGATGCAACGAGGCAACATTTCCTTAAATATTAAATAGTTACCGTACTTTTTGAATAGTATTGTAAGCTGTAAAAACTTCAGCCTCAGAAACAAGCCGCAGCTAATGTTCTGCAGATTTTTTGTCAGGCATTTTTCCTTCACGCTAAAACAAGTTATTCCATGATACTATGCGTCCACATTTGCTGATTTGCGTGGACATGAAGTCAGAATCATTTCCCCCGCCGAATATGCCATAACCAAAGGAGCCTGCCCCCGATGACTGCCAAGCGGACTATGTCTGAGGTTTTACCCGTCACCCTGATTACCGGCGGCGCAAAGCGTATTGGCAGCCATATAACTGAGGATCTGGCTACACGCGGCTATCCGGTTATTATTCATTGCAACCGCTCCGCCACACAGGCAGAAGCATTGGCGCAACGCATCCGCGATAAAGGCGGCAAAGCCGCTATTGTAACCGCAGACCTGTCGGATAATGCACAGGTAGCCACGCTGATGGACAAAGCGGCAGCGCATTTCGGCCCCGTAGAGCTGCTGGTCAATAATGCATCCGTTTTTGAAGACGACCGTATCGGCACCCTCACCCATGATCTGTGGGATCGTCATTTTGCCGTACATCTGAAAGCGCCGGTCTTTCTGGCGCAGGCTATGGCAGAGGCTTTACCGGAAGATAAACAGGGGCTGATCGTCAATATTACCGACCAGCGCGTGTGGAAGCTCAATCCGCAATTCATTTCCTATACCCTGTCCAAAACCGCATTATGGACAGCCACACGCACTTTGGCACAGGCACTGGCACCGGCAATCCGCGTCAATGCAATCGGCCCCGGCCCGACATTGCCGAGCGAGAGACAGCATATTGAGGATTTCGAAAAGCAGGTTGATGCAGTGCTGCTAAAAAAAGCACCGCTGCTCGATGAATTTGCCGCGACGATTGACTATCTGTGGAGAACACGGTCCGTCACAGGGCAAATGATTGCGCTGGACGGCGGACAACATCTGGCATGGGAAACGCCGGATATTGCAGGTATTTCGGAATGACACAAAGCATAAACGGCAATGATATTGCCCATCCGGACATGGAGCCGGATGAGGATGTCTTACTGACAGATGATGCCGGAGATGATGAAGACAACTTCCCCGAAGAGGCAAGCTCTGCATCTGCGCTGGCCAGCAATATCCGCTGGGATTCCGCGCTGGATGAGTTTGACGCATCGACACAAAATTTGAGCGGGCCGGATGTCATCAATGCTTTTGTGAAAAAACTGCCGAACAATCCCGGCGTTTACCGCATGTTCAACCGTGAGGGTGACGTGCTCTATGTCGGCAAAGCCAAAAGCCTGAAGAAGCGTGTCAGCAATTATGCCCGCGGTCAGGGACACAGCAACCGCATTGCCCGCATGATCCGCGAAACGGCAACCATGGAATTTGTCGTTACCCGCACAGAAACAGAAGCACTGCTGCTGGAAGCGAATCTCATCAAACGCTTACGTCCGCGTTTTAATGTTCTGCTTCGGGATGATAAATCCTTTCCCTATATTCTGATTTCCGGCGACACCCGTGCACCCGGTATTTTCAAACATCGCGGTGCGCGCTCCCGTAAAGGCGAATATTACGGCCCTTTTGCCTCTGCCGGTGCTGTCACACGCACGATTAATGTGCTGGAGCGTGCCTTTCTTTTGCGCAGTTGCGCCGACTCGATGTTTGAGAGCCGCACGCGCCCTTGTCTGCTGCATCAGATCAAGCGCTGTTCCGGCCCCTGCACCTATGAAATCAGCGATGCAGATTATTCAGAACTGGTACGGGAGGCAAAATCCTTTCTCTCCGGCCGCAGCAAAGCCGTGCAGCAGCAGATGCGTGATGCAATGAGTGCCGCCGCTGAAGAGCTGGATTTCGAACGTGCCGCTATTTTCCGCGACCGGTTGTCGGCTTTGTCCCATATCCAGTCCCATCAGGGTATCAATCCGCAGACTGTTGATGAGGCTGATGTTTTTGCCATTCATCAAGAAGGCGGACTGGCCTGTATTCAGGTCTTTTTCTTCCGCACCGGTCAGAACTGGGGCAACCGCGCTTATTTCCCGAAGGCTGACCCATCCCTGTCGGCGGCGGAAGTGCTTGGTGCTTTCATCACCCAGTTTTACGATAACAAGCCCTGCCCGCAACTGATCCTGCTGTCTGAAACGGTGGAAGAACAGGAACTGCTGGGCGACGCCCTGTCGGCTTCTGCAGGACGCCGTGTGACGCTCAATGTGCCGCAGCGTGGTGAAAAGAAAGACCTCGTCGATCACGCCATGACCAATGCCCGCGAAACATTGGGACGCAGACTGGCCGAAACCTCATCACAGGCGCGTCTGCTGAAAGCTATGGCCGAGACTTTCGAACTGCCGCGCATTCCGCGCCGTATCGAGGTTTACGATAACTCCCACATCATGGGCACCAATGCTGTTGGCGGCATGATTGTCGCCGGACAGGATGGTTTCGTCAAAAACCAGTATCGCAAATTCAATATCCGCTCCACGGAGATCACCCCGGGCGACGACTTCGGCATGATGCGCGAAGTGATTGAACGCCGTTTTGGCAGGCTGATAAAAGATCATATGAAAGAGTTGGAGACACAGGCGCCTCAAGTACCTGCAGACAGTGAAACGGATGCAGACGACATTACGGATGACGGTTTCCCTGCGTGGCCTGATGTTATTCTGATTGATGGTGGTCAGGGACAAGTCGGTGCAGTTCGTGACATTCTCACGCAGCTGGGTATCAATGATAAAGTCATATCCATCGGTATCGCCAAAGGTGTAGACCGCGATGCGGGACGTGAGCGGTTTTTCGTCAGCGGCAAACCGGCTTTCACATTACCGCCGCGTGATCCGGTACTCTATTTCATTCAGCGTATGCGCGATGAAGCGCACCGTTTCGCCATCGGCACCCATCGGGCAAAGCGCAAAAAAGAAATGGTCAAAAGTCCGCTGGATGAAATTGCCGGTATCGGCCCTTCCCGCAAGCGTGCTTTGCTGCATGAATTCGGCACGGCAAAAGCAGTTGCAGGTGCAGCATTGGCAGATCTCATGCAGGTTGAAGGCATCTCGGAAGCACTGGCGCAGACCATTTATGACCACTTCCGCGATCAATAATGGGTTATCTGACGCAATATGCACATAATAAGCCTTAAAAAACCGGTCTGAGTGTTGCTTTTTACCCTATTGCGGGATTGATGGTAACCAGCTGACAATGATTTGTCGTGTAGCGTAAAACACATCCCGAAAGTGGTGAAACTATTTTCGGACAAGATGTGCGCCTAAAGATTTTCATGAGCCGTAAGGCTTACTTCTCCAGTCGTGGGTTTCCCGCTCACGCTTATCCAGAATACGGGTTTTAGGGGACTATGAGTAAACACACATTATCACTGCCCAACATCCTTACTTACGCACGTATCGTTGCTGTGCCACTTGTGGTTCTGTGCTTCTTTCTCGAAGGCCATCTGAAGAGCAGTGACACCGCAAGATGGTGGGCGCTTGGTCTGTTTGCTGCCGCCAGCATCACGGATTTCTTCGACGGCTATCTGGCACGTATGTGGAAACAGACATCCAGCATCGGCCGTATGCTTGACCCGATTGCTGATAAGCTGCTGGTCTCCGCAATTCTGCTGCTGCTGGCCGCTGACGGCACCATTGCCGGCTGGACGCTCTGGGCTGCGATTATCATCCTCTGCCGTGAAATTCTGGTTTCCGGTTTGCGTGAATATCTGGCGGATCTGAAAGTCAGTGTGCCGGTTTCGCAGCTGGCAAAATGGAAAACCACTATTCAGATGATTGCGCTGGCTTTTCTGCTTGCCGGCCCTGCCGGTGACAAAATCCTGCCTTATACAACTGAAACAGGGCTGATCCTGCTGTGGATTTCAGCAATTCTGACACTTTATACCGGTTGGGACTATTTCCGTGCCGGTATCAAACACATGATCTGATGGCCGTTATGACAGTCAAACTGGTATATTTTGCATGGGTACGGGAGCAGATCGGCAAATCTGACGAGAGTCTCGATCTGCCTCAGACTGTCAAAACCGTGTCTGACCTGCTGAGCTATCTTTCCGGCATTGATGAGAATTATGCGCATGCTTTGCGCTTTTCTGATGTGATCCGCGTGGCGATCAATCAGGAACATGTGGAGCATGACACGCCGATTGCCGGTGCGCATGAGATTGCCCTGTTCCCGCCGATGACCGGAGGCTGAGGCAATGCAGCCGACTATTCTTGTCTCGCAAGATGACTTTGATGCGGCTGCCCTTACTGCCCGTATGACCGAAGGGCGCACGGATATCGGCGCGGTTGTCAGCTTTACCGGCTTTTGCCGTGATGAAAATAAAACACTTCAGGCGCTGGAACTTGAACATTATCCGGGCATGGCAGAAGCGCAACTGGCGCGTATTGCTGCCGATGCCGTGCGACGCTGGCCGCTGCAAGGCGTTACCATTGTTCATCGCAGCGGTCTCATCAAAGCCGGTGAGCAGATTGTGTTTGTCGCCACAGCCAGCAAACACAGACAGGCCGCCTTTGAAGCCGCAGAATTTCTGATGGATTATCTCAAGAGCGATGCGCCTTTCTGGAAGAAAGAACATCTGATCACCCCTACTCCCGAGAATGGCAATCCGCAGTCGGGCTGGGTCAAAGCCAAAGCCAGCGACGAAGACATGAAGAAGCGCTGGCAGGATTAAGACAACTCAGCTTTGCCTGAGCCAAAATCCCGTTTGAATATTTTACAATCCTGTGAAATTATTTGCACTGACTTGCATTGCCATAAGTAAACCATAAAATCAGGGCAGTAGCTGATACAGCATATTTATATGATTCAACTCGTGTTTTATCCGGATTTGATCCTATAGTCCGGAGAGCACTTGAGACTCATGGATATGCATTAATTCCAGAATTACCGGTTTAAATCACTGGTGAGCATTTTTTAGTCGTCCGGCAATTTCATTATCCAAAACAGATCAAAGAAGATTTCCGACAGCTAAACAATGAGGAAAACCACATAGTGACACGTGTTAAGGTTAAAACTTAACGTAAATTATGTGTTTAGTCATTTGGCGTTAATATACCGCCGATTAAAATGCCAGCTCAGACAACTTCTGGAAAACGGAGAGAGTCTAAACTGGCAGTGCAACAAACAGGACAGAATATGTTGATTGGTAAAGCGCGCATCATTGCTGCATCCCTGATAGGACTGGCCGTCTTAGGCGGCAGCGCAATGATCCTTTCCTCAACCATGCCGACGCAGAGTATCGCATCTGAAAAAACAATACGTGGCACTGTCATGTATCGCGAGCGGATTGCCCTGCCTCCGGAGGCCACGTTGAATGTGCAGTTGCTGGATGTTTCTCTCGCTGATGCGCCGGCACAGGTAATTGCCGAACAGCAGCTCAGCAATATTCCATCCGCGCCAATTCCGTTTGAACTGAAATTCGATTCTTCCAAACTCGTTGCAAAGCATACCTATGCCTTGCAGGCACGTATCAGCGCCGGTGATACTCTGTGGTTCATCAATGACACACGCCATGAGTTCAATCCGGAAAAATTTGACAGCGCCTATGAAATCCGCGTTGTCAATGTGCGCAAAAATACCAGCCTGCAAACACCGCTGACACTGGAAAATCATGAATGGCTCACAGAGGATATCCGTGGCGCTGGTGTAATTGATTTTGCCCAGACAACCCTGTCAATTTCCCCGAGCGGCGAAGTGTCCGGCTCCGGCGGTTGCAACCGTTATTTCGGCAAAGCAACTATTACCGGTGAAGCGCTGAATTTCGGCACTATCGGCTCGACATTCATGCAGTGCCCGCCTGCCCTGATGGATCAGGAAACCAAATTTCTCGATGTACTGAAACAAACCCGTCAGTTCAGCATTAATAACGGCAAACTCTATCTGCTGGGGGATAACGGGCTGGAACTTGCCCGTCTTGCCAATAACAGCTGATTTGTCAGTATTTTGAATTAAAACGGACACGCCTTCAAAAGCGTGCCCGTTTTTTTTACATCTCTGCATATAAAAAAAGCGCCGCATTGCTGCGACGCTTTTTTAAATCAGCAGCTAATCAGATTAGCCAACGATTTCTGTCGAAGAGAACCAGTAGGTGATTTCCTGAGCAGCTGTTTCAGGAGCATCGGAACCGTGTACCGAGTTTTCACCGATCGACAGAGCGAAGGTTTTACGGATTGTACCTTCAGCAGCATCTGCCGGATTGGTTGCGCCCATAACTTCGCGGTTTTTCAGGATGGCGTTTTCGCCTTCCAGAACCTGAACGATTGTCGGGCCGGAAGTCATGGTTTCAACCAGCTCACCGAAGAAAGGACGTGCTGCGTGCACTGCGTAGAAGCCTTCAGCTTCGCGCTTGCTCATCCATACGCGCTTGGAAGCAACAACACGCAGACCAGCTTCTTCGAGCTTGGCGGTGATTGCACCGGTCAGGTTGCGCTTGGTTGCATCTGGCTTGATCATGGAAAAGGTACGTTCGATGGCCATTTTTGTCCTGTATATATTTAGAGGAAAGGTGCCGTTCTATACCCTCACAGCCTTTTACAGTCAAATAAGATCATTAAACCTGCTATAAAATGCTGCTGAAAGCGGCGTCTGTCTTGTTCGTATTTACCCGATGAAGGCTCTGCACCTGATACGCAGATTTTACTGCAGCTTCCTGCATAATTACCTGATGCTTCAGAAAAATGACAAGGCACTGATAATAAAGTGATTTAGCCTGCTATAAGTGCAAAGACAGGTTATAGTTAACAGCGCTCATGACAATAACAGCGATTCTGTGTTGCACGGGCTGTCTTTTGCTGTTTTTGGTTTTTGATGAGAGCTTGATGATGAAGCAACATTTTCTGATGCTTGCTGCCTATAATGGCTGGGCCAATAAACAGCTTTTCGACGCGGTTGCGGCTTTGACTGAAAGTGAATACCGGCAGGATGCAGGCCTGTTTTACAAATCCGTCCACGCCACGCTTAATCATCTGCTGGGCAATGACCGCCTGTGGATGAAGCGCTTTACCGGTGAAGGTGACCATCCCAAAACCGCTGATGCCATTCTTTATCTGGCTTTGTCTGATCTGCGCGCTGCCCGCCTGCAGGAAGATGCGCGTATTCTGGAATGGCTGGAGGGACTTTCTCCTGCCGAGGTTTCAGGGCGTTTTGTATTTCTCAATATGAGCGATATGCGCACCATCAGTCAGCGGCTTGCCCCTGCCCTTGCCCATATGTTGAACCATCAGACCCATTATCGCGGGCAGGTTCATGCAGCACTCACCATGCTGAAACATACGGCACCGGAACTGGATATGATGATTTTCCAGAAATCGGAATCCGGCCGCCGCTTCGTCTGATATTTCCGTCTCAGCACAAGCATAACCGGACGTTTTTGCCTCTTGCACAATTGCAATATCCCGTGCAAAACCGCTCTATGTTGATCCTTAATGATATAACCGTCCGCATGGTCGGACGCGTCCTCATCGACCATGGCAGTGCAACACTGCCATCTGGTTCAAAGACCGGTTTTGTCGGGCGTAACGGCACCGGCAAGTCGACCCTGTTCAAGGTGATTACCGGTGAATTGTCGTCGGATACCGGCGATATTTCCATCCCGAAAAACACCCGTATCGGTCAGGTGGCGCAGGAAGCACCAGGCACAGAAGAGTCTCTGATCGAGATTGTGCTGAAAGCGGATAAAGAGCGTCTTGCTTTATTGCAGGAAGCCGAAACGGCGACTGATCCGGCACGTATTTCCGAAATTCATATCCGCCTCGCCGATATTGAATCCCATTCGGCGGAATCCCGTGCCAGCGCTATTCTTTCCGGCCTTGGCTTTGATGCGGCAGCGCAATTGCGCCCTGCCTCAGCCTTCTCCGGTGGCTGGCGCATGCGCGTGGCTCTGGCGGCCGTGCTGTTTGCCCAACCGGATTTGCTGCTGCTCGATGAACCAACCAACTATCTCGACCTTGAAGGCGTGTTGTGGCTGATCGACTATATCAAGCGCTATCCATACACTGTCATCATCATCAGCCATGATCGCGATCTGCTGAACTCGGCAACCAGTTCCATTCTGCATCTTGAAAATAAGAAGCTGACGTTCTGGAAGGGCAATTACGACCAGTTCGAGCGCCAGCGCGCCGAAATGCTGGAATTGCAGCAGAAGCAGCGTGTGAAGCAGGAAGCCCATCGCAAGCACATGGAATCCTTTGTTGAGCGGTTCCGTGCCAAGGCTTCCAAGGCACGTCAGGCACAGTCCCGCCTGAAAGCCCTGCAAAAACTGAAGCCGATAGCCGCGCATTATGATGAACATGTGCAGCCATTCCGCTTTCCTGAAGCAGAGAAGATTGCGGCCTCGCCGATTATTGCGCTGGAAAATGCTGATGTCGGTTATGAAACCGGCAAGCCGATCCTGCGCAATCTTTCACTGCGCATTGATAATGATGACCGCATTGCCCTGCTCGGCTCCAATGGTAACGGTAAGTCCACTCTGGCAAAGCTGATCTCCGGACGGCTGAAACCGGAAGGCGGTACACTGACCCTTTCGCCTGCCCTGAAAGTGGCCTTTTTCGCGCAGCATCAGTTGGATGATCTGGTGCCGGAAGACAATGCTATTGAGCATGTGCGCAAGCTGATGCCGGATGCACCGGAAGCCAAAGTACGTGCCCGCGTCGCCCAGATGGGGCTGGCAACGGAAAAAATGCTCACCAAGGCTAAAGAGCTTTCCGGTGGTGAAAAAGCACGTTTGCTGATGGGGCTGGCGACCTTCCATGGTCCGAACCTGCTGATCCTCGACGAGCCGACCAACCATCTGGATATCGACAGCCGCGAAGAACTGGTTCATGCGCTGAATGATTTCAAAGGCGCTGTGATCCTCATCGCCCATGATCGTCATCTCATCGAAGCGACCATGGATCGGCTGTGGCTGGTGCGTAACGGCACGGTCAAACCTTATGACGGCGATCTGGATGATTACCGTTCTCTGGTTCTGAGCGATAAAAGCACGCCAAACAGCACCACAGAGCTTGTGCAAGATATTGCACCGGTCGATGAAGGGCCAAAACTCAGCAAAGCAGATCAGCGCAAACAAGCTGCGCAGAAGCGTGAACAGCTTAAACCGCTGCAGAAAAAGATTAATGATTCCGAGTCTTTAATGCAAAAACTGCAGAAAGAGATTCAAGCACTGAAAGGCAAACTGGAAGATCCTGAACTTTATACCAAGGATGCCCAGAAAGCCGTGCAGTTCAATATTGATCTGAAGTCCGCTGAAACCAAACTGGCAGACGTTGAAGAAAAATGGCTGACCTATTCTGCGGAATATGAAGAGGCAATGGCTGATTAACAGCACATCTGAGCCATAAAGATTAAGCCCGCCGGTTCTGTGAAACGGCGGGCTTAATTATCAGACAATTCAGGCTTTCTGCCGTCTGCGTGTACGCATAAATCCGTAGAGACCAGCCACCATAATCACCACGCCCATCATGGTAATATTCTCGTCAACCGGTGGTGCGCCACGGCGCAAAACCAGATCGACTTTTGTCAGCGACAAGCCGTCTTCCACCGCCCGCACGCTGAATTCATAAGTGCCGGCCTGTAAGATTTCCATATCTTTTGCGCTTTGGCGGATCACCGCACCGCTTTGCGGCAAATCGCGCTGTTCATTACCGCTCTTCGTGCTGTAGCTGAGGCGTTCGGCCAATACCGGCACACCATCACGTGACACTGCCAGATTAAGCACTGACGGCTTTTGTCCGCTGGTTACGCCCTGCATTGGTTGCGCATCAACAAAAATACGCAATGGCGCATCTTCAGGTTTCAATTGTACTTTCGCAGACTGATAACCGCCCTCGCGCTGATAGAGCACCCATGTGCCGATTTCCTCGCCGCCAAAATGACGCTGCGCCCATGGCCAGATCACACCGGTTGCCAGACCAACGAGGAATAACAAGATACAAAAAATACGCATCAGGCTTTTTTCTCCCAGCGGCGGTCTGCATTTTGCTGCCAATAGGTCAGTTGATGTCCTGCGGCTTTCAGGCTTTTCCATTGCTCTCGCGCTTTGGTCAGCTGGGCAGCGTCGTGTCCGTCAAACATAACCACCAGACGATCATAGTTCTCAGCACCCGCGATTTCCGCGCCTTCCACAACAAAACGCACTGTTGCGCCGTTCAGATTATCCGTGGTGGTTGTGAGCAAGGCGGGCTGATGTTCTGCATGGGGCTGCACATCTGTGCCATGAGCAAGAAATGAGGCATTGCTCCATGTCCACAGCAAGCGGTCGAGTTCATCGCGGCGTTCTTCCGATGTCATCTGTATTGTCACACGCCAGCCCCGCTCTAACGAGCGGTCAACCAGCCCCGGCAAAGCTTCATCCAAAACGGATTCAGTCAGATGATAAAACAGAATTTCCGCCATCAGCCAATGCAGGGAACCGCGCCCCTTACCTCTCGCATCTCATATATACCGGATAACAGCTTAAACCAGAAACAAAACGGCCTGTCGATCAGACAGGCCGCCTCATACAGAAAAACCGGAGATTATAATCAGGCGGTTGCAGAACGGGGTGCCTGTTGCGGCGCAGTGATACTACGTACACCAAGGCACAGCAGTGTAAAATAGCTCAGGCTTTCCAGCACTTCTTCCAGAAATTCGTTAAAGGCAAGCCCATGCATTTTCTCAAAAACCTCGCCGAGAGCGATCAGTGCGGCTGCCAGATAAAAAGGCCATGCTTTACGGCTGAAAACAAAGGTCAATACAGGGCGCACATAATCTGAATGACGGAAAACATAAATAGCGGTGAAAGCGATGACGATAATCGCCTCATGCCAGCGGAATGCATGGGATTTAATGTAATTGCTCACCGGCCCTGTCGGCTCGACTTCAAACTCACGGAAGAAGAAAATCCACATCAGTACGGACATACCGATTGCAAACATTCGCGCAGGCCCCTCACTGCGCAGGCCGCCGATGAAAAACGCGATTGCGGCAAGACCGAGATAAACCAGTTGCAAATTCTCGAGCAATCCGGCCTCTCCCATTTCGACGACAAGATTGTCAAAATCCGTCACGAAGAAAAAGAACAGAACATTTAATAAAAGCAGTACCAGCATTGCACTGATGAAACTGCGCGAAGCATAAGATGGAAACACAATTTTATCCGGAATAAATAGCCAGCCCGTCCTTCAGGGGTGCCAAAACCGGCGGACACAGCATCTCAATGAACATTTTGTGACATCTTAACAAGTTCTTGTTGCTGCGCACAATTAAAATTCATATTGCGCCGGTCAATTTTTATTGAGGTATTTATTTCCGCCGGAGTGTATCGCGTTTAAGTGAGGCCACAGCGCTCGCTCTGTCTCCTTGTTTTTACACATGTCGCCGAAAACCGGTGTCTGTCTTTCCGCGACATGCTTTAAAATACAAAAAAGCCGGTGCGAACACCGGCTTTTCCAATCATGTGGCAGGATAACTGCTTATCAGCCTTCGTAATGATCGCGAACAAGGCGATCCAGAACACGGACACCAAAGCCCGAACCCCAGGATTCATTATATTCGCTGGCAGGTGAATCCATCGCAGTACCGGCAATATCCAGATGCGCCCAAGGTGTATCACCGACAAAACGTTTCAGGAACTGAGCCGCAGTGATCGAACCGGCAGGACGACCGGCCGAGTTACGCATATCTGCGAATTTGGAATCGATGATCTTGTCATATTCCTTGGTGAGCGGCATACGCCACAGTTTTTCACCACTGGTCTGACCCGCATCAAACAGCTGTTCTGCCAGTTCATCATCATTGGAGAACAGGCCTGCATGTTGCGTGCCGAGAGCGATCACAATCGCACCGGTTAGCGTTGCCAGATTGATCATGAAGCGCGGCTTATGGGTCTTGGCGGTGTAATACAGTGCATCAGCCAGAACCAGACGGCCTTCAGCATCGGTATTGATAACTTCGATCGTCTGACCGGACATGGTGGTGACGATATCGCCCGGACGCTGTGCATTGCCGTCCGGCATATTTTCCACAAGACCGATCACGCCGATAACATTGGCCTTGGCTTTACGGCCGGCCAATGCGCGCATCAGACCGGTGACGGCTGCGGCACCGCCCATGTCACCCTTCATATCTTCCATACCAAGCGCAGGCTTGATGGAGATACCGCCGGTATCGAACACAACGCCCTTACCGACAAAAGCAACCGGCTTGTCTTTGGCTTTGCCGCCGTTCCATTCCATCACCACAAGACGCGGCGGACGGACAGACCCCTGAGCAACGCCGAGCAGCGAGCCCATGCCGAGCTTTTTCATTTCTTTTTCAGTGAGAATGGTGATTTTAACACCGAGTTTCTCAAGCTTTTCTGCTTCCGCAGCAAATTCAACCGGTCCGAGCACATTTGCAGGCTCATTGACCAGATCGCGCGCCAGCAGCACACCTTCACCAATTTCAGCTGCGGCTTCGTAAGCTTTTTCCGCACCGGCAGCATCAGCAACCTGAATGGTCAGCTTAACATCTTTGGCCTCAGCTTTGTCGTCGCTTTTCTTGGTTTTGTACTTGTCAAAACGATAAGCGCGCAGTTGTGCGCCCAGAGCAAAATCCGCAGCCGCTTCTGCCGAAATTTCCAGACCATCAATTGCGAGAATTGCATTGGCTTCAGCGGATTTGCCGATTTTGGCGAATGCCGCGCCGCCGATTTTCAGCCAGTCATCATTTTTCAGCTTGGCAGGATCGCCGATACCAACCAGAACCAGACGCTCTGCGCCTGCACCGTCAGCAAGGTAAGTTTCAAGCGTTGCACCAAGTTTGCCCTTGAAACCGGCTTTGGTAATCAGGCCGGAAACGAAACCTTCGCCGCCAACATGATTTGCCTGCGCGGCAACCGAACCGTCTTTGCTCACGGGTACAATCACGACATCTTTCAGCTTTTCTGAAAAATTCGAGAACTTGATGACTGGATTTTTGGACATAATAACTCCAATAGGTAAAAACAGAGTCGCATAACTCAAATGCATTGTGTGGCTCTATCAAGACCAAACCACAAGCCATAAATTACCGTCTCTGACGAATAAGTGTTTTGTTAACCTAATTTCTTTGTCTATTTTTAGCCAAGACCCGATTATGATAAACACGGATTATATGACAAGCGTTTGCGTGCCGTCTTTAAACGATTATAAGATGTCAGCAAATTCGTATAACCGGCAGATAATAACAGGTTCAGCCCTAAGGTTCAGGATGTAAATTCAGCGTATGAAACTGATCGAGCGATACATCCTGCGCCGCGTGGGAATAATGTTTCTGGCCGTGTTCTGCGCGGCCATCGGCATTACGTGGACAGTGCAGGTATTGCAGCGCATCAACTTCCTGACGTCCAGCGGCCAGTCTCTGGCAACAGCCATCCAGTTTTTCTCGCTATTTATTCCCTCCGTCATCCCTCTGGTGATGCCGTTTGCACTGGTGATTGCCATCACGCAGACACTCTCCACCATGAATCAGGATTCGGAGCTGGTGGTCATCAATGCCTCCGGCAGCCCGCGCACAGCCGTTATCCGGCCAGTATTGCTGTTTGCTGCCATGCTTGCGGTTATTTCATTTCTGGTCGCAAATTTCGTCGATCCTTATGCACGCTATAATATGCGTTCCATGCTGGCCAATGCGAGCGCAGATCTGATCAATGTGGTTGTGCAGGAAGGCAGCTTCCGCAGATTGTCCGACAATCTTTATGTGCAGATTGCTGAGCGTAAATCAGACGGCAGCATCGGCGGCATGTTCATCGCCGATTCCCGTGATGCCAATACGGATCTGGTTTATTATGCGCTGGACGGCGCTATCGCCAATAATAATGGCAATGACGTTCTGTTGATGAATAATGGTGAGATTCAGCGCCGTGAAGTTAAAACCGGCAATGTTTCCATCATCAAATTTGATCAATATGCATTTGATCTGAGCCAGTTCACCGATTCAAGCGGTGATATGGTTCTTTATGCTAAAGACCGTCATCTCTCCTATCTCATCAATCCGGACAAGAATGATCCGATTTTTCAGACCAAGCCGCTGCAATATCGCGCGGAACTGCATAAACGTCTGACAAACTGGCTCTATCCTTTCGTTTTCGCCATGATTGCTTTGGTTCTGGCAGGCGATGCGCGCTCTCATCGTGAGGCGCGAGTTTCCGCTTCTTTCTCGGCGATTTCGCTGTCACTGATCGTCTATTGGGCCGGATATTTTGTGTCTGACCGCGCTGAGAAGAATCTGAGCTATGTGCCGGTCATGTATCTTATTCCGCTCGGTGTCATTGCGGTCTGCCTCTATGCATTGTTCAGCGGACGCTCACTCAGCCTGCCGACCTCATGGTCAGACAGGATTCAGGACATAACCGAACAATTAACAGCCCGCCTGCGTCCGTTTTATGAGCGCTTTGCCGGCAAGAAAAATACATCAGGAGGTCAGTCATGATCGGCTGGACGCTCGGACGCTATTTTTTCATGCGCTATGTGCAGACCACGCTGTATTTCCTGCTGGGTATTTTTGCATTATCGCTGCTGCTCGATTTTACGGAAAATGCCAGCAAGCTCTCCACCCTCCCCGATTATTCGGCATGGGCAGCGCTCGGGCTTTCAGCGATGCGCATTCCTTTTATCATGCAGCAGGTTATTCCGTTTGTGGCATTGTTCTCGGCCATGGCCACGCTGATTTCGCTGAACCGCCGCTATGAGCTGGTGGTTGCGCGTTCAGTCGGTGTTTCCGCATGGCAGTTTCTGCTGCCTGCCTGTCTTGGTGCCTTCCTGTTCGGCCTCATCACCATTTTCATCATTAATCCGCTTGCAGCTTATGGTTTTGAAAAATCGCTGGAAATCAGCACGCGCTGGCAAAACGGCAATGTTAATCAGGTTACAGCACTGCGCGATCCGTGGCTGCGCCAGAAATTTGATGAACAGGAAACCATTATCGGCGCCAAGGGCATCCTTGCACAGGGAACGCATCTGACCGATGTCAGCTTCTTCGTCTTCAATGAAGACAAGACAATCAAAGAGCGTTTTGACGCCCGCGATGCTCAGCTGGAAGACGGTTACTGGAACCTGACCAATGTGACCCATATTATCGAAGGTCAGGAACCTAAAGAACTTTTATCCACAAAGATTCCGACCCAGTTAAAGCCGGAATTTCTCGAAGAAAAACTTTCTTCGCCCGACACGATTCCATTTGTGCAATTGCCCCGCAAGATTGAAGTCGCCCGCTCTTTCGGCTTTTCGGCCACCGCTTTTGACATGCAGTTCCAGTCTTTGCTGGCTTTGCCTGCTCTTTTGATGGCCATGACGCTGATTGCTGCAACAGTCTCATTAAAATTTGTGCGTTCCGGCCAGTCCGGAGCAATGATTCTGGGTGGCATCATTGCCGGGTTCGTGCTTTATGTCGTAACTGTACTTGCCAAAGCCTTTGGCACGGCAGGATTCGTGCCGCCTTTTGTAGCGGCATGGGTACCGGTATTGATTGCAACATTTTTTGGAATCTCCTTTTTGCTCCATAAGGAGGATGGTTAGTGGGATTGAGTAGCTCCCGCACGGTAGTATCTGAGTACTTCACGCGTCTTGCACGCGGGACAGCTCTGGCGTGCATTTTTTCCACCTCTGTGATCATTTCCATGTCTTCCGTGGCGTACAGTCAGGAAGCAGCGCCTTCTGACGACTTCGGCAGCCAGTATCAGACCAATCCTGATGCCAAGATGCTGCTGCAGGCGGACAATCTGATTGTCGACCGCGATCAGAATACAGTCACCGCAGCGGGCAATGTTCAGATTGAATATGACGGCAATCGTCTGGTTGCACGTCAGGTTGTCTACAACCAAAAAACCAAACGCATGGTTGCTAAAGGCAATGTTGAAATTGTCGAAAAAGACGGCAACCGCATCTATTCTGATGAAATTGATGTGACCGATGATTTCCGCGACGGCTTTGTAAACGGCCTGCGCGTTGAAACTGTCGATGATACACGTTTTGCAGCGGAAAGCGCTGAACGTAGTCTCGGTGAAATCACCACATTTAATAATGGCGTTTACACCGCCTGCCGTGCTTGTGAAAAAGATCCGAGCAAGCCGGTTCTCTGGCAGGTTAAAGCCAAGAAAATTATCTGGAACGGCACCAAGAAAACTGTCCGCTTTGAAGGCGGCCGTTTTGAAATGTTCGGCAAGTCGCTTTTTGCCCTGCCTGCTTTCGAAATTGCTGACCCGACCATCAAGCGCAAGAGCGGCTTCCTGTTCCCGAGCTTCCTCTATAAAGACGAGCTGGGTTTCGGTATGCGGGTGGGCTATTTCTGGAATCTGGCTCCGAATTATGACATCACCACTTATGGCACAGGCCTGACAAAACAGGGCTTCTTAAGTGAAACCGAATGGCGTCACCGTCTTGAAAACGGCTCTTATAATATTCGCGTAGCGGGTATTTATCAGGCGAAGCCGGGAGAATTTGGCTCCACAACAGTTGATGCGCAAGAGCGTTTCCGTGGCATGGTTGCCTCCAAGGGTGACTTCAAAATCAATCCGCGCTGGAGCTTCGGCTGGGATGTTATCGCCCAGACTGACAAGAATTTCAGCCGCACCTATAAAATCGGCGGCTATAGCGGTGAATCCCTGACATCAAATGTCTATTTGCGCGGTATATCCGGTCGCAACCATCTTGATATTAACCTGTACAAGTTCAAAGTTCAGGAAGATGTGCTGAACGGTAGTCAATATGCAGTTGATACGAAGCAGCCTTGGGTACTGCCAAGCGTTGACTATCTCTATACTGTTCCGGGTTCTGTCTATGGCGGCGAACTGACCATTACCAGCAATCTGCAGGGCATTTATCGCGAAACGTCTGATAAAATTTATCAGAACGGCGCTGCCCGCTTCCTGAATGGCATGAAGGGCACCAGTGCCCGTCTGACTACCGAAGCAGAATGGAAACGGACTTTCATCACTGAACAGGGTCTGGTCATTACCCCTCTCCTCGCTCTGCGTGGCGATGCGATTGGCATCAGCACCAATGATACATTCGGTACTGTGAATGAAATCCGTTCGCAGGCTTTCCGTGGCATGGCAACTGCCGGTCTGGAAGTTCGTTGGCCGATCCTGTTCTCATCAACCAGCATGACACAAGTGCTGGAGCCGACAGCGCAGATTTTTGTTCGTAATGACGAACCTTATGCCGGTCGTCTGCCGAATGAAGATGCACAGAGCTTTGTCTTTGATGCGACCAGTCTTTTCCAGCGCGACAAGTTCTCCGGTTACGACCGCGTTGAAGGCGGCACTCGCGCCAATCTTGGTCTGCGCTATTCCGGCAATATGAATAATGGCTGGTCCATCCATGGTCTTGCCGGTCAGTCCTTCCAGCTGGGTGGCCTGAACTCCTTTGCCGAAAGCGACTTTGCCGGTGCCGGTGCGGATTCCGGTCTTGAAGGCAAGCGTTCTGACTATGTTGCAATGCTTGGTATGTCCAACAATTCCGGTCTCGCTTTTGCCGCACGCGGACGCTTTGACAAAGATAATTTTGAAGTCAAACGCGGTGAAGTGGAAGCCAGCCGCAGTGGACAGATTGTTCAGGCCTCGGTTAAATATGCCTATATTGCCAAGCAGCCGGATTATGGCTATGCGAATGACCGTCAGGAAGTCAGCCTGAGCGCCTCAACACGCTTCAAAGAAAACTGGCGTGTGTTTGGCTCCGGTACCTATGATATCGTATCAGAGACTCTGGTACGTGCCCAGTCCGGTCTGGCTTATGATGATGAGTGCTTCACCTATTCGATGGCCTATATTCAGACACGCAGTCCGGGTCAGGATAAGGTTTCCCACTCGGTCGGCTTCAATATTTCCTTCCGTACACTGGGCGATCTGGGCAGTTCATTTTAAGCTCATTTGACAATCAGAAATTATATTACGGCCTGCTTTATGCGGGCCGTAACTTTATCCAGAGCGGTTTACGTCCAGATTGGATCATAGCGCTCGCTCTAGATTCTTTATTTGGTCGCATTATCACGGACGTCAAATTGATCCAACTTGACTGTGAAATGCTCCAGAGCATGTGCCGGAAAAGCGGGCACCGGCTTTCCGATAACGATATACGTAAAAACAAAAAGATAGAGCGGTTCTACCGGTTCAATATTAACCGGAACCGCTCTGAACCTGCGTTTTGCACGCAGATTATTTCTCAAACGCATCATAAAATCGTACGATTTACACTCTAATTCTCATTCGGAACGCATCTGTATATCGGAATACAGCAATGCAAACAGGGGATAATGGCAGCAATCACACAGGCTTTGACTGTGGAGAATAAAGATTGTCTGCGTAGTTTCAGGTAAGAGCGGGTATAAACGGGGTCGAAATTCGCTGTTTTCATGCATTCTTAAACAGATGAGAGATTGTTTCACTGCAACTGCTCATCTATACAAGAATGAAAATCCTGACAGGATGTGACAACAGAAGTCATTTTATCTATTACTTCTCCCTATCAGGAGACGATCACGTCCTGAGGCACGGAACGGGAAACCAGGTATGAAATTTGCTACTATGAGCATGAATTTTAATAAACGCATTCTGGCTGCTGTGTTTGCCGGTACTGTTGCAATGACAGCTTTGAGCGTGACGGAATTTACCGGCACTGCCAAAGCTGCCGAAATTAAAGTGATCGTCAACAGCAACCCGATTACCAATGTGGACATTGCGAACCGCGCTGCCTTCCTTAAATTGCAGCGCCGCGGCGGCAATCTCAACAAACAGGCTCAGGACGAGCTGGTTGAAGAAATGCTCAAGCGTGTGGAAATGAAATCACGCGGTATTGTTGTTTCGGATCAGGAAATTGAAACTGCCTATGCAGGCTTTGCCTCGCGTAACAAAATGAGTGTTGCGCAGCTTAACCAGCTGATGAATCAGGCCGGTATCACGCCGAAGCATTTTAAAACCTTTATCATGGTGCAGATGGGCTGGAGCCGTGCGATCGGCGCCCGCTTCCGCTCCGAAGGCATGATGAGCGAGCAGGATGCTGTTCAGCGCATGCTGAAGGATGGCGGTAAAAAGCCTTCAACCAGTGAATATACATTGCAGCAGGTGATTTTCGTTGTACCGGCCGCCAGCCGCTCGGCAGGCACGATGGCGAAACGCCGTTCCGAAGCCAATGCTC
This sequence comes from Pseudochrobactrum sp. Wa41.01b-1, assembly GCF_019464455.1. NCBI lineage: Bacteria > Pseudomonadati > Pseudomonadota > Alphaproteobacteria > Hyphomicrobiales > Brucellaceae > Pseudochrobactrum > Pseudochrobactrum sp. Wa41.01b-1. The sequence continues at coordinate 3,410,515 of NZ_CP080493.1, read as the reverse complement.
TGCGCAACCGCTTCTCCAGCTGTGAAACAACACGTTCACAAACCAAAGGTATGCTGGATGTGACTGTGCGTGATCTCGGCAAGCATCTGGAACTGCAATTGCCGCCGGAATGGTCAAAACAGTTGAAAGCAACAGCTGTAGGCCGTCCGACAGCGGTTCAGGATACTGATAAAGGCGTTGAATTCCTTGCCGTCTGTGCCAAGCGCACAGTATCGGATGATCGCGTTGCACAGCTGACCTTCTCCATGGAAGGCACCGGCAGCAATGCAGATCAGGAAAAGAAAGCTGAAGAAATCAGCAAGAAATATCTCAAAGAACTCCGTGAAAAAGCGAAAATCGTTAATCGCTGAACCCAAAAAGCCACGCAGAGATTACTACTGCGTGGCTGATCTGCTTTAAGTATTTCTATTACGGCCTAATGACACAGCAGAACCGGAGCATAAAATGGTTTTTCCGCAGCATGGAGAGGCTTCCATAGCACCGGTTGCTCTGAGCATCGGCGACCCGTCCGGCATCGGGCCGGATATTGCCCTCACCGCATGGGCGCAGCGGGAAAAACACGCGCTGCCACCATTTTTCATCCTTGCCGACCCGTCTTTGCTGACAGCAAGAGCCAGACAGCTCGGTCTTGATATTCCTCTCAGCATCTGCCAGCCGTCTGAAGCAACACAACGCTTTTGCCATTATCTGCCTGTTGTGCCTCTGGCCAACCGCCTAACTGACAAGCCAGGCGTGCCGCAGACCACCAATGCCGCCGGTATTATAGAGGCGATTGAACGCGCCACACATTATGTGCTCGATGGTCAGGCCAGTGCAGTCACAACCTGCCCTATCGCCAAGAAACCGCTTTACGAAGCTGGTTTTGGTTTTCCGGGGCATACGGAATTTCTTGCCCATCTGGCTTCCCGTCATCTTGGTGTTGAAGTACGACCTGTCATGATGCTGGCTGGCCCGCAATTGCGCGCCGTGCCGGTGACAATTCATATTCCGCTGCATAAAGTGCCGGAAGCTCTGACAACAGCTGCGATCATTGAAACCATCCGTATTACCGATCATGATCTGCGCACGCGCTTTGGCATAAAAAATCCGCGCATTGCAGTCTCCGGTCTTAACCCGCATGCAGGTGAAGGCGGAGCGCTCGGCCATGAGGATGATGCTGTGATCCGCCCTGCTATTGAGCAGCTTAAAAGCGAAGGTATCAATATTCGCGGCCCGCTGCCTGCGGATACAATGTTCCACAAACAAGCCCTGACAACCTATGATACGGCAATCTGCATGTATCACGATCAGGCACTTATTCCTGCCAAAGCGCTGGCTTTTGATGAAACGGTCAATGTAACACTCGGCCTGCCTTTCATCCGCACCTCTCCCGACCACGGGACTGCTTTTGACATTGCAGGACGCGGCATTGCCCGACCGGACAGCCTGATTGCCGCGCTTAAACTGGCCGCAGAACTGGCACATAATCATAAACGGACACAAGACTGAATGAGCATTGATAATCTGCCGCCACTACGTGATGTGATTGAACGTCACGAACTGAATGCCAAAAAATCCCTCGGCCAGAACTTCCTGCTCGATCTCAATCTGACATCCAAAATTGCCAGACAAGCCGGTGACTTACAGGATCAGCCGGTGATTGAGGTTGGCCCTGGCCCCGGCGGTCTGACACGCGCTATTCTGGCTCAGGGCGGCATTGTCACGGCAATCGAACGTGATGAGCGCTGCCTGCCTGCGCTGGAGGAAATCGCTGCGGAATATCCGGGGCGTTTACGTGTCATTTCCGGTGATGCTTTGCAGCAGGATTTTAAGGCGCTGTTTCCTGATCCTGCGAAAAAGCCGAAAATCATCGCCAACCTGCCTTATAATGTCGGCACGCAATTGCTGATCGGCTGGTTGCTGAGTGAGCCATGGCCGCCTTTTTACAGCTCAATGACCCTGATGTTCCAGAAGGAAGTTGCCGAGCGCATTGTTGCCCGTGCCGGTGATGATGCCTATGGCCGTCTTGGTGTGCTGGCCGGATGGCGCACACAGTCTAAAATCGCCTTTGATCTGCCGCCGCAGGCTTTCACACCTCCGCCGAAAGTCACGTCTGCCGTTGTGCATATGATCCCGCGGGAAGAACCGCTGGCCTGCCCGCCGCAGCTTCTGGAGCGGGTAACACAAGCGGCATTTGGTCAGCGCCGCAAGATGCTGCGCCAGAGCCTTAAGCCGCTTGGTGGTGAAGCCCTGCTCAATAAAGCAGGCATTGATCCGACGCGCCGTGCAGAGACACTGAGCGTCGAAGAATTTGTGCATCTGGCAAACCAGCTCTGAGATATAAAAAAACCGCCTTACGGCGGTTTTTCTTTTCAAACGTATTGAGAACTTAAGAAGGTTGTTCTTCCAGCAAACCATTGACGAATTCAAACAGACCCGGACGACGGTCGCGGCGCAGACGCTCAGCCATGACAATGGACTTCACAGCGGCATAGGACTGGTTCAGATCTTCATTGATAACAATGTAATCATATTTGCTCCATTTCTGGATTTCAAAACGTGCATTGTTCAGACGTGTTTCAATGACTTCAGGTGTATCTTCCGCACGGCGGTTCAGACGCATCTGAAGTTCTTTCATGGTCGGCGGCAGAATAAAGATCGATACGACATCGGCCGGCATTTTGGCCTGAAGCTGTTCCGCGCCCTGCCAGTCAATGTCAAACAACATATCACGGCCGTCTGCCAAGGCGTTTTCCGCAGTCTCGCGCAGAGTTCCGTAATAATTGCCATGCACCTCTGCCCATTCAATCAGGGCATCGCTGTCACGCAGGCGCTCGAATTCACGCACGCTTTTAAAGTGGTAGTGAACGCCCTCAATCTCGCTGGCGCGACGCTGACGGGTTGTCACGCTGACAGACAGGGAAAGATCCATGTCGCGGTCTTCCAGCAACAAACGTGCAATCGTTGACTTACCCGCGCCTGACGGCGAAGAAATGACCAACATAAGGCCGCGTCGTGCGACAGCATTTTCCACGAAGGAGATGGCCATAATCTATTCTGCTCCAGATTCTCTATTCACTGCTATGTCTGATATCATTGCGCCGCAATGATGTCTCTTTTGTTCTCTCTTTTCACAGCAATTGCGGCGTTTTTTAGTTATTAAAGCATTACCTGATCTTCACTATACGCGGAGCGATAACGCTTGCAATCTTTACTATTCGAGGTTCTGAACCTGCTCGCGGAACTGATCGACAACCGCTTTCAGCTCAAGGCCGATTGCAGTAATGCTGGCCGCATTGGATTTTGAACACAGCGTATTGGTTTCGCGATTGAATTCCTGCGACAGGAAATCGAGCTTACGCCCCGCAGGGCCGCCGTCGCTGAGCAATTTATGTGCCGCAGCCACATGCATATCCAGCCGGTCAAGTTCCTCCTGAATATCCGCTTTGGTGGCAAGAAATGCTGCTTCCATATGCAGGCGCTGTTCGTCCAGCACAATGGCCGCACTGCGATTGCTGTTCATAGCATCCAGCAGCAATGCCACCTGTCCCGCAAGACGCTCACGGATCGCTTCAGCACTGCGGGACGCATCCTGACGTGCCTGCACTGCCAGCTCCGCAATCCTGTCAACATGGCCGCCAAGCAGATCGGACAGGCGCTTACCTTCCTGCAAACGCATCAGTTTCAGCGCATCCAGTGCCTCATCAAAGGATGACAGCAATACGGCTTTCAAAGCGGCTTTACCTGCATCGTCGCTCAAGGCCTGCGGCGGTTCCAGAATACCGCGCAGATTAAGCACAGCATCCACACTGGCGGGTGCCAAACCATATTGGTTCTGCAACTGCTGCGCTGTCTGCATCACCTTGCTCAGCAAAGCCTCATTGATAACCAGCGCCGTTTGCGCCTCCGGCTCTTCAATTGTCAGGCTGACCTGAAACGATCCGCGGGCAAAAATGCGCCCTAAAGCCGTACGCAATTGCAGTTCAAGATCATCAAAACCATTCGGAATACGAAAGCGGGCATCAAGCCCTTTACCGTTCACACAACGAATTTCCCAGCTGATCCGTGTCTGCACATTCTCATCCGCCCCCGACATAAATGTCGCTGTATGGCGGGCGAAACCGGTCATGCTCTGTACTGTCATCTTAAAACCCGTTATCTGCGCCGTTTATCTTTGAAAGCGGCTTTTGCAAAAATGCCGTCCGGATGGCCGGACGGCATCATATTTTATCTGTATATTTAGAGCGGTCCAGTTAATGTTAAATCGCTGGAGCCGCTCTATCTATTTGTTTCTACGCGTATCTTATCCGAAAACCGCTTCACACTTTTCGGGATACGCTTTAATTACAAGCTTTACGGAGCCGGCGTTGGTGCAGTGCCGTTTGTTCCTGCCGCCGGATTTTCCTTGCGCTGACGCTCAACCTCACGCCATTTACGCACATTTTCATTGTGCTCTTTCAGCGTTGCCGCGAAAACATGGCCACCGGTACCGTCTGCCACAAAATACAGATCCTGAGTATCCAGCGGATTAGCGACAGCTTCCAGAGCATCGCGTCCCGGATTGGCAATCGGTGTCGGCGGCAGGCCTTTGATAATATAGGTATTATAGGCCGTTTCTTTTTCGATATCCGACTTATAGATCGGGCGGTCTGCAGGTTTGCCGCGTCCGCCGAAAATACCGTAAATAATTGTCGGATCGGATTGCAGGCGCATGCCGGTATTCAGACGGTTTACGAAAACCGAAGCCACATGCGGACGCTCGGATGCCACGCCGGTTTCCTTCTCAACGATGGAAGCCAATGTCACAAATTCATTTTTGTCTTTGACCGGAAGACCGTCACGGCGCTTGGCCCAGACTTCATCTACCAGTTTGGCCTGTGCGGTTTTCAGACGATTGACCACTTCCTCACGCGGTGTGCCGCGTGTGAAGCTCAGCGTATCTGCTACCAGACTACCTTCAACAGGCAGTTCTTTCGGCAGGTCGCCGGAAAGCAGCTCGCTATTGGCAATACGATCAAAAATCTGCTGGACAGTCAGGCCTTCAGGAATGGTCACTGAATGCATCAGCGACTTACCTTCAACAAAGATATTCATAATATCGCGCATGGAAGCACGGGCAGGAATGGCATATTCACCGGCCTTCATGCTCTTTTCCAGACCATAAGCACGTGCGCCATAGCGGAAAATCCGCGCATCGGTAATCAGGTCTGCGCGTTCCAGCTGGTCGGAAATTTCAATAATACCGCTGCCGCGCTTCACAAAGAATGTCGAATCCTGTGACAGCGGCCCTTCAGTCGTGAACTGAACCTTGCCGAAATAAAACAAGGCACCCATGCCGATCACCAGAAAGACCAGCATAGACAGCATGAAATTGGCAAAAACCACAATCTGGCTACGGGCATGACGCGAACGCTTGCGCTTTTTCGGCGGCGGCGGTGTGCCCGGTTCAGGACGCAGTGCTTCGCTTGCCGATTTCAGAACCAAAGGCCCTGTTACCGGTTCAGCCGCATCCGGTGCCGCGGTTTTTTCAGCTTGTACGGCAGCTTGCGGCTGAGCCAGTGCCGATGGTGATACCGGAGCTGAAGCAGGCGCAGCTGGTGCCGCGGCGATTTCCGGAGAAACCGGTGCAACAATTGCATTTTCATCGGAGGTAACAGGCTTATGCGCGCTCGCAGAAGCAGCGCTCACCGCATGAGATGGTGACGCATTATTCTGAACAGCGCTATCAGAAACGGCAGGCTGACCAGCAGATTTATTTTCAGATGATTGGTCTGACGTCACACTTACACTCCGGTTCAACTCGACCCGATGGCAATGAAAACCAAGGGCCTGAGCCGATTAATCTGTATTTTTAGTTTCTTCACTCAATGGGCACAATAATTGCGGCAAAAGCACGAATGTCGCAACCCGTGAACAAAGCTTTCGACAGAAAGAATCCATATTTAAGAGAGTATTTTGATCTGAAATACGGATTGCCTGCGTCTGCTGTTCAAAAACGGCCTCACCCGTCGCGGTACAGGCTCTTAATAAAAGGCCGCTTTCACTGAAAGCGGCCTTTTCATTCCATCAGCTAAAATGCTGTATCAGGCCTGATAGCGGCGCAGGATCAGCGAAGCATTGGTGCCGCCGAAGCCGAACGAGTTCGACACAGCAACATCAATCTGACGGGCGCGTGGCTTATGCGGCACCAGATCGATCTTGGTGCTGACCGACGGATTGTCGAGATTGAGCGTAGCAGGCGCAATATTATCGCGGATTGCCAGTGTTGAGAAAATCGCTTCTGCCGCACCGGCTGCACCGAGCAGGTGACCGATCGAGGATTTGGTCGAAGACATGGAAATCTTCGAGGCTGAATCTCCGACAACGCGTTCAACTGCTGCCAGTTCGAGCGTATCAGCCATGGTCGAAGTGCCGTGAGCATTGATATAATCAACAGCATCCGGTGTGATTTTGGCGCTGCGTAACGCGGCTTCCATGCAGCGCTGTGCGCCTTCACCGTTCTCGCTTGGTGCAGTGATGTGATAAGCATCGCCGGACATGCCGTAGCCGATCACTTCCGCATAGATTTTCGCACCGCGTGCCAGCGCATGTTCCAGCTCTTCGAGAACCACAACGCCTGCACCTTCACCCATAACGAAACCGTCGCGGTCTTCGTCATATGGGCGCGATGCCGCGGTCGGATCATCATTACGCTTGGTGGAGAGCGCTTTACAGGCAGCAAAACCGGCCAGAGAAATACGGCTGACCGGCGATTCTGTACCACCGGCAACCATTACATCGGCATCGCCGAAAGCAATCATACGGGCAGCATCACCGATAGCATGTGTACCGGTTGCGCAGGCTGTGACCACGGAGTGGTTCGGGCCGCGCAGCTTGTGCTTGATCGAAACATGGCCGGAAGCCAGATTGATCAGGCGACCCGGAATGAAGAAAGGCGAAATACGGCGCGGACCTTTGTCGCGCAGCGTATAACCGGCTTCAACAATACCTTCGATACCGCCGATACCGGAACCGATCAGCACGCCGGTGCGGATCTGGTCTTCATCGCTTTCCGGATGCCAGTTCGCATCATCCAGTGCCTGATCGGCAGCGCCGACCGCATAGACGATGAAAGGATCAACTTTACGCTGTTCCTTCGGTTCCATATAGAGATCAGCGTTGAATGTGCCGTCCGTGCCATCGCCGACAGGAATACGGCAGGCAATCTGACAGGCAAGGTCGTCAACTTCGAATTCGGTCACGCGGCGCGCTGCGCTTTGGCCGGCGAGCAAACGCTTCCAGGTTTCTTCAACACCATTTGCCAAAGGTGACACCAGGCCAAGACCGGTAACGACGACTCTTCTCATATGTATCCTTCCCTGCACCTGACCCTGTTTCTCGCTGGTCTTCGCCAGCGGCAGGCGGCACAGATTAATCAACCGCGTAATATCTCGACCGGAATCGATCAAGGGTTAGAATTACGCAGAATTAATAGATTGTTACAGCGCTTTTGTGGAGTGGTTAATTACAGATCCGCAAACAGAACTGTCTGACCGGCATAAAGGCAGTAAAAACATTGCCTGAGCCTTATTCAAATATTTTCCGCGCTTCAAACGATAAGGGCCGGAAGATATGATCTTCCGGCCCGATATCTGCCTGCCGATTATACAAATAATCAGGCAGAAGCTTTATCGATGAATTTAACAGCGTCGCCGACCGTCAGGATGGTTTCAGCTGCATCATCAGGAATTTCTACGCCGAATTCTTCTTCGAAAGCCATTACCAGCTCAACTGTGTCCAGGCTGTCTGCGCCCAGATCATCAATGAAGCTTGCGCCTTCAGTTACTTTATCGGCATCTACGCCCAGATGTTCAACAACGATTTTCTTGACGCGTTCTGCGGTGTCGCTCATGTCGGACCTCGACCTGTTAATACCATAGCCTTGGTAGCGGCATGGCTGATTGTAATCAAGTGTTAAGATAACTCACCATTGCAACATTCATCACAATGAAAAGCATCCTGTGGATATTCCTACTGCATAATGCCTGAAACAGAAATGCATTTCAGACGCATTATACAATATATTTCAGTTGCAGCGATTTAACTGCTGCGCCGTTGAAGCGCAATCATATTTTATCACTGCAGCCGCCACGAAGCATAAAACATGCAGCGCAGCAATATTCGGGGCATTATCACGGTTCTGCTGTTTGGCAAAGTCCATTTTAACAAGCAACCACAGCGAAACAGAGCAAAAGCCGTTAAAACAACAGAAAAAAGAACTTTATTGCTGCGTTATCAGCTTTTTAAAGCTCTTTTATTCATCATTATTCCGGCCGGAACCGTTCAAAAACCGGCCGGATCTTCATCAGATCATGGCCATACCGCCATTTACGTGCAGGGTCTGGCCTGTCACATAAGCGGCTTCATTACTTGCCAGATAGACAACGGCCGATGCAATTTCAGCCCCCTGCCCCATGCGCTTCATCGGGATAGCCGACATAATGGTGTCTTTTTGCTTCTCATTGAGCTTGTCGGTCATAGCCGACTCAATAAAGCCCGGAGCAACGCAGTTCACAGTCACATTGCGCGAAGCAATTTCCTGAGCCAGCGATTTGGAGAAGCCGATAATACCGGCCTTAGAAGCGCAATAGTTTGCCTGTCCCGGATTACCGGTTACGCCGACAATGGATGTAATATTGATAATACGGCCAAAGCGGCGGCGCATCATCGGATGGGTCAGCTCGCGGGTCAGACCAAACACGGAAGTTAGGTTCACTTCGATCACCGCATCCCAGTCTGCATCGCTCATACGTACAAACAGACCATCACGGGTAATACCGGCATTGTTGACCAGAATATCGACGCCTTCGAGCTGCTTTTCCACAGCCTGACCAAGCGCCTTCACTTCTTCACGGTCGGAAAGGTTCGCAGGGAAGATATAAGCGCGTTCGCCCAGCTCTTTGGCCAGCGCTTCCAGCTTTTCAACGCGGGTGCCGTGCAGAGCAACAATAGCGCCCTGTGCATGCAGCGCGCGTGCTACTTCTTCTCCGATACCGCCGGTTGCACCGGTTACGAGAGCCTTACGGCCAGTCAGATCAAACATGAAATCCTCTTGAATCTGATACGCGGACAATCTTCGTCCGCTTTATAACATTATTTTCAGCGCTTCAAAATCTGAGCGATTACGCCAGCAGCGTCTGGAGAACAGCATCAATCTCTTCAGCAGTGCCGACAGTCACACCGGTTACATCTTTGGAGATGCGGCGTGCCAAGCCGGTCAGCACCTTGCCGGAACCGATTTCATAAAGCGTTGTTACGCCGTGGCCTGCGAACCATTCAACAGTCTCGCGCCAACGCACCTGACCTGTGACCTGCTCAACCAGCAGATCAGCAATTTCAATCGGATCCTTAACCGGAGCAACGCGCACATTGGCGATTACCGGCACAACAGGCGCCTGCTTGTTCACAGTTGCCAGCGCTTCACGCATTGCATTGGCAGCAGGCGCCATCAGGCTGGAATGGAATGGTGCGGAGACCGGCAGCATGATTGCACGTTTCGCACCGCGCTCAGACGCCAGTTTAGCAGCCAGCTCAACTGCGGCTTTGGAACCGGAAATAACCAGCTGACCGCCGCCATTATCATTAGCGATCTGGCAAGAACCTTCTGCGGAAGCCTGTTCGCAAATTGCAAAAACATCAGCATGTTCAAGTCCGATGATTGCAGCCATGGCACCTTCACCGACCGGCACGGCAGCCTGCATTGCATTGCCGCGGATACGCAACAAGCGGGCAGTATCGGAAATGGAGAATGTACCGGCAGCGCACAGAGCCGAATATTCGCCGAGCGAATGACCGGCAACATAAGCGACTTTATCCTGCAGTTTCAGCCCCTGTGATTCCAGCACCCGCATAACAGCCATTGAAACTGCCATCAGTGCAGGCTGGGCATTTGCTGTCAATGTCAGCTGATCTTCCGGCCCTTCAAACATCAGGGTTGAGAGTTTTTCACCGAGCGCATCATCAACTTCTTCGAAAACAGCGCGCGCTTCCGGATAGGTTTCAGCTAAAGCCTTGCCCATACCGACAGCCTGACTGCCCTGTCCCGGAAATGTAAATGCTACAGTCATTAAAGCCTCTTTATTTTGTATCTGTGTTTGGCGATCCGCACACATATATATTATATTGCCTCTGCGGATACGATAAAATTATCTATAACTGCAAAGCCCTGTGCCTTTCAGCCGCTTTCAAGTCAAGTCTTCGCGCCTGAAAACCCGTATGCACCGCTGCTATAACCAGTGTTTTTGCCTGCATAAGATGCACAACACGCATAGCTTTGCTTTTGCCGGTTGCAAAATTTTCAAAAAGCCACTAATAGGCACTCGTCATTGTCCGGCATCAGCTGGGGGCTGAACGGAGGCCGGATTTAAATATCCGGAGAAATTCTAGCGATTTCAACCTCCCGTGTCTCCGCTCTCGATCGTCTCGACCCGCGTCCTTTCTTCTCCGTTTTACGGATATAGACAAGTCGCAGAGGCTTAGCCGTTGATCCGGATGGTGGTTTTTTGAAGAAAGGCAAAGACAATGGCTCTTTATGAACATGTGATCCTTGCCCGACAGGATATCTCGCAGCAGCAGGTTGACGCACTGGTAGAACAGTACAAGGGCGTTCTTGAAGCTAACGGTGGTAAAGTCGGGAAAATCGAAAGCTGGGGACTGCGTCCTCTGACTTATCGTATCAAAAAGAACCGTAAAGCTTACTACACACTGGTAAACATCGATGCTCCTGCTGCTGCAGTTGCTGAAATGGAACGCCAGATGCGTATTAACGAAGACGTTCTCCGCTTCATGACCATTCGTGTTGAAGAACACGAAGAAGGCCAGTCAGCAATGCTGAGCCGTCGTGATGACCGTCGTGAACGTGAAGACCGTTTCGGCCGTGATGACGATCGTCCACGCCGTCCGCGTCGTCCACGCGACAACGAATCTGCCGGTGAAGGAGAAGAATAATGGTTGATATCAATCAGATCCCGACCCGTCGTCCGTTCCATCGTCGTCGTAAGACCTGCCCATTCACAGGTCCTAACGCACCGAAGATCGATTACAAGGACATCAAACTCCTGCAGCGTTACATTTCTGAACGCGGCAAGATCGTTCCTTCCCGCATTACAGCTGTAAGCCAGAAGAAACAGCGCGAACTCGCAAAAGCGATCAAGCGTGCACGTTTCCTCGGCCTGCTGCCATATGTTGTGAAATAAGATTTTTGATTCGGGGTGTGTCCGCACACCCCGGTTCATTTCTGATGCACCGGGGCATTAAAAACCGGAATAAATGATTTAGTGGCCGCAAGGTCAGGTTGGGAACAGAGCGCTGAAGCGATCGTTCTCTAACTGCAACCGGAAACTTCCGGGCAGGACAGCAGGATTAAGATGAATTACAATAGCAAACATATCGGAACCGGTGTTCTTGCGGGGCTTGCAGCCGCGCTGCTGGCGTCCGGCGTGCTGGTTCAATCCGGCCTTGCTATGGTTCTCTATGTCCTCACCCCTCTTCCTATTTTTATCGCCGCTCTTGGCTGGGGTACTGCCGCCGGTCTGATTGCCGCTGCTACAGCGAGCATTGCCGTTGCGATTTTCGCCGCGCCTATGGTTGCGGTTCTGATTGCCCTCACCAGTTTCATCCCTGCTGCAACCGGCGCTTATCTTGCTGGTCTTGCGCGGCCTGCTCAGGAACTGGGCGGCCCTAAAGATGCACTGGTTTGGTATCCGCTGCCAGACATTATGTTCCGCCTCGCACTGCTGATTTCAGTCAGCTTCATCATCGTCGGCTCAATTATCGGCTATGGCGAAGAAATGGTGCGTGAACTGACCGGTGCGATGATTGCAAGCCTGCAGGCCTCTGATCCGCAGTTCAATGCAAGTGACGATTTCCGTGAAATGCTGCAGCAGTTTCTGCTGTTCGGTCTGCCTGCCATTCAGGCTGCAACCAGCCTGATGTTCCTGACCGCGAATTTCTATCTCGCGCTGCGCATCACTGAACGCTCCGGCGTGCTGCGCCGCCCGCGCGATAACTGGCCTGCAACATTGCGCATGCCGCGCCCTGCTCTGCTGGTTTTTGCACTGACCTTTGCCGGCTCCATGTTCCTGTCCGGCCCTGCAAGCATGATCGCCACCACTTTCGCCGGTGCACTTGCTGCGGGCTTTATCATGGCCGGTCTGGCAATTATTCACTGGCGGACACGCGGTGCCACATGGCGTCCGTTTGCGCTGTGGCTTGCCTATTTTCTGCTCATCATCTTCGCATTCTCTGCACTGATCTTTCTGGTATTCGGCCTGCTCGATACATCGCGCGGCGCTCCGCTCTCCAAAGATCCGTCTCAGAATTCATAACCATAAACACATTCAGAACTTAAACACTCAAGGAATAGTCCAATGAAAGTTATCCTGCTTGAACGCATCAGCCGCCTCGGTCAGATGGGCGATACTGTTACTGTAAAAGACGGCTTTGCCCGTAACTTCCTGCTCCCGCAGGGCAAGGCACTGCGTGCCAACGAAGCCAACATGGCTCGTTTTGAATCCCAGCGCGCTCAGCTCGAAGCCCGTGATCTGGAACGCAAAACCGAAGCACAGGCCGTTGCTGACAAGCTGGACGGCAAAAGCTTCATCGTTGTTCGCTCGGCTGGTGAAACTGGTCAGCTGTACGGTTCGGTTTCGACACGTGACGTTGCTGATGTTGTAACTGCTGAAGGCTTCTCGCTGAACCGCAACCAGGTTGACCTGAACCACGCGATCAAGACAATCGGCATTCACACAATCTCGATCGTTCTGCATCCGGAAGTATCGGCAACAATCACCATCAATATCGCACGTACAGCTGACGAAGCTCTGCGTCAGGAAAAAGGTGAAGATCTGTCGACTGCTGCTGCTATCTACGGCATCGAAGAAGAGCCTCTGGCTGAAGAAGTTTTCGACGAAGACTTCGATGGCGAAGAAAACGCATAACCAGCGTTTTCCTACAGATTTCGTATCTGAAAGGCTGCACCGGACATCCGGTGCAGCTTTTTTATTACCCCTTTATTTATGAAACCATCACGTGAAAATGATTACACTCTCCGTAATTATTTCTGCCCCGCTCTTTCCAGAACAATAAAACCCGCTATTCTTAAAGCGCTGTACCGTGTTTAGCTCTTTGTATTGACGCATTATCCAACGAAAAACTGCTTTGCACTTTTCTGGAAATGCTCGAAAGGCGGATACAGGCGCGGAAACTCGCCGCTTCATCCGTCGCTCAACCGGTTCTGCAAGATCGGAGGAGGATGAGACATGAGTAGCATGCTGCATTCGGTTCTGAACAAGCTGATCTCAAGCGGCGATCTTAAAGTACAATTTGCCGATGGTACGACACACACTTACGGCAACGGCACTTCGCCGCATGTCACGCTTGCCTTTCACAACAAAGCGGCGGAAAGAGCAATTGCTCTTGATCCGGAACTGAAGCTTGGCGAATGTTTCATGGACGGGGATATCAGTTTTCCCGAAGGCGATATTTACAGCTTTCTCCGGTTAGTCTTTGAGAATACCGGCCCCACGGCGGCAAAAGAGCCGTGGATGCGTGTTTTAACCCGATTACGCAAGATTTTCAGACCCTTACAGCAAATGAACACGCTGGCACGCTCATCCAGAAATGTGCAACGGCACTATGATCTGAGCGGCGATCTGTATGATCTGTTTCTTGATCCCGACAAGCAATATTCCTGCGCCTATTTTGAAACGCCGCAGACCAGCCTTGCGGAAGCACAACTGGCCAAGAAACGGCATATTGCGGCCAAACTGCAAATCAAACCGGAAGATAAATTACTGGATATCGGCTGCGGCTGGGGCGGGTTAGGTCTGTATTTTGCTGAATTTCTTGATGCGGATGTTACCGGGGTAACCCTGTCTCAGGAACAGTTTCAGATCGCCAATCAACGGGCAAAAGCGCGCGGGCTGAATCAACAGGCGCAGTTCTTGTTGCAGGATTATCGCGAGCTGAACCAGCAATTCGACCGGATCAGCTCTGTCGGCATGTTTGAGCATGTGGGTGTTACCCATTATGCCGAATTTTTTCAGCAGGTTGCGCGGCTGTTAAAACCGGATGGTTCCATGCTGCTGCACTCTATCGGCCGCAGTGACGAGCCTTCCGTCACCAATCCGTTCATCCGTAAATATATTTTCCCCGGCGGCTATATCCCCTCCCTCTCGGAAGTCTTGCCGCATATTGAAAATGCGGGACTGATTATAACGGATATCGAAATTCTCCGCCTGCATTATGCGGAAACCCTCAAAGCATGGCGTGAAGCTTTCATGGCAAACCGCGATAAAGCAAAAGCCATTTATGATGAGCGTTTTTGCCGGATGTGGGAATTTTATCTGGCAGGCTCGGAATCCGCCTTCCGCTGGCAGAATATGATGGTGTTTCAGATACAGCTTGCACACAGGCAGGATGCCGTGCCGCTGACCCGCAATTATATTGAGCAAGAGGAAAAGCGGCTTAAGCGACTGGAAATGCGCAAATTCAAAGCCTGCAATGACAGCAGCAGCGAGAAAGCCAGCCCGAAACATCTGGTTTATTAAAGCAGCGGTCAACGGCTGCAATTTTGTGACAAATTGACGACACTCTGTTGTCCATAAAGTTTTTATCAAGAGATTGTGAAGTTCCGGCGATTGCACCGCTGGTGCGCTTCAGACATTTATCTGTTTGCTTTTACGCGCTCTTTTACCTGAAACCTGCATCGCATCTTTCGGAGCGCTGTTGTTTCAAGGGATAAATATCTGATGCCCAGCGTGCAAACCAAGCTGCACCCACGCCTGAATAAAACAACCCTGCTTGTCTTATCAGCAGGATTACTGGTTCTTCTCGCTTCCTATCCGCTGGCACTCATTCTCCCTGCATGGACATCATGGGAAAACGGCCCTGTTGAAAACGCTCAGGCAATATTGCTGTTTCTGGGTATGATACAGGCACTGATTTTTCAAAAATCCGGCAGTTCTGACTGGAAATGGTTCTGGCGCGGTGCGGCATTGATCTGGTTTATCTGCGCAGTTCGGGAATTGAGCTGGGGTGCGGTTTTCCTTGAGCCGATCAGCCTTTCCGAGCTTGGCCCTTTCTTCTCATCACGCCAGCTCTGGTACAAACCAGCCATCATGCCGGCATTGATTGCCTCTATTTTGCTGTTAGCGGTTCTGATGCTGAAAAACGGCACGCATAAATTGCTCAAACCATTGCAGCAATCCGGCGGCCTACCATGGGGTGCATTTTTGCTGGCAACGCTATGCATGATGATTTCAACAGCAGCAGAAGAGCATCTTGGCCTCACAACCGGCCTGACCGGCGCAGCCGCTCAAAACCTTGAAGAACTGAGCGAATTGGCTGCCTATATTTTTCTTCTGACCGGACAGTTCCAGCTCCGCTACCACCAGTCTTTGCTGGTGACTACGGACTGATCCCCGTTAAAAGACCCCACGCGACGACTATCTGACAGGCAGTTCTTGCAGCTGCAGCCTGTGAATCGCTGTGAATCATGGTATAGCCGCTTCAACTGCACCGGCAGATTGTTTACACTCATATTTCAACAGACTCTGATGTCCGGCTTTTTGCCGGATAATTCCCGCTTGATTGCGGCAAAGGATCCAGAACTTTATGGCTGACGCGACTGTTCACAAACTTGAAGAGACACGGGACACCCAGAATTCGCTTTACCGCGAAGCCCCGAACAATATCGAAGCGGAACAGGCTCTTCTCGGCGCGATTTTGATTAATAATGATGCTTTTTACCGTGTTTCGGACTTTCTGAAGCCGCCGCATTTTTACGACCCGCTGCATCGCCGTATTTATGAACTGGCGTCCGAACTGATCCGCGTTGGTAAAATGGCCAATCCGGTTACCATGAAAACCTTCCTGCCTGCCGATGATAAAGTCGGCGACATGACCGTGTTTCAATATGTGGTGCGCCTTGCCGCTGAAGCGGTAACCGTTATCAATGCGGAAGATTATGGCCGCGCGATCTATGATCTTGCCACACGCCGCTCGCTGATTGGCATCGGTGAGGAAATGGTCAATGTCGCCTATGATGCGCCGGTCGATATGGCACCGCGAAGCCAGATTGAAGATGCCGAGCGCCGCCTGTTTGAACTGGCCGAAACCGGTCGCTATGACGGCGGCTTCCAGCCTTTCAACGAAGCCGTTAAAACCGCGATTGATCTCGCGGGTGTAGCCTTCCAGCGTGACGGGCACCTCTCCGGTGTTTCCACCGGCATCCACATGCTGGATGGTAAGATGGGTGGCTTGCAGTCTTCCGACTTGATCGTGCTGGCGGGACGTCCGGGTATGGGTAAGACCTCCCTTGCCACCAATATCGCCTTCAATATTGCCGCTGCCTATCAGGGTGAACAGCTGGCTGACGGCTCAATGAAAGCCATCAATGGTGGTGTGGTCGGCTTCTTCTCGCTCGAAATGTCCGCTGAACAGCTGGCAACCCGTATTATTTCCGAGCAGACAGAGGTTTCCTCATCCAAAATCCGCCGCGGTGAAATCTCGGAAACCGATTTTGAAAAGCTGATCGCCTGCACACAGACGATGCAGCGTATTCCGCTTTATATTGACCAGACCGGTGGTATCTCCATTGCGCAGTTGTCTGCACGTGCCCGCCGCCTCAAGCGTCAGCGCGGCCTTGACTGTCTGGTGATTGACTATATTCAGTTGATGACCGGTTCGTCGAAAGCCTCGGCGCAGAACCGCGTGCAGGAAATCACCGAAATCACCACGGGTCTCAAAGCCCTCGGCAAAGAGCTGAATGTGCCGATTATCGCACTGTCACAGCTCTCCCGTCAGGTAGAAAACCGCGAAGACAAACGCCCGCAGCTCTCCGATCTTCGTGAATCTGGTTCCATCGAGCAGGATGCGGACGTTGTGCTCTTCGTGTATCGTGAAGAATATTACGTCAAAAACCTTGAACCACGCGACGAATTCGATCCGAAATATGACGAGTGGAAAATGCACTTTGAGAAAGTCAAAGGCACGGCAGACGTTATCATCGCCAAACAGCGTCACGGTCCTACCGGTACTGTAAAGCTCGCCTTCCAGTCAGAATTCACGCGCTTTACCGATCTGGCCGAAGGCACTTATCTTCCTGAACAATATGACGATCACTGAAAGAGCATAACTTGGCCAAGAACCGGATTCAGTTCATCTGCCAGAATTGCGGTGCCACGCATTCGCGCTGGGCAGGCAAATGCGACGGCTGCGGCGAGTGGAACACACTTGTCGAAGAAGGCACATCCGGCGGCATCGGTTCCGGCCCTGGCAAAATGGCGATGCGCAAAGGCCGTGCCGTTGCGCTCACCACGCTCTCCGGTGAGATTGAAGATGCACCGCGCATCCAGTCCGGTATTAGTGAGCTGGATCGCGTAACCGGCGGCGGTTTTGTCCGCGGTTCCGCACTGTTGGTTGGTGGTGATCCGGGTATCGGTAAATCAACATTGCTCACACAGGCCGCGGCTGCATTGGCACGTCGCGGCAACCGCATCATCTATGTTTCGGGTGAAGAAGCGGTGGCACAGATCCGTTTGCGCGCACAGCGTCTGCATGCAGCTGATACGTCCGTGGAACTGGCGGCAGAAACCAATGTCGAGGATATTCTCGCGACCATTGATACCAAGCCACGTCCTGATCTGGTGATTATCGATTCCATCCAGACTTTATGGACAGATGCGGCCGACAGCGCACCGGGTTCGGTGACGCAGGTGCGTGCCGGTGCGCAGGCGATGATACGCTATGCCAAATCAACGGGTGCTGCCGTGGTGCTGGTTGGCCATGTGACCAAAGAAGGTCAGATTGCAGGCCCGCGCGTGGTTGAGCATATGGTTGACGGCGTTTTGTATTTTGAAGGCGAAGGCGGCCATCATTACCGTATCCTGCGCACAGTCAAAAACCGTTTTGGCCCGACCGATGAGATCGGCGTTTTTGAAATGTCCGATAAAGGTTTGCGGGAAGTCTCCAACCCGTCCGAACTGTTTCTTGGCGAGCGTAACGAAAAGGCTCCGGGGGCTGCGGTATTTGCCGGTATGGAAGGCACCCGCCCTGTTCTCGTGGAAATTCAGGCACTTGTTGCCCCGTCTACACTTGGCACTCCGCGTCGCGCCGTTGTCGGCTGGGATAACAGTCGCCTCTCCATGACGCTTGCTGTGCTGGAAGCCCATTGCGGCGTGCGCTTCGGTCAGCATGATGTTTATCTCAATGTGGCCGGTGGTTATCGTATTTCCGAGCCTGCTGCGGATATGGCTGTTGCGGCAGCGCTTGTCTCGTCGCTTGCCGGTATTCCGCTGCCTGCCAACAGCGTTTATTTTGGTGAAGTCAGTCTTTCCGGTGCAGTACGTGCCGTAGCTCATGCTGCGCAACGCATTAAAGAGGCGGAGAAACTCGGCTTTAAACAGGCTGTTCTGCCTGTGGGCGGGGGTGAGTTGTCACGCCCACACAATTTCACGCTGACAGAAACCGGCTCCCTGCCCGATCTGGTGGCACGTATTGCAGCTTCCGGCCCCGGTAAGAATGCGCAGAACCGCGATTAGCATAGGTCTATCACTACAGAAACTCGGGAATCATAGGCTCTCTGCAACTTAAAATAATGGATGCGGAGCATTAACAACCGGACATAGGCTGTAATTTTTACAGGCTATAACGGCTTTAAATTGCAATCGGCTCCCGAATTAGTGATTTATGAAAGAAATTCAGGTTAATTTTCGACGACAAAAGTGTCACAACTCTATCGGACTGACGCGAGACACTGTAAATCTTTGAGCTGCGGCAATTATGCCCGCACGAAATTATATGTCCCGAGGGACAGACCGACACAGAGGAATTAGGCAGGATGCCGATTACATTGCTAGACGGAATTCTTATCGGGGTAACCCTCGTATCGGCCATTCTGGCCATGGTACGCGGATTTTCGCGCGAAGTGCTTTCGGTGGCATCCTGGGCTGCGGCAGCTCTGGCCGCCTATTTCTTCTATAAGCCTGTCGTGCCCTACCTGCAGCCATATATCAGCAATGAAACCATTCTGAATATTGCGGCAGCCGGTTCGGTCTTTCTGGTGACATTGATTGTTGTATCAATCATCACCATGAAAATTGCCGATTTCATCATCGACAGCCGTATTGGTGCGCTTGACCGCACACTGGGTTTTATTTTCGGCGCAGCACGCGGCGTTCTGCTGGTTGTGGTTGCAATGCTGTTCTTCAACTGGCTTGTGGCTACAGATCAGCCAAGCTGGATCACCAATGCCAAATCCAAGCCGATGCTGGATTCTCTTGGCCAGCAACTGGTGGATATGCTGCCGGAAGACCCTGAAACCGCAATCATTGAGCGCCTGAAGCCGCAATTGGGCACCCAGCCTTCCGCGCAGGATGTGCCTGAGAATGATGTACCGGCTCAACCGGCAAACTAAATTCAGTTCGCATATTTTAATAAAAACGCCGGCAGATAAATCTGCCGGCGTTTTTGTTATACTCCCAGTCTGGCATTCGGCTTTCGGAAATCCGGCCAGCGCCCGATTGTCAAAGCTCTCAGCAGCCATTCCAGCGGCCCGTAATAATAATGGCGCAGCCACCACCGGCTCACAAATAGCTGGACAATGAAAACGGACAGGCCAATCAGAACATTGACAATTGCCGTTGTTTTCTCGATCAACCCAAGACCGAAGCCGTAGAAAATGAAACTGCATATCAGCGATTGCAGCAGATAATTGGACAGCGCCATACGCCCCGCCGGAGCCAGTGCATCACGCCAGAACTGGCCATGTTTTGTGCCGAAAAGCCGGAGCATCAGTGCGATTATACCAAAAGTCAGTAGTGGCGCCGTCACAAGGGTCAATGCCAGACCAAACACTTCCCATTCTGTACCGCTTGCAAACAAACCTGTCAGCGCAGTCAGTACCGATGCGGGCAAACCGATCATGATAGCGGCTTTTATTGCCGGTTTCAGATAAGGTCTGTACAGCTCCGGTTGTGCCAAAAACTGGTGCCTGCCTGCCAGAAAACCGAGTAAGAACATAGCCAGCGCACAGGGAGCCTGTATCAGTAACAGCAAAACCCACATGGTTTGCAGCTCTGTTATATGCTGCATGATAACTGCGCCAAAACTGCCGCTATATGCTGTATGAGCCAGCTGCGCTTCAGCTAAGAGTTCAGCAATGTCTGTCTGATCCGGGTTCCAGAACAAAGCGCCGACCAACAACCAGAGCAATGCCGTTAAACCAATCAGCCAAACCGCAGTTTTAATCAGCGTGTTATCCGGCTTGTTTCGCCAATATAATAAAACCACGCCGAGCACAGCATAAGTTGTCAGAATATCGCCGTGGAAAAGCAGAACTGCATGCAGCAGACCGACAATCCATAAACCGGCCTGACGCCGTAAAAAACGTGGAACAAAAGCCTCTCCGGCACGCTCTGCCGACTGCATTTGTAGAGTGACGCTATAGCCGAACAGAAAAGAGAACAGCAGATAAAATTTCATCTCAAAGATTGTTGAGATGATTAACTGCACGAACTCGTTAAAACCAAAACTTAGTTCTGCATCACTGTTTGGAAACCCGTAAAAAACGGAAGAAAAGGCCAGAATATTGACCTGCAAAATGCCCAGCAGCGCAAAACCGCGCAGGGCATCCACATCCGCAATACGTGACACAGGCTTTGCAGCCGGAGACGGAACATCTGATTTCATTTCTGCGCTTCCTTGCCATTTGCAAGACCAAGCACGCCCGTCATCATTGTTTTCAATGCTGCTTTCTGTTCCTGAGGCTGAAATTGCGGGTCGACAGAAACACGGCTGAAAATACCGTCCACCATCACCATAAGACAATGCACAACCGACGCAGCAGAAAATTGCCGGCTGAACTGTCCGCGCTCCATTCCGAGACTGACCAGATATTCCAGTTCCTCACGCATCACACGGGTGCTCAGCCGGTACAAAACACCGATCTCCGCATCCCGCCCTGCCTCTGCAGCAATTTCCAGAGCCAGCGATGCCTGTGCAGGGTCAGAAGCAACATCCAGCACCACATCAAAAAAAGCGTCCAATGCGGCCACAAGATTTTCCTGCTCGCGCAATGCAGCGACAAATATCTGGGTCTGCTGCAAATCTTCTTCAACAATCGCAGCGATGATTGCTTTCTTGCTTGCGAAATAATGAAACAGATTTCCGGTGCTGACACCTGCCGCCGCACAAATTTGTGCCGTGCTGGTCTGGTGAAACCCCTGCTCCGCGAAACAGGCTTTCGCCGCCTCCAAAATCATCTGTTTCTTTGCCTGATGTTTTTCAGGATCTGTTACGCGCATAGCGCACCTCTAAAATAGACTGAACGCTCGGTTTATTAATTTGAAATCACAGCTTACGCAAGCGATAAAATAATCCACACAGACTGCGACCAAATTGTGCTATTGTTTAAAACCTGAGGAGAACTGTTGTGTATAAGGACTAACCGCCATATATGAGGCTGAAAATCAGAGGCATATGGGGAGTAATGTCTGCGAAGGAGCAATTTTCCTGCTGAGAACAGCAGAAAACATAATCGTCTCCTGAACACCCTCTTCCTGATGTCCCGCTCAGACTTTTCATCAGAGCTGCATTTTGAGCCTCAGTCGTCTGAACTCTGAGCAATGCTCTGAATTGTTCCTTTTGCATGGCACTGCAACCGGAAAGCTTTCGGTTTTGGGACTATGCAGCAAAAGCACTCTTATGATAGAGAGCATTTTTAATTGCTCTGCAATCGAAAGGCCCAGCGGCTATGATAAGTCATTCCGGTGAAACCGCCCATATTTCGTCAGATCATTCTCAGAAGATCTGCGCCTCTCACACAGGAGAGAGCGGCGGCACAGAACCGCTTCATAATTCTTCCCGTTTTTCCTTTGATGAAGACGCCTTGCATGAAGAATGCGGCGTCTTTGGCATTCTCGGCCATGAGGATGCAGCAACGCTGACAGCTCTCGGCCTTCATGCCCTGCAGCATCGCGGACAGGAAGCGGCCGGTATTGTTTCCTATCATGAAGGACGCTTCTATTCCGAACGTCACATGGGGCTGGTTGGCGATCATTTCACCAATCCTGCAACACTGAAGCAGCTGCCGGGCAATCTTTCGATCGGTCATGTGCGCTACTCCACTACCGGTGAAACTGTGCTGCGCAATGTGCAGCCGCTATTTGCCGAACTGGAAGTCGGCGGCATCGCCATTGCCCATAACGGCAATTTCACCAATGGTCTGAGCCTGCGCCGTCATCTGATTGCCTCCGGTGCGATCTGCCAGTCCACTTCTGATTCTGAAGTTGTGCTGCATCTCATCGCCCGTTCGCGCCTCGCGTCATCCAGCGACCGTTTTGTCGATGCAATCCGTCAGGTTGAAGGCGGCTATGCGATCCTCGCTATGACCCGTACCAAACTGATTGCAGCGCGCGATCCTGTCGGTATCCGTCCGCTGGTTATGGGTGAGCTCGACGGCAAGCCGATTTTCTGCTCCGAGACCTGCGCACTCGACATTATCGGTGCAAAATATATCCGTGATGTGGAAAACGGCGAAGTTATCATCTGCGAAACACAGGCAGACGGTTCTATCAGCACCACATCCATTAAGGCGTCGAACCGCAAGCCGGAACGTGTTTGCCTGTTTGAATATGTCTATTTTGCCCGTCCTGACTCCGTTGTCGGCGGCCGCAATGTTTATGTTGCGCGTAAAAACGCCGGTATTAATCTGGCCAAAGAATCTCCGGTTGAAGCAGATGTTGTTGTACCTGTGCCGGATGGCGGTACTCCGGCAGCAATCGGCTATGCACAAGCCAGCGGTATTCCGTTTGAGCTCGGCATTATCCGCAATCACTATGTCGGCCGTACCTTTATTGAACCGACACAGCAGATCCGCGCCCTCGGCGTGAAGCTGAAACATTCCGCAAACCGTGCCATCATTGAAGGCAAACGTGTTGTGCTGGTGGATGACTCCATTGTGCGCGGCACCACTTCGATGAAAATCGTGCGAATGATCCGCGATGCCGGAGCCAAGGAAGTGCATATCCGTGTGGCCTCCCCGATGATCCATCATCCGGATTTCTACGGTATTGATACGCCGGATGCAGACAAGCTGCTGGCCAACCAATATCCTGACCTGCAGGCAATGTGCGATTATATCGGTGCGGATTCGCTGGAATTCCTCTCCATTGACGGTCTTTATGAGGCGGTCGGCGGCGAGAAGCGCAATCCGAAAGCTCCGCAATTTACCGACCATTATTTCACGGGCGACTATCCGACCCGTCTGGTCGATCAGGAAGAATTGTCGAATATTCACAATTTCGCATTACTTTCCAGCAACGGCTAAAATCCTAAAAGGCGGCTTTCAGCCGCCTTTACATTATGCAGACTGAAACGGGTGGATTTTTATGAGCTTTGATCTGAGCGGACGCACAGCACTGGTGACCGGCGCATCCCGCGGCATCGGTTATTTTCTGGCATTGGAACTGGCGAAACGCGGTGCCCATGTCATTGCTGTTGCACGGACTGTCGGCGGCCTTGAAGAACTGGATGATGAAATTCAGGCAATGGGCAATACAGCAACCCTCGTCCCGCTTGACCTGAAAGACATGCCTGCTCTTGATCTGCTCGGTTCATCTATCAATGACCGCTGGGGCAAGCTGGATATTCTGGTCGCCAATGCCGGCGTGCTTGGCACGATCTCTCCGGTTGGCCATGTGGAAGCCAAGGTGTTTGACAATGTTATCAGCACCAATCTGACCTCAATCTGGCGTCTGATCCGCTCGGTTGATCCGCTGTTGCGCCGTTCTGATGCCGGCCGCGCTATTCTGATGTCTTCCGGCGTCGCTCACACAGCACGCGCATTCTGGGCGCCTTATGCCGCTTCCAAAGCTGCGGTGGAAGTGATGGGGCGCTCATGGGCAGAAGAAACCAAACAAATGCCGCTGCGGGTTAACTCCGTCAATCCGGGTGCTACGCGCACAGCAATGCGCGCCAAAGCAATGCCGGGTGAAGATCCGGAAACTCTGCCGCATCCGGCCGATGTGGCTGCAAAAATTGTGCAGCTCGCCGATCCGGCGCTGACCATTACCGGCCAGCTTTATGATGTACGTCAGGATAAATTCCTGCAATATCATATGCCTTCATAAACACATGTCTATAATCGTCTGGCCGGATTATTAATAACCGGCCAGAACTGTTTTTTATCCTGTCTTTTCAATCATATATTTTCTTCGCGGCCTTTTTATTCACAGCTCCCTGCTGCCTCATTTTATCCCGCCGCCTTTCCCTCTGAACTGTCCGATTTTTCAATTCTCTGAAAACAGAAGGGTCTGTTATGGATCATTTTTATATACTTACCGGTGGCCCGGGCTCCGGCAAAACTACTCTGCTCAATATTCTCAAACAGCGGGGGTACCAACATAGTCAGGAAGCCGGACGACATATCATTCAGGATCAGGTCAAAATCAGCGGTAAGGCTTTGCCATGGCTTGATCCCACATTCTTCGCGGAAATGATGCTGTCATGGGAAATGCGCTCTCACCTGCTGGCCACACAGGCAGTATCTGACAGGCCGTATTTCTTTGATCGCGGCATGGCCGATATTGCCGGTTACCTCATCCTTTCCGGTCTGCCTGTGCCGGATCATGTGCATCAGGCAGTGAAGCACTTTCGCTATAATAAAACCGTTTTCCTCGCGCCGCACTGGCCGGAGATTTATCAGGGAGATGAAGAGCGTAAGCAATCACCGCAAGAGGCTGAGCGCACATTTGAGGCCATGCGGGTAATCTATCAAGATTATGGCTTTAACCTATTGGAACTGCCTAAGGCAGGCGTTGAGGCAAGAGCAGATTTTATACTCGCCCACACAGCTTAAATTACGCGACAAAAAAGCCCCTCACTGAGGGGCTTTTTAAATAGTCATGTAATCTGCTTACATGCGGGCAATAATCTCTTCATCACCGGATGCATCGCCTTTCGCGGCTGCATCAAAGATATAAGGGATAATTTCCTCCACAGTATCCAGCATTTTAGGCTGCACGCGGTGTCCGGTATGGATAAAGCCTTCTGTGCGCATATGATCGAGCAGGGCGATCATCGGCTCCCAGAAATGATTGATATTGGCGAAAACCATCGGCTTTTTATGATGGCCGAGCTGTGCCCAGGTCATCATTTCCACGATTTCCTCAACAGAACCGATGCCACCCGGCAGCGTGACAAAAGCATCCGAGCGTTCAAACATCAGCTGTTTGCGCTGATGCATATTCTCGGTGATGATCTGCTCATCGAGCATTTCATTCTGCTTGCCGTCAGCTTCTTTATTGAGAAGAAATGTCGGAATGATACCGGTAACCTTGCCGCCGGCCTTGTAAGCGCCTTCTGCAACCGCGCCCATAATTCCTTTTGTGCCGCCGCCATAGATCAGGCGAAGACCGTTTTCTGCAATGGAGCGGCCAAGAGCCAGTCCTGCTTCCCGGTAAACCGGATTATTGCCGGCTGAAGAACCGCAATAGACACATATTGATCGAATCTTGCTCATGCTTTCTTTTCGCGCGCGGGCTGTTTGTCGTCAAGTTTATGCAGTGAAATCAGTCATGAATTCGGTTGGTAATAATCCGTATAAAAAACCAGCTCTTTTACCTCTGTTTCCGAAGTCTTTTTAAAATCATGGCCTTGCACCGAAAATCATGCATAGCGGGCATCTTATCGCGCAATATGTGACAAGAATTTTGGCGCCGATATGTGATATTCTTGCTGTAACAATAAAAAAGCGCTAGTTGTTGGCAAATGTGCTGCTTTTACATTTGGATTTATCAGCAGACACAGCATGTTATAATATTTTTTTAAGCTTGGTGTTAAAAGGGTCAGCCCCGTATGCAGAATAGTCGTTATGCGCTTGCCGGTTTTGCTGCTGTTGTTATAGCAGGTGGTCTTCTTGCATATTTTAGCATGGCTCCGCAGAAAACGGATCAGCCTCCGCAGGCACCTGTTTCAAAAACAGCAACAGATAACAAGCCTGCTGCGACGACCCAGCCTGAAACTCCTGCCCAGACTGACAAGCCTGTTGCCGCCAATACTGCTGCACCGGCGGATACGAAGCCAACTGCTCCCGAAAAAACAGTGCCTGAGCAGAGTGTCACAGTTCCGGTTTTTGATGTGCTGCGCCTTGAGGGCAACGGCTCACTGGTCATTGCCGGTAAAGCCGCACCGAATTCTGTGGTTGATGTGATTTCCAAAACCCGTGTGCTCGGCTCTGCCAAGGCCGGTGAGAACGGTGATTTTGCAATTATTCTGGATGAGGCGCTGAAAAGCGGCGACTATCAGTTAGTTCTGCGCGCAACTGCGGAAGATAATTCCGTTGCAACATCGCAGCAGACCGCGATCCTCTCCGTTCCTGCAACACCGGATGGTCAGGTTCTCGCACTTGTTGAAGAGCCTGGTCAGGCCAGCCGTATGATTACTACGCCGCAGGCCAGTAGCGGAAATGCTGCGCAGACACCTGAGAATAAAGATGCACCGGCAGCTGCGCATGGCAATGATGCTGCTGTTACTCTGCTGCCATCGCAGGCCGTACAGGGCGGACTTGCAGAGGGCAATTCTCAGGATGCCGTCAGCATTGCCGTGGAAGCCGTGGAGATTGAAGGTCGCTCGGTATTTGTCGCCGGTCATGCACGCGGTGGCCAGACGGTTAATGTTTCAGCCAATGAGACTTTGCTCGGCACAGCTGTCATCACCCCTGAGGGGCGCTATCTGGTGCAGACCCAGCAGCCGCTTGCTGTCGGTGACTATATTATCCGTGCTGATCTGATGGACAAAGGCGGTAAAATTCTGGCCACAGCGCGTGTGCCTTTCCGTCGCGAAGCCGGTGAGAATATTGCTGCTGTTGCTCCTGCAATCGCTGCGCAAAGTGCACCGGATGCCGGACAGGCCGCTCAGGAAAGCCAGCCAGCCGGAGAGACACAGGCACAGCCTCTGGAAAAAGCGGAAGGCTCGGTGATTATCCGTAAAGGCGATAATCTCTGGACAATCTCCAAGCGCACTTATGGCAGCGGCACGCGTTACACCACGATTTATCTGGCCAATACTGATCAGATTAAGAACCCTGATCTGATCTGGCCGGGACAGGTTTTCGTCATGCCGAAAACCCCGCTCAGCGAGCAGGATGTGAAGCAGAAACTACCGTAAATCCTGTTTCTCCGGAGTGTGTTTGTCTTCCTCACAACATTGTGCAGGCGTTTTGTTTCTATCACGCCTGCAGCTATGATAAGACGATGAAGAAACTTGCAGCAATTCTGCGGCGCTTAGACCGCAATACAGCATGAAGGCGGCAGAAGTGACCGTCTGTGGCGTTAAATAAAAAAGATGAAAAAACAAAAAACAGTCTCGGCAGAATCCGGTCAGACCCTGAAAACACTGGCGAAACTCTGGCCATATATGTGGCCGAGCGAGCGTCATGATCTCAAAATGCGGGTCGTCTGGGCGACCTTCTATCTGGTCATCGCCAAATTCGTGCTGATGCTGGTGCCTTATTTTTTTAAATGGGCAACCAATGCGCTGGATGGTTCTTTCAAACCGGAAAGCTGGGTGCCGCAGATTTTTGTCGGCGCTTTGATGCTGGTCGTTGCCTATAATCTGGCACGTATCATTCAGGCCGGTCTGAACCAGTTGCGCGATGCGTTATTTGCCCGCGTCGGCCAATATGCAGTGCGCCAGCTTGCCTATCGCACTTTTGTGCATATGCATAAATTGTCGCTGCGTTTTCATCTTGAGCGCCGCACCGGCGGCCTGTCCCGTGTGATTGAACGTGGCGTCAAAGGCATTGAAACCATTGTGCGCTTCACCATTCTGAGCTCGGTTCCGACCCTGCTGGAATTTGCGCTGACCGCAGCGATTTTCGGTTTTGCCTATGGTGTCAGCTATCTGATCGTAGTTGCGGCAACAGTCTGGCTCTATATGTGGTTCACCGTCAAGGCGAGTGACTGGCGTATTAATATCCGCCGCGAAATGAATGAATCCGATACGGATGCCAATACCAAAGCAATTGATTCACTGCTGAATTTTGAGACCGTCAAATATTTCGGCAATGAGGCCATGGAAGCCGAGCGCTATGACCGCTCGATGGCGCGTTATGAAAAAGCGGCAACGCAGACATGGACATCGCTTGGCTGGCTAAACTTTGGTCAGGCCGTGATTTTCGGCGTCGGCATGATGATCCTGATGGTGATGTCTGCCCGCGAAGTACAGGCAGGAACCCATACGCTCGGCGATTTTGTCTTCATCAATGCATTGCTGATGCAGTTGTCGCTGCCGCTGAATATGATCGGCTTTATCTATCGTGAAATCCGTCAGGGTCTGACCGATATTGAGCAGATGTTTGATCTTCTCGAAGTTGAAGAAGAGGTCAAAGACAAGCCCGATGCACCGGCTCTGGCTGTATCTCAGGGGGCAATCCGCTTCAACAATGTCAGTTTTGCCTATGATCCGTCCCGTCCGATCCTGCGTAATATCAGCTTTGAAGTGCCGTCAGGCAAGACCATTGCGATTGTAGGACCGTCCGGTGCAGGTAAATCAACCATCTCCCGTCTGCTTTATCGCTTCTATGATGTGCAGCAGGGTTCGGTGACAATTGACGGGCAGGATATCCGCGAAGTGTCGCAGGTCAGCCTGCGCCATGCGATCGGTATGGTGCCGCAGGATACGGTACTGTTTAACGATACAATTGCCTATAATATCCGCTATGGCCGCCCGTCGGCGACTGAGCAGGAAGTGGAACAGGCTGCCAAACTGGCGCAGATCGACCGCTTCATCCAGCTATTGCCGGAAGGCTATCAGTCGATGGTTGGCGAACGCGGACTTAAACTCTCCGGTGGCGAGAAGCAGCGCGTGGCGATTGCACGTACAATTCTGAAAGCCCCGCCGATCCTGATCCTTGATGAGGCAACCTCGGCGCTGGATACGGCAACCGAGCAGGATATCCAGCAGTCTCTGGATCTGGTCAGCCGTGACCGCACCACTCTGGTGATTGCGCACCGTCTGTCGACTGTTATTAGTGCCGATGAAATTATCGTGCTCAAAGACGGCCAGATTGCCGAGCGCGGTACCCATCGTGATCTGCTGGTCGAAGGCGGACTTTATGCTTCCATGTGGGATCGTCAGCGTGAAGCTGATGAAGCGGAAGCCCGTCTGCGTCAGGTTCGTGAAAGCGATGAACTTGGCGTTGTTATTCGCGGCGCCCCTGCCGGAGAATGACAGGGCACCGATGATCCTCTATGATGACAGCAGATATTCGCGCTGGTTGTTCATTGTATATGCATGCAGCAATGGCGGTTCCGGTGAGATCAACATCACCTGAACCGTTTTGATTCCGTGCCGATACGGAATATAAAAAAATCAAAACCGGTGCTTGCGGTAATGTTCTGTGAGCATTTTGTTATGATAAAGCACGAATATCATGAATTTTGTTGCGCTGTTTGCGCTTAATCATTTTAAACGCTGTTACTTTGCGTTATTGAAGCGGAAAATCTGAGGAAAACCGATGAGCCTGTCCGATACCATTCGCAATACTTTTGTTCCTATCCACCGCGAGGGCTACCCCTTTATCGCAGCATTTTTTGTTGTGTCGCTGTTGCTTGGCTGGTTGTGGGAACCTTTGTTCTGGGTAGGGATGGTGCTGACCATCTGGTGCATTTATTTCTACCGTGATCCGCTGCGTATCACGCCGCTGGATGACAAACTCGTCATCAGCTCTGCGGATGGCAAGATTTCTTCCGTTGGCATGTGCGTTCCGCCGGCAGAGCTGGATCTGGGTACAGAGCCGATGCTGCGCATCTGCGTGTTCATGAATGTGTTCTCGGTTCACATCAACCGTGCACCGGTGCGTGGCAAAATCACTGCCGTGATGCACCGCCCAGGTAAGTTCCTGAATGCGGAACTGGATAAAGCCAGCACTGAGAATGAGCGCAATTCGGTGCTGATCGACAGCGCCCATGGCACCGTTGCCGTAGTGCAGATTGCCGGTCTTGTAGCCCGCCGTATCGTTTGCTGGTCAAAAGCCGGTGAAGATCTTTCAACCGGCGAGCGCTTCGGTCTGATCCGCTTTGGTTCGCGTAATGATATTTATCTGCCAAAAGGTGCCGTTGCCCGCGTTGCTGTCGGCCAGACGGCTGTGGCAGGTGAAACCGTTCTGGCAGAGTTTGATGAAACGCGCACTGCGCCAACCGTGCGGATTGCCTGATGCTTGAAGCACCTTTTCCGCCGCTGGATCCAAATGGCAATACGGAAGGGCGCGGTCCGCGCTTTTCCGAAATTCCGATGCGGATCATCATTCCTAATCTGATTACCGTTCTTGCGATCTGTGCAGGCTTGAGCGGTATCCGCCTTGCCATTGAGCATCGTTTCGAGCAGGCCGTGGCTATGGTGCTGCTGGCAGCCTTTCTCGACGGTATTGACGGACGGATTGCGCGGCTCCTGAAAGGGTCTTCCAAATTCGGTGCCCAGATGGATTCTCTGGCAGATATCGTCAATTTCGGCGTGGCTCCGGCACTGGTGCTCTATCTGTTCATGCTGGATCAGGCCGGTTCTTTCGGCTGGATTGCCGCACTGATCTATACGATTGCCTGCTGCCTGCGCTTAGCGCGCTTTAATGTGATGCTGGAAGATCCGAACCAGCCTGCATGGCAGGGTAATTATTTCATCGGCGTTCCGGCACCGGCAGGTGCGATGCTGGTTTTGCTGCCGGTCTATTCCGGCTTCCTCGGCGTGCTGCCAAGCAAGGCTCTGGCCTATGGCACAGCAGGCTTCACGATAGTGATTGCCTTTTTGCTCGTCAGCCGTCTGCCGGTTTATAACGGCAAAACGGCAGGCAGCTTTATCCGTCGTGACTTTGTTATGCCGCTGATCCTCGGCGTAGTGATCTATGCCGGTTTTCTGATGAGCTTTACATGGCAGACACTGACGCTGACAGCCTTGGCCTATCTGGTATTCCTGCCTTTCAGTGCACTGGCATGGAAGCGCCGTTTCGCGGCGGAAGAGAAAAAGTCCTCTGAAAATCAGGCGTGAAACTGTTCAGATAATGAAAAATAAAAAGCCCGCTTTTGAGCGGGCTTTTTATTTGTTCTGTTATTTCTGCTTTTATGCTTTGGCAGCGATCTTATCTGCCCGTGCCTCTTTCAGGATTGACCATGTATAGAGGATCAACCCTGCCCAGATCAGTGCAAAGGCATAGAGCTGCACTGTGTTAAACGGTTCCTTGAAGGCGAAAACAGCAATCAGGAACAGCATGGTCGGTGTAATATACTGCATCAGTCCCAGCGTGGTGTAGCGCAGCAGTTTCGCGCCGGTCGCATACATAATCAGCGGCACAGCGGTAACAACGCCAGCCAGCATCAGCAGAGAAATATCCGCTGGCGTACCGGTAACGAAATGATCCTGCCCTTGTGTATACAGCCAGATTGCATAGGCACTGGCCGGAATGAACAGGATAATCACTTCCAGCATAAAGCCCTGTGACGGGCCGATCGGCAGAGATTTACGGAAAAAACCATAGAAGCCGAATGACAGCGGCAGAATGATAGATACCCAAGGCAGACCGCCCTGCTCTACTGTCAGCAACACCACCGCAGCCGCGGCAAGGAATACAGCAACCAGCTGTACTCTTGTCAGGCGCTCTTTAAGGAAAATCGCGCCAAGCAGCACATTGACCAGCGGATTGATATAATAGCCCAGAGCCGCATCCAGCGCGTGATCATTGAAAATTGCCCAGACATAGACACCCCAATTAAGTGTGATCAGAGAGGCTGTCAGACAAGCCATTGCCAATGTGCGCGGATTGCGCAAGGCGGCACCAACATCCTTGGTGCGCCCCATAAACACCAAAATCAGTGCTGCGACCGGCAATGACCAGATCACCCGATGCGCCAGCACTTCCACAACCGGAATATGGGCAACCGCTTTCATATAAAACGGGAAAAGCCCCCAGAACAAATAAGCAAGCATCGCGAAAATAAAACCGCGTGTCGCCTCCGGCATCGCCGCTTGAGACCGGTCACTCATAGTTATCCATCCTCAGATTTCCGGTCTCGGGCTTTATTCTTACAGCGGGAGCCGTTCATTACAATTGCATCAGTAACAACCGGTACTCCCGTTTCATCGGCTCCGCAAACGGCAAATTTTATTCTGCTGCAATATGTCCCGCAAGTTCGCGGTTTTTCATCAGCTTATAGACGACTGAATCCATCAGTGCCTGAAAGGATGCATCAATAATGTTGTCTGACACACCGACTGTGCGCCAGCGCTGGCCGCTGGCATCATGCGACTCGATCAGAACGCGGGTGATCGCTTCCGTACCGCCATTGAGGATACGGACTTTAAAATCCACCAGTTCCAGATCGGCCAGCTCT
Organism: Pseudochrobactrum sp. Wa41.01b-1; assembly: GCF_019464455.1. Taxonomy (NCBI): domain Bacteria; kingdom Pseudomonadati; phylum Pseudomonadota; class Alphaproteobacteria; order Hyphomicrobiales; family Brucellaceae; genus Pseudochrobactrum; species Pseudochrobactrum sp. Wa41.01b-1. The sequence goes on along the minus strand of NZ_CP080493.1, from coordinate 3,378,116 downwards.
TCCTGATAACGGCCGAGATCTTTGCGCAAGGCAAGGTCGAGCGCGTTAACCGGACCATGTCCCTCTGCCACCGACAAGTGCTCCTCACCGTCAATGATGATTTTAACAATCGCTTCCGACACGGTTTTCAGGCAGCCATTGCTGTCATAGCGGCGCTCAACCATACAGCGGAAGGCTTCCACACGGAAAAACTGCGGCACTGCGCCAAGTTGTTGGCGGGCAAGCAATTCAAAACTCGCATCCGCGCTTTCATAGGCATAGCCCTGTGCTTCACGTTCTTTGACCAGCGCAATCAGCGTATCGAGATGGCGGTCATCCTTGGCAACCTGAATGCCGCGCTTGTTGAGCTCAGCAATAAAATTGGACTTGCCCCCCTGATCGGACACCATGACACGGCGATGATTGCCCACCATTTCCGGCGGCACATGTTCATAGGTTTTAGGCTCTTTCAGCAAAGCAGAAGCATGAATACCCGCTTTAGTAGCGAAAGCTGAACTGCCGGTAAAAGCTGCCTGATCATTCGGCGCGCGATTGAGAATATCATCAAAAGTGCGGGACAGTTTGGTAATACCTGCCAAGGCATCCATGCTGATGCCGACTTCGAAACGGTCTGCCCAGACAGGTTTAAGCATCAGTGTCGGGATCAGTGTCACCAGATTGGCATTGCCGCAACGCTCACCGATACCATTGAGCGTGCCCTGCACCTGCCGCACACCGGCATCAATTGCGGCCAGCGACACGGCAACGGCCTGTTCCGTGTCATTATGCGCATGAATGCCCAGACACTCACCCGGCACGACACTCTTAACAGCACGGACAATATCACCGACTTCTCCCGGCTGCGTGCCGCCATTGGTATCGCACAGCACTACCCAACGCGCACCGGCACCATAGGCTGCCTTGGCACAGGCCAGCGCATAATCAGGGTTGGCTTTAAAGCCGTCGAAGAAATGCTCGCAATCGACGATACATTCCTTACCGGCCATGCGCGCAGCAGTGACCGATGAGGTGATGGATTCCAGATTGTCTTCCAGAGAACAGCCAAGCGCCAGATGCACATGGTAGTCCCAGCTTTTGGCAACATAGGTGATAACATCGCTGGAGGCCTGTAACAGTACCGACATGCCCGGATCATTGGAAGTGGAAACACCCGGACGTTTGGTCATACCAAAAGCGGCGAACTTCGCCTTTGCCGTATGTTTGCGCTGAAAAAAGCTCGTATCTGTCGGGTTTGCCCCCGGATAACCGCCCTCAACATAATCCATGCCGAAATCATCCAACATGGCGGCAATGGCTTTCTTGTCCGCAACCGAGAAATCAATACCCGGTGTCTGCTGACCATCGCGTAGGGTGGTATCATAAATATAGATACGCTCTTTTTTCATTGTTGTTCTTTCCTCCATATCCGTATTTATGCGTGAGATTTATGCATGGCCTTACGGCCATGTCTCAGTGTCATGATCAGGATGCTGATAAGATACCATAGTGCGTACGAATTCCGCACTTTCAGGATCACGTTCTGTCGTATAGGCAGGCAAGGTACTCAGCTTGTCCAGATAAGGCAGCCTGCCCTCCATGCCCCATTGCACAACCGGCTCAATTTCCTGCGGATTGTCAAAAGCCGCAATGGACAGCGCCAGACCGTCCGGCGCTTCATAGGTCAGCGGTGTGCCGCAATCGGCACAAAAGCCGCGCTGCACATGGTTGGATGAGCGGAACAATTTTCGTGTTCCGCGCGTCCATTCCAATGTCCCCTCTTTAACGGAGACCAAAGGAGCAAAGTAATTTCCGAAGGCTTTCTGGCACATGCGACAATGACAGATGGATGCACTGCCCAGCTGCCCTTTCACACGAAAACGCACGGCACCGCACTGGCAGCCGCCGCTGGCGACCGGATTTTCACTCAGCGTTTCACTTCCCATGTTGTCACCCGTTCTCCGCTAGCCGGATCTTTGCCGTCCTTGAGCTGAATATTCTGTGCCAGCAATGAGTCACGAATACGGTCAGCTTCCGCCCATTTTTTTCCGTTGATGAATGCCAGACGCTCGGCGATCTGTCTTTCAACATCTGCCGTGTCGACATCTGCGGCAGCGCTGAACAGATATTGTGCAGCCTCAGCCAATAATTGCGCATCGTGAAGGCCAAGCAGGTTGAGACCGGAAACCAGCGCTGCAACATCGCCCTGCTTATAGGCTTTGCGCAATTCTGTGAGTGCAGCCCATGTGTTCAGGTCATCAGCAATGCTATCCGCAAACACTGTTGCCTTATCCGCAGAGGCAGCAACCGGCTGTTCGGAAATCACCTGATACCACTTCGCCAGTTCCTCACCGGATTCAATCAGACGCTGCTGCGTCCAGTTGATCGGCTCACGATAATGGGTCTGTAACATCGAGAGACGTGCAGCCATACCTGTCCAGCGACGGCGGAAGTCTTCCGGCGCATCTATGCCTGACAATTGCGGCAATTCTGATTTCAGCACATCGTCAATGGTGATGAAATTGCCCAGAGATTTGGACATTTTCTGACCTTCGACCTGCAGAAAACCATTATGCATCCAGATATTGGCCATGCGTTCTGAACCAAAAGCGCAGCATGACTGGGCAATCTCATTTTCATGATGCGGGAATACCAGATCAATACCGCCGGCATGAATGTCGAAAGTATTCTTCAGCGGATCATCGCATTTCAGACCACCGCCAAATGGCTCCAGCAATTTGGCCATCGACATAGCCGAGCACTCAATGTGCCAGCCCGGACGACCGTGAACCGCAATACCTGCCGGAGACGGCCAGCCCGGCTCACCCTCTTTGGATGGTTTCCACAGCACGAAATCCATCTCATCGCGCTTGTAGGATGCCACATCCACACGCGCACCGGCAATCATCTCATCCAGTGAGCGGCGAGCAAGCGCACCATAACGGGGACCATGGTCGCCGCTCATGGTTTTAACTGCAAACAGCACATGATCGTCAGCCACATAGGCATGACCGCGCTCAATCAGACGTTCGATCAGCTGGCGCATTTCTTCCAGATGTTCGGTTGCGCGCGGCTGGCTGGATGGTTCGAGATTACCAAGCGCCGTTACATCGCTCTGGAACTGCGCATTGGTGCTTTCAGTGACTTTGCGGATAGCTTCATTAAGGGGCAGATCAGGATAATCGCGCACGGCACGCGCATTAATCTTGTCATCCACGTCAGTGAGGTTCCGCGCATAAGTCACTTGGCTCTCACCATAGACATGGCGCAGCAGACGGAACAGCACGTCAAATACAATCACCGGACGCGCATTGCCGATATGGGCAAAATCATAAACTGTCGGGCCGCAGACATACATGCGCACATGATCAGGATTGATCGGAACAAAGTCCTCTTTCCTGCGGGTCAGCGTATTATACAAACGCAATTCAGTGGCAGACATCTGACTTCCCTTTAACATACGGTTCTAGTGCACAAACAAGACTTGCGCAGCCTGCTGGCCGGTGCATTTGTCTGCTTCAAAAGGAAAAGGAAGACGAAAACATCCGAGCCAGCAATCTGCTAGCGAATAATGACCGCAATAATACAAATGGTGTTTGCGAATGGTGTTTTCATGACAGCACTTATCTCTCTGATCCTGTGCCGCGTCAAGAGACAGCTCAGAGATTTTTGTGACCGGCGGCAATCATGACACGCGGCATTACCGCCGTGACATTACCCAGATTTGCGCCCGAATTTGCACATTTCCAGCCATGCTTCAGTCCTATTTTTCACGATAATGGGAGCTGTGAGTTAGGGAAGGAAACATTATGAAAAAGATCTTCAGCGCATCTAAAAAAGATCAGCTTACCGAGCAGTATCGTGCAATCGGCCCTGCATTTTTGGCGGCAGCTCTGCGGTCGGCACCGCGCAGCCACTGTGACGAGAAGCGGCTGCACGTCTCTTATCTGCCGTCAGATAAGGCCTTACGGCCACAACAGGCGGCTAAGTAGGCTGAACGCAATCGCCCACATAATGATGCCGATAATGCAGTCGAGAATACGCCATGCAGAAGGTTTGGCGAAAAACGGCTGCAGTAACCGCGCACCATAGCCGAGCGAGAAAAACCAGACAAAAGAGGCTGTTATCGCACCCAACCCATAGGCCAGACGCGCCTGCCCTTCAAAACGGGCAGAGAGGCTGCCGACCAGTACGACCGTATCAAGATAGACATGCGGATTGAGGAAAGTCAGCGCCAGACAAGTCCCGACTGCAGCTTTCAGGCTGACCGCACCGCCATTGCCGGCACGCAACCCGTCAGGATGCATTGCACGACGAAAAGCAGACAGACCATACCAGAACAGAAAAGCAGCGCCGCCGACAGTCACCACTGTAATCAATGAAGGGGACTTTGCGATCAGCGTGCCCAGCCCTGCAACGCCTGCTGCAATCAGCAAGGCATCAGACAGAGCGCAGATCAGACAGAGAATAAACACATGCTGGCGCAGCAGTCCCTGTCTCAGAATATAGGCATTTTGCGCACCAATGGCGACAATCAAGGATAGTCCGAGCAGAAAGCCCGAAATTGCTGCTGTTCCCACGATAGACTCGTTCTTGTTAAATTGACGCGCATCTTATCCGATCGAAGCGGGATTAGAAATCAGTCCGATGGACTGATTTCCCGTGTAGGCGGCAACCACTTTTCGGGATGCAAACTTTACATCAACGCGCATCTTATCCGCAAACCGGCAACCACTTTTCGGGATGCGCTGTCAGTTATGTTTTTGAAAGAATTAATTAAAACATACTGAACTGGTCGTCATTGTCATCTGTTTTCTTTTTGACAGCAGTTTTTTTAGGTTTAGCCGGTTTTTTGACGACTGGTTCCTGAGAAACTGTCCGTTCTTCCACCACCTCATGCACATCTGTGCCAAAATAACGGGCATTATTGATCTTGTCCGAGACGGGAATCGCCTCAAAAAAATCATCCTGCACCGGTTTGAGCAAATGCTTCACATCCTTGGCACGGTTGCGCTTGCAATCCAGCCATTCCTGATAATCCTCAGGATGGATCACCAGCGGCAGGCGGTCATGAATATGCGATAATGCATGATTGGAAGCCGTCGTCAGAATGGCTGCCGTATCCATCTGCGAACCGTCACCGCTCACCCATGTTTCCATCAACGCACCAAAAGCAATGGTTCCGCCATGACGCGGGCGTATCCAATAGGCCTGTTTTCTGCCATCCCCAAGCTTACGCCATTCATAAAAACCACTCACCGGCAGCAAGCTACGACGATGTTCCATCGCTGTACGAAAAGACGGCTTTTCATGCGCGGTCTCGGAGCGGGCATTGATCATCAGCGGAAAGTTCAGCGGGTCTTTTGTCCATGACGGCACAAAGCCCCAACGCACCAGCATTGCAATACGATCCGGCCTGTTGCTGCCGGGTGCCGGTGTTTCACCATTCATCACAATCATGATCGGTTGGGTCGGTGAAATATTATAGCGCGGCGGAAAGGCTTCATCGACAATCACGCCGAACTGCGCCTCCACCTCATCAATTGTTGCCAGTAATGCAAAACGTCCACACATAATATTTGGTGTTGCGAGTTTTACCGTAAAGGTCAAGATACCTGATAAACAAAGCTTGCAAATCTGCGGGCAGGTTTTTACCACTCATTCTATGACACAGGACATTTCCCCTCACCCGCTCATCGCCCATGGTGCCTCCATCATCTGCCGCAAGAAGAACCGCTTCCTGCTGGTGAAACGCGGTAAGGAGCCACTTAAAGGTTCACTCGCTTTTCCGGGTGGCGGGGTTGAAGCCGGAGAAAATGCCGAACAGGCCGCACGGCGTGAACTCACAGAAGAAACCGGCTTGCACTGCAACCGCCTGCGGCTGGTCGATACAATTGATCTGTCTCAGGAAGGGCTTTACGGCAAGGTCTATAATCTTTGCATTTTCCGCGCTTATGACCTCAGCGGACAGGAACAGGCTGGCGATGATGCTGTTTCGCTGCACTGGCTGACAGTTGAAGATATGGTGCAGCATATTGTGACCGTCAGCACTTTGGCTTTTGCGCGCCGTATTCTGCAGGAAGAAGGCTGAGTGCCTTGAAACAGCCTGATTACTGCACAATTTATAGTTAAGGCGCGGAGTATGTGTATGACCAGATTTCTTGTTAGCTTCCTGTTGGTTACAGGATTTTCTGTTTCCGCTCTTTCCGCACAGGCACAAACACAGGAAACAAGCGGCCCGCCCTATGAAAGCCAGATGATCCAGCTGGCAGGCACCCTCGGCTCCCTCCACTATTTGAGCAATCTTTGCGGTGACAAAACCAGTCTCTGGCGCGATCAGATGAATGAATTGCTCACAGCTGAAAAAGCGGATGAAACGCGACGTAAAAATCTGGTTTCAGCTTTCAATAACAACTACCGCAGCTATGCTGATAATTACAGTCAATGTACCGATCAGGCGCTGAAAGCAATCGACCGGTTTAAATTGCAGGGTGAAAAGCTCTCTGAAGGACTGGTTGCCCATTACGGCAATTAACCAAAACTTCATTCATTGCAATAAAGGCGAAATCTGCCATTCACAAACCATCGCAATCTGTTAACAAGAGATTAAATTATTGATGGTGATGCGTCGGCTGATGGTGTAAGAAACGGTCTTCAGATAGTCGTTTCTGCTCTGAATGGCTCTATGACAGCACTTTCTTTAGCTAAGTCCTGTCCGTCTTCTGCGATGCAGTGTCCAACGGCATAAAGCCAAGGTGATATTTTAATGAATCATGCTCCGACAGACCTCGATGAATTGATTGCCCATGAGAAAAAACAGGCGGCGATCGAATATCAGCATGAAGCCTGGGCTGACGGGATTTCAGAAGGCATTGAACCGGAAATTCTCGCAGAGGCTGCTTTTGCCAATGCACTGACCGAACTTCTGCGCAGCACGGGCGAAGAGGCGGCGCTTGGCCTGCTCGATAAATTGCGCGAACAGATCATTGCCGGTGAGTTTCTGCCCAACCGTATTTTGCAGTAATTTTGCAGTAATTTTCTGGGCACAGTCGGCATCCGTCATAATTTGTGCTACTGGATGCCGTAAACATTTATTTTGAATATATATTTCTCTTCCGGAGTTTCTGATGTTGCTTTCATCCCGCCACTGGCCGAGCAAACTCAGCTCAGACAAATTTTTGAGCACGTCTTTCCTCTCCGGTCTGGCTCTGGCCATGATTGCCGCATCTGTCTCGGTACCGGCCTCCGCCGGAACACTGAGCGGAAAACCACAAATTTTAGCGTTGAGCGAAACACCTGCCGGTGAAGACGGCGAAGAGGTCAATCCGGCGCAGGTGCCTTTACCGGGGCCGTTGCGTCAGGTACCTACTGAAACCTACAGAGCGCCTGAATCCGGCGCAGCTTCTGAAAACGGCAGTCCGGAACGCGACATTACCCGTCCGCATGTTTCACCGGAAGGGAAAATTCCGGAAGTCTCCTATGACTATTCCAAGCTTCCGCAAGCTGTGCAGGACACCCGCAAGAAAATTCTCGATATTGCCAAAGCCGGAAAGATTGACGCGCTGAAACCATTGCTCGGTGACGGCGGCGAAACCAGCCCGATGCTTTCACTCGGTGAATATGACGGCACACCGCTGGAATTTCTCAAAAGCCTTTCCGGCGACAGCAATGGTCAGGAACTGCTGGCCATTCTCGTAGATCTGCTCGAGTCCGGCTATGCGCATCTCGATGCCGGCACACCGAATGAAGTTTATGTCTGGCCGTATTTCTTCGCCTACCCGCTGGACAAGCTGGACGACCGGCAGATGGTTGAGCTGTATCAGATTGTAACTGCCGGTGATTTTGAGGAAATGAAGGGCGTCGGCGCCTATATTTTCTACCGTCTCGGCATTACGCCGGATGGCTCATGGAAGTTTTTTGTAGCCGGCGACTGACAATCGTTTTTTCCTGCCTGTCAAATCGTTGCTGAAAACGCTCTGTTGCCCATGCACACATAGCAAAAACAGCCATGCCTGCCGGTATATCAACAAGATGGTGTCCGCCATGAACCAAGACGGCTGGTAACACTGCCAAATTCAAAAGCAGGAAAAACGGAAACAGCCACTTAACTGAACGGGAATACCACATGCCCGCCAGCGCCATAACCGTATGAAAAGACGGAAATGAAATCAGCCCACGTGCATCATTCGGCATAATCATTGCTGTACCATTATACAGAAGATCAGTTAGTTCCTTGCCATATGCAGTCCCTACAATCTGCTGAGATTTTGAAATCACACTTTCAGGCAACGGAAATAACGCACTCGGCCCGATCGAGGGAAAAAGTATCCAGAACAGGACGGTAACAGCTCCACTCAGCGTCAGAGTCAAAATCATACCGTGCAAGGCATAAATACGCCCGCTGAAACCAAGTAAAATTATCAGGATAACGATCTGATAGAGATTAGACAAATAAGCATAGCCTAGAATATCATTAACCAAAGGATAGCTGACACTCCATGTCACAGCGTCCACCCAGTTATAGCCAAGGCTGGCATCCAGTGAGACAAGCCAAAGATCAAGTGTCGGGCGTAAATTGGGTAAGAACAAATAATTCAGCAGTGCCATTGCCGAAGTAAAAATCATAAACAAGCCAGTGCTCATCGTAACAGTGGCAATGCGCTCGCTACGCCCGCGCCAGCGGTATATGAAACTCAATCCGAACATCAATGCAGCAAAGATAAGCTGTCCGCTATAAGCGAAGTAAAATACTTTCTGCCCTGAACTCAGAAGCAGAACGGCATCTGCAAGCAGCGTAATAAGAATGATCCCCAGCAGAGCCAACTCTACAGGACGAAAATAATGATGCAGGACAGACGATTGTGTTTTCATACTGCATCAATACACACAAACTCATTGATCAGTCGTAAATCTAAAGAAGCGCACTCTAAAATGCACAAGACCGCATTATCGGATAATGCGGTCTCTTATAATTTTCTGTAAAGCGAGCTTTTTTTAATTTCTCGGAAGTGCCTCAACAAATTCCACAGGCTCACCGAGTGCAGGATTAACGATCTCGCCTTCCCACATCACTTTATGACCACGTACGATGGTGCCGACCGGCCAGCCGGTGACTGTCTTGCCATGATATGGTGTCCAGCCCGCTTTCGAGCCAGCCTGTTCGTGTGTAATCGTCACACTGCGTTTCATATCAACAATTGTCAGGTCCGCATCATAACCGACTGCAATACGCCCTTTACGGGACATGCCGAAAATGCGGTTCGGGCCGTGAGACGACAGATCAACAAAGCGTTCCAGCGACAAACGACCGGCATTCACATGATCGAGCATGATCGGAACCAGCGTCTGCACACCGGTCATACCGGATGGTGATGCCGGATAAGGCTTCTGCTTTTCTTCCAGAGTATGTGGCGCATGGTCGGAACCCAGCACATCGACAACGCCCTGCCCGATACCATGCCAGATACCATCGCGGTGACGTGCATCGCGCACCGGCGGGTTCATCTGAATGAGATTGCCGAGTGTTTTATAATCTTCCGAAGACAGCGTCAGGTGATGCGGAGTCGCTTCACAGGTCGCCACATCTTTGTAGTCTTTCAGGAATTCAATTTCTTCCGCAGTCGAAATATGCAGCACATGGATACGCGCACCGGTTTCACGGGCAATGCGCACCAGACGCTGGGTGCAGGTCAGTGCTGCAATCTCATCGCGCCAGACCGGATGACTGGACGGATCGTTTTCAACGCGCAGACCTTCGCGCTCGCGCAGGCGGAACTCATCCTCCGAATGAAAAGCCGCACGGCGGCGTGTGTTGCGCAGAATGGAGGCAACACCTTCATCATCCTCCACCAGCAGGTCACCGGTTGAAGAGCCCATAAACACTTTGATACCCGCAGCGCCCGGCAGGCGCTCCAACTCAGGCACATCTTTAGCATTGTCACGTGTACCGCCAACCCAGAAAGCGAAATCGCAATGCATGCGATGTGTGCCGCGCTTGACTTTATCAGCCAGCGCTTCCGGCGAAGTGGTCAACGGCTTGGTGTTAGGCATTTCGAAAACAGAGGTCACGCCGCCAAGTACAGCTGCAAGCGAACCGGTCTGCAAATCTTCTTTATGCTCCAGACCCGGCTCACGAAAATGCACCTGACTATCCACAACGCCTGGCAGAATATGCAGGCCGGTGCAGTTGATAACCTCGCCTGCGGCATTCTCTGACAGGGAACCGATAGCGGTAATGCGACCGTTTTTAACGCCGATATCACGAACGGCACTGCCGTCATGATTGACTACCGTTGCACCTTTGAAAATCGTATCGAATGTTGTGGTCATTCGCGGCCCTCCTGTCTTGCGATAACTCGCTGTTCCTGACTTGCGATTACTCGCAATGCGGCTTACGTAACAAAGCGATGAATATCAAGATAATTGCATCTGCACTGCTTTATAAACCGGAAAGTTGATATGACAACGACAGAACCTTTAACTCTGTTTACCGGACCAACCGGAAATCTCGACGACCGCACACAGATTCTTGTGCGTGGTCCCGAAGCGGAAACATTTCTGCAATCCATTTTCACAGCTGATCTGGCCTCCCTCGAAACCGGTATTCTGCGCGCATCGGCACTGCTTAGCCCGCAGGGTAAAATCCAGTTCGATTTTCTGATCTCGCGTATTGAAGACGGCTTCCGCATTGATATTGCGAAGGATGTAGCAGAGATTTTCGCCAAGCGCCTCACGCTTTATCGCCTGCGTGCCAAAGCGGAAATTATCGTTTTAAATGAATCAATTATCAGGCTGAGTTGGAAAACTGATTCAGGCAGTTCAGAAAGTGATTCAATTAGCCTTGAGAGCTATCAGTCTGTGCGCGATGAGCGCTTCCCTGAAGAAGCGAATGTCCTGCGTCATTATGCTGAGAGCGGCAGCGCCTCCGCCGCCACGCAATCTGATCGCGCTGCATGGGCAGCTTTACGCATTCGCTACGGCATTGCTGAAGGCGGTGCGGATTTCATCATGAATGATGTTTTCCCGCATGATATTAATTTCGAGCAATTCAGCGGTGTATCCTTCAAGAAGGGCTGCTTCGTCGGACAGGAAGTCGTGTCCCGCATGCAACATCGCGGCACTGCACGACGCCGGATTTTGCAGGTGACGGCGCAGGCAGACTTGCCCGCGCCAGACACGCCGATTATTGCTGATGGCAAAGAAGTCGGAACCTTGCGCAGTGTTAATGGCAGCAATGCGCTCGCTCTGGTGCGTATTGACCGTGTGAAAGACGCAATGGATAAAAACATTCCGCTGCTCGCCGGTGAAACCGAGGTCACACTCACAATCCCTGCCTATGCTAAATTCACATTTCCCGAAGGAGCCGCAGACTGATGGCAGTATCCGGCGGCGCCAAAACAAAACCGGTTCGGGCATGGCAGCGTATGTTGTCAGGCCGCAGGTTGGATTTGCTTGATCCTTCACCGCTGGATATTGAAATCAGTGATATTGCCCACGGGCTGGCGCGCGTTGCCCGCTGGAACGGCCAGACCCGTGGCGACCATGCCTATTCCGTTGCGCAACATTCACTGCTGGTGGAGCAGATTTTCCGTGAGCAAAATCCGGCTGCTCCCTTGCAGCATCAGCTGCTGGCCTTACTGCACGATGCACCGGAATATGTGATCGGCGATATGATTTCGCCCTTCAAGGCGGTGATGGGCGGTGCCTATAAACAGATTGAAGCGCGACTGGAAACAGCCATTCATCTGCGCTTTTCTTTACCCGCGACCGTGCCTGCAGTTTTAAAAAAAGCGATTAAGAAAGCCGACATTGTTTCCGCTTATTTTGAAGCAACAGAACTGGCCGGTTTCAGCACGGCAGAGGCCGCAGAGTTTTTTGGTCGTCCGCGCGGTTTTCATGCCGGTCACTTTGATTTATCACCAAGGCCAACCGCAGAGATAGAACAGGCTTTTATCAATCGCTTCAATGCATTGGAGACACAAATTCATGGCTGATGTTTCCGCTGTCGTTGAGGTGGGTTTGAGTGCTGCAGTTGTTACAATCAACAATAACCGTCCGGTTATTCTCTGCTCTGACGACCATGAAATGCCTGCAGCCCATGAAGTATCTGCCGCGCTTTCGCTCCCCTACGGGCGGTTTGATCCGCTGAAACACCGCACATTGGAAATGGGTTTGCGGCTATGGGTTGAAGCGCAAACGGCCTTGCGCCTCGGCTATGTAGAGCAACTTTATACATTCGGCGACCGTGGCCGTGCCAAATCTGCCATGCCGACCGATGATACCCATGTGATTTCTGTCGGCTATCTGGCACTGACCCGTCAGAACGGCGAGCAGCCGGAAAATGACTGGCAATATTGGTATGATTTTCTGCCTTGGGAAGACTGGCGCAGCGGTAAGCCGCCACTCATCGACCAGCTTATTATCCCTGCCTTACGTGAGTGGGCGCAGAGCGACAAACGCAGCCATCCGGCCTATGATCTGCATCAGCTACCACGCCTGACCCGTCTGCGCCTTGCCTTTGGCACTGATGGTATTCAATGGGATGAAGAACGTGTACTCGAGCGTTACGAACTGCTTTATGAAGCCGGTCTGGTGCGGGAAGCAACTATTGACGGCACAGTCAGCCCGAGCGCACAGCTGGACGAATTGCAGCGCCATACCGGCAAGGCCATGGTGTTTGACCATCGCCGCATTCTCGCAACCGCAATTGCCCGTCTGCGTGCCAAGCTGAAATACCGTCCGGTGATCTTTGAGCTGATGCCCAATTGCTTCACCCTCACCGCCTTGCAGGAAACGGTTGAGGCGATCTCCGGCCGTCATCTGCATAAGCAGAATTTCCGCCGTCTGGTGGAAAATGCCGAACTGGTAGAGCCAACCGGTGCCAGCCTCAGCCAGCAGCGCGGCCGTCCGGCAGCACTCTACCGTTTCCGCCGTGCGGTTCTGGAAGAGCGTCCTGCTCCGGGCTTAAAGGTAACACTTTCTCAGCGATAACTTATCAACGGTAAACATGCTGTTCGTCAGGAAAGCTGCGGCTTTTCACATCTTCCGCATAGGCTTTCACCGCCTCGTCAATGGCTGCACCAATAGCGCCATATTGACGGACAAATTTCGCCGGCTTGTCGTTGAGGCCAAGCATATCTTCCAGCACCAGAATTTGCCCGTCACACTCTGCTGATGCGCCGATACCAATGGTCGGCACCGCAACCTGCGCGGTAATCTCACGCGCCAGCGGCTCGACAATACCTTCCAGCACAATGCCGAAAGCACCGGCATCGGCAACCGCCTGCGCATCCTGCTTGATCAGATCCCACAGCGTCTGATCGCGCCCCTGTACTTTATAACCGCCCATCACATGCACGGCCTGCGGAGTAAGACCGATATGCGCCAGCACCGGAATGCCGCGCTTGGTCAGAAAACTGATCGTCTCAGCCATCTGCACGCCGCCCTCGAGCTTGACCGCACCACAGCCGGTTTCCGCCATGATCCGCGCCGCATTACGGAACGCAACTTGCGGGCTTTCCTCATAGGAGCCGAACGGCATATCCACCACAACCAGCGCACGGGATGAGCCACGCATCACCGCCTGCCCGTGCATAATCATCATTTCCAGAGACACGCCGATGGTCGACTCCATGCCATGCATCACCATGCCGACACTGTCACCCACCAGCATAAAATCCGCATAGCGATCAACAATCGCCGCTGTATGGGCATGATAAGCCGTGAGGGACACCAGCGGCACACCGCCTTTGTGGGCGCGGATTTCCGGCACTGTGATACGGCGGATCTGCTTCTGAACACTCATGACCGTTTCCTTTGATTACAAATTAAAAGCGCAGCACATGCTGGTCGATCAGTCGGGTTTTGCCAAAACGTACAGTCAGCAGCAACACTGCCGGTGCGGTGAGCTGCTCCGCTGTTTCAGCCAGTGTTTCTGCATCACGGATATCCACGGCCTCGATCTCACCGCGCGGTTCCTGCTGCAATTTACCGACAACAGCATGGCGCAATGCAGTAACCGAACGCTCGCCCTGATCCACCAAGACTTGAGCCAGTTGCATCGCCTGCGGCAGGATAACAGCGGCAGCCCGGTCTTCCGCACTCAAAAGACTGTTGCGCGATGAACAGGCCAGCCCATCCGTTTCACGTACGGTCGGCACACCGATTACATCCACCGGCTGATTGAGATCAGTCACCATACGCTTGATAACAGCGAGCTGTTGGTAGTCTTTCTCGCCGAAGAAAGCCTTATCCGGCTGCACGATATTAAACAGCTTGCTCACGACCGTAGCCACACCACGGAAATGATGTGGTCGCAATGCTCCCATCAGAATGGAAGAAAACTCTCCAGCATCAACATAAGTGGAGGTTTTGCCGCTGCCGTCCGGATACATCTCATTCACCTCAGGTGCGAAAACATAATCCACGCCCTGCTCTTCGAGCAGTTTCAGATCACGGGGCAGATCACGCGGATATTGCGCCAGATCTTCATTGGGTGAAAACTGCGTGGGATTGACGAAAATCGATACCACAGACACATCGCAATGCTGCTGGCTGTTTTTGACCAATGTGAGATGGCCGATATGCAGATAGCCCATTGTCGGTACAAAGCCGATGCTCTTACCACGGCTGCGCTCAATCTTAAGAGCCGTGCGTAAATCTGCAATTGTGCGGATCAGTTGCATATCATCCCCCCTGAAAAACCAGTGTGCACTCTATCTCATCAAGTGATGATAATATCCAGCCCGACATCAAGCGTCGGTGCAGACATTGTGATTTTCGAGGTTGAGATATAGTCAACACCCGTCTCGGCAACGGCTTTCACGGTGTCGAAATTAATATTGCCCGACGCCTCAAGCTTTGCGCGTCCGGCATTAATTTCAACAGCCTTAACAAGGATTTCCGGCGGCATATTATCAAGAAGAATCACATCGGCCTGCACCGAGAGCGCTTCCGCCATCTGTTCCAGCGTATCGACTTCAACTTCGATCTTCACCAGATGCCCGACAAAGCTGCGGGCGGCTTCAATAGCCGGTCTGACCCCACCTGCAACAGCAATGTGGTTGTCTTTAATCAGCACCGCATCATCAAGGCCAAAACGGTGATTAGCACCGCCGCCGCATCGCACTGCATATTTGGCAAATGAGCGCATGCCGGGCATAGTTTTGCGGGTGTCACAAATTTTCGCCTGTGTATGGGCAATCTTGTCCGCGTAACGTGCCGTGTAAGTCGCAATGCCGGACAGAACCATCAGATAATTGAGCGCCACACGTTCAGCCGACAAAATAGAACGGGCATTGCCGCTGATACGGACAATCTCCTGTCCTGCTTTGATACGGGCTGCATCAGTGACAGCGATTGAAACATCCAATGACGGATCAATCTGTGCGAAAGCGGCACGTACGAAATCCAGACCGGCAAGTACACCATCCTCACGGCTGGTCAGTATCGCTGTTGCCTGTTTTTCAGGGGCAATCGTGGCATGGCTGGTAATATCTCCGGCACGTCCCAGATCTTCGAGCAGCGCATGGCGCACAGCCTCTTCAACCAGCGGACGCGGCAGAACAGAAGGATAAGCAGTTTTCATCAGGCAGTTTCCGCTAGTTAAGCATGTCTCCCAAAAGTGGAAGCCGGTTTTGGGTTAAAGACATGCGTCAAAATATTGATAAGTTTCCTGAGCGTCTTGCAGAGTCATCATCGAGCGATGTTGCCAGATAACCGAGCTTTCAGGATAGTCGCTGCGATAATGACCGCCACGGCTTTCCTTGCGCGCTAAAGCTGACACGGCCAGCACTTCGGCAGTCGCCAAACAGTTGGCGAATAGCGGATCATGATTATCCTGTGCCAGTTGCCGGATTTGTTGCAGCCCCTGTAACATCTGATCTTGCCTGCGGATAACGCCGAAACTGCGGCTCATCACCGCCCGCAATTGCTGCATGGCCGCAGTGCAATCCTGTTTCTTCGCAGCAGGCAGAACCTGCACGACAGATTGAGCTGCACATTCCTCCTGCGGTAATTGCCTGATCGCATCAGCTACACGCGCACCAAACACCACCGCCTCGAGCAAGGAATTTGATGCCAAACGATTGGCACCATGTGCACCGGTGGATGCAGCCTCACCGCAAGCCCACAGGCCTTTGACCGTTGTGCGGCCATCCATATCAGTGAGAATGCCGCCCATGAAATAATGAGCCGCCGGCACGACAGGAATAAGCTCGCGTGCCGGATCAATGCCGACAGCCTGACAATAGGCATAAACCGTCGGGAACTCCTGCGCGAATGCCTCTCCGATTGCCTTCGTGCAATCGAGATAAGCACCGCGCCCGCTCATCACCTCTTCATAAATGCCGCGTGCGACCACATCGCGTGGTGCCATTTCGGCAGACCTGTCGTGGCGCAGCATAAAGCGTTCACCAGCTTTATTGACGAGATGTGCGCCGTGACCACGCAGCGCCTCTGTCGCTAATGGTGCCGGATCGGCCTTCACATCCAGCGCTGTCGGGTGAAATTGCACAAATTCCATATCCGCCAAAAGCGCACCGGCCTGTGCCGCCATGCCGATACCGGAACCGCTGGCCTCAGCCGGATTGGTGGTCACCTGATAGAGATGGCCGATACCGCCGCTGGCAATCACCACCTGACGGGCAGGCAAAATCTGGTCTGAGCCATCTGTACGGCGAATGGTAATACCGCTGATACCATCAGCATCCGAAATCAGCTGATAGGCCGAAGCATTTTCGATCAGCGTGACGAACGGTGTTTCCCGCACTTTGGCAACCAGTGCCTGCATGATCGCACGGCCAGCCATATCGCCACGCACGCGCACGATACGGTTATGACTATGCGCGGCCTCACGCGACACCTGCAAATGACCGGCCAGATCGCGGTCGAACGGCACGCCGAGTTCGAGAAGATCATGCACACGATCTGAGGCAGAAGAGGCCATCATGCGAATGACATCCTCATCCACAATACCGTCACCGGCGATCAGCGTATCGGTTACATGACTTTCCACTGTATCATCGGATGACACAGCCGCAGCAATACCGGCCTGCGCCCATGCGGAAGACGCGCCCTGCCCGATGGGAGCAGCCGCTATCACCGTGACAGGCACAGGGCTGAGCTGCAGGGCGCAAAACAGCCCTGCCAGTCCGCCGCCGACAATTATAATCTGATTAGGTTTCGTGCTCATCGCCACGCCGTCAGTTTTTCAGATTGATCATACGTTCAACAGCCTGCCGCGCTTTGACAGCCATTGTTGCGTCAACAAAAACCTCACCACTCATATTCACCAGCGTGTCGAGAATTTTCGGCAGAGTAATGCGCTTCATATGCGGGCAGAGATTGCACGGTTTAACGAATTCCACTTCCGGTACTTCCGCCGCAATATTGGAGGCCATCGAACATTCGGTCACCAGCATCACCTTGGCCGGACGATTGTCGCGCACATAGTCAATCATGCCTTTGGTGGAACCGGCAAAGTCAGCCACCGCCACCACTTCCGGCGGGCACTCCGGATGAGCAACAATCTGCACCGACGGATCAGCAGCGCGGTAAGCCAGCAATTCATCCGCTGTAAAGCGCTCATGTACCTCGCAGCGCCCTTTCCATGTCAGCACTTTAACGGAAGTCTGCGCCGCAACATTCTGCGCCAGAAACTCATCGGGAATGCAGAGTACGCGGTCAACGCCGAAGCTCTCCACCACCTGCACGGCATTGGCAGAAGTGCAGCAAATATCGCTCTCGGCCTTCACATCGGCAGAAGTGTTGACATAGGTGACAATCGGCACGCCCGGATAGGTTTCACGCAACAGACGCACATCGGCACCGGTGATGGATTCTGCCAGCGAACAGCCTGCCTTCATATCCGGTATCAGAACGGTCTTTTCAGGGCTGAGCAGTTTTGAGGTTTCCGCCATGAAATGCACGCCGCATTGCACGATAATATCGGCATCGACACGGGCAGCTTCACGCGCCAGCTGCAAGCTGTCGCCGACAATATCCGCCACACAATGGAAGATTTCCGGTGTCTGATAATTATGGGCAAGGATAACAGCATTGCGCTGTTTTTTGATACGGTTGATCGCCGCCACATAAGGCGCGTAAGCAGGCCATTCGATGCGCGGAATATGATGCCCCACGCGCTGATAGAGATGCTCAGTTTCTGCAGCGATCTCCGGTGTATAGTCCAGAGACGGCATTTCCAAAATACCGAAACGTTCTGCTGCGCTGCGGATTTCACCTTTATTCAGGTTCTCTTTGGTGGTGGCTGTCGTCATAATCTGCCTCATAAAGCAGCACTAAAGCTGCCCTCTCCGTTTTCCCCTTAACCGCCATTCGATCATTTATACTCAAAATGAGTATAAAGATTTGAAAAATAAAGGCGGTTAAACCGTGGCGCGAATCTTTATTCTCATTACAGTTTCATGACAAGAAATTATTTTGCTCAAAGTGAGTAAAATTAATCATCAACTTATTCGGACAGCGCAAAACCCAATCACCAGAAATTTTGAAAACACAGTAAAATCAATCAATAAGACAAGCGGATGAAGCATTCTCACTCAAACCTCTTTCAAGCGTAAAAAAAATATTGTAATCACTATTACACAATAAATTTACCGGCATCTCCGCTGAAAGAACGCACAGCATGTCCACTCGCTCGCAAGACTATCGAAGCCCTTCCATGCCCTGGCTGATCATTATCGCCGGTTGTCTCATCACCTTTCTGACCTTTGGCCCACGCTCGGCCATGGGCTTTTTCCAGTTGCCGATCATCGGTGACAAGGGCTGGGATCGCAGCACCTATGGTCTGGCTATGGCATTGCAGAACCTGTTCTGGGGTGCCGGTCAACCGATCTTTGGCATGATCGCCGATAAATACGGTTCATGGCGCGTGTTGCTGATGTCCGGTATTTTCTATGCTTCCGGCCTGTTATTAATGGCACATGCGGATGCCCCGATTGCCCTGCATATCGGCGGCGGTGTGCTGGTCGGCCTTGGTGTTGCCGCCGGTTCTTACGGGATTATTCTCTCGGCCTTTGCCCGCCACGTCAGCGCACAACAGCGCAGTTTGGTCTTCGGTCTTGGCACCGCTGCCGGTTCTGCGGGTATGTTCGCTTTTGCACCGATTTCGCTCGGGCTGATTGAGCGTTTTGGCTGGTCGGATGCGCTGGTCTGGCTTGGCGTTGCCATGTTGCTGGTGCCTCTGCTGGCCATCCCGCTGCGCGGTAATGCCTCCAATGCACGGATGCCGGACACAAATGCCAAGCAGACTGTTTCCGAAGCGCTCAAAGAAGCATTGAGCCACAAAAGCTATCTGTTTCTGACAGCCGGTTTCTTTGTCTGCGGCTTTCAGGTGGCTTTCATCACCACCCATTTTCCGGCCTATATTTCCGATATCGGCGTGGATAAACATTATGCAGTCTGGGGGCTGGCGCTGATTGGTTTTTTCAACATTATCGGATCACTTGGCGCAGGTTTCCTTGGGCAGACCCATTCCAAGCCGAAAATGCTGGCGCTGATCTATCTGCTGCGCTCAATACTCGTCGCCGGTTTTATTCTATTACCACAATCCGGCACCAGTGTTCTGATCTTCTCTGCTATTATGGGCCTGCTCTGGCTCTCGACCGTACCGCCGACCAATGGTCTTGTCGCCACCATGTTCGGCACACGCCATCTTGGTCTGCTGGGCGGCATGGTGTTCTTCTCGCACCAGATCGGCTCATTCATCGGCGTCTGGCTCGGTGGCACGCTCTACCAGCTTTATAACAGCTATGATGCTGTATGGTGGCTGAGCATTATTCTCGGATTGTTTGCGGCTCTTATCCATCTGCCAATCCGTGAAACAGCAGTACAGCGTCCTGTACTCGCGGCAGCCTGATTAAGCTGCCCGATTTAAAGCAGAAATAAAGCCGGAGCGCGACTCCGGCTGTTGCTGCCCGCGCGGCTCCCATACATGACGGGTGAAGAAAAAGCCGGTCAGTTTAAATGCCGTGCAAATATCCGGAACAGTCTCGGCTCTGACACGGGAATTGCAAACAAATTCCGGCATCGCCAGCAACCGGTCTGCCCAAGGTGCTCCGGCATCGCGGGACACGGCGCGTCCGCTTTTCGGCGAGACATAAATCAGATCAGTGGTGCCGCCGGTTGCAGCACAACTTTTGAGATCAAGACCGAAGCCCAGTTCTTCCAGCAACATCAGTTCAAAACGCAACAGCAACTCACCGGCAGCAACCGGCGTGTCACAATGCTCCAGCAAAAGCTGCAATGTCTCATAGAGATTTTCGTGCGGGTCACGCTCGGGCAGCAACCGCAAATGCGCTGCGGCCAGCTGGATAGCGAACAGCGCTACAGGCAGATCAATCAGCCGCGCTGCGGAAAAGCTCAGAGGCTCGATCTGGTAAGAACCAAGATGTTCATCGAGCCGCGCCCACCAATGTAGTGAAACATGATTGCCGACCTGCAGCATCGGCTGCATACGCTTGGAGCGGCCGCCGCGCACCACACCCATATGGCGGCCATGGGCGCGGGTCATCACCTCCACAATGGCACTGCTTTCGCCGTGCCGTCTTGTGCCGAGAATGATGCCCTCGTCGCGCCACTCCATAATCAGTTAACCTCAGGAATTCGGGAATTCCAGACCCATTTCACGGTAACGCTCAGGATCATTGCCCCAGTTATCGCGCACTTTCACGAACAGAAACAGATGAACCGGCTGCTCGAGAATAGCAGACATTTCCTTGCGGGATGCCTGACCGATTGCCTTAATCGTCTCGCCTTTATGGCCGAGAACAATCTTCTTCTGGCTGTCGCGCTCGACATAGACCACCTGTTCGATACGTACCGAACCGTCTTTGCGCTCTTCCCACTTTTCGGTTTCTACCGTTGAGGAATAAGGCAGTTCTTCATGCAAGCGCAGATAGAGTTTCTCACGGGTCACTTCCGCAGCAAGCTGACGCATCGGCATATCGGAAATCTGATCTTCCGGATAATACCAAGGGCCGTAAGGCATTTGGGCAACCAGATATTTCAGCAGATCTTTACAGCCCGAACCATTCAGCGCCGAAATCATGAAAGTGCTTTCAAATTTCACTTTCTCATTGGCGGCCTGTGCCAGTTCCAGCAGCTTTGGCGGGTCAACACGATCGACCTTATTGAGGATCAGAATCTTTTTCTGATGCGTATTTTCAACACTGGCCAGCAAAGCCTCAGCGGACTCATTCAGGCCACCCTGTGCATCAAGCAGGATCAGCACCAGATCAGCATCACGGGCACCGCCCCAAGCGGTTGTGACCATAGCGCGGTCAAGACGGCGCTTCGGCTTAAAGATACCCGGTGTGTCAACCAGCACGATCTGTGTCTGATCTTCAGTGATAATGCCACGCACCAGAGCACGGGTGGTCTGCACCTTATGGGTCACAATCGACACTTTAGTGCCGACTAAACGGTTCACCAAAGTGGATTTCCCCGCATTCGGCGCACCAATCAGCGTCACGAAACCCGAACGGGTCTGTGCTTCTGCTGTGGTTGTGCTTTCACCCTGCGGATGGTTGATTTCAGTCATTTTTATCTCTTTTAAGCCAAGCGCTGTATCGGAAATGCTCTGAAGAACCTGCGCAGGTTTAACGAGCTTTAGCTAGATCATTTTCGATTCATTTTAAAATATTAAAAATGATCTAGCTCTTTATTTTACCGCACATCTTATTCCGAAAACCGGTTTCCACTTTTCGGGATGTGCTTAAGTTTAGCACAAATACGGGAATTTTTATAAGATCAGTTATTTCTGCCAGACGCCTTGGCGGTGCAGCAGATTTTCAGCGGCATCCTGCTCGGCAATACGCTTGGAACGTCCTGTTCCGGTTGCAGGTTGAAAACCGGAAATTGCCACTTCCACCACAAAGACAGGCTCGTGGTCAGGGCCAGTGCGGCTGACAATGCGGTAAACAGGTTGCAATTTGCCTTGCTGCTTGCCCTGCTGATGCGCCCATTCCTGCAACTCAGTTTTAGCATCACGGCGCGCTGCATCGCTCACTCTGGAGCGCGGCTCCCAGTATTTCAGCACAAAACCGCGTGCAGCTTCCAAACCACCATCGAGATAGATAGTCGCAATCAGTGCTTCAATCACATCGGCACGCACATTCAGAAGGCGCTTGTCATTGAGGCTTTTGATGTCGGAACCGGTTTCGATCAGATCACCCAGACCGATTTCATCAGCAACGGACGCACAGCCTTCAGCACTGACCAGCGCATTCAGACGCACGGACAATTCACCTTCCGGCGCATCGGGAAATGCAGCAAACAGCATTTCCGCAATAATCAGTCCGAGAACGCGGTCACCGAGAAATTCCAGACGCTCATAATTGGAGCCTGATTGCGGCCGCGCACTGGAATGTGTCAATGCGCGCTCAAGGCGCGCATGATCGACAAAGCTATGACCGGTTTTTTCTTCCAGTATTTTTATACGCTGGCGATCAGAAACCATTATCAGGCTCCTGACCGGCAGCTTTATTGTTGTTTAATTTCGTCAAAACACACATCAGTTATTTGTCGTTACAACGGATTTAGGATTTTCCGTTGCTCCGACCCAGTTCAGCAAGCGGTCGAACCGCAGATTGGTTGGCCAGCGCCACAGTTCCAGCGGGCTGTATTTTCCGGAAATGGAGAAGAAGATCACATTGGCGCGGCCAACAAGATTTTCATAAGGCACATAGCCTACAGAATAGCGGCTATCCAGCGAGTTATCGCGATTGTCACCCATCATGAAATAATGACCGGCAGGCACCTCGAATACACGCGTATTGTCGCCCATAGCATTCGGATTCACGTCCAGCGTTTCGTAAGAAATGCCATTCGGCAATGTCTCGCGATAGACTTCAATCGGACGGTTTTCATCAGTCACGTCAGGATTGGCAATCTCGCCAACCTTCTCACGCTGTACGGCCACATCATTGATATAAACAACACTGTCGCGCACCTGAATCTTATCACCCGGCAAACCGATTACGCGTTTGATATAGTCAATATTGGTATCGCTTGGCAGCTTGAATACAACAACATCACCGCGCTTCGGCTCAGCACCCCAGATGCGGCCTTCAAACAGATCCGGTGACAGCGGCAGGGAATATTTCGAATAGCCATAGGCATATTTGGAAACGAACAGATAATCACCTTCCAGAAGCGTCGGACGCATCGATCCGGACGGAATGCTGAATGGCTGAAACAGCAAGGTACGGATCACAAGTGCCAGCAGCAAAGCCTGCACAATAATACTGACGAGTTCACCAACACCGCCGGACTTTTTCACTTCATTCTTGTTAGACAAGCTGGGTTTTCTCCGCTTCTGCGCGTTTATTGTGCGACTCTTAACCTCTACAAAGCCATGAAGCAATCATGAACTCGCAACTCAAAGGACTGCGCCCCGCCTGCGTTGCATAAAACCCGCATCCTATGCCGGTTTTTTAGTAAAAAAGCCCATACCGGCTCTTGATATTTTCGTTTGCGATTCACGACTGAAATGCCGACAGCTTTGAGCCTGAAAATTGTTCAAATTATTGCATTTGCCGGCTCTTTCGCTCTGGTTATCACCAAACAGACATGATGTATTCTTTGGCGTAATGTTCATAAATCAGCGCCCGAATGCTGTTACAAAACGACGATCGGACGCTGCATAAAACGCAGGGGAATAAACATAATCATGTCTCAGCCAGTGGAAATCCGTCTCTTCACAGCACAGGATAAAGCAGCATGGCTGCCTTTATGGAAAGCCTATCAGGATTTTTATAAGACCAGCATTGCCGACAACATCACCGATTTAAGCTGGCAGAGATTGCTGGATGCGAATGAACCTATGAATGGTGCGCTGGCAATTATTGACGGTAAAATTACTGGTTTTGTACATTATATCCGCCACCGCTCCACATGGTCGACAGGCGGTTACTGCTATTTGCAGGATCTCTACGTTAATCCGGATGTTCGCGGTAAAGGCCTTGGCCGTGCACTGATTGAGCATGTTTATAAAGCTGCAGCGGAAGCAGACTGCTCACGCGTCTACTGGCTGACCCATGAGTCCAATACGGATGCGATGGCGCTCTATGACCGCGTTGCCAATAAATCCGGCTTTATTCAATATCGCAAAATGCTGTGACGTGCGAAAGCGCCCGTATCTATCAAGCGGGCGCTATTTTTAAGCCGGTACGGCTTCAATAATCACAAAGGCCTGTGCCATCGGATATTCATCCGTAATGCTCAGATGCACAACAGGCTTCATGCCTTCCGGCATCATAGATTGCAGGCGAACTTCGGCGCCATTGGTGAGGTGCATCGTCGGCTTGCCGGAGGGGAGGTTAATCACTTCCATATCCCGCCAAAAAACACCGTGAGACAGACCGGTACCCAGAGCTTTGGAACAGGCTTCCTTGGCGGCAAAACGCTTGGCATAGGTATCAGCCTGACGCTTACGGCTTGCAGCCTTGGCACGTTCGCGCTCCGTAAACACCCGCTCCGTAAAGCGACTGCCGTGGCGCTCAAGTGTTTTTTCAATGCGGCGGATATCAATCAGATCACTGCCGATACCAATAATCATCGGGAAGCGCCCTGCTCTGCCAGATTTTTCTTTAATGAAATACGCTGCAGACGCTTATGACGATAGCTGATCGTTGCCCAGCGCGTTGCCACATAAACAGCCAGCGCACAGCCAAGACCAAGCACCAGCGAACCGAACAGCATCGGCTTCAAAATCGGCTGCCACAGTTCAGCAAAACTCATCTGCTTGAAAATTTCACTTTCCAGAATACGGATCAGCGGTAATGCCTGTGTCTGACCATTTTCATCAACGATCATCCGGCCGACTTCATAGGTGCCGCCCCAGATAAACGGAATTGTCAGCGGATTTGCCAGTGCCGTACCGATCGCAGCGGCAGCAATATTACCGGCAATGAGGTAAGCGAGAACAATCGCAAGAATGAGATGGAAACCGAAGAACGGGGTAAAAGCCGCAAAAACACCGACAGCCAGACCAGCAGCAACCGCATGCGGGCTGGCAGTAATACGGGTGATCCGCTTACCCATATAGCGCATTGAGCGCGAGAAAGAACGGCGCGGCCAGATCATTGTGCGAAGGCGCTCCCTGTAACTCAAGGGTTCTCTGCGTCTGAACAACATGACTTTCTGCCACCATCCTTAACTAAATCTGAGTATATCTGCATTGATGCGCAGACATAACTGCTTCGCTTCATAGGCGGGAAACTCCCGTGAAGCTATCTCAATTATACGAGAATTAAGACTTTTTTAACAGTTCAAATAGTTATCGCATGAGGAAAGCACAGCAGCA
This sequence comes from Pseudochrobactrum sp. Wa41.01b-1, assembly GCF_019464455.1. Taxonomy (NCBI): domain Bacteria; kingdom Pseudomonadati; phylum Pseudomonadota; class Alphaproteobacteria; order Hyphomicrobiales; family Brucellaceae; genus Pseudochrobactrum; species Pseudochrobactrum sp. Wa41.01b-1. Next base: position 3,352,813 of record NZ_CP080493.1, on the reverse strand, counting down.
ATGCGGCAAGAGGTAGTATGCCGCCTGAATAATGCGTCTTGAGACGGGGTTATATGTCCCGCGAAAATGTAGTTTTTTCCAATAATATCAGGCAGGTTTACATATAATTTGCACTGCTTTTGAATACAAAAAAGCATCGCACTGATCCGCCGCGCCCCCGTGGCAGATCAGGCGATGCCTCTTGCAGGCAAAATCCGCGCTGAAGCTTACCCCTTCAGCCTGCAGTCTCTGCCCTCTCCGCATCTGCCCGCGCCCCCGCGGCTAATGCGAAGCTCTTTCCATGGCCAAAATCAGATGACCATGCTGAAACCCGGCCGGTTTTATATGGCCATACTAAAACTATGTGCACATTCCTTACGGAACTCATCAAATACTGCTGCGACGAGCCTCACCAGCGAATGATGTTCCGGTGCCATCACAATCACTGAACCCTGCACTGTGACGATACCATCGGCAGCCAGAGGACGCAGCAATGCCAGTTCATCAGAAAAATTCACACCTGCTGCGACATCATTCAGATCGACACGGAAATCACACATCAGCTTTTCAATGATCTGCGCCCGCAAGCGGTCAGAATCGTTAAATGCATAGCCACGCGTTACCGGTGCCCGTTCTGACAACACCGCAGCTTTATACTGGCCGATATCGGCAATATTCTGCGTGTAGCCTTCGCGGAACTGCGAGATAGACGATGCACCGAAACCGAGCAGTGTCGGGCAGTCATCATCCGTGTAGCCCTGAAAATTGCGGCGCAATTGTCCGGCCTTTGCGGCCACAGCCAATGCATCAGACGGCAGGGCATAATGATCAATGCCGACCGGCTCGTAGCCCATGGCCATAAATGTCTCACCGACGATCTGCGCCTGCTCAAAACGGGCATCAGCATCGGGCAACAGACTGGTATCAATCAGCCGCTGATTGGCACGGCGCGCAGGCAGATGCGCATAACCGTAACAGGCAATACGGCTCGGACGGAATGCCGCCACACGTTTGCAAGTCTCACGTAATGTAGCGACCGTTTGCAAAGGCAGGCCGTAGATCAGATCAAAGTTCAGGCTGGTTATGCCAACCTGCCACAGCGAATTGACCGCAGATTCGACCTGTTCAATCGGCTGCACACGGCCAATGGCCTGCTGCACATCCGCATTGAGATCCTGCACGCCAAGGCTGGCACGGTTGACACCAACCTGCGCCAGATCACGGCACAGTTTCTTGTCAACTTTGCGCGGATCAAGCTCGATGGCATGTTCCATATCATCCGCAAAATCGAACTGCTCACGCAGCACCTGCGTGATACGGGCAATGCCCTCACCACCCAAAATGCTTGGTGTGCCACCACCCCAATGCAGATGCACGGCTTTCGGGCGTTCAGTCAGATATTGCCCCGCTTGGCGAATTTCGCGAATTAATATATCGGCATAGGCCTCAATTACGGTATCACGCCGCGCGATCTTGGCGTGACAGCCGCAATAGTGGCAAAGGTCACGGCAATAAGGCACGTGAAGATAGAGAGAAACCGGTTCCCCCTGTCTCAAACGCCGTAACCACGCCTCATACTGATCTTTCCCGACTGCCGGAGAGAAATCCGCAGCAGTCGGATAAGATGTATAGCGGGGTACGGCAAGAGAAGCATAATGTCTTGCCGCAATCTCCGTCATACTTTTTGTCCTTTACCGGCAACAGCTGCCTGTTCGTTCAGTTTCATTTCCGGCGCAACCGGCATTTTCTTCATTTTCGGCGTAACCGGCATGTTTTTCATTTCCGGCGCAAGCGCCGGGGCGCGCACCAGCACGTCATTGCGCAATTCAAACCACATGGCATTGAAAATTGCGAAGGAAGAGGCCAGTCCCAATCCAAGGATCCAGGAAAAGTACCACATTTCATTGTTCCTTTTTCTTTACTCTTCAAAGGGTTAGTAAGCATTAGGCGTATTATCGACACTGTCTTTAGTAATCGGGCCGCGCATCACGCTATAGACCCAGCTGGTATAGAGAAGAATGAGCGGCAGAAAGATCACTGTCGCGATGAGCATGATGAACAGGGTCAGATGGCTGGACGATGCGTCCCACACTGTCAGGCTTGCATTTGGCATGACCGAGCTTGGCAGCAGGAACGGAAACAGTGACACGCCCGCTGTGCTGATGATCCCGAAAATACCGGCACTGCTGCACAAGAAAGCCAGCGTACCTTTGCGGCAATGCAGAGCAATAAAGCTCAGAGCCATACCGGCAAAGCCGAGCACAGGCGCAATCAGCATCCAGCTATGTTTGGTGTAGTTTTCCAACCAGACACCGGAACCGGTTGTTACGGTTTTCAGCATCGGATTGGACGGCCCCGCAACATCCTGCACGGAAGTGACGACATAACCATTGATACCAAAGGCCAGCCACACACCGGCAAGCGCAAACAGAACCACGCTGAACAGCGCTGCGATTTTGCCGAAGCTGCGGGCACGCTCACCAACCACCCCTGGAACACGGGCAACAATCACTGTTGCACCATGAGCTACCAGCATGGTCAGGCTGACCAGACCGCATAGCAGTGCAAAAGGTGTCAGCAGGCCGAAGAAATTGCCGTCATAATAAATGCGCATCGCATTATCGAAACGGAACGGCACACCGAGCAGAACGTTACCAACAGCCACACCGAAGATCAGCGCCGGTACGAAACCACCGATAAACAGAGCCCAGTCCCATGTGGAACGCCATGCGGTATTTTCCACCTTGCTGCGGAATTTGAAACCAACCGGACGCAGGATCAGCGCCAGCAAAATAGCAATCATCGCCAGATAAAAGCCGGAGAACGACACCGCATAAAGTGCAGGCCATGCGGCGAAAATCGCACCGCCGCCGAGGATCAGCCAAACTTGATTGCCCTCCCATGTCGGGCCGATCAGATTGACCAGCATACGGCGCTCTTCATCGGTTTTAGCCGCGAAAGGCAGCAGAGTGCCCACGCCAAGATCAAAACCGTCCATGATCGCGAAACCGATCAGCAGAACACCGAGCAGCAACCACCAGATCAGGCGCATTGTTTCATAATCTAAAGGAATATTGGTCATTATCTTGCTCCTTTCGCCTGATTAACCGTTGTTCTGCATATTCAGGATGGCCGCATCCTGTGCCATATCGACATCAGGGCGTACCGGTTCTTTTGGTCCGGCTTTAACGGTACGAACCATCAGCCAGATCATGATGCATAACAAAGTGGTGTAGACGGTCAGGAAGAAACCAAGACTGATGACCAGATCAGTCATAGTGAGATTAGAAGCCGCATAGAATGTCGGCAGCACGCCCTCAATCGCCCAAGGTTGGCGGCCATATTCCGCAACAATCCAGCCAGCTTCAATCGCAATCCACGGCAAAGGCAGTGAGAACACAGCGATTTTAAGCAGCGCACGATTGGTATGCTCATTAATGCGATGTCTGCTCGCCAGAACAAAGGCAATTGCAAAAAAGGCGATGAAATAGAAGCCCAGCGCCACCATGACACGGAACGACCAGAACAAAGTGCCGACACTCGGGATTGTATCTTCCGCAGCCTTGCGGATTTCCTCAGGTGTGGCGTTCTGAATATCATCGCGATAGCGCTTCAGCAGCAGGCCATAGCCGAGATCATGCCAGTTGGCCTTAAAAGCTTCACGGGCTTCAACATCATTCGGGTTTGCACGGATACGATCCAGCTCAACAGAAGCCTTGATACCACTCTCAATACGCTTTTCAGCCATATCCACCAGATCATGGATGCCCGGCAATTCTGTTGTCAGACTGCGGGTAGTGATGAGGCCGAGAACATAAGGGATATGCACTTCGTAGCTGTTTTTGCCGTCGCCCGGAATGGCGAACAGGTTAAAACCGGCCGGTGCAGGTTCTGTTTCCCACATGGCTTCCATCGCAGCGATTTTCATCTTCTGCTGTTCGGTGGCCACATAGCCGCTTTCGTCACCCAGCACGACGACCGAGAGAGCAGCAGCCAGACCGAAAGAAGCGGCAACGGTCACAGAACGCTTTGCAAGTTCTACATGCTTACCGCGCAGCAGATAGATACTGCTGATTGCGATGATGAACATGGCACCCGTTACATAACCGGCACTCACCGTGTGCACGAATTTTGCCTGTGCAACCGGATTGAACAGCACAGCCATAAAATCTGTGACTTCCATACGCATTGTATCAGGATTGAAAACCGCGCCGACCGGATTTTGCATCCAGCCATTGGCAATCAGAATCCACAATGCGGAGAAATTGGCGCCAAGCGCCATCAGCCATGTGACTGCCAGATGTGCCACGCGCGACAGACGCGCCCAGCCGAAAAAGAACAGGCCTATAAATGTGGCTTCAAGGAAGAACGCCATCAGGCCTTCAATAGCCAGCGGCGCACCAAAAATATCGCCGACATAATGGCTGTAATAGCTCCAGTTCATACCGAACTGAAATTCCATCACGATCCCTGTGGCGACGCCCATGGCAAAATTGATGCCAAACAAAACACCCCAGAACATGGTCATGCGACGCCAGATGTCGCGACCGGTCATGACGTAAACGCTCTCCATAATCGCCATCAATAATGAGAGGCCGAGCGTCAGGGGGACAAAAATAAAATGATACATCGCCGTTGCAGCGAACTGCAATCGCGACAGATCAACGACAGTAAAGTCAATCATACTTCCAGCCTTTTATCATTCGGATAACCGCCGCTCCGTAACGGGAAAGCAGCTTGCCGGATCCGTTTTCTGCAAACGGATCGTCCTCCCTTATCGCTTGTGTAACAAAGGTGTGAAAAAGCGCATTGATCTGGATCAATGGCTGTAAAACAAAAAAGGGCGGGGAAATGCCCCGCCCTTTGCTTAAAATTTGTCAGTGCCTATTACTTCAGCGACAGCCATTGGGTGGCGTGGACATTGTTCAGATTATCGTGCCAGCCTTCCAGCTGATCTGAAACCAACGCCCGTGACGCATAGGTAAAAAGCGGAATGACAACCTGCTCCTGAAGCAACAGGCGCTCAGCATCGGCCAGCATCACCGCACGCGCTCTGAGGTCGGTTGTCACCGAGGCCTTATCCAGCAAAGCGTCATAGGTTTTATTGAACCATTTTCCATAATTGAAACTACTGTCACTTTTATAGAGAAACAAAAAGCTTTGCGGATCGCTGTAATCCCCGATCCAGCCATCCCTTGCCAGATCGAATTTTCCGCCTTCGCGCAGATAATTGAAATAGGTCGTGCCTTCCATTTCATTCAGCTTTGCCTTGATGCCGATATTTTTCAGCATATCCGCAATGGCAGCCATGACATTTTTATGGTTCTCGGATGTATTATAAAGCAGCTCAACCGTCAGACTGTCCGGCTTGATACCTGCCTCCTTCAGAAGTTCTTTCGCTTTGTCTTCACGGTCGAGAATATCCTGATTGGCATAATCCTGACGCACCCCGCCGCTGATATAATTATCAATTTCCGACGGCACTAAAGAATAGGATGGCAGCATCGTTCCGCGCCAGACTTCTCTGGCCATAAAATCGCGGTCGATCACCATCGAAATAGCGCGGCGCACACGGGCATCTTTCAGCGGGCTGCCGTCTTCCCCCTTTATATCGAGAAAATAGCTACCCAATTGCGGGGCAATGCGCAGCTGACTGCCAAATCTCTTGCGTACATAATCCATCTGCTCGGCAGGCACATCGGCACAGACCTGCACCTCTTTTGCTTCAAACCGGCGCATACAACTGGAGCGGTCTTCAAAAGGCAGCCAGTTCACCACATCAATTTTGACCTTATCCGCATCATAATAATAGGGATTTTTCTTCATGATGATTTTGTCATTCGGCACAAAACTGGCCAGTTGATAGGCACCATTGCTCACCAGATTTCCGGGAGCGGTAAATTTTTCGCCGTATTTTTCAACGCTTTTGCGATGTAAAGGCAGTGCCGTGTGATGTGCCATCAATTGCAGAAAATAGGGCGTCGGCGCTTTCAGTGTGAACTTCACCGTATAATCATCCGGTGCTTCCACGCCCAATTGCTCAGGCGGCAACTGTCCGCGGGAGATTGCTTCGGCATTTTTGATCGGAAACAGCACATTGGCATAGGGTGCGGCTGTTAGCGGGTTCATAATACGGCGGAAAGAATAGACAAAATCCTGCGCGGTAACCGGATCACCATTCGACCATTTTGCATTATCGCGCAGATGGAAAATATAGCCCACGCCATCCGGTGACATTTCCCATGATTGTGCAACACCGGCGATGATTGCGCCTTTGGCATCTTCCATCACCAGCCCCTGATAAAGATCAGCGAGAAGCGCCGCCTCATCGACCGTTGATGTCAGCTGCTGATTGAGCGAGGACGGATCGCCATTATTGCCACGATTTAAAATGATTTCGGCATTCGCAGATGTACTGAACACAGAGATCAGCAGACCAGAAATCAATAATGACTGGCGCATATAGCCCCTCCTCAATCAATAAAATAAAGACATGAATAAAAATCCCGTGCCGATATTACGCAAGCGCGGGTTCAGGAAAATCCCAATAAAATGCAAAAAGCTGCGTCTGCCTTAGGGGGCAAACGCAGGACACATTCTTAAAATTATCAGAGATCAGCTTTTAAATTCAGTACCGGCAACGGCTGAAAGCGAACGATGCGAAAGAATGCTCACCGTATTGGCATCCGGCAGATGAATCAGACCCTGAGTGCGCAATTTTGTGAAGCAACGGCTGACAGTTTCAATGGTCAGGCCGAGATAATCTGCAATATCCGTGCGGTTCATCGACAAATGTACCGGATTGTCCGGATGGCCGACACGTTTCGCCTGTGCTGAGAGCACCAGCAGGAAAGAGGCCAGTTTCTCAACAGGTGCAAGACGCCCGAGCACCAGCTGATTATCCCGCGACTGGCGCAAAGCCTCACGCGTCATCACATAGAGCCGGTCTTTCAATGCCGGATGCTGATCCATCAGCTCGTCCATCTCATTTACGGAAAAGCAGCATAATGTGGATGGCACAACAGCTTCTGCCGTCTGGGAATAAGTCCCGTCATCAGCGAGACCGAGATAATCGCCCGGATAGAGGAAGCCGGAAATCTGACGACGGCCGTCCGGCAGCAATGTAAACAAACGCAGCAGACCGGAAGTTAGGCTGAAAACTTTCAGCTTCGGTGCGCCCTCTTCCACCAGCATTTCACCGGTTTCAAGCTTGCGTGAAGACATGATTGCCTCCAGCGCATGCAGCGCATCATCCTGCAAAGCGGCACAGATCGCCATTTTACGCACTTCACAATCAACGCAGGCTCCGCACGGGTCACGGTGACGCTGGCTATGCATTGTCTGAGCTGTAAGAACTGAAACCACGATGATGCCTTGTTTTTACACTTGTCGTTATCAGAAAACCGGTGCCCGCTTTTCCGCGACACGCTCTAACTCTTTGTTTTAACGCGTATCTTATCCGAAAACCGCTTCGCACTTTTCGGGACACGCTCTGGTTTTTTAATTCGTCGTATTATCGCGGACGCTAAATGCTCTGGCACCCCGACGGGTTTTATGTGCAACAATAATTTAATGAGGCAAGCCGATAGCTGTTCATGCCACGAAGACTATGTTCCTCATGGCATGAATGTTCGCAAATTTCCATATCCCGCTCCGCCCTGCGTCAAAAAACGCTTTGAAAATCAGCAGAGCGTCATGGTTCAGCTCAGATATTACGGCTTCCCGGCTTGATGGCAGGCAGCGCTGCCAGTTCCGGCGGCAGATTATCCTTATCATAGGACGGCACTTCATATTCAGCCAGTGCGATCAGCTTGGTGCCGACATCGGCTTTACCTGCCGAGCGGTCAACGATACAGGCAGCAGCCACAACTTCCGCCTTCAAATCGCGCAGCGTGTCAATTGTCTCGCGGATAGACAGACCGGTGGTCACAATATCTTCCACGATCACAACGCGGGAGCCTTCCGGCAGTTCAAAACGGCGCAGTTTGAAAACACCATTTTCACGCTCGACCCAGATCGACGGCACGCCGAGATGGCGCGAGGTTTCATAAGACGGGATCAGACCGCCGATTGCAGGGCCGACCACATAGTCAATCGGACCGAGATCAGCGGCTTTGATCTTTTCAGCCAGCGCTTTGCACAGTTTTTCCGTCTTGTCGGCATGCATGAACACCCGCGCTTTTTGCAGGAAAACAGGGCTGCGGCGACCGGAAGTCAGAATAAAATGCCCTTCAAGAATGGCACCTGCCTCACGAAACACGCCCAGCACATCTTCAGTATTCATAGCAGCCTCTTATCCGTTAACGCGCTGTGCATCGCTCACACAGGCGCTTTCTTTTAATTGCGTAATAATGCGGTTGAGATGTTTGAGATCCCAAACCTCAAGATCCATAATCATTTCTGTAAAATCAGGCGCGGTGCGCACCATGGAAAGATTGTGGATATTCGTATCATTGACCGAAATAACCTGTGCAATCTCTGCCAGTGAGCCCGGTGAATTAATGGCGGAGACGGAGATACGGGCAGGAAAACGCTCATGCATTTCGCCGTCAATATCCCAGCGCACATCAATCCAGCGCTCCGGCTGGTCATCATAGGCGGTGAGTGCAGAAGACTGGATCGGATAGATCGTGATGCCGACACCCGGCTGCAAAATCCCGACAATACGATCGCCCGGAACAGCGCCTTCCGGTGCAAAACGCACCGGCAAATCCGAATTCGCACCGCGGATCGGCACAGCATGATTTTGCGCTGCCGCCTGCTTCTGCACATCCTCAGTGCTACCACCCTCCGGTACCTTAAAGATCATACCGGCAGCATTTTGCAGGTTAAACCAGCCCTTCTCGCCGGTTTTCGCAGGACTTCCCGTTGTCACTCGTGTGTCCTGATAATCCGGATAAACCGCTTTCAGCACATCTCCGGAAGCCAGCTCGCCGCGACCAACCGCTGCAAATACATCTTCAATATCTTTGCGTGCCAGCCGTGCCAGTGCAGGCTTGAGCAAATCCTTGCTGAACGGCTTGTTACCGCGCTCGAATGCCCGTTCCAGAATACGCATACCCAGACCGGAATATTGCTTGCGCACGGCAGCGCGCGTTGCACGACGGATTGCCGAGCGCGCTTTACCGGTAACCACAATGGATTCCCATGCCGCAGGCGGAACCTGCGATTTGGAGCGGATAATATCCACCTCGTCGCCGTTTTTCAGCTCGGTCATCAGTGGCATCATGCGGCCATTGATCTTCACGCCAACGGTGGAGTCGCCAATATCCGTATGCACCGCATAGGCAAAATCAATCGGCGTTGCACCGCGCGGCAGCGCAATCAGGCGACCTTTCGGCGTGAAGCAGAAGACCTGATCCTGAAACAGTTCCAGCTTGGTATGTTCGAGAAATTCTTCCGGATTATCACCTTCAGACAGCGCCTCAATCGTACGACGCAGCCATGCATAGGCGTTGGATTCCGTGGAAATCGCGGTTGGCACCGTATTGCTGCGGCCGTCTTTATAGATCGAATGGGCTGCCACACCATATTCCGCCACATCATCCATTGCGCGGGTGCGGATTTGCAGCTCTACGCGCTGACGGGACGGCCCGATAATTGTGGTGTGGATTGAACGGTAATCATTCTGCTTCGGCGTTGAAATATAATCTTTGAAACGCCCCGGCACCATCGACCATGTGCGGTGAATAATCCCCAGCGCCTTGTAACAATCATCAACATTATCAACGATAACGCGGAAACCGAAAATATCGGACAGCTGCTCGAAAGACAGGCCTTTAGTTTCCATTTTACGGAAAACCGACCACGGCTTTTTCTGCCGGCTGGAAACATCAGAATGCAGGCCTTTTTCGGCAAACAATGTCGCCAGATCTGTCTCAATCTTGCTGAGCAGACCACGGTTTTTTTCCATCAGTTCCGCAAGGCGGTCAGTCACCGCACGCCATGCTTCCGGATTGATATAGCGGAAGGCCAGTTCTTCCAGCTCTTCGCGCATATCCTGCATACCCATGCGACCGGCCAGCGGCGCATAAATATCCATGGTTTCTTCAGCAATACGCAAACGTTTGTCTTCGCGCATCACACCAAGGGTGCGCATATTGTGCAGACGGTCGGCCAGTTTCACCAGCAACACGCGCACATCGTCGGAAATCGCCAGCAGAAGTTTGCGCAGATTTTCCGCCTGCACTGCTTTTTTGGAAACCAGATCGAGTTTTTTAAGCTTGGTCAGACCTTCAACCAGCTTGCCGATTTCAGGGCCGAAAAGCTGGTCAATCTCAGCGCGGGTCGCGTCAGTATCTTCAATTGTGTCATGCAGCAGCGCAATGGCAATGGTTGCCTCATCAAGACGCATATCTGTGAGGATTGCCGCAACTTCCAGCGGATGGGAAAAATAAGGATCGCCGGACGCACGTTTCTGACTGCCATGTTTCTGCATCGCATAAACATAAGCCTTATTCAGCAGCGCCTCATTCACATCAGGCTTATAGTGCTGCACCCGCTCAACCAGCTCATATTGGCGCATCATCAGCCTGCACTCCTCTTACCCGCGCATCAAACAAATCATACATAACGACACCGGCGTCACGACTCCGGAATTTACTGTAAAACGCAACCGGCACAAAGCACTACAGGTTTTAAAGCATATAATAATCCGGCATCTACCGGCATTTTTCATGCGGCATTTTAACGGCCAGAGCATAATTTCTTAAACTTGAAGCAGTCTAAGTTAAAATTATGCTCTTAATTTTAAGTGTTAGAGCGACCATTGTGCGCCCAATGGGGCGCACGGCGCTCTAGCCCAAGGAGCCGCCTGATGCGCACAAAATAAAGCGCCGCAGAATAATCTGCAGCGCTTTAATAATCCGGTCTTTACTGACACCGGCAGTCTGAAAACAATGCCGGATATCTGTTGAAACAGCTTAAAGCGCCTCAACAAAAATCAGTAATCGTCGCTCTTTTCCGGTGCAACCAGACCTTCGATACCAGCAAGCAGATCTTCTTCGCTCATGCTGTCGAATGTCACGATGTCTTCTGCGCCGACAACAACTTCGCCGCCCAGCTCGTCCAGAGCGCCGCTGATCTGCAATGGTGCCGGTGCTTCCGGTTCGTCAATTTCCACATGCTTCTGCAGCGAGTGGATCAGGTCTTCTTTCAGATCGCCCGGTGACAGGGTCTCGTCAGCGATTTCACGCAACGCAACAACCGGGTTTTTATCGTTGTCGCGATCAATGGTAATCTGACCGCCCTGAGAGATCTGACGTGCACGATGGCTGGCAAGCAGAACCAGCTCAAAGCGGTTGTCTACCTTGTCAACGCAATCCTCAACGGTAACGCGGGCCATAGATCGCCCCTTTCATATCTCAAAATTAATTCAGGAATTCTCGATTTCCATAACGCCACTTGACACAAAAAACAAGCAAAAGCGCACATAGAGCGGTTTTGATTTTCCATATCTGTGCGCAAACACAGCTCTCATAGCCTTGAGACTTCATTTTTCCGTCACAAAACCCCACAGAATCGCTCCCGATCTTTTAAAATCCACGCTGTTCTGCGGGCTTTGAAAAACCTGCAATAAAGTCCTCTAAATCGTTTATACTCTTGCTCCCAAATGAATAGATTTCATTTATATGATATTTGTGATATCTTAATCACACATTTTCCCTGTCTTTTCCAAATACGGCAATAAAAACAACCTGTGATTGCTTGCCTTTCTGTAGATGCGCCTTAGAACGCAAACTAGGAGAGGCTTTTTTCAAAACTAAAAATTGAAAAGTGCGGACAATTAATCAGCAAAATATTATTTGCTGAAGAATGGATAATTATCAAAATGTTTGATTCACGCGAAAAAATCGCGCTTTTTATCGATGGCGCCAATCTTTACGCTGCATCCAAGACACTTGGCTTTGATATTGATTACCGCAAATTGTTGAAAGCTTTTCAGAAGCGCGGTTACTTGCTGCGTGCTTATTACTATACTGCACTTGTTGAAGATCAGGAATATTCATCCATCCGCCCCCTGATCGACTGGCTTGATTATAATGGCTACAAGGTCATTACCAAAGCTGCCAAAGAATTTACTGATGCAACCGGCCGCCGCAAGGTAAAAGGCAATATGGATATCGAACTTGCTGTCGATGCCATGCAACTGACTGAAACCGTCGATCATTTTGTAATCTTCTCCGGCGACGGCGATTTCCGCTGCCTCGTGGAAGCATTGCAGCGTCGCGGCCGCAAGGTGAGCGTTGTTTCGACACTCACTACACAGCCGCCAATGATTTCCGATGAGCTGCGCCGTCAGGCAGACCATTTCCTTGATCTGGTGACCCTGAAGTCTGAAATCAGCCGCGAAGCCTCTGAGCGTCCGGCTCGCCGTTTTGAAGAGGAAGAAGAGCTGTACTAAGCTCTTCTGACTTGTTTTGCAGTATCCGGAACCATCCCGCGATTGCGCTTTCTGCCCCCGCCTTCACGACTTTATTCAAGTCTGGCGGGGCAATGAACCCTCATGGCATAATGCTCCGGTTCCTGCATTTTTGCCGACAGATCCGCAGAACAGTGCAACAGCGGTTTGCACCACCACCCTGCCCGCTTTTACCGAACGGGCACGCCTGCTGATTATCGGCCTTGCACCGGGCTTACGCGGCGCCAACCGCACCGGCCGCCCCTTTACCGGCGATTATGCCGGTGACCTGCTCTATTCCACTTTGAAAGATTATGGCTTCGCTCAGGGCAATTTCGAAGCGCGCCCTGATGATACATTGACGCTCAATGATTGCGCTATCGTCAATGCTGTTCGCTGCGTGCCGCCGGAGAACAAACCGACCGGTGCCGAGATCAATACCTGCCGCCAGTTTTTATCGCCGTTCATTACCGGTCTGCCTAACTTGCAGGCGATTGTCACGCTTGGCACCATAGCCCATCAATCGACAATCCGCGCCCTTGGCCAACCGGTCTCAAAACATAAATTCGGCCATGGCGTACAAACTGATATCGGTCAATTGCGCATTTTCTCCAGCTACCACTGCTCGCGCTACAACACGAATACCGGTGTTCTCACGGAAGCCATGTTCCGTAATGTATTCAGCAATGTGCGCGATTATCTGAACGATAATCCCAAGAAGTGAGCTCATAAAAAAAGCCCTGTCTGAGACAGGGCTTTAATATTTCGGGTATTACCCGCGATCACGGAGCAATCGTGATTTTTCACGATTCCAGTCACGGTTCTTTTCCGTCTCGCGCTTGTCGTGCAGTTTCTTACCGCGTGCCAGAGCGATTTCGAGCTTCGCACGGCCACGCTCGTTGAAATAGAGCTTCAACGGCACAACTGTCATCCCGTCGCGGGCGATGGAATTGGCCAGACGCACAATCTCTCTCTCGCTGAGCAGTAATTTGCGCAACCGCCGCGGATCATGATTGAAACGATTGCCTTGCGTATATTCAGGAATATAGGAATTAATCAGCCAGAACGCATCATTCTCATAGCTGGCATAGCTTTCAGCGATATTTGCCTGATTGGAGCGCAAAGATTTAACCTCGGTTCCCGAGAGAACCAGGCCCGCTTCAATCACTTCAAGTATCTCGAAATTATAACGCGCTTTGCGGTTATCTGCGATGACTTTGCGTGCAGGTGCATTTTTTTTCGTATTCATGGCAGCAATATATATCTGATCCGCAACTTTACTAGAGCATTTCACAGTCAAGTTGGATGAACTTGACGACCGTGATAATGCGACCACTTTAGAATCCAGAGCTTTTCCGGCTTAAACTGCAACAAGCTGAATATAAAAAAGCCTGCCGGTTCAATACTCATGTACCGGCAGGCGATAGATGATTTGCAGCAAAATAAACAGCGTAAACTGTTCAACTATGCCGGTTACGCAAAATTACTGATTGAGCAGACCTGCATGACGCAGCGCTGCATCGATTTTCTCTGCGGTTTCAGCCTCAACAGGCATCAAAGGCAGGCGCAGATGATTGGTAATGCGTCCGGTACGTGCCAGCGCATATTTAACACCTGAAGGGTTCGGCTCCATAAACAACGCTTTATGCAGCGGCATCAAACGATCCTGAATTGTCAGTGCTGTTGCATAATCACCGGCCAGACAGGCTTCCTGAAACTGCGCGCAAAGACGCGGTGCAATATTGGATGTTACGGAAATACAGCCGCGACCGCCATGAGCGTTGAAACCCAGAGCCGTGGCATCTTCGCCGGACAGCTGAATGAAGTCTGTACCGCAAGTTGCGCGCTGTTCGGAAACACGTTCAATTTTGCCGGTTGCATCTTTCACGCCAACAATATTTTTGTGGTCGCGCACAAGAGCGCCCATTGTTTCCGGTGTCATATCAATGATCGAGCGTCCCGGAATATTATAGATCACCAGCGGAATTGAAATCGCCTTGGCAACAGCGGAAAAATGCGCATAAAGCCCGCGCTGATTTGGCTTATTATAATAAGGTGTCACAACCAGAACAGCATCAGCACCAGCACCTTGCGCATGCTGGGCAAGCTCAATGGCTTCAACAGTATTATTAGAACCGGCACCGGCTATAATCTGCGCACGGCCTTTCGCTTCTTCAACGCAAACCTCGATTACCCGTTTATGCTCATCATGGGACAGTGTCGGAGTTTCGCCAGTTGTACCAACCGGTACAAAGCCATGCGTCCCCTCCTCGATCTGCCAGTTTACAAGGCCACGGAACGCTTTTTCGTCAAAACCACCCTGCTCTGTAAAAGGTGTGACGATAGCCGTGATTGAGCCCTTAAGCATCGGGTACTCCCAAAAGTTTGCCTGTGTTTTAATATGAATTACATATCAGCGAAAAATCGACCGATAATGCAGTTTATTACGCCGGATTTGCAATCCCGGAATAGTATGCTCTAATTTTAAAGTGTTAGAGCGGGTTTTGTGCACCCGATCGGGCACACGCGCTCTAATATTGAAGATCAGGTGACGCAGAGGAAAATCCGGACTGATAATATCAGCCCCGCATCTCCGGCAATTTCAAATTTTGCAAAATCAAAAAAGCCCTGCGCTGCCTGTATGCAATTTCAAACCGCATATATGATGGTTTCTAATATACAGCCCATAAGAATGTTATTATATTCACTACAAATGCCATAGAACGACCATCCATACAGGCCTCGCAGCCGCGTACAGAATGATGGCACCACCACCTGTTCGTGAAAAGTGCTGCACCATAGTCCTGCAAAACTGCTGCATCAAGCAAATTTACGCATATTCATAGGCATTTCATCGCTATGATAAAAATAAACGCGCATTTCGTCAGTCCGACGAAATGTTTTATACATAGTGATGAAAACCTGTCAGCAAGTGATTTGCAATTCATCCCCGTTCTTCTGAGAAACAACAGTCAATACCGGCAAAATTGGGGCGCAAATCACGATGAATTTATTATTAAAAACGATATCAACCCGTCTTTCAGGTAAGGCTTCATTAACATTGCCTTCACAGGTCTAACCTATAATTGGAAGCACAGAAGACCGGCAGCATTTAACAGCATATTCAGAACCCCTGACCACTGAGAGCGACATTTCTATAACTCTCAGTTTTCACTCGGATATCTTAATAATCTGCCTTAAATTTGCTTCAACACGGTTATAACGGATTTGTAATGCGTAAATTTGCACTTTTCGGACAGCGACCAGATCAGTTTTTTTTAGCCCTTACACTTTTAAGTGCAAGCATGGCAGGAAATGTGCTGACAGCCGGTGCGCAGGAAGCTGAAAATGTGCCAACGCCTTTGCTGCGCCCTTTTGCGCCAACAGCGATGCGCAATATGCCCGCGCCGATGATGCGGCCGGATCCGACAACCACCGCCACGATACCACGTGCGCAGGCACCGGCAGCCATGAGCGGCAGCCTGAAAACCGCTCTGGATGCCCTGTCTTCAAAAGATGCACGCCGTGCGCTGGCAATCCGCAACGGTATGTCCGCCAATGATCTCGACCGCCATATCCTGACATGGGCTCTGGCTCTGTCCGGTGCAGACGGCTTGTCGAGTGCTGACTATGTTGCTGCCGCCGCAGAATTGCGTGACTGGCCTGGTATGACCACAGTTCAGCGCAACACAGAACGGGCACTTTACCGTGAAAATGCCCCTGCCGGCACAGTGATTTCCTATCTCGGAAACCGCAAACCTCAGACCACCGAAGGTATGATCCTGCTGGGTCGCGCTTATCTTGCCAGCGGAAACCGCGCACAGGCACGCCAGTTGCTTGCGCCGTGGTGGGCACGCGCCAAGCTTGATACAAAAGATGAAACGCTGATTTTGCGTGAATTTTCCGGCGTTCTGACCAAAGAAGATCATCAGACACGTTTTCTGCGCATGTTGTATGATAACCGTCTGTCATCAGCATCGCGTTTAGCCGCATCAGCCAATGCGGAATCGCTTTATGCCGCCTTTGCTGCCGTGAACAAACGTGCTCCGGATGCGGCGCAAAAGCTCAATGCTGTTCATAGTTCATGGCAGTCAAATCCTGCATTTTTGTTTGCAAAAATCCAGTATCTGCGCCGCTCCGAGCGCTATACGGAAGCCGCCAATCTGATGCTGAAGGCACCGCGTGATGCCAGATCACTGGTTGATCCGGATGCATGGTGGATTGAGCGCCGCGTTTTATCCCGTGAATTGCTGGATATCGGCAAGCCGCAAATTGCATATCGCTTAGCCGCTGCTCACAGTGCGGAAACACCGACTATGGCTGCAGATGCAGAATTCCATGCAGGCTGGTATGCTCTGCGTGCATTGAATGACGCCTCTACTGCGCAAAAACATTTTAGCCGTATTGCTGAAATTTCCTCGCGTCCGATGTCTGCATCCCGCGCCTATTACTGGATGGGTCGTGCCGCAGAATCCGGTGGCGGCGGCAATGCAAAGCAAATGTATCAGCGTGCATCCTATTACGGTACATCGTTCTACGGTCAGCTGGCAGCAGCCAAGCTTGGCAATAATGTTCTGCAGCTGCCTTATCCGAAACCAAGCGCCGCAGATCGTGAACGTTTTGACAGCCGCGAACCGGTTCGTGCAATCCGCCGTCTCGAATCCATCGGCTATGGCAATCGGGCGCAGAGCCTGTACATCAATATGGCGCAGGAACTGAGCAGCACAGGTGAACTGGCGCTTCTCGCCGTTATGGCTGAACGCAACAGCAATCATTACCTGTCACTGCGCGTCGGCAAGATCGCTGCCGGTCGCGGTCTCGATGTCGGAGCATTATCTCATCCGACAGGCGCCATTCCGGCCAATGCGAATATTAAAGGCTCCGGCGCCGCCCTCGCCTATGCGATTGCCCGTCAGGAAAGTGAATTCAATATTTCAGCGGTTTCCAGCGCCGGTGCGCGCGGCCTGCTGCAATTGTTACCGGGCACGGCAAAAGGCGTTGCCCAGCGTGCAGGTCTTGCTTATTCCGACAAGCGCCTGACCACTGATGCCGCTTATAATGCCACTTTGGGTGCGCATTATCTCGGCGAACAGATTGAGCGTTTCAACGGCTCCTATATCCTGACTTTTGCCGGATATAATGCAGGCCCGAGACGCGCCAGTGAATGGATCGCCAAATATGGTGATCCGCGCGGGCAGAATCTCGATCAGGTTGTCGACTGGATTGAGCGTATTCCATACACAGAAACCCGCAACTATGTGCAGCGGGTGATGGAGAATTACGCCGTCTACAAATCCCGTCTCTATGGCAATGCCAATATTCAGCAGGATTTGATAAGCGGCCGTCGCGGTTAAATTTTCCGGTCATTTCTGGAAACTACTATCAATAAAGCCGCGCAGTCAGCTGACAGCGCGGCTTTTTGTATGGAAAATCCAGTCTTTTCCCGTCCAAAATATCTTACAATTTAAGATTTCTCGGGAAAAATGACTGTGATGATATTATTTTTTTGAAGGAATGAATGCGCACAGAGCCGTCATCAACCATCCGCCAATCATCAATGTGCCCCCTGTCGGCGCGGCCATAGCAAATAATCTGTTGCTTGTCAGATCACGCAGGATCAAATCACCCGCGAATAAAACAAGACCGAGCAGCACCAGAATGCCTGCCCAGTAAATGGCACGACTGCGTGCACTTAAAAAAGAAAAACCCAAAAAAGCAGCTGCATGCCCCAACAGAATCGGCGCTACAACACCTAAAAACGCATGATCGCCGTGTGCAGATGCTGCATAGCTTGTCATTGCAGCAGCACCGGATAAACCGGAGAAAAACAGAAACAGACGTTCAACGCCAGCAGTCATATTCATAAATCCTGTAAATTGATTATCTGCCCGCCATCAATGCAGATAAGCACAGCTTTAATCAATGGCTGCCGTCAAAAGTCCGCGCTAAAACGCGTTCTTACTCAAGAAAGCAAGCTTCTATAACAGTTTAGAGCACATGATGCAGCGTGCCCGATTACGGGATACTGAACCTTCCCCAAAGCCGCTATGCATATTCTGTCATATCCGCGCGCCACACCGGATTTCTGAACACTTCACACTGCTGTTGCCCCCAATCAGCAACGCCGAGACTACAGGAAACAGCGTGAATTCGTTGAAATCTTTAGCGAACTTCCAGCACCTTTACGCAGCTATCCAGATCATTGGTTGCAAGATGGGCATAACGCATTGTCATCTGCAATGTCTGGTGACCAAGCCACATCTGCACACGGCGAATATCAATACCGCCGCGAACCAGACGCGATGCGCATGTATGACGCAGAATATGCGGAACAACCTGTGTATCTGTACCAAGACCGACTTCATATTTGGCATCATTCCACACTGCGCGGAATTCGACCTGCGTCAGCATAGAAAACGGCCCTTTATGGCGTTCAACCGGTATTTTACAGGTTTTTCTGGCACGTTTGGTCAAGGGAACAGTACGGCTCCGGTTCGACTTGGTTAGCCAGAAAGTGACACGCGGATCGTGTAAATCATTCCATGTCAGGCCGATTGCCTCACCCAGACGGCAACCTGTATCAACCAGAAACACGGCCAGCCGATAGCTGTTTTCGCAACGTGCTTTAATCGCAGCGAAAAGACGTGCCTCTTCTTCAAGTTCAAGAAAACGAATTCGCCCTGCCCGCTCTTTCTGACGAATGAATTCCGGCAGGCTAAAGATGTCCCCCATCTTATACGCCTTTCGCAACAACTTGCTGAGTGCAGCCATTTTTCTATTAATGGTTGCATTGCTGTTATTGCGTTCACGCAGGGAACCGATAATTCTGTCGAGCATTTCCTGACTAAAGCCGCTGAAACGCTCCCCCTTCAGAATCTCATTAATTTCACCGAGAAATAATCTCACATTATATTTATGAGACCCGTCGTCCCATAAAATATTGAGATAGCGCTCGGATAAATCAGTAACTGAATACTGATTCACAATGCGATGTGTTTTTGTATTGGATGACGTAAAGCTGAGATTATAGCCCATTACAGGCGTAAAATTCTCAGAATTTTCGAAAGAAATGTCCCGATTCAGCTCCATCATAAGGCCCCCCAGCCGTTTGATCGACTTGGAGCTTTATAGGCAGAAACTTTATAAAACAAGTCTGAGTAACATTTTTGTGAGGTCAGCATGATAAAACCACTCTGGTTGAGTTTCTGATATGCCCCCTCGAAAAGTCTTAGTCCGCCCCATCAATACAAAAATTTACATCTGGTATTTGTATAAGCGCATCTCGTTAAAGATGGTCCCCGCTTGAACGCCCCATTTGAGACAAAAATACCAGCGACATAGCCGCTGGTATCTTTTTTCGAACTAAACCAATGGCTTAGAAAGAACGCTGGAAGCGGATCATACCACCGAAAGCATCCTTAGGAGCTCCACCAAGTACGCGTACTGGGTGATCACCCTTCCAAGAGGTGTAGTTGATTTCTGGAGTGATGGTGAAACCTGGAACCAGCTGGTATGCTACGTTTGCAGCAACAGCGGTTTTACCCCAATCTTCGTAAGCAGCCTGTACGTTGATGGTAGCTTTGTCAGTTGCTTTGAACTTCGCGCCACCCCAGACAGCCCAATCGCCGCCCCAGTTACCGTACATACCAACAGGAGCTTCGTAAGAAGCATAACCGCCCTGTACCCATACGGAGAACTGTTCAGTTACGTTTACGTCGAGGCGGATTTTACCTGCCCACTCTTCGATTTCTGCATCATAAGCAGCAACACCGGCGATCGAACCCCAAGCCTGTTCGAACTTCAGACCACCAACAACGTGTGGCATGTAGTCGTCGATTACAGCATCATAAGCGATCGGAAGCGAGTTGCCATGGCCGAAAGCTTTAGCTTTTTCGCCCTGCTCAGCGGAGATGATTGCCGAGAAGCCGTTACCGCCAGTGAAGGTGTAGCTAACCAGGTTGGTATTGTAGAGACCTGCGCTTACCACGTCATCGTTGATGATGTCGCCGAGGTAACCGGTAAAGCTATGGAAAGCTGAGTCGGTCTTACCGAGCATCAGGCCGCCCAGCTGAATGTAAGCATGCTTCAGAGTGTGGCTGCCCTGTTCGCCGTCACCGAAGTTGAAACGGTTTTCGGTGAAAGTTTTCAGAGTACCAAGCTCAGTTTCCGAAGCTGTGTGTGTGCGCAGCGTGAAACGGGTGTTTGTACCCCAAGTGTCACTGTCCTTGCCGGAATATGGATCATCGCCAGCAGACGCATCAAAACGAACATAACCGGAGATGCGCAGGCAGGTTTCTGTGCCTGGAATGTAGAAGTAGCCAGCGCCGTAAGCGTCGCAAACGCGTACATACTCAACAGCTTCTGGTTCTGGTGCAACGATGGCGTCGGCAGCCTGAGCGCCGGATACTGCAACGAGAGCTGCAGCGGAGCCGAGAAGAAGGCTCTTAATGTTCATTTCTGACCTCCAGTCAAAGTTTTAAATGGGTCTGGGCATTTTGTTTTGGCTGAAGGACAACCTGTCCCCATCCCCTTGGATGAAAAAGTCGCTACCGAAGCGCTCCTTCTTCTGCCCTCAAGATACTCGTGCTCAGTTTCGTTGCAACACTGAAAACGCATAAGGAGGGGGTAAGATGTTGCTATCGACATATCGTGTTGCAGAAAAGACACGAAACACCCCCTAGGTGCCGGATTTTATTTATGTTTTGTTTATATTTATTAAAATAAATTAACGAAAATTTGCCGCTTTTGCGGGGTTTTCAGATGTTTCCACAGGCTGAAACAGTGTTGCGTGCCAGAGAAGACCTGAATTGAGCCGCCCGGTTTCATCCTCTTATAGACGTAATATTGGCAGGTGATTTGCCCTGTTCGTGCCCGTGAATCAGCTGCGGCGCATCAAGTGTTTTGATTCTGTGATTTTGATTCCGTTTTATGTGTTTTAAAGCAGGCCTCTCTTTATAGGGGTGCATAAACTGCGGAAAACTATCGGAATTTAATACCTTTTTTGAAATCATCCTGTTGATGGATAAGATTTTTTGGTTCCGGATGCGTAAAGTGCTTGAACTCATGATTATTACCGGCTATTGCGCCTTTACCGGAGAGGTGGCCGAGTGGTCGAAGGCGCTCCCCTGCTAAGGGAGTATACCCGGAAGGGTATCATGGGTTCGAATCCCATCCTCTCCGCCATAGTTTCATATAAAACTGATTTTCAGGCAGCTGGCAGAATTCATTCTTGCCGGTTTTTTTGTATTTTACGCGCTTTTTATCCCGCGTTTTTATGACCAGTTTTAGGGCTTTAAAAATAAAAGATTCCATGGATTTTTGTAACGCATTGAAAATACTTGAATTTTTATGATTGTGTATGTTTCTGACTGGAGGTCAGAAATGAACATTAAGAGCCTTCTTCTCGGCTCCGCTGCCGCTCTCGTTGCAGCAACCGGCGCTCAGGCTGCCGACGCCATCGTTGCACCAGAACCAGAAGCTGTTGAATATGTACGCGTTTGCGACGCTTACGGCGCTGGCTACTTCTACATTCCAGGCACAGAAACCTGCCTGCGTATTTCCGGTTATGTTCGCGCTGACTTCAAAGGCGGCGACGATGTGTATTCCGGTCGTGACCGTAAGACATGGTCCACCAACACCCGTTTCACACTGCGTACACACACAGCAACTGAAACCGAACTCGGCACACTGAAGACCTTCACCGAAAACCGTTTTGAATTCGGCGACGGCGACTTCAAACAGGACAAGCTGAAATACGCTTACATCGAACTGGGCGGTCTGCGCATCGGTAAAGATGAATCCGCATTCCACACCTTCACAGGTTACCTCGGCGACGTAATCAACGATGACGTTGTATCGCCAGGTGCATATGACACAAACCTGATCAGCTACACCTTCACCGGTGGTAACGGCTTCTCGGCAATCATCTCCGCCGAACAGGGCGAACGCGTTGACGCATTCACCGACATCAACGGCAACGTTTATGACGGCGTAATCGATGACTACATGCCACACGTTGTTGGTGGTCTGAAGTTCGAACAGGCTTGGGGCTCGATCGCAGGTGTTGCAGCTTACGACTCTGAAATCGAAGAGTGGGCTGGTAAAGTTCGCCTCGACGTAAACGTAACTGACGTATTCTCCGTATGGGTACAGGGCGGTTACGCTTCTTACGAAGAAGCTGTTGGCATGTACGGCAACTGGGGCGGCGATTGGGCTGTCTGGGGTGGTCTGAAGTACAAGGCAACCGACAAAGCTACTTTCAACCTGCAGGCTGCTTACGAAGATTTCGGCAAACAGGCTTACACTGCAAACGTAGCTTACCAGCTGGTTCCGGGCTTCACAATTACTCCTGAAGTTTCCTACACCAAGTGGAAAGACACCGACAAGTATGCTACAGCTGTTCGCGGCGAAGATGCTTGGGGTGGTATGATCCGCTTCCAGCGTTCTTTCTAAGTTTTACGACTTAGAACAGACCGTAAGGTTACAGAGACCCGGCAGCTCACGCTGCCGGGTTTTCTGTTTTGTGCATTCCAGAGCGTGTCACTATCGGAAAACCGGCATCCGCTTTTGTGCAACATGCTCTAAAACTGACTTTAAATAACAAGCGGTATTTATATGTCTGGTCTTTATCCCCACGCATTTATAATGCGTGGCATTTTGCAGTCGGCGGTGATCTGCTATATTTTACAGCACACTTATCCTCTGCTCTGCTTTAAAACAGCCAATGATAATCGGCAGGCTGATCAGGATGAGTCAGAATGCATCGCATTCACCTGCCCTGCCCGACACGTTTCACAAGGAGAATTATATGGATTTTTTACTCTGGATCGCCCTGATCGGTGTAATCGTATTTCTCCTCGGCTTAATTTACAGCAAGCTTACGACGGCAAAGGCAAAGCAACCGGCAGCAAGTATTATCCCGCCTGCAACAGCAGTGACACCCAAGAGCAAAGGGCCTGAGAAAAAACCGGCACCCGCAGCACCGGTGAAGGCAAGCCCATCCAAACATGAGAGTGCGGCACAGACAGTCATTAAAACACCGGCTGCAACAGAAACCACAGAAGCCATAAAAAAGATTGTACCGGATGCGGAACCGGTCGGCCCTGCTCATAGCCCTGTTATTCATATTGCGTCTAAAGCCGCAGAAACAAATCCTGCCGAAGCAGTTGCTGCGCCCTCACAGGCAGCAGAAACACCGGCTCCGCCAGCCCCTTCCGAACCGGAGCGCCTGAAGAAACCGCGACAGGACAAAGCTGATGATCTGACCCAGATTACCGGTATAGGTAACGCAATTCAGGCCAAATTATATAATGCCGGTATTTTCCATTATGATCAGCTTACCGATCTGAATACGGATCAGATCACATGGCTGAACCGCACCACCGGTTTTGCCGGACGTGCTGAACGGGAAAGCTGGGTTGCACAGGCAAAGAAACTGATGAGCAAAGCTGCAGCGGCGACAGAAGCGCCAAAGCGCGCGGTTAAAAAAACAACAAAACCCGCCGCGGTAAAAGCCAAATCCAAACCCGCAAAGAAAACTGAAAAAACCTGAAGCAGTTTTTGGCAGGTGCATAAGATCAGAGCAAAATGCAATCTTTACAAAAAGACCCGCCTCAAAACTGAGGCGGGTCTTTTTATTTTCATAGTCTAGGCCTGATAAATAAATCAGGAATTGCCCTTCAGACGTGCATTGCAAAGGCTGTAATAACCGCCGCCCTTCTGGATCCAGCGCAGACCATTCAGAGAATTCGCGCTCTTATTGGCATAATACTGATCCAGACAGGTTTTCATACGCTGCTTGCCTTCAGTTTCAGTCGCATATTTAGCAGAAACCGCAGACGGGAATTTAACACCGCTTGGCGCAGCAACAGTCGGAGCTGCCGGCTCTTTTGTTGATACGGATGTTACTTTTTCAGGGTCTGCACCCGGACCGCATTCAGCCTTACGGAAAGCATTCCATTTCAGACCGGTCGCCAGACCTGTTTCCTGCGCTGCTTTATATTTTGCAGAGCACTGCTGCATTGTCAGGCCTTTGGCGGCATCTGCGCTGTCAGCAGCAGGCGACTGCTTGGCAGGCTTTGCAGCAGTTGCTGCTGGTTTAGCCGGAGCCGCAGGTGCCGGAGTTGCAGCCGCGTCAGTACCGCACTGTGCTTTACGGAAATCATTCCATTTCATAGTACCGAGCGTGCCGGCATCTTTTGCAGCCTGATATTTCGTGCTGCATTCTGCCATTGTCAGCGCACTTGCCGGTGAAGACAGCACAAAGACGGCCATTCCTGTCAGCAATGCTGCGCCGCCAAGGCGGCTGAGAGTTTGAATTTTCATCTCTGTTCTCCTGATTAGGTTTTAAAACACTGTGCCTAAAGCGTTTTTCTGTCAATATCGTATAATATTCCGCACGCAAAACCTTTTCACAAATTCTGAAAAGAGTTGACGCGCTGTGAGACAACATCGTGATTGTTTATATTATAGCTCTCAAACATAGCATTTTTATAATATGCTGAGGTGCAATATTTTATAACTCAGATGCATTTCAGGGCAGTAAAACGCTGTAAATCAGCCTTTTTAACTTGGCCTATACATATTCCTCTTCGCCACCACACCAGCGCCCCAGCAAAATATTCGCGCAATTATTGGCATATAAAAAGCCGGATTTTGCTCATAAATCGCTATTGCCACGTTAAAAATAACAATTTTCTCACCGCTGATTTTACGCCGGTTATCGGCTAAATAATGCCAGTGGCAGAGATCAATGAAGGTTCTGCTGCTTTTCAGTTTTCTTTTAAACAATATCCTGTCCGACGTTTAAAATACGCCGCAGCAGCATGTTGCAGGGTCTTTTTTCATGGCTGAAGTCACAACTCCGGATGCGATTCCGGCTCTATCACCAATATCTGTGACCGAGAGACACCGCTTCTATGAAGATGTTGTGGCGATGCTGATCGGCACCAGCTTTGTAAGCCTCGGACTTACCCTTTATGCGCAAGCCAAGCTGATGACCGGCAGCACAGCCGGTGTGGCTCTTCTCGTGCATTATGCAACCAACTGGCAGTTTGCTCTGGTATTTTTCCTGATCAATCTGCCTTTTTATTATCTGGCTATCAAGCGCATGGGCTGGCGCTTCACAATCCGCACCTTTGTGGCGGTAGCACTGATGTCGCTCTTTACCCGCCTGTTCCCGATGTGGGTGGATTTCTCCAACCTGCAGCCGGTTTTTGCAGCTTTTATGGGCGGCACTTTGATGGGAATGGGCGTGCTTGCCCTGTTCCGCCACCGTGCCGGTGTCGGCGGCATCAATATTCTGGCTCTCTATCTGCAGGATAATTACAATATCCGCGCCGGCTGGTCGCAGCTTACTCTGGATCTGGTTCTGATGGCTGTATCGCTGTTTTACCTGTCCCCGCAACAGGTTGCAATTTCGCTGATCGGCGCTGTGGTTATGAATGTTATTATTGCAATCAACCACAAGCCCGGCCGGTATCTGGCCACAAGTTAAAGAGAAGTCGGTATCTGGCTACAAGTTGACAAAGCCGGATGGCGGGATCAGTGACGCGCCATCCATTCGCGTGCCTCACGCAAAGCGCGCACCAGCTCCGGCTTGCTCATCATTTCTGACAATTTACTGCGCATCGGCAGAGCACGGTCATCACCACGGATGGCTGCAATATTGAACCATTTATAGGCTTCAATACGGTCTGCCACGCAATCACGCCCTGCATAATACATCATGCCGGTTTCAAACAGCATTTCGGCCTGCATGGCATTGATATTATTCTCTGACTTCGCGCTGAAACGTGCAAACATTGTTCTCATCCTGTCCTGTTAAACTGCGGTCCGCTTAGAGCCGGAAAGCCCGTGCAGATCTCTGCTGTTGTTATTAACAAGATGCCGGAAAGAGTTGAAACCGCCGTTAAATACCATCCTTAACGGGCAATCAACAAAATCCAAACAATGGGTAAACATCAGAATTCATTAAGAATAACTCTGCCGGTTTTGCGGGTTTTCTGCAAAAGTCAAGGCTTTTAAGCACAGGATAATTTAAACCTGCTGCTAACCAATAATCACTTCAGCTCGTTACGATGCCGAACAGAAGTGAGATTTGCGCAACGCAAAATCGGCTCTTTTCAAGCGTCATTCTTTGGATTACGTTTACGTGAGCGTAAGCCATATGCCCATCACATATTACGCATCTTCGGGAGGAACTGATGAAGAAAATCTTGTTTGCAATGACAGCCCTGACATTGTCGTTCGGCCCTGCTCTAGCAGCAGAACCGATTATCGGCACGTGGAAACGTACATCCGGCACTATCATTGAATATAAAAGCTGCGGCGGTGAGGATTATTGCGGCACCGTGCTCAACGGTGAATATAAGGGCAAATCCATCGGCAAAATGAGCGGTAAAGACGGCAGCTATAAAGGCACCGTCAATAAGCTTGACGAAGGCAAGACATATTCCGGTAAAGCCAGTGTCAGCGGTGGCACATTATCGCTGGCCGGTTGTGTGGCAGGCGGGCTGATCTGCAAGACCGAAAAACTGGCACGCCAGTAAAACAAATGAAAAAGCGTTGCGGATGATGATCGCGCAACGCTTTGTTTTATAGTCAGCGCGCTTTCTGATTGAACAAAACGCTCTGCGCTGATTTATCGGTCGCAAGATTGCTTTTCTCGCGTTCAACTTTGCCCAGCTCCATACCGCGCTGCACCGCAGCACGGGCTGTGACAGCCTCATACCAGCGTTTCAGATTCGGGAAATCTTCCAGTTTCTGATCGTAGTTTTTATAGGCGCTGATCCAGCCCACACAGGCCATATCGGCTATGGAATAATCGCCGGCAATATAATCACGGCCTTCAAGCTGACGATTCAAAACGCCGTAGAGCCGGTTCACTTCATTCGTATAGCGATTGATACCATATTCGACTTTTTCCGGTGCATAGACGCGGAAATGTCCTGCCTGACCGGACATTGGTCCAAGCCCGCCCATCTGCCACATCAGCCATTCGTCAACGGCTACGCGCTTGCGTTCATCCGCCGGATAAAATTTACCGAATTTACGCCCCAGATATTGCAGAATAGCGCCGGATTCAAAAACCGAAATCGGCTGGCCATCCGGCCCTTCCGGATCAATAATCGCTGGCATACGGTTATTCGGTGCGATTTTCAGAAATGACGGCTCGAACTGATCGCCTTTACCGATATTCACATATTTCACTTCATAAGGAACACCCAGTTCCTCCAGCATGATGCTGATCTTCCAGCCGTTCGGTGTCGGCCAGTAATAAAGTTCAATCGGCTTCGTCTGGGTTTTAGGCTCGGCACTCATAGAGATCAGCTCCTGACTAGAGCGCCGTACACCCATCGGCGTACAAAACGCGCTCTAACACTTTAAAATGAGAGCATAATTTCAAGTTAAACTGTTTCAGGTTTAAGAAATTATACTCCGGTGAAACCGGTAAGGACAAACATCATGATTATATGCGTGATTGTCCGGTTGCAAACAATATATAGTCATGACTACAGATTAGGCAATCCATAAAACCAAATTTCGTTTCACGCTGAAAAATATATGCTTAATGCAATTTCAGGAATTTGAACGTCCGATGAACGCCCCTCTCAGAAAGAGTTCAGCCCGACGCCGTTAGATTACGGATAACAGGATCATTCCTGACCAGATCGTGTCGCACATTATGATATCCGCAGCGACATGTTCGACCAAAGGGGGCTAAGCGATGTTGTATCACCGGTTTACCATTATCAGCCTGTTCGCTCTCGGCACGGTATTTCTCAGCCTGTTGCTGATGAATGAAAATCATACAAACCGCACCGGTCATCTGGCTCAGACATTATCGCATTCTTTCCTGAAAACCGAAATCTCCCGCCCTGCACAAGCCGTTACAATCACAAAATCACAGGAAAAGGAGATGCTGCCATGATGTCCGCGAATTTTCTCAGTACTCTGACCGACACATGTTATCTCGCCATGCGCATTGCGGTGTTCAGCCTGTTCTTTGTAGCGCCGGTTGCTGCTTTTACCGGCATTGCCGCCAATACCGGCGGAAAAGTTACCGCAACCGGTCTGGTTCTTGTGGTCAGCCTGCAGAAATAATGCCCTGTTTAACCATTCTGCAAAACCGGAGGCGCAGCGCAAAGCTTGCCATATAAACTGTAAGAATTCCGGCTTATAGTAGCGCATGAGCAAAAGAATCGACACTTTTTCGGGCAATCCTGTTTCAGATCTGATTTCTGCGGGCATAGCCACACCGGAGCCAGTCGCTCCTCAATCATTTACGGATGCCCGCGCTGCGGTTGACGCATTGCGTGCTCTCTATGACCGGAATACTGCCTTTCTGCGTGATGCCTTTCATAAGGTTGCCAAAGGCGAAATTGCGCCGCAGCGTTTCCGCGCGTTCTACCCTGAGCTTTGCTTTTCAACGGCCAGCTTCGCCCATGTGGATACACGTCTGGCCTATGGCCATGTCAGTCTGCCGGGTGAATATGCCACCACGCTGACCCGTCCCGATCTTTTCGACAGTTATCTGATGGAGCAAATCCGTCTGCTGATTAAAAATCACGGTGTTCCGGTGACTGTTCAGGAATCCACCACGCCGATCCCGCTGCATTTTGCCTTTCTGGAAGGCACCTATGTGGAATCTTCCGTCTCCGATGCGTTCAAGTATCCGCTGCGTGATATGTTTGATGTGCCGGATCTCGGCAATACCGATGACAGTATTGCTAATGGTGATACCGAGTTCCAGACTTTGGAAATCATGCCGCTGGCACCATTTACCGGTCAGCGCGTGGATTATTCTTTGCAGCGCCTGTCGCATTACACCGCGACCAGCCCGTCGCATTTCCAGAACTATGTGCTTTTCACAAACTATCAGTTCTATATGGACGAGTTCTGCACCTATGCCCGTAAATTGATGGCAGAGGGCGGCGGCGGTTTCACCAAATTTGTTGAACCGGGCAACTTGATTACCTTTGCCGGTAACAGCTCGCCTTCACAGGGGGCAGAGCCTGCGCGCCTGCCGCAAATGCCGGCTTATCATCTGGTCAAACCGGATGGTTCAGGCATTACCATGGTCAATATCGGTGTCGGCCCGTCCAATGCCAAAACCATTACCGACCATATTGCTGTACTACGCCCTCATGCATGGCTGATGCTTGGCCACTGCGCCGGTTTGCGCAACAGCCAGCAGCTCGGCGACTATGTGCTTGCCCATGCCTATGTGCGTGAGGATCACGTTCTGGATGATGATCTGCCGATCTGGGTGCCGATCCCAGCTCTGGCCGAAATTCAGGTGGCCCTTGAAGATGCGGTTGAGGAAATCACCGGCCTTGAGGGCTATGAGCTGAAACGCATCATGCGTACCGGCACCGTTGCCACGATTGACAACCGCAACTGGGAATTGCGTGACCAGCGCGGCCCAGTGCAACGGCTTTCCCAATCCCGTGCTGTGGCTCTGGATATGGAATCGGCCACGATTGCGGCCAATGGTTTCCGCTTCCGCGTGCCATACGGTACTTTGCTCTGCGTGTCTGACAAGCCGCTGCATGGCGAGCTGAAATTGCCGGGCATGGCGACCGACTTCTACAAGAAACAGGTTGCACAGCATTTGCAGATCGGCATCCGCGCCATGGAAAAAATTGCCGCCATGCCGCAAGACCGTCTGCATTCACGAAAACTACGCAGCTTCTTCGAGACTGCATTCCAGTAAACGCTTCAATCAACACTGCTCTGCAAGATTGTTTGCAGAGCAGTGCGCCTTGATAAAGCTGCTTTTCACAGCCAACAGTGCTGTCATTCTTGTTTCTCTTGCTCTGTGGTCTCTATGTCCGGCGAAAAACCAACTCCTGCTTCAAAACGCACATCTCCCCTGTTCTTTGCATTACTGATCTTCTTAGTTCTGCTCTCGGTTCCGCTGGTGCTGGGTTTCTTTGGCCGTGTGCATCCGGCTCTGGATAGTTTTGCGCATTTTCGCGCTCATATTGCAGCGATCATGGCTCTTGGCGGGATTTTTCTGCTTTTCACCAGCCTGCGCCGTGAAGCGGCAATGGTGGCACTGCTCGGCCTCAGCGCCTTTTCAACAACGGTGAACTGGGCCGGTTCTTCACAGCCGGCAACCGCACAAGACGGAAATGTTACCTACCGGTTGATGCAGATTAATCTGCTGCAAAACAATGATGATCCGAAAGCCCTGTTGCAGGCTGTGGCACGCTACAAGCCGGATATTATCACCTATCAGGAAGGTTCTGAGCAGTGGCAGCCATGGCTTAAAATATTGGAAGGCAACTATCCTTACCGTCACCAATGCGGCACCCTGCCGAAAAGATGGGGCGTCGGTATTCTCTCGCGCCGACCTTTTGCCGATTTCGGCTCTCCGGTCTGCACCGGTGACGGCGTATTGGCCACAGCTCTTGTTAATCTTGGCGGCACCAATGTGCTTGTCTCGTCACTGCATCAGTCATGGCCGTGGCCGTTTAAACAGGTACAGCAGTTTGAAATGCTGCGCCCTGCATTGGAGCCGATGGCCAATCCTCACGGTATTCCGGTGATTATAGCCGGTGATTTCAATGCTGCCCCGTGGAGTTACAATCTGCGCCAGTATGAAATACTCACCGAAACCAAACGCATTGCCGGCGCAGGTGCGACATGGCTGACAACCCGCCTGCCGGATAGTCTGCGCCACTGGATCGGCTTGCCGATCGATCATATTCTCATCAATGAGACTGTGACACTGCATAATATCCGCACCGGTGAATCACTCGGCTCGGATCATTTTCCGTTGTTGCTGGAGTTTTCAGTTCCGACTTCGATTTCCGAACCGGCGGACGACAATCCGCAAATGGCACCGGAAGCCGTCCGCATCTGACACTGATTTTTCAATAAAAAAAGGCGCCCCGAAAGGCGCCGTTTTTGTATTATTACATACAAGCGTATCCCAAAAAGTGGGAAACGGTTTTTGGACAAGATACGCGTCCAAGATGCAAATATTACATATTTGCGTAAACCGGTCCCTCACCGACATCTTTACGGACGGCGGTCGAAACGGACACGGCCTCAAATGCCAACATTACATGTTGGCATAGACCGGTCCTTCGCCGACATTCTTGATTACGGCGGTCGAGACGGACACGGTTTATTACTGCAAATATTACATATTTGCGTAAACCGGTCCTTCGCCGCCTTGTGGCGTAACCCAGTTGATATTCTGGTTCGGGTCTTTGATGTCACAGGTTTTGCAATGCACGCAGTTTTGCGCATTGATGACGTAAGTTTCCTTGCCGTCCTTCTCAACCCATTCATAAACACCCGCAGGGCAGTAGCGTGTTGAAGGCCCCGCAAAAACATCATGTTCGGATTTCAGCTGCAGTTCCAGATTTTTGACCTGCAAGTGAACCGGCTGATCTTCTTCATGATTGGTGCTCGACAGGAACACTGACGACAGACGATCAAAGCTCACCACACCATCAGGCTTCGGATAGCTGATAGGCTTGTGTTTGGCTGCCGGTTCCAGCGCCGCCGCATCGGTCTTGCCGTGCTTGAGCGTTCCGAAGAAGGAGAAGCCGAACAGCTGGTTCGTCCACATATCCAGACCGCCCAGCGCCACACCAATAATGGTACCGAATTTTGACCACAGCGGTTTGACATTGCGAACGCGCTTCAGGTCTTTGCCGATAGCACTGTCGCGCCATTCATTTTCGATGCCGATAACTTCATCATTCGCACGACCGGCAGCAATGGCTTCCGCAACTTTATCCGCCGCAAGAATTCCCGACAGCACCGCATTATGCGAGCCTTTGATACGCGGCACGTTCACAAAACCGGCCGCACAACCGATCAGCGCACCGCCGGGGAAAGTCAGTTTCGGCACAGACTGCCAGCCGCCTTCAGTAATCGCGCGCGCGCCATAGGAGATGCGCTTGGCACCTTCAAAGGTCGGACGGATCGTCGGATGTGTCTTGTAACGCTGAAACTCTTCAAACGGTGACAGATACGGGTTCTTGTAGTTGAGATGCACCACAAAACCGACAGCCACCAGATTGTCTTCCAGATGATACAGGAAGGAACCGCCACCGGTTTTCAGATCCAGCGGCCAGCCGAAAGAGTGCTGCACCAAACCCGGCTTGCTCTTCGACGGATCAATCTGCCAGAGTTCTTTCAGGCCGATACCAAATTTGGCCGGTTCACGGCCTTCATCCAGCTTGTATTTTGCAATCACCTGCTTGGAGAGCGAACCGCGTGCACCTTCGGCAAACAGCACATATTTACCGTGCAGTTCCATGCCGCGTGTATAATTCGGCCCCGGCTCGCCATTGCGTTCCACGCCCATATCACCGGTCGCAACACCAATTACAGCACCGGCATCATTATAAAGCACTTCCGCAGCAGCAAAGCCCGGATAGATTTCCACGCCGAGATTTTCCGCATGGGTACCCAGCCAGCGCGCCACATTGCCCAGCGACACAATATAATTGCCATGATTATTCATCAGCGGCGGCATTGCGAAATTCGGCAATCTTACAGAACCCGCAGGCCCGAGCACCAGAAACTGGTCATCCGTTACCGGAGTTTTGAAAGGATGATCGCTTTCCTCGCGCCAGTCAGGCAGCAGCTTGTCGATACCAACCGGATCAACAACCGCGCCGGACAGAATATGCGCACCGACTTCCCCGCCCTTTTCCAGAACCACGACGGAGAGTTCCGGATTATTCTGTTTCAAACGGATCGCCGCAGCAAGACCGGCAGGGCCTGCGCCGACGATCACAACGTCGAACTCCATACTTTCCCGTTCAGGAAGTTCGTGTTCGTTGTTCATTTATACCTCCATAGCATCGGGCGCAGCTTGGGTTCCCGTTTTTTTATAAACCAGAGCGTATCGTGTTCATCACATCCGCTGCGCTCGTTCTATTCTTTTAATTGCCGCATTATCGTGCTGATCAAAGGACGATGAAATGCTTCATCTCCACCTGATACAGAGTTGTAACACAGTTCAAATGCGTCCTATTGTCCAAAATCGCCTCAGATCATGACGTTTGTTCACTAACAGATCACTATAATATTGACGTTTACGTCAATGTAAATGATTTTTAAACAGGCATGCCCGAAAGCCCTTGCCAAAGCTTCTGCAATTTGCGACCTCAGAACTGTAAACAAGCCTAAAACCGGAACAATCGTGTGTCAGACACTGCAATCACAGCCAATTGGGAAGATCTGATTCGCTTCTATGCGGAAGCCGGAGTGGATTCCGCGCTGAGTGATGCACCAATTGATCGTTTTGCAGAGG
Organism: Pseudochrobactrum sp. Wa41.01b-1; assembly: GCF_019464455.1. Classification (NCBI taxonomy): domain Bacteria; kingdom Pseudomonadati; phylum Pseudomonadota; class Alphaproteobacteria; order Hyphomicrobiales; family Brucellaceae; genus Pseudochrobactrum; species Pseudochrobactrum sp. Wa41.01b-1. The sequence goes on along the minus strand of NZ_CP080493.1, from coordinate 3,319,148 downwards.
CTGCAACACTGGCAGCTGCACAGCCGAAACGCACAGCCCAGCCTGATAATTCTATGCGCAATGCCACACCTGCACAGGCAGGTGGCATGCAGTCTCAGGCGCGCAGTGATGCACCGCAAACAAACCGAACGCAGCAAAAGCCGCAGGCGGCAGCATCTGTGCCTGCACAGGCTGCTATTGCACCGGAAGTTTTGCTGGAAGAAGCCCGCAAGCTTGCCCGCAACGCCGCCAGCCTTGATGACCTGCAACAGGCAATGGCCGGTTTTGACGGCTGCCGCCTGAAATTCACCGCCAAGAATATCTGCTTTGCTGACGGGACTGCTGATGCAGAACTGATGGTGATCGGTGACACGCCGGGGCGTGATGATGATCTGGAAGGTATTCCCTTCTCCGGCCCTGCAGGGCAGATGCTCAACCGCATCCTTGCCGCTATTAATCTGACGCGCGAACAAGCCTATCTGGCCAATACATTGCCATGGCGTCCGCCGGGTAATCGCCCTGCGACACCGCTGGAACTGGACTTATGCCGTCCGTTTCTTGACCGGCAGATTGAGCTGGTTGCACCAAAAGTGATTGTTGCACTGGGTGATCCTGCTGCCAAAGCCCTGACAGGCTCCCGTGAGCCGATTTATAAATTGCGCGGCAACTGGCATAGTCTCACAACTGCCGGAGAGCAAAGCGTAGCGATTATGCCGAGCCTGCATCCGGATTATTTGCTGCGCACACCGGCTCAAAAACGCTTTGCATGGGAAGACTGGCTGATGGTCAAAATGCGTCTGGCCGAGAGTGCCGCCTGACTAGAGTATTTCACAGTCAAGTTGGATCAACTTGACGCCCGTGATAATGCGACCAAATAAAGAATCTAGAGCGAGCGCTATAATCCAGTCTGGACGCAAACTGCTCTAGCTGCATCACCAGTTTAAATGCGACATAAACATCCGTGAAAAAGAATTTCATTCCCGACTAAAAATGCCAGTATCCCTGCATTGTTTTTTACAATAAAGCGTCGCTGAATATTTTCGCATTTACGATAGCCTGCTCTTTCAGGTTCAGTGTCCGGATAAATCCATGCCAGCTCAGTTGTTGCCGATTACAGCGCTTCTTTTCAGTACGCTTCTGATGCTTATGGCCGGTGGTCTGGCAGGTCTGTTGCTGCCGATCCGCGCCGGTATGGAAGGCTGGTCAACCATTACAATCGGCTGGATGGGAACATTCTATTCCCTCGCCTTTACAGCGGGCTGTCTGGTGGTGCCGATCTTCGTGCGCAATGTCGGCCATGTTCGTGTTTTTACCGTTTTGCTGACCATTCTCGGCATGTCGCTTCTGCTGCATTCGCTGATTATCGACCCGATCGCATGGATGGCCTTTCGCGGGCTGGCCGGTTTCTCTCTGGCAGGCGGCTATATGGTGGTGGAAAGCTGGCTGAATGAGCGTGTCAATAATGACAGCCGCGGCATGATCTTCTCGGTCTATATGATCACCACCATGATCGGCACTATGTCCGGCCAATATATTCTGCCTTTTGGTGATCCTTCCACGCAGACCCTGTTTATCATCTGCACCCTGATTTACAGTTTCGCTCTGATCCCGACCGCCCTGTCGCGCGCGGAGTCGCCAAAGCCGCTGACACAGGTTTCGCTGGATATTAAAGGCCTGTATAAGCGCTCTCCCGCAGCTGTTGTCGGCTCACTCGTTTCCGGCATTATTGCCGGTGCATGGAATATTCTGGCGCCGATTTACGGCCAGATGAATGGTCTCGATAATTTAAGCATTGCGACAATGCTGGTCACAGCGATGATCGGCGGTGCGATTTTTCAATATCCGCTGGGTCGCTTTTCGGATTTTGTCGACCGCCGTTATGTCATGGTGCTGAGCGGTATTATCGGCGTTATTCTGTCTCTGGGTCTGATGCTGTTTTCACCGGCAGACGGCCTGAGCGGCTATATGGTCATTTTCCTGATGGGGGCGGTGTTGTTTCCGATTTACAGCCTCAATGTCGCTCATGCCAATGACTATGCGGAAGCCAATGAGTTCGTTAAAATTTCTGGCGGCCTGCTGATTGTTTATGGCATCGGCAATGTGATTGGCCCGCAGATTGCCGCGCGGATGATGGAGAGCTTCGGCAAGACCGGTATGCCGGTAACGCTGATTATCTGTTTTGCAGCCTATGGGCTGCATGCTTTATGGCGCATCAGCCTGCGCGAACGCCCTGCCATCAGCGATCAGAAAACCGAATTCAAATATCAGGCGACCAAAAATATCAATACGCCTGAAAGCTATCAGATGGATCCGCGCAGCGATGTGCCGGAGGAAGAAACAGAAGAAACCCCGGCAGAAAACAGTTCAACTGAAAACATCAAGGACTAGAGCGTCGGGCGCCCCGTTGGGCGCACAAAGGTCGCTCTAACACTTTAAAAGTAGAGCATAATTTTACCTTAAACTGATCCAAATTTAAGGAATTATGCTCTAAGTTTTTCAGTTCCTTCTCAGTTTTCTGCCGGATAATTTATGCTCGCGGAAAATGATGAAAATACCCGCGCCAATCACAATTGTGCTGCCGATCAGCATCGGCAGTGTCGGCACATCGCCAAAAACCACATAACCGATACCAAGTCCCAGTAGCATGGATGTATATTCAAACGGAGCGATGGTGGACATATCCGCGTGGCGATAACATTCGGTCAGAAAAATCTGCGCGATGCCGCCTGCAAAACCAGCAGCAATCAACAGCGCCAGCTGCCACCATTGCGGCACGACCCAGCCGAAAGGCATTGTGAACAACGCAATCACCGTTGATGTGAGCGAAAAATAGATCACAATCGTTGCGGTACGCTCACGCTTCACCAGCTTGCGCACCAGCATCATGGCAACGGCCGATGACAAAGCCCCGATCAGCGCAAAGACCGCACCGACTGCCTCACCATGGCTCACACCACCGCCGGAAAACAGGCTGAGACGCGGCCAGACAATAATCAGCACGCCGACAAAGCCGATCAACACCGCGCTCCAGCGATAAATACGCACCTGTTCCTTCAGGAAGATTGCGCTCAGCACCACGATCATCAGCGGGGATGCATAATTAATGGCAATGCTTTCCGGCAGAGGCAGCAAGGTCAGTGCATAGAACCCGCTGAGCATGGACATAACCCCGACAAGCCCGCGCCAGATATGGCCGAAAATATCCGAGGTCTGCATCGCGCCCTGCAGCTGATGCGTATAGGCCAGATAAATCACAACCGGAAAAATCGCAAAGAACGAGCGGAAGAATACCAGTTCTCCCGCAGGTATGCCTTCTGCGGATTTCAGCAGTGTCGACATCAGCACAAAAATGAAGACAGATGTAACTTTGCAGGCAATACCAAGCAATGGCCTTGGTTCATCTGCAGCGGCGGGTGTATCTGCCAAAGGCAGATGGCGCTCAGGGGCATTCACAATGAAAATTCCTTAACTGCCGCCAATATAGTGCGGCAGACTCCCTCTTTTATATGCAAACACCATAACTGGTTGAGGCCGGTTTTCCAGCACTATTTGCAGAATTTCCGGGAAATACCAAAAACTTTATCAGCCCTGAAAACCATACTGATCGTGCTGGCGAAACAGGCGCTTCATATTATCATTTGAAACAATCACAGGAATTTCTCGTTACAGGCGGTTTCACCCGTCCACGAAATGTTTTAGCTTCATATCCATATGTTTTAAGTCAGTTCAGGAGCAGTTATGCGTACCGATACAGGTCATGTCTTTCGCCTCGAAGATTACCGCCCGTCAGATTACCTGATACGCAAAACCGAGCTGGATTTTCAGCTTGATCCGGAAAAAACCATTATCACAGCCCGCCTGACCATTGAGCGCCGCGACGGTGTTTCCCTCACCGCGCCGCTGATACTGGACGGCGATGAGCTGGAACTGGTGAGCCTGCACATTAATGGCCAGTCGGTCAGCGATTATTCCGCAACGCCGGACCTGCTGACCATCCGCTCCCTGCCGCAGCAGAGCACATTCACGCTGGAGATTGTCACAAGGATCAACCCGACGACCAACCGGCAGTTGATGGGGCTTTATCGTTCCAGCAATGTCTATACGACCCAATGTGAAGCGGAAGGGTTTCGCCGCATAACCTATTTCCCCGACCGGCCGGATGTTCTCTCGGTCTATACGGTTCGTCTTGAGGCAGACAAACAGGCTGCGCCAATTCTGCTCTCCAACGGCAATCTTGAAGCAAATGGTGATCTCGCCAATGGCCGTCATTTTGCGCTGTGGCATGACCCGCATCCCAAGCCGTCTTATCTTTTTGCGCTGGTTGCCGGTGATCTTGGGTCGATCAGCGATCAATTCACTACAATGTCCGGTAAACAAGTCGCGCTGAATATCTATGTCGAGCACGGCAATGAAGACCGCGCGACCTATGCAATGGATGCGCTGAAACGCTCCATGCGCTGGGATGAAGAGGCCTATGGCCGCGAATATGATCTCGATATTTTCAACATCGTTGCCGTGTCTGATTTCAATATGGGCGCGATGGAGAATAAAGGGCTGAACATCTTTAACGATAAATATGTTCTCGCTGATCCGCAGACGGCCACTGATACGGATTATGCCGGTATCGAAGCGGTGATTGCCCATGAATATTTCCACAACTGGACGGGCAACCGCATTACCTGCCGTGACTGGTTTCAGCTTTGCCTGAAAGAAGGGTTGACCGTCTATCGCGACCACGAATTTTCCAGTGACATGCGCTCCCGCGCTGTGCATCGCATTGACGAGGTGAAAATCCTCAAAGCACAGCAATTTCCGGAAGACGGCGGCCCGCTGGCGCATCCGGTACGTCCGAAAGAATATCGCGAGATCAATAATTTCTACACGGCAACCGTTTATGAAAAAGGCAGTGAGCTGATCCGTATGTTGCGCACCATTATTGGTGATGCGCCGTTCTATAAAGGTCTTGATCTCTATTTCAGCCGTCATGATGGTGATGCTGCGACGATTGAAGATTTCATCAAATGTTTTGAGGATGTGACCGGCCGCTCCCTCGCCCATTTTGCGCTGTGGTACGATCAGGCAGGTACACCGCTTGTGACTGTCAACAGTGACTATGATGCCGCAAGCCGGAGCCTGCGCCTCACTTTGGGGCAAAAGACGGATCCGACACCAGGTCAGAGCCATAAGCAGCCTATGCATATTCCGGTCAAATTCGGGCTGATCGGTGCAGATGGCAAAGATATCGCTATTTCTTCCCATGAGGGTACAGGACTTGAAGGCGATGTTCTGCATTTGCGGGAAGCATCACAAAGCTGGACATTTCACAATATTGCTGAAAAGCCGGTTCTCTCGCTGTTGCGCGGTTTCTCTGCGCCGGTGCATCTCAGCCAGCAACTGAGCCGTGAGGAGCAATTGTTTCTTGCCCGTCATGACAGTGATGCTTTTGGCCGCTGGCAGGTCATTCATCAGCTGATGAGCAATGCCATTATGAGCAATGTTGAAAAACTGCGCCTGCAGGAGCCGGTCGCATTCGATCCGGCACTGGCAGAATTATTGGCTGAACTGGTGCAGGATGAGACACTGGATCACGCTTTCCGTGCACTATGCCTCTCCCTGCCGGAAGAGGCGGATATTGCCCGCGAGCTTGGCAGCAATATTGATCCTGACCTGATCCGCAGCAGCAGAGAAGCATTACTCTCTGCGATTGCCACGCAGAATGCTGCGCTGTTCGCCAAAACCTATGTGAGCTTGCAAGACAACGCAGCTTTCACACCGGATGCGGAAGGTGCAGGAAAACGCGCGCTCAAAGCAGTCTTGCTGAGCTATCTTGCAGCCTCGGATAACGACCCTGCACGGGTCTATGCCCAGTTCAATGACGCTGACAATATGACAGACAAGATTGCAGCTCTGACCTTGCTGGTGCATCGCTTCTATGGCCATGAAAATGCGGCGCAAGCCTTGGCACAGTTTGAAAAAGACTATGGCAATGTACCGCTGGCAATGGACAAGTGGTTTGGTGTGCAGGCACGCCGCCCTGCTCCTGATGCGTTGGAAACTGTGCAGCAACTGATGCAGCATCCGCTGTTTTCGCTCGACAATCCGAACAGAACACGCGCTTTGCTTGGTGCCTTTGCAGCAGGCAACCCGACCGGCTTCAACCGGCCGGACGGCAAAACCTATGCGTTTTTCACCGATCTGATCCTGACAATTGACCGTGAAAATCCGCAACTGGCGTCGCGCCTGCTGACCAGCCTGCGCTCATGGAAAACGCTGGAACCGGCGCGCCGCGATCATCTGAAAACAGCACTGGAAACCATCGCTCAGGCTGAAAACCTCTCAGCTGATGTTCGCGATATTACAGAACGCATGCTGGCCTGACAAAATACGGGTGCGGAAGCTCAATCAGAGCTTCCGCACTCGTCTTTTGCATTTCAGGAAACGCTTTAAAAAGAACACAATGTTTTACGATAAAGACTGAACGGCAGTGTATTTCTGAATCAAATCAGAATCATGCAGCACTGACCTCATGTGTCACCTTCCGAAAACTGATCGAATCACCTTCGAATCGGCACAGGTTTTTTATTAATTATTAATTAAAAGCACTGGACACAGCGAATCACATTTGATTCATTAGGGTTATTCGGATTTTTTACCCCGAATCACTTCAAAAGCAACCACTCAGATGAGGGGCCACAGGATGGCAAATACCGACGCGCGCCGCGCGCCGAATGGTGTCCGTTACACCTCAGAAAGACAAAGCCAGCGTAAGCGTTTCAAGCTTTCCGGCTATGTTTATCTGTTGTCGGGCCCTGCCTACCGCAAGCTCCTTTCCCTTGAGCCATTGCTGCGCCGCGTCGTGCCGGTGCTAATTATTGCTTTTCTGATTATTCTCGCCGGTGCGCGCATGTTGTCGCTGCTCAATCAGCGTGACGAGATCGAAAGCGATGCCCGACATGAAATGGCGCTGACTGCCGCGCATGTTGCTTCAAAACTGCAAAAGCAGATTGAATCTGTACCGCCTGCGGACAGCGACGGTGACTATAGCTCCATCCAGAATTTACTGGTTGAACTGCGTTCGCAGGGCTTGATTAATGCAGGTCTTGAACTTGCCATTCTCGATGAAAATTCAAAGATCGTTGCCGCCCTGAGCAGCCGTCAATTGCTCGGCATTCAGGCCGAGACGCTGTTCACCGAAGCACAGCCGCTCTTGATGTTTGGCAGTCGTGCCGGTGTATTGCCTGTAAAATACCGCAGTGAAGCGGCTTTTGCAGCCGCTGAAAAAGTTGAACCTCAGAATGTGCAGGCTGCTGCAGCCGGTGCCTTTTCTGTTCTGACTTTCAATACTGAAAAAACAATTTTTAAAGACTGGCGACAGGTTGTCTCGCTGAATATTACCCTGTTTGCTGCAACCGCCGGTGTGCTGCTGGCTATTCTTTACGCTTATTTCTCTCAGGCAGCGCGTGCCCGCGATGCCGATGATTTTTCCCATCAGATTCAAAGACGGATTGATCTGGCACTGGCCCGCGGTCGTTGCGGCCTCTGGGACTGGGATATGGCGCGCGGACGCATGTACTGGTCGCGCTCGATGTATGAAATGCTCGGCTATGAAGCGGTAGACAATGTGCTGTCCTTTGGCGATGTAGCCGCGATTGTTAATCCGGTGGATGGTGATCTCTACGAAATCGCCACGCAGGTTATGTCCGGCGAATTACGTCAGGTCGACAAAGTGCTGCGTATGCGCCATGCCGACGGCTATTGGGTGTGGATGCGCGTACGTGCAGAAATCGCCAATGAAGGCGATGTGCATCTGGTCGGTATTGCTTTTGACGTCAGCGAGCAGCACCGTTTTGCACAGGCAACTGTGGAAGCCGATCTGCGTATCCGTGAAGCGATTGAAAGCATTTCCGAGGCTTTCGTTCTCTGGGATGCCGAGAGCCGTCTGGTGATGTCCAACGGCAAATATAATGAATATGCAGGCCTGCCTGCCACAGCACTCAAGGCCGGTGTAACCCGCGAAGATATTCAGCCGCTGCTGCGTCCTGCTGCCTTTGAACGCCGCATGGCCAATGAAAATGATCGCAGTGGTGCGCAGACTTTCGAGCGCCAGCTTGGCGATGGCCGCTGGCTGCAGGTCAACGAACGCCGTACGCAGGATGGTGGTTTGGTGTCGGTTGGTACAGACATTACCCAGCTGAAACTGCATCAGGAGCGTCTGGTGGACAGCGAACGCCGTCTGATGGCGACCATTCAGGATCTGAGCCTTGCCCGTAAAGCGGAGAAAGACCGCGTGCGCGAGCTGTCAGAACTGGCCTCCAAATATGCGACGGAAAAAGAGCGCGCGGAAAGCGCGAACCGTGCCAAATCCGAATTCCTTGCCAATATGTCCCATGAATTGCGTACGCCGCTCAATGCGATTATCGGTTTCTCCGAAATGATCTCGGCAGGCACATTCGGCCCGCTCGGCTCCGAGCGTTATGCGGAATATATTCACGACATTCATACCAGCGGCAATTATCTGCTCAATGTTATCAATGACATTCTCGATATGTCGAAGATTGAAGCCGGTCATTTCTCTCTGGATCGCGAAGAGATCGATCTTTATCCGCTAATTGAAGAAACCGTGCGCGTGATTTCTCTGCAGGCAGAACAGAAGCATATTGCCGTTGAGACCAGCATTGCCGACACGATCACCGCCAGCGCTGACCGCCGTGCGATCAAGCAGGTGCTGATTAATCTTTTGTCCAATGCGGTGAAGTTTACCGGTGATGGCGGCCGCATTCTGGTGCGTGCCCGCAAGACCAATGGTGCGCTGATCCTCACCATCAAAGATACCGGCTGTGGTATTCCGCGTGATGCGCTGAAGAAGCTCGGCCATCCGTTTGAACAGGTGGAAAACCAGTTCACCAAGACCCATACGGGTTCAGGTCTTGGCCTTGCTATCTCGCGCTCATTGGCTGAGTTGCATAATGGTGCCCTGCGCATCTGCTCGACCGAAGGCGTTGGCACCATTGTTTCTGTACGCATTCCTGACCGCGTTGTGCCTGCCGGTACAAACCAGATCAGCAATGATGTTGCCGCGTGAGATCAGCCTTTCAGCAATTGTTTAAAGGCTTTTGACACGGCCTCTGTTGTCTGATCCATCTGATGCTCGACATGGGCAATATCCGGTAATTCAGCAGCGCGGCACAGCAATTCCAGCAAGCCCGGCAGGTAATCCTCCCGCCCTGTATTATCATCCACGCACAGTCGAATGATCTGTGTGAGATTGCTATAGAAATGATGGGCTGTGGCCAGTTCCTCGGCCAGTGCAGGACTGGAAAAATCCGGCTTCAGATGACGCAGATTTAACTCTGTGGAAGTGTGACGGATATCAGTTGCCACCTGCCCTGTGAGTACTGCAAACTGCGCGATAAATTCCAGATCAATCAAACCGCCGGAACGCAGTTTCAAATCCCAATTGTCACGAGGTGGTTTTTCACTGGCAATCAGCGCGCGCATATCGGTCATTTCCTTCGCGGTCTTTTTCACCTCTGAAGGAATAGCGAGAATAGCATCGACCTCCGCATCGATCTCATCGCGGAACGACTGGTCACCGGCAATGGCGCGGGCGCGGGTCAGCGCCATATGTTCCCATACCCATGCATCATTGCGCTGATATTTACCGAAAGCCTCGATATGGGTTGCCACCGGCCCTTTATTGCCGCTTGGGCGCAGACGCATATCCACTTCATAAAGCACGCCCTCGGCCATAGGTGCGGACAATGCCGCGATCAGGCGCTGTGTCAGACGGATATAATATTGCGATGCGGCAAGCTGCTTCTCACCGTCCGAATAGTCAGCATCCGCATCATGGTCATAGAGCAGGATGATATCAATATCAGAACCGGCGGTGAGTTCGCGGCTTCCCAGTTTTCCCATCGCCAGCACTGCAATACGCCCACCGGCAATCTGGCCATGGCGGATGGTGAATTCTTTCATCACCGCACTCAACGCACGGTCGATCATCAGCTCGGCCAGATCAGAGAAAGCCCTGCCCGCACGTACACCATCAATCGCGCCGGTCAGCAAGCGAATGCCGATCAGAAACCGCTGCTCCGCTGCAAAGATGCGCAAACGATCGAGCGTTTCTTCATAAGGTTCATCATGGGTGAGGAACGTATCCAACCGCTCTTCGAGATAGCTGCGCGTTGGCAGTTCCGAGAAAATACGCGGATCGAGCATACCGTCAAAGACATGCGGCTTACGGGTAATGATCTCAGCCAGACGCGGTGCCGCGCTCATCACCAGTACCAACAGGTTGAGCAGCGCCGGATTGGACTGCAACAGGCTGAAAAGCTGGATACCGGATGGCAGACCTTGCAGAAATCCGTCAAAACGCAGCAGTGCATCATCGGCACGCTCGGTTGCTGCAAAGGCATTCAGCAAGGCGGGTGTGAGTTCGGTTAAGCGTTCACGTGCTTCTGCTGTTTGCGTTGCGCGATAGCGGCCAAAATGCCATGTGCGGATGATACGACAAATATCACTCGGACGTTCAAAACCAAGCTGTGACAGGGTTTGCAGCGTATCAGGATCGTCCGTCTCGCCGGTAAAGACCAGATTGCCGCCACTGCTGCCAAGTTCCGGCGCTTGTTCAAACAATGCCGCATAGTGCTTTTCGACAGTGCGCAGAACGGCCAGAAACTCCGCTGTGAAACTTTCATTATCCGGATAGCCCATCATCGAAGCTATACGGCTGAAACCCTCATCATCCTCCGGCAGAATATGCGTCTGTTCATCAGCCACCATCTGAATACGGTGCTCAACATTGCGCAGAAACTGATAATTGCGGCTCAGCTGATCGCGGGCATTTTCACCCACCCAGCCACGCTCATAGAGTTTGGTGAGCATCGCCAGCGTTTGCGAGCCGCGCAATTCAGGAAAGCGCCCGCCTGCAATCAGCTGCTGGGTCTGCACGAAAAACTCGATCTCGCGGATACCACCACGCCCGAGTTTCACATTATGACCGCGTACAGCAATATCGCCATGGCCGCGATGCGCATGGATTTGACGCTTGATCGAATGGATATCGGCAATCGCCGCATAGTCGAGATATTTGCGCCAGACATAGGGTGCAAGTTCTTTGATAAATTGCTCACCTGAGGCAATATCACCGGCAACAGGGCGCGCTTTAATCATCGCCGCGCGTTCCCAATTCTGGCCGCGCCCCTCATAATAATGCAGTGCCGCGCTCACCGGAATAGCCAGCGGCGTTGCACCAGGATCAGGGCGCAGACGCAAATCCACACGGAAGACATAGCCGTCTGCCGTTCTGTCCTGCAAAATCTTGACCAGCCGCCGCGCCATGCGTGAGAACAGATCAACACATTCGTAAGGGTCGGTAATTGCCGGACGGGCGCTGTCGATAAAAATAATCAGATCAATGTCGGAGGAATAATTCAGCTCTCTTGCGCCGAACTTACCCATGCCAAGCACAATCAGCCCGCTGTCTTTTTCAGGGTCGTTACGATCCGGCAAAGCCAGTTTGCCTTTTGCATCGCTTTCAAGCAGCAAGAACTGTACGGCAGCGCGCAGGCTGGCCTCTGCGAGATCACTCAGGCGATTGGTGGTCTGCATCACATCGGCAAAGCCTGCCAGATCATCCAGTGCAATCAGCACATGAGCAGTTTTCTTGAGACGGCGCAGTTCCGTCATCAAGCGATTTTCCGTCATTTCCGGATCAATACCCAGAGCAGAAATCTGCTCCAATGCCTGTGTCAGCAGCACGTCGAGCGGTGCGGTAAACAGGCTTTCCAGAATTTCAGGACAGGTTTCTGTCACTTCCCTCAGGAAGGATGAGCAATCGAGAATTGCTGCTAAAAATCCGGTTTCATCTGCGGTTTTGAGATAGCGGCTCAGAGCAATGCATCCGCGTTCCGCCGCCGCTCCTGTTAAATTTTGCAGGTAAATCTTTGCCTGTTGCGGATCGGGAACTGTCAGAGATTTCAGCGAACTATCAAAAAACAAAACACCGGTCATGCTGCAATTCCACCCCCGAGCATTTCCCGTTTCAATTAAAACAGAAGAAATGCTCTGTCCCTTTGTTGCCGCGCATCTTATTCCGAAAACCACTACGCACTTTTCGGGATGCGCTACAGATTCATACCTGACTACTGTTTTGTCTCAGGCAGGGCAGGAAAAGCAAGAACAACCCGCAGTCCCGGTGAATTATCTTCCAGCATCAAACTACCGCCATGCAGTTTCATCACCGCTTTTGCCAGACTGAGTCCAAGACCGGAGCCCGGTTGCGTGCGGCTTTCCTCAAGGCGCACAAAACGCTCTGTCGCCTGTTCGCGCATTGCCTCCGGAATACCCGCGCCTTGATCGGCAACACTGATCAATATCTGATCGCCCTCTTGCTTCATCGCCACGGTGATCTTTGTCCGGTTTTCACCGCCTTCATCCGCAACCGGTGAATATTTAATCGCATTATCAATCAGATTGGAAATGGTCTGGCCAACCAGCTCACGATTAATCCGCAGGCTGATATCCGCACCGGCTTCAACAACAAGCTCCAGCCCCGCATCTTCCGCAACAGGCTCATAAAGCTCTGCCACATCATGCAGGATCGGATTAACCGGCAGTACTTCCATATTCTCGGATGAGTAACCGGCTTCAAGGCGCGATATCATCAGGATCGCATTAAACGTGCGGATCAGCTGATCGGATTCGGCAATAATATCTTCCAGAGCGGCACGATATTCCGTGTTGTCCTTCTGGCCGGAAAGTGTGGCTTCCGCCTTATTGCGCAATCTGGTCAGCGGCGTTTTCAGATCATGGGCGATATTATCCGAGACATGTTTCAGCCCGTCATTCAGCTCTTCAATCCGCCCCAGCATGGCGTTCAGATTAATCGACAGCCGGTCAAATTCATCACCGGAACCACTGACCGGAAGACGTTCACCCAGATCACCGGCCATAATGCGTTGTGAGGAACTCGACACCTGTTTGAGACGTAACAACGCCCTGCGACCGACAAAATACCAGATCAGGAAAGCGCCAATTCCCATGATGCCCAGTGCCAGCACCAAAGCACGACGCATAATATCGCGGAACAGCTCCGGCTCACTCAGATCGCGGCCGATCAGCACCCGCATACCATTCGGGATCGCAAAGACAATGGCAATTGCCTTGTGTTTCTCGGCATTGCCCTGCTCGCCATAGCGCATATAGGTGAATGGCCGGTCTGACATACCACTAATATCCAGCACACCCGGCTCAAGGCTCTCCACATTGCCGGAGAGAATACGCCCTGCGGGATCAGAAATCAGATAAAGAAAAGCACCAGGCTGGCGGGAGCGCCGGTCAATCGTGCGCACCAGCAGCGGAATACCACCGCGCTCATAAGACTGCGTGACGCTTGTCACTTCATCGAGTAAGGCTTTTTGTGTTTGTGCAGTCAGAAAATTGACCGACAGATTGGTCATATAGAAAAACAACGCCATCGCACTGAGCAAAAACAGCAACAAATATAAAGCCGACAGCCGGACGGCTGTCGTGCTCAGCAAGGCGCTCAGCCGGCTCATCATTGGCTGTCCGCCACTTTGGATTTGGCAGCGGATGTTCCCGCCTTCAGCATATAACCGGCTCCGCGCACGGTATGCAGCAAAGGCTCATCAAAATCCTTTTCGATTTTGGAGCGCAGGCGCGAGATATGAACATCGATCACATTGGTTTGCGGGTCGAAGTGATAATCCCAGACATTTTCCAGCAGCATGGTGCGGGTTACCACCTGCCCCGCATGACGCATCAGATATTCCAGCAGGCGAAATTCGCGCGGCTGCAAGTTGATCTCGGTACCGGCACGACGCGCCGTATGAGAAAGACGGTCGAGTTCCAGATCACCGACGCGATAAACTGTATCTGCCTCTTTCGGGCTGACACGGCGCTGCAAAACCTCAACACGCGCCAGCAGCTCCGAGAATGCGTAAGGCTTGGTGAGATAATCATCCCCGCCTGCACGCAGACCTGTCACACGGTCATCCACCTGCCCCAGAGCTGAAAGAATAAGCGCCGGTGTGGTTTGCCCCTGTGCACGCAATCCGGCGATGACAGAAAGCCCGTCACGCTTCGGCAGCATCCGGTCAATAATCAGCACGTCATAGTGATTATTCTCAGCCAGCGTATAGCCGGTTTCGCCATCACCGGCGACATCAGCAATATGTCCGGCTTCAGCAAATGCTTTTTCCAGATACCGTGCCGCTTCGCGGTCATCTTCAATAATCAAAATACGCATCAGCAACCCTCAAAGCAGAGTGTAAATGTTTGAAAAGGCGGCACTGTTCAAGCACCGCCTTTTCTTATTTCAACCTATCAGAACAGATCAGCCCTGATCAACCGGCAGAGCAACAAAGCTGTTCTGGCCATTACGCTGAACCTGCAGCAGAACTGCCTTGCGTCCGTTTTTCACAGCATCTTTAATCGCTGCGTTAATGTCAGATGCGGATTTCACATCCTTATTATTCACGGTCACAATTGTATCGCCTGCGCGCATGCCCTTGTCAGCAGCATCGCTGTCCGGATCAACATCGGTTATAACAACGCCTTTGCCGCTGTCATCCGGTGTGACTGTGAGGCCGTAATCATCAAGGGTTTCACTCTCGCCCGAAGATGTAGCAGCGCTCTTGTCGCCCTGTTTCTGGTCATCCGGATAGGCTTTGATTTCAATGCTGACAGTCTCAGCCTTACCTTTGCGCCAGATCGTCAAGCTGGCTTTTTCACCCGGATTAATCGCAGCAACTTTCTTTGCCAGATCACGCGGATCTTTCACGGTTTCATCATTCACAGCCGTAATCACATCACCGGCAACGATACCCGCTTTAGCGGCAGGACCATCAGCCTGTGGTTCGGCAACGATTGCGCCTTTATCTTCTGCAAGACCGAGCGAATCTGCGATTTCCTTGGTCACCGGCTGAATTTGCACACCGATCCAGCCGCGCTCAACCGAGCCCTTCTTAATCAGCTGATCCACAACCTTACTTGCAGTGGATGCCGGAATTGCAAAGGCAATACCAACACTACCGCCCGATGGCGAGAAGATCGCGGTGTTAATACCGACAACCTTACCGGTCAGATCAAAAGCAGGGCCGCCGGAGTTACCTTTGTTTACCGCTGCATCAATCTGGATGAAATCATCGTAAGGGCCTGCACCGATATCACGGCCACGGGCAGAAACAATACCGGCAGTCACAGTGCCGCCAAGGCCGAACGGATTACCTACGGCGACAACCCAGTCCCCGACTTTGACAGTGCTGTCATCATCAAAAGCAACATAAGTGAATTTGCGCTTATCATCGACTTTCAGCACGGCAAGGTCTGTACGGGCATCAGTGCCGATCAGCTTGGCATCGAGTTCGGTGCCGTCATCCATCACAACGGAGAATGAATCACCATCTGTTACAACGTGGTTGTTGGTGACGACATAGCCGTCTTCAGAAATGAAGAAGCCTGAGCCCTGAGCAAACGGACGGGCATGACCGCGATCACCGCGCTTCTGGCGTTTATTCGGGCGCGCCTGTTCACCATCAGGACCATAAGGATTACCGAACTCTTTGAAGAAGCGCTTCAGAGGATGGCCGTCCGGCAACTGGTCAAGACCATTACCGCCAAAATACTGGGTGCGATCATTGCGTGTGTTCTGCACATCGCTTTTCACGCGCACACTCACAACGGCAGGGCGAACTTTTTCAACCAGTTCAGAAAAACCAGGCTGAGCCTGAGCAGTCACGCTGACCGGAGCTGCCTGCGCAGACGAGATTGATGCCAGAGGGCCAGTCGCCAGAATTGTACCGGCCAGAGCGGCGGACAAGAAAATGCGGGTCAGCGGACGACGGGAAGATGACTTAATATCAGACATAAAATATCTCCTGAGAGGGCAGATAACCAGCTAAAGATTATCAACTATTCCTCACAAGAGATAGCTTACCGAACATTACCGGATAATTTCTGAAACATGAATTTTTCGTAAGGTTACGAAATTCCGGTTATTTGCCGTCCAGAAGATTTTGAAGACGTTGTTTTTCCTCGTCATTCAGCGGAACGATCTGTGGCTGTGTGCTACCGGCCTTACGTCGTGAAAACCAGATAGTGCTGATACCAATAATCAGAATAATGACAGGAAAGCTCCACAAGATGATTGTCTGCTTGTCGAGACGCGGTTTGAGAAGCACGAACTCGCCATAACGCGACACCAGAAAATCAATAACCTGTTCGTCACTGTCGCCCTGTACCAGACGCTCACGCACCAGCAAACGCAGGTCACGCGCCAGATCGGCATCGGAATCATCAATCGACTGGTTCTGACACACCATGCAACGCAAACCGGCAGACAGATCACGCGCACGTTTTTCAAGCACAGGATCAGCCAGAATTTCATCCGGATTAACCGCCCATGCATTCTGAACATTTGCAGTCAGAATACTACCGGCGGCGATGCTCACAGCAATAAGCAAGATGCAGAAGGAACGGCTGTACAGATTTTTCAACAGGCTCATCATGCCACCCCGCTTACTGCTTTCACCGTCTTTTTAGCTCTGGCCGGAGCACCGACGCGCAGACGTCTGTCCATCAGAGACAAGAGCCCGCCAAGAACCATAGCAACCGTACCAAGCCAGATCAGTGTGACTGATGGTTTCCACCAGAGACGCACGACCATGCCGCCATTTTCCAGAGCATCGCCCAGCGCGACATAATACTGATTAACACCACGGGTCAGAATACCGGCTTCGGTCGTTGGCATATTACGTGCCGGATAGAAGCGCTTCGCAGCCATAACATTGCCGATTGTATTGCCGCTGCTGTCGAGCAAGGAGAACAGCCCCTGATCTTCCGTATAGTTTGAACCGGCAAAGGGCTGCTGCGCATCATAGCGCAACTGATAACCGGAGAAAGTAACCGTTTCTCCCTGTTTCATGGTGACAACCTGTTCCGTACCGAAACTGGACACAATCACGATACCCAGCAAGGTAATGCCAAGTCCCATATGCGCCAGTGCAGTGCCGAATACTGAACGCGGCAGTCCCAGCAAGCGCGGGAATGCCCGCGAAAGCTCAACCTTGCCAAAACCGGCTTTGGTCACGATATCCATCAGGCTGCCGAGAATAACCCACAGCCCCAGACCAATACCGAAAGCAGCCCAGACAGCGCGCGGATCAATCAGAATAAGAACCAGCCCCACACTCAAAAGACACAGGCCGAAAACCCACATCAGGCGCTGTGCCACCGCATAGAGATCGCCGCGTTTCCATGCCAGCAGCGGGCCGAATGGTACGGCTGCCAGCAGCGGAATCATCAGCGGGCCGAAAGTCATATTGAAAAATGGTGCGCCGACAGAGATCTTGGTTCCGGTCATTGCTTCCAGCAAAAGCGGATAAAGCGTGCCGATCAGCACAGTTGCCGTGGCCGTGCTCAGGAACAGATTGTTGAGCACCAGTGCACCTTCACGCGAAACCGGCTGGAACATGGTTCCGGTCGTCAATGTCTGTGCGCGCAAAGCAAATAGTGCCAGTGAACCGCCGATGAAGAACACCAGAATAGCGAGAATAAACAGCCCACGCCCCGGATCGGTAGCAAAGCTGTGTACCGAAGTCAGTACGCCTGATCGGACAAGGAATGCACCGAGCAATGACAGCGAGAATGTCAGCAGAGCCAGCAAAATCGTCCAGATTTTCAAAGCGCCGCGCTTTTCCATCACAATTGCGGAATGCAGAAGCGCAGTACCGATCAGCCATGGCATGAAAGATGCGTTTTCAACCGGATCCCAGAACCACCAGCCACCCCAGCCCAGCTCATAATAAGCCCAGTAAGAGCCCATTGAGATACCGCCGGTCAGGAAAATCCACGCAGTCAGCGTCCAAGGCCGTACCCAACGCGCCCATGCGGCATCAATACGACCGTCAATCAGCGCAGCGACAGCGAAGGAAAAACAAACTGAAAAGCCGACATAGCCGAGATAGAGCATCGGCGGATGAATGGCGAGGCCGATATCCTGCAGGATAGGATTGAGATCCTGTCCTTCAATCGGTGCCGGAATAATCCGGATAAACGGATTGGATGTGAAAAGAATGAAGCTTAAGAATGCGGTGGCAATCCACCCCTGCACAGCCAGAACATTTGCCCGCAATGTGTTCGGAAGATTACTGCCAAAGACTGCAACCAGCGCACTGAAAAATGTCAGGATCAGCACCCAGAGCATCATCGAGCCTTCGTGATTGCCCCAGACACCGGTAATTTTAAACAGCAAAGGCTTCAGCGAGTGGGAATTTTCAACCACATTCAGCACAGAGAAATCAGAAGTAACATAGGCATGGACCAGCATTGCTGATGATAACAGAACCAATGCAAACACGGCCGCAGAACAAGGTTCTGCAACGCTCATCAATCGGGAATCATTCCGTTTTGCTCCGATGACCGGCAAAAAGGACTGCACCAAGGCCAAAGCCAGTGCCAGTACCAGTGCGAAATGTCCGATTTCAACGCTCATTCTATTTATCCTGCCTGTTGAATATTGCGCATCCGAAACACGCAATATTCAGCTTTTGGAATGGGAGTTTCAAACACAGCCTGCTTAAGAGCAGCTTAGTTCCCTTCCCAGACACCTTTTTCTTTCAGACTGTCTGCAACATCTTTTGGCATGTAATTTTCGTCATGCTTAGCCAGAACATTATCTGCGATAAAAACACCATCGGGCGTAAAACGGCCTTCAGCAACAACGCCCTGCCCCTCACGGAACAGATCCGGCAAAATACCTTCATAGGTGACTGTCACCTGTTTCAGCGTGTCTGTGACGGCAAATTGCACATGCTTATCCGCGCCACGGACCACAGAACCAGCCTCGACCAGACCACCAAGACGGAAACGCGCACCCGATGTAATATCTTCTGCTGTCACATCATCAGGCGTACGGAAATAGCGAATATCCTGACTGAAGGCGATCAGCACCAGACCAATAGCCAGCGCCAGAACGGCCATGGCGCCGGAGATCAAAATCAGGCGCTTGCGTTTGCGGTTGCGCATAACCTGTGAAACCCGCGGCGTGTGGTTTTCTGCAGAGGGTGATGCCGATAACTGACTATGGGTCACTTCTGAACTCCCGTCGTATCCAGTCCTAACCGGGAGGCGACCTGTGTAAGACGCTTCCCGTCATTTTCCGGCAGAACTTTAACAGCTTTTCGCAAAGCTTCGGCAGCATTATCACGCTCACCAAGCACGACATATGCGCGCAGCAAACGCTCCCAGCCATCAATATCCGTCGGATTATCTTGTAATTTTGCAGCCAGACCATCCACCATGGAACGGATCATATCTTTCCGCCCCTGCTCACTCAGAGCGGCTGCAGCCTCAACATCTTCAGCCGTCGGACCTGGTGCCTGAACTGCCGGTGCCTGTACTGCTGGTGTCTGCGTAACCTGCGACGGTGCAGTTGAAGGAGCCGCGCCGCCTGATTTCAGATTGGCAATCGTCTGCTCAATATCAGCACGCCATTGTGCATCTTCAGGTGATGTATTGAGAATGATCTGCAAGACATTGATTGCATCATCCCGCTTACCGGCCTGCAATAATGCACGTGCTTTCATCAAAGGCGGACGCATGTCGGACGGTTCGATTGTTCCGGCTTTTTCGAAGAGAGCAAGAGCCTCTTCAGTGACCTGCCCGTTGGCTTTAATCGTCAGGGCTTCCCCGAGACCGATCAGACGATCAACATCATCACCAAGCAGTTCCAGAGCCTTGCGGTAGGCATTAATGGCATCATCAACGCGGCCAATGCGCAGATAAATCGGCGCAAGTATCGCCCAGCCACGACCATCATCCGGCGTCTTTGCCAAATGCGCTTCGGCCTGTGCGATCAGTTCGGCTGCGCTCTTATCCTGAATCATTGTGTTTTTGCGTTCAGCCAGTGGCTGCGCAGGCAGATCAGGCGTACCGATTGCAGCATAAACACCCCAGCTGACTGCCGGAATGAACAATAAGACAAGAATAATCGCCCAACGGTCGCTTGCACTGAACAGATATTTCTTTTCAGCAACGCCCATGGCTTTGCCTTCAGCGCCGGCAGCCGCATCCGTCATACGACGATCATTCTTAAGAATACGACGGGATATTTCGAGTCGGGCTTGTTCAGCCGACTGCTCATCCAGCAGGCCACGCGCCAGATCGGAATCAATCTCTTTCAGCTGCTGAATATAAACCGAGCGGTCTTCCTCGCCCTCAGCCACGGACACGGTGTCTTTTCGTGTCAGAGGCAACATGACGATAAGAATTGCAGCGAAAGTTAAAAGTGCAGAAACAAGCCAGAAATCCATGACCGGAGACTTAATCTACCTGCCCGACAAAACCAACTGCCTGTTGGCAAATTATCAGGGTATAGGTCATTTGGCCGCAAAGCTGTCCGGCAGTTCAGTTCTGTGCAAAACCTGCCTTATTTAAGTTTTGCACAGAGGCTAAATCAGGTCAGCGGTGTCCAGCTGCCATCATCATTACGGCAGGCAGTGCCACGCACCAGCTGAGGTGCTCCGTCAACGGTAAAACTATGGCTATATTGCCTGCAATTCTGGGAACCGACCTGATATGGCTGTGCAGCAGTTACCTCGCCGGACGCTTTGCCAGAACGCCCTTTCCATGAAACCGCTTCACCTTTCGGTGCATATTCCAGCGCTTTATATTCCGCCTCGATTGCCGACCTGCGGTCAGAAGCCGCGAGCTGCGAACCGGCAGTGCCCAGAATACCATTTCCCATCGGCGCCAGTACCGCATTGCTGACCGATCCTCCGGCCAGCGGATTTCGGGATGGCGAACCTGACGTTGAAGCGTTCAATGTGGAGCAGGCTGTCAGAGCAAACAGCGGAAGAATAAAAGTAAGTTTACGCAATGTACCTACGGAAGACGACTTCATGAGCAATTTAACATCCTGTCAGCAACGCTTTGCAGAGCATTATGACTGCTGAAAGCACACTCTGCAATCATTCCCTTGACATCTCAACACAAAACAAAATCAGGAATAACACGCCTGACTGCGGTCATTTATACCTGAAACCGGCTAAAAGCAAAGCTCAGCTTAAAACTGCAGGCAAAGTAATCTGCACGGCAAGACCACCCAAAGATGCCTTACTCAATCCTAAAGTCCCGCCATATTCCCTGACCGTATCCTGAACAATTGCCAGTCCCAAACCTGTACCGGGCTTGCTTTCATCAATGCGCTTCCCACGTTTCAGGGCTTCAGCCATTTTATCCGCAGGTAGACCTTCTCCGTCATCCTCGATCAGGATTTCAAACTGATTGCTTGCGCCTTCACCTGCATCAGATTTCTGAGCGGCGCGCAGGGACAGATGAATTTTTGAACGCCCCCATTTGGCCGCGTTCTCCATGATATTTCCGACGATTTCCTCGAGATCTTCTTTTTCACCGGCAAAGATTGCAGCGGGAAACTGATTGGAAAAAGTAACCTTCAAATGCGGATTAAGCTTAGCCGTCACACGAATCATACGTTCAAGCACAGGCGTGACCGGCGCCCTGAACACAACACTGTCCCGCTGGGCTGCAACGCGTGCACGCTGCAAATAATGCTGGATCTGCACCTGCATTGCGTCACTCTGCTCGATCACCAACTGCCCCTGACGGCCGCCAATATTACGGCCTTCGTTCATCAGGACAGACAGCGGCGTTTTCAGAGAATGCGCGAGATTTCCCACCTGTGTCCGCGACCGCTCCACAATACGGTGGTTATTTTCTATCAGAGCATTCATTTCCTGCGCGAGCGGTGCGATTTCCAAAGGTAAGTCCGCATCAACACGATTGCTTCTTCCCTCACGGATATCCGCCAGCGTGCGACGCACATGATCCAGCGGTCGCAAACCAAACAGAATAATCGCTGCATTAATCAGAATACTGCCAAGGCCGAACAGCCCCAGATAAATATAAAGCCGGTTGCGGAAATCGCTGACTTCTTCTTTAACCTCATTCAGATTACCCATCACGCGGAAACGGGCAATTTTATCCGTACTGTCGAGAACAACCTCTGTTTCAACGACAGAAAGATCCTCGCCAGTGCTGGTTTGCACAACATAACTGCGCATGAATGACTGGTCGAAAGGTGCTTCAGAAACCGACTTTACAGGAATTATTTTTGAGCCCAATGAAACCGAACCCAGATGCCCGCGCACACTTGCAGACACAGGATCAACCGACCAATACCAACCTGAATCAGCGCTGGCATAGCGTATTTCACCGAGCTCCGGCTTACCGTAAAGCTCGCCCTCCGGCGTCAGACTGACCGCACCGACGAGACTATAGAGATGTGCGGATAATAGGCTTTGAAAACTGCGCTCTGCCGCATCCCGATAGAGCGACTGAATGAGCGTGGCAACGACAACAAGGGCAATAATAACCCATAATGTTGACAGCGTTACCACACGCAATGCCAGCGAGCGCAAACCGAGAGCAAAGACCTTCCCGGAGAACAGCGGCATCTCAGTCTTTACTGCCATCATTATTGTCAGAGCGGATGCGATATCCCATGCCGCGAACGGTCTCGATCATATCCACGCCCATCTTCTTGCGCAGGCGTCCGACAAAAACCTCGATCGTATTGGAATCGCGGTCGAAATCCTGATCGTATAAATGCTCCACCAGTTCGGTACGGGAAATCACCTCATCCATATGGTGCATGAGATAGGACAAAAGCCGGAACTCATGAGAGGTCAGCTTCAAAGCTGCACCGTCAACCGTTGCTTTTGAAGCTTTTGTATCCAGTACAAGTTTGCCGCTGACAATTTCCGATGAAGCATGGCCAGCTGCACGGCGGATCAGAGCGCGCAACCGCGCCAGAACCTCTTCAATATGGAACGGTTTCGCCACATAATCATCAGCACCAGCATCAATACCGGCAACCTTGTCACTCCAGCGGTCACGCGCTGTCAACATCAGTACCGGCATGGAGCGGCCTTCACGGCGCCAGCGCTCTACAACACTGATCCCATCCATTTGCGGCAGGCCGATATCCAGTATCACCGCATCATAAGGTTCAGTATCGCCTAGAAAATGGCCTTCTTCGCCGTCAAAAGCACAATCGACCACATAGTCCGCATCACGGAGAGCTTCAGCCAGCTGACGGTTAAGATCCTTATCATCCTCAACAATCAGAATTCTCATCAGCAAACCTTTTCAGTCTTTCGGAGCGACAATACAGCGTGCTGCCTGCCATGCAGACAGCATCTGTTTTTACAGCACATTACAAGAATGAGCAAACGGGAGAATTACACGCCGGTGTCAGGTAAATTACAGACGAAATTTTAAAGCTTCGCTTTATTTGGCCGGTACTGCAACTTCCACGCGGCGCGGACGTTCACCATCACGTCCGGGAACCAGCACAACCACGATACAAACCGGCGCGCCGTTCTGAACAGCAGCTGTTGCTTTGGTCAGCGTACCGCCCTGCTGTGCAGCAACCTGCTGCCCGATGGCAGCACAATCACCGGCAACGCGAATGATATGCGGCTGCGCCTGTTGCAAACCGGCAGGTACGTGCCGTTGCAAGCCTGCGGCGCCCGCAGATGGAACAATGCTTGTAAAAACTGCTGCGGTCATACCGGTGAGCAGAGTAAAAGCAGCGAAAAATGTGCGAACTGGTTTCTGTGTCATCATAACGCTCACTTTAACGCCTCTTACCTGAATGTTGAATGAACAATCTTGTGTATCAAACAAACGGTACTCATCCGGAGCGTTTCCATTAACGACAGGTTCACGGGAACCGCTCACATCGTTTCACCCTATTTCCGGACGGTCATTCTGTTGTACTGCCGAAAATGCTTAGATTTTTTCTTTCGTTAACATTAGTTCCCTAAAAACGAAAGTCTTCATAACTGCGGCAAAGCTGCCAAATTCATTAAAAACTGTCAATTACGAAGGATCAGCCCGTTTTCAATTCAACGTGTGTGCTGGAAAATATTTGTCGCAACTGGTTTTAATAACGAAACGATAGTGAAGCCGCCTCTCCGGCGCCGAAACTCTGACTGATCTGAGCGACTTCCAAACGCAAATGCACACCGTGTTGCACCTGACCGGAATAAACATAATGCGGTCGGGTTACTTCCGCTTTTTCCAACAGCACCCCATCCTGCCACAGTTGTACCTGATATTTTTCCGTAGCTTCTCCGAGAGTAATATCCTCCCCCATCCAGCTATCCGCATCAATGCGTCCGCGCCGGATCCACTGAAAATGCATATCCCCGTTTAGCTGTGGTCTGTATCTGACATGAACCGGACTCAGAGGCTTTAAGGCCTTCATGCCACCGGCAGCGGATTGGGTAATAAAATAGTCATCCGAGAAATCCCGACCAGATGGCCCCGCACGCCAGTTCAGCATCAACCCGTTTTCAGTCTTCTGTAGTCCTGCAGGAACAACCCGATCATCCAGCAAGATAAATGGCGCACCTGCGGGTTTGACAATACCGGCCTCTGGTTCTGTTCCCGATTGTCCGCGCAGCAAAGACTTTAACCGCCAGTGACCGGCAGCAATTTCTTCTGCCTCCTGATACTGCAGAATCTCCCATCCGCCCGCGCTATTTTGCACCAGAGCGGTATTAGCCGCATTCAGCACTTGCAACACAGACTGAGAATGTAATTCCCCGTGATATAAACGAATATCAAAACTCTGCTGATGCATGAAACGACCGCTGGATGCACCTGCAAGTTCTGTAGTCAGCTCCCCCATGATTGCAGCATAGGGGATCACTGTGCGCAATTGATAGCCACCCGATTCCGGCGAGACAAAAAGCGCCACATCCCGCCACGGCTTGGCATAACAAGCGATGCGAAACTGACTGCTCTCATTTTCAATACCGGGCCACATCGGCAAATCCAGCATATGAAACAGCGGCGGACCGGCAGTCACACCGCCGGAAACAGGCACCGCCGGCATACGGGTGCGGTCAGGGCGACGCAAAGCCGGTGCAAGCGCCACGGCTTTAGCCCTCCTTGCCGCACCGTCCTCAAAGCTCACAATGACATAATCCCGATTTCCGGCCAGTTCAGGCACACGCACCCTGTCACCGACTGTCAAACCTGCCTGCGACCATGGCACAGAAAAAGCAACGGTGCGGCGTTCAGCCCGTTTTCTTTCCAGCCAGCTTTCGGCCAGCGCCTGCGCCTGCCCGCTTTCCATCGCAGCAGATAGAGACAGACTTTCGTGACCGGCACGCTGCCAGCCGGATTTTTGCGCCAAGGCACTACCGGACTGATAATCCCGCAAAGCATCGCTGAAATAAATCTCCGCGCTTGCAGGCAATTCTTCCACATCATCCAGAATACGCACCGGCGATGACTGATCGCCTTCCAGTGCAAAATCCTGAATGGCAACGGGATTCTGGCGCTGTGTGAGACTGCGGAATACCAGTCTCTGATTTCCCTTCACCTGCTCAAAAGCCACCACGCCGAATATATCCATCAGCGGCTCCAGCAATGCTCTGCCACTGGCCGGATTATCGGCAATATAACCGGATAAATAGCCTTCAACGCCACGGCAATCAGCCAGCCCCTCAAACCCAAAATCCTTTAGCAAAGCCAGTAGCAATTCATCCAGCGCCACACCACTGAGGCGGCCATTGAGCCAATGCCCCGTTGCCCAATTAGCAGCATCGCCCCAGATATCAGCTTTCAGCGGATATTCCGGAAACGGGCGCGTATCCCACGCCCAGACATAAATCTGTTCCGGATCAAGCATTACGCCGCCATAGAGCGGCGAAACAGGATTATGCTCTCCCGCAGCATTCCAATAGGAAAAATGCGCGCGCAAAAAACGATCCGGCGCAATATCGCTGCGCGAACCGTCGGAGAAATATGGCACAGCATTTTCCGAGGATTTCGGATCAGGAAATACATTCGGCTGGTTCGGCCCTTTATCAACCGCCGCACAGCCAAGTTCTGTAAACCAGAATGGCTTGGACATGGGTTGCCATGCGGTAGGCTGCGTCTGCTCAGTCCCATTTATGCGGTTGAAATGCTGGTTCTGCCACCACGAGCGCAAATCCTTATAGCGAAACACCCATGGTTTACCCGCCAGACCATCCGTTATTGCCGTGCGCTTGCGGGCGCGCCTGTCTGCATCCGAGGCATAATACCAGTCATAGCCCTCACCACCGGCAATGGCATTTTGCAAAGCGCTCTCATCATAGGCAGAAGCGGGAAAAGCCGGATCAATGCTGCGCTCATCACCATCACGCCAATCACTCAGCGGCATATAATTATCAATGCCAATGGCATTGATTGCCGGATGCGACCAGAGCGGATCAAGATGAAAGAACACATCGCCGCTGCCATCCTGCGGGTGATAGCCAAAATATTCCGACCAATCCGCGCTATAAGTGATTTTACAACCAGTCCCTAAAGATGTGCGTGCATTTTCTGCCAATTCGCACAAAGTGCTGACAAACGGAAAATCATTCTGTTCATTGCGGATTTGTGTCAGACCACGCAACTCCGAGCCGATCAAAAAGGCATCAACACCACCTGCAGCATGCGCCAGTTCCAGATAATGGCGGATGAAATTCTTATAGCCGTTTATGCCATCGGAAAAACGGACAAGCTGAAGCCCTGCTTCCGCTGTTTTATCCACTCCCATCGGCACGCCAATTCTGCCGCGCCACGGATAGACAGGTTGAAAGCCCTCACCATCCAACGCGGACAACTGATTATCCGCGGGAATATCCATCATGATAAACGGATAAAGCGTGATCTTCAGCCCACGCTGTCGGGCATCTTTGATTGCAGCGATGACCGAGAAATCACTCGGTGTCCCGCCATAGGCTTTTTCTGTGCCATTATCGGAAATCAGATGGGCATATGCACGATCAACAGTACCGACCCGCCAATGATGGCTCGGTTTTCTCGCTTCCCGCGCTGTGACGGCGGGCAAAATCCGGCATTCACCCGCGCGCAGATCGGTGCCGAACCACGGCACAATCAGAGCAACTGTTTTCAGGTTGGGACACAGCGCCTGTAACTCATCCAGTGATGCTGTCCAGTCACTTTGCGCCCGCAGAGTATTACGGTTCAACGCACGTGTTTCACCGGGGTGCGGTTCATCGCGCACCATTTGCGGCGACAAGCCAAATTCCGTTGCACCGGGGATCAGCGCAACGGCCTGAATATCCCGTGCCAGCCTGCCGACACTGCGCATGACCTCGAATTGCAAAAGCGGCAGGCGGTTGCCATAGGCATCAATCGGCAGATGTTCAAACACCACATAGGCCGTCCCGCGATAGGCAGGTGCTTTCCCCGCACCCTGTCGCGCTTCAATCAGCGGATCGGGTTGCTGCGTCTCAGTGCCTTTATAGACACGGATAGTGACCTGTGTCTGATCCAGCTCTTTGCCATCAGCCCAGATGCGCCGGATGCCGGAAATCTCGCCCTGCGCCACAGCAAAAGCGGCATTGACATAATAGCTGAAAGTGGTGGTTTTCGGACCACCTTTCGCCCCTTGACGGGTGGTGGTTTTCTCTTCCTCGAAACGGGTCGCCCAGATCAGCGTACTGCCAACACGCATCGTGCCATAAACGGCAGGCAAAACAGCCCCTTCCTCCGCCTGCATCGGACGTGTGCCGGACAGACGCGGCCCTTCGATACGCCGCGTTGAATTAATCAGCGCATTGTCGATCATATAGCCGCCCATAGCGCCGATCGCACTGCCGATAGCCGCGCCAACGGGGCCGAACAGCCCGCCAATCATACCGCCTGCCGCCTGAAGAACCACTGTACTCATGCGAGAAATGACCTGTCTTCAAACCGAAGGATTAGGAAAGGAGAACACGGCTGCAATACGCTGCCGCCATTGCGGAACCAATGCTGAGAGTGTCACGCTGTGCCCCTCATAGGCATGGATGAAGCGGTTATTCTCCGCCATGATGCCTAAATGTTTGGCAGCCACACCATCCCGCCAGCGAAAGATCAAGAGATCACCGGCCTGCATCTCTGATTGCGGTTTTAAATGCATATGCCGTCGTGCAGCATCAATCAGCGGTTCATCGCGGCTAAGCTCTGCCCAGTCGCGGGAATAGATGCCAGCATCCTCCGGCTCTGCGCTATAAAGCTCCCGCCAGATACCGCGTATCAGCCCCAGACAATCGCACCCCACCTGTAACCGGCTGGCACCGTGACGATAAGGTGTACCAAGCCATTTTTCAGCACTGGATAATACTCTGTCACTCAGCGGGATAGCGGTCATGGCACCAGAACCCCGCCGTCAAAATTTCCCTCACCACCGGCAAAACCATAGGCAGCATCATTGCCGGGAATATGCGGAAAGCCACGAAAATTCTCATGATTGGCAAAACGGTCACGGCATTGCTGAAAGCTCTTGTCGCATCCCGCCAATACACGAAAATGATCGCCAATCTGAACCTCATAGACCGGCAGTTCCTGAAGGATCAAACTTGCCGCATCCCCCTGTTTAAGGTGCGAAACAATATTATTCACGCTGCCCTGATTTTGCCCGCTCAGCCAGTGCAGGCTCCCGCGCTCGAACCAGTGTGATACAAAGCGACTCAGATTTGAGACAACCAGATCCTGCCCGTTTACAACCTCGACCACACCCTCACCGGCATAGCGCGGATCGGCCGGATTGATACCGCAGCGCTTATCTGCAAATTCCGCATCGCAACCCCGCTTGGCACGCCGTCCGAAAACACGATCCAGCAGAGCCGCACTGCTTTTCAACTCAGCGGTAAAATTCATGCCGCTGCGTGTAATTTTGCCGATTGCGCTGTTGCGCAATAATACCGCTTGCTCCGGCTGCGCCCAGTTGACCAGATAAGTCTCAACAGTCGCACCGTCATAAAGCCCGCGCTCAATATCCGCATCAGTCAAAGCATCACTGATCAGCGCCCCTTCAATCTCGGAACTGTCTACCGCGAGGCCAAGCTGGCTTCCCGCCTCTGAACCATTCATCCCGCTTTGCGGAAAGCAATTTATTCCATGTATAGATAATGTTCTGTCATGGTCACAAAAGCCAAAAACCTCGCCGTCTTTGCGGCGTAAAATCCATGCAAAACAATGTGTTGTCACATCGCCTTGCAAATGTGATTCAAGTGCCGGATCGAGTGTCAGCATCACTTCACCTCAACAATCGGAATGGATGGAATTTCACCGGCTTTGAAACTGGCAATACTGGCGCTCAGCCTGTCCGTATCAAAGCGCACCGGTACATCGAACAGGAAACCGGCAGTCACTTTCGCCTGCGGCGGCGGCACATAATCCTCGTGAATTTCCACTATGCCGGTCAGATAATTCACGCTGAATGCATCACCCGCAAGCACCTCCCCCTCCACAGCAATTTGCACAGCCCCCAACACAGGTTTGGTAATGATGCGCTGATAATCACCATAATGTTTCGCCAGCTGAAACTGTCTTGTAACGCCGTCTCCCCGCCCCAAAAACTGATCTGTTGGTTGCGGCGGTGCATCCTGTTCCGATGAGAGATGGTCAAACGGATCACGAAACCGGAACGCATAGAGCGAACCGCGCCGCGCTTCAAAAAAGCGCAACACATCACGCAGATCATTGAGTGAGCGCAACCCCGTTCCGGCATCATAAAAGCGGCGCGACATCGACCAGCGTGCATTGCGTTTTTCATGGCCGGAGGTCAGGCTGACAATCTCATTACGCCATTCCGGCCCGCCGGTTGCCCCGAAAGAAACACCGAGCGGAAAAGGTACATCATGAAATGAAGTTAAATCCTGCATAATGCGCCCTTTCACATGCGTCTGGTGCCATGGCGTACGGCACGTGCCAGCATGGCGCTGACTTGCGCTTCCGAGCGGCTGAAGGAAGCAGCATCAGGTGATGCCATATTAAAATTAATCTGCATGGCCCGCCCGCCGCCACCACCGCCCATAGCTACGCCAAGACTGCCGTCACTACCGCGTGCCAATGGCAAAATCGCCTCGGCTCCCGCCTCACCGGCCACGCCGAAACCACTGCCGAGCCCGAAATATGTCGGACTGGAAACCACACCGCCTTTGGCAAAAGGCTTAACCCCGCCCAAGCCGCCAAGCCCGCCCATCAGGCCGGAGAACATCGAGGAGAATAATCCCTGCAACGGCTTCATCCCAGCATCCAGCGCCATGGAAGCCATATTGGAAGCCAGCCCGCGCAGCACATCATCCAGCCCTTTGCCGGATGTGACCGCGCTTTTGAAAGCCGAAGTCAGGCTCTGCCCGAACGAGCCGGAGCGTTTTTGCAAATTATCCAGCGCACGGTCAAAACCGCTGGTATCCGCCTCAACCGAAACCGTGACTGATTGTTGTGTGCCTGTATCATTCATGATCCACCATCCGGAAAAGCCCGCATCAGCGTGTTTAAAACATCACGCGGCGGCGCTTTCCTGCCACCGCGCATGGACTGGCTCAGCGCCCTGATCTCGGGCAGGCTCAACTGCCAGAAATCCCGTGACGACAGCCGCAATTGTCTCATCCCGAAATACATCAGCGCATCCCAGGGGAAAGACATTGATTCAATTACGGCTTCTAATTTTTTGATTGCGCTGCGTTTTCCGGATTTTCAGCAGTCATGCCAAAAGTCACTTCCAGCAATTGTGTCACCAGTCGCGCAAAGCCGGTAGCACCGCCATCAATGCGCATATCGGCCACATCATCCTCAGCCACATCATGACCGCCACCGCGCAAACCTGCGGTGACGATGCGGATCATATCTTCCGACTTTAACCGTCCCGTTGAGAAACGGGCGATCAGAGCAGAAAGGTCTTCAGTCTCATAGGCAGCCTCAAGACCGGCCAAGGCACCAAGTGTCAGGCACAGGACCCAATCCCTGTCATTCAAAACGGCTGCAATTTCACCACGTCTGGCATTGATCATCATGGCTGTGCTCCAAAACTGATAAGACCGGCAGATTCCAGCGCGATTTCAAACGTCACCTCGCCATCATGCGCGCCGCCATATTCCAGCGCGGTGATCTGAAACAAACCACTGACAGTGCCAAAATCCGGCACAATAATCTGCCAGTTGAGAATATCGCCATTGAAGAATGCCGCGCGGATCAGAGCATCCGATGCCGCATCTTTGAAAATACCCGCACCGCTGACTGATGCGCGCTGCACACCGCTGCCAGCGAGCAATTGCCGCCAGCGTCCTGAAGCATCGGCATCCGTCACATCAACCGTCTCCGCATTGAAAGCAATGCGCTTGCTGCGCAAACCCGCACAGGTCTGAAATGTGTCACCTGCCGCTGCAATTTTCAGCAACAGGTCTTTGCCTCTCTGAGCTGCCATTGATTACGCTCCTTCAATTTTCTCTGTCACCGCACGGTAACGCAACTGGCCATTGTAACCGTCACGCAAGTCGTCATTACGGGTCTGTGAGGATTGCAAAGTCAGATTGACCAGATGATAACCGCCAATATCCGGCTTTTGCTGGCTGCTTGCCAAAGCCTCCATCAGCCCTTCCACCAGCATCATCAGCTCCAGCACCTGCCTGCGGCCATTGAAACGCGCCCAGATATGCAGCACCAGATTGTGCTCTTCGCCGGTGCCACTATCGGTATCCCAGGCATAGATCTGACTTTGGCCAAAGCTGATATAAGGAAATGCCGCATGGGGCGGTACATGATCGTAAATGCCCTGCCCGTGCAGTTTCTCCATCAGCAAAGGCGCGGCTTGCAGCCACGCCAATATTGCCTTTTGCAAAACAAGCGCCGCGCCGTTCATCCCTTGTTGTCCTATTCGGTTTGAGCAGGCGGTGCTTTAGGCTCAGGGCTTTTCAAAAACAGCCCATCACGTTTATTGGAGAGCGCCTGTTCGCAGGCCTGCAAACCAACAAGACGCAAAGTGCGCAACAAGGCTTCAAAGATAAAACGCATAGAAAAATTCATCGGATTTCCTCTCGAACAGAACAAATGAGATAGCGCTGGCTTTCATCGGGATCTTGCAGCCCTAAAACCGTGAAATGCCGCCCCGTACGCGTGAGACGCATGGAGACCGCGATATCGCTTCGATAACGGGTTGTGATGAGATGGGTGACATGGGGAATGGTCTGTCCGGCAAAGTTCTGACTGCCGGTTTTCTTCGGCTCAATCCTGCCCCAGAGCGCGGCAATTTCCGTCCACTGCTCCTGATAGCCGCCGGTCTCATCAAAACGCGGGCGGTTTTCTTCCAAAACCAGCAGGGTTTTAAACTGCCCCGCATCAATGAATTGCAGGTTCATAACCGCCCCCGCCGCAACCACGGTGACACGAGCTGCGCAACCATATCCGGCAGGCTGTGCATCACTGTTTCATAAGAATTGCGGTTATCATAGAGATGCGCCGCCAGCACCAGACAGGCATGACGCAGCACGTCCGGCAGGCTCGAAGGCTCATTCGCCAGACCAGCAGTCAGCTCAATCTCCAGACCTCGTGCAATGGTGATATATTGCGGACGACGGAGGTACAGCCGCTGCGGACGACTGTCCGTATCCAGCCGCCAGTCATCCGCACTGAACTGCACCGCAGTACCAGCGGCATCAAAACCCTGCACTTTATCAATGGAAATGACCGGCGCTTTATAGAGTGCAATTCTGCCGGATTGCGGCCAGTTGGCGAGCTGCAACAACCAGCGCTGCGGCAGCATCACCAGATTACAATGCTGCTCGATTACTTCCCGCCCAGTGCGGATCAGGCGCTCCAGTAAGTCTTCTTCCTGATCCGGTGACAAACGCAAAAAATCGCGCAACATTGCTGTCGTCACCGGCTCTTTTACCGGCGGCGTTATAAGTTGGAGAACCATGCTATCTCCTGTAAATTTCAATAGAAACAATGAGATAAAATCACTCTCTGACAGAATGATTCATGCCGCTTTGCAAAGGCCAAGCAAAACCGCCCCGCCAGCAAAATCAGGCTGCAAATTTCAGCAGTTTGATCGCGTCAAAATCCTGCACACCACCGCCGACACGCTTGGTGGTATAGAACAGCACATATGGCTTGGCAGAATACGGATCGCGCAGCACGCGGATACCGATGCGATCGACAATCAGATAACCACGGGCAAAATCCCCGAATGCAATCGGCGTGCTGTCCGTGGCGATATTCGGCATATCTTCCGCTTCCACCAGACCAAAGCCCATGAAGGAAGCTTTCTGACCAAGGGATGCCGGAGGCTGCCAGAGATAATTGCCGTTGCTGTCTTTGAGTTTGCGCAGAGCCGACTGGGTTTTACGGTTCATCATCCAATGGGCATTCTGGCGATAACCGGATTTCAGCGCATAGACGAGATCAATCAGCAGATCAGACGGATTGGCTGTTGGCAGCGCACCGGCAACGCCCGTCTTCAGGCAACCAAGTTTACCCCATGCCCATGACGCTTCATCAACCGTATCATAGGCCAGAAAACCATGTGGCTTGTTCACACCATCACCATTGATAAAGGCAGCGCTTTCCTGCTCGGCAAAAGCTGTTTCAACCTCTGCGGCAATCCACTGTTCCACATCCACCGCAGCATCATCCAGCAGGCTGGCTGTTGCCGCAGGCATGGCGTAAATTTCCATGGTCGGGAATTGCAGCTCGGCCAGTTTGGCATTGGTAGTCTGCGGGCGTGCCCCCTCTTCACCAACCCAACCGGTTCCCGGCCCGCTGATGGAAAACGGCTTTTTCAAAACCGCGCCGGAAACCTGCCGCACGGTTGCAAGACCACGCACCGGCGAAAGCGCGGCCAGACGTGTGCCGATGGCAGTTTCCAGTTCAGACGGCACAAGATAACCGCCGTCCGGCCCCGAACCATAGGAATGCGCTTTCTGCTCAAGCCCGCGCAATGCCTGCTCATCACCTCGGCGGGCATAATTGTCAAAAGCCTGTTTATGCTCCTGCACAACACCACCAAGCGCAGGGCGCGCCTGTTTCAGCACATATTGATCCAGAGCCGCCTTCTGCTCATTCATTGCACGGTTGAGACGTTCTACCTTTTCAACAGTGAGAACATCCGCACCAACATGTTTTTCAATCTGGGTCAGGCGCTCATCATTGGCCTGTTTAAATCCTTCAAAGGCCTGCATAAACTCACCAAAAGCCTGCCCGACTTCCTGCTGGCTGTTCAGCGCCTTAATCTCCAGCACCTGCGGTTGAGCGGCTGTTGCTTTATGTTTGATTGTCATTTCCTGTCCCTTCGGGCTTGGTGTAAAAAGACGGTACAAACCGACCGGACGGAGGTTTCAAAAAGAAGTTTGCGCTTTCAGACTAGCCGCCGCATGGCGGATAATCTGCGCGGAACTCATGTCATCATGATTTTTACTCTGCACCGGATGAACACGCGCCTGCGGCAACATCGGAAAAGTCACCAGCGAGATTTCCCAAAGCTCGGCTTCCAGAATATGCCGCTTTCCGGTTGAGGCTGACTTCTTGCTGCGAATGGCGCGAAAGCCAATCGACAAACCATCCAGCGCCCCTTCGGATATCAACCGCCAAGCTTCATCGGCACGCGCCACACCTTGCGTTAACTGCCCCTCAACATAAAGACCGCGCTGATCCTCAGCGATTTTTGTCCAGCTGCCGATGGGATTGTCGGCCTGATGCTGCCAGAGCATAGGCACTGTAGTGCCACGCCGCAGAGACTTAGCGAAAGCGCCGCGCTCAATAATATCACCGCTCAGATCAGTGAGTAAAAACAGGCTGGCATAACCGCTGAAACATAAGGACTGCTCTGCCTTAGCCTTCATCACGTTCCCCCTCCTGCCGGACGGAACCACCAACCTGATTTTTCAGCCGGTCGGTAAAGCGCTTGAAAAAACCAAGCGCTGTCCATGCAGCAAAGCTGGCAGCGGCAGAGCCCATCAACATCAACTCCGCCTGTCCGAGATTATTGCTCAGCGTCAGTTGTTCGGCGATTTTAACACCAGCCGCACCGCCAAAAATCATGCCGCAAATCAAACCAACTGCGAAACGCACTGCCGCCTCGCGTTTTCCTTTGGGCAACATATAGGCCAGTGAAACGGCCGAACCGCTCACCGCGCCGGTGATTTTGGCGAGCCATATCCATTGTTCCTGCGTGAGTGCATCCGGCTGGTTGAACAGGTTCATAGCACTCCTCCTTCCGGCTCCGGAGAATAGCCAACGGCCTGACGCTTTTCCGCATCGCTCAGGAAATCGGCTGCACCAACACGCCGCCACAAGGCTTCCCGTTCCTCAGCAAGCCCGTCAATGCGGTCATGGTCATGCTCCAACCGCAGATCCGCGCTAAAAGAAGGGCACAGCCAGTTACTGAGTGCCTGTGCCGTGCGGGTCAGCAGCGGCAGAATAGTCAAGCGATAGAAAGCACGATTGGCCTCGGCATAATTGGCATAGGTGTTATCACCGGGAATGCCGAGCAGCATCGACGGCACGCCGAAAGCCAGCGCGATTTCGCGGCTGGCCACATGCTTGGCCTCAATGAAATCCATATCTTTGGGCGACAGTCCCATGGCTTTCCAATCCAGCCCGCCTTCCAACAGCAATGGCTTGCCCGCACCACCAGCACCGGTATAGCCTTCCTCCAGCTCGGTCTTCAGCCGGTCGAATTGCTCTTCGCTTAAATTACCACCATCTTTCGGCGCATAGACCAGCGCACCGGAAGGTCGCGCAGAATTATCAAGCAAAGCCTTGTTCCACGCTGCTGTGGCATTGTGAATATCCAGAGCCATAGAAGCGGCTTCCAAAGGCGGAAAACCGTAATGATCGTCCAGCGGATGAAACAGCCGCAAATGCAATGCCCGTGCAGACAGTCCTGTCTCAGAGCCAATATTCAGGCTGATACGGCGGCTGGTGGTATTGTTACGATAGAGCAAAGCCTGCGGCCAACCATTGCTGTCGCTCTCAATAGTCACCCGCTCAGGACGCAACAAGTGTAACTCTTTCGGCTGTCCGTCATAATCCAGCCGCTCGATATAAGCATTGCCGGATAGTAGCAGATGCCCGTAAAGCTGCTCGAAAAAACCGGAACCGCTCGCCCCTTCATGGGGTGCACGCAGCAATTTCAGCAGCGGATGATCTTCAAGTTCCGTCTCGCCCTGATAGAGCAGCAACGGTACATTGGCTGCGGCATCGCTAATCATTTTCACACAGCGATGCACAATCGGATTGCGCATAAATCCCTGTTGCGACAGCGCCATATAATTGCGGCTTGTCCAGCGTGCCTGCGCATCCATATGCAGCGCGACAAAACCCTGCTGCATTTTTACAGAAGGCACCTGTGCGCTTTTCTGATCCTGCGTTTGGGCAGCACTATGCCGCCACGGCCATTTCCAAGCCATGTTCACCTCACTCGACCTTAATTATGAAATTTATCGAAGCTGCCGGATTCTCGGCTTATGTGTGTCCTGAAGCAAAAGCGTATGCAGCGCCCAGACCAGCGCATCCATCCTGTCCGGTGAGCGGCCAGAGGACAGCCCGTTCACAGCGAAATCACACATCTCATCTTCCAGCTCCGAAAAGCGCCGTGCATGGCGGATACGCCCTTGCTCATAGAGTGCTGCCACCGGCTCGGCGCGCAGATATTTTCCCCGCTGCGCCCGCACTGCCTTCACAGCAACAGACGCATCCTGCGCATGGATCACCGCCATCACCATATCACCGCCCTGATTAACCTCCGCCACCACCAGATCAGCCTGATAGCGGTGATAGAACTGCACAATCTGCGCAGCCCATTGATGGGGTTTCACGCCTTGCAACGTGGCATCATCCAACACCCAAGCCAAACCATCGGCATCCAGCCCCGCAATAATAATCCCGCAGGCATCGGAATTTTTGGTTGAAGTCGCAGGCGGGTCAACCGCAATGACAATGCGTTGCAATTCCGGAACTTGCGGATCATGTAACGCCTCCAATTGCTCCCGCGACCACAGCGCATCCTCACGATCAGCAATCAGAACACCATCCAATTCCTGCCGCCCCAAGGCCGTACCAGCATAACGCTGCTGCATGGCTAACAAAAAGGCCGGTGCCAGATGCGCAGCATTTTCATCCGTGCGCATATGAGTCATGATCGTTGCCGGATCACTTAAAAGGTCACGCAACAGCGCCTGCATTTTCGGTGTAGTCGTCACCACCTGACGCGGATTGTCTCCCAACCGCAGA
Source organism: Pseudochrobactrum sp. Wa41.01b-1 (assembly GCF_019464455.1). Taxonomy (NCBI): domain Bacteria; kingdom Pseudomonadati; phylum Pseudomonadota; class Alphaproteobacteria; order Hyphomicrobiales; family Brucellaceae; genus Pseudochrobactrum; species Pseudochrobactrum sp. Wa41.01b-1. The sequence goes on along the minus strand of NZ_CP080493.1, from coordinate 3,282,056 downwards.
CCAAATTGCAGCATATCCCATGTCTGTTGCGGATTTTTCCATTTCGCCAACTCATCACACCACGCGGCAGAAAATTGCGGCCCGCGCAAACTGTCCGGATCTTCCGACGAATAGAAGGAAGCCACCGCCCCGCTTTCCCAAACCAGTCTACGACGGGTACTTTCCAGACGCGGCCGCTGCAAGCGCGATACGGAGAGAATACCGGAAGGCCCTTCAACCATCACCTCGCGCACATCGGCTAGTGTTTCCCCCACCAAAGCAATATTACCGCAAGCTTTGTCACAGAAAGGTGCCAGCCCCTGCGCCATGCCGCTGATCCATTCCGCACCGGCACGGGTTTTGCCCGAACCGCGCCCACCCATTATCACCCAGCTGCGCCAATCCTGCTTCTGAAACACAGGCAATTGCGCCAGTCGCCCCTGAAACAACCATTCTTTACTGGTTGCAACAATGGTCTGCGCACCAACACCGGCAGCAATTAGAAAATCAAGCAGTTCGGAGTTCGGTAATTCTGGCGCTGATGATGCTGAGAGCTTCACGCACATCCTCCGGCGTCACACCGCGATCATCATTTCCGTTGTCATGCTTATCATTCAGCGGTTCAACACGCGTTTCTTTGGAAAGCTCGCTGATGCTTTTCACCGCTTTTGCCAATGCTGCCAGCGCCTCTACAGCACTCTTTTCCGGCAACCCCTCCGCTTTGGAGAAATTCTGCAATTCCGCATTAATTTTAATCAGCAGATCTTCAATATCCAGCACCGGCAAGCTGACAGCAGAGCAATCCAGCCCTGCCCGTTTCAAACGCCTGCTATAAATCTCCGGCTTCACTCCCAAGAGAAAAGCCATGTCCGGAAAAGTTATCTGATAACGCCGCTGCAAACGATACACCGCCTGCAAACGCTCCAGCGAAGCATTTGGCAGCGCTTGTATTTCTTCCGAATTTTCCGGCATGATTTTACCGGCTCCGTTCTCTGTGAAACGCATAACCGGTTGCAAATGGCACAAATAAAAAAAGCGCAGCACCACATGCCACGCCTTGTCATCTCTGTCAGCCACACTTCTCTGACTGTATATAAAACCTACTTCAACACCGTCACGCCGTCAAGGATAAAATTCCTATTTTTCTGATTTCTCAGGCGATTTCTTCACATTCAATTTTACCGAAATATTTATCGCATTGAGATAATAGGTTTATTCGTTAAGCATAATTTTAAACCCTTCATTGGCACTTCTGCTTTATTGGCCATTCATAAGGATGTGCTAGAATGGGACATTATCGCCCCTCTTTAAGCGAGCAAAACGGGTTATTTTTCGGTTATGAGCAAACAGGCTGACAAAAATGACCAGACCAGAAAAACGCGCCGCCTGACCCGCAGCCCGTTTCTGATGGCTATTGATGCCTGGCTGGACAGCAGCCTGTATAAATTACGCTCACATTTTTCCGCGTTCTGGGAAAGCGCCACTATATTTTCCCGCAAATTCCGCGTGCGTGGCTGGAAACGTCTGTTTGTAGAAATCGCCGATGAGGGTTTCACGCTTGGCGTTCTCGGCAGTGTTGTTCTGCTTGCTCTGGCTATGCCTGCTTTCGAGGAAACCAAGAAAGACTGGCGTGCACAGGATGATTACGCGGTTACTTTCCTTGACCGCTACGGCAATGAAATCGGCCAGCGCGGCATCATGCATCGCGATGCAGTGCCGATTGCTGAATTACCGGATCATGTGATTAAAGCGGTTCTGGCAACCGAAGACCGTCGTTTTTATGAACATATCGGCATTGATTTCTGGGGCTTAAGCCGCGCGCTTACTCAGAACATGCGTGCCAATGGTGTGGTTCAGGGTGGCTCCACCCTGTCTCAGCAGTTGGCGAAAAATCTGTTTCTCTCCAATGAAAGAACGCTGAAACGCAAGATCAATGAGGCCTTTCTCGCGCTCTGGCTGGAAGCCAATCTAAGCAAAACGGAAATTCTGCAGCTCTATCTCGACCGTGCTTATATGGGCGGTGGAACCTTCGGCATTGCAGCGGCTTCCGAGTTTTACTTTGGCAAAAACGTCAAAGATGTTTCTCTGGCAGAAGCGGCAATGCTGGCCGGTCTGTTCAAAGCACCGGCGAAATATGCACCGCATGTCAATCTGCCCGCTGCCCGTGCGCGCGCCAATGTCGTGCTGTCCAATCTCGCCGATGCAGGCTTTATGAGCGAGGGCCAGCTGGCCTATGCACGGCGCAATCCTGCCAGTGTTGTTGACCGCGCTAAAGGTGAAAATCCTGACTATTTTCTGGACTGGGCTTTTGACGAGGTGAAGAAAATCACCCGCACAATCCCGCAGCATAATCTGGTGGTGCGCACCACATTGGATCGCAATATTCAGAAGGCTGCGGAAGATGCGATTGAATTTCACCTGCGCCAATATGGTGCCGAATATAAAGTGACAGAAGCAGCCACTGTAGTGATTGCCGATGACGGCTCGGTGCGGGCAATTGTCGGCGGGCGCGACTATGGTGAAAGCCAGTTCAACCGCGCAACCAAAGCGCTCCGTCAGGCCGGTTCATCCTTCAAACCCTATGTCTATGCCGTTGCAATGGAAAAGGGTCTGACACCGAATACGATCGTCTCCGATGCACCGATTGCATGGGGTAACTGGATGCCGCGCAATTACGGCCGCTCTTTTGCAGGCCGTGTCGATCTCGCAACCGCTTTGGTCAAATCCTATAATACGGTGCCGGTGCGCCTTGCCAAAGACTATCTGACAACCAAGCCGATTGTAGCCCTCACCAAAGCGATGGGTATTGAATCGGAAATCTCCGACCATAAAACCATGGTGCTCGGCACCTCCGGCATGACGGTGATGGATCAGGCCACCGGTTTCAGTGTTTTTGCCAATGGCGGCTTTGCAGGCATGCGCCATGGTATTGTGCAGATTTCCGATCCGGCGGGTAAAATTCTCTGGGACTTTAAACGCGATACACCGGAACCAAAACGTGTGCTGTCTGAAAAAGCCGCCTCGGAAATGAACTCCATGCTGGTTCAGGTGCCTGAACGTGGCACGGCGCGGCGTGCAGCTTTGCCTATGACCCGTGTTGCGGGCAAAACCGGCACCACCCAAAGCTATCGTGATGCATGGTTTGTCGGTTATACCGGCAATTACACGGCGGCGGTCTGGTTCGGCAATGACAGTTATGCACCGATGAATAATCTGACCGGCGGTATCATCCCTGCCATGACATGGCAGATGATGATGATGCAGGCGCATCAGAACATCGACCTGAAACCAATTCCGGGTATCAGCAATCCATTCCCGAAACCGGCACAGCCAGCGGATCCGAAACTGGTAGCACAAAGCAGCGGCACCGGTGAAAAACTGCCAAATACCGTTCCGGATTATCCGCGTGTTCTGTCCTCGGAAACGACGCGCTTTATGCGCAGTCTGAACGAGAAATTCCGCACCTATGAAACACCGCAACGGATTCGCACGACTTTATCGTCACTCTGATCTTATTGAAATGAACCGGCCATTTGATCCGGTCACCTGATAATGACAGGCAATTTTAACCGGACGTGTTTTATAGATTCTCCATGAGCAATTTAAGAACCATATTGCTGACAGTATTAACCTGCCTGATTGCTCTGGCGGGCGGCGCAGCCAGTGCGCTTTATGCTCTCAATAATTTTGAAGGTTTCAATCAGCTCACAATCGGACAATGGCATGCCTCGCCGCTCTATGGCAGTGCGGATGCTGATCCCTATGCGCGTGCGCAACGCAGCCGCGCCGCATTACTGCCGCTGGGTGCTGCCGAAGGCCAACGCTTTGTCCTGAGGCATGATGTGAGCGGCGCAAAACTTGATCCGCGTTGCACCTATCATTTACAGGGCAAAGCCCCCGCCTCCCGTTTCTGGACGCTTTATGCCAGCGATTTGCATGATCTGCCGCTCACGCAAAAGCAAGGGCTTCCGCAGGAACTGCATAGCCAGATGATCTGGTATCAGCATGATTCAAGTTTTCTCATCGCTGTTTCTCCCTCGGCACAATCAGGAAACTGGCTGGCGATCAATGCATCGCGCCCCTATCAGCTGGTGATGACCCTGTATGATACCGATCTGGGCACATCTATCGGCTTTGAAAATCCGCAAATGCCGGCACTCACTTTGGCAGAAGGCAGCTGCAAAGGAGCCGGACGATGAGACATTCGCTGTTGCAGTTTCTCTATGCCATTACCCTCGGCCTCATCGGCGCTGCCATCGTTCATATTGCGATTATATTGCTCGTGCCTGATGATGCTTCCGAAACCCTGTGGAAACGCGTGGAAGCACTCGGCCCCGCAGAAAGCTTTCACAGGCTGGAAGGCGCTAACTGGGCAAAGCGCCGTGATCCGCTGATGCGCAGTGCCGCATGCCGTTTTGATCTGACCAACGGACCGGTTCATATCAGCGCTGTCGGCAAAGTGCCGTTCTGGTCGCTGGCGATTTACAACCATACAGGCGATATCACTTTCAGCCTCAATGATCAGGTGTCACCAACAACCGATCTGCTGCTTGTCTCGCCTTTGCAGAAAATCCTGCTCGAACAAAGCATTCCACAGCAACTGGAACAATCAGTACTTATCACCCAGTCGGTTAATGAAGCGATTGCGGTTTTGCGGGTCTTCGAGCCCGATGCGACATGGCGGGATGAGGTTGGTGAATTTCTTAAATCTGCTGAATGTATGAGCGTTTCGATCGAGAATTAAATTCTCCTGCGATGCACCATCTTCCGAAAAATATTTGATTTACAGGTCAGTAAATTACCATCAACGCGCCGATGGTTAATTCATTGCTAAGTGTTCTCCCTTAAAGTGCAGAAAGCTCTCCTTATGTTTTCAGCGAGGAGAGGTGTATTTTTGTCTGTGTTGTGTAGGCGTAAGGGGTAAATACGCGTGACCACCGATCAATTCCGCGCTTTGGAAATATTATCCGGAAGTGGTCATTCCGCACACCACAAGACCGATGATCTGCTGGCTGCTGCCGTGGCAGGTTTTACGTCCCTCACCCGTCCCGGACGCTATGAAAGCCAGCAATTTGAAGATCTGGCTTTGCCGTTGCTGGAAACAGCCACGCCGCGTGCCCGCCGTCAGGTCTCAGCTATTCTTGCCCAGCATGATGTTGCCCCGCGCAAGCTGGTTCTGACTCTTGCCAATGACAGTATTGAAGTCGCTGCACCGCTCTTGCTGCGCTCTCCTGTCCTGACAACTGCCGATCTCATTGACATTACCGGCCAGCACGGCCTGTCCCATGCCCGTATCATTGCGCGCCGTCAGCCGGTTGATCCGCTGCTATTGCCAATCCTTGAGGGCTTTGATGATCCGCTCATCAGCCAAACACTGACTGCTGAACCGGTTATCAGCACTGCACCTGCCGCTGCAGAGACCAGCATAGCGGAGGTGCAGGAAGCGCATTATGTTTCAACAGCCCCTGTAAACAAACGCGTTGAGAGCAAACCGGCTGCACCAATCCGCACAGCCCCTCCTGCCTCAGCACAATCATTGCCTGCGCATAATCTCAGTGCACTGTCACTGTCCTCCTGTTTGCAACCGGCACGGGCCGAATATCTCATTGATATGGCACTGTTGATTGACGGCAATATGTTCCGCACCGCACTGGCGGATGCGCTGGATGTCAGCTATGCGCGTGCTGAAACAATTATCGGCTCATGGCCGAACTCCCAGCTGCCGCTGGCGTTGAAAGCCATAGGGCTTACCGCACAGGATACCTATCTGATCCTGACTGCTGTTCTCGGTACAATTCATGGCGAACGTGAACAATTACGGGAATTTGTCCATATTTACCGCTCTATCAGCCCTGAACAGGCCGCAGCAGCTGTCAGACGCTGGAAAGCGGATGATATGAATGAGCGTCTGCGCAACCAGTTGCGCGACCTGGCGGACAATGCATCGGAAAACTTTACCAGTGCCGCGAATAATGACGGCACAGTTCCGCATAGAAAAGCACAATAATCCGGATAAATTACATGCCTGTGGTCAGCAGTTCCGCAGCCTGATCGCAATCTTCAACCTCAACAAGCCAGAGATCCGGATCAAAGCGCAGCTCTTTTTCAAGCTGCGTATTAATCAACAGCTCGTCTTCACTCTGCTGATATAAAACAAAACGACGTTCATCCGCCCGCTGCGGATCATATTCGCTTTGTGGCGCAGGCATATATAAATCAAAATTGCCGTCATGATTACGGATCTTGATAAAGATTGCACCGGCCTCGGCCGCACCGCGCCTGACCAGATAGGCGAAACCATCAGCCATACGCACGCGGCGCATGAATGCGGAAACCCAGAATTCACTTGTCAGACGCATAGGCTGAAATACCTGCTCATTGCATATCAAATCAGCTGATCAGGCCGATTTCACGCATTTTCCCGATCAGCTCAGAATCAGGCTTACCGCTGACATTGAGACGGAACAGTTTCTGAAACTCGCGGATGGCATCTTCTGTGGTTTTGCCCGGAACACCGTCCACGACAACCATATCATTCCCGAATGCTTTGAGCCCCGCCTGAATACGCACCAGTTCCTCGGCACTGACTGCCTGACCGGATGGTGTTCGTGCGGATACCGGTTGAACAGAAGCCGTCGTTTCCGTTGCATTCTGCGATGCAGAATTACTCCGCACAGCCTGTACCGGCGTTTTTTCTTCTGCCCTGACAGCAATCGGCGCAGGCCGTCTTTCCGCAACCGGCACTGCACGCGCACTGTTTTCAGGCTGAGGGTCAGGTCTGGCAGCTGGCACAGCCACCGCAATGGCTTCCTCAATGCTCAGCTGTTTCTCTGCGGGTTTAGCTGCATTATTCTGATCCGGTGCCAGCTTGGCCTGCACATTCTGCCATTGCTCAAGCGCAGCACGGGTTTGCGGCCCTGTCAGACCATCCACATTACCACTATAGAAGCCAAGCTGCTTCAGATTATATTGCATGATCGCCACCTGCTTGTCGCCATTCGGCGCCAGAGCCGGCAGATCACCGCCATCAACAGTTGTTTCGGGCAAAGTCGCAACGGCTTGCGGTTTCTCAGCTACCGGCACAGCCTCATTACCGGTAATCTGGCGCACGGGTTCCTGCGCAGCCACATTGCCTGTCAGCTTGCGGGCTGCTTCGCTATTGTCTTTTGCCACAGCACGGAAAACCTGCTCCGGCCGCGTTTTAAAGAAAACACCATCATGCGCCTGCGGCTGATACCAGATCGCATTGCTGGCGACAAAACCAAGCGTCACAAGAAATGCGGTTGCACCACCGGCTACCACAGGATTGCGCGCGACTATATCACCGGCAGCCAATGCCATGCGTGACACGCCGGTCAGGCATGCATCAAAAAAACGTCTGCCAAAACTACGCCGTTTTGCGTTTTTGCGCATGGAAGTCCCCTTGCGTTTCGTACCGCTGCGGCTCTGTCTTTCCGTCATAACTACTTTCTGCCTGACTATATTCAGTCTGTTCGGCCTGAAGATTAATAATTGCTGTTTTCACCTGCTCAAGAGCGCTGCGAATATCGGTTGAAACTGTATTTGTCTGCATCCGGTCAGCCTGCTGCATAGGTTGCGATAATGCCTGATTTGCGGCCGTGCCTGCAACCAATCCGGTCTTATCCACAACCTGCTGTGCTGTTTGTGGCAACCTGATTGAAACTGTCGTGCCATGGCCCTTGCGGCTGTGAATATTCATCTCACCCTGATGAAGACTGACAAGACCTTTAACCAGATAAAGACCGAGGCCTGAACCTTCCTGCATACGGGTTTGTGCATTATTGATCTGGGTAAATGGCTGGCACAGACGTTCAATCTCATGCGCTTCCAGCCCGACACCCGTATCAGAAACGGAAATGACCAGACTGCGCTCTGCACCCGCATAGCCGCGCTTTGTTTCATCAGGCATCACATCAATGGTTACGCAACCGCCGCGATCCGTGAATTTAATAGCGTTGGACACCAGATTAATCAGAATCTGACGGATTGCACGGCGATCAGCAATCATATCCGTCACATCCGGATGAATGCGGTCACAGAGAATAACGCCCTTTTTCTCGGCCATCGGCATCAGCATGGAGCTGCACATTGTAACGCTGTCCTGCACAGAAAAGCGTTCATGCTGAACCGGATACTGACCGGCCTCAAGGCGGGAGGTTTCCAGAATACCGTTGACAACTTCCAGCAGATGATTGCCGGATTTGCGGATCAGATCAATATATTCGCGCTGCTTGTCGCTCTGCAAAGGCCCTGCCACATCATGCAACAGCAGATCAGAGAAACCGATGATTGAATTCAGCGGTGTGCGCAACTCATGGCTCACGGCACCGAGCAAACGTCCGCGAGAGGTTTCCAGATTCTCAATCGTCGTATTCTGCTGAACAATATGCTGCTGCGTATCCTGTACCTGTGCAAGATTGCGTGCAACAATCAGGAAACCGGCTTCCTGCTCATTCTGAGCCGTGCCTTTTGCTTGTCCTTCCATTTCAAATATATTGAAATAGATTTTCGGCTGTTCGTTTTTATTGCCTTGAGCAGCTTCCACGCAACGCAGACGAATCTCTGTCTTGCTACCGAGTTTCACCGGTGAATTACCGTGCTTCAGGCCATTCAGAAATGCGAGATATTGAACGCGGTCAGCCACATGCACACGGTCAAGAAGCAATGTGCCGGTCAGGACTGCACGATCAACACCAAATTGTTCAATACAACGATCCGACAAAGTACGGATATGACCATCCTGATCAAGACGGATAACCAGAGCATCCAGCGCTGTTTCCAGATCGCTGTCCGCATTATGAGCAGATGTTGTATTCTGCAGGACTGTTGCAACTGGCAGTGCCAAACGCATTACCCGCAGCAAAATGGCGCCGACATAGATAAACAGGAAAGTTGTTGAGACACCGGCCGGAAGCATCAACTGTGTGTTGATACCTTTGGTCAGCGATGTTGCCATCAGGGCAACAGTGATCAGACCACCGGCAACAGCCGCGGCACGATGGCGGGTTACCAGCCAAATCTCAAGCGGCAATGCCAGAACCATCGCCCAGACCAGACCATTTTCCGCACCTGCAAACAGGGCTGTAAAAGCCAGTACCGCGCTATAGAATGACAAAGCAACAAGACCTGTCAGGCTGTTGCGGATACCAAATGCCTGCGCTGCCAGCAAAAGAACGGATATGCCGGTAAAGGACAGGCCGGTAAACAGCAATGCATTGACCGAAGCGGTTGGGAAAATACTGTAAAAAGCCATTGCCAGAAACAGCGGAAACAGCAGCAATGCGCAGCGCAAATCAAACGCTGAAAAATGGTCGGACTTACGGGATTGAGCAGCGGTAACAGAAGCATGGAATTCTGCATTTTCCTGCGCCAACAGGTGATGATCCGCAACGGTATTATGCATACCGCCTTTAATCATTTTCATTGTTTTCGCATAAATGCCGTACACGCAGCATACTCACTCTGACACAATCTCACTTCAACTGTCTCCTTTCACCGGAGTGAAAAGACAGTCACCGAACAATGACAGAATGGACGCCCAGACTTTAAGGAATAGATAAAACCGCGATCTATGATGCCCGTGAAAGTCTTTTTTCCGCGAAAAAGGGGCAGCTTTTGGCTCTATGGTAAACGGAATATTTCCGGCTCCCCCCCGTAGCAAGACAATCTTAAAAACATTTTATCAGAATCTTCAGAAATATGTCTCATGCTTTAACCATTGTGTCTCAACAACCGGAAAGCCTTGAGAAGAAACCGGTGAAACAACTGATAACTATATGAATAATTTAAACTTATATATTTATCACGCTCAGCAACCCGACAGGACAGTGCAAACAGGCAGGAATAAAGATCATGAGATTTCTGCTTAAATGCATTTTCTGGCTGGGAGGGGTTTTTCTGCTGATGCCCGGACTGATCGGCAAATCTACAGACACACAGCCACCACGAGCGCCACAGGCACAAACACAGCAAAATCATCTGTCTTCAGAAAAACAGCAACAGGCTCCGTCCACGGCCAGTCCCGATCTGGTTGAGCAATGGTTGCAAGCCGGTAAAACCCTGCAGGAAATCAGCACATTTTGTGAGCGCAATCCCGCTCTCTGTATTGCCGGAAAGGTAGCGATTCAGCAAAGTGGTGAACAGGCTTTGATCCGTGCGAAAGAGGTTCTATCCGGTAGCGCTTCGCAAAACAAAGAGCCATCCGCCCCACCTGCAACAGAGCAGGCACCTGCGTTCAAAATTCCTGTTCCTGCGCAGCGTCCCGGATAGTTACTGTAATCATCAGAACCGGAACTTTCCAATTGCTATAAAAATGGTCTATAAGCCGCGCCATATGTATATTTATCAGCATGCCTTGAGCGGAGCGAATTTTCGTTCTTGCGCGGCATGCTTCAGTTAATGCGGAGAGACCTATGACAAATTCAAAGATCAGCACGATTGCGTCGGACTTTGAGTTTCTTGACGACTGGGAAGACCGCTATCGCTATGTGATCGAACTGGCGCGTGACTTGCAGCCCTATCCGGAAGAAGCCCGCGATGCGGATCATAAGGTTCCGGGCTGTGTCAGTCAGGTCTGGCTGCTGACCAAAAAAGGTCAGGGTGCCGATCCGGTTATGGAATTTCTGGGCGATTCCGATGCGCATATTGTCCGCGGTCTGGTTGCGATCCTGCTTGCCCTTTATTCCGGCGAAACCGCATCTTCCATTCTGAAAATTGATGCAGAAGGCGTTCTGAAAAGCCTTGGCCTCGATGAGCATCTGACACCACAGCGTTCTAACGGCTTGCGCTCCATGGTGCAGCGTGTGCGCAATGACGCACAAAGCGCCCTGCAAAACGCTGCCTGATATTTCTCATCTATAACATATCAAAACATGCGCACTGATCTCATCACTGCGCATGTTTTTTTGAGTTTATGACAAGTTATCAGAGTGAAGGCCGGTAATCCGGTGCACCCCAATGATAGGCAGCCGGTGAAGCGATCCCTTCCGGCAACCGCCCTACATTATAATGGCGGTGCAAAATACTGAGCGCTGTTTTCAGCATCATCTTTGCCGAACGCGCAGGCCATGAACGCTCACGCTCCACCAATTCCAAACCTTTGAGAAAACAGCATATATCCAGCAATATACCGGATAATTCCGGCCCTACAGCGATGAGTGCCTTATTCACCCGATCCCGGCAATCCAATGCGTAATCACTCAACTCGGCCGCACCGCCCCGCTCCCCTCTGACACGTCCGGCAACACTGGCATCCCAATTGGCAGAAATCCGTGGCATCATATTCCCGCGTGTGAAATCAGCCCTCAACCGCTCTCCGGCATGAAACTCGTCATCACTCAAAAAACGCCGCCCCGTCTGCTTGTTTTTCCGGTAGAGCAAAGTCAGCGGGGATTCAGCATTATTGACGGCACGGTTCCGGATGTTTTCATCAGCTAACTGCACAACAGGTTCTTGAGACTGCTCTGCCTCAGCAGGTTTCTTTAGCTTCTTCAGCAGATCGCGTCCTGCAAGTTCCAAGGTGATTTTGTCCTGCTCAGCTTTCACCAATCCGGCCTCCAGCAAATGCTGCAATACCAGCTCGTGACAGGTAATCGTGCCGCCCTCATCACTGGTCAAGAACCAACGCCCTTCTTCACCTTCGAACCTTGCCGCTGACCGCAGCAGAAATCTGAGCACCCGCAAAGCTGATTGCTGATCTTTCGGGGAAAATGCAGTGATGGTTTTGCTCATTCCCCTGCACTCCCGCATGGATAAAGCGCCCGAATGAGATATTCAAACGAGCTGACACTGCGGTCAAATTTTTCATTCTCCCGCATGTCCTCAATCAAATGACAGGCATGTTTAACCGTGGTTCTTTCACGGCAAAATGCATAGGCCACTTCAGACATCGACAGGCCGAACATGGTATGAGCGATATACATGCCGAATTGCCGGATTCTGGCGATATGGCAATTGCCGCGTTGGGGACTGCGCAAATCGTGTAAGGATACCTGAAAGAAAACAGACAACAGCGCCATTAAAGCCCCGCACAGTTTCCAGGCACGCAATTGCCGCTCCCTGCTTGTCAGCTGGCTCTTTACACTGCTGTTTCTTTGCATCAGATCAGCCAGATACAGCGCATTCTCTGTCATGCGTTTGTTACCGACATCATTCTGCATGGAATGCATATCCTGCCCGCCGGATAAACAATGCAGACGTGATGACTCCGGCAAATTATGCAAGACAACAAGTGAATCCGTGCGACCGGATAAAAAATCTGGAAAATTATTCAACATATGCCCTCCGCAGACGACATATCCTTAATATAAAAATCTTATGCGGGGATAAACATGAGTTCCTAGATGTAAATATACAATTAAATTCAAATAACAAACATTAAAAAAGAATCTATACATAGATACAAGTCATTCAATAAAAACATTTTATCAAACAATCAAATTTAATCATAATAAAAATACTCAAACAACCAATACTACATTTAAAAATTAAAAATATCTGCTTATCCCCCGCCAGCAGCAAAACATCATAATCCCCTGCATGATGAAGGGGATTAACAATGTCAGCCACTCTGCAACAGGAAAAACAGCTGTTTCTGGAAAACCGTAAAGAAGATGCACTTCAGGCAGCGCAATCCGTCGCCTTACAGATGAGCTGCGGCATCGACTTGCAACAGGCCTTAAATGCACCGGCCGAAAAGAGAGCAAGTATTGCAGCGAAACTAACGCGGCTTATCAAAAGAGAACGTCTGAAAGGTCTGAATAAACACTGGAGTTACGATATCAACCGGCACATTGCGCTGAAACAAGCGCAGACACGCCTGCTGCAACTGCTTTGATAATACATAAAAAAACAACGGCACTTTCGCGCCGTTGTTTATCTCTTGATATCTCGTTGAAGAGATACAGGCCGGATCAGGCAGCTTTACGCTTACGACCAAGACCCATTTTCTTAGCAAGCTGCGAGCGGGCTGCAGCATAGTTCGGAGCAACCATCGGATAGTTAGGATCCAGATCCCACTTCTCACGATACTGTTCCGGCGTCAGATTATAATGGGTCATCAGGTGGCGCTTCAGCGATTTAAATTTCTTACCATCTTCCAGGCAGATAATATAATCGTCGTGAACTGATTTTTTCGGGCTGATTGCCGGTTTAGGCTTTTCAACCACAGCAACCACTTCTTCACGAACACCTGAACGGGCAAATGCTGCATGAACATCAGCGATCAATGCAGGCACTTCACCGGCACGTATTGAGTTATTGCTGACATAAGCGGCAACAACATCAGCTGTAAGACTGAGCAGCAGTTCGTCAGCAGAAACCACAGTCTCTGGATGTTCCATTATACTTCCTTTACCTATAAATATTGCTGACTGGAAACCCTCTGAAAATACATGAGAAGTCTATCCATTCACCAATCAACCAGTTTAACCTTAGCTTGCCACCCGCAATCATCTTCTCATATCTGTAAAATTTGTAAAATGTCAATTTATTTCACGATTTTGTTAAGTGATGCTGTATTTTTTGACTAAACAATTAAATTTCAACACTCAAGATCACGAGAATTAATATCTGCGAACCTGTCGAAAACAGAAAACTATTTCTCTTCTCATCTGAAGATTATCAATCGGAGCCTGTTATACACATAGTACAATGTAAAAACATGCTTCTGAAACTATCTTCAGCAAACAAATTCACCAAAAACGTGAAATTTCGCCTCTTGAAACAAACTACAGTAAAACTCAGCAAACACTGCGATATGAAGCAATTTTGCGGATATTTGCTATTCTATCAAAAAATCCTGTATTTCTATATTAAGTCATTTTTCTGGCAATTCATGGCCCCGGATATTTTATACAAGGATTTTTGCAAAAAAACCTGCTTTCATAAGATTATCCGCCGCACGGGCAGATCAAACGCCTGCGTATGTTCATATTATGCCTTTGAAAATACACGGTTGTATATTCACCTTTTAAAAAGCGGTTAATATCCCCATATATTGGAAAAATGACTATTCTGAACACAGGCAGGCCTGACTAAACCAGATCAGTCCTGCTCTTTTTGACCTGTCTTTATGAATAACGCACATTCGGCTTGAAAACGCCTTATACTTTCCGAATGTATGCTGAACCGCCGGAGAACCATCATGTCCGAGAAAAACATGCCCCAACGCCCGCTTAAAGTTCAGAAAACCGATGCCGAATGGCGCGAGCAGCTCACACCGGAACAATATAAGATCACGCGCCAGCATGGCACAGAGCGCGCATTTTCCAGCCCTGATTTTGATCTCAAACTCCACGGCACATATCACTGTATCTGCTGTGACCGTCTGCTCTACAATTCCGAAGATAAATTCAATTCCGGAACAGGCTGGCCGAGTTTCACCCGTCCGGCTGAACCGGAAGCTGTCAGCGCTTTTGAGGATCATTCCTATGGTATGAACCGTACAGAAATACGCTGCGCCGATTGTGATGCGCATCTCGGCCATGTATTTCCTGACGGCCCTGCACCAACCGGACTGCGCTTCTGCATGAACGGCACAGCATTATATTTTACTGAAGCCTGACAGCCTCAAATTTTACATCTCATCTTGGCAACAATACCGGAAACAGTATGAACCAGCATTCATTCCCTAAGCACAACGCCCCAGCAACTGAGAAGAAGGCGTTCAGCGACACGCGCCACGGTATTGTCCGCCATGATGAATATCACTGGTTGCGCGCTGCCAACTGGCAGGATGTTCTGCGCGATCCTTCCCTGCTGGATGCACAAATCCGTTCGCATCTTGAGGCTGAAAACGCCTATCAGTCAGCCTTGATGGCAGATACGCAGGAGCTGCAAAAACAACTGTTTTCGGAAATGAAAGGCCGTATCAAGGAAGATGACTCCAGTGTGCCGGTCAAAGACGGAGCCTATGCCTATGGTATTTCCTATGTCACCGGCGGGCAGCATCCGCAATATTTCAGAACACCGCGGGATGGCGGCGAGAAAACCATTCTGATCGACGGCGACAAGGAAGCAGCATCCCTTGCCTATTTCAGCCTTGGCGGACTGGACTATTCGCCTGACCATAAAGCACTGGCATGGTCTGCCGACACCAAAGGCTCCGAATTTTACGACATTAAAATCCGCGATCTCTCCACACTGGAAGACAGTGCGGATTTGCTGACATCCACCGCAGGCGGAACTGTATGGGATGCAGCAAGTCAGGGTGTTTTCTATGTGCAGATGGATGATAATCATCGCCCGGCCAAATTATTCTATCACCGTACCGGCACGCAACAGGATCAGGATGCGCTGATCTATGAAGAAAAAGACGCCGGTTTCTTCATGAATGTTTCCGGCAGTTCACTGAATGACTTTGTTTTCATCAATATTCAGGATCATGAGACCTCTGAAGTCTGGCTGATACCGGCCAATAATCCGCAGGCAAAGCCACAGCTCGTGGCAGCGCGCGAAACCGGTATTGAATACAGCCTCACAGAAGGCGGGGATGTTTTCTATATTCTCACCAATATTGACGGTGCAAAGGACTTCAAGATTATGTCCGCACCGGTCAGTGCCCCGCAAAAACAAAACTGGACGGAAGTCGTTGCCGAGAAATCCGGCACAATTATTCTGGATGTTGCTGCTTATAAAAATCATCTGGTCTGGCTTGAGCGTAATAATGGCCTGCCGCGTATTGTTATCCGTGAGCGCAGCAGCGGGACAGAACATGCCATTGCTTTTGATGAAGAAGCCTATTCGCTTGGCCTGCATGGCAGCGCTGAATATGACACGGATGTGATCCGTTTTTCCTATTCCTCCATGACCACGCCGAGCCAGCTCTTTGATTATAATATGGTCACACGCGAACGCGTGCTGCTGAAAACGCAGGAAGTGCCAAGCGGCCATGTGATTGAAAAATATGTCACCCGCAGGCTCCTTGCACCGGCGGCGGATGGTGAACTGGTACCGGTTTCCATTCTCGCCCATAAGGACACACCGCTGGACGGCTCGGCTCCATGTCTTCTCTATGGCTATGGCGCTTATGGCAGCTCCATTCCGGCAAGTTTCTCGACCACACGCCTCTCTCTGGTTGACCGTGGTTTTATCTATGCCATTGCCCATATTCGCGGTGGCAAAGACAAAGGCTTTGCCTGGTATGAAAACGGCAAACGGGAACATAAGGTCAATACATTCACTGACTTCATCGCTGCAGCAAAACATCTTGTGGCAGAGAATTTCACCCGTCATGACCGGATTATCGCCCATGGCGGTTCGGCAGGCGGCATGCTGATGGGCGCTATCACCAATATGGCTCCGGAAGCATTTGGCGGGATAATTGCCGATGTGCCGTTTGTGGATGTGCTGAATACTATGCTGGATGACAGCCTGCCGCTGACCCCGCCGGAATGGCCGGAATGGGGCAATCCGATTGCATCGGAAACGGACTACCGCACCATTGCGTCCTACTCCCCTTATGACAATGTATCGGCGCAAAATTATCCGCCGATACTGGCAACAGCAGGCCTGACCGACCCGCGTGTTACCTATTGGGAAGCGGCAAAATGGGTTGCTAAACTGCGCGATCAGTCCACCAGCGGCAATCCTGTGCTTTTCAAAATCAATATGGAAGCAGGCCATGGCGGTGTTTCAGGGCGTTTCTCGCAGCTGGAAGAAGTCGCCTATAATTATGCTTTCGCACTTAAGGTTGCAGACAGACTGTAACAGGCGCATAAAGATATGAACCGGCAGAGCAGAAAATTCTGCTCTGCCGTGCCTTCCGATAACGGGAAAGGATTAAGCCATGCCATTCATGTCTCTGAATTTCCTCAGCAAAAGCGGGTTAGGGCTTTGCGTGTCCGCTTTAAGCATTCTGGCTCTGACCACCATCTCAACACCACAGGCGGAAGCCGCGGTTCGTAAAAATGTCAGCGAATATGCAGGGCAGCGCTGCAATCCGCCTCCGCGTGGCAGCGGTGTTATTGTCGGCATTTTTCAGGGGCTTGGCGAAAGCGCCTTTGTCAGCAGCGACTATCCGGAGGTGATCAGCCGTTATCGCTGTTTCCCCTCGCTGGAAGAATGCAAAGGCTGGCTTTACACAATGCAAAGTCTCTATAGCGCAGGCCTGCCCCGCGCAGCCAAATGCCTGAAACGCTAAAAGCAACACTATTTACACTGTGTTCACCGTGATGAAACAAAGCGGAATTACCTGAAAACCCTTGAAATTCCGCTTTTTAACCGCAGCCGGTTACTTTGCTGTAACCTGCGGATTTTTACATGCCTTCTTGTCAGCGGCGCTTTGCTCCTTAATTTCCGCAACACCGATATCATCCCTCCGGTGAAGGAAAAGACCATGACATTTTTAAAAACAGCAACACAGTTTCTGACCTCAGCGGCTGTTGCCGCGACACTTGCAACTTCCGTCCTCTCCGTATCCTCTGCCCATGCGCAGGAAAATAAAGCACTGAACTGGCAATTCTTTCAGGCAGATGAAAACGGCTTTCTCCGCACACCCGTTCTGCTGACCGGCGAAAAAGAAGCGATTCTGCTGGATGGCGGTTTCACGCTTTCAGACGGCAAAACCCTCGCAGAAAAAATCAAGGAAAGCGGCAAAACACTGACAACAATCTATGTGAGCCAGAGCGATCCTGATTATTATTTCAGCCTCGGCCCTGTCAAAGCCGCGTTTCCCGATGCGAAAGTGATTGCCGCACCGGCGACGGTTGAAGCCATTAAAGGCAATGTAGAAGGCAAGCTGAAAGTCTGGGGTCCGCAGCTGAAAGAAAACGGCCCGCAGACGCTGGCTGATGTGGTGATACCTGAAGCTTCAGATATCAAAGAGCTGGATCTGGAAGGCAAGAAAATCGAGATCATTGATGCAGAGAATATGCCGAACCGCCGTTACCTCTGGGTACCGTCTCTGAAGGCTGTTTTCGGTGGTGTTCTGGTCACTGCCGGTGAACATGTATGGCTTGCCGACACACCAAAAGCAGAGCAGCGTCAGGCATGGATCAAAACCCTGGATGCCATTGCGGCACGCAATCCTGAAATTGTTGTACCTGCCCATATGAGCGCCGGTTCAAAAACCGATATTTCTGCAGTTACTTTCACCAAAGACTATCTGGTCGCTTTCGAGGAAGAACAGGCCAAAGCCAAAAACAGCGAAGAGCTGATTGCCGCTATGAAAAAGCGCTATCCTGATCTGGGTGGCATATCCAGCCTTGAGCTAGGCGCCAAAGTCATCAAAGGTGAAATGGAGTGGGAATAACCGTCTCCCACCTCTGAAATAAAAAAGCACCGGAAATTCCGGTGCTTTTCTTTTTAAACCATTATGCAAAAGCAGATCAGTCAAGATCATAGAGTGAGCGGGCAAAACCGGCCAGCCCCTTCTCTTCCAGCTTTTTCAGCGGCATACGGAAGGTGACGCGGACGATCCCCGGATGACGGCCGATTTCGATCGCACCAAGCATTGTTGCACGGTTCATAATTTCAGGAACCGTAACATCAAAAAGATCCGCCGCACGTTTCAGACCGTTCTCTGTCGCTTCATTCAGCGTTGCCCCGCTGCCGATTACGGTAACCGGTGCATCGCGCTCAATTGCTGTCACACCATTGGCCTTGCCAAGTGCCTCAGCACGCTGGCGCTCAATGGCATTTAAAGGACGCGCCAGATAAGGCACATCTTCAGCCACAGGAAACAGCAGCGGCCCGTCAATCGCCAGCCCTTTGATAACATGCACCTCAAGCGTAACCACGCCTGCAACATCGCAGGTATGACCGGCAATTTCACCGTCACCCTGCAATGCGTGCATATCGCCCAGATAAACACCGCCGCCAGGCACTTTCACCGGACAGATCAGTATCGCGCCCTGCCGGACAGAATTTACATCAAGATGGCCGTCAGTTTTGTTGCGCGCCAATTCATCCGGTGTCAGTGCGTATTTATGCGGCGCATTGAGCAAAAACGAACCGAAATCACCGGCATTATGGGAATCCGGCATCGCTTTTGAAGGTGTTGTGCCCAACTGACCGAGGAAAGGCCGCAGACGTGTGGCCACACCGACCAGATCAGCGGGAGCAAAAGTCATAACCGGATTTTGAACGGATGTATCCGGCAGTGCCATAATCTTTGCGGCATCCGGTGCCATGGCTTCGGCTCTGGCTTTTCCGACAGTTACACCAATGCTGCGCTCGTCATCAAAGACAATTGTATAGCCGTTTTCAATCTTAAACGGCGTGGCATCGGCTCCGCATTTATCACAACGGATAGCGCTCTGGCCGATACCTTCAATATGGGTGGCAGGCCATTCCGTACCGCATTCCGCGCAGACAGCAGCACAGAACGGATCACCATTATTACGGCCTGTCACCACACTGTCCGAACCGGAAGCCGTAGCAGCAGATGTTACAACAATGGAGCGGATGCGAATGGCAATCGCATCACCGATTTCAGCACCTTCAACAGCTACGGGCCGCGTTACCTCATGACCGCCGCGAATGGCGGGCGTAATCATAGGCCCCCAGCAACCGGGTGCGGTATTGGCGATAATTGTACCGCCATCAGCCACAGGTCCCAGCATGGCACGCTCAGGGTCAAGAATACCATCGGTTAGTTCGGTTACATAGACTGTGCGACAGGCAGTGCTTTTCTGCCGGCTTTTATCATTTTGCATTCCTGCATCCTCCAGAAACGATGCGCTGTTCAGGCGAACAGACAGGCTTCACACTCTTCCGGATGCGGCAATCCCTTCTGTCCGACAGAAATATGCCGACCGGCACGATCATGCTAATGGACAATAACCAATTTAAGTAATGACAAAGCCGTGAGGCAGAAACACGGTTAACCTATTGAGAAACATAACCATCTTTATGGGCAGGAATGGCTTTGAGATAAGCGGCAATTGCCTCGCGGTCAGAAGCCTGAAGCTTTGAAGTATTGGCGATCACATCGGTCATTGAACCTCCCATCGAGTCAAAATCCGGTGTAAATCCGCTTTCCAGACCATAAGCAATGTCACCAGCGCTCCAGCCGGAAATGCCGCCCTCACCGCCTGTGATATTCGGCACGACACCGCGCTTTCCCTGACTGTCAGTTTCTGCCGAAACCGCACCGGCCAGCCATTGCGCTGTATCAGAACCACCAAATGCATTACGCGGCGTATGGCATTCGCCACAATGCCCCATGGCTTCTACAAGATATTGTCCGCGCTGCAGCTGCGCATCCGGATTATTCAGCTGAACGGCAGGCGCATCATTCAGATAAAGCATTTTCCAGAGGCCAAGCCCGCGGCGCACATTGAACGGAAAGCCAAGCTCATGCGGTTTCGATGCTTCATCCGAAGCCGGCAGGGTTTTCATGAAGGCATAAAGATCCGCCACATCCTGCAATTTCATGCGGGTATAGGATGTATAAGGAAAAGACGGATAAAGGTGCTCTCCGTTGCGCCCAGTACCTTCCAGCATGGCATCGGCAAATTCGGCCAATGTCCAGTCTTTGATACCGGCGGCAGACGGTGAAATATTGGGAGCTATGAAAGTCCCGAAATCGGTTTTCAGCTCATGCCCGCCGGACAGAACCAGCTTGGCATCGCCTGATGCTCCCGGAGCCGCATGGCATGAGGCACAACCGCCTGCATAGAAAATCTGTTCGCCGTTTTTGATATCCCCTGCCGCCAGCTTGTCCAGCGCAGCGCGGTCAACATGCACAGGCTGTGTCAGAAACCAGAAAACACCGGCACCGGTTACAGCACAAAGCAAAGCTGCGGATATCAATTTACGTTTCATATCAAATTCTTACCCTGTTAAAGCGCAAGGAATAATCTGCGCAGCGCCTGTAATATTTCCAATATGATTTCAGACTGAAAATATTGATCGCTTTAAATGAACGCACATCCCGAAACAATTTTCGGGATGTGCTTCAGGCTAAGCCTGTTATTTCTTGATGCGGTAAGCCTGATGGCATGTGCCGCAGCTTGCGCCAACATCTTTCATGCTCACACGCAGTGCATCAACATCCTGCGGCTTGGCATCCGCAGCGGCTGCAGTCGCTGTACGGAATTTTTCAATTTCAACTTTAAAACCGGCTTCATCTTCCCAGATTTTAGGCGCAGCAGCAGTATCACCGCTTTCCGAGCCCTTAGGGAACAGCTTTTCTGCATCCATCTTGATGGCATCTGCTTTCAGCTGCTCAAGCGCGGCCTGAACGGCTTCTGCTTCAAACGGCTTTTCGCCTTTCATAATTGGTCCCAGCACGCCCATTGAGCGGCCGACATCTTTCATCAGCGCCTGACGGTCAGTCACCGGTGACGCTGAAGCCGCACTTGTCAGCATGAATAAAGCAGAGAAGATTGCCAAAGATTTTTGCATGAACAGCGTCCTTTAATCGCGAATATGAGTTTATTTGAATATTGTAAGCACAATACTCAATTTAGAATGATTATAGTAATGCGATTTAGAATATCTATAAAAACGTCAGTTCATCAGATTAATTTTTTGTAACAATAAAAAAGCCTCCCGAAGGAGGCTTTTCATCAGGCCGAATTATTAAGCTTTTTCGTAAAGCTCAAGCACATAATCCCAGTTGATCATGCTGTCGACGAAAGCTTCCAGATATTTCGGACGCGCATTGCGGTAGTCGATATAGTAGGAATGTTCCCATACGTCGACGCCGAGAATTGGTGTCGCGCCGTGTACCAGCGGGTTTTCGCCGTTTGGTGTTTTGGAAATTTCCAGCTTGCCGTCTTTAACCGACAGCCATGCCCAGCCCGAACCGAACTGACCGGCACCAGCCGCGATGAAATCTTCACGGAACTTGTCGTAACCGCCGAGATCGGATTTGATTGCAGCTTCCAGCTTAGCAGGCAGCTTGTTACCGCCGCCGTTTTTCTTCATCCATTTCCAGAAGTGGATATGGTTGTAATGCTGGCCGGCATTGTTGAAGAGTGCCTGATTTTTGCCGTAGCTTTCTTTAACTACGTCTTCAAGGCTCTTGCCTTCCAGACCCGAACCTTCAAGCAGCTTGTTGCCGTTGGTTACATAGGCCTGATGATGCTTGTCATGGTGAAACTCAAGGGTTTCACGGGACATATAAGGGGTAAGCGCATCATAGTCATAAGGCAGAGCAGGCAATTCAAAAGCCATGGTGTTTCTCCTCTTGGTGTGGGCGGCTTCAAGTTTCCGCCACCCAAATTCTTCATGCCTGTATTACATAGGCCGACACAGGCACGCGGGCAATGCAGAGAACGACAGTTCTGCGAAAAATCACGGAAATTTTAAATTATTATCACATGAGACTGTGGGTAAGCGCCCTGTCAAAGCTGTAATAAAACCAAACAATTACATCACAACCGGTTTTCATAAGAGCGACAGCGGCTTAAGCGACCATCATTGAATGTCAGCGCATTGTATAAACCCTAAACCGCGCAGTAATAACATAACATTTCCTGTTGCAAGACAGCAACAGATATATAAGCATCCGTGTAATCTTAAAAATTCATAAGTTCTTAGCCATATTGTGGCAATTTTTGACCAGCTTTATGCAGGGATGTTCTGCCGGAATCCTAATCATATTTTCATCAGCGTAATTCTCGGCAGATCCATCTTTCCGGCCGTCAGGCCATTATACCGTTCCGTCCCTCGCCCTTACGGCACTGATTGAACGGCTCTGTCGGGTCGTGTCTGAATATATTGTTTACGCGGGCTTACGCGCTGCATGTATCGGGCACACACTCATAATTTAAAAACGTTCTGAAAAGACTGGTTTAAATATGGAAAATTCTTTCTCCCGCCGCTCTTTCATGTCGGCGCTGTCGGTCACAGCCGCTGCCGGATTGGCAGGCTGTACGCAGATCAGCCGTAATATTCCGGTAATCGACATGACCGGCGGTCCGGCTCCGGTCGCCCCGCCGATCAATAATGGCGGCGCAACCGGCCCTTATGCCAGCATGTATGCGGCGGTTGAAGATGAAGGCTATTCGATTCCTGCTGTCCCGTTTCAGAAAATTGATCCGAAATATTACCGCCAGCTCGTTCAGGACCCGACCGGTGAGATGCCGGGCACCGTGGTTGTCGATACCGCGAACCGCTTTCTCTATCTGGTGATGCAGGATGGTCAGGCACTGCGCTACGGCGTGGGTATCGGCCGTGCAGGCTTTTCATGGTCAGGCCGCGCTCTTATTCAGTGGAAGCGCAAATGGCCGCGCTGGACACCGCCGGATGATATGATCGGCCGTCAGCCGGAACTGGAAAAATACAGCGCCCGCAATGGCGGTATGGCACCGGGACTGACCAATCCGCTCGGCGCACGCGCTCTGTATATCTTTAAGGATGGTGTTGATACGCTTTATCGTATCCACGGCAATCCGGAATGGTGGTCAATCGGTAAAGCCGTTTCGTCCGGCTGTGTCCGTATGGTCAATCAGGACGTGATCGACCTCTACGACCGCGTACCGAATAAAACACCAATTCTGGTTATGTAATTGATATCAATTAAAAAGGCGGGTTGCACAGCAGCCCGCCTTTTTCTTATAGATCAATCAGCGTTTGAAGCCGCCCAGAATGCCGCGCACGATGGCACGGCCGAGCGAATTACTCACAGTCCGCACCACGCTTTTCACTGCGGTTTCCGCAACAGTCTGACGGCTGCCGCGTTTGCCGCCGCCAAGGGTGGATGACAGATAATCTGTCCAGCTGCCGCTATCCTGCTCCGCCTGTTGCTGCTCGACTGTAGCGACTTTTTCCTGCGCCCGTTTCTGCAGAATTTCAAAGGCAGATTCACGGTCAATTGCACGATCATACTGACCGGATACCGGACTGGTTGCGATCAGCTTCGCCCGCTCATCTGCTGTCAAAGGCCCGATCCGCGATGCAGGCGGACGCATCAAAGTGCGCTGCACCATCGAAGGGATACCTTTGGCCTGCAAGGTTGAGACCAGCGTCTCACCGGTAGACAACAGCGTAATCGCTTTAAATGTATCGAAATCCGGATTTGGACGGAATGTATCCGCAGCTGTTTTAACCGCCGCTGTCTCGCGCGGCGTATAGGCACGCAGCGCATGTTGCACACGATTACCGAGCTGCGCCAGCACCACTTCCGGCACGTCCAGCGGATTCTGCGTCACAAAATAAACACCCACGCCTTTGGAGCGGATCAGGCGCACAACCTGCTGAATACGATCAAGCAATGCCTTTGGCGCCTCATCAAACAGCAAATGCGCTTCATCAAAGAAGAACACCAGACGCGGCTTTTCCGGATCACCAACCTCCGGCAATTGTTCAAACAGCTCCGACATCAGCCAGAGCAGAAATGTGGAGTACAGCCGCGGGTTCATCATCAGTTTGTCAGCGGCCAATACACTGACAAGGCCGCGCCCGTCGGTGGTTGTACGCATCAGATCAGAAATGCTCAGAGCAGGTTCACCAAAAAAGAACGTGCCGCCCTGTTGCTCCAGCACCAGCAGCGAGCGCTGAATTGCACCGACCGATGCCTTGTTGATATTGCCATATTGGATGGAGAGTTCAGGCGCGCGCTCGGCCACATGGGTCAGCAGCGACTGCAAATCCTTCATATCAAGGAGCAGAAGCCCCTCTTCATCCGCCACACGGAAAGCAATATTCAGCACGCCTTCCTGCGCATCTGTTAGGTTCATCAGGCGAGCCAGCAGCAATGGCCCCATTTCGGAAATGGTAGCGCGGATCGGATGTCCTTGCTCGCCGAAAATATCCCAGAAGATAACCGGTGTCGCATGCATGTCATAAGGATCAAGGTGAATCTCCTCGGCACGTTTTATCGAGAAATCATTTTTCTCGCCGATAGCGGCAATACCGGACAAATCACCTTTAATATCCGCGCAGAAAACCGGCACACCGGCTGCGGAAAAAGCCTCAGCCATAACCTGAAGACTCACAGTTTTACCCGTACCGGTAGCGCCGGTCACAAGCCCGTGCCGGTTGGCATATTTCAGCGCCAGTTCTTCCGGTTGCTGGTAACTATTATCCGGTTTACGGCTGGCACCCAGAAAAATGCTTCCTTCAGCAGGCATAGACATACTCCTCATCCGTTCATTCTCACGCCGAATAATCTGAGCCACGGCACAAATCATTATAATCTATAATCGTCCTGTAACATCAGAACAATATTCTACGACCTGTTCACCGGTTATTTCCCGCCTGTTCATTGCATTTTATGATACACCGGCATCAGAGCAGGCTTGATTTCATCACGGCAGAGTGCTTATTACGTAAACGTCAATTTTTGGGAGACTATCATGGAAGAGCTGATTTCACGTATTACCAATAATGTTGGTGTTGATAGCGCCACAGCAGAAAAAGCTGTCGGCCTGATCCTTGCCTTTCTCGAAAAAGAAGGCCCGCAGGATAAAGTCGGCGCGCTGATCGCCGGAATTCCGGGCGCACAGGAACTGATTGCCTCGGCAGATAAAGGCGGCTTCCTCTCCAATATGATGGGCGGCGTAATGGGCCTTGGTTCCAAGCTGATGGGCGCAGGCCTCGGCATGGGTGAAATCACCGGCGTGGCGAAAGAAACCATTGCTTTCGCAAAAGAAAAAGCCGGTGCGCAGACCGTTGATGATGTTGTGAATTCTATTCCGGGTCTCGGCCAGTTTATCTGAGGTCAGTACCTCAGCAAAAAGCCCCTCTTTCGAGGGGCTTTTTATTTACTCACTGTCGGCCTGCACATGCAGAGCACGCCCTGCTCCCCAGCCATTCCATGCTGCCACAAGACCGATAGCCACAAACAGCATGGCACTGGCCGTGTAAGTTCCGGTCAGATCATGGATAATGCCGATCAGCAGCGGCACAACTGATGCAATCATATAACCGACAAATTGCACCATGCCGGACAGATGCGATGCCACGCGCGGATTTGGTGAGCGCAGCACGATTTCGGTCATAGCCGCAGCAATCAATCCGCCGAGACCGATGCCTTGCAAAACCGCCCAATACCAGACCGACCAGAGCGGCATAAACAGCATGGCCAGCATGGCGATGGTCGCAAAAGCAATCAGGATCACATTCAAAAGGCTTTGATT
The DNA here is from genome assembly GCF_019464455.1 of Pseudochrobactrum sp. Wa41.01b-1. NCBI lineage: Bacteria > Pseudomonadati > Pseudomonadota > Alphaproteobacteria > Hyphomicrobiales > Brucellaceae > Pseudochrobactrum > Pseudochrobactrum sp. Wa41.01b-1. Next base: position 3,256,026 of record NZ_CP080493.1, on the reverse strand, counting down.
GCGTGAACGCACCGCAATTGTCGGCACAACCAGACAGGCAATCAGCTGCATACCGATAGAGACGGAAACCACAGCACCAGCCGTAATACCATCCAGTCCGCGCTCACGCAGGATCGGCGACAACCAGCCGAACACGGTGAAAGCCAGCGATGACTGCAAGCCCATGAAGAAGGTCAGCTGCCACGCGATTTTATCACGCCACAATCCGGTGACTTTGCTTTTATTGGCCGCCCGCTGATGTTTCACACGCCATGTCAGCACACCCCAGAGTATACCGACGATCAGCGCCGGAACCGCCCACAGGCTCAGCGCCTGCTGCCATGAATTATCAAACGCCCTGTAAACGGGCAAAGTCACAGCAGCGGCAATTGCCGCGCCGCCGCTCAGCGCCATAGTATAAAAACCGGTCAGCAAAGCTGCTTTGTCTGGAAAATCACGTTTTACAATGCCGGGAAGCAACACATTACAGGTTGCAATACAGGCTCCTGCCAGCACAGTACCGGCAAACATCAGCGTAACCGGTCCGGTGCCACGCAGAAATGTGCCGAAGGCCAGCAGCAATACCGCCAGCAGCAATGTGCGCTCCATACCGATGCGCTCGCCGAATTTAGGAGCCAGAGGTGCGAAAAAGCCCAAACAAAAAACCGGTAAAGTCGTCAGCAGCCCTGCAGTCAAAGAGCTGATACCTGTAGAGGCAATAATTTCAGGCAGAAGCGCTGAAAAACTGGAGAATAACGGACGCAGATTCAGGGCAATCAGTACCAGACACAGCCCCGCAAGCAGACGATAGACCGGTGTCATGCCGTGATGCACAGATGATGCCGGTTTAGACTGAACGGGCTGTGAAATTGCTGTTTCAGTTATCGTATGCAGATTACCTTCAGCCAGCAGCGGCTCGCCCGTGACAGACATAAAATTACTATTCCTGTTTTTCTTCAAAGCATCGTGCGCCCGTTCGGACACAGAAAGGACACTCTGAATTATTGAAACTATGCATCGCGCCTTGCGAAAACCGGTTCCGGTTTATGCGCCGGTGCTATAGTCCGTTATTTGAACTCTGATTGATATATCTTTAACCGCGGGATGTGTCCACAGCAGGCGGAGATATGTCACCAGCATCGACATGCCTTATTTACATATATACGGCTATAGTGCTGTTTCATTTTATTGACAGGGATTTTTGAGCAAAGATGCTGACTGTATATTATCGCAACGGCGACCTTCTCATTCCGGTTGAACCTGCAACGCAGATTACAGACGATCTTCTGCAAAAATCACTCTGGATCGATCTGGTCAATCCGACTGCCGAAGAGGAAAGTCAGGTTGAAAAATGGGCGAATATCCCCATCCCGACGCGGGAAGATATGGGAGAGATTGAAGAATCCAGCCGGTTTTATAGTGAAAACGGCGCGCAATATCTGACAGCACCATTCCTGCATCTTGCAGAAGATGACCACCGGATCGTCAGCCCTGTCACTTTCATTCTGACGGATAAACTGCTCATCAGCGTGCGCTATGCGCAGCCTAAATCCTTTGTGCTTTATGTCGCGCGCACAGCTAAAAGCGGCAACGGCCTGATTAACAGCCGCACCAACAGCCTTTGCGTTTTGCTTGGCATTATCGAGACCAATACCAACCGGCTGGCGGATTTCATTGAAGGCGTGAGCGAAAAAATCGACAATGCGTCACACCGCATTTACCGCCGTCCGGATAACAAACGCCCGATGTCGACCCAGAATTTCCGCGAAATCCTCAATGAAATCGGTGCCCATGGTACGTTTCTCTCAAGGATGCGTGAAAGCCTGTCCGGTATTCGCCGGTTGCTGGTCTATATTACCGCCAACAGTTCTCCCAAGACACAGGCCAAAGATACCCGTGCATGGCTGAAAACACTGGAGCGGGATACGCAGTCGCTTGAGAATTACGTTGATTTTCTCAACAATAAAATCAACTTCCTGCTCGATACCATTGTCGGGCTGATCTCGGTTGAACAAAACGCGATTATTAAAATCTTCTCAGTGGCCGCAGTCGGCTTCATGCCGCCGACACTGATCGCTTCGATCTATGGCATGAATTTCAGCTTCATGCCGGAGCTCTCAGAAAAATGGGGCTATCCAGCAGCACTGGGGCTGATGGTTATCTCTGCGCTGATCCCGCTTTACTTCTTCCGCAGAAAAGGCTGGCTCTGAACAGAGCCGGCAACTTATCTATTTGATGACTTTAAAGCTGATAATCTCCAGCTCGCGGCCATTCACGGTCACCAGATCACCCTTGCTCTTGCCAAACAATGCTACAGCAAGCGGTGAGATGTGAGAAATCGTACCCTTGGACGGGTCAGCCTCATCCTCGCCGACAATCATCCAGCTCTGTTGACGGCCGTCTTCATTCTCAACAGTCACCTGCATACCAAAGCGGATCACTTCACCGTCTTTATCAGCCAGTGTCAGTTCTGCATTCTCCCGCCGCGCTGTCCAATAGCGCAAATCGCGGGAGACATGAGCAATTGCGGCCTTGTCCCCGCTGGCTGTCGCCTGCCCCAGTTCGGTTTGCAGACGTGACAGTTCAGCCTCAATCAGCTTGAGGCCGTTTTGAGTAACCAGATTGCGGTGGTGACTGACCGGACGTTCCACCAAACCGGAAGGAACATCGTCCTGTTCTTTTGTAAAAGCTCTGCTCATAATTTAAAGGTAGGAAGTAACCACAACAAAAGCAAGCTGCGCGGAAAAACAATTAAGCCGCACATCTTTATGATGCGCGGCTTAATTATTAAATACTTATAGTATTTTTCAATATCAGACAGAAACAGCTTTCAGTTCATCAACCAGAGCGGACGATGGTGCAATATGACCGAAATCAATGCCGTTCCAGTTACTCATACGGCGCGTTGCACGTGCTTCCAGCTTGCCCGACAATTCTGCATCTTTTGCAAAGAGCTGTGCCAGCAGACGGGTCACCATAACTTCTGCCGCACGAGTGGCGCCATCATCGCATTTCATGGCAAAGCCTACACCCAGTTCAGGCACGGCACCGCAGAACACACCTTCCGCACCGGTTTTCACAAAAATACGACCAGGTGCGAGTTCCATCAGCTCAGTACAGGCACGACGGCTGCCAGCCACATAAAACGGCGCAGCCATACAGGCATCCAGCAAACGTTTGGCGGCTTGCGCACGAACAGGAGCCAGACCTGTGCCGGTTGCCATACGGGCAAAACCACGTGCCATAGCATCAAGACCAATAGCATAGGTCGGGATGGAGCAACCATCCGTGCCATATTCATCAGCATTATGCACCGCGCCGGTCACTTCCTGCATGGTTTCACGCACAATTGTCTGGATCTGCGAATTGGCCTGCACATAGCCTTTGACTTTCAAACCCATATGGGCGCAGGTGCAGAGAAAACCGGCATGTTTACCGGAGCAGTTATTATTGAGTGCTGTCGGCTCCTTGCCGCTGCGGGCAACTTCAATCAGCACTTTCTGGTCAGACGGCCAATGCGCACCGCATTCCAGATCTTCACAGGACAAACCGGCCTTCGCCAGCATCGAAGCTGCACGCGCCACATGTTCCGGCTCACCGGAATGGGAAGCGCAGGCCATTGCCAGCTCTTCATTGCCAAACCCATAGGCATCAGCCGCACCGCTCTCCACGAATGGCAGCGCCTGAATAGCCTTGATTGCCGAACGCGGATAGGTCGGGCGCGTTACATCGCCGATGTTTAGAACGGTCTTACCGTCACCATCGAACAGCGCCAGCGCACCACTGTGGCGACTTTCCACCACGCACCCGCGCACAACTTCAACCAAAACCGGATTTGCCATTTTAAAACTCCGCATCATTCACTGCTGCTGATTTATCAAAATAGTCTTATGCCGTCAAAACGCATCCACCTCGTCAGTCAACGGATTTTCTCACTTTAAATTTCCATCATATTATTGAAATAAAACAATAATAAACTCTTGATTGACTGATCAATCAATAAAAACGATAATCAGCCAAATCCAAACAATTTTGTGAGACAGACATGCCTAAAGTGGGAATGGAAGAATTGCGCCGGAAAGACCTGATCTCGGCCGCCATTCAGACAATCGGTGAGCGCGGCTCACTTGATGTGACTGTTGCGCAAATCGCCCGCAAGGCCGGTGTATCGGCAGCGCTCGCGCATCACTATTTCGGCGGTAAGGATCAATTGCTATTAGCCACGATGCGCCACTTGCTGAGCGAACTCGGCACTGATCTGCGCCATGCCTTACAGGCAGCAGACAGCCCGCGTGCAAGGCTTTCCGCAATTATCAGCGTCAACTTCTCCGCCTCACAGTTTGCCCATGAAACGATTGCTGCATGGCTCACCTTCTATGCCCATGCCCAACAATCATTAGAGATGCGCCGTCTGTTGCGGATTTATGCACGCCGCCTGCATTCCAATCTGTGCTTTGCTCTGGAGCAGCTCACAGACAAACAGACCGCACAACATATTGCGGAAGGCACCGGCGCCCTAATCGACGGCCTCTATATCCGCCACGCGCTCGGTGCCGATGCGCCGGAAGCGCCGAAAGCCATTGCACTGGTCGAAGATTACATCACCGTGCAACTGGCACGCGCGCCATCCAAGCCATCCCGTAACCGGCATTAAGGAGTCCAGCATGGAAGCAGATTTCGTTATCATCGGCTCCGGTTCAGCCGGCTCAGCCATGGCCTACCGCCTGTCGGAAGACGGCAAGCATTCTGTAATCGTCATCGAATATGGCGGCACCGATATGGGGCCGCTAATCCAGATGCCGGCTGCTCTGTCTTTCCCGATGAATATGTCCACCTATGATTGGGGTTTTAACACCGAGCCGGAACCGCATCTCAATGGTCGTCGTCTGGTTACACCACGCGGCAAGGTCATCGGCGGCTCTTCTTCCGTCAATGGCATGGTCTATGTGCGCGGTCACGCCAAAGATTTCGACCATTGGGCTGAGAGCGGTGCCAGTGGCTGGTCCTATGCGGATGTGCTGCCTTACTTCAAGCGCATGGAACACTCCCATGGTGGAGAAGAAGGCTGGCGCGGCAGCAGCGGCCCGATGCATGTGCAGCGCGGCAAGCGCAGCAATCCGCTGTTCAAAGCTTTTAACGATGCAGGAAAACAAGCCGGTTTTGAAACGACAGATGACTATAACGGCTCGAAACAGGAAGGTTTCGGCCCGATGGAACAAACCATCCATCACGGTCGTCGCTGGTCAACCGCCAATGCCTATCTGCGTCCTGCCCTCAAACGCCGCAATGTGACACTGGTCAATGCTTTCGCCCGCAAAGTTGTAATCGAGAATGGCCGTGCGACCGGCGTTGAGATCGAAAAATCCGGCACAGTCAGTGTTATCAAAGCCAAGCGCGAAGTGATTATCGCCGCTTCCAGCATCAATTCGCCAAAGCTGCTGATGCTTTCCGGCATCGGCCCTGCAGAGCATTTGCGCGAGCATGGTATTGAGGTCGTAGCAGACCGTGCCGGTGTCGGCGCGAATTTGCAGGATCATATGGAAGTCTATGTGCAGCAGGAATGCCTGCAACCGATTACACTCTATTCCAGCCTCAACCTGTTTTCCAAAGCGCGTATTGGTGCGGAGTGGTTGTTCTTCAAATCCGGTCTTGGCGCAACCAACCATTTTGAAGGTGCTGCTTTTGTGCGCTCAGCTGCCGGTGTGGAATATCCGGATATTCAGTTCCACTTCCTGCCGGTTGCGATCCGCTATGACGGTAAAGCAGCAGCAGGTGGCCACGGTTTTCAGGCGCATGTGGGACCAATGCGCTCCAAGTCGCGCGGTTCGGTCACGCTTCGCTCCAATGACCCGAAAGAGAAACCGAAAATCCTGTTCAATTATATGTCGCATCCGGATGACTGGCGCGACTTCCGCCATTGCATCCGTTTGACCCGCGAGATCTTCGGCCAGCAGGCTTTTGATGCCTATCGCGGACGGGAGATTCAACCGGGTGATGATCAGGTCACAGACGAGCAGCTGGATAACTTCATCCGCACCCATGCAGAGAGTGCATTCCATCCGTGCGGTACTTGTAAAATGGGTTCAGTCAACGACCCTATGGCCGTGGTTGATCCGGAGTGTCGTGTGATCGGTGTTGAAGGTCTGCGTGTGGCTGACAGTTCGATTTTCCCGCGTGTGCCTTATGGTAATCTCAACGGCCCGTCGATCATGACCGGTGAGAAGGCTTCAGACCATATCTTAGGCAAAACGCCGCTGCCGCGCTCCAATCAGGAGCCGTGGATCAGTCCGCGCTGGCAAGTATCCGATCGCTAATTTATAAAGCTCATAGAATTTTGAAGGAATTTCCCATGCGCGCACAGCCGCAAGCCTCACATTTTATCAATGGTCAGTTCGTTGAAGACACGGCCGGAAAAGTATTCGATGTGATCTATCCTGCCACCGGCGAAGTCATTGCCCGCCTGCATGGTGCGACACAAGCCATTGTCGATCAGGCTGTTGAAGCCGCTGCCAAAGCGCAGGTTGAATGGGCGAAACTCAAGCCTGTTGAGCGTGGCCGCATTCTGCGCCGTGCCGCCGATCTGATGCGCGAGCGCAATCAGGAATTGTCGGAACTGGAAACACTGGATACCGGTAAAGCTATTCAGGAAACACTGGTGGCCGATGCGGCCTCCGGTGCCGATGCGATGGAATATTTCGGCAGTGTAATCTCCGGTTTCAATGGCGAGTTTGTCGAACTTGGCGGGCCTTTTGCCTATACACGCCGCGAGGCATTAGGTGTTTGCGTCGGTATCGGCGCATGGAATTACCCGATCCAGATCGCCTCGTGGAAATCTGCCCCTGCTCTGGCAATGGGTAATGCGGTGGTGTTCAAGCCATCGGAAAATACACCGCTATCAGCTCTGGCACTCGCACAGCTTTACAAGGATGCCGGTCTGCCGGACGGACTTTTCAACGTGGTTCAGGGCTTTGGTGATGCAGGTAGCGCACTCATCAGCCATCCTAAAGTTGCCAAGGTTTCGCTCACCGGCTCCGTGCCGACGGGCAAAAAGATCATGGCGCAGGCTGGCAGCGAGATGAAACAGGTCACCATGGAACTCGGCGGCAAATCCCCGCTGATCGTGTTCGATGATGCAGATCTGGAAAACGCTATTGGCGGCGCGATGCTCGGCAATTTCTATTCCACCGGTCAGGTCTGCTCCAACGGCACCCGCGTTTTCGTGCATGAGGCTGTTGCCGAGCACTTTGTGAGCCGTCTGGTTGAGCGCACCCGTGCTATTCAGATCGGCGATCCGCTTGATCCGAACACGCAGATGGGACCAATGGTGAGCCTTGCTCAGCGCGACAAGGTTTTGTCCTATATTGAGAAGGGCAAGGCTGAAGGCGCAAATCTGGTTTGCGGCGGCGGTGTACCAGCCCTGCAGGGACTGGAAAACGGTTATTATATCGAGCCGACGATTTTCACCAATGTCAGCGATGATATGACCATTGCACAGGAAGAAATCTTTGGCCCTGTAATGAGCATTCTGACCTTTAAGGATGAAGATGAAGTCATTGCCCGCGCCAATGATACAGAATTCGGCCTTGCTGCCGGTGTGTTCACCGCAGACAGCGCCCGCGGTCATCGTGTGATTGCAGCACTCAAAGCCGGCACCTGCTGGATCAATGCCTATAATCTGACTCCGGTAGAAGTGCCGTTCGGCGGTTATAAAAACTCCGGTATCGGCCGTGAGAATGGCCTCGCCGCCCTCTCCCATTACAGTCAGATCAAGACGGTCTATGTGGAAACCGGTAAGGTCGACAGCCCTTACTAATTTCCGTTTCGAGCCAAATAAAAAGCGGGCATTTTGCCCGCTTTCTTTTTATTTAGAGCTTCAATGCTCGCAACCGCAACGAGTTGGCAATCACTGAAACCGAAGACAGGCTCATCGCCGCCGCTGCAATCATCGGCGACAATAAAGTACCGGTAAACGGATAGAGCAGCCCCGCGGCCACAGGAATGCCCAGTGCATTATAGACAAAGGCAAAGAACAGGTTTTCCTTAATATTACGGATTGTCGCCTCTGCCAGATGATGCGCGCGGGCAATACCGGTGAGATCGCCTTTGAGCAGCGTAATCCCCGCACTTTCCACGGCCACATCAGCCCCTGTGCCCATAGCAATACCCACATCAGCGGCTGCCAGTGCCGGTGCATCATTCACACCATCTCCCGCCATTGCAACTTTTTTGCCTTGTTTGTGCAACTCATCAACCAGCGCTTTTTTATCTTCCGGCAGCACATCGGCACGCACATCATCAAGACCGAGTTTTGCCGCCACAGCTCGCGCTGTGCGTTCATTATCACCGGTTGCCATAATGATTTTCAAACCACGCGCATGGAGTGTGCGGATGGCTTCTGCCGCTGTTTCCTTAATCGGATCGGCCACAGCAACCAGACCTGCCAGCTTGTTATCAACGGCGACAAACATCGCGGTCTTACCTTCTGCCCGCAATGTATCAGCCTGCGCCTGAATGGCGGCAATATCCAGCCTCATATCCTGCATCATCGCAGGATTGCCGAGCGCAACTGCCCGTCCTTTTACCGTACCGGCAACACCTTTGCCGGTAATTGCCTCAAATTCATCAACATTATCGGTCTTCAAGCCTTTTGCTTCGGCACCGGCAACAATGGCTTCTGCCAGCGGGTGTTCCGAGCCTTTCTCAAGGCTTGCAGCCAGTTGCAACAGCTTGTTGTCATCAATACCGGAAACCGCCACCACATCCGTCAGCTTCGGACGGCCTTCTGTGAGTGTGCCTGTTTTATCAACGATCAGCGTATCCACTTTAGCCATACGCTCCAGTGCCTCGGCATCCTTGATAAGCACACCAGCCTGCGCACCGCGTCCTGTTGCGGTCATAATCGACATCGGCGTTGCCAGTCCCAGCGCACAGGGACAAGCGATAATCAGCACCGAAACCGCCGCCACAATGGCATAGATCATGCTCGGCTCCGGCCCCCACAGCGCCCAGCCAATAAAGGACAGGAGTGCAACGACAATAACCATTGGCACAAAATAGAACGAAATCCGGTCAGCCAGCCCCTGTATAGGCGCACGGGAACGCTGGGCTTTGGCCACCATATCCACAATCTGCGACAGCATGGTCTCTGCGCCGATTTTTTCTGCCTGCATGACCAGCGAGCCGTTTTTATTCACGGTGCCACCGATGACTTTATCGCCTTCAGTCTTTTCAACCGGCACCGGTTCACCGGTAATCATCGCCTCATCAACGGAGGAACGGCCCTCCACCACGATACCATCTACCGGCACACTGTCACCGGGGCGGATACGTAACTTATCGCCTGCCTGCACTTCATCCAGCGGCACATCGGCTTCACTGCCATCAGCCGCAATACGGCGTGTAGTTTTCGGCGCCAGATCAAGCAGAGCGCGGATAGCCGAGCCGGTACGCTCGCGGGCACGCAGTTCCAGCACCTGCCCAAGAAAGACCAGCGTGACAATAACGGCTGCGGCCTCGAAATAAACCGGAACCGAACCGCCATGTCCACGGAAGGAATGCGGGAACATATCCGGAAACAGAATTGCAACCACGCTGTAAAGATAGGCGGCGCCGACACCGATCATAATCAGCGTCCACATATTCGGGCTGCGGTTTTTAAAAGAGTCGATCCCGCGCTTGAAAAACGGCAGCGCCGCCCAGAGCACCACCGGTGTCGCCAGTATAAACTCCAGCCAGACCGTTCTTTGCTCCCCGATCCATTCACGGATCGGCAGACCAAGCATCGGCCCCATTGTGACAATCAGCAAAGGTATGGAACAGATCGCGCTTACCCAGAAGCGGCGTGTAAAATCTATAAGTTCAGGGTTAGGCCCGTCATCAAGCGACGGCATAACCGGTTCCAGCGCCATACCGCAAATCGGGCATGAACCCGGTTCATCGCGGATAATCTCCGGATGCATCGGGCAGGTATATTGCGCCCCTTTGATTGCAGGCGCGGCAGCAGATTGTGCAATGAGGTATTTCTCAGGATCAGCTTTGAATTTGCCGTGGCAACTATCTGAGCAAAAATGATATTCATGCCCTTTATAGGTCATATGCGGCTTGCCGGCGGCAGGATCGACCATCATCCCGCAAACAGGGTCTTTAACCCGAGTGCCACTCTCATGGTCGCCGTGATGATGCCCGTGATGCGCATCATCGGCATGGGTCGTATGCGATGCAGTATGCTTCATAAGAATCTCTCCTGCCTGTCAATTAACAGGCAGGATAAAGGTTCCCACTATAGCAAGGTCAAGCTATAGATTCAGCTTCTTCCTCATCGTCAGCGACCGGATTTTCATCCATCAGTTCTGCGTAATCGGCATAATCCATCTGCATACGGCGATAGACCAGATATTTTGCATCGTGATAGCCAGCGATTTCACCACTACGTGGCTCCAGCACTTCACCCTTGCCACTCATCGCTGCCATTGCTTCCGGCAAGTTCGCGAAATCACCGCTGGCAACAGCACCAAGCATGGCGGAACCCAGCAGCACTGGCTCGGCCTGTTCCGGCACCAGCACACGGCAACCGGTAGCATCCGCATGTTCACGCAAATAAAGCTGATTACGTGCCAGACCGCCGGAGACCACCAGCGTGTCAATCTCCATGCCTTCATGGCGCATTTCTTCAAGAATATGCCTTGTGCCATAGGCCAAAGCCTGAATGGTGGCGAGATAATCCAGCGCCAGATCATCAAGCTCATGATCCAGTGTCAGGCCGACAATCGCGCCCTTGCGCCAGCTTTCCGCCAGTGGTGAACGGTTGCCGTGGAAATCCGGCTGCACATGACGATGACGGGTCAGGGTTGCAGTTTCTTCAGCCATTTTGGCCAGATGCACATCCAGCAGATCAGCAATGCGCTTGCCCGGATTTTCGGCTGCAAGTTTCACAGACACCGCATGACGCGCAATCACCGCATCAATCAAAGCGCCTGCTGCCGACTGCCCGCCTTCATTCGCCCAAAGATCAGGCAGCAGCGCAGAATAATAAGGCCCCCAGACACCGGAGACAAAAACCGGTTCTTTGCTCAGAGCGATATGGCAGGTTGAGGTACCGGCGATCAGCGCCAGACGTTGCTCCGTTGCACTCACACCGGCATTGTCCTCAACGGCCAGCGTGCCAAGCGCACCGGAATAGGCATCGATCAGACCGGTGGAAACCGCGATACCGGCTTTAAGACCAAGCTCCGTTGCGGCCTGTTCAGACAATTGTCCGGCCAGTTCACCGGCTGCACCGAAACGGTTGCCGATGGCTGCAAAATTATCATCGCCTAGTTCTTCAAGGCCGATATTCTCAAGGAACGCGCTGTCCCAGCCCTCTCCGGCTTTGCCCCGATCACCGAGATAAGTCCATTTGCAAACCGGTGAGCAAAGCGAGCGCATATCGGTGCCGGTCGCACGGTGCACGAGCCAGTCCGGCAAATCCCAGAAAGCGGCTGTCTGTGTCCAGCTCTGCGGCAGTTCACGCTTGAACCAGCGGATTTTCGGCAGTTCCATTTCCGGCGACATACGACCGCCGACATGGTTCAGCACCTTGCCGCCAATTTCGGTAATCTCTTCGGCATCATTGATCGCGCGGTGATCCATCCACAGGATCACATCCTGATCCGGCTCGCCTTTCGGGCTGACAGTCACCGGCTTGCCTTCCGCATCCGCAACAACCAGCGAACAGGTGGCATCAAAGCCGATACCGGCAACGCTGTCAGCAGCGATTGCGGCTTCAGTCATTGTGTTTTTCACAGCCTTACAGATTGACGCCCAGATATGCGCCGAGCTTTGCTGCGCAAAATCCGCCTGCGGGCGAAAGGTTTCAATGGCACAGGCTGTCGTGCCCAGTAACCGGCCTTTGCTGTCAAAAATCCCTGCTCTGGCGCTGCCGGTTCCGACATCAATTCCAATATAGTGGCGCATCATCAATCCTCATGCACAGAAGAAAACTTTGATTCCGTGCTTACAACAATTTCATGACGTATCAATAGCACTGAAAAGAGTGCTATAAACAGATCAATGGCTCTCTCTTCCAAGCCCGTTTTGCGGCAGACCCAATCACTGACCATGACACCGCAAATGCAGCAATCGCTCAAAGTGCTGCAAATGAGCCGTGCTGAGCTGGAAGACTTTGTACAAAATGAAATAGAAGCCAATCCGCTTTTGCAAAGAGCGCCAAGCGGTGCGCTGCCCTCTTCCAGCACTTCGGATTATTCTGTTGAAGATTTCGGCAGTGTGCAACATTCACTGCAAGATCATGTGGCCGAGCAGATCAATCTGAGTATCAGAGATAGAACCGAACGGCATATTGCCGAGCTGCTTGCCGAGACTTTGGACGAATCCGGGTATCTTCATGCAGACTTGGCGCAGATCGCCAAGCGCCTGAATGTGACACCGGAACAGGTTATGCGTGTTCTGCGCCAATGTCAGGCTTTTGAACCGGCTGGGCTTTTCGCCCGTAATCTGGCGGAATGTCTGCGTCTGCAGCTCATTGCCGATGATCGCCTGACTGCGGAAATGGCCATACTGCTTAAGCATCTTGATCTGGTAGCGAAACGTGATTTCACTGCGCTTAAAAAGCTCTGCGATGTGGATGATGAAGAACTGGCGGAACTACTGGGCGAACTCCGTGGCTTGAACCCCAAACCCGGCCTGATTTTTGACAGCGCACCTGCGCTAACCATCATTCCCGACTTACTGGTCACCAAAACACCAAGCGGCGAATGGAGCATCACGCTTAATCCGCAGGCTCTGCCCCGTGTGCTGATGAATGAAGATTATAGCCGTAAGCTCAGTGACAATAGTCTTTCCAAAGAGGAAAAACAGTTTCTGCGAGCCTGCAAACAAAAGGCCAGCTGGCTCACACGCATTCTCGATCAACGCGCGCAGACGGTGCTCAATGTCGGTGAGCAAATTATCACCCACCAGCAAGGTTTTCTGGAAAGCGGTGCGGTTGCGCTCAAACCATTGACAATGCAGATGGTGGCCGATGCTATTGAGATGCATGAAAGCACCATCAGCCGTGTTGCCAATCAGAAATATATGCTGACCCCGCAAGGTCTGCATGAATATCGCTATTTTTTCAATTCGGCGATCAGGGGAAAAACCGGCGATGATATTGCCTCGGAAGCTGTGCGCAGCAAAATCCGCACGCTGATTGCGCAGGAAACCATCGACAGCATTTTGTCTGATGAAGCCATTGTGCAAAAGCTTGATGCAGATGGCATTGTTATCGCCCGCCGGACAGTTGCCAAATATCGAGAGGAACTCGGCATTCCCTCCTCCGCAAAACGACGGCGGGAAATGAAACTGCATGCCCAAAAAAGATAAGGCCGTATGGAGCGCATTCCGAAAAGTGTGGAGCGGTTTTCGGGATAAAATGCGCGTAAAAACAAAAGCTAGAGCGGTTTCAACGATTCAATATTTACTGAAACCGCTCTAGCCAACAACACGGCCTTATCCTTAAGCTATAGGCTCAGAAGATTATTTTGATGCTTTAACAGTGTTGTAGCTGTTAATCAGGTTGCGGTAATCCGGAATGTGGTTTGCGAACAGAGTGCCCAGACCTTCCACATCGTTACGCCAGTCGCGGTGCAACTCACAGGCAAGACCGAACCATGTCATCAGCTGTGCACCATTAGCACTCATACGATCCCATGCGGAATGACGGGTGATTTCGTTGAATGTACCGGACGCATCGGTCACCACGAAGACTTCGAAATCTTCAGCCAGAGCCGACAGCGCAGGGAAAGCCACACAAACTTCGGTCACAACACCAGCGATAATCAGCTGCTTCTTGCCGGTTGCCTTAACGGCTTTCACGAAATCTTCGTTATCCCACGCATTGATCTGACCAGGACGGGCAATATAAGGCGCATTCGGGAAAAGCTCTTTCAGCTCAGGCACCAGCGGGCCGTTCGGGCCATCTTCGAAAGATGTGGTGAGAATGGTTGGCAGGTTGAAATATTTTGCGAGATCAGCAAGTGCCAGCACATTGTTCTTGAATTTATCAGGATCAATGTCACGAACCAGAGACAGCAGACCTGTCTGATGGTCTACGAGAAGAACAGCTGCATTGTCTTTATCGAGGCGGTTATAAGGCTTGGACATTTTCAAAACTCCATGGTTTCAAGTTGATGAAATGAACCTACCCGCAAGACGAAAACTCCAAAAGATAGTTATTTGGAACCACAACGTCCCAAAAAAGAGACAATCAGGCTCTTTACAAAACCGGAAGGAAGACAGGCCTCCCTCCGGCATATCAACACGATTTATGCAGCGCTGAAACCATCAACACGGCAAACAATCAGATCATGATCGGAAAGCGGACGCTGATTATCATCCAGTGAAGAGATGATGCGGCTCTCAGTAATATTCAGACCCCGGCTCAGGAACCAGTCCAGTTTCATAGCCCGGTCAGGCCAGCGGGTAATCAGGCTCGGGCGTGTGGTCATCTGATCCAGCGCACCGCTGTGACGGATGAAACCGCGCTCGGCGGCGACGCGGAACAGACCTTCCGCCTCGAAGTCACCTTCCGCATGATTACCGGTATTGAGATCGCCGCCGATCAGCATTGGCATGCCGCCAAATTCTGCTTCCAGCGCATCAATCAGCTGTGCGACCTGTTTTTCGCGATAGGCTGCCGGAGATGCGCTTTCCAGATGCACAGATACCGCCAGAAACGGCCCGTCAATGGTTTCAATCACCGCGCCGATTGCATTGCGCTCCCCCAGTCGTGGCTGATCGCCGCCATTGAAGAACCACAGGCGCTCACCGGCCAGACGCTGTACAAAGATACACTGCATCGGCACAGAAGACATCAGTGCATTGCCGTGGAAGCCTTTTTCGTTGAAATCGTCTTTACAGAAGGAATGCTCGATTTCAGAGCCAAGGCCAAGCTCGATAAACTCCACGCCATAAGCATATTCCATAGCCATATGGCGAGCGACTTCCGCTGTCATGTTCTTCTGCGCGGTGCGCGCCATGCCATTGTCCATCTCGGTCAGCAGTGCCACGGCCGGTTTTTCTGCCAGCATTTTCGCAGCGCTTTCCTCAGGGAACAGACAACGCTCCAGATTCCACGCAGTGACATTAAACGGAAACGCCAGCGGTGCGGTTGAAGCAGCCTGACCGCCGGTTTCCACATGGGTCATACACTCCATGGAAACCAGCTTGGCATCATGCGCAGCCATGGTTTTATCCAGCTGCGTGATGCTCTGGCGTTCCTCATGGGATGGCACATCCAGAACTGCAACTTGTGTGCGGATCATGGTTTCAACAGTCATTACTTCAGTCATGTCATTTCTCAGTTTAATGCAATATTTCAGGCAGAAACAGCTTGGGCTGCTTTTACGTGGGTTGCGGCTGTTTGCGATAATTCAATGCGCTTGCCGCTCTGTTTATCAAAAAAGTGCAGTTTGTCGGGGGATACCGCCAGTCGCATCTGGTCGCGGATTTCAGCTTTTGGGGGCAGTGCGGCGACCAGTTTCTGATTGCCCGCATAACCATGCACAATGCGCTGTGCGCCCAGCTCTTCCACATAATCCGTACGGAATTGTATGGCCTGTTCATGGGCTTCAGCGATATGCAAATCTTCCGCACGGATACCGATTGTCACCTCGCCCTGCACAGATGGCTCTGTGTCGAGTTTCAGAATATCCACGCCCAGCATCAATTGTGCCTGATGCACAGTACCGTCAGCAAGGTTCATCGCCGGAGAACCGATAAAGCTGGCGACAAATGTCGATGCAGGCTTGTGATAAATCTCCAGCGGCGCACCGATCTGCTCAATCTCACCACCATTCAACACCACCAGACGATCAGCCAATGTCATTGCTTCCAGCTGATCATGGGTCACATAGATCGAGGTCGTACCAAGACGACGCTGCAACTGGCGGATTTCTCCGCGCATTGAAACACGCAATTTGGCGTCGAGATTGGACAGCGGCTCGTCAAACAGAAACACTGCAGGTTTGCGCACAATTGCACGCCCCATTGCCACACGTTGGCGCTGACCACCGGAAAGCGCACGCGGCTTGCGTTGCAGATAAGGTTCCAGTTCCAGCATCCGCGCAGCCTCGGCCACACGCGCCTCGATCTCGGCTTTCGGCGTTTTGCGGTTCCGCAGACCATAAGCCATATTATCATAGACGCTCATATGCGGATAAAGCGCGTAATTCTGAAACACCATGGCAATGTCACGATCTGCCGGTTCCACTTCGTTAACGGTGCGGTTGCCGATTGCCACCTCACCTTCCGAGATGGTTTCCAGCCCTGCCACCATACGCAGCAGCGTGGACTTTCCGCAGCCGGAAGGCCCGACCAGAACAATGAATTCACCGTCTTTAATATCGATATTTACTGCGCTGACGGCTTTGGTACCGCCCGCATAGATTTTCGATACATTTTCAATCTTAACCTGTGCCATTGAAGGCTCCTAAAATCTCTTACTTGTCGCTCTCGGTCAGGCCTTTGATGAACCAGCGCTGGAACACCACAACCACCAGCACCGGCGGCACCATGGCCAGCACGGCAAGAGCAAAAGCCTCGTTATAATCCGGAATTTGCGCCCCGACCCACACCTGCAAAATCTGCTTGATACCGCGCATCAGCGTGAAGAAGCTCTCATCGGTCGTCACCAGCATCGGCCAGAGATACTGGTTCCAGCCATAGACAAACATGATGATAAACATTGCGGCGATCATGGTGCGCGACAGCGGCAGCAGTATATCGATGAAGAATTTTACTGGTCCTGCCCCGTCAATACGGGAGGCTTCCAGCAATTCATCCGGCACCGATTTGAAGAACTGCCGGAAATAGAATGTCCCCGTGGCCGAAGCCAGCAGCGGCACGATCAATCCTGAATAGCTGTTGAGCATCCCGAAGGACGACACCACCTGATAGGAAGGCACGATACGTACTTCCAGCGGCAGCAGCAGCGTGGTGAAAATCAGCCAGAATGCCAGCGTGGCAAAGCGGAAGCGGAAATAGACAATCGCATAGGCAGCCAGCATCGACAGCACAATCTTGCCGATGGCAAAACCGAGGCCGAGGATCAGCGAGTTCAGCAGCATCCGCGATCCGGTGATCTGGCCGGTGAAACCACCCTCACGGGTCAGCACATTGCTATAGGTTTCCGTGAAGTTACCACCCCAGCTCAGAGACAAACCGTTGGAGTGAATATCCGCTGCCGTATGGCTGGAAGTGGTGAAAGCCACCACCACCGGCAAGATCAGAAACAGCGCTCCGGCAAGCAGGATCAGATGATCGGTAATCTTAACTTTATGCATCTCGTCACCTGCTCAATTATAGTGGATGCGCCGCTCGACGAAGCGGAACTGCACGATGGTCAGTGTGAATACCACCACCATCAAGATGACGGATTGTGCGGAAGAACTGCCGATGTCATTGCCGCGGAAGCCATCCATGAAGACTTTATAGACCAGCGTAATCGGATTATTGGCGGCCTTGTCCTTCACCATCACGTCGATCACGCCGAAAGTATCGAACAGCGCATAGGTGATATTGATAATCAGCAGGAAGAACACGGTCGGTGCCAGTAAAGGCAGAATGACCGTGCGGAAACGGCGTGCACCGGAACGGCAATCCATCACCGCAGCCTCACGCACCGAGGCGGGAACCGCCTGCAAACCGGACAGGATGAAAATGAAATTATATGGAATCTGCTTCCAGACCGAGACGACGATCATCGCAAAAGCAGTGTCGAAATAGTTCAGCCCGACTTTCATATCCCAGCCAAACCATGCAGCCATTTTCACAAACGGACCGATATGCTGGTCGAAGATCATCATTCCGATGAGACCGGCAACCGGCGGCGCAATGGCATAGACCGAGATCAACACAGTTTTATAGGCAGCATTGCCACGGATCACCGCATCGGCTTTCACCGCCAGCAACATGCCAATGCCCAGCGACAGGGCTGTAACAATAATCGTAAAAATCGCCGTAAAACCGGCAATGCCGCGATATTCAGGGCTAACCAGTACATCCGTATAGTTTTCCAGTCCGACAAAGGTCGCACCGAAACCGAACGGGTCTTCAATATAAAAGGACGACTGGATGGCCTGAACAGACGGCCAGTAGAAGAAAATCAAAACAACAGCCAGCTGCGGCGCCAGCAAAAGATAAGGTAGCAGGCGTGAATTAAACTGCACGCGCTTGGCTGCTTCTGGCTGTTTTGCATTGCCGAACAGTGGCAAGCGCGAGAAGAACGCAGCGAGCTTTGAAGGTTGAGAAGTCTGGATATATGCCACGCGGCAAATCCCCGTCTTTTTGAGAAGCATCTATTAAAAACGGGGTCAGGCATGACTTGCTCCGACCCCGTTCATCACATTGAGAGAAATCTCAGTTGTTAGTTCGCGGTCTTTGCGAAACGGGTCAGCAGATCATTGCCTTCTTTTTCGATGGTCTCGAAAGCTTGGCTTACAGTGGTTTCACCAGCGAAAATACGGTTATACTCGCGTTCCATGATGGTACGAATCTGCGGGTAGAAACCGAGGCGGTAGCCTTTCGACCAGTCACCGGACTGCAGCATCAGCTGCTTGATGCCAACTTCGGCAACCGGTGTCTTTTCGTAATAGCCTTCAGATTTTGCCAGTTCATAAGCGGCCTTGGTGATCGCCACATAACCGGTTGCCTGATGGTAATATTTCTGCACTTCCGGTGAAGTCAGGAACTGGAAGAAGTCAGCCACGCATTTGTTTTCTGCATCCGGCTTACCGGCCATGGCGAACAGAGCCGCACCACCGATAAAGCTGTTGGTGCCTGCACCGTCAATGGCTTTCCAATAAGGCAGGAAGTCGGCGGAAAATTCCATTTTCGCGGTTTTCTGCAGACCACCGAAAGAACCGGAAGAACCGATCCAGAAGGCAACTTTACCTTCATCAAACGGCTTCTGATTATCTGCCCAGCCTGCACCGTAGAAGCCGAAATAGCCCTTATCAGCCCAGTCTTTCAGCTTTTCGAACATCATGATGAGGTTCGGATCAGTCACATTCAGCTTGGTGTCCTGAACACTGTCATAACCGTTATTATTGGTGGCGAACTGAATGTTCTGACGGGAGAAGAAGTTCTCGGTGAACTGCCATGTCAGCTGAGAAGCGGTGAGCGGAATGTAACCGGCTTCTTTAAGCTTCGGTGCAACGGCTTCAAACTCTTCCCAGGTCTTCGGGGCTTCAACACCAGCCTTTTTTAGCGCTTCAGTATTGATATACATGATCGGCGCGGAGGAGTTGAATGGCATACCAACAAACTTGCCATCCGGTGCCGCATAGAAATAACGCACACCTTCGATGAAGGCTTCACGATCAAACTTGTAACCGGCATTGTTGATCAGGTCTTCAGCAGGAACTGTTGCACCTTTTGCATTGATGATGGTGGCTGCACCGGCATCAAAAACCTGAAGAATATTCGGCTGTTCGCCGGAGCGGAATGCAGCAATACCGGAGGCCAGCGCTTCTTCATAAGAGCCTTTGGAAACCGGTGTCAGCGCGCAGGACTGCTGGGATTCATTGAAGCGCTTGGAGATCTCATTGATCACGTCAGCATTCGCACCACCCATGCCGTGCCACCAGCTGATATTGGTTGCAGCCATTGACGATGTTGCAGAGACGGTGAGTGTCAAAGCGGCGATAGAAAGTTTTCTGAACATTACAGATCCCGTTTGTTGAAAAACTGGTTCCGCAATAGAGGGTGGATATGACACCAAATTAACAGGAATGAATCAGATTTATGAAACACACCGAAACCGGCGAGTTGCATAAATCTGCCACTGCCTGCCCTGTGCAAACTTAAGCAGGCCTACCTTACGGCAGGAAAATGAAATCCAGAATGATCGTGGAAAATAACAGGCCAATCATCACATATTGAAATCGCCTGCGCTTAATATTCATCGCAATCAGAATAACGATGGTTTCCAGCACCATGACAACCGGCAGAACGACCATATTATCGGTGTCGTTTTTAATGAAGGATGTTCTGATCTGCTCAAAAGACTGCATACTGTTGATGAAAATAAAGAGAGCAAAAAGCCATTTCTTTCTCGAAAAGAAATAGGTCTCGTAATCCCCGTATTCTTTAATGTCATCCGGCGTCAGGGTAACGCAGATGAAAAACAGACCAAAGACATAAAACAGCTCTAAGATATAAGTAACAATATCATAGGTTTTGCTGTTGCTCTCGATGAGATAATCCCACCAGAATTGAATAATCCATAAAAATACAACCAGTATCCAGCCGATGTGGATATAGGATATCTTGTTCTTCGAAGGGTGCTGAATAAATTTGGACGCGAAGACCAGCAAGCGCGACAGGCACAGGCTTATGCCCATGCCATTGATAATGCGCATATGCGAAAAAACATCAGCCTGACTGACAAGAATATCCGTTGCCATTGGCAAGCTCCCCTCCGGATAAGCGCATTATAAACTGCCGGATCACATCCCCTCCGGCTGTCATTTTATTTACTAGTAAATTATCAGCTCAAATGATGCCGACATAGTCAGAAGCAGAGCACCCAGAATTGCCAGAATCAAGCCGGTTCTGAAATGTTTGGATGCTTTAACAACCAAGCCTTTGTCATCGTTTTGTCCCGCATCACCATGCAGGGATGTGGAGAACAATACGACCAGCAAACCGATCAGCAGTGTGAATGAACCCGCAGCACTCAGCAGATCACAGATAAAAAGCGTTAAATTGGTATTGGTCATAGAAGCTTCACCGGACAGATTACAAAACTACCCGTGATGGTTATAAACTCTGCCCGCGCATGACAAGCCTGAAGATTTCAATAGATCATAATGTTGAACAATAATTCCCACCATAATTTATGCGCTTTTCTGATGTCATGCAGAAACAACACTGGTCTTATCTTCAGTTCATGCGATACAACGCATGAACTATTAAAAGATGCAGCAAGCATGAATAAAAATACGGAGGAGCGCTCAAGATGCATTATGCGCGTATTACCGAGCGTTTGAGCAGCAAAGGCTCACACAAATGGGCTGTCCATATGCGCGCCCGCGAGATGAAAGCCGCAGGCGAAGATATTATCGAGCTGACCATCGGCGAGCCGGATATTCCGACACCTGCCGATATGATTGATGAGGCTGCCCGCTCCATGCGCGCAGGCCGCACCCGCTATACCAGCGGCCGTGGGGAGCCGTCGATTCTTGCAGCTCTGTCTGACAAATATTCGAAGCGTACCGGCCGCAAGATCAGCCAGCAGCAGATTCTCTGCTTTCCGGGTACACAAAGCGCACTGGCAATCGCCATGCTTGGTCTGGCCGAAGAAGGTGACGAAGTCATCACCACCAATCCGTGCTATGCGACTTATGAAGGCGTGATTAAAGCAACCGGTGCCACACCGGTCTATGTGCCGGTCAGTGAAACCAACGGTTTCCGCCTGCAGGCTGCCGATCTGGAAAAGGCGATTACACCACGCTCGCGCGTGCTGTTGCTCAACTCACCGCATAACCCTACCGGTGCCATGCTGAGCCGTGAGGAAATCGCAGCCATTGGCGAAGTCTGCCGCAAACATAATCTCTGGATTATTTCCGATGAGGTTTATGAATTGTTGGTCTTTGACGGTGAATTTGCCTCTCCGCTTGATCTGCCAGAACTGGCCGAGCGCACCGTTGTGGTTGCCTCGATTTCCAAATCCCATTCTGCTCCGGGCTTCCGCAGCGGCTGGTGCATCGGACCGGAAGAATTTACGGATCGCCTGCTGCCTTTGTCAGAATATTTACTGTTCGGCGTACAGCCTTTCATCGCAGACATGACTGCCTATGCACTGAGCCGTCCGGCAACTGCGGCTCAGCAAATGCTTGAAAATTTCTACCGCCGTGCGCAAATGATTTCCGAGCGGCTTGATGATCATGCCGGAATTTCCTGCAAGATCCCGCAGGCAGGCATGTTCATTCTGGCAGATATCCGCGCCACCGGCATGACCGGTGCGGAATTTGCGATGCGCCTGCTGGAAGAAGAAAAGATTGCGACTATGCCCGGCGATTCCTTCGGCAGCAATCTGGTAGGCTTCTTGCGTCTCAGCCTCAGCGTGGCGGATGATCAGATTGATGCAGCCTGTGCCGGTATGGTACGGCTTGCACAACGTATCACACTGGAAAAAGCAGCCTGATTTCACCTCCTTCCAATACAAAGCCCGCCTCATCACTGAGGCGGGCTTTTTGTTTTTCATATCGGTTTTAGCGGATCAGTGTCACATGCTTGGCACCAAATGCCCAAAGAATACCGCGCACGATCAGCAAAGCTGCAATCACAATCAGCATAATACAGACCGAGAAAGCCGCCGCCTGATTGACCGCCCCGCGATCAGACAATTGCAGCACTGAGATCGAGGCGACCTGCGTTGCCGGTGTGGTGAGAAAGATCACCGCAGACAGCGACACCATGGTGCGCATGAAGAACAGAACACCCACGCCCAGTAATGTCGGCCACAACAGCGGCAATGTCACTTTACGCAAAGTGGTCAGCACGCTGCCGCCGAGCATTGTTGATGCTTCATCAAACGAACCGCTGATCTGTTTCAGACTGGTTGAGGAGATCAGGAATGCGTGGGCGTGGTTATAATAGACGCTGAGAATAATGATCAAAGCAAAGCTGCCATAGAGGAAATGCAGCGGGTTGGACGGATTGTTAAAGGCCAGTACATAACCAAGCCCCAGCACCATACCCGGAACGGCTGACGGCAAGATTGCCAGAAATGCCAGCGGGCCGGTGAGCGGATTTTTGAACTTCTGCACCGCAATTGCTGTCATACCGGCAATTGCAACGCCCAGCACAGCAGTTGCCAGACTGATCTTCACACTGTTCCACAAAGGCGCTGTGCCATTCTGCACATCAAACTGATAATGCTGAAGCGTAAAGCTCATATTATATGGCCAGAGCTTGACGAAGCTTGCCAGCACCACAATCAGAATGACACTCAGGATCAGCGCCATTGTGAAATAGGCATAAAGCCCGAGCAGCAGATCACGTTTGCCTGACGGACGCACAACCATCGGCCGCGCCTGTGAAGTGAGCAGTGCCTGTTGCTGTTTGGTCAGGCGTTTTTCAACAATCTTGGCGGCAATGGCAGGCATCAGCAGCACAATACCGATCACCGCGCCAAGACCAAACTGCGCCTGCCCGATCACCTGATTATAGACTTCCGTAGCCAGCACGTTGAAATCGCCGCCGATCACCATCGGATTACCAAAGTCAGTCATCACCAGATTGAACACAACGAAACAGGCTGCCGCCAGACCATAACGGGTGGCAGGCAAAGTTTGGGTGCGGAAGATACGCCATGGCCCTGCCCCCAGCACTTCCGCACTTTCATGCAGCCGTGCATCGCTGACAGCCAGCGCTGCCGAAAGGATCAGGAAAGCATAGGGAAAAGCATAAAGCGCATTAGCAATCACCACACCCCAGAAACCATAGATATCAATATCCATGCCCATCCAGCGGTTGAGAATACCGTTACGGCCGAGCAGCAGCACCAGCCCCTGCGCCTGCACCAATGACGGAGCAAAGAGAGGAATAAGCGCTGCCATCCGCAACAGGGATTTAAACGGCACATGGGCACGTTGCAGCGTATAGGCATAGGCATAGGCCATACCGGTCACAATAATGGTACAGGTCAGCGCCATACCAAGACTATTCAGCACCAGCGTCCAGAAACGCGCGGTGGTAAAAGTGCGGGTAAAATTGCCGAGACCAAAACCTTCCGGCGTGCTGAAACCCAGCACCAGAATGGCCCAAAGCGGCATGACAAGGAAAATCAGGATCAGAGCTGTAATCCCGATCGTCATCGCCCAGGAAATGAAATTGTCGCTAAACAGACCGCGCTTTAAACCGGCACCGGTCGTTGTGCTTACAGAAGCCTCCGCGCTGCTCATGACAGCACCCGTAAAGCATCTGCCGGCAGATGCAGCGTTACTGCATCACCTGTTTGCGGCAAGTACCCTGCTCTGTTGGCGGTGCCGTGCATTTCCACACTGATTTTAACGTCCGGCCGTTTATCCGGCACCACTTCCAGCCGCGATATATGCCCCAGATAAATCTGACTGCGGATGGTTGCCGGAAAGTGATTATCATCCGGCATGGTTTGCGTTGCGGGCAGCAGGCTGACGGCCTCAGGCCGGATACCGACTTTACTGACCGTTGCGGAACCGGAAACTTCAGCAACATCCAGTTTCAGTACTTTATCGGCAAAATGCAGGCTATTACCGGCAGTCTTGTCCAGCGGCAGAATATTCATGCGGCCGATAAAATCCGCAACAAAGCTGGTTAAAGGCTGCTGATAGAGCGTCTGCGGCGTACCGGTTTGTTCAATATGTCCGTCTTTCATCACCACGATCACATCGGCCATCGCCAATGCTTCTTCCTGATCGTGCGTAACCATAATGGTGGTAATGCCAACCCGCTTTTGCAGCGCACGAATTTCATTGCGCAATTCCTCGCGCACTTTAGCATCCAGCGCGGAAAGCGGCTCATCAAGCAGCAAGAGTGAAGGATTGGGAGCCAATGCACGGGCAATAGCTATACGCTGTTGCTGACCGCCGGACATTTGCGCCGGTAGTTTCTCGGCCTGATTAGCCAGATGCACCAGATCCAGCATTTCACGCACCCGCGCTGCAATCTGTGCTTTTGTCCAGCTCCGGCATTCCAGCCCGTAGGCAATATTGCGCGCCGCCGTCATATGCGGAAACAGCGAATAAGACTGAAACACAACACCGAAATTACGTGACCGTGCAGGTGTGTGCGACAGGTCATTATCACCCAGCATAATCCTGCCGGAATCAATATCTTCCAGCCCCGCAACGGCACGCAACAAGGTTGTCTTGCCGCAACCGGAGGGCCCGAGAAAACATACCAAAGAACCATGCGGAATATTCAGAGAAACATTATCAAGGGCTTTCACTGCGCCATAGCTTTTAATGACATTCTGAATGTTCAAATCCATTGGTATATTTCCTTTGGTATTTTGTTTTTATGGACGCAGCTGAAAATCCCTGCGTATTCCCCGTTGCATGAAATTTCATGCAAATGCTTATCAGATCGATTCAAGCTGCAGCTTTAAATCTCTGTTTTTCGTATGTTTTTTACAGCGCAGAAAACAGCTTGCTCAACGCTTTGAAAGCCGAAAGAGCAAGACCGGACAGTTGCAAGGCTGTCCGGTCTGTTTAACAATTAGCGCTCGTATTTCTTCTGCCATGTTTCAATGATCTTTGTGCGATCATCGGCTGCGGCTTTGAAATCAACCGCATACATAACCTTAGACACATCTTCAGGAAGACCGGCTTCTTTGAACTTGTCCGGCATTGCGCCGCCCGGAATCGTTACAATGGCTTTCCACTTGTAATATTCGTCGGCAGCCTGCTTGCTCACAGTCCAGTCGAGAAAACGTTTGGCTGCGTCTTTGTTCTTGGATGTTGAAACCAGCGCATTGGCTTCCAGTTCATTACCCGCGCCTTCTGACGGGATCACCATGGTGATCGGATAGCCCTCGGCAATATTCTTGATGGCACGCAGTTCAAAAGAGGCACCAACAGTATATTCGCCCATTGAAGCGACGTTGCACGGCTTGGAACCAGATTTGATATATTGCGCTACGTTCTTGTCGAGACTGTCGAGGAAAGCCCAGCCCTTTTCTTCGCCCATCTGCTGGATCAGCGAGTCAATCTGGATATAGCCGGTGCCGGATGATGCAGGGTTCGGCATCACCACTTCACCTTTAAAGGCAGGGTCAGTCAGATCGGCCCATGACTTCGGCATTGTCAGGCCTTTGGATTTCAGGCGCTCATTGTTGACGCAAAAAGCAGCCATATAACCGGTAACCGCAAACCAGCGATCTTCCTTATCACGGAACTGCGCAGGCACAGTGTCGATATTCGCAGGCTTATAAGGCTCCAGCGTTTTAATAATTTCAGGATTAAACAGCGAGGTAACTGCAACGCCCCACAGCACATCATGTTGCGGATTTGCCTGTTCGGCAATGATACGGGCAACAAGATCGCCATTGGACAGGCGCAGCATATTAATATCCAGATCAGGCAAAGCTTTTTTCGCCTCGGCGAGGAAAGCTGCGGCCTCATCTTCTTCATAAACAGTATAAACCGTCAGCGTCTCTGCCAGTGCAGAACCGGCCATCAGAGTCGCAGCCAGCGCACCCAGAGTTTTCAGGTAAGTCTTGCGCATATCAAAGCCCCCATCCCATGGATTTTGTTTGAGTTTTTATAAAAAGTTCCCGCACATAATGATGAAATAGCCACAGATATCAATGCGAAACTTTGAAAACACACCGGAACACGCTGCGCTTGCCCCCTCCCGCTGCAGTCATTCCCGTGGCCTCATTGGTCGCATAAACATGATCTCAGAATGAGACCATTCTTCAGACAATGCTCCGCACAACCTCACAGAAAGGCACATCTGTCAGGTCAGCTTCCGAATTCTCGATTGGTCATATTATCGCGGTCGTTGAATGAGACCATTTAACGACGGGTACACTAAAGTCTGTGGCTGCAGATGTGTTTTCCACACCCGCATTGCATTCACGATCTTGCATAAAAATCAGGGGGGAGTGACGGATCAAAAGCCGCCCCCATCAGGATAACCTCAAAACTGTGCCTGTGCTTTGGCTCATGCGCATGTCCGTAAGCGGCAAAAAACAGCGCATTTTGTCATAATAAACATTTCCGCAAACAGGCAATAAAACTGCAATATTTGCTGTCGTTTTCACGGTAACAAATATCGCATTCGGTCAGTTACGCCATGCGATCAGATCACTCTGTGCTGTGTAAAACTTCTATGCCTGTTTCCGGCTGCTCACGCCGGCTGCCCAGATTAACCAGCATATCATTACCGTCCTGCAAGAAGGCAGGTCCGACAATCCGTACAGCACGCTCAGACTTATCTTTTTCAACGACCGGAACAGAAACCGGCGCCATCACCGGCTTAACAGGCGCAATGTTTTTTTTCTTCGGTTTTGCGGAACCTGCCCGCACCTGCTCAATATAGGAAAAATACTTTGCCCAGTTACATTTCTGAAAATTCTCTGATGCCTGATAGGCATAAGCAGAACCCAGATTGACGTAAGATTCACGTTTATCAACGGATACCATATCTGCAGTCTCGGCAGCAGGATCGCTCAAAACATACAGATTGACGTCAGGTGTCTCGCAGATGAAACGGCACTGCGCCAATGTCTCTTTTATCTTGTCGCTTCGGGCATATTGCGAATGCGGTGCCGGAAAATAATATCCATCGGACAGGCGCACACAAAACAGTAAAGGTGTTCCCGAATACTGACCGCCAAACAAATTGGTATTTTTGGTAAGCTGGCTTTTGTTGCTCAGCCCGCTTGGTTTTGATGATGCAGCAGTGAGAGATGTTCCGCTGCATTTTGCCAAGGCTGCTGCACTTTTCTGCAACTGTTTTTGTATGTCACCACGTCGCTGAGCCAAATCACGGCAGGCGTTAAAAAAGCCGCCCTGAGCATTTTCAGCCGTACATTTCCGGCCGCGCTCCATATTTTTCAGGGCAGTCAGTTGACGTTTTAAAATGATATCGGCAGCGATCAGGGAATTATCAGAACATGTCGCAGCAAGAGCAGGAGAGATTGTGCCCGTTACAAGCAAGACAACCATGAGGAGCAATGTCTGGCGAAGCGTAACACAACGCGCCATAAGCGCAGGCATCACCGGAAAACCCAACCTCTTTGACACCCTCCACTTAACCACAGTCCCCTCCGCGTGTTTATGTAACGGCCGAATTGAGCAAAGAATTACAAAGCTTTACCGATGAATCATGTAGCAAATATTTCAACCCGGTTACGACCATTATTTTTAGCTATGTACAGGCTGATATCTGCTTTTTTGGTCATATCGGAAAAAGAGGTTACGTCTGCGGCTGCCTGACAGACCCCCGCACTGATTGTCAGGCGCACAATGCCATCGCTATGCTCGAATGCATCATTTTCGGCAGTCTTGCGAACACGCTCGGCAAACTCATAGGCTTCATTCATTGTCGTATCGGGGAGAATAACCGCAAATTCCTCGCCGCCTATACGGGCAATAAAATCCTTCTTCCGGAAAATCGTCATCAGGATATTGGCAAAACGCTGCAAGGCAATATCACCGGCGGCATGACCGAACTGATCGTTAATGCGCTTAAAATGATCAATATCCAGCAAAATCAAAGCAAGCGAACCATCCGCAGGATCGCGCTCTGCTAAGGTCAGTTCAAAGGCTCTGCGATTATACAGACCCGTCAGCGGATCAAGCAGAGCCATTTGTTTTAACTCAGAAATCCCCCGCTCATAGGCCATTGATATAGCAAAAGCGCCGCTTGCAACAATATGAATGGACATAACGAGCAAAATGACCGCCAGAAGCCCGTCATTCGGCAGTAGTTTCATATTTGCCGGGCTAGTCACCCAGCCCTGTATCACACGGGCAACAAATGCCGCGGCAACAAGACTATAGGCAATAGCCAACCCCCAACGGGACGGCAGAGTCTCACCATTTGGGCGCAGCAATTCGCGGAGAACCAAGATAATTTCAACCAAAAATATGAGATTAACAAAGCCAAAAATAAACCCGTTCGTCAGATAGGAAGAGAACAGATACGGGAGCAGCACAATCAGTATGATTAAGAAATTAATCTCAATATAGTTTTTGCGATAGAAAAAGCTGCGTATAGCCTGCCAGCGCAGCGCTATCCCCGTCGCTAAAACCACATTAACGAGAATCAACTGCAGCATCTGCGAGCGATCAATCACAACAAAGATAATGAAGCCGACGGATAAAACTGCATTCGCGGCAACCCAATATAGCCAATAGGTTCTGTCCCGCTGCTTCAGCCAAATACAAAAAAATGCAATCGCAAACGCTGCCAGAGAAATAGCGTTTACTGTAAATAGTGAATTTGGCTCAATATCTGCCATGTATTGAATGAGCATCGACAATCAAATCCCTCACGTCGATAAACAAAATACTCCCGGAATGCACTGTATCTCTGACTTCTGCCCGTTAGGGAGACGAAGTCAGTATGCGGTTCGGCAAGCCGAACATATTCATAAAGTGTGCAGCCGTTTTAGCAGGCATCACATATTCCATAGCATTATGTAAAAATATCCCGCTATCACTTTTTTATGCAAAAAGCGACATTTTGAATGAAAGATAAAAGAATAAGATTGTTTCAGTGCTGCTTAATATTCTTAAATTCAAACAAAACAAGCAAGCTGAGTTAAATATATCGTGAGAACAATTTGAGTTTACTCCACCTGTTTACTACACATAGCGAGATCAAAAATCACCGGCATAACAAATTAAACAGTCGGAACATAATGCGAGAAATTGGCTGGGGCGCCTGGACATTAATCCAATTTATTTTAAGCCTTTGAAATCCTACAAGCTATTGCTATCACAGTGTTTTTCTGAATACAACTGTTAAGGAGCACTGTTAAGGTTTTGTGTTAAGGAATAATAAAATGGCGCGAATTTCATACCTGCAAAGACGCGGTGCGGTCTATTACGCATTGATGGATATTCCGTCTGATTTGGTTGACCACTACAAAACAAAACAGCGCTGGAAGTCTCTCAAAACAAAAGATTTAGAAGAAGCTAAAAAAGAGCTTAATCCGGTTATTGATTTATGGCGTGCTGAATTTGAAGACGTGCGCTCTCGTCGCGAAATGACAACAGATGATAAAGCTGAAGCCGTCTGGCAACATTACTCCGACACCTTGGAGCGCGATGAACAGAAACGTATATCTGCACCAACTGAGGCTGATATTAACGCACTTATTCAGAGCACCGCCAAAGAGATTTATCGTAACAAAGTGGATATACAGAACCCTTTAGCATTATTTAATGCCAGCATTGAAATAGAGGCAATGAAAGGCCAAGCAGGGTTTGACACACTCCGTCGGCGCACAAAATTAAATGAATTGAAGAAACATTTAACTAAAAATGAAACGGCTTTGGTTGACCATGAGGTCAACGATTTTATCAGTCGTAACAAGCTGATTGTAAATAAAGGCTCACCAGAGTGGATGGATTTAGCCCGCAAACTTATGCGCGCAGAAATTGAAGCGCTAGAGCGCACTCTTGAGCGCGACAGCGGCGACTACTCCGGTTCACCTAAAGACCCTATCGTTAAACCTGTGACGGGAACAGCACGGCAACAAACCGTCAAAGGTGAAACCATATTAGAGCTGTTTGAAATTTACGCAGCAGAGAACCCTAGAAATATCTCGTCTGACACTCTTAATCAGGCTCGGCGGGATATAGGAACTTTTGTTGATTATGTTGGCAGCAACTGCCCTGTCAGCAGAATGGATAAAAAAGCTGTACGCGAATGGAAAGCCCTGCTTATGCGCTATCCAGTTAAGGCCAGCGAGACCAAGGCGTTTTCAGGTATGAAAATCGCTCAAATTGTGAAGTACAATGAAAAGGTTGGGAAGCCCGTTTTAACGCCTCGCACCGTGAACCGCTATCTTTCTAATTTGGGTGCATTTTGTAATTGGCTTGTTAATCACGGCTATATTGACCAGAACCCAACTGACGGTATGTCCCTATCTAAAGAGAAGAAAATTAGCACACTTCCCTTTACTGTCGAACAATTGAATACGCTGTTCAAGTCACCGCTTTTTGTAGGGTGTCGGTACACTTGAGCGCGTCGTGAATGGCCGGAATATTCGCCATACCGGACACCCGATTTTGCGACACCATTTTGACAGCGTTGTCGCCAGTCGCTCCGACATGGGATTAGTACGGATGCATAAGGGGCAGAAGACAGACCGAATTGACGGTGCAGTTGCCGCGGCAATGGCTGTTTCCAGAGCCGCAGCCGGTGAAAGTTTCGATAGTTTTTTAGACAGTGATAAATTTCAGGATATGAATTTTTATGAGTGATGCAGATGGACAGCGCCTTGTTGTAACGCTTGAGGCGCGAATTAATAAATATGAACGTGACCTCGCCAAAGCGCAGGGTGCGACAAACAATAATTTCCGCAAGATGGAACGCCGTACAAAGCAATCCGCTGAGCAAATGGAAAAACACCTCGGTAAAACCACAGACGGCATTGCTGCAAAGCTCTCCGGTATGTTTGCACCCTTCCTTGCCGGTGGTGCGGTTGTGGCGGCAGCATCCTTTGCAGGCCAGTTTGCAAAATCCATCGCAGAAATAAGTTATGAAGCTGAGAAAGCCCGTGTTTCAACACAGGTATGGCAGCAGTGGACTTATGCAGCGAAAGCAACCGGTGCCAGTATAGACGGCGTTACAGACGCACTCAAAGAACTGAATATTCGCGGCGATGAATTTGTAATTACCGGCAAGGGCGGCGCGGCAGAAGCCTTTGAGCGTCTCGGATATAGCGCGGCAGATGTTGCAGAGCGTCTAAAAGACCCGTCTCGTTTCATGGATGAAATTATTGGCAAACTCCAAAAAATGGATAAGGCCGCGCAGGCTCGAAACATGGATGAACTGTTTGGCGGCACCGGCGCAGAGGAAATGTCGAAAATGCTTGGCCTTTCCGTCGATCAAATCCAAAAGCTCCGCAGCGAAGCCGCTTTATTTACACAAGAGCAAATTGATGCCGCCAAGCAAGTTGACGCTGAGTTTGAGACAATGTGGCGTAATGCTGAGGTCAATGCGAAAAAGGCCGCGCTCGAAACCATTAAATATGCGCAGAAAATTGGCAAGGTCGTAAATAAGTATGCTTACACAGAGTCCCCTAATGGCGTGAACTGGTTTGGCTTGCCGAATGAATCTAATGAGGAAAAATTAAACGGCCTATTGGCGAAACGTGCTGATCTTATGAAAAGCATTTCAGAACTTCGCAGCAAGGTTGATTTTGATAAGGACTTTGATGGCTTAGCGCTATCAAGATTTGAGGATGATCTTGAAGCCGTAGACAATAAGATTGCCGAATTGACTCCACACAGTCGGGAATTTTCTGCCGCGCTCAAAGAGCTTTCAACCGCCACCTTATCGCTATCCAATGGTTTCAATAGCAGCGTCTCAGCGTCCGCAAATTTCAAAGCCTCGCTCAATGAATTGAAAAACCTCGTGCCTGAGCTAAAGAAAGAGCTTGATGAACTTGCATCAATTGAAAATATCGACAAGGTATTTCAACAGACTGTAAGAAATGCCAAAACACCGGTAGAGATTGAAGAAGCGAACCGCCTTAGAAATAGAGCACTCACAAACGCGAAATTCGGCCAGCATAAAAATTTGTTAGACCTTATTGGTGCGGCGGAAGGCACCGACAAAGGGCGCGGTTACAATGAAACGCTGGCATATGGGAAGTTTACCGGTGGCAATCGCAACCTCACCGGCATGTCTCTCAATGAAATTATGGCGCTACAAGGTCAGATGCTTGCGCACCCTGACAATAAATTCAACTCTTCTGCATTAGGTCGCTTTCAAATCACGCGCCAAACTTTGCAGGACTTCATGCCGCGCCTTGGTTTACAGGGCGACCATATGTTTGATGAAGCGACACAGACGGCAATCGCGCAGGCTATTATTAAATCAACCGCTGGCGATGTTGAAAAGCTTCGTGGCAGGTGGGAAGGTTTGAAAGGTGTTGATGCTGATACAATCCGCGCAACCTATAACGGCACGCAACATATACCTGACAAAATCGCCCCTTCGGAAAGCCAGCAGAAAGCAATCGATCTAGCCAAACAGCAAGATGATGCACGCAAAGGCTTGAATCAGTCTATTAGTGAAGGTTTGGCACTGGCACAGAAAGAGGCTCAAATTTCCGGCCTATCGGCCAGCCAGCAGCGAATTGAACTTGAGCTTTTCCGTGCACAGCAAGAACTTGAGCGACAGGGAATAACACTATCCAGCCAAGAACTTTCAGCGTTACGGCAGAAAATCACACTAACCGAACAGCTAAAGCAAGGCCAGATTACAGCCGCAGAGCAAGCGGAAGGTCTGGCAGATGCACAGTTGTTTTTCGCACAGAGTTTTACCAGCAGCTTGTCCGGCCTTCTCACTGGCACGCAATCGCTCACCGGCGCACTGCAAAACATGGTCAATGCGCTACTAGATGCAACATTGCAGGCGATACTACTTGGACAAGGCCCACTAGGTAGTATTCTTGGCGGCGCAGGCGGTACTGGCATTCTCGGCGCTATGTTTGGTTTTGCTGAGGGCGGCTATACCGGTCACGGTGGAAAATATCAGCCGGCAGGCGTTGTGCATCGTGGCGAATATGTCATGTCAGCAGCAGCAACCCGCCGTCTTGGCGTTGGCAACCTTGAGAGCCTGCATAGATCAGCCAAGCGCGGGTATGCTGAGGGCGGTCTGGTTGGCGGCTTGGCCTTCCCTAACACTGATAAACCGCTCGCCGGTAATCAGGCCGTAACAACGAACGTAATCAGCCCTAACATTACCGTAAACGCTTCCGGCGGCACTCCTGACCAGAATAGCGATCTAGCAAAACAGATCAGCAAAGAAGTTGAAAAATCTATGGCTGGTATGGTGGCAAAAGAGCTTTCCAGACAGCAACGCCCGGGCAATATGATTGGCCGAAGGTGATAAACAAAGCCCCCGCTCAATAACCTTGAACGGGGGCTTTTGAACCACTCACCTAACATATTAAATTTACTATACTGCATCCGATACAGAACAGCAACAGAAAAGCGCCATAAATGCCCGCACAGAAGAATTGCAATCAATATGATTCAAATCATACATAAACCCTCAAAACACTCCCTGTGAGCAGTTATGTTGATTTATATGTACATATGAGATTGAAAACTCATTTTAATTGCAGTACGCTAAAAATGGCACCCTTTCCGGCACCATAGCCAAATAGCCACTAGCAAATAGCCACTAGCAAAACAGACATTTTTGAGAGCGTGACAGCCTCAACCCCAAACAACAAAAAACCGCGCTCATGGAATAAACGCGGCTTTCTATATTTTACTACTCTCAAGAGAAATATTATGTTATACCATAACAACAGTCAAGCCACATCAGGCGATTTTAGCCAATTTATTGATGATTTTTGCGCAGATATTAGCGCTCAAAACTTCCGCGATGCTGAGAGTAAGGTTTTGGTTCTAAAATTGGATTTATCCATTGCGAACCGGCAGACCGATGAACAGTGGAGATTACTGGAAGTTGCTTGCGGAAAAATTCTAGATACTGGCAAGGCGAAGCCAAACGCAACAGGATGGGCGACAGCAGATTTTCGCTCTATCCTGTATAAATTTACCAATGACGGCCAGCCGAAAACCGGCGTTCACTTGAGTGAAAGCACAGGTGTTCGACTACAGGTTAGTACGCCAGAAAACACCGGATGCAGCCAGAATATCCCAGACAAAAAAAGTAACAACACTAATAACGAAAATGGTCAAAAAAGCCTTATTTCTTCGGTGCCACAACCGGATTACGATAATGTCTCATATCTGCATAAATATACCCCCTCACATACCCCTACAGATCATACTAACAATCATACAACAAACACCAAGAAGAGTAAGACAAGTAAGGGGAAAATCGGGGCGCGAAAATTGGTGCCGCATGGCACAGGATCGATAATTGACTTGGCGAGCGTGCGCACAAAGTGCGCAATTGATCGCACAGGATATTTTGATCGATCAGCGCCAGCAGGCATAAGCAGACCTGAACAATATCAGAAACACGTAGACAATCTTGCAGACCCGTTTCTTACACCCCGTTACCGCGACCTTACAGAAGAACAAAAATTTGCGCAGGGCTGCATTCTTGCTGCGAACAATAACGGTCTGTTTTTCCGCATTTCTTTTTCTGACAAGCTCGCGGTTATGTTTAGAAACCCTGCATGTAACGCTGCAAGTTTTGTGACTGACAAACTCAATAGAGCGTTGAAATTACGCTTCGGCCAGAACGTGGCTTTTGCTTTCAAGTTTGAACACTCACGCGACAAGAAATCAGTCAAGCCTATGCACCTGCATGGCGTAATGCTGATTGCTCACGACAGCATGACTGACGAACAGACCACAGAATTGAAGCGCCTTATGTGCAACGTTGGCGGCGTTTCACTCAAAAATGACGGCGCACATATTCGCGATATTTATGATGGACTTGGAGTTTACGGCTACCTAAAAAAAGCTGAGAACCGTACCAAGCTGTATATAGCTTCCGGTGATCTAACTGGAGCCAACCAGCTTATGGTGAAATTTCAAACCAAGATGCATGCGGAAAATCGCTATTACGGGCGGTCAAACGACAATTCCAAACTCATGATTGCGGCCTAATCTGTTACATATCACTGGAAAGACTCATACTTACACACCTGAGTCCTTCCAGCCATCCGGCGCACTCTCGACATATCCGCGCACAACGGCGCCAC
The DNA here is from genome assembly GCF_019464455.1 of Pseudochrobactrum sp. Wa41.01b-1. Classification (NCBI taxonomy): domain Bacteria; kingdom Pseudomonadati; phylum Pseudomonadota; class Alphaproteobacteria; order Hyphomicrobiales; family Brucellaceae; genus Pseudochrobactrum; species Pseudochrobactrum sp. Wa41.01b-1. The sequence continues at coordinate 3,220,643 of NZ_CP080493.1, read as the reverse complement.
ACGGCCTTGCATGGCGATTTTAACCGCCATTTAAAAGCCAGCCCCTCTCCGCAGCTTCATACTAGAGGCTGGCAGATTTTTTGCGCCCTCACCTCAAGCTTCCGGCAATCAATATCAAGCTTATTAACAGCCACGTAAAAATATTTTAAAGCAACTACAGCCACGTAAAGCCACATATTACGCGGTTTTTAAGTACAAAAATATATAAACGTTTATTTACAAACATCACTACTACATTGATTCTGTTAAATATTATGTTGATACGTGATTCTTGATGGTTTATATTTCCTTAAGAAATCACATACCGAATAAAACAAGGCATACAGCAATGAGCAACACGCATAATCAGATTTCAATCCTTCCAATGGACGGCGTTAATGTTGTTCCGGTTGAGAGTCTGATTGATTTTCTTGAGAGCGCTAAACAAGCTTTCTTTGCGAACCCGACGCAAACACCAATGAATGACATTCTGATTGGCCTCGCCAATCACCTCGGCATAGTGCCTGACATGGCTCTCGATGATGCGCCGGACATGGAGCCGGAAATCAAAAGTCGCTGGCATGAGGCAATGAACACCCCGAATTATTTAACGATTGAATTAATGAATTGAGATTTTGAAATGAACAGCATTGAAGTCCGCGACCGCATTATTGAGGCATACAGAAACCGCTCTGGCATTGATCGGCTTAAGAAGAACATTGTCAGCTTGGTAGCACTGACCGTTCGCGGCAGTCCTGACCTTAAGCGCACCCTTGAGCAGATGCAGCGTGACAACTTCAATCAGGCGGCTACAGGTTTTTGCAACAAATAAGACCACGCATTCTACCCGTAGCAACCTATTACACTAGTAACTATTCGCCAGAATTTGCTAGCGAATAGTTACAATGAGGTTAGTTTATAGCTTTTATTTAAAACACTCCCATCGATCTTTTGAATCGATTGTTGTTGCAATACTGATTCCTTGATTAAACCAAGATTGAAGTACTTCATCAAAATATGAACGGTTAGCTTTAGATCCTGCAATACGAGCCAACTCTCGCCCAGCCCTCGTTAAACCCACATTGCCTCGTTCAAGTTTATTCCCGTTTTCAGATTGAAAACTCATTAATACTGGTCGACCATAATATAAAAGATTAATGTACTTTCCGGTAAGATGGTATGCATATCCACCAATAGGCTCAAAAGATATGAGGCCTAAACTTTGAAGATGTACTAAATCCGAAAACATAACATCTAAATTACCGTTTGGCTTCACCGCATCTACTTTAACAATTGCTTCCAATTCACCTACCTGCCAAACATAAGAGCATAATTGGGTAAATAATTGAGCATCCTTTCTGTCCAACCCTGCCATAACCTCTACAGTTTTTCTTGCGCAGGAGTTTGGTTCGTTTGCTTCTTGAGCTAGCAACTTAGACCACAAGCTTTGCATTTCTTCGTCAGAAACTATTTTTGCTTTTTCAAAAAAATGAAAGAGCCAATCATTAGATAGTTCTTCAGGTTTTGCATCATCGTTTAAAGCACTCGCCGCGCCCTCAGTAATTTTCTCAATATTTTCTTGCTTAATCGCTTCTTCACGTACCATTCGCTGTAAGGCGCGTTGCTGCAATTCAGAAATCTCTATCTTAGCAAGAGCGGCAATCTTTTCCGCCTCAGCTTCAGCTCTTGCAACTCTTTTAGTTTGCCAAGGCTTGGCAATACCACCGACAGCATCGGAGACTTTTTCGATTAAAACAACAGCAGGTTTAGCAAGGCCACCGAAATTAACTAGATTATTCCCGCCCGTCATTCGCCCGTTCCTTAAGTCAAGTGAGTATTGATTCCTATAAGAGAGTAAGTGCATTCAAAAAAAATGCAGCAACAAGAATTGGTATTATGCAAAAGCCTACCATTATCCACAGGCTGTTAAGGTCTGATGCTATGGAGAACTGTTAAGGAGTACTGCTAAGGCGGCTTCTTAAGTTATTGATTGTATTGATAAAATAGGAATGGCTGGGGCGCCTGGATTCGAACCAGGGGATGGCGGTACCAAAAACCGCTGCCTTACCGCTTGGCTACGCCCCAATACAAATCACGGAGAGATTCCGTGGCGGTTGATCCGGCTTATAGCCGCAAGAAATCCATTGTGCAATGCATTGAAATCAGATTTTTACATTTTAAAACAAAGCAAACCCGTCCAACTTCAAAAAAGTGTTTTACGTTTTCAGCTTCGCAAGTTCTCCGCTCTCCAACATGCTGGAAAAGCAGCTCATAAACGCGTAAAGACAACAGTAATTAAGTAAGTTTGACTGCGCTCCGATACAGTTTAAAGGGTTCAGACAATCTGTTTCAGATTAAATTATATCATATTCAACCGCTTGCCGGATTACCTTACACTTCAGGAGACAGCAGCTTGTCAGTTTATTGGTGGATTTTTCCTCTCTGCTTTATTTTCTCCACACTCCTGCTCCTGATTTTAAAAGACAAACTTCCTGCGAATTTTCTTGCTGCCGGCTTTAATCCGCGCTCCAACCATTCCGTCCCTGCCAGACAAATCGGCGGACTGGCCTGCATTCCGGTTTTCATATGTGCACTGATTATTTTTGGCCTATGGGAAATGATACCGGCACGGATGAGTATCAGCCTTGTCATTGCAGCTTCGTTAGTCTGGGTTACCGGCTATCTGGATGACCGAAAAGAACTGTCTGTACGCGCAAGACTTCCTTTGCAACTTCTGGCCGCAATTCTCGCTGTTTACAGTTTAGGTGCTGATTTCAGACTCTTGCCCGATCTCCTCCCCTATTGGCTTGAAATGCTGTTTTTGAGCATCGCCATCCTTGGAAGTATTAATGTCGCCAATTTTATGGACGGCCTGGATTGGCTGACTGTCACCGGCATTGGAATTCCACTATTACTGCTCGGAATTCTCTCAGCTATATTTCTTCAGGAGCCGGCAATTCCGGCGATTAGTCTGGCGATAAGTGGTGCTCTCGCAGGATTTGCAGTTTTTAACCGCCCGCCTGCCTCAATCTTTCTCGGTGATTCCGGTAGTCTGCCGCTTGGCCTGATTACCGGTGCAGTATTTCTGCTCTTTGCCGGACAAGCAGGTATTATTCCCGCTCTCATCCTGCCGCTTTATTATATTCTCGACGCTGGCAGCACGATTATCCTGCGTCTCCGCAAAGGTGAGAATATATTACAGGCACACTCTTCCCATGCCTATCAGATCGCCAAACGCTCGGGAAAATCCGTTTATTTTGTTACCGGCAGCCTTGCACTGCTCAATCTTATATTGGGCGCTATTACTGCAGCCACGCTGTGGTCAGGCACGTTTATCGGGCAATTATCCGGCCTGATAATCGCCCTGGCGCTAACAGCGCTGCTGATCCTTTATTTTCGCAAAAGGATTTAATTACTGGCGGATATAGTCAAACAACAGCGCTTTAGCACCTTCAGCATCGTTATCATCAAGAAGTTGCTGCATCTGCGGTAGGCGCTGCGGTATTTCTTCAGCTTTTGTGCCACGTTTTTCCGCACAAAGAATTTTTGGGTGACGGGTACGTAATGCTTTATCCGGATCATAAAACAGCTCCTCGTAAAGCTTCTCGCCCTCACGGATACCAGTCACCCGTATTGTGATATCCCCGTCAGGATTTTTAATATCGCGCACAGACAGTCCGGCCATCAGGATCATATTCTCAGCCAGATCTCTGATTTTCACCGGACTCCCCATTTCCAGCAAAGCCGTCTCACCACTTTTTATAACCGCACCGGACTGGATAATCAGTTCTGCAGCCTCGCGGATCGACATGAAGTAACGGGTCATATTTTCATCAGTCAGCGTTACAGGGCCTCCTGCAGCAATCTGCTCACGAAACAGCGGTACAACCGACCCGTTAGACCCCAGAACATTACCGAACCGAACGCTCGAAAATGACTGTGCCGAACCTTTCTGCTGCGCAAGATCTCCATAATGGCGGATAACAAATTCTGCCCATCTTTTGGTTGCCCCCATAACATTAGTCGGGCGAACAGCTTTATCGGATGAAATCAAAATAAAACGCTCTACACCGGTCTTCAGCGCAGCATCGGCAACAGCCTTTGTGCCCATAACATTATTACGAATGCCTTCAAGCGGGTTCACCTCAACCAAAGGCACATGCTTATAGGCAGCACAATGATAAATCGTATCAACCCCGTGAGAGTGAATAACATTCTCCAGCAATTCCTGCTGGGTTACAGACCCCAATACCGGAACAATTTCACAATTCGCGACAGATTTCAGTTTGCGCTCCAGCTGATAGAGCGCAAATTCCCCGACCTCAAACAAAACCAGTTTGCGCGGTTTCCAGTTGACAATTGTACGGCACAATTCGCTGCCGATAGAACCACCGGCACCTGTTACCATGATTGAGTGCCCCTCAATCATCGACTGCAGCATTGCCTCATCCGGCGGCACCGGCGAACGCCCCAGCAGGTCATCAATTTCAATATTACGCAGCGCACCAACCAGATATTTTCCCCGCGACAGATCTGCAATCGGCGGCAGAATACTGGTACGGATTTTCAGGCGCCCTAAAATACTGGCATAGGCTTTCCGCTCTGTCTCTCCCATCGACGGATCAGAGATTACGACCTGACAAACACCGTAATTTTTAACCAGATCATCGATAGATGTCGGTGCATAAACACGGGTTCCGGCAATATCCATACCGAGCAACGACGGATCACGATCAATAAAACCGGCCACATAAGTATCGCGATGCACACGCAATGCCGCTGCCAGTTGCTGCGCAGCCTCACCGGTACCGATAATCAATGCCACTTCCCGGGATACAGGGCCGGTACTATCCCGCAAAATCCATTTGGCGCCGAAACGGGAAATGGAAACCAAAATTGTAATTACCAGCCAATAGATCAGCGGAACAGAACGCGGAACACCGGTTCCGCCGGTCATTTCAGTCAAAAATGCGATAGCAACCCATAGCAAAGCCGCAACAGCGGTTGCCTGAAAGATAGACCAGATTGCCTTTTCCGGCAGATAGCGAATAACAGAACGATAAAGACCGTAGCGAATAAAAACCGGCACAGCGACCAGCGGCGCCGCCAGCATCAGCAATATTTGCTTGGTATTTGGCACGAACAGAAAGCCATAACGCAGAACATAAGCAACATAGACGCCAAGCAACAACAAGGTAATATCCACGCCAAGCGTGATAAGTTGCTTTATAGATCGCGGGAGTCCCGCAATCCGCCTTGAAACATCTGCCGTTTTCATGCGGTTAATCTCTCACCTTATTCTTCAGCAAAATTTGCATCCTACTTCCACAATCATAATCAGGCAAAAGAATAACTTGACAAATTTGTTCAAGTATTAAATTTAAATAAAATAGCTTACTCATACTGACTAACAAAATACTTATATCAAAACCAGCAAATCTATCTCTATTCACAGGAATTGCGAACAAAAGTGCCTATGCGATGGATGCATTAAAAAATTACTGCTTCTCATAGTTTTTTTCAACGTGAACCATAGACCACTGCCTTACCAATCAAGCTTTCTCAGGTTCCGTAAGAGAAATTTATCCGGCATTTATAATTCATCAGATTCGCTGCTGTTGCACGACATATCAATCTAAATCCCCCGATTGTTTTGAAAGGCCGTGCAACAAATTATCGCAACCTTAACAAGGTCATGGAGTGACAGGCTGATTATCGTCTACCCAAAGCCACTGCTGACCATCACTGAAGGCAAGCTTCCCGCTCTGACCTATCCTGATAAAAATAACAGCACCTGCACCGCTCTGCGCAGCATTCGGCAAAGCACCACTCTCATAATTTCCGGTGCGAATTGGCCCCTCAACATGCAACGGTGCTGTTGGCCAGACCGAGCCGATAGCTATATTACCGCTAGCACGATCAATCCGCAGTGCCTGTCGCCACTGCCCGCTATCATCTGCAACTTTAATGCTGAAGTTATTTTCACCGGCGATTCCCATTTCAGCATAGCCGGTCCAGCTACTCTGAAATAACAGGGATGCAGTATTCTCACTCAGGTTTTTATTGATTTTCAACTGATGCCCTGCCCCGCTATGGGTCAGCAGAACGGCGTCAGAGGCTACAGCCAAGCGGTTATAGGTATCAGCCTCCGTATTTACTCCAACCATCGGCTGCGGGTTCAGCAGTGCCTGCCATTGACTGCCATTAAATATGAACAGCGCATTTTCATCAGCAATGTGCATGATCCAGCCGCGCAAAGGCGTGAAGAAGAACCATTCCCCATCCATAAAAGCTGCAAGATTGCCATCCTGCCCGCTCCATAAATCCGCGGCTCCCACAGGCACCAGATAACGATCACCCTCCTGCGCCGTAACGGGTGGCGAAGAATATTGACGGCTTAAAACATACAGATGCAGAAGTGCATCGAGATAACGCAGTGCTTCATTATGCGTGACGTGTTTCTGCGCCTGCCTGGGCAGAATATAAGGCATTTTCAGATTAGGGGTCGTTTCCATATCTTGCTTTTCCCGTTGTTCATGAACGGGAAAAGTCTACGGAAAGAATAAAGAGCGGGGATAGATTTGCCCGTCGTGCCTTTAGCTGCCACGATAAGTGGAATAAGCCCACGGGCTGACCAGAAGCGGCACATGATAATTTGCGCTCTCATCGGCAATAGAAAACCGGATCGGAATCAGATCAAGAAATGGCGGCTTCGCCTGATCCGCACCTTGCGATTCAAAATATTCGGCCACGTGAAACTGAATTTCATAAGTGCCGATACGCATTTCCGCTTCATTGAGCAGAAGCTCATCAGTGCGGCCATCAAGATTGGTTGCAGTCCGCTTAACCAGCTCCAGCTCACCACTGCCCTTCACCCGATAAAGCTCAAGACGCATTGCGGCAGCCGGTTTGCCATGAGCAGTATCAAGAACATGGGTTGAGAGTTTTGCCATAACCATACCTTTTCTGCTGCATGTAATCTATGATGTGAGCATATCCCCCAGCCGCAGTTCTGCGATACGCGCAATCTGCCGCAGTGCCTCAGAAATTTCCTGCTCCGGTGTATTTTTCAGACGCACTTCAAAACTGGCAAGGATGGAATGTTTGTCATGTCCTTTACCGTCGAAACCACGCACTGCGAGAATAAAGGGAAAGTCAAAACGCTGTTTATAAGCATCATTCAGCTGGTGAAAGCGCTCATATTCCGCGTCATCCAGCCGGTCGAGCCCTGCCCCCTTCTGCTCACTTGTAGAAACATCGGTGAGATGACCTGCACGCGCAGCTTTGCCTGCCAGATCAGGATGCGCACGGATCAGCGCCAGTTGTTTGGTCACACCTGCCTTTTCAACTGCCTGCACCATTGCCTGATGCAAAGCAGAAACAGAAGCGAACGGCCTGTCTCCGGCCACGGCTTCTGCCACCCAAGGAGAATGCTCGAAAATACCGCCCAGAACAGAGACAAACTCCGTTTCAGACAGCGAATTTGAATCCTGCAAATTCATCTCAACCCTGCTTGTTATTTCCACTCTGGCGCTGACGCAATTTGATGATCGATTTCAGCACGGTCTCCGGTGTGGCCGGTGCATCCAGTTCCGGCGAGAACTGATGGTCCGTAATCGAAGCAATGGCATCGCGGATTGCCAGCCAGACGGAGATCCCCAGCATTAACGGTGGCTCGCCAATCGCCTTAGAGCGGAACACTGTTTCCTCACGGTTCGGTGCGTTTTCCAAAATCCGCACATTGAAGATTTCCGGCACATCGCGCGAGCCCGGAATTTTATAGGTCGAAGGGCCTGCTGTGCGTAACCGTCCGGCCTTGTCCCACCATAACTCCTCGCAAGTGACCCAGCCCATGCCCTGCACAAAAGCGCCTTCAATCTGGCCGAGATCAATCGCCGGATTAAGTGGAAAGCCGACATCCTGCAAAATATCCGCCCGCAGGCAGCGTGTTTCACCGGTCAGCGTATCCACCGCCACTTCGGCAACTGCTGCACCATAGGTGAAATAGAAGAACGGGCGGCCGCGCATTGTCTTGCCGTCCCAATGGATTTTCGGTGTCGCATAATGGGCAGCTTCCGAAAGCTGCACACGTTTTGACCATGTCAGCTTGGCAAGTTCGCCAAAGGACATGGATTCATTACCTGCATAGACACGATTACCACGGAAGATGATCTCGCTCTCTTCTGTGTTGTAATGCTCTGCAGCAACCTTGGTCATGCGGCTTTTGATTGCCGTTGCTGCTTTAAAGGCTGCCATACCGTTGAGATCAGAACCGGTCGAAGCAGCGGTCGCAGAGGTGTTCGGTACTTTGCCGGTCGCTGTCGCCGAGATACGCACCATGTCCAGATCAATCTGGAACACTTCAGCCACCACCTGTGCGACTTTGACAAACAGCCCCTGCCCCATCTCCGTACCACCATGGTTCAGAAACACCGAACCATCCTGATAAACATGCACCAGAGCACCAGCCTGATTGAGCGCTGTAAGATTGAACGAGATACCAAACTTCACCGGCATCATCGCCAATCCGCGACGGATCAGCGGATTACCCGCATTATAGGCATCAATTTCCGCACGCCGTTTTTGCCATTCACTGCTGCTCAGCAGCGCTTCTGTGACCTGTACCAGCCGGTTGTCTTCAACCTTCTGGCCATAGGGCGTTTCATCCCCCGTCTCGTCGCCGTAATAGTTGATGGCACGCAGTTGATTGGGATCAAGTTTCAGCTCACGGGCAATCGTATCGACGATTGTTTCAATCGCGATAATCCCCTGCGGCCCGCCAAATCCGCGAAATGCCGTATTAGACACGGTATTGGTTTTGCAGGCATGACCAATGAAATGCGCATTTTCGATAAAATAGGAATTATCGGCATGGGTCAGCGCACGGGCAATCACCGGCCCTGTGAGATCCGGCAGGTTTCCGGCGCGAGCTAGAAACTCGATATCCAACCCTTTAATACGTCCACGGCTGTCTGTACCCGCCTGCCAATGCACTACAAAATCATGACGCTTGCCGGTCGCAATCATATCATCGCGGCGCTTGAGGCGCATTTTGCACGGGCGTCCGGTTTTAGCTGCAACCAGCGCGGCGGCACAGGCTATAATCGTTGCCTGACTTTCCTTACCACCGAAGCCACCACCCATGCGCCGCACCTGACATTCCACCGCATGGGCATGAAGCCCCAGCACATGTGCCACATGATGCTGCACTTCGCTCGGATGCTGCGTTGATGAATGCACCAGCATATCGCCGTTCTCATGCGGCCAGTTTTCACCGGGAATAGCGTAGGCAATATGAGTTTCGAGGTAGAAATGATCCTGCCCGCCCATTGAAAGACGGCCGGAAAACTTATGTTTCGCATTAGCAATGCCGGTTTTGGCATCGCCCTGTTGCACCACCTGTTGTGGGATCACATAGCTCCTTTGCCGGTGCGCTTCTTCCACATCCAGCACCGGCTGCAGTTCCTCAATATCTAGCTTCACCAGCTTGGCAGCCTTATAAGCGGCTTCAAAACTAGTGGCAGCAATCACCGCAATTGCCCGCCCCTGATGATCAAGCAGCTCCTCAGCAAAGAGCGGTTCACCGGGGAGACCCGGCGAAACATCATTGATGCCCGGAATATCATGCACATCCCAGATACCGACCACACCGGCCTGCGCCAGAGCTTCACGGGCATCCATGCTTTTCAACCGACCATGGGCAACCGGCGATAATATAAAGGCGGCATGAAGCGTATCCGGCAATTCCGGCATATCATCAATATAAGTTGCGGCACCCGCCACATGGCGGCTCGCAGAATCATGCACGACACCATGACCGATAATGCTGCGCTCGACTTTTTCGATATTATCAGGCGTTGGAAAAGGCTGATTAAGTGCGATCATAGTGCCATTACCTCCACCACTTCACCGGCCAGATCATGGCGCAGACGCTCCACCAGATTTTGCGCCACCATCAACCGGTATTCGGCACTGCCGCGCCAGTCACTTAATGGACTAAGCTCTGTAGCAATAGCTTGCATACAGGCTGCGACTGCGGCCTCATCTAACGTCTTACCGATCAGCGCCTGTTCCGCACTTTTCACTCGTTTAGGGATCGCTGCCATACCGCCAAAGGCGATACGAGCATCTGTTATAATGCCGTTCTTCTGTGTTACGCGGAATGCACCGCAAACGGTGGAAATATCCTGGTCGTAACGTTTGGAGATTTTATAAACGCGGTAATCCTGTCCAGCAGTCAGCTTCGGAAGTGTGACAGAGACAATCACCTCATCATTGCGCAGTTCCGTCTTGCGGTAATCGAGAAAGAAATCTTCCAGCGGCAGTGTACGACTGCCATTTGAGCCAGCCAGTTCAATCCGTGCATCAAGACCGATCAGCGCTGGCGGTCCGTCCCCTATCGGGCTGGCCGTGCCGATATTGCCGCCAATCGTGCCCTGATTACGGATTTGTACAGAACCGAAACGGCGCAATAAAACAGTGAGTGACGGGTAATGATTGCCGATTGTTTTCAGCACCTCTGCCCATGTCACCGCAGCGCCAAACCGGAAAGATGCTTCATCCTCACGGATATCGCGCAATTCACCCACATGCGCCGTTGAAATAACCTCATTCCAGTCACTGTGATAATCGGCCAGCGCCACACCGAGATCAGTGCCACCCGCCAGCAGCAGGCTCTGCGGATATTGCGCACGTAATTCGAGCAGTTCTTTGAGTGTCTGCGGCTGATGATAGGTTGAGCCGCCATGGCTGAAACCTGTTTGCGGACGGATATCCTGCAAGGAACCGGAAAGCGGCTGTGCTACCGGTGCGCCGCCTTCCGCAATCACCTTGCGAGTAGCTTCAACAATCGGGCGATAGCCGGTGCAGCGGCAGAGATTGCCTGCCAGCGTGTCGTGGATCAGCTGATCATCGGCTTTGGTACCGTGACTTGCACAATCCGCAGCCAGTCCACTCAGCGACATCACAATACCGGGTGTACAAAAACCGCATTGCGATGAGCCGTTTTCGGCCATCGCCGCCTGCACGGGATGAAGTTGTGAAGTTTTCAGCCCCTCAACCGTAACCAATGCCTGACCGTCCAGCTGTCCCATTGTCAGGATACAGCTGTTAACAGCGCGGTAGCGAAATGCTCCGTCGGTATTGTTCGATTGTGGTTCACCCGCCGCAGTGTCAGCCTGCGCAATTGCGTCTTTATCTGTGCCGATTAAAACGGAGCACGCCCCGCAATCCCCCTCAGCACAGCCCTCCTTCGTTCCCTTGAGCCGCGCCTCCCCGCGCAACCATTCCAGAACCGTTGTATCTGGCCGGATCTGAACATCCTGCCGGTGACCATTCAGAAAGAAACGGATCATCTGTGTCATAAGACCAGATTGTTACGCCTCTGAAGGGTCGTCAAGATGTGGCGTGACAAATGCGGCAAATTAGCTTTGAGTTGCGTTTTAAAGCGACATTTCTGATCTGTATCATGCCGCTTTTAAACTATGTGAATTCGGAGCATCTGACCGGATGGTCAAATCTCCCTGTCAGAAATCGTAAAATTTTGCTGCGGGAAGTAATATTCTTCCAGATTATTGCCCGCACCGCCACGATCCACCACCAGAAAATCTGATGTCTCATCCAGCGCCAGCAGCGGATGATGCCAGACATTGCGGTGATAATTCACGCCCTGATTGCCTTTCGTCAAAAACGCCACCGGCGCATGCGGAACACCGTTATTATCTTCGGCAACAACCACCAGATAGTCACGCCCGTTCAGCGGCATAAAGGCTTGCGAGCCCAGCGGGTGGCGTTCAACCATCTTAATGGTCAGCGGCAACTGCCAAGGCTTACTGCGGAAGATATTCATCAAAACATGAGCGTCCTCACCGATAACATCGGCTTTCGCCAGCGCATGGTGACGCTCGGTAATGTCCCAGTTAATGAGTTTAACCTCGCCCAACCCTGTCTCGATAATATCCCCGAAAGGTGCAAAATTTTCCGGCGTCAAAGCCCGTACCGGCAAATTGATCAGTTCCATATTATTGCCCTGCCGGTTTGTGATTTTCATGCCAGTGACGGGCAATATCAATACGCTTGGCGACCCAGACTTTGTCATGCGACTGCACATAATCCAGAAAACGCTCCAGCGCCGCCGCACGACCCGGACGGCCGACAAGGCGGCAATGCAGACCGACAGACATCATCTTCGGCGCACCCTCCTCACCTTCGCGGTAAAGCACATCAAAAGTGTCTTTCAGATAATTGAAAAACTGGTCACCGGCATTAAAGCCCTGCGGCGTGGCAAAGCGCATATCATTGGTATCGAGCGTATAAGGCACGATCAGATGCGGCCCTTTTGGCCCTTCGATCCAGTAAGGCAGTTCATCGGCATAGGAATCGGCGGAATAGACAAAACCGCCTTCTTCCATCACCAGCCGCAGCGTATTGTCGGAAGGCTTGCCCTGATAGATACCGTAAGGGCGCTCACCTGTCAGTTCTGTATGCAGGCGCACCGCTTCCTGAATATGACAGCGTTCTTCCTCTTCCGTGAAATCTTTATATTCCAGCCAGCGCAAACCATGACTGGCGATTTCCCATCCTGCTTCTTTCATTGCAGCAACGGCTTCCGGATTACGCTCCATGGCTTTGGTCACACCATAGACAGTCACATCCATATTGCGCTTAGTGAACATGCGCCACAACCGCCAGAAACCGGCGCGCGCGCCATATTCGTAGATCGATTCCATATTCTGGTTACGCTGCTTCGGCCAGCTTTGTGCGCCGACAATCTCGGACAGCAGGCATTCAGAACCGGCATCACCATCGAGAACACAGCTCTCGCCGCCCTCTTCATAATTGACCACGAATTGTACGGCGATCTGCGCGCCGTTCGGCCAGCGCGGATCCGGCGTATGACGGCCATATCCGATAAATTCACGTTCACCACATTTTTGCATAATCTGTTCCCCAATTCTGTCCGCTCAAAATGATAAAACATCCGGCACTTTGTCAATGTCAAATTGTCGACAATTTTAACAATAATTGTCTATTATTATATATAGGGCGGATAAACGGGACAAGTCACTGAAAAGCCTTTATAGACACTCTGTTATTATTGTGATGCCTGCCGGAAAGTCTCTTTGATGTCTCTGAAATTTGATACGCAATTTGATCCGGCCTATGGTGAAGCAGTACAGATTGCACCGGATATTCTGCGCGTAACCGTCAATAATGCCAGCGCTTTTACCGGTTACGGCACCAACAGCTATATTATCGGCAAAACCCAACTCGGCATTATCGATCCGGGGCCGGAAGATGAAGCGCATTTTGCAACGCTGATGCACATTATTGCAGACAGGCCGGTCAGTCATATTTTCGTCAGCCACACCCATCGCGATCATTCACCGCTGACCGCAAGACTGAAAAGTGAAACCGGTGCAATCGTTGTTGCACAAGGCCCGCATCAATCCGCCCGCCCGTTATTTGACGGCGAGAGCAATGCGCTGGATGCCAGTGTGGACACCGATTTTGCGCCGGATATTTGCGCCAAAGACGGAGAGATTTTCACCAATCCTGACTGGGCATTAGAGGTGATCCATACTCCCGGCCATATGGCTAACCATGCCTGTTTCGCACTCAATGATCGCGGCATCTTATTTTCCGCCGATCATGTTATGGCATGGGCGACCACGATTGTCGCGCCGCCGGACGGCTCCATGCGCGCCTATATGCAATCTCTGGAAAAACTGCTCAAACGCAAAGACAGCCTCTATCTGCCGGGGCATGGCGCACCGATTGCCAAACCACATCGTTTTTTACGCGGGCTTCGCACCCATCGGAAAATGCGTGAACGGGCAGTGTTTGAGCGGGTGATGCAGGGCGATGAAACCATCGCGCAGATGGTCGCCGCGATTTATCGTGATACCGATCCGCGCCTGCATGGTGCAGCAGGACTTTCGGTTTTCGCCCATCTGGAAGATCTGGTCTCACGCGGATTAGTCAAAACAGACGGCGATCCGATGCCGGACAGTCTCTATCGGCCTGCCTGAGTTTACTCTTCAGGCGCATCCGGCACGGCATTGCGCATTTCCAGATCAAGCGCATTAAAAAACGTACCGATCAAACCGGCATTGAACCCCATATCATAGCGTCCGTAACGCGAGACAGAACGCATATCGACCGTGGTTTGCTCGGCCTCGTCCCTGAGCCGCACGACCACATCGCTGTGCAAACCCAGAATTAACGTCTTGGCAGTTGCCTCGACACTCACATCCATGTCTTCACCGGCAGCACCGGACGTAGCAGTTACAGCAAAGCCCTGCTCTTTCAGCACTTTAAGCACAGCTTTTAAGACGTGATCTTGCGCACTGTCATATTGCCTGCCGCTCACTTCCGGATAGGCAGAGATTTGCTGCAACATATCCGGCACCGCATCGGTGCCCAGACTGTTCTGCACAGTCAGATCACCCAGCCCGAGTTTTTGAAGCAGTTGCACGCGGAAATCAGGCTTATAATCCTGCAATAAATCCTGCTCATTGCTCATCACAGTATTGAACTGCACGGAGTTTTCGAGATCGGTGGAAACATCATGAATACGCGGTGTGCCGCTGATCTGCCCCAGCACAAGTGCAGGCGGGATCAATGTGACCAGAGCGATAAAGCAGGCACGCATGGCACGCCGCCCTCCGGCATCGCCGCTGCGCCATAAATTATAAAAAGATTTTGCTGAGAGCAACAAAGCCAGCAGAGCGAAAAACACGGCAAGTGTCACAATAAACACCAGATCCGGCTGTTGAATCAAACCGAAACGATGTGCTGTAACCGCAGCAATGAGCAATCCCAGGCCGGCTAAAGCGCAAGCCGGTGCATATTTCGCCGATCGCGAGGAACGACGTCTTACCTTGCGCCGGATGTAATAATTTTCAAGCATCACTTGCCGCACTGCCGGTTAGAGAGCGGTTCCGGTAAACACGGAATTGTAAAACCACTCTGTCTCTTTGTTTTACGCATCGAGGCGGGTAAAGAAATCAGTCCCGCGAAGGTGCTTCGCACAATATTCAGGCTCTGCCGAGCATAAACAATACGCGATCCGCATCGCTGCCCGCAAGAACTGTTCATTTCGTCAGGTAGCAAAAGAGGTAAAGATCTGTGATTAACGATAGATAAAAGAGAAATATTTTTATTTATCATGATATTATAACAAATCACTAAAATGAGATTGCATCAAATTCACAAACTGCCACAATCAGTTTGCGGATAAGAAGAATTATACAGCCGGAGACGCTCCCCCTATGAGGCAAACGCCCTCCTCCACCAACGAAAACCTGATAGCCGCGTCTGAGGAGAACGCGTCTTTAGAAGCAGTTGAAGTTGAATTTGCCCTCGGTGCTCAGGATGTTCTGACCGATGGCTTTGATCTGTCCTTGGCTAAAGCTGCTGAAATTGTCGGCGGTGAAGTCCTGTTTAATATGCCTGCGCTGGACACTACCAATGCACAACGTATCGGCGCCATTCTTGTGCCGTCCGCCGTGCAGGATCAGGTGGTTTTCGTCACTTTGCTGAATGACGGGATTACTCTGTCCCACGCACCGCTCTCAGGCAATAATGTGCTGTTTGAAAGCCTCGGACGCAATTACGCTGCCGTTATGGGCAAGCTAAAGAACAACCTCTGAAATCATTCAAAGACTTGATATGTCATTGCGCGGAGACCGGAACAGGCTCTGCCGATGCCGGTTTTGTCTTTATTTTAGAATGGGTTTTATTCCCTTTCTGCGAAACAGATTCATTCGGCGGCGCAGTTTCACTCACCACATTCGGCGCTGCGCGTGCAGGCATATCCCTCAGCAGTCTAAACTGCACGCCTTTCTTCTTCAGCGCCAGAATACCCTCAGCCACACCGGCACCGGAGACACGCTTCGGCTGATTGATATGTGAAATAATCACATCGCCGTCTTTGGCATAGGATATACGTTTGGCAACCGTTGCCGCAGGCAGGGATGCGCCGCGATCACCATTGAGCGAGTAACCGGCAACCTTATAACCCATCCCCTCGATCTGGCGCACGGCATCCGTTGAATAACGCGCTGTCGCATCACGGTACCATTGCGGCTGCTTGCCGAAGATTTCCGTAATCTTATCCGCACCGCCTTTGACCTCTGCTTCGATTGCAGCAGGTGTACCTGCTGTCGGAATTCCATACATGGTTTTCAGCACGGTGATTGCGGGGACATGCTCTGCCCCGTGATTTTCAATCGCGAACAGCTCAGGATGCGCTTTCAGAACCTCAATTGCCGCCTGATTACGGCGCAGCCAGCGCGCAGTCACAAACAAAGTTGCCGGAATTTTCTCCTTCACCAGAACATCAAGAATACGATGGTCGGTATCGCCCGAACAAGCATCCAGCGTGAGTGCCACCTGTATCGGATTTGATTTTCCTGCAAGATTAAGCTGCGGCTCAATAATCAGATGGCGCTGCGAAATTTTGGGCGAGAGCAAGGCTTCATCTGCAGCAAACGCAGCAGTTGCACCAATGCTCAGGCTCAAGCTCAGCAATAAGGATTTAATGACAGACATCTCGCACCGGCTCATGTTTCAATGATGAACTTATAGCACCATAAACTACAAATGCGCCGGATGAAGCATCCGGCGCATCGTCTTGATTATTTACAACGTTACTTCGCTGCAGCAATTGCCGCCTGTGCAGCTGCCAGACGGGCAATTGGTACACGGAACGGAGAGCAGGACACATAATCCAGACCGGTCTTTTCATAAAAACCGATCGATGCCGGATCACCGCCATGTTCACCACAAACGCCAAGCTTGATATTACTGCGCTGTTTGCGGCCACGTTCCGATGCAATCTGCACCAGCTCGCCAACGCCATCGAAATCAACTGTCACAAACGGATCCTGTTCGATAATGCCCAGCGCCTGATATTGCGTGAGGAAGGATGAAGCATCATCACGCGATACGCCAAAGGTCGTCTGTGTCAGGTCATTGGTACCGAAGGAGAAGAACTCAGCCGTCTCAGCCAGTTCCCCTGCACGCAAGGCAGCACGCGGCAGTTCGATCATGGTGCCAACCATGTAGTCAACCTGCACGCCGCTTTCAGCGATGATCTGTGCAGCAACCTTATCAATGCGCGCTTTCACAAAATCCAGCTCGGCTTTAATACCAACCAGCGGCACCATAATCTCCGGTATAACCGCTTCACCGGTATCTTTGGCAGCGGCAATCGCCGCTTCGATAATCGCACGGGTCTGCATTTCAGCAATTTCCGGATAGGAGATCGCAAGGCGGCAACCGCGATGTCCAAGCATCGGGTTAAACTCATGCAGGCTTTCCGCACGCTCGGTCAGCTTGTCGATATCCACGCCCATGACATTGGCGACTTCGGCGATTTCTTCCGCAGTCTTCGGCAGGAATTCATGCAATGGCGGGTCGAGCAGACGGATGGTGACCGGCAGCCCCTGCATGATTTCAAACAGCTCGGTGAAATCGTCGCGCTGCATCGGCAGAAGTTTATCCAGCGCAACACGACGGCCTTTTTCATCCGATGCCAAAATCATCTCACGCATAGCGAGAATACGCGGCCCCTCGAAGAACATATGCTCGGTACGGCACAAGCCAATCCCTTCCGCACCGAAAGAACGGGCTGCACGGGCATCCGCCGGTGTTTCCGCATTGGTGCGCACTTTCATGCGGCGGGCTTCATCTGCCCAAACCATCAGCTTGCCGAAATCGCCGGAGAGTTCCGGCTGTTGCATTGCCACAGTGCCTTTCAGCACCTGTCCGCTGCCGCCGTCAATGGTAATGATATCACCCTTTTTGAAGGTGCCACCGGCTGTCAGCATCGTTCCGTTGCGGTAATCAATACGCAGTGTACCGGCACCGGAAACACAAGGCTTGCCCATACCACGGGCAACCACAGCCGCATGGCTGGTCATACCGCCGCGCGAGGTCAGAATACCTTCCGCTGCATGCATGCCGTGAATATCTTCAGGGCTGGTTTCAATACGCACGAGAATGGCTTTACGGCCTTCCGCTTTCAGCTGTTCCGCATCTTCCGAAGAGAACACGATCTCACCGGTTGCTGCGCCCGGAGAGGCAGGCAGGCCGATACCAATGACATGACGTTCGGCTCTCGGATCAATGGTCGGATGCAGCAACTGATCCAGCGATGCCGGATCAATACGGTTGACGGCTTCTTCTTTGCCGATCAGCCCTTCCTCAACCATTTCCACAGCCATTTTCAGCGCGGCTTTAGCTGTGCGCTTGCCCGAACGGGTTTGCAGCATCCAGAGCTTGCCACGCTCAATGGTGAATTCCAGATCCTGCATATCGCGGTAATGTTGTTCCAGACGATCAGCAATTTTCAGGAATTCAGCAAAAGCTTCCGGCATGATTTTCTCAAGCGACGGACGCTCGGAACCGGCCTCAATACGGGCTTCCTCGGTAATATTCTGCGGGGTGCGGATACCAGCTACCACATCTTCGCCCTGCGCATTGACGAGGAATTCGCCATAAAGCTTGCGCTCGCCAGTGGAAGGGTTACGGGTAAAGGCCACGCCGGTTGCTGATGTATCGCCCATATTGCCGAACACCATGGCCTGCACGTTAACGGCAGTACCCCAGTTTTCCGGAATATTGTGCAGGCGGCGATAGGTGATCGCGCGCGCATTCATCCATGAGGAGAACACGGCAGAAATCGCGCCCCAAAGCTGCGCTTCCGGATCCTGCGGGAACGGCTCGCCCAGTTCTTCCTCAACCTTGGCCTTGTACTGATCGATCACACCGCGCCAGTCATCAGCAGTCAGATCGGTATCGACATCCAGATCGAGACTGGCTTTGGCATCATCGAGAATTTCTTCAAAGAAGGAATGGTCGACACCCAGCACCACATCCGAATACATCTGGATGAAGCGGCGGTAGCTGTCATAGGCGAAGCGCTCATCATTGGCCTCGGCCGCGATTGCCGCAACCGTATCATCATTAAGGCCGAGATTGAGCACCGTATCCATCATGCCCGGCATGGATGCACGGGAACCGGAACGCACCGAAACCAGCAGCGGTCGGGTCACGTCGCCCAGACGGCGGCCAGTCAGCGCAGCAATATTTTCCAGCGCCTGTGCAACCTGTGCTTTCAGGATTTCAGGATAAGTCCGGTCATGGTCGTAATAATAGGTGCAGACATCGGTGGTAATGGTAAAGCCCGGAGGCACCGGCAACCCAAGGCTGCTCATTTCAGCAAGGTTTGCACCTTTACCGCCCAGAAGATTACGATCACTTGCAGCGCCATCAGCTTTGCCGTCACCGAAGTGATATACCCACTTAACCATTCCCGTCCTCCTGTTATGTCCGGCTCAGGCTGAATGTAAGTCATGATAACCGATACCGGATACACGCTTCCTGCTTAAGCGATAGCACTGCTGCGGGCTACTGAAAAATATAGAAAAACGGTAACAAAGCGCAACGCAGCGCCTGTATATTTGTTTAAATCGATTTTGCGGAATTCGTTTCCGGTTTATTGTCGGCACAGATGAATAATTTGCGGCAATACGAAAAGTGTTTTTATCTGCATTTCCGCAACTTAACGGAATCAGCTGAGAGTTTGATTCCGGCACATGAAAACGACACGGAATCTGCTATTAACAAACGTCATTCTCAACCTTGTTTCGGGGATCATCATGCGTAAAACCGGAAAACTCGACTATATCGAAATGCCTGCCGGCCAGAGCGGCCTGAAGGATGTCAAAGCCTTTTACGCCGATGCCTTCGGCTGGAGCTTCACCGATTACGGCCCCGATTATGCCGCCCATTCTGAAGGATTGGATGGTGGCTTTTATCAGGGCGATGAAGCGAAAAATGCCAAGCCGCTACCGGTGCTCTATTCTGAGGATCTGGAACAGACACTGATTGATGTTGAAAAAGCAGGCGGCAAAATCGTCAAACCGGTTTTCAGTTTTCCCGGTGGCCGCCGCTTCCATTTCACCGATCCGTCCGGTAATGAACTGGCCGTGTGGAGTGAAAATTAACCGGCACTCACAGATATGAATAACAGCTGCGGCGCTTAAATGAGCGCCGTAGATGATTAGTGAATATCTTCCTCACGGGCACAGTTTTCCGCCTCCATCTGCAGTGTCGTATGATGCAGATCATATTGCTGCTGCAATACCTGTTCGATTGCACGGCGCACGGCTTCGCCATTTGCCTCAGGTTGCAGCACAATATGCGCAGTCAGGGAATGCTGGCTTTTGGTCAGCGACCAGACATGCAGATCATGGATTGCATCAACGCCGTAAACGGCCAGAACAGATTGTTCCAGTTTGCGCAAATCCAGCCCGACCGGCACGCCTTCCAGCAGAATATTGATACATTCCTTGAGCAGCACCCATGTGCGCGGAAAAACCATGAAGCCGATGCCCATAGCAATAACCGAGTCCACCCACTGCCAGCCTGTCAGATAGATAATCACCGCACCGACAATGACACCGACAGAGCCGAGCATATCCGCCCAGACCTCGAGATAAGCGCCTTTAACATTCAGGCTCTCGTCTTTTTTGCCGCTTAAAAGCTGCATGGAAATGAAGTTCACGATCAGACCGAGAACAGCGACAATCATCATGCCAACAGACTGCACTTCTGCAGGCTGGAACAGACGTTCATAGGCTTCATAGAGAATATAGAATGCGACAAGCAGCAACAGAACGGCATTGATTGCAGCGGCCAGAATTTCAAAGCGGGAATAGCCATAGGTGCGGAAAATATCCGTTGCACGGCGCCCCAGATAAATGGCAATCAGAGCAAGTGCTAACGCGAAAGTATCCGTCGCCATATGCATGGCATCAGACAGCAGCGCCAGACTGCCGGTCACATAACTGCCGATGATTTCGGCAATCATGAAACTACCTGTCAGGCCTAAAGCCAGCCAAAGCCTCGAAACCGGTGTTGTGCTTATATCCGCATGATTGTGATCGCCGCTCATCATCTGCCTTTCAGCTTTGCATGCCAGTCTGCAACTCAGATAAAACACGCATGAAAATCATTCTTAACTTTGCATCGGACAAAAGAAAACGGAATGATTTAACAGGCTCAGCAAGACTATAATTTTACACTGCTTCACGCATGGCAGCAGCGGTTTGCAGATCAACGGAAACCAGCTGGCTCACACCCTGCTCGGCCATGGTCACACCGAACAGACGATCCATGCGTGCCATAGTAATCGGATTATGGGTAATGATGACAAAACGCGTCTTTGTGGACGCGGCCATCTCATCCATCAGATTGCAATAGCGTTCCACATTGTGGTCGTCGAGCGGTGCATCCACTTCGTCCAGCACGCAGATCGGTGCCGGATTGGTGAGGAACACTGCAAAGATCAGCGCCATTGCCGTCAGCGCCTGCTCGCCGCCGGACAGCAGGGTCATGGTCTGCGGCTTCTTGCCCGGAGGGCGTGCCAGAATTTCCAGCCCTGCATCAAGCGGATCTTCCGATTCAATCAATTGCAGCTCTGCCGTACCGCCACCGAAAAGATGCGTGAACAGGCGCTGGAACTGCTCATTGACCACATCAAATGCCGCCAGAAGACGCTCACGGCCTTCTTTGTTCAGACTTTGAATGGCCTGACGCAGTTTCTTGATCGCCTCAATAACGTCTTCACGCTCATTGATGATCGCATCTTGTCGTTCCGACAATTCGCGTTGTTCTTCTTCAGCGCGCAAATTCACTGCACCGAGACGTTCGCGCTCAATCTTCAACCGATCAAGCTGACGGTCTGTATGATCCATATCCGGCAGCGGATCACCAGCATTCAGCCCCGTATGGCGGAATGCTTCATGCGGTGCACAATTCAGCACCTCCGCGATACGCGCTTCTGTATCCTTGCGGCGATCTTCCGCCGCAGCCAGACGCTCTTCGGCACGGGCTCGCACTTCCCGCGAGGAAGCCAGTTCCTGAATAGCCAGCGTTGCGCGCTTATCCAGTTTGGCTTGCTCGGTTTCGGCAATGCTCAAGCGGTCAGAGGTTTCTTTGCGTTGCGCATCGGCATCTTCTACCGCGCTTTGCAGCTCGCGGCGGCGCTCTTCAATATCCGCCGGTGCTTCCGCCAGATCTTCCGCTTCATCACTGGTTTCCGCTTTGCGCTCAGTCAGCGCAGCAATTTGTCGGCGGGCATTTTCTGCCCGCGATTGCCAGCTTTTGCGCTCATGCCCGATCATTTCCAAACGGCGCAGACGGTTTTCCGCATCACGGCGCAGATTATCATGCGCGGCGCGGGCTTCTGTCATCGCAGCACGATCGGCCATGACCTGTGTGGTCAGCGAGGTCAGTTGCAGGTTCAATGCAGCCAGATCCGGCAGATCATCAAGCCTGATCTGTGCTTCCTCCAGCTGAATGGTGTTTTCTTCAAGACTGTCGCTGAGACGGGTTTTCGCCTCATCCAGCGCTGCACGTTTGCTGGATAATTGTCCGGCAACACGCTCAGCCTCAGCCAAGACATCACGCGCCTGCGCCAGTTCACGCTGCGCAGAGCGCCAATGATCGCGCAGGCTGCGTTCACGTTCCACCGCCTCGCGCAAAGCCGTTTCGGCCTGACGTAAGGCCGTTTCAGCCTGTGTTACACGGTTGCGCGCAGTAACAGCAGAAGCTTCAAGTTCCGCCAGACGGTTCTTTTGTGCCAGCCGTTGTGCGGCGGCAGTCGGCGCATCGGAACGCGCTGTAAAACCATCCCAACGCCAGAGACTGCCTTCTCGGCTCACCAGCCGCTGACCGCTCTGCAGCTGTGCTTGCAAGTTTGCACCTTCACTGTCATCCACCAGACCGATCTGGGAGAGACGTGCCTGCAATGCCGCAGGCGCATCTACCACCGTGCTCAGCGGCACTGCACCCTGCGGCAGGGAGCCAAAATCCCGCGCATTCTGACTATCAATATCTGTCCAGAAAACCGGCGCCTGCGGATTAACCGGCGCTTCGAGATCGTCGCCCAAGGCTGCACCAAGTGCGGTCTCATAGCCCTTTTTCACCTGCATCTGTTCAACAACAGCGATATAGGTGGAGGATTGGCCGCTATTGAGAATACTGGCCAGAGTACGGGCTTCGGTTTCAATCCGGTTCAGCTCTTCGCGTGCATGCGCCAATGGCTGGCGGCGGCCGGTTTCGGCTTCCCGCGCCTGCTCTACCATTTCTTCGCAAGCCAGAGCCTGCTCTTCCGCAGCCTGAACCGCCTCTTCGGCCAGCGCTACTCTGGCGGCTTTTTCTTCCGTACCGGCGAGTAATTTCAGCTGATTTTCCAGCGCGGCAATATCCTGCTCTACCGTTCGCAACTGCACTGAGAGTTTCTCACTGCGCTCGGCAATATCACGCACCAAACGTTCGCTTTGCGTGCGCTCTGCTGCAGCCTCTGCTCTTGCAGAAGTGATCTGCGCTAGTTCAGACTCATGAGCCTGTAGTTGTTCCTGTGCAGTGGCCAGCAGTTCTTCTGCTTCAATCGCACGATCGCCGGAAGCCTCATTCTGCTCACGCAAATCCTGCTCTTCATCATCCAGACGCTCAAGCACAGCCGCATGTTCCTGCAACATCTGCTCTTCGCGGGCGATGTCAGAACTCAGTTGCTCAAGACGTTTTAACAGCTCAGACCGGCGCTGTATCAGGCGCGTCGCTTCTTCATCCAATTGCGAAACCGCAATCGTCAGACGCTGTAAGGCCGCAGATGCGGATGCCTGCTGATTACGTAGTTCCGGAAGATGCTGTGCTGCAATAGCCTGCTCTTTGGCCGCAATCATCTGCGCCTGTGCCATGGCACCAACTTGCGATGTGGCGGTTGCCAAAGCACTCTGCGCCTCGCCTTCCTGTTGCTTGGCCTGCGACCAGCGCAAATGCAACAGGATCGCTTCCGCCGCACGGATATCTGCGGACAATGCGCGGAAACGATTAGCCTGACGGGATTGACGTTTCAGGCTTTCAATCTGGGTGCCAAGCTCACCGACCACATCTTCAAGACGTTCAAGATTGGTTTCAGCCGCACGCAAACGCAATTCAGCTTCATGGCGACGGGAATGCAGACCGGAAATACCGGCAGCCTCTTCCAGCAATGCACGGCGTGCTTGCGGTTTGGCCTGAATAAGCTCACCGATACGTCCCTGCCCGACCATAGACGGGGAACGCGCGCCGGTAGATTGATCAGCAAACAATAGCTGTACATCTTTGGCACGAACTTCCTTGCCATTGATGCGATAAACGGAACCGGATTCACGCTCAATACGGCGCGAAACCTGCAACTCATCCACGTCATTATAGGATGGCGGTGCAGAGCGGTCGCTATTATCGAGAAAGAGGGTGACTTCAGCACTGTTGCGTGCAGGACGTGTGCCGGAGCCGGAGAAAATGACATCATCCATGCCGGAGGCGCGCATATTCTTATAGGAGTTTTCCCCCATAACCCAGCGCAGCGCTTCAACGAGATTGGACTTACCGCAACCATTCGGCCCGACGACACCGGTCAATCCGCCTTCAATGACGAATTCCATCGGCTCGACGAAAGATTTAAATCCGAGAAGGCGTAACTTGGTAAAACGCATCAGCCAGTGCTCCGTGCAACCGGGCGCGGCAAAAACAAATCAATAAAGAGCGGAATAAAATCAGACACTATTTTTTTAAAATATGAAAATGCAGCGGGCGCAAAAAAGCCCCCGCTGCATGAATATGCATCAGGTTCAGAGCATAGAGTCGATAACTGCCGACATCTGTTCAACCGAAAGAGCTCCGGAATATTTCTGACCATTGATAAAGAATGTAGGCGTTGCATTCACACCGAACTCAGCGCCACGTTCACGAACAGCATTCACATCATCGAGAAGCTGCTGGTTCGTCAAGCAGGCATTGAATGTCTCCTGTGTAAAACCGGCCAGTTTGGAGATTTGCAGCAATGCAGCCTGTGCATCATCGGCCGCAGCCCACTGCATCTGCTGTTTAAACAGCACATCCACCATCGGGAAATAACGGTCATCCGGTGCACAGCGTGCCAGCATGAAGGCGGCAGTTGCGCGCGGATCGAACGGGAATTCGCGGAAAATCAGACGGGCTTTGCCGGTCTTGATGTATTTTTCTTCAATTGCAGGAAGTGTATTCACAGCAAAAGTCGCACAATGCGAACATGTCATCGAAGCATATTCAACGATTGTTACCGGTGCATCAGCCTGCCCCAGCACTTTATCTTCAAGTGAGCCTTTTTCGAGCAGTTTTTTCATATCGACAGAGCCGTCAGACTTCGGAACATCTGTTTGTGCCAGAGCGCTGCCGGCAGCAGATACGGACAATGCCGCAGTTGCAAGAGCTGCAGTTCCAAGAAGCTGTCTGCGGTTCAGTTGAGACATCATACGAATCACCCGTTCATTCACGTTGCTATAGTTTCCGGATATTAGAGCAAATTGCCGGAATTTTGTCAGGCAGCTTAAGAGTTTTTAATAAACAGTGTGTCTCCAGAGACTTAACGGGCAATTTTCAGCCGTTTTCGCATTGTTTATTCTCTGTAATCTGCCCTTTGAAATTAAGATCAGCGTGGCTTTTTATTGGCTTTTTCCGCCAGAATATTACGGCCGAGCTGCATCAGTGAGGCACGTAATGCCTCATCCTCAATACCGACTGTTGCCTGTGCCAGTTTTTTCTCGGCAGGTGCGCCAACCGGCATCAGCGGTTTGACTTTACGTTGCGCAACAGGGGCAACAGATTTTTGCTCAATGCGAATACGGGCAATGGCAGCGAATCCTAAAAAGGAATTCACACGATTGATGATCTCGCCGGTGGAATGCTGAATGCGCATGGCCGCCATACCTTCGCAGCCGATGATCAGCGTTGCCGGCTGAAACGGATCATCCTCATGGGCGCGTCGTGGCCAGAGAATACGCAACGGACGCGATTGTGCACCAATCTGCGGCCCGACCACATCTTCCCATGCCTGTATCAGCGACAAATTAATACCGGCGCGTTTGCGCAAGACAGGATCGAGCACACTACCGGCCGTATCTGCCAGCGGTTTAAAACCCGATTTTTCCTCTCTGCTCATCTCTGTCCTTTATGCCGGTTTTATTGCCGCGACGGGCGATGATTTTTCTCTGTTATAAAATGCCAGAGCATTGCGGGCTTCACTGTTACGCCGCAATATATTACGGCTTGTTCCTGCATAAACCACACTGAAAAAGAACATTGTCACAGCAATACTGGTCTCATGCAGCAGCGGATTATGCAGCATAGCATAGCTGCCCCAGCTGATCGTAAAATAAATCAGCACCCGCCGGACCGTGCAGTCTGAATTATTGCGCCAGAAGAAAATGAAGCCGGATATAGCCGCTGCCAGCAGCAACAGAAAACCGATTGCACCATTGACCAGCAGTTCATCAAACACTGAATTATGAACATGGATATAACCGTCGAGCAAAGTTGCCTGATCGCCCAGAGCCTCCCGCACTGCAGCCATTTTTTGTTCCGAGCCGACACCGATCAAAGGATGTTCCGCAACCACCTTCACCGCACCGCGCCACATCTGCTCGCGTGTATCTGCGGAGGATTTATCCGCCCACTGGCTGCTGTCGCCGGTTTCATAATAATGCACCATACCGGCGAAGCGCTGCGACAGAACTCCGGCGACAGGGCCAACAGTAAAGACAGCGGTCAGACAGGCAGCCAGAATGAGTGAACTGCCGATTTTCACCTTATGGCTGGCAATACGGCCGATCAGAACAATGATCTCAAATATTGCCAGCAGAGCCAGCGTAATCATAACCGCACGGGTTTCGGAGGCAAACACGATCCCCGTACCAATGACCAGATACCACGGTCCGTTCGGTAAAACACGCGGAGCGTTTTTAATCGGCAATGTTGCTGCAACTGCTGCAATTGCTGCCGCATAGGCAAATACTGCAGGATTACCGCCGATACCGATACGGCCGCCCCAAAACAGCGCCTCTCCTGCAACCATTATTGCACACAGAATGATGCCGGTACGGGAGCCGAATGCGAGGATTCTCAGCGGGTCACGGATGAGAACCATCCCCAATCCGGCAAAAGAATAGAGCCATAACAGCAGCACATACCCCACCTGACGGTTAGCAAAGCTGAGCTCACCGCGCCATGCCATCAGGCTGAGGCTCCAGATCATATAGGCAGATATCAAGACATAAAAATGCGCACCATACATCCGGTGCCAGCGGTGTTTGTACAGCGCCAGATAAAAACCGATACAACTATATACGAACAGGATAATCGGGCCGAGCGCATAACGGACCGGCATTGCGATTGCCGCCAGACATAAAAGCCAGAGATCAATACGACGACGTATCAGAAAGTTTTTTTGCAGAATTCGCATATCACCGTTGCCGGATATTTGTTTTTTGGAAACTGTAAAACAGTCTTTGCAAATAGTCTTTCATACGAAAGAATAATGTACCGATCCGTTTATGGGCCGGTAATTTTGCCCGCGAATAGGTTTTAATATCCTCGGATATTGTTGAAGCGCTTTCATTGGCATTGCTCACCACAGCCCTGCTGGCGGTGAAGAAATTATACGAACCCGCCCAGCCGCGCTCCAGTGCCACATCATAGGGAAGATGCATCACTTGCAGTGCCTTAAGCACTTTTGCAGCCCCCTCTTTTGAAACAATATAGGCTCCGGCATTACCAAGTGGCCCGTGGGTAACACGCCCGATCGCCACATCTTCTGTGAGATTTTCAACCGGACGGAACCCTACAAGACGGTTATGGATCAGCTTGATGACATCCCAGCCCTGCAAATCTGCTGCAGCTTCAACCACCGGAACAAATTCTTCAGAAAACCGGATATCATCTTCAATAATCACACCGGCTGGCGCATCGCCTGCCGCAATCATTTCCAGAGCCTTCATGTGACTGAAATAGCAGCCGATTTCTGCAGAAGAGGCAATCTTCCCGTGATCGCGTCGGAAAGCCGCATCATCAAAATGGCGTTTATCCGTTTCTGCGAGCAATTTACCGTCAATTGCCGGCACGCGCTGAAGCGCAATGCCGGTTTCCTGCGCATGTGCAAGCAGCGAATCCCAACGGTCTTTTGAGCGGTCAAGATTAAGAACATAGACCGGAAAGCTTTGTTTGTTCTGCAATATCAAGCCTTTCGGATATTATTCCATCAACAAAATGAGGTTTATAAAATTGTGGTACTCAGCAATATGACGACAGTCAAACTATCCGCTGCATAATGAAAACGATTTCACATTGTAAGCACAAGCTAAAAATAATTTCCGGTGCATTCCGAAAGCAGATCATTTATTGACAAAATATGACGAAAAAGCGCCTCCAAGTCTCCGCCGACAACAGTCCGACGATGTTTCCTGCCGTGTCGGGAGATGATGCTCCTGCGCAAAAGCTGCTGGCATGGTATGATCGTCATCACCGTATTTTGCCATGGCGCGTAACGCCCGTTGAGCACAAACAAGGTGTGCGTCCAGATCCTTACCGCATCTGGTTGTCGGAAGTCATGCTGCAACAAACGACGGTTGAAGCGGTTAAAGCTTATTTCCTCAAATTTACCGGTCTGTGGCCGGATGTGCAGGCACTTGCCGATGCCACCGAAGATGATGTGCTGCGTGGCTGGGCGGGACTTGGTTATTATTCCCGAGCCCGCAACCTGAAGAAATGCGCGGATATGGTAGCCTCTCAGCATAAAGGGCAGTTTCCGGCGAGTGTGGAGGGTCTCAAACAATTGCCGGGTATCGGCGATTATACTTCAGCGGCCATTGCGGCCATTGCCTTCGATATTCCGGCTGCAGTTGTTGACGGCAATGTCGAGCGCGTGGTCAGCCGCCTGTTTGCGATCAAAACCATGATGCCTCAGGCCAAGAGTGAGATCCGCAAATTTACAGAACAACTGACCCCGCAGTCACGCCCCGGTGATTTTGCGCAGGCGATGATGGATCTCGGCGCTACAATCTGCACACCTAAGAAGCCGACCTGTATTCTCTGTCCACTTAATGATAATTGTGCAGCCTTGATCGAAGGTGAGCCAGAGCTTTACCCTGTCAAAGCACCGAAAAAGGCACGCCCTGTCCGCTATGGTGCCGCTTTTATCATTCTCTCACCGCAAGGTGATGTTTACTTGCGAAAACGCCCTGACAAAGGCCTGCTTGCCGGTATGAGTGAAGTACCGAACAGCGAATGGATCGCGGCAGATGAAGCGACCTCTCCTGAGCATATTGCACGATTGACCAATACTGATCCGGCACCAATTGCTGCAAACTGGCAGCCAAGCGGCACCATCACTCATATTTTTACGCATTTTGAATTACGCCTCAGCGTTTATAAAGTAGATGTTTCAACCATGCCGCCAAGCAATAATGGCTGGTGGGTTGCTCAGGATAATCTCGAAAAAGAAGCGCTGCCGACAGTGATGAAGAAAGCCATCAGCGCCGCCCTGCCTGACACTTTCAAATAAACAACCGGAAAAATGCTATGTCCAAAGACGCAGAAAACATTATTCCGCTATATGAAACGCATGCGCAGAAATGGGATGATATCCGGCGTGGCAATGCTGCCAAAGGCCTGATGGAAGCAGAATGGCTGGCACGTTTTACCGGTCTGTTACCTCATCAAGGCTCTGTTCTGGATATTGGTTGCGGAGCGGGCGAGCCTATGGCCGGTCACCTGATCCACTCAGGCTTTCATCTGACCGGCATCGACAGTTCTGCCAGCCTGATAAACATCTGCCGCACCCGCTTCCCTCAGCAGCAATGGCTGGTCGCAGATATGCGTGAGCTATCTCTCCCGCAGAAATTTGACGGCATACTCGCATGGAACAGTTTTTTTCATCTGGAGCGTGATGATCAGCGCCGGATGTTCCCCCGCTTTGCAACACTCGCTGCAGAGAATGCAGTGCTGATGTTTACCAGCGGCACTTCAAATGGCGAAGCAACGGGCACTTTTGAAGGGCAACCGCTTTATCACTCCAGCCTCGCGCCGGAGGAATACCAAACTATTTTGTCCGAGAGCGGTTTTGACGTTGTGAAATATGTGGAAAATGACCCGCATTGCGGTCATCTCACTGTCTGGCTCTGCCGTAAAACTTCCTGAAGCAGCCCATAAAAAAAGCGCCGGCTCAACACCGGCGCTTTAAGGCTCAGACATCTCTGGAGGTCAGTCCGATAATTATGCGTGGCCTGTGCTTAACACATCAAACCAGCGCAAAATGCTGTAGAAAATACCAGTATCAAGTGCCGGTATTCTGCCGTTCGTTTTATGAACCGGCTTGAGCCATATTCACACGGATTTCAGCGCGCAGCGCATCAATCGGCTTCAACACGCCGTTTTCTTCATAGTGCCAGAACGTCCAGCCATTGCAGGCATCAAAGCCCTGTACCTTGGCACCCATACGGTGAATAGAACCGGCATCGCCGTTGGCAGATAGAGTACCGTCTGCACGAACAATCGCTGCATGACGACGTTTGGCATCACACAGAACTGTACCCGGACGCAGCAGGCCGGCTTCAATCACGCTGACAAAGGCTACACGTGGTTCGGCACGCTTGCCGGTCATGACCTTCAGCTCGGTTTTACCCAGCGGCTCAACAGCTTCGATACGCTTGGTTGCCGCATCAATGTAAGACTGGTCACGCTCAATACCGACAAAATGACGGCCGAGACGCTTGGCAACCGCACCGGTGGTGCCAGAACCAAAGAACGGATCGAGGATCACATCACCAGGCTTCGATGAAGACATCAGAATACGGGCAAGCAATGCTTCCGGCTTCTGGGTCGGATGAACCTTATCGCCATTATCATCCTTCAGACGCTCACCGCCGGTGCAAATCGGAAACAGCCAGTCAGAGCGCATCTGCACATCATCATTGGCGGCTTTCATGGCTTCGTAGTTAAACGTATAGCCTTTGCTCTTCTGATCGCGGGATGCCCAGATCAGCGTTTCATGCGCATTCTGGAAACGACGGCCGCGGAAATTCGGCATCGGATTGGTTTTGCGCCAGATAATATCGTTGAGCATCCAGAAACCCAGATCCTGCAGCGATGCGCCGACGCGGAAAATATTGTGGTATGAGCCGATAACCCAGATGGTGCCGTTTGGCTTCAGCACGCGGCGGCAGGCCAGCAGCCATGCACGGGTAAAGGCATCATAAGCCTGAAAACTGTCGAACTGATCCCAATGGTCGTCAACTGCATTGACCTTGGTCTGATCCGGACGGTGCAGAGCACCTTCAAGCTGAAGATTGTAAGGGGGATCAGCAAAGATCACATCCACCGAATGATCCGGCAAACGATCGAGCGCAGCTACGCAGTCACCCTTAAGAATTGTATCGAGCCAGACCGAGCGCGGTGCAGCTTCTGGCAGATCTTTCACAAGACGAACAACGGACATGTGATACTCGCTAAACATAGGAACGCTTTACTGTCCTTATGGTTACCGAACAGGGTAAACATGGGGTTAATCAAATTGTTAAA
The DNA here is from genome assembly GCF_019464455.1 of Pseudochrobactrum sp. Wa41.01b-1. Taxonomy (NCBI): domain Bacteria; kingdom Pseudomonadati; phylum Pseudomonadota; class Alphaproteobacteria; order Hyphomicrobiales; family Brucellaceae; genus Pseudochrobactrum; species Pseudochrobactrum sp. Wa41.01b-1. Next base: position 3,189,215 of record NZ_CP080493.1, on the reverse strand, counting down.
AAGCGTTATCAGGTGCGAAAATCGCCAAATTTCTTTAAAATCAACGCAAAACAGCACTCACAAACCACTGTAAATGCTTAATAATTTTTAACACTTGGCGAAATTGCGATTCCAAAGCTTAAAATCAGACACCGCAAATCACCCGATTTTGCCCGCTGATTTGCCTTGCCGATAAAACACAGAAGAGCCGGCAATTTCTTTTATCATTTTGACCCTCAATCGTTTTAAGTGTAAACAGTGCCCGTCCTCCCTCTCCTTTTGTTGCGAGCCCTGTTGCGGCTTTTGCAGCTTCTGAACATTTACGGATTTTTCATGTCAAAACCCCAGCTGATCCTCTTCGACTGTGACGGTGTTCTGGTCGATTCCGAGTATATTGCCGCACAGGTCGAATCCGAGCTTCTCACCGATGCCGGCTACCCTATTTCGCCGGAAGAAATTGCCGAGCGTTTTGCCGGTCTGACATGGCCAAGCATTCTGATGGAAATTGAACGGGAATCTTCCATTCCGATCTCCGCCTCGCTGATTGAAAAATCACGCAAAATCATGAAAGAGCGGATTACCAAAGAACTGCTCACTGTAGACGGTATTGAAGATGTGGTCAGCCAGCTTCAATATCCGAAAGCTATCTGCTCCAACTCCAATTCGGACTCTCTGGAACTGATGCTCAAGCGTTCAACGCTGTATGATGCATTTGCCCCGCATATTTATGCGTCGCGTGAGGTTGGCAATAAAGAGCCGAAGCCTGCGCCGAATGTTTATACCTACGCGGCTCAGCAATTTAATGCTGATCCGAAACAGTGTTTTGTCATTGAAGATTCAAGCCATGGCATCCATGCGGCACGCGCTGCAGGCATGCGGGTCATCGGCTTTACCGGCGGTGCCCACACCTATCCGGGTCATGCAGACAAGCTGACTGAAGCCGGTGCGGAAACAGTTATCAACCGTCACCGCGATCTGCCTGCCGTGATTGAAGCCATGGCAGAATGGGATGAAGGCTTCTGATAACCTTCTGAGAAATGTAATAAAAAGGGCGTGCCGCAAGCACGCCCTTTTTTATATCGTGATGATCAGGCCGCTGATTTCTTCGCGTCTTTCACGGGAGCAGTCAGTGCAGCATAAATCTGCTGTGCTTCTGTCTCGCTGAGACCAATCATCGGACGGCCTTCAATCATAACCGGTTCGCCGGAATCCATTTCAAAAATGGCCCAGGTGTCGGTTGGTTCCTGAATGAGTTCATATACTGTCATCATGCCAGCAGTCTAAACGTTAGAGATTACAAATAGTTTCATTCTTTCATCGCTTTAACGATGAACAGGCGGTATTTTCCCGTAAGCACATCCGAAAACCGGACAAATCACTGACAAAAAATTCGCAAATAATTGATATTAAATAATATTTTTCAGATAAAAGTTTTATTTACCGTAAGAAGCTTTCAGATTTTCCAACCTGCAAAACCCACGGCAATATGAACCTATAGTAAATAATTTATGCACTAATTTTAGACACTTGGCAAATACCAGACAGAATACAGCATCTGTCTGCTGGTTTTAACGGTATCACCTGACAGCATTGTGCTTCAGTACAATAAAAAATGCCGCATTCCTTGTCGGGAATACGGCATTTTTAACTGTCGTGACTTCAGATTACCCCTTATTCGGGCCTTCATCAAAACCAATAAAGATCTGCACCTGACGTGACGATGCTTCAGGCACGCTCACCGGCGTTCCCGCGAACAGGAACTGCGTTGCCGACTGGGAATTATTCATCGCAACTGCCTGTTTATGCAGTTTTGTGGAGATCACTTTATCGCCTTCCATCACCACAACGCGGATCGGCATACTGATTGTGCCGTTGCGGAATTTCGGCCCAGGTACAACGCGGCCTGCGGCTGCAACAGTAATTGTCAGCGTACCATTATCCCGACGGCAATCGCGGGTCACATCGCTGATCGAAGCCTGATAAACCACGCGGCTGCTGTCACCGTTTCCGCCCTTTTCATAGGTGCTGAAGAATGACGTTCCCTCACGCAGGCTGATGCGCGGGCAATAAGCCTGCAAATCCGCCTGTGTCACGCGCTGCTCACCGGATGTGGAAACAGCGCCCTGCTGACTGCCGCTGGTTGAGCAACCGGCAACCAACAAACCAAGCAATGCAGCTCCACCCAAACGGGTAAACCGCAATGAAAGAGGATTTAAACGTCCGAAGGTAGATTTCTGCATAAACCGGTCTTCCTGAATATTGAACCTGTTTGCGAACCGCTCCGGCAACGCGCCGTAACTGTTCGGTTGTCTTGTTTCCCGCATCTACCGAAGAGTTTCACTCTTTGTCTGATGCGTAAATTCTTCATCATCGCGCATTTTACCCAAAAACCGTTTCACACTTTTTGGAATGCGCCATCATTGTTTATCGCGCATTTTATCCAAAAACCGTTTCACACTTTTTGGAATGCGCCATCATTGTTTATCGCGCATTTTATCCAAAAACCGTTTCACACTTTTTGGAATGCGCCATCATTGTTTATCGCGCATTTTATCCAAAAACCGTTTCACACTTTTTGGAATGCGCCATCATTGTTTATCGCGCATTTTATCCAAAAACCGTTTCACACTTTTTGGAATGCGCTTTATACCCAAATCCTGCGGCGTCTTTGACATATCCATATGGACGCAAGGCGCTTAACATGCATTATGAGATAATATTTTCACGTTTTTTGTGAACAGGGCAAGCTCTATCCACCGATGCTTGCGTCAGCCACAAGAGATATGACAGGAAAACACCGCAAACTTGACCGAAACCGGCTCAAAACCGGCACAGAATTGCATTGACTGAATGAGGCCTGAAATCTTATGAAATATATCAGCACCCGTGGCGAAGCGCCGGTTTTGGGCTTTTCTGATGCACTTTTGGCGGGTTTGGCGCGGGACGGCGGTCTCTATCTGCCGGAAACCTATCCGCAATTTTCCTCAGACGACATCCGCAAGCTGCGCGGCAAATCCTATGTGGAAATCGCCCTCGCAGTCCTCACTCCTTTTGTGAATGGTGAGATTCCGGACGCCGAATTTGAAAAAATGGTGCGCGAATCTTATGGCTCATTCCGCCATGATGCCGTCTGCCCGCTGGTGCAAACCGGTGCGAATGAATTTGTTCTGGAGCTTTTCCACGGCCCGACTCTCGCCTTTAAAGATGTGGCAATGCAGCTGCTGTCACGCATGATGGATTATACGCTGGCACAGCGCGGACAGCGCGCAACCATTGTCGGCGCAACTTCCGGCGACACCGGCGGCGCGGCGATTGAAGCTTTTGCCGGTCGCGACAATACCGATATTTTCATCCTGTTCCCGCATGGCCGTGTGTCACCTGTGCAGCAGCGCCAGATGACCTCATCTGCAGCCAGCAATGTTCATGCTCTGTCGATCGACGGTAATTTTGACGACTGTCAGAACCTCGTCAAAGGCATGTTCAATGATCTGAACTTCCGCGACACGCTTTCGCTTTCCGGTGTGAATTCGATCAACTGGGCACGTATCATGCCGCAGATCGTTTATTATTTCACATCGGCAATCAGCCTCGGCGCACCGGATCGCAAAGTGTCCTTCACTGTGCCGACCGGTAATTTCGGCGATATTTTTGCAGGTTTTGTTGCCAAGAAAATGGGCCTGCCGATTGACCGTCTGATCATTGCAACCAATGACAATGATATCCTGTCACGCACTGTTGCCACCGGCTCCTATGCGATGCGCGGTGTGGAACAGACCTCTTCTCCGTCCATGGATATCCAGATTTCTTCGAATTTCGAGCGTCTGCTGTTTGAATCCTATGACCGCGATGCAGCAGCTATTCGCGGCCTGATGCGCAGCCTCGGCCAGTCCGGTGAATTCACTATTGCCGATGCACCGCTCAAAACCATCCGTGAGCAATTTGCTGCCGGTCGTTCGACGGTAGCCGAAACCGCTGCAACCATTGACTCCGTGCTGAAACAGGACGGCTATCTGCTTGACCCGCATTCGGCTATCGGCGTTAAAGTTGCCCGCGAACACGCAGATACAGCCTCGCCAATGGTGGTGCTGGCAACCGCCCATCCGGCCAAATTTCCGGATGCAGTGAAAGATGCCTGCGGCGTTTCTCCGGCTCTGCCTGCTTGGCTCAGCGATCTGATGGAGCGTAAAGAACATTTCACGCGTCTTCAAAATGACCTGAAAGTGGTGGAAGATCATATCCGCAGCCACTCGCGAGCAGCAAAATAATCAAAGTTCTGCTGCAGCCATATGTTGTATTATGGCAGCAAATTTGCATAGATTTCGGTCTGCCCCTATATGTCACCTGATAAAACAACAGGGGCAGACGAGCTCTTCCGGAACGGTCACGTTCTTTCTTTGTCGCATTGCCATGCCCGTCAGACTCAAAGAAGCTGACGGTTAAAATACTCAGGGGAGTATGCCTAGAATGGGTGTAGAAGTTAGCGTTCTGTCCAACGGACTGACAATTGCCACCGAAACCATGCCACTGATTGAAAGCGTGGCATTGGGTATCTGGGTCAAGGCAGGCTCCCGCAATGAAGCGCATAACCGCCACGGCATTGCGCATTTTCTCGAGCATATGGCCTTCAAAGGCACAGAAAACCGTAGTGCATGGCAGATTGCAGCCGATATTGAAAATGTCGGTGGTGAAATCAATGCTGCAACCAGCGTTGAAACCACCTCTTATTATGCCCGCGTTCTGCGCAATGATTTGCCGCTGGCGATTGATATTCTGGCCGACATTCTCACCAGCTCAAAATTCGATGAAGATGAGCTGGAACGCGAGAAAAACGTCATCATGCAGGAAATCGGCGCGGCCTATGATACGCCCGATGACATTGTTTTCGATCGTTTTTCTGAAACATCCTATCTAAACCAGCAGATCGGCCGCTCCATTCTCGGTACACCGGAAACGGTGCAGTCCTTCACACCGGGTGATCTGCGTAATTATATCAATGAACAATATAGCGCCGACCGTATGGTTGTTGTCGCTGCCGGTGCTGTTGACCACGCCTCGTTTGTGCGTGAAGTGGAAAGCCGTCTCGGCGGTTTCCGCGCAACGACACAGGCTGCAGCGCCGGTGAAAGCATCCTATGTCGGCGGTGATTACCGCGAAGAACGTGACCTGATGGATGCGCAGGTTCTGATCGGTTTTGAAGGCCGCGCTTACCATGTGCGCGATTTCTATGCCTCACAGCTTCTGGCAACGGTTCTTGGCGGCGGCATGTCTTCCCGCCTGTTCCAGCAGGTGCGTGAAAAGCGTGGTCTGTGCTACTCTGTCTATGCCTTCCATTGGGGCTTTTCCGATACCGGCCTGTTCGGCATTCATGCGGCAACCGGACGTGAAAACCTTGAGGAACTGGTGCCCGTTGTTCTCAACGAGCTTTATGAAGCATCGAGTAATATCAATATTCAGGAAGTTGACCGCGCCCGTGCGCAATATCGCGCCGGTCTGCTGATGTCGCAGGAAAGTGCAGCAAGCCGAGCAGGTCAGATTGCCCGTCAGATGCTGCTCTATGGTCGTCCGGTACCGAATGAAGAACTGCTGGAACGTCTGAGCCTGATTACGCCTGAACGTCTGACAGATCTTTCCGGTCGCATGTTCCTCGACAGCAAACCGACCATTGCCGCTGTCGGCCCTGTCAGCCAGATGATGGGTTATGACGATATTCACGGCACGTTGCGCGGCTTCGCCGCGAATAAGCGTCCGGCACTGGCAGTTTAACTTAACAGGCTGGGTATCATGATCAGCTTTCCCTTCAGCAAAACACCGTCTGTGTATCTGAAGGGGGAGCGTCTGTTTTTGCGTGAGCCGCAATGGTCTGATTACCGCCAATGGGCAAATTTGCGCGAAAAAAGCCGTGCTTTTCTGACCCCATGGGAGCCGGTATGGCGGGATGACGAGTTGGAAAAATCGAGTTTCCGGCTGCGGCTGCGCCATTACTCTGAAGAAGCACGCAGCGGAAATGCATGGTCGCTGTTTTTATTCCGCAGGTCCGACAATGTTTTGCTGGGGGGAATCACCCTCGGTAATATCCGGCGCGGTGTCGCCCAATCCGGACAGATCGGATACTGGTGCGGCGCACCTCATGCAGGCCAAGGCTATATGTTCGACGCTTTGAAACTGGTTATCCCCTTCGCATTCAGTGAACTGCGGTTGCACAGACTTGAAGCTGCCTGTATTCCGTCTAATCTGCGTTCGGTCAGGCTTCTTGAAAAAGCCGGATTTTTACTGGAAGGCACATTGCGCTCCTATCTCAAGATTAACGGCCTGTGGCAGGATCATCTCCTCTACAGCCTGATTGAGGGAGAAGAGCAGCGCAGAGGTCTTTCTGTTAAAACAACAGCCGTCTGACCGTTAAGCGCAAAGCACCTGATACCAAGACAAAAAGGTAAAGATAGTGACAGAAAACTTTCAGAACCGATTGAAAACGTTTTTCTGTGTGTTTGCCTTTATCGCAGCATTATTGCAGATCACGGTTCCTGCATCCGCAGTTGAGCCGATCAAAATTTCCAAAGAAGACACTGCTCTCGACCTCACCCGCGCTGTGCAAATCATGCATAATCAGGGTGATACTGTGCAGGTATCCACGGCTCCCGGTGCCGACGGCATTGTGCGACGCATTGAAGTGCAGGCCGACAAGGACAAACGCTCCAGCGGTAACTGGGCAGCTTTTGCTATTGCCAATCCGACTGATGAGCAGATTGACCGTCTGATTGTTGCCCCGCATTACCGTCTTGTGAAATCGGGTTTTGTCTGGCCGGATCTGGGTTCGCAGCGCATTTCCTCCATCACACCGAGCGAGGGCTTTGCGCTTGACCGTCAGGTCAGCCCTGATGCGGATGTGTTTCTGATTACCATCAATCCGGGCTCGGTGATTACACTGGTTGCGGAGATGGCCTCCCCTAACCTGCCGCAGCTTTATCTGTGGGAGCCGGATGCCTATAAAGACACAATCAACTCCTATACGCTTTATCGCGGTATTCTGCTCGGTATTTCCGGCCTGCTGGCGCTGTTTCTGACCATTCTTTTTGTCGTGCGCGGAACATCGCTGTTTCCTGCGGCTGCGGCGCTGGCATGGGCGGTTCTGGCCTATATCTGTGTGGATTTCGGCTTCTGGAACAAGCTGATCGCCATCACCCCCGGCAATGAGCAGATGTGGCGGGCTGGCACGGAAGTGGCACTGGCTGCAAGTTTCCTGATTTTCCTGTTCACCTATCTCAATCTCAACCGCTGGCACGACCATTTTTCCTATGGCGCTGTGGCATGGGTTCTCGGCCTGATGATGCTGAGCGGTGTGGCCATTTTTGATCCGCCGATTGCGGCCGGTATTGCCCGTATCTCTTTTGCGCTGACTGTTATCTGCGGCATCGTCATTATCGGCATTCTGGCTTTGCGCAGCTATGACCGCGCGATTATGCTGATCCCCACATGGCTGCTGATTGCCATATGGATGACCGGCGCATGGCTGGCCGTTTCCGGCCGTCTGGACAATGATATTGTGCAACCCGCACTTGGCGGTGGTCTTGTCCTGATCGTTCTGCTGATCGGTTTCACCGTGATGCAACATGCTTTTGCAGGCGGTGTGCTGCGTGTCGGCCTGTTCTCCGATATGGAGCGGCAGGCGCTGGCGGTTATCGGTTCCGGCGATATTGTCTGGGACTGGGATGTGCCGCGCGACCGCGTGGTGACAACGCCTGATATTTCCACCTATCTCGGCACGGCTGCGGCCAGCCTTCTCGGCCCTGTGCGCAACTGGTTGCCGGTAATGCATGGTGATGACCGTGATCGTTTCCGCACCACGCTGGATGCAATTCTGGAAAACCGTCGCGGTCGTATTCACCAGACTTTCCGTCTGCGTGCCAATGACGGTCACTACCACTGGTATCATCTTCGCGCGCGTCCGGTTATCGGTTCGGATGGTGAAATTGTGCGCTGTGTCGGCACACTGCATAATGTGACCGAGCAGAAAAAGGCCGAAGAACGCCTGCTGCATGATGCCGTGCATGACAATCTTACCGGCCTGCCGAACCGCGAGCTGTTCCTCGACCGCCTCGCCAATGTCATGAGCATGTCCTATAATGAGAGCAGGCTCAAACCGACTGTTTTCGTCATTGATATTGACCGGTTCAAACAGGTCAATGACAGCCTCGGCATGTCTGCCGGTGATACAATCCTGCTGACGATCTCGCGCCGCCTGTTCCGCTTGATGAAGCCGCAGGATACGCTTTCAAGACTGTCTTCCGACCAGTTCGGCCTGATCCTCGCGTCTGAATCTGATCCGGCAAAGGTTGCAGCCTTTGCGGAAGCGCTGCGTCAGGCCATCCGTGCGCCGATCTCTTATGCCAAGCGCGAGATCGTACTGACCGCTTCCGTTGGTCTTCTGACATGGACAGCCAATGCCGCCAATGCGGAAGATATGATCAAAGATGCGGAACTCGCCATGTATCAAGCCAAGCGTTTTGGCGGTGACCGTATTGAACCGTTCCGTCCGTCTTTCCGTGCTATTGGCAGCGACAAGCTGCAGCTGGAATCCGATCTGCGCCGCGCCATTGAGCGCAAAGAAATCACAATTGCCTATCAGCCGATTGTGAACCTGCAGGACGGCACTATTGCCGGTTTTGAAGCTTTGATGCGCTGGGAACATCCACGCCGCGGGCCGATCTCGCCATCTGAATTTATTCCGATTGCCGAGAATTCCGGTCTCATCGTGCCGCTTGGCCTGTTCGCCATGCAGCAATCGGCCAATGACCTGTTCAACTGGCAGGAAAACCTGTCGCGTCCGAACCTGTTTGTCTCCGTCAATCTGTCCAGCACCCAGTTGATCCGTCAGGATTTGCTGAGCGATGTCCGTGCGATCCTGTCGCGCACCCATGTGACCAAAGGCACACTCAAACTGGAACTGACAGAATCTGTGCTGATGGAAAATCCGGAACAATCAGCACATATGCTGAACGAGCTGAAATCCATGGGTGTCGGCCTGTCACTGGATGATTTCGGCACCGGCTATTCATCACTGGCCTATCTGACACGCTTCCCGATTGATATGATCAAAATCGATCGCTCATTCGTCAAAGGTGACAAGCCGCAGAAAGCGACGCTGCTGCGCTCCATCATTCGCATGGCGCAGGATCTGGAACTCAAGGTTGTCGCTGAAGGTGTTGAAAGCGAACAGGATGCCATGCAATTGCGCGAAATGGGCTGTGAATATGTTCAGAGTTTCCTGTTCGGCCAGCCGATGACTGCTGAAAATGCAGCCCGCCTGCTCAATGGCCAGACAGTAGAATAAGCATCACTCGTCAAAAGTAAAAAACACCGCCTCTCCTGTAGGAGCGGTGTTTTTTTATGTATCAGACTTTGCTTCAAGCATGTCCGGCCTGCACAACGAGGCGTGCAGGATCGACGCCCATCTGCGCCATGACGCGATCATATTTGCCGAGAATATCCGTATCAAACAGCAAATCTGTGGTCGGCGGGCAGATCAGCCAGTCATTACTCGCAATTTCACGTTCAATCTGCCCTGCATCCCAACCGGCATAGCCAAGCGCCATCAGTGTTTTATCCGGCCCGATACCATCCGATATGGCATGGAGAATATCCATAGTCGCGGTCATGCATATATCATCGGTGACGGGAATACTGGTTCCGACCATAAAATCATCACTATGCAGCACAAAGCCCCGTCCTGTTTCAACAGGGCCGCCACGGCGCACCATCAGCGAGCGAGCTTTTTCAGGCAGCAAAATACTCTGCGCCTGCGTAATAATACCAAGGCGGATCAAGAGGTCGGGAAACTCAAGCGGCTGCAGCTGGTTTATGATGAAACCCATCGTCCCCTGCTCTGAATGCGCACAAATATAAATGACCGAACGGGCAAAACGCTCATCCGTCATACCGGGCATTGCAAGCAGAAATTGTCCGTTGAGAAAACCGTTGTTCACCACACGCCTCTTTCAATTTCAATGCAACAGGATTGATAAAGATAAATGTGTAATTTTTGCCGTTCGCTGGGGATGATTATGCGTCTGTTTTATTCATTCACGGCATAGTGAATAATCAGCATAACACAACGCTTACATGAGCCAAGTCACATTTATCGAAGTTTTTTGAAGTGCAAAAATCCTGCCTGTATTTTTTCAGCCATTTCAGCGCATTACTTAAAATTCGTACTTTAGAAAATTCATATTAAAAGCGAAATATTCTGCCTGAATGAGAAAAATTACATGCCTGCCTGTCAGAATTTTCAAGAAATAGCGCTTCCGTAAAATCCGGTCAGAGGCTATGTATAATGCCAATATCCGCTACTCATAATCTGTATGAAGGAGAACAGACAATGGCCATTCAGATCGGCGATAAACTGCCAGCAGCAAGCTTCAAAACCAAAACTGCTGACGGTGTTAAAGACGTCACCACAGATGACGTTTTTCAGGGTAAGAAAGTCGTTCTCTTTGCAGTACCGGGCGCTTTCACCCCGACCTGCACACTGAACCATCTGCCGGGCTATCTGGCGAATTACGACGCGCTGATCGCTAAAGGCGTGGACACTGTTGCCGTTGTTTCCGTCAATGACGTGCATGTCATGGGCGCATGGGCAAAGGCCACCGAAGGCGAAGGCAAGATCGTCTATCTTTCCGACGGTATCGGCGCATTCACCAAAGCTGCCGGTCTTGATATCGACCTGTCCGGCGGCGGTCTTGGCGTGCGCTCCAAGCGCTATTCAGCGCTGATCGAAGATGGCGTTGTAAAGAGCCTCGACATTGAAGAAAATCCGGGCGTTGCCACAGTTTCTTCCGCAGAAGCGATGCTCGAAAAGCTCTGATTTTTATAATCGCAAACAGAAAAGCCCGCTACAAAGCGGGCTTTTTTTTATAAAGAGAATGATCAAAATCAGAGCGAAATATATAAAATGCCGGCAGCCAGCAGCAAGCAAAGCGGCGAATAGTACCGGCTGTCATATTTTGCAAAATCAGACATAGACGGGCGTTTGAAAAAGCCGACCAGCCTGAAATCTCCGACAGCACGCAGAAACAGAATAAATGCCAGCCCCCAACATAACGGCTGAAGCATAGTGACATTCTGAACACCGACAGAGAACACCAGAGCAGCAAACAAAAACAGAGCAACGGCTACAGCCAGAGTAGCGGCTTTAGACGGCGTGAATGATTGCTGCCCGTCTGCTCTTACCGGAACTGCGGCGGTTTTCCCTATCTCGCCGTCAAACGCCCAATAGACATGAATGGCGGATAAAATAAGAAAAACACCTGTGAGCAACAATCCGATATAAAACATTGTCTCTGCTTTCTGCAGCATTGCAGCTGCACAGATAGTTTCGTTACACGAATATCAGCGTTTTTTATAAGGCGCCATACCTTCACGGGCAAGCTCATCGGCACGTTCATTCTCAGGATGACCCGCATGGCCTTTAACCCAGTGCCATGTCACCTTATGGTTTTTGCGCGCTGCATCCAGCTCCTGCCAAAGCTCGGCATTTTTAACCGGAGCCTTGGCCGCTGTTTTCCAGCCATTGCGCTTCCAGCCTTCGATCCATTTGGAAATGCCATCGCGAACATAAACCGAGTCCGTATAGAGATCGACCTGACACGGCTCTTTGAGGGCCTGCAATGCAGATATTGCAGCCATCAGCTCCATCCGGTTATTGGTCGTATCCGGCTCACCACCATTCAGCTCTCTGCGGTGTCCGTTATATTCCAGTATAGCCCCCCATCCCCCGGGACCCGGATTTCCTGAACAGGCACCATCCGTATAGGCTGTAATCGTCTTCAAGCGGTTTTCTCACATTTATTTATAAGGCAGTTCACGGCTATTCAGCACAGTAACCTGCTATTGCTTACTGGCCATATTCGCTTGCCGAACGTACTTCACGATGAAAACGCATACGACGCAAATATTCCATCGGATCTTTTTTCGTCACAAAACTGTCCGCAGGCACATTGATCCAGTCATAAAGCCGCGTCAGCATAAAGCGCAAGGCAGCGCCTCGGCATAGCGCCGGTAAGGCCTCACGCTCTGCAGAGTTCAGCGGGCGCACAGAATTATAACCGCGCAGCAAAGCTGTGCCTTTAGTCAGATTATAGGAAAAATCACGCTCGAAGCACCATGCATTGAGGCAGATTGCCAAATCATAGGCCAGCATATCCGTGCAGGCGAAATAAAAATCGATAATGCCTGACAGGTTCTGACCGATGAAAAACACATTATCCGGAAACAGATCGGCATGGATCACACCGCGCGGCAGATCCGACGGCCAGTTCTGCTCCAGATAGGCCAGATCCGCTTCTGTCTGTGCACGCAAACCGGCTTCAACGGCATCAGCATCTGCCATGCATTTTTCCCAGAGCGGGCGCCAGTCTTTCAATGTCAGGCTGTTTTCGCGTTCCATCGCAAAATTCTGACCGGCGAGATGCATCTGCGCCATTGCCACACCCAGAGCATAGCAATGTTCCGCAGCAGGTTTACGCAACCACATGCCTTCGAGAAAGGTGACAATTGCCGACGGACGGCCAGCCAATTCACCAATCGCCTCACCGTTTTTTTGCACAACCGGTTGCGGGCACTCAATCCCGTTGACCGCCAGATGCTGCATCAGCTTTATGAAGAACGGCAGATCATCACGATCCACGCGCTTCTCATAAAGGGTCAGAATAAATGTGCCTTCAGTCGTTCGCAGCAGGAAATTGGAGTTCTCAACACCTTCGGCAATGCCTTTGAAAGACAGCAAAGTACCTATGTTGTAATTTTCCAGATAGGCTGCCAGTTCAATTTCATTAATATCCGTATAGACAGCCATGCTGGTCTCCCCTCTGCCGTCACCTGCGAAAATCGCGGCAGATTATTCTTTATTTCAGTGATTGCCGTTCACAAACGCCATGTCCTGAGCCGTCAGTTCCACATCGCGGATCTGACGATTGACAAGGAAGTTCTCGGTTTCAACGGTGGTGATCGCCAGATCAATTGTGACATCAAAACGCTGCGAAAACGCATCGATGATCTCATCAACGATAATTTCCGGTGCGGATGCACCTGCCGAAATTCCCAGCACAGAAAGCTCGCCCAGATTATCCCAGTCAATCTCTTCTGCACGCTGCACAAGCAGAGAATGACGGGCACCGGAACGCTCGGCCACTTCCACCAGACGTTTGGAATTTGAAGAGTTCGGCGCGCCGACAATCAAAAACAGATCACAGCCGGGAGCCGCTTCTTTCACCGCTTCCTGACGATTGGTTGTAGCATAACAGATGGATTCAGCGGCAGGCGCTGTCAGCTGCGGAAACCGCTCCTGAAGCTTGGCAATAATACCCGCAGTATCGTCTACCGACAGCGTTGTTTGCGTTACAAAGCCGAGATTTTCAGGATCTTCCGGCTGGTAGGCCTCTGCGTCAGCTACCGTTTCGATCAAGGAAACCGTGCCTTCCGGCAGTTGCCCCATTGTGCCGATCACTTCCGGATGACCGGAATGGCCGATCAGAATAACATGACGGCCAAGACGCTGATGGCGCATCGCCTGTTTATGAACTTTGGAAACCAGCGGACAGGTTGCATCCAGATAGAAAAGGTTTTTCGCATCCGCATCTTCCGGCACGGATTTTGGCACACCATGAGCGGAGAACACTACCGGCTGATCGCGGTGTTCCATCGGAATTTCGTCCAGCTCTTCCACAAAAATCGCACCGCGCGCCTGCAGGCCTTCAACCACATAGCGGTTGTGAACAATCTCATGACGCACATAGACCGGAGCGCCGTATTTCTTCAGCGCCAGCACAACGATCTGAATAGCGCGATCAACACCGGCGCAAAATCCACGTGGACCGCACAGGCGGATGGTCAGCTTAGGCTTATCGGTCATTGAACTCTGATTATCCTGTCTTCAAAGCAACATTGCGACCATAGATCATCAATGCGCTGTAAAACAAATGCTGCTGTAGCAATTGGGCTTCGCATCGTACAATGTCAACAGCTATTGCGCATCCCCGCTGCGACGCTGACGGAAAATATAGATAAAGGTGACAACCAGCAAAACGGCAGCCAACCCGAACCATGTGCCCGCATATTGCAGATGATTATTCGGTTGCTCGAGAATGGTTATCCCGCCCTGCGGCAGACCACCGGCATTGGCTGTGGCATCCGCATCCACATCCACAAAGAACCCGACAAAATCATGATCCTGAGCAAGGCCGCTATTTTCCATCATCGCGCCCCAGTCTTTCCAGTAATAAAGTTTTTTAGCCGGTTCATTGTCCGGCAAATAGGAAGACGGTTTGGCAATCAGCGGATCACGGGCAAGCCCCGTAACAGTCACTTCACCCGCGATCTGTCCTTGCGGACGTGTCGCCGGATTTTGCTTTTCATAAGGCACAAAACCACGATTAACAAGAACAGCCCGCCCGTCATTCAGGATCAGCGGCGTATAAACCGCATAACCGGATGCGCCTTTAAAGGTGGTGAAAAAATACTGTTCGCGCTCATGCTGAAATGTGCCCCGCAAAGTCACCGGCATGTAATCAACAACACCGGTTTTGGCAAATTCAGCTTCAATGTCACTCAACGGTTTAGGCGCGGAATGCACTCTTTCTTCAATTTGCGCAATCAGCTGTTCTTTCCAGAACAAACGCTGTGTCTGCCAGATACCAAGCCCCATCAGAATGGCAAAAGCAATGCTGCTGCAGAGCAGTAAAATCCAAGGGAAGGACTTCTGTGTCTTACCGGTGGCAGTCATTCGCGTCCCCGCCTGTCGAGCTGCCCTGACGCTGCTTTATGCTTATATTGCAGAGTTATCAGAATACCTTTCATCCAGCGCGTCAGCACCAGCCCGATGAGAATTGCCAGCGGTATCCAGATGATAAAATGCAGCCAGAGCGGCAGCTGATAAGACACCTCAGCCCAGAGCGCCAAAGCTGTAACAAGAAAACCGTCAAGCAGAAGCACAAAAACAACAGGCCCGTCACCGGAATCTGCAAAACTATAATCCAGTTCGCAGACCTCGCAGCGCCTTGCCAGTTTCAGATAACCATTAAACAAAGCGCCCTGTCCGCAGCGTGGGCAACGTCCTTTGATACCGGCTTTGATTGGCTCTACCGGCGGATAAAGACTATCTTCATTATGCATTATTCCACCTCCGCTGCGATCTAGAGCCGTTTACGTCCAGATTGGATCATAGCGCTCGCTCTAGATTCTTTATTTTGTCGCATTATCACTGCCGTCAAATTGATCCAACGTGACTGTGAAATGCTCTAGTTGCGCCGTTAAAACCAGAGCAAAATTTTAAAGTGTTGGAGCGAGTTTTATTTGCCAAGTCTGGCACACGGCACTTTAAGAAACAAAAAGCGCCGCAGCCCTCAAAAACCGCGACGCTTTCCTTATCCCATCAGGCTCAGAACTCCGGCAAAATGCCGTTATTCCTGATGCCGGTTAATGCACGGCAATCGGTGCGCCCCATGAACCCCAGACATAAATGCTGAAGAACAGGAACAGCCAGACCACGTCCACGAAATGCCAGTACCATGCAGCGGCTTCCAGACCGAAATGGTTCTTCGGCGTAAAATCACCGCGAATAGAGCGGATCAGACAAACAGCCAGAAAGATCGTGCCAACAATAACGTGGAAACCATGGAAACCGGTCGCCATGAAGAATGTTGCACCATAAACGGAATCTTTGAAGGCAAATGGCGCATGAATATATTCATAAGCCTGCACGAAAGAAAACAGCACGCCGAGAACAACAGTCAGCGCCAGCCCCCAGACAAGCCCTTTACGGTCATTATGCAGCAGCGCATGATGCGCCCATGTCAGCGTTGTGCCGGAGAGCAGCAGAATAACGGTATTATAGAGCGGCAGGTGCAGAGGATCGAGAACTTCCATGCCTTTCGGAGGCCACTGACCGCCGGTGAATTCTGCACGCATCACCTGATGCACTTCATTCGGGAACAGGCTGGCATCAAAGAATGCCCAGAACCATGCCACGAAGAACATGACTTCGGAGGCAATGAACATAATCATGCCATAGCGCAGATGGATGGAAACCACGCGGGTATGGTGGCCTTCCTTGCCTTCACGGATCGTATCCGACCACCAGCCATACATGCAGTACAGGATGATGGCGATGCCGATAAAGAACAGCCATGGCGTTACAAAATTGATACCAAACAGATGCAGCTCGCCTGCATTGAGGTAGCGCATATAAGCGATACCGCCAATGGCCAGAACAAACGCACCAACCGAGCTCAGAAACGGCCACGGACTAGGATCTATAATATGATAGTCGTGGTTCTTCTGATGAGTGTCTGCCATGTCATTCCCCCTTAAGGTTTATGCCCCAAGGCTCCTCTGTTTATCTTTCCGGTGCTGCATCCGGATATCCCCCGACAAGCACCCTGTTCTTTATTTTATGTCGCAGGCGCGGTCTGTTTTTGCGCCCCGAACATAGCCCCTCTTGACCATATTCTTGATGCAGTTCGCTTTTTTGCGCACCGCAACATGATGTCGCGGCATCTCTATCCTTGCGGCTTCACCACCGGCTTAATTTCAGCATTTTTCTGTAAAACAGCAGGCGCTGCGGCTGAGTTCACCGGCTCCTTGTCCAGCGGGAAAAATGTATAAGACAGGGTGATCGTCTTCAGCCCTTTAAGGTCTTTTTCTTTCACAATATCCGGATCGACAAAGAACATGACCGGCATTTCCATTGTCTCACCGGCGGCAAGGGTAGTGTCTGTAAAACAGAAACACTGAACCTTGTTGAAATAGGAACCTGTGAGATCCGGCGACACATTGAATGTCGCGCGTCCGGAAGCCGGACGGTCGGAGATATTCTTCGCTTCGTAATTAACGATGATGGTTTCACCGATACGCACAGTCACTTCGCGCTGAACCGGTTTGAACTCCCATGGCAGTCCGCCGGACACATTGGCATCAAAGCGTACATTGACCGTCTGATCGAGGATTGTATCGGACATCTGCTCAACGCGCTGCGTTGTGCCGCCATAGCCGGTAACCTGACAAAACATCTGATAAAGCGGCACAGCTGCATAGGCCATGCCGATCATAGCAACGAAGAAACTGGCACAGGACAGAGCAACAATACGATTGGAACGCTGATGACGTGCAACCTGTGCAGCAGTGTCTTCTGCTGCAGGCGCCTGCATTGTTTCTGTATTTTCCGGTTTCTGTATCATTGCCTATGCCGCCTCCCTGCGACTTAAAACGCTGACAGTTCCGATTACATCGGGCGAACCAGCACACCTGGTCCGAGTTTAACCCATGTGCCGATATAAACGATCAGAACAAAAGCCGTTAAGGCCAGTGCCAGAGCCACAGAACGGCTGCGCTGGGCTTTCTTCTGTTTCTCTGTCTGCGTTATCAGTTCGAGTTCAGTTTTTGCTTCTTTATCCGCCATCATTATCCCCCTATTACCGGCAGTATTTTCGCCACCAGTGCCTCAACAAGCAAGATGCTGAACAAAGCGGACAGATAAACCAGCGAAAATTTAAACAGCGCACGGGCAGCGCGCATTTGTGTTTCATGTTCCGGCGCCATCCAGAGCTGCACTGCGCGCCATACGAAGATTGCGCCAAGCAAAGCAGAAAGCACACCATAGACATGGCCGCCGAAGCCGAGGAACCATGGCAGAACACCAACCGGCGCCACGATCAGCGAATAGACCACGATCTGCAAACGTGTGGATTTTTCACCCCGCACATTCGGCATCATCGGAATTTTTGCCGCTTCATAATCACCGGATGTGAACAGGGACAGTGCCCAGAAATGCGGCGGCGTCCACAAAAAGATAATCAGAAACAGAACAACACTTTCAACCGAAACTGTACCCGTTACCGAAGCCCAGCCGATCATCGGCGGAAATGCACCGGCGGCACCGCCAATCACAATATTCTGCGGTGTCGAGCGTTTCAGCCACATCGTGTAAACGACACTGTAGAAGAAAATTGTAAAGGCCAGCAAAGCAGCAGCAAGCCAGTTGACGAGCAGGCCAAGTGTCATCACGGAAAAGACAGACAGTGTAATACCATAGGCAAGCACTGTTTCTTCACGGATCAGACCGGCAGGGATCGGCCGGTTTTTGGTACGCTTCATAATGCGGTCAATATCCGCATCATACCACATATTCAGTGCGCCTGAGGCACCGCCGCCGATCGCAATACATAGAATAGCAATCGCAGCCATAACCGGATTCATATGACCGGGAGCCACGATCAGACCAACAAAACCGGTAAATACAACCAGCGACATGACACGTGGTTTCAGCAGCGCGATATAATCAGCCGCGCTCGCTTCCGACAGCTGCATCGGCTGTCCGGTTTCACCTGTCATGTTATTTTTCTCAACCAGAGACATTATCTGTATCTGTCCTTATTCAAAAATTCCGGCAAACCGGATACCGGATCTCAAATCCGGCAATTCCTTAAAACGAATGTCGCACTCTGAGCAGCTATTTGCGGGGAGACTGCTTCTCCCGCAACGCCGCATTTTCTTGCGCGACTGTTGCAGCACCTGTGGTGCATTAAGCGCTAATAGCGCCTCTATACACCCAAACACCGCACGGTACACCCGTCATAATTTAGGAAATTCATAAATAGCCTAAAAGTGAACCGCTCTATAAATTACATAAATCATGCTATCCGGCATTTTCTTTTGTATCGGGCGGCAGCATGACTGACGCCGCCCGAACAAAATTACTTCACATGCGGGAGCTGTTCCCACTGGTGGTAAGGCGGCGGCGAAGACAGCTGCCATTCCAGTGTTGTTGCACCCTCACCCCATGGATTTGCACTTGTGGCACGCTTTTTCGCAAAAGCCTCAAATACACCATAGAGGAAAACCAGCACCGCGAAGCCGGAAATATACGAGCCGTAGGATGACACCATGTTCCAGCCTGTATAGGCATCAGGGTAGTCGATATAACGGCGTGGCATACCGGCAAGACCGAGGAAATGCTGCGGGAAGAACACCAGATTCACACCTATAAATGTGAGCCAGAAGTGAATTTTGCCGATGGTTTCATTATACATATAGCCGAACATTTTCGGAAACCAGTAATACCAGCCCGCAAAAATCGCGAATACGGCACCCAGCGACAATACGTAATGGAAATGCGCGACAACATAATAAGTGTCATGCAGCGCACGGTCGAGACCGGCATTGGCCAGCTGCACACCAGTCATACCACCAACGGTGAACATGAAGATGAAGCCGATTGACCACAGCATCGGTGTGCGGAAATCAATCGAACCGCCCCACATTGTGGCAATCCACGAGAAGATCTTGATGCCGGTCGGCACCGCAATCACCATGGTTGCGAACACAAAATAACGCTGTGTATCGAGTGACAGACCCACCGTATACATATGGTGCGCCCAGACCACAAAGCCGACAACGCCGATTGCAACCATCGCATATGCCATGCCGAGATAACCGAAAATCGGCTTCTTCGAGAAGGTTGAAATCACGTGGCTGACAATACCGAAGCCCGGCAGGATCAGAATATACACTTCAGGATGACCGAAGAACCAGAACAGATGCTGATACAGGATCGGGTCACCACCACCTTCAGGCGCGAAGAATGCTGTCGCAAAGTTACGGTCTGTCAGCAGCATTGTGATCGCACCGGCCAGAACCGGCAGAGACAACAGAAGCAGGAAGGCTGTAACCAGAACAGACCATGCGAAAAGCGGCATTTTATGCAGGGTCATGCCCGGCGCACGCATATTCAAAATGGTTGTAATGAAGTTGATCGCACCGAGAATGGACGACGCACCGGAAATGTGGATCGACAGAATTGCGAAATCCACTGCAGGTCCCGGCTGTCCCGAAGTCGACAGCGGCGGATACAGCGTCCAGCCGCCACCTGCGCCCCAGCCACCGGCAGGACCCGGCACGAAGAAGGAAATCAGCAGCAGCAGCAATGCCGGAGGCAGCAGCCAGAATGAAATATTGTTCATGCGCGGGAACGCCATATCAGGCGCACCGATCATCAGCGGAACCATCCAGTTGGCGAAACCACCGATCAGCGCAGGCATGACCATGAAGAAGATCATAATCAGCGCATGCATGGAGGTAAACACGTTGAACATATGCTTACCGGCATCCAGCGCCGCATCGCCTTCAACGCCATAGACCATGGAAGCCAGACCATGGAAAATCTGGATACCAGGCTCCTGCAATTCCGCACGCATAGCGATGGACAATGCCCCGCCGATGATACCGGAAATAATCGCAAAGATCAGATAGAGTGTACCGATATCCTTGTGATTGGTCGAATACACCCAGCGAACCCAGCCGCGCGGCTTGTGGTCGTCATGGTGTGCATCCGCCCCTGCGTGAGGGGCTCCCTTTCGGGTATCGTGAGCTGTTGTACCAGCCATAAGATTGCTCCCGTTCTGAACGAATACCAAATGCCCTTTAGGGAACCAAAACAGGTATTCTAAAATATTGAACTACCACATGAATTCCGTCTTAAATCATATTTGATTTTTAAGCAGCCATGCGGTTCGTGACCTGTAAAAACCAAGGAGCCTGACGAAAACTCCGTTCACGTCAGGCTTATAATCAGTTTCCGGCAACAGTCACGGTCTTGTTGTCATTTTCAATTTCGGCCATCAGCGTCTTATTCGCACCGGAAATATCCGTACGAGCGGCAGCAAGCCATGCATCATAACGCTCCTGTGAGACAACGCGCACAGCAATCGGCATATAAGCATGATCTTTACCGCATAGTTCAGAACACTGGCCGTAATAGAGCCCTTCACGGGCGGCCTTGAACCATGTTTCGTTATTACGCCCCGGAACACCATCCATTTTGACGCCAAAAGCAGGCATTGCCCATGAGTGGATCACATCGGCAGCTGTCACCAGCAAGCGGACAGTCGTATCCACAGGAACCACAACTTCATTATCAACGGCCAGAAGACGCGGATAAGCGGCCAAATCCTGTTTACCGGCAGCAGCACGGTCTTCGTCTTTCAGCAGAAGCGCATCAAAAGAAAGCGGCTCTTCTGTCTGATATTCATAGCCCCAGTACCACTGATAACCTGTTGCTTTAACAGTCAGTTTTGGCTCATCCGGAGAATATTGCGCAGTCAGAAGCTGGAAGGACGGAATGGCCAGAAACAGCAGAATAATGACCGGACCCAGTGTCCAGATCACTTCAATCGTTGTGTTATGGCTGGTTTTGGAAGCAACCGGATTTGCGCCTTTACGGAAGCGCAGGATGCACCACAAGAGCAGTAGCATCACCAGACCGGTTACCGGAATAATGAACATCAGCGAATAACGCTCAAACCAATGTATCTGATCCGCAATTTTTGTTGCGGAATCCTGCCAGCTCAGCTGCCAGTCAACCGGCTTATCAGCCAGTGCGCCCGCTGCAGACGCCAAAAGACCGGACACTGCGCCGAATGCAACCGCGCTGCCGGTCAAAATATGTTTTTTCATCGCAGAATCCTTACCTGCAACGGCTTTATTTGTGGCAATAACCCTATCCACCAGCATCTTCTCCCGATTATAGCCTTGCCGGTTAATCGCGGACATAGCTCTTCCCCAGCCAATGTCCCGTTCCCCCACCGTACTGACAACACATTATAGCACCAAGCAAGGAAGGCGAAGATTTTCCCGTGCGGCATTTTTGCGCGTAATACAACTCAAAAACACGGGTCTTTTCCGGTTCATCCCGCAGGCTACCGGATATAAAACCTTCCAAATCAATCTATAAAAACACATGAAATCAAAGAGTTGAAAATAGGGAGCGGTATAACGCGACCTTTTACAGATTTTGTCTGTCCGGAAAAACCTCAAGGTTTTCCTGATTGTCTCAACCGCGCCAAAACAGCCCAAATCCGCAGATCACGCCTTATTCCGGCCTCAGAACGGAGAATCAATTCACAGTCCGAGCTTATTTGCATTGATCTGGATCAAGTAAAATACAGATAAAACAATGCGCCGCGCATCCTGCACAAAGCTACTGCAATATTCTGAAAAGCACCGCAGATTTCAAACGCTGCACACTCTTTCAGGCCAACATGCAATTCACAGCTCTAAAACGGAGAGAAGATGCTGAAAACTGTGCATGGCATAGCGATAATTTCGGCAATGCGGATTTAGAATGGTGTTCACAATCTGATTTATACTAAAACTTTACCTTATCCGGTTCAAATTCCGCCATTATCCATGTACACAGAATGAAAAGCATGGCTTTCTGATTTGCCGGTTTCCGGAAATGACGCAAAGCCCTCTCTTAAATACGCTTTCAAAGGGTAGTTACGGCTCGCGCCGCATTTACCGATGTAATGTTTACCGAGCCGCCAAAGGTATCATAAATATGCACCATTTCTCTTCTGTCAGCCGTAAAGTTGCCGCTGCTCTGCTCGGTGCAGGCCTTATGGCTGTATCCGCCTCTGCTGCTTTTGCTCAGACTGCACCGCAGCCAACCGCTTCCGGCGCATCGCAGAAAAACGGCACTTTGCGCTCGCAGCATGGCGCATGGTCCATTCTTTGCGACAAGCCTGCCGGTGCCAAGACCGAACAATGCGCGCTGATCCAGAATGTGATCGCCGCTGACCGTCCTGAGCTCGGCCTGTCTGTCGTTGTTCTGAAAACCGCCGACAATAAAGCGCGTATCCTGCGTGTGCTTGCACCACTCGGCGTTTTGCTGCCAAACGGTCTCGGCCTGAATGTGGACGGCAAGGATATCGGCCGCGCTTATTTTGTGCGCTGTTTTGAAGACGGCTGCTATGCGGAAGTTATCCTTGATGACGCACTGATCGACACGCTGCGCAAGGGTAAAGCTGCAACCTTCATCGTGTTCCAGACACCGGAAGAAGGCGTGGGTATTCCTGTTGAACTGCAGGGCTTCAGCGACGGCTTTAACAAGCTGCCATAAGCCTTTCAATCTGATTAAAACGCCGCCGCTCATATTTTGACGGCGGCGTTTTTATTTTATCCCGCTGTCCGGCTTGTCCCACGACAGCAAACTCGCCATATACAAAGAACAATCACCCGTCTGATACAGGACACAGCCGCTGTTCCGGAGTAAATCTATGAGTTCCACCACGTCCCGAAGCCTGATTGATGAATTCGATGTCAGCCGTGACAAGGTTGAAAAACTGGTTGCGCAATCGCTCCACGGTAGTGAAGACGGTGAACTTTATCTGGAATATGCGGAATCTGAATCTCTGGTCTTTGATGATGGCCGCCTGAAAAACGGCGCCTTCAATCAGGGACAGGGTTTTGGTCTGCGTTGTGTCTCCGGTGAGACGGTCGGCTATGCCCATTCCGGCGAACTGACCCATAGCGCCCTGCTCCGCGCATCCGATGCAGCATCAGCGATTTCCCGTGGATCTTCCGGCACCTACAGCGCAGCACCGGCTGGCACCAACCGCCATCTCTATACGGATGTGAACCCGCTAGGCTCTCCGACTTTCAATGAAAAAGTCGTTCTGCTTCAGCAGATTGACGGCTATTTGCGCTCCAAAGACAGCAAAGTGCGTCAGGTCAGCGTCAGCATTGGCGGCTCATGGCAGCAGGTCGAAATTTTACGTGCTGACGGACATTTCGTCCGTGACATCCGCCCGATGGTACGCCTGTCGATTTCCGTCATGGCTGGTCAAGGTGACCGTCAGGAATCCGGCTCCTACTCCATGGGTGGCCGTCGCCTGTTTGAAGATTTTATCGCTACAGGCTCATGGCAGCATGCAGCCGATGAAGCACTGCGTCAGGCTCTGGTTAATCTCGAAGCGATCCCCGCTCCTGCCGGTACATTTGATATTGTGCTGTCCAATGGCTGGCCGGGCGTAATGCTGCATGAAGCTGTCGGCCATGGACTTGAAGGTGACTTCAACCGCAAACAACTCTCGGCCTTTGCAGGCCTCATGGGACAACAGGTTGCCGCCAAAGGCGTGACCGTAGTCGATGACGGCACAATTACTGACCGTCGCGGCTCGCTGACCATTGATGATGAGGGCACGCCGACCAACAGCACTGTGCTGATCGATGACGGCAAGCTCGTCAATTACATGCAGGATCGCCAGAATGCCCGTCTGATGGGGATGAAGCCGACAGGCAATGGCCGCCGTGAATCCTATGCCCATGCACCAATGCCACGCATGACCAATACGATGATGCTCTCCGGCGACAAAACACCGGAAGAGATTATCGCTTCCGTTAAGAAAGGCATCTATGCCGTGTCTTTCGGCGGTGGTCAGGTGGATATTACCTCCGGTAAATTCGTGTTTGGTTGCACCGAAGCCTATATGATTGAAGACGGTAAAGTCGGCGCGCCGGTCAAAGGTGCCATGTTGATCGGTAACGGCCCAGATGCGATGCATCGTGTGTCGATGATTGGCAATGACAGCAAGCTCGACAATGGTTCCGGCAATTGCGGTAAAGGCGGCCAGTGGGTGCCTGTTGGCGTTGGCCAGCCGCATCTGCGTATGGATCAAATGACAGTCGGCGGAACCGCGGTATAAACATGAAAAATCTGAATGGTTTGACGGCTGTTATCACCGGTTCCGGCCGTGGCCTTGGCGCTGCAATGGCGATGATGCTGGCGGATGCCGGTTGCAAGATTGTGCTCTGCGCCCGCAATCAATCTGCGCTCTCGACGATTGCTGACCAGATTGAACAACGGGCAGGTCTGCGCCCTGATCAGGTTGTGGTTGATCTGGCAGATAATGCCAGTATCGGCCGTGCCATCGCTCAGATCACAGAAAAATACGACACGATTGATCTGCTGATTAATAATGGTGCGATGTGGCTGGAAGCCAGCGATGAACCGCATAGTGAGCAGGAAGTATTCGGCACGATCAATGCTGCGGTGACCGGCAGTTTTCTGTTCACACAGGGCCTGCTGCCGCTGCTGAAACGCTCTGTAAGACCGGATATTGTGACCATCGGCTCGATCAGCGCATTGCCGAATGCACCGCTGCATAGTGTGGCTGTACCATTTTATGCTGCAAAACATGCACAGGCAGCGATAGCAACAGGTTTGCAGCAAATGCTGCGCGGCACGCCGGTGCGTTCACTCTGTGTGCATCCGCCCTATCTGGATGATATTTCACCGGCAGATGCGGAATGGGATACCATTCCGGAACGCACCAAAGGTGAGCGCGCAACCAATCGCGATGTTTGTGAGGCTGTGATGTTTGCGATCACCCGACCGCGCCATATCACTCTGTCTTCTATCACCATTGATACGGATGAAGGCGGGTTGTTCGGCTGAACACCCGCCCTCTCCTGATTATTTCTTCGAGAGCAGCGCTACGGTTTCCACATGGGATGACCACAGGAACTGATCGACAGGAATGATCTTGTCGATCTTGTAGCCGCCCTTGACCAGAATGGTGAGATCACGTGCCAGCGTCACCGGATTACAGGAAACCGCAGCGACTTTCGGTACCGATG
Organism: Pseudochrobactrum sp. Wa41.01b-1; assembly: GCF_019464455.1. Classification (NCBI taxonomy): domain Bacteria; kingdom Pseudomonadati; phylum Pseudomonadota; class Alphaproteobacteria; order Hyphomicrobiales; family Brucellaceae; genus Pseudochrobactrum; species Pseudochrobactrum sp. Wa41.01b-1. The sequence continues at coordinate 3,163,775 of NZ_CP080493.1, read as the reverse complement.
ATTTAGCGATCTGCATTGCCTGCTCTTCAGCACCCGCACGCGGCGGATCGAAGACAATACCCTGATAGGCATTGAGATCCTTATGCAGGATCGGGCGGCGGAACAGATCGCGGCGCTCATGAGTGACCGGTTTCAACCCCTGCACATGACGAATACCGCGATCCAGTGCGGCCAGTGCCGGTGCATCATTTTCCACCGCATGAACCGCCATGGTTTCTGCCATACGCAGAGCAAAAGTACCGACACCGCAGAACAAGTCCGCCGCCTTTTTGACCTTTTTGAAATGGCCGATCACCAGTGCAACCATGGCTTCTTCAGCTTCGATTGTTGCCTGAAGGAAACTGCCGGACGGAATATTCACCGGTACTTTGCCAAAGGTAATCAACGGCTTCTTTGGCTCCAGAATGATCTCACCGTCAACACTGAGACGGGCAAAACCCAGCTCCATCATCAAAGGCGTAAGAATACGGCGCGCCGCATCATCCGGTGTCGGGCAGCCGCTTGCAGCCAGATCAAGGCCGGATTCCGTATCAGTAACCGTCAGTTTAAAAGGCTTGGCACCATCGGCCAGATGAATAGCGACTTTGCGCAGATCATCCAGACGGGAAATAATCGCCGGAACTGTCACCGCACATTCAGAAATATTGATCAGCTCATGGCTCTGATGGCGGTTAAAACCAAGCAGCAAACCGGCTTCGGTTTTGCGAATGGCGAATGTCGCACGGCGGCGGCTCTGCTGCGAACATGGCACCAGCGGTGCCAGCTCATATTTCAAACTACGGCCATCAAGGCTCGCTGCCACCAGTGAGCGTTTCCATGCCTGATAGGCTGACATTTCCCAGTGTTGCAAGGCGCAACCGCCGCAATCCTCGAAATGGCGGCAAGATGGTTCTACACGCTGTTCAGATGTTTCCAGTAGTGCCATCAGGCTGGCGCGGTTTTTATCCCGCGCAACATTGGCAACTTCGCCCGGCAGGGTAAAAGGCACAAAAACCTGACCATCCGGCAACTGGGCAACACCATCACCACCGGCACCCATTGCATTGATTGTAACACGCAAACTCATCAAACATCGTCCTTCGCGGCGGCAGCTTTTTTCTTCCTGCCTGCCAAAATATATTCCTGATTGCCGTCACCACCGGTAATCGGTGAGGCACAAAATCCTAAAGCCTGCCAGCCGGACTGCGTATTGAGCCAATCCTGCAAATCCAGCGCGATCTTTTCACCCTGTGAAGGGTCTTTGAGAATGCCGCCTTTGCCGATTGCCTCGCGCCCCGCTTCAAATTGCGGCTTGACCAGTAGCAGACACCAGCCGCCATCGGCACAAAGATCAAGCGCATTAGGCAATGCCAGTTTCAACGAAATGAAGCTGACATCCGAGACAACAATCTCAACATTGCGTGTCTGCAAATGACTTGCATCCAGAACACGGGCATTCAGCCCTTCGAGATTGGTAACTCGCTTGTCACCACGCAAAGTCTCATGCAACTGGTCATGGCCGACATCGACGCAGATCACATGCTCTGCACCGCGCTCCAGCAGCACTTGTGTGAAACCGCCGGTGGATGCGCCGATATCCAGCGCTGTCTTACCCTCAACCTCAAAGCCAAAATGATCGAGCGCGGCAGTCAGTTTCAGCGCCGCACGGGAGACAAAACGGCTGGCCGGATCATCTACTGCCAGTTCGGCCTGAGCCGTCACAGTCTGACCGGCCTTGGTGACCACCTGACCATTCACGCGCACAGTGCCACGTGCCACCGCATCGCGGGCACGCGAACGCGAGGCAAACAACCCGCGCTCTACCAGCGCCTGATCAAGGCGTATCTTATCTGTATTTTCACTCATGCTGCCTCAATGAATGAGACAGCAGCTTAGCGCAAGATGTAATTAGAGCGCATCTATTCAGATGTGCTCTAATATTTTTTATCTTATCGCAGTTTCGAACGGAAAACCGGTTTCCACTTTTCCTGAAACTGCTTTATGCCCGCAGTCCGCCGCCTGCCTCACCGGTCAGCACATCACGGCCGAGCGCTGCAAAGGCCGCTCGCACGATGCCTGCACTATCCAAACCTGCGCGGGCATACATAGCCTCAGGTTTGGCATGATCCATAAATGCGTCCGGCAAGGTCAATGTGCGGACACGCAAGCCATGATCCAATGCACCTTCATTGCTGAGATAATGCAACACATGCGCACCAAAGCCGCCTGCCGCACCTTCTTCAATCGTCAGCAGCACCTGATGTTCCTTGGCAAGACGACGGATCAGATCATGATCCAGCGGCTTGGCAAAACGCGCATCGGCAACAGTGGTAGAAAGACCGGCCGCATCCAGCTCATCCGCTGCTGCCAGACATTCCTGCAAGCGTGCGCCAAAGCTCAGGATCGCAATTTTGCTACCTTCGCGGACAATACGGCCTTTGCCGATTTCCAGTACAGTACCGCGCTCCGGCAAATCAACACCAACACCATCCCCGCGCGGATAACGGAACGAAATCGGCCCGTCTTCATATTCCGCAGCAGTGCGCACCATATGTACCAGTTCCGCTTCATCCGATGCAGCCATAACCACAAAGCTCGGCAGATTGCTCAGGAAAGCAGTGTCAAAACTGCCCGCATGGGTGGCACCATCCGCGCCAACCACACCGGCACGATCAATCGCAAAGCGCACCGGCAAATGCTGGATCGCCACATCATGAACCACCTGATCATAGGCGCGTTGCAGAAAGGTGGAGTAAATCGCTGCAAAAGGTTTCAGCCCTTCGGCAGCCAGACCGGCTGCGAAAGTCACTGCATGTTGCTCGGCCATGCCAACGTCGAAAGTGCGCTTCGGAAAAGCCTGTCCGAAAAGATTAAGCCCCGTGCCATCCGGCATAGCCGCAGTCACCGCCACAACCTTCTCATCGTGGCGCGCCTCTTCAATCAGCGCATTCGCGAAAACTTTTGTATAGCTTGGCGCATTTGCAGGCGGCTTCGACTGCTTGCCGGTAATGACATCGAATTTATTGACGCCGTGATATTTGTCGGCTGCAGCTTCGGCTGGCGGATAGCCTTTGCCCTTCTGAGTCACCACATGCACCAGCACAGGCCCCTCAACATTATCGCGGATATTTGTCAGAACCGGCAGAAGATGATCGAGATTATGACCATCCACAGGGCCGACATAATACATGCCCAGCTCTTCAAACATTGTGCCGCCAGCCCAGAAACCGCGGGCAAATTCTTCCGTTTTACGGGCTTTATCCTGAAAGAATTTTGGCAATTTCTTGCTGATCTGCTTGGCCATCTCGCGCAGGTTACGATAAGTCGGCCCCGAAACCAGACGCGCAAGATAGGCGCTCATTGCACCGGTCGGCGGCGCAATCGACATATCATTGTCGTTGAGAATAACGATCAGACGGGCATCCAGCGCGCCGGCATTATTCATCGCCTCATAGGCCATACCGGCTGACATCGAACCGTCACCGATCACCGCAATGACATTGCGCTTTTCACCTTTGAGCTCACTTGCCACAGACATGCCAAGACCGGCGGAAATCGAAGTGGACGCATGGCCGGTGCCGAAATCATCATATTCGCTTTCAGCACGCTTGGTAAAACCGGACAGGCCACCCTCCTGACGAATAGTCGGCATACGCTCGCGTCGTCCGGTCAGAATTTTATGGGGGTAGGTTTGGTGCCCCACATCCCAGATCAGACGATCATTCGGTGTATCAAACAGATAATGCAGCGCCACGGTAAGCTCGACCACGCCAAGACTTGAGCCGAGATGACCACCGGTGCGGGATACCACATCAATCAGATCTGCACGCAATTCATCCGCCAGTTGCGGCAATTGCGCAGGATCCAGTTTTCGCAAATCTTCCGGCAAATGCACCTGATCCAGCAATGGCGTGTGCAGTTTGTTATCAAAACCGGTCATTGGGAAAACCTTATTATTCTATGGACAGTCAGAACAGGCGGAGATTAACGGCTTTGTTTCCCATCCGCCTGTATTTTGCAATCAGCTATATCAAATATTTATTCAGGCAGCGGGATAAATTCTTCCGCATCGCCCGGTACAATATCAAAGCGGCGGCTGCGCCACTCTTCCTTTGCCTGTTCAATACGTTCTTTTGATGATGAAACGAAGTTCCACCAGATATAACGACGGCTATCCATCGCCTCGCCACCGAAGACCATGATCTGTGCACCCTCACCGGCGAAATTTTGCGGCACGGCTTCAATCACAATATCATCGCCCTGCCGGAAGGCCAGCAGCTGATTATCAGTGAAAACCTCTCCGGCAATGCGCACGGCACCGCTCAGAATATAAATCGCCCGCTCTTCCTGCACCGCAGGCAAATGGAATTTGCCACCTGCTTCAATAAACACATCGGCATAGAGTGTCTCGCTATAGGTCGGCACATCGGATTTCAGCCCGTGCATATCGCCTATCATCAGACGCATGCGGAATTCTTTTTCCGCCAGCCACGGCAATTGCTGCACTGTGTGATTGCTGAATTCCGGCGCCATATTTTCAGCGCGTTCCGGCAAGGCAACCCATGTCTGCACGCCGGAGATTGCCAGCGGAGACCCGCGCATTTCCTCCGGTGTGCGCTCGGAATGCACAATGCCGCGTCCCGCAGTCATCAAGTTGACTTCACCGGGATTAATTACCTGCTCGGTACCGAGACTGTCACGATGACGGATATTGCCGTCCAGAAGATAAGTAACAGTTGAAAGGCCGATATGCGGATGCGGTGCCACATCCAGCGCTTGCCCTGCCCGTAATATAGCAGGCCCCATCCGGTCGAAAAAGATAAATGGCCCGACGAGACGACGCTTTGCAGTCGGCAATGCACGGCGAACCTGCAAACCACCCACTTCACTGGTGCGCGGAATAATCAGCGTTTCAATTGCATCAATCGACTGATGATCACCGGGAACCGGATCCTGACCGGGAAAGAAGCTCACAAATCTGTCCTTTCAGAAACAATGAAACGCGTAGTCGAAGCACTGCCAGCTCAAACTGAGCCATTGAAATGCCTGATCTATTGGCTTTCAAACGCATCCGCACCAAAAATCTGCAACAGATTTTCGGGATGTACTTTAAACAGCATATCATAAAATAAGAAATGTCCGGAGTTTTACATCCGGACATTTCATCACAAATCAGTCAGACAGGATCGGATATAAATGCCTGTTATTTCTGACCAAGCATTTTCAGCAATTGCTGCATATCCGGCACCTGACCATTCGCTGTCAGCTTGTCAACAATACCCGGCAATGCTGCGGAAAGCTCTGCCAGCAAATCCTGTTCATTGACACCCGTCTGACGGGCAATATCCGAAATTGTGTTTTTGCCAATGGCATTGCCAAGCTGATCCGGTTCAATCGGCGCATTGCTGCCGGAACCAACCCAGCTATCAACCTTATCTGCATGGCCGGCCTGTGTAAGCTGTTCAAGCAATCCGCCTAAACCGCCGCCAAGTCCACCGCCGCTGCCGGTCTGTCCGGTTTGTCCTGCGGCTGTGCCACCCAGAACACCGCCAAGCAATCCGCCAAGAACACTGCCGAGACCACCAAGGCCACCAGCCTGTGAATCTGCCTGCGTACCTGCCGGAGCATTCGCCTGCTGTCCGCCGCCGAACACGCTACCCAGAAGATCGCCGAGACCGCCGCCGGATGCGGCCTGATCCGGCGCATTCACCTGAGGCTGTTCATTATCATCGGATTTACCGCTGAACATACGACCAACGAGCAATGCACCGAGTGCAATCAGAACCGGTTTGGTCAGACTGCCGCCCGGTACCGGTTCATTATTTGAAGAGTCACCACCAAAAAGGCCCATTCTATACTTCCTCCAAACCTGCTGAAATGCCGGATACTTAGCAGCATCGCGCAAAAATATTTACTTGGCAAGATTGTCACTTGCCAAGCATGTAATGATATGGGAGCGTTTTACCGAGTTTCCAGAGCCAGCCTCATGAATTTGCCAGCACGTGAATTTAATTGATGGTCTGCGTTCCGGTTTCTTTGATTTTCGCATTCTTGCAGCGCCGGATGTGATCTGTCTCTGTAAAATGCTTTTTGCGAAACGGAGAACATACAATGTCAGTTATCAGCTGGATTATTCTCGGTCTCATTGCCGGTTTTATCGGCAGCAAAATCGTCAACAAAAGCGGTCAAGGCATGCTGATGGATATTGTCCTCGGCATTGTCGGCGCGGTTATCGGCGGTGTTATTTTCAATTTCTTCGGTGCGGCGGGTGTTACCGGACTCAATATTTACAGCCTGATTGTTTCCGTAATCGGTGCTGTGGTCGTGCTGTTCCTTTATCACGCAATCAGCGGCCAGAGGCAGCTAAGATAAACATAAACAGGCACGATCATGCATTGGGTTGAGCCATATATCGCCGCTTATGGCTCAATCGCTCTGTTTATCATCATTTATTTTGAAAGCTTCGGTGCGCCCGTACCGGGAGAGACATTGCTTATTGCTGCATCCCTGCTGGCGCAACAAGGCGAACTGTCTTTACCGGTTATGTTATTCGCGGTGTTTCTCGGCGCGATACTGGGCGACAGCACAGGTTATCTGATCGGCCATTTTGGCGGGCGGAAAATTCTGATCCGCTTCGGCCCCTATATCAAGCTGACACCGGAGCGGCTGGAGCAATTCGAAAAACTGTTTGAAAAATACGGCAGCGGCATTGTCATCACTGCACGCTTCTTTGCTATTTTACGCCAGTTAAACGGTATCATGGCTGGTGCCTTAAAAATGCACTGGCTGAAATTCGTCTCCGCCAATATTATCGGCGCGGCACTCTGGACTTTAGTCTGGGGTGCTGCCCCCTATTATTTCAGCGCCTTGTTTAAAAGACTACTTTAGAGGCTGATCTATAACCGGCTGTATCATCGGCGTACAAAAAAGCCCCGACATTGCGGGGCTTCGGTTTAACTGGCTGCAGAGCAATCACTCAGGATCGAGCGGTTCGGTGCCGGTTGGCTGGCCGTCGCGGCTGAGTTTGATTTTCTCGACTTTATCTTCTGCTGACTGCAACAGTTTTTCGCAATGATTTTTCAGCGCTTCACCGCGTTCATAAATCAGGATCGACTTTTCCAAAGGCACATCACCGCGTTCCAGATCATCGACAATTGTTTCCAGCTGCTTGAGCGCCTGTTCGAAGCTCATCACTGCAATATCATCATTGGAAGCTTGTCCGGTGGTGTTCGGCTCGGTCATAATTTATCCTTTCATTAAACGCGTAATATGCGCTGCGGCGGAAAAGGACAAGCCCTGTAAATCATATCCGCCTTCAAGAAAACTGATCAGCCGGTTATTACAAAACCGGTCGGCGCGCTCCATCACCTGCCCTGTCACCCAATCATAATCTGTTTCGGTCAAATTAAGTTGAGCCAATGGGTCAAGATAATGACCATCAAAGCCCGCTGAAATCAAGATCAGGTCAGGGCGAAAATTGTCCAATGCCGGTAAAATACGGGAAGTAAAAGCTTCACGAAACTCCCGACTGCCACTGTCAGCAAGTAAAGGCGCATTCACGATATTACCGACACCGGTCTCCTTGACCAGACCAGTACCCGGATAAATCTGCGCCTGATGTGTTGAACAGAACAGCACATTCTTATCCGCCGCGAAAATGTCCTGCGTGCCGTTACCGTGATGCACATCCCAATCGATGATCGCTACGCGCTCAGCTCCAAAATGGCTCTGCGCATAACGGGCAGCTATCGCGGCCGTATTGGTGATGCAGAAACCCATCGCCGTATCGGCCGTAGCATGATGACCTGGCGGACGGGCAGCAATAAAGATATTATCCGCTTGCCCGTTAAATACATCTTCGACCGCAGCAAGGGCAGAGCCGGTTGCCGCCAGCACGGCATGCCAGCTTTGCGGACTGACATAGGTGTCCTGTCCGACATTCACAATCGGTTGTGCCATGCCGGAAGCCAGTTGTTCTTCATCAAGCGGATCGGGAATCTGTGCTTTGATTTGCTTCAGATAAGAGGCCGGATGCACAAGCTCCAACGCCTGCTCATCGGCAACAGGTGCTTCCACCTGATCGAGCGCATAATAATCATAGCCTTCCAGAACGCTGAATAAAGCCCGCAACCGATCCGGACGCTCAGGATGCCCCGCCGGCGTCAGATGCTCAAGAAAGACCGGATGCGAATAAAGTCTGGTTGCCATAATATCCTGTATCTGCCTGCTCAGAGCATAATTTCTTAAATTTGAATCAGTTTAAGGTAAAATTATGCTCGCATTTTAAAGCGTTAGGGCGAGTTTTGTGCGCCCAACGGGGCGCACGGCGCTCTAATCAGGCAGAATAAAGTTACAAGATTTCAGTTTTAAGAATAGTAATACCGAAACCTTCCAACCCGACATAATGGCGCTCTTTGGAAGCCAGCAGGCGGATGGAACTGATGCCGAGATCTTTCAGAATCTGCGCACCAAGACCGATCTGGCGCCATTCTTCCTCACGCGCCTGTGCTTCTTTGTGCTCTTCCCTGTCATGATTTTCCGCACGGCGGCGCGACTTGTCATTTTTACCGACGCCGACAGACCCTTCACGCAAGTAAACCAGAACGCCGCGCTTTTCCGTAGCCATTCGCTTCAGCACAGCATCAAGGCCGGAACCGGCACCGAATGTATCCGCCAGTACATCTTCCCGATGCAGACGCACCGGCACATCCTCACCGTCACGGATATCGCCGAAAACCAGAGCCACATGCTGCATCGGCTCCCACGGCAGCTGATAGGTGAATGCGCAGGCGTGACCCGCCGGTGTGTCCACCTCAGTCTCGCCCATGCGCACAATAAGCGTTTCCTTGCGCTGTCGATAGGCGATCAGATCGGCAACGGTAATGCGGTGCAATCCATGTGTTTCCGCGAATTCCGTCACCTGAGGACCGCGCATCACAGAACCATCATCATTGACCAGTTCGCAGATCACCCCAACAGGCGGCAGATTGGCCAGCTTGCACAGATCAACAGCCGCTTCCGTATGACCGGAGCGCATCAGCACCCCGCCTTCACGCGCCACCAGCGGGAAAATATGCCCCGGACGCACGAAATCCGCAGGGCCAGCATTCGGGTTCGCCAAATTGCGTACAGTCAGCGTGCGGTCATCGGCAGAAATACCGGTGGTCGTGCCGTGTTTGTAATCAACGGTAATGGTGAAAGCAGTGGAATGCGGGGCATCATTTTCCGCCACCATTGCCGTCAGATTGAGGCGTTTGGCCTCCTCTTTCGGCATAGGTGTGCAGACGATGCCGGAAGTATGACGCACGATGAATGCCATTTTCTCCGCTGTACAATGGACAGCGGCGACAATCAGATCGCCTTCATTTTCGCGCCCGTCATCGTCCATAACAACAACGATTTCACCGCGTTCAAAAGCACGGAGTGCATCAACAACCTGTTTCTGATTATAGCTCATGCTTCACTCCGTAATCTTTCAAAGAACATCACATATAACTGCTCTGGCCGCACCGAATTGAGACGCGGCCAGCTTGGAGCATAGTTTTCATACGCGACCAGTCTGGCCTCATGGTTATCAGACGCGGCCAGTCTGGCCGCGGTGACGCAAATAATGATCCGCAATCGCGCAAGCGAGCATTGCTTCACCAATCGGCACAGCACGGATGCCAACGCACGGGTCATGACGGCCTTTGGTCATGACATCCACTTCCTTCTTATCCACATCAATAGAACGACGTGTCGTGAGAATGGATGAGGTCGGCTTCACGGCAAAACGTGCAATAATCGGTGCACCGGTTGCGATACCACCAAGAATACCACCGGCATTATTCGACAGGAAGACCGGATTACCATCGGCATCAATGCGCATTTCGTCGGCATTTTCTTCACCGGTCAGTGTTGCAGCCTCAAAGCCATTACCGATCTCAACGCCCTTTACCGCAGGAATCGACATCAGATTGGACGCAATATCCTGATCCAGTTTGGCATAAAGCGGTGCGCCGATACCGGCAGGCACACCTTCAGCCACAACCTCAATCACTGCACCAATGGAAGAACCGTTTTTGCGGATACCATCGAGATAGCTGGCAAACAGCTCTACTGAGCCTGCATCCGGTGTGAAAAACGGGTTATTGTCGACCTCAGCCCAATCCCAGCGGGAGCGGTCAATCTTGTGAATCCCCATACCGACCAATGCTGCACGGATTTTCAAACCCGGAATGACTTTACGGGCAATCGCACCGGCAGCAACACGCGCTGCGGTTTCACGCGCAGAAGAACGTCCGCCGCCACGATAATCACGCAGGCCGTATTTCACATCATAAGCATAATCCGCATGACCAGGACGATACTGGCGCGCAATCTCACCATAATCTTTTGAACGCTGATCCACGTTCTCAATCATCATGGAAATCGGCGTGCCGGTGGTGGTCATCACCCCGTCCTCACCGGTGAGAACACCAGACAAGACCCGCACCTGATCCGGCTCGCGGCGCTGCGTGGTATATTTTGACTGACCCGGTTTGCGCTTATCAAGATAGGCCTGAATTTCAGCTTCGGTAAATTGAATACCCGGAGGGCAGCCATCAATGATACAGCCCAGCGCCGGACCGTGGCTTTCGCCCCAGGTCGTCACGCGGAAAAGATGGCCAAAGCTGTTATGCGACATAGAAAACCCCAAGATTGAACCGGTTCTTTGCGGCTCATTTTAATTTCAGTTTGGTAATCTGTTTCTATTCGCCTTTTAAGCAGTGGTCAAACGAGAGAAAGACCGGCGCACAAAAAAGCTGCGCTAATCGATACCGTTTCCGGCACGCGCACCAAATAACCGGAAAATGTTGCGAAAATCTGCGGATATGATCTAGTCTCTCCAGCAGAGCGTTTCAGAGAAGCAGGTCGTGCAAATGCCATAATTGACCTGCAGCTTCGGAGCCGGATTTTATAACGCACAAGGATTTCTCATGCGTATTTTGGCCATTCTCACGGTGTTACTCGCCCCGCTCTTTGCATGCACAGCGCTTGCAGACGATGCTGAGGGTAAGATCACCAAGATCAATGAAGATACGGAAACCATTACGCTGGACAATGGCAAAGATTACCGCCTGCCCGGAGAATTCGATTATAGTGCGATTGAAAAGGGCATGAAAGTTATTGTGACCTATGATCTCGTCGATAATGTTCGCTATATCAGCAATATTGACGAAGCCGACGGCGGTTAAAACCGTAATTACCGGCCGTCATAAAATGACAAAAGCGCCGTTTCCGGCGCTTTTTTTATTTATAGAAGCTGCTTTATTCAAACCCATTCAAGACGGTTGTCTTCAAGCTTCAGCAGCTTGTCCTGCGGCACGGAAAGATGCGCCGCATCCTGCCCGCTCATGCCTTCAACCAGATAAAACAAAGTGCGAATGCAACCGCCATGGGTCACACACACTGTTTTTCCCTTCACGCTTTCAAGCCATTTGGCAACGCGTCCTGAAAGAATCATGTAGCTTTCGGCATGTTCGCCCGGCGGAACAAAATTCCATTTGTCACGCTCACGCTGCTGCAAGAGACTTGCGCTGCCGACACCGGCAGCCTCGAACTCTTCCATCATATGCCCCTGCCAGTCACCGAAATGCACCTCCATCAGCAAAGGATCAGTGCGGTAAGCCAGCGGGTCGAGCCCCATACGTGTGCGGATACGCTCCATCGTCTCACGGGTACGGCGCAGAGGACTTGCAACAAAGTCAAATCCTTCTGCAGTACCAATCAGCGACTTCAGCATATCGCCGTTGCGGTCAGCCTGTGTGCGGCCATGGGCATTGATATCAATGTCCATCTGCCCCTGCACACGCTGGGAGATATTCCAGTCCGTCTCGCCATGACGCGAGAAGTAAATGATTTCCCGTGCCATTCCTGCTGTCCTCAGTCTTTTACAACCGAAATATCCGGTGCATCCACGGCTTTCATACCGATTGTATGATAACCGCTGTCCACGTGGTGAACTTCACCGGTCACGGAACGGGAAAGATCGGAGAGGAAATACAGGCCTGAATCGCCGACTTCTTCAATGCTGACGGTACGACGCAGCGGTGCGTTATACTCGTTCCATTTCAGAATATAGCGGAAATCGCCGATACCCGAAGCCGCAAGCGTCTTGATCGGACCGGCAGAGATCGCATTAACGCGGATATTCTGCGGACCGAGATCAACAGCGAGATATTTCACGCTGGCTTCCAGAGCGGCCTTGGCAACACCCATCACATTGTAGTTCGGCATAACTTTTTCTGCACCGTAATAGGTGAGTGTCAGCATTGAACCACCATCTGTCATCAGTTTTTCCGCGCGCTTGGCCAGCGCAGTGAAGGAATAAACCGAGATCAGCATCGTGTTGGAGAAGTTTTCTGCCGAAGTATCGAGATAACGGCCAGTCAGCTCATCTTTATCGGAGAAGCCGATAGCATGAACGAGGAAGTCGAGCTTGCCCCATTTCTCTTCGATCAGAGCGAAAACCGCATCCATGGATGCGTCGTCAGTCACGTCGCAATGGCCGCAGACCAGCGCGTCCAGTTCAGCCGCAAGCGGCTCGACGCGCTTCTTCATCGCATCGCCCTGATAAGTTAAAGCGATCTCCGCACCGGCATCCCGTGCAGCCTTGGCAATACCCCAGGCGATTGAGCGATTATTGGCCAGACCCAAGATCAGCCCGCGTTTTCCTTGCAACAAACCGGATTTGGTGGTCATTCACCATACCTCATAAAAAAATATAATCTGAATAGCTGCCTATCGCACAGCACAGCATTGGCTTCAAGCAAGGACAGTAAATTTTGTCCCCCTTCCCCTTGAAAGCAGGTATTTAAGTGCAAATATCAGCTTGTTGTTTCTAATATGTAACGGTTCCCGTCAGCAATATAAAGCAGTATTCACGGGCGCGAATCCGCCCGTGAATCACTTTATCCTGCCCGTGAACGCAATAGCGATTCGAGCTCTTCATCACCATTCTCAGGCAACATAATCCGGATATGCACGAATAAATCCGCAGCATCTCCCGTTTTATTAGGCAATCCTTTGCCCTTCAGACGCAAAATCTTATCCGAGCTTGACCAGGCAGGAATACGCACAGCCACACGTCCGCTCAAAGTTTCCACTTCAGCACGGGCACCAAGCACCGCATCACTGAGTTGCACCGGCAAATCAAGATGCAAATCACGCCCGTCCTGACGGAAACGCGGGTGTTTTTTGAAATTGATTGTGACCAATGCATCGCCGTCAACAGCACCGGGAATGGTTTCTCCCTGACCTTTCAGGCGGATCGTCTGGCCGTCCTCAACATATTTCGGCAGTTTGATCGACAATTTCTTGCCGTTCGGGAAAACCGCCTCAACCTTCTCGGCTCCTGCCGCCTGTTCCAGAGAAACAGAGATCGAGGCTTTCAAATCCGGTGCCTTTGACGGTGCACGGCTGCGTGTCCGGCTTCCGCCACCACCAAAGCCACCACCGAAAATGCTGCTCAGAATGTCCTCTGCGCCGTCAAAACCGCCCTGCTGGAAGCCACCTTGTCCGCCGCCCGCGCCACCACGACGGAAACCGGCGAACGGATCGCCCTGAAAACCACCACCTTGGCCACCAAAACCCTGACCGCCAAAACCATGTCCGGCAAAACCTGCCGGTTTTCCTTCGGCATCAATCTCGCCACGGTCAAACTGACCGCGCTTGTCTTTGTCGCCGATAATTTCATAGGCCTGATTAATTTCGGCAAATTTCTCCTGCGCCTTCGGATCATCCTGATTCTGGTCCGGATGATATTTCTTGGCCAGTTTACGAAAAGCAGATTTTACTTCTTCAGGCTTCGCCGTTTTAGCGACGCCCAATACGCTATAGGGATCGCGCATAATATTCCTTCATGGCTGCGGTGATTACTAAACAGAATCACCTGTCATCTGATAAGAGCTTAGCGCATACGGCACCATTTTACCGCGCGGATTAAACACCCGATCAGCTTGTAAAGACAGCGACAGTGCTTCGCGGCATGGTTCCGGCATGCTTTTATACAGCAATATGCGTATCAATACGGCTGTTTTCCAGATGTTAAACGGCAAATATAGCCGTTCATCTGCAAAATCTGGCCTTCAATTTCCGTATAATTTTAAATCGGAGCAAAAGAGGTCAGAGCCCAGGCACCACCCTGCGCCATGCAAGCCTGTCCGCGATAAAGTGCAGCACCGTCAAAGGCTTCCCGCGAGGTTTCAAATTCGCGGCACAGTCCGGCATCCGTCTTTTTCTCGGCGACAGTCGTGATTGTTCCCTGACTGCCGGTATCCGGATTAGCCCACGGGATCGGTGTTTTGCCCCATTGCGTGAAGTTCAGAGCGGAGACCACATTCCGGATGGTATTCTGATCCGATACTTTACTGCTGTCATTGACCTCTGCTGTCACAGCGGGCTGTTTTGCGACTGAACCGGTAATACTGTTTTTATCCGGCATCGCTTTTTCGAGATCAAAACCGGACATTGCGCAGCCGGACAGGACAGAAACAGTACAGACGACCATGAGAAAACGGCAGGATGCCCCCCGCATCAACTGCAAAAAACCGCTTTTCCGTAATTCTGAAGTCATTGTAGTGACTGGCAAATGATCGTCCTGACAGGCTGAAGAACAGAATATCCGTAAAGACATTCCGGTGTTAATTGAAAACAGGCCTTTATTATGTGCCGGTCTGCGTTAACAAGCGGTTTGTGCAGAAGGTAAACAAATCGATAGCAGCCGTCAAAGGCTTCTGAAACATGTTTTCACAGCATTCCGCATATGCGCCCGTTTATTCGCGTTTTGTGATGATTTCTTGTTGTTTTCGCGGCTATTTCCGATCCGCAGACTAAAGACGCAACACGGCCTTCATCCGATATCCCAGCCGGTTTTTGTACAATAATAAACTTGCGGGTCTTCACAAGCACAGCCGGTCATGCAACTTATGCTGGTCATGATGATGGAAGCGCGGATTAAGCACCGCTGAAGCCTTCCGATTACCAAGCAAGTGAACATACCGATATGACGACATCAGCGAATGATTTTACAACTGCAACCGAGCCTTTTCGTCTGTTTGCAGAGTGGTTAGAGGATGCAACAAAATCCGAGCCGAATGATCCGAATGCTGTTGCAGTGGCAACTGTAGACGAAAGCGGCATGCCGAATGTGCGCATGGTGCTGCTGAAAGATTTCGATGAGCATGGCTTTGTATTCTATACAAATTACGAGAGCCAGAAGGGTTGCGAAATCCTGTCAGCCGGTAAAGCGGCCATGTGCTTCCACTGGAAATCCTTGCGCCGTCAGATCCGCGTGCGCGGCCCTGTCGAACAGGTAACGGCAGAGGAAGCTGATGCCTATTACAAGTCGCGCCCGCGCGGCAGCCGCATCGGGGCATGGGCTTCCAAACAATCCCGCCCGCTGGAAAGCCGTTTTGCACTGGAAAAAGCGGTTGCCGAATATACTGCTCGCTATGCCATCGGTGAAATTCCGCGCCCTGAATATTGGTCGGGCTTCCGCATCAAACCAACCTATATCGAATTCTGGCATGACCGTCCGTTCCGCCTGCATGATCGTTTGATTTTCAAACGCGATGCACCGGAAGGCGATTGGACAACCCAGAAATTCTATCCGTAAACAAAAAAGCCGCTCTTTTTCAGAGCGGCTTTTTTTATTATCTGATCCGGATCAGATCACCGGCTTAACCACAACCCACAAAGAGCCTAGCACCAGACCGGCAAAGATCAACCAGCCGACAATATTATTGGAACGGAACAGGCGCAGGCATTGCTCCGGATTATCAATATCCAGCACAACGATCTGGCGGTAGAGATGCACACCGGCGGCAAGCAGACCGGCCAGCGCGGGCATCGGCACTTCTGCCACGGCGAACGCACCGGCAAAGCACATCAGCGCACCGCCATAAAGCAGCATCAGCGCCAGCTTGGTTTTCTCGCCGAACAAACGGGCAGTCGAGCGCACGCCCACCAATGCATCATCTTCCTTATCCTGATGGGCATAGATCGTGTCATAGCCGATCGTCCACAGGATTGCGCCGATATAAAGCAGCACAGGCGAAAGTGACAAAGAACCGGTTTGCGCCGACCACGCCACCAATGCCCCCCACGAAAAAGCCATACCCAGCACCAACTGGGGCCAGTCAGTAATGCGCTTCATAAACGGATAAGCTGCAACAATCACCAGCGATGCAAAACTCAAAGCAACGGTGAACCAGTTAAATTGCAGCACCACAGCAAGACCGGCCAGACATTGCAGCCCTAAAAATATCCAAGCCTGTTTGCGGCTGACCTGACCGGATGGCAGCGGGCGGGAACGGGTACGTGCTACCTTATCGTCAATATCCTGATCCGCCAGATCATTGAGCGTGCAACCGGCTCCGCGCATGGCAATAGCGCCGATCAGAAACAGCACCATATGCCAAAGCGAAGGCAGCACAGTCCAGATATCGTCTCCGGGTTTGGCACCGGCACTCGTCACCAGAGCTGCAGACCACAGGCATGGCCAGAGCAACAGCTGCCAGCCAATCGGGCGATCCCAGCGGGCAAGCTGCGCATAAGGCCACAGGCTTGGCGGCAATAACCGGTAGACCCAATGGCCGGACGGCGCGTCCATAACCTTGCCCGTTTGTCCGCGTGCCTGAATCTGAACCATTTTATGCAAACCTTTCGCAGTTGCATTCTCATAAATGCTTTTAAATTCTCTACCGATTTCGTAAAGGAGGAGCAAGCCTCAAGCACATATGGAGAAATGCCTGTGACCACCTCCCCCTCAGACGCTCTTAAAGTTCTGCTGATCGGCTCCGGTGGCCGTGAACACGCGCTCAGCTGGAAACTGGCGGCATCTCCGCTGCTCGGCACTCTCTATTGCACACCGGGCAATCCGGGCATTGCCGAATATGCCACGCTGATTGATCTGGATATTGACGATCATGACGCTGTGATTGCCTTCTGCCACAGCTTTGAGATTGATCTGGTCGTAGTTGGGCCTGAAGCACCACTGGTAGCCGGTATTACCGATCCGCTGATCGCCGCAGGTATTAAAGTATTCGGCCCTTCGCAGGCCGCAGCTCAGCTGGAAGGCTCAAAAGGTTTCACCAAAGATCTCTGCGCCCGTTTTGATATTCCGACCGGCAGCTACGGCCGCTTCAACAATGCGCCAAAAGCCAAGGCCTATATCCGTGAGCAAGGTGCGCCGATCGTTGTAAAGGCCGATGGCCTTGCCGCCGGTAAGGGCGTGGTCGTTGCCATGACTTTGGAAGAAGCACTGGATGCCGTGGATGCCTGTTTTGAAGGCCATTTTGGTGATGCTGGTGCAGAAGTTGTGATTGAAGAATTTCTCGACGGTGAAGAAGCCAGCTTCTTCTGCATTTGTGACGGCACCACAGCTTTGCCTTTCGGCAGCGCGCAGGATCACAAGCGCGTTGGTGACGGCGATACCGGTGCCAATACCGGCGGCATGGGCGCTTATTCCCCTGCACCAATCATGGATGAAGCCATGACAGAACGGGTGATGAAAGAGCTGATTGAGCCGACAATGCGCGGCATGGCTGAAATCGGCGCACCTTTCAGTGGCGTGTTGTTTGCCGGTCTGATGATCGGCAAAGACGGCCCGAAACTGATCGAATATAATACCCGCTTTGGCGACCCCGAATGTCAGGTACTGATGACCCGCCTTAAAGACGACCTGCTGGTGATAATGCTGGCAGCGGTCAATAAAATGCTGGATCAGGTTTCAATCCGCTGGAGCGATGATGCCGCCCTCACCGTGGTGATGGCAGCGGAAGGCTATCCGGCCTCCCCGCGCAAAGGCACAGTCATCAAAGGCGTTGAAGAGGCTGATGCTCTGCCGGATGTGAAAGTGTTCCATGCGGGCACTGTGCATAAAGATGGCGAGCTGCTGGCTAATGGCGGTCGCGTTCTCAATGTAACGGCCACCGGAAAGACAGTCTCCGAGGCTCAGGCAAAAGCCTATCAGGCTGTGTCTAAAATCGACTGGGCTGGAGGCTTCTGCCGTTCGGATATTGGTTGGCGCGCCGTTGAACGGGAAAAATCAGCCCGATAATCGCTTTTAAACCCGTCTTTTAAAACCCGCCTCTCCGGCGGGTTTTTTCTTGTTTTGCTTTTCTGAGATTTTATTGACGTTTACGTAATAAGCCGATACCAATATTTGCAAGGAGAATTACGGCTGCATTTTTTCACTGGAATGCGCCAAACGGAGGAAGCAGATGTATCGCGCGCCACTTGCTGAAATCAGCCAAACACTCAATCAGGTTGCAGACCTGCCGGAGCTTTTGAAAACCGAACTGTTTTCAGAATTATCACCGGATATTGTCGAAGCCATTTTGCAGGAAGCAGCAAAGTTCAGCGAGACGCGCATCACTCCGCTACGCACCAAAGGTGATCATCAGGGCGCAACGCTTAAAGATGCTAAGGTCACCACGGCAGAAGGCTGGAAAGAGCTTTACAAAGACTGGACGGATGGCGGCTGGAACGCCCTGACCGGCGATCCTGCCTATGGCGGCCAAGGCCTGCCAACTTTGCTTTCGGTTGCCGTTGCGGAAATGTGGAACTCCGGCTCCCTTGGTTTTGCTATTGCCTCAACCCTGACGATGGGTGCAGTTGAAGCGCTGGAACATCATGCCAGCGATGAACTGAAAAACACCTATCTCGAAAAACTGATTTCCGGTGAATGGTCAGGCACCATGAACCTCACCGAACCGCAGGCTGGCTCCGATCTCGGTGCCTTGCGTTGCCGTGCTGAACGGGCGGATAACGGGACATACCGGATTTTCGGGCAAAAAATCTTCATCACCTATGGCGAGCATGATCTGACCGATAATATTGTGCATCTGGTGCTGGCACGCCTGCCCGATGCACCGGCAGGCACTAAGGGAATTTCGCTGTTTCTGGTGCCGAAATATCTGGTCAATGAAGACGGCTCGCTCGGCGCACGCAATGATGTGTTCTGCGCCGGACTGGAAGAAAAACTCGGCCTTCACGCCTCACCGACCTGCACCATGATTTATGGCGACGGTTTTGGTGATACCGGTGAAAAAGGTGCTGTCGGCTATCTGATCGGCGAGGAGCATAAAGGCCTCGTCTATATGTTCACCATGATGAACAATGCCCGTTTACTGGTCGGCATTCAGGGTGTTGCGATTGCCGAAGCTGCCTATCAGAAAGCCCGTGCCTATGCGTCGGAGCGTCGTCAAGGACGCTCCCTGGATGCACCGAAGGGCGCAGAAATGAGTCCAATCATCGAGCATCCCGATGTGCAGCGTATGTTGCTGACCATGAAGGGGCTGACACAGGCTTCCCGCGCGATTTGCTACTCCTGTGCGCAGGCGCTGGACATGGGCAAAGCCGACAGTGCCAAAGCAGATTTCTGGGCAAACCGTGCCAGCCTGCTGACTCCGCTTGCCAAGGCTTTCTCCACCGATAGCGGTGTGGATGTGGCATCCCTCGGCATTCAGGTGCATGGCGGCATGGGCTATATTGAAGAAACCGGCGCCGCGCAGTTGCTGCGTGATGCCCGCATCCTGCCGATTTATGAAGGCACCAATGGTATTCAGGCCATGGATCTGGTGATGCGTAAACTACCACTGGAAAATGGCGGTCATATTCACGGTTTCCTGCAGGAATTACGCGACATTGCCGGACAGGCCAAAACCTCCGGCAAGCTCTCCTCAATCGTTCCGCAGCTTGAATCCGCGCTGGATGCTACAGAAGAAGCCACGCGCTTCCTGCAGGATTGCATAGTTAAAGGTGATAGTCAGACAGCGCTTTGCGGTGCTACCCCCTATCAGCGCCTGCTCTCGCTGACTGTCGGCGCGCTTTATCTCACCAAAGCCGGATTGCATGACGACCGGACTGCTGCCCTTGCCGCATTCTTTGCCGAAAACACGCTTCAGGAAACTGCCGCGCTTAAACAGGTCGTGCTCAATGGCGCAGCCAGCCTGAGCAATGCCGCAACAATTTTGCAGGATATTTGATGATGAGCGAATTTCTTCAGATTGAACGTCAGGATGCTGTGCAGATTATCCGCCTCAACCGGCCGGAAAAGAAAAACGCCATCACCCGTGATATGTATCACGGCATTGCCGAGGCGCTGAAGCAGGCCGACAGTGACGACACTATCCGTGTCAGCGTTATTCTAGGTCAGCCCGGTGCATTCTCCGCCGGTAATGACATGCAGGACTTTATGCATGCAGCCCTGTCACAAGGCAGCCTCGGTGAGGAAATTATCGACTTTCTGCACAGGCTGGCACTGACACGCAAACCGCTGATCTCCGGTGTTGACGGACTGGCAATCGGTGTCGGCACCACGCTGAACCTGCATTGCGATCTGACTTTTGCCACGCCGCGCTCCGTGTTTCACACGCCATTTGTAGATCTCGGGCTGGTGCCGGAAGCCGGTTCAAGCCTGCTAGCCCCTAAAATCATGGGCTATCAGCGTGCCTTTGCTCTGCTGGCAATGGGGGAAGCCATGACCGCACAACAGGCGCTGGAAGCCGGCATTGTCTGGCGCGTTGTGGCGGAAGATGAACTGGAGGCGGAAGTGCTGAAAACCGCACATAAACTGGCCTCCCGTCCACCCGTTGCCCTGCAGCTGACCCGTGATTTGCTGCGCAGTGCCGCAGAACCGCTCACAGACCGGATTGACCGCGAAGCACAGATTTTTGCTGATCGCCTGAAATCTGCAGAGACTGCACAGGCTGTCGGCGCGTTCCTCTCCCGCAAGAAATAACTCCACCGCAAAGCAAAACACCACATGCCCCTTCAAGCATACGGTGTTTTGCATGTTCTGTGACTGGAGATCACATATTTAATTCTTTAAACGCGCGAGACAGTCTTCGGTTTCTTAAACGCGCGAAATAATTTCAGCTTTTTTACACTCGCGAGATAATCTCGCGGCCAGAAATCTTCAAACTTACGCCCAGCGAACCGGTTTTGCGGCGTGCCAGAAAACGTGGACGGCGACGGCGCGGTTCCTGTCCCTGACGACGCTCTGTGCTGGCCGAAGCTGTAACACCGCCAATGCTGTCATAAAGCGGACGGGCAACACCATCGGCCTCAACCAGAAGCATCGGCAGCTTGTAAGCATTTGCCCATGCATGCCAGTCGGCGGCAACATCATCCAGATCATGCGCCACCAGCAGCGGCACAGACATTTGCGGGTCTTCGTGCATCAGTTCCAATGTCACAGTAATCAGGCCGTGTTCATCTTCAACTGCACGGGCGGTCACGCCAAGAAACACATGGGCAGGCAATGCCACAGACATTGGCAAACCGCTGGAAGGCAATACGCGTCGCAGCACTGCGCCACGCTCATTGATCGTAAAAGTCACATCTTCCTGCTCGCCCGTTGAAGCGTAAGATACGCTCTGCGGGAACTGGAAAGGATCGAGACGGATCTCCCTGCTCGCCCAAACTGGTTTGTCCTGTTTTTCCAGCATCTGGTTCATTGTTTTCGCGCCCTGTTGCTTCTGAGAACCGCTGTTATTTTTATTTTCGGTCCTGTTATATTTGCGAGCCTTTTTGGCTTCGTTGGACACAAGAATAGCGCGGCAAAGTCACCAATCTGCTTAAATGACAGGGTTAATGCTTCTGTCTTTGCGGGAATGGTTTACAGATTCCAACTATCGGCTAAGCAGCAGTAAGACTTCGGAAAGACCGGTAAACAGCAGTTAAACCATGAAAATCAGCGAATATTCATGATTTTTAACAAGAGCTAAACAATAAGCGCCCGTTCTGCTTCGCCAACAGCATTTTACCGCTTCCGGAGCTTCCAAATCTGAAGATTGTCTGAAAACCACAATCCGTCAGCAACCAGTTATTAAGGCTGAGGCTGTGGACATTAAATCCGCATTAAACACGCCGGACAGCACATCAATCTTTTGCTAACCGCGTTTTTGCTGCTCAGAATGTGGATATTTACCGCTCGTTTATGATGAGCGGTGGGCAAAGCGGCCTGTTTTTAATAATTGAGCCGCCGCTTCTTAACGAAACGGCGGCTCAAGTTTAAATTTTAACAAGGCAGATCAGAGCAGCTTGTCCGGATTCATAATATTCTTCGGATCAAAAGCCTGTTTGATCCGGTGCATCAGCTCCAATGCCAGCGGCTGTTTAAAGGCACGCAATTCTTCACGTTTCAGCGCGCCGATACCGTGCTCCGCCGAGATAGAACCATTATAGCGCATCACAATCGTATGGATGCGATGGTTGAGCTCATGCCAGCGCGCCAGAAAAGCCTGTTTATCCGCTCCAACCGGCTGCGAAATATTATAATGCAGATTGCCGTCGCCAATATGACCGAAACAAACCACACGTGCAGACGGGATCATTTCCTCAACCGCAATCGCCGCTTCTGCAAGGAATGCAGGGATTGAAGCAACAGGCACAGAAATATCATGTTTGATCGAGCCGCCTTCCGGCTTCTGCGCCGGAGACATTTCCTCACGCATTTTCCAGAACAGATCAGCCTGCGCACCATTTTGCGCAATGGCTGCATCCTGCACCAGTCCGGCCTCAAAACCTTGCGTCAGAACAGCTTCCATCATTTCCTGCGCATCCGCCTCAGAACGTGAGGAGGAAATCTCGATCAGCACATACCACGGATAGGCACTTTCCAGAGGATCACGCGCTTCTGCAATATGACGCAAGATAAATTCCATGCCAATGCGCGGCATCAGCTCAAAGCCGGTCAGCGCCTGCCCTGCCTGATTGGTCGCCAAACGGAACAGCTGCACCACATCTTCCGGCGATTGCAATCCGGCATAGGCGACCGCTTTGCCTTTCGGCTGCGGGTGTATTTTCAGCACTGCCGCAGTAATAATGCCAAGCGTGCCTTCCGCACCAATAAACAGATCACGCAGATCATAGCCGGTATTGTCTTTTTTCACGCGGCGCAGATCATTCAGCACCTGCCCGTCCGGCAAGACGACTTCAAGACCAAGACATAATTCGCGCATATTGCCATAGGCCAGCACAGCTGTGCCTCCGGCATTGGATGAGAGATTGCCGCCGATCTGGCAGGAACCTTCCGCGCCGAGGGACAGAGGAAAAAACCGTCCGGCATTCTGTACGGCTTCCTGCAAATTTTGCAAAACCACACCGGCTTCAACCGTGACGAGATTGCCGGTCGTATCAATGTTGCGGATTTTATTGAGACGCGACAGCGAGAGAATGATCGCCCGTCCGCTTGTATCCGGCTGCTGCGCGCCCACAAGGCCGGTATTACCGCCCTGTGGCACCACAGGCGTAGTCGTCTCAGTGGCCAGCTTCATAATGGCAGAGACTTCTTCCACCGATGCAGGGCGCAGCACCAAAGCAGCGCGGCCATGAAACAGATCGCGCGGCTCGCTTAAGTAAGAAATCTGATCGGCGGGATCGCGGAGCGCATTTTTCTCACCGACAATTGCAGTGAAGCGTGCGATCAACTCTTCTGAAATCGTCATCATCTGTTTCCGCCCAGTACCAGTTATTCGCGCGGCGCAGCCGCGCGCGATAAGCGATCATTAATTGCTTCGCCCAGACCATGATGCGGCACCGGCTCAACGGCAATCGTCTTCGCCCCTGCTGCATCCAGCTTTTTCATATAATCAAACAAATGCACGGCAGCTTCATGCAAATCACCGGAAGGACTCAAATTAAGCACCGCAGCCGCTTTATCCGCGCCCGTTGCACGTTGCGCTCCAAAAGCCAGCAGCGCCTCGCCTTCACGCACTTCAGAGATATTCAACCGCATCGCTGCATCCGGCGCATAGTGAGACGCCATCATGCCCGGAGCCTGAATGGCGGCACGTTGATCCAGACGATGCAAAGGCTGGCCGAGAAAGGCTTCAATCTCTTCGGCTGCCAGCCCACCCGG
Source organism: Pseudochrobactrum sp. Wa41.01b-1 (assembly GCF_019464455.1). Taxonomy (NCBI): domain Bacteria; kingdom Pseudomonadati; phylum Pseudomonadota; class Alphaproteobacteria; order Hyphomicrobiales; family Brucellaceae; genus Pseudochrobactrum; species Pseudochrobactrum sp. Wa41.01b-1. Next base: position 3,139,906 of record NZ_CP080493.1, on the reverse strand, counting down.
ACGCAGTAGGAAAGTCTGACCATTTTCAATTTTAACAATGGTGGATTCCAGCCCGACAACACAGGCACCGCCATCAACAATCAGATCGAGTTTAGCACCCAGATCATCCTGCACAGCCTGTGCCGAGGTGGCGCTGATGCGACCAGAACTATTGGCACTCGGTGCGGCCAGAGGGCGGTCAAGCATGGCGATAATCTCACGCACCGGCCCGCGCGGCATACGAATGGCCAGTGTTGTGAGACCGGCGGTTACCAGCGGATGAATCTCCGCACCGTCACGCACCGGCAGCACCAGTGTCAGCGGCCCCGGCCAGAATTTTTCCGCAAGTTTACGGGACAGATCATCAAACACCACATAGCGCTCGGCCATTGCAAGCGTCGCCATATGCGCAATCAGCGGATTGAAATGCGGGCGGCCTTTGGCTGAGAAAATACCGGCAACCGCATTGCCATTGGTGGCATCGGCGGCCAGTCCGTAGACAGTCTCGGTCGGCAGAGCCACAAGTTTGCCTGTGCCCAGAGCATTTGCAGCCAGTTCAAGAGATGAAATGTCAATAGAAATAATTTGTGCCATGCCGCGCTCCTGCAATTTTTTGCAAGCTGGCAGCACTGTCAGGACCTGCATATTCTCTGACTACAGAACCATGAAACGTGATGCAAGACTGTAATCCCTGTCAGGTATGATCATTAATGCTTCGCCAATGATGCAGCATCTGTTTTGCCCCGTCATCATAGTGCCAATAATGCCCCTGCGAAGGCTGATCATAGCGGCGGGAAACCGGCAATCCGGCCAGCACACAATAAAGTAATGTGCCGGTTGCTCCATGACCGCAGATGATAATGTTCTTATGCTGAGCCTTGGCAGCAGCATCCATAATATCACGAACTGCCGTGCAAATTCTCGCCTGTGCATCCACCGCTCTTTCCCAACCACGCACGGAATGAATCGGCTGGGCAAAGAACTGGTCAGCAACCTGTTCAAACTCTGCCGGAGGAAGAAAGCCAGTTGCGGAGCGATCATTTTCTCCCAAAGCAATATGGCTCTGCACAGTCTTGTTAAAATACGCGCCCAATAAAACAGCAGCCTCCTGCGCCTTGGTTTCCGTACTGCTCCAGATCATATCCGGCACCGGCCAGATTTTGCGTTCGAGAAACTGTTGTAATGCAGCTCTGCCCGCTTGCGACAAATGCCAGCACTCAACCGGCACTGCCGGATCGACTACAACCTGCGGATGGCTCAGAAAAATCAGCTGCATTGCATTCCTGCCAATCTTTTACCGGCAATAAAAAATCCTGCCGGAACACTTCCGGCAGGATTTTAAAATACATCATCAAGATGACATCAGCGTTTCTTCTTTGCCCGTCCGGCAAAAGGATTTTCCGATGTACGCAAGGACAGGCGGATTGGCACGCCCGGCATTTCGAATGTATCACGCAGACCATTGATGAGATAACGCACATAGGATTGCGGCATCACATCCGGACGCGAGCAGGACACCATGAAGCCCGGCGGGCGTGTCTTAACCTGCGTCATATATTTAACTTTAAGGCGCCGACCAGCCACTGCCGGTGGCGGATGATGGGTAATGACACCTTCGAGCCAACGGTTCAGACGACCTGTGGAGATACGCGTATTCCAGATACGGTGCGTCATCTCGACATTTTCCATCAGCTTATCAATGCCGTGGCCGGTTTCACCGGAAATCGGCACAGCGCGGATGCCGCGTACCTGCGGCAGCAGACGTTCGGTCTTTTCGCGCAGATCAGCCAGCAATGCCTGACGGTCTTCGATCAGATCCCATTTATTGAAAGCGATAATCGGCGCACGGCCTTCACGGATAATCAGATCAATGATCTGCAAATCCTGCTTTTCAAAAGGAATGGTTGCATCGAGAACAATAATCACCACTTCCGCAAAACGGATAGCACGCAGGCCATCGGCAACGGAGAGCTTTTCCAGCTTTTCCTGCACGCGCGCTTTGCGGCGCAGACCGGCGGTGTCAAACAGCTTAACCTCGCGGCCACGCCATTCCCACTCAACGGAAATCGAGTCGCGGGTAATACCGGCTTCAGGGCCTGTCAGCAGGCGATCCTGACCGAGCATTGTATTAATCATTGTGGACTTACCGGCATTCGGGCGTCCTACAATGGCAATGCGCAGCGGCTTGGTTGCGTCATATTCAGGGATGATTTCCTCATCCTCATCGCTGACATCTTCACCAACCAGTGCGCCGATTTTTTCCTGCGTAAATTCTTCTTCGGCTTTTTCTTCCGCGAAGGCTTTTTCTTTGCCGATCGCTTCCACAATCGCATCGCGCAGATCAGGCAAACCCTGACCATGTTCAGCGGAGATCGGGCAAGGCTCGCCCAGACCCAAACGATAGGCATCATAAAGACCGGCATCAGCGCCGCGGGCTTCAGACTTATTGGCAACCAGAATAATCGGCTTGCTGAATTTGCGTACCAGCTGCGCGAATTCGATATCCGTCGGCGTCAAACCGGCTTTGGCATCAATCACGAACAAAACCGCATCAGCCTCGTCAATCGCGGCTTCGGTCTGCGCACGCATACGGCCTTCCAGCGTACCGGCTTCAGCAATTTCCAGACCGGCAGTGTCAATAACTTTGAAATGCAGATCATAGAGTTTGCCGTCGTGAATACGACGGTCACGGGTAACACCCGGCGTATCATCGACCAGCGCCAGTTTGCGCCCGACAATGCGGTTAAACAGTGTGGACTTGCCGACATTCGGACGTCCGATAATTGCGAGTGTAAAGCTCATTCAGCTTATTTTTCCGTATTATAGAGCGGCACTTAAACCGTCCCGCTCTAATGAGTGTTTCAGCCTTTTGCTGCAGTCTCTGAGCTGCGCATCAGGTCAAGCATTGTATTGGCACGCTGGCGGAGATTGGCAGGGATTGCCGCATCATCCGCATTTTGCTGGAACAGTTTGCGGGCATCGTCTGCACGACCTGCCTTGTAAGCCGCCAGACCCAGCACTTCACGGGCAGAACCGCGCATCGGATTACCATCCGCGCTCAGTGTTTCCGCACGTTTGGCTACATCTTCATAAGAGCCAGTATCGACCAGAATATAGGCAGCCCGAAGCTTGGCAACATCGCGCAGGGCAACCGGTGCCTTGCTGTCTGCCGCAACTGCATCAAAAGCAGTGACCGCACCGGCCATGTCTTTTTTCTGCTCAAGCAATGTTGCTGTGCGCAACTGTGCCAGAACCGGATAAGACCCTGCACCTTCGGTTTCCAGCTTCTTCAGAGCGCTCAGGGCTTCATCTGTTTTCTTTTCACCGGCCAGATCAAGCGCGGTCAGGAACTGATCGCCCGACACTGCCGCTTTGCTCTCGCGCCAATATTCATAACCGACATAACCGGCTGTACCGATAACAACGGCTACCGCGCCACCGATCAAAACCGGACCAAAACGCCGCCATACAGCGCGTACCTGTTCTGAGCGGAGCTCTTCGTTGACTTCGCGGATAAAGCTGTCGTCTGTCATGAATACCCTGTGAAACTTGTCAAGATTATCGAATATGCATCAAGAGCACGGACCATATACACAGCCCGCGACTTAACACACCTATCCGGCTTTTAGTCGGAATCGCCGACAGATGGTAGTCCTGATTGCGAATTCCTGCATAATTCCTTAATTTGCGCTGCTTAGAGCATTTCACAGTCAAGTTGGATCAACTTGACGCCCGTGATAATGCGACCAAATAAAGAATCTAGAGCGAGCGCTATGATCCAATCTGGACGTTAACCGCTCTAGCGCTCAAATCAATGGCACAACATCAAGAGATCAGAGCATCTTTGTGCATCCATTTGGACGCAGAGCGCTCTCTGCCTGTGCTTTGCCACATTTCATACCTAATCAATCCGCTTCCGATTTAGCAATGAGCTTTCGTTTTCATGTATCAGTCTCTTCTTTCCGGTTTTGCGGTTTCTCTGTGTCTGGCCACGGCTGCGCAGGCTATGCCCGATATGCCTGCAGTGCCTCAGCAACAGGAAAAACCGGCTGATACCCGCCCGAAACAAGTGGTGATTATCTCCTTTGACGGCGCGCATGATAACAAGCTCTGGCAGCGCAGCCGCGCATTGGGACAGGAAACCGGTGCACATTTCACCTATTTTCTCTCCTGCGTCTTTTATCTGGAACGGGCAGACCGTGCACAATATCAGCCACCGCGTATGAAAGCAGGCCGCTCCAATGTCGGCTTTGCGCAGGATAAAGCTGAAATTGCCACCCGTCTCGATCAGGTATGGAAAGCTAATCTGGAAGGCCATGAAATTGCCAGCCACGGCTGCGGCCATTTTGACGGCAAGAGCTGGACTACAAAAGAATGGGCGCAGGAAATTCAGGCGTTCCGCAATATTGTCGGCAATGCATGGAGCGCCAATAAAATTGATGGTGAACCGGAAGGCTGGAAAAATCTGGTCTATAACAAGATTACCGGCTTTCGTGCACCTTATTTGTCCGATGACAAGCCGGTGCAGACAGCTTTGCGTGAAAGCGGTTTTGCCTATCAGGCCAGCGGCGTGACCTCAGGACCTGAATTGCCAAAAAATTTTGCAGGTCTCAAAAGTTTCGGTCTGCCGCTGATACCGGAAGGCCCTGCCCGCAAACCGGTTATTGCCATGGACTATAATCTCTATGTGCGTCATTCGGGCGGCAAAGAGAAACCGGAACAGGCAGCGCAATTTGAGCAGCGCAGCTATGATGCCTTTATGAATGCGTTCAACAAACAATATGACGGCCAGCGTATTCCGCTGCAAATGGGCTTCCACTTTGTGCTGATGAATAACGGCGCTTACTGGAATGCGCTGGAGCGTTTTGCCCGTGATGTGTGCAAGCGTGAGGATGTGCGCTGTGTCAGCTATCAGGATTATCTGGCGGAGCCGGAGCTGCATAAAAGACAAACCGTTCTCTGACAGAACAGAGAACGGCAGTTTGAAGATTTAAGCGAAAAATTCCGCGTAGATTTCCGGTTTGAAACCGGCCAGCAATTTGCCGTCCTTTTCCAGAACCGGACGTTTAATCATCGACAGATTGCCGAGCATCAGTTCAATAGCCTTGGCTTCAGTCAAATCCTGCTTCTGTGCATCATCGAGTTTACGGAATGTCTGGCCTGCGCGGTTGATTACCGTTTCCCAGCCCAGTGTCTGGCACCAGTTTTCCAGCTTGGCACGATCCAGACCGGCCTTTTTATAATCATGAAAGTCAAAGGCAATATTCTGCGCTGCCAGCCAGTCCTGTGCCTTGCGCATCGTGTCACAGTTTTTAATTCCGTAAATAGTTACAGTCACGTCCATTCCTCTCTTATAGATAATGCTATTTCAGCGTCTGTGCCGGATGATCATGATCGTGACCGCATTGGCTGTGATCTTCGAGTATCTGGATCACCCTGCATTCACAAACCCGTCCGTGATCACATTCACTCACCATGCGGCGTAATTCATCGCGCAAGGCTGACAGGCGCTCAATCCGGTCTTCAATCTCATCAAGATGACGTCGCGCAATCGAATCTGCCTCGTGACAGGACGCATTGGGTGTCTCAGTCATTGCCAGCAATTCACGAATATCATTGATTTCAAAACCGAGATCACGGGCATGACGGATAAAAGTCAGACGCTTAATATCTTCCGCGCCATATTCCCGTCGCTGGCTTTCGGTGCGCTCCGGCTCGCGGATCAGCCCGATTTGCTCGTAAAAACGGATAGTTGGCACCTTAACACCGCTGCGTGCTGCAACTTTGCCAATCGTATAACCTTTTTTGTCCATTTTTCCGCTTGCTCCTATAGCCACTAGAGCATTTAGGGTCTTTCTCAAAAGATGCAAGAGAAAAGGAAATTGGAGATGTCCGGTCCCGTCCGTCAGGATAAATTCCGCGTCGAAGGCATGGATTGCGCCTCCTGCGCCATGAAAATTGACACCGCTGTGCGCCGCCTTGGCAAACAGATCAGCGATGTCAATGTTTCGATCACCAAAGGCACCATGACTGTAACTCATAATGGTGTTGAAGCTGATGCCATTACCGGCCAGTTGAAAAAACTCGGCTATAAATCCAGCTATATGGGTGCCAATCAAGGCGCTGCTGTTGCAGAGCCGGAAACCGAAACTCATTCCTGCTGCTCCGGCCATGACCACAAGCATAGTCATGATGATCATGATCACGCAGGGCACGACCACAGCGATCACGATCATGCCTCGCATGATCATAAAACCCATAGTCACAGTCATGCACACGAGCAGAAGCAGGAAAAGGTCAAAGAGACCTCGCCCCTGCATATGCATGATCATGGCACGGATGAAGACAGCAAGCCATGGTGGCAGCAGGGCAAAGCCAAGCTGACAATTGCTGCCGGTACGGCACTGGTTGCAGCCTATCTTCTCGGCCATTTCATACCGCAATATGAAATCTATATTTTCTCTGCTGCAATGCTGGTGGGACTGGTGCCGATTGCCCGCCGCGCTTTGGCTGGCGCCCGTTTCGGCACGCCATTTTCCATTGAGACACTGATGACCGTGGCTGCCGTCGGCGCATTGTTTATCGGTGCGGTGGAAGAAGCAGCAATGGTGGTCTTCCTGTTCCTGATCGGTGAGCTTCTGGAAGGTGTGGCTGCACGACGTGCCCGCAACTCCATTCGCGGTCTTGCCGATCTGGTACCGAAAACTGCGCGTGTGGAAAAAGACGGCCAGATTATTGAGCAGGATGCTGCAAGCCTCGCACTTGGCACAATCATTCTGGTGCGTCCGGGTGACCGTATTGCCGCCGATGGTGAAATTATCAGCGGAAACAGCGCCGTCAATGAAGCCCCTGTGACCGGTGAAAGTACGCCTAAGAATAAAGAAGTCGGCGACAAGGTTTTCGCAGGCACTATCAATTCCGATGCTGTCTTGCGGGTTAAAGTCACGGCCACTGCGCAGAACAACACCATTGCCCGTATTATCGCGCAGGTTGAGGAAGCACAGGAATCCAAAGCTCCGACCGAGCGTTTTATCGACCGTTTCTCGGTCTGGTACACGCCTGCGGTAATGATCCTTGCTGCTCTGGTCGCGATTATACCGCCGCTTGTTGCCGGTGGTGACTGGAATGAATGGATCTATAAAGGTCTGGCCATCCTGCTGATCGGCTGTCCTTGTGCGCTGGTTATTTCCACGCCTGCCGCGATTGCTGCCGGTCTTTCTTCCGGTGCCCGCCGTGGTCTGCTGATGAAGGGTGGTGCAGTTCTGGAAAGCGCCGGTCATGTAACCGCAGCCGCCTTTGACAAGACCGGCACGCTGACAGAAGGCAAGCCTGTTGTTACCGACATTATCGCCTTTGGCAGCTCGGAAGAAGAAGTACTGCGCTATGCAGCAGCTGTTGAACAGGGTTCAAGCCATCCACTTGCTGTTGCCATTCTCAAGGCTGCGGAAGACAAGAAGCTGGCCCTGCCACAGGTACATGACGGGGCGGCACTCGGCGGCAAAGGTGTCTCCGGTACGGTTGACGGCAAAGCTGTGCTGCTGGCCTCTCCTAAAGCTATTGCCGCCAAGACCAGCATTTCCGATGCGGATCAGAAGCGCATTGCCGATATGAACGATCAGGGCAAGACCGTCTCACTGTTGATGATCGGCGATCAGCTTGCCGGTGGTATCGCCATGCGTGATGAGCCGCGTGAAGATGCACGTCAGGGTATCAAAGCGCTGCAGGTTCAGGGCATCCGTACCATCATGCTCACCGGTGACAACCGCCGGACGGCAGAAGCGATCGGCCGCGATCTCGGCATGGAAGTCCATGCGGAAATGATGCCGGCAGACAAACGCCGCGTGGTCGGTGAACTGAAAGCCGATAAGCAGGTGGTTGCGAAAATCGGTGACGGTATCAATGACGCTCCGGCACTGGCCGCAGCCGATCTCGGCATTGCCATGGGTGGCGGCACTGATGTGGCACTGGAAACTGCCGATGCCGCGATCATGCATGGCCGCGTGACTGACGTTGCCAATATGATCAACCTGTCAAAAACAACCATGGCGAATATCAAGCAGAATATTACGCTCGCCATTGGATTGAAGGTGGTATTCCTCATCACCACGATCCTCGGCATTACCGGTCTGTGGCCAGCCATTCTGGCCGATACCGGCGCCACGGTTCTGGTAACCGCCAATGCCATGCGCTTGCTGCGCTGGAAGCCATAATCTCCACGACATAAAAACAGGGCACCATCCGGTGCCCTGTTTTATTTATGTCAGGCTGTAATCCGTTTCTTCACGGGCGATTTTTGCATATTCATTGCCGAGAAAATCCAGCAGCGAGCGAACAGAAGGCAGCAAGCCACGCCGCGACGGAAAAGCCGCATGGAGAATACCGGTACGCGGTGCCCATTCCGGCAACACATCGACCAAACGCCCTTCGCGCAGATCATCGCGGATAACCATTGTCGGCAACTGACAGACCCCGACGCCATGTATTGCGGCCATACGCAGAGCCACCATATCTTCCGTTATCAGACGCGGCTTGTGATGCACTCTGGCGGTTGCGCCATCCGCTTTTTCCAGACACCATTCATGATCCACCCGCAGCGGATCCCATGCCATGCTTGGTAAAGAAGCCAGATCAGCCGGCACCAATGGCCGATTGATTTCAGCAATCACCGACGGGCTGGCGACAAGGCGTTGCGGGCTTTCCGCCAGTTTACGAATAACCAGATCGCTGTCATCAAGCGGCGGAAAGCGCACGCGGATTGCCAGATCAAAACCTTCCCGCAGCACATCAACGCGGCGGTTAGTGCTCTCTAGAAGCACATCAACTTTCGGATTTTCTTGCATGAAACGGGCAATCATGTCGCCGATCTGGAAATAAATCATCGAGGACGGACAACTGACCCGCACAATACCCTGCGGTTCCGAACGCATCCGGTCAATCACCTCCTGTGCAGCCTCTGCCTCAACCAGCATAGCCACACAATGGCGGTAATATTCATGCCCGACTTCCGTCACCGCAAAATGACGGGTTGTGCGCTGGATCAACCGCACACCGAGACTGTCTTCCAGCAAACCGATGCGGCGACTGAGACGGGAGCGCGGCATATTCAGCTTGCGCGCCGCAGCTGCAAAACCGCCCTGCTCCACCACAACCACGAAAAATCTCAGATCATTCAGATCCTGCATGGAAACTCCCTGTCATGTCGTCTGTTTCCTTGAATATAACCGTATTATTTTAAACCGCTACGGTATTGTCTCATATTTCAGACATTGTAGTGCGTTTTTACGGACTACCGCTAGTTTTGTCCTGCTCATATCTTCCTGTCATTCAGCGCAATACAGGAGACTGATAATGAGAAAGGTATTAGGTGTTTACAGTAGCCCCCGCCCGCATTGGGTAGGCGACGGCTTTCCGGTCCGCTCAGTCTTCTCCTATGCCAGCCATGGCGATCATGTCAGCCCGTTTCTTCTGCTTGACTATGCAGGTCCGGCAGAATTCAGCCCTGCCGGTCATGCCTCCGGTGACCGGCGGGGCATAGGCATTCATCCGCATCGCGGCTTTGAGACAGTCACGCTTGTTTATCAGGGCGAGCTCGAGCATCGGGATTCAACCGGCAAGGGCGGTACGATCGGTGCGGGCGATGTGCAATGGATGACGGCAGCCAAAGGCATCCTGCACGAAGAACTGCATTCGCGCGCCTTTACTGAACAGGGTGGCACGCTGCAAATGGTTCAGCTCTGGGTCAATCTGCCTGCGAAAGATAAAAATGCAGAACCCGGCTATCAGAACTTACGGAGTGCAGAGATACCAGTTGTTGACCTGCCGGATAAGGCAGGCAGCCTGCGCGTTATTGCCGGTGCTTATAACAAGGTCAAAGGCCCTGCCCGCACCTTCACTCCCGTCAATTTATGGGATGTCAGCCTGCGGCAGAACACAACTGCAACCCTGACTATTCCCGATGGCCATACGGCAATGCTGGTCGTGCTCAGCGGCTCTGTCACAATTAATAATGACAAGCAGGCCGGTGAGGCTCAGCTGGTTTTGCTGGATCGCCACGGCACGGATGTCTGGATAGAAGCGCACAATAATGCCTCTTTTCTGGTTCTCAGCGGGGAACCAATTGACGAGCCTGTCGTTATTCATGGGCCATTTGTAATGAACAGCACGGAAGAAATCAGCTCCGCCCTCCGCGATTTTCAGAATGGCCAATTCGGACACATACCCCTTTCATGACCGGTTTATCCGGCCATGCTCTGCCGGTCTCACCTTGCCCCCCAGTTTCGTGAGACCGGCAGATGATGAAATGATTCAGTCTGACATTTAATCCAAGGGAGACGTCGAAATGAATATTCCATCAACCATTGCCAATTTTAACGGTCAGCGGCCGGTTATCGACCCGGAAGATTCTGTCATGCTGCTGATTGACCACCAGAGCGGGCTTTTTCAAACTGTCGGCGATATGCCCATGACGGAATTGCGCGCCCATGCAACCGCATTGGCCAAGATCGCCACACTGGCTAAAATTCCGGTTATCACCACTGCATCAGTGCCGCAGGGGCCGAACGGCCCGCTGATACCGGAAATTCATGAGAATGCCCCTCACGCCAAATATGTTGCCCGCAAAGGCGAAATTAATGCATGGGATAATCCGGATTTCGTTGCCGCCGTCAAAGCAACAGGCCGCAAGACCCTGATTATTGCCGGTACAATTACCAGTGTCTGCATGGCCTTTCCGTCGATTTCAGCGGTCTATGACGGATATAAAGTTTTTGCCGTTGTTGATGCTTCCGGCACCTATTCCAAAATGGCTCAGGAAATTACGCTGGCGCGGGTGACGCAGGCCGGTGTTATTCCTATGGATACTGCAGCGGTAGCCTCGGAAATTCAGCGCAGCTGGAACCGTGATGATGCGGCGGAATGGGCCAAAGTCTATACCCTTATTTTCCCGCCTTACCAGCTTCTGATTGAAAGCTATATGAAAGCGCAGGAAGTCGAGAAAAATCACGAAACTCTGGATTCAATGCGGAAATAATTTCCGGCTACAAAAATGAAAATGGCTGCGGAACTTATCTGTTCCGCAGCCATTTTTTATCAGACATAGACCACATTGCTGAGACTGTCGCGGCGCATCCAGCGCTGTGTCATCAGCACAGCGACAATTGCAAGTCCCGTCGCCAGACCAATCCACACGCCGATCCCTTCAAAGTTGAAGGTAAAGGCCAGCAGCGCGCCAAGTGGTAAGCCAACGCCCCAATAGCCCAGCAGCGCCAGAAACATCGGAATGCGTGTATCACGCAAGCCGCGCAACATACCCGCGGCCACCGCCTGCGCCCCGTCAACAATCTGGAACAATGCCGCAAAAGCCAGGAATGATATGCAAAGCCGGATCACTTCCGCATTGGCCGGATCACGAATATCCAGAAACGCACTGATAAACACCTTCGGCATCAGGATCATCAACAGGCCCATCACGCCCATGAAGCCGACCCCCAAAGCATAGGCACTCCAGCCCGCATAGGCCACGGCCTCACGGTTACCCGCGCCATAGGCACGACCAACACGCACCGTCGCCACCTGTCCGAAGCCGAGCGGCACCATGAAACTCAGCGAAGCAATCTGCATCGCTACCGCATGTGCAGCCAGTGATGTCGGGCTGATTTTACCCATCATCAGCACAGCCGCATAGAAAATCGTGGTTTCAAAGGCAAAGGTCAGTGCCATTGGCAAACCAATGCGCCACAATTCAAGAAAACGCGGCCAGTCAGGACGCCAGAAGCGGCCAAACAAACGGTAGCGGCGGAATTTCTTATGAGTGCAGACAACGACAACCAGACCGAAGAACATCATCCAGCTGGAGGCTGTGGTCGCAATACCGGCACCGCGCAGACCCATTTCCGGCATACCGAATTTACCGAAAATCAGGCTATAGGCAGCAATCGCATTGAACACGATAGCAAAAGCCGCTATCAGCAATGTCCAGAGCGGACGCTCCATCGCCGCCAGAAATGAACGCAGGCCGATATAGCCGAGATAAGGCAGCATCGCCCATTGCAGCGTATGCATCATCTGCACGGAATGAGCGGCAATATCCGGCCGCTGCCCCATAAACAGGAACACGGATTCCGCATTCCACAGCAGCACCCAGAACGGAATGCAGATAATAATCGCGGTCCAGAAACCCTGACGTACAGTGCGGCGCACATCGCGCACGGAATGGCGGTTGCGGCCAAGCGCCATCGCCATCATCGGCAGCGTGGCGGAAACCAACCCCATACAGAAGATCATCATCGAATGATAAAAGCTGGTGGTCAGCACGGCAGCAGCCAGCGTATCGGCGCCGAGACGCCCGATCAGAATGACATCCGTTGCTGTCAGCGCTGCCTGCGAAAGATTCGTAAAAATCAGCGGCCAGCCAAGTTTAAAGGACGAAATGACCTCCCGCCCCCAGCGATTACCTGTATTTGTCTGCGTAATTGCAGTCATGTTCAGCCGCCTCCCGACAGCTTTTTCCGGCACAGGCCGGGTTTTCAAAGCATTTTCCGGCCTGACTGCCTCAGGAAAATACGCTCATTTTGTTATGGTATATTCGCAAGCAGTTTCCGGACAAAGGAGCCGGCGCTTAACATTGAGAACCATGCTGTATCATGCCGGTTCATGAAGATCGAGAGCGATCTGAAAGAACAATCAAATGTATTGAGCCGCAGAGCTTTCCAGCGCTGCGGCTCAACATAGTAACAATCAGGATTACTATGCTTTAATGCACATAGGCAAAGCGGATCACAAACAGTGCCGCAACAATCCATGTTGCCGGATGAATAACCCGCCATTTACCCGAACCGGCCTTGAGCACAACATAGCTGATGAAGCCGAAGGCCAGACCATTGGCAATCGAATAGGTGAACGGAATGCCCAGAGCTGTCAGAGCGGCTGGTGCAGCTTCCGTTACATCGTCCCATTCGATTTCAGACATTTCACGCATCATCAGACAGGCGACATAGATCAGCGCCGGTGCTGTTGCATAGGCAGGAACGGATCCGGCCAGAGGTGAAATGAACAAGGCTGCAAGAAACAGAAGAGCAATAACCAGTGCTGTCAAACCTGTGCGGCCACCGGCCTGAACGCCGGAAGCGCTTTCAACATAAGCCGTTGTCGAGCTGGTACCGATGATGGAGCCGCCGATAATTGCAGTACTGTCAGCAAACAGAGCGCGGTTCAGGCGGTTCGGTTTACCTTCAGGAATGAGGCCTGCACGCTTGCTCACGCCGATCAGCGTACCGGTAGCGTCGAAAACTTCAACCAGCACGAAGACAAGAATAACCTGCAGGAAGCCCACATGCAGAGCGCCCATAATATCGAGCTGCATGAATGTCGGCATCAGGCTTGGCGGTGCGGAAAATACACCCTGAAACTGGCTGACGCCCAGCATGATCGACAGAACGGTCACAACCAGAATACCGATCAGAATTGCACCACGTACTTTCAGCGCATCCAGAACGGCCATCACGAAGAAGCCGAAGATCGCCAGCAGCGGGCCGGTTTTGGTCAGGTCGCCAAGAGTGATGAAGGTTGCTTCGCTGCCGACAATAATGCCGGAGCTTTTCATACCGACCAGCGCAAGGAACATGCCGATACCGACAGCAATCGCACTGCGCAGGGATTTCGGAATACCGTCAACCAGCCAGCTACGAATGCCGGAAATGGTGAGGATGAAGAAAATCACACCGGAGATAAAGACAGCGCCCAGAGCCTGCTGCCATGTGAAGCCCATAACACCGACAACGGTGAAAGCGAAAAACGCGTTCAGCCCCATGCCTGGCGCCATACCGATCGGCCAGTTGGCAACAAATGCCATCACGATAGAGCCAAGCGCTGCGGCAAGACAGGTCGCGACAAAGATCGCATTACGATCCATGCCAGTCGAGGACAGAATGTCCGGATTAACAAAAATGATATAGGACATTGTCAGGAACGTTGTCAGACCGGCGAGCACTTCTGTGCGCACATTGGTCTTATGTTCCTGTAATTTGAAAAGCTTTTCCAGCATGGTAGCTCCCTGTCAGTCTTTGGTAAGAAAGCATTCTGACGTCTTGCAGATGAATGGCCTCCTCGCAAAATCCTGATAGCAAAAACCTGCTGCAGTCCACGGGAGACGACCTGTTTTATAGCGCCTGATCCGGCGGGATAAAACAATGCCACATTTTCGCCATTATCATGAATAGCCGGTCACGTAAATGCACAGCACCCTCCGGCACTCCGCAGTGCAGGCTTTATGCACCGGAATCTCGCAGATAAAAAAGGCTGACAATCGTGATGATATGCCGGTTCAAAGCCGGAATGTGTCGTGCGTGAACTCTGCGACACACTCCGTTTTAATAGGCCGCATCATAGCGGCGATCAGGTAAGATCAATATAGCAGCAGTTTTAGCCAAGCGCTTTTGCAGCCTCATCAATCAGATTTGCAACCTCTGCCGCGCGGGAAGCCAGTGAAGCATGGCTTGCATCCAGCTCAATCATTTTGCGCGGCTTCATCCGTTCAGCCATATGTTTCTGATTGGCCGGATGGATCATGTGATCCTGCGTTGAAAGCTGATACCAGACCGGCTTATGTTTCCATGCAGGGTCGGTCACATTATCACCGAATGTCGTGGCAATTGGCGCCTTCTGCGCTACAGCCATTACCAGCGCTTCGTCCGCGCTCATATCCTGACAAAAGCTTTCATGGTATTTGTCATAATTAATCCAGAGATAGCCGTCACTGTCCGGAGCCAGATTGGCAATGGCTGCAGGCGGATTTGCCTGACTGATACCGCCGGGACTTTCCCCTGCATCCGGTGCGAAGGCCGCAATATAGACCAGTCCGGCAACATTTGGCAGATTGCCCATCTCGGTAATAACCGCTCCGCCATAGGAATGGCCGACCAGCAAAACCTTGCCTTCCTGCTGCTTAACCATTTTGCGGGTGCGTTCCGCATCATCCGCCAGAGATGTCAGCGGCATTTCCACGGCACGGATTTTGTCATATCCTTTACGGGATAATTCGAGAATAACTTTGCTCCAATGAGCGGCACCGCCCCAAAATCCGTGCACCAATACAATTGTCAGCTGACTACCCATAGCTATCTCCTTTTGCAGTGATAATCCTGAAAGATGTGTTGTCTTTTGATGCGTTACAGAACAGGGAATATTATTATTTTAGAATGATGCGATATTGCTGTAACGACAGTGCTTCGTAATTAGAGCGCCTGTTTTATCCGGCAACGGGACATTCAATATTTTTCGTAGCAGCACGCCGCATATTTCTACACGGCGTGCTGTCTTTAATAATCAGAACAGGTTGTAACGCTGCGCGAGCGGCACGACAGAAACCGGCTCTGCCCCGACCTCTGCATCATCAACGCTGACTTTATAGGTCTTCGGATCAACGGTGATTTTCGGCAATGCATCATTGAGCTTCATGTCAGCCTTGGTCAGACCACGGCATTTAACAACCGGCTCGATACGCTTGTTCAGTCCGAGATTCAGCACATTACCATCATTGACCGAGGCCTGACTGACGAACAGAATTGATGTTTTGCCGATACCGGAAGACAAAGCACCAAACATCGGACGCATGATCACCGGCTGCGGTGTCGGGATTGATGCATTGGCATCGCCGATCTGCGCATAGGCAATGAAACCGCTTTTCATCACCAGTTCAGGACGCTGGCCGAAGAATGCCGGTTTCCACAATACCAGATCCGCGACTTTGCCTGCCTCAACCGAACCGATGAGGTGGCTGATACCATGGGCAATTGCCGGATTGATGGTATATTTGGCGATATAGCGTTTGATACGGAAATTATCATTGCCTGCACCATCCTGCGGCAGGCTTCCGCGCTGCGCCTTCATCTGATCGGCGACCTGCCATGTGCGCATGATCACCTCACCGCCGCGTCCCATCGCCTGACTGTCTGAGGTCATCATGGAAATCGCGCCGATATCATGCAGCACGCCTTCGGCAGCAATCGTATTGGCACGGATACGGCTGGCTGCAAAAGCCACATCTTCCGGAATATTCTTATCCAGATGATGGCAGACCATCAGCATATCGAGATGCTCTTCCACCGTATTGACAGTGTAAGGCAGTGTCGGCGTGGTGGAACTGGTCAGCACATTGGCTTCCGCACATATGCGCATCAGATCAGGCGCATGACCGCCGCCTGCACCTTCCGCATGATAGGCATGGATAGAGCGCCCGCCAAAAGCCTTGATGGAATCTTCCACCGTGCAGCTTTCATTGACGGAATCCATATGAATGGTGACCTGAATGTCATATTCGTCGGCCATATCCATACAGGTTGCGATAGCTGCCGGTGTTGTGCCCCAGTCCTCATGCAGTTTCAGACCGGCAGCACCGGCCAGAACCTGCTCGCGCATACCTTCAGGACGAGAGGAGCTGCCACGACCGGTAAAAATTACATTGAGCGGCAGATCATCGGTCGCCTGCATCATATGATGCAGATAATTAGGGTTCGGTGTGCAGGTCGTGGCCATCGATCCTGTTGCAGGACCGGTACCGCCGCCGAGCACCGTGGTTAAACCGCTGGCAATCGAAGTAATTGGCTGTGACGGCGTGATATAATGGAAGTGCGTATCAATACCACCGGCGGTGACGATACAGCCCTCACCCGAGATCACTTCTGTATTCACCCCGATCACCAGATCAGGATGCACACCGGCCATAATATCCGGATTACCGGCTTTGCCGATACCGGCAATTTTGCCATTCTTGATGCCGATATCAGCTTTGACGATGCCGGTATAATCAATGATCAGCGCATTAGTGATGATACAATCCAGCGCCTTGTCACTGCTGATGCCGGTTGCCTGCCCCATACCATCGCGGATGACCTTGCCGGAGCCGAAGATGCATTCGTCACCATAGACAGTGTAATCATGCTCGACCTCCGCATAGAGATTAGTATCGCCCAAACGAACTTTATCACCCTTGGTCGGGCCGAAAAACTTGGCGTAATCTGCGCGGGTTATTTTATAGACCATGTTTTATCCTTATCGGCAGAGCGCGGCGTGATGCATATATCCGGCACTCTGCAAGCTTAAATTGTTGTGTAAAATCTGTGATAAAAGCGCTCATTCAGCACTGCGACTGTCGGCAAAAGCACGCTCATTCACGCGGGAAAGCGTGCGCACTTTATTGTCCGCATCCACCGCGCCATCGACCAGATTATTGCCGCCGCGAATGATCTGATTGCCGGAAATCGCTACCAGTGTGACCTCTTTGGTCTCACCCGGTTCAAAGCGCACAGCCAGACCCGCCGGAATATCCAGACGCTTGCCATAGGCTGCTTCACGGTTGAATTTCAGACGCGGATTGGTTTCAACAAAATTGAAATGGCTGCCGATTTGCACCGGACGAGTATCGGTATTGGTGACGCTGATCGTGACAGTTTCACGCCCTTCATTGAGCTGGATTTCGCCTTCAGCGCAGACAACCTGACCGGCAACACCGATCTCTTCATCATCCTGCATTTTCTCCGGAACCGGCAGGAAACTTCCATAGAGTGCCAGTTTCATGTCGCCTTTGTCGGCACTGACCGGCGTGCGCACAGCCACCAATTTGGTGCCGTCTTTGAATGTGCCTTCGATCTGCACATCTTCAATCATCTCGGTCACGCCGGACATGACTTCACGCTTGCCAAGAATGGTGCTGCCGAGGCGCATCAGCTCAGCAACTGAGTGCTGACCATCGCGGATCAGCTCCAGCATGACGAGTGAAATAAGGGCAATGGCTTCCGGATAATTGAGACGCAACCCGCGTGCGAGACGGCGCTGTGCCAATTGGCCGGTGGTTACAAGCATCAGCTTGTCGGTTTCATGAGGTGTAAGATGCAAGGGTGTCTCCTTTATTTTCGGGGAAACACAGGCGCAGCAAATCGCAAGGCGTGCCAAATCCTCGGCAAGCCGCTATGAATTTCAAGGAGCCTGTGTGAAGAATGGACGTGCTGCGAGAAAACACAGCTGATGCGCTTTGCACTGACCAATATCAATGACATCACAACGCGTCCTGCAGAACAGGAAGAGTTGCAGATTACACGGCATCACCACCGCCTATAGTCATGACGGTGATTATAATCATAGCGATGATTAATGGGCGCAATACGCCCGTAAGCAGCATCGGCTAGGCCGGTGAATTTCGGATGATACGGATTAGCAATACAGAAAGGGCATCAGCACTTCGCAGCGGCTGAAACTAGCCGACATTAAGTCCTGAGAAATGTTCCATCATGTGATTAACGACAAAAAAAGTCAGCAATCTCGGCCCTGTCATTTCAATTCTGTATGAAGAAAAAACTGCGATGCGGATTGGTCAATCTGAGTCATCGCAAGCCCGATAAAGACAGCAGTATAAACCGAAGTCAAGGGGACATTGCTGCGCTCTGCACGGTTAAAAAACATAGCTGAAGACAATGACAAATGTTGTTTTATTAAACCTAAAAATGAAATTTTACACTGAATCCTAAGTCTTTCCCTGTATGGGAGGAAAGGCAGATAAATACGAAAGCCTTTGCAGTGATTTGGCATCGTCAGTTTAAGCTCGGAAAAAGCAATTATACAGCACGGCATATTATTGTCGTTTTGCTGGCTTTTTTCACGCCTATACTTCTTGGACTGCCGATTTTATATTGGCAATCCGGCAATGCTCTACACGAAAGAGCCCAGTCAGCCAGCCGCGCCGTTATTGAACATGTTGATGATATTCTCGATAATGCGAGAAAAGTGACCGAAGACGCTGCCCCCCTGATTGACAAGCCCTGCTCCGAGATTGTCGAGACACTGCGCATCAAAGCCACTACGACATCCTTTGTCAGATCACTGGCAGTCATCAAGAATGATACTATTACCTGCAGCACGATTTACGGTGACACGCGGCTGCCTGTAACAAGCGCCCATTTTTATGATGACCGTCTGGCCTTAATCGCCGGAAACAGAGTTTCTCCTGACCGTGCAATTCTGCTCTACCGATGGAAAAACGACACGTCTTCTATTCTGGCCGGTATTGACGGCCTGCATATTATTCAGCTGCTCAACAGCCATGAGATGACACCGGCAACAACGCTGATTATCGGCTCTTACCGGCTTGAGCAGGACGGCAAAGTCCGCAACATATCTGCAGGAACCAGCAACAGCATTCTGATCCGCGACCGCTCCGATAAATATCCGTTTTCGGTTGAGACCGGTTTTCACAGCGGCGCATTACGGGACTATATTTTATCCCGCCATCTGCCGCTTATCATCCTGCTCGTCATTCTTGGCGGGCTGAGTGCATTTGCAACAAACCGGATGACGGTCAATGCCCGCAACATGACTGCTGAGGCCAAGCGCGCCATCCGCAACAATGAATTTATCCCTTATTATCAGGCAATTGTGCGGAGCGATACCCATGAATGGGTTGGTGCGGAAGTGCTGACCCGCTGGGATCATCCGCTTGAAGGCATGATCCTGCCAAACAGTTTTATTCCTTTTATGGAACGTTCAGGACTGATTATTCCGATGACGGCAGCCCTGATCCGGCGCGTTGCGGAAGAATTTAGACTGCTGGAGAAACAGCTTCCTGACGGTTTCCATATCAGTATCAATGTTTCTGCCGTTTATCTGGCCGATCCTGAATTGATCAAAAGCTGTCACTATTTCCTGAGCCAGTTTTCGCAAAACAAGATACGGCTGATGCTGGAACTGACCGAACGCGAAGCAATAGAGCCAACGCCGGAACTGTTACAGCAAATCCATACGCTGCGTCAGGCCGGAATTCTGATCGCACTGGACGATTTTGGCGTCGGCCATTCCAATCTCAATTATCTGAAAGAATTTCAGGCGGATCTGCTCAAGATCGACCGCAGCTTTATTACCGGCATTGGCAGCAATGACTTCTCCCGCCATGTCTTGCAGAGCATTATTGATCTGTCGCAGCAACTGGGGCTCCGGATCATTGCAGAAGGTATCGAGACACGCCGGCAGGCCGATTATCTTCAGGAAAGAGGCGTCCAGTATCTTCAGGGCTTTTATTTCTCCAAACCGCAGCCGATTACTGTTTTCCAGTCCCATATGTGCCAGCATTTATCGGGACAGAAACCGAAACGTGGGAAGTAACCGCTCTGCATTCCCCTGCCCTGCGCAGAATTGAGCGTTGCCAAAAAGATACCATCCCTCTGACATTCGCCCAATCTTTGTAAAAATAATTGATCACTTGGTAAACTCTTTGTAGACGCTTAAGAAAACCTTAAGTATCGCGAGGGAGCAAGCTGTCTTCCTTGCTAAAAACTGGAGCCGGTTTGTCCGTGTCATTATCCCCGCTGAAATTATCCCTGTTATTTGCCTGCGCTGCTGCTCTTTCTGCCTGTACCACTGTCCAGAATCCGCCACCTGTGCTCAATGCCAGCGTAACCCAGCCGCAGCCGGTGAAACCGGAACCGGTATCCGAGCCGGAAGCACCGGCAGCGACACCGGAAACTGACAGCGCCGCGCATATGTATCGCGCAATGACGGATCAGAATTACCAGATCCCTGCGATTGATCTGGCCAAGCTGAAACCGGAACATCGCCGGACTGTTGTCGATTACAAGACCACAGAAAAACCGGGCACCATTATTGTCGACCAGCCTGCACGCTATCTCTATTTTGTGCTGCCGGAAGGCAAGGCTGTCCGCTATGCCGTGGGTGTCGGCCCCGCAGCACGCGGCTTTAACGGCGGCGATGCAATTATCGCGCATAAGGCCGCATGGCCGCGCTGGACGCCGACCCAGAATATGATCAAGCGCAATCCGAACCAGTATCTGCGCTACAAAGACGGCGTTGACGGCGGCCCGGGAAATCCGATGGGTGCGCGCGCACTCTATATGCATAAAGACGGCATCGACACCTATTACCGTGTCCACGGCACGAATAAACCTTCATCGATCGGCAAAGGCGTTTCTGCTGGCTGTATCCGCCTCATCAATCAGGACATTATCGACCTGCATTCCCGCGTAAAGCCTGGTGCACGCATTGTCGTGAAATAATTATAACCTGCCCCGTAATCAGCTGTATTTCGGGGCAGCTTTCAAACCCGAGACATAAAAACACCGCCGCAGTTTTTGCAACTGCGGCGGTGTTTTTATTATCCGTTTCACTTATGAAAAGAGGATAAAAATATTTTCTCAATCAGCCGATCAGCTTTTCATACACTTTGCCGTGTTCAAGCACTTTGCCTGTTTCATCCATAACACGCATGGCATCAGCGGAAATCTCATCGATAACCACGACTTCACCGTCGATCAGGCCGATTTCAATCTTCATATCGATCAGCGTCAGACCCAAACCTCGCAGATCAGCTTCTACAATACGGCACACATTACGGGTAATGTCCTTAGCCTTTGCAAGATGGTCAGGGCTTAAGAGGCCGAGCGCAACGATGGTGGCATCATTGATAAGCGGATCGCCGCGCTCATCGTCTTTCACAGTAATTTCAACGAGATAGTCAAATTTCTGTTCGGTGTTACGAATATATTGCTGATAACGGCGAATGAAACTGCCCCAAGGACGGGTGCGGCAAACAAATTCAAAGCCGCCGGTGCCGTTAATATCCTTGCCCAAAGGCTCGGCACGGCGAACTTCCATCGTGCCCTTTTCAAGATCAAGATTGACCAAATGGGTAGGCACGCCAGCAGCATGCAGTCGCTTGAAGAAATAATCCGTCATGCCAAGAGACTTGCGCCCCTTGCCTTCAACCTGACCAATAACGGTATTTGCACCCGGATCAATCACACCATCCGAGCCGGTTACATCATCCTTGAACACCAGAAGAATGTTGCCGTTCTCCAAGGCGTAGAGGTCTTTGGTCTTGCCGGAGTAAATCTTTTCGCTGCTGTTCATTCGTTTGCCCGCTCAGGTTTATGCGCTGATCATACCCAAAGCGGTTTACGTTCATGTTGGATCGCAATGCTCGCTCTGGATTCTTTAGTTTGTCGCATTATCCCTACATCAAATTGGATCAACTTGACTGTGAAATGCTCCAGAAAAAAACAATGCGCCGATTGGCGCATTGTTCTTCAACTTATTCCCACTCAATGGTGCCCGGAGGCTTCGAGGTAATATCATAGACCACGCGGTTAATACCGCGTACTTCATTGATAATACGGGTCGCTGCCTTGGCAAGGAAGTCCATATCATAGTGGTAGAAATCAGCTGTCATACCGTCAACCGATGTTACCGCACGCAGAGCACAAACGAATTCGTATGTGCGGCCGTCGCCCATAACACCAACGGTCTGCACCGGCAGCAACACTGCGAAAGCCTGCCAGATCTTGTCATAAAGACCGGCTTTGCGGATCTCGTCCAGATAGACTGCATCAGCTTCACGAAGGATTTCAAGCTTCTCACGGGTGATACCGCCCGGGCAACGAATTGCCAGACCAGGCCCCGGGAACGGATGGCGGCCGATGAAACTGTCCGGCAGACCGAGTTCCTTACCGAGAACGCGCACTTCATCCTTGAAGAGTTCACGCAGTGGCTCCACGAGCTGCATATTCATGCGCTCAGGCAGACCGCCGACATTGTGATGCGACTTGATGGTCACCGAAGGACCACCGGTGAAAGATACGCTTTCGATCACGTCAGGATAGAGGGTACCCTGTGCGAGGAAGTCTGCGCCGCCGAGTTTAGCCGCTTCTTCTTCGAACACTTCGATGAACAGACGGCCAATGGTCTTACGCTTCACTTCCGGATCGGTTTCACCTTCCAGAGCGGAGATGAAACGATCCTGTGCATTCACCAGAACCAGCGGCATGTTGTAATGTTCTTTGAACATTGCAACAACCTGTGCCGCTTCATCCTTACGCATCAGGCCGTGATCAACCAGAATACAGGTCAGCTGATCGCCAACCGCTTCATGGATGAGCAGCGCTGCAACGGAAGAGTCCACGCCGCCTGAAAGCGCGCAGATAACCTTGCCTTTGCCAACCTGTTTGCGGATAGCTTCAACAGCCTGTTCGCGATAGGCGGACATTGTCCAGTCCGGCTTGATGCCAGCAATATTATGGACGAAATTCTGCAGGAGTTTCGCGCCGTCCGGTGTGTGCACCACTTCCGGATGGAACTGCACCGCAAAATATTTGCGTTTTTCATCGGCAATGGCTGCGAATGGTGCATTCGGCGATGTGCCGACAACCTTAAAGCCTTCCGGCAGGGCTGTTACGCGATCACCGTGGCTCATCCAAACCTGATGGCGGGTGCCTTTGGCCCAGATGCCGGAAAACAGTGCGCTGTCCTCGTTGACTTCGAGGAATGCACGACCGAATTCACGGTCATGGCCGCTTTCGACCTTGCCGCCCAGCTGTTCGCACATGGTCTGCTGACCATAGCAAATGCCCATAACCGGAATACCGGCTTCAAACACTGCCTGTGGTGCGCGCGGACTACCGATATCGGTGGTCGAATGCGGGCTGCCGGACAAGATCACAGCTTTCGGATTGATGCGCTTGAACGCTTCATCTGCCAGCTGGAACGGCACGATTTCGGAATAGACTCCGGCCTCGCGCACACGCCGCGCTATCAGCTGCGTGACCTGACTGCCAAAGTCAATGATAAGGATAGTATCGGGATGGGTGCTCATGGGCAGCATCTAGAGAATTATGTTGATTGTTGCAAGCCGGAATCGAAACCCGCGACAATATATTAGGGTACAAACAGTGGAGATAAGATCAGTCGCCGGATTTTACCGTCAGCGGCACTGTACGCTCAAGATCAGCCTTGTAAAGACCCGGATCAGGATGGCCGGTTGTTTTAACCAATGTGCTCTGCAACATTGCCGCTTCCAGCAAGCGCACGGCCTGTGCCAGTTTCTCATCAATGATGTGCAGATAACGTGTCCAGTCAGACACCTGCTTCACCGCCTCATCACCATCGGAAATACCGCGCAGACCAATCAGCGGCACAGCAAAACGCTGGCAGGTGCGCAGGATCGCAAAGCTCTCCATATCCACCATATCCGCATCAATATCATTATAGGCAGAACCGGTGACGATATTTGCACCTGTGGACAAGGACGCGCTGGCAATACCCGGAATATGATATGGCAGCGGAATGATGATCGGGAAATCAGCAGAAGGTGTCTGACCTTTGGCATAGCCGAGAGCCGAGGCATCCATATCGCGGTAGCCGACATTCACAGCCTGATAAATCTCGGTCTGCACCAGCTTTGCCGAACCGGCAGAACCAAGCGACACCACCAGATCAGGCAGAGCACCGCGCATGGAAAGATCGGCCAGAACCGCAGAAACCACGACAGCCGCTTCAACAGGGCCGATACCGGTGATCAGCGGCTTGAACATAGCCTGCAAATGCGGGCCGTATTCTGAAGGGGACGCCATAACAAACAGAACTTTTTTGCCGCCGAAATCATGCACATATTGCAGCATCGACATCGCATCTTCTGAAGCACCCTGTACCGGCGCGGACATAATCTTGGTCATTCTAACACCTGAGGCCGTCAATACAGATGATTGCGGCACACCCTTTTATTCGGACTTGCGCGGAGCTTTGGGATAAATCCGCGCGAGGTTCAAATCAAAAAGCTGTTTACAGAAGCGCTTCCGTAAACAGCACACTCAGGACAGGTGTTCAGAGGATAACCTAGTCCTGCAAATCTTCACGATCTTTCACCACCATCAGCGTCGCTGTCATCGTGGCTACTAATTTCACTTCAGTCTCACCGACGGCAAATGCCTGACCGTCGCTGACCATAATCGTACGTCCCTGCTTGGTTACATTCCCGCGGAACAGAAAATGGTCGCCTTTACCGGGCGCCAGCAGATTGACCTTGAACTCGATGGTCAGCACTGCGGCATCCGCCGGCATCATTGTCAGCGCCGAATAGGCACAGACCGCATCGAGAGCCGTAGACACAATTCCAGCATGCAAAAACCCATGCTGCTGGGTCAGATCGGCACGAAACGGCAGCTCCACTTCAACCACACCCGGCTCGCAGCGTGTGAGTTGTGCGCCAATCAGCTTCATCGCCGCCTGACGTGCAAAACTCTTCTCAACCCGTTCTTTGAAATCCGGTTCTGCTATTCTCGGTACTGCCATAATATCCCTCAGTCTTATACACTGAATGTCAGTTTTATGGCATCTCCATAACAGTCTTCAGAACCTATTCCAACCACCGGTTCGTACAAAGCATGTCCATATACGACCGAAAACAGGATATATCCTTATAGACATATATTTATATCGGAGACTGCTATTCAAGCCCAGCTAATAGCGCAAACAGAAAAAAATACCAGCTTTAATGGAGAAAAAGCCCGTATTTTTTCAATATTACAATCCGGATCAGAATATTGCCCGATACTCAGGCAGGCTGATTTTGCAAAACAGCAATATAGAAGCCGTCTGTATCCGTGGAAAGCGGCGAGAACACGGCACCGAAATCTGGATAATGCGGCTGCGCCTGATCGGTGATGCCGCTCCACAACTCAGCCATCGGCAGCGCTCTGTAATCGGAGTTTTCCGAGAGAAAACGGGCGACCTGCCGGCTATTCTCGGAAGCAAACAGCGAACAGGTCACATAGACCAGACGACCACCCGGCTTCACATAATGTTTGGCCGCTTCAAGCACCTCGTGCTGGTCAGCAACGCGGCGCTCAAGCTGCACATCGGTCAAACGCCATTTTGCATCCGGACGGCGGCGCCATGTGCCGGAACCGGTGCATGGCGCATCGGTCAGCACAATATCCATCTGCCCTTTATAAGGCTCCAGATTTTCCGGCCGGTTATGTACCTGTGTATTACGCACACCGGCGCGGCTCAGGCGATCATGAATCGGATTAAGGCGCGAGCGCTCGGCATCATAGGCATGAATCTGCCCCTTATTCTGCATAGCTGCGGCCAGAGCCAGCGTTTTACCACCGGCACCGGCGCAATAATCCATAACCTGCTGACCGGGCTGCGCACCAACCAGTTTCGCGGCAAGCTGCGAGCCTAAATCCTGCACCTCATACCAGCCATCGAGAAAAGCCTGCTCGGTCTGTACATTCGGATGACGGCCAAGCGCACGCAAAGGCGGAATACGCACAGCTTCCGGCAGAAAAGGCGCAGCTTCTGCACCGGCATTTTTCAGACCTTCCAGCGCGGTCAGCACCTTGTCGCGATTGGTTTTCAGCGTATTGACCCGCAGATCAACCGGCGGACGTGTAGCAAGCTCAGCAGCCTGTGCAACCCAGTTCTCACCAAACAAGGCTGAAAATTCCGGCACCCAGCTCTCGGCAATATCGGCGCGGATATAATCCGGCGCATCACTCAGATCACGACTTTCCCAAGCCTGCAAGCGCTCCGCTTCAAGCGGCTCTGGCGCAAATTTATCACCGGCCAGATTAGCCTCCAGCCACTCCGCGCCCATATCAGGATCGCTCAGGACAGAGGCATAAACCAGCGCACGGGCATCCTGCGCATCCATCCGCCAGCCGAATGAAAGTTTACGGCGCAGAACGTCATAGACAATATTGCCGATCACAGCGCGGTCGCCGGCTCCGGCAAAGCGGTGCGCTGCACCCCAATCTTTCAGCGCATCGGAAGCAGCACGGCTCTGGCGTTCAATATCTTCCAGCACTTCTATCGCTGCCTGCAACCGTCCGCCCAAACGCATCTTTACCGCTTTCCTGTCTTTATCTTGTTCATATGTTCTCACCGCATAGCTTAAAATGCGCCAAAGTGAAACGACCTGAACAAAAGAAAAAGCCGGAGCATCACTGCTCCGGCTTCTTTATATTGCGTTCTTGCCACTTATTCAGCGGCAGTCTGCTTTTCCTCATTGGAAATCGTATTGGCTTCATAGCCATGCGCTTCCTTGAGGGCTGCACGGACACCGGCTTCATAATCCGGATGGATCAGTTTGAAATGGCCAAGCTGACGCTCAATGATAAAGCCCGGCACACCGCCCATTGCCGCAGCAATATTCGAGAACAGACGGCTCTTCTGGCCAGCATCAAACAGGTTGAACAGCGCACGCGGCTGCGAATAATCATCATTGCCGATACGGTGATTGTAACGATCAACGTCACCGGAGATTTTCAGCGGCGGTTCTTTCGCCGATGGCTGTTCAACCGGACCATTGAAGGAATTTGGCTCATAATAAGCATCCGGATTACCGGTCGCGATACCGCCATAAGTATTCATCTGACCATCGCGATGGTAGTGATGCACAGGGCAAGCAGGCTTATTGACCGGAATTTGCTCATAATGGGTGCCGAGACGATGGCGATGCGCATCTGCATAGGAGAATACACGCGCCTGCAACATCTTATCCGGCGAATAGCCGATACCCGGCACGATATTCGACGGCGAGAAGGCAGCCTGTTCGATTTCCGCAAAGTAATTGTCGGCGTTACGGTTCAGCTCCATAATACCGATATCCATCACCGGATAATCCGCATGTGGCCAGACTTTGGTCAGATCAAACGGGTTATAAGGTGTGTTATCGGCATCAAGTTCAGGCATGATCTGAACCTGCACTTTCCAGCGCGGGAATTCACCCTTTTCAATCGCACCAAACAGGTCAGCCTGTGTGGATTCACGGGTCTGGCCGACAACTTTTTCAGCCTCCGCATTCGTCCAGTGCTGGTGCCCCTGCATGGTCTTGAAGTGGAATTTCACCCAATAGCGCTCACCGGCATCATTCCAGAACGAATAAGTATGCGAGCCGTAACCATTGATGTGACGCACATCTGTTGGCAGACCACGGTCAGACATCAGGATTGTTACCTGATGCAGGCTTTCCGGTGACAGCGACCAGAAATCCCACATCGCTGTGGCGGAGCGCATATTGGTCTTTGGATGACGCTTCTGGGTGTGAATGAAGTCCGGGAATTTCACCGGATCACGTACGAAGAAGACCGGCGTATTATTGCCAACCAGATCCCAGTTGCCTTCTTCTGTGTAGAATTTCAATGCAAAACCGCGCACGTCGCGCTCGGCATCTGCCGCACCGGCTTCACCGGCAACTGTGGAGAAGCGCGCAATCATCGGGGTCTTCGCACCCGGCTGCAAGGCTTTCGCTTTGGTATATTTGGAAATATCACCGGTAATGGTCAGTGTACCATGGGCACCCCAGCCCTTGGCATGAACCGCACGCTCAGGAATACGCTCACGATTCTGGTGTGCCAGCTTTTCAATAAGCTGGTAGTCAGTCATCAGGACAGGACCGCGCTCGCCTGCAGTCAGGGAATTCTGGTTATCCGGAATCGGTGAACCGGCACTTGTGGTCATAATCGGACGATCGGCCATTTTTAGCTCTCCCTTGTATGATTGGCTCTGTTTTGAGCCATTATAAAAAAATCTGCATGACAAGATTATGACGGGCGCAGAACCACCTTCAGGTATTCTGCACCAGCCAAAACATGTATTAAATACTCAATTTCAATAACTTAACGATATACACCGATCAGGATTGAAATTGCATTCTCATGCTCTTTCTACAGAATAGAACTATTCTAACCATAATTTCCAATTGAATTTCCTGTGATTATTGATAGGATTTTCTTATCATGTTTACAGTCAAGCAAATGCGCTATTTCGATGCGCTCGCTACCCATCTGCATTTTCGCAAAGCCGCCGAAACAGTCTTTGTTTCGCAACCCGCTTTATCCGCACAGATTGCAGAAATGGAAAATCTCGCCGGCAGCCCGCTCTTTGAGCGCGCCAATAAAACGGTTCTGCTCACAGAACTCGGTCACACACTCTGGCCGCGTATTAAAGTGATTTTGCAGGAAATCCGTGCGCTGGAAGAACTGACCGAGCAGAAGAGCGGTATTTTACAATCACGGCTGCGGCTTGGCATCATCCCAACCATTGCCCCCTATTTGCTGCCGGATCTTATTCAGGCGCTGAAACAGCAATATCCGGCACTGACGCTGGAACTGCGCGAGGCACTAACCGACAAGCTGCTGGAAGAATTGCGCAATGGTGAACTGGATGCGGTGATTGCCGCTATGCCGGTTCATGATCCCTACTTGACGGGCAAACACCTGTTTGATGACCGGTTTCTGATCGCCACTTCCAGCAATAACAATGATGTCCTGCCCTCACCGCTCACACAGGGCAATGCGGCATTGGAAAAGCTGCTACTACTTGAAGAAGGGCATTGTTTGCGCGATCAGGCGCTTGAGGTCTGCGCTCTGCCGCGTGAGCGTACTTTAGTGAATTTCGGTGCGACCAGCATGGCCACGCTGCTGCAAATGGTCAGCAATGATATGGGGCTGACGCTGATACCGGAAATCGCCATCCGCTCTGAGGTTCCGCATAAGCGCATCCGCATCGTACCATTCTCGGACGGCACACCAAAACGCCAGATCGGCCTGTTCTGGCGCAAAC
The DNA here is from genome assembly GCF_019464455.1 of Pseudochrobactrum sp. Wa41.01b-1. Lineage (NCBI taxonomy): Bacteria > Pseudomonadati > Pseudomonadota > Alphaproteobacteria > Hyphomicrobiales > Brucellaceae > Pseudochrobactrum > Pseudochrobactrum sp. Wa41.01b-1. Next base: position 3,110,530 of record NZ_CP080493.1, on the reverse strand, counting down.
AGAGCCTGCGTCTTGCCGACTTTAACGCGCTGGCCGAACTGGCCAGACAAGCAGCACAACCCTTGTTGCTTTCAGATAATGAAATCACCCAGCTTCACAAGCAATAAAAAAGGCCGGTTAAACCGGCCTTTTTCTATTCGTCTTATACGCTGCCCGGATAATTCGGGCTTTCACGAGTGATGGTCACACCGTGCGAGTGGCTTTCACGTAGACCCGCATTGGTAATGCGGACAAATGTTGCCTTCTCACGGAATTCCGGCATTGTTTTTGCACCGACATAACCCATAGAAGCACGCAGACCACCGGCCAGCTGATGCAGGATATTGGCAACAGGACCCTTATAGGCAACCTGACCTTCAATACCTTCCGGCACCAGTTTCAGTTCATCGCGTACTTCCGCCTGGAAGTAACGGTCAGCGGAACCGCGAGCCATGGCACCAACGGAACCCATACCACGATAGGACTTATAAGAACGACCCTGATGCAGATAAACTTCACCCGGGCTTTCTTCTGTGCCGGCCAGCAGCGAACCGGCCATAGCAGCCGATGCACCGGCAGCCAGTGCCTTGGCGAAGTCACCGGAGAATTTGATACCGCCGTCAGCGATAACCGGAATACCGGCTTTCTGGGCGACTTCAACCGCACCCATAATCGCGGAAAGCTGCGGTACGCCAACACCGGCTACAATGCGTGTGGTGCAGATCGAGCCTGGTCCGATACCGACTTTAACCGCATCGGCACCGGCATCAATCAGAGCCTGTGTTGCCGCACCGGTTGCCACGTTACCGGCAAGAATACGTACATCGGAAGACAGTTTCTTCATGCGGGTGACCGCATCGAGAACACGCTGTGAATGACCATGGGCAGTATCAACCACCAGCAGATCAACACCGGCTTCGATCAGACGTTCCGCACGTTCAAAACCATCATCGCCAACTGAAGTTGCAGCAGCAGCACGCAGACGACCCTGCGCATCTTTAGCGGCATTCGGGTTGAGCTGCGACTTTTCCATATCCTTAACGGTGATCAGACCGGTGCAACGACCCTGCGCATCAACAACCAGCAGTTTTTCAATGCGATGTTGGTGGAGAAGACGCTTGGCTTCTTCCTGATTAACGTTTTCACGCACGGTGACCAGATTTTCACGAGTCATCAATTCGTAGATTTTCTGTGCCGGATCAGAGGCAAAACGCACATCGCGGTTGGTCAAGATACCAACCAGACGACCCGGGCCTTTGCCCGCATTTTCGACAACCGGAATACCGGAAATACCGTGCATACGCATCAGCGCCTGTGCATCAGCCAATGTTGCGTCAGGGCCGATAGTGACAGGGTTTACAACCATGCCGGATTCGAATTTCTTAACGCGCAGAACTGCTTCTGCCTGCAATTCCGGTGTCAGGTTGCGGTGAATAACGCCGATACCGCCAGCCTGCGCCATAGCAATCGCCAAGCGGGACTCAGTCACTGTATCCATCGCTGCGGAGAGCAACGGCAGGTTCAGTTCAATGCCTTCAGCAATGGTGGTGCGCAGATCGACCTGACCAGGCATAACCTCGGAATGACCGGGTTGCAGCAGGACATCATCAAAAGTCAGCGCGTATGCGCCGGTGGATGATTCAACAATTTTCGCCATGGCCAATTCCTTTAAACAGGTAAAACACCCTGTGGGAGCAGAGGGTGCAACGACTCTTATCGTTTCAATTGAATTGGCAGCGGCTGGTAACACGGATATGACTTTTTGAAAAGACTATTCGTGAAAATCGCGTAAATTTTACCAGATCTTGTATCAGATCTTGTATCAGGCAGCTTAATTGCAGCTAAAATGACGGCTGAATTCCTGCCGTCCTGCCGGTGTAAAATACAAGGCACGCCCCTGTTCGCGGCGCAACCATTTGTGTTCAAGCATCATATCCAGCACTGCCGCGCCAAGCGACCCGCCGAGATGATGACGGCGCTCACTCCAATCCAGACAATGCAGGCAAAGCGGACGGCGTTTACCTTCCAGCGGCTTCAGCTCAAGACCGAGCGTGTGGAAAAATTCACGCCCCTGATCTGTCAGTTGCAGCTCATCCTGCTCTGTCGCTTGCAGATAATTACGCACCGTCAAACCATTAAATAATGCAACACCCGCCTCACCCGCCAGATGATCGTAGCAAATCCGCGCTTCACGTAATGCTGCATCTTTCGGCCCTGTGCGCACCCGCACAGCACCCGTGCGTTGCGCCAGCCCCATCAGTGCCTCCAGCACTTGCGCCACATCTGCACCCGACAGGCGAAAATAGCGATGCCGCCCTTGTTTTTCTGCGGTGAGTAAACCGGCTTCGCTTAATTTGGTGAGATGTCCGCTGGCCGTCTGCACGGTGACACCGGCCACGCCGGCCAGCTCACTGACTGTCAAAGCACGGCCATCCATCAGCGCAGTGAGGATGTTTGCGCGGGCGGGGTCGCCGATCAATGCGGCAACAGAAGCTATGACAGGACCATCTTTCATAGTTCGATGATAACCGAAGCATTGATGCAACTCAATGGGGTATTTGCCTGTTCATAAACGCACAAGGAACCTCCCCATGATCGCTGTCATATTCGAAGTTCGCCCTGCCAAAGGACAGAAAAACACCTATCTGGACATTGCCGCCGACCTGAAAGAAGAACTGCAAAGGATTGACGGTTTTATCTCCGTCGAGCGTTTTCAGAGCCTGACTGATCCGGAGAAAATTCTCTCCCTCTCCTTTTTCCGTGATGAAGAAGCCGTGAAAAGCTGGCGCTCAAGCTTCATGCATCGCTCGGCGCAAGCTGCAGGGCGCAGCGGTGTTTTTGCCGATTACCGACTGCGGGTGGCAGATGTCACCCGCGATTACGGATTGAACAGCCGCGAACAGGCACCGCAGGACAGCCGCAAATTCCACCATGAGCAGGAATTTGTCTGAAACCCAAATATCAGCCTGCCCATTCACTACACCAGATGTCGCGTCCAGAACGATATCTCGCCAAACTTGGCCTATGCTCTGGTCAGCATTGCAGTGATCTTCAATCCAACTTTTACGCATCTCATTCATCTGGTGATTTATCTGGGAGGAAAATCCATGAGCAGCAACCGTGGTGTCGTCTATACGGGTCCGGGGCAGGTTGAAGTGCAGAATATTGCAGATCCGGTTTTTGCCGATCCGACGGGGCGCAAAATCGAACATGCCGTTATCCTGAAAGTTATTACCACCAATATTTGCGGCTCTGACCAGCATATGGTGCGCGGCCGTACCACAGCAGAAGCAGGACTTGTGCTCGGCCATGAAATCACCGGTGAAGTGATTGAAAAAGGTGCGGATGTTGAAATGTTGGAGATCGGCGATATCGTCTCCGTGCCGTTCAACGTCGCCTGCGGCCGCTGCCGCACCTGCCGCGCGCAGGATACCGGCGTGTGCCTCACTGTTAATCCGTCCCGCGCCGGTGGTGCCTATGGCTATGTGGATATGGGCGGCTGGATCGGCGGTCAAGCCAAATATGTCACCATTCCTTATGCCGATTTTAACCTGCTGAAAATTCCGGATCGCGACCGTGCGCTCGCCAAAATCCGCGATCTGACCATGCTTTCCGATATTCTTCCAACCGGCTTCCACGGCGCTGTTAAAGCCGGTGTCGGCGTTGGCTCTATCGTTTATGTGGCTGGTGCAGGCCCTGTTGGTCTGGCGGCTGCCGCCTCTGCCCGCATTCTCGGCGCGGCTGTTGTGATGATCGGCGACTTTAATAAAGAACGCCTTGCCCATGCCAAGAAAGTTGGCTTTGAGCCGGTTGATCTCTCGGCTTCCGACCGTCTTGGCGATCTGATTGCCGATATTACCGGCAGCAATGAAGTCGACAGTGCGATTGACGCAGTGGGCTTTGAAGCACGCGGCCATGCAGGCGGTGAGCAACCGGCAATCGTTCTCAATCAGATGATGGAGATCACCCGTGCGGCTGGTAATATCGGTATTCCGGGGCTCTATGTGACCGAAGATCCGGGCGCGGTGGATAAAGCCGCCAAAGTCGGCAGCCTGTCTCTGCGCTTCGGCCTCGGCTGGGCGAAAGCACAGAGCTTCCACACCGGTCAGACACCAGTGCTGAAATATAACCGCCAGCTGATGCAGGCCATTCTCTACGACCGGCTGAATATTGCGGAAATTGTTAATGCCCAGCTGATCTCGCTGGATGATGCGCCAAAAGGCTATGAAAGCTTCGATCAGGGCGCTGCGAAGAAATTCGTCATCGACCCGCATGGCGATCTGCTGAAATCAGCCTGAGAATGATTTGATACGAAACAGCCCCGCATGATAGCTCATGCGGGGCTGTTTTAATTCACGCCTCTTCGAGGTATCTTTAAATTTACGCCTCTTCGAGGCCTTTTCTTAGTTCACGCCTCTGCAAGGCTGGCACCGAGAAACAACTGCCCGACACGCGGATCAGCCAGCAGCGCATCTGCCTTGTCATGCATCCGCGTTTGCCCCTGTTCCAGCACCAGACCATAGTCAGACATCGCCAGTGCCGCCTTGGCATTCTGCTCAACCATCAGCACGGTCACCCCCTCATCGCGCAGACGGATCAGCGTGCGGAATGTCTCGCTCACCATTTGCGGTGACAGACCGATAGACGGTTCATCAATCAGGATCAGTTTCGGATCAAGCAGCAACGCACGTGCAATTTCCAGCTGTTTCTGCTGACCACCGGAGAGTGTAATCGCCTGCTGATTGGCTTTCTCTTTGAGGATCGGGAATTGCTCCATCACCTCATCAATGCGGCGTGCGACCCTGCCCTGATCCGGTGCGGAAATACCGCCGATCTCCAGATTATGCTTCACCGACAGCATAGGAAACAGGTTGCGCCCCTGCGGGACATAGCTCACGCCATGAGCCAGCATTTTCGCAGGCGCCTGCCCTGTCACATCCTTGCCATTGAGCAGAACCTGACCTGAGCGGATATTCAGAAGGCCGAAAATCGCTTTAAAAACCGTAGACTTGCCCGCTCCGTTAGGGCCGATCACAGTGGTGATCGTGCCTTTTTCAATGCGAAAAGACGTACCATTGAGAATGGTCATTTTGCCGTAGCCGCCAAAGACCTGTTTCAGTTCCAGCATGGCTCAGCCTCCCAGATAGGCTTCAATGACGTCCGGATTATTACGCACAGTTTCCGGATCGCCTTCAGCAATGATACGCCCGTTTGCCAGCACAATAATGCGCGTGCAGAGCGACATGACAAATTCCATATTATGCTCGATCACCACAAAGGTTGCGCCGCGCTCACGGTTGAACGCCTTGAGGCGCTCTTTGAGGTCGGCCAGCATGGTCAGATTGACCCCGCCTGCGGGTTCATCCAGCATCACCAGTTTCGGCCCCGCCATAAAGGCCATCGCCGCGTCGAGCAATTTCTGCTGCCCGTAAGACAGTGAACCTGCTTTTTCATGGGTCTGATGTGTGAGACGGAAGAACTCGATCATGGTCTTCGCTTCTTCAGTCAAACCGGCATCCGGACGACCAAACAAACGCGACAGCATCGAACCTTTATGTTCCTGACCGGCCAGAATAATATTATCCAGCACGCTCATATCCGGAAACACCTGCAGCATCTGAAAGGTGCGGCCGACGCCGAGCTTATTGAGGTCGCTTGGGCGTTTGCCTGCAACATTCTGCCCATCCACCAGCACCGTGCCATTTGTGGCAGGCAATTGCCCGAGAATGCAGTTGAACAAAGTGGATTTGCCGCTGCCATTCGGCCCGATCAGGCCGAGGATTTCCCCTTCATGCACCTCAAAGGACACATCATCCACAGCGGTTACACCGCCAAAATTCTTGCTCAGATTACGCACGGAAAGAACGGGGTTCATTGGTTTTTCTCCCCGTTGCTGTCGAGCGCAGCTTTTGTCGTCCATGCGGTTGCCTGCGGATTACGGCGCTGTTTCAATGCATTTTTAGCGCGTTCTGCCAGTCCCAAAAGTCCTGTCGGGCAGAACACCATCAGCACAATCACCAGCACTGCATAGAGCATCAGGTAATAGCCCTCGGTAAAGCGCAGGAATTCCGGCGCCAGCACGATCAGGAAAGCCCCCAGCACCGGCCCGAAGAAGAAGCCAGCACCTCCGACAATCACCATCAGCAGGATTTTAAGCGAGATCGGCAGGCCGAAAGAATGCGGCTCGATATATTGGGTGAGCTGCGCAATCAGGCCACCGGCAAGACCGCCATAGGCTGCACCAATCGCAAAGGCCAACAGGGTCATTTTACGCACATCAACGCCCAGACTATTGGCGCGGATCGGGTTCTCACGCAGGCCTTTAAATGCCCGCCCCCAAGGAGAGCGGATAATGCCGTAAAGCGCCAGCGCCGTCAGCACAAACAAGCCAAGCACGAAATAATAAAACGGCGTGGCCATCATGGTTTTCATGCCGAAAATTTCCGGACGCGGAATGCCAGTCAGGCCGTATGTCCCGCCTGTCAGCCATTCTTCATTGCGCAACACCAGAATAACCAGCGCATTGAAAGCCAGCGTGACGAAAGCCAGAAAATGATGCTGTACCCGCAAAGCCGGATAACCGAGCAGCAGACCAAGCACAAAGCACAGCAACATTGCCGCAATCAGTGCGAATGGCCATGCGATACCCGCCATCGTCATCAGCGCCACAGTATAGGCACCCAGCGCCATAAAACCGGCCTGCGCCAGCGAAATCTGCCCCGCATAGCCGAGTGTCAGGTTAAGCCCCATAGCAGCAATGGAATAGATCAGCCACGACGACAGCACCAGCAGGCCGTAATTGGTTTGCGAGAATGGCAAAGCAATCAGAATGGCCAGACCGGCCAGCAGAAGGAGTATTTTGCGAAGGCTCATATTGTCCGTCCTTCCGCCTTGCCGAGCAGCCCCTGCGGGCGCACGAGAATAATCACAATCAGCAGGATCAGCGGCACGGCCGAGCGGTAGGATGCGGAAATATAAGCAGCCGAGAGATTATCAATCACGCCGATCAGCAAGCCACCGGCCAGCGCCCCGCGGATCTGGTTAAAGCCGCCGACAATCGCCGCGATAAAGGCGATCAGCCCCAGCGTCTCACCATTGGAGAATTTCGCCAGATAGACCGGTGAGATCAGAATAGAAACCAGCAAAGCCAGTGCGCCATTGATCAAAAATGTATAGAGAATCATGCGCTTAACCGGCACGCCGAGAATTTCCGCCACCTGCGGGTTTTGCGCTGTTGCCTGCATACAGCGCCCCGTCTTGGTGCCATTGAGAAAGAATTGCAGCAGCGCCACAGTGCCGAGCGAGATCACCAGAACCGCAATATCCTGCACCGAGATCGCCGCACCGAAAACATTCAGCGTGCGGTCGGTAAACAGCGCCGGAAACGGCATAGCTTCCGCCGTATAGAATTGTTTGACGCCTTCTTTCAGCAGAATGCCCAGCGCGATTGTCGCAATAACAATCGGTAACACGCCATGCGGCAGCAGCGGATCAATAATGATACGTTTGAAACCATAGCCCAGAAACAGCAGTGTCAGCACCAGCGCCAGCAAAATGGCAACCGGAAAGCTGAGACCTAAAATCTGCGTGCCTGCCAGCACGAAAAATGCGGGCAGCATGACAAATTCGCCCTGCGCGAAATTGATCGTCTGCGAAGCCTGCCAGAGCAACGTAAAGCCGATTGCCACAAGGGCATAGATCGAGCCTGTTGCCAGACCCGATACCAGCAACTGAAAGAAAGTAGCCATCAGGAAAAATCCGTTTTGCGGGCATAATCCGGCGGGCACCCCGCCGGAATACGCTATCAGCTTAAAGCTTAGGCAATGTGGAAACGACAGACTGCTTGCCGTCTTTGACTTCCACAAGGAAGCTCTCACGGTTCACTTCGCCTTTGTCGTCCCATGTGGTTTCCATCAGAATGCCCGGCTCATCGGCAGGGGTGATGGTCAGTCCGTGAAGCGTATCAGCAAAGGCCTGACGGTCAACTTTGCCGTTTTTCGTGGTCACATATTTCACGATATAAGCGCCCATATAGGCTTTGATCGCATTGTGATCCGGCTTGTAGCCATATTTGCCTTCAAATTTCTTGGCAAAATCCTGCACAGCCTGCACCGGTGCATCGGCGGTCAAACCAACATGGCCACGCACGCCGTTCACTGCATCACCGGCCAGATCAATCACCTTCTGGTTCATCAGTGTGGTTTCACCAAAGATCGGCTGTTTCACGCCCTGTTTCTGCATTTCTTTCAGCAGACGCGCGCTTTCTTCTTCATGCAAATAGGCGAAGATCACATCGGCATTGCTGTCTTTAAGCTTCACCACGTCAGCGGCAAAGTCCGCCTGACCGACTTCACTGGACACATCACCGACAAGTTTGATGCCGCGTTTGTCGAGCTCCGCAACAAACGCATCGCGTCCGCCCTTGCCGAAGTCATTATTGACCCATGCAACGGCAACGGTTTTAGCGCTCAGTTCATCGGTGAGATATTTCACCAGTTTCGGCATCGACTGTTGCGCGCCGAAGGATGTGCGGAAAATATAAGGATTACCGAGATCGGTGATGAATGGTGCTTCCGCACCGGTCAGCTGCGGCACGCCATTCTGCATGGCAACCATCATATTGACTTTGACCGAGCCGGAATAAATCGGCCCCATAATCACATCGGCGCCGTCGTCAATCGCCTTCTGCACCATAGCGCGTGAAGTCGTTGCATCGGTCTGCGTATCATAGTCTGTGACTTCGATCTGCTGTCCGAGCACACCGCCTACGGCATTGATCTCTTCAACAGCCAGCTTCAAACCGTCGCGCCAATTGGTGCCAACGGTCGCGCCTGCGCCGGACAGCTCAATCACGTCTGCGATTTTGATGGTTTCCGCCGCAAAACTCATTTGCGGTAACGCTGCTGACAATGCAGCTGCTGCAGTTAAAGCCAGTAAATGTCTTCTGTTCATAAACCCCTCCCAAGGCTCCCCGACCGGATGGGATTTCATTCTGTCTGCACAATCATTCACATCATTATTGTCAGCACAAAAACAACATATGTTTTTCACCATACAGAAATGTATATTCAATGACCGGAGTTTCAGCCCATCATAATCTGATTTAACGGCTTGTTTGCACAGTTGCAAGCACAGGCTGAACCAATAAAGCCCGATATTTCCGCATTGCCGGAATGCTCAGATTTTATCCCCGTAAAACATATATAATTGTCAGTATTTCACCGGCCAAAACTGTCTATGGTGCGGATTATTTTCAATTCTTCAGAACCGGTGAAAACCATCTCTGCCGGTCTCTGAAATATCCGTCAGTCACTCAATAAAACAGGGGAGAGCAAGTGATGAATAACAAAAACATCCTCAGAATAATATCCGGTACGGTCATTGTATTGATACTGAATATTATATCTGTATCAGCTGCCACCGGATTACCTGGCGGGGCATCATCGCTCTCTGAAACTTACGGCAACTGGACAGTTTCCTGCCTTGTGCAAAAGCAGGACGAAGCGCAGAAAGTCCTCTGTTCCATGTCCCAGCAACAGGTTGATGATAAAAGACAGCGGGCTCTTGCCGTTGAGATTAGCCCTGACAAAAGCGGTGCATCCGGTGTCTTTGTTCTGCCGTTCGGCCTCAATCTCAGTGCCGGAGCGGTTTTGCAGATTGATGAAACGACTGCCGACAAAGCTGTTGCATTCTCAACCTGCCTGCCGGCCGGTTGTATTGTACCCGCCAGTTTTGATACAGCGAAGACAGATGCCTTAAGTAAGGGGCAGAACCTGTCTGTCCTCATACAATCTGCGGACGGGAAAGACCTTAAACTCGCAGTCCCGCTGGATGGCTTTGCCTCCGCTATAAAACGCACCAGAGAATTGCTGAAATAAGTGTCCGCTCATAGTACAAAACAAAAAAGCTCCGGCGAACCGGAGCTTTTCTTTTTCAGATACAACCTGATCAATATGGTGAATCAGGGAAGTAAAATTCCTGTGCATTGTCCTTGGTGACAAGGGTTGCATCCAGAATATAGCGTCCGCGTACCGGCACCTGATCGTAGAAATTGGCAACGGTCAGTTCCATTGCAGTTGCGATCATTGCAGGTGGATAGAGTACATCTACCGGCACCATTGCATCGCCGTCGGCAACCTTTTTAATCATTTCTTTCATGCCGGCACCGCCGACAACCATTTTAATATCTGTGCGTTTGGCCTGCTGAATGGCTTCAAGAGCGCCAACGCTCATATCATCATCCTGCGTCCAGACCGCATCGATCTTCGGATATTTAACCAGATAGTCCTGCATCACTTTAAAGGCATCATCGCGCGACCAGTTACCGAACTGCTTATCCAGCACCTTGATGTCGCTGCCGGCCACTGCGCCGTCAAAACCCTTTTGGCGTTCTTCATCAATCACAATCGGCAGGCCGCGGATAACCACGACATCGCCTTTGCCAAGCGTATCTTTCAGATACTGACCGGCAACGCGGCCGAGTTCTTCATTATTACCGGCAACATAAAGATCCTGAATGGACTGATCGGACAATGCGCGGTCAACAACGGTAACGAAAATGCCCTTATCCTTCACCTGGCGGATCGGATCGGTCAGCTCATCAGAATTATGCGGCAGAGTTACCAGCGCATCCATACCCTGCGTAGTCAGATCTTCCAGAGCATTGGCCTGCGAAGCGCCGTCCGGCGAGGTTTTGATAACAATTTTCAGACCCGGATGGCTCTTTTCCAGAACCGCTTTAGCCCGTTCTGCGTGATAGACAACGCCGCCTGTCCAGCCATGGTCAGCCGCCGGTATCGACACGGCAATCGTGACTTTCTTTTCTTCCTGTGCCTGAGCCGCTGTCCCGAACAGGGCAGCAGCACAAACAGCACCTAGCAATATTTTTTTCATGATCTCACTCCCTGATAGTTGGCCTGACGACACGGCGGTCCGGCCTCCCCTCCGCCGCTTTGCGACAGCGGAGCCACAGCTCCGCCGCCAAGTACATCAGCAATTACTGACGCCGCGACAATGACCGCTGCACCAGCATCGCAATAATGATAATCGCGCCCTGCACCGCTCCGATCAGATATTCACTGACCAGATCAGACAGAACCATAATATTACCGACAACCTCCAGAATGAGCGCACCGCAAACAGTGCCCCAGATGCGGCCAACACCGCCACGCAAGGCTGTGCCGCCAATCACCACTGCGGTAATTGCCTGCAATTCCCACATCAGACCTGTGGTCGGTGTGGCTGCGCCCAGACGCGGAATATAAATCAGAATAGCGATGGCAACACAGATGCCCTGAATGACAAAAGCCATTGTGCGCACACGGTTAACCGGAATGCCGGAATAACGCGCCACATCCTGATTGGAACCAACCGCGATAATATGGCGGCCAAAAGCTGTGCGATAGAGTATGAAAGATGCAATCAGCGCCACAACAATGATCGCAACAATCGGCAGCGGAACACCCAGAATATTGCCGAAATAAACCGGACGATAAGCTGCCCGCAGCTCCTGCGATTTCATAGCAATGGAACCGCCTTCAGCCAGATAAATGGTGAGTGCGCGGAAAATACCCATTGTACCAAGCGTTACGATAAATGGTTCGATACGTCCGAGTGTTGTCGTGACACCATTGGCCAGCCCGCAAAGCGCACCGACAACAATGGCAATACAGGCAGCCACCAGCAACATCGGCAGAATGCCGGTGATAATGCCGGAATTCATAAACATGATCGTGACAGCTGCAACAAAGGCAGACATCGAGCCGACAGACAGATCAAGACCGCCGGACGAGATCACAAAGGTCGCGCCGATAGCGATAATCGCGATGAAGGCGCTGCGGGTTGCAATATTCAGCAGATTGTCCACGCCGATGAAATTGGAGTTCACCAGCGTTCCGAAGACCAGCAGAGCAGCCAGCGCCACGAAAGGGGCAACAGCACGCAAATCCATATCCTGCCAGAAGCGGCGTTCTGTTGTATTTTGCGGAGTGGTTTTAGCCTGTTCTGTCATAGCGCCTCTGCAAAAATTGCAGCCTCTGAAGATGTGACACCGGTGGCGTGCACAACAATTTCATTCTCTGTCATTTTATCTCCGCTGATTTCCGCAACGATACGGCCATTGCGCATCACCAGCGTGCGATGACACAGGCCGATCAGCTCCGGCATTTCCGAAGAAATCACGATAACGGCTTTGCCCTGCGCGGCCAGCTCGGCAATAAAACGGTAAATCTGCTCTTTGGTGCCAATGTCGATACCGCGTGTCGGTTCATCAATAATCACAATATCCGGCTCGAGCAGCATCATCTTCGCCAGCAGCAATTTCTGCTGATTACCGCCTGAAAGCTGTCCGGCGAGAAGGTCAGGATTACGGGTGCGGATATCAAAGTCCCCGATTGCCTTTTCCAATGCTGCGACCTCGGCAGCGCGGTTGATCTGCAAGCCTGAAAACTGACTTAAAGCGGCCAATGTCAGATTGGTGCGCAAGTTTTGTGCCAGCAACAGTCCTTTGCCTTTACGGTCTTCACTCAGGTAAACAAGTCCGGCATCCATACTCTCACGGGCATTGTGAAAGCGCCGCGCGGTTCCGTTGACACGCACAGTACCATGCGCATGACGCAAGCCCACCACCCCCTCGCAAAGCTCGGTGCGCCCTGCGCCGATCAGCCCTGCGAAACCGAGTATCTCGCCTTTATGCAGTGTGAAGCCGCAATTGCTCGCATAGCCCGGCACAGTAAAATCCGAGACTTCCAGTACAGGCGTTTTGACCTGCGGGATGACACGTTCCGGATAAAGCTGGGACATATCACGCCCGACCATCAGCTGTGCCATATCCAGCGGTTCCAGCCCTTCCGCCTCGCGCGTTGTAATCATCTGCCCGTCGCGCAGCACTGTCACACGATCGGCAATGGCTTTCACCTCCGGCAGGCGGTGCGAAATATACAAAATCGCAGCACCGCGATTACGGATAGCCATGATGACTTTGAGCAAAGCCTCAGTTTCAACCGGCGTCAGCGACGCAGTCGGCTCATCAAAAATCACCAAACGATGCGGCACCAGCAAAGCACGGGCAATCTGCACCAGCTGACGTTGCGCAATCGACAATTGCTCGACACGGGTCGTCGGGTCGATATCAGCTCCGAGATCTGCAACTGCCGCTCTGGCCTGCGCATTCATGGCACGGTCATTCAGCATCAGACCTTTGCGCTGCTCGCGGCCGAGGAAAATATTCTGCGCAACCGTCATATCCGGTGCCAGCAAAATCTCCTGATGCACCAGCACAATACCGCGATGTTCCGCATCTACCGGCCCTGACAGCACAACCGGCTGCCCATCAATAAAGATTGTGCCTTTGCTCGGACTTAAATGTCCGGCCAGCAGTTTCATCAGTGTTGACTTACCGGCACCGTTCTCGCCGATCACCGTATGGATTTCACCCTCACGGATATCCAGCGTAATATCGCGCAGCACTTCCACCGGTCCAAAACTTTTGGCCAGTCCCTCGACACGCATAAATGGTGATCTGCTGCTCGTGTCAGTTTCTGTCATCGCAAATTTGTCCAGACATTGCCCGCTTTGGATGAAGCCACAGAAGCTTCAATAAAGCGCATTCCTTCAAGCCCGTCTTCAACAGTCGGATATAGTACCGCCGCATCCGGTTTTTCACCGTTGCGCGCTGCGCGGATAGCGCGTGCTGCTTCCGTGTAAATCGTGGCAAAACCTTCGAGATAACCTTCCGGATGCCCGCCCGGAATACGGGTAACACGAGCGGCTGAGGCACCGGCTCCGGCACCGCCACGGGTGATGAGTTGCTTCGGCTCGCCAAAACGCGTGAACCACAGATAATTCGGATCAGACTGCGACCATTCCAGACCGCCTTTGCTGCCATAGACCCGCAGTTTCAGCCCGTTTTCATTGCCGACGGCAACCTGACTTGCCCATAACATGCCGCGTGCGCCGCCTTTGTAGCGCAGCATAATCTGCACATCATCGTCCAATGCACGACCTTCAACAAAACTGGTCAGCTGCGCCAGCACAGCCTCGGCTTCAAGACCGCTGACAAATCCGGCCAGATGATAGGCATGGGTGCCGATATCACCGATTGCACCACCAGCACCGGAGCGTTTCGGGTCTGTGCGCCATTCAGCCTGTTTATTACCGCTCAGCTCACTGCGCTCGGTCAGCCAGTCCTGCGCATATTCGGCCTGCACAACACGGATATCGCCCAGATCACCATTGGCCACCATTTCCCGCGCCTGCCGGATCATCGGATAGCCACTGTAATTATGGGTCAGCACAAAGATTTTGCCGGACTGCTGAACAGTTTCAACCAGTTGCTCGGCTTCAGCAACTGTAGTTGTCAGTGGTTTGTCGCAAATCACATGAATGCCTGCGGCCAGAAAAGCGCGGGCAGCTGCGCCATGCAGATGGTTCGGTGTAACAATAGCCACGGCCTCAATCCCATCCGGCCTTTTACTTTCAGCCAGTGCCATTTCTTCAAAAGACGCATAGGAACGCTCAGGTGCAATGCCCAGTTCCTGCGCAGAAGCACCGGCGCGTGCCGGATCGGATGAAAGCGCACCCGCGACCAGTTCATACTGATCGTCAATCCGCGCTGCAATGCGATGCACGGCGCCGATAAAAGCGCCCTGCCCGCCGCCGACCATGCCAAGTCTGATACGATGTGCTGCGTTTCCCATAACCGCCTCCTTAGCCCAGACCAAGCATTTTGCGATTTGCAGCATCATCAGTGCCCGCATCGGCAAAATCATCAAAAGCACGCTCTGTAACGCGAATGATGTGATGGCGAATAAATTCCGCACCTTCGCGCGCGCCGTCTTCAGGATGCTTCAATGCGCATTCCCATTCAAGCACTGCCCAGCTGTCGAAGTCATGCGTTGTCAGCTTCGAGAAAATACCGCCGAAATCAACCTGTCCGTCACCCAAAGAGCGGAAACGGCCTGCACGGTTCACCCAGCTCTGGAAACCGCCATAAACACCCTGCCGTCCGGTCGGATTAAATTCCGCATCCTTGACGTGAAACGCTTTGATGCGTTCGTGATAAATATCAATGAAATCAAGGTAATCGAGCTGCTGCAGCACGAAATGCGACGGATCATACAGGATGTTGGCGCGAACATGATTTTTCACCCGATCCAGAAACATCTCATAGGAAATGCCGTCATGCAGGTCTTCCCCCGGATGTAATTCGTAGCAAACATCCACACCGTTTTCGTCAGCATAATTGAGCAGCGGTGTCCAGCGTTGCGCCAGTTCGTCAAAAGCTGTCTCGACAAGACCGGCAGGACGCTGCGGCCACGGATAGACATAGGGCCATGCCAGTGCACCGGAGAAGGATGCCATCGCAGTCAGACCAAGATGTTTGGAAGCCCGCAGCGCGCGGCGCACCTGATCTTCCGCCCATACCCGACGCGCCTGCGGATTACCGCGCACTTCCTCATCGGCGAAGCCGTCAAAGGCTGCATCATAGGCCGGATGCACCGCAACAAGCTGCCCCTGCAAATGCGTTGAAAGCTCGGTAATTTCCAAGCCATTATCAGCGGCGATGCCTTTGATTTCATCGCAATAGGTTTGCGAATCTGAAGCTTTTTTAAGATCGAACAGACGCTTATCCCATGTCGGAATCTGCACGCCCTTATAGCCCAGCGAGGCTGCCCATTTGCAGATATTCTCAAAGGAGTTAAACGGTGCCGCATCTCCCGCAAACTGCGCCAGAAATATCGCCGGTCCTTTAATCGTTTTCATCATCCCACTCCCGAATTTTCTGTATCGTTTCTGATGTTCGCCGTTGCCAGAAGTGCAACTAGACGTAACAATTCACGATATTTTCCAGATATTCCTGACGACCGGAAACCGGCTGCGGCTCAATCCCGCTGTCACGCACATAGGCAGCAATGTCTTCCAGTGATTGCTTGCCCTGCAACATGGCCTGCGCCTGTGGCTGCTGCCATCCGGCATAACGTGCATCAAGCGGAGCGGACAAAGCTTTATCCTCAATCATTTTCGCTGCGGCTTTAAGCCCGCGTGCACAGCAATCCATTGCGCCGATATGCGCAATCAGCAGATCCTGCGGATCGAGCGACTGACGACGCAGCTTGGCATCAAAATTTGTGCCGCCGGTGGTAAAGCCGCCGCCTTGCAAAACCTGATAATAAGCCAGCGCCATTTCCGGCACATTGTTCGGAAACTGGTCAGTATCCCAGCCGGACTGGTAATCATTGCGGTTCATATCAATGGAGCCGAAAATGCCCAGCGCATTGGCCATTGCCAGTTCATGTTCAAATGAATGACCGGCAAGAATGGCATGTCCTTGCTCGATATTGACCTTCACCTCGCCTTCCAGACCATAGCGCTTGAGAAAGCCGTAAACGGTGGCGACATCAAAGTCATATTGATGCTTGGTCGGTTCCTGCGGCTTGGGCTCGACAAGGATTGTGCCTTTGAAACCAATTTTGTGCTTGTAATCGACCACCAGCGAGAGAAAGCGTCCCATCTGGTCAAGCTCACGCCCTGCATCGGTATTCAGCAGGGTTTCGTAGCCTTCACGTCCGCCCCAGAGCACATAATTCTCACCATTCAGACGATGCGTCACATCCATGCAATGCTTAACCGTGGCGGCAGCATAGGCAAAAATTTCAGGATCAGGATTGGTGGCAGCACCGGCCATATAGCGGCGATGCGAGAAAAGATTGGCTGTTCCCCAGAGCAGTTTGATGCCCGTCTGGTTCATCTTCTCCTGAAGATAATCAGCCATGTGGTCGAGATTGGCCGATGTTTCCGCAAAATTTTTGCCTTCAGGGCGGATATCCGCATCGTGGAAACAATAATAAGGCGTACCGAGCAGTGTAAACAGTTCAAAAGCCACATCAGCTTTGCGCTTCGCATGATCCAGCGTGTCGCCGAACCACGGGCGCTCAAAAGTCTGCCCGCCGAACGGATCGCCGCCAACCCATGCAAAACTGTGCCAATAGGCAATGGCAAAGCGCAGATGATCTTCCAGCCTTTTGCCCAGCACAATCTCGTCCGGATTGTAGAAACGATAGGCAAGCGGATTGGTGCTTTTCTCACCCTCATAGCGGATGGGTTTGTCCAATCCGAAGAAACCTGTACTCATGCCGTTACCCTCTGTGCGTTATTATTATTTGTCACCAGCAATTTTGATTTCTGAACTTCCGTCTCCGCATCAACGCGAAGCAAAGATGTGATTGCACAGCCTTGCAGGATCAGCGGCTGTTCCGACGGATAGCAACGGATGGTCAGGTCTTTGGGCGATTGCAGGCCGTTACGCGGCCCGACCTGCCGCCCATCGGCAAGATCACCGCTGATGGTCTGGCGCAATTCATCCTCAATGAGATCAAAAGCGTGCACACCGGGGCCGACAAAGGCCAGCGGCACCGGATCAATCAGCGAGAAAATGCTGCGCAAGGCAAAACCAAGCGCCTTGCCTGCCTGCTGGAAAGCCTGCCGTGCAACGCCGTCTGCCGTTCTGGCCTCATGCGCCAGCGCATAAAAATCACTCTCGGGAATCATCGCCACGGGCGCACTGTTTTCATCAACACCATGCGCCTTGCGCCAGATGCCATAATCACTGGCATAGGCCTCAAGACAGCCATGACGGCCGCAGCGGCACAAAGCGCCGTCCGGCATATAGACCACATGACCGAATTCCGCAGCGGACGAGCGCGCACCGGAAAACGGTTCGCCTTTCAGATACAGCCCCATGCCGATACCGGAAGAAAACAGGATAGCAGCAAAATCACCATGGAAGATGTCCGGCTGCGACCAGCGCAAAGCTTCAGCGATCATCAGACAGTCGTTGAAAACCATCACCGGAACATCAAAAGCCTGTTTCAGGAAATCTGCGATGGTCACATTTTCCGCACCGATGGTCGGCGACCAGACCAGCATCTGATGGGCTGCATCAGTCATGCCCTGCACACTCACGGAGATATGGCGCAGATTTTCAGCCTGTTCAGAATAACGGCTGAGCAATGCGCTGATCTGCAGTTGCAAGGCAGCGAGAAGAGTATCCGGCGCTATAGTCAGCGTATCAAGCTGCAATTGCTCAAAGGCAATTCTCTGCCCCGCATAATCGAACAGGTCTACGTCAATCACATTCAGCGCGATATTGACCGCAACGACAGATGCGCATTGCGGATTGAGCCCGAGCAAAACCTGCGGACGGCCGCGCTTGCCCTCGGCATTATTCGCGGCTTCTGTTTCAGGCACTTCAACGAGCACCTGCTCTGCCAGCAACATGGCACTGATAGCGGAAATTGTGGAGTGGCTCATGCCGGTCATACCGGCGATATCCGTGCGTGACAGACTGCCGGACTGCCGCAGCAATCGCAGAATCCGTCGCCGGTTTTGCCAGCGCAACTCTTCAGATCGTGAAACGCCTCCCGTCACACGACACCTCCCTTATAACGGAACGGTTCTTAGCGACCTGTTTCCGTCTGTCTCCTCTGCGGATAAGACTGGCACGGATTTTTCTGCTTGTCATCTATTTTTCGAGTATCGAAAAAAATAAGATTTCTATGCCTCAGCAATAAAATCAGACCGGATAATTAAAAAATGAAGGCAGATGACAGGGAAATAAAAGAATCACATGCCGCATCGCTGGTGCGATTCGGATAAATTACAATTTTCGGAAAATTCGATTCTTCTTCAGAAAATACCGCTGACACGGAAATATACTGTATCAAAACAATGAATTACCGCTTTAAGCGGATAAATCTCTGTATTTCATGGAGTGAGAAGAAGATTGGCTGGGGAACCTGGATTCGAACCAAGACTAACGGAGTCAGAGTCCGTCGTTCTACCATTAAACTATTCCCCAGCATCGCTGCTCTGTGAGAGCGAAGCGGTGACGCTCGCGGCGCCGTGGGTGGTCATATAATTGATATTTTCACAAATGCAAACCCTCTTTGCACTGATTTCAATATATTTTTCCACAGATCACAAAATTCTCCTTTCTCTTAGCAATTTGCGCCCCTTGGTAAATCGGCAAAGGACTGTTACATTAAGGGCAACGTGAAATAGTCTGCACCATGCCTGCGTCCCTGAAGGGTTCGCGCGGTGCCAAAAGGACAAAAACTTTGAAGAACCCCGATCTGCACACCCCAAAGGTGTCTATCAACGGGGCGTCTGGCGGCAAAGAAGGAAGAACATCTTCCTCTGAACCGCCGAATACAGGGCAACGGTCAGGCCGTTCTCCTGTCGGCTCATCGTCACCAAAGCCCGTGGCAGATGAATCGGGGCGCTTCGATAAAAAACAGCGCAAACGCGCGCGCCGGCGAAAAGCCGGAAAGCATAATGGCTCGGAAACGATGTCAGCCGGTGCACAAGGGTCTTCCCTTGCCGCCGAACGGGTTTCTGCAAACAGTGATAAGTCATCCTCAGCCAAATCAGCGCGTGCAGAAAACGGTTCCGGCAATCATGCACCGAAAAGCGAGCAGAAAAACGGCCAAAGAAACGGGAAGAAACTCTCGAACCGCCGCAGACGCTCGCGCCGTAAAAAGCAGGACAATCCGGCCGCAGCCAATAATATAGCTGCGGCACCGTCGGCACAGTCTGCATCACAAGCGCATACCGCCAAGCACGGCCATGCACCGAACCGCCAAAGCCCGAAACCAATTGCGGCCAGAGCAGAGCATAATTCCGGTCATGCAGGCGAAAGCCGCGCACCGCAGGCTGCGCAGCCGCGCGCCTATGAGCCGCCACTTTATGCAGCGCTTGATCTTGGTACCAATAATTGCCGTCTGCTGATTGCAACGCCGAGCAGACCCGGACAATTCCGCGTTGTCGATTCCTTCTCGCGCATCGTGCGTCTTGGTGAAGGCTTCGGCACCAGCGGCCGCCTGAGCGATCAGGCAATGAACCGTGCGATTGAAGCACTTAAAATCTGCCGTGATAAGCTTGAGAGCAAGAATATCCGCCGCAGGCGCCTGATCGCGACAGAAGCCTGCCGCTCGGCCAGCAATGGTGCAGATTTTCTGGAGCGGGTACGCGAGGAAGCCGGTCTTGAGCTGGAAATTGTGGACCGCCAGACTGAAGCAAGCCTTGCGGTTTCCGGCTGCGGCACATTGGTCAATCGCGAGACCGATGCGCTTGTGCTGTTTGATATCGGCGGCGGCTCCTCGGAAATCGCCCTGATTGATGTGACCTGCCGCCGCTCTTCGCGCCTTGCAGAACATATCACCGCATGGACCTCCCTGCCCGTAGGTGTTGTCACTCTGGCAGAGAAATTCGGCGGACGCGATGTTACACCTGAAAATTATGCGGAAATGGTTGCCTATGTTGCCGGCATGCTGAATGATTTCAGCGAGCGGCATAAGCTGGGTGAGCTTGCTCAAAGTACGCATTTCCATTTGCTTGGCACATCCGGTACGGTAACCACGCTTGCGGGCATTCATCTGGGGCTCGAGCGCTATGACCGCCGCCGCGTGGATGGCATGTGGATGGGGTCACAGGATGTGACAGACATGACCGCCAAGCTTCTGTCATGGGATTTCAAAACCCGTGTGGCCAATCCGTGCATCGGTGCAGACCGTGCCGATCTGGTGCTGGCCGGTTGTGCTATTCTGGATGCCATCCGTCAGATCTGGCCGAGCGAAAGATTGCTGGTTGCCGATCGCGGTTTGCGTGAAGGTATCCTCACCGAATTGATGTCCCGCGATGGTGCTTGGCGTCATCGCCGCCCTCATCAGGCAAAAGAAACTTATATGAAAAACGGTTCCGGCAGGGACACGCAGCTAAAGGGCAGACAGTCGATATGAGCGGTTCTGGAAGCAAGTCCGGCAAATCAAAATTCGGCAACACCACCGGCGGTCGTGGCGGTGCAGGCACGCGCGGTATGCATGTGCGTGTCAAGAAAAAGGCCGGCACGATTAAAGAAACATCGCGCCGCTGGCTGGAACGCCATCTCAACGACCCTTATGTGCAGCAGTCCAAGGCAGACGGCTATCGCTCCCGCGCGGCCTATAAGCTGATCGAGATCAACGAGCGCTATAATATTCTGAAAAAAGGCCAGAAGATTATCGATCTGGGTGCAGCCCCTGGCGGCTGGAGCCAGATTGCAGCGAAGATCGTCGGCTCCAATGATGAGCAGCCGCATGTTGTTGGCATTGACTATCTCGATGTTGATCCGTTGCCGGGTGTGGCACTCCTGAAAATGGACTTTCTGGATGATGAAGCACCGAATGCCATTATGAATGCATTGGGTGACTCACCTGATCTGGTGATTTCCGATATGGCGGCACCAACGACCGGTCATCGCCGTACCGACCATCTGCGCACCGCGCATTTGTGCGAAGTCGCAGCGCATTTTGCCGTTTCGGTGCTGAAACCGGGCGGTCACTTCCTGACCAAAACCTTTCAGGGCGGCACCGAGAACGACCTGCTGACCATGCTGAAGCAGAATTTCCGCTCTGTACATCACGTTAAGCCGCCTGCATCGCGCGCTGAATCCGTTGAGCTTTATTTGCTCGCTCGTGATTTCAAAGGCCGTAAGGAAGATGACAGCGAAGAGTAATCTCGCTTTGCAAACTAATAAAAAAGCGCGGTTCAACCGCGCTTTTTTGTTTCAGTGAATTTTCTTCACCTTAGGTGCGAACTTCTTCTCATAAAGCTCCTGCCCAGCTTCCGGCTTCAGCTTGACAAAAGAGAAGAAAGCCAGCGCGGAAATAGCACCGACAATATAAAATGCGATATGGAAATCCTGCAATTGTAGCACAGAACCACGAATGATTGTGCTCAGTTCCAGTATCACACCGGCCAGCGCCACACCCATTGCAATTGAAACCTGCTGGGCAACCGCAGAAATCGGTGTCGCCTGACTGGTTTTGTCGTCGGGAATTTCTGCAAAGCCCAGCGCATTCACTCCGGTGAAGAACATAGAACGCAGGAAGCCACCAAACAGCAAGGCGATCAGGATCAGCGTCATTGGTGTTTGCGGGGTGAAAAAACCGTTCAGAATAATAAAACATGCCGATGCGAGAGAGCCGAACATCAGCAACCGGCGGAAGCCAAAACGGGAGAAAACCCGTGTCGCCCCGAATTTCATCAGCAATGCCCCGATTGCCGAAACAAAAGTGATCATACCGGATTGAAACGGATCAAGCCCGAAGCCGAGCTGCAACATCAGCGGTAGCAGAAACGGAATAGCACCGATACCTAAACGGAACAGGCTGCCGCCGACAACGGAAATACGGAACACATCATTCTGAAACAATGACAAATCCAGCAGCGGATTTTCCACCCGCTTTGCATGGCGGATATATAGAGCTGTCGACAGCAGACCGACACCAAGCGTGACAATGCCCACCGCAGGCGGCAGCGCCGGAAGACTGACCACAGAAAGCCCGAAGACCACACCGGACATTGCCAGCCCCGACAGGATAAAACCGGTCACATCCAGCTTGCGCGGCAGCGGCACATCCAGCACCGGCAGATATTTGGTTGCAAACCAGATACCGGCCAAGCCAATCGGCACATTGATCAGGAATATCCAGTGCCAGCTGAAATAGGTTGTGATGAAACCGCCGACCGGTGGCCCGACCAAAGGCCCGACCATGCTCGGGATTGCCAGCCATGCCATCGCATTCACCAGCTGATTACGCGGTGTAGAGCGCAACAAGACCAGACGACCGACCGGCGTCATCATCGCCCCGCCCATGCCCTGCAGAAAACGCGCGACCACAAAGCTCATCAGAGAATTGGATGCTGCACAGGCCACAGAGCCGATCACAAAAACCGCAATCGCTGCACGAAATACATTGCGGGCGCCATAGCGATCGGCCATCCAGCCGCTGACCGGAATAAACACCGCCAAAGATACGAGATAAGAGGTGAGCGCCAGTTTCAGCGCAATAGGACTGGTGCCGATATCGGCTGCAATTGCCGCCAGAGAGGTCGAAATCACATTCGAATCCATCTGCTCCATAAAGAGCGCGACGGCCAGAACCAGCGGAATAATGCGATTCACAATACGAATCCTGAATGTCAGATATGTTTCATCATGGTCATTATATAAACCAGCCAGACCGGATTACACGCAGAATTGACCGGACCGGCAAAGTTTTTTGACGGGCAAAAACATAGTGTCACAAAATTTAACGCGGGCAACAAATCGTGTGCGAACGTGATTAATTTCGACTTAAAAAACAATGGATTGTGATGAGCGTGTTACAATTGAAAACCCCGCCCTCCCTTGTCTGCCAAGGCCGGAAAACAAGGCTCAAACCATGACCGGCATCGCCGGAGCGGCAGAAAAAAGCGCTTTCGGGTTGCGTGACCGGTTACACGCTGTTACATTTGGTGAGTAAACAGAAATGAGCAAAGCATCGATAAGGGGCCGATGCGTAGAGGTGTGAGATGACTGAGATCACCAAAAGCGCAATACTTTATACCATGATGATCATCACGCTGAATACGGCCATTGCCATTAGTGTGATCGGGCTGGATTTTCTGCCATAACCATCATGACGGATGAGCATAGCGGCGCTGTATTGATAAGCGAATGAATGCTCTTAACTCGTTTATGCGGGAGAACTCCCGCGCTGCAGATTTCACAAGAGGTCTGCCGGAAGTGTTCCGGCAGACCTTTTTTATTATCTGTAGAATTACAGATCACGACTCATATGGATGACTTCAAAAGGCAGGCCTTCCGCATCCTGCGGATCACGCGCCGTTTCAGTAAAACCGTTACGCAGATAGAAACTATGTGCCTGCGTGTTCAGTGCATAAACTTCCAGCGACAGCGTTTTCTTCAATTGCAATGCATGGTCGAGCAATTGACGGCCAAGACCCTTGCCATGAATTTTGGTGTCGATGAAAAGACCGCCGATAAACTGATCCATCAGACCGATAAATCCGGCCGGTTGTCCGTTTTCGAGGATCACCCAGTTTTCAGCTTGTTTCAGATAGATATCCCGCACCTGTTCAGACTGCAATTGCAGGCGCTCCTGCCCCAGAAAACTATGGGCAAATTGTGAGGCCTCCAGCCAGATAGCGACCAGAGTTTCCGTATCCTCATTGCGGATCGGGCGGATTTCATTTCGTATTTGTATCATGATAATTTTAGTCCATTGAAAGATATTATACGCGCCCTGCTATGGGCTGCAAAAGGCGCAACTCAACCCTCAGCCATTTATGAAAAGGCTGTCGGGGAAACACTTGCTATGAGTTGCTGCGCATAAATCTCCTGATTGGACTGCGCCTCCATATCACCGGCACAAAAGCGAAGCAAGATTGTAAAGTAAAACAGTAACACATTGTCCACTCGACTTCCCCGTCAGCTGTCTGTATGAGACATGCGTCGCGTAATAATGCGCGATGTTGTTCTCGGGGCGGGGTGCGATTCCCCACCGGCGGTATGAAGAGGAAACTCTTTGAGCCCGCGAGCGTCTGAATAAAGCGATTTGTTCAGAGTCAGCAGATCCGGTGCGATGCCGGAGCCGACGGTATAGTCCGGATGAAAGAGAGCAAAGACACGGTTAAACAACACCCGCTTTCTGCGTGTGATCTGTCGATTTGTGAATTTGCGCCCTGATTCTAGTATCAAGAGATGAAACTATGAACCAGAGCTTGACCAACCCATCTTCCCTCAAAGTTGCATTCATTCAGGCACGCTGGCACGCCGATATCGTGGATGAAGCACGCAAATCCTATATTAAAGAACTGGCCAAACTGACTGACAACGGCATTGAAACCGAAGTCTTTGACGTTCCTGGCGTATTTGAAGCCCCGCTTCTCGCCCGCACATTGGCTGGTACCGGCAAATATGCTGCAGTTGTTGCAGCGGGCTTTGTTGTTGACGGCGGCATTTATCGCCACGATTTCGTATCCGATGCAGTCATCAAAGGCCTGATGCAGGCACAGATGGACACCAATGTACCTGTCTTGAGCGTTGTACTGACCCCCCATCATTATCATGACAGCAAAGAGCATCATGATTTTTTCCATGCACATTTTATGGTCAAAGGTCGTGAAGCCGCCCATGCAACGGTGCAGATTTTGGACACTTACAGCAAAATCGAAGCCTAAAATCAAAGAAAGCGGCCTGTATCAGCAGGCCGCTTTTTACTCCACAATCCTATGCGGATGGGTATAGACATCAAATTCATCCCCACGCACCAGCGCCACCAGCGTGATATTCAATGCATCAGCAGTACGGATTGCCAAAGCCGTCGGCGCGGAAATCGCCATGATCACCGGCGAACGGATAGCCGCTGTTTTCTGCACCATTTCCAGCGAAACACGGCTGGTTACAACTACAGCCCCCCGCGCCGGATCAGCATTTTCAGCCTTGCCCTCATCACGCAACAAGAAGCCTGCCAGCTTGTCCAGCGCATTATGCCGCCCGACATCCTCGCGCACGGCCAGTATCTCGCCACCACTTTGATGCGTCTGATAGAAACCTGCCGCATGAACGGCTCCGGTCGCCCGATGCAAAATTTGCAAATCCCACATTTGCTCTGCGGCCTGCACAATCTGCTCAGAACGCAGTGTGAAATCACTGTCAGCAACCGGCGGAAATTCCCGCACAGCCTCGGTAATCGATTCAATACCG
Organism: Pseudochrobactrum sp. Wa41.01b-1; assembly: GCF_019464455.1. Lineage (NCBI taxonomy): Bacteria > Pseudomonadati > Pseudomonadota > Alphaproteobacteria > Hyphomicrobiales > Brucellaceae > Pseudochrobactrum > Pseudochrobactrum sp. Wa41.01b-1. Next base: position 3,084,963 of record NZ_CP080493.1, on the reverse strand, counting down.
CATAGGCCACAGCCAACCGGCCCGGCCATATGACGGCGACGGGCAGTCAGTGCATCGCGTTTCAGGTCAGATAATTGCATCTGCACATCAATACCGGCGGGAAAGCTCTGAATATCCATCGCCTCAATTTCAGAAGCCTGCGCAATAATGCCTTCGCAGAGACTGAAGCCAATGGCAAAATCCTCAATATCCTGCGGACTGGCCATCATCACCGCATGGGTGGTACCGCCATAGGAAAAAGCGACCGGAAGCTCCTCTGCCACTTGCCGCTGCGAAGCCTTCAGCACACCCTGACGACGGATAATATTACTGACCTCAGATGTAGCTGGCGGAATATCCGCGCCCTCTCTCTCAAGTCCGCAGGTTTTATCCATAGTTTTCCCTTTCAACCCTCTGACGCCATAACTATATGCTTTTATTGGAAGCATATACCAGCGCTTAAACGGATGATAATTTCCGTCATGACGCGGCAGTTTCAACAGGCAATAAGCGCTTTCGGGGTGGTAAGCACATCACGATGGTATATTCTGAAACAAATCCACCAGAGCGTGTTGTATTTGATCACAGCCACGACACTCGCTCCGGATTCTTTTAATTGTCGCATGTTCGCGGGAGCTCAAATGAATCCATTTGAGCCGACATGCATTAATGAGGTTCCGACTTATGGACATTCGTCTGATTGATGAAAATTTTGCTGTCACCGGCCAGCTGGCACCGGAAGATATTACCGGTGTTGTGGCACAGGGCTTCAAAACCCTGATTTGCAACCGTCCGGATCATGAATCCGACGACCAGCCGCTCTATGATGCGGTTGCGCAGGCAGCAACTGCCGCCGGTCTGCAAACCTATTTCATCCCTGTGGCCGGTGGCCAGATCACGCAGGAAAATCTGGACGAGATGACAGCAGCACTGGAAAATGCACCGCAGCCTGTGCTCGCTTATTGCCGTTCCGGCACCCGCTGTACCAATCTTTACGGAATTGTTCAGCAGCAGAAACAGCGCTGATTAAGTTCAATGATGATGTGCGGATACGCTCTGCACATCATCTGAATTCTACAAAACGCAGCGGGTCATTCTATGTCTATCAAGCTCCTGAGCGAAACCATTATCAACCAGATTGCTGCCGGCGAGGTGATTGAACGCCCTGCCAGCGTAGTGAAAGAGCTGGTCGAAAATGCGATTGACGCCGGTGCCACACGCATTGAAATTGTCACCGCAGGCGGTGGCAAGAACCTGATCCGTGTGACTGATAATGGCGGCGGTATTCCGGCTGATGAACTGGCACTCGCAGTCTCCCGCCACTGTACCTCCAAGCTGACCGATGACGTGCATGATATCCGTGCCCTTGGTTTTCGCGGTGAAGCGCTGCCATCCATTGGTTCCGTTGCGCGACTGAGCATTAAATCACGCACAACTGATGCCGATTCCGGCTATGAGGTCGTGGTGCGTGGCGGACATCTGGAAGGCCCGCGCCCGACTGCGATCAATCGCGGGACGATTGTTGAAGTCAGCGATCTGTTTTATGCGACCCCTGCCCGCCTGAAATTTATGAAAACCGACCGTGCCGAATCCACCGCTATAACGGAAGTGGTGAAGCGCATTGCGATTTCCTTCCCGCAAATCCGTTTTTCCATCGCCGGTACGGATCGCAGCCCGCTGGAGTTGCCTGCGACATGCAGCGCTGGTGAAACGGTCACTGAAGCCGCCATGCTTGAACGCATTTCACAGGTGCTTGGCGCTGATTTCTCTGAAAATGCACTGGCACTCGACAGTGAGCGTGAAGGCGTGCGCCTTACCGGTTTTACGGCTATTCCTTCTTTCAACCGCGCCAATTCCTTGCATCAGTTTGCCTATATTAACGGCCGTCCGGTACGCGATAAGCAAGTGTTCGGCGCATTACGCGGCGCCTATTCCGATGTGATCGCCCGCGACCGCCATCCGGTCGGTGTGTTGTTTCTCCAGCTTGATCCGTCCCATGTCGATGTGAATGTGCATCCGGCCAAGGCTGATGTGCGCTTCCGCGATCCGGGACTGGTGCGCGGTCTGATTGTCGGCACCATCCGTCACGCCTTGGCGCAATCGGGCATCCGCCCTGCAACCAGCGGCGCGGAAGCCATGCTGAAAGCCTTTCAGGCGCAAGGATTTGAAACCAAGGGATTTGAAGCGCCAGAGCGTTCATCAAGCTCATTTACCTCATCGCCTGCCCGCAACTGGCAGTCTGCATCCAATTATCGACCTGAACCGCCGCGTCAGGAATGGTCACCACAGACTGCACATCCGGCACAGCGTCCGCTGCATCTCGACAGCCAACCGGCACCGCGCTATGAGCAGGCCGGTTTCGGTGAGGCTTTACAGGCTACGATTTCGCAATTCGCAGCTCCCAGCGCTGACAGCCGCGCAGCCGAGATTGAAGCACCGGCAGAGTTATTGCGTGCTCCGCTTGGTGCCGCACGGGCACAAATCCACGCCAATTATATTGTTGCCCAGACCGAAGACAGTCTGGTGATTGTTGACCAGCATGCCGCCCATGAAAGACTTGTTTATGAAGCGCTGAAAACCGCGCTGGAATCCAAACCGATGGCCGCACAGATGCTGCTGATCCCTGAGATTGTTGACCTGCCGGAAGAAGATGCGGAGCGTGTTGTCGCCCACGCGCCGACGCTGGAGCGCTTTGGCCTGAGTGTGGAACAGTTCGGCCCCGGTGCTGTGGCTGTGCGCGAGACACCGGCCATGCTCGGCGAAATGGATGTGCAGCAGCTGATCCGCGATCTGGCTGATGAAATTGCCGAACATGACACCGCCAACGGTTTGAAAGATATGCTCAATCATGTAGCGGCGACTATGGCTTGTCATGGCTCTGTGCGTTCCGGCCGCCGCATGAAAGGCGAGGAAATGAACGCCCTGCTGCGCCAGATGGAAGCCACACCGGACTCCGGCACCTGTAATCACGGGCGGCCGACCTATATAGAATTAAAACTCAGCGATATTGAACGTCTGTTCGGACGCAGGTAAAGATTACCCAAACACACTGAAGACAAGAAAGAATAATGAATATGTTTTCCAGCAATCGCAACGGTGAAGCCAAATTGCGCTACCTCGATGGTGATTATCAGGTTCTCGAACCGGGCTCCTATGTGATCTGTGCGGTTACCGGCGAAAAGATTGAGCTGGATGATCTGCGCTACTGGAGCGTTGCGCGTCAGGAAGCCTATGTGAACGGCCTCGTCTCCTATCAGCGCGAACTGGAAGCCAATCCTGAACTGCGCCAGCGCAGCAAGAGCTAAAATGGCATACGAAATATCAGACCTGAAGACCCGACCGCATTTTCTCGATGATGCAGCCGACCGTGTGTGGAATGCATGGTGGCGGCAGGACGGTCATGAACTGGACTTCATCAAAGGCCTGTTTCAGGAAAATCTGACGGCAGAGACCACACCGGTTGCGCTTATTGCTCATGACGGTGGTGAGTTTCTCGGCACTGTTTCGCTGATTGACAGCGATATGGAAGCCCGCCCGCAATATACGCCGTGGGTCGCAGCCCTCTGGGTTGATGAACAACAGCGCTCGCATGGCATCGGCGGCGCCTTACTGAAAGCCGCAGCGCAACAAGCCCGCGATCTGAATTTCTCGGAAGTCTATCTCTGCGCTGAAGCTGACAAGCATGATTATTATGCTGCGCGCGGTTGGCTGTTGTTTGAAGAAAATATTGATGGCCTCAATATTTACCGTCAAAGCCTCTGATTAGAGCTCAAGGCTGCGTTCGAGAAAGTTTTGCCGTGTTGTTTTGATAATGCGCTGCAAAATTTTCTCACGGCCAAAATCAAGCCGTACATCAAAAACAGCTATGTCGTGCAGCCAGTCCCCCTCGACAGCGGATTGCAATCCATGCAGGCGTACATAATCTTTCGCTGTGGTTGCCAATATCAGATTGGCTTCCCGCGCCTCCGCAATAAGCTGGCGGATATCTTCCGGCTTATAATTATAGTGGTCGCCAAATGAGCGGCTGATGACCACTTCCCCGCCCAGTTCTGTCACACTGTCATAGAATTTCTGCGGATTGCCGATACCGGCAAAAGCGAGAAACTTTTTGTCCTCAACCGGTTGTTCCGCCACCGAGACCAAACGCGCATCAAAAAACGGCTTATTACTGCGCGCCGCCATGCGGATCACATTCTCCGAGGCATCCTCGCCTTTCAGATGGTTCGGCGTTATGCGCAGCAGTGCCGATGCCTGCTGCATCTGCGTCATCAAAGGCGCACGCAAAGGCCCAGCCGGAATGATTTTTCCGTTGCCTATCCCGCGTGCGGCATCCACCACCACCAGCGCATAATCATAAAACAAACGTGCGCTCTGAAAACCATCATCCATAATGATGAAGTTGCAACCATGCTTTTCCAGCAATTGCGCAGCATGCAAACGATTGGCAGAAACCGCGACCATAGCATGTCTTGCCAGCAGCAGCGGTTCATCGCCGGTCAGCTTGGCTGTATCCTGCGCCACATCCACCAGATGTACGCCTTTGAAAGAACCGCCATAACCGCGCGAGACTATACCGGGCTTAAAGCCTTCAGCCTTTGCAGCCTCGGCAAAAGCGATACAGGTCGGCGTTTTACCCGCTCCGCCAACGGTGAAATTACCGATACACAAAACCGGCATGGCAATTTCCGGCGGCTCTGCATTCACCATCCGCTTTTTAGCAACCGAGCCATAAATTGCAGCCACCGGCGACAGCAATGCAGACTGCCAGCCAGCCTTACGCCACCAGAAACCTGAAATATCTGCCGGTGTCTTATTTGCAGCCATCACGGCTGCTCCGCTACATCTGTCTCAGCCAGAGGTTCAACAACTGTCGTATCCAGACGGGATTTGACAGCCAGCGGCTGTATAAAAGGTTCAAGCGCCGTGAGTGTGCGCTCCAGCGCGCCGCGCATATCACCGACCGTGCGCTTTCCGGCCTCGGTCATGGTTTTCAGCTTTTCCGGATTATTGAACAGGAAATTCACCGCACCGGCCAGCATATTATGATCGCTGACAAGTTTGGCACCGCCGTTTTTAATCAGGCGCTGATAGGATTCACGGAAATTCTGCACATTGCGGCCGGACAAAACTGCTGTGCCGAGCATTGCCGGTTCCAGTGGATTTTGCCCACCCTCACCGGTCAGGGATTTGCCGACAAAAGCAATCTGTGACAGGCGCAGATACAAGCCCATTTCGCCGATTGTATCACCAAGATAAACAGCCGTTTGCGGAGTGATCTCCTCATTACGGCTGCGCTGTGCAACAGTCAGTCCCTTGGCTTCGATCATAGCGCGGATTGCCTCGGCGCGATCCGGATGACGCGGCACAATCATGGTCAGCAAATCCGGATGGCGGGTGCTGAGCATTGTATGCACTGTCGCAGCAATATCTTCCTCACCCTCATGGGTAGAAATCGCAGCCCAGACTTTGCGCTTGCCAATTTGCTGTTGCAGACGTTCCAGTTCCTGCGGATCAACCGGCGGGGCATCGGTGTCTACTTTAAGATTGCCGGAAATCGTGACCGGACGTGCGCCGAGCTGACGGAAGCGTTCGCCATCCGCATCAGACTGCGCCACCACATGGGCAAAATTTTCAAACAAAGCCTCAGCAACGGAGCTGCGCTTTTTCCATTTCGTATAGGAACGATCAGACATCCGCCCGTTGATCAGGATTTGCGGAATATGGCGTTTACCCAGTTCCAGAATGGTCATCGGCCAGATTTCGGATTCACATTTAATCGCCACATCCGGTTGCCAGTGATCCAGAAAACGGCGCACGGCAGGCAGCAAATCCAGCGGTACATATTGGTGAATAACCCTGTCACCAAGACGTTCGCCCACCAGCGCAGCAGAAGTGCGCGTGCCGGTGGTCAGCAAAATGCGGATATCCTGTGCCAGAAAATGCTCGATCAGCGGCAGAATGGCGGTAAATTCGCCCACACTCGCAGCATGCATCCAGACCAGCGGCCCGTCAGGGCGGGCAATCTGACTGCGACCGTAACGTTCGGCGCGGCGGGTACGGTCTTCTTTGCCTTTGGAAACACGATAGCTGATATAGGGCCCGATCAGCGGATAGGCCGCACAACCGGCAGCCTTATAGATCTTAAGAACAGTGCGGGCCCATTTTTCACTCATTCTTATCTCCATACCGGCCTTGTTTTATGCCGTACAGCAGTTCTGTTCTGTAAAACGAACATAAAATACCGGAAACACAAAGGGCACAAAGACTATTTGCGCCCCTGCGCAAGCTATTGAAATCTTGCATAAAGATGCCCGGCGAACCAAGCCTATCTTAAGTTTATACACGAATAAACCGGTCACAAGGTGATTATATAAAAGAATGCCGGCCGCTATCACAATTTATTGTCAGCCAGAGCGGGTTGCGTTCAAATTTAATAACGACGCTCGCTCTGGATTCTTTAGTTGGCCGCATTGTCACGGCCGTCAATTTGATCCAACCTGACAAAATTAAAACGATCAAGTTGGATCAACTTGACTGTGACATGCTCTGGCAGGAGGTGGCAGCATTCCCAGCTGTTTATAAGCGGCAAGCGTGGCAGCATCGAGTTTGCGGGTCAGTTCGAGCCGTTTTTCCTCAAGTAAATTTTCATCCGCATCCGCAGGCACCCAGACCGGCTCGGTCGTGGTGGCAGCGGAACGCCCGAAAGGTAGCGGTATTGAGGTTTTATCCCAGCTTTTTTCCAGAATTTTGCTGCGTGAAAAAGCATAGGCAACAGGCAGGATCGGGCGGCCGGATAATTTGGCCAACAGGATAATGCCCTGTCCTGCCTCACGCACCGGACTATGCGCCACATCGGCAATCATGCCGGTGCTGGTGCCCTGATCCAATGCCCGCTTCAGGGTGATCAAAGCACGTGCACCACCTTTTCCGCTATTATCACTGTCAGCGCGCCCGCCGGAACCGCGAACCGTTTGCAGGCCGAGCTTTTCCGCCACACGGGCATTAAGCTCCGCATCGGCACTGCGCGAAAACATGGCCACAACCGGCACGGATTTATCGCGCACAAACGGCCCCATCAAATGCTGGCCATGCCAGAAAGTGACAATATAGGGCGTTTGCTTTTTTTGGGATGCAATCGTTTCGTAAAATCCCGGCAGGCGCTTATTGGTTGCATAAACCAGCCGGAGGTAGCCCGAAATCAAATTGACCAGCACCGTCTTCAGAACTTCTGAACGCGCCAAAGGCCCGCGAATACGCTGCCAGGCGCGTTTCAAAAACCTGGTCAGAAATCCGGTTCGGTGTGGTTTATCACCTGCCACAGTCAGAACGCGCGTCAGGCTTTGTCAGCAGAGCGTACAGCTTCAGCAACTGCACTTGCAGGATCGAGCAGACGGTGCATATGCACGATGAAATAACGCATATGGGCGTTATCAACGGTCTGCTGAGCCTTGGATTTCCAAGCCATTTTAGCGGCTTCATAATTCGGATAGATGCCGACAATATCCAGCTTGTCCAGATCACGGAATTCCATGGAATTCAGCGTCTTCAATTCACCGCCGAATACCAGATGCAGCAGTTGTTTGTTTTCACCAGATGCGGTCATGTTTCTAATCCTGTCACTGAGATTATGTTTTGCCGGAAGGCAGAGCACTTTATAGCCTGCCTTTGTTGCCGCCCTCTTTAGAGCGGTTTACGTCCAAGTTCAACCGGAGTGCTCATTGCACACTCTTTAATTTATCGTATTTTCTAATGCACCTGCGACAAGCCGGCTCAGGAATAATTCTGATCCGACAATAACTGCCGCACAACGCTCAGCATTTCTTCTTCAAAACCCGCAACAGCCGCCACCAGCACATCATGACTGAACGGTTTTTGCCCCGCAACTGCACCACCTGCCGCGCCATAGCTAAGCGCCTGCCCTTCAAGGGTCAAAAGCCTGCCGCCGGCCTCGGAAAGCAGCAGATCCGCCGCGGCCAGATCCCAGTCATGGGCACCGCCGCGCACGAAAGTTCCGGCCAGTTCACCCCGTCCGACCATAGCTATGCGATAGGCCAGCGACGGCACATAGGGCGAGAAAGCTGTCTTGCTGCGAAAGCCTTCCGGCAGATCATTAAAATGTGATCGCGACATCGCCACAGGATAGTTGCGACCATCCGCAGGCAACTGCGCTGCAACCGGCATGCCATTCTGGAAAGCCCCCTGTCCGCTGACGGCGCTCAGCACCTCTTTACGCACCGGAACATCCAGCACACCGCAGCGCGGCTTACCCTGATCGATCACTGCAATGCTCACGCACCAGCGGTCGTCACCGGCAAGAAATGCGCGGGTACCGTCAATCGGATCAACCACAAATGCCCGTTCTCTGCCGGTACGCTGCTGGTCAGTTGCCGTTTCCTCTGAAATCCAGCCATAATCCGGCCGCGCCTGCAGCAGAAATGCCTGCAGGAAACGATCAACTGCCAGATCCGCTTCACTCACCGGAGACTGCCCGCCTTTCAGCCAGACCTCCGGATTATTGCCATAATAGCGCAAGGCAATTTTACCCGCTTCCGCTGCCGCTTCACGGATGAGTTGCAGGTCATCGCTGTCTGCTGTTTGATTGGTTGCTCGATTAGTTTCCGGCAAGCGTCATTCCTTCAATTACCAGCGTTGGTGCGGCTGTCCCGTAAGACCGGTCGAGATCACTGGCAGCGGTCATATTCATAAACATATCTTTGAGATTGGACGCGATGGTCACTTCACTCACCGGATAGGTCAGCTCGCCGTTTTCAATCCAGAAGCCGGAAGCACCACGGCTATATTGGCCGGTAATCATATCCACGCCCTGTCCGAAAACCTCGGTGACATAGAAACCGGTGCCGAGTTCTTTCATCAGTTCTTCCGGTGTGCGTGCACCGGCTTCAATCGCCAGATTGGTAGAGGACGGCACAACAGTTGAACCGGAACGCACGCCACGGCCATTGGTTTCCAGCCCCAGTTCACGGGCGGTCGAGCCGGAAAGGAACCAGTGTTTCAGCACACCGTCCTCAATCATGGTCAGTTTTTCACCGGCAATGCCCTCACCGTCAAACGGGCGGGAAGATGAACCGCGCAGGCGCATCGGATCATCAGTGATGCCGATCCCTTTGCTCAGAACCTGCTGTCCCATTTTATCTTTCAGAAAGCTGCTTTTGCGGGCGACAGATGCACCATTGATGGCACTGGCAATATGACCGGCCATGCCGCGCGCCACACGCGGATCGAACATCACATTAACCGCGCCGGTTTTAACCTTACGCGCATTGAGACGGCGCACAGCCCGTTCACCGGCGGTGCGGCCAAGATCTTCCAGTTCAGGCAAATCGGCAAAATGCAAACGCACGCGCATATCATAATCACGCTCCATCGCGGTGCCTTCACCGGCAATCGCGCTGACAGAGCGGCCAAAACGGCTCAGCGTGTAAAAGCCTTCAAAGCCGCCGGATGTGACCAGCACCATACCGCCCAGCCCCGCAGAGGCCGTAGCACCGCCGGAATTAGTAACACCGGCAACTGCCCGTGCAGCCTCTTCCATTGCCAGCGCATCTTCAGTCATCCGTTTGCTGTCGATCTGTGTCGGGTCGAACAGATCAAGATCGGCAATTTGTTTAGCCAGTTTCGACGGATCAGCCAGCCCCTCATAGGCATCTTCCGGCGAGACTTTTGCCATCGCGACGGCACGTTCTGCCAGCGCGACAGGATCAGCGCCCTTATTGGCACTGGCCGAAATACTGGCAATGCGCTTGCCGACAAAAACCCGCAGCGAAAAATCATCACTTTCCGAGGCTTCAGTGGCTTCCACCTTGCCTAAACGCACGCTGACATTGCTGGAACGGCTGCGCACAACCACCGCATCGGCATGATCCGCACCGGCTTTTTTAGCCGCGGCGACGAGAAAACGAGCCTGATCGGCGAGTTTTTGAGCAGAGCTTTGTGCGTCCATCATTCTTCCTGTCATTCGTCTGGCGCGGTGGTAGCGTGATAATTCAGCGCCCGCATTTTGCAATCTGCGAACAGTCAATTATCAGGTTTTGCCGCCTGTATAGGTTCTATATACGGATAAGCCGTGTATTTTTTAAGTCTCATTTTATGTTTATGCATGACAACTCAGGCCTCAAGAAACATATGCGGGTAAGCAGACGTCTTCTTCAGAATAATATCCTCGGTGTTTCGCTCATGTTCATGACTTCATATTTGAAAACGTTGAAACCATAAACGTGATATTTTTCTTTAAAAAACCGTTATCTGCACGCGTTGTTTCATATTATGTTCGGCATGATTTGCCTGCAGCATTGTATTTGATGATTTTCTGCCGGTAGCTTATTCCGCACCCGCCCCGACAAACGTAATATGTGATGTTTTAATTATGGAAAACAATATTTCCATCGGCAGTCTTTATCTGCAGACCCTGATGATCCTCGGCGGGGCAATCATTGCCGCACCATTGTTCAAGCGTATGGGGCTGGGAACAGTTCTGGGCTATCTGGCCGCCGGTGTGATTATCGGCCCGATTGCCCGTTTTATTACCGATGGTGAAGAACTGCTGCATTTCTCCGAACTGGGCGTAGTGTTTCTGCTGTTCATCATTGGTCTTGATCTCAAGCCCTCCCGCCTCTGGTCTCTGCGCCATGCGATCTTCGGCCTCGGTCTGGCACAGGTCGCATTATGTGCTGTCACTCTTGCTTTTCTGGGCGTTTATGTTGCCGGTCTTCCCGTACCGGCAGCGATTATCGTCGGCTGCGGCTTTGCACTCTCCTCAACCGCCTTTGCCATGCAAATTCTGGAAGACAAAGGTGAAACCAGCCAGAAATACGGGCAAAAAGCCTTTGCTATTCTGCTGTTTCAGGATCTGGCGATCGTGCCTATTCTTGCGCTTATTCCTGCATTGTCGCCGGGTGAAAACTCGCAGAGCGCTGCGAATTTCCATGTGGCAGCGGCACTCGGTGCCATTATCATTCTGATTATTGCCGGTCGCTATTTACTGAACCCGATGTTCCGTATCATCGGCAATACCGGTGCGCGTGAAGTGATGATCGCCGCCGCATTGTTCGTCGTTCTCGGTTCGGCTGCGCTGATGGAAGCTGCAGGCCTGTCCATGGCAATGGGTGCATTTATCGCCGGTGTGCTGCTGGCAGATTCCTCCTACCGTCATGAACTGGCAGCCGACGTGGAACCATTCCGCGGTATTTTCCTCGGCCTGTTCTTTGTCGCGGTTGGGTTGTCGCTTAATCTGGTGGTCATTCTCGATAACTGGCTGATGATCCTGCTATCGGTTCCGGTGATTATCGTTACAAAAATCGCAATCATTTATCTGCTGTGCCGTATTTTCCGCACCAGCCATAATGATGCGGTCAAAGTCGCCTTTCTGCTGCCACAGGGCGGTGAATTTGCCTTCGTTCTGTTCTCCACGGCCAGTGCTGCTGCGGTGATCACCGATGCGCTGGCCTCCGAGCTGATTGCTGCCATCACAATTTCCATGGCGCTGACACCGCTCTGCGTAACCATCGGTAATCGTCTGCTGACGAATACGAAGCAGGAAGACGGCATGGAGGAAAATTTCGAGGGGGCAGGTTCCGATGTGCTGATGATCGGCTTCTCCCGTTACGGGCAGATTGCCTCGCAAATTTTACTGGCCGGTGGTTCTGATGTGACGGTGATCGACAATTCCGCCAATAAAATCCGTGCGGCCGGACGCTTCGGTTTCCGTATTTATTTCGGTGACGGACAGCGTAAAGACGTGCTGGAAATGGCAGGTATCCGCAAAGCCAAACTGGTTGCCATCTGCACCGAAAAAAAAGAAATCACTGACCGGATTGTCGATCTCATTCAGACAGAATTTCCGGATGTGAAACTCTATGTCCGTTCCTTTGACCGTGAGCATACGCTGCAATTGCGGGCAAAAGGCGTGGATTACGAACTGCGTGAAACTTTTGAATCCGGCCTGTTATTTGGCCGCAAAACACTGGAAGCGCTCGGCATGCCGGAAGAAGAGGCTCAGACCATTGCCGATGATGTGCGCCAGCGCGATGAAGACCGCCTGCATGTACAGGCTTCGGAAGGTATTCTCGCCGGTCGTCACCTGTTGTTCAACAAGCCGGTAACGCCGGAACCTCTGGTCAAACCGACACGCTCGGCAGTGCCACTCGACAAGGCAACAGAAGAGACAATCGCACCTGCCAAACCCTATCCGGAAGCAGGCATTGTCCTCACTCCGGTAAGCGAATAAATCATCGCCGGTCAAATACAAAAACGGCGCGGTGGGACATCCACCGCGCCGTTTTCTTATGTGATTTTAAAACCAATCAATTCAGGCTCGGCCCAACCACGAGAATGGCAGGATCTGCTTTGAGCAGCTTTGCTGCAACAGTCTTCACATCATCTGTGGTCACAGCATTGATGAGATCAGCACGGCGGTCGATATAATCACGCCCCAGATCCTGCTCCTGCAAGCCAACCAATGTGCGGGCAACGGCCACGGATGAATCCAGATTATTGATTGCATAGGCACCGATTGCAAAGCTCTTGGCTGCGGCCAGTTCTTCCTCTGTCACGCCGGATTTCGCCATACGGGCAACTTCCGCGCGGATCACATCCAGACTCTGCTGTGCACGGTCAGGACGTGTACCGGTGGCAATATTGAGACTGTTGGAATAGTCCCGGCCACTGAGACCGGAGCTCACCGTATAAGCAAGGCCGCGCTTCTCACGCACTTCATTATAAAGACGTGAAGTAAAGCCGACACCCAGCACCTGATTCATCAGATAGGCTGCGAAGAAATCTTTATCGCTGCGCTTTACACCCGGATACACCAGACTGACCGTTGTCTGCGGCAGATCATAGGTCACAGATGTTGTGGCACCCAAAGCGAGCTTGGCCATTTCCATCGGCTTGAGCTCTGCTTTATCCTGCAGATTTCCGAAAAGCTTATCCAAAAGAGGCGCCAGTTCCTCGGCGCTGATCGCACCGACCACACCGATTTTCAGCTGATCTTTGCCGAACAGTTTTTTATGCGCATCCAACAGATCATCGCGGGTGATTGTTTCCAGCGACTGCACTGTGCCCTCTTCACGGCGGGCATAAGGATGCTTGCCATAGAGCACTTCGGCAAATTTCTGCGAAGCAATTGTGTTCGGATCATTTTTGGAAGCGTTAATCCCTGCAATGACCTGATCGCGGATACGATCAACTGCCGCCTGATCGAAACGCGGTTTCTGAATAGCCAGAGCCAGCATGTCAAAAGCTGCCGGACTGTTCTCTTTCAGCATCCGCATACCGCCGGAAATCGTATCATCGCTGGCGGTGAAGCTCATTTCCGCACCGATATTATCCAGTCTTTCCTGATAGGCATCGGATGGCATATCCCCCGCGCCTTCATCGAACAGACCGGTCATCAGATTGGCCAGACCTTCTTTGCCTTCAGGGTCTTGCGCACTGCCGCCCTTAAACGAAAAACGCACAGAGATCAGCGGCACACTACCGTCTTCCACCAGCCAGGCTTTGATACCCTTCGGCGAGGTTACTTCCTGAATATCCAGCGCATAGGCAGGCAGTGTTGTCAGCAATGCGAAAAGACCAACAGCAGCAGCTTTGAAACCACGCAAAGCATTGCTACGGACAGGGCGTGCATTTTCGAACCCTGCCTCAGAGTGAAGAGAATATGTCATTATTTTTTCACCTCTGGCTTCGCATCTGTCTTCTTGTTCAGATCATTGCCTGCCGGTTTTTCACCGGCAGCACCGGTTTGCGCCTTTTCGGCTGCGGCTGGTTTTGCACTCTGTTCAGGCTTTGCGGCTTCTTCTGCCGTTTCCGGCGGCAGCAGATAACCGGTCACAGCAATTGACGGCTTCAGATAGCGCTCTGCCACATCGCGGATCTGCTCCGGCTTGACGGTGCGGATTTTATCCGACCAGCCCTGCACATCCTCAACAGTCTGGCCGACAGCCAGTGAGGAACCATAAATTCGCGCCATACCGGTCTGGCTGTCACGGGCAAAAATTTCCGACTTCAGAAAACGATTGCGTGCCTGATTAAGTTCTGTTTCCGTCACACCGTCTTTAATCAGACGCTCGACTTCAACATTGATTGCAGCCTGCACCTGCTCAAGCGTGGCATCGCCACGCGGTGCGCCATAGAGCATGAATGTACCGTCATCCAGCGCGTCACCGGCATAATAAGCACCGGCACTGGCAGCAATGCCCTGCTCAACAATCAGCTTCTGATAGAGACGGCTACGCATACCACCGCCGAGAATTTCTCCCAGCAGATCAAGTGCTTCCGCATCACCTTCCCGTCCCTTAACCTTAGCGTTTACGTAAGACGGCACCACCCATGTGGAGTTGAAAGACGGCTGATTCACACGGGCATCGCGCAATGTCACGGTGCGGGCTGTGTGCTTCACAGGTTCCTGCGGGCGGATACGCGGTGCAACTTCAAAGCGCTTCGGCAATTTACCATAGGTGCTGAGCGCCAGATCACGGACGCGCTCCGGCGTCACATCACCTGCCACCACGAGAATGGCATTATTCGGCGTATAATAACGCTCGTAAAAACCGATGGCATCCTCAAGGCTGAGCTTTTCCATTTCTTGCTGCCAGCCGATAATCGGGCGGCGGTAAGGATGATTAAAGAAAGAAGCGGCACTCACCTCTTCGCTCAGCATTGCGCCCGGATTACTGTCCACACGCATGCGGCGTTCTTCGAGAATAACATCGCGTTCCGGTACAATCACATCTTCAGTCAGAACCAGATTGGCCATACGGTCTGACTCGTATTTCATCACCATTTCCAGCGCATCCGGTGCAACCTGCTGATAATAGCCGGTATAATCGGACGAGGTGAAAGCGTTTTCCTGCCCGCCAATCGCTGCAACTTTTGCAGAGAATTCACCGGCAGGAACATTCTTCGTACCCTTGAACATCAGATGTTCAAGAAAATGGGCAATACCGGATACACCTTCCTGCTCATCAGCGGCACCCACGCGATACCAGACCATCTGTGTGACAACCGGTGCGCGGTGATCGGGAATCACCACAACATCCATGCCATTGGTCAGCTTAAAACTGCTGACGCCTTTCTGGGTCTTGATTTCAGGCAGCGCGGCCGGCTTATTATCATTGGCCGGATTGGTCTGGGTGGTCGCAGCGGGGGCAACCTGCGCCTCGGCGGGCTTGGCAGCCTGCGCGAAAGATGCGCCCACAGTCGCAGAACTGACAATCAGCGCCAGCATGGATGTGCTGACCAGTTGCCGGCAAAAGGATAGATATGGCACGAAAAGTGTCCCTTCCTGTTTTGCAAAACAACCTTAATTAAACGAGATTGCGGCAAATTCGCAACCAGCCATCAAGAATTATGTCATGATGACAATAATTTAATAAATATACCCCCAAAAAGGCAGCACTATGCTGAAATGCAAATTGCCCGCACAGAGCGGGCAATTTGTTATCTAATAATAAATTGTCAGGCCAGTTCATAAAGCCTTATCGTGGTGATCCCGTAATTGCGTTCATCGCGCAATATGAAGCGGTCATCCAGCGTGATAGCGGCTTCTGACACTTCTTCCAGTATCAAAAGCGCATCCGGCTTGAGCCAACCGCCCTCAAGAGCAGAGATAAAAGCCTGTTCACCCAAACCCTTACCATAGGGCGGATCGGCAAAAACCAGATCAAATTCACCCATTGTGCCGGTTGGCCCCAAGGCTGTTGCATTGCGACGGAACACTTTTGTATTCCCCTGAAGGCCGAAAGCCTCCACATTCTGGCGCAACAGGCCACGCCCTTCTACGGATTCCTCAACGAAAACCGTATAGCGGCAGCCGCGTGACAAGGCTTCAAGGCCAAGCGCACCGGTGCCGGCAAACAGATCCAGCACGCGTGTATTGTCCAGCTTCTCACGAAAACCATGCGTGATAATATTGAACAGACTTTCGCGCGTCCGGTCGCTGGTCGGCCGGATTGCAGAGCTTTCCGGCGTCACCAGTGCACGTCCGCGGAATTTACCGCCGACAATGCGCATTAACGTTTATCTCCGCGCGGGCCGGAACGTGGAGCAGCACCACGAGGGCCTGCGCCGCGAGGACCGGACGGACGGTTGCCGGATGGTTTGCCACCCTGCGGGCCTTTACCGAAAGGCTTGCCACCGCGACCGCCTTCAGGCTTGCCACGGAATGGTTTGTCGCCCGACGGACGGTCACCAAACGGCTTTTTGTCGCCAAATGGCTTCTTGTCATAAGAACGCTCACCGGAGAAACGACGCTCTTCGCGTGCCGGACGATCGCCTTCATCAAAAGAACGACGGTTTTCCGAACGGAAGCCTTCGCGCTTGAAACCGTCGCGATTGTCTTCATCACGGCGGAAACCCTGACGCTTATAACCGTCTCTGTCCTCTGAACGGCCCTGATAACCGCGACCGCCTTCTTCACGCTGCGGACGGTCATCACCGTCACGGCGTGAACGGCGGCGATCATCACCCGGGGTCGGCTTGGACGAAGAATTATAGGCCTTGGCACCCGGTGCCATCCATACATTCACGCCGCGCGGACGCTGCGGCTGTGAACCAAACTTGTCATCATCCTTGTCACCACGACCGCCTTTCGCAAAGCGCGGCTTGTCAAAGCCACCGGAACGCGGTGCAGATGTGCTGAGGCGTGACAGACCATCTTCACGCCAGTTCTTGCCATCACGATCACGCTGGAAAGGCTTGCGCTCACCATCACGCGGCGCACGGCCTTCTTCACGACGGTCACCGTCTTCACGGTCACGGCGGAACGGTTTACGCTCACCGTCCATACGCCCTTCGCCACGCTTGGCACCAAAGCCGCCTTTGCCGCCACGGCCGCCGCCTGCATTGCGACTGCTGGAAATCCAGTCGGATTTGTAACGGGAACGGCCCTCGCCTTCCTCGTCGCTGCCGCGCTCTTCATAGGCATCAAAACGCGGGCTACGAGACGGCAATTCGCCTTTAACAGCTTCATTGGAGAATTCATTGAGGATCGGCGCATCAAAATCCGCACCGGAATCTTCAACCAGTTTCTCACCAAGCTGTTCACGCAGGGTACGGCCACGGATTTCACGCACCGCACCCTCTTCCAGATCGCCCAGCTGGAACGGACCGAAAGAAACGCGGATCAGGCGGGAAACGGCCAGACCAAGCGCACCAAGAATATTCTTAACTTCGCGGTTCTTGCCTTCGCGCAGACCAATGGACAGCCAGACATTGGCGCCCTGCTCGCGCTCCAGAGTTGCCTCAACCGCGCCGTAGAACACGCCGTCAACAGCGATACCGTTCTTCAGCTCATCAAGCTGTGCCTGTGTTACTGTACCGTGAGCGCGCACGCGGTAGCGGCGCAGCCAGCCGGTTGCAGGCAGTTCCAGAACACGGGACAGACCGCCATCATTGGTCAGCAGCAACAGGCCTTCGGTGTTGATATCAAGACGACCGACCGACAAAACGCGCGGCAATTCAGCAGGCAGTGCATCAAACACTGTCGGGCGACCTTCCGGATCGCGGTTGGTTGTCACCAGACCGGCAGGTTTGTGATAGAGCCACAGACGGGTACGTTCAGCCTGCTGCAGAACTTTATTATCAACGGTAATACGATCTGTGCGCAGAACATTGACGGCAGGGCTGGTCAGCACTTTACCGTTTACAGCAACACGGCCGGCAGCAATCATGCTTTCCGCTTCACGGCGCGAGGCAATACCCACACGCGCCAGACGCTTGGCGATACGTTCGCCTTCTTCAGCGGCGCTCATATCAAAGCCGCGGGGCTTATCGCCGCGAGGTTCAAAACCACGAGGTTTGTCGCCGCGCTCACCGAAGCCGCGCGGCTTGTCACCACGGGATTCACCTTCAAAACGACGCGGACGGTCAGAACCTCTGTCATCGCGCGTACGCTCACGCTTTACAAAAGGACGCTTGCCGCGTTCATTATCATGATCGTCACGGGTCATTAGAATATCAGCCTTTCACCGGTATTTCTGCCCGGCGTCAAAAATCGAAAATCAGGATGCGGAAAGCCCTGCTGCAAAACCGCTGCGCGTTTTCGCCGGACATGCTTTATGCTAAATCATTCCGATCCGGCAAAATTTAGGATAAAGCTGGCACGATTGCAGCGCAGTTCTTATGCTACACACCTTATTAAAGCTACGCTCTAACAAATCATCACCGCGCTTGCGAGTAAAATATCTGAAAGGCTGCCGCACATTATGCAAAAAAACGCAACCGGCGGCAATTCCGGCAAGATGAACGATGAAAATTCACAATCCCCTGCGGCAAGTTTGGCTCCTGCAGAGAATTTGGTTTCCGTGACACATCCGGCAAGCGGTCATGCAAAGATATCTCCTATGCAGGCCGCGATGGAAGAAGCCCGCGCCGCAGAAGCACGGGGCGAAGTGCCGATCGGCGCGGTTATCACGCATAAAAACCGGATTATCGCCCGTGCGGGCAACCGCACCCGTGAAATTAATGATCCGACTGCTCATGCCGAAATTCTGGCAATCCGCATCGCTTGTGAGGCTCTGGAAAATGAGCGGCTCGGTGATTGCGATCTCTATGTGACGCTGGAACCTTGCGCCATGTGCGCGGCGGCGATTTCTCTCGCCCGTATCCGCCGCCTTTATTATGCTTCAAGCGATCCGAAGGGCGGCGGCGTGGAATATGGCCCCCGCTTCTACAGCCAGCCGACCTGCCATCACGCACCGGAAGTCTATTCCGGCATAGGTGAAGCGGAGGCAACCGACATGCTGAAACGTTTCTTTCAGGAAAAACGCAAATAAAAAAGCCGCGTCCTTTGTCAGGACGCGGCTTTTTCAAACTTTATTCAAATCCGAATTAAAGACCCAGCTTATCGCGCCAGCTTTTTGAGCCTGTGGCTTCAGCCTTACGACGACGTTCTTTCTTCGCCTCGTCCTCACCCAGATCACCGACTGCAGCAGTGGCGGCTGGCTGACGATAGCTGACCGGCGGCTCACTCAGATATTTACGCTGTGTGGCAGAACCGCCTGCGCGGTCAAGCTGCGCCTGTTTGGCGGCAGCAGCAACTGCCGGATCAGCAACAGAATCACGTGATGCATAATCTTCACGACGGCTGGCACCGCTTGGCAGAATCTGACGGCGCGGTGTGAAATCGCTCGGGCTGTCCGGTGCAATCGGCGAAACGAAATTCGGGTTGTCGCGGTTTGCTTCAATCTCTGCACGCAGACGCTTGCGGCGCTCTTCCGGCGATTCCGGCCATGAAGGATCACCGGCGCGGGCAACACTTTCCTGCGGCTGCGGCAGGCTTTCTTTCTGCCCTGCAACAGGCTTCACCAGCTCCGGACGCGGCTTATATTCAATACCGGTTCTCTTTTTCGGACCGATTGTAGCAATGGATGACATATCATCCAGCAATTGCGTGCTGGCTGACTTGCCTGTTCCATAGGTCGGATCGGACACGCAACCGGCAAGACCCAAACTGGCCAGCACTGTTGCGAAAGCGAAAATGCGTCCTTCAATCTTCATGAGCACCACTTTTATCCGTATTCGGCCAGATTACCCAACCACCGCTACATTAAATTTCATGCATTATGGCGTTATCCGTACTTTCCGGCAACTCCAAGGCATGAAAGCAGATTTTCACTGCCGACAAAATATTTCAATGCAGTGCCTTAGCACGGCAGAAA
Organism: Pseudochrobactrum sp. Wa41.01b-1; assembly: GCF_019464455.1. Taxonomy (NCBI): domain Bacteria; kingdom Pseudomonadati; phylum Pseudomonadota; class Alphaproteobacteria; order Hyphomicrobiales; family Brucellaceae; genus Pseudochrobactrum; species Pseudochrobactrum sp. Wa41.01b-1. The sequence goes on along the minus strand of NZ_CP080493.1, from coordinate 3,065,308 downwards.
ATATGCGGCAATCACTGATAACTGCTTGTCAGAGCGGTTCCTGTTAAAATTGAATTACCGGAACCGCTCTTTTTCTTTGTTTTACGCATTATCCAACGCAAACCGCTTCGCACTTTTGCTGGAAATGCTTACCTGTGATCGCCGCAGATTCATACTTATCCCAAACGACCAAGAGCTTTCAGCTCATGCAATGCCGCAGCATCGCGTGCCGATACATCAGGGAACTCAGAATCACTGCCGACATCATTGGTATAACGCCATGAACGGGCGCATTTTGTACCGTCTGCCTTAGCAGGCACAACAGCAACACCCTTCACATCGCTCAACGCGAATGCCTCACCGGCAACCGGCTGGTCGCTGATGGTCAATCCGCTGGTGATGCAGATCTCAGCCATATCCAGACCCTGTACCGCTGAGAGCAGCGACGCATCGGTGATATGCACCAGAGGCGCAGCTTCCAGCGACGAGCCGATACGCTTGTCCGCACGTTCCAGTTCCAGAGCGCCGGTAACAACGCGGCGTACATCGCGCACCTTGTCCCATTTCGCAGCCAGAACCGGATTATTCCATTCAGCAGGAATGTTGCGGAACTGCTCCAGATGCACGGAAACCGCATCTTTATAACGGTCAAGCCATGCTTCTTCCGTTGTGAAAGGCAGCATCGGTGCGAGCCATGTCACGATATTATCGAACAGGTGACGCACGGTCTGCAAAGCAGCTTTGCGGCGCAGGCTCGATGGTGCATCGCAATAAAGCGCATCTTTGCGGATATCGAAATAGAAAGCCGACAACTCGATATTGGTGAAGTCGATCAGCGCACGGGTGATGCGTTTGAATTCAAATGCATCATAACCATTGCGAACAACTTCATCCAGCTCGCTCAGGCGATGCAGCATCAGCTTTTCAAGCTCCGGCAGATCGGCATAGGCAACTTCTTCGCCTTCATCATGCGCCAATGTACCCAGCATCCAGCGGATAGTGTTACGCAGCTTGCGGTAAGCATCGATATTGGTCTGGATGATGCTCTTGCCGAGGCGCTGATCGTCCCAGTAATCCGAGGTCATCACCCAGAGACGCAGAATATCTGCACCGGAATCCTTGATGATTTCCTGCGGGGTCACTGTATTGCCGAGCGACTTCGACATTTTCTTACCATGCTCATCCATGGTGAAACCATGGGTCAGCACTGCATTATAAGGTGCACGGCCACGGGTTCCGCAGCTTTCCAGCAGCGAGGAATGGAACCAGCCGCGATGCTGATCCGAACCTTCCATATAAAGATCGGCAGGCCATTTCAGATCAGGGCGGTCTTCCAGCGTGAAAGTATGGGTTGAACCGGAGTCGAACCAGACATCGAGAATGTCGGTAACCTGCTCCCAAGCCTCACCGGCGCGGTTGCCGAGGAAACGCTCACGCGCACCTTCTGCAAACCATGCATCAGCACCCTCCACTTCAAAAGCCGCGAGAATACGTTCATTCACAGCTTCATCAATCAGCACTGCGCCATCTTCGGCTGCGAAAACGCAGATCGGCACGCCCCATGCGCGCTGGCGTGACAGCACCCAGTCAGGACGATTTTCAATCATCGCACGCAGGCGGTTCTGTCCGGCAGCCGGTACAAAACGTGTATCATCAATGGCTTTCAGAGCGCGGGAACGCAGCGTTGTGCCGTCGCCCAGTTCTTTGTCCATATAGACGAACCATTGCGGTGTATTGCGGAAGATGATCGGTTTTTTCGAGCGCCATGAATGCGGATAGGAATGCTTCATGCGGCCACGGGCGAACAGCAGACCACGCGCGATCAGTTCTTTGATAACCGCTTCATTGGCATCACCCTTCTTGCCGTTATCATCAATAACGCGGGCAGCACCGCCTTCACGGTCAGGGCCGAAACCCGGTGCATCGGCAGTATAGAAACCGCCATCATCCACAGGGAAAGGAATCGCAGGATTGATACCGCGTGCTTCGAGTTCACGTGCAGCATCCATCCATGCTTCAAAGTCTTCACGACCATGGCTTGGCGCAGTGTGAACGAAGCCTGTACCGGCATCATCAGTCACATGCTCACCGGCAACCAGCGGCACGATAAATTCATAACCGCCACCAAAGCCTTTGAGCGGATGGGCTGCGGTCATGCCATGCAGCTGTGCAGTGGAAACATCGCGCAAACGATTAAAAGTCAGCTTGGCTTTCTTGAAGCATTCCTCAGCCAGATTATCAGCGAAGATCAGCTTCTCACCAGCCTGCGGGCCAAAATCATTTTCCGCGCCGGTCACTTCATAAAGACCGTAGGAAACCTTTGGCGAATAGGCGATGGCGCGGTTGCCCGGAATTGTCCAAGGTGTCGTCGTCCAGATCACCACATGCGCGTCAGCCAGTTCCGGCACGGATGTGACAGGGAATTTCACCCAGATCATATCCGACTCAACATCGTGATATTCAACTTCGGCCTCGGCCAGAGCAGTGCGCTCAACAACTGACCACATAACCGGCTTGGAACCGCGATAAAGCTGGCCGGAACGGGCGAATTTCAGCAATTCACCGGCAATGCGGGCTTCCGCATGGAAATTCATTGTGGTGTATGGCTGTTCAAAATCACCGGTGATTGCCAGACGTTTGAACTCATCGGTCTGAACCTTGATCCAGCCTTCAGCAAATTCACGGCATTCCTTGCGGAATTCATTAACCGGCACTTCGTCTTTATTCTTGCCCTGCGCACGGTATTTTTCTTCGATCTTCCATTCGATCGGCAGACCGTGGCAATCCCAGCCTGGGACATAGTTCGAATTATAGCCGCGCATCTGGAACGAGCGGGTGATCACATCTTTCAGCGTCTTGTTCAGCGCATGACCGATATGGATATTACCATTGGCATATGGAGGGCCGTCATGCAGCACCCAAAGCGGACGATCCTTGGCATCTTCACGCAGCTTCTTGTAAAGATTCATCTCTTCCCAGCGAGCGACCAGCAACGGCTCACGCTGCGGAAGGCTGGCACGCATCGGAAAGTCGGTCTGCGGCAGGTTAAGCGTTTTGGAATAATCGATTTTTTCAGCAGTCATTATCTTGAGCATTCAGTTGGACTGCCGGAGCACAATGCAGGCACTATGCTGCTCTCAGGCAGGCAGTCTTAAGAAAATATATATCCTGAAATTGCGGCAGAGTTCATCATGCCTCAGGATGTCAGCTATTCTTCCCGGACCTTTCCCCCTGAACCATCCGGTCAGGCTTAAGAAAAGGCCGGGCCAATAATTCGGCCGGCATAGCGCAGCATTATAAATATCGAGTATTGTCTCATCATGGTGATGCTTTTACCAATGCAGGCGCGCAGAATAAAGAGGCAAGACAGATAAACTTTGCCCTTCCGGCAGATTTTCAAAGCAAATAAGCCGTTACTTTTCTAAAAGCTGACGGTTTTCGCTCAAAACATCAGTCCAGCGTAAAATCAAAACGATAGGTTGCCGAAACACCAACCGTCAGCTGATGGCGCGATCCGCGCTCGGATACAAGGCTGGAGCGTGCTGCTTTACCCTGCAATTTAGTATATTCGGCATAAAGGCTGGTTGTGATTTTATCGGTTGTCATCCATGTCACTGCGCCGCCCAGTCCGGCAGACGCAATTCCCCCGCCATCCGGATCATAAACGGAAAGACCGCTGGCAACGGACTCCTCAGCATTAATACCATAATAGGTATCAAGATATTTCTCGGAGGCAAAAGACATGCGCGGCCCGCCGGAAACACGGATAGCAGGCGTTACATCATAAAATGCATCCCCTGCCAGTTCGCCGACAATACCATTATGCGCCCGAACTCCGTGACGCAGCTCTGAACGCAGACGAAACCAGTCTGTCGGGTAGAATTCCATGAAGCCGCCGACCTCACCGCCCCATGGCACATCTTTCAAGCCATCGGCCTGACTGCCGCCACGCGCCATCAAAAACTCACCGGTCAATCCCACGCGAAAATCTTCCATATCCATCAGAGCGAAGGAAATATTGTCATTGCGGGATGAAAAGCGCTCTGCAACGCCTGTGCGGCCAAAAGAAATCAGAGGCTGCGCACTCATTATATATTTGCTGGAGCCTGTAAAACGGGGCTGGCGGTAAAAGTCACCGCCGACGGTCAGTGACCAGTCTCCGGACCAGAAATGTTTTCCTGATGATTGTCCGCTCTCTTCAGCCAAAGCCGGATGAATGAATGATGCAGCAGATAAAACAGCCAATCCGGCAATCCGGAACCGGTTAAACATATTACGCAAAACGCATACTCCAGACGCCATTTGCAGGCGGACAAACAGGTATGCGCTTATTTTTCAAGTAAAGCGGTAAATATATTCTGAAATATTGAGATCAATTCAGCTGCGGGAGAATGTCAGATAGGAATCCAGCAAAGAAAGCGGCTGTACAGCGGATAATATTGCCCGTGCTTCAGCTTCATCCTGCCGCATCTGCAACATCAATGCATCAAGCGAATCGAATTTCTCTTCTCCGCGTAAATAAGCAAAGAAAGATACAGAGCAGAATTCGCCGTAAAGATCGCCTGAGAAGTCAAACAAGAATGTCTCAAGCAGTGCGCAACCATCACTATCCACGGTCGGGCGGCGGCCAAAACTGGCAACACCATCATAAAGCGTGCCGTCAGCACGGCGGAAACGCACAGCATAGATACCGTGCTTCAGATTGGTCTGCTCCGGCAGCGCCATATTAGCTGTCGGAAAACCAAGCGTGCGCCCCAGTTGCTTGCCTTTAATAACTGTACTGGCCAGCGTGTAGCGGTAGCCCAACAGTCCCGCGGCTCCCGCCACGTCACCTTCCGCCAGATGGGAGCGAATGCGCGAGGAGGAAACCACCTCGCCGCCCTCATCGGTGAAAGGCTCAATCAGCGTGACGCCGAAACCGTGTTTCTCACCCGCCTGTTTCAAAAATTCCGGATTGCCCTGCCGCTTTTTGCCGAAGTGAAAATCAACGCCGGTAATGACTTCCGATGCACCCAGCCGCCCGATCAATGCCTGATCGATGAATTCCTGCGCGCTCAGGCATGAAAAACCGGCATCAAAACCCTGCTCCACCACAACGTCAAAGCCAAGCAAACCGAGAATCGCTGCTTTTTCCTGCGCATCAGTCAGACGGTCAACCGGCTGATCCGGATTGAAAAAACTGCGCGGATGCGGCTCAAATGTCAGCACAACAGCCGGACAATTGCGCTCTTTGGCCAGTTGCAGGGTTTTTTCAAGCACAGCCTGATGACCGCGATGCACACCGTCAAAATTGCCGATTGCCACCACACCGCCGCGCATATGCGCAGGCAGCGGCTCACTGCCGTTCACACCGCAGGTGAGACGAAGAATTGCGGATTTTGCAGCAAATTCTGAAGGCATCGCAGTCATTGAGTTGTTTCAGATCAGTTGTTCAGGGATTAAAAACTTCCGGCAATCACACCAGATAACGCATCACTGCTGCCGGTGCCTCGCCGTGACGGCCAAGAAATGCCAGCAGCTTGTCGTGATCGACTTCGCCCTTGGCCACATAATCAGCCGCGTGAATACCGCCGGAAATATACAGCACATCCACGCCGTAATTCTGCGCGCCTTTCACATCGGTCAGCATACCATCGCCGATAGCAAGGATGCGGGATTTATCAACAGGCTTGCCGGTCAGTTTTTCTGCGGCCTGCATTGCGGCCGCATAAATCGGGTGATGCGGCTTACCGGCGATAAGTGTGCGACCGCCGAGCTGCGTATAATCACGCGCCAGTGCACCGGCACACCAGATCAGGCGGGTGCCGCGCTCTACGACGATATCAGGATTAGCGCAGATGAACGGCAGATTGCGAGAACGGAAACGCTGCAGCAATTCGGCATAATCTTCAGGCTTTTCCACTTCGTCATCGACCAGACCGGTACAGACAACACCGGATGCCTCATATTCTTCAACCAGCTCCACATCCAGCCCGTCATAGATCGCCAGTTCGCGCTCAGGTCCCAGATGATAGATTTTACGCGGGCCTGCAGCGATCAGATCACGCGTAACATCACCGGATGTCACGATCTGGTCATAGCTTTCATTGGTGATACCCATCATTTCCATCTGTGCGGCAACACCGGGAAACGGGCGCGGCGAATTAGTAATCAGCACCACTTTGACACCGGCCTCGCGGGCACGTTTCAGAGCATCTGCAGCCGGACGATAGGCTTCCACCCCATTATGCAACACGCCCCAGACATCACTGAAGATCACATCATAGCGGTCAAAAAGATCATCGAGTTTCGCCGGATGCAGCATAAAACTATCCTTAAATCAATTATCTCCGCAGCTAAACGGAGCACAGGCGCACCATTCGCGCGCACGGATCTGCATGAAAGACGCGGTCGAAGCCAAAGCTTCAGGCGCCGGATTTTATAAATGCTCTAAACCAACAGGCAGCATATGTCACCCGTTTTACGTGAGCGAAAATATCACAACACTGTTTATAATTTGACGCAGCACGGAACCACGCCGCTCATGTTTCATTAACTCTACCCTGTACCCAGTTTTTTTACTGTGTTTCGTGACGGCTTGTTAGAACCAATCCATTACCATCAGAGAGAATGAAAAGATTGAATCGCGTTTCCTGTCTTGCCTGCCGTTATCTGAAACGTCACACGACCGGAAACAGACGGACAATAAGAAGACTATATTCCGGCCTGTGCCGGCAGGAGAGATTATGCGTTGCGTAAAAAGCCCAAAACAGCGATCCGGCAGTTTTTCTGCACTGATAATGCGGTTTCGCAGAAACCAGACCGGCGCTATTGCCCCGCTTTTCGCATTGATGCTCCCGCCTATTCTTTTTGCAATGATGCTGGCGATTGACACTGCCAATCTGATGCGTGTGCGCGGAAATGTTCAGCAGTCACTTGATGCCGCTGCGCTGGCTGTAGGTAAGCGCTTCACTGTCGTTTCGGAAGAAAGCCAGATCCGGGCATTCGGCAAAAAAATATTTGATGCTAATCTGCGTGCCATCGAACCGGACAAAACTCAATTTACTCTGGAGTTTCCTAAAGGTCGCGATTCAGACCAGCAAATCGTTGCCGGCGCATCCTTCCGTTATATTTCATTTTACGGAAGAGCCGTAATGGCAATGACGAAAGATGAAGTTGACTGGGATAAATATACTTTTTCAATGTCTGCAACTGTACGCCTTAAGAATACTCTGGAAGTCGCTCTTGTCCTTGATAATTCCGGCTCGATGGCTGACCCCGGTTCGGGCTCAGGTCTCAAACGCATAGATTTACTTAAGCAGGCATCCACTCAACTTGTAGACAAGCTGGCAGAACAGGCCAAGCTTATAACGCATCTTGAAAATCCGGTACAGTTTTCCCTGGTTCCTTTTGCTGCCTCAGTCAATATCGGCCCTGAAAACCAGACCCAGCTATGGATGGATCAGACCGGCATTTCGCCGGTTCATTATGAAAACTTCACCATGCCCACGGCAAACAACCCTATCAATGTCGGGTACAATAAAAATATCATTCTTCGTGATGGTGCTTATTTTAAACAAGGGTCTGGTTGGGGAAGCGAAAACGGCCATTATTTCACGCGGTTCAGCCTGTATAATGACATGCAAACCACACGTGGCAGAACATATACAAGCTGGAAAGGTTGTGTAGAAGCACGCCCGGGTGAGTATGGCATTAATGCTGATCGCCCGACGATTGATAAGCCTGACACGATGTATGTGCCGATGTTCGCCCCCGATGAATATGACACCAGCCGCTCTCTGAACCATTGGTGGTCGGATAACGGGGGACGCTACGACAGCTATCAAACGATGCAACGGGATTTGAAAAAATACTACATCGCGCAAAACACGTCTGGTGAAGGAACATCCGGTCCGAATTACAGCTGCACAACAACGCCGATCACTACACTTACAGATGTAACAACTGACAATGGCCTGAGAACGGTAAAAAATGCCATTGCCAAAATGCAACCGGATGGCGGTACAAATGTGCCGGAAGGTATGGTCTGGGGCTGGAGAACGCTTATCCAGAATTCGCCATTTGCAGGCGGAAGAGCTATTTCGGAGCGGGGCAATGATAAAGTCGTCATTGTTCTGACCGATGGTGCCAACACTTATTACCGTTACAACTCACTCGGCGGTACAGACTATGCAAACAACATATCCAACTATTCTTCACTGGGATATACCGCAGTTACAACTAAATCCTACGACAGAACACGTATCTTTCAGGAAGCGCGCGGCGCCAGCAATGTTCATGACAATGCCTATTATACTGAAGCACTGAATGCGCGCTTCAAAAAATTGTGCGAGCTTGCAAAACAGGACAAAATCATGGTGATGACTGTTGCGCTTGATCTGCGGCAGAACAATGCGACAGATCGCAAGCAGATGGAAACTATGAAACAATGCGCCTCAGAATCTCGGGTGCGATTTGATAAGGACTTTCCTACCCAGCGGGCAAAACTTTTCTGGAATACAACCGGCGGCAATCTTGAACAGACATTCCGCGAAATTGCCGATGAATTATCCAATCTGCGTGTTGTCCGCTGATTGATGAGAAAAACCACGGCGCGGCTGCACAGAGCCCGCCGTGGTTTTATGTTTTTCACCCTCACAACAGAATTCATACCGCCTTCACATTCGAACAATAATATCCGAAACCCAGCGACACGCTTTTGAGACATGTAAATTTGTTGCCGTCAGGCACTTATAAATCCGCAGGACGGGCATCATATTTGTGCCTAAGCATCTGATTTACGATGCCCCCTGTCAGTTTTTACAGGGTTTATTACCGGCAATATTGTCTTTTATGTCTGCCGGAAACCTTGACTCCGAAACGGCTCTTTCCTATATCAAAAGCACGTTAGCACTCACACAAAGAGAGTGCTAATAATCCACGGGCCGAAAGGCCTTCAACTCATTTTGCTGCCTTATTTCAAGGCGTATTTTCAAGGGTTATATCCATGGCAGAGATCAATTTCCGCCCTCTTCATGACCGCGTTGTCGTTCGTCGTGTAGAATCGGAAGCAAAGACAGCCGGTGGCATCATTATTCCTGATTCAGCCAAAGAAAAGCCGTCTGAAGGCGAAGTTGTCGCCGTTGGTTCCGGCAACCGCGATGAAAGCGGCAAGCTGGTTGCTCTGGACGTTAAAGCTGGCGACCGCGTTCTGTTCGGCAAATGGTCCGGCACAGAAGTGAAGATCGGCGGCGAAGACCTGCTGATCATGAAAGAATCCGACATTCTCGGAATCATTGCCTGATTTTCGATTTAGCCTGAGCGGTTCATAGCCCGGGCTTATTCATCATTCCTTTTCAACAGTTCAAATCGGGAAGCCTTGAAGGCAAGACCTCAGGCTCCAGGAGAGAAAAATGGCTGCTAAAGACGTAAAATTCGGTCGTTCAGCGCGCGAAAAAATGCTGCGCGGCGTCGATATCCTTGCAGATGCTGTTAAAGTAACGCTCGGCCCTAAAGGTCGTAACGTTGTTATCGACAAATCTTTCGGTGCGCCACGCATCACCAAAGACGGTGTATCGGTTGCCAAAGAAGTAGAACTTGAAGACAAGTTCGAAAACATGGGCGCACAGATGCTGCGCGAAGTAGCAAGCAAGACCAATGACACTGCCGGTGACGGTACAACAACCGCTACCGTTCTCGGTCAGGCGATCGTTCAGGAAGGCGCAAAAGCTGTTGCTGCCGGCATGAACCCGATGGATCTGAAGCGCGGTATTGATCTGGCTGTGACTGAAGTTGTTGCAAACCTCCTCGGCAAAGCTCAGAAAATCAACACTTCTGAAGAAGTTGCTCAGGTTGGCACAATCTCCGCTAACGGTGAAGCTGAAATCGGCCGCATGATTGCGGAAGCGATGCAGAAAGTCGGCAACGAAGGCGTCATCACTGTTGAAGAAGCCAAGACAGCTGAAACCGAGCTGGAAGTTGTTGAAGGTATGCAGTTTGACCGCGGCTACCTGTCTCCTTATTTCGTAACCAACCCAGAAAAGATGGTTGCAGAACTGGAAGACGCTTACATCCTTCTGCACGAAAAGAAGCTTTCCAATCTGCAGGCTCTTCTGCCGGTTCTCGAAGCTGTTGTTCAGACCTCCAAGCCACTCGTCATCATTGCTGAAGACGTAGAAGGCGAAGCACTGGCAACTCTGGTTGTTAACAAGCTGCGCGGCGGCCTGAAAATTGCTGCTGTTAAGGCTCCTGGCTTCGGCGATCGTCGTAAGGCAATGCTCGAAGATATCGCTATCCTCACCGGTGGTCAGGTTATCTCCGAAGATCTCGGCATCAAGCTGGAATCCGTGACCCTCGACATGCTCGGCCGTGCGAAGAAAGTTGCGATCACCAAAGAAAACACAACTGTTGTTGATGGTGCCGGTTCGAAAGCTGAAATCGAAGCCCGCGTTGGCCAGATCAAACAGCAGATCGAAGAAACTTCTTCCGACTACGACCGCGAAAAGCTGCAGGAACGTCTTGCCAAGCTCGCTGGCGGTGTAGCAGTTATCCGCGTTGGCGGTGCAACTGAAGTTGAAGTTAAAGAACGCAAAGACCGCGTTGACGATGCTCTGAACGCAACCCGCGCTGCGGTTGAAGAAGGTATCGTACCTGGTGGCGGTACTGCCCTGCTCCGCGCATCGGCTAAGATTACCGTTACAGGTATCAATGCTGATCAGGACGCCGGTATCAACATCATCCGTCGTGCGATCCAGGCTCCTGCCCGTCAGATCACCACAAACGCCGGTGAAGAAGCATCCGTAATCGTTGGTAAAATCCTCGAAAACGCTTCCGAAACCTTTGGTTACAACACTGCAACCAACGAATATGGCGATCTGATCAAAGCTGGTGTTGTTGATCCGGTTAAGGTTGTACGTACTGCTCTGCAGAACGCAGCTTCTATCGCTGGCCTGATGATCACCACCGAAGCCATGATTGCTGAACTGCCGAAGAAAGACGGCGGCATGCCAGCAATGCCAGGCGGCGGCATGGGCGGCATGGGCGGCATGGATTTCTAAGAAATCCATCCGAGCATTTCGTAGCACAGGCGTGAGCGCCTGTACGGCCACGATAATGCGGCTAAGAAATGAAAAAGCCTCTGAGAAATCAGGGGCTTTTTTTACGCCCATGAGAGAATAAGCCTGCACCGCAAAGCGGTGCGGGTAGCGGCATGGACTTCTAAGAAGTCCATAAAGCTCGTTTTCCAAAATAATCAGAGCTGCAAAGCAGTTCTGAAACGAGAAAGCCTCCGATTTGTCGGAGGCTTTTTTTATATCAAAACACTAAAATCTGCACGGCATAGCGATGCGGCACAGGATATAGCTTGCCTTATGCATTCAAGCTGATTATGTAGCCTCTCCATTTTTCAGGAGAGATATTTCTAAATAAATTGTAACCAATGCGATTAGCGACCATCACAATTGCAATGCATTATTTTTTTAAAGTTACTGTACTTAATGATAACTCAAAATTATTTTAGTATCTCCTTAAGGATCAGGCTTTAAAGATTGAAAATCTGCAGCTTGCGCTGGTCGGCACTCCTATTTGCCCCCGCTTGAAGGAACTGCTGACCGCGCATAGGGAAGACGGGGAAACCCGTCTTCCCACGCCTTTCTCAGCACAATTTCCGCTTTTCACAAGTCATAAATAAGAGCTCCGATATGCCATTTGCGCTTGTGAAGCCATGGTTCAGCCTGTTAGCTGACCTCTTCATCTGAGCACTCTGTTTTACATATAAATGCTTCACACTTTCCGGAATGCGCTATAGGTTTGCATTTACAAGCTTCGCTGTTCTGATCTGAACAGTGCTTTCATTGCACCGCAACGGAGGGAAGACGAATGCGTAAAGAACACCCGATTACAACGGCACCGCAGGACGGACGCACAATCACGGTACTCTGGACAGACTTTGATGGTCAGCTCAATGAATCTCCTGCCCGTTATCGCCGGCTTGAACAGCTTCAAAAAACCGGTGGCGACTGGAATGAAAGCGATGCAGGCTGGTGGACTTTCATTGACAGCACAACCCAGAAAAAAATCGATCCTACTGCCTGGATAGAAAATCCGGATGATGAGACCGAGGACGACTGAACCGCCTTTAATATTGCACGGGCGATAACGGCACCGCACTGAAAATATTAAACTTATTTTCACTCGCGATCGTGCAGAAGCCTACACAAAACTGTGTTTTGCACGGCCTCGTAATACCTGTAACTGCTACCATATGACACTCTGACATCTTCCCAGAATACAGAACTTCAGGAGCTGTAAATGTCTGACCAACGTACCGAAACCGATAGTTTCGGCCCTATCGCTGTTGATAATGATCGTTACTGGGGTGCGCAGACCCAGCGCTCTCTGCAAAATTTTAAAATCGGAACAGATCGCCAGCCACTATCGCTCATTCATGCACTCGGCATTGTCAAACAGGCCGCAGCCGAGACAAATATTGCTCTGGGCAAACTTGATCCGGTATTAGGCCGCGCCATTACTGTGGCTGCTGCAGAGGTTGTTGAAGGCAAGCTGGACGACCATTTCCCGCTGGTGATTTATCAGACCGGTTCCGGCACGCAATCGAATATGAATGTGAATGAGGTGATCTCCAACCGCGCGATTGAAATGCTCGGCGGCACAATCGGCAGCAAAAAGCCGGTTCACCCGAATGACCATGTGAATATGGGGCAATCCTCCAATGACAGTTTCCCGACTGCCATGCATATTGCCACGGCGGTTGAAGTCACATCCCGCCTGCTCCCTGCCCTCGATCATCTGATTGATGCGCTGAAAGCCAAGGAAGAGAAATTCGCACATCTGATCAAGATCGGTCGTACCCATACGCAGGATGCCACGCCTGTCACACTGGGGCAGGAATTCTCCGGTTACCGTGCGGCGGCAGAATATGGCAGGCACCGTATTGTGCAGAGCCTGACAGATGTTTATCTGCTGGCACAGGGCGGCACAGCGGTCGGCACCGGCCTGAACTCCGCTAAAGGTTTTGATACCGGTTTTGCCGATGCGGTTGCCAATATTACCGGCCTGCCGTTTAAAACCGCCCCGAATAAATTCGAGGCACTTGCCTCCCACGGCGCTCTGCTCAATCTTCATGGCAGTTTGAATGCGCTTGCCGCTGATCTGTTTAAGATTGCCAATGATATCCGTTTTCTCGGCTCCGGCCCCCGCTCCGGCCTCGGCGAATTACAGTTGCCGGAAAATGAGCCGGGTTCATCGATCATGCCGGGTAAGGTCAATCCGACACAGGCAGAAGCTTTGACCATGGTTGCCACTCAGGTTTTCGGCAACCACACCACCGTCACCGTTGCTTCCAGTCAGGGGCATTTTGAGCTGAATGTTTTCAAACCGGTGATCGCGGCCAATGTGCTGCAATCTATCCGGCTGCTGGCTGACGGTATGAACTCCTTTGTCGATCATTGTATTGACGGTATTGAAGCCAATGAAGCCCGCATCCATGAACTGATGGAAAATTCATTGATGCTGGTAACGGCTCTCGCACCGCAGATCGGCTATGACGCAGCAGCAAAAATCGCCAAGACTGCCCATCATAATGGCACGACTTTGCGCGAGGAAGCTCTAAAAAGTGGTCTTGTCAGTGAAGCAGAATATGAAGCTTTAGTGCGTCCGGAACTGATGTTACACCCTGCATAAACTGCTCTGCAGATGAATTAATTGCAGCCCGTAACAGCGCACTGTTACGGGCCGCTTTCTTTTATAAGCTCTTGTAACCTTAACCTGCTATCAACGCAGGGCTATCGGTGTTAAATTTCAACATGCTATTTTAGGGTTCACTATTGATGAACAATATGTCAATATCTGTCTATATTTACAATACAGTCACTTATTAGTTATCCATTGCGCAACAGCAATTCATGCTGCGCACAATGAGCCTGCAGCATAAATCACTTTTCTATTGTTAACTTTTATTGCCTGGAAGCCTCTTACCCTCCTCCAGCAATATATCATCCGGAGCCTCATAATGAGCACTGTTTCCGCCTCCCAGAATTCCATTATTATTCTGATCTCCCGCATCTTTCTTGCTATTCTTTTCATTCTTGCAGGTTGGGGCAAGCTGACCGGCCTTGAAGGTACTGCGCAATATTTCGGTGCGATCGGCCTGCCAATGCCAAGCGTGACCGCAGTTCTCGTTGGTCTGGTTGAATTTGTTGGCGGCCTCGCCATTTTGATTGGTTTCCAGACCCGTATCGCAGCGGTCGTTGTTGCCCTGTTCACCATCGGCGCCACACTGGTAGCCCATATGGACTTTGCCGAAGGCATGAACGCACTGATGGCACAGAAGAACCTCGCAATTGCAGGTGGTCTGCTGCTGCTCGCCGTAACCGGTGCCGGCGCATATTCGGTTGACCGTCGCGGTCGCTAATTGCCAAACGCTTTTGACCTATCAAAAAAGGCCGCAATTCATGAGAATTGCGGCCTTTCTTTTTTTAAATATGTAAGCTTATTTCAAACTGTCACAAATACGGCTGATAATTTCCGTCACTCGCGGATTATCCAGACTGCGGCGCGCAGAAACAAGACAAGCCTGCGACTTCAGCATAATACCGTCATCCAGAATTTTCAGCCTATTGGCTCGTAATGTCGAACCGGTCGATGTGATATCAACGATAATATCCGCAGAACCGGCAGCCGGGGCGCCTTCTGTTGCACCCAAGCTCTCAACAATACGGTAAACCTGAATCCCGTGCTTCTGAGAGAAAAACTGCTGTGTCAGCCGCCAATATTTGGTGGCAATCCGCAAACGGCGACCATGACGCTGACGGAAATCCGCAGCCACATCATCCAGATCGGCCATTGTCGCCACATCATGCCAGACTTCCGGCACGGCAACGATCACATCCGCATGGCCAAAGCCAAGCTGCGTTTCAATCTGCACTTTTTCATCGGCACGTGCCAGCGTCTCACGGATCAGGTCTTCACCGGTGACACCGAGATCAACCGTGCCATAACCCAGTTCACGGGCAATTTCTGACGCGGAGAGAAACAGAATATCCACATCATCCACACCTTCAATACGGGCGCGGTAATTTCGGTCATCTTCCGGCAGAACGACATGCAATCCGGCTTTCGCCATCACTGCAATTGTTTGCTCTTTCAGGCGGCCTTTGGAAGGCAAAGCCAGTGTTACAGTCATGAGCGTGCTCCTGCCTGTGTTGCCTCGGCACATTTTTGTAAACGGTCGAGCCAGATGGAGAAACCAACACCGGAAATACGCTCTTTCGCACCCAGCATTGTCAGCAAACGATCATAACGTCCGCCACCGACAATCACACCGCAATCAGCATCACGACTGGTAATTTCGTAAACCAGACCGGTATAATAATCGAGCGGACGGCCAAAACCTGCATCATAAGTGATGATGCCGAGATCAATACCAGCCTTACGCATTTCCTCAACACGTTTGCCGAAGCTCTGCAATGCAGCGCCGAGATCAAGACCGTTTTGTTCGGCGAATTCTGTCAGCTGTACAGTCGCCTGTTCCAGCGGCACGCGAATGGACAGGAATGTCTTAAGTGCTGTCAGCACCCGATCTGCCAGCTGAACCGCAGCCAATTGCTGCTTCTCCATCAGACGCCGTGCAATCTCAGAAGGGCTGCGGCCTGCGGCCGGTGAAATACCTGCAACCTGCATTTCCTGCGCAAGTGCAGTGACCAAAGCATCTTCGCCCTGTTCATCCACAATCTGACGCAAACGCTCAGGAATGACATTACCAAGACGCGGTGATGCCAAATCCTGCAAGGCCTGTTCCAGTAGTTCAGCACTACCAAAAGCACGCGCCAGCTTTTTCTGCCAGCCACGTGGCAGGCCGAGAGATGCCAGAACAGCTTCAAAAACAGACTGATCGCCGAGCAGCACCTGCAATGACGCATTAGGAGCTGCCTGATGCACAGCATTCAACGCATCGCTCAGAGAGCGCGCATCGGAGGCCGGTTCATTATCGCCGCCAAGATCTTCGATACCGGCCTGATGAAAGCTGGTGCCGCCTTCACGGCGCTGGCGGAAAACCTCGCCAATATAGGAATAGCGCTTCGGCGTGGCTGCATTCAGCGCAATATGATTGCGGCAGACCGGAATGGTGAATTCCGGACGCAAGCACAGACTGTCGCCATTTTCATTCTCGGTCAGAAAAATCCGGCTGCGCAAATCCTCACCGGCCATATCCAGGAACGGATCGGCCGGTTGCAGGATCGGAATATCAACGGCTTCACTCGACGTGGTTGCAAAATAAGACGCCAGATCAGCGGCAATATCTGCTGTTTGACGATTGCTCATTTTACTTCGCCTGCCTGCTTAGTTCCTGCAAACGATCCTCAGCCTGTTCAGCCAGAATACGCTTCACTTCCGCAACCAGATCAGCTTCCTTGACAGTGATCTGTGCCGGACGGCTGGCGCGCCATTCCTCATTACTTTCGATCTCACCGGAAAGACGCTTGCCCTCGATCAGATCCTTAATCTGGATTTCGCCATTGGCACGTTCGTCACCACCCTGAATAATCGCAAGCGGTGCATTGCGGCGGTCCGCATATTTCAGCTGATTACCGAACTTCTTCCAGTTACCCTGATACATCTCGGCACGGATACCGGCATCGCGCAGATCCTGCGTGAATTTCTGGTAGCGGCCGAGGCTTTCGGCATCACCATCCATCACCGTAATGACAACCGGCGCCATTGCATCTTCTGTGCCAAGCTTGCCAAGGTTTTTCAGCGCTGTCATCAGACGGGAAACACCGATCGAAAAACCTGTTGCCGGAACCGGCTGGCCGCGGAAACGTGATACCAGACCATCATAACGGCCACCGCCGCCAACAGAACCGAATACGACTTTTTCACCCTTTTCGTTGGTGACGTCGAATTGCAGTTCGGCCTCATAAACAGGACCGGTGTAATATTCGAGACCACGCACAACAGACGGATCGATTTTGACGCGACCGGCATAGCCGCCTGCATCAAATAAAATCTGCATCTGCGCGAGTTCTTCAACGCCTTCTGTGCCACGGGCATTGCCTTCAACAACAGCACGTAAATTCGCGATGGTCTGCTGACCATCCTCCGCACCGGCAGCAGTAAAATCGAGCACTTTGGCAATTGCCGCAGCATCAAGGCCAGCACCTTTGGTAAAGTCGCCGGATTCATCGCGGCGGCCTTCGCCGAGCAGCAGTTTCACGCCCTCTTCGCCAAATTTGTCGAGCTTGTCGATGGCACGCAGCACATTGAGGCGGCGTCCGGCATTGTCATCGCCGGCCAGACCAATCGCTTCCAGAACACCGTCGAGAACCTTACGGTTATTGACGCGGATCATATAATCGCCGCGCTGAATGCCGAGACGCTCCAGCGTATCCGCTGCCATCATGCACATTTCCGCATCGGCAGACACGCCCGGTGCACCAACAGTATCCGCATCAAACTGCATGAACTGGCGGAAACGGCCAGGACCCGGCTTTTCATTGCGGAATACCCAGCCATTGCGATAGGTGCGGAACGGCAGCTGAATTTCATTGAAATTCTCAGCCACATGACGCGCCAGCGGCGCAGTCAGATCATAGCGCAGCGACAGCCATTGTTCATCATCATCCTGAAGCGAGAACACACCTTCATTCGGACGATCCTGATCCGGCAGGAATTTGCCCAGCGCATCAGTATATTCAACAAGCGGCGTTTCAATCGGATCAAAACCGTAGCGCTCATAAACCTCACGGATAGTCGCCAGCATTTTCTCAGCAGCACGCAGATCATGAGGCTCACGGTCCACAAAGCCGCGCGGCAACCGCGCTTTCATCTTCTCCGCTTTATTTGCCATGATACTGATCCGCTAAACTTGAGTTATCTTGAAGATTAAATGCCTTAATATGCTTGAAAGGCGCGTATGTTTCCTAACCGATCAGTTTGCATGCGGCAAGAGCAAGATCCGCGCAGAAACATATTATGCTGGCCGTACAAAATCCTGCCGCAAGCGCTCAATCACCGGGCGGCAATAACAACCTTCCAGATGATCATTGACCAACCCCATCGCCTGCATAAAAGCATAGACTGTTGTCGGGCCGACAAATGACCAGCCGCGCCTCTTCAAATCCTTGCTGATACGGGTAGAAATCTCGGTTAAAGGGTTCGCTTTATAGGCAGCCAGATCAAATCGTGCCGGCCGGTCTTTCGGCTGCGGCTCAAAGCTCCAGAAATAAGCAGCCAGCGAGCCTTTTTCGGCAATCAGATCAATCGCACGACCTGCATTATTAATCGCTGATTTGATCTTGCCGCGGTGGCGTACAATGCCCTTATCCTGCATCAGACGCTCAACATCTTCATCAGTAAACTGCGTCATTTTATGAAAATCAAACTCTGCAAAAGCACGGCGGAAATTTTCACGCTTACGCAGAATTGTCAGCCATGACAGGCCTGACTGAAAGCCCTCCAGACAGATTTTCTCGAAAAGACGGCGATCATTATCAACCGGAAATCCCCATTCCGTGTCATGGTAAAGCAGATAATCCGGCAAACCGCCATGCCAACCACAGCGCACACGCCCGTCTCCCCCCAAATGCAATCCTGCTTCCAGAACCGGTATATCCTGCGTCATTTTTCACCCGCGCCATCTCTGCCCAAACCAACGAGTCTCTCTATAGCATATTTCATTTGACATGGAACAAAAAAAGAACATATCTTCCGTTTCAAGACAGAAATCAGCCACGAAACCCAACCCGAAATATTTACCTGCTGATAACCAAAAGAGAAAGTTTTCATCGCATTTGCGCATCCGCAAGGCAGTGATTCACCTTTTCAAAAGGGTCAGGCATCACAGTCGAGGCAAAGGAATCTGCATGTCTCGCCTGCTGCACAGTGCATCACAGTTTCAGGCATGACTTCAACACAGGACGATCTGATGAAACCACGTCATCTGCTGCTGATCGCATCCATTGCTGCTTTTGCCCTGTCCGCCATTTCAGCTGGCGGAGCATTTGCCAATGACCGTTATGCCACACCGCCGCCTCTGGTTCTCAGCCCTGATCTGAGTGCGCCTTGGGTCACTCAATTGCAGCCACAGCGCTATGCCACTCAGCTTGCGCCATCAAAGCCGCGTATCTACCGCAACAGCGGATCACAAGGCATTCAGGCACCGGCGCAACGCTCCGCCACACGCCAGCAAGCACGCACAAAACAGGATAAAGCCCTGCAACGGAATGCAACCTATCAGCAGGGTTCATTCATCCGCACCAGCGCGGCAGCACCGCAAAATCCTGCAAAGGCTGCGGGCGGTATGAACCCGATCTATTTGCCGCAGGAAGTTGATTACTCAGCCTCCCATAAGTCCGGAACAATCGTGATCGATACGAGAAACAAGTTTCTGTATCTTGTCGGAGATAATGGCAAAGCCCGCCGCTACGGCGTAGGTGTCGGTAAAGAAGGTTTCAGCTGGAAAGGTACAGAAACCGTGAGCCGCAAGGCCGAATGGCCGACATGGCATCCGCCGAAAGAAATGATTGCCCGCGAGCGCAAGAAAGGCCGCATTCTTCCTGTCCGTATGGAAGGCGGTATTGCCAATCCGCTCGGCGCACGTGCGCTGTATTTAGGCAATACGCTCTATCGTATTCACGGCACCAATGCGCCGTCCACCATCGGACGGGCAGTATCCTCCGGCTGTATCCGCATGCGCAATCAGGATGTGGAAGACCTCTATGAACGGGTGCCGGTGGGCACAAAAGTCGTCGTTCTCTGAGTCTATCCTGAAGAGCAGAATAGGATTTTTGCTTAAACGCCTCAAAATCAAAAGCCCTGTATCAGACGATGATACGGGGCTTTTCTATTCATTGCATGGCAAGCTGCGCTTTTACTCGCATCTCGCCTCCGGCAGCCTGTCAGGCATTGCACACGCAAGAAGAAATCTGTCCGGCAACAGACAGGCTTGTGAAAAACCACCCCCAATAATTTATCGCTTTTGACATAAGCCGGTCTTGCAAAAACTGTAAGAACTGATTCAAGATTGCGTTCTGCAAAGTGCTTCGCCGGTTTATCCCAAACAATGCGATGAAATTACCGGCGCAAAAAACAGAAAAGGAATAAGGACATGACCGTAGCTGCGATCAAACTGAACGACGGCAACTCCATTCCGCAACTGGGTTTCGGTGTATGGCAGGTCAGCGATGAAGAAGCCGTCGCCAGTGTGACAACCGCGCTTGAAACCGGCTACCGTCACATTGATACTGCCGCAATTTACAAGAATGAAAAGGGTGTCGGTCAGGCAATTCGTAATTCCGGCATCGCACGTCAGGATATTTTTCTGACAACGAAAGTCTGGAATGACGATCAGGGTTATGATTCCACCCTGAAAGCTTTTGATGCTTCGGCTGAGCGCCTCGGCACAGATTATTTTGATCTTTATCTCATTCACTGGCCAATGCCGAATAAAGATAAATTTCTTGATACATGGCGTGCACTCATCAAATTGCGTGAAGAAGGCCGTGTGAAATCAATCGGCGTTTCCAATTTCCGCACAGCTGATCTGCAACGCATCCTGCGTGAAACAGATGTTGTACCGGCCATCAACCAGATCGAGCTGCACCCTTATTTCCAGCAGGATAACCTGCGCCAGTTCCACCAGCAGCATAATATCGCTACAGAAGCATGGAGCCCGCTCGGACAGGGTAAAATTCTGGACAATCCGGTTTTGAAAGCCATTGCCGCCAATCACGGCAAATCTGTCGCTCAGGTCATTCTGCGCTGGCATCTGGATATCGGCAATGTTGTCATTCCGAAATCAGTCACCCCTGCCCGTATTAAAGAAAATTTTGAAGTCACAGATTTCAAGCTTCCGGGTATCGAGCATGACGAGATCAACAAGCTGGATGCTTCTGACGGACGTATCGGGCCTGATCCGACAACCTTCGGTTAATCTGTCATTTCGAAATATATTTTTCAAAAAATCTGCTTAATTATCAAAGCACTCGTATAAATTATACGAGTGCTTTATTTTAACATGAATAAATCAGCAAAAATCTGATGGTGTCAAACTATTGATTTTATTTTTACTGAAAAATTAAATTAAAATATAAATATTTATCAAATTAATTAAATTTCTAAATACAAAACGACATAAAATTAATTAACCAATACATCAAGATTGCAACTAATAATCACCACCACCCTTTTTATTACCTGCATTTTATTGCAGTATCCATTTATGGTTTTTTTCATATGATGAGTTATAAATTTCCAATAGAGAAAGGACGATTTTTTTCCGCCTGTTAATTTATTATATTTCCGGTTTTTTCTGAAATCAGATTATGAAAATTCCATGCAATTTTAAGAATTAAAACAGAGCCAAGTATAAATATATTTTATTCAATTTTTTAAGGTGAAAAATGTCAATTGTTGTCAATCTTGATGTTGTTTTAGCACGTAAAAAAATCCGCTCACGCCAGCTTGCGGCCGATATAGGCATTACGGAACCCAATGTATCCCTGCTCAAATCCGGCAAAGTGCGCGGCATACGCTTTGAAACACTGGCAAAAATCTGCCGTGTCCTTGAATGCCAGCCAGGCGATATTCTTGAATATCGCGATGAGGTCGGCACCCCGCATTAATGCAACCGGCGACTGAGCACATATAGACAGTTTAAAAATCAGACACACAAAAGCCGCGCGATCAGTGACCAGCGCGGCTTTTTTATAAGAAACCAATATTTCCCGTCAGAGAAACATCAGCTGATCCTGATTATTAATGATGGAAAGACGAAATGCCGTATCCGTCATTTGCAACTGCGCTGCCGCCGGTTTCAACGGAGAGCAAGCCCAATCCGGTAAACAGGATTGCAGACAACATAAGGACGGTCAGGAGCGTGGCGCTCTTTGCGGACATGGAAACAAGTCTCCCGGAAGCGGACTAAATTCAGCATGAACCGGCACATTGCATAAAGATGCACACGGACTCAGCATTGTTGAAAGGTGCTTCCAGATATAAGCAGCCGATCTTAACAGCAATAAAACATGCGCAAGATACACGCTAAAAACACATACAAAAATCAGTTTGATTTTCATTGTGGCAGATCAGCAACTGAAACGGCTCTGTGCAGTGTAAAAACCCGATCTCACTCAATCAAATAGTAACCATAGATCTTTACGCATAAGCAAAATACGCCACCCAAGCCCCAAATTTCCGGCTGAGCCACCGCAGTGAGTCTCCGTGACAAGCGCAATGACAGCGCCACAAATGGCCACTGCATTTCCTTTGCCGAGGATTTCTCCGTTTATTTTGCTGCTCTGTTTTTTAACATCGAGGTTACAGCACTCTTTATCACTTGACCTGCCAGCCTTCTCTCTGCCATCCGTAGCCGATGCGCGCAAATTACAGAATGCAACGACTGCTTATTGACCTTCCCCTGCAACCGGATCACCCCATTGAGGCTCCGGCGGATATGGCACATTACCTGCTCAATGTTCTGCGTATGCGGGACAATGACAAGATTTTGCTGTTCAACGGGCGGGATGGTGAATGGCTCGCGCATATAGAGCAAACAGGCAAAAAACGCGTCACTCTGCACCCTGCCGAGCAAACACGTCCGCAGCCGCCGGCATCTGATTTTCATTATTGTTTTGCCCCGCTGAAAACCGGCCGCATGGATTATATTATACAGAAAGCCGTGGAAATGGGCGCTTCCGTCTTACAGCCGGTTATCACCCAGCATTGCCAGATGCCCAAGCTCAACAGCGAGCGGATGCAGGCCAATATGCGTGAAGCCGCAGAACAATGCGGAATTCTCATCCTGCCGGAATACAGGGAGCCGTTGCGCTTTGATAAATTCATGGAGCAATGGGATGAAGCACGCGCGCTGATATTCTGTGACGAGGCCGCCGAGGGCAACAATCCCCTGCCATTATTGACCAGCCTGAAAGGCAAGCCTGCCGGTGTTTTCATTGGTCCTGAAGGCGGCTTTTCAGAAGATGAACGTCAATATTTGCATAAGCAGGATTTTGTGACAGCGATTCCGCTTGGCCCCAGAATTTTACGCGCTGATACCGCTGCGGTAGCAGCCATGGCTGTGATTCAGGCAAGTATCGGCGACTGGCAGTAATCCTGTTATTTTATCCACCACTCACGGCATAATTCCGGCAATAGCGCATTTTTTTTCAGGGTTCTTCGCAACAGGACAAGGCTCAATTACGCGTCCTGTTATTATTCCAAATAATTATGCCCAATAATTCCACTTGCGTGTTGGATAAAAAAACGCCAATCACATATATGAATAGTGACAACTACAAAATAGGGTAATGCAAAGCATGGCTCGGGATACCACAGACGAAACAGCCATTTCCGGCATTGAGGAACTGGCTGAATATCTCGCAGAAGGCTGTAAGCCACAGGACAAATGGCGCATCGGCACTGAGCATGAGAAATTTCCCTATTATACCAAAGATAACAGCCCTGTTCCCTATGAAGGCACGCAAGGCATCCGTGCCATTCTGGAAGCGATGCAGCTGCGTCTTGGCTGGGATCCGATTATCGACGAAGGCAAACTGATCGGTCTGGTCAGCCCGCAGGGTCAGGGTGCAATTTCTCTGGAACCCGGCGGCCAGTTTGAGCTCTCCGGTGCACCGCTGCAGACCATTCATCAGACCTATGCGGAAGCCAGTCAGCATCTGAAAGATGTGCAGACAATTGCGGCACCGCTCGGCATCCGTTTCCTTGGTATGGGCGGCAGTCCGAAATGGACGCGTGCTGAAACGCCGGTTATGCCGAAATCCCGCTATGCCATTATGACAGCCTATATGCCTAAAGTCGGCAGTCAGGGGCTGGATATGATGTATCGCACCTCGACCATTCAGGTGAATCTCGACTTCGGTTCTGAAACGGATATGCGCCACAAAATGCAGGTCAGCATGAAGCTGCAATCTGTCGCGACTGCGCTTTTTGCCTCCTCGCCATTCACGGAAGGCAAATCCAACGGCCTGCAATCATGGCGCTCAGACATCTGGCGCGACACGGATAACAGACGTGCAGGTGTCCTGCCATTCGTGTTCTCAGAGCGCTTCGGCTTTGCTGATTATGTAGACTGGGCGCTGGATGTGCCGATGTATTTCATCATGCGCGGCGGCCACTATATTGACTGCACGCATATTACATTCCGCCAGTTTCTGAACGGCGCAATGAAGGATCATCCGACTGCCGGACAGCCTAATATGGGCGACTGGGCGAACCATATTTCCACACTGTTTCCGGAAGTCCGCCTTAAGCGCTTCCTCGAAATGCGTGGTGCTGACGGTGGCCCGCTGCCCCATATTGCAGCACTTTCCGCTTTCTGGGTTGGCCTGCTCTATGATCAGGATGCACTGAATGCGGCGCTGGATCTGACAAAGGACTGGGATTTCGAGCAAGTGGTTGCAATGCGTAACGCTGTGCCAGCAAGCGGTCTTGCCACGCCATTCGGCAAGGGCAAAGTCGCAGATATTGCAGCACAGGCAGTCGCAATCGCGTCTCAGGGGCTTAAGAGCCGTAAAAATACGGATGAAAACGGGCGCGACGAGAGTATCTATGTTGAACCGCTGGAAGCTATTGCCAAGTCAGGAAAACCATTGGCAGAGGTAATGCTGTCTCACTTTGACAGCGACTGGAACCAGTCTGTCGAGCCGGTTTTTAAGGCCTATTCCTACTAATCGCTTTCATGAATAAAGAGCGGCTGCCTGATTCAAAAAATGCAGCCGCTCTTTTTTATTTTTGCAATTTGCACCTGACATTGTGTCAACATACACAATGATTTCCTTAACAAAGCTGAACAGGTCTTAATAAAAGCAAACCACAATATATTAAATTTGACTTATCTTATATTTATCCAAGTAAAGATGTTGAAAAACTGCAATAAAACCATTTGCCTTCATTAAGATATTCCATATGATTACCGGAACTTAACCGGAGCATGGCATGCAGACACTACTTGACCTGGATCAGTTGCGTACTTTTCTGCTGATTGCCGAAACCGGTAGCTTCACCAAAACGGCTGACAGTGTTTTCCGAACCCAGTCTGCGATTTCCATGCAGATACGCCGCCTTGAAGAACGTATCGGCAAGCCGCTTTTTGCCCGCGAAGGGCGTCATCTCCTGCTGACACCGCATGGCGAAAAACTGCTGAATTATGCAAGGCGTCTTATTGAGCTGAACAATGAAACGGTTGCCTCATTCCGCACCGATAAAATGAAGGCCAATATACGTATCGGCCTGCCCGATATTTATCTGGAACATATGGTGCAGGATGCTTTGCAGCCTATATTCCGTGATTATCCGGCATTTGAAACCATTCTGCATTGTGAACCGACAGATGCGCTGATTGACCATATCCGCCGCGGGGCACTGGATCTTGCCCTCATCACCCATAATACGGGGCAAAAACGCTCGGAAGTTCTCAATACCAGCCGTTTTGTCTGGGCAACCTCAGCGGAAAATTCTCCGCATGAAGAGCCTGTTATACCGCTGGCAATGAACAAGACAAATTGCAGCTGGCGCAAAGTGCTGACAGATACACTCAACACGATACAGCGCGAGTATCGTATCGTTTTATCCACATCCTCCGCCCGATCCATCCTCATGGCGGTGCGCTCCGGCAGCGCAATCTCGATTCTGCCTGACAATATGGTGGGAAGCGGTATGCGCATACTCAATGAGGAAGACGGATTCCCCAAACTGCCCTCCTGCGCTTTGTCACTCATTCGTGCGCAGGGAATTCATGCACCCGCCATTGATCTGATCGCCGGTGCCATTAAAACCAGCTTCCGAAAACCGATCCGCTTTTCAGAATAATCAAATCCATTTCTGGCAAAACTGTTTTTAAAACGCATTTGGGACTGATTGAATCAGATCGATGCTTTAACTCTTTATTGTAACGCGTATCTTATCCGAAAACCGTTTCACGCTGGACAACAGCAAAGTCTCTTGACCGCTAAGCCCATAAAATGGCCAATAGAGTCATGAGTTTTTTTCCAGATTCGCCCGACCGTCAGACAGAAAATAACGCGACCAATGTTGCGGAATATTCTGTATCGGAAATATCCGGTGCGCTGAAACGTACTGTTGAGGATACGTTCAGCCATGTGCGGGTGCGCGGCGAAATCTCCGGTTATCGCGGTCCGCACTCCTCAGGTCACGCTTATTTCGCCCTCAAGGATGAGCGCGCACGGATTGAGGCTGTGATCTGGCGCGGTTCCATGAGCCGCATTAAATTCCGGCCGGAAGAAGGTATGGAAGTGATTGCCACCGGCAAGCTCACCACCTATCCGGGCTCATCCAAATATCAGATCGTGATTGAGCAGATGGAGCCTGCCGGTGCCGGTGCACTAATGGCTTTGCTCGAAGAGCGTAAACAGCGGCTGGCACGTGAAGGACTGTTTGATGCAGACCGCAAGCAATTGCTTCCGTTTATGCCGCGCACAATCGGCGTTATCACCTCTCCGACCGGCGCGGTAATCCGCGATATTATTCACCGGATTACCGATCGTTTTCCTCTGCATGTACTGGTCTGGCCGGTTCGTGTGCAGGGCGAGACAACCGGAGAGGAAGTTTCCCGTGCCGTGGCCGGTTTCAACTCGGCCTATTTCGGCGAAGCGCTGCCCCGACCGGATATACTGATTGTTGCCCGTGGCGGCGGCAGTCTGGAAGACCTCTGGGGTTTCAATGATGAGAATGTAGTACGCGCAGTTGCGGCCTCCGATATTCCGGTTATCTCAGCCGTAGGACACGAAACCGACTGGACACTGATAGACCTCGCGGCAGATATGCGCGCCCCGACACCAACCGGCGCAGCAGAAATGGCCGTGCCGGTTCGCACAGATTTACAAGCGCAGCTTGCATCTTACAGTGCACGACTGGCATCAGCCATGACACGCCTGATCGACAGGCGGCGTGAATCCTATCGTGCTTTGCAAAGGGCATTGCCGTCGACCGATCAGCTGCTCGCTTTGCCGAGACGCCGCTTTGATGAAGCAGGCTCCAGACTGGGCCGTGCGCTGCTGGTCAGCACAGAGCAAAAACGTGCGCGTTTTGATGGTTTGAAGCGCCACCTCTCCCCGCGCCTGCTCAATCAACAGATCAGAGAGCGCCGCTTGCAGTTGCAACAGCTCAATCAGCGCCTGCCCAGAGGCCTGTCTCTCAAAACGCAGAACAGCCGCAACTTTCTGCGGCAGACATTATCAAGACTGACCGGCGAGCTGATCCTGCGCCGCTCCCGCCAATGGGCACTCAATATTGCCAATCTGCAACGGCGCGGCGATCAGGCCATGCGTCATAGCCTGCAGAAATACCGTACCCGCAGTCTGGAACTGACCCGCCTGATGGAAACCCTGTCCCATACAAGCGTTCTCAAGCGTGGCTTTGCTATTGTACTGAATGATCAGGGGCTGCCGGTTAAAGCGGCTGCCGCAGTGCAGACAGGCGAAAATCTGACACTGCGCTTTCATGACGGTGATCGCTCCGTCATTGCGGATGGTTCAGCGCCAGCTCCGGCAGTTCAGACACCAAAACCGCAATCTGCCGAACCGTCTGTCAAAGACAAGAAAACTAAAGCTCCGCGTGCCAAAGACAGCGGTCAGGGAACGCTTTTCTAAAATATATCCGGCATTCTATTCAGATTTATTTTTACTATTTCGCCCGTCACTAGCGGAAGAGACGCATTTCTATAGTTTTAATAGCGTAAAAAATAACATATATCTGCGACTTCAATCAGCGGGGGAGAGAAAGATTGAAGTATACAGGCATTATTACAGTCTTTACATCGCTTTCCGTGCTTACAGCATGCACAACAAGTGCAACACAGACGGACAAGCCCGTAGCCAGCCAAAATCAGCCAGTATCTGCAAGCAATGATACATCAAAACCGGCCAAACTGGTTGAGACCTATACGGCACATATCAGTGATCGTGATAAGATTGATGAAAAGGGCAAGCCCCTGAAAAATGCCCGCGATATTCTTCTTCAGGATCGTAAAAATTATTACGATTTCAATTTGCGCGATCAGGCTGACACGCCGAGCAATGTCTTTGCCAAAAAAGAAAATCGCTGGTCTGAAGGCAAAGAATTCTCAGAAATGAAATGGGAGCCCTCGAATGCGTCTGATCCTCAGCGCGGCTATCAATGGAAAATGCGTCGCGGGGTTGAATATCAGATATTTGAGGGAAATCCGGACGTGAAAATTCAGGTCTATGACGATGGCAATATCCACGTCGATCCGAGCCGGAACTATTAAGCAAAATCATACCGGACAAAAGCGGAGCATCTCCGCTTTTGTCAAAATAAAGACAAAACTGCTCTGCCTACAGATGAGGCATCAGATCGTAATCTATTGATGTGAAAGCGGGAAGTTTGGAATGGTACGGTCGAGTGGAGTTGAACCACTGACCTCAGGAGCCACAATCCTGCGCTCTAACCAACTGAGCTACGACCGCGTACCAATCCGGCAGTGAATCAATCAGGCTGCCGATAGGGGTCAGATACGTAAAATTATCGCATATTGCAAGCATATATCAAAAAAACTTTGTGAAAATATGATGCCTTACCGGATTATTACTCAGGATTTCATTCTGCCTGCCCGAAAAACCGGAAAACCAATGCGATGCTTTTATGTTTTCATCATGATTATGCCATGTAAACCCTGTATTTACCACTGATTAACCATAATGCGCCCTGACAGATGGAACCGCAGCAGGAGATTTTTATCCGCAAGTTTCATCAGACAGCGCTTTGCCCCTTGGGGACATTAACTAATAGTTAAGAAAGTGTTTGTCAGAACCGCCTGCTTTGTGGTGATAATGCCTGTAAATTCTCTGTCGGAACCCAAATTTTCCGATAACAGACAACAGCTTAAGACAGATCAAATCAGTTATTGGTCGGGTACGGAACTAAATATATGCAACAGCATCTGGATTTCATGGAGCTGATCCCTCTTTCCGGCATCCGTGCGGCTCTCGCAAGGGGAGACGCCATGCTGGTGCTGTCGCACGACCTGCAAACTGTTCTCTGGGCAAATGACAGCGGCGCCCTTCTTCTTGGCGAAGATGCGGCAGCCACACTTATCGGACAGGATGCAGATTTCAGCCCGCAGACACGGCGTCAGATTCTGGTTCTCGATCTTGACACAGAGGGTGCGAAAACAATTATGCTGCGTCTGGGCGGCGGTTTGCACTCAGCCTTGCAGCAATGCACTGTAACACCGCTGGCTGCTGTACATACTAATGAGCCGGTCATTCTCATGACTACAGCTGCAACAGATACAGCAAACAACATTATTCCGCCTCTGCCGCATCATCACCTGATGCAAGTGCAGGCAGACGGAGCCATTCTGAACAGCGATGTGCAGTTTGATGCCCTGAACATCAACAGCAACACTTTGGCTGATCTGATCGTTGAAGCGCAGGATGAAGCTGATGGTATTGTGCGCCGTCGTGTACGCGCAGGGCAAAGCACCCTGCCCGCAATGATGATCCGCCTTGACGATCAGAATGAACAGGCACCTTATCTCTTTATGGTTGAGAAAGTGCAGGATAGTGCAGTTTCACCTGCACCTGCACAGGATGCTGCTGAGGCTGTCGCAGTCGCTGACACAACAGAAACCACGCAAGACGATCCGGAGATTACTGCTCCTGCGGCTGAAGAAAGTGCTCCTGCACGGTTTATCTGGAAAGTAGATGCTGACAGCCGCTTTACGGAAATCTCACCGGAATTTGCAGCAATTGTCGGTGACAATGCCGCTGATATTATCGGCCGTAAATTCTCCGATGTGGCCAAAGTTTTCGGCTTTGATAATGACGGTGTTATTGCTGCCCTGTTGAAGCAGCAGGAAACATGGTCCGGCAAAAGAATTTTCTGGCCTGTGCAGGGTACAGATCAGCGCGTTCCTGTTGATCTCGCTGCACTGCCTGCTTTTGCACGCGACAAGGCTTTTTCCGGTTTCAGCGGTTTTGGTGTTCTCTATCCGTCTTTAACGGAGCAGGATCCTGAAGCTATTGGTATGGCGCTTATATCAGGGCCTGTCGTACCGGATGCACCTGCGCCCCAGACCGATGATGCGAAAAACGCGCCTCTTTCCAGCGAGAAAATCATTCTGATGGAAGCGCTGCGCGCCTCACAGAAGCGTCAGCAAGATACTGAGCCAGCCAGCGAGAATCTTCCCGCAGATAAGGCCAATATTATTGCGGAAATCCGCCCTGCCCGTCCGGAAAATGGCTTGTCGCCAACCGAGCGCAGTGCATTCCGCGAGATAGCCGACCGTCTGCGCCGTGAGGTTCTCCAGAAAACACCGAAATCTCAAACAACAGAGCAGCCTACTGCGGCAGATACCCCCGTACTTCCGCAGGCGGAGCCGGTTATTGCGGCTCCGCAGCTGCCTGTTGAAACCGCAGATATCCCTTATCCGCATGACACACAGCCTGCGAATCACAATCAGCATCACGAACAAGCCGGATCAAAACCGGCACAGGCTGATGCGGTATCGCAGGAAGATGAAGACCTGCATGTGCTGAGCGGTCTGCCGGTTCCGGTGCTGATCCACAGTGCTGACCGATTGCATTTTGCCAATCAGGCATTTTTTGACATGACCGGTTATAATTCGCTCGATGATCTGCGCCATGCCGGTGGCATTGACGCACTGTTTGCCCAGTCAGACGACAGCAATCTCAGCGGCATGATCCTGTGTCTCGCCGATGGCGGACATAAGATTGTTGAAGCCCATCTTCAGTCCGTTCCGTGGCAGGGTGCACGCGCTCTGATGCTGAGCCTGCTGCCGGAACTGGTGCTGAAAGCTGATAATGATGACGATATCAGCAAGCAGCCAAGCCGGTTAAAACTGGTCGATAGCATTGCAGCAGAGACTGCGCCGCAGGATAATGCCGTTCATCAGTTACAATCAGAACTGGCATTTCAGTCTGCCGAGCCAACAGAGCCAAAAACCGAAGATGCCGGAACGGTTAGCTCAACCGCGGACAATCGTGCGCAACCTGATTTTCATGCATTGCAAACTCAGATTGATGAACTGACATCCATTCTGGATACCGCCACAGACGGTGTGGTTATCATCGGACAGGACGGCAAAATCCGTTCGCTCAACCAGTCTGCGGCAGCGCTGTTCGGTTATGACATCAATGAATTGTCAGGCAAATCCTTCGCCGTTCTGTTTGCGATTGAAAGCCAGCGTGCAGCGATTGACTATATTCACGGACTTTCCGGCGACGGCGTTGCCAGCCTGCTCAATGACGGGCGGGAAGTGATCGGCCGTGAGGCGCAGGGACGTTTCATTCCACTGTTTATGACCATCGGCAAACTGCCTGCTTCCAAAGGCTATTGCGCGGTGATGCGCGATATTACGCAGTGGAAACGTGCGGAAGAGGAACTGACCTCAGCGCGTCAGGAAGCCGAGCGTGCATCGACCCATAAAACCGAGTTTCTGGCGCGGATCAGCCATGAAATCCGCACACCGCTGAATGCGATTATCGGCTTCTCCGAACTGATGGCGGAAGAGAAATTCGGCCCGATCGGCAATGACCGCTATCGTGAATATCTGCGTGACATTCACCGTTCAGGCAATCATGTGCTGGCGCTCGTCAATGATCTTCTGGATATTTCCAAAATTGAAGCCGGTGCGCTCGATCTGGAATTTGAAGCCGTAGCGCTTAATGATGCGCTGGCAGAAGCCGTCGCGCTGATGCAGCCTCAGGCCAATCGGGAGCGCGTGATTATCCGCTCCAGCTTCTCGGCCTTTTTGCCGGATATTGTGGCTGATGCCCGTTCGATCCGTCAGGTGGCACTCAATCTTCTGTCCAATGCAATCCGCTTTACCGGTCAGGGTGGTCAGGTGATTGTTTCAACCAGCTATGAGCCGGAAGGCCATGTGGTGATGCGTGTGCGCGATACCGGCATCGGCATGAACCAGAGCGAGCTGGAACAGGCGCTGAAACCTTTCCGGCAGGTCAGTAATCATAATAGCCAGACGCAAACCCTCAAAAATCCCGACACCAAAGACTGGCGTCAGCAAGGCACTGGCCTTGGCCTGCCTCTGACGAAAGCTATGGTGGAGGCAAACCGCGCGCAGTTCTCCATTGAATCTGCACCGGAACAGGGCACGACCGTGGAAATTACTTTTCCGCCGACCCGCGTTCTTGCGGAATGAGATCCAGAGCGGTTCCGGTTAAGTTTGGATCGTGGAACCGCTCTATCTCTTTGTGTTACGCATTATCCAACGCAAAACCGCTTCACACTTTTGCTGGAAATGCTGTAAATCATTTCAGCCTGATGTAATTTGTTACGTGATCGGAACACAATGAAGCTGATACGCCCCGTTCTGGCTGTTATCGTTATTTTAGCAGTGCTGTTTGTAGGGGCACTGGCAGCACTGCCTTATATTGTATCAACCGATTCCATACGGCTGCATCTGGCTCAGAATATCAGTGCATGGACGGGCTACAGCGTCGAAATACGTCAGCCGCCACGTATGAGTTTCTTCCCGGTCTTTCGTGCTTCGCTCAGCGATGTCACTGTCAGCAAAATGGGCGACACCAATACGCCGTTTATGGCTGCGGAACGCATTGAAGTGGAAATGTCGCCGCTTGATGCCTTGTTCGGGCGTGTTGCCTTTACTGAAACCCGTCTCATCAATGCGCATTTCGCTCTGAGTGAGCCGGTGGAAGACCTGCCGCAATTTGTGAATACACTGGCCTCATCTTCCGGTCGTCTTGGCCTTGCCATCCGGCAGGCGCGCAATGTGACAGCACGTAAAACGGACAGCGATCAGCAAAGCGACAAGCAGTTGCAAACCATGCCTTTCGGCAGGCTGGTTCTGGAAAACAGCAGTATCGGCTTCACAACCCGTAATACCGAACGTCAGGAACAAATCAGCAAGATCAATGCCAGTATCGACTGGCCGCAGACAACCAGCGCGGCAACAGTCAAAGGCAAAGCTGTCTGGCATGATGAAACTGTGGACTATAATCTGAATGTTGCGCAGCCGCTTTTGTTGCTGGCGCGCGGCATGAGCCAGATGAGCGCACAGATAACCAGCAAACCGCTGACCATCAGCTTTGACGGGCGCAGCAATATTTCTGAAAACATCTTCACGGAAGGTGCGTTCAGCCTGTCCAGCCCGTCGCTCAGCGAAAGCCTGCATTGGGTGGGCCTGTCATCCGATGCCAGCTACTCCCTGCGCGCTACAGCGGATGATGCTTTCAGCATTGAAACCAATGTCAGCGCTACACCGCTGCGCATTAAATTGTCCGACATTGTGCTCAACCTCAACAATATGCCGGCCAAAGGTGCTGCGGAAATCGGCTTCGGCAAACAGCGGCCCGTGGTGACCGGCACTCTGGCTTTCCAGACCTTGAATGCTGTTTCTTTCTTTCACACTGTCACCACACTGGTTACAAAAGTCAGTGAGGATGAAGAGGCAAAAAATTACGGCGGTTATCGCTATGCCCCGCCACGCATGATTGACACGCGGCTGCTGAACAGCGCCGATCTGGATATTCGCCTCTCTGCACAGAATGCCAGTATCGGTGCCGCGCAGATGACCGGTCTTGCTGCTGCTTTGCAAATTCGTGATGGACAGGCAATCTTCGATATTGGCGATGCCAAGGCCTTTAAAGGTTCTATCCAGACCAGTATCAAACTGTCTCAAACCGAAGACGGACAGGACAATATCGGTGTTCGCCTCAACGCGGCCAATATTGACAGTGCTGCATTTCTGACAGCTCTCGGTTTGAATGATCCGATTTTGAGTGGTCAGGGCAATCTCTCAGCGACAGCTGAAACCTCGCCGCAAAGCCTGCAAAGCATGTTGCGCAATGCACGCGGGCAAATCAGCTTCACGCTGAATAATGGCCGGATGCTGGGTTTCGACCTCAATGACTTCATTGCCAAAATGAAAAGTGAGGGCTTCTTTGCCTTGCAACGCCGCGACAAAGTCAGCCTTGATTTCAAGCGTCTCGATGTCAAAGCCTCGCTTGGCGATGGGGTGGCCACACTGGAAACCACCAAAGCCGAGACCATGCAGGGCACTTTATCACTGACCGGCATTATCCCTCTGACCGACCGCAGTTTGGCGCTGTCCGGTACATTGACCCTGCCGCAACCGGCAAAAGAAGCCGCGGATACACCGGCAGATAGTGGTGAAGCAACGCCGCCTGCTCCTGTTGCTACACCGGAAACCACAGAACTGACGGTAACAGAGCCACTCGTCCCACCAGCAGAAAATCTGCACTTCTTTGTCGGCGGCTCATGGGACAGACCGTTTATCTCACCATCGAAATAAACAAAAAGCCGGTGCATCATAGGATGCACCGGCTTTTTAATTCGTATTCTGGAAAAGATCAGCCGAGGCGGAAAGCTGCCTGCTCATCACGCTGGCGCTGTACCACGCGGCGTTTATTGACGACCGAAGCGATAATCACGCCGGTAGCCACCAAACCGATCAGCAAGGTACAGACCGCATTGATCTCCGGTGTTACGCCCAGACGCACCTGACTGTAGATTTTCATCGGCAGCGTTGTAGCACCCGGCCCCGACGTGAAGCTCGCAATCACCAGATCATCCAATGACAAAGTGAAAGCCAGCATCCAGCCGGAAACCACCGCAGGCAGAATAATCGGCAGGGTGATTTTCATAAAAGTTGTCACCGGCGGCGCACCGAGATCCATCGCCGCTTCTTCCAGTGAACGGTCAAAACTCACCAGACGCGACTGCACAACCACCGCCACAAAACACATGGCAAAGGTGATATGCGCCAGTGTCACTGTCCAGAAGCCGCGGTCAAAACCGACAGCCACAAACAGCAACAGCAAGGACAGGCCGGTAATCACTTCCGGCATTACCAGCGGCGCATAGATCATACCGGAGAACAGGGTACGACCGCGAAAACGCGTATAGCGGGTCAAAGCCAGAGCACCCAAAGTGCCAAGAATGGTGGCAATCGTGGCCGACAATACGCCGACACGCAGGGTTACCCATGCAGCATCTTTAAGCCCCTGATTGTTGAAAAGCTCGACATACCATTTGACCGAGAAACCCGACCAGACCGTCACCAGACGCGATTCATTGAAGGAATAAATCACCAGCAGCACAATCGGCAGATAGAGAAAGGCAAAGCCCAGCACCACCGAGACAATATTAAAACGTGACCAGGATGTTGTGTTCATTATTTGCCACTCCCCTCGGCACGGGTCTGCATCTTCTGGAACAGCACAATCGGAATAACCAGAATAACCAGCAGCACCACTGCCACGGCAGCCGAAACCGGCCAGTCACGGTTGGAGAAAAACTCGCTCCACAGGGTCTTACCAATCATCAATGTGCTGGAACCACCAAGCAGATCAGGGATCACGAACTCACCGATTGCCGGAATGAAAACCAGCATCGATCCGGCGATCACACCTGGTAAAGCCAGCGGAAATGTGATTTTCCAGAAGGCTTTCAGCGGTGTGCAACCGAGATCCTGTGCCGCTTCAATCAGTGAATAATCCATCTTTTCCAGTGCGGAATAGATCGGCAATACCATGAACGGCAAGTAGGAATAGACGATACCGATATAGATCGCTGTATCCGTATTCAGGATCGTCAGCGGCGTGTCGATAATATTCAGCGACATCAGAAACTGGTTGAGCAGGCCTTCCGGTTTCAGGATCGCAATCCACGCATAAACGCGGATGAGGAATGATGTCCAGAATGGCAGGATCACCAGCATCAGCAAGGTCGGGCGCAATGTCAGCGGTGCGCGCGCCATGCCATAAGCCAGCGGAAAACCGATCAGCAGCGCTAAAAAGGTCGAAACGGCAGCAATCTTTACGCTCGACAAATAGGCTTTGTAATAGAGCGAATCCTGTGTCAGCCAGATATAGTTTTCGAAAGAAAACTGCTGGATTTTCTGCCAGATGACACTTAAGCCATCGCTCCAGAAAAAGCGCGGATCATAGGCAGGGATCGCCATCGCCACCTGCGACAGCGAAATTTTAAAAACAATGAAGAACGGGATCAGGAAAAACAAACCGAGCCAGATATAAGGCACGGCGATCACCGCTCTGGAAGCAATAGCTGCAATTATTTTTTGCATGGACTACCCCTCAATTCTTTAGAGCATAATTCCTTAAACTTGAAACAGTTTTAGATGAAATTATGCTCTAGTTTTAAAGTGTTAGAGCGACCTTTGTGCGCCTATCGGGCGCACGGCGCTCTAATGACGCGCATTTATCCGAAAACCGCTCACACTTTTCGGAATGCGCTTTTGGTGATCAGGCAACCAGAACCATACCGGCATCATCTTCAAACGACACCCAGACCTGTTCATCATAACCCAGCGGATCTTCAGTGCGTCGCACTGAGTTCATGCTGGAGGCCTTGATGGTGCGGCCATTCGGTAAACGCACATGGAACACGTTCATATCGCCGAAATAAGCGATATCCCAGAGTTCACCCTGCAAGGCATTGATCGACGCATCTTCCGGCTTCTCGCGGCTGATAGTGATTTTCTCAGGGCGGATCGCATACCAGACCTTCTGACCGGCATGCAGATCTTTACCGGTTTTGGTGCGGATGGCGACATTGTTTGCCGGACTGTCAATATCCGCTTCACCATTGGCAAAACGGCTGACCTCGCCCTCAATAATATTAATATTGCCGATGAAGTCGGCCACAAATTTGCTGCTCGGCGCCTCATAGACTTCGGCCGGTGTCGCCACCTGCATGATCTGGCCTTTATCCAGCACGGCGATACGGTCAGCCATGGTCATCGCTTCTTCCTGATCGTGGGTGACGATCAAAAAGGTCAGACCGAGATTCATCTGCAAATCCATCAGCTCAAACTGGGTTTCTTCGCGCAGCTTCTTATCCAGCGCGCCCAGCGGCTCATCCAGCAGCAAAACTTTCGGCCGCTTGGCCACAGCGCGCGCCAAAGCTACACGCTGACGCTGACCACCGGAAAGCTGATGCGGCTTGCGCTTGGCATATTTCTCCAGCTTCACCAGTTTCAGCATATCGTTCACACGATCTGCCATTTCGGACTTGGCCATGCCGTCCTGCTTCAGACCGAAAGCAATATTCTGCTCAACAGTCATATGCGGGAACAAAGCATAGGACTGGAACATCATATTCACAGGACGTTTATAGGGAGGAATGCCGCGCATATCCTGCCCGTCCAGCATGATACGGCCGGAAGTCGGCTCTTCAAAACCCGCCAGCATACGCATCAAAGTGGATTTACCGCTGCCCGATGCGCCCAGCAGCGCAAAAAACTCGCGGTTAAAAATATTCAGCGACAGATCATCAATCACCGTCACATCGTCGAATTTTTTGACGATGTTTTCGAATGAAATATAGGGCTTGGCTGCCGGATCGTTCCAGGGTGAGAACTTGCGGCGGAAACTACCAAAAGATTTCATGCTGTTCCCCTCATATTGCGGGTCTTGTAAGCCTTAAACATATTTGAAATGTCGCGGATAAAATTCCGGAAACCTGTGCATCCGGTTTGTGGTGCTTGTTACAGGCCGTAAAACAAACGGGGCATTTGCCCCGTTTGTTCCCTGATCTGCTTAGTGACCTGTCACAATCTTGGTCCAGGTGCGGGTTGCCATCTGGTTGATTTTCGGCGGGTAAGGCATCGGAACGAAGAGCTGTTTCATCACTTCTTCACTCGGATAAACCGCCGGATCATTGAGCAGTTCCTTGTCGATGAATTCCTGCGAAGCCTTGTTGCCATTGGCGTAGAACACATAGTCTGAGGCCTTGGCGATCACTTCAGGACGCATGATATAATTAATAAATTCATGCGCTTCTTCAACATGTTTGGCATCTGCCGGAATGGCCATCTGGTCAAACCACATCAGAGCGCCCTCTTTCGGAATGGAATAGCCGATTTCCACGCCGTTTTTGGCTTCTTCTGCACGGTCGCGTGCCTGAAAAATATCACCGGAATAGCCGACAGCCATGCAGATATCGCCATTGGCCAGCGCATTAATATATTCAGACGAATGGAATTTACGGATATTCGGACGGATGCTCAGATAAAGTTCTTCCGCCTTGGCGAAGCTTTCAGCGGTCGGGTTATTGGTGTCAAAGCCCAGATAATGCAGCGCCGGACGCAGCATTTCACTGCCTGAATCCAGCAGATAAATACCGCAATCTTTCAGCTTTGCCGAATTTTCAGGCTTGAACAGCACATCCCAGCTATCGATTTCGTCAACACCAAGCGCTTCCTTGATCTTAGCTTTGTTGTAACCGATCCCTGTGGTGCCCCACATATAGTTGACCGAATATTCATTGCCCGGATCATAAGCGACGGTGCGTTTGGTGATCTCATCCCACATATTTTTCAGGTTCGGCAGTTTGTCTTTATCCAGTTTCTGGAAAACACCTGCCGGAATCTGACGGCCCATAAATTCAGCGGAAGGCACAACAATGTCATAACCGCTGCCACCGGCCAGCAATTTTGTCTCAAGGATTTCGTTGGAATCATACACGTCGTAAACGACTTTGATGCCGGTTTCCTTGGTGAAATCTTTCAGGATGGAATCATCAATATAATCAGACCAGTTATAGATGTTCAGCACGCGCTCCTGCGCAGCAGCCGGCAGAACAGGCAGCAGCGCGGCAAGTGCCACACAGCTGGCAGAAACATATGAAAGCAAATGGGCTTTGATCTTCATCAGTCACTCCGTCCAGAAAGCTTTATGGGGCAAAAGCCTTGCAAGCCAAATCATCCCTCACACATTGCCCTTCAATGTGCATTCTCCGTTACCTTTTGAGATTAATTTGCTTTCGTCAACGGAAAGATGACGCTTAAACCGCATAGCGCCGATTATTTGAATTTAATGAACACAATTTTAAACTTTGTGTGTCCTTCAGGGCGCACCAAGAGGTATTTTATCCGGCCAGAACGGGTGCCAGCGAACCGGGATATAAGCCTTATCTTTCAAAGATATGCCACACAGAAACCATGAAAGGCAAAATGCCCGAATCTCCCCCCGCTCTAAATTTTAATTTTACGCATTTTCCTACGCATCGTAGCGGGAAAAGAAATCAGTCCGGCGAACTGATTTTCCTGCGAAGGCGCTACACACTTTTGCTGGAAATGCTCCGCCCCTTTACTGGAAGTCATAGGCAGAGAAACCTGACACCATTTCATCCAGCGCCAGCGGGCGGGTGAGCGGTGGTTCGGCACGGGCAAGGCAAGCCTGCCTCTCACATAAACGACAGGCCGTACCAACCGGACTGACAGCCGAGCCGGAAGACATGCCCGCCAGATATGCAGCATAGACCGTATCCTGCGCCGCAGATGCATCACAGCCCAGCATCAGCGCTGTCCGGCGCGGCTGTTCGCCAAAGCCTGTTTGCGGTCCTTCAACCGTGCGGCTGATGGTCAGATATTGCGTTTTATCCGGCAGTTCCACCTGCTCCGCCAGATATTGCTGCGGATGGGAAAAAGCATTGTAAACCTGCAATTTCGGACAGGCACCGCCAAAACGCGCCTGCGGAAAACCCTGCGCCCCGAAATGGCGCAAACGATTTCCGGCCTGATCGATCTCCTGCAAGAAGAAAGCAATGCCGGAAGCGCCTTGTTTTTGCAGCGTGGTCAGACGACACGCCACCTGTTCGAAAGACACATTGAAACGCGAGCGAAGCACATCAATGTCATATTTTGCACGCTGCGCCGCCTCGCGAAACGGCGTATAGGGCATCATCAATGCATGAGCTGCATAGCGCAAAAGCTCAAAACGCGCGATGCGCTTGGCCTCCGCAGAGCTCAGCTTCAAATCTTCCAGCTCGGCTCCGATCACCACCTGCATGCGGATAGAAGCAGCTTCCATGGCAATCTCGCGTGTCTGGTCAAAGATCGACAGACGTTCGGAAATAAACAGCCGCAATGAGTGGCGGTCATAACGCCGCCGCCAGTTCGGCATAGTCGCGGCGGGCAATGTACGCACGATAATCGACTGCTCACGTTTCAGCCATTGTTTAAGTGCAACAGCCAGCCCGTCCTCCGATTTCAGCAGGCGATTAAAACTATCTGCCTCCGCTTCAATCCGCTCGAAATAATGCGGCTTGCGCGCCAGCACTTCACGCACTTCGTCCAATGGCAGACGTGTCGGCGAAAGGCTCAGTGCTTTGCCCTCGCGCACCATCATATCAGACAGGTCGGTGAGACGCTTTTGCTGCTCACGATAGGCGCGGAATAATTTCAGTACGCCCGCAGCCGCATTGGGCGCGGCCTCGCAAATATCAATCAGCTCCTGATCACCCGGCAATTCACCTGCCAAAAGCGGCTCGGAAAACACTTCTTTTAATCCGGCCAGCACGGAGCCGGTTTCTTCCTGTAACTGATCCAGATCAACTTTATAGACCGAGGCCAGCTTCAGCAGCAGCTGTACCGTTAACGGCCGCTGATTACGCTCAATCAGATTGAGATAGGATGGCGAGATCCCCAAATCTTCAGCCATCGCAACCTGTGTCAGCGCCCGCTCATTGCGGATACGCCGGATACGCGCACCGGCAAATATTTTACGTTCTGCCACAGGCCTACCCCCTCCAAGAAACAACCGGATTTACCGGATCTGTAAAGAATGTGACTAATTCCTATGATTTGTCAAATTTACAAAATTTACAAATTTACAAACCCACATTGTCAAAATACACACAGCATAACCCGAATAAAATGCTGATATAACGCATTTTTCTAGCCACCGAACTCAGCATCTGTAAATCTGGTCACAGACAAAACAAACATTCAATTCAAAATCTGATGACACGGTTTTACAGGATATCTAATCATGACTGATTTTTACAATCTGGTTCCATCCGCACCAAAAGGCCGCTTTGACGGCTTGCAGCGCTCGCATACTGCTGAAGATGTAAAGCGCCTGCGCGGTTCGGTTGAAATCCGCTACAGTCTGGCTGAAATGGGCGCTAACCGTCTGTGGAAACTCGTTCATGAGGAAAATTTCGTCAATGCACTG
This sequence comes from Pseudochrobactrum sp. Wa41.01b-1, assembly GCF_019464455.1. Classification (NCBI taxonomy): domain Bacteria; kingdom Pseudomonadati; phylum Pseudomonadota; class Alphaproteobacteria; order Hyphomicrobiales; family Brucellaceae; genus Pseudochrobactrum; species Pseudochrobactrum sp. Wa41.01b-1. Next base: position 3,024,332 of record NZ_CP080493.1, on the reverse strand, counting down.
GGCGCTCTCTCCGGCAATCAGGCGATGCAGATGGTTCGTGCAGGCTTGCAGGCCATTTACCTCTCCGGCTGGCAGGTTGCGGCGGATGCCAATACCGCTTCCGCAATGTATCCGGATCAGTCACTCTATCCGGCCAATGCGGCACCGGAACTGGCCAAGCGCATCAACCGCACTTTGCAGCGCGCCGACCAGATTGAAACCGCAGAAGGCAAAGGCCTGTCCGTAGACACATGGTTTGCGCCGATTGTTGCTGATGCAGAAGCAGGTTTCGGCGGCCCGCTGAATGCTTTTGAAATCATGAAGGCTTTCATTGAGGCTGGTGCTGCCGGTGTTCACTTTGAAGACCAGCTGGCTTCGGAAAAGAAATGCGGCCATCTCGGCGGCAAGGTTCTGATCCCGACGGCTGCCCATATCCGCAACCTGAATGCCGCACGTCTTGCCGCTGACATTATGGGTACGCCGACACTGGTTATCGCCCGTACCGATGCGGAAGCCGCCAAGCTGCTGACCTCGGATATTGATGAGCGCGATCAGCCATTTGTTGATTATGACAAGGGTCGCACTGTTGAAGGCTTCTACCATGTGAAGAACGGTCTTGAACCATGTATTGCCCGCGCTGTCGCCTATGCTCCGCATTGCGATCTGATCTGGTGCGAAACTTCGAAACCCGATCTGGAACAGGCGCGTAAATTTGCCGAAGGCGTGCATAAGGCACATCCCGGCAAGCTGCTGGCCTATAACTGTTCGCCGTCGTTCAACTGGAAGAAGAATCTCGACGACGCCACGATCGCCAAATTCCAGCGTGAGCTGGGTGCGATGGGCTACAAGTTCCAGTTCATCACACTGGCTGGTTTCCATCAGCTCAATTTCGGCATGTTCGAACTGGCACGCGGCTACAAAGACCGTCAAATGGCAGCCTATTCGGAATTGCAGGAAGCAGAATTTGCGGCAGAAGCTAATGGCTACACTGCAACCAAACACCAGCGCGAAGTTGGCACAGGCTATTTCGATGCTGTCTCCATGGCGATCACCGGCGGCCAGTCTTCAACAACGGCCATGAGTGAATCGACCGAACATGACCAGTTCCGCCCTGCTGCCGAATAAGCAGAAGACGGATCAGCAGAGCAGGACTCCAGTCAACTCTGCATGACAGCCATCCGTAGCCGGTTTCTCTCCTTCACCCAGCCTTATGGCACCCTTCCGGCTACGGATATTCACCTCAAACGCAACTTCAGCTCACGACCTGACTATAACCCAAGGATAAAGACCATGATGACCAAACCACAGGTTAAAGAACGGGCCGAAGAACAAGCTTCGGCTATGACAGAAGACCAGAAGGCTGCAATCCGCATGCTGGCCAACGATCTTCACCGCCTCAACCATGCTGTTATGAAAGCCGTTGATGCAGGCGTATCCGTTGAGTTGGTGCGCTCCGCCCGCCATCATGGCGGCGAAGGCCAGTGGGGTGATCTGCTGACACCGGTTGTTGTAACCCGCAGTTAAGCTCAACAGCCTTCGCCACCATGCACTTTTTAATTGCATGCCTGCGGCAATGCGGGACGGCGAAGGCCAGTGGGGTGACCTGCTGACACCAGTTGTTGTAACCCGCAGTTAAACTTTACAGTTTTCCTAAGCATCCTCCTATTGCCCTGCCGTTTTAAGGCGGCAGGGCAGCATCCAGATTTCTCAGGTCCGGCTCCATCCCCCCCCAACCACCCTTCCCGCATTTCCTCAGGGTCGTTATTTCTGATGGGGCCGCACAATCGCAGGCTGCTCTGATATCATGACTGATTACCTTGCATTATCCTCAAATTTTCCAAGGTATTTCCGGGCAGCCTGCGTATTTCAAAAGCGATTATTTTCCGTAGTTCCCGCCAAAAAATATTTTTGACAACAGGACTTACGCTTACACACACAAATGCTACTCTGTTTGTTAAAGGTCACATGAGAAGCTATAGTGACCTTAACGTAAACAGCTATCCGGTGATTAATGCCTGTCACACCTACTGAGAAGAAAAAACCGCGCAAAACTGTACGCCGCGGCACACCAGCCTATGTCAAGTCGCTGCGCGGCGTCAAAAACTGGAAAGAAGCTTCTGAATGGCTGGCATGGCGCGATATTGAAGATATTGAATGCATCACCCCCGATCAGGCCGGTGTTGCCCGCGGCAAGATGATGCCGTCCAAAAAATTCATCTCCAATTCCACACTGGCTTTGCCATCCGCTGTCTTTATGGTCACGATTTCCGGTGACTATCCGGATGATGGTCACGGTTTCGTCTATCCGGAGGATGACGGCGATTTGCGCCTTGTCGCCGATCTCTCAACCCTCACCGTTGTACCGTGGGAATCTGACCCGACGGCGCAGGTTCTGTGCGACCTCGTTTATCAGGACGGTCGCGTAGCAGAGTTTACCCCGCGCAATGTGCTGAAGCGTGTGGTCGATGAATATGCCAAACTCGGCCTCAAGCCGGTTGTAGCGCCGGAAATCGAATTCTATCTGGTACGCAAAAATCCCGATCCCGATTATCCACTCACTCCGCCGGTTGGCCGCTCAGGTCGCGCTATTGGCGGCGGCCAGGGCTACTCTATTGCCGGCGTCAACGAATTCGACGAACTGATTGACGATATTTATCATTTCTCCGAAGCGCAGGGGCTGGAGATTGATACGCTGATCCACGAAGAAGGTGCCGGTCAGCTGGAAATCAACCTGCGCCACGGTGATCCGATTGAACTGGCCGATCAGGCTTTCATGTTCAAGCGCACCATCCGTGAAGCAGCACTCAAACATGATATGTATGCGACTTTCATGGCCAAGCCTATTCAGGGTCAGCCGGGTTCTGCCATGCATATTCACCAGTCTATTGTCGATAAAAAGACCGGCAAGAATATCTTCAGCAATGAGGATGGCACCGAGAGCGAAGCATTTTATCACTTCATCGGCGGCATGCAGAAACATGTGCCGAATGCCTTGGTGATGTTTGCGCCTTATGTGAATTCCTATCGTCGCCTGACACCGGATGCCTCTGCGCCGGTCAATGTCAAATGGGGCTATGATAACCGCACCACCGCCCTCCGCGTACCACGTTCTGATCCGCAGGCACGACGTGTGGAAAACCGCATTCCGTCTTCCGATGCCAATCCTTATCTGGCGCTGGCAGCTTCGCTTGCCTGTGGCCTGATCGGACTGAAAAACAAGATCATGCCGGATGCACCTGTTGCTACATCCGTCAACCGCAATGAGGTGGAACTGCCGCGCGGTCTGATCGAGGCAGTCAACTTGTTTGAAGAAGATGCGGAACTGAAATCTCTGCTCGGCGAAAGTTTTGCCACCACCTATGCCGCGATCAAACGCGCAGAGTTTGAGACTTTCATGGAAGTGATCAGCCCGTGGGAGCGGGAATATCTGCTGCTCAACGTATAATATTCCTTCCGGCATATTGCTTTTAATCAATGTGCCGGAACAATTTCTGCCGAAATATACGTCTTACATTCTTTTGCTCTCCGACATACAGGCACCCAATGCAGCAGCCACAGCATTATCAGAGCCCGATTTCTCCAGGACTGTCATGGTATGAGGCAAGTATCAGTGAACGACCGCAATATCCGCAGTTTGACGGCTCGCAGCAAACTGATGTCGTTATTATCGGCGGTGGCTATACCGGCCTGTCCGCGGCCTATCATCTGGCGGTTCAGGGCATTAAAGTCGTGTTATTGGATGAAGCGCGTTTCGGTGACGGCGCATCGGGGCGCAATGGCGGACAGCTGAATACCGGCCAGCGCTGCGGTGCGGAAGATCTGGAAAAGCAATATGGTTTCGACCATGCAAAGGCGCTTTTTGATCTGGCGGAAGAAGCCAAACATCATCTTTTAAGCTTTGCTGTGCAGCATAATATCGACATGGAATATGTGCAGGGGCACATGTCCGTGACGCATAAACAGCGCTATGACAAACAATATAAAGCCCATAGCGAAATTATGGCCACGCGCTTCAACTATCCGCATCTGCGCTATATGGAGCGCGATGAGGTTGCCGAAAAGCTCGGTTCAAAACGCTATTTCGGCGGCACCTATGACAGCGGTACCGGCCATATCCATCCGCTCAAATTATTGATCGGTCTGGCGAGAACCGCGTCTCAGGCCGGCGCAAAGCTCTTTGAGAACAGCAAAGCCACCGGCATTACCTCATCCAATGGCCGTGTAATCGTCAAAACTGCACGCGGCATCATCAATGCGGAAAAAGCCCTGATCGCAGTCAATGCCTATGGCGGCAATCTGGAGCCGGTCAGCGCAGCCCATGTGATGCCGATCCGCTCGTTTATCGGCGCGACTGTGCCGCTGGATGATACATGCCGCGTTTTACCGGGTGGTGAATCCGTCGACGACTCCCGTTTTGTGGTGCGTTATTTCCGTCGCTCCAAAGACGGGCGGCTGCTATTTGGCGGACGCGAAGCCTACACGGCCGATAATCCGCGTGACATTACCACCCATATCCGCCGCCAGATTACGGAAATCTATCCGCAACTCCAAGATATTGAGATCACGCATAGCTGGGGTGGCTCGGTTGGCATTACGATGCCGCGTCAGCCTTTTGTGCGCGAGGTTATGCCCAATGTCATCAGCGCAGGCGGCTATTCCGGCCATGGCGTGATGCTCGCCAATTTTATGGGTAAACTCTATGCCGAGACGGTGACCGGCAATCGCGAACGCCTGCGTCAGTTTGAAATGCTGAAAGTACCGGCATTTCCGGGCGGTCGCACATTCCGTGCACCGCTGCTTTTCCTAGCGCTCTCATGGTTTGCCATGATGGATCGCATATAAACCACTAATCAATGACAACAGCCCGCCGGTTATGTGTAACCGGCGGGCTGTTTTTATTTTACAGGCTGTAGCCGCCATCCACATCAACAGATGTACCGGTGACAAATGCGGCTTCATCACTGGCCAGCCACAGAGCGGCATTGGCAATATCATCCGGCTTAGAGAAGCGCCCGAGAGGAATGGAAGCTTTGAGCGCTTCACGAGCATCCGGCGTATCCTGACCGAGGATCAGTTTCAGTGTTTCGGTTTCACTCTCCACAGGACAAATTGCATTGACGCGGATTTTATCATCGGCCAGTTCCAGCGCCATGGATTTCGTCGCGCTCATCACCCAGCCTTTGGATGCATTATACCAGGTCAGACCTTTACGCGGATGCTGTGCACCGATGGACGCTGTGTTGATAATCGCACCGCCGCCCAGCTTACGCATAACCGGCACAACTGCCAGCGTGGACAGATACAGCGCCTTCATATTCACAGCTGTAATCAAATCAAAACTATCTTCCGGCACATCAGTCAGCAGCATGTTTTTATAAGCAAAACCGGCATTATTGACCATAATATCAAGACGGCCGAATTGCTGCAGCGTCACCCCGACCAGCCGTTCAACATCATCTTTCCGCGATACATCCACAGCAAGCGGCACAGCACTTTTACCGATAGAACTTGCAACATCATTGGCACGTTTCGGATTAATATCGGCAACGGTTACTTTCGCGCCCTCCAGCGCAAAACGACGGGCAATTGCCTCACCAAAGCCAGAACCGGCGCCGGTCACAATAGCCACTTTATCTTTCAATCGTGCCATACTCTTCTCCAGAAACTTTCATTACAATGCAAATCAGTCACTCCAATGCATAAAGCATTTCAGACCTTAAGGGAATCTTGCAGGAGAAAGCGCCGGTTTTCTGTTTGCTCAGGTATAAGTACCCGTAAAATTAACATTTTTAAATCGATTTAAAAAGTCACTATTGTCAACGCTGTTATTTCGCTAGATTATAATGCAAATCACTGCTTCGACCATCGTTCCGTTCCCGGACCAAATCCCACCACTTTCTCTCCATATCCTGATATATTCTTTGAACTCATCAGGAAAACGCGAATAAAGAGACAGGTTCATGACCAGCCAGACAATTCCGGTAGAGCCCTTTGACTGCATCGTTTTCGGCGGTTCAGGCGATCTTGCCGAACGTAAACTGATCCCCGCTTTATACCAGCGCCAGCGTGCCGGACAGTTCAGCGAACCGACCCGTATTATCGGTGCATCCCGCAGTGAAATGGGCGATGCCGAATATCGTGAATTTGCCCGTAATGCCATTCATGAACACGTCAAAAAAGACGAGATTGATGAAGCGCAGATCGAACAGTTTCTGCAGCGCATTTCCTATGTGGCAGTTGATGCCAAGTCCGATCAGGGCTGGCCTGCACTGAAAAAACTCATCAAGACCAAACCGGCGGATATCCGCGCTTTTTATCTTGCTGTCAGCCCGAGCCTGTTCGGCGATATTGCCCAGCGTTTGCAGAGCAATGATCTCATCAGCGATCATACGCGCATCGTCGTTGAAAAGCCGATTGGTCGTGATCTAGCATCCGCGCAAATCCTCAATGACACGATCGGCAGTGTTTTCCGCGAAGACCAGATTTTCCGTATCGACCATTATCTCGGCAAAGAAACCGTGCAAAACCTGATGGCGCTGCGTTTTGCCAATGCGCTTTATGAGCCGCTTTGGAACTCCGCCCATATTGATCATGTGCAGATTACCGTTGCGGAAGCTGTCGGTCTTGAAGGGCGTGCAGGCTATTACGACACAGCCGGCGCGCTGCGCGATATGGTACAGAACCATATTCTGCAATTGCTGTGCCTTGTCGCCATGGAGCCGCCGGCTTCACTGGAAGCCGATGCTGTGCATGATGAAAAAGTTAAAGTGCTGCGCTCGCTCACACCTATTACTGCCGACAATGCGCAGGAAAATACTGTACGCGGCCAGTATCGCGCCGGCGCTTCTGCAGGCGGGCCGGTTAAATCTTATCTCGACGATCTGGAAAGCACTACCAGCAATACCGAAACCTTTGTGGCGCTGAAAGCCGAGATCGGCAACTGGCGTTGGGCAAATGTGCCGTTTTATCTGCGCACCGGCAAAAGACTGGCCGAACGCGTTTCAGAAATCGTGGTGACATTCAAACCTATTCCCCACTCGATCTTTGAAAGCAGTGCAGGGCAGATTATTGCCAATCAGCTGGTTATCCGCCTGCAGCCGGACGAAGGTGTGAAACAGTGGATCATGATTAAAGATCCGGGTCCGGGCGGTATGCGTCTGCGTCATATTCCGCTGGATATGAGCTTTGCGGATTCTTTTGACGAGCGTAATCCGGATGCCTATGAGCGGCTGATTATGGATGTCGTGCGCGGCAACCAAACGCTGTTCATGCGCCGCGATGAGGTTGAAGCCGCGTGGCGCTGGATTGACCCTATTCTGGAAGCCTGGGAGAGCAATGAACAGAAAGTTCAGGGCTATACATCCGGCACATGGGGGCCTTCCGGCTCTATCGCCCTGATCGAGCGTGACGGCCGCACATGGCATGATAGTCTCTGACCAACAGATACTATAACCGTAATAAAATTTGAGGCCGGAGCACCGCTAAAAAGGCAGGAAATGAATACCGTCTGGGGCGGTATTCTGTATAAAGATACAAAATGACTGCACCACACCCCACATAGGGGTGTAAAGGCGCAGAAACACTGATGGAGACTGACATAACCAATATTGAAAGGCATGATTTTGCAGAGCCATCCGCTTTGGCGCTGCAATTAGCCGGAACAATCGCGGATCAACTGAATAAAGCAATCGCGGCCAAAGGACAGGCCGTACTCGCTGTATCCGGCGGCACAACGCCGGTACAATTGTTTGAGGCGCTCTCCATGCAGGATGTGGCATGGAAACAGGTTACGATTACTCTTGTCGATGAACGTTTTGTAGCGCCGGACAATGACCGTTCGAATGAGAAACTGGCGCGCGAACATCTTTTGCAGAACAAGGCGGCGCAGGCCGTTTTTGTCAGTCTTTATATTCCTGCCCAGACAGCCAGTGTTGCTGCTGTCACTGCGGCAAACCGCATTGATGCCCTGCCGAAACCTTTTGACGTCGTGGTTCTCGGCATGGGCAATGACGGCCATACAGCCTCTTTCTTCCGTGGCGGCAGCAGGCTGGATCAGGCCATTGATCCGACAACCCGTGCTGTTGTGCTGCCAATGCAGGCCGAAGGCGCAGGCGAACCGCGTCTGACCCTTACCCTGCCGGTGATTGCAAATGCCGACCTGCTGATCCTGCATATTGAAGGGCAGAAGAAACTGGCTGTTCTGGAAGAAGCATTGGCCAGTGATTTCAGCGAAGCAGATATTAATCTGATGCCCGTGCGTGCTGTTTTTGCCCATGCAAAACAAGCCGTACAGCTTTACTGGGCGCCATAACCCAAATTGATTACTGCATTATCCGCTCATTCTCCGTTGATATACGGCCGGAGAATGAGCCGCATTGTGCTTCCTTTCTCCCCTGTCCATTCCCGTGCGCTTTATAGACGCATCAGCCTTTTTCCACTCTTTCGCTATACTTACTTTCCGTATATTAAAACATTTATTAAATCGGTTTAAATATTAATGCGCATGACCGGTTTCTGACCGGTACGGGAGACTGAAATGACCGTGAATCAAACCCTGCAGGCGATTACAAGCCGGATTATCGAGCGCTCCCGCCCGACCCGTGAAGCCTATCTGGGGCGGATCAGTGAAGCTGCATCACGAAAGCCTGTGCGTACTGCGCTTGGTTGCGCCAATCTGGCTCATGGTTTTGCGGCCTGCGGCCCTTCCGACAAAGCGGGACTGGCAGGCGATCAACTGCTCAATATCGGCATTATCACCGCCTATAATGATATGCTTTCTGCGCATCAGCCATTTGAGACATTTCCGCAGCTTATCAAACAGGCAGCGCGTGAAGCAGGCGGTATTGCACAGGTTGCCGGTGGCGTGCCTGCAATGTGTGACGGTGTTACGCAAGGTTTTGCGGGCATGGAACTGTCACTATTCTCCCGTGATGTTATTGCCATGGCCACTGCCGTTGGCCTGTCCCATGATATGTTTGACGCTGCCGTCTATCTCGGCGTGTGCGACAAGATTGTGCCGGGGCTGGTGATCGGCGCCCTTACCTTTGGTCATTTGCCTGCGATTTTCATTCCGGCAGGGCCTATGACATCCGGCCTGCCAAATGATGAAAAAGCCCGCATCCGCCAGCTTTATGCGGAAGGCAAAGTCGGTCGTGCAGAATTGTTGGAATCCGAGTCCAAATCCTATCACGGCCCCGGCACCTGCACTTTCTATGGCACAGCCAACTCCAATCAGATGTTGATGGAAATCATGGGACTACATATTCCGGGTTCATCCTTCATCAATCCGAATACGCCATTGCGCGATGCGATGACCAAGGAAGCCGCCAAGCGCGCTTTGCAGATCACCGCCTGCGGCAATGATTATACGCCGGTCGGCGCAATGCTGGATGAGCGTTCTTTTGTCAATGGTGTTGTTGGCCTCAATGCCACCGGCGGCTCCACCAACCATACCATCCATCTGATTGCCATGGCCGCCGCTGCAGGCATCAAACTGACATGGCAGGATATATCCGATATTTCGGCTGCTGTGCCGCTGCTTGCCCGCGTCTATCCGAATGGGCTTGCCGATGTGAACCACTTCCATGCGGCAGGCGGCATGGGCTATCTGATCCGTGAATTGCTGGATGCCGGTCTGCTGCACGAAGATGTCCGTACCGTCTGGGGCGAAACTTTGCGCGACTATACGATTGAACCGGCGCTCAATGCAGATGGTACGATTGCACGCAACCCTGCCCCTGAAGTGAGTGCTGATGCAAAAGTTCTGGCCAAAGCCAACGCGCCTTTCCAGCCGGATGGCGGTATCAAAGTACTGAGCGGTAATATTGGCAGCGCGATCATTAAAGTTTCGGCCGTCAAGCCGGATCGCCATGTGATTGAAGCGCCTGCGAAAATCTTCCACGATCAGTCGGAAATGCAGGATGCTTTCAAGGCAGGTAAGCTCGAAGGTGATTTCATCGCCGTTGTCCGTTATCAGGGACCGAAGGCTAATGGTATGCCGGAACTGCACAAGCTGATGACTGTGCTTGGCATTTTGCAAGATCGCGGACAGCGCGTGGCACTTGTGACCGACGGCCGTCTTTCCGGCGCATCCGGCAAAGTGCCTTCCGCCATTCATGTCACACCGGAAGCCCTTGATAATGGTATGATTGCGAAAATTCAGGAAGGCGACATTATCCGCCTTGATGCCGTGCAAGGCACCCTGTCTGTCCTGCTGAGCGGGGATGAATTGCAATCGCGCAACATTGAAACACCCGATCTCACCCGTAATCATTTCGGTATGGGACGGGAATTGTTCTCCGCATTCCGGCACATTGCAGGCCATGCAGATCAGGGCGCATCAGTATTTTAAAAGGTAACAAAAAACGGCGCGATCAAAATGACCGCGCCGTTCTTTTAACTACTTAAAATCAAAATGTTGGTGCTTTCGCACAATTTCAAAATTTCGGTGCTTTCGCACCGGCAGCGCGGCAAGCGGCGACCAGCGTATTGGCCATCAGCATTGCAATGGTCATAGGACCAACACCGCCCGGAACCGGCGTAATCGCTCCGGCCACTTTTGCAGCCTCTGCATAATCCACATCACCGACAAGACGGGTTTTACCTTCGCCCTTTTCCGGCGCATCAATGCGGTTGATACCCACATCAATCACAGTCGCACCCGGCTTAATCCAGTCACCTTTGACCATTTGCGGACGGCCGACAGCTGCCACTAAAATATCAGCGGTGCGTGCCAAGGCTGGCAGATCTTTGGTACGGCTATGGGCAACAGTGACAGTCGCATTGGCTGCAAGCAGCAAATTCGCCATCGGCTTGCCAACAATATTGGAGCGGCCGATCACAACAGCATTCAGACCGGACAGATCACGGCCAAGCTGGCGCTCAATCATAATCATGCTGCCAGCCGGTGTGCATGGCACAAAGGCACTATCCACAGCGCCGGTACCGAGCTTGCCGACATTGATATAGTGAAAACCATCGACATCTTTGTCCGGCGCGATAGTCTGAATAACGCGACCCTCATCAATATGTTTCGGCAGCGGCAACTGCACCAGAATACCGTGAATGGCAGGGTCATTATTGAGACTGTCGATCAGATCCAGCAGATCCGCCTCAGATGTATCTTCAGTCAATGTGTGCTGTACAGAGTGGAAACCGCATTCGCGTGCTTTGCGGCCTTTGGAGGCGACATAAACCTGACTGGCTGGATCTTCCCCGACGATCACCACAGCAATCCCAGGCTTTGTGCCGGTTGTATTTAACAAGTCGGATGTTGCGGATTTAACCGCCGCCACCACATCTTCCGCCAGCAATTTACCGTCGATTACTTTTGCGCCGCTCGTCTCAGTCGCCATCTCACAACTCCGTCAGACAAAAAAACAATGCAAGGCCGAAATTGCGGGATCACAAAGCCACGCGCTCACATCCTGCCCCGCATAATCTGCCAGCGCGATGATGACAATCAAAAAACAGTCATGCTATCGGAATAACGGCATCAACGTGACGAATTTTCATTCTGTCTGGCATTGGCCAGCTTCTCATGCTCACGCAATGCCTGCCGGATTTCGGCCAGTGCATGGGAAAGGTCTGCAGCTTCCGGAATAGTCTGATCTGCCGCGGCAGTGCCGAGCGCATTCTTGCGCATGGCAGCATAGGTTTTGGAAACCGGCTGACGCACTTCCGCAAGAACATCTTCCGCCGGTTGCTGTTTCAGCTCCTGCGGTTCCGCATCGGCCTGTTTCACAGGCATTTGCTTTACCACAGGCGCGACAGACATTTGCCTTGTAATCACAGGCTGCGCAGGCTGATCCGCAACGGTATCAGCTTGTTTGCCGCGTTTTAAAAGGCCGGACAGGTTCAGCCATAATTTTCTGAACAAAGAAGATGAGGATGCTTGCGCAGGTTCGGCAAGTACAGCTCTCTCAGCTTTTGCCGATGTCTGTGCGGGAGCCTGCGCCGGAGCCTGTGCATGATTGCGCAGCGGCTGCACACCGGTGCGCCCCATTGCGGCACGCGCACGGTAAGCGCGGGAACGCTGGATGTTCAGGCCGAAGTCCTGCGGTGCATAGGCCAAAAGCGGTAATGTGCCGGAAAATTTATTATCACGTTCCATAATGCCGCCCCGTCTTAAAATTTATTTACACAGTCATTTCATAATATGCGCCGGACACGCAAACGGCATCCGGTATCAGAGTGTTTTACCCCTCCTCTGCGCATTCCAAAAATCCGGCCAAAACCGAGTTTTTTTGGAAATTCCATGTCGGAAACGCCTGTTCTGCCCGAAAAAACGGACTCATAAGAACCTGACCGACCGGAATAAAATTCACAGCAGATCATGAAAGCTTTTCAAAACTGTTCGCAGATAAGCGACACGCCAGAAGCAACGCATTTCACAATGTAAATCACGTTTACCCGTTACGCCTTTGCAGCGCGGCGAAGCCGGTGCAAATCACTCTGCCTTATGGTTAACAAAACCTTAATGACTCTGGCAACCACTATAAGAAATAAATTTCACATTTATCTGATTAATGTGACACCGCCCCTGTCACGAAGCCGGAATTTCACTCTGTGCAGCGAACGATATTTCCATCTGCCGGTCGAATGTTCTATGGTCGGGCAAATCACAGGAGAGGCATTTGATGGCAAATAACACTGTTGTTCTGGTTGGTTGCGGCAATATGGGGTTTGCCATGCTGCAGGGATGGCTCTCCTCGGGTAAATTACAGCCTTCTGACGTGACAGTTGTTGAACCGGCTGACACTTTACGCGAGCGCGCGGCAAAACTCGGCGTCAAAGCGCTGCCGGACAACACAGGCATTACCGGCTCTCCACAACTGATTATCATTGCGGTCAAACCACAGGTCATTCAGGACATTCTGCCTGCCTATAAAAACCATGCATCTGCCTCGGCTTTTCTCAGCGTGGCTGCAGGTACACCGGTTGCACTATTCGAGAAAATTCTGGGCACACAGACGGCGATTATCCGCTGTATGCCGAACACACCGGCAGCGATTGGCAAGGGTATGATGGTGACATTTGCCAATAAAAATGTGCTGGCAGATGTCATGCACTTTACCGAAAAATTGCTGGAAACCAGTGGTCAGGTCGCACAGGTCAAAGATGAAAGCCTGATGGACGCTGTAACCGCAGTATCCGGCTCCGGCCCCGCCTATGTGTTTCATTTCATTGAATGTCTTACACAAGCTGGTGTAACCGCCGGTCTGCCTCAGGATATTGCAGCCATGCTTGCCATGCAGACAGTTTACGGTGCAGGTGCGCTCGCTGCAGCAAGTACGGATACGCCATCGCAATTGCGCATTAATGTCACCAGCCCTAACGGGACAACAGCCGCCGCCCTCGAAGTACTGATGGGCGATAATCGTCTGCAAAACCTTGTCAGCGATGCGGTTGAAGCTGCCCGTAACCGCTCTGTGGAACTCGGAAAAAGCTGAAACACAATACCGCATTACCATAGAGGGAGAGGACGAGGCGTCTTCTCCCTTTTTGTATTCTAAAAAGATTTTTCTTTTTTACAGCATTATCCGAAAGTACGATAATATCGGGATTTACCGGAGCGATATTTTCGTTACTCTGACAGGCACGATCTTTGTTTCATGATCGTTTTTCGGTTTAAAAACCCGAACAGAAAACAGGGCTGAAACAGCCGTCCATTATAGAACTGTCATATAAACAGGCAATAATCAGCCGACACTTTCCGGTTCATACTTTGATGCCGGAAACAGATTTATATTTTCAACGGCCTGTCTGTGCGCCGCAAAACACAGAAACAGGCATTTTTTCAAATTACTGCGAACTCCATGCAAGGAAAGTTTGCAGTAAGCAGCCCGACAGAGGAGACAGGAATGTCAAGTTTACTGCCGCCGCTCCATAACGGACATGCATCAATTTATCTGCTGAACGGCTTCCACGAAGCTGTTCACGCCTATGAAGACTGGGATATGGCCGGTCAGGAGCCGCAGGTTGCCGTGTACGGAAAATCCGTGCGCATCAGCGTGATTTTCCGCCGCCTGACCCAATGTTCAGACCGACTTCCGCAACATGTATTGCAATCGCTAAAAGCGGCGATACCGCATATTATGAAATATCAGCCTGCAGATTTCCCTGCCACTTATGCAGATGCAAGCGGATTGCTGCGTCAGGCACTGCGGAATTATACCCGCAATCCGGTGATCGCTACAAGTTTCAATTAAACGGGGCTAAGCTTTACAAAAACACAACATACGGGCAGATTTTTTATCTGCCCGTTTTCCATTTTACATAGGTAATATTTCTCACTTTCCGACAAGACCTTTAAGCTGCTATAGGCAATTCTTATATGCGGTCGCAGAGCTGCGATCAGCAAAAAAATCAGCCGATCCGGCAAAGGTTAGTCATGCAGAAACCGCAGATTAAAGCATTCATCATTCATCTGGAGCGCGCAACAGAACGCCGTGCGCAGGTGAATGAACTGATCTCCCAATTACCGGTACCGGCAGAAATCATTACAGCTGTTGATGCAAAACAGCTGAGCGATGCAGATGCTGCACAGGCCTATCAGACGCGCCTGCACAAGCCTTATTATCCGTTCCGCCTGAGCCGCAACGAAATTGCCTGTTTCCTGTCGCACCGTAAAACATGGCAGACAATCATCGATCAAAATCTCGATGCAGCACTTGTGCTGGAAGATGACGTGGCACTGACAGCGGACTTTCCTGCTGCTTTTAAAGCGGCAACAGAGATTGCCGAACAAGGCGGGCTGGTGCGTCTGCCGTTCCGCTCAGACCGTGAGACCGGAGCTGTTGTGCTCGAACAGGGAACAACGAAAGTCATTCGTCCCGTACCTGTCGGGCTGGGCATGGTCGCACAGCTGATTACCCGTGATGCCGCGCGCGCTCTGCTGAAAGCAACAGAGAAATTTGACCGCCCTGTTGATACTTTTGCCCAGATGAACTGGGTAACCGGATTGCAGCCGCTTTCCGTTGTTCCGGGTGGCGTGCAGGAAATATCTGCCAATCTGGGCGGCAGCACCTTGAAACAGAACCGCTCTCTGGCGCATAAACTGCACCGAGAACTGATGCGGCCTTTCTACCGGCACAGCGTCAAAACCTATTCCCGCAAATCCGGAAAAGCCTGATGAAATCTTCTGCTATTCCCATTCTTCTCTATCATTCGATTGATGTACCGCCTGCGCGCGACAAGCCGTTTCGCAGCCTGCATGTGCATCCGGACCGGTTCCGCTCGCAGATGCGCTGGCTGAAAAGACTGGGCTATCAGGGATTGTCCATGCGCGATGCCCGCCCTTATCTTGAGGGCAAAAAACAGGGCAAGGTTGCGGTTATCACGTTTGATGACGGTTTTCTCAATGTCTATCAGCATGCCATGCCGGTGCTGAATGAGCTGGGTTTTACTGCCACCAATTATTTCGTCGCCAATCAGATCGGCGGACGTAATGAATGGGACATTCCGAAAGGCGCAGTTGAAATTCCCTGCATGAGTGCCGAACAATTGCGCGACTGGGCGGCACATGGCCATGAGGTTGGTGCGCATACGCTTGATCATATTTATCTGCCGGATGCGGATTTGCAGGAAGCAGAACGGCAGATCGCCGGTTCCAAGAAAATTCTTGAAGAGATACTCGGCGCTGAAGTCACCAATTTCTGCTACCCTTATGGCGGCGAAACACAGGCTGTGCGCAATGTGACCCGACAAGCGGGTTATGTTCACGCCACCACCACAAAACGCGGTCATGCCCGCGCAACAGATGATCCGTTTGGCTTGCCACGGCGCTATATCCGCCGCACCGATGGCGGATTATTGTTCCTGAAAAAGCTCTTCGGCCTCTGACAGCCGGAGAGAAAACTTTTATTACGGTACCATTTCAAAGAAAATTACTTTACCGCAGAATTGCAAAACCGGATTTCATTACTATAAACTGGCAGCGACCTGTAATAATTTTTTCTTACAGATTACAGCATCGTCACCTGAAGCCGGATATATGTTTTGACTGTATTGCCTTCTGCCTGCACTGACCGCCCGCATCATGAAAACCGGCACAAATCCATCATCATTATCGGGGGCGGCTTTTCCGGCGCTTCTCTGGCCTATCATCTGGCAGCGATAACCGATCCGGAAAAACTTCAAATTACAATCATAGAACCGCGCTCCTCTCTTGGTGCCGGTCTGGCTTATTCCACCAATGAGGATGCCTTCCGCCTCAATGTTCTCTCCGACCGGATGAGCATATTTTATGAAGACAAGCCGCATTTTGCCCGCTGGATGGAAGAGCAGCACAGTCTGAACAATGATACGGAAGCCATGACGGTGAACGGCCAGATTTACGCAAGGCGCAGCACTTTCGGCACCTATATGGCGGAACAGCTTGCACCGCTGCTTGCAAGCGGACAAGTACAGCATATTCGTGCCAGCGCTACCGGCGCAAAACGCTGCGCCTCCGGCCACTATCAGGTTACCACAGATAAAGGCGAAACGCGGGAAGCGGATTTTCTGGTGATCGCTGCGTCACATCCGCTACCTGCCCTCCCCGCACCATTGCGAGAACTCCAGCAATCCGGCCAGAACCATGTAAAAGGACTGATCGCCAATCCTTATCAGGCAGGTGCTCTCCGGCAATTGCTTCAGGAGACAGGTCCGGACAGTTCGGTTCTGATCGTCGGCGCAGGTCTAACCTCTGCCGATATGGTGGCAGGGCTGTCACAACACGGACATCGCGGCAATATCAACGTTTTGTCCCGTCACGGTCTGCGCTCCCGTTCCAATCTGCGGCTCAAAGCCGATGAGCCAAGACCGCCGCGCTTCTTCGGTGATTTTATCAATCCGCCGGAAACATCGGCCGTGCGCCTGCTGCACAAAATCCGCCGGACAATCCGCGAAGCGGCACAACAATCTGTGCCATGGCAATCGGTGATTGATACTTTGCGCGATCAGGGCGGCGAGATATGGCTTGCTCTGCCGCTCAGTGAGCGCAAGCGCATTGTCAGACATCTGCGCACGTTCTGGGATGCGCATAGGTTTCGCCTAGCAACACAGACAGATGATGTCCTTAATGAACGCGGCCGTGCCGGAACACTGAAATTTCTCGGCGCGCACCTCACGGATGCTGCACGCTCTGATGACGGTCACGGCTTTATCGTGACCTATCGCCTGCGCGGACAATCAGGAACAATCACACAGCATTTTGACGCTATTATTGTTACCACCGGCCCTGCGCATGGCGATATTATCGGTCAGTGCCCGCCATTGGCAATGCTCTGCGAAGACGGTCTGATTGAAATGGACCCTACAGGTCTTGGTCTGCATACAAGCCGCACCGAGCGAACGGATACAACCATGCGTGCCATAGGCAAAGACGGCAGTATTGCTGATAATCTGTTTATCGCAGGGCCTTTAGCCCGCGGCACTTTCGGGGAATTAATGGGCGCACCGGAAGTGGCGCGCTATACAGAAGCTTTGGCAGACGTAATCAGTCAAGCCGCCGCGCTTATTCAGCAGCCTCATAAATCTGCTGACGTCTGTTGAAAACGGCCTGCGCACCATCAAGGATCAGAAGCAGTTTTTTGTCCCACCAATCCTTCGGGTGATCGGTCATCATACGGCTCATAATCAGGATCGGTCGCGCCGTATCCGGATTGCGTGCGGCCTCTGCCTGCCACGACTGCACAACCTTCTCAATTCCGCGTTCGCCAATGCGACCCGGTTTTTTATAGGCTCTGCGCCAGCCGGTGAAGTAATCGACCGTCATATCCATCATACTGTCGATCAGCACAACGGCTTCCTCAGCCGAGAAACCATATTCCACAAACTGGTTCGCCATTTCGCCAAAAGCGCGGATACCGGACGGCGGAGATACTTCCAGTTCCCGCATAGCATCAGCCAGCCCCGGATGCCTGTTGAATAATTCCCAGGCCGAATTGGCGACATTTTGCGCGAACTCATACCAGTCGGCAGGATTGCCACGCCAGTCCAGTTCGGTAATGGCCAGATCGGCAGCAGCCAGCAGCAATTCATTGCGGCCTTTGACATAGCGATAGAGGGATGAGTGATCGACCCCCAGCGCCTGTCCCACCGCAATCATCGTCACATCATCGAGACCGATTTTCAGCGTCACACGCGCGATTTCCTCAAGAGAAATCCGCGCCGGACGACCGATACGCGGGCTTGGCGCCACACATGACTTTGCCGAAATTTGCTTTTTCATAGCCGCCCCGTCCGAAAACCAGAGCATTTCCAGTTTATCTTGAATCATAGGAAATGCTCTATCTATTTGTTTTTTCGCGTATCTTATCCGAAAACCGGTTCCCACTTTTCGGGATACGCTCCAGATTGCAACGCAAGAATTAAACACTCTGTTGCAAACTCAATTAGCGTTGAATGCGCCCTTTTACAACAGAGTGTGACTAAAATTGCGGACAGCTCCGGCCTTTTCAACCGGAATATATCGAAAACCCGTGACTGAGGCGGCCTGATTGACTGAAATCAATGCCGCAAAACCGGCCTAGGTCTATTTACCGCACATGTCCTTATAGACGGCACGCCTCTAAAGGATTAGGTAACGGTGAAGAAAAGGAAGATGCCTCATGGACTATAGCCGGTTTTTTGAAGCGGCCATTGACCGCCTTCACACTGAAAATCGTTACCGTGTATTTGCTGATCTGGAGCGTATTGTCGGCCGCTTTCCGCAAGCAATCTGGCGCCATAACGGTCAGGCGCGTGAAATCACCGTATGGTGCTCCAATGACTATCTCGGTATGGGGCAAAATCCTGATGTTCTGAAAGCCATGACCGATGCAGCCGTCTCGCAAGGGTCCGGCGCCGGTGGCACACGCAATATCTCCGGCAATAATCATCCGCTTGTTGAGCTTGAACATGAGCTTGCGGATTTGCACGGCAAAGAAGCCGGTCTGGTTTTCACCTCCGGTTTTGTCTCCAATGATGCCTCTATCTCGACCATCGCCAAGCTCCTGCCGGATTGCCTGATCCTGTCGGATGAACTCAATCATGCATCGATGATCGCCGGCATCCGTCATTCCGGTGCCGACAAGCAGATTTTCCGTCACAATGATGTGCAGCATCTTGAAGAACTTTTGAAGGCTGCGGGCAAAGACCGCGCCAAGCTGATCGTTTTTGAATCCGTTTATTCCATGGACGGCGATGTGGCACCGCTGAAAGCAATTGTGGAACTGGCTGAAAAATACAATGCCATGACCTATCTTGATGAAGTCCATGCCGTTGGCATGTATGGCGCACGCGGCGGCGGCATTTCAGAACGCGAAGGCCTGAGCCATCGTATTGATATTATTGAAGGCACATTAGCCAAATCCTTTGGCACATTGGGCGGATATATTACCGGTTCCAAAGCTGTGGTCGATGCTGTGCGCTCCTATGCGCCGGGCTTCATCTTTACCTCAGCCCTGCCACCGGCAATTGCCAATGCGACTGTTGCAGCCATTCGTCATCTCAAAGCCTCGGGCACCGAGCGCGAATTGCAGCAGAAAAACGCACAACTGACCAAGGACACGCTGAAACGTGCCGGCCTGCCGGTTATGCCAACAGAAACACATATTGTGCCGCTCTTTGTCGGCAATGCGGATTTGTGCAAAAAAGCCTCGGATCGCCTGCTGGAAGTTCATGGCATTTATATTCAGCCGATCAACTTCCCGACCGTACCACGCGGCACTGAACGCCTGCGCATCACACCAACCCCTGTTCACGGGGAAGAACTGATTGCCGGTCTGAAAGAGGCTCTGCTGGAAGTATGGCAGGCTCTGAACATTCCTTATGCAACGGATTTTACCGGCAGCCCGCTGAAACAATCTGCTTAATAAAGAGCAATATCAGCTTCAATCCTGACAGCCGCTCAGAGTTCCGCCTGTGCGGCTGTTTGCTTTTCATCCATACGTCGCAGCGATCTGGCGAGAAACGGCACAAAGATCGCAATCATCATGAAGCGCACAACATGATGCGAAGCCACATAGGCCGGATCGACGCCCAGCGAGAAAGCAATCACAGTCAGCGCTTCCAATGCACCCGGCGCAAAAGCCAGTGCAATCTGCGCCGGATGCAGCCCTGTTGCCAGCCATGCCAGCGCACAGATTGCGGCGGCGGTTCCCGTACCCACGATGAAAGCCATCAGCGCCACCGGCAAATAATTCAGGATAGCGCCGCGATGCCGTGCATCAACGCGCGAGCCGATCAGAGCACCGAGAACAACCATACCAAAGTCCGCCATTTCAGGCGGCACGCGCACTGTTACAAAGCCGGTCACATAGACCAGCGCACTGGCAAGCAATGCGCCCAGCATCATCCCGCCCGGCAAACGACTGTAATGGCCGATCAGCGCGCCAAGGCCACCCGCAGCGAACAACCATAGCCACTCTTTTTGCTGGCTGCCTGAACCTGCTACAAAATCGATATGCGGTGCGGATTGCCCAAGCACATTGAGCACCGGTGCCAGCAACCCGATGAGCAGCAACAGGCGCACAGTCTGAATAATGGTAATTTTAACCAGATCGGCGCGGGTTTCGCTGGCTGCAGCCATCACAAAAGACAAGGCACCGGGCAAAGAGGAGAAAAAAGCCGTTTGCGCATCCCAGCGAAACACATAGCGCAGCAACATAAAGGTAAAACCGGTCACAGTTACCAGCATTACAAACAGCAGCATGAAGCTCAAAGGCCATTCGCCAATCTGGCTCAGCGTTTCAGGACGCACACCGGAACCGGCTTGCAGGCCGAGCATGATAAAAACCGCATTACGCAACCAGACAGGCAGATAAATGCGGATACCGCTCAGAGATGCAATGGTCACACTGCACATTGAGCCGAGCAGAAAAGGAATGGGCAGTCCGGTCAGATAAGCAATTGCGGCACCGCTGCCGGCAATCAGAAATGTCAGGAAAAGCGCATAGATATTTTTCAGAGAGAACTGACGGGACATGGCATATTCTTAACCAGAGCATTTCCGGATGGCAGGCATAATCGTCGCGCCGGAGTCTTGTTGAATTGGCCGCATTATATGCAACCAAAATATCAGACAAATTAAAAATAAACCCGGCTTCATTTCTGAGGCCGGGTTTAGGATTTTATAATCAGGCTTTTTTCGCCAGAAGATCACGGATTTCTGTCAGCAGAACCTGATCTGCCGGAATTGCGGCTTCAGCTTCAGGCTTGGCCTCTTCCTTTTTCTTCATGCGGTTCATGCCTTTAACAACAAGGAACAGAACCCATGCGATAATCAGGAAGTTAATCAGCAGCGTAATGAAATTACCGTAAGCAATGGTTGCACCGGCTTCACGCGCTGCCGCCAATGTACCCTTAGGCTCACCGGCCAGCTGGATAAACATGTTGGAGAAATCAATACCGCCGGTGATGAGACCGATAATCGGCATGATAATGTCATTCACGATGGAATTGACCAGACCACCAAATGCACCGCCAATGATGACACCGATGGCCAGATCGACCATATTGCCCTTGAGGGCAAATTCACGAAATTCCTTTAGCATGAGCTATCCTTTACAAGTACGGGGGCTTACTCTTTTTATATCCGGCAATAAAAACAAAGTAGCGGAGATTATTATAGTCTCAAGATCAGAAAGCAGCTTACTGCTTGATTATCCTGAAGTGTTGCATACAAACATAGGTACAGAATAATCAGCGGACAGAGACTGCCATTATTGCAGCCATATACAGGATCTTTCTGTCCCGCAATCATTAACCGGTCAGCAAGGGGGCTGAATGCACGGCTGGATCATTATCGGCATCGCATTTCTCTATCTGATCCTGCTCTTTGCGGTTGCCAGTATTGGCGACAGTAAAGCATCGCGCTGGGGCTCCAAGCCAAGACCCTATATTTATGCATTCAGCCTTGCTGTTTACTGTACATCATGGACCTTCTTCGGCTCGGTCGGGCTTGCAGCTGACCGCGGGCTTGAATTCTTAGGTATTTATATCGGCCCTATTCTGGTTTTCACCTTCGGCAATAAATTTCTGCGTCATGTAGTGCGGCTGGCAAAAGCCGAGCGCATTACCTCTATCGCCGACTTTCTCGCCGCCCGTTACGGCAAAAGCACCAGCGTCGCCACGATCGGCACCTGCATCGCCGTGGTCGGCTCCATGCCCTATATCGCCCTGCAGCTGAAAGCCGTATCCGGCAGTGTCGATATGGTTCTGGCTGAATATCAGGCTTCCTATGACCCGATTGTCTATGTCTTCGGCGATATATCGCTGTTTGTTACTGCGCTGCTGGCTATATTCGCCATCCTTTTCGGCACCAGACATACGGATGCGACTGAGCATCAGGACGGGCTGATTCTTGCGGTTGCGCTGGAATCCGTCATCAAGATCACCGCCTTTCTGATTGTCGGCATTGCCACAACCTTCTTCCTCTTCGGCTCGCCTTTTGATCTGCCGCAGCAATTGCAGGAGCGGGATATTGATTTCTGGGGCATGTTAACCCGTACCAGCCCCAGCACCTGGATTGTTCACACGGTTCTGAGTGCCGCGGCTATTCTGATGCTGCCGCGCCAGTTTCACGTCACCGTAGTTGAAAACCGCAGCGAAAAAGAATTGCGCACCGCCCGCTGGCTGTTTCCGGTCTATCTGATCCTGATTAACCTGTTCGTCCTGCCAATCGCCCTGCAAGGCATTATCAATCTCGGCCCCACAACCAATGCAGATCTCTATGTTCTGGCGCTGCCGCTGGCAGCAGGCTCACATCTTTTAACTCTGCTGGCTTTTGTCGGCGGGCTTTCTGCTGCAACGGCGATGGTGATCGTGGCCTGCGTGGCGCTGTCGATCATGATCTCCAACCATCTGCTGTTGCCGCTATTGATCCGCTACGTCTATCGTCGCCAAAAACATCAGCAACGGGATCTGACCCGCCTTATCCTCTATACCCGCCGTGCAACCATTGTGATTATTCTGGCGGTGACTTTCAGCTATTACCGCGCCAGTTCCAGCACTTTCGGGCTAGCCTCCATCGGTCTGGTTTCCTTTGCAGCGATTGCACAATTTGCTCCCCCGCTGATCGGCGGGCTGATCTGGCGCAATGCCAATGCACGCGGAGCCGTTCTGGGCATGGTCAGCGGCTTTGCTGTCTGGGCCTATACATTGCTGCTGCCGACACTGGCAAATCCTGATGCGCCGATCCTGCGGGAAGGTTTATGGGGGCTTTCTTATCTGCGTCCGCAGGCGCTATTCGGCGTTGATGCCCTGCCCCTCACCCATGGTGCTCTGTGGAGCCTCGCCATTAATGCACTGTTCTTCGTGATCGGCTCACTCTCCCGCCAGTCCACCCCGCTGGAGCGCATTCAGGCCAGCACATTCATGCCGCGCAATCTGAAAACCGTGCCGGTTCTGCGCCGTTTCCGCACCAGCGTCACGGTCGGGGAAATCAAAAATACGATTGCCCGTTATCTGGGTGAAGACCGCGTTGCCCTTGCTTTCAGCCGCTATGAACATAATGGCGACCAGCCGCTCGATGATAAAGCTGTCGCCGATGTGCCGCTGATCCGTTTTGCCGAGCAAATATTGGGTAGTGCCATCGGCTCATCTTCCGCGCGGCTGGTGCTGTCACTGCTGCTTCAGCGCAAGGATAATACCGCACCGGACACGCTGCGCCTGCTGGATGACGCCTCCGAAGCCCTGCAGCACAATCGCGATCTGCTGCAAACCGCGCTGGATCAGATGGAACAGGGCATTACCGTTCTCGACAAGGATTTTCGCTTGACCTGCTGGAACCGGCGTTTTCGCCATCTTCTGCAATTGCCGGACGGGCTGACACAGGTTGGCACACCGATTTCCGATGTTCTCGACCGGTTGCTGCATAATGGCGAAATTCATGCAGGCGATGCCGCGATGATGATGCGCACATTGGAGCGCACCCATGAGCCAAGTCGTATCCTCTTACACTCCACCGGCAAAATCATTGAAATTGCAGCTAATCCGATGCCGGATGGCGGCATTGTCGCCAGCTACACTGATATTACCGCTTCTGTTGAAGCCGATAACTCCATGAAGCGTCTCAATGAAACGCTGGAACAGCGCGTTGCCGACCGCACCACCGAACTGCTTGAAGTGAACCAGCAGCTTGTTCGTGCGCAGAAACTGGCGGAAGAGGCCAATTTCGGTAAAACACGTTTTCTCGCTGCTGCCGGTCATGATATTTTGCAGCCGCTGAATGCTGCCCGCCTCTACAGCACAGCCTTGAGCGAAAGGCTCGGCGCATCGGAAGCGCAACTGGCGCGAAATATTGACTCCTCCCTTGAAGCGGTTGAAGGCATTCTCAGTGCGCTGCTGGATATTTCACGGCTTGATACCGGCGCGCTCAAACCGGAGCTTTCACTGTTCCGTCTGGATCGCCTGCTTCAACAGGTTGTCACAGATTTCACACCCCTTGCTGCTACAAAAGGTCTGAAACTTCGTGTCGTGCCCTGCTCTCTCACAGTCTATAGCGACCGCAATCTTCTGCGTCGTCTGCTGCAAAACCTGATCTCGAATTCGATCAAATACAGCCGCAGCGGTAAAATCCTGCTCGGGGTGCGCCGACGTGGCGGTGATCTGGAAATCAAGGTTGCCGATACCGGTATCGGCATCGCACCGGAAAAACAGCAGCTGGTTTTCCGTGAATTTTACCGGCTGGATGAAGGGATCAGTCAGGCAGACGGGCTGGGGCTTGGCCTTTCCATTGTCGACCGTATTGCCCGTGTGCTGGATCTGACAATCCGCCTGCAATCCGAACATGGCAAAGGCACCTGTTTCAGCATCATTATGCCGGTGTCGCAGGAGCCTGCGGTTGAAGTTTCACCTGAACCGTCACAGGCCAGACGCCGCAGCAATGCGCTCGAAAACATGCGCGTCTTATGTATTGATAATGATCCGCTGATCCTCGACGGCATGCGCATTCTGCTGGAAGGCTGGGGTTGTGACATCACTCTGATCCGTGACGGCGCACAACTCAAAGACTGGTGCAATCATATCGCCCGCTCACAGATGAGCGTCAGAATACTGCCGGATATTATTCTGGCTGACTACCATCTCAACCGCGAAAACGGGCTGGATATGATCGGCTATATCCGCGAAACGCTGGGTCATACCATACCGGCCGTACTGCTGACGGCCGATCGTTCAAAAGAGGTCAAATTACAGGCCACGGAAGAAAATGTTCATGTGCTGAACAAGCCGCTGAAACCCGCAGCATTGCGGGCTTTGCTGGCGCATTATCATATGCGGTGAGAGACTGTGAAATGCTCCGGCTCAATCCAGCAGCGCAAAACCCGGGCCAAGCCGCGAGAGCAGAATCACCGCCTGTGTGCGGCTGTCCACACCCAGCTTCTGCAGAACCGCAGATACATGGGCTTTCACCGTGGCTTCTGAAATATTCAGTTCATAAGCCAGCTGCTTGTTCAGAAGCCCCTGTCCAAGCATTGAGAGCACGCGGGTTTGCTGCGGGGTGAGCGCGCGGATACGGCCAATCAGATCGGCAATCTCCGCATCATTTTCCGCGCCGAGTTCCATATCACCGGATACCCACTCCCCGCCGTCCAGCACGGTACGCACGGCCTCGCCGATTTCCTCAAGACTCGCGGATTTAGAAACAAAACCGGAGGCTCCGAGCTCCATGGCGCGGCGGATTGTGGTGACATCATCGGTGGCGGAAACAATCATAACCGGCAGCTGCGGATGCTGCGCCTTGAGATTGATCAGGCCGGATAAACCGCTGACACCGGGCATGGTCAGATCGAGAAACAACAGGTCAACATCCTGTGCCTCTTCTGCAACCTGTTGCAATTGCTGATAATTGTCAGCCTCAGTCACACTCTCAGGTTGAAAACCGTCCTGTAATATCTGTCGCAATGCGCCACGGAATAAAGGATGATCGTCGGCAATAATAAAATTCAATTCCATAAATTTCCTACCCCTTGCCTGCCCCCTCAGCAGTCTCCCCGCAAATCATCTCCTGAAAGCACCTTATCTCTTTATATAACCAAAGATAAAGTTAGAAATGACCTGTTTTCATCTTGCATTTTCTTCAGCCACAGAGCCCTTCCCGCTCCGCCTGCATTCCTGAAAATGCTCTGTTCTTTGTTTTTACATGCAACAGAACTGATCCGTAATCAGGATCAGAAACCGGTCAGACAAACTGGCTTCCATACCTCAGCGCTTCACAATTTCGCAATGCGCTCCGGCCACCGGCATTTCATTTCAATGATAAATCCGGCTTGAGAAAACCGGTGAATGCAATTTCCAGCACAATAAAAGCCGCCTGTAGCAGACGGCATGCATATTCATTATGCAATATTACAGGCAAAGCGTACAATATACAGTCTGATTTCTGCTTTTGCCGCGATGGTGCCGTATTGTCAGTTAGGGTGATGCCTGCTCTATATGCAAGAGAAAATCTTATTGCTTCGCAGATAAAATAACGCAAAAGGACGACCTATGACACGCCACAGCCTCTATCCGGAAATTCAACCCTATCGGGAAGAGATGTTGCAGGTCTCATCGCTGCACCGGATTTATTTTGAGGAATGCGGAAATCCGAACGGTAAGCCGGTCATTATGATCCATGGCGGTCCGGGCGGCGGCATCTCGCCGACTATGCGCCGTCTGCATGATCCTTCAGCATATCGTATCATCCTGTTTGACCAGCGCGGTTGCGGCCGCTCCACACCCCATGCAGAATTGCGCGAAAATACCACATGGGATCTGGTTGCGGATATGGAGCGTCTGCGCACGCATCTCGGCGTTGAAAAATGGCAGGTTTTCGGCGGTTCATGGGGCTCGACCCTTGGCCTCGCTTATGCACAAACCCATCCGGAGCGCGTCAGCGAACTGGTGCTGCGTGGTATCTTTCTGGCACGCCGTTTTGAAGTGGACTGGCTCTATAGCAACGGCGCCAGCATTATCTATCCGGATCGCTTTGAAGCCTATCAGCTGCATATTCCGGAAGCCGAGCGCGGCGATATGGTGGCAGCCTATTACCGTCGCCTGACTGATCCGAACCCGCAGGTGCAGATTGAAGCGGCACGCCGCTGGTCACGCTGGGAAGGCTCGGCAATTTCCCTGCTGCCGGATCCGGAACGCGAAAATGCGTTTGCACAGGATCACTTCGCCATCGCTTTTGCGCGTATCGAATGTCACTATTTCCAGAACCGCGCTTTCTTTGACACCGACGATCAACTGCTGCGTCTGGCTGACCGTATCCGCCATATTCCGGGTGTAATCATCCATGGCCGCTACGATATGTGCACGCCGTTCATCAATGCGTGGCATCTGAAGAAAGTCTGGCCGGAAGCTGATCTGCGTATTGTCGAAGATGGCGGTCATGCAGTGACCGAGCCGGGTATCACGCACGAACTGATCGAAGCGACACGCCGCTTTGCCAATATCGGCTAAAGCTGGTTTACTAATAAAAAAAGCGCCGGAAACGGCGCTTTTTCTTTGGGTGGAATTATGTGCGGTTCGGCACCGGTGCCGGCTCATCAAGGCTCTTGGCTACGCCCATGAAAGACCGCATGAAACGCTCCATATAGCCGAGCCCTTTTTCGAACTCTTCTTCACTTGGCAGGGTGCTGCTGGCGACACCGCTTTTCTCAAGCCTGGCGATACGCGCAGTCAGATCAGCAACCTGTTTTTCCAGCAGAAGTGTGCGTTCGTCATTGCTCAGCTGTGCCGGTTTGGTTTCAGCACATTCAATTTTACCGGCCTGTTCCTTACACAGTGCAAACTCACCGGTCTGGCGGTCAAGACGGATAATACCGGCTTCGGTTTTTTCCATGGAGTAACGCTGCATATCCTGTGCCGGAGACGGGCTCATCCCCCAAACCAGAGCCAAACCTGTGAGAGCCGAAAGAACGGCACTGCGTATAATAAGCTTGGATTTGTTTTCTTTTGCCACCGCAATCGCGATACCGGACCGGTTCTTCATCTGCCCACTCCTTTAATCTGTCTGCCTGGTATATGGGTTTTATCCAAGCATTTTCCAGTGCATCCTGTCAAAAACACAGAGCTGTCAAAGCGCACTTTTGCTCATTTGCAAAAATGGCGTTAACCCTTTATTAAAATTTAGAGGTGGCTTGTGACTTAATTTTGTCTTAAAAGCTGCCGGATGCGCCAAACCGGCCAGATATATAAAATGTCTGAACAGCTTTTCCGTTCACAACAATAGCGTTTTTCATGTCAAACAGTGATCCGTCACACCATACCATCTACAAGATTGCCACGCGCGCCCAATGGGCAGACGCTGAAAAGGCAGGGCATTTTTCCGGTGCCCCTGTTGATTTGCAGGATGGATATATCCACTTTTCCACCCATGACACGGTTGCAGAAACCGCTGCCAAGCATTTTGCCGGTCAGGATGATCTGCTGCTGGTGGCTGTTGATGCAAACCAGCTGGGCGATGAACTTCGCTATGAAATTTCCCGCGGCGGCAAAGCCTTCCCGCATCTCTACGCACATCTCCAGCTCACTGCGGTGCGCTGGGTGAAAGACCTGCCGCTCGACAGCGACGGCAAGCATCAGTTTCCGGAGCTTGGACAATGAGCGGTTTTTTTGAAAATATTGCCCGTCGCGCACTTTTTGCGATGGATGGTGAGCAGGCGCATGGCCTGTCGATTGCCGCACTGAAAACCGGCGTTCTCTCCAGCCCTGCCCCGCTTGACCCTGCTTTGCAGCAGACCATTGCCGGTCTCAAATTTACCAATCCGCTGGGTATGGCCGCAGGTTTTGACAAAAACGCCGAAGTGCCGGATGCACTGCTGAAACTCGGTTTTGGCTTTGCCGAAGTCGGCACTATCACACCGCGCCCGCAGGCTGGCAATCCGAAGCCGCGCATCTTCCGCCTTGTGGAAGACCGTGCGGTGATCAACCGTCTGGGCTTTAATAATGAAGGCCATGACGCCGCCTATAAACGCCTGAGCCAGCGCAACAGCTGCAGCAGCTGCGGTATTGTCGGTGTGAATATCGGCGCGAATAAAGACAGTGAAGATCGTGTAGCCGATTATGTGGCCGGTATTCATCGTTTCTACAGTGTGGCGAAATATTTCACCGCCAATATTTCTTCGCCGAACACACCGGGTCTGCGTGATCTTCAGGCCAAAGACAGTCTGCATATTCTCTTGGAGAAAGTTCTGGAAGCCCGCGATCAGGAAGCTGAAAAATGCACCCTGAAACGTCCGGTTTTCCTGAAAATCGCCCCTGATCTGACCGAAGAAGGCTTGGATGATATTGCCGAAGTCGCACTGGCACATCCGCTTGATGGTCTGATTATTGCCAACACCACTTTGTCACGCACCAATCTGGTTAATCAGATTGAAGCAAAAGAGACCGGCGGCCTTTCCGGTGCGCCGATTTTTGAGCGCTCAACCATTGTGCTTGCCAAAATGCGCCAGCGTATCGGCAAAGCGATGCCGATCATCGGTGTCGGCGGTGTGGACAGCGGCGCAACCGCGCTTACCAAGATTAAAGCCGGTGCCGATCTGGTACAGCTTTATACCGGTATGATTTATCGCGGCCCGACTGTACCAAAAGAGATCGTCAAAGAACTCTCCGCATTGGTGAAGCAGGCGGGTGTCGCCAATATCTCCGAACTGCGTGATTTGGAAACAGCTCAGTGGGCAGCCAAAGATATTCCGGCCTGATCTTTTAAAAAATTGAATATAAAAAAGCCGGAGCGGTCATCACCACTCCGGCTTTTTTGTATCTTTATTTGTTTAACCGCTGATCTTTGAGAAATCAGCGACCTGACCGGTCACGGAGCGGATTTTAGCCAGTAGCGCCAAGCGATTGGCGCGGATAGCTTCATTCTCGTCATTGACCATGACCTTGTCAAAGAAGGCATCAACCGGCGCTCGTAACTCGGCCATAGCCGACATAGCCGCTGAGAAATCTTCCTTGGCAATTGCCTCGGCGGCCTTGGTTTCTGCTGACTGCACCGCAGCAAACAGAGCCTTCTCTTCTTCATTATTGAAGAGCGCTGCATCAACATTGGCGGCAATAACAGTGCCCTTTTTCTCTTCAGCACCGAGAATATTGGCTGCGCGTTTAGTGCCTGCCAGCAGGTTTTTACCGTCTTCTTCATTGATGAAAACGATCAGCGCTTCAAGACGACGGGCAACCAGCAGCAGATTATCAGCATCAGCTGACAGGACTGCATCAATCGCATCGTGACGCGCGCCTTCATCCTTCAGATAGACCTTGAAACGGTCATGGAAGAAGGACAGCAGATCAGCGCCGACATCTTTTGATGCCAGACCTTCGATTGAAGCTATCGGCTTTTCTGCCTGAGCGATCAGTGCTTTCAGCTCCGCGCGGATATCATTTTCCAAAATCAGGCGGATCACACCCAGGGCAGCACGACGCAGCGCATAAGGATCTTTCGAACCTGTTGGTTTTTCATCAATCGCCCAGAAACCGACAAGCGTGTCGATCTTGTCAGCCAATGCAACAGCAACCGAAACCGGATCGCGCGGCACACGGTCGGACGGGCCCTGCGGCTTGTAATGATCTTCAAGTGCTGTTGCGACACCAGCATCTTCGCCCTGAAGCAAAGCGTATTTATGCCCCATTGCGCCCTGCAATTCAGGGAACTCGCCGACAACTTCGGTCTGCAAATCAGCTTTCGCCAGCACAGCCGCGCGGGCAGTCAGTGCAACATCTGCGCCGACCAGTGGTGCAATCGCCTCTGCAAGCGTCTTGATACGCGCCACGCGTTCGCCCTGTGTACCGAGCTTGGCATGGAAAGTCACATTCAGCGCATCCAGACGCGCCATACGCTGATCGAGCGGTTTGGCCAGATCAAGCGCGAATTTCGAGGCAGACGCTTTCAGCTTGTCCATATCCGGCATATCTGCCTGATCGGTATGCCAGAAATACAAAGCATCGGACAGACGGGCACGAACAACCTTGCCGTTACCGAAAGCGATTTCCTTGCCGCCGTCACGGGCAGCAATATTTGAGATCAGAATGAACTTGTTGGACAGTGCATCTGCCTCGCCCTGCTTGCGGGTGACAAAGCATTTCTGATTGGCACGGATGGTCAGACGGATCACTTCCGGCGGAATGGAGAGGAATTCTTCCTCAAACTCGCCCATCAGCACCACCGGCCACTCAACCAGACCGGAAACTTCTTCCAGCAAACCTTCGTCCTCAACCAGCTCCAGACCGGAAGCGAAGCTCAGGTTGCGGGCATCGGTGAGAATGATTTCTTTGCGGCGTTCGGCATCGAGTACCACATGCGCTTTTTCCAGCTTTTCGACATAATCGTCGAAGCGGCGCACGGTGATCGGCTGACCATCGCTCATGAAACGGTGACCGCGCGTGGTGTTACCGGAGCGTACGCCGCCGACTTCAAAATCCACCACGACGGTTTCTTCGGTTTCAGGACCAAACAGGCAGATGATCGACTGCAGCGGGCGTACCCAGCGCATCGCACCTGACTGTGCCGAAGCCTTGCCCCAGCGCATGGATTTCGGCCACGGGAAATTCTGCACCACATTCGGCACCAGTTCCGCGATAATTTCTTCCGCAGCACGACCGGATTTGGTGATGTGGGCGACGTAGAAATCGCCCTTCTTCGGATCGGAATGCACATGCGCCTGCGCAATATCGCTCAAGCCAGCTTTACGCAGGAAACCCTGAATTGCGGCTTCCGGTGCAGAAACGGACGGGCCTTTGATATCTTCATGCACGTCTTTTGAACGCACAGTCAGACCACGAATATCCAAAGTCAGACGACGTGGTGTCCAGTAAGGCGTTGCCGCCTCATAGGTCAGACCGGCTTCAACCAGACCATCGGTGATCATCTTCTTCAAATCACCGGCAGCTTTACGCTGCATGCGAGCTGGAATCTCTTCAGAGAACAATTCTAACAATAAATCAGGCATTATACACCTTCACGATTATAGTTGACGCCACCGGCATCGGTCTGAAGGAAAGCTTCGCCGCACTGGCGCGCAAGATTGCGCACACGCAGAATATAGCTCTGGCGCTCGGTTACCGAGATAACACCACGGGCATCCATCAGATTGAAAATATGCGAGGCTTTGATCGCTTGATCGTAAGCAGGGAAAACGCATTTGTGCAGAGAACCTGTCTCTTTTTTATTCCCACTCGTGCCTTCGACACTCGTCGCCTCTTGTGGTGCCCCTGCCGCAAGCACAGCTTTACATTCCGCTTCCGCATCGATGAAATGCTGGTGCAGCATATCAGTATTGGCGATTTCGAAATTGTAGCGTGAATATTCCTGCTCGGTCTGGAGGAACACGTCACCGTAAGTAACCTTGTCTTCACCTTCGAGGCCATTGAAGTTCAGGTCATAAACATTGTCCACGCCCTGCACATACATAGCGAGACGTTCAAGACCATAGGTCAGCTCACCGGCAACCGGTGAACATTCGATGCCGCAAACCTGCTGGAAATAAGTGAACTGCGAGATTTCCATACCATCGCACCAGCATTCCCAACCCAAGCCCCAAGAACCGGTGGTCGGGTTTTCCCAGTCATCCTCAACAAAGCGGATATCATGCAGCTCCGTATCAATGCCGATCGCTTTCAGCGAGCCGAGATACAGCTCCTGCAGGTTCGGCGGGCTTGGTTTCAACAACACCTGATACTGGTAATAATGCTGCATACGGTTCGGGTTTTCACCATAGCGACCGTCTTTCGGACGACGTGACGGCTGCACATAGGCAACATTCCACGGCTTCGCCCCCAGAGCGCGCAGAGTGGTGGACGGATGCAGCGTACCCGCCCCGACTTCCATATCGTAAGGCTGCAAAATTGTGCAGCCATGCTGCGCCCAATAATGCTGGAGCGCCATGATAAAGCCCTGAAAAGAGCGGGTCGGATGCAGGTGTTCAGGCAATGTGCTGGTCACGGAAGGCCTCGTTGGAGCATTCTTGGCGAGATCGGCTATCAAAACTGATCTTCTTGCAAATCATGCGTGGTGAAAACGGTGAAAGCTGAGCCATAACAGCTCAGCTCCGCCGAAAAACAGATAGTTTGTCCTAATTATTCCGCGTTAAACGGTCAAGACTTAAAGCCGGATAGCAAGCATTATGGCTTGGCAGCAGGATCGGCAGGCTTAGCATCCGGTGCTTTCTCCGGCGCCGTGTCAGGTTTTGCTGGCGCAATATCTTTCACATCAGCTTCCGCCGTCTGTGTCAGCCCCTGCTTCAGCTTCTTCTCGATCTTGGCCAGCTCTGCCGCTTCAGGCTTACCGGCGATAGCATGGTTCCACTGGAAAGTCGCTTCCAGCCCGCGCCCCGCCTGCCAATAGGCATCGCCCAGATGATCATTGATTGTCGGATCTTCAGGGCGCAGCTTGACTGCCTTTTCCAGTTCGACAACGGCCTCATTATAGCGGCCAAGCTTGTAATAGGCCCAACCAAGGGAATCGACGATATAGCCATCCTGCGGGCGCATCTCGACGGCCTTGCGGATCATCTGCAAAGCTTCTTCCAGATTTTCACCGCGATCGACCCATGAATAGCCGAGATAATTCATCACCTGCGGCTGGTTCGGAAACAGCTCCAGTGCTTTGCGGAAATTAGGCTCGGCCTTATCCCACTGTTTCAGACGCTCATAAGCAATGCCGCGCTGATAGAAAACCGGCCAGTCCTGACGCACGGGCGATTTAATTTCCGCAACGGCCTGATCATAAGTCTTTGCCGCATTTGCCCAGTCTTCTTTCTGGGCATAAACACCGCCAAGCGCCAGATAGGAACGGTTGTCCTTATCATTGCTGCGCAGATTGTTTTTCAGATGCTCGATCGCCTCATCGGGCTTGTCTGTTTCAGCCAGATTAAGCGCCAGCTGCATTTCCGCATCGCGCTTATAGGGCGATTTATCCGCAACGCGGCCGTAATATTTAATCGCTTTTTCCGGCTGGCGCAGTTTGGCAGCAATATCGCCCAGCTGGAACAATGTAGCGTCATTATTCTCACGCAGCTCACCGGACATTTGCAGATAAATGGTTGCAAAAGCCTCGGCACCGCCGCGGTTAATCGCGGTTCCCAAAGAATAAAGAACCTCAGCCGCGCCCTGCTGGGGGCTGCGCATCTGCGGATCAAGCTTTTCACCGTCTTCAAGCTTCTGGCGTACTTCGCGCAGGATCACGCGGCCGCTGAGAATTTGCTCGGCATCTTCCACCAGTTTAATCGCACCGGCTTTATCGCCCTGACGCTGTTTGAAATCAGCATAGGCGTAAATGATGCGCTCATAAGTATCGGGGGCAGCGCTGCCGCCTTCTTTATCAGCCACGGCCTGCGCGTAGAATTTATCCGCAGCCTTGGTCTGACCGGCGCTGTCTGCAATCAATGCCGATGTGTAAGTTTTGAAAAGATCGTACCAGACCGGTCCGTCAAGCTTATCAACTGCTGCCAGCGCGTCTTTCGGACGACCTTCACCGTAGAATATCCATGCCGTCATCAGGCCGGTTGCTAAGCGATCCATCTCTGACTGCTGGGTGAGCTTCAGATTGGTACGGGCAGTGCGGTAATGCTTGTCGTTGAAAGCCTTGATCGCCAGAATGATACGGGAGAAACGCTCGACTTCCGGCTCATTTTTGAGCGCACGGGCAAAGGGCAACGCTTCATCCAGCTGACCGTCGGTCAGATAGGACAGCAACAGGTCACGCTTCATCGGCTGGTTTGACGGATCAAATGCCAGTGCCTGACGATAATAAGCGATGGCTACAGGAAGATTATTGTCGATCTCGGCAATGCGACCGGCCAAATACGCACCAGGGAAAGAACCTGCACGCGAAACAATCACAGGCTCATCTGTCGCCACCGCTGTCTTTGCCGCAGATGCAGCATAGGCCGCGCCGGAGACACCACTTGTGAAAGCCGCCCCTGCCATCAAAGCGAAAACCAGAGCACGCGCTTTAACTGTATTCCGCCGCATCGGCATTTCCCCTTGCATTTATAGAGCATTTCCAATTTTGAAACAGAAAGAATGCTCTATCTCTTTATTTTACACATTTCCTGACGCAAAACCGGTTGCCACTTTTGCTGGAAATGCTCTGGTCTGGCTTATTTCCGAAACAAACACACCATCCGGCCATGTCGTGGTTTTTATATGGCCGGAGAAAAGGGTATTTCAAAGTCCGGTACCGGAAATATGCGCCGGTACCGGTCAATAATCAGTTTACACGGCTGATGCAGAAATCAATCACATCAATCAGAGCATCTTTTTGCGGGCTCTGCGGCAGCGGTGCCAGTGCATCACGGGCGATTTCGCCGAAATGACGCGCACGCTGTACGGTATCGGCAATTGAACCATGCTTGGTCATCAGGCCGATAGCCTTCTGCAAGGCTTCATCATCATTATTGCCCTGCTCAATGGATGACTTCCAGAAAGCACGTTCGTCTTCGGAACCACGGCGATAGCTGAGCAACAGCGGCATGGTGATTTTCCCTTCACGGAAATCATCACCCACATTCTTGCCGAGATCCGCCGCCGAACCGCCATAATCCAGCGCATCATCAATCAGCTGGAAAGCAAGGCCGAGATTGAGACCATAGGAGCGCAGCGCCAGACGCTGTGCACGCGGTGCATCGGCAATGATCGGACCAACTTCGGCAGCAGCAGAGAACAGCGCCGCAGTCTTGGCTTTGATAACGGCCAGATATTCGTCTTCCGTGGTTTCCATGTTTTTGGCGGCGGCGAGCTGCATCACTTCACCTTCGGCAATCACCGAAGCCGAAGTTGCCAGCACATCCAGCGCGTCGAGCGAACCGACATCCACCATCATTTTGAAAGCCTGACCAAGCAGGAAATCGCCGACCAGAACGCTGGCCTGATTGCCCCAGATCATCCGCGCGGTGCTTTTGCCGCGGCGCAGATCGCTCTCATCCACCACATCATCATGGAGAAGCGTTGCCGTATGCATAAATTCAACGCTGGTTGCGAGCTGCACGTGACCTTCGCCCTCATAGCCGAACATGGCTGCAGCAGCGAGCGTCATCATCGGACGCAAACGCTTACCACCCGATGAAATCAGATGATTGGCCACTTCCGGTATCATCTCAACATCAGAACCGGCTTTGGACAGGATAAGCGCATTGACACGTCCCATATCCGCTTTCGTCAGATCAACCAGCTTCTGAATGGACGCCTGCTGATTTTTTTTCTCATCGAGATTGAGAACCACACCCAATGCCATATCTCCAGTTCACGCGGCCTGATAATGAGACCCGTTTTATAGCCACACATTATTCAAGGCGGCCTTTATGCTCAAGCGTCAAATGCACCAAAAGCCGTGCTAAAGGCAAGTGTTGCGAGCCGCAACACAACACAATAAAGCATATTCTGCTGATATAAGATGTCAAATTGCTGTCAGCAAACAGAATTGCGGCTTTCACCGCCTCTATACAGAATCGGTTAAAGCCGGTTTGATCGCTTTCAGTCTGCAACAAGTCAGGAAACTGCCGTCTTTATGTCTGCTCCGTTCAGCTCTCTGCCCTATGGCGAAACTCTCGATGCCTTTCACCGTGGTGCATTCTATCTGGTGCAGCCATCCGCAAAAGGTCACCGTTCGGGGATTGATGCCATGATTTTGGCAAGTGCGGTGCCAACGGATTTCAAAGGTACAGTTGCGGATCTCGGTGCCGGTGCCGGTGCGGCAGGACTGGCCGTTGCCTCGCGCTGTGCAAACGCAGATGTCACCCTGATTGAGCGTTCACAGGAAATGCTGCTCTATGCGGAAAAATCCTGCACATTGACCGAAAATACCCATATGCATGGCCGTCTGTCATGCCTGCAGGCTGATGTGACAATGACAGGCCCTGCCCGTCAGGAAGCAGGGCTGGCTGATAATCAGTTTGACTATGTGATTATGAACCCGCCTTTCAACCAGAGCCATGACCGTGCCACGCCGGACGATTTAAAGGCGCAGGCACATGTGATGCATGAGGGCATGTTTGAAAGCTGGATACGCACAGCATCGGGCATTTTACGCCCGCGCGGACATATTGCGATCATCGCACGTCCCGCCAATCTGAATGAAATCCTGTCCGCGATGGAGCGCCGTTTTGGCGGTATCGCAATTCTTCCGCTCTATGCCAGACCGGATGAACCGGCCATCCGTGTCGTAATTACGGGCATAAAAGGCAGCCGCGCTCCGGTTTTCCTTGCGCCGCCGTTAATTTTGCATAAAAGTTCCGGCCATGAATTTACGCCACGTGCAGAAAGCCTCATTAATGGTTGCGACAACCTGTAACGGTTGTTGTTCAGGAGGACGGAGCACATTTTCCCGAAAACACGGACTGTCCGAACAGGTCTTTCGCTCTATTTAAAGCGCGGAACTCTGAGGACAGATCAAGGGTTGAGCGTTGTCAAAACGCTGCCCGCAAAGAAAAAGGCCGATACCGGATGACACAAAGCCAGACCAAGCGCCCCTTCTCAACGCTCCGCCATTGGCTCGACAGTGAATCCGCCAGCGGTATCGCTCTGATGATTGCCGCTGCTCTGGCTCTGATCGTTGCTAATTCGCCGCTTGCAGCCACCTATTTTCAGGTTCTGGAGAGCAAGCTCGGCCCGATGAGCATTCTGCACTGGATTAATGACGCGCTGATGGCCGTCTTCTTCCTTCTCGTTGGTCTCGAAATCAAACGTGAGTTTCTCGACGGCCAGCTTGCCAGCTGGTCGAACCGCGCTTTGCCCGGCATTGCCGCCGCTGGTGGCGTGATTGTTCCGGCACTGGTTTTTGCCGGTTTCAACTGGTCAAATCCTGAAACCATTCGCGGCTGGGCTATTCCGTCGGCAACCGATATTGCCTTTGCACTCGGTGTGCTGTCGCTGCTCGGACCACGCGTTCCGACCAGCCTGAAAGTCTTTCTGGCAACGCTCGCTATTCTTGACGACCTCGCAGCCGTTGCGATTATCGCCGTGTTTTACACTGCCGATATTTCCACGCTCTATCTGGCCGGTGCAGCCGGTATTTTCATCGCCATGTTCGCCATGAACAAGATGGGCGTGATGCGCCTCACACCTTATCTGATCCTCGGTGCCGTGCTTTGGTATTTTGTACTGCGCTCCGGTGTTCATGCAACGGTTGCCGGTGTGCTGACCGCGCTGACTATTCCGATCAAGCCGGCTCTTGGCCGTCCCGATGATATGAGCTCCCCGCTGCACACGCTGGAACATGCGCTGGCAAAATGGGTCGGCTTTGTCATTGTACCGATCTTCGGCTTCGCCAATGCAGGCGTTTCCTTCGCCGGTATGAGTCCGTCGATCCTTGGTGACTCACTCACACTCGGTATTGCGCTCGGCCTGTTTATCGGCAAGCAGTTTGGTGTCTTCGGTGCCGCATGGATTGCTATCCGTGCAGGGATTGCCACCAAGCCGATGGGCGCAAGCTGGACACAGCTCTATGGCGTGGCACTGCTCTGCGGTATCGGCTTTACCATGAGCCTGTTCATCGGCCTGCTGTCCTTTGACAATGACCTGCTGCACAGCGAAACCAAGATTGGTGTTCTGCTCGGCTCCCTGCTCTCCGCCGTTTGTGGCTGGGCATTGCTGCGCATTTCCACACGCAACCGCGCTGTAAAATAACAGGTTCAGTTTTCACCCGCTGTGGCTATAACAGCGGGTGAAAACTATTTTATCGTCTGCTTTTTCACACCGGAGATTTTCAGTGCCGTCACTTATCAGCCGTGTTATCCCGCGTCGCTTCCGGGCTTCCAGTGTTGAAATTCCGGTTGTCCGGCTGAGCGGTGCGATCATGACCGGCAACAGCCCTTTACGGCAAAATCTGTCGCTCGAAGGCATCGCGGTTCAGCTGGAAAAGGCCTTTGCCAATAAGCACAGTCCTGCTGTGGCACTGAGCATTAATTCCCCCGGCGGTTCACCGGTACAATCACGACTGATCTATAAGCGTATCCGTGATCTGGCCGAAGAAAAGAACAAGAAAGTCCATGTCTTTGTTGAGGATGTGGCGGCTTCCGGTGGCTATATGATCGCTATTGCCGGAGACGAGATTATTGCTGATCCGTCTTCCATTCTGGGTTCGATCGGCGTGGTTTCCGCTTCCTTTGGCTTTACCGAACTCATCAAGAAAATCGGCGTTGAGCGCCGCGTGCACACGGCAGGTAAAAACAAAGCCACGATGGATCCGTTTCAGCCTGAAAAAGCATCGGATGTCGAACATATCAAAGCGCTGCAACTGGAAATTCACCAGACCTTTATTGATATGGTGAAAGCACGGCGTGGCGCTAAGTTGCAAGATAATGACGATCTTTTCACCGGCCAGTTCTGGACAGGCATTACGGCTTTGCAGCTCGGGCTGATTGATGGTCTGGATGATATGCGCTCGCATCTGCGCAAGCTCTACGGAGAAAAAACCAAGTTTAATCTGATCCAGCCTTCGCGCGGGCTGCTGGGGCGCAAAAATACAGGCGGTATTTCTCATGCGCAAATGCTTGGCGCAGCAGGCGAAAGCCTGATGAATGTACTCGAAGAAAAAGCTCTTTGGTCGCGCTATGGCCTGTAACAGGCTTATGTTATCATAATATCATCAGAATAAGATGCTATAAGAGCTTCTTGAAACGAGGTTACAGCCTGATTAAATCAACAGGCATGTTATTTTTCCGGAAAGGAGCCGGTATGCCACAGCTGATTTTTCTGATCCTTTTGGTTGCAGCTGCGATCTATGGCTATCGCTCCTTCAAACGCGAAGCGGCACGTGTTTCCCAGAAAGTCCGTCAGGCCGAACAGGAAGCCCGCACAGGTGCCAGCGGCACACTGGTACGCGACCCGAAAACCGGTGTTTACCGTCCGGCAGATAAAGACTGATCCTAAAGCATGCCAGATATTTTAGCTTCACAGGCGGTAAGCCAACAGACTGCCTCACATCTTCGCGCCACAGCCTATGCCAAGCTTAATCTGGCATTGCACGTGACCGGACGGCGCGAGGACGGCTATCATCTGCTGGACACGCTTGTTGCCTTTGCCGATTACGGTGACGAACTCACAGTGTCCCCTGCACAGGAAGACAGTTTTACGCTTTCCGGCCGCTTTGGTGCGGGGCTGCCAGCCAATGGCGACAATCTTATTTTAAAAGCGCGTGATCTTCTGCGCGTACATTTTCCACAGCACAGCTCTGGCGTTGCCATTCATTTGGAAAAAAATCTCCCCGTTGCTTCCGGTATCGGCGGCGGGTCTAGCGATGCCGCTACGGTGCTGGCACTGCTTATGCGCCTGTGGAATATCGAAGCGGAACAGGCTTTGCTTGAGCGAATTTGCCTGCAGCTTGGCGCTGATGTGCCGATGTGCCTGCATGGTCAGCTCAACGGCGGTGCATTGATTGCCAAGGGCATCGGTGAAGATGTGCAGCGGCTGTCCGGCCTGCCGGTATTGTCGCTGGTGCTTGTGAATGACGGAACAGCAATTTCCACGCCCCAGATTTTCAAACATATGCAGAAGCGTGATAATCCTGCACTGCCGGAACTGACACGCTTGAATAGTCAGGCGGAGCTTTGCAACTTCCTGCAATCAACCCGCAATGATCTGCTGCCATCCGCTGCAGAGCTTGCACAGCAATTGCCGGAAATTCTGCAGGTTTTGCGGGACAGCGGCGCACAATATGCGCAAATGTCCGGCTCAGGCGCGACCTGCTTCGGCATTTATGATACAGCGGATCAGGCGCAACAGGCGGCAATGCATTTGCAACAGCAAAATCCGCATTGGTTTGTCTGCGCAACCACGACCCTGCCCGACAAGATTTAACCGGAGACAACCATGCCCGATACAGTCAAAGCCGAACGTCCGTTCATTCCGGTGGGTATTGCGGTGCTGACGGTTTCAGACAGCCGGACATTGGAAACCGATACATCCGGTGCATTTCTTGTCTCCCGTATTGAAGAGGCAGGCCATCTGCTGCGTGACCGGCAGATCGTGACTGATGATGCTGCAAAAATCCGTGAACTGGTTGTGCAATGGTCCAAAGATCCGGCAATTGATGTGGTGATTACCACCGGCGGCACCGGCTTCACCGGACGCGATGTGACACCTGACGCTTTGGAGCCGGCCTTCGACAAACGTATGGATGGGTTTTCGGTTATCTTCCATCAGCAGTCCTATGCCAAGATCGGCACTTCTACGATCCAGTCACGCGCAACTGCCGGTCTCATCAACCAGACATTTGTTTTTGTCCTGCCGGGTTCCGGCGGTGCCTGTCGCGATGCATGGGACGGTATTCTCGCCCAGCAGCTCGACTATCGTCACCGCCCGTGCAATTTCGTTGAAATCATGCCGCGCCTTGATGAACATTTGAAACGCAAAAGCTGATTACTAAAAAGACATAAATTAAGTTCTTGCTTTGTTCTTATTTTCAGATTAAATTTGAACCATAAACGGCGCATCAGAGTCGCATAATTCGCGCCGTATTCATTGCTTCATTTTGATTGTTTTGCTCCGGTCATGCTGTCACGGCATTTCCGGCAAGGAGAAAGCTATGGCAATTTTACAGGAGGTTTTCGGACCAGCCGATCAGGCCGTCTTCTCCCGTCCGGCTGTCTTCGGATCGGAGCGCACAGATCAGGCCAATGCTATTGTTGACGGCACCGGCTTGCGAATTGACCACAGCCGCCGTCGCGGACGCGGTGCAGGCATCAATCCTTCCGGCCGCTTTGAAAGCCAGACACGTATCGACAGTGATGATGGCTGGAACTCTCTGGAAGAGCTGGAGCCGTTCAAGACAGAAGTCCAGATCGAGAAGCCACGCACCATCATCACCCGCAATGACTCACCGGATATCAATTTCGACCGCTCAATCAATCCTTATCGCGGTTGCGAGCATGGCTGTATTTATTGCTTTGCCCGCCCTACCCACAGCTATATGGGACTGTCTGCCGGTCTTGATTTTGAAACCAAACTCTTTGCAAAACCGGATGCAGCACGGTTGCTGGAAAAAGAACTTTCCAAAGCCGGTTATATTCCCAAGACAATCGCCATTGGTACCAATACAGACCCTTATCAGCCGGTAGAAAAGAAATGGCGGATTATGCGGGATATATTGAGTGTGCTGGACGCTGCCAATCATCCGGTCGGCATCGTCACCAAATCCGCGCTGGTTACCCGCGACATTGATATTCTGGGTTCGATGGCCGAGCGTGGTCTGGCAAAGGTTGCCCTCTCTGTCACCACCATGGATGCCAAATTAGCACGGAATATGGAGCCGCGTGCCTCAACACCGGGATTGCGTTTACAGGCCATCCGGCAACTGAATGAAGCAGGCATTCCGGCATCGGTGATGCTTGGCCCTGTGATCCCCGGCATCAACGACCACGAGATTGAACGTATATTGGATGCCGCCTATGCGATGGGCGCACGCGAGGCCGGATATGTCTTGCTACGCCTGCCTTATGAGGTCGCGCCACTCTTCAAGGATTGGCTGCTGCAACATTTTCCTGACAGATACCGCCATGTCATGTCACTGTTGCGCTCCATGCGCGGCGGCAAGGACTATGATGCGGAATGGGGCAAGCGGATGCGTGGTGATGGTCCTTATGCCTGGCAGATTGGCCGCCGCTTTGAGATTACCTGTAAAAAGCTCGGGCTGAATATTCATAAACGGCGCCTGCGTTGTGATCTGTTCACCCCGCCGCAAACAAGTGGTGTTCAGCTCTCGCTTTTCTGATCGCCCTCAGAGCGGCTCCAATCAATATCGATACGTTGGAACCGCTCTTTTTCTTTGTTTTCACGCATTTCCGTATGCACCGGAAATACTCCGGCAGATATAGGCTGCCCCGTCCTTTGCCGGCAGCCTTCCACATCGTGCCCCCCCTTTTTGCGATGTGGCTTGCGGAGAATTAGATAGGATGCAATCTCAGCACATGAGTAAAGCACCATCTGATTCTCCGCTTTTTTCTGAAAAGCGATTAAAATCGCCAGTCAAAACAGTGGCTGACAAATCTGAAATCTTCACGCCCGATTACAGCCATGAGCAGCAATTGCAAGCTCAGGGGTACAAACTGATTGCAGGGCTCGATGAAGTCGGCCGCGGCCCTCTTGCGGGGCCTGTTGTTGCGGCCTGCGTGATCCTCGACCCTGATAATCTGCCTGAAGGTCTGGATGACTCAAAAAGGCTTACCTCTGCCAAGCGCAACCGGCTGTTTAACAGCATTATGGAAAAGGCACTTGCAGTCAGCCTGTGCAGCCTCAGTGCCCGTACCATTGATGAGAGTAATATTCTCGCAGCCTCACTGCTGGCGATGAAGCGCTGCGTGGATAGTCTGACAATCAGCCCTGATTATGCTTTGATCGACGGCAATAAAACCCCAAGCGGATTGCCCTGCCCTGCCATGACACTGGTCAAAGGGGATCAGCGATCCCTGACCATTGCTGCCGCTTCGATCATTGCCAAAGTCACCCGCGACAAGATGCTGGAACGCGCCGGTCTTATTCATCCTGCTTACGGTCTTGAGAAACATGCAGGATACGGCACTGCGGCGCACCGGCAGGCGATTGAAGAACAAGGGCCCATTGCCGGTCTGCACCGCTACAGTTTCGCGCCGATCAAGGGACGCTGGACAGCGGATAAATAAGCGAGATACCGAATACGTGTCCCTGATGCAGTTTCGATATGCGCTAACTTGCGAAGACACAAAGCATCGCCGCAGAACAACAAGCCCGATTTCAGACATAAAAAAACGCCGCATAAAGCGGCGTTTTTTTGAACTTTATGAACTGCAATCAATTCAGGTTGGTTTTAACCTGATCCAGTGATGCTTTGAACATTTCACCGGCAGTTTTTGCGTCCATTTTATTTGCAATCAGCGAACCGGCAGCAGCAACAGCGATTTCCACTGCAGATGCACGAACCTGATTAACAGCATCGCTTTCAGCCTGAGCGATTTTCTGTTCAGCCAGCTTGTTGCGGCGAACAATATAATCTTCCGACTTCGCTTTTGCTTCGCTCAGCAGAGCTGCAGCTTCACGCTGTGCAGCAGCAACGATTTCGCTGGCTTCTTTTTCAGCTTCTTTACGCTTGCGGTGATATTCAGCAAGCAGAGCCTGAGCTTCTTCACGCAATGTGCGTGCTTCGTCCAGTTCCTTGGCGATATTGGCAGCACGTTCATCAAGCGAACGGCCGATCATGCCAGGTACTTTAAGATAGGCCAGCAGCGCCAGGAAAATAATCAGACCGACGAGGGCAATAAATGTTGCATCCATAATGGTCTCCCTTACGCGCTGACAGCTTTAACAGCAGCCGAGATTTCAGCTTTGTCGGACTTGCCGCCAAGCAGTTTCTCAACGATTTCTGCAGTTGTTTCTTCAGCAATCGAGCCGAGATCGCTCATCGCTTTTGCCTTAATGGCAGCGATGCGTTCTTCAGCTTCAGCCAATTTCTTTTCAAGCGATGCTTCAACGGTTTTGCGTTCAGCATCAATGTCATGCTTTGCCTTGTCGCGGGCTTCCTGACCGATAACAGCCGCGCTCTTGCGGGCTTCAGCCAGTTCCTGCTCGTAAGCAGCAATTGCATTGTCAGCATCAGTTTTCAGGCGTGCAGCCTGTTCCAGATCCTGTGCAATACGGTCACGACGCGTTTCGATGACACCGCCGATACGTGGC
Organism: Pseudochrobactrum sp. Wa41.01b-1; assembly: GCF_019464455.1. Taxonomy (NCBI): domain Bacteria; kingdom Pseudomonadati; phylum Pseudomonadota; class Alphaproteobacteria; order Hyphomicrobiales; family Brucellaceae; genus Pseudochrobactrum; species Pseudochrobactrum sp. Wa41.01b-1. Next base: position 2,979,764 of record NZ_CP080493.1, on the reverse strand, counting down.
AGCACAACACGCGACATGAACAGATAGAACAGCCCGAAGGTAATCGCGAGCCACAGAAGCTGCGATGCATAATGGGTGGAATCAAATGGTGGAAACACGCCTTTACCGGCATCGTGCGCCACACCTGTTTCAGTGTGCACAACAGAGTTGCCACTGTCAGCTCCCGACACTGGTGCCGGCTGAGAGTCAGTTGCGGTTTGGGCAAACGCCGTGGACACGAACATCCATTTTCCCCTTATCACTCAGGCTTAATAAACGATAACCAGCCGCATATGCCTTCAGGTCTCACAAGGAGATTTTTGCATATGCGGCCGATTTAATCCGGCAGCTTAAGATTAAACTGCGAACAGGAGCAGAAGCGCGATGAGCAGCGAGAAGATGCCCAGAGCTTCAGTTACGGCGAAGCCGAATACCAGACGGCCGAACTGGCTGTCAGCGGCAGACGGATTGCGCAGTGCACCCGAAAGAAAGCTACCGAAAATGTTGCCGAGGCCGAGAGCCGTACCGGCCATACCGAAACAGGCCAGACCTGCGCCGATGTACTTTGCTGCTTCCGCTTCCATGTTAAGCTCCTTCTGGATTGATATAAATGCGGATTTCAGTTCTGGCGGAAACCCGCCGGTGATATTTCAGAGCGACCTGTTATTTCAAAATCATGTGTCAGACACAGGTATTTTCAAAATGCAGAGCCTGATTGGTAGATAGGCAAGACTGCTGCCCGATAACGGACAGCAGTAATTTCAGTTAGTGACCGTCCGGATGAACTGCATCATTGATATACATGCAGGTCAGAACAGTGAACACATAGGCCTGCAGGAATGCGACCAGGAATTCCAGACCGGTAATAGCAACGGTCATGAACAGAGGCAGGATCGCACCACCAACACCGAGCGGACCGAGTGCAGCCATGGAAACCACGAAGCCTGCGAAAATCTTTACGGTGATGTGGCCGGCCAGCATACTGGCGAAAAGACGCACAGAGAGGCTGATCGGACGGGACAGGAAGGAAATGATTTCAATCGCGGATACCAGCGGCACGATAGCCATAGGAACACCGCTTGGCACGAACAGCTTGAGGAAGCGGAAACCGTGCTTGAAGAAACCGTAAATAATCACTGTTCCGATCACCAGCAGCGCCAGCGCGAAAGTAACAATAATCTGACTGGTTACGGTATAGAAATACGGGAACAGACCGATAAAGTTTGCTACAAGGATGAATGTGAACAGAGAGAACACAAACGGAAAAAATTTCATCCCATGAGAACCGGCAGAATCCCGCAAGGAGGATGCCACAAACTCATAGGCCATCTCAGAAACTGACTGCAGGCGTGTCGGAACAATGCCGCGACCTGCTGATGTCAGAAACAGAAAAGCGGAAGCGGTTACGACAGTCAGCACCATAAAGGCGGACACATTCGTAAACGACAGATCGACACCGCCGACATCGATAGGAATCCATCTGGAAACCTGAAACTGATGGATCGGATCGTTTGCCACCTTAACCTCACCTGTCACCCGTGCCCGAAGGCGTTACATTCATGCCCGAGGGCGCTTCTCAACCGCAAACTTGCGTTCCGGTCTTTTCAGAACACTCAAAAGCAAATCTGCCTGAGCCACCCTGATTGCCTTTACAGGCTTATTCACTGCCGTGCATATGAAGGATAACCTTTATGCACATTATTTTTCTTTCTGTTGCTTCTCGCCCACATTATTGCCGCTTTCTGCAACATATCCTGCGGTGCGTAAAACATTCAGAGTACCGGCACCGAATCCTAAAAAGAGAAAGATAATCAATCCCCAAGGGTTCGTCCCCAGAACACGGTCAAAAAACCAACCTAAAACCGCACCTACCACGATACCAGCGATAAATTCACTGGATAATTTCATGGCCTGCGCCATAGAGCTTGCGTTTTTCTCAGCCTGTTCATCTTTTTTGGATTCCACCCCCACGCCCTTAGCAGCCAAATGGCTTTCAAGCTTACGAAGACGGTCGTCCAGACTCCCCTGAGCGTCGGCCTGAGATCCGGTCTGCACCGGACCACCAGCTTCGCTTGCCGCATCATCGGATTGCTGAGGCTTTTCGGGTGTTTTCCCGACTGCCATTCATGCCTCCTTTGGCAAGAAAACCGAGGTTTCCACCCCACTCTGAAGTCGGCCGCAACATATTAACAGCCAACTCATTCGTCAAGGCACTGTCTGCACAGAAGTTGAAGGTTTTTTGCATTATTAAATCATATACTTAACAGGCAGCAGCGTGAAGCAGGCCTTGAATCCCGCTTCACGCCGTGATTTCAGACAGCGAATCCTTGACAGATCAGCTCCAGCCGCCGCCGTAAGTCCGGTAGAAAACATGCAGGCCGATCTTTTTGACTTTTTCCATCGTTGAGGCCCAGCGAGGTCGTACATAAGTCGCATGATAATGGGTCGCCGAACCCACTTCCGGCAGCCAGATCTGACCCGCCGTGACAGCTTTCGCTACCTGCTGTGCCATACGCCAGTGACCCGGTTCTGTGACACGATGTTTTAAACCGTCACAGGCGAAGGAGAACTGACAGGCGTTACGCCAGTCTTTGTTCTGATAGACCACGCCGCAGATCGTGGAAGGATAAGCAGGGTTACGTACGCGGTTGAGAATGACCTGACCAACGGCCGCCTGCCCTTTGACCGGCTCGCCGCGTGCTTCAAAATAGATACCTTCAGCCAGACATTTCTGTTCTGCCGCACTGAATGCTGCCGGTGGCAACGGGGTCGCCGCCCAATTGTGATCCCGCGCACTGATTGGTGGAATGAAGCGACCATTGTCCTTTTCAGGCACCAGAATGCTCTCGAAAGGCGATGTTTTGGCATAATCCGGCTTGGACGGCGCGTAACCAAGCGCCAGCACATCCGGCGTATCATTGGTAATCAGTGATGCGAGTGCGGTCGGCACCGGCACGACCGGCTTCACTTCCGGACGATGGAAAGCGAGTGTGATTTCCACTTCCTTGCCGCGGATCGGACCTTTGACGAAAGCTGTTTTGACATCTTTTTTACCGGCTACCGGCTGCATCAGCCTGGGACTCACCGATGAAACCTGCTCTGCCAGCGAACCGGCATTGAACATGCGTGCCGGAGCTTTAGTCTGCACGGAAACCAGACGCCCCTGCTTGTCAGTGCGGCTGATACGTTTTTCATCGGGATTAGGATCGTCGACACCGCGTTTTCCGCCGGCAACGCGTCCGCTCATCACCACGCGACCCACGCCGCTGATATCTGCCGCAGCGCTCAGGCCGCCTGTGACCACGGACGAATCAACAAACGGCATTTCCGCCTGATGAATGGAACCGGCTGGCGCATCCACCATATAGGTTGCCCAGCGGCTGCCCGATTGCTCGGCAACACTCATCATACTGGCCATATCCTGATAGGCGATGACATTGCTTGAATAGAAAAACAGCCCTACTCCGGCGAGAAGCTTTGGCAGGGTCGCGGATTTGCGCTTCTGCTTAACTGTTACGGCCACCGGATAATAGCGGCCATCCTGCGGGCAGTAACCCTCGGAAGGATAATACCAGACCTGTGCTGGCTCATTGCCGGATCGGCCAAACAGGGCCCGCAAAGCTACACTACGCACCGGAATACTCCACTCACTCAACAAGATGACTATAGTCAGATAATGATCTATTAACCTTGATGCTTCGTTAACGCCGGTAGCGTTTAGTCATTGATTTTATTTATTAATTTTTAATTAACACGAAGATTGCCAGTCACCTTAAGCGGTTAGTTTTTATTGACCTTTCCCGTGGCAGAGCGGCATAAATCCGAACTTCATCCGCAGTGATAGTTCATAAAAAATATTTCTAATTTAGAAAAATCATTAGTCCAAAAATAAACCTGCCGGATCATCAACCCTGATGATCCGGCAGGTTTAATATTACCCATTACAGGCTTTAATGCAGAACCGGCTTCGTCAGGCGACCGGAAACTCCCCGCGATAGCGCCTTGGCAACATCGCAGACAGAGTAACGCCGCGAATAAACAGAAACATATTCAGCGCCAGCCACAGGCTGTGATTACCCAGCCAGTCACGGGTACCGTAGAGCACACCGAAAAACACAAACAGCGACAGGAACATCATATTGCGCATGTCTCTAGACCAGGATGCACCGATAAAAATACTGTCCATCTGGAAAGCATAAAGACCGGTGAGTGCAGTGAGTGACACCCAAGGCAGATAATAAACCGCCATCATGCGAACATCCGGCTCCGTTGTCAGAATATTGACCAGACGATCGCCGAAAGCGAGGAAGATCAGCCCCATGACAAAAGCCATGACCATACCCCAGAAGAAGGTCAGCTGAATGGAACGCCGGAAAGCCGGGCTGTAACGCGCACCGACTGCCCGCCCTGCCAGCTGTTCGGCAGCAATCGTTACCCCTTCCAGAAAGAAGCCGACAACAAGATAGAAATTCATCAGCACCGCATTGGCCGCCAGAGTGATTGTGCCCATTTCATTGCCGACGCGGGCAAAGAATACATAGGTCGACATCAGCAACAGCGAGCGGATCATGATATCGCGGCTGATAACGATCATCCGCCACATACCGGCTTTGTCGAACAAACGGTTGACATCCAGCTTGCGCAAAGCGCCGCCGCGCCAGATCAGCACTGTCATACCTGTAATGGCTGCCACGGTTTCGCCGGTGACAGTCGCCCATGCAACGCCGGAAACTTCCCAGCCCAGCCCCAAGCCCAGAACCAGCGCCAGAATAATATTGATACCATTGAGCAGAAATTGCAGCGCAAGGCCGAACAGTCCCTTCCCGCGCCCAAGCAGCAGACCCAGCACCGAGAAATTGACTAACGCCATTGGTGCCGAGAGCATACGGATCGACACATATTCGTTCAGCGCTTTGGCTGTATCCGATGTGGGCTTGAGAATATCATTGGCTGCATAAAGCGTGAGCGGCAACAGCGCGATCATCAGCAAACCGGCAACCAGCGCCACAATAATTGCGCGCCAGAACACCATAATTTCTTCCGAACGGTCGCCGCGCCCCATGGCCTGTGCAACAAGCCCTGTCGTACCCGAACGCAAAAAACCGAAAATGGAAAACAGACAATCAAAGACCAGAGCACCCATGGCCAGACCGCCGAGCATACCGGCATTGCCAAGCTGCCCGATCACACCTGTATCCACCAGCCCGAGCAAAGGCGTGGTCATACCGGCCAAAGTCATAGGAATAGCGATCGTCAGCACCATGCGGTGCGTCACGGTGAACGGGCGAACGAGAGACGTTTCGAGCGCGTCATTATCTGGCTTGAACATAGAGCGGTTCCACTTAAAGCGGCCTCAAGGAGCCGCTCTATTTGGGTATTAACGCATTGTCCGGCGCACAACCGGCTTCCACTGTTACTGGAAATGCTTAGATACCACACGAATACTGTCAGCGAATAAAAAGATCCTGCTGTCAGCCGTGCGTGCTCCTCACCTGAAATAGTAAGTGCAGATAGTTTTTCCGGTCAGCGCAGAAGATCCTGCACAGTCATATCCTGTTTTCCTGTCATGGTCAGCAGGTTTCTGCAGCGGGACAGCAATTTGTCGCGGCCGCTTGTCATTGCAATTTACGGCAGATCAACACCGTAGAGCATCGCCCAATAAAGATAATGCGGCTTGTCTGCCCGCGCCGCATAGGCAAGGCCATAGCGGGTAAAGATCGGATCAAGCAGATTTTTACGATGACCGGCAGAATTCAGCCAGGCATTCAGTGCGTCCGGCACGTCTTTTTGGCCGGATGCAACATTCTCCGCAGCAGGGCCGCGGATACCGGCCTGTTTCAGCCTGCCGCCAAAACTGTTTCCCCAACCGATGCTGTGACCGATTTTGCCGTGCTTTGCCATTAACCGCGCCTGATGAAGCGCAGCCTTTTCAAGCTTCGCTTCCGGCATCATCGGCGGCGCACCATATTGGCGGCGCACTTTATTCACCATAGCCGCCACATCCTCTTCTGCAAAAGCATCAGAGAGCGGCAGGATGGCAGGGCTCAGCAACAAAGCTCCACCGGTAACCAGTAACCGGCGGCGTGAAATCAGCACAGAAGGCAGCAATGTATCAGTCATCGAAAACCATAAATAAAAAGAAGGATTTTTCAGATGTATTCCCGAAGCCGCTACACGCCTTCAGAATGCATTTTATTTCCTGTAATTGATAATTCTGAGCAAAATAAAGGCAGGGATCACAACTGCCGCGCCCAGCAGCAAGTAATCAGCAAAACGGGACAAGGCCGAGAAACCCATATTCCAGATTCTCACGAAGAAATCGCGGATATTCCAGAGGATATCATAAGGCGTCCAGTTAAAGGCATGCATCACAACGCCGACAATCAGTGACACCAGTATCAGTTTAACGATGACACGACCCGGTGTATCGCCCAGAAAGCGGGTAGCACGGTCAGACATAGAAGCACTCCTTTGTTGAGACCAACAAATAAGCGCGAATATCTGAAGAGACAAGCCTTCCCTGTGCCGGATATTGACCGGTTGCGTTCCACATTCAGGTTTCAGCGGCTGTTTTTATAGGTACGCGGCAGGCTCTGGCTCTGGCGCAGGAAAGAACGATTCATACTGCGCGTGTCTGTGAAGCCGCTGGCGACAGCCACTTCCAGCAGAGATGCATTTCCGCTCATCAGCAATTCCTTGGCGCGCTGCACACGCAATTCCTCGCGCACCTGAAAAGCGGTTTTGCCCAATCCTAACCGGAACCCGCGCTCCATCTGGCGGGTAGAAATCCCAAGACGGCGTGCGACTTCGGCCATTGCCAGCGGATCTTCCAGCGTTTCTTCAAAAATACGGATTGCCTTGCGGATCATCGGTGAACGCACGCCGTTGAAACTCAGCGCAGGCTGCTCCGATGTCAGCAACTCATAAGGGAACATCAGGATAGAAGCACTTTTACGTGCCAGTTCCTCAGAGATTTCGGCCTGAATGATGGAGAGCGCCAGTGAAGCAGCGCCCAAACCGCCCGCGCAGGTAAAATGCCTGCCACTGCGATGAAACAGGCTGGTCGTATCCGCCGTGAACCCGTCAAATAATTGCAGGAAATCGTCTTTATGAAACCAGTTCACGCAGCAATTGCGATCTTCCAGCAATCCGGCTTCAGCCACAATGAAAGCGGCAGTACACAGGCCGATGACATTTTTCTTCTGCCGGTCGGCGCGTTTCAGCACTTCAATCAGCGTATTTTGTCCCGGCCGGTAATGAGGAAGAACGCCGCCGACAACAACAATATAATCACAATCATCCAGCGCACCGATCGGAGCGGTTGGTTCCACCGCCATGCCGGAGCTGGATTCCACCGGCAAACCGGTGAGCGTGCAGATTTTCCAGCCGCAACGGATTTGGCGGCTTTTGTCTTTATCATCTGCGGCAAGGCGAAACGGATCGAGAAACAGGCTGAGAGCGGACAGGGTAAAACCGGGCAAAACAACAATACCCAGCGTCAGACGCTGTGTTTCTGTTTCTGCGTTTAAAACTGTTCGGTTCTTTTCCATTGCCATGATCGTGCGCATCACTCCCCTTGAAACGCATAATCCTGTCTGTCATCCGGCATACAGGCCAATCTGAGCGATAAAGTCCGTCACAGCTTTTGTAAAGAGCACATAGAATTGTGAGTACAACACGCGCTCTTATCGACCGCTCATTCGGCAGGGCTGATTTTTGGCGGCAAAACAATCTGATCAGCCAACGGCAGAGCATAATTACCGCTCAGGCGTCGCTTCAGACGCGCTGTCCATAAATGCCGGTAGGAGCGCAATTTGTTGAGCACAAACCATCTTTGCCGGATCAGATTGTAGAAGAAATGTTTCTCAACGGACGCAGCCGTTCTTGATCCGGTTCCTAGCGCATCTATGTCACTTTGCGCGCCGCGTGCTTTAACTAAAGGCGGCCAAACGGCAAGACCGGTATTGGTTCTTGTCAGCCAGAAACGCAGATAATTATCAACCGGCGCAAAAATCTCATGCTGACTGTTGACGAAATTCTGCGCACCGGCACGCGACCATATCAAACCGCCCGTCGTCATCGGAAAATAATGCGCACTGGTCAGATTGCGCCGCTGATCCTGCCCCTGCAGCGTGCAAAGCGGGGTATGACGCTTTATCCCGTCTGTGCCGATATTAATGAGATCCCAGTAACGCCCGTCTTTTTCCAGCCATGACAGCAGTTCTTCCGCCATTTTAGCAAGGTCTGCCGGAACGGACATATCGTCCTCCAGCACCATTGCGTATTTCTCGCCGGAATCCAGAAACATCTGCGCCGCTTTAAGATGGCTCAGATAACATCCGAGCTCTCCGCCGCTGACCTGACAGCCCATAAACGCCAAAGCGCGTTTTTCATGATAGGCCGGATGCGCTCTCGGATCACCTTTCCGGCCATCTACCGCCGGAACGCGGGTAAATTCTATACCCGCGCGCTCCAATTGCCCGCGCGAAATGTCCAGCCGTTCCTGACTGCCGTCAAGATTTATAAGATAGGTTCTCACCATAATCTCCGCCATAAAATGGCTTAAAGCCTCCTGCCAAAAACCGGCAGGCGCGCATCAGCGACGTATCACTAGATGTTCATTTGCGGAGATACAATCAAGAAATTATGAGTTTTTAACGGAAATGTTTTGACAGTTTCAAACCCTGCGCCTGATAGTGCGAGCCGAGATCACTGCCATAGAGCGCTTTCGGTCGTTTGAGCATGTGTTCATAAATCAGACGACCGACAATCTGCCCATGTTCAAGGATAAACGGCACTTCATGGCTGCGCACTTCCAGCACTGCGCGGCTGCCCTTGCCACCGGCGGAGACATTACCAAAACCCGGATCGAAGAAACCGGCATAATGCACACGGAATTCACCGACCAGCGGATCAAAAGGGGTCATTTCCGCAGCATAAAGCGGCGGCACATGCACGGCTTCCTGTGAAACCAGAATGTAAAATTCATCCGGATCGAGAACCAATTCGCGATGTCCGCGATCATAAATCGGTTCCCAGAAATCCAGCACATCATGCTGCGCACGTTTATCGACATCAACAACAGACGTATGATGCTTGCCACGATAGCCGATCAGGCCGTTTTCACCACCGCTCAGATCAATCGACAGGGCAATTCCGCCATTGGAAATATTCGGCACAGCAGAAGCCACCAGCGTTTCCGCCGCGTGCAATGCAGCAAGTTCGGCTTCATTAATATGCGCGGTACCTTTGCGGAAGCGGATCTGCGACAGGCGCGAACCGGTACGCGCCACAATCGGAAATGTGCGCGGGCTGACTTCCAGATACAGCGGGCCGTTATAACCGGCTGGCACCTTGTCAAATTCCTGCGCATTATCGGTGATCACACGGGTGAAAATATCGAGACGACCGGTCGAGCTTTTCGGATTTGCAGAAGCGGACAGTGCCAGTGGCAGCGCCAGGCCTTCCAGCAGCGGCACAATATAGACGCAGCCGGTTTCCAGCACCGCACCTTCACGCAGATCAATCTCATGCAGCTTCAGGCGTTCCAGTTTTTTGGCAACCGGTGTGTCCGGCCCCGGCATGAAAGATGCACGGACGCGATAGGCTTTCTCACCAAGACGAAGATCAAGACTGGCAGGCTGTATCTGATCGTGATCCAAGTCCCGCGCTGAAGTCAGCGCACCGGTTTCAAACAGAGCTGCAATATCGCTGTCTGCCAAAATTCCGCTATCTCGGGTCATCATTTGTCCAGTCATAAAATTATATTTTGCCGCAATCTAGCCTTGAACGGTTAAAAGAGGGCTACTGTGATATGCGCATTTACAGATAGATTTCACTCCCCGCTGTCAAGTCCTGTGAAATCGAGTGCTTGACATTATAATCATAACAGTCCTACAAAATCAGTCGTGGTGATTTGGCCGGCCGGCTTGCAGCCACGTTAAAGAAGTCGCTAAATATGGCCGCGGTTCCGAGCCGGTCTTTTTGCGTCTTCATGCAAAGGCCGGTTTTTTATTGGCCGGTGTGGCCCGAACCCTGCCGACCATCCTTTTATATAGGCTGGACCGATGACAAAGACACATATTCGTACCCTTCGCCCTGCAACTCAGCTTGTGCATAGCGGCACAACCCGCACGCCTTATGGCGAAACATCAGAAGCGCTGTTTCTGACGCAGGGTTTTGTTTATGACAGCGCCGAGGCTTGCGAAGCCCGTTTTACCGGTGAAGATCCGGGTTTCATCTATTCCCGTTATGCAAACCCGACAACGGATATGTTTGAAAAGCGCATGTGCGCGATTGAAGGCGCGGAAGAAGCACGCGCCACTGCCTCCGGCATGGCTGCTGTTGCTGCTGCCATTCTCTGTCAGGTTCGCGCCGGTGACCATGTGCTGGCAGCTAAAGCGATGTTTGGTTCGTGTCGGTACATCATTGAAACCCTTCTGCCGAAATACGGCGTTGAATTCACTTTGATTGATGGCGTGAATATTGAGAACTGGGAAAACGCCATCCGCCCGAATACCAAAGTGCTGTTTCTGGAAAGCCCGACCAATCCGACACTGGAAGTGATGGATATCACCAGAATTGCAGGCATTGCCAATAGTGTCGGTGCCAAACTGATCGTTGACAATGTATTTGCCACCCCACTCTATCAGCGGCCACTGGCGCTCGGCGCTCATATTGTTGTCTATTCTGCCACCAAACATATTGACGGTCAGGGACGCTGCCTCGGCGGTGTTGTTCTGTCTGATCGTGAATGGATTACGGAAGTTCTGCAGGATTATTTCCGCCATACCGGTCCGGGTCTCAGCCCGTTCAATGCATGGACAATGCTCAAAGGTCTGGAAACACTCGCCGTGCGTGTTGAAGCACAGACCCGCTCAGCAGCCAAAGTCGCTGACTTTCTGGCCGAACAGAATGCCATTGCCCGTGTGATTTATCCGGGTCGCAAAGATCACCCGCAGGCAGACATTATCGCCAAACAGATGAGCGGCGGCTCAACCATGATTGCGCTGGAGCTGAAAGGCGGCAAGAAAGCAGCTTTTGCTTTTGAAAATGCGCTGGAAGTCATCAGTATCTCCAACAATCTCGGTGATGCAAAAAGCCTGATTACCCATCCGGCGACCTCAACACATAAAAATCTCAGCGATGAAGCCAAAGCAGAACTCGGTATTACTGACGGTCTGCTGCGTCTTTCCATTGGTCTGGAAGATGCAGATGATCTGATTGACGATATTGGCTTTGCACTGAAAGCGGCTCAAGGCTAAACTGGTATCAGACGGCTGCTGATTTGACGGCAGCCGTCATATCCTGCCAGCTCCCATGGCCTTCCAGAGTAACCTCTATGTATCGCGCAATTACCGAAAATATCGAAGTCACCGTTGAGCCGTTTTATTTGGAAGAGCAATCTTCACCGGATGAATCCCGATATGTCTGGGCTTATCGGGTAACGATTATCAATCATTCGGATATTCCGGTGCAGTTGCGCTCACGGACGTGGAAAATCACCGATGCCCACGGCCGGACTGAAGAAGTGCGTGGCCCCGGTGTTGTGGGTGAAGAACCGTTTCTGAAACCGGGAGACAGCTATCAATATTCGTCCGGTTGTCCGCTGACGACCTCATCCGGCATGATGTCCGGCAGCTATATGATGCAAAATCATGAGGCCGGCAGCCCTGATGAAGGCAAACTATTCCCTATTACCATTCCGGCATTTTCGCTCGATATGCCGGGGCACAGACCGGTTCTGAACTGACTAAATAGTTCTAATCATCGCCACACGGCGCTCAATCGGCAGGCCGATGGATTCTTCCAACTCGGCAATCGAGCGGAACCGCGCATTATATTCCGATACCGGCAGCACCTGATAGCCGCAGCTTTCATAGAAAGGCCGGTTCCACGGTATGTCGCCGAATGTTGTCAGGCTGAGGCTTGTGCAGCCCTGCGCTTTGGCAATGTCAGCCGCAGCATCCAGCAATTTACGGCCAAACCCGCGGCGCTGGAAATCCTGATGCACAGATAGCTCCCAGACATGCTGGCAACCTTCATCCGGCATGGTTTCTGCCACCAGAAAGCCGCCAAGCACCCCGTCACATTCTGCAACCAGCACATGGCCTTTTTGCATAAAGTCACGATGCTGATCGGCAGACATGACCGGCATATCGAGAATAAAGTGCAAAGACGGATCAGCCGCAAAAGTTTGCACTGCCGAGCGTTCAATCTCCGGCAGCAACGCAGCATCAGACGGCAGTGCCCGCCTTATCAGGCAGGCACTTTTGTCATGCTCAGCACTCATTGTGGCGCGTTAATTTCCGACGGGTCAAAATCATAACGGCTGGAGCAGAACTCACAGGTCACCGAGATTTTGCCATTCTCAGTGCTATGTTCGATTTCCTCAGCCGAAAAGCCTTTGAGCACACCAAAAATCTTGTCCCGCGAACAGGCGCAATGATCGACGACTTTCGTGCCTTCATAAACGCGCACGCCGCGTTCATGGAACAGACGATAAAGCAGACGTTCAGACGGCACCTGCGGATCAGTCAGCTCAGAATCCTCAATGGTCGCAACCAGTGAGCGGGCTTCCTGCCATTCATCCTCAACCGGAGCCTGTTCAGCCTCAGCACCATTCGGATTATCGCCGCCATGCAGATCCTTCTGGCGCGCACGCAATTCGGACTGCGGCAGAAACTGCACCATCAGACCACCGGCACGCCATTGTTCGCTCGCTTTGCCATCGGCACCGCGCTCGAAAAGCTTGGCAACAGCCAGCTGAACTTCAGTCGCAATCTGTTCAGACTGCATGAAGTAATTGCGTGCAATATCTTCCAGCGACGAGCCGTCCAGTGCAACAATACCCTGATAGCGCTGGGTGAACTCACCCTGATCGACGGTCAGCGCCAGCGTACCCTTACCCAGCAGTTCTTCCGGCTTGGTTTTACCGGCAGCCACAAACTCTGCCACACGATCTTCGTCAAAACGGGCATAAGCGCGGATTGCATCCGGTGTGCGGAAATCCACCACCAGCATATCCACCGGACCATCCGAGCGGGTCTGGAAAATGAATTTGCCTTCAAATTTCAGCGATGTGCCAAGAAGCACAGTCAGAACTGCGGCTTCACCCAACAGGCGGGACACAACTTCCGGATAATTATGGCGTTTCAGAATAGCATCCAGCGCCGCACCAAGCTGCACTGTGCGGCCGCGCACATCCAGACCTTCAACCTGAAAAGGCACAACAACATCATCACCGGACAGGGTAATATGGTCTGGCATCGGGCTATCAATCATCATCTGGTCTGTACTGGTCTGGTTATTCATCACTTGTCTCTTTTTTATTGGCTGCCACGGGTGTCGCCACTGGGGCTGCATCACTACGCCAAAAATAACACACGGCTCGCAGGCGTTATACGACCTGCAAGCCGTGGTTCAATCTTCAAATCAGGATCAGGGCAGCCGATCCATACGTTATCCTATAGATAAGAAGCGATCAGCGTCCTTCAAGACACCAGGTCAAAATCGCTTTCTGCGCATGCATACGGTTTTCTGCCTCATCAAAGACCACCGATTGCGGGCCGTCGATCACTTCATCTGTCACTTCCTCACCGCGATGGGCTGGCAGACAGTGCATAAACAAAGCGTCCTTATTGGCTTTCGCCATCAGATCCGCATTCACCTGATATGGCATGAAAACATTATTGCCGCGCGCATTATCTTCCTGCCCCATAGAAACCCAGGTATCGGTCACGATGCAGTCAGAACCGGCCACAGCCTTTTCGGCACTGGTGGTCGAGAAGATTTTTGCGCCTTTTGCATTTGCCCAGTCAACAAAACGCGACAGCGGTTCACTGCCCGAAGGTGTTGCAATATTCAGACGGAAATCAAATTGCGCCGCAGCTTCAATGAAAGAATGCAGCACATTATTGCCGTCACCGCTCCATGTCACCGTGCGGCCCTTGATTGGTCCGCGATGTTCTTCAAAAGTCAGAATATCAGCCATGATCTGACACGGATGAGTATCATCGGTCAGCGCATTGATAACCGGCACGGTCGCATGCTCGGCGAGTTCGAGCATGCGATCATGAGAGGTTGTACGGATCATAATAGCATCGACAAAGCGTGACAAAACTTTGGCTGTGTCCGCAATGGTTTCACTGCGGCCAAGCTGCATTTCCGAACCGGTCAGCATGATTGTTTCGCCGCCGAGCTGGCGCATACCCACATCAAAAGAGACGCGGGTTCGCGTAGACGGCTTTTCAAAAATCATAGCCAGAACTTTACCATCAAGCGGCTTATCACGCTCACCGGCTTTTAATCGTTCTTTGCGGGCGCGCGCTTCATCCATAATGAAACGCAGATCCTGCGGGCTGACTGCAGAGAGGTCGGTAAAATGCCTTAAAGTCTTATCATTTGCCATTATTAGTCACCGTTATGCAGGAGCTTTGGAAAGCTTGGCTGCAACCTTTTCAATCCGGTTCAGAGCTTCACGCATATCATCTGCCGTTACTGTCAGCGGAGGCAACAAACGCACAACATTGTCACCGGCGCCAACGCTCAGCATATGCTCCGCGCGCAATCCGGTAATCACATCTGTATTTGGCACGGCGCATTTCAGACCGATCATCAGGCCTTTACCGCGCACTTCCGTGAACACATCCGGATAGCGGTCGATGATCGACGCCATACCCTGACGGAACTGCGATGCCATTTCATTAACATGGTCAAAGAAACCATCAGCCAGCATTACATCCAGCACAGCTTCACCCACGGCCATCGCCAGCGGATTACCGCCATAAGTGGTGCCATGCACACCTGCGACCATGCCCTTGGCTGCTTCAGCGGTTGCCAGACAGGCGCCCATCGGGAAACCGCCGCCGATACCTTTGGCAGTCGCCAGCAGATCAGGCTCAATACCTGCCCATTCATAGGCATAGAATTTGCCGGTACGGCCAACGCCGGTCTGCACTTCATCCAAAATCAGCAGCAGACCGTTTTCGTCGCAGATCTGACGGATCAGACGCAGGAATTCATTGGAGAAGGAGCGAAGACCGCCCTCACCCTGTACCGGCTCCAGAAGGATAGCCGCAGTTTCCGGTGTAATAGCAGCGCGAAGGGCTGCTTCATCACCGAACGGCACCTGATCAAAACCATCGACCTTCGGGCCGAAACCTTCCAGATATTTGGCCTGTCCGCCGGCTGCGATGGTTGCCAGTGTACGGCCGTGGAAAGCACCTTCAAAGGTAACGATGCGATAACGCTCAGGCTGACCATTGGCGAAATGATAGCGGCGCGCGGTTTTAATCGCGCATTCCAGAGCTTCGGCACCGGAATTGGTGAAGAAGACTTTATCGGCAAATGTATTATCGACGAGGCGCTGACCAAGGCGTTCCTGACCCGGCACTTCATAGACATTGGACAGGTGCCACAATTTGGCGGCCTGATCCTGAAGTGTCTTTACCAGATGCGGGTGGCTGTGTCCGAGTGAATTCACAGCAATACCGGCTGCGAAATCGAGATAGCGTTCGCCGCCCTCGGTAATCAGCCAAACGCCCTCCCCTCGCTCAAAGCGCAACGCTGCACGATTATAGGTGTCGTAAAGCGGGTGCACAGTCGCAGTCGTCATGCCAATAAGGCCTCCAAAGCCTTTAAATTGAAGCGGGCATCAACATCAGTCTTCACCGGTCTCCGTGAGTTCTCTCAAACTCCCCCCGGAGAAGCGGTTGTTGCGCGCGGATGAAATCAAAAAGCCGCCCTCAGGGCGGCTCGACAATGCACTATTGTTCGCCAATATATAAATGTCAATCAAAGACCGCAGCCCTGCGGGGTGAAAACCGCCCCCTTAAAATGTGCAAAAATGTCGCTGTTGCGCAATTTTGTTACGCAGGCTTCAATAAGGGATCTGGCCTGAGCAGCAGGCCGGTACAACCATAATTGTCAATTTTCAGCCCTGCCTCCGTGAAATAAACTCCGAAGTGTTGCACGAAAACCTTGTATTTAAAAAAAACCGGTCTATTAAATGCCCGCTGATCTCCAAGGTTGGGGAAAACCATTCCAGCACCGGGCGCCGCGCTTGTCACGGAGTCCTTGCTTAAGGTAGTTTCATATTAAAGTAAGACTAGATTTAGTGCGACAGCGCCAGCTGTCCGGTACATATGGTGCCTGCTTGGACGGGCCCGCAAAAACGATAGCCGGACGCTATAAAGATTATAAAGAACGGAGCCTGAGCCACAATGAACTGGACAGATGAACGCGTCGAGCTTCTCAAGAAATTGTGGAGTGAAGGTCTGAGTGCAAGCCAGATCGCAGCCCAGCTGGGCGGCGTCAGCCGCAATGCGGTGATCGGGAAAGTGCACCGGCTTAAACTATCCGGACGCGGCAAAACAACCACTGCCGCGCCACGCAGCAAGAAACCGGCTCCCGCTCCGGTCGCTGCACCACGCCCGACAACAACATCAAGCAGCAGCATGTCATCCGGCAGTGCAAGTGCACCGCAGCCGACAATGCGTGCCACAGTGATGAAAACTTCCGGTGCCGCAGCACTGCAGGCAGAAGTTCTGGCTGATGCCGTTGCGGAACCGATTATCCGTCACAATGAAAATGTTGTTGTGCCGATTTCCCGTCACCTGACCCTGCTGCAGCTGACAGAACGCACATGCAAATGGCCGGTCGGTGATCCGCTGCATGAAGATTTCCACTTCTGCGGCCATGAATCCGGTGAATCCAGCCCTTATTGCAGCTATCATTCCAAGCTGGCTTTCCAGCCGACTGCAGAGCGCCGCCGCGCCCGCTAATTGAAAATACATTCAGACAAAAAGGCGCTTTTCAGCGCCTTTTTTATTGTCCTGATATCCGGCGCATCATGCGCAAGCGGCATTAATTCATCCGCATATAGTGCAAAGGCAAAGCAAGAAATGCGCTGCTTTTTGCACTACTCAGCGCGCAAAACTTAAAGCAGGCGCTGATAAACCGCCAAAGTCTGATCTGCGATTCCAGACCAGCTGTAATTTTTTGCAATTTCCGCACTCTGTTCAGCCGCCTGCTCTGCACTGAAAGGCTGATCCAGTTTTTCAGCCATCTGCTTTGCTAAGACCTGCGTATCTCCGAGAGGGAAATAATCAGCCTCCGGCAAGCCGACCTCAAGATTGGCGGTAATATCACTGGCCAGAACCGGCAATCCGTAGCCCATTGCCTCCATCATCGCGATCGGCATGCCTTCATGACTGGACGGCAAAACAAACAAAGCTGCATTGCTGTAAAGCGCCGTCAGATCATCGCCGCGTTGCATGCCGGTGAGCACGATATTCGGCGTTTTGGCAGCCAGAGCTTTCACCTGATCGACATAAGGTGACTGGTGATCGGCGGCACCGACAATCGCCAGTTTCTTATCCGTGTGATAACCCGCAGCCTGCATGGCAGCAAAAGCGGCAATCAAATCATGCTGGTTCTTTTCTGGCACGATACGGGCAACCATCACCACATATTTCTTTTGCTCCAGCGCGAATGTCTGCAATACAGCGCTTGCCCCACCGGTTTCCCGCAAGGTCACACCATTGGGAATGAATTGTGCGGAAACCTGATAGCGCTCTGCCATAGCCTCAGCAATATGACGGGAAACAGCAATCCGCTGACTGGCAAAACGCATCCCTGCCCATTCGCCGGTTTTCAACATTTTGCGAGCAAGCCCGCCCCATTTATCGCGATTATAATCAAAACCATGATGGGTAACGACGGTTTTAAGCCCAAGCAATCGTGCCAAAGGAGTCAGCAAAGCCGGTCCGATCGCATGAATATGCAGGATGTCAGGTCGACGAACTGCCGCCACCAGAACACCAAGAAACGTATGAGCAATCGCTTCAAATTTCGTGGAAAGCGGCGCCCAAAGCGGCGTGACCTGTACACCCTCCCACTGATAAGGTTTTTTCTGGGTCAGATAGGGTTTGCGCCCCAGCACTTCGACATCCCAGCCTTTTTCAACGAAAACGCGGGCAAGCTCCTCAACATGCTTTTCTACACCGCCCTGCACTTGCGGCACACCGCGCAGACCGAGCATCATCACTTTGGGACGCTTACTCATGCGCGTACTCCCAGATCAGCATAAAGAGCGAGCATACGATTACGATAGGCTTCAGCCGAGAATTCATTCAAAATCCATTCGCGCCCGGCCAGTCCCATACGATTACGCTCCGCAGGCGGCATAGCAGCCATACGGTTTAGTTGTGCAGCCAGATCGTCAGCATTACCGGCCTCGGCGGTCAGACCGGTTTCGCCTTCACGGATCATCTCCGGAATACCGCCGATACGCGCGCCGATCACCGGTGTGCCAAGCGCATAGGCTTCCAGAATACTGACCGGCGCATTTTCATACCATTCAGACGGCAGAACCAGCGCCCTTGCCTCTCCGATCAGACGATGCAGCTTTTCACCTGTCACATAACCGGCGAAAACTACCGGCGCATTGAGTTCCGCTGCCAGTGCTTTCAATTCGGCCTCATCAGGCCCCGTACCGGCAATGACCAATTTCACACCGGATTTTGCCGCCGCAGTGATAAGCGTCTTGAGGCCTTTTTCCGGTGCCAAACGACCGGCAAACAGCAGATAGTCCTGCGCCTCATAAACCGGCTTCAGATGATCCGTTTCCACGAAATTCGGAATATAGACCAGCTGCTCCGGCGGCCAGCCCCATTCAATCAGCTTCTCACGGTAGAAACGGCTCGGCACCACAAAGCGGTCAACTTTATTGCGGTAAAGGCCGAGCATCCGGTGAACAGCAGTTTCGACAAAAACCAGCCCGCTGAGCGAAACCGACCCTTTAATGCAGCGATTGGCGACCACATTATAAATCCGGCCACCTTTGCACTGCTCACAAACATGACCGTCAACCAGCATTTTATAAGCAGGACAGGCCAGTTTCAGATCATGCACGGTCATTACAACCGGAATATTATGCTGCTTCAGCGTCGCAAAAATTGACGGTGACAAATGGTGATAGACATTATGCGCATGTGCAATGTCCGGCTTCGCGGCTTCCAGCAATTGGCTCAGATTTTGCTGCGCCTCGCGGGAATAAATGATCTTGGCAGCCTGCTTAACTTTGGTCAGCGCAGAGCTTTCACGGCCATATTCAATTTCAGAAACAAAATAGCGCGACCAGTCTGAAGGCAGATTATCCGGATGCTGCATGGCAAAAGGCACGGCATCCCAGCCGATATCCTCAAACAGGCTCATATGATCGAGAAAGATCGCTTCCGCCCCGCCACGCCGGTAAAAATAATTATTAATTGCCAGCAGACGCATCTGCTTCTCATCTAAGGTCATGCGTTCCCTCAAGCAGGCCCGAGCATAATTTCTTAAACTTGAAACAGAAATCATACTCTCATTTTAAAGTGTCAGAGCGAGTTTTATGCGCCCAATGGGGTGTCTGGCGCTCTAAAGCTTTATAAATCCGGACAGGATTTACACATCACACAGCATGTGCAGATGCATAATCATCCAGTGCTTCATCAACCGTTAAAATTTCACATCCGCTTTGCACCGCATATTGAACCAGTTTTTCAAAGGTCGCCGGTGTGCAGCCATAGGATGTCGGTGTTTCAGAAATGTCATGCGTAAAAAAGATCAGCCAGCCCGGCTGCGCTTTCACCGCATCAATCTCCCGCGTCAATTGCAGTGAATGCGCCTCTGGCTGGCGGATTTCCATACCATACAACATTTGCGGGCTTATTGCCCCGCGATTGATCCGGTTCTCTCCGGCGCGGCAAGTACGGTAATTGCGCGCCAACCGCCGATAGGCAAAATAGGACACCGCATTATAGGGATAGGCAAAATTAAACTTCGGACCATGTCCGCCTTTGTTATCTCCCAGAATCCGGCTCAGAAAAGACCGGTTTCGGTCAATCTCACTTTGCAACTGCGCATCCTTAAGTGCCGCAACATTCGCATGTGAAAATGTGTGGCACCCGATTTCATGCCCGCGCTCCGCCAGTTCACGAATTCCGCTTTCGGTAATCAGTTTACGGCTGGTTTCTGATGTACCAGCGAGCCCTCCGGCGACATAAAATGTTCCGCGCAATCCGTATTTTTCCAATATGGCCGCGCCATAATACAAAGTGCTGTCGGGTACATCGTCGAAAGTGAATGTGATCACCGCATGATCCGTTGGCACATGAAGTGTTTTAGGAGCGAGGCGGGACATCAGCCGTGCCTGTAAACGAGCGACCCAGTATTTAATTTTGTGCTTCACCGTGTCACTCCGATACTGCCTGATGCGAACGCAAGCGGGGGCACATCGTCATAAGGAACCGGCACTGCCAATGCCTGCAAACGCAAGCCGAACAGAGCCATCATAACGCTGAACCATAATAAACTGCCGGTTTCAAAGAATACACTTTCAAGCGCGCCCCCAAACAAACCGTAAAGCCAGATACGTACATAAAGCCGCACAACAGGCGTATAGAGGTTTTGCTGTGAAATCCGCCTGATGTAAAGTAATGGCAGCACTAAAATCCAAATAAAGACAAGAAAAAAACCTACGACACCGAGATTAATTAACGCATCGACCCATGCATTGTGACCGTTAAAAGCACGCGGAGACCAGTTTTCCACTGTATCATTATTAACCAGAGCGTCCGTCAGCCAATAGCCATGAAGCCCGTGCCCGATCAATGGCCTATCAGCCATTGCCCCTACAGCCAGCCGCCAGATATCCGAACGGTTGGTGAAACTGGCATCAATGCCGAGCGAGGTAATAAACTCATAGACAGACGGTATCAGTGCAGCGCCGACCGTTAAAAAATTGATCGTTAACACACCCCCGACAGCAATCGGCACGCGCAGCCATTTAATTTTCTCGAAAACATAGGCAATCAGCAGGATCATCGGGAACATGGCCGTCGATGTCTTACCGCCGGTATGCATCAAAAAGAACACCGACAAAACAAGGATCAGCCAGCCCGCAAGGTTATAGCCTTTATCTTTCAGGTAAAGCCCGAAGAAACCACTGACCAGCATGGCTGCAGAGGCAACATTTTTATGGGCAAAATGACCGCGCCAATTCCCTAACTGCTCATCGCCTAATTCGGAACTGAACTGATGTATAGCCACTAACGGCTTGAACATCACACCGAAATAGGCAAGCCCCAGCATAACAAACAGCCCTGCCATAATCATTTTGGCGAATTGCTCTTCAGAACGCGGCAATAGCAGGAATACCGAGGCATTGAGCATAATGATGCAGGAAAGAATAAGCTGTTTTAAGGATTCAACCCGCTCTGCAGAGAAAAGCGCCGCGAGCAAAATCCATATGACCAGCAACACGATTAAAGGTCTGGGTTGCAATACCAGCTTCTTTAACGGGCTGAGGGCAACATAACAAATAGCACTGGCAAAGAGCAGCAAGGAAACGACCTGGTTAAACAGGCTTGAGCCGCCTTCAGCCGCCGCCGAAGCCGTTTCCGCAGGAAAAGGCTCGATCGTCACCCAGAGGTAAAAGAACTGCGCCATGAATAAGGTCGCAGCAAGAAAACCCCTTATATCGCTCATGCCGGAGGTGCGGATCATCTGCAACCTGCTTCACTATTTTTTATAAGAAGCGCGGGACTGTGCACGTAAGAGACCGATAAATCCGAAAAGCAAAGCCAAACCAGTACCGAGACCGCCGCCGACAACGGCACCGGCTACAGTAAGAAGGGCTGTACCCGGAGGCCATGAGCGGCTTTTCGGTGGCAAGGCCGGTGAAGCAATACGGATATTGGTCGCATCGATCTGCTGGCGCTGGGCAATTTCCTGCGCACGGGTCAGATAGGTCTGATACAGAGTTGTCTTTGTCAGGCGGTCTCGTTCAAGATCATTCAGCGTAACCTGTGCATCCGTATCGAGGGAAACCGCTGACCGTGCAGTCTCGATCTGGCGGCGCAAAGTTTCGACCACAGAATTTGCCTGATCCAGATCCAGCTTTGCGGCACGTAAAATCCGTGACGTTTCCTGCGAAATTTGTGCCTGCAGGCCTGCAATTTGCGACTGCGTGCTGGCCAGTTCAGGATAACGCGGACCATAAGTCATGGTCATAGCATCAAGACGCTGTTTCAGGGTCGCATATTGTGTGCGCAGTGCAGTCAGCGTCGGGGATTGCAATGTACCGGACGGATCCAGAGCCTGATTGCCGGCACTGGTCAGTTCTGCATAACGGGATTTTGCCTCGGCCTGACGGCTCAGAGCGCCGACAAGCTGTGAATTGATTTCTGTCAAAGCCTGCGCACTGACCAGCTCACCGGTATTGCCGGTCTGAAGCCCCTGCGCATTACGGAACTGCGCTACTTTCATTTCAGCTTCAGTTGCAGCTTTTTTCAGCTCACTCAGCGGTTCTGTCAAAGCACGGGCAGCGCGTGCGGCACCATCCC
Source organism: Pseudochrobactrum sp. Wa41.01b-1 (assembly GCF_019464455.1). NCBI lineage: Bacteria > Pseudomonadati > Pseudomonadota > Alphaproteobacteria > Hyphomicrobiales > Brucellaceae > Pseudochrobactrum > Pseudochrobactrum sp. Wa41.01b-1. The sequence goes on along the minus strand of NZ_CP080493.1, from coordinate 2,957,397 downwards.
GCTCATTCTGTGCAACTTCATCCTGAAAGGCCTTGGCGACAGTATCTGCCAATATAACGGCCTTTTCAGGCTCCCGTGCCCAGACAGTGAGATTAATCAGATAAGAGCGTTCCGGACGGCGCGCCTCAACGCGTGATGACAATTCACGCAAGGCTGCGATATTCTTTGCCTGTTGCGGATCAACTGCATCATCCTTCTTCGGCTCACCCAGAAGACCGGAGAATAATGTTTTCTCTGTTCCGTTAAATTCCGGATCATCCTGCAACTTCAGTTCGTCGACCACACGTTGCATCACATTACCGGATGTCAGCAAGCGCAGCTTGCTTTCAATATCCATCAGCTGGCTTTCTGCCTGCATACTGGTGGCATAAACATCATTCGGCACAACCTGCAAATTTGATGGTGCAACAATAATATCCGAACCCGCAGTGAAACGAGGCTTGGCGGTTTTACCAAAACCTATACCGACAGCTGCCCCCACCAGAGCGAGCAGCAGGATCAGCCACCAAAAGCGCAGCAACCAATTGATAATATCTGAAAAACCAACAACCGGAAAAACCCAGCTGCGCTGTGCAGAACGCGCCTCGTCACTGTCTGCATAATCTTGTTGCGAAGGTGCAGAAGCGGTTTGAGAGGCTCGTATATCTGTATCCGGCTGCAAAACAGCTTCTGCACCACGGCTGCCGGCAGACGCGGGTTTGGCTTTTTTAGCTAATTCTTGCAGCGTATACATCAGACATCTCTAATCGCTTGAGGCAAAACCCGTATAGAGGGCTCAATTGCTGTATCTACTTATGCAGTAACAGAGATATTAAAAAAAAAGGTTAACAAAGCCTCATCGGCATAGTTTAAGTATTAGATTTCATGAAAAGCATTATTTTAAATTTTACTTATAATAATTAATAACAGGCTTCCCCTGCCTTTTTGTTTTCCGGCCTAAATCGGTCTAAAATTGTTCCCTTTCACAGGAAAATGCTATAGAGAGGCTGCGACAAGGGAAATAAAACTATGAGTGAAACGGAGTTGCCGGACAACCGCATGTCTGCACGTATCCGACGATATTTACCGTCGCTCCTCTCCTATATGGCTTCCAGCGGCAGCCTCATCATGGCAAGTGTAGCACAGCTTGCGACATTTGCTATTCTCGCGCGTTTTCTCGGCGCGGCTGAATTTGGTATGTTCATCACTATCATGGCAATCACCAGCATTGTCGTGCATATTTGCGGCATTGGCAGCGCTGAAAGCCTGCTGCGGCGCGTGGCGCAGAATAAAAAAATATATCCGGTCATGCTCGGTCACAATCTGATATTGATCGGTATTAGCGGTGCTCTGCTCGTAGCCGCCGGAATGCTTATCCTGCCCTACTGGATCGAATTCTCACCTGATCCTGTTACCAACACGATCAGTCTCTTTCTCTATCTTGTCACCAATATTGTCTTGCTGCGCATGATTTTGCTGGCTGAGGCCGTCTATATCGGACACAGCAATTTCAAAGCAGCCAATCTCTCTGTGGTCGGCTTCGCCCTTGCCCGTACGCTTGCGGCGGTTCTGGCTTGTGTTGTGTTTGGCGTCAGCACCATTAACGGCTGGGCCTGGTGGCAATTTGCCTGCCACGTATTAGTTGCCGGAATATACTGGCTGTTTTTAATGCGGCTGGGCAAACCTATCTTCCATATTATGCGTGAGGAAATCAAACTCGGTATCTTCTTTGCCACCCCGTTCATCTTCCGCGCAATTCGCCAGAATATCGACTTGCTGCTGCTTGGTCTTCTCCTCTCCCCCGCAGTCATCGGCAGCTACGGCGTTGCACGACGGATTGTCGACAGCAGCTATCTGAATATTGATGCCATGAGCCGTTTGCTCTATCCCCGCTTTGCCAAAATGAGTGCGAACGGCATCGACAAAGCCTGGCCTCTGGCACAAAAAGCCACGCTGATGGCATTGGGTATTTCCGTTTTCACAGCGACATTTGTTTATTTTCTGGCACCATATCTGCCACTGATTTTCGGTCAGGAATATCAGTCCATGGTATATTTTACGCAGGTGCTGTGCTGGGTCATTATTTTCTATGCATTATGGTCTGTCAGCGTCGAGGTGATGGGATCTGCCGGTGAGCACGGTTATCGCGCGGCTATTCTTAACACCGGCAATATAATCGGCGCGCCGATACTGGCATTTGCCACATGGCTGATGCCGCCGACAGGTACATTTATTTCGATCTATCTGATTGAAATCTCTATCGCCATCTGCGCATGGCTGGTGCTGTTACGCTTGATGCGCAGGGCAAAACAGAACTCAGTTTAGAGCGACCTTATTGCACCCGAAGAGGTGTCCGTCGCTCTAGAGCGGTTTACGTCCAGATTGGATCATAGCGCTCGCGTCTCAATTCTTTATTTGGTCGCATTATCACGGGCGTCAAGTTGACCCAACTTGACTGTGAAATGCTCTAATGCTTGTTTTCCTGAATGATTTTGCTCTCGATCATAGCAGCAGGATTTTTGCGCGGCGTGAAAAAGCCAAGCGGCAGTGCCGCTGCATGGAAAAACCACGCTGTAACTGAATAGAGCCCTATTGAAAAACTGCGATGTTTCACACTCATCAAAGCTACTGCAGCAGCAATCATCGCCAGATCAATCAATAGCGCAATACCGGTTGGCAAGACAGCCAGCACCAGCAGCATAGCGATAATCCATCCATAAACTGCCATCCACAGTCGCAATTCCGGCAATTCGGCAAACAACATCCTGAAATGTGGCTTGCCCGTTGCCGAGCGCAGCAATTCTCCGATGCCGCGAATATATTTTGACTGCCAGCGCTTAATTAGAAGCTTGTATGCATTGGCACTATGCCCCGTGTGATACACGAAGCGCCGGTCGAGACGAAACAATGTCCAGCCTTTGGCACGCAACCGCACACCCAGATCATATTCTTCATAGCTGTGCAGATTACGGTCAGACAAATAGCCGATTTCTTCTATCGCCTCGCGCCGGTAAAGTCCTCCGCAATTAATACGGTCGATCGTTCCGACTGCTTTATACGCGGTTTTCCGCAAGCCGCGCCGGACATATTCAAGGCTCTCATTATTGCGCTCCATCACATGACCGGTAACACCGGCAACGCGCGGATTTGCTTCCAGATATTTCAGCGCCTCGATAATAAAGTCCGGTGCCAGTTCTGTATCACCGTCCATCAGGCAGATAAAAGAGCTGCTGCTATACTGATAGCCCAATTGAGGCCCCAATCCGCAACTGGCTTTGGCAGGCGCTTCAATCTGAACAATTTTTACAGGATATTGCTTTGCAATCTCAATTGTACGGTCGCGGGAACCGCTGTCAGCCAGAATAACTTCACCCTCCCCGTCAGGCAAAGCTGCAAGAGCACTTTCAAGCGCGGCGGCAATCCGTCGTTCTTCATTCAATGCTTTGATAATGATTGAGACCGCCATCTTACATCCTGCTTGTCTGAGCATCGGCTATCACGCGCATATAGGCATAAGACATATAAAATGCAATTAACACCGCCATGGAACATGGCTGGCAGACTATATTATCAAAATGCCTTAATATTATTATTTCACTTAAATAAAACTCACTCAAATACTACAAAGCAATGACCTGTTTTTGCTTATCCGCAAAGCGATATAATAATTCTGTGTTTCAAAATTTTCCCTAGGACATTGTTTACACAATTCTGCCAGAGTCGCCTCAGCTTTCAATCAAACGCAAAACGGCTTTCAGCATCACGCCTGACTATCATTGAACAAAACAGGGCAAAGCGGCATGGCATTAATCAGTTCGATACAGCTTTCCCGGGGAGAGCCGGATTTAAGCCTGATCGAACCTGCTCAGGTGCCTAAAAGCGAATATCTTGCCCTCAGTTCTGATCCGCACATCTCCCTATGCCCGACTTATCAGATCCGCTGCTTTAAGTCCGTTGACGATGTTTCCGGCGACTGGCCTGCCGCTGAAAAAAACGGGCCCGGCAAACTGCATAGCCATGCAAGTCCGAATTATCATATTTTTCAGACCACAACATTTCTGAAAATCTGGGAAGAAACCTATGCTCCGGCATTGAAGGCCGAGCTGTGCCTTATCGAAGTTCGTACAGAAAACGGCAGACCGGTTATGTTTCTGCCTCTGGCTATCTTTGTGCGTAACGGAACGCGCATCCTGTCTTTTACAGATCAGGGCGTGGCCGATTATAATGCGCCCGTATTGTTTGCCTGCGGAATGATCTGGACCCGTGCGCAGGCAGAAAATGTGTGGCAGCAGATACAGAAAGCTCTGCCGGCTTTTGATTTTGCCGATTTTAATAATATGCCTGAAAAACTGGGCAATCTGACCAATCCGATATTTTTGCTGGCCAATCAGAGCAACTCAGCGGACAGCCATGCCAATATATTGTCTCATGACTGGGACAGAATACAGCAAAGCCTCGTGCGCCCGAAAATTATCCGGCGCAAACTCCGCCGCCTCCATGAATTAGGCGATTGCGAGTTCTTTACAGCGAAAAATGACGCTGAAAATCAGGCATTGCTGGACTTCATGTTACGGGAAAAACAACAGCGTTTTATTGAAACGCATGTACCGGGATTTGAGCAATATCCTGAGAAAATTCACTATTTCAATGAAGCAACACGGGTATTTCAATCAGCCGGTGTGCTGCATTTTTCTGCACTGAAACTGAATGGTGAAATTCTCGCCTGTATGTGGGGGCTGATCAGCGGGCCACATTATTACGGCATCATGATTGCCTCTAATCTGAAAAACTGGGCGAAATATTCCCCCGGCCATGTATTGCATTATCTGCTTATCAAAGACCTGAAAGAGCAAGGCTATAATTGTCTTGATTTAGGCGTTGGCGACGAAGACTGGAAATTGCAGAATTGTGATCTGATCATTCCGCTCAAACGCCTCACCGTCTGCGCCACTTTACGTGGCCGCCTCTATGAAGCGCATAAAGAAATAATGGCGCGTTTACGCGCCACGTCATTCTGGCAAGCTCTGCGGCCATTGAAATGGCAGCTGATCCGCGGCGTTAAACGCTGATTAGCCCGCCCGCGGATCGCACCCTATGATTATGAGCCAGCAAATACGACCGTGAATATAGCGCCTTTTCCAAGCTGCGAGCGCACGATCAACCTTCCGCGATGGCGGGTCAGAATATGTTTAACAATGGCGAGCCCCAAACCCGTGCCTTTATGGGCGCGGCTGCTATCCACATCGACACGGTAAAAACGCTCGGTTAGACGGGGTAAATGCTCCGCCGGTATACCGGGGCCGAAATCCTCTACGCTGACGGAAAAACCACGCAATGCATCTGCAGTGGTTGGTGCTGCTTCGCCCCCCTGCTCATCAAGGCTGACAATAACACGCTTGCCCGCTTGTCCGTATTTACAGGCATTTTCAACCAGGTTCTGGAACACCTGAATAAGCTCGTCCCTGTCGCCGGGCAGCCAGACCGGATGATCCGGCTTTGTCCATTCAATGGTTACGCCAACACCGGAGGCCATTGGTGCCAATGTCTCCACCACATGGCTCAGCACCTGCCCGATATCAATGCGTTCTTTAACCGGAATAGCAGCCTTCATTTCCAGACGGGAAAGAGACAGCAAATCATCGATCAGACGCGACATGCGGTCTGCCTGTGTCTGCATAATGCCAAGAAAACGCTCGCGCGCAGCAGCATCGTCGCGCGCAGGGCCTTGCAGCGTTTCAATAAAACCGCGCAATGAAGCCAGAGGCGTGCGCAGTTCATGACTGGCATTAGCAATAAAATCTGACCGCATGCGGTCAATACGGCGCAACTCCGTCTGGTCGCGGAAGATCAGGATAAAACAATCCGCTTCACCTTTTGCCGTTTCAAAAGTCATGACCGAAGCACGATACCAGCGCTCAAACGGCAGCCGCTCCAGATAATCCGATGACCGCGCCTGCCCGTCAGCAATAATACCCTGTATCAGTGAATGCATTTCCGGCGAGCGAAAGCACAAATACAGAGACGCATCCCGAGCCAGTGGCGGGAATGCTTCGCGAGCTGCATGATTGACATAAAGGATCGTACCGTCTGTATCAAAAAGCACCAGCGGATCAGGCAGAAAATCGGCAAGCCGCTCACCGGACAGACGCGACAACGGCCCTTCCCGCTTGCCGGTTTTGGTCGTAACCGCAACTGGTTTCGGTGTACTGAAAAACGCCAGAGCAATCACCAGAATAAAAAGCAGCAGACAGCCTGCCGCAGCAAGAGTTACGGAAACACCCCAATAGCGCAGCAGTAAAAACAACGGCAAAATTATCAGTAAAGAGGACGCCGATTTACGCAAAGATTTTAGCAATCTCTGCTGACTATTCTCCTGTCTCCGCTCTCCGCCCGTATCTGATGCCATTATGTTTGAAACGCCGCCTTGCTGTTTCTGACCGGTAACCATAGATCTGAATGCCGCCTTTATGCCTGCCCTGTTGCAGCCTGCTATGTTCTATTCCAACAGATGCGCATATTATCTTTCCGATAGCAGCACAGTTTCACAGAATACATTTATTTTGCTGATTACAAATGTTTTTCCGGAAAAGCGCATACTCCGCCCCGAAAAGAACAGCCGGACTATTTATGATTTATATTGCGGTTTTGTGACAATCCGGCCGGATGATTATGCCTTCCTGTGCATAATGCACCGGTAAAGTCTGCACAGTCCTTCTGTCGTCCTCAACGTATTTTAACCCGCTCTCAATACGGCTAGGAAAATGCGGTGTTTTTTCCCAGTGATGGGGTGCAGTGAACATCTGATAAAATGCCCGCCATGATGCAACGGACAGTAGAAGCCAATATAAAGGCACACCCCAAAGATAAAAATACCGGCATTTTTCTTCATAACGCAGCGTTTTCTGACACAGCAAATGAAAGCTCAGATAAGCTGTCAGCAAATTCAGACCATTAAACAAAACCGCAGCCACAACCGACTGGTCGTGATAACCGGAGATTGTTAGAGCAATACCCCAAGTCAGACTGACCAGCATAAAAGGATGCAGCAAAGCGGATAACAGCAGACCTGTTGTATATAACAAGTATAGACTAAAACGTGCTGCACCTAACTGACGGCAGGTTTGCACAGGCGATCGCATATGCACCAGCCATGTCTGCATCCAGCCCTTGAACCAGCGGGTGCGCTGCGTTTTCCAGTCCTTATAATTTTCCGGTGCATCTTCGGTCGTCGGACGGTTAATCACGTCCACTCTGTAACCGAAGCGTGCCAGACGCATCCCCAGATCAGCATCTTCCGTCACATTATAGCTGTCCCAGCCACCGACTTTCTGCAACACTTTGCGCCGGAGATGATTGGATGTTCCGCCCAAAGGCATCACGGCACCACGACGGCTGAGCCATGGCAAAAGCCCGCGAAATAATCCTGCATATTCAAAAGAAAAATAGCGCGTCAGATAGTTACAGCTGAAATTTCCGATCACCAGCGGCGCCTGAAGGCAAGCCAGATCACTGCCACTACGCCGGAACGTCTGCCAAGCCTCCAGCAACTGATCGCGATGCGGCCTGTCTTCCGCATCATAGACGACAAGATATTCGCCACGGGCAAATTGCAATGCATAATTCAGAGCTTTGGGTTTGGTACGCGGGCCAATAGAGGGTACTTTCAGAACTTCAAATTGCGCAGGTAATTTATGCCGTGACAGCGCTGCCAGAGTTTCACTATCATCAGCCTCGCAAATCAGTTTGATATCCAGTTTTGTAACCGGCCAGTTCAAGGCACTGAGCGCCTGTATAAGCTGCCGTACAATCCCTGCCTCCTTATAAAGCGGCACCAGCACAGTATAAACCGGCAGATCATGAAACCGGTATGGTGCCAGTGGTCTGATATGCAGCGGCCGTGCATTCCACGCCGCCAGAAGGCGAATGGTTACGCATGCAAAGAAAAACAATGTTATGCCCCAATAGAGAAAGGCCAGATGGGAACCGCCCTCTGTCAGAAACATCCATAACAGCCCGATAAGCAAGCCCGCGAAACAGAAACCTTGCCAGCCGTTCAGCACCAGACTGGCGGAAAGATGTGCGGGTGTCATTTTTTGTGCCCGTCCGGCAGCGGCTTTGCCATACCGGTTATGCAATAGCGCCACCAATACAGAAGGCGGACAGAGTCTTAAACGCTCACGCATTTCAGGATATTGCCGCAAGTAGAATTTCAGCATCGCCAATTCCCGAAGATCTGGTGCCATATAAAGCAGGCTTTGACCTTTAGGCCCCGCGATCAATATATGGCGGATGCTGCTGAGACGAGCCGGCCCGTCAAAAGGGCGCAACAAAACCTCCCCCGCATCCGGCGCATCATCATAAGTCAGCCCCGTTTCTTCAGCCCAAAGCCTGTAAAGTGCCGCTTCAGAAATTGCACCTTTATGCACGAGTTCATCATTAAAAGACGTATTATGCCGTGCAGCGCTGGCAAAGGCCGCAATAATATCCGCTTTACCCAATCCCGCCGCGACAAGCCGAACCGAAAATGCCACGCAGAGTTTTATAAAGCTTTGTGTAAACAACAAATGTAGTGTCATTTCACCCCCGCGAATATTTAACCAAAATCAACTCAATTAAATTAGAAGCAACAAAACAAAACTATTTTGAAATTTACGATAAATTAACAATAATAATCATTTTAAAAAAATATCAACTGTAAAAAGTACAATATACAAATCATTCAATTTCAATAATACCAACATTAATTATTGTTCAAAAAATAAATTTATTATTCACACGGGTTCTGCTTTCTATAAAGGGGAGAAAATTTTATACTGAGCAAAATCCGGACAAACCAACAGGAGCTGCAGTCAGCCAATGCGCAATGATGTTCTTTCCGCCCCGCTCAAACGGGCGTTAAAATATTGCGCAGCCGTCGGCTCTGCGATCCTGCTGATACTCGCCTCCGGCATCTCGGCATCCTACGCCGCCCCGCCCTATCTTGCGGGAGATGACCAGAAACCGGCAAAACCGGATATTTCACAAAGAACGCAGATACGTTTCCTGACCGGCACAGACTTTGCGCCTTTCAACAACCTCTCCCCGCAAGGACGGCTGAGCGGCTATCATATTGATCTGATCCGTGCGCTTTGTCAGGAACTGGCGATCACCAGTCGTTGCCTGATCGAAGCCCGCCCGTGGAATGAACTGCTTCCCGCCTTGCAGAAAAACGAAACTGATGCGCTGATTGCCGGACTGACACCGGATCGGGAAAAACGCACCACACTCAGCTTCACCCGCGCTTATTTCAGCTTGCCAGCCCGTTTTGTGACAGTGAGAACATCGGAACTGGCCGATAAGAACTTTTCACCTGACGGGAAAACAGTCGGTGTTCTCGCCGGTTCCGCCCATGAAGCCTTGTTGAAAACCTATTTCCCGAAAGCAAAAACCAGTCCTTATAGCAACAGCGAGCTTCTCTATAAGGATCTCAGAGATGGCAAAATCCAGCTGCTTTTCGGTGACGCAATGAGCCTGTCGCTCTGGATGAACCCAAGCACGATATCAGGCAATACCGCGCCGGACGGCTCCTGCTGCCGCTTTATCGGCGGCGCCTATCCGGCACCGGAGTTTCTCGGACAGGGAATGACGATTGCTTTGCGCAAGCAGGATTCTGATCTGCGTCTCGCCTTCAATAATGCACTCAATGCACTGGAGCGCAAAGGTGTGCTGGACGACCTGTATCTGCGCTATTTTCCGGTCGATTTCTATTAAGGAAAAATGAGCGCATCTCAAAAAGGATGCGCTCATCATCAGATTACAGCTTGCGGAAACGCACGCGCGCACTGCGCTCAATGGCAGCAACGCTGAGTTCGTCAAGATTCCACAGATCACGCATCAGCTGCAAAAATGCCAGCTCTTCTTGTTCAACATGCAGGTCGGCTGCGGCCACTTCAACAGCCAGCGCATAGGCTGTTTCATAAAGTTTTTCCGGCAGAGCCTGATGGGCAATATCCAGAATACGGTCCAGACCATCATCTTTGGTCAGCAATTCATAGCAGCGCTCGGCAATTTCCGGCACTCTTTCATCATCAAAGCCGGTAAAAACCGGCAGGCGATGCACAAGATTTCCGATGGAGGACAATTCCGCATCTGTCATCCGCGTATCCGCAGCTGAAACTGTTACCATAATATAGATCAGCGCATCCTGCGGCGTGATTTTCATTTCCAAGAACTCCTGCATCGGCTTTTTTATGACTTTGAAACTATTCCACAGGGCTTAACAAGTGTTCAACTGCATTTCAGCCTGAGGATAATGCACACAACCCCCATCATTTTTGCATTACACACCCGCGCTTGCAAAGAAAGCGCATCATATCCCCCAGCGCTTGTAAAGAAAGCGCAGCACATCATTGACGAAACCCGCATCTCACCATAGACCTGTCTGTCCGTACCCGTAAAAAGTGCGGATATTTCAAACCAACACCTCCTATCAGGAAAGATATTATGACAACCGACCGCTCAAACCACATCGACCTTGCGCCCGACCTGATTGCGGCAGCAGCACAGGCGAAAGCGTGGCCCTTTGAAGAGGCTCGGAAAATCATAAAACGGTACGAGAAAACCGGCTTTCCCGAAGTCGTTATTTTCGAAACCGGCTATGGCCCGTCCGGTCTGCCGCATATTGGTACTTTCGGCGAAGTTGCACGCACATCCATGGTGCGCCATGCATTCCGCGTTCTGACCGAAGATAAAGTCAAAACCAAGCTCATCTGCTTCTCGGATGATCTGGACGGCATGCGCAAGATTCCGGAAAATGTGCCGGATCGTGCAGCGCTTGAACCAGCTTTGCAGCTGCCGCTGTCGGCTGTGCCAAATCCGTTTGGCGGCAACTATAAGAGCTTTGCCGATCACAACAACACCATGCTGTGCCGCTTCCTCGACACTTTCGGCTTCGATTATGAATTCGCCAGTGCCACGGAATATTACAAGTCCGGCCGTTTTGATGAAGTGCTGCTGCGAGCTGCCGAGCGCTACGACGACATCATGGCCGTGATGCTGCCAACACTGGGTGAAGAACGCCGCGCCACTTACAGCCCGTTCCTGCCAATCTCGCCAACTACAGGCCGCGTGCTTTACGTGCCGATGAAAAAGGTTGACGCCAAAGCAGGCACCATCACCTTTGACGATGAAAACGGCGTTGAAACAACACTGCCTGTCACCGGCGGCAATGTGAAACTGCAGTGGAAGCCGGATTTCGGCATGCGCTGGGCCGCGATCGGCGTTGACTTTGAAATGTTCGGCAAAGATCACCAGACCAATCAGGCGATCTACGACAAGATTTGTGAAATTCTTGGCGGTCGTGCGCCTGAGCATTTCGTCTATGAATTGTTCCTCGACGATCTCGGCCAGAAAATTTCCAAATCCAAAGGTAATGGCATCAGCATTGATGAATGGCTGACCTATGCACCGACCGAAAGCCTCGGCTTGTATATGTTCCAGAAGCCGAGAACAGCGAAGAAGCTGTATTTCGACGTGATTCCGAAAGCCGTGGATGAATATTTCACCTATCTGGCAGCCTATGAAAAGCAGGACTGGGCGGCACGCCTGAACAATCCGGTCTGGCATCAGCATTACGGCAACCCGCCGAAGGTTGATCTGCCGGTGCCATTTGCCATGTTGCTGAACCTTGTCAGTGCATCCAATGCGGAAAATGCCAGTACTTTGTGGGGCTTTATTTCGCGTTATGCACCGGGGGCGACACCGGCCACCCATCCGGAACTCAATGCTCTGGTGGAATATGCCATCCGCTACTTCAATGATTTCGTAAAGCCGAGCAAGAAATTCCGTGCGCCGGATGAAGTTGAAAGCCAAGCATTGCGTGATCTGGATGCAGCACTGGCAGCTCTGGACAACGGTGCAGACGGTACAACAATCCAGAATGCTATTCTGGATGTGGCGCGTGTTATCGAGCGTTATCAGGACCACAATAAGAAGAGCCCAGACGGCGGCCCAGGCGTGTCCGTCTCGTTCTTCCAGATGCTCTATGAAGTGCTGATCGGACAGGAACGCGGCCCGCGTTTTGGTTCATTCGTGGCGCTGTACGGCATCGATGAAACACGCGGTCTGATTGCGGAAGCACTCAAGCGCGCCTGAGACTTCAAATAAAAAGAAAAAAGCCGCGTTTCTGAAACGCGGCTTTTTTGTATTTTACTGCTGGGGTGCAGGTGGAAACGGTAAATCCGGCGCAACCGGTTGTGCCGGCGTGGTGAGTTCAGGCGCAGTTATATCAGGCACCGGATTCTCCGCAGGCAATGATGGTGCAGGCGCAATACCAGCCGGATGACCCCCTGAGTTTTGCGGCATATCCGTTACCGGCTTGCGGCCAAAAACACCAAGCAGCATTTTCTCAGCCTGTATCTGGCTGTCTGCATATTGGCCGCCGAAAGTAGCGCGCGCCCAGCCATTTTCCACCAGCCAGAGTGCAACATCCGTACCCGCCAATGTACAGCTTGTGCGGATCAGCTCCTGATTTTGCTCAACACCATCCATATTACAACTGACAGCACGACCGCGCAGCCATGAGCGAAATGCTGTGCGTGCCTGCATACCACATTGCCAAACGTCACCGTTCACATCGGAACAGGATGCATCCGGCTCGACAATATCAATGCCGTTCAGCTCGATCGTGCGATTGCCCACAGCCAGTCTGCCTGCAGCCAATGCCACAGGACGATAGAACAAACCGCCTGCGGCCGCCTGCTCTTCAGTCAGTTTCTCAGATTGTGTTGCCTCAGGTGTTTTTTCCTGCACCGGCGTAGCCAGCCCCAGATCGCTCAAAGGCGGGCGCGGCTCTACGCGTTCCAGAGGCTTAGTCTGCATTTCACCGGAAACATCAGGCAAAGGATTATCCGGCTGTGTATTGTTTTCTTCGCCTTCTGAAGATCCGGCAAGAGTACCGGACGGCAAACGCTCCGGCGGCATATCTTCCGGCAGATCGAAATTTTCTACGACAATACCGGTTTCACCGCTGCCTGTTTCACGATCAAGCGCGCCGTAAAACGGGGCAACATAGGCGGCAAATAAAGTAGCACCAACACTGAAAGCAAGGATCGGCGGCAGGATTGTCCGAAGGGTCGCCGGTTTACGCATACTCACTCCTGTTCATTGTCATGCTTCTTCTGCTGCGGATTAATAGATTTTTCGCCTGCCAGCAATTGTGCAAATGTCATCACATCCATTGCAGTGACTTCCAGAATTTTAGCCAGAGATTCCGTTGACGGCCAGCGCGGCCTGCCATCCGCCGCAAAGCGTTTGGACTTATTAAACGTCGTCGGGTCAAGCCCGGCACGCCGTGCCAGACCGGATGGCGTCAATTGCGCCCGCTTTGCCACACTATCAATGGCTGACCAGAGTTCTGCATGGGTAAACATAAGCCATCCGAAGGAATAAAATCCTCATAAGTATAACTCAGCTCATACATCAGAACATCAACAAAAACGAAAATGGCGCAGAGATATCCGCGCCATTTTATCATTCCCGATCAAAACTGCGTGTTAGAGCATTTCCGGACGCAAAACCGGTTCCCACTTTTGCTGGAAATGCTTTAAGCAGCTTTATCCGCGGCCTTATAGGGATTGAAACGCTGATAGAAAGTCTCACCGCTCTCGGCCATATCGGTCAGGAGTTTTGGTGCCTTGAACTGCGCTCCGTAATCCTTCTGCAACTTCTTCGCCAGTTTGACGAAAGCTTTTGCGCCCATACCATCGATGTAAGACAGTGTGCCACCGGTATAAGGTGCAAAACCGAAAGCGAGAATGGAGCCGACATCGGCTTCACGCGGATCGGTCACAATACCTTCTTCCATCACACGGGCTGCTTCCAGAGCGATAGTGACGAGAAAACGCTCTTTCAGCACTTCCACATCCACCTTGTCCGCATCCTGCTGCGGATAGAGTGTGCTCAGCTCAGGCCACAGATGTTTCTTGGCAGGCCGTGCCGGATAATCATAGAAGCCCTTGCCGTTCTTGCGGCCAAGGCGGTCATATTTATCCACCAGCGTGTTGACCAGTTCAACATGGCGCGGATCAACAGCCTTGTCACCCAGATCAGCCAGCGTTGCCTTGAGAATTTTCTGCGACAGATCGATCGCCGTCTCATCATTAAGTGCCAGCGGCCCGACCGGCATACCGGCCATTTTGGCGGCATTCTCGATCATCGCAGGCGGCACGCCTTCCACCAGCATATTATAGGCTTCAGACATATAACGCAGCACGCAACGATTGACGTAGAAACCGCGTGTATCATTGACGACAATCGGCGTCTTCTTGATAGCGCGCACATAATCCAGTGCTGTTGCCAGAGCCTTTTCGCCGGTCTTCTTGCCCATAATCACTTCAACCAGCATCATCTTGTCGACAGGCGAGAAGAAGTGCAGACCGATGAAGTTTTTCGGACGCTGCGAGACCTTGGCAAGACCGGTAATCGGCAGGGTCGAGGTATTGGAAGCAAAAATTGCATTCTGCCCCAGCACCGCTTCTGCCTGTTCGGTTACCGCTTGCTTGACGCCGCGATCTTCGAACACAGCTTCAATCACCAGATCGGCACCATCAAGCGCCGCATAATCGGCAGAAGGCGTAATCAATGCCAGCAGCTTGTCTTTATCTTCTGCTGTCATCCGGCCTTTCTGCATCTCTTTGGCAATCAGGTCAGCGGAGTGGGCTTTACCCTTTTCTGCTGCTTCAAGACTACGGTCAATCAGCACCACCGGAATCCCGGCTTTGGCAGTGACATAAGCAATACCTGCCCCCATGAAACCGGCACCGATAACACCGATTTTCTTGAATTTGGTCGGCTTGATACCTTCCGGACGGCGCGCGCCCTTGTTCAGCTCCTGCAGGGATACAAAAAGCGAGCGGATCATCGACTGCGCTTCAGTGGTCTGCAGAATATGCGTGAAATAGCGCTGTTCAATCTTCAGGCCGGTATCAAACGGTACCAGCAGACCTTCATAAACGCATTTGAGAATGGTCAGTGCCGCCGGATAATTACCGGAAGTTTCGCGGCGCAGAATGGCTGTCGCCGCTGGCCAGAGATTGGCACCGGCAGCGGAGTAAATCGCGCCACCTGGCAGTTTAAAGCCCTTCTCATCCCAAGGCTGAACAGGCTTCAACCCGTTGCGGATCATCTTTTTAGCGGCTTCCACCAGCTTTCTCGCCGGAGCCACTTCATGCACAAGCCCCATACCTTTGGCGCGGGCGGCAGTGAGGCTCGAACCGGTGGTCATCATCTGCAGGGCATCCTGCTGGTTGACCAAACGCGGTACTCGTTGCGTACCACCAGCACCCGGAAACAGGCCGACTTTAACTTCCGGCAGCGCCAGTTTCACACCTTCCGCATCGGAAACCACACGGCCATGACAAGCCAGCGACAGTTCCAGCGCACCGCCCATGCAAGTGCCGTTGATCGCAGATACCCAAGGTTTTCCGCAGGTTTCCAGCTTACGATACAGGCCGGTCATACGTCCGACATTGTCAAACAGGTTCCGGACAGCTTTGTCAGCATCCTGCTTCTGCTCTTTTTTGAAACGCGCCAGCATTTCCTGCATCATGGTGAGATCGGCACCGCCGGAGAATGTATCCTTGCCGGACGTAATCACCGCGCCTTTAATCGCCGCATCTGCCACAACCTGATCGATAATCTTGTCGAGTTCGGTCAGTACTTCTTCGGTCAGCACATTCATGCTTTTGTCAGGCATGTTCCATGTGACAACAGCAATACCGTCTGCGCCGGTTTCAACTTTGAAATTCTTGTAATTTGTCATTGGACTACCCTCCCTCACACACGCTCAATGATGGTTGCCGTGCCCATACCTGCACCGATACACAAGGTAACCAGTGCTGTATTGAGATCACGTCGTTCCAGCTCATCGAGCACAGTGCCGAGAATGATTGCACCGGTTGCACCCAGAGGGTGCCCCATGGCAATCGCGCCGCCATTCACGTTGATTTTGTTGTGAGGAATATTGAAAGCCTGCATATAGCGCAGCACCACGGCGGCGAAAGCTTCATTCAGCTCGAACAGATCAATATCAGAGAGCTTCATCTTGGCGCGATCCAGCAGTTTCTCTGTCACATCCACAGGGCCTGTCAGCATCAATGCCGGATCGGAACCGATATTGGTGAAAGCACGGATGCGGGCGCGCGGTTTGATATCCAGCATCTTACCCGCACGTTTGGAACCGACCAGCACACCCGCCGCACCATCAACAATACCTGATGAATTGCCTGCATGGTGAACGTGATTAATCACTTCCACTTCCGGATGCGCCTGAATACCGACAGCATTAAAGCCGCCCATTTCCCCCGGCATCACAAAAGACGGATTAAGACCGGACAAAGCCGCCAAATCGGTGGTCGGGCGCATATGTTCGTCATGATCAAGAATAGTCAGACCATTGACGTCTTTCACCGGAATGACGGAGTTTTTGAAATAACCCTTCTTCCAGCTCTCGCCTGCACGGCGCTGGCTTTCCACCGCATAAGCATCCACATCTTCGCGGGAGAAGCCATATTTCGTGGCAATCAGATCAGCCGATACACCCTGCGGCATGAACCAGCTCGGAAAACCAACCGACGGGTCCATATACCATGCACCACCGGACATCCCCATGCCAACACGGGACATGCTTTCAACACCACCGGCAATCACCAGTTCGTCCGTGCCACCTGCAATTTTAGCGGCAGCGAGGTTAACCGCATCAAGACCGGAAGCGCAGAAGCGCGAAATCTGCATACCCGGTGCTTTAAAATCATATCCTGCTTCAAAAGCGCTTGATCGCGGAATAACCGCACCGGCTTCCCCCACCGGATCGACACAGCCGAAAATAATATCGTCTACTTTTGCAGTATCAATGCCGTTGCGATCACGCAGAGCTTCCAGCACTTTGGCACCAAGGCGCACCGCAGGCACTTCGTGAAGACTCCCGTCTTTCTTGCCGCGGCCGCGCGGTGTGCGCACATGATCATAAATAAAAGCATCAGCCATAGTTCAATTAACTCCCAACTTTTCCGACTTTTTAAGACGCGTTTAGTTGATCTTAAAAAGCATCTTCCGGTAGTGTCATCATCGTATCGGCACCGGTCTGAATACGTGCTAAGCGCAACTGCGTTTCCGGCATGATACGCTCCATATAGAAACGGGCTGTGACAAGTTTAGCCTCATAATAGGCTTTGTCACCAGCACCGGCATTCAGCTTTGCCTGTGCGGCTTTCACCATTTTCGACCACATATAACCGAATGCGACCAGACCAAAGAGATGCATATAATCAGTTGAGGCGGCACCGGCATTATCAGGATTGGCCATTGCATTCTGCATCAGCCACATAGATGCACCCTGCAGATCGTTCAGGCCTTTTTTCAGATGCTTGGTGTAGAAAGACAGGGCTTCATCGCTGCGGTTTTCTTCGCAGAAATCACTGATTTCCTTGAAATAGGCCATCAGCGCACGACCACCATTAGCAGGCAGTTTGCGCCCCACCAGATCAAGAGCCTGAATACCATTGGCACCTTCATAAATCATGGTGATGCGGGCATCGCGCACATATTGGCTCATGCCGTTTTCTTCAATATAGCCGTGGCCGCCAAAGACCTGCTGAGCCATAACCGCATGGTCGAAACCCTTATCGGTCAGCACACCTTTCAAAACCGGTGTCAGCAGCCCGACATGATCATCGGCCAGCTGACGTGCAGTTTCATCAGCAGAATGATGGGCGATATCGGATTGCAGCGAGGTTGAAAGCAACAAAGCACGACCAGCTTCGTTAAAAGCGCGGATGGTCATCAGCGTGCGGCGGATATCCGGATGCACGATGATCGGATCGGCTTTTTTATCCGGATATTTCGCACCGGTCAGCGCACGCCCCTGCAAACGTTCGCGGGCATAGTCAGCGGCATTCTGATAGGCGGTTTCGGAAATCGCCAACCCCTGCAGCGCCACACCAAGACGTGCTTCATTCATCATGGTGAACATGGCACGCAGACCTTTGTTTTCACCACCGATCAGGAAGCCGGTCGCCTCATCGTAATTCATTACGCAAGTGGAATTACCGTGAATGCCCATCTTTTCTTCGATAGAGCCGCAAGCCACGCCATTGCGTGTGCCCGCCTCACCATTGGTATCAAGATTGAACTTCGGCACGATGAACAGCGAAATACCTTTATTACCTTCCGGCGCGCCCTCAATTCGCGCCAGCACCAGATGGATAATATTGTCGGTCATGCTGTGCTCACCGGCAGAGATGAAAATCTTCGAACCGGTAATCTTGTAGGAGCCATCCGCCTGCGGCACAGCTTTGGTGCGCAGCAAGCCCAAATCCGTACCGCAATGCGGTTCGGTGAGGTTCATGGTGCCGGACCAGCGGCCTTCAATCATCTTTGGCAGATAGGCCTGCTTCTGCTCATCGGTACCATGGGTGATGATGGCAGCAATCGCACCCTGTGTCAGCCCCGGATACATCATCAACGCCATATTGGCGGATGACATATATTCCCCCACCGCTGCATGCAGCAGATATGGCAATCCCTGCCCGCCGAATTCTTCCGGCGCGGCAAGACCAACCCAGCCACCGGCACAATATTGATCATAGGCCTCTTTGAAACCCTGCGGCACTTTCACAGAAGCATTGGGCAGACGTTCGCAGCCCTCACGATCCCCGCTATAATTGACAGGGAACAATGTCTGCTCGGCGAGCTTTGCGCCTTCCTGCAAAATAGCTTCGATCGTGTCTGCGCTCATTTCCGCATAAGACGACAGATCATTACGGGACTGGACGCCCAAAACATCATTCAGAATAAACTGTGTATCCCGAACCGGCGCGCGATAGACTGGCATGCACTTCCTCCAAGTTTGACGTCAGCAGATGATTGCTCTGCCGGAATGCAGGCGGAGGTGTTCATGAAGACGCCACCTCTCCCGCGCGTTATCATTCAAACATTCAGAACACAGACTGATCTGCGCCCTGTGGTGCCGTTCTCTTACTGCCCTGATACGACCGGACTCCTCTCCGGCAGCATCTGCACGCTTTCCCATATCGCCTTTAACAGCCTATCACGGGACCTGTCTGACAGTATGCACTCTTGCGTGAAAACCGTCATTTTTATGAGACAGCAAAAAACTTTACGGCACCTTCGAACATCAGCCTAATAAATTTTGACGTTTGCGTAAACGTCAAAAATTCGTTTTTTGAAAATTTAAATTCAGGATTTTGCCACTGAGTGCACCAAACAGAGACCTCTGAAGAGGAAATACTTTAAACACCTCAAAACTGCTGTTCGATTCTTCAAAACCGGGCTTTTTGAATGAAAATCACAACTTTGCAGAAAATAAATTTAGAATTCACACAGAAAAACAGATACATTTTTGCAACATAAACAATTGTAAAAACCAATAAACAATATATAAAGAAAATCTAAAATATATTAAATCAATATAAAATTACTTCATTCTAAAATAATTTAACATTTTGATTTTCAATCAGTTAATATATTTTAAGTGTATTTTCGCGTCCAGTATTATGGAAAAACAAGATATTTCAGCAACTTGGCAAATATTGATTAGCAATTCTTAAACTATAATTTTAGGGTGTTCATTAATTTTTTTACCGATATGGTCAGTTCAAATTCTTTAACGAACGGACTTTTGATATGAAAAAAATCGTAGCCCTTCTCGCCATGACTGTACTGTCCGGTCAGGCTTTCGCCGCAGACGCTATTGTTTCTGCTCCAGAACCAGCACCGGTTGAATATTCCGCATTCAGCTGGACCGGTGGTTATATCGGTGCGCATGCCGGTTACGGCTGGGGTCGCTCACACGACGTCAACAATCCAGATGCCAAAGAACAGAAAATCAAAGGTGGCTTTGGTGGCCTGCAGGCTGGTTACAACTGGCAGTTCGACAACAATGTCGTTCTCGGTGCAGAAGCTGACGTCTCTTTCGGAAGCGTAAAGAAAAGCTGGATGGGCCGCGACGATAATCAGTACAGCCCGTATTATGGCACAGACAAGCTTGGCACCAATGGTACAGTACGTGCCCGTCTGGGTTACGCAGCCGACCGCTTCCTGCCATTCGTCACCGGCGGTCTTGCCTGGGGTAATACAAAGTACAATCTCGGCTGTGACAGCACTCTGGTCTCAGTAACTGTTGGCAAATGTTGGGCCGGAAAAGGCGGACAAGCATTTGATTCAAACAACTCCAAAACAGTTGTTGGATGGACTGTTGGCGCAGGTCTTGAATATGCGGTTACAGACAACTGGACAATTAAAACCGAGTATCTGCACAAGAACTTCGGTAAAAACAATGTTAACTTGACTGATCCAAACCTCAAAGCGGCTGATCTTTACAAGAATGATCGTAACTTCAAAACCTACGTTAACGAAGTACGCATCGGTGTAAACTACAAGTTCTAATCTGCTGATCGTTAACGATCACAAGCGGAACTTAAAGCCCTGCCTTTACGAGGCGGGGCTTTTTTATTAAATGAAAATTGCATTGCATAAATCAGCACATCCTTAAAAACATAATCGTTTCAAAGCCTGCCTACCGCCCTTGCGGATCTCCTAAACACCAGCGTTCCTATAGATTAATCAGGACGCACTCATTCTCAGACAAAGATAAAGTTAAGAATTATCACCAAAATTAACCGCTTATTTACCACGTTTCGACAAAACTGTGTCTGAGGCAAAGTTTGTGTTTCGTGTGGTGCCTGGCAACCACCTCAACAAAGACCTTGCTTTGATCCGCCAGCAAGATCTGCAGGCGAAAACAAACGGACAATCTGACCAGCTCCTTTAAGGCGCACAGTTTGAAAAGTGTAAACGGCGATGACAAATCAGCGGTCTCCTCTCGATAATCTGAATATGCGCCGTGAGCGCCGTCCGCTTGCATCGCTTGAGGAATTGAACCGCACTTTGTCCGCCCTTGAAAATCATCTTGTCGAGCGGCGGGAGGCGGAAGACTTTTCCCGTCACACACAGGCTATTGATGAAACGGCATCACCTGATGCTCTTGAATTTCTGCGTAATGATCCGGCAGTTGCACCGCGCGCACCATCTGCACCGGCTTCTGCGGACAATCCGCACAAAGAGGCTCTGGCTGCCATTGCCGACGAATTACAGCGTTTGCGCGCCCGTACAGAACTGAGACAGGCAGCAGCAATCAGCGAAAAACTGCATCTGTCTGATACAGGTGTGCAGCACAATCCGGCACGCCTTTCCGCTGCCGACCGCTTTATCGCAGGCACCAGCAATCTGTCCGCCAATAACAGCCCGAATACCGATGCAATTATGCGTCGTGACTTTGAGGAGCTGAAGCGGACTGTTGAGACTCTGGCACGGGAAGAATCCCTGCGCCGTATGAGTCATCGCTGGGATGCGCTGGATGAGCGCTTTGACAATTTTGAACAGCAGCAGACTGAAAAATTCCATGCCAGCCAGTCGGCACATATTGATCCGGCTCTGGATGCGATCACGACACGCCTCGATGATCTGCGCCATGCCATTGAACAGCTGCCGGACAATCAGAGCCACTCCCTGCGTCAGCTGGACGAACGTCTGGATGAAATCAGCCGCGCAATTCTTGCGACCAGCTATCATCGCCAGCAGCCGGAGCAGGAAAATGCTGTTTTTGAAGAACTCGATCGCCGTTTTGCCGATCTGACCAGTCATCTGGACGAGCAATATCGCAACAGCGCCCATAAAACCGCGCTGAATGATGACCGCTTTATTCAGGCACTGGAAAACCGCCTCGATCTGATTACCCGTCAGGTCTCGGAACAAACCGCTGTATTGCAGGCTGCACCAGCAGCACCGGCTGCCGATCAACAGCTGATGCGCAATCTCGAAAAGCAGCTTGGTTTTATCACAGAACAGCTCAGCAAGCCGGAAAGCCTGCTGCCTGAACTGGCAGAGATCAAGCCGCGTCTCGATGTGATTGAACGCGCCATCGACATTAACCGCGACACAGTTCTGAGCGCTGCCCGTGAAGCCGCAGAGGAAGCCATTCGTCAGGTTGTGGACAAAGGCCCTTCCCGCGACACAGATTTTGCCCGCCAGCTTGCCGATGACCTCAAGGCGCTGGAACAGCTGACCCGTGACACGGATGAGCGTAACAGCCGCACCTTTAACAAGGTTCATGATACATTATTGAAAATCGCCGAGCGTCTTGGACAGATTGAAAAAGACAATCTGCAGAAGCCGCCTTTTGCGCAGCCTTCGCGTCCTGCCGGTCAGTCGCACGACCAGAATAATGCAACACGCTTCACCAGCCAGTTCTCTATTCCTGAATGGGGCAATGATCCGGAACCAACAGCAGGCAATTCTTCTCGCAATGCAGCATTTTCCGCCGTACCTTCACCGGCTGCGGCGGCTATTGAAGCTGCACGTGCCGCTGTCAAATCCGCTGCCAATCCTGCACCGGAGAAAATAGCTGCAGATACAGAGGGCGAAACAACCGGTACAGCACGCAAATCATTGCTGAGCGGTCTGGCTCAGGCTGTGCGCCGTTCCAAGCCAAACAGCCCGACTTCGGCAACAACCGATGCTTTTGAGATTGAAGACGCGGATCTGCTGACACTGGATACGCCACCTGCGGCAAACCGTATTCCGGTCAAATCTGAAGAAGAAAGCACCGACCAGACCCTTGCGGCAATGCCGGATCTCAACGCCATTATCCGTCGCGTGCGCGATGAACAGCGTGGCCGCGGGCCGGATCATACTCCTGCCTCCGGTAAATCCGATCTTATCAGCGCGGCACGCCGTGCGGCGCAAGCTGCAGCGGATGAAACCGGACGTCTGCGCGATCAAAATCTGAGCGACGGTACTCTGGGCGGCGATATCACATCCGATGAAGACCGTGCGACTGCTCCAGACAAGCCAAAGCGCTCCCTGCGCAAGCCGCTTCTGCTGGCTATCGGCGCCATCATCATTGCTGTAACCGGCTTGCAGCTTGGCAACAGCTATCTGACTGAAAAGCAGGACAGCGTTGTTCCGCAGTCACCGGATTTGGCCAGTGTGCAGCCTGCACCGGTTAATACCGCTCCGGCTGTGATTGAAGACAAGAAACCTGCTTTGCCGACAATCACCACGCTTGATAATCCGGCGCAGCCGGAAGAACAGACTGCATCCACACTTCAGATTACCAGCCTGAACCATGGGCCGGTTTATGACGGCACAGAAGTGCAGCCGCTTGGTTCACGCGAATTTCCGACAGAGCCGCTCTCCGCCAGACCAATGACCGGCAGCACACAGGCCGTTATCAAGCCTGTTGTTATTAATCCACCGGTAGCAGCCGCACCGGACATGCAGCCAATGCCGGAACTGCCTGCAAACAACACGCCGGTTCACACGGCTCAGGCTGAGACAACAACACCCGATCAGACGACAACGCAAAGCCTGCCGCAAAAGAGCGAAGCTGCTGCAACGGCGAAGCTGACAGCAGTACCTGTAGTGCCGAAAGAGGCCGGCCCGATTGCCCTGCGCAATGCCGCCGAAAGCGGGGATGCCCGTGCTCTTTATGAAATCGGCATGCGCTATACAGACGGCCGCGGTGTTGCCAGCGATTTTGCCGAAGCTGCCAAATGGTATGCTCTGTCTGCTGAACGCGGCTTTGCACCTGCCCAGTACCGCCTTGCCAATTTCAACGAAAAAGGCCTTGGTATGCCGCGCGATGCGATCAAGGCAACACAACTCTATGAACAATCCGCTGCACAGGGCAATGCCAGCGCCATGCACAATCTTGCCGTGCTCTATGCTATGGGGCCGGACGGCAAGGCAGACCATGACAATGCTGCCAAATGGTTCTTCCGCGCAGCAGAACTCGGCGTAAAAGACAGCCAGTATAATCTGGGTATTCTGACCGCTAAGGGTTTGGGTCGCTCGCAAAATCTGGAAGAAAGCTATAAATGGTTCGCATTGGCTGCCAATGCCGGTGATACGGATGCGGCTGACAAGCGCGATCAGATTGCAAAATCCCTCAAGCCTGAACAGCTGGAGCGGGCAATCAACCTGACCAAGCTCTGGAAGCCGAAGGACATGATTGAGGATGCCAACGCAGTCAGCATTCCGGATGCCTGGGCTGATGACAAAGCTGTCACCACAGCTTCCGTCGATATGAAGAAAGCCGTCCGTAATATTCAGCTGATCCTGCAGAAAAACGGTTATGATGCAGGCACGGCAGACGGTGTTATGGGTAACAAGACCAGAGAAGCGATTTCCGCTTTTCAGAAAGCCAATGGCATGAAGCCGACCGGCGAAGTGGATCAGAAACTGGTTGAAGCACTGCTCGCCAAAAACAGCTGATTTGCACCGGCAACAATCAGTAATAACAAGAAATCATACCCCTTTGCCGTGCTGGCAGAGGGGTATTTTTATGGCGGTTACGCATAAAATTGCGGCCTAACTGCAACACCTGCCGCACACAATCTCCGGTGACTATTCAGGCTGACGGTTTCGCATCATCTTATGCACAGTGATGGTTTGACTTGGCGCTGCCAAAGGCGCAGAAAATTAACAGTTTTTTGCGACGATGAGTGTGTTGCATTCAAAAAGCACGCAAAAAACGACATCAGCATATGTATTTTCAGGTTTAACGCCGCAAATGGCGGTTAAACTCAGAATTCTGTCAGGTCACGAAGAATAACCGCCCGCCGCCATCGAAAAGCTGCAAAGTCTGACGATAGGCCGGGTATTATTTTCGGGAGAACTCTGCGGGGAGCTTAGCTGTACACCGGATAAAGGGATACAGATTTCAATCTCCGGCAGTGTCATAATAATGGTAGTGGGTCGTGGGTATTTATCTGCCAATAGCAGAAATTTCAGTCAACATGCTGGTTCTTCTCGGCATGGGGGCGGCTGTCGGCTTTTTGTCAGGTCTGTTCGGCGTTGGCGGCGGATTCCTGATTACTCCTCTGCTGATCTTCTACAATATTCCGCCCGCTATTGCTGTTGCCACCGGTGCCAATCAGGTTATCGCCTCCTCCGTTTCCGGCGCGCTTACGCATTTCAAACGCCGGACACTGGATTTCAAGCTTGGCATATTGCTGGTGATCGGCGGTCTTGTCGGTTCTCTGGTCGGTATTTACATATTTTCGCTGTTGCGTGATCTCGGTCAGCTCGATCTGATTATCTCCCTGCTTTATGTGGTCTTTCTCGGCTCTGTCGGTGGTCTGATGGCCGTTGAAAGCTGGCGCACCCTTCGCCGCAACAAAGACGGCAAAGCACCGGATGTCCGCCGCTCGGGGCAACATAACTGGATTCACCGTATGCCGTTCAAGGCGCGTTTCCGCGCCTCGATGATCTATGTCAGTATTATTCCGGTACTGGCCATCGGTTTCTGCATCGGCCTGCTCTCATCCGTAATGGGTGTCGGCGGCGGTTTTATCATGGTTCCGGCGCTGATTTATCTGCTGCGCGTTCCGACCAATGTGGTTGTTGGCACGTCGCTGTTTCAGATCACTTTTGTGACTGCATTTACAACGGTGATGCAGGCAACCAATAACCATACGGTTGATATTGTGCTGGCCTTTTTGCTGATGGTCGGCGGTGTGATCGGCGCACAATATGGCGCAAGAGCCGGACGTAAATTGCGCGGCGAGCAATTGCGTATGCTGCTGGCATTGCTGGTTCTTGCCGTTGCTCTGCGACTGGCTTTCGGCCTGTTCATTCAGCCGGACAATCTTTTCTCCATCGGCTTTGCGGATGAGTAAGATGAAACAGATCATCCGCAAAAGTTTATTGGCAACCGTTTTGCTCACCGCACTGATACCGCTCCAGAGCGGCAATGCCGCGACACGGATAAAAGAGCGCGGACAGGAAATGGCTGCGGTCACCAATCTGCAAGATCCGCAGCAATTGCCGGAAACAATTGAGATCGGCCTTTCGACAGAAACAATTGCCATTGCATCCAATTTCAGCGGCACCAATCTGACAATTTTCGGTGCGCTGGATAATGCAGATCCGCTGATCCGCAGGCAAGGACGCTACGATATTATCGTGGTGCTGGAAGGCCCGCAGCGTAATCTCGTTGTTCGTGAAAAGTCACGCTATCTCGGCGTCTGGGTCAATGCGGATTCAGAAACATTCACATCTGTGCCGCTTTCCTATTCTCTGGCATCCACGCGACCGCTGCAGGATATTACCGATGAGAAAACCTATCGCCAGCTTTCGCTCGGCGTGAATTATTTCGCGCTGAACCCTGAATATGGCACGCTGACAGATCCGAATGCCATGCGCTTCGGGCAGGAGTTGCGCGACCTGAAATCCCGTCAGGGACTTTACAGCCAGAAAGTCGGCTCGGTCGAATTTGTTTCGCAGACCTTGTTCCGCGCAACACTGGCACTTTCAACCAATGTGCCGGTCGGGCGGCACAAAGCCCGTGCGCTGTTGTTCCGCCATGGCGTGTTTATCGGGGAAGCTAATACCCATCTCAATATTGTCAAAGCCGGTCTGGAACAGCAGATTTTTGAGGCGGCGCATCAATATAGTCTTGCCTATGGTCTGTTTGCCGTCTTTCTCGCCGGTCTCACAGGCTGGCTCGGACAATTGCTGTTCCGTAAAGACTAGAGCATAATTCCTTAAACTTGGATCAGTTGAAGGTAAAATTATGCTCTAATTTTAAAGTGTTAGAGCGACCTTTGTGTGCCAAGTCTGGCACACGGCGCTCTAGAGCATTTCACAGTCAAGTTGGATCGACTTGACTGTAGTGATAATGCGACCAAATAAAGAATTTAGAGCGAGTGCTATGATCCAATCCGGATGCAAACCGCTCTAATTAGTCAGGTCGTAAAAAACGCGGATGTACAGTGAATATCCGCGTTTCACTGCGCAAATGCACGTCGAAACCACTCACATCGAACAGTCCGCGGAATGCCTTATCCAGTACGTTAAGACTACCTGTATAGGCACCAAATGCCGGCATGATCAGGCGGCGCCCATTATTGATAAAACAAGAGCGCCGTACACTGCGCCCCTGCCGTATAATCTTTGCTGCGGGGTGCAAATGACCGGCCACCTCACCGGGACTATTACCCGCAAGCGGCTCATGCCTGAAGATCAGACCGCCAAGCCTGAATTGCGCCATGCTCTCCCCTTCAAGCCCCGCCGGATGCACCGGATCATGATTACCCTCAATCCATAGCCATTGGCGGCTTTTCATCATCTGGCGAAGCAAACCGGATGCCTCATCTGCCAGCCGCGATGCGCCATGACAATCGTGAAAACTGTCTCCGAGACTGATGACACAAGATGGCTGATAATCATCAATGATTGTCTTGAGCAGCGCTAATGTGGCCAGCGTATCATAGGGCGGCAGCATCATGCCGCGCTTAGCAAAGAATGACCCTTTTTCCAGATGCAGATCAGACACCACCAGCGTCCGGTATGACGGCAGATATAATGCCCCGCGCGGATCGAGATGGCACAGCGTATCATTAATAAGAATATCCGCGCCGCCCTGATGCGCCTGCTTAATCACACTTGTCAATTTTCCAGTGCCTCACGGGTCATGTCTTCCAGCAAATCATCATCTGTTCCGGCAACCCGTTCTTTGCCGATTTCCAGCATCACAGGCAATGCCAAAGGCGAAATATGCGGCAGGTTACGATGAACAATGTGATTGCGTACACGCTGTAACATTGTTCCGAGACGGGCAATGTCCAGCAGCCCCGCCGCTGCCTCTGCCCGTGTAGCCTGCAGTAAAATGTGATCCGGCTCATGGCTGCGCAACACATCATAGATCAGATCCGTGGAAATCGTCAGCTGTCTGCCAGTCTTTTCCTTGCCCGGATGGCGCCGTTCAATCATGCCGGAAATCAACGCACAATTGCGGAAAGTGCGTTTCAGCAGATAACTTTCATCCAGCCATGCCTCCAGATCATCACCGAGCATATCCTGATCGAACAACGCATCCAGCGATAATTCACCACCTTCCATCATCGCGTTCAGATCACGCGCCGCCCACAGCCCCAGCGAATAATCCGTTGCCACAAATCCCAGCGGCCGCGCACCCGCCCGATCCAGCCGTCGCGTCAGCAACATCCCCAATGTCTGATGCGCCAGCCTGCCTTCAAACGGATAGCACACCATATAAAACCGGTTCTGGCGCGGAAAAGTCTCGACCAGCAGTTCATTCTGGGCCGGTAACAGAGAGCGGTCACGCTGCAATTGCAGCCAGTCACGCACCTGATCCGGCAATTGCTGCCAGCTCTTATCATCCGCCAGCATCGCACGGACTTCCGAGGCCAGATAGGTTGAGAGCGGAAATTTCCCGCCCGCATAGACCGGCACTTTCGCATCCTCGCCGGAGGCCTGCGACACCAGACATTCATTGTCGCGGATACCTTCAAAACGCACAGTCTGACCTGCAAAAAAGAACGTATCGCCTTGTGTCAGCGTTTCGAGAAAATACTCTTCGATACGCCCTAATATCCGCCCTCCGCGCATGGAGCTGGCGGCGCTTCCTGCAAGTTTGCGCCCCTTACGGATCATGCGGATATTCAGTTCCGGTGCTTCAACAATCGTACCGATATTCAGACGATATTGTTGTGCGACTTTGCCATTGCTGACACGCCAGCGTCCGTCCGGCATCGGGCGGATTTTTGCAAACCGCTCATAGACACGCAGCGCATAACCACCGGTTGCCACAAAATCCAGCACACGGTCAAACTGATGACGGGATAAATGCTGATAGGGTGCTGCCGAGCATATTTCTGCGTAAAGCACATCCGCATGAAACGGTTCGGCACAGGCCATGCCGAGTATATGCTGCGCCAGCACATCCAGAGCACCGTCGGCCAGAGGCGGCGTATCCTGCACCCCTTCCACATTGGCCACCAGCGCCGCATTGCATTCCAGCACTTCAAAACGGTTTGCAGGCACCAGAACCGCACGGCTTGGCTCATCCATACGATGATTGGAGCGCCCGATACGCTGCGCTAGTCTGCTGGCACCTTTCGGCGCGCCAATATGGATAACCAGATCGACATCACCCCAGTCGATCCCCAGATCAAGGGTCGAGGTCGCCACAACTGCACGCAGAGCATTGCGGGACATCGCCTCCTCCACACGACGGCGTTGTGTGGCATCCAGCGAACCGTGATGCAGGCCGATCGGTAAGGTAAGCTCATTGATACGCCAGAGCTCTTGAAAAATCCGCTCTGCCTGTGATCTGGTATTCACGAAAATCAATGTCGTGCGAAATTGCCGGATCAGTTCATAAACATCGCCGAGTGCATAGCCGGCACTGTGACCGGCCCATGGTATCCGCTCACCGGATTGTAATATGCGGATCTCCGGCTTTGCGCCGCCCTGCACAGTAACCAGTCCGGCCAGTGCAGGAGTATCGCCCTGCGCAACCAGCCAGCGGCGCAGATCATCCGGCTCTGCCACTGTTGCCGACAGGCCGATTGTCTGTATCTGCGGTGCAAGATTGCGCAGCCGTGCCAGCCCCAGTGCCAGCAACTGCCCGCGTTTTGAAGTAACCAGCGCATGCAGCTCATCAAAAATTACAAAACGCAAATCCGCAAAGAAATCTGCCGCATCTTTGCCCGCCAGTAACAGAGCCAGTTGCTCCGGTGTGGTGAGCAATATATCCGGCGGTGCCAGTTTCTGCCGCTGCCTTTTATGGGCAGGCGTATCCCCTGTGCGGGTTTCAATAGTTACCGGCAGTGCCATTTCTGTAACCGGCTTCGCCAGATTGCGTTCAATATCAACAGCCAGCGCTTTGAGCGGCGAAATATAAAGTGTGTGAATACCGGAACGACGCGGCTGATTACGCGCACCACTCTGCGCGCGCAATGTCAGATCAGTCAGTGCAGGCAAAAAACCGGCCAGCGTTTTACCGGCTCCTGTGGGTGCAATCAGCAATATGGACTGTCCCGCCAGACTGCGCTCCAGTAATTCATGCTGGTGCTGGCGCAGCTGCCAGCCTTTATCCGCAAACCACTGTACAAAGACAGCGGGCAGAACATCTTGACCGGAAGATTTATCGGCAGCGGATATCGGTTTCACAGGGTGAATGTAGGGTGCATCCCGACAGGTGTGAAGTCCCGTTTGTGTTTAAAACGTCACGGATTGATCTCTGTTCAGACAACAGAAAGCCGAAACCGTACCGGCTCAGCATTTTTGGGCAAGAAAGACATAGCCATCGAGATATTCTCCACGATCAAGACGCAGAGCAATGCGCTGATAATCCAGCAATTCAAAACGACTGACTTGTAATAAATTTTCGATATAGCGGGCAGAATGGGTAAAACGTAAAGACGGTTGCAAAATCATATCATCACATGAACCGTCTGAACTCTGCGCTTCAGACCGGTCATGTGTTTCCACCGAGAAGGCAAACACCCCTCCTCTCCGCAAACACTCCGCTGCCAGAGCGAAAGCGCGCTCCAGCTGGCCGATATAGATAAACACATCGGCAGCAAGGATCATATCCGGTTGCGGCAGGGCCTCATCGACCAGATCCGCCTTGCGGCACTGGTTTACATCTGCCTTAATCAGCCTTGTATAGATCTGCTTCTCATCCGCCTTTTTCAGCATGGCTTCCGAGAGATCCGCACCGCTCAGCAAACCGCTGCGCTGATGGATTTCTTCCCCCATCAGACCGGTGCCGCAGCCCAGATCCAGCACATGCTGATAGCTGCGCTCCGGAAAATGTCTGGTAATCAGTTCCGCCAGTTTTTGCGGCCCGCAATATTGCAGCTTATCGACCAGAGATTCTTCAAAATCCGGTGCATAGGCATCAAACAGTGCCTCAATATAGGCAGGCGGTGCCGCATCAGGTGTTTCACCAAGACCGCATTGTGCCAGTTTCAGCGCTGCACCAAAACGATCATCAGGATCAAGCTTCAGCAGCTGTCGCCAGAGAGCCACAGCTTCATCTGTTTCGCCCGCATTTTCATGCATTTCGCTGAGCATAAACAGACCCGCAGGCCATTGCCGGAACTGGGATGTCAGATAATCAAGCGATTGGCGCATCAGGTCGGCTGCTGCGGAATGGTCTCCCGCCTCAGACATCATGACCGCATAATGAGCACGGCGATCCGCTATCAGATCACCGGAAGAGAAAAATGCCCGCGCCATTCTTACCGCATTTGTTGCAGAGCACGCGATATGCAGTGATGCGGGGCATTTGACAAGATATTTTTTGACAGCCGAACGGATTTCACACAGCCAATGCGCGTTCAATTTTAGTGCTCACGGCAAACAGGCGGCCGCATCGATCCGCTCCGGCTATGGGCTTGTTTAATGCTGCGTCAGGCCTATGTTATTTCCATGCGTCCCGAAGAGCTGCTGCACCCTGCCCCTGAGGGGCTCTATTGTCCGGCCGGTGATTTCTATATCGATCCGGTGCGACCGGTTGACCGCGCGCTGGTTACCCATGGCCATGCCGATCATGCCCGTGCAGGCAACAACCATGTGCTGGCTACAAGCCAGACGCTGGATATTATGCGCATCCGGTTTGGCGAGCATTATGCGCGCACCAGTCAGATCGCTGATTACGGAAAACCACTCAATATCAACGGCGTTACAGTCACCTTTTATCCGGCGGGTCATGTATTGGGCTCCGCACAAATTGCAGTGGAATATCAAGGAACCAGAATTGTCGCCTCCGGCGATTATAAACGTGTTGCGGACAAAACCTGCGCACCGTTTGAACCCGTGGCCTGCGATGTCTTCATTACCGAAGCCACTTTCGGCCTGCCGGTTTTCCGGCATCCGCGACCAGCCGATGAAATTACCAAACTCTTGCAATCCTTACAGCTTTTGCCCGAGCGCAGTCATATTGTCGGTGCCTATGCGCTTGGCAAGGCGCAGCGGGTTATCAGCCTGCTGCGTCAAGCGGGCTATGATGCCCCCATCTATCTGCATGGAGCTTTGGAGAAGCTTTGCCAATATTACCAATCTCAGGGTGTTGCCCTCGGAGAACTCCGTCCTGCCACTTCAGAAACAACACATCAAAAAGCAGATTTCGCGGGCAGCCTGATTATTGCCCCGCCCGCTGCAATGGCTGACCGCTGGTCAAGACGGTTTCCTGATCCTGTCAGCTGTTATGCTTCCGGCTGGATGCGCATCCGCCAGAGAGCCAAACAATCCGGCATTGAATTGCCACTGATCCTTTCCGACCATTGCGACTGGGATGAGCTGACCGATACAATCACGGAACTCTCCCCTTCGCAGGCCTGGGTGACACACGGGCGCGAGGAAGCTCTGGTACGCTGGTGCACTCTCAACTCCATTACAGCGAAACCATTGCATCTCGTCGGTTATGAAGATGAGGCTGACATATGAAAGCCTTTGCCGCATTGCTCGACAGGCTGGTGCTCACGCCGCGCCGCAATGAAAAGCTGCTATTGCTGACCGAGTATTTCCGCGCGCAACCTGATCCTGACCGCGGCTATGCACTGGCCGCGCTGGCAGGTACACTTGAGCTGAACAGTGTAAAACCCGCACTGTTGCGTGCACTGACCATGACACGCGTCGACAGCGAATTATTTGCCTATTCCTATGATTATGTCGGCGATCTCGCGGAGACGATTTCTCTGATCTGGCCTGCAGCCGATAATGTGCAGCCGGTCAATGACTTGTCCCTCGGCACTGTTATCACAACACTCCAGCAAACATCGCGCAATGCAGCGCCGCAACTGGTTGAGACTTTGCTGGATGCGCTTGATGTCTCTGAGCGATATGCTCTTTTGAAGCTCGTCACCGGCGGCTTAAGGATCGGTGTTTCCGCAAGGCTGGCAAAGCAGGCACTTGCGGATTTTGGTCAGGTTGAACTGAGCGAAATTGAGGAATTGTGGCACGGGCTGACCCCGCCCTATCTCAGCCTGTTCAGCTGGCTCGACGGCAGCAGCAGCAAGCCGGAAAATAATAATCCGGCACCGTTTCGCCCCGTCATGCTGGCAACACCGCTGGATGAGGTTGAAACAGAGAAACTCACGCCGGAGGATTTTGCGGCAGAATGGAAGTGGGATGGTATCCGCGTACAGGCCGTCAGTGAAAACGGGGTCAAAAAGCTCTATTCCCGCAGCGGTGATGATATTACCCACGCCTTTCCGGATATTGTCTCAGCCATCCATTTTGAAGGCGCTCTCGACGGAGAGTTGCTGATCCGTCATGCAGACGGTAAAACAGAGCCAGCCTCTTTCAATGCCTTGCAGCAAAGGCTGAACCGTAAAACTGTCACTGCCCGTCAATTACAGGATTATCCTGCCTTCATCCGTGTCTATGATCTGCTGCATCGCGGCAACCGCCTCACCGGATCAGATTTGCGCAATCTGCCTTTTGCGCAAAGAAGGCAGCATCTTGAAGACTTTATCCAAGAGCTTGATCCGTCTTATTTTGATCTTTCACCGCTGCTCACCTTTCGGACATTTGCCGAGTTGCGGCACCTGCGCAATCACCCGCCTCATGCCGTGATTGAAGGGCTGATGCTCAAACGTACGGACAGCGTTTACAGTGCAGGGCGACCAAAAGGTCCGTGGTTCAAATGGAAACGCGATCCTTATATTATCGACGCGGTTCTCATTTACGCCCAGCGCGGTCACGGCAAGCGTTCAAGCTATTATTCCGATTTTACCTTTGCAGTCTGGTCTGATGCCAGTGAACAGGCACAGTTACTCCCCGTCGGCAAAGCCTATTCCGGCTTTTCCGATGAGGAAATGAAACAGCTCGACCGTTTTGTACGGGAGAATACAATTCAGCGTTTCGGGCCTGTACGGGCTGTCAGGGCAGACCGGCAGCACGGGCTTGTTGTAGAGGTTGCCTTTGAAGGGCTTAACCGCTCCACACGCCATAAATCAGGACTGGCTATGCGCTTTCCGCGCATCTCCAGACTGCGCTGGGACAAACCACCGGCAGAGGCCGACATTATACAAAATCTGATGCAGCTGCTGCCGGATGATGCTCCGGCAAATTAATTATTCTACGGTTTTAACCCGGATTGTATAAATATCGACGCTTTTGCCGGTGCCGTTAATATCACTGGTCAGAACAAGACGGCCGGAACTGTTTGCCGACGATACTTCAGGAACCGGAAGATCAAACAGCAGACTGCTTTGCTGGTCTGTCACATCATAGCGCTTGCGTCCGCAATCGCCCAGAGAGCCCAGATCGCAGCTGACAGACATTTGCACGGTTCCGCCGTCGTCGCTGCGCACCATGACTTCAAATGTCGCCTGCTTGCCTTCAAGCTGATCCAGCACACCCTGACCAATGTCAAAACTGGCCGTATCTGTTGCAGTCGGCGATTTAATACGGACATAACGGGCATTGCCGGAACCGCCGATTTCAGCGGTCGCTTTTCCCTGAACAGAAATACGATCCGGCTGTGCAGGAGTGAAAATTGTCACCCAGTCTTTGCTGTCAGCCTCATTACCCTGCATCGCAGGACCGGCATTGCCGGATTGCGAAAGCGGTGCGTTTCCTACCGGACCGATGGTAACAAAACTATTATAGAGCGACCAGCCGATCAAACCGGCAGTCACCAAAAATGCCAATGGCAGTGCCAGAGAGAAAATACGGGATTTTTTGCGTTTTTTAGGTTTTACAGGCTGACTAAGCCCCTGTTCATAACCCAGATCAGGCTCGGTTTCCGCTTTACTTTTACGCTTACGGGAGCCCTTACCCTCAGAACGTACATCACTATGATCAAGATCAGGAACACCCAGTCCGCCATCATATTGCGGCGCAGGAGCAAGCATTTCCTCATCAGAAACACGGTTCGCATTCGCGCGCATTTCCTGTTCGATATGAGAAATTGCGGCCTTCAGCCTCTCGCGTCGCTCAGCACGTTGCGGGTCTGAAAGCTGGGCATTCGCTGCCATAGCGCGTTCATGCGCGCTCCAGACGGATTCATAAATCCGCTGGCGCATAGCCGGATCAGACGAATCCGCTTTGGTCAAAGCGTTGCGTATTGCACTTTCGATGCCCTGCAAAATTGTCCCTTCCTACTACCGGCTTGATGCGCTGTTACTCTTATTGATGCACGAATAAGCAGACCAACGCATTAACTTATTTTTAAGTCTTATGAAATCCTAACTATCACGGGGATATAAAAAGATTATATACGATCTTAACATATTGTTCCACAAAGACTATTTGTGCAAAAAACCTCTATTTCCGAAATATGCCGCACCGGCGCATCTTTAGTAAAATTGCCGGCATGGCATAAACATGTTCATTCTGCATATTTCACAGTAAATATTACATATAAGTCAACCGCCAAGCTTCACTGAACCAAAATGATGCGGTTTTTTATATTTTGCCTTTGACATCCTGCAATCCTTACCAGCAATATACCGTTTACGTTTACGTCAATTACGGGACTGGCACATGGCTCTACCGGATATTCTCAAAAACAATCTGCGCTTACCGGCAATCGGTGCGCCGCTTTTCATCATCGCCAATCCTGCACTGGTTATGGCGCAGTGCAAAAGCGGCATTGTCGGTGCATTTCCCGCGCTGAATGCACGCACCGCCACACAGCTGGATGAGTGGCTGGCAGAGATTACCGAAGGGCTTCAGCAATATAATCAGGAAAATCCTGACCAACCCGCAGCCCCTTTTGCCGTCAACCAGATTGTGCACCGCTCCAATCTGCGTTTGCAGCAGGATCTGGAATTATGTGTCAAATATAAGGTTCCGGTTGTTATTTCCTCCCTCGGCGCAGTGCCTGAGGTTAATGCTGCAATTCACTCCTATGGCGGAATTGTTCTGCATGATGTTATCAATAACCGCCATGCCAATTCAGCCATCCGTAAAGGCGCGGACGGCCTGATTGCTGTCGCCGCCGGTGCCGGTGGCCATGCGGGAACACTGTCCCCTTTCGCGCTGATTGCTGAAATCCGCGAATGGTTTGATGGCCCTGTCGCCTTGTCCGGCGCTATTTCCAGCGGACGCGCCATTCTTGCAGCACAGGCGATGGGCGCAGATCTTTCTTATATCGGCTCGCCTTTTATTGCGACCAAGGAGGCCAATGCTGTTGATGCCTATAAGGACATGATCGTGCAATCCAGCGCGAAAGATATTGTCTATTCCAACTATTTTACCGGCATTCACGGAAACTATTTGCGTCCGTCCATTGAAGCCGCAGGAATGGATCCCGATCATTTGCCGGAGGCTGACCCGAGCAAAATGGACTTCCATAAAGCCACCACCGGCGCCAAAGCCTGGAAAGATATCTGGGGTTGCGGTCAGGGGATCAGCGCAGTCAAAGAAGTGCTGCCCGCCGGAGAGTTGGTGGAACGCTGGATTGAGCAATATAAAGAGGCGAAATCCGCGCTTTGCCAGGCTCAATAAGATCGTCAATTCGCTTCAGAAAACAGTACTATAGCTGAGATTTACTCCCTGACAAAATAAACAATCCTGTTCATTTTATCAGGGAGTTTTAAACTTCGAGAATGGCATAACGGAAACCGCTTCTTTTTGCTTTTGCGCCTTGCAATCAGAATGAGATTTCGCTATCACGCGCCCGAACAGACTGCATAAAACTATTGCATTCTGTGCGGGAGCATCTCCCTGCCGCTTTAGCTCAGTTGGTAGAGCACATCATTCGTAATGATGGGGTCACGTGTTCGAGTCACGTAAGCGGCACCAATAATATCAATTATTTAATTCACTATTACACCTCAGAAATCTTCTTAGTGTCACCATAGTGTCACTAGAATTTTCAGGATGCAAAGAACAATGTCATGACAGATTCGCAATTTGCGTATCTGTCATGACACAACACACATAGGAAACAGGATGAAAAAAGAACCGCGTAATATCAAACCATCGGAATGGAAAATAATCGATAAATATTTCAAAACATTTCTTGCTGCATATAACTCAGGTGAAATTGATGAGGAAATATTCAGAGGATATGTCACGCATTATATTGGTGTCGCCCAACACGAAGGCATTGATAGTGTTATAACTGGAATGAATAACACTCTTGCTAATATTGAAGAAAACGGATTTAAACTGCCCTAAAACTCAACTGGGGATGAAATGACTACTCTACCTTCATGGATAGTAATTCTCCAAGCCTTGCTCACCCCAACAATAGCAGCCGTGGCTGGTTTGGTGGCATTTCTTCAATGGCGAACTGCACATCAAAAGGTAATGCTTGATCTATTTGATAGACGCATACAGGTTTATGAAGAGGTTAACGCTGCAGTCATTTACGCTATAACTGAACATGGCAAATTCGTATCATTTAATGCGACTAGGCGTCTTTCGAAGTCATGGGGCGATTCCCGCTTTCTTTTTGGTAAAGAAGTCTCGGATGCGATCCTTGTAGTTATAGATGATGTCGCTAAATATGGTCATAATTTACGACACCTTGAGCGAAATAACATCAACCCTGATCAAAAATACAAAACGGCAGAAATAATTGAAGAATTGGAGAAAAAGCTTGAGGAGTTCAGAGAGCCATTCACGGCTCTATGTTTACCTTATATCCATATGAACCAAAAGAGAGTACGTACACCCGGCGAATGGTTTCATGACAAAAACAGTGAGCGCCTTAGCTATGCTGACGAGAAGCAGCGCTAATTTTGCATTGGTAGTTATCGTAATTCTATAAGCTGAAATACAGTCCGACTTAATCCATCTGGCTGGATGCTTATTATCTCAAATTTTCTTAGATCGTCTGTTTCAATGCGATCTCTCTGTCTTGCTTTCGCCGCCTCCGGATAGCGATGACAGTCAACAGAAAGCTCTATTTTCTCACCAACGACGGGTGTTTGAAAGTCGTGACCGGTGCGGTTACGCTTTCCTATTTCAATTACGTCATAAGCTGGCAATCGTTTGAGAACACCCTTGCCAATCCATGAATTGCGGTATGCATCTCCCTCCGATCTGCCATTAGGGGTAGATGTTTGAGGGTAAAGCACAAAACGCATTCCATGCAAGCGGTCGATAACACGGCTGGTTGCACGATCCATGCGATCAAAAATAGACATTGATGACTCCTGATGAACAAATATCCCACGACTTCATTAAGAAAGCCGTGGGAGCTAGAGGAAGTAACTCCTCTAATGTCTGCACCTTTTCTCAGTGGATATGAGAGCAGACGTGGAGCCGATTGTTTCATGAACACCAAGATCGGCTACTCGGTAGCGGAGCTAATGCAGCCATCAGCCCTAGCGCGCCCGGTTATTTCCCGGGATTGCGATATGCACCTCTGAAGTCGACTACACCTGCGCCAAAATCAAGCACTACGCGGTAATCCACTCCCAAGGTTTCAAAACCTTCACGATATGCGATCTGTGGCCCCGGCGCACTTGAAAGATGCGCATATTCGATAACGGGTGCATTTGTTGGCGCAGCGAACACGAACCAACTACGATCTTCAATGCGCGGCTCTACCAAAAGCTCGAGGCGATTACTGAAAGGATTCACGTCGCTTGCAGTTGTGGCTGACAGCGTTGCTAGTATCTTTTCTGCGTCCGTTTCCAACTCGGGGCCGACAACCAAGAATGATGGCGTTACGCCGGCCGGTAGCTTGCCGCCGAATGCTTTTTGCTTGCGCATCGCCTTTCTTGCGTCTGAAAGGCTATCCACGCTTAGTGGAGACCCTGTAAGTGCGAGGTTGTTGTGGCTCGCATGAAACAAGCTCAGACCATCCTCACCGATAGTTGGATTGCTCAAAAGCAAATTGACGATGATCTGATTTTCTGTTTCTGCGGCGGCTCGCCCTGCAGCTCGCGACCAGTCAGCGAGGCCGGACAAGTCATCATTGATCAGAGCGTTACGGGTCAATGAAAAGATACGTGCAAATGTAGACAGGCCATAGCTTTCTGCTGCCTCACCACGTGTTGTTGCCTTGATCTCACCGGCTTCATTCAACCGTGCCAGTGTGTCGATATCGCCGATCTTGATTTTCTGCGCCTTGCGGAAGTCCGACATGGTGGTCGAGCGGCAAAGGCGCTGTTTGATAGGAGACTGTGCCGCTTCATACTGAGCCATGAGAACACGTTCGCCTGCTGACTGGAGCAGAAGTGGGAAATCACTGGTCGTATGCGGTGCATAAGAGCGCTGACCACCGCTACCGCCAAATACATCATTCCGAGACAGGCCGCGAGTGTTTACACCATTAGCCTCCAGTGAAGCACGTGCGTGCTGCTCAAGTGTCCAGCTCATGAACTGACGCGCATGATCAGAAGGTTTTCCACCATTCATGCGGCATGCCAAAGCTTCAATGCGAGCTTCGCGTGCACCCTCATCATAGCCCATGCCGTGCGTCTCCGTAGGTGTGCGGGTTGGTGCTTGGCTCTGACGGTTGACCTCTCGTTCAAAGTATAGCTCACGTAGTGCTTCAATATCGGTACCACCATCAAGGGCGCGTTCAATCTCGTCTGAAGTCACTACACCACGTGCAAGAGTTGCAAATTCTCGAATATCTTTTTGGCGTTTACGCTCGCGAATAAGGTTGGTCTCGCGGTAACGGTGCTGTTCGTTTTCCATTGGCTCTGGCATTATTGGTTTCCCTTCGCTGCGGGTATGGGCATTTGCGTCTGCTGGAACTGGAACAAGGCTCACTTCCATCGGCATCCAGCGTGTTGCGGTTAGTGTCGGGAGGGCATCGCCTGCACCATCGGTTTTGGTGGTTTTCAAGACCCGATAGCCAACAGAAACCGGTACTGTATGACCATCCAAAATATCGGTAAAAATGGCTTCTGCCTTAGTGTTACGGCTAAATTTGACACGGCATAACGCTTTGCCAGCTTCAATACGGAAGCTGCCGGGAACAACACTGCCAAGGCGGGATTCAAGACTGTACTGGTCATGCGTATCCAGTAGGCTCATGGTATCCATACGGCTCGTATCAATTGCATTTTTATTGATACTGAGCACTTCCAGATAAAAGCCGTCTTCCCATGAATAGCGTTTTACCGGAGCTTCACTAGCAAAAGCGATTTCGACTGTACGTTCTTCTGCATTGGCAGTGCCGTTAATAGGGGCCGCACGAGTTCGCATCTCAGGTTTACGGGTCATGCTGCCACCTGATCAAACTTTTGCAGCTTCAGCTGATTTAGGCGTACTTGAGCGTCGGCCACTATTTCGTGCAGAGACAACACCACAGGGAGATTCAGCGCATCTATAAGCCCGGCCAGATGTCTAGGGGTTAAAGCCGAAACCCAAAAACTTTTGTTTTCTCGCTCCGTAAAAATTAGCCAGCACTGATTATCCGGCTTTCCATGCACATAGAGGATTTCAGCTGAAAACTCACCGAGAAGCCTGCATGCTGCTGCATGAGAAATCCCGAGGCTCACTATTTTACCAACAGCTAAGCACTGGATTGCATCTCGATCGGTTAAATGATGGTTTTCACGGCCAAACACCTTCAAAACCCTAGAAACTGTCAACTTCGATACACCTAAAGCATTTGCGAGGTCGACTTGACTCAATGGTTTCATCATAATCTCCACTTATGAAAAGCATCAAAATCAATTAT
Organism: Pseudochrobactrum sp. Wa41.01b-1; assembly: GCF_019464455.1. Lineage (NCBI taxonomy): Bacteria > Pseudomonadati > Pseudomonadota > Alphaproteobacteria > Hyphomicrobiales > Brucellaceae > Pseudochrobactrum > Pseudochrobactrum sp. Wa41.01b-1. The sequence continues at coordinate 2,916,944 of NZ_CP080493.1, read as the reverse complement.
AAATTGTTATCAATGATTGATAACTCATCGTTTTGAGTCAGTGCAAATTTAGCCGAGGAAATTATGGTTACGCGCACAGCAGCACTTCGCCTTCAACTGATCGACTCTGCTTCGGGTCCCGCAAAAACCACTACAACTGCATTGAAGGGCTTGGAGAAATCTTTTTCCAGTCTTGGCAAATCCGGAACACCTGAGGTCAGGAAGCTTGGTAAAGAACTCGATTACCTAAGCAGGAAATCTCGTGCAGTTGGTGAGTTTCGTGAACTACGTCGCGGACTGAAAGAGACAAGCCGCGAAATGCAAGCGGCTCAAGCGAATGTCCAGCGCCTCGAACGTGCCATGCAGTCAGCAGGCAAGCCTACGAGGAAAATGGAGGCGGATCTTAGGACAGCTCGTTCTACACTGAAAAGTATATCTGCGGCATTCCGTGAACAAGGCGCGGCTGTTCGTACAGCAGAAAATGCCCTGCGTTCTTTTGGCCTTGCAGGACGGACGGGCATTGCTCGCTCTCAACAAGAAATCCGAAGTCAGTTGGCGCAGACCATTAAGAAAATGCGCGAACTGGATCGCGAGGCACGTAAATCACGACCACCACGCGGTGGAGGCGCTCGCTCAGTTGCAGCAGAAGCTGCCGTGGCTGCTGGTGGTGCTACTGCTGTGCACACTGGCCGTCGGGCAGCGGCCCAAGGATTTCATGATGCGGTAGACTATAATAAAAATAAAGCATTTCGCGACGCTTTGGGTGGCTCTGCATTCAATCCCAGCGACATCAATAATATGAACAAGCAGGCCGCGCAGATCGGTAAAGACACACGTTTCACAAATAGTGACGTCGTTTCGGCGCAATTGAGCGTCCTGCAGGGCGGTGCCCGTGATGCAGAATTAATCATGAATATGCTCGGGCCGATTACCGATTATGCGCTCGCAATGGGGGTAACCCTTGAGGAGGCTGCTGCAACCATTCGCTCCGCATCCCAAATCCGAAATATCCCTATGCGGGATATCGAAGGGATTAAGACCTTTGTTGATCAGCTCGTATGGATGGCAAAAAATGGCGGTATGAATGATGCCGATATTTTCCAGTACATTCGTTATGGTGGCGGCGCAATGCGCTCGGTCGGTCTATCTGATCCTGTGGCCAACGCAATGGGCGTCATCCTTCGCCGGTCTGGTTACGCCGGCGATGAAGCTGGTGTTTTCACACGTACCGCGGCCGCAAAACTTGGTGCCCCCACAAATCCTGGGCGCCTGGCTCTGCAAGCCATGGGGCTTAACTTCGATGATTATGTAACCCAACCCGATGCATTCAAAGTGCGCGGCATCAATAAAATGATGCAAGAAAACTTTGGCCTCCGGATTGACAAGGCATTGCAGGATAAGATTACCCAATATCTTGATGAAGCAACGGTCATGAATGAGGATCTTGGCGAGGAAGTACCGGTAGGGAGTGATCGTGGTCAGTTTACCGCTGGCGTAATGGATTTAATGGCTCCGCTTCTAAACGGCATGACTCCTAAAGACCGGGCTGCAGTTGCGAAGAAGCTTGGCGATTTTCATAAATTCAGTGCTGAGAGTGTGGATTCCGAACAGCTCCTGCTAGATATTTTGAAATCGGATCCATCACTTGCCCAGCTTAACGCCTTCTTTACATCGCGACAGGGTGCACGAGCTAACATCTTGTCTCAGCGGTTTCCTGAGTTTTTGCAAGCCATTGAACTCATGAAGAATACACCGAAAGGAATTACCAACCAGATTGGCACGAAGGCCAATGAGGGGCTTTATGGTGATTATACCCGTGCAACCGGTGCCGTTGAAAACGCACTCATCCAAATTGTGGAGGATTGGGAAACACCTATCCGCAGTGTACTGGTCGCGGTTGATGATATTGCCACGGAGTTTACAAATCTTAGCGACACAACCAGACGCTTAATTGAAGTGGTTGGCGTTGCTGTTATTGCGCTCGCCGGTTTTGCTGCTTGGCGCTCAGGCATGGGACTCTTGGGGCGTATCATTGGCGGCGGTGCGGCAAGTAACGCATCATCAGTCGCTGCTGGTTCGGCCGCTGGAGGTATCCTTGGTAATCTGACCAAGGGATCATTCTGGAAAAAAGGCGCTGGCGTTCTTGGAATTCTTGGTGCCGCATACTCTGCCGATCAAATGAAGAAAGAGGCTATGGGCTCTTCCTCATTGTATGCTCCAAGTCTATTTGACGTGGGAAGTTTGGCCAGTGGTGCAATGCAGCACTGGTTCAAACAAGCGCAAGAACAAAGCTCACCGTCTGCCGGTGCCGGGCTTTCAAGCAAAATCCAATCTGAAATGCAGAACTGGCCAATTGCTGCTCAGCAAGGGATTCAGGGATACTTGCAAGCATTGACCAATGGCGGGGCTGAAGCAGAAGTCAAAGCACAGCAGATTGCCGATGAAACTAAGCGTATTCTGAGCTTTGAAGCAAACCCGACAGTGGCAACCGCCAGCCTTGAACGCGCACTCGATCTGGCGAGGCAGTTGGCTGCTGTTCTACGAACGGAAAAAACGGGTGGCGGAAGCACAAACGTTTCCGGATCGACCCAAGTGGGTGGAACGCGTGCCGCTGGTGGCCCTGTACAGAAAGGCAAAACTTATGCGGTCGGTGGTAGCGGCGTTGAGCTGTTTACAGCTGGCGCTAACGGTTACGTCACGCCTTCACAGGCTGGTGGAGTTGGAAGTCGCTCAGCAGGAATAATGCTTCAAATAGAAAACCATTTCACCCTCGGTGGTTCTTCTGGTGACATCATCAAACAGGCAGAGGCTGCGGCCGAGGCTGTCGTGCGCACCATACTGGCGCGTCTTGATCATGATCTGAGCCTCTCATCCGACACTACCTTTGCCAACCTAACTTATGGAGACCGATGATGCTTATGGGATGAGGCGTTTTCTGGAAAAATCTGATTCAAAATTTCGGAATCGGAAGTGCAAAAATAAACCAGTAAAATTCGCTCAAATACTGCGCTGCGTCGGCACCGCGGGTCATACCCCTCCCTGTAGAAGAACCTAATGGCGGGGAGGGGTAAGCGGTTGTAATCATTAAAATATTGATGAATGTCTTGCGTTCCAAACTGAGACTATGCTCAAGACGCTGTAGTTGTAGGACAAGACACCCAATCGTCCTCTCCGGCAAGCCGCATTTCGTGCGCGCTTAGATCAACAATCGTGGTGTATTCTTGGTCTGCCCTCAGTTCCGAAAACATCAATGCGTCCGTATGATCGTGACAGAGAAACAGTAGCTGTCCTTCTTGCCATACCCCATAGAAACTATCCGGATGGCCTTGTCACCTCGGCGATGGGTGCCCCGATCCTGATTATTCTGGCGCGGCGCGGCGGCAGGCTGAACTCATGAGAAATAGTTTTCAGCCCGTTAAACAAATATACCGTGCCTATCTGACCGGCATCTTATTATTCGCGGCAACTCTTGTCATTTTTATCAGCGTCTTATGCCTTGGTGATTTTCCGGTAACACCCCGTGAAGTGCTGTCGGCCTTACTGGGCAAAGGTGATGAAACCATAGCAATGGTTATTCGGGAATGGCGGTTGCCCCGCGCGGGCCTCGCTGTCCTGATCGGGGCTGCACTGGGACTCTCAGGCGCCATTTTCCAATCCTTATTGCGCAATCCGTTAGGTAGCCCTGATATTATCGGCTTTGATGCCGGTGCCTATGCCGGAGCGATGCTGCTTCTTCTGACCGGCGGTGGTTTTATTGCAACCGCTACAGGGGCTCTTGCGGGTGGCATGATTGCTGCAATCCTTGTCTATAGCCTTGCATGGAAAAACGGTGTGCAGGGCTTTCGCCTGATATTGATCGGCATTGGCATCGGCCAGTTGCTTTTTGCTTTCAGTCAATGGCTGTTATTACAAACAGAACCTGAAACAGCCGTGGCGGTTTCTGTTTGGGGCACAGGCTCGCTCAGCGGTGTAGAAATGCGGCAATTAATTGCTGCGACGCTTATTTTTTCTATGTTAATTCCGGCATCACTATTACTCACCCGCGCGCTCAGACAGCTGGAACTCGGTGATGAACTGGCACAAGCAAGCGGGTTATCGGTTGAACGAACACGGCGTCTGCTGATCTTTGCCGGTGTTTCATTATCGGCTATGGCAACGGCGATTGTCGGGCCAATCGCCTTTATCGCACTGGTTGCGCCACAACTGGCGAGTAAACTGGCTTCCAGTGCCGGTACAGCGCCTTTGCTGGCAGCATTAACCGGTGCAGCTTTATTATCAGCTTCGGACATGATTGCTCAACATGGCCTGGGACAGACACAAGTACCAGTCGGTGTTGTCACGCTTTGTTTTGGCGGCATTTGGTTTGTCTGGTTATTGGCAAGGAAAACCACGCAATGGTAATGAAAGCACGCTTACGCACAGACAAATTATGGGTCTCATATAATGACCATACTGCGCTCAAGGGGATTGATGCTGCCATACCGGACGGGCACTTTACCGCGATCATCGGGGCAAATGGTTGCGGCAAGTCTTCACTCTTAAAGAGTATTATTAATCTCATACGCCCCGCAGCGGGTAGCGTTACATTAGACGGGTGCAGTATTACAAATATGCGTCCGTCAGAACTGGCTCGAAACGTAGCCATGTTACCGCAAGCTCCCATCGCACCGGAAGGTATTACTGTTGCGGAACTGGTAGCTCGCGGACGCTTTGCCTGGCAGTCATTCTTCCCCCGCTATAGCCGGAAAGATCATGAGGCCGTTGCCACTGCTCTGTCAGCGACACGTCTGGAAGGCCTTGCCGACAAGCTACTATCCGAACTCTCCGGCGGGCAGCGGCAAAGAGCATGGATTGCAATGGTTTTGGCTCAGGATACGCAGATCATCCTGTTGGATGAGCCAACCAGCTTTCTGGATTTGTCGCATCAGGTTGAGTTGATGCAATTACTTGTCAGATTGCGGAAACAGGGCAAAACCATTGTGGCTGTTTTGCATGATATTAATCAAGCGTGCCGTTATGCTGATAATTTGATTGCGCTTGCTGATGGCAGGGTAATAGCGGCAGGCTCGCCCGGCGAGATACTGTCCCCTGCCCTTGTGGAAGAGGCTTTCGGCCTTAAAGTTATGGTTGCGTCTGACCCGGTATCCGGCACACCAATGGCCGTGGCACTATAGAATATACCTTAAAAAAGGCAGCTTGACTTGCCCCCGCCAGTCAAGCTGCAATGATAGCCATTGTTGTTTTAGAGCGTGCCGCGTTTAATTGTATCCACTGCGCTCGCTCTAATATCTTTTGATTGTCGCATTATCACCGCAGTCAAATTGATTCAACTTGACTGCGGATTGCTCTAGAAAGTTGATGAAACGGTTAACTGCATTGTGCGGCCATAGCCATAACCACATGTCCAGTTACTGCCACAACCACTGACATATTTTTTATCGAACAGGTTGCTCACCGAGAAATTCAGCTTTGCACCATCATGCAATTTGCTTAACGGTGCTGACAAACGAAAGTCCATCAATGTGTAACCCGGTATTTTGATGCCGGCATAACCCGATGGTGTTTCAACGTCACCACCACGGCTTGAACCGGTATAGCGCACGCCTGAACCAATCTTCCATCCTTCTAGAATACTGTTCTGGACAGTATAATCCACCCACAAGCTGGCTTGATGGCGCGGGGAATAGATGAGCTGCTGATTCAACTCCTCAAGGATTTCACTGCTTGTAATCTTGGTATCCACATAAGAATAGCCCGCTGTCACGCCCCATCCATTGGACAGATCAGCTTTCAGCTCCGTTTCAAAACCACGCGAGCGAACTTCACCCGTCTGAACCTGATATGGCCAGCCGTTAATTGTATCATCGGTCAAACGATTGGTCTGGCGCGTATCAAAAAGTGCAGCACTCCAAAGCAGATCATCGGATGGTGCATAACGGACACCAACCTCAAATTGCTTACCCCGCATTGGTTTAAAGACATCACCTTCAAAGTCGGCACCAACGACCGGTTGAAACGATGTTCCGTAATTCAGATAAGGTGCAACGCCGTTATCAAACAGATAAAGCAAGCCCAGCCTTCCGCTGAGGGCACTGTTTTTCTGGTCAATGATTTCACTTCCGCGCCGCTTTTCATTATCTGCATGGGCTTTTGTCCAGTCGTGGCGCAAGCCAGCGAGGAACCGCCAATTACCAAATTCAGCCTGATCCTGAACATAAAGACCAAGCTGATCCAATTTGGAATCCGTGTGACTTAATAATTCAAAATTACCGATCCCGCCCTGACCATAGACAGGATTGAATAAATCTAAAGATGGTGCATCGCCAGATAGTCGCGTGGCATTAAACTTGCTGGAAGCATAGTCAACGCCCGCGATAAACCGGTGCCGCGTATCTCCGATATCAGTATCCCAATTGAAGGATGTATCGCTCACCAGATTATTAGCAGTACCGGTTGCTTTGACGGCATAGCGCTCCATCGTACGCCAGTCCCAATCAACCGGATTATCAAACCATAAGTCGGTTTGTACCATTTCCAGATCTGTTTTGACTTGCGACCAACGAAGAGCATGACGCAGAGTCAGGTCATTACCTAACGGTGTTTCATATTCATAACCGACAATAGTCTGATCCCGGTCATAGCTATTAAAATCAGGGTCACCGGTAAAAAGCTTACGCGAAATATCGCCATTAGGATTGCTCCATAATGTTCCGTATGCTGGCAGCCATGTATATTCAATACCACCGCGGTCACGCTGCCATTGAGCGTGTAATGTCAGCTTACCTTCACCGACGTCAAAAGCGATGGAAGGCGCAATCAATGTGCGTTTACGATCACCTTCAGAAATACGTGCACCGGTCTCACCAAGCTTGGCAATGATACGGAAATCAATGCCCTCAGTCAGCGGGCCGGTCCAGTCATAGCCTATACTACCCTTACCAAAGCCATCCACACCGGCCTGAGCAGTTGAAGACTGCTCAGAGTTTGGCCTCTTGGAAAGCTGGTTAATCATACCGCCGGGAGGAAGCTGGCCGTAAAGCGAAGAGGACGGCCCTTTAAGAATTTCAACCCTTTCCAGAGTGAACGGGTCGATCTGCGGAATTGTCCAGTTATTACCGCTGCCAAGGCTGGCTCCGGCCTGATAGGCCATTCCGTCGAGCCAGGTTGCATTCTCAGTATTAAAGCCGCGAATTGAAATAGAGTCGAAACGTGAATCCACGCCATCAGCTTCAACGGCCACACCCGGTGTATAGCGCAAAGTTTCAGAAAGGCGAGACGCGGTATGGCTTTCAATCTCTTCCCGTCCAATCACATTAACTGATTGCGGGATTTCCAGCAAAGACGTGCCGGATTTGGTTGCAGTTGCTGTTAAGCCTGCCAGGTAGCCATCGAATGCACCACGCGCCTCCTGATAACCGCCGCTGACCGTAATTGTATCCAGTAACACTGCCCCCTCAGCCGGTGCATTTGTATCCTGTGCAGATGCGCCCTCGATAACAACGGACCGGCTACCGGAAAACCTATATTGAAGTCCTGTACCGACAAGCAGCCCCTTCAATGCATCTTCAGGTGCAAGATTGCCTTTTACAGGAGACGATTGTTTGTTTGCAGACAATGAGGTCGGGGCAAAAATTTCAATCTGTGTCTGGCGTGAAAATGCGATTAATGCAGCAGACAAAGGCTGTGCGGGAATATTGATACTGGCATTAATTGGTGCCTGTATTTGAGCATGAACAGAGCCTGTAGCAGTGACACTAAAGAAGGCTGTGCTTGCGAGCAAAACTGACAGCACCGGATTCAGGCAGCTCATTGTTGCGCTTTTTGTTTTCTTCATTCCCACAATTCCGTTTCATCTTACACAGAAGCGGACATGGATCACGCCTCCTAATAAATAAGACGTGCGAAGTGGCAAAAGTAATTAGTCGTTCGGAATGTTTTTAGGATAATTATTTTGACGTAATGCCCACGAACAGATCTGTGGCTCTATAGATCTGCAGCCCGAGACTGGCTGCTATAATATCCAGTGCTTCGTCAGTCCGTCTGGCATCAAAGACTGCAGTGACGCGTTGTTTACCTGCTGACGCACTGAAGAGCTGGATGCGGCCATTCCGGTAACGCTGAATTTCAGTCAGCACCTCGTCCAGCGGGGTATCTTTGAAGATGAGCTGATCTTGCCGCCAAGCCTGCACAGTCTCCAGATCAACAGGCTGGACGGGTGATAAACTGTGCTTGTCATAATGAACCATTTCACCTTTCGTCACCTTTGAAGCCTGATTGGACGGCGTACTGACTTCAACCGTATTTTCTGTAACAGCAACCGTTACGCCATTTTCAATCTTGACGTTAAAAGCGGTGCCAAGCACACGTATCTGCCCCTCTTCCGCTTTGACTATAAAGGGACGCTGCTGGTCTTTCGTGACTGAAAAGAAGGCTTCACCCGCAATCAATCTCACTATGCGCTGATCTTTACTGAAATCGACATCAATCGCACTTGCAGTGCCAAGCTCCACTTCTGAGCCATCTTGCAGCTTCACGATCTGCCTTTTACCAACACCTGAATTATAATCGGCCATCAAACCGGCCGGTGTGAGCTGCCAACCTGTAACGGCTATCAATGCAAAGCAGGCAGCAAGCACGACCACCTTCCATGATGATAGGCGGCTTCGGTGTGATAGCTCCGCTTTCGGGTAACCGGTATCACCATGAACGGGTGTGTATTTTTCGCCAAGATGATCCAGCCCACTCCATAGACGGGCAACTTCATTCCAGGCCGTTTGATGCTCCGGAGCAGCTTCAAGCCATGTTTTAAAACTATCAAGCTGTGCCTGTGAAACATCATCATCCTGCAACAGCACAAACCACTGAACAGCTTCATCATTGATGCTATCGGGATCAGTTTTTTTCATCAGCAAGCTTGTTCAGGTAATTTCTTTATAAGGTCACAGGGATGTAAATTAAAAAATCTGTCTGAGAGTTGAATATGAATTGCATCGTTATTCGGCACGCCGCTCTGCACATATTGAGAACTCAAAACTATTCACCAACAGAATTAATCTCGTTCATATGATGCCTCAATATACCAAGCGCTTTCACCATGTGAACCATGACCGTATTCTTGGCAATCCCAAGGCGCTCGGATATTTCACTATATCTCAGCCCTTCGAATTTATGGAGTATGAGTACCTCCCGACAACGCGGCGGCAAATCGAGTAATGCAGCATCCAGCAATGCGAGTTCTTCATGTGAAATCATCAGGGCATCTGCGAGAGGTGCGGTATCCTGCATATTATCATGAAGAGCCAGACAGGGATCTATAAATACAGCCCTTCGTTTCTCTCGTCTTTGATGGTCGATTGCCACTGTTACAGCGGTGCGACGTAAATAGCTGCGCAAGTCCCGCACGTCTTCCCGCGGCGTACGCAGCAGTCGCAGAAATGCTTCCTGCACAGCATCTGCTGCATAGTGGGCGGACAAACCTCGCTGAATAAGGAGACGCTTTAAACGCCCCCGCTCGTCAGCATACAGGCTTGCGATATTTTCCCAACTATACGTCATATGGAAGGATAAAATGTCCTGAAGAATGGTGAAACTTTCAATCGAGCACTGATTCAGCCCGATGATAGATCGCTATAGAGAAAGGAAATTTTACCAGCAAGAACATAAGTTTAGACCTATTCTAAGCCTAAACGACGCCTTATTATACTACCCATACAAAATATGAGGAAATTTATCATGTTATATATTGATTTTATTGAACCTTTGCAAATTCAGCCCGCTACTCAGCACCAGAACACACCATCACAAGTGACATATTTGCGGTCGCACATTTCACTGCATCTGTGCCTTTTTAGGCACAGTTTATAAACTCAGGTAAGCCGTATAGCTGCCGTAGAGCGCAACCCATCACCATGACCATTTCGCCTCAATTTTAGCAGTTCGCAACTTATTTGCCGATGACCAGAACTGGACATAGCTGCAACTTCGATCAGACGCGCAAGCAGCACCATAAAATGAATAGCTCGTCTTATATTTTCAATATTCTAAAATTAAACCAGCAATCAGAAATTATCCGTGATTGTTAGGGGCACTAATAAACTGCCTTACAGAAACGCCCGAAACTGTTCAGGCAAACCAAGCCAGCTCTTATAGCCACCAAAACCCGAATTCTGTTCAGGTGAAAGTTACAGGAACGCTACGTCCTCGAACACAAAGCATTTCACCGCCAAGTAGTTAAACTTGACGGTGAAATGCCCGCATACATCAACATCTCTGAAAAGAGTGCGCTCAGAAACGATAGTTCAAGCCCACTTTGATGCTGTGGTTTTGCAATTTATTTTCGGCTTTACGACCGTCGATTTTTGCGCCCGCACCACTTGAGCTGACATTATGAAATCCGTTGAAACCTGGCGGACATGCTGCAGGCCTGTTAACCCGACCGCATCGAATACGCTCATCATAGGGGGCAACAACACCTGAAGCTGCACCGTCGAAATTGAATGTTTTGGAACTAAATCTTGTGTAGTTATAATCAGCCTTTATCGACCATTTATCACTCAAAGCATATTCCATACCAGCGCCGAGTGTGAACCCGAGACGGGTTACCTCTTCCTGTTCAGAATAATTGAATTTCGTTCCTGTTCCACCCAACATAGAAGATGTTGCGCCGGTTGAAATATATTGATCCCGCGTCTGCACTTCATTCATCAGTGCTATTCCGCCCGTACCGTAAATAAACATCCTGTTGAAGGCGTAGCCAAATTTCGCCTTGGCAGAAGCCGCGACATCATACTGATAATCCTGCACTGACTGGATGGTGCCGTCCTTATAATCTGCGGATTCAGTTGAATAGGTTGTTTGATTGCCTGAAAATGTCGGCTTTGAAATATCTGCTTCAAAGCCTGCAACAAAACCATTTGAAAACTGGTGATTATAACCTGCCTGCAAGCCAAAGGAAGCACCGGAGAGATCGAGTGCGGCCGATTCATTGGCGGCAAGGGCATTGGATGTGCCATTCAGGGCTGTTGTTGTGCCGCTGAGTTTCGACCAGTCCATGCCAATATTCGCCCCGACAAAGAAGCCTGTCCAGTCCGTCGTAACGGCTTCTGTTTCGCTTGTTGAGGTCAAGCCTGAGAACAGCGATCCGTCGCCACTATATGCTCCCTCAAGGGATGGCTTGATTGTGAGATCAAATCGGAAAGTGCGTCCGGGTGCAGGCATCAGCGAGGCACTCAACGCATCCATATAGTAGCGGTCTGTAACATTATCGACCGAGAAACGCATATGTACGTTTTCATTCGGCTCATAGGTTGCATAGAGATCAAGCAGCACATAGGGGTTCCAGCTGCCGGGGCGGATATTCGTTAAACCGGTGTCAACTGTACCATCACCAAGACCTTTCACCATACGCTTTCCGACATAGGTCATACGTCCGCCAAGGGTCAGTTTGTCGTCCAGAAAACGCCCCCCTAAATGAATGGCCACAGTATCCTTTGGCGGAACTTGCTGAACAGCAAAACTATTATAGATTCCTCCCGGCGCACAGGTTGAATGGCGTGCAGACATTACCCCTTCTGGTGCACAGAACATGACATGGGTATAATGGTTCCAGGCAAGCCCTCCGAAATACTGGCCGGTGTCATATTCTCCGGACACTTCGAAACCGCGCATATCAGCGTAGTCGAGATTGATGCGTCTCAGACCACCGGTGCCTTCTGCACGGGTGATGTAATCCTTGACATGGTTATCGAAATAAGCGGCATGTAGCCTAAGCTTATCGCCAGCCAAGAAAGCATCATCCGCCATGTAATTCATACCCAGTTCCACAGTGCGATTGCGCTCCGGACGGATAGGATTTTCATCAGGCTGAACTGTAAAGGACAGGCTGGTGAGAGATTCAAAAATACTCGGCGATCGCAGCACGCTGCCAGCCTTGGCATAGAGTTGCAGATTATCGACCGGCTCAATTTTGATCGTGCCAAGCGGCGACCAACCCGATGATTCACTCTCCAAGGGTGAACCGAATATCAGATCACCGGTATTGGAGAGCTTTGGCGCGCGATCAAAGGAATGAAAGCGGGAGTAACGCAGACTTGGCGAGAGTGTCAGCCAATCAAGAGGCTGCCAGTCCATTGTGGCAAAACCGCTCCATTCCTCGCGGTTGCCCATTCGTGGTGCGGGCGTAGTACCAGCTGTACCGGCTGATGCAAATTCGTAGCCGCTCGGCAGACCTACATTCTCTCTGGTGAAAGATGTGCCATAGTTCAATGAAAAATCACCAAGGCTCGTCGCAAACAAAGACGTATTGGAAAGCGTCGCACCCCAGCGTGTCTGGCCTGTATAATAATCGACGAGCCCGATCGGGTAGCCTGATGAATACAAAGATGAATTGATACGCAAATCCATTTTTGTGAGAAATGTATCAAGCCGCACATCAAAGAGATCATTATCATCAGGCTTCCAGCCATAGCGACCTGTATAGGTGTCCAGATCAATTTTATTAAGAAAGCCCTGATATGGCACACCGCCAAACAGAGATAATTGGGTTGGCATGATCTCGCCGTATTCGCTGAGATATTTAGTATAGCCAAGCTCCAGCGAATGTCCGTCATCCCAGCGAAAATTCCCTTTTAACATCCAGGATGTATTGTCTGTCGATGTATTCAGCACTTCTTCGCCAGGGCGGAATTTGCTGAGGTCGGCATCATATCCATCTGTGCCGGCGTGGTAATTTCCGGTTTTACGTCGGGCGTAGGCTGCGACTATATCGAAATTCTCGGATGTTTTTGCAATGGCAACACTGCCATTGCCTGATGTCGGGACAAATGCGCCAGGACGATCCAAACCAGTGTCATTATTGCTGCCTTGTCCCACAGGCGTACCGAGAGCGGGAACTCCCGAACTATTGGAAAAAAAACCTCCTTTGAGGCGTGCACCAAAAGTCTCACCGGGCAGAAGAATATCCTCCGCTTTGATTGTGCTGATGCGCACCACACCACCCGTTGCGCCGGTAGCATCTGCACCATTGCTTGGCCCTTTTTCAATAGCCATGCCACCTATGAAATCAGGATCAATATAAGAACGTGATTGTGCCCCGTTATAACCGCGATACACAGACACTTCCTGCGAAGCGCCATCCACGATGACCGGTACGCGGCCTTGCCCCTGCATACCGCGAATATTGACATCAACACCGCCGGAGTTGCGCGATTCTCCGTTCAGAACGCCCGGTATCCCTGAGAAAATATCCCCTGGTGATGTGCCGCGCCGTGCTTCAATCTCATCAGCGGATATATAGGCGCTTGATCCTGGCGTTTGATATGGTGCGTCCGCAGCGCTTATACCGGTTCCGCCCGAAATTGTAATTGTATCAAGGAGAACAGTACCTTCATCGACAGCACCAAGACGATTGCCGGACGTTTGAGCCGGATTGATTATCAGTGCGGTTGAAGCGCCGCTGAACCGATAGGTCAGATTTGTTCCTTCAAGAAGTTGCCCCAGTCCGCTGGCCGCTGAATATGTGCCCTGTAAGGTGTTTGAACGGATGTTTGATGGTAACGCTCCATCAAAGGCAACATCTACGCCGGTGACCGCAGAAAAACGGACTAACGCTTGTGCCAATGGCTGTGGCGGAATGGAGAAACTGTAAGGCGTTGTCGCCTGAGCAAAAGCATCTGTCGCCCCATATGGCACCAATGCAAGATATAATGCCGATGCAAGCAGTGTGGTTTTGAAGACCTGCTGGATTTTCGAACCGGATCCAGTTCGTGTTACTAATGCCAGCATAAACGTCTCCTTCAAAAGATTTCGGCCATATTAAAAGGCTCCTCTATCTATAAGGACGAAGAGCTGGTCGAAAAATCCCGGTCAAAAAATGGAAAAAATGAAATAATTTAAAGCGGACGAATAAGGGTGAGTAATGGCGTCCAGTTTTCGACGCGGACCGGCAGTACCTCGGCGAGTTTTTGCGTGAGTTGATCCGTTCTTTCAATATTGATGATCAGAGTTACCGGTCTTTGTGCCAATGCAGCATCGGTGATGATGATTTTTCCGCGTTGCCATTGTTCCAGTTCTTTGACAACCTCACCAAGCGGACGGGAAATAAAGACAAGACGGCCATCAAGCCACGACAGCCTCGTATCAAGCTCGGCTGGTTCCGGAATGCTGAGATTGTTCCCGCGACTTCGCACCGCATAACGCTCTTCAACCTGTACCGACTGTGAAGGGGTCTCCACTCTGACCGAGTGTTCAGAGACGACAACACTTACGCCTTCATCTTCGTGGCGAACGGAAAAAGCAGTGCCAAGCGCTGTGGTGTTCACATGCATCGCGCTGACCATAAAAGGACGTGCACTATCCGGAGCAACATCGAAAAACGCCTCGCCGGCGATAAGTTTCACCAGACGCTTCTGCTCTGTAAAATGAACTGAAACCGAACTCGCTGACGACAATCGCAGCTTCGATCCGTCAGGCAAAACCGCGGCTTCTACCTTACCGGTTGCGCTAAAATAATCTGGCCGGTTTACACTGAATTGATAATACCCACCGCCTGCTAAAAGCAATGCGAGGCCTGTAGCGCCACCCTTCAACAGTTTTCGCCGGGAAAGCTGTGTTTGGGATATATCCGGCACCATACCTGCACTACTCCACAACTGTTCAAGCCGAGAGTAAGCTTGTGCATGACGGCTATCAGCCTTCAGCCAGACTCTGAAACCTGCCAATTCAGCTTCTTCAACATGTTCTTCCAGAAGCAATGCAAACCAATGTGCCGCTTGATTGGAAATATTCTCTTCTTCTGACTTAGACACAATTCACTTCCGGCAGATAAAATATCAGAGCGTTGAACAGAGCCCGCTTAACGTGGACGCATCCTGAAAATATGAAGCGGTTTTCCGCAAGAGACACGAAGCAAAAAACGTCGGTCAGAAACGATCAAAAGATGATTTTTCAGCCTGCAAATTTTTAAGCGCTGTAACCATGTGATTGAATGCTGTTTTGGGCGAGATACCAAGCTGTGCACCGATCTGAGCATATGTCATGCCCTCGATACGATACAAAATAAAGACCTGCTGTGCACGTGGCGGCATGTTCGCGATAATCTTCTGCAATCGCAGGAGCTCTTCACGAGAAATGAGATGCTGTTCGGCAGATGGCGCATTATCCTGAACCCACTCAAGCTCGTGCACATCGACAATGACGGGAGCGAGTTGAAGTCGTCTGCGATAATCAAATGCAATATTCCGGCCGGTGCGTATAAAGTAGCCTTTGAGATCTTTGACATCACCAAGAATACCTTTTCGCTCCCACAATCTGACGAAAGTGTCCTGCACAAGATCCTGTGTTTCCACACGGTCTTTAAGGCAGCCGTCAATGACCTTTGTCAGCCTTGTTCGTACGGAGAAAAATACCTCAACGAAATACGACCCATCCTTCTTATTATGATCGACGGTTTGCAAGCGAGACTCTCTGAGGCAGATGGGTTTCAATTAATTGTTGAGTTATATAATCATGTTTTTTCGGAAATTGAAGCCGTTTTCTGCTATTCGAAATGTTTAATCACGAGCAGGAGTTATAAAGCACGGATATCTCGGCTTTACCGCTGCCTTAGGCATACCGGACATTCATACATCTTCGACGCGGCGGGCGCCAAGTGACGGATACAGTGCCGAGACGGTTCTTTAGCCCCCGAAATAACGTCGTCTGCAGTAAAATAAAGTTGCCTTTTCGTCGTTCTCACGAATATTGATGACCCGCCCGAAGAAGACGCGGTGCGTCGCCTGCTCAATGGCATTGGTGAGCTCGCACTCGAAACTTACCGATGCGTCGGCCAGTACCGGCACACCCGTGAGACCTTTTTCCCATTCGCCAAACACAAACCGATCCGCAACCGGCGCCTTGCCGCCAAAGACATCCGAGATCTCCTCCTGACCCGACGTCAACGTGTTCACGCAGAAATGGCGCGCGTTGTCAAAAGCCGGAAAACACGAGCTTGTCCGATTGATGCAGACAAGAAGCGTTGCCGGTGTATCGCTGACGCTGCAGACCGCCGAGGCGGTAAAGCCGTAGCGCTTGCCCCCAAAAACAGTGGTGACGACATTTACGGCCGATCCGAGCCGCGACATGCCATTGCGGAATGCCGCCCTGTCCACGATTTCCAGAGGTTGATCAAATATATCCATTTGGTCCCCGTATCGGGTTGAAGTGTGGGAGATGGCCGCTAGAGCGTTTTACGTCCGGATTGGATCATAGTGCTCGCTCTAGATTCTTTATTTGGTCGCATTATCACGGGCGTCAAGTTGATCCAACTTGACATAATCAAGAAGTCAAGTTGATCCAACTTGACTGTGAAATGCTCTAACGGCCAACTCCGGAGTGCAGATTTCGTGAAACCGCGTATTTGTTATTGAACGCGTGACATTGCTTGCAGCACGAGAGCGCCGTGTGCCAGACCTGGCACACAAAACTCGCTCTAACACTTTAAATTATAGCATAATTTTACCTTAAACTGCTCCAAATTTAAGGAATTATGCTCTAGGCAGTGAGTTCTCTGCGGACGATTTCTGCGCCCGCGCTCAAGGCCTGAAGCTTACCCATAGCGATGGGCCGGGAGAGCGGAGCCATGCCGCAATTGGTGCAAGGATAAAGCTTGTCAGCATCAACAAATTGAAGCGCTTTTCGAAGAGTTTGAGCAACTTCCTCAGGCGTCTCAATGGTATTGGATGCCACGTCGATGGCGCCGACCATCACCTTCTTGCCGCGGATAAGCTCGATCAGATCCATCGGGACGTGGGAGTTCTTACATTCCAGCGAGATCATGCCGATGCTGGATTGCTGCAGCTTTGGGAATGATTCCTCGTATTGCCGCCACTCTGAACCAAGCGTACTCTTCCAATCCGTATTGGCTTTAATGCCGTAGCCGTAGCAAATATGCACGGCAGTTTCACATTTGAGGCCTTCGATTGCGCGCTCCAGCGTGGCGACGCCCCAGTCATTCACCTCATCAAAGAAGACGTTGAAGGCAGGCTCGTCGAACTGGATGATGTCGACACCAGCAGCCTCCAGCTCTCTGGCTTCCTCGTTAAGGATTTTGGCGAATTCCCAAGCTAGCTTTTCGCGGCTCTTGTAGTGGGCATCATAGAGAGTATCGATCATGGTCATGGGACCCGGCAGGGCCCATTTGATCGGCTGCGTGGTATGCTGACGCAAAAATCTGGCGTCCTCGACGAAAACCGGTTTCTGGCGTGACACAGCCCCGACGACAGTCGGTACGCTCGCATCGTAGCGGTTGCGGATTCGCACGGTCTCGCGCTTCTCGAAATCCACGCCGTCGAGATGTTCGATGAAAGTCGTCACGAAATGCTGACGTGTCTGTTCGCCATCGCTGACGATATCAATGCCTGCATGTTGCTGGTCGGCCAGCGACAGCCGCAAGGCATCCCGCTTTCCTTCCAGTAATTCCTCGTTCTGCAGTTTCCATGGCGACCAGAGTTTTTCAGGCTGGGCGAGCCAGGAGGGTTTAGGCAGGCTGCCTGCGGTCGATGTAGGGAGAAGTGTTTTCAAGATAGGTGACCTCTGTTTCGTTTCAGTCAGGCGACGTCGTAAGCGGACCATTGATCGAGAACGGTCCGGTATGGCTTGATGAAATTTTCCTCGGTGAATTTGCCCTGCTCCACAGCCAACCGGCTGCGCTCTTCACGATCGTAGACAATGCGTGTCAGCGAATAATCCCCGTGCTTCAAATTCGGCCGGTAAACCGCGCCTGCAGCAGCGTTGGCATTATAGATTTCAGGCCGATAAATTCTCTGAAACGTCTCCATCGTGCTGATGGTGCTGATCAGCTCGAGGTTGGAATAATCGCCAAGCAGGTCACCGATAAAATAAAAAGCCAAAGGCGCAACGCTGCCTGCCGGCATGAAATAGCGAACCTGCATCCCCATTTTTGCGAAATACTGATCTGTCGACGAGGATTCATTCTGCCGGTATTCGGTGCCCATTATGGGATGATGATTGTCAGTGCGATGATAGGTCTTGCTGGTCGAGGCACTGATGCAGATGACGGGCGCTTTGCTGAAGTGGGATGCATATGTCTTTGAGCGCAGGAAAGATTTGAAAAGCTTTCCATGCAGATCGCCGAAATTGGCCGGAATACTGAATATAGGCTGGTTCTGATTGTGCTCGGGAAGAACGATGCTGAAGTCGTAATCACGCACATAGGACGAGAAGTTGTTTCCGACGATACCGTCGATGCGCTCATTGGTTTTCTGGTCGACGATGGTTGTCTTGAGGATTTCAATCAGCGGGAATTCATCGCCGGCAATCCCCAACGTGACGGAAATGATGTCCAGCTCGACCGAATAGCGATCGCCTTGGGGGTTATCCCAATGCGCCAAGGCATTGAACCGGTTGTCGATCATCCGCAAGGTGTTGCAGAGATTCTCACGGCGACGAGCGCCTCTGGCCAGATTGGCAAAATTGGTGGTGATGCGCGTATTCTCCGAGGGAAGATAATCCTCGTTAAACGGAACGCTCTTGATAGCGAAATTGAAGTTCTGCGACATATTCTGCCCCAATGGAGTTGGGGGGCATGGGTCTGCGGACACATAGCAGTACAGGCCGCGATGCGGCCTCCGCTACGGCACACTGGGACACCCCGCCCGTGGACGTTCTTTCGCCAAGGCAGGTCTCCTGGCTCACGGGTCATCGCTTCCGTCCGTCTTCCCGGGTAAAATCCCAGTGACATGCTGGACGTCAGCTCGCCGCTTACAGTTGCGGGGGCAGCGCCGGCTTTTCCGCATAATACGGAGCACCGGCTTCCCTCTTAGCTCCGGCACGCTGCAGGCAACGACCGGAGAACCTAGACATCTCTACCTAGCTGCAATCGCAACGAAGTGTCAAGCGCATATAAAGATATTTTTATATCTCCAAGTCTCAAAGTGTGAACACACCTGCGCGAGTGAAGACCATTCAGGACTGAACCATTGCAGCTAAAACGACGTCAGGAGAAAAGCAGACAGCTCGCACGTAAGCAGCACCAGATTGGCAATGCCTTATGATCTGCCGCAGCCGCCATCCACCCGATGCAATTACTCAGGCTGTCTTGTTGTAATATCTATTTCCGCTGTGATTGATTTGGTCGTACAGAATGAGGTGGATAGATTATCCTTAGCCCCGATTATGACGGCATCACAAAACTTGCATAGCCATCGCCGATGGTCTTGTTAAGAAACCGCGCATATTGATCATAGACCTGATCTGCGGTTGTAATTCGTCCAAAAACCGGCGCTTCAAAAACCCTTATCGGGATGAGTGCCAGAGGCACAGATACCGGCGTCAGTTGTGCGCCCTGCCCTGCACGCAATGTCGTGAGAATACCATACATTTCACCCGCGATACTCGGGCGCGAAAGCACCGCCATGCGGTACTGTCCGGATGTATTGGTCACAAGATAGACATGACCTGAGAGATGCGGAACGGAGACACATCCGTGCTGCGAAAATGACGCGTCGGTACGCTCGCGTTCTTCAAATTTCAGATGTGTGTTTCCGGCATCCCAGACGATGTCCGTGCAATAAGCAAAAATATCGCTGCTATTACCAAAAGAAGGACGAAGCGTGAGGAATGTTCCCTCAAGCCAGGAAACGGCAGCGCGTGAATAGGCACCAAGTTCTTCCGCCGCATGTCCGTTGGCAGCAGCAGGCTTTGGCTTTTCTGTTTCCGTCTGATCGCGCAGTTCAAATCCCATCGCCTGCTCAAGCCGGATGATCGTCGCAAGCGTGAAAGGCCTGTGCCCTGAGAGCGCTTTTTCAAGTGTAGAGAGGCTGATACGTGCCTCATCCGCCAGATGCTGGCGCGAAATCCTGCGACGCGCGATCTCCTCACGCACACGTTCAGCAACGCGGAGATTCAATTGATCGGACAAAACCGCATCGTGCTGAGACATGAGAACTTCCTGAATCCGTACTTTCCTTCACAATTCCACACATAAGCGGAGCCTGCAAGGTGGCTTGCGGCAAAGTACGGACAAAACTTGGCAAAGCTTACGCTGGTGAGGAAACAGCACTCCGGCGCAAATTGTCTCCAGTTATCCGACAGATACAGGAGCTTACAATGTCGCCTGCCATCAGACACTCTCACAACAACGCAAGGGCAATCAGCCTGTCTCGGTTCTGCAAATTCATCTGGTTTGTGAATATGCTATTACTGCCAATCTTGGCCGTTGTTCTTTCGCTTCTCAACGTGGCTTCCGCCCGTGCTGAACAGCCAGTCTATGTAACACCGAATGCGGTGCAAAGCGGCAGTCTTCTGCTTCAGAGCGGTGAAGCTGGCCAATATATCGAAGCACCACGACTTGCCAGTGATTTCAACATCGATGTCAGCGGCCCCACCGCCCGCGCCCGCCTCAGTCAGGTTTTTGAAAATCCGACCAATGGCTGGGTTGAAGGGCTTTACGTCTTCCCTCTGCCTGAAGACAGTGCGGTCTACTCCCTGAAGATGATTGTCGGCGACAGGGTTATTGTTGCCGACATCAAGGAAAAACAGGCAGCACGCGAAATCTATGAGAAGGCGAAAAGCGAAGGCAAGAAGGCTGCTCTCATCGAGCAACAGCGCCCCAACATCTTCACCAATGCGGTTGCCAACCTTGGTCCGAATGAAAAACTTGTCATTCAGATCGAATATCAGCAGGCCGTTCGCCTGAGCGATAATCGCTTTTCTATGCGTGTGCCGCTTGTTGTTGCACCGCGCTATAATCCTGAAAACAGCGACCCGATTGTTGAAACCGCAGATATGCAGGGCGGTTGGGGGCAGCAGAAAACAAAACCAGCGCATGGCTCAGACAACGGAGCTATTGAAACACCCCTGATTATGCCAAATGAAGACCGCATTAATCCGGTGACTATCAGTGTCAATCTCAAAGCCGGTTTCCCCGCCGCCAATATTAAGAGCCTGTATCACCCTGTCAAAATCAACCAGCAGGGCGAACTGGCCTCAACAATTACTCTGGATGGCAAGGCCACGGCCGATCGTGATTTCGTTCTCGAATGGCAGGCTGATGAATCCGAAATGCCTACCGTCGGCCTGTTTCGTGAACATGTTGGCAATGACAATTATCTGCTGGCCTACATAACCCCGCCGCGCATCAAAAGCCCTGTGAATGAAACACGGGAAATCATCTTTGTTATCGACAATTCCGGTTCGATGGGTGGTACTTCGATAAAGCAAGCCAAAGCCAGTCTCGATTATGCCCTCTCCCGCTTAAAACCAACCGACCGTTTCAACGTCATCCGTTTTGATGACACGCTGAGCAAGTTTTTCGATGACTCTGTTCCAGCCACAGCGCTCAATATTACCAATGCACGCGACTATGTCTCTGCGCTTGAAGCGGTTGGCGGCACAGAAATGCTGCCTGCTTTGCACGCAGCACTTGATGACAGCCACCAAAAGGATGGCTTGCGCCAGATCGTGTTTCTGACCGATGGCGAAATCAGCAATGAACGACAAATGCTTGATGTCATCGCATCCCGCCGCGACCGCTCCCGTCTCTTCATGGTTGGCATCGGCTCGGCGCCCAACACCTATCTGATGAACAAGGCATCTGAACTTGGGCGTGGTACCTTCACACATATCGGCGCGGTGGAAGAAGTTGACCAGCGCATGCGTGAACTGTTCGATAAACTCGAAAGTCCGGTTGTCACCAATGTAAAAACCAGTTTCTCACAGGAGGGCATCAGCCTGACGCCGGGTCTGCTTCCTGATCTTTATCAGGGGGAACCATTGGTGCTCGCTGCACGTACCAAACAGGTAAGCGGTACGATGACGGTTGAAGGTACAGTCGGAAGCCGTCCATGGACAGTGACCCTGCCGCTTGATGCAGCCAGTCCGGCGGAAGGTATTTCCAAGATCTGGGCACGTCGCAAGATCGACGATGCTGAAGTGGACATGAAGCTCGGCAAGATCACCGAGCTGGCAGCCGATACGCGTATCCTCAGCCTCGCATTAGAGCATCATCTGGTAACACGTCTCACAAGTCTTGTTGCCGTTGATCAGACACCGAGCCGCCCAGCAAATACCCCGCTCACCCGCGCCGACATTCCTCTGCAACTTCCTGCCGGTTGGGACTTTGAGACACTGTTCGGTGCTCGTGCAGACCGTAGCGTGCTTGATCATGCCGATGCAGGCAAAGAGCAGATATTGGCTCGAGGCAAAAACCGTGCTGCCGCACCGAATATTCCGGCACCCGTCATGTCACTGCCGCAAACTGCAACTCCGGCAATGCTGAATATGCTTCAGGGATTAGGCATTATGTTTATCGGGTTTCTCATCTTCTGGTTGGCACGTCGCAAGGAGAATGCATGATGGGTATTCTTGTTGCAGAAGATACAAAGGCAAAGGAGCGCAGTTTGGTGCGCTCCCCTCTCATCCTGTTGTCAATTGCGGTGATGGCCTGCGGCCTTCTTCTTCTCAGTCAGGGGCTGTGGATCCATGCAAAAGCCTATGCAGCTCAATTCCTGCTTGAGCGTGCTTTCACCCAGAGTATTGCAACAGGTGAAAAAGTTAAACCGTGGGCATGGGCGGATACATGGCCGGTAGCGCGTATCGAAGCGCCGCGTCTGGCTGCATCAGCAATCGCTCTCAATGGTGTAAGCGGACAAGCTCTGGCTTTTGGGCCCGGTCATCTCCAGAACACACCCAAAGCCGGTGAGACAGGAACGGCAGTTTATGCAGCACATCGCGATACGCACTTTGCTTTTCTTAAAGATATTGAAAAAGGCGATCTTATTCGCATTACCCGCACTGACGGCAAAACTTATACCTATCGTGCCACGCAAATGAGTGTTGCGCGTTGGAATGAGGCGCAGATCGATATTCACGCAGCGGGTTCTCAGCTGGTTCTTGCAACCTGCTATCCCTTTGATGCGGTTACACAAGGCCCGTTTCGTTATCTCGTTTATGCCACTTTAATCCAGTGATTTGAGGTTGCTGCAAACAAGAAACTTTCATGGGGATACCGCACAAGCCTGACATTTATGTTTCCCGAATAAACGGCCGATATTAGGCATGGTCTTTCACTTCTAATATTCAGATACCCCCTGCTTGAATTGCGAGAGCTTCGCTTGATATAGCGGGTACAGAAATGGGGAACCTCTCCCCCCTTCTCAAGCAACTTAGCTCTTGAGCATAATAAACCTAATCTGCGCTTCCTTCTCACACCCCATATTTCTGTCGATCATAACCAACTTGTTTCAAGTTCAAGAGCTGGCTTTAAAGAGGTAATGTTGCCGTAACAGTCAGCTTCTAAACATCACTCCAATTCGATACTTCACCTAAAAGCAGGTGACATAGAGATGGAGATGTTCTTTGAAAAGAAAACTATCAAGAAAATTATCTGAAAAACCAGTCGAAATTTTCGTAATATTCATCGGAATTTGCTTTGCAAATATTGTAAATAATCACAAGATTTCCACGCCATCATACGAAATCACAGACAAATCCATTTCAACAAATGGATTAAATCTATGATTTATAAAAAAATCAGATCCGCAATAAATTTTATGCTTTTAACGATCATACCCGTATCTTTACTATGGGGGCCAATCGCCATAGCTATAATATCAAGAATAAATTCACTTTGATATTGATCGCTTAACCTGCGGGGAAGGTCAAACTCACGACCAATCCCCCGCCAGTCGCATCGGATAATGCAACCGATCCATTATGGGCGCTCATAATCTGGGATACAATTGCAAGTCCCATCCCCGCCCCTTCAACCGCAGTACCCGCCCCTCTCACGAAAGGCTTCAGCATACTGCTCCGCTCTGCATCGGGAATACCCGGCCCCCTGTCAGTAACACGCAATATGCAAGGATGAAGCACTTCGATCACCAGCGTTTCTGTTCCTTGCGCATGACACAGCGCATTCATGATTAAATTATCCAGCGCAACCCGAAGCGCCGCCTCTGAACCGGAAATTGTTATCCGTTCTTCAGGTGCTTTGAACTCAATCTCCACGCCCTGCCTGAGAGCAGCCGGAACATGTTCAGCAACGATTTGACGGGCTGCATGTGCGAGATCAACCGGAGCAAATGCCAATGACTGTCCGGACAACCGCGCCAGTTGCAAAGAAGTTGTAACGATTGAAGCCAGACGCGCCGTATCCCGTATCAGCACATCGCGTATTGCCGGCTCTTCTATCTTTTCAAGTTTTATTCTCAGCTTGGTCAACGGCGTTCGCAACTCATGCGATGCACTGGCAAGAAAAAAGCGCTGAGCTTCAAACGCATCATCAATACGCGACAAAGCCGTATTAAACGCAGCAACCATCGGCTTTAATTCTGAAGGGGTATCACGATCTGAAATCCTGCGTCCATTGGGCAAGCCGTCAATCTGCTCGGCAGAATTTACAACCCGTCTTACAGGTGAGGCAATCACACGCTTAACCGCTATCGCTGCAATCGTCGCCGTAGCGACAAGTACAGCCCCAAGCAAATGATACAAGCCCTGAGGGCCTATCCCCCATAATGCAACGAAAGTTGTTTGCACTCCGGTAAATGAAATACCACCCAGCACAACAAATGCCTGAGGATTGGCACCATCAACCAGGCGCAGGCCTTGATAGGTTACTTCACCCGTTGTGAAGTGAAACTGAAATGAAGATATTTGGGCCGGAACTGTATTAAGCGCATTCTGAACAGACGGAGGCACAACCCCATGGGTTATCGTCTGGGTTCCGTCACTCAGCAGATACCAAAAATCCGGTTGTTGCTCTGCAAAACCAATAATATCGGCAGATATGCCGCCAATATTAAGTTCAAGCTGGCCTGACGACGTATAGGATTGACTGGACTGCAGGAGTTTTCCCAGAATATCCAGCGGTACAGTTTGCCGGCCTTCCGTGTCCGAAGATATCAATAAAAACACTAATGTTAATATTGTGCTGATTGTCATCATCAGCGCCATGCCCATAACAAGCAGGACTGCAACGGGAAAAGCGATGGAGCGCATGAACTTCATTCCTGCACCATCATGTAACCTATACCGCGTATAGTGCGTATTGTTACATTGCACTTGGCTTCCCGCAGACGCCGCCGCAGTCTCGACACATGGGAATCTATGACATTAGAACCCAGTTCATCATCAATGCCGTAAACTGATGCCTCCAGATTATCACGCTGGACAACACGCCCTGCCCGTCTGATGAGCGCCTCCAAAATAGCAAGCTCACGTCTTGGAGTATTCATAATACTCCCCTCAACCATGGCGGAACGATTTATAAGGTCGAATGATAAATTCCCGAACTGCGTGCATCCGGTCTCATCCAGATTATATCTGCGAAGCACAGCCCGCGCTCTGGCAATAAGCTCCATTGGTTCAAATGGTTTACTGATATATTCATCCGCACCTTTATCCAGTGCCGCAACAATATCAGCCGGATCATCTAATGCTGTTAATATCAGGGTAGCAGGCCGCGGCCGAAGCTGCCGTAAAGTGGGCAGCAGAGACAGACCGTCACCATCCAGAAGATGACGGTCGATAATTGCCAGATCAAATTTGAAAGCAAGCAAGGCAGATTCTGCATCTGCAACGGTGTCAAATGTGTCCGCAACACCAATGGATGCCTCCATCATAGCCTTCAGCGAAGCCGCCAATTCACGATCGTCTTCCACTATCAGAATATGCATGAGCCGCCATTGATATGATCAGAGTCAAATTGATTGCACATTGCGAACACCAACACTTTTAGCATGTTTTCAGGGCCGCTTAGCTGACCACATTAAAAACGTGTCAGTAAAAACGGACAACCGAACTAGAGAAGATCCCCGCGAGGAACACCATATGCCGGAGGCGGATATGCCCTTCTCAAATGGTCTTTATCCGACATATCCAGGCGCTGCACACATTGCGCATAGGCATCTGTTCCGGGAAGAAATCCGTATTCGTTACAACGGCCTCTATAGTCTGTTGTCTCGCAGCCCATCAGCGCCATCAGGAGACCTATCGCAAAATAATTACGCATAATATCCTCAATAAGTTTATATATGTCAGCATATGACCAATCCCGCCTGAACATTACGGCAACGTTACGTGGCAGGTGCCAAGCTATAAATAGTCATGCCTGTCAGGGTGTTGATTGCGCAGAGAGGCTGCTTTGTTTTGGCACAGAGAGGGATTTAGAGCCTTTATCTGTCCATGACGGAGGCGCTCCCAATGAAGCGCCGATCGCCCCCAAAACACCCGGTTGGCGACCGAAATTTTCGCAAAGAGCCGATCCCGGTCTTCCGCCCAGTTTTGTGCGAATTTCATATCCGGACGGCAAACGAAGGTCAAAATTACCCGGCTCTTTACCCTCGATAATCAGTCTGGAAAACTCAGAACCAAAAGCCGCAGCCAAATCATAGGCATCCCCCACCTGCGACACACGCGCCTCACTGGTGAATGAGTTCGCCCCCTTCGACCAGACGATTGCCGCAACCTGAGCCCCTTGCGGATCCGTAGCCTCTGCCTCAACAGCCAATCCGCCCAGCCCGAACGGTAATCGCGGAACCCCTACAGGTAAGGCAATAGCTGTACCGATAGAAATCGCCTTTGCAGCGCCCGCAATACCAGACTTTGTAGGCACAACATCGGTAATAACGGTACGGATTGTGAGATCAGCCGGCTCACCGGCAGGAACAATTTTATATTTCTCACTCAGAGTGTAACAAACAGCGCGATCAATCGCATTTGCCAGCAGGGTTCTGTCCTGTACTTTATCAACGCGCCGTTCAGCAGAATTTATAAAGGACGTCGGAAATATACTTACGGTTCTTACTTTTTTTAACACGCCAAAATTCAAGTAAAGTTTTTTCTTGGCAAACTTTCCTTTCGGCTCACTTAAATTACTATAGGAAGTAAGAGTACCCCCCTCTTTTAAGGGAACACTCGCACAACCACTTAACAAGACGATAATCGGAAAATATTTTATCAGATTTGATGTATTTTTTTGTATCGACCAGGTTATTGTTTTTCCAAAATTTATTTTGTTGCTCCGCACTACCGGTAACCCCGCTTTTAAACAGCAATTCGGGGAGCAACCTGACCTTTGTACCTTGCGGCAACATTACGCAAATTATAACAATGAATTTTCTTTGAGTGATTTCATTACAAATATCGTAATATTACGGTAATGTTCCGATGTTCTTTTTCAAAAAAATTGAACAGGTGAACAATGTACATAGCTCTTATGCTAATCATTCTTACAGTATATTTAATAATTCTGACCGGAATATTGTTAATAGCAATTTGAAAATTCCAGAACAATAAACAGTTTATCCTCAATTTGCTTACAGATTTACGCAATGCGCTCAATCATATTGCTCTATCGCTCCAGTTGCCGCCGCTTCTCAACCAAAAAATCAACGAAAACGCGTAGTTTTGCAGGCATCTGATCCCGTGAGGGAACATAGAGGTTGAAACCATCAAAGGGCGGACACCAATCTTCCATCACGCGCACCAGAGCGCCGGATGCAAAATGCTGACTGACAGCAAAGTCCAGATGCATCACCAGACCTACACCCTGAAGCGCAGCATTCAGCATGACATCATCATTATTCGTGGCGAATGTTCCGGCAGGCTGAAACAGCCTTTCCTCCCCTGTACGCGGATCGGTCAATTCCCAGCGGAATACAGCTCCGCTACCCGACAGACGAAAACCGAGGCAATTGTGCTGTGTCAGATCTCTGAACACTCTCGGCGGAGGATTAGCTGCAAAATAAGCCGGTGAACCAACCACGGCAAGAGAAACCGGCGGAGTGACCGGTACTGCAACCATCGTGTCTGTCACACTTTCACGCAGGCGAATACCCGCGTCACAGCCTTCCCGAATAATGTCACCCAACCCGTCATCGACAAATAACTCAACGCGAACCTCAGGATACCGGCGGGCGAACTCTCCGAGATACGGCTCAATAAAATGATGCGTGACAACCCGCGGTGCGTTCAGCCGGATTTCACCGCTTGGCTTTTCGCGTGCCTCACCGACAGCGACGACCGCATGTGATATCATTGCAAGACCCGGTTCGATCTGGGAAAGTAATTTCCGGCCGTCATC
The DNA here is from genome assembly GCF_019464455.1 of Pseudochrobactrum sp. Wa41.01b-1. Lineage (NCBI taxonomy): Bacteria > Pseudomonadati > Pseudomonadota > Alphaproteobacteria > Hyphomicrobiales > Brucellaceae > Pseudochrobactrum > Pseudochrobactrum sp. Wa41.01b-1. The sequence continues at coordinate 2,888,884 of NZ_CP080493.1, read as the reverse complement.
TGTCAGCGATACCGAACGTGTCGACCGGTTAAGCAGACGAACGCCGAGCTGCTGCTCTAACATTCTGATCGTTTGCGACAAAGCCGATGGCGAAATACCGATACGACCAGCCGCACGGGTATAGTTCCCTTCGCGGGCAACCTCCGCAAAGGCAGCAAGAGCAGGCAGAAGATTACGGTCCATTATACGCTCATTATGAATTACAGCTTCAAACTGATTGAAGGATGCCCCCATTTTTCCGTTAGGTCGAGTGGATTATGTTAAATTCATGAAATGAATATACGGAGCAAGATAATGAAGAAAATTGCAATCCTTGGCGCAAGCGGTCAGATTGCACAGCATGTGGTCGATATGCTGGCAGAACGTGGCGACACAGAGATGACGCTATTTCTTCGCGATGCGAGGAAACTTGGTCGGGATATTCCTGACAATACCCGTGTGATTGAGGGTGATGTTCACGACACTGCCAAGCTGAGAGATGCCGTGAGCGGTCAGGATGTCGTTTATGCGAACCTTGCCGGAGATGTCGATGCACAAGCCGCAGCCATTATCACCGCTATGAAAGATGCCGGTTCGCGGAAGCTGATTTTCTGCACAACGCTTGGCATTTATGACGAAGTCCCCGGCAAATTCGGTGCGTGGAACAACCGGGAAATCGGTGAATATATACCACCATATCGCAAGGCTGCCGATCTCGTGGAGGCATCAGGTCTGGATTATGCAGTCCTGCGCCCTGCCTGGCTGACCGATGCAGACGAAGTCACCTACGAAACAACTGAGCGCCACGAGCCTTTTAAAGGCACGGAGATCTCACGCAAAAGCGTGGCAGCCTTGGTCGTAAAATTAGCCGAAACGACCGGTGCGCTTGGCAATCGCAATATCGGCATTAACAAACCAAACACCGGTGGCGACAAACCTGCCTTCATGTAAACCGGCCAGTGAGAATGTCACTCGCCTCCGGAATTAAGGAGATCACATCATGGAAACCGTGAAAATCCACAATCACGATATGTATTGGGATATCGCTGCCGATATCCACTTCCCGCCGCATTTCGACAAAACGAAGAAATATCCGGCCATCATCAGCGCACATCCGATCGGAAGCTGCAAAGAACAGACCTCGGGCAATGTCTATGGCGCAGCGCTGGCCAAAGAAGGCTTTGTTGTCATCGCCTTTGATGCAAGCTTTCAGGGTGCCAGCGGCGGCGAACCGCGCTTTATCGAAGACCCGACACTGCGTGTCGAAGATTTCCGCCATGTTACCGATTATCTGGTGACGCTTCCTTATGTCGATGAAGAACGCATTGGTGTACTCGGCATTTGTGGTGGCGGCGGCTATTCAATCAATGCCGCGATGACTGAACGCCGCATCAAGGCGGTTGGCACCGTTACCGGCGCGAATTATGGCCGTCTGATGCGCGGTAATTTCACTGCCCTCAATCCGATCGCCGCGCTGGAAGCAATGGCCAGACAGCGTACAGCTGAAGCGCGCGGCGCAGAGCTTCACGTTGACAATCTGCTTGCCAATTCTGTTGAGGAAGCCCGCGCTGCAGGCATCACTGATCGCGATCCGCTGGAGGCAACTGATTACTACCGCACACCGCGTGGTCAAAAGCCCAACGGTCTGAACCGCTCGCTCCTGTCGCATCAGGCAGCAGCCGTTGGCTGGGACGCCTTTCATCTGGCGGAAGTACTCCTGACACAGCCGCTTTGCATCGTGGTCGGTGATAAGGTCGGCGCATTCGGCGCCTATCGCGACGGCTGCGAGATTATTGAACGCGCAGCCTCCAAACAGAAGGAGCTTGTGCTTCTCGAAGGCTGGTCACATTACGACCTGTATGACAAGGAAGAACCGGTCAGGCTAGCACTCGCCAAGCTCGTTCCGTTCTACAAGAAAAATCTCTAAGCACGCTCAGGCGGCTTCTAACGTCACAAGCCTGATGAATGTTACAATCCGTGCTCAGCAATATAAATCCTTGGAATTTAGCAAAATACCGCAGAAACAATACGGGCAGCTTTCGCTGCCCGTATTGTTATTATCCGTATAGTGATCCGGCTCAGAACTTGCCGATAAAATTCACAAACATGCCACGGTCATCAAGGCTCAGGTCACGCAGATCATCCGAAAAGCGGCCGAAATTATAACCGGCACCAACTTTGAAATTCTCGCCCACATGACGATAAACCGCTGCCAGCGCACCAAAATCGGTGGTTTTGGCTTCCGGCATATGCATCACACGACCTTCAAGCAGCAGATCCCACTTTTTAACTACATGCAGATCGGCACGGATAACACCCAGATGGGCGGATGAACGCTGCCAGTTCTTGTCAAACTTGTGATCATTTTCTGCCGGACGGTATTTCACATCACCAATACGGAAACCGTATTTGGCACCGACTGAAAGCCAAGGCACCAGATCATAGGTGAAGTCTGCCGACAGAATATGGCTGCGCTGTGCAGGCGCATAACGATAATTGGAAACACCGCTGCCCAGCTGACCATTGCCCGGCATGTCATAGAGCCAGCTATATTTGAACAGCGCGTTCAGACGATCATTTTCCACCGGACGATAGGCATAGCCGAACGAGGCTTCAACATAATCCGTGTTCTGGAACGAAGTGACATCCGATTTCGTATCAGAGAGAACCGCATCCACACTGACCAATGTACGCCAGTCCGGATTGGTTTTCCATGAATAGGCACCGGCCAACAGATAGGTGTTCTGGTCACGGGTATGATCATCAGAGCGCTCGACACGCACTTCACCGCGCAAACGACCGGTAATGCCGCGTTCTTCGTCCTTATAGCCGATGGCCAGCGACGGCGCATAACGGTCAAAGTCAGAATATTCAACGCCAGAGGAATTTGTGGTGTTGTCGCGAACACGTCCGCCTTCAAAACCACCGTCAAATGTCCAGACATTATCCGGCGTATAGACCACACCATAAGTGTGTGTCAGCGCGCTGCGCACACCAAACAAGTCATAATTGCCTTCCGAATAGGCCGAAAGCACATCATTCATACGGCGCTTCACACCGCCGACAATCGCTCCCTTATCACGGCCAATCAGATCATAGCTACGATTGAGATCAAAGGCTCTGTCCGGATCAAGACGGTAACCGACATAGTAATGATCATCGGCATTCGGATCATAGGTCAGTGCGGCCAGACCACCGAGACCATTGGTGCCGAAGGAGATCTCTGCCTGCGTGCCGATTGTATCGGTCAGTTTCAGTTCTGTACCAACACCGATACGGTCATTGCGCTTGATATCACCGGAGCGACCGGCTGTTACCTGCCCGAAGACATAGTAAAGGTGATCATCATCCTGACGGTAATCAATACGCATACCTGTATCTACGCGGGAACCGTCATAGCCGGTTTTGCCTGAGCGGATCGCTGTCGGTGACATCAGTTCGGTGTAAGTCACACCAAATGACACTTTCCAATATTCGTCAATCTCATGGCTGACGGAAGTCTTGCCTTCACGCTTGATCTGACCGTCCGCATCCCAGAAATCATCATAGATGAGTTTCAGACGGGTTTTGTCCGTCACATCCAGATCGGCATGAGCACCCCAGAGTCGTTTATCGACGCTGGTATTGTCAAAAAGGCTGGAGAAACCGGCTTCTTTTTCTTCATAATAGCCACCGATTTTACCCTGCACGCCGTCTTCCTGAAGATCAGCCAGATCGACCTGACCTTTCAGGCGCCATGCCAGAGCAGTGCGACCTTTATTGCCGGTAGCAAGGGTGTTGCTATTGGTCAGACCACCATCGGTGGAGCGGGTAAAGCCAAAGCCCTGCCCGTCAGAACCGGCCACTTCCCCCTCGATGAACGTGGTGTCGGAATGGCGCACACGAATATCAACGCCGCCGGCCTTCTGATCGGCAGTGCCGGTAGTTTCCTGATAGCCAGTCACACCCACGCGCACATTGTCATTCAGCCATTGCTGGCCACGGCCACCAAGGCTGTAGCCGTCGAGATCACCGGCAACCGGCTCAAACTCATATTGTGCCAGCACATAGGTTTTGTTGCCGCCCAATGCAGCGTCACGCACCGGATCGGATGTGCCGGCAGAGGATGAAAGCGGACGGTTGAGGATCAGCACGCCCTGCATATAATCAAAGCGGTAATCTTCTCCGGCTCTGAGTGTACGGCGTTCAATAACACGACCGGTTACTGAATCGCGGAACTCAACCGTAATGGTTTCAGAGCCTTCGACAATATTCTGACGGCGCATGAAATAAGCCGATCCGCCGGTTGCCAGATATTCCTCATATTGCGGCAATGTATCCGGCTGGGCAGCATATAAATCAACTTCGGTTTTACGCTCGCCAAAGCTTGTTGTTTCTTCCGAACGGTAAACGCCCTGCGCACCATAAAGTGCACGGTCAGAGCGCATGAACTCTGTGCCGGTGATGCGGGTTTTGAAATTACCCCATACTGCACGGCTGTCACCATGCTCTAAACGGACATAGAATTTACCATTGGTCGGTGCATCTTCCACAAAAGTGGAATCGTCACCATAGACCGGATAATAATCATCCGGATCGAGCTTGCGCAGCAGATGACGCGGGTTCTGCTTGCCGAAATTACGGAACATCTTATCGAGTTCGTCATCGGTTGTGTCAGCAGCAGCCGTCAGCAGATATTCGCCTTTGATTTTACCTTTAAGATAAAATGCCAGACGGCCATTGGTGGTGGTGCTGTCATATTCACCCGGACGCACAGCTTCAATACCGCTGTCGCCGTTGCGCTTGCGAAGGGTAATGTCAGCCAAACCGACATAGAACCAGTCATTATCCGGAATAGTGATATCGCGGTTAAAGGCCAGACCGTCGCCTTTCAGGCCGTCATTAATGCCGACATCAATATCGTGATCGCCGGGACGCAAAATGCGCTGCACTACGAATTTCTGCTGCGGGTCGACAGGAATGGTTTCACCAAAAGCTTTGACCTTATAGCCATCCGGTACATTGGTACCGTGAACTGTTACCGCACCGCCCTGCACGCGAATATTGCGAAGTGCAGTTCTGTCTTCGCCCATACCCGGTGCAACAGCTTCCGCACGATCGCCCAAAATATCTTTCTTTTCGCTACGGCGCAAAGTCAGAGCTTCGGTTTCGTCGAACCGGCCTTTTTCATCATAAACACGCAACACATAGGCATATTCACGCTCATCGGCTTGTGCCGGCATCACCCATTGCGCTTTGGCATTGGTTTTCACCGGCACAACAGCCACAGGCTTATCAACCGATTTGCCGTCACCGATTGCGAAAATGCGGATTTCCGAACGCTCAATAAAAGCCGGATAGTTGGTGCTTGCCAGAAACTCGACTGTTTCATTGGCGCTGTAGCTGCGACGCACCGGCATGGTGGAAACATTGAGGATCGGCGACGCATCCAGACCATCAAATTTGATCTGAATGTCAACGCTGCTCAAATCCACATCGGTTTTGCGCTCACGATCAATCTGACGTGGTGTTTGAGCCGTTGGTTTCGAGGCACTGGTTTCAACCGTATCACCATCCACACTGATCATGAACGGAATATTGCCCGCATCGGCAGCAATACCTTTTTCGGTATTTTCGCCGATTGTCAGATGACGCAGCGAGCTGTCATCCGACATTTTACCGCGCAGGTCTGAACCTTCGGTGGTTTCAGTCTTGGTTTGCGCCAAGACTGAAACGGTTGAGAAATGGCCTGCCATCAGTGCGGAACTGGCCAGAAGAGCGAGACGGGAGAAAGAACCGAGTTTGAACTGAGACATTTTCATAACCTTAAATTGCGTGGCGGTTTTCACTGAGCGGCTCATTTGCTCACCTCCACACGTGTCTCGATTTCAAGCGGGTAGTTATCTCCTTTGCGCTTCCACAGATCAGCGATCTGCTTGCGGACATGTTTCATGCGCTGTTTGGCCAATGACTGCTCATTGCCTGCCATTTTGTAGCTCAGACGCAGAACCGAGATTTCCTGTTTCAGGACTTCCACGAGCTGCGGCAGGTTGTCAGCCCACTGCTTTTTCAGCTCGACGCGGTTTGCTTCAAAAGCTGCATCCTGAAGGTCAAGACGAACAACACGGCTGATCGATGCACCAAAGTTCAGCTTGGTCATTTTACCGGCAGTCAGACGGACAACACGCGGGTTTTCAGTCGTCAGACGGTAGCCTGTCGGTAGCGTGCGGGTATCAAGCTTCATGATGAAGTTGGAACCGATGCGCTGATCCGGCATCGCTGCACAAGGCACATGGAAACGGCCATATTCGTCCGTTGTGATCAGCCAGCCCTTAGCGGTTGCAACACGCACACCGGCCAGACCTTTTTCGCCTTCATCCTGATAACCATTGCGGTTCTTGTCATCAAAGACAGTGCCGATGATTTCACCGCAATCGAAAACAGGTTCAGACATGATCTCGACAATCGCCTGTGCATCAGGTGCAACCGGCTTGCCGTCCTTGTCCGTTACGGTGGCAATATTGATGTGCTTGCCAGGACCCGCCGAACTCAGAACCAGCAGTTCAAGACGGATCTCGATTGTGCTGTTTGGCCCAAGCTTCAGATTCCTGAACTGGAGACGGCGACCGCTGATCTCCGGCTCAGATTTGTCACCATTCACAATGGCGGTTTCTGCAACATAGCGGAAACCGGAAGGCATCGTATCGATCACATGCACAGGGCCTGCATTGCTCGACGACGTGTTCTCGACCTTAATGATGTAAGGCACGCGGTCACCACGACGAACCTGATGCAGCAGTGCCTGCTTCGTAATTTTTACCAATGACGGCTCGGTAGCAGGCAGATTGATTTTCGCCTTATCTTCCTCAGATTCATAAGGCTTGCCGTTACGCTGATCGCCCTTGGCCAAGGCAATATTGGTCAGCGTTTCCGGAAGACCGGCAGTTGCATCAATATCAGCCTGTGACAGCACATAAGTTGCTTTGAAAGTCTGGCTTTCACCTGGTTTCAGGGTCACCGGTGCCGGAGTGATCGCGGACAGCTGATTGGTACCGCGTTTGCCTGCAAAAAGCGGACCTTCATCCTGCACAGTCACATTATTGAGCAGCGCATTCCCCTTGTTGGTAACATCGAATGTAAATTCGAGTGTCTCACCAACTTCCGGATAGCCATTGCCATTCGCGTCGTTCCATTCACCCTTTTTAATGATTTCCAGCTCAGGCAGCGGAGGCATAACCGGCACAATAGTCGGCTCATCTGTATCCACTGTCGGACCTGAAGGATCTTCAATGTCTTTCGGCGTAGTCGGATCGCCATAGGTGCCCTTCACTGTTGCCTGATTGATAACCTTTTCAGCGTCAATATCAGCTTCAGTAATGGGGTAAGTGGCTGTGAATACCTGCTGCTCACCCGGCTGCATTGTGCCAATGGTGAAGCTGTTTGGCGTGATACCTGCCAATGGATCATTCAGAACCACATTATTCAGCACCATATTACCGGTATTATGGACAGTGAATGTATATTCAATTTCCTGTCCGGCTTCCGCCGGCTCGGTCAGCTTGGAGTTCGCTTCCTTGACGACAGCAATACCCGGCTTCTGCTCCAGCGGAACTTTAATTTCCTCTGAAACATCCGGTGTTACCGGTTTCTTGGTCTTATCGGCAGGGTCAACATAGTCACCGGTAACAGTGGCCTGATTGACGACTTCACCTTTTTCAATATCGGCTTGTGTGACTTTATAGGTCGCTGTCAGCGTGACCGCATTCGCATCCCCCGGCAACAATGTCGCAATGGTGAAAGGCATATCCGGCACGAGACCAACAAGCGGATCTTCCACAATGACATTGGTCAGTGTCAGATTGCCGGTGTTGGTGACGAGGAAGGAATAGGTGATAACTTCACCCACCTGTGACGGCGAGGAGAAAGAATGTGTTTCCGATTTGACAATCGTCACCGATGCCGAAGTTTCCAGTTCAACAACCGTTTTATCGTCATTGGTCAGATCGGTACCGGAAATATCGGTTACGTCATCCGGTGTACCATTCACGCTGGAACCAAAGACTTTTGCCGTATTGGCAAAGGTACCTGCATCAATATCAGACTGTTTCAATGCATAGGTTGCAGTGAAAGCATCCGTGTTGGCTTCACCAGGCTCCAACGGACCAGTCCAGCTAGACTGATTGATGACTTGCACATCGGCAACCAAATCAACAATGCGGATCTTTTCCAGAGTCACATTGCCGGTATTGTGGACGGCAAAGTTGAACTTGATAACGTCACCAGCCTTAGCAGGCTTCGGCAATGAAGAAGCTTCCAGTGTTTTGATAAGCTTGATGGAAGGGTCGCGATCCAGTGGTGTATCGGTGCTGCTGTCATCGGTAACAGGGGTCTTGTCACCGTGCATAGGAATACCCTTAACGTCGGCAGTATTTTCAACCTTACCGGCATTAATATCGGCAACCTTCAGCTTATAAGTACCGTAAACAACAGTTTGAACTTCCGCGTCATTGTCTTTGGCAGCATTCACCGGCTGTAAGGCCAGTGTTTTCAGACGAGTGATGTCAGCCGCATCGATAACAACACCCTCAAGATGATCGGTCAGAACCAAACCATTGAGCGCGACGTTACCGGTATTGCGGATAGTGAAGCTGTAGCGAAGTTCATCACCGATCTTTGCCGGATTGCTCAGACCATCAAGAATAGCCACCTTTTCAAGGCTGATCGAAGGCTTATGTGCAAGCGGCGTTACAACTTCATTAGAATCCACCGGCGGTTGCGGGCCAGTCGGGTCTTCAAAATCAGCCTTGGCAGTGTTGACCACCTGACCATCATTCAGATGGTTCTGCTGGATCGGTGTTTTAACCGTAAATGTACCACTTTCACCCGGTGCCAATGAAGCAAGAGATGCCGGTGCGATAACTGCACCCACCAGCGGATCGCTGACTTTGATATTATAGAGAGTGACATTGCCCTCGTTGGTCGCTGTCACAGTCCATTCCAGCATATCACCGGCATAGGCTGGTTCCGGCACAACCGAGCTTAATGCCTTTAAAAGCGTCAGCTTCGGATCACGATAGGTCGGAACTTCCACCTCTGAAGGCGGTGTGGTGATCTTCTTGTCATCCGGCCCATAAGTGCCGGTGGTCAGTGCTTTATTGACGACTTTTCCGGCATTAATATCCTGCAATTTCAGCAGATAATAAGCCTCAACAGTCTTCGTTTCTTTCGGTGCAAGTGTACCGATATTGAATGCACCAGCATCTACCACACCAGCCAATTCATCTGTAATCACAACATTGTTCAATGTCGTGTTACCGGTATTGGTGACTGTGAATTCATAGGTGATCTTGTCACCGACAACTGACGGGGTCTTAACGTCTGACTGCTTCAGCTTTTTCTCAAAAGTCAGAGCAGGTTCGCTCAGCGGCAGGTCAAATTTATCTGTTGAAGTAACCGTTTGCGGGGTGCCGCCAATGTTACCCCAAGTCCCTTCAGTCCTCGCTGTATTTTCCAGCGTACCATTATCAATATCTGTCTGTTTGACGACATAGGTCGCTTTAAAGGCCGTATCATTACTGGCGCCAACGGCGAGTTCTGCAATCTTTGTATTCGCAGTCCAGACCAGACCAGTTTTCGGATCGGTTACAACCACATCAAAGAGCGGTGTTTTACCGGTATTGGTAACTTTAAATGTATATTCAATCACGTCACCGGCTGTAATCTCGCCAGTTCCGCCAATGCGTGCACCGGTTTTTTCCAGCTTAATTGCTGCTTCCGGTACAATATTAACGGTCGTCGGCACATTCCGGTTCGGATAGTTTTCACCACCGGCTCTGTTGTCTGACTTGTCCGCAATGCCGGTTTTGCCGGAATATTCACCGACTGCTGTAACATCTGCCTGATTGGTCAGAACAAGCGGATTGGCTTTCCATGGTTTGTCAGGATTAACCCGCACGACTACAGTGGCAATCAGCGTTGCATTCGGCTGCAGCACGGCATTACCAACGATCAGCGTATTGGTTGCACCATCAAAAGCAGACGACAAAGTGCCGCTGTTCGTGCTGACGGATGTAACCTTGTAGAACCCTGGCTGCGGAACATTATCCGCTGATGGAGAACCAAAATTCTGTGCGCCACCATTCAGAACATCCGTCAGCGTGATGTCTTTCAACGGTTCCTGACTGAGGTTTTTGGCTGTGAATGTATATGTGACAGTATAAGTACCATCACCCGCTGAAACAGGTGCATTGGCTACCTTGCTCAGACCAACCGAAGGCGTGACGTGGAGTGTGAAGTTATTCTCAACACTCTTGGAATCTTTTTCAATGACAACCGAACCAAGGGTTGTGTTGTTCACTGATGAGGTCTTGCTACTATTATAATCATTGGTACCAGGCACAGAAACACCGGTCTGGTATTTGCTGCTGTTCGGCACATTGCTGTAGCTGACCTGATATTCACCGGCAGGAACGCCTGTGAAATTATAATTACCATTGCTATCCGTGATTACTGTAAAAGTAAGCTTCTCATTATCATGCTGAGCTTTACCAGTCAGAGTAACGGTCACACCGTCGACGCCGGTATCCATACCAGTATTGAAATCAGCTTTTTCGTTGAAATCGACGAAGATTTTACCGCTGACCGAACCACCAAGGACAGTCTGAACACTGTCGTCATCCGTATTATTCGTTGAGTTTTTGTCGAAAGATTTTGTCGTGACAGAAGCGGCATTGGTCATTGCCTCTGCCTTCATATCTGTAATCTTGGTGGTAAGTTTAATGACGGTTTTTTCCGCCGGCTCCATATCGCCAAGTTCACATCTGATCTGACGTGTACCGACAACACCGAGACACGAACCACCTTTACCGCTGGTAATCTCAGGTACCTCAGTCAGCACCATGCCTTCCGGCAAAGTGTCGGTGAGAATAACATCTTCAGCAACCTCAAGGCCGTCACCTGACAGGCTTTCAACCGTAAGCGTCCAAGTAAAACTTTCACGCAAGTCAACAATTTTTTTATCAGCTGTTTTAATAACGCTGACATCGGACTTCACACGAACAGTGGTTGTTTCATCATCCGCATTATTAGCCGGATTACGGTCATAGTTTTTAGCTGTTTCATCCGAAGTTATTACAACTTTGTTCTGATAAGTGCCGCGTGCCAAAGACTTCATTTGGACTTTGAATTGCACTTCAGCACCGGCTTTAAGCACCGGAATAGAGCATGTAAGCGTTCCGCCTGCCTGACCAGCATTCACATTTGGTGGTAAGCAGGTAAGGCCTGCCGACTGACCCTCTACTTTATCATAGGAAAAACCGGCTGCCGGAAATGTATCAACAATATTGACATTATACGCATCCGACGGGCCATCATTTTTGGCTACAATCAGATAAGTTGTATTGGTGCCTTTCTCGACCGGATCATGTTGCTCACCATCAACCGTATCGGTTTTGGTCACCAAAAGATCAAGCGCAGGCGCAAGAATTTCCACCAAAACGCTGGCTGCATTGTTGGTCTTATCTGTTTCTTCAGTCGTGGTACTGACCGTTGCATTATTGACAAGCTCATCTCCAACCTGACCGGTCGAAGGCTTAACCTCAATAGCCACTTCTTTCTGGGTGCCGTTTTCTAAACGCGCCCATGTACAAGTGATGGTGTTATTGGCAGAAGTGACGACCTCACCTTCCTTGAGGCTTGTCGAACAGATTGCGCCATTTTCGGCAATACCAACGAAACGAACACCGACTGGCAACTTATCTTCAATAACAACATTGTCCGCACCACTCAGACCGTTACCCTTGACACGTGCTGCAATGGTATAAACCAGACTCTGCCCCGCAGGCGCACCAGTCTTTTCAGACGAGCTGGATTTAATAACCGTTACATCTGTCAGTGGTTCAACAGTGTAATCAACCGATGATTGATTATTAGATTGATTACCATCCGGCGTTTCGGTGGAGTAAACAACAGCCGTATTCTTTTGCGCACCTTCGTCACCGGCAAATGTACTGATCTCAATGAACGGATAAGGTTTACCCGCTTCATGAACCGGCAGACTTGCAATTGTACATTTCAGCTGAACTTCCGTAGCACCACTTGAAGGCTGCGTACAAACGATACCACTTGAGCTTGTCACTGCGATGGTTGCCTGACCACCCAATGGGCCGCCGACAATATTTTTCAGCGTATCATCAATAACAACACCGGTTGCCAGTGCTTTGCCGTGATTGATAACTTCAAGCTTAAATTTAAGCGGATCACCAGCTTTGACAATTGCAGGTGTCTGCAGCGTCTTCCTGATCTCAAGATCAGCCAGAGTTTCTTCTTTTTCAGAACCAGCATTACCGCCGATTGAGTCAGTATTATTACCCAAGAGGTTTGGCTTTTCTGCACCATCCGGCCCTGAAACGGTCATCGAATTGGTAAACTTACCACTCTGCTCCATTTTAACGGTCAGAGTAACAGGTCCGGCAGTAGCCCCCGGCTTCAACGGTTCTTCAGATGTATATTGATCCGTCTCGCAAACAAAATTACGGGGCCCGGTCATCGGCAATGCAGAACAAGTCCAACCGGCTGGTACAGCAACATCTGTTACCGTCATATTTGCAGGCAAATGATCGGTTATAGTCAATTTGCCGTCAAAGCCGGAATTGCCAATATTCTTGCTTTTTAGCGTATATTGATATTCTTCGCCGACAATGACCAGACCGTAGTCCGGCCCACCTGTTTTATCAGCTTCCAAATCAAAATATGGGTCAACAATACTCGCACCACCGTCAGTAGCGATGTTATTGTCACCATAATCCAGGTCTTCATTCTCAGATGTTATTGTCGCTTGATTATAAACAGGCGCACCGGCTCCCTGACCGTCATGCGTCGCCTTAATTGCCGTAGTGTTAATTTTGATCGGCGTCTTATATTGGCTGTCAGCGGATTTGGTATATTCACACACCGCTTCTCTGCCGGTTAAAGTACAAGCCCAACCGGTGCCGGCCAGATCTCCAAAACCAACAAATTCATAATTTTCCGGCAAGACATCTTTAATCGTTGCCTGTGAAGGCTCGTCACCGGCAAATTGTGGCGTCAAAGTAAATTCAACCGGATAACCGGTTAGAATAAGACCTTGCGGTGAGCGCATCTTGCTCAGGCTTACATCAATACCGGCAATAACATTGATATTGGCAGTTTTACCGTTATTTAAAACATTCGGATCAAGCGGCGAATTTCCAATCACTTTCGCATCGATCATAATGTTGGAGCTGTTTCCGACTGTTACCTGTCCGGAAAAATCAAAATCCAGAGACTGGCCTGGCTCAATTTCCTGTTTGATTTCACAAGTGACAGTATTGCCCGACAATGTGCAGCCATTTTTCATCGGCTGGTCCATCACAATACCTGCAGGGACAGGGAAGGTAAGTGTTGAACCCTTTGACGGATACGGGCCTTCATTTTTAACAGTCGCGGTAAAGTTAACTTTGCCACCGCCCTTAACTTCAGCAGGAGCATTCAATGTCAGGGCTAAGTCAGCGCCTTTGTTAACAGTAATGCTGCGGTTCTGCTCAGCGCCGTTCTTGGCAATTTTACCATTAAAAACGACAACACCCTCTTTCTGAGGGCTCAAACGGATTTTAGCGGTTACGCTTTCCTGCGGCTGAAGTATACGCACTTCACAGGTAATTATCGCATCTTCAGTCAGCTCTACGCCAATGGCTGGCATTGGGGCGCAACCGCTGAAAACGTCCTTATCAACATCAAGGCCGTAAAACTTAACCGATGCTGGGATCGTAAATGCAACGCTCGTCGGCGTGGTCGGGAAGTTATCACTGTTATTTACAGTCGCAGCAAACTCAATCTCAGTACCGGCCGCCAGCGGACTTTGTTTGTCAGCATTAATGTTGAGTGTCCAGCCTGTTACGCTTTGCGCATAAACGCCAGACAGAGAGTTGAACATGGCAAAAATCGCCATGATAAACACTGTAAATAACCGTTTCATTTCGTCCCTAAAACCTATGCTTACACATCGGTCGGGACATAAAAGAAAGCACTGCTCACCCGTGTTTAACAAAAACACAAGCGCGCAGAATCAATTACCCGCGAACTGAAAGTTCGCGGGTAATTAAAACATATTCAATTAGGCCCCCACCTTGATCGGAGGCACTACATGATTCGAAATAGTTAACCAATAATTAATTGATATTTTTGAATAATTTTTCCTCGATATGACTCTTAAGCACAAAAACGAACCTAAATGGAGGTTCTGTTGCATGGGAGACCGATCTCGCAAAGAACGCGATCATCTGCGACAAACGAATGGTTGGCGCAAAAGATAACGGACAGTACACTGCTGATTGAAACCACCCTGCTCAACCCCGTCAATGCTTATCAGGGCGTAAACCTCCCTCCCCTCATATAGTTTTAAGGGCTACTGTTTTGCGGGCAGGTATTCTCAGGCTTGCAGACGAGTCCTGTCTGCGCCAACAGATCAGCCACCCCGTCACGGGCTCCCAGCCCCTCGGGATCGCAAAGATATTCCATGTGATCACTCAAATATCCGGCCATTGGTGCGCGCCAGTCCGGTGAAGTTTCGACCATCTGCTCAGCCGTATAAAGCAGATATTCGACATATGCCCCGTAAGCGGTGAGCTCAGTTTTCTTGTTGATCGAGCAATAATCAGCACGCGCCAGTTCGGGTTTTTGCACAGTCAGGTTCAGAAATTCTCGATATATTTCGCGCGCAGTCTGATCACGCTGTATCAGATCGGCCTGACCGACCTGATACGGAATGATTATCAGTGCTGAAAGCGCGGCAAAGGCCGTAGCAATTCCGCCCAAAGCGGCCAAGGGTTCAGTATTGCGCCGTAACCAGTTCCACATATTCAAACCTTGGGTTGTTCATGAGTTGCACAGTGAATACCACCACCAACTTCCCCTACCGGATCGATATTCAGTGTAACAATCTCGCGGCCGGGATATAATTTGCCAAGTATAGCAGCAGCCCGCTCGTCGGCCTCACGATCTCCGAATTTCGCAGCAATCACCCCGCCGTTACAAACATAATAATTCACATAAGAAGACACAAAATCGCGGCTCTTCGAACGAATATCGTAAGGCTCCGGCAAAATGACCATATCCAGTTTGCGCCCCTCGGCATCAGTCGCTGCCGCCAGAATGTCATGCGTCTCGAAGGAGGCAACCGACCATGGGTCTTCAGCGTCAATCTCGTCGCCCATCTGGATCAGCAACTGTCCCGGCTTAACGAAACGGGCAAGCGCATCAATATGATAATCGGTAATATCTGCACCAATAATTCCGGGTGCCCAGATCATCTTGCGCGCACCCATCGTATCCAGCAGCATCTTCTCAATTTCAGCTTTGCTGCCCCGATTGCGATTGGCATTGACGAAGCTGCTTTCATGAGCGATCAGCGTGCCGTGGCCATCGGTTTCAACGCCGCCCGCTTCCCCTACCAGACCTGCATCAAAAACCTGCAAGCCTAACCGTTCGGCTATCCGTGCAGCGATCTTACCGTCTGCGCTGTGAGTCTGCTTGTTCCCCCAACCATTAAAATTAAACTGTGTGACGGCCAGTCCGCCTTTTCCATCGACGACAAATGAAGGGCCGGAATCGCGACACCATAAATCGTCAGTCGGAATGTCCCATAACTCCACCTTCTGCGATATCAGTTTGCGTGCAGCACCGTGATGCTTTGCTGCAGCCAGCATCACAACCGGCTCAAACTCTGCGATCGTATTGGCGATTTTCGCTATCGTTTTCTGAATATCATCAAGAAAATCAGGATCATCATAGACAACAGGATTAACCGGCCACTGCATGAAAGTACGCTCATGCGGCTCTGTTTCTTCCGGATACCAAAATCCCGCAGCACGCGCTGATGAACCTTCCGCCTGCCCCCGACGCGTTTGCATCGACAGACCAACGGCAGCGGCGGCAGCCCCCAATAAAGTTTGACGGCGTGTCATCATCCTATCACCATGAAAATAAAAAAGAAAAATCGATATTTTAGAATGTATTTACATAAAGTAGAGCACCCTTAAGCGCTGTCAACGGATGCTGAACAAATTCACACATATTGCAGGGATATTTTTTGACACTCTGCCCCGTTGAATGACGCATTATTGGCGAGAGATGACGCGGTGACAGGTAAACAGCGCATCATATTTTTACGTCAGATTGTCGTGATAAAACAGCAACGAGACAACGAATGTCAAAGCACCGATCATAGCCAAAATAAAAAACCGGCGGGCTGTAACCGGCTTTTTTACGCATTGGCTGGTAATCAGCAGAATGACAGACCACAGACAAGTAAAAAGCAGCAGGCACAGGGTATAGACAAATCCGGACAGGTCATATCCGCCGCCACCTATTGACGGATATTGCGAAGGCGCAGGATTAAGCAACAAATTGAAAAAACCGGCGACAAGTATAAAAAATATCAGAAGACTGAAAAACACCGTATTTCTCAATAGCATCCCCTTATTCCAGATATTCAACGCGGCTGTATGACCGCATTGAATATACTGGCAGGTATCACGCGTCTAGGCCAGCTTCGGAATGGCATCGAGCAGCATCTTTGTATAAGGCTGCTGCGGGGCTTCGAAAATTGTTTCAGCCATGCCTTCTTCAACAATCTTGCCGTGATGCATAACGATGATGCGGTCACAGATGTGGCGCACAACTGACAAGTCATGACTGATGAACAGCAATGTCAGGTTCAGTTCTTTGCGCAGCCGCAGGAGCAGATTAAGAATTTGCGCCTGAATAGACACATCGAGTGATGCTACCGGTTCATCGCAAACAATTACTTCCGGTTTCATCGCCAAAGCACGGGCAATGGCAATGCGCTGCCGTTGACCGCCGGAAAACTGGTGCGGATAACGGTCTGCAAAGGCCGGATCAAGGCTTACCGCTTTCAGCCATTGTGCCACATAGGCACGGGCTTCGCTTTTGGTGGTCAGGCCATGGGCAATCGGTCCTTCTGCAATTGACTGACCGATTGTGCGGCGCGGATCAAGCGACGCAAACGGATCCTGAAAGATCATCTGAATTTTGGTCGTCAGTTTGCGTCCGTGTACATGGTCAGACATGACAGGCTGGCCGGATAGACGGATCTCCCCCTCAGTTGGCTGATAAATCCCGCAGACCATGCGGCCGAGCGTTGATTTACCGGATCCGGATTCTCCGACCAGCCCTAGCGCCTCCCCTCGGGCGATGGTCAGATTGACATGATTGACTGCAATGACAGGTTTGCGTGGTTTGAGCAGGCCGATTTTCTGGCCGAGCCTGCCCCAGAAATCACTTTTCCATTCGAAGCGTTTAACCGTATTGCGGACGGTTACAAAATCCGGTTTGACTTCCGTTACCGGTGCCGCGATTTGAAACGATGCTTCTTCTTCATCCGTTGGTTTGCCCAGCATTTGCCCCGGTTTGGAGCGGGATGGCAGAGCATCCAGCAGGCCTTGTGTGTAAGGATGGCTCGGTGATTTCAGCACTTCGGAAGCGGGGCCGGTCTCAACAATCTTGCCCGATTTCATCACGGCAATGCGTTTTGAAATTGAGGCAACAGTTGCCAGATCATGGCTGATCCAGATCATCGAAATGCCAAGTTCGGCGACCAGTGCTTTCACCTCGGTCAGAATTTCCGCCTGTACGGATACGTCAAGCGCAGTAGTCGGTTCATCCGCAATCACGACCTTCGGATTGTGCAACAGAGCAATGGCAATTGCCACACGCTGGCGCATACCGCCGGAAAACTGATGCGGGTAGAAATCAACCTTATGTTCCGGATCGACAATACGTACACGGCGCAAGGCTTCCACACATCGTGTGCGCGCATCGCTGTCCGAAATACTTTCATGCGCGCGCAGTGCCAGTGTCATCTGGTCGAGAACAGTCAGCACCGGATTGAGTGTCATCATCGGGTCCTGAAAGACCATCGAGATTTCACGGCCGCGTAATTTGCGCAACTCGCTTTCACTCAGGCCGACAAGCTCACGCCCTTCCAGTTTAACGGAGCCTTGCACGATGCGTCCCGGCTTGTCGATCAGCCCGATCAGAGAAAAACCGGTGATGGATTTACCGGAACCGGATTCACCCACCAATCCTAGAATTTCCCCGCGGTCGAGATAGAAAGAAACACCATCGACAGATTTGACCGTAGCGGCACGGGTTTCGAAATGCGTATGCAGATCAGTAACTTCAAGAAGATGAGCTGTCATTTGTTCAACCTCGGATTAAGCTGGTCGCGGATCTGATCGCCAACGAGATTGATCGCCATGATTAGAATGATCAGTGCAATGCCCGGATAAATCGAAATCCAGTAGCGGCCGGACAGCAAATACTGAAAACCGTTGGAAATAAGCATGCCGAGTGACGGTTCTGTCGGCGGCAGACCGACACCAAGGAAGGACAGCGTTGCTTCCAGAGAAATCGCCGAGGCGACCTGCACGGTTGCAACCACGATCAGCGGCGGCATAGCATTGGGCAGAATATGACGGGTGACAATGAACCAGCCGCTCATCGGCACAGAAAGTGCGGCTTCCACATAGTCTTTATGCCGTTCTGCCGAGGCGGCGCCATGAGCGGTACGCACAAAATAGGCATATTGCGAAAAGACCAGAGCGATAATCAGCTGGCTTTTGCCCTGCCCGAGAAGTGCTGCCACTACGAAGGCCAACAGAATAGCCGGAAAGGAAAGCTGCAGGTCGATGACGCGCATGATGAAAGCTTCAAAACGACCGCCGACATAGGCTGCTGTTGAGCCGACCAATGCGCCAATGGCAAAGGCAATCGCACCGGCGAGCAAGCCCATTTCCAGCGAAATGCGCAAGCCGTAAAGAATGGCGGAGAAGAGATCGCGCCCCTGTCCGTCGGTTCCCAGAATATGGGTATAGCCGCCCTGACCGATATAACCGGGTGCACGACGTCCGTCCCGCAGCACAAGGCTGGAAAGATCATAAGGATCCTGCGGTGCAATCAGCGGTGCAAAGACTGCCAGCAAAATGATGGTCAATACCACGAGAGCGGCAATAACCGGCACCGGATGGCGTTTGAATTCCGACCAGAATTGCAATGATCTGCTGTTGAGCAATGACATTATTTGCCACCTCCCTGACGCATGCGCGGATCAAGGACTGCATAGGACAGATCCACAATCAGATTAATCGTGATGAAAAGTAGGGAAACCAGCATCAGATAGGCCACCATCACCGGACGGTCGAGTGAGGTGATGCTGTCAATGATCAGCTTGCCAAGACCCGGCCATGAATAGATCGTCTCCGTTACAATGGCAAAAGCAACGGTTGAGCCAAGCTCCAGACCAAAGACGGTAACAAGCGGAATGGAGATCAGGCGCAGCACATGACGGCGCAGAATTGTGCGCTCGTTAATACCGGCGGCGCGGGCAAATTTAATCGTGTCGGTCAGCATGATTTCACGCGTACCGGACGCAGCCAGTCGTATCATCAACGATAATTTAAACAGCGAGAGATTAATGGCGGGCAATGCCAGATGATGAAGACCATCAAGTGTCAGGAAGCTGACAGGAACACCGAGCACGGAAATTGTGGCACCGCGTCCGCCCGCAGGCATGATGCCAAGCTGCACGGCAAAGACCATAATCAGCATCAGCCCGATCCAGAAAGTCGGAACGGAAAAGCCGAGAATGGACAGCGCCATAATGATTTTCGACGCCCAGCTGTCCGGTTTGTAACCGGCATAAATACCAAGCGGAATACCGATGAGACTGGCCATGAACACAGCGGTCAAAGCCAGCTCGGCAGTCGCAGGCAGGCGCGATGCAATCAGCTCGGAAACAGGCATATTATAGACGAAGGAGCGCCCCAAATCGCCATGAAGCAGATTGCTCATGAATTGCAAATATTGCTGCCATACCGGCAGGTCCAACCCGTATTGGGCGATCACCCTGTCACGGATTTCCTGCGTCGCATCCGGTGAGATCAGCACATCGACAGGATTGCCGATGACAAAGACCCCCATAAACACCAATAGCGACATGACAAGCATCACCAATGCTGCCTGCCATAAGCGTCTGACAATAAATGCAATCATCAGCTATGCTCCCCCAAAAGCGGATAGTGGACAGTTTCCTCCCGCCGTATCCGCTTAACTATTTCGAATGCCGAACGGGATTTCTCCTGTCCGGAAATTTATGATTATCAGTGCCAGCCGTTTTCGAGTTCAAAGCGGGTTTCACGCACAGCAACATCCCAGATCGCGAGCATATCGGCATCCGGACGTTCAAAAAGGCCGTGATAATTGCCTTCACAGCTCTCCAACAGCGCACGTTTACGACCGGCGTCAACGCGTGCCATGGCGCCGAAATCAATGCGCTCTACCGCATGTTCCGGTTGCTGAACGCCTGCAAGACGTGTCCACGGAAAGTTCTCCATCCATGAGGCGTGAGAAGCGCGGCTGTCAATTTCCAGCACTTTGCCCATGGTTTGTGGTGCACGCCACCAATCGTGCATTTTGACACTGGCATCGCGGTTGCGGTTCAGCCACTCAGACACAACAGTACCGGCAGGCGCATTGCCGCCATGTCCGTTGACGATCAGGATTCGGCGGAAACCGGCGTGGTAGATGCTGTCGAGAATATCTTCAATCACGCCGATATAGGTGCGCAGGCTCAGCGATACAGTACCCGGGAAGTCGGCGAAACTGGATGCCAGACCATAAGGCAGAACAGGAAATACCGGCACGCCCAGCGGTTCTGCGGCATCCAGCGATACTTTCTCGGCAAGGATCATATCTGTGCCAAGGCTGATGCGGGCATGTTGCTCAACGCTGCCGATCGGCAGGATGCAGCGGTCGTCCTGTTTGACACGCTCTTCAACCTGCGCCCAGTGCATGGCGTTAATATGCATGTGAAATTCCTCTCATTTCAAATGTGCTCCCGAGTCTGCGCTCATGGGTTTCTGAAAACTATTATCCATGAAAATATTTCGCAGACAAGTTCCAATTGGAACAAAAATTACGTTTGACATCCTTAAAACAAGCTATATCTTGTTCTGAATGGAACTTAATTGCTAAACTGTCACGGGGAGAAGTGATGGAGGAACGCGTAGCAATCGCTCTTTTGGAGGGGCGCGCGGGGCGAAGCGAGGCGGCGGACAGCCGCATCAGCGAAAGCGATATTCTGCATACAAAATTGTGGGAAAATCCGTGCTGGTTGTCCTTCCGGATTAACTATCTGGCTCTGCATTACAACAATCCGATCTACGGGCTGATCGGTGCGGATCATGATCTGCTGCGACCGGAATTTGTGGTGCTGTATTCACTGTTTCTGCGCGACCGCACGACTTTGTCCGAAGTTGTTGCCGGTTCCGGCTTTCCGAAAAACACGCTGAGCCGCGCCACTAAAAAACTAACTCGTCTGAAGCTGGTGCAACGCGAGGGTGACAGTGATGACCTGCGCCGTGTTGTGTTGTGTCTCACCGATGAAGGGCGCGCCATTGTTGAAGCGAAAATGACGCCGATGCTGGAGCGCGAACGTCTGATGCTGGAAACGCTCAGCCCTGCTGAGCGCATGATGCTCTCAGAACTGCTGACCAAACTGGTGATCGCTTCCCGCGAATGGCCGGAAACAATTGCCTCCGATCTGCCGGAGCGTGATGAAGAGTTTGAACAAGACTAATAATGGGGACTGGACTATTCACATGAAAAAAACACTGCATGCTTTAATGCTCGGCACAACATTGCTTTTTAGCGCCGGACAGGTTTTTGCCGCCGATCTGATTATGGCAATTAAAGCCGGCCCTGCCTCGATGGACCCGCATTTCACGGCAACTGCCGCCAATGCCGAAGCGACGAAACATATTTTCGATACGCTGATCCGTTCCGGCAATAATCTGGAGCTTGAACCGTCGCTGGCCGTGAGCTGGCAGGCACTTGATGATACGACATGGGAATTCAAACTGCGCGAAGGCGTGAAATTCCATGACGGTTCAGACTTTACAGCGGAAGATGTGAAATTCTCTATTGAGCGCATTCCGCATGTGACAGGGCCAAATCCGGCAACGATTTTTGTGCGCCGCGTTAAATCGGTAGAAGTTGTTGATCCGCTGACTGTGCGTGTGACAACAAATTCTGCGGCACCGACATTGCCGAATGATTTTATCCGTTTGTTTATCACTTCGCACAAAGCAGCAGCTGCCTATTCAACACAGGAAACCGCAGCAGAAGGCTTCAATACCGGTAAAGCGACAATCGGCACCGGCCCTTATAAATTCGTTTCATGGGCACCGACACAGGATCTGGTTGTTGAGCGCTTTGACGGTTATTGGGGCGGTGCGCAGCCGTGGGATCGCGTTATCCGTAAGGAAATTCCAAACGATGCTGCCCGTGTTGCCCAGCTCAAAGCCGGTCAGGTTGATGTGATTTCCAAAGTGCCGGCCTCGGATGTCCCTGTGCTTGAACAGGATTCATCGCTGACAGTTGTGAAAAATGAGAGCATCTATATCAGCTATCTCGAATTTGATTTCCGCGAAAAAAGCCCGATGGTATTTACCAAAGATGGCAGCAAGCTGGACAAAAACCCGCTGCTTGACCCGCGCGTGCGAGAGGCTTTTGATCTGGCAATTGACCGCGAAACCATTGTTGAATTCGCTCTGGAAGGCATGGCAGCCGTACCGACACAATTGGTGACCTCCAATATTTTCGGCTATGATAAGTCGCTGCAGGCACCTGAATTCAATATTAATCGTGCAAAAGAGCTCCTCACAGAAGCCGGTTATCCGGATGGTTTCAAAATTACACTGAGCTATTCGAATGACCGTATGCCGAATGAGCTGGGACCTACAGTCGCCCAGATGCTGGCAGCTATCGGCATTACTGCGGATGTCAACGGCGTTCCGGCGGCGGTGTTCAACCCTGCAAAAACACGCGGTGAATATTCGATCTATATGGCGAGCTGGGGTACATTGACCGGCGAGGCTAACTATATGCTGTCATCGCTGATGCATTCCAATGAACCGGCAAAATCGCTGGGTGCGTTTAACGTACACGGCTATGCCAATCCGGAAATGGACAAGCTGATTGAAGATGCAGCCGCAGCGATGGATGCAGATGAGCGCCGTACATTGCTTGAAAAGGCGAATAATCTGGTGGCAACAGACCGTCCTGATCTGCCGCTTGCGATCCAGCTCAGTGCATGGGCTGTGAAGAAGGACAAGGTGGAGCTGACACCGCGCGCTGATGAAGACACGCTGGCGATGAATATCAAACCAGTAAAATAAATGAATAAAAAAGGCCGGTTTAAACCGGCCTTTTTATTAGGGTTCTGCAAATAAATGACTTTTATATACTACAAAATTTGCCCCATCGGCATTAATGCTCCGCGCTGCATCACCACCTGAGAGGCAACAGCATGTCCGGCTTTGACAGCCGTCTCAATATCTTTGCCACTCAGCAGTGCCGCCAGAAAACTGCCGTTGAATGAATCTCCGGCGCCGGTTGTGTCCACTGGTTTGAGCGGTTCAATATCCGTGATCTGACGCATGCCATTGTCATCGGCAACCAGCATTGTGCCACCGCCATTTTTAACCACAACGACCTGTGCACCGGCAGTACGATAGCGGGCAGCGCAATCCTCTAAACTACGATCGCCAAACATTGCCGCTTCATCATCAAAACTCGGTAAAACAATCTGCGCAACCGCTGCTGCCTGCATGATCGTTTCTCGCAAAATATCGTGGCTCTCCCACAAACGCGGCCTGATATTGGTGTCAAACACCACCGTTTTTCCGGCACAAGCAGCATCCCGCAAATGAGAGATAAATACTGTCCGCTGCTCAGGACAAAGAATAGCCAGCGTAATCGCAGAAAAATATATGATATCGGCATCGGAAAAAGCCTTGGCGAGCAATGGCTGATTGATCGCCAGCAGACGTGCTGCCGACTGGTTGCGCCAATAGGTAAAATGCCGCTCGCCGTTCTCAACTTCGATCAGGTAAAGACCAGCCTGACGCTGCGCATCTTCCTCAATATAGTCAGTACCGATCCCGTTCCTGTTCAGAAAATCTTTCATCTTGGCAGAAAAACTATCCGTACCGATACGGGTATAATACGCCACATCCCAGTCCTGCACAGGCAGACAAGCGCGCACATACCATGCGGTATTTAAAGTATCGCCTGCAAAGCCAAGATGAAACTCACTGCCTCCCAGTGAGGACATTTCAATCATACATTCACCTGCAGACAAAAAGAGCTTTTTCCTCACCATTCCCCCGTCATACTATTGGTTTTTCAGGTTGTTGCCCCGAGCTGCCATGGCACAAATTCATTATCGCCATAGCCGTAAATCTCACTCACTGTCTTGCGGCCGGAAGCAACAGCAATAATCTCCTCAAAGATACGTTCGCCTGCCTGCTGGATACTCTCTTCACCGGTAACAATACCACCGCAATTCAGATCCATATCTTCCTTCATATGCTCATACATATCTGAATTGGTTGCGATTTTAATACTCGGCGCCGGTTTGAAACCCGAGACGGATCCACGCCCTGTGGTGAAACAGATGAGATTACATCCCCCTGCAACCTGCCCTGTTACAGAAACCGGATCATAGCCCGGCGTATCCATAAACACGAAACCCGTTTCATCAATCGTCTGCGCATATTCATAAACCTGACGCAGTGGCATAGAGCCGCCTTTCGCCACGGCACCGAGCGATTTTTCGAGGATTGTGGTCAGCCCGCCCAGCTTATTGCCATGAGACGGATTATTATTAAGTTCATCGCCGTTGCGTTGCGTGTAGTCACGCCACCAGTCAATCCGCGACAACAGCTTTTCAGCAATGTCCGGCCGCGCTGCCCTGCGGGTCAGCAAATGTTCAGCACCGTAAATCTCCGGCGTTTCCGACAAAACACTGGTGCCGCCATGCCGTACAAGCAAATCCGATGCATAGCCCAGTGCCGGATTTGCGGAAATGCCCGAATAACCATCCGAGCCGCCGCATTGCAAACCCAGCTTAAGCTGCGACAGAGGCTGCTGCGTGCGCTGCGCCGCATTCACAACCGGCAACATAGTTTCAATCGCTGCAATCGCCGCTTCAATTGTCTTCCGTGTGCCGCCATAGTGCTGGATGGTCAGCGTCTGCAAGCGCTCACCTTCTTCCAACTTGTAATGTTCAAGGATCGGAGCAATCTGATTGGTCTCGCAACCCAGCCCGATCAGCAACACGCCGCCGAAATTGGGATGACGGGCATAGCCCTGTATCGTGCGGGTCAGAACCCGATAGGCTTCCGACTGGGTATTGATCCCGCAGCCGCCCGCATGTCCGAGCACCACAACACCGTCAATATTGTCATAGTCTTTCAGCCCGCCCATGCGGTTGAAATGATCCGCCACATATTGCGAAACAGTGGCTGAACAATTCACCGTTGCAATCACACCAATATAATTGCGCGTACCAACCCCGCCTGCACCGCGGTCGAAACCCAGAAAGCTGCGTCTTTCCTCTTCCGGAAACAGTTCCGGCTCCGCATAATCAACACAGAATTCATGCTCGTGCTGTGATGGCAGCATTGCCAGATTATGCAGATGCACATGCGCACCCGCAGCAATATCCTCTGTCGCCACACCGATCACATTGCCGTATTTGCGGATTTCCTGTCCTTTTGTGATGGGTACAAGTGCAACTTTATGCCCTTTGCCGATCAGATTAGCGGCTACAAGTTCACCACTGCCGACAGGCTCTCCGGCGCGGATTGTCACCCGCGCAACCGCCACATGGTCAGACGGATGAAGGACAATAACCGGACTGTTCTGACGGGTCATAGCTCACCCGCCCGCCTTTGCCGGACACAAAGCACCGGCATCCAATGCGGTGATCACGCCACGCAATTCTGCAAGGCCACGTAACCGGCCGATAACCGGATAACCCGGTGTCACCTGTTTTGCCAGATCATCCAGCATACGGTGACCATGATCGGAGCGGAAAATAATCTTTGATCCGCTATCCCGCTTGCGGTCTTCCTCGACCAGCGCACGCAGCAATGCAACCATATCCACATCGCCTTCAAGATGGGCGGCTTCATAGAAGCTGCGCCCGTCACCCTGTCGCGTGGTTGCCCGTAAATGCGAGAAATAGATACGTGATGCAAAACGGCGCGCCATTGCAGGCAGATCATTATCCGCCCGCACGCCAAGACTGCCGGAACAGAAACACATACCATTGGCCGGTGACGGCACCGCATCAAAAATCGCGGCATAATCGGCTTCATTTGAAGCAATGCGCGGCAGTCCGAACAGGGAGCGAGGCGGATCATCCGGATGCAGGGTCAGGCGCACACCCAGTTCGTCCGCAACAGGGGTCACTTCTTCCAAGAACGCAATCAGATTTTGTCTTAACTTATTGGCATCCACATGGGCATAGGTTTCCAGCTTGTCGCGGAAAGCCGGTATCGTCAGCGGCTCGGTTGTCGAACCCGGTAAAGCACTGGCAATATTGAAAATCAGCTGATTAATCTCAGCCTCGCTCATCGCCTCATAGGTTGCACGGGCAGCAAGACGGTCAGCTTCGGAATAATCCCGTTCCGCATTTTTACGCTGCAAAATATGCAGATCAAAAGCAGCAAAACGATCCTGATCAAAACGCATGGCAGTCGCGCCGGTTGGCGTTACATAATCCAGATCAGTGCGGCACCAGTCCACAACCGGCATGAAATTATAGCAAATAACTTTAATATCATGTGCCGCCAAAGCCTCCATTGAGGCAATCCATGCGGCGATATCCTGTTTTGCAGCACCGCCTTCACGCTTGATCGCATCCGAAATCGGGATGCTCTCCACCACAGACCAGACAAGCGGCGTGCGGTCAGCAGGGGTATTTTCAATCAGCGTCTTGCGTTCTGCAATCTGACTAGGCGTCCATGCCTGTCCGATCGGCACATCATGCAAAGCAGATACAATATCTGTTGCTCCGGCCTGACGTACAGCATCCAAAGGCACACCGGCATCCGGCCCGAACCATCTCCACGCTTGACGCATTAACCCCTCCTCCGAATAAGTTTTTATATTTTATGATTTTGAAAATCTGCGGCAGCGTACGAACGCCTGATCAGACGAAGAAGTCCGGATGGCTTTTCCGCAATTCGTCAATATCCGGCAAAACCGCGCTGAGATGATGCTTCATCGCCTTTATCGCTTCCGGTGCATCTTTGGCGGCAATGGCATCCCTGATAAGTTTATGTTCGCGCAAAACCTGATCCATACGCCCCAGCACCGGAACGGTCATGCGCCGTGCACGGTCGATCTGGATTTTCACAAGCTTCAAATGCTGCCAGATGCCGGGATAACCGGCGATTTCCGCAACAGTCTCATGGAAAGCATCGTCTGCTTCATGAAACAATCCGAGCTTTTCACGGCTGGCATGGAATTGCTGCATATCAATCAGCTCATCCAGCTTAGCAACTGCTTCCGGTGTCGATGATAATGCCGCGTGTTCCGCCGTCGCTCCTTCCAGCGCCTGACGGATCACCACAGATTCCGGTATCAGATCAACCGGAATGCGCGCCACGAAAGTGCCGGACTGAGGGAAAATATCGACCAGCCCTTCTTCAGCCAGACGAATAAGCGCCTCACGCACCGGCGTGCGACTCACACCGAATTGCTCAATAAAAGTTTTCTCGTTCAGCGCCGTGCCAGGCAGCAGCTTCATTGCAACAATATCCGCCTGTAATGCGCGGTAAATCAGCTTTGCTGCGGTTTCACGTCCTGCGGCAGGCCGCCTTCCTGAGGATATCTGCCCGAATGTCGGCTGCGTGTTCAATCTTGTTCTCCTGCCTGAATCTCAAGTCTTCAGGTCTTGTTTATCCGCTCGCAACTGCGATCCGAAACAAAAAATCCATGCGCTGTTGACATACTAATATATTATTATTTACTGTTCGCCAAGCACCGGATGCAAATTCTGTACAAGACGGATCAAAACCGCGGACAGAAAAAGCCGGACAGCAATGACGGGAAACAGACCTCAAAGTCTGCCAGGGAGGAAAAGACCAGCAATGGCACTCAATCCGGATCGCCTTCTGCCTGCGGAGGCAGACAGCCGCGCCATAGCGCGACGCTTGTTCGCATCGGTCGAAAAATTGCCGATCATCTCCCCGCACGGACATACCGAACCGTCATGGTATGCGACAGATGCCGCTTTTCCTGATCCGGCAACCCTGTTTGTCAAACCCGATCATTATATCTGCCGTATGCTCTACTCGCAGGGCATTCCGCTGGAGCAATTAGGCATTGCCCGTCTGGATGGCGCAGCGGTGAAAACCGACAGCCGCACCATCTGGCGATTATTTGCAAAACACTGGCCTCTGTTTCGCGGCACACCGTCACGCCTCTGGTTCGAACATTCTCTGGAGAGCGTTTTCGGCATTACGGAACGTCTCAGCGAGAATAATGCCGACCGGCTTTATGATCTGATTTCCGAGAAGCTGGCGACACCGGAAATGCGTCCGCGCGCGCTATATGACCGCTTCAATATTGAGGTGATCTCCACTACGGATTCCGCCAACGATCCGCTGACACATCATGATGCGATCCTTAGCTCAGGCTGGCACGGGCGCGTTGTTCCCGCCTACCGTCCGGATGCAGTGGTTGATGCATCCCGTCCGGATTTTCAGAGTGAACTGGAAAAGTTTATCGCACTGACAAATAATCCGATGACCTATCAGGGTTATTTGCAGGCGCACCGCAACCGCCGCGCCTATTTCAAGGCACGCGGCGCGACATCCACCGATCACGGTCACCCGACTGCACAGACAGCCAATCTCTCGGCAGGGGAAGCGGAAGCACTGTTTGAACGCATCATCAAACAGCCGGTCAAACCGGAAGATGCAGAACTGTTTCGTGCGCAGATGCTGACCGAAATGGCACGTATGAGCATTGATGACGGGCTGGTGATGCAGATCCATCCGGGCTCATACCGCAATCATAATCCGCAAATTTTCTCCGCTTTCGGCTTTGACAAAGGTGCGGATATTCCGAACCAGACCGGCTATGTGAAAGAACTCAAACCATTGCTTGATGCGTATGGCAATGATCCGCGCCTGACGCTTATTCTGTTCACGCTGGATGAGACGGCTTACAGCCGCGAACTCGCACCGCTGGCAGGGCATTACCCTGCCCTCAAGCTCGGCCCCGCATGGTGGTTCCATGACAGTCCGGAGGGGATCAGACGCTATCGTGAACTGACAACGGAAAGCGCCGGCTTCTACAATACAGTCGGTTTCAATGACGACACCCGCGCTTATCTCTCCATTCCCGCCCGCCATGATATGGCACGCCGTGTGGATTGCGCCTTCCTTGCCCGTCTTGTTGCTGAGCACCGCCTTGATGAGGAAGAAGCCTATGAAGTCGCTCATGACCTCAGCTACCGGCTGGCTAAACAGGCTTATAAATTATGACCGGAACACTCAATTCTCTATCCGATAAAACCTTGGCCGATCTGCCTGCAACTGTGGGTAAGCCTGCCTATGATCGCTTTCAATTGAAAACAGGGATTATCCATTTAGGCATAGGCGCATTTCATCGTGCGCATCAGGCAGTGTATACAGAAAATATTCTGCAGGATGACCCGAGCTGGGGCATTACCGGCGTTTCTCTGCGTAGTCCCGACACCAGAGATGCGCTCGCCCCGCAGGATTATCTCTATAGTGTTGCCGTGCGTGATGGTGCCGGTGAAAAGCTACATGTTATTGGCTGCCTGACCGATATACTGGTTGCACCGGAAAATCCGGAAGCCGTGCTGCAAGCCATGTGCCAGCCGGATATCCGTATTGTCACGCTGACTGTGACCGAAAAGGGCTATTGCTACGCCCCTGCCAGCCGCACGCTGGATGAGAGCAACAGCGATATTATCCATGACCTGAAACACCCGCATGCACCTCGCTCTGCACCCGGCTTTCTGGTAGAGGCCATCAGGAGAAGACACGCATCAGGACTACAGCCTTTCACAGTTCTCTCCTGTGACAATCTGCCAGCCAACGGAGAAACACTGAAGCGTGTGACTGTCCGGCTTGCCGAGCTGACAAATCCGGAACTTGGCCGTTTTATCGCGGAACATGTTGCATTCCCGTCCAGTATGATTGACCGCATTGTACCGGCAACTACCGATCAGGATCGTGAAAGCGTCAGCCGTGCTTTGAACGTGAAAGATCAATGGCCGGTCTGCACAGAACCGTTCAGCCAATGGGTGATTGAAGATCATTTCCCTTCCGGTCGCCCGTTATGGGAAAAAGCAGGGGCAAGTTTTGTCCGCGATGTCGCCGCTTTTGAACTAATGAAGCTGCGTTTACTCAACGGCAGTCACTCCACACTTGCCTATCTCGGCTTTCTCGCCGGTCATGAAACCGTATCCGCGACCATGGCCGCAGACGGTTTTAAAACATTCATCCGCGCCATGATGGATGAAGAAATAACGCCGACACTGCCCGCTCTGCCGGATTTTGATCTTTCAACCTATAAAGACCAGCTGATTGAACGGTTTTGCAATCCGGCTCTGCATCACCGGACTGCGCAGATTGCTATGGACGGTTCGCAGAAACTGCCGCAACGCCTGCTCAATACAATCCAGAACCGTCTTCTGGCCGGTCAGTCTTTTGACCGTCTGGCACTGGGTGTTGCCGCATGGATGCGCTTTGTGACCGGTAAAGATGAAAACGGACAGGCTATCGACATTCGTGATCCGCTGCGTGATGAACTCTTGCAGGCAACAGCAGGGCTCACCACTACACAGGATATACTGAATGCATTGCTGGCTTTTGACAGTATTTTCGCACCTGAACTCGCTCAAAATGTGCGTTTCAAATCCGTCATTTTACAGCAACTTGAAACATTACTGACAAACGGCGCGGCTAAAACAGTTCAGAATTTCAAGTCTGTAAGTACCAAGACGTAAAAACGGGACATTTTTTGCTTGCCCTGCAAAATTGATAGACTAATATATTAAAATAAAAGAACGGTCTTTCTGAGGAGACAGACCGTACTACCAATAAAAATCAACGGGGAGGAACAGTCATGCATTTCACACGCAGACAGACATTGGGTGGTCTGGCAGCTCTTGCTACACTTCCGGCAACAAAGCTCTGGGCACAGAGCAAACTGGCACTGCCGACATCACCGGTTGCAATCAACATTGTTGATGTCGCCGGCAATCTGGCGCTGACCCAGAAAGCAATTGAGAATTATGCTGCGGCCAAGCCGGAACTGGTTTCAAAAATCACCTTTACCAAAGCACCGGCACCGGAACTTCCGGGCAAGTTGAAAGCGCAGCAGGCCGCCAAACGTCTTGATATTGATCTGGTTCTCACCGGCGCAGATGCACTGGCTGCCGGACTGGAAATGGACCTGTGGGTCAAGCTGTTTCCTGACCACACCACGGCCTTACCTGACCTGCAATCCATTTATCTGGAACCGGCATGGCGTATGCAGGCCTTTGCCAAAGATCACGGCGTTGCAGTCGTCTATTATCCGTCAGGCCCGCTGCTCGAATATATGCCTGAGCATGTGAAAAAAGTACCAAGCAATGCGGAAGAACTGCTCGCATGGGCGAAAGAAAATCCGAATAAATTTGCTTATGCCCGTCCGGCCAATTCCGGCCCCGGTCGTACCTTCCTGATGGGGCTGCCATATTTGCTCGGCGATGCAGACCCGCGCGATCCGGTCAAAGGCTGGGATAAGACATGGGCTTATCTGAAAGAGCTGCATAAATATATTGAATATTACCCGACCGGCACCGGTGCTCTGATGAAAGAACTTGGCGAAGGCACCCGTCATATGACGGTGACCACAACCGGCTGGGACATCAATCCGCGTGTGCTTGGTGTGGTGCCAAAAGAGGCAGCTGTTGCCAAACTGGATGGCTTCCATTGGGTTGCCGATGCGCAATTCATGAGCGTACCGAAGGGTGTCAGCGATGAAAAACTCGCTGTCCTGCTCGATCTGATGAGCTTCCTGCTCACCCCTGAGCAGCAGGCTTATACCTATGATGAAGGCTATTTCTATCCGGGTCCTGCGGTCAAAGATGTGCCGCTCTCCATGGCGCCGCAATCCAGTCAGGATGCCATCGCGGAATATGGCCGCGCAGAATATGCCGACTGGATCGCCAATAATCCGGTGGAGCTGCCGCTTGATCCGGATGCCATGGTCGTCGCGTTCCGTCGCTGGGACGAAGAAGTCGCCAGCCAGCCAAAATAAAACCGGTAAACGACGGATGTCATCTGCCTTTCAGGTGACATCCGGCAATGAGGTATTTCATGCAACTTGCGTCACTACCCTTTGAGGAAATCCGGCTTGAAAAGCTCAGCCGGTCTTTCGGAGCTCATCAGGCATTAAAAGGCATCTCCCTTTCGATCAGGAAAGGCGAATTTATTGCCCTGCTCGGCCCGTCCGGCTGCGGAAAATCCACAGCATTGAACTGTATCGCCGGACTGCTCGCGACAACGGGTGGTGGTATTTTTATTGATAAAACCCGTATCGACACCCTGAAGCCGGAAGATCGCGGTTTTGGTATGGTGTTTCAGAATTATGCACTGTTTCCGCATATGACTGTACGCCAGAATGTCGGTTTCGGCCTGAAAATGCGCGGCACACCCAAAGCGGAAATGAACAGCCGTGTGGAAGCCGCCATTGCCATGGTGCGCCTGCATGGTCAGGAAGACAAATTGCCGGGGCAGCTATCAGGCGGCCAGCAGCAGCGTGTTGCCATTGCCCGCGCCATCGTGATTGAACCGCCTCTGGTTCTGATGGACGAGCCATTGTCCAATCTTGATGCCAAGCTGCGCTTGGAAATGCGCGCTGAAATCCGCCGCATTCATAATCAGCTTGGTGCCACAACAATTTATGTGACCCACGATCAGGATGAAGCGCTGTCGCTGGCCGACAGAATTGTGGTGCTCCGCGATGGTGAAATCCGGCAGGTCGGTTCACCGGTCGAACTTTATGAACACCCGGATCATCTGGATGTGGCCGAATTCATGGGTTACCGCAACCGCCTCTCCGGTAAAGTCATCGCCGAACAGAACGGCAAAGTGACACTTGACATCGGAAATGCCCATATTTCCGGCACCGCACGGGTGCCGCTGACCGTCGGGCAAAATGCTGTTCTTGCAGTGCGACCGGATGATGTGAGCACCACAGCTGCAAATGCATCAACCATCCAATCAAATATTCTGGCTAAAGTTGAAACAATTGAGTATCGCGGCCGCGATTTTGTCGGCACTGCCAGTACCGATAATGCGCATGAGCTGGTGTTTCACGCTTCAGCAAATGCAGCACCAGGCAGTGCTATCGCGCTGGCTATCGACCCTGCCCGTGCCCTTGTGTTTCCGGCGTGAGGTGACACATGAACACCTCTTCCGATCTTGAAAAACTGTCACTGCGACAAAGGCTCGCCGTCAAAGGGATCGACGGCACAACCATGCTGGTTCTGCCTGCGGTCATCTTCCTGCTGGGGGTCTTTATCTATCCGTTCATCTATGGCTTGCTGCTCTCCTTCACCCCGCAAGAGGGCGAAGGTATGTTTGCCAATTATATCAAATTCTTCTCCGATCCGTTTTTGTATAAAACTATCGGAACGACATTGTGGCTGGCCATTCCTGTCACGCTGATCAGCCTGCTGATTGCTGTGCCGGTGGCATTCCGTGTCCGGCTGATGCGCCGTCAGCGCCTGCTGACCACCATTCTTGTTCTGCCGGTCACATTAGGCACGGTTCTGGTTGCCGAAGGGCTGCTGAATTATCTTGGGCCACAGGGCTGGTTCAGCCGCACGCTGATGTTTATCGGTCTTGTCGACAGCCCTTTAAAGCTGACCAATAATTACTGGGGCGTCTTTGCTTCCTTGATTATTACCGGCTTTCCTTTCACCTTTTTGCTCACGTTGTCCTATGTCACCGGTATCGATCCGGCGCTGGAACAGGCGGCAGCAACTCACGGCGCCAAAAGTTGGCAGCGTTTCCGCCACGTCCTTCTGCCGCTGCTGATGCCGGGACTGGCAATTACCTTCTGCCTGTCCTTTGTGCTGGCTTTCGCAGTCTTCCCGTCCGCCGTGTTGCTTGGCGCTCCGGCAGGGCCGACACGCGTTATTTCCATTGCCGCCTATCAGGCAGCTTTTGAGCAATATGATTATTCAATGGCATCCGCTGTTGCCATGATTATGGCCACTGTGCAGCTCGCTATTGTCGCGGCAGTCCTTGGCATACGCAGTCTGTTTTATCGCGGCGCGACCAGCGGAGGTAAAGGCTAATATGATCAGAGATACCTCTATCGGATCCAAATTATGGATCACCGCCGTCTGGGTCATTGTTGCCTTTTTTGTTATCAACCTGCTGGCAATGATCGCAACAGTCGTACTTTCGTCCTTTTCAACGCGCTGGCTCGGTACATGGTTGCCGCAGGCACTGACAACACGCTGGTACTTCACCGCATGGCGGGAATTCCAGCTCGGTGATGTGCTGATTGTCACCTTCCAGATCGTCTTCACGGTTGTGGCTCTGTCCGGTCTGCTCGGTGTTACGGCAGCCTATGCCATGGCGCGCCGCAATTTCCCCGGCCGCAATCTGGTGATGCTGCTGTTTCTGCTGCCATTGCTGGTGCCGCCGATCACCTTCGGTATTCCGCTGGCCACTGTGCTCTATCAGGCGGGTGTAGGCGGGACATTCTGGGGTGTTGTGCTGGCCAATCTGGTACCGACCGTTCCCTTTGTTATTCTGGTAATGATCCCGTTCATCGAACAGATTGACCCGAAAGTGGAAGCGGCTGCCCATGTCTTCGGTGCGAATAAATTTCAGTTGTTTCGCTATGTGCTGATGCCGATGCTGCTGCCCGGCATTCTGGCGGCATTGCTGCTGGTGCTCGTCCGCACAGTTGCCATGTTTGAGCTGACATTCCTCACCGCAGGACCAACCAGCCAGACGCTTGTTGTGGCGCTCTATTATTCCGTTTTTGCCTCGGGCGTACGCTCAGTCCAGTCTATTGATGCCATGGCAGTGATCTATATGATTACGACTCTGGTATGGCTGTTGCTGGCACTGCGCTTTGTCAATCCGACACAGATTGTTGCCCGCGCCAAACAGTCTAACAATTAGAAAATACACCCGCCGTCAGATAACATGATCTGACGGCGGGTTTAGAGCGGTTCCCGTTAAAATTAAATCAGTAAAATCGCTCTAACTCTTTGTTTCAACGCGTATCTTATCCGAAAACCGCTTCACACTTTTCGGGATACGCTATAATTCCCCCGCTGCAATAGCGGGTAAGTTTCCGAGAGCACTCTCAATCAGCGGACGAATAGCGCTTTGCAAAATGTCCTGATTTTCAGTTTGCACCATAATCACATCGGGCAGTTTTAAAGCACCAACCAGCCCTTCTGCCTGAAACTGACTGCATAGCTGAGTAAAAACAGCCTGATTAGAAGTAAACGGCCCTGTCAGATACACTCTGTCAGGAAACAGAATACGGCACATATTGCCCAGTGCCCGCGCCACAAGACGGATTGCCAGCTGCATATCAGCATGGTCTGCAAGTGATGCATCCTGCAAATATCCGCCGATATCCTGCTCTTGGCCCAAACTTGTCAGCTCATCCAGCCCCAATTGCTGCAACAAGACCGGCAAGGCAACCGCCGTTTCCAGACAACCTCTGTTACCACAACCGCAAGGGCGATCCTGCAATGTATCAAAGCGCCAATGGCCGATCTCACCAAAAGGCCCCTGATGGGCAATGCTGGTGACATCGCGGGAACAATAGGCAAGTCCGATCCCCCAGCCCCAATGCAATAATGCGGCGGTATTGACCGGTGTAGTCTCTGCTTTGAAATGCACATCCAGCTCGATATCCAGCTGGCGGAACAAACAGACAAGCGGTGTAACAGGGTTCAAGGCTTCAGCGAGATTAAAATCCCGTACCTGCGGCCAGCGGGATGTAATCAGCCAGACCCGTTTTTTAACATCAACAATACCGGCCACGAGAATTGTCGTGCCGACATGCACCATCATATCCGGTTGTGAAGCCCGCAATGTCTGTATCATTTGTTGCAGAAAAACCGTCATCTGCTGATTATCAGCATCATCATTCAAACGCTTTGTCTGCGAGGTAATCATATTACCCTGCAAGTCCAGCAAAGCGCCTTCCACCAGATAGCTGGTCATTTTAATAACAGTGAAGCCGATCCGCTGTGCGTTCAGCCGTACAAGTGTTCCGGGGCGCCCGCGTCCGCGCCTTTCCGCCACGTCTTCCGTTACAAAACCATTATCCAGCAAATCCGCGATAATGCGGGAGGTTGTCATGGACGTGAGTTCAAGGGTAGCCGCAAGGCTGGCGCGCGACTGCCCATCCGCCTCCAGCAGACTGCTGACAACACGGGCACAATCACGCTGATGCGCATCGGAAAAGCGGAGATTCTGAAAATTCTGCATAGCAACTCATCCCATATTATTATTTTGAATAATATTATTCAAAAATGACTTGCAAGCCTAAAATGAAGGTGTATTCTTTTAGTTGGGAGGAGGCAGAGGTCATTGTCAGCTTAAAAAAGCGACATTACCGATCAGCCTTACAATCAGAGCTTTGCAGCCTGCGTCATGCGCGGGAATGCTGATGCTTTGCCTTTTAAAACGGGGAGAGTGGCGTGGAAATACGTGTTTTCGACACGAAACAGCAATTGGGAGAGGCCGCAGCAAAACGTGGTGCGGAAGCCATCAGATCGGCACTGCGCAACAAGGGGAAAGCCTCAATTATTGTTGCTACCGGTGCCAGCCAGTTTGAGATGCTGGAAGTGCTGATCCGCGAACCGGATATTGACTGGTCCAAAGTCACCGCTTTTCATCTGGATGAATATGTCGGCATGAAAAAGAGCCATCCGGCAAGCTTCCGCCGCTATCTGATTGAGCGTTTTGTTGAGCCCCTCGGCGGTAAAGTCACACTCCACGAAATCAATGCCGAAGATAATCCGGAAGCAGAAGCCAACAGGCTCAGCAAGCTGATCATGAATGAAAGCATTGATGTTTGCTTTGCCGGTATCGGCGAAAATTGCCATCTGGCTTTTAATGACCCGCCGGCCGATTTCGAGACCGACAAACCTTATATTATTGTTGATCTGGACGAAGCCTGCCGCCGTCAGCAAATGGGTGAAGGCTGGTTTGCCACGCTGGAAGATGTGCCTGCTCAGGCTATCTCCATGAGCATTAAACAGATTATGAAATCATCCCTGATCATTCTATCCGTGCCGGATCAACGCAAGGCGCAGGCTGTTAAAAATGCCCTTGAAGGATCAGTAACGCCGCTTCATCCGGCATCCATCTTGCAGAACCACAACAACACTGTGGCTTTACTCGACACCCAATCAGCGTCGCTTTTGTCATGCGCACCAAAGGCTTAACCGATATTCAGGTTAACGGCTTTGCCGGTGTTGATTTCAACTCCGGCAAGCTTACCGCATCTGAACTCGACCATGCATTAGAAGCTATGCTCGCGACAGGTGTCACAGCCTGTTTGCCGACGCTTATCACTGCGGCACCGGATGTGTTGCTGCAGCGTATTCAAGTGCTGGATAATGCCATTCAGCATAGCAGACTTGGCCGTCTGATGTGCTTAGGCCTGCATATTGAAGGGCCGTTTCTCAACCCGCAACAGGGTTTTGCCGGATGCCACCCGGCTGGCGTTATGACACCACCATATGCCAGCCTGATTGAGGAGCTACAGGCGCGGATCACCACGCCGATCCTGCTGGTGACGCTGGCGCCGGAACTGTCCGGCTCTGAAGAATTCATTGCAACCATGAAGGCCCGCAATATTCTCACAGCCATCGGTCATTCTGATTGTAACTTTGAGACTGCAGCTCATGCAGCCTCGGCCGGAGCCAGCCTTTCCACCCATCTCGGCAATGGCCTGCCGCAGCATATGCCAAAGCTGGATAATCCGCTGTTTGCCCAGCTGGCCGAAGACCGCCTCACCGCCTGCTTCATTGCCGACGGATTTCATATTCCGCCGCAAGCGCTCAAAGTCATGATACGGGCGAAGGGGATTTCACGCTCCGTTTTGGTAACCGATGCGGTTTCTGCAGCAGCGGCTGAGACAGGCTTTTATCATTTCGCGGATATGCGGATTGAGCGCCATGACAATGGCATGGTCAAAAATCCGAATGGTGCCGGTCTCGCCGGTTCAACGCTGTGTCTCGATCAGGCCGTGCGTAATCTTGTGACATGGAATATTGCCTCTTTTGAAGAAGCAGTACGCATGGCATCCGGTAATGTTGAGACACTTCTGGCACCAGCTCTCACTGCCCGAGGCATTAAGCAGCCTGTGAGTTTCATCGAATGGACATCTGATCTGTTTATACGGAAAGCAACTTTTCCGGAGCATGACGCATAAGCATCAAAACCGCTCAACCTATAAAAATAAAAAGGGGAACAGGATGAAAGTCAATGATCTGAGAATGAACCGGCGTGTGCTGATTACAGGTGCATCCGCCACCGCATTTCTGGCTGGGAGTGGTTTAAGTTTTGCCCGCAAAATGCCGCTGCCTGCCAAACCGGTCGAAGTGAAGCTGATGGATGTCGGCGGGGCTTTGTCGCTCGTACAGCCTGCTCTTGAACTTTATGCCGAGCGCAATCCGGATAAGGTTTCACGTATCGTGTTTCTGAAGGCACCGGTAACCGAACTGGCCGGTAAGCTCAAAGTGCAGCAAAAGAGCAACCGCGTTGATATTGATCTTGTACTGACAGGCAGCGACGGTCTGGCTGCCGGTCTTGTCGAAGATACATGGATGCAAATCCTGCCGGAATTTAACGAAACTTTCCCTGATATTGAAGCCAATTACGAGCCTGCAGCCCTGAACCTGCATAAAATTCAGGGTGCCGGTTACGGTGTGGTTGTCACCTATTACCCTTCGGGCCCGCTGCTTGAATATGCACCGGAGCGCGTGGCAAAAGCACCAGAAAGTGCTGAAGAATTGCTGGCCTGGGCAAAAGAAAATCCGGGACGTTTCCTCTATGCCCGTCCGACAAATTCAGGCCCTGCCCGCACCTTCATGATGGGATTGCCTTATATTCTCGGTGATAAAGACCCGACCGATCCGATCAACGGCTGGGAGAAAACATGGAGCTATCTCGCGGAACTCGGCGATTATATTGATTATTATCCGGCGGGTACCGGCGTGACTATGAAAGAATTCGGCGAAGGTTCACGCGATATTATCGTGACCACCACCGGCTGGGACATTAATCCGCGCGCGGTCGGCATTGTACCGGAAACAGCGAAAATCTCCACACTGAAAGGCTTCCACTGGGTTTCTGATGCCTTCTTCATGTGTATTCCGAAAGGCGTGAAAGATGATGTTCTGGCGGTGACGCTAGACATTATGGCCTTCTTGCTCACACCGGAAGCACAGGCCTTTGCCTATAATGAAGGCTCGCTCTATCCGGGGCCTGCGGTGAAAAATGTACCGCTATCCATGGCACCGCAGCATAGTCAGGATATTATCAAGCAATTCGGACGTCCTGAATATGATGACCTGATTGCCAATAATCCGATTGAGCTGCCGCTGAAACCGGAAAAAATGGTGCAGGCTTTCCGAAAGTGGGATGAGCTGGTCGGCGCACGCAAATCATAACCATTACACCTTCACCCCCAGACTGCGGAGCCTGCAGCCTTGTATGTCTATTCGATATACAGCGCTCTAAAGCTCCGCACTTTTTCCGGTTAAAGCGGATAGCATTATGACACAGATCCCGCAGGTTGCTCTCATCGGTGCCGGTTATCGCGGCAATGCCTATGGCGATATTGCCCTGAAAAACCCGCATCTTATGAAATTTGCCGCCGTCTGCGATATCAGACCGGATGCGGTTGCTGCATTTGCCAGCAAGCATGGCATTGCACCGGAAAACTGCTTTTCAGACAGTATCACCATGCTCAACGCGCTCAAGAATGTTGATGCCGTTGTCGTTGCTAATCTCGACAAGGATCATGAAGCTGTTGCCGT
The DNA here is from genome assembly GCF_019464455.1 of Pseudochrobactrum sp. Wa41.01b-1. Lineage (NCBI taxonomy): Bacteria > Pseudomonadati > Pseudomonadota > Alphaproteobacteria > Hyphomicrobiales > Brucellaceae > Pseudochrobactrum > Pseudochrobactrum sp. Wa41.01b-1. The sequence goes on along the minus strand of NZ_CP080493.1, from coordinate 2,848,914 downwards.
TGCCGCTCTGGATCGCAAATTCAATGTGCTGCTGGAAAAGCCGATGGCCTCCACGGTTGAAGCCTGTCAGCGCATGGCAGAAGCCGCCGACCGCAACCAGCGCTTTTTGATGATCTGCCATGTGCTGCGCTACACACCGTTCTTTGCTAAAATCAAAGAGCTGATTGAGAACCGGACTTTCGGGACTGTGCAAAGTATTCGTGCTTCCGAAAATATCGGCTATTATCATCATTCGCACAGTTATGTGCGCGGCAATTTCCGGCGCTTAGAAGACGGCAGCCCGCTGATACTGGCGAAATGCAGCCATGATATGGATATTCTGCACTGGCTGACCGATGAAACGCCTTTACGTATTTCCAGTTTCGGCAGCCTGAAACAATTTACTCCGGAAAATGCCCCACAAGGCGCTGCGGAACGTTGTCTCGATGGCTGTCTGGTGGAAATGACATGCCCCTATTCTGCCCGCCGGATTTATCTGGGAGACCATACCGGCTGGCCGGTATCGATGATTTCCGTTGACACCAGTCTTGAGGCACGCACGCAGGCGATCCGTAACGGGCCTTATGGCCGTTGTGTCTATCATAGTGACAATACAGTGGTTGACCGGCAGATTGTCGGCATTGAATTTACCAATAATATTACCGCCAGTTTTGAAGTGCACGCCTTCAACAAGCGCACCGAACGCCATATCCACATCGGTGGTAGCGAGGGAGAACTGACCGGTTGTTTTGAAGACGGCTGTCTGGTGATTAAATTCTTTGATGACCGGCCGGATATCACAATTCAGATTGAAACACTTGCCGGTGATCATATGGGCGGCGATCTGCGATTGATGGAAGATTTCGCCACTGCGCTACGCGCTCCTTATGGACATGAAATCAGAACCGCTGCTCAAAAATCAGTCACAAGTCATCTGATGGCGCTGACTGCAGAACAGGCCAGAGTGAGCAGACAGGTCATTGAGCTGTGAACTCCGCATGTGTTTGATCGCGCGAGGATAATATATTCAGATCATAATTATCTATGTTACATGAAGCATGTATTCCGGCATTGTATTGTCGGAATTATTGCGGAGAAAGCATGATGACTTGCAGAGTAATCAGTATAAGCCGGATCAAAAAAGAAGCTGCGCGCTTATCGGTGCTGCTATTGTCGGTTTTCACAGTCACTCATGCTGCTCATTCCAAAAATTTACCTCCCTATCAGGAACTGAGTACCAGACTCATATGTGAAGCCACATCAGTGATGACTGCTCCGGGAAAATCCCCTGCCCGTGTGCTAAAATCAGGCGAAGAGGTTCGGATAAAGGACGTCACCTTCGGGGCAGATAATCTGCCCTATTTTACAGTCGACTATGCAACCGGAACAGGCCTGCAACGTGCGACAGGTTTTGTGTCTGTCGAAAAAATCAGTCATTTTTGCGGTTTCACTAAACGCTCTGACAGCAGCCGCAATTTTCAGGCTCCTCCCAATACCTGCCATCTGATCGCGGTTAAAACAGACACGCTAACAGCTTTAAACAAGCAAGCCGTTGCTCTGAAAGAATATCGACCGTCCATGGCCGCTTACCGATTGGCTGACGGTCAATATGCGCTTTCACTTGGCCTGCTGAATATTCGGGCGAGCGGGAATATTATAGCCCGCGCCAGTAATCTTCCCGAAAACAGCGAATGCTCAACTGGAACCGAATTCATTGAAGCATTAGTGAAAAATGAAAAGGAATTTTCAGAGGGAGAGAATGATCGCTTTGCCTCTGTCTCCGACCGTCTTGCTGCTGCCCGCAACTTGATGGGGCAGACAGGAGATGCAGCTAATCTTAAGAAAGCCTGCGATCTGGGATTGAACGAAGCCTGCAGCAGCTATGCTGAAGCGATCTACAATATAGAAGATCCGGACGGCACTTTACCTGCAAAGGTTACACATTACGCTCTGATGGGCTGTATGGGCGGAGACATTCGCGGCTGTCAGCTGGCGATCAACCGCACAGACAATACCTTGGAGAATGCGCAGTTTCGCGCGGTCGAGGGCGGCACCGGCAATGCTGCAGATCTTGTGCTGCCTGAGCTTGCCAAACCGGGCTGCGACGCACGTCAGGCTGTAAGCTGCATTCTGCTTGCCCGCGGCACCGCAACTTATACAAAGCCTACGCTTGCAGAGGCCGCATCAAACTTTACCGCGAAACTCACAGCATGCAGATCCGGTATTGCATGGGCTTGTGAAGAAGTTCCTGATGCCTTCGGATATGTCGTGCAAGCCCGTGGTGAATATACATCTGCAACAGCCGACGAGAATTATTCACTCGGATCATTGACCGAAGAAATTTGTACGCCCGGCCCGAAACAACCCAATATTGTGCACTGTAAACCCGCTTATTATAAATATCGTGATTTTCTGCAGGCAAACAAAACGCCGCCACTCACGGATACAAGAATTGCAAAAGCAAAAGGTTTGCTTGAACGCGGCTGTATCGCGGGGGATCCGGCAGCCTGTGCAGTACAGACCAAACTAACTGATCACTGGTCTGCTGAAGACCGGAATATGGCAGCTGCCAGAGCCACTAAGTTGTGTGCCGGACAGTCTGACAAGGACAGCATTTGTGACAATCTTGGTGTTGCGCTCGATCCGAATCTCGAAACGGCAAAACCGGCCCAGCGCAAAGTCTACGACACGCTTGTTATGACATGTATGACAGACAAGACGTCCAACGGCCCGCAGGCGTGCAGCTCTGCGGTATCTGCCTATGCTTCTCTGGAAAGCACGGATCAGGTACATAGTATTGAAACGATGCTGGCGAATGCGTGTAATAATGAAAATATCAATGGCTGTCAGACATTAGCATCGCTTATAGCTACAAAAGCGCAAAATAATCCTGAGATAAATCAGTCACCTGAAGAGAACAAAAACGTCACTCTGTTGTCCGTGCTGCGTACCGGTTGTCGCTTTGATGACAACCCTGCCAGTACTTGCCTCTCACTGGCGAATGCTCTGGATTCCGCCGGTGAAGTTAACGCCGCGATGGATGTCTACACCAAAGCGTGCGGATATCAGGTTACTCACGCCAGCGAAAAACTTGCGGATGTGCGTATTTGCTATGATGCGGCCAAATTCGCATTAAGTCAGAAGACCCGCTATGCCGATGCACTGCAATGGTCGGAATTTGCCTGCAATTCTGCAGATTTGGGGCTGTCACCTTATGCATGCAAACTGGCCGGAAATATCTATGCCTCAGGACTTGGTACAGAAGCGGATTTACAAAAAGCCGCGATAGCCTATCGGAACGGATGTTTTCATCCTTACGTGAAGACGACAGATGGCGAGGCCTGCATCAAATACGGAAATATGTTGCTGGAGGCACATGATAACCCTGACAGCGTAAACCCTGTAACACCTGACGATCTGCAAAATTCAGGTGACATGATATCAGAAGCTTCCAGAGCCTATGACATGGGCTGCATGGACAATATTGAGCAAGCTTGTCAGGCGAACCGAAAATTGCTGGCCGACTGGAGCAAGGGACTATATTCCCATAACCGCGTGCAGTGCCGCGTTGAGGATGATCGCGGGTCTGTCTATTCCGACAAGATATGCCGTGAATTTTCATTCTACCAAGCTGCCGGACAACTCAAAGAAGAGCGCCGTCAGATCAGGCTCGAAGTCTATGTATGGCCCGACGGTGACCGCAGCGTCGTCTATCAAAAAGATGGTACGTGGTTACTCAACGAGGTAACAACAGCCGGACTTCGTTATATCGATGCAACAAAATGCTGGCGCAATCCGGTTTCAAAACGAAGCTTCTGTGTAAGCCCCCTTCAGGAGTGAGGTTTTTCGTTTTTGCCCGATGCAAATCTCGCAGAGAGTGTCGCTTCAGCGCCCGAACACCGACCAGCCCATACGGCGGCACAGGATTTCCAAAGCACGTGTGCCAAGCAGCGAGTTGCCGTGCTGGTTCAAGCCCGGCGACCACACAGCAATGGATGAAATACCGGGAACGATAGCGAGAATACCGCCGCCAACACCGCTTTTGGCTGGCACGCCGACACGGAATGCAAAATCGCCTGAACCGTCATAGTGACCACAGGTCATCATCAGCGCATTGATACGCAAGGCGCGTTCAACACTAACAATCCGGTGATTGCTGACAGGATTGCGGCCGGATGCAGAAAGAAACAGCCCTGCCCGCGCCAGTTGCTCACAGGACATCGCCAAAGCACATTGGTGGTGATACACGCCCAGAACATGGGGAGGCAGATTGTCGAGATTTTTATTCGCTTTCAACAAATTGGCCAGCGCCGCATTATTGAAGCCGGTGCGGTCTTCTGCTTTCGCCACCACTTCATCAATATAAATATCGTCATCCTCAGCAATGGACTGCACAAAGCGCACAATCTCGCCGATCGTTTCACGCGGCTGATGCGAGCTCAGCAAAATATCCGAGATAACAATGGCACCGGCATTGATGAACGGGTTGCGCGGCAGTCCTTTTTCCAGCTCAAGCAAGACACTGGAGTTAAAAGGATCGCCCGAAGGCTCACGGCCGACACGCTGCCAAATGCCGTCCCCTCTTTTGCCCAGAGCCAGCGCCAGAGCAAACACTTTGGAAATACTTTGAATAGAGAATTTTTCCTGAGCATCACCGGCAGAAATCAGCGTGCCGTCATGAAGCATAATGGATATGCCGAATTTCGCAGGATCAACCTGTGCAAGAGGCGGAATATAATCCGCGACTTTGCCACGGATACCGGTATCTTTGATTTCAGCCTCGATTTCATCGAGTACGGCGCGCAAACGCTGTTTCAACTATCTTACACCTTTGAGATACCGCTATTGCGTAACCAACAGTCATGAAAGCAGCGGTGACCGGTTTACGCCGCATCACCGCCTGCTTGTGAGCCAGAATGGCTAAACACTGCCAGCCATTCTGTCCATTCTCAAATGCGCGATCTTTTAACGTTTAACGTCAAAATTACGGGTTTCCGGCATCATAAACATTGCCACAAGCGAAATCACACTGGTTGCAACCACATAATAAGCCGGTGCCACAGCACCAAAAATGCCGATCAGCCATGTGATGATAAACTGTGTGGTGCCGCCAAACAATGTCGCACCGATCGCATAGATCAGGGAAACACCGGTGGCACGCAGAGCAATCGGCATCATCTCAGGGATTGCCACAAGACTTGCAGCGCCTGTCATCGAGGTGAGCAGTGTAATCGCAGCGGTAACAATCAGCAGCACAGTCGCATCTTTGGATTCCGACAGCCAGAAGAACAGCGGGATAATAACAATCATCAGCACGATACGCGGCCAGATCATCACGCCTTTGCGACCATATTTATCAGCAAGATAACCGGCAACGAGGGCGAAAATGAAAGTCATCGTACCGCCAAGCACTGTACCGGCCTGCGCGAGAATTGCAGGCAGTTTCAGGGTCTGAATGGCATAGGTGGTCATATAGTTACCTACCTGTGTCGACACAGTGGTGGAGATCATCACCAGAATACCCAGCACCAGAAAACGTGTGTGATCGGAGAATACCGAAGTCACAATCTGCGTACCGGTTTTATCGCTTGGCTTTTCCAGTGTTTCCGGCAATGCGCGGCGGATATAAAGCGCAATCGGAATAAGCGCCAACGAGACGAGGAACGGAATACGCCAGCCCCATGACACCAGATCTTCATGCGGCAGATACCAGGACACCAGCACGCCCATCAGGCCACCGGCAACAACGGCAATACCCTGACTGGCAATCTGCCAGCTGGCATAAAGGCCGCGCTTGTCACGCGGTGCAGCTTCAATCAGCATGGCCGATGCCGGTCCGACTTCACCGCCAAGTGCCAGCCCCTGCAACAGACGGCACAGCAGAACGATGATCGGCGCGGCAATGCCGATGGTTTCATAGCTCGGCGTTGCGGCCAGACCCAATGTACCGACGGTAATCAGCGTCACAGTCAGGATCATTGCAGCGCGACGCCCTGCTTTATCCGCGAAAGCACCAATCAGAACGCCGCCAAGCGGACGGGTGAAAAAGCCCACACCGAAAACTGCAACCGAGGCCAGAAGGCTTGCTGTTTCACTGCCGAGCGGGAAGAATGTCTGCCCGATATAAACCGCGAAAAACGAATAGACGATAAAATCGTAAAATTCGAGAGCGTTACCGGCAACGGCCGCGGCGATTGCCTTGACCGGTGGTTTTTCAGACTGGCCGGACAGATCGTCCGAAGCCGTATGCGGCGCGTGCATAACAGAAGCGCTCATGGTTATCCTCCAACAGATATAATAGTTTTAGTCTTTACGGCCTGTGTTGCCGTTCAGAAATTCCTCCGTCAAGGCCACCCAATAGGCGGCTCCCTCAACGATATTCGCGTCATTAAAATCGAAACCGTCATTATGCAGCGCACGGCTCACAGGGCCCGGCTGATCGCCGTTTCCGAGAAAAATATAAGAACCCGGACGGTTTTCGAGCATGAAGGCAAAATCTTCACTGCCGGTCATCGGGGTGGTCTGCGCAACAAAATTACCTTCAGCGGCAAAGCGCTTGCCGACCTCACGTGCGAACTCAGTTTCTTCAGTGGAATTCTGCAAAGCAGGGTAGCCGCGAACATAATCAATATCAGCTTTGACGCCGAAACTCTGTGCCTGTGTGGCGACCAGATCACGAATACGGTCCTCAAGCAGATCGCGGACTTCCGGCTTGAAACAGCGCACCGTCAGTTCAATCTGTGCAGTCTCAGGGATGACATTATTCGCCATACCTGCCTGCATAACACCGACGGTAACAACAGCAGCATCCAGCGGATTAACATTACGTGCGACAACAGTCTGCAAGGCCACCACGATAGCAGCAGTAGCAACAATCGGATCGGCCGTTGTGTGCGGCTGCGCACCATGACCACCGCGACCGGCGATCTTGATGGAAACACTGTCGGACGATGCCATCATTGCACCATCGTAAAATTGCAACTGTCCTTGCGGGGAACCCGGCATATTGTGGATACCAAAAACGGCATCGCACGGGAATTTTTCAAACAAGCCGTCAGCAACCATACGGGCTGCACCGCTATCAGGGCGGCCATATTCTTCAGCAGGCTGGAAGATCAGATTAACAGTGCCGTTGAAATTGCGGCGCTCGGCCAGCGCTTTTGCAGCGGCGAGCAGCATTGTTGTGTGTCCGTCATGCCCGCAGGCATGCATCACACCACTATTGACGCTGGCATAAGGCAGACCGGTTGCTTCCAAAATCGGCAGCGCATCCATATCCGCACGCAGACCAATGGCCGCTGATCCATCACCGTTGCGCAACTGGCCGACAATACCGGTTGTGCCGATATTGCGCTCAACCTTGTAACCCCATTTTTCCAGCAGATCAGCGACAATGCCACCGGTTCTGATTTCGTTAAATGCCAGTTCAGGGTGCTGGTGCAGATCACGCCTCAGCGCAACAAACTCCTCAACATCGCGCTCAATCAGCGTTCTGATGTTTTTCATGACTCCACCCTCCTAGACTTAAAAACCATTACCGATGTTAGCTACGAGGTGCATTTTCATTTGTCCAATGCATAGTAAATTTGATAATCATGCATAATAGGCATGCCAGTTTAGGAAAGTTTCATGAACATTCAGCAATTACGACATTTTATTGCGCTTGCTGAGAAAGGCTCTTTCACACGGGCGGCGGAACATGCGCATCTCACCCAACCGGCACTGTCGCGCAGCATTGCGCAACTGGAAGCCGAGCTGGGGATGAAGCTGGTTGATCGCATCGGCAAGCGCTGTGAAGTCACGGCTTTTGGCAATGTGGTGCTCGACCATGCACGCCGCGTATTGTTCGAGACAGAAGAGCTTTATCGTGTGGTCAAACAACAGCATGAAGGCAGTGCGGGAAGGATCAGGATCGGGCTTGGATCAACACCAAGCGCCCTGCTCACAGCGCCGCTTCTGAGCCGGTTTTCAACCACCAATCCGTCTTTACATATTCTGCTGATGCGCGGTTCCATTCCGCTGCAGGTGCAGGCGTTGCGGGAGAGAACGCTGGACATGCTGGTTGTCGAAATCAGAGGTGTGACGATAACCGCAGATCTGCATATTGAAATGCTGCCCGCATTGCGCACAGGTTTTCTGGTCAGTCAGGGGCATCCCTTGCTGCAAAATCAACAGGTCAAATTTTCTGATCTGCGGCCATGGCCATTGGCAACCACAATCCTCGCGCCGGAGCAGATACGCAATATGGTTGCGATCTACGGACCGGAAGCCCATCCGGATGAGAGCGTAACTTTCCACTCCGACGCGATTGACGGGTTGCTTCAGACTACATTGAGCAGTCAAACCATTTATTACGGCGTTATCGCACCGGCACATGAGCTGATAACATCAGGACAACTGGTGGAAGTTCCTGTGCGTCCGGTTTCAGACACGTCGCAATTCGCCATCATCCGCCTGTCCGGCCGTTCCCAGCCGCCAATGTTCCCCATTCTGCGCAATCTCATTCGCGAGAGAATGGAGGAATGGAGCGCGATCTGACGGCTTTACCGCCATCAGCAGCTCCGGTTCTTGACCATGCGCTTATTATTCTCCAGTAACAACACATACAGACAGTGCCGAAGCATCCCTTGAAAACCATTGCAATTGATTTTGAAACTGCCAATGAACAACGCGGCAGCGCCTGTTCTGTCGGTCTGGCATGGATTGAAGATGGTCAGGTCGTGCGTGTTGAAGAGCGCTTTATCCGGCCGAAAACTATGCGCTTTTCCTCTTTCAACATTGCCATCCACGGCATTCGTCCGGAGCATGTGGAAGATGCCGGAGAATTTCCGGAAGTGATGGATGAATTCGCTGATGACTTTATGGGAGCCACAATGATTGCCCATAATGCAGCTTTTGATTTCAGTGTCTGGCGCGCTTCGCTGGATCAATATCAGCAGAGCTATCCTGAACTGCATTATCTGTGTTCCGTCAAAATGGCACAAAAAGTCTGGCCGCAATTGCCGTCACACAAGCTGAATATTCTGGCTGATTATCTTGGCCTGAGCTTTCATCATCATAATGCCGCGGAAGATGCTGCGATCTGTGCTCAGGCAACAATCGCTATGGCACATTCTATAGGTGCCGCCACATTGGCGGATATGCCACGCATGATCGGTATGCGTGCCGGACGTCTCTTTGCCAACGGATATGAGGCCTGCACCAGCCGCAGAAAATAATGATAGGAGTGCATATAAAAAGGTGGCGAACCACCTTTTTATCTCTCAGATACGTTTCACAAGAGCGTGCTGCATGTAATCGGATCCGCTGCACCCGCTCTATTTCTTTGTTTTAACGCATGTCTTTATCCCAAAACCGGCGCCCACTTTTGGGAGACATGCTTTAGCTATTACCACCGGCAGCCAGATAACGTTCAGCCAGTCGTGCCCAGAGGGCAGAACCAACCGGCAGATTTGCATCATTGAAGTTATATTTCGGATTATGCAGCACGGCTGAATCCACACCATTACCAAGACGCAGGAAACTGCCCGGCTTGTGCTGGAGGAAATAAGAGAAATCCTCGCTGCCCGGGATTAGCGGACAGGTTGAAACCTTGGCATCGCCGATCAGCTCACGCGCGACTTCCGTCGCAAAAGCGGTTTCCGCATCGGAATTGACCACCACCGGATAACCCAACTCATATTTGATCTCAGCTGTTGCGCCATAGGCTGCCACATGCTGCTCAGTCAGTTCACAAACGCGCTTTTGCAGCAGTTCACGCACGACCGGTGAGAAAGAGCGGATGCTCACAGCCAGATCAACATCATCAGGAATAACATTGGATGCTTCGCCGCCGTGAATTGTGCCGACAGTGATCACTGCTGTTTCAGTCGGATCGACATTGCGGGCAACCACAGTTTGCAAAGCCATCACCAGACTGCAGGCGACCATCACCGGATCAACGGTCAGATGCGGGCGGGAGGCGTGGCCGCCTTTGCCGATGACTTTGATATAGGCCGTATCAGCCGCAGCCATCATCGGGCCGGAACGGGTGAGAATAGTGCCTTCCGGCGCACCCGGATGATTGTGCAGGCCGAAAATCGCATCGCACGGAAAGCGCTCAAACAGACCGTCCGCGATCATTGCCTGCGCACCGCTGATTTCACCGGCTTCTTCTGCCGGCTGGAATACCAGTGTGACAGTGCCGTTGAAATTCTTTGTCCGTGCCAGATGTTCAGCCGCACCAAGCAGCATGGTTGTATGGCCGTCATGACCGCAGGCATGCATTTTACCGGCCACTGTACTTGCATAAGGCAGGCCGGTTTTCTCCAGAATTGGCAGCGCATCCATATCGGCACGGATCGCAACGCTGCGACCTCCGGTACCGACAGTCAGCCGGCCGACAACACCGTGACCGCCGACATTGCGGGTAACGTCATAGCCCCAGCCTTCCAGCTTTTCCGCGACATAGGCTGCGGTCTTTTCTTCTTCGAAAGACAATTCAGGATTGGCATGGAGATGATGGCGGATTTCTTCCAATGCGCTGCGGCGTGGTTCAAGATCGGCGATACGGGCGAAATTATCGGACTGTGTCATGGTCTGCTCCCGTCCTCATAACGGGATCTCCTGTAATATTTATCGGCAGGCATGCTGCATTGCGGTCAGAGACTCAAACTACTGTATCATATATACAAAACACGCCGGTTTTGTCTCCGGCGTGTTGTTTTTTATCAGATAAAACGGCTGAGGAAGCTGCGGGTACGCGGATGCTGAGGATTTTCGATCACCTCTTCCGGTGTGCCCTCTTCAACCACCTTGCCGCCATCCATGAAGATCACACGGTCTGCGGCTTCACGGGCAAAGCCGATTTCGTGGGTGACCACGATCATCGTCTGCCCCTGATCGGCGAGACTGCGCATGGTTGTCAGCACCTCACCCACCAGCTCCGGATCAAGCGCGGAAGTCGGCTCATCAAACAGGATGAGTTTCGGCTTCACGGCCAGTGCACGGGCAATCGCTACACGCTGTTGCTGCCCACCGGAAAGCTGGCGCGGATAGGCATTGAGCTTGTGGGACATACCGACTTTCGCCAGCAATTCCTTGGCCGTTTCAATAGCCTCGCTTTTGCTGCGGCCATGAACACCGACAGGAGCCTCAATCACATTCTGCAAAACAGTCATATGCGGATAGAGATTGAACTGCTGGAACACCATACCGATCTGGCTGCGCTGTTTGGCGATAGCACGGTCTGACAATGGCAGCAGGCGGTCGTTTTTATATTTATAACCGATCTGCTGCTCATCGACAAAAATCGAACCTTTGTCGATGGTTTCAAGCCGGTTGATGCAACGCAGGAAGGTGGATTTGCCCGAACCGGAAGGCCCGAGAATGACCACAACCTCGCCCGAGCGCACTTCCAGATCAATGCCGCGCAGCACTTCAATACCGTGAAAGGCTTTGTGCACATTATGGGCATGAACAAGAGGCTTTTGCATATTGGTGCTCTTATCCATCATGCATTCTCCTGTATCTGAACCGGTGCTTCGTCTTTGACCGCATCGCCGCGTTCACCACGGTTATAATGACGTTCAATTGCACTCTGTCCGACATTCAGCACGGATGTAATCAGCAGATACCACACAACCGCCACCAGCAGCATCGGGATAACCTCGAATGTGCGGTTATAGATCGACTGAACAGAATAAAGCAGATCGGCCATGGCGATAACACTGACGAGTGATGTCGCTTTAATCATGCTGATCAGCTGGTTCCCTGTCGGCGGCACGATAGAACGCATGGCCTGCGGGATGATGATACGACGCAATGCGCGTGCCCGTGTCATACCAAAAGCGGCTGCGGTTTCGCCCTGTCCTTTATCAACAGACAACAGGCCGCCACGGATAATCTCCGCCATATAGGCTGCTTCATTCAGCGCCAGACCAACAATCGCAGCGGTCAGCGGTGTGATAAGGTCGTTGGTATTCCAGCTGACAAGTGTCGGGCCAAACGGGATAGCCAGCGAGATTTTCGGAAACAAGGTTGAAAGATTGTACCAAAAGATCAACTGCACCAGTAGCGGCGTACCGCGGAAAAACCAGATGAACAGATTGGACAGCGAACTTGCCAGCCTGTCCTGCGACATGCGGGCAATTGCCAGAATAAGGCCAAGCGCAACACCGATAATCATCGCCACAACGGTCAGGCTGAGGGTGATATACAGCCCTTCCATCACTGTTGAATCAAAGAAATAAGCGGCGACGACCGGCCAGCCGAAATTCGGATTATTGGCAACAATAATACCGAAATCCAATGCCACCCCCAGAACAACAGCCCACAGGATCACACGTTTCAGCGGAAAGGGTGCGCGCGCACGGGCGACGTCGAAACGTTCGACATCACCCACGGCTGCGCCTGAACCACGCAACTCACTCATTGCGCGGTCTTTCCGGCGAGATTGATACCGGCTTTATCAATCATGTTCTTTTCCAGACCCCATTTTTTCATGATCGTGGCATAGGTGCCGTTGTCGATCAGCATCTGGATACCGTCGCGGAACACTTCGCTCAGCGGGGAGTCTTTCGGCAGAACTGCGCCCTGATACAGGTCGTCAAAACCGTTTTTCTGGCCGGTTGCAGCCAGTTCAAGCTGACCATTGGACTGCTGAACAAAATAGGTCAGAGGTGCCTGTGATGAGAAGAACGCATCGGCGCGGTTTGAGCGCACAGCCAGAATGGAGCTTGGCTGGTCATTATAAGACTGCACTTCAATCGGCTTGCCGTCTGCGGTGCATTTCTCATTCTGCTCCTTGATCACTTTTTCAGCCGAACCGCCAGCCATTACAGCGATACGCTTGCCGCAGGCTGTATCCAGCGATGTGATACCTTCCGGATTGCCATGCTTCACCGCGAAAACCACATATTCACGCACCCAGTCGACAAAATCATTGGCGCCCTGACGGGACGGAAAATCACCGTTCGGCCCAAAGCCAAGCTGGTAACGTCCGGCAGAAATACCGCTCAGAACCGATGGCAGGCCGCTGACTGTCGAATGGGTGATTTTGATACCGAGCAGCTGACCGAGTGCATCGGTCATGTCAGTCGCAGCGCCGTTCACGTCCTTACCATTGATGATCTGGTAAGGAGGGAAGGAACCGGAATTCACATCATTAATAACACCGGCCTTGATGATTTCTTCCGGCAGACGGGCGCGCAGCGCCTCATTCAATGCCTGTTCCGGAATTTTCACATCCTCAGCCAAAGCCTGTTGTGCAAAAACACTGCCAAATACAGCAGCTGCCAGTATAGTTTTTTTCATCTCACTCTCCCAATAGTTCAGTTGGCGCAATGTACACAGTTAACGCCGTCACGCCTTGTTCGCATAAAACGGAAACAGTTCTTCAACGCTCAGTTTGCGCTGCAAAATACCCTGCAAATGCAATTCCTCAGCGAAATCATTGATCATCGCTTCATTGGCAGCGATACCGCTGACATTCCAGTTTTCCGGCAGATCCTGCGCGCATTTCAGCAATTCATCGAGCATCCAAGGCGTGGTTTCCGCATATTTGCGGCGCTTTGCCGTCCACACGCGCTGGCTTTCATCCAAGAGATCGCTCAGTTCCTGCGCCACCCACGGATGTTCTGCCAGAATTTCCGGCTTGATACCCATCAGATGCATGCCCGGCACGTAACCGACATCATTATAATAGGCCAGCTCCGCACTGCGGAAATCGGTCAGCACCTGACGGAAACCGGAATTTTTGCCAAAATAACCATCCGGCATAAAGGGTGTGAATACCGCATCCAGCACACCCTCGCGCAGGGCATCCATCATCGGTTGCTCACCCGGCATAGCTTCAATCCGGCCTGCACGGCCAAAACCGTCCAGACGATCTGTAACCGGATGCGCTTCTGTCAAACGGCCTGCATACCAATAAGCATCCTCAACCCCGATACCATGACGGCGCAGTGCCGCACGTGTCCATGTATTGCCGGAATCGCGCCAGCCGGTGACGCCGATCTTCTTGTCTTTCAGCTGTTCAAAACGGGTAATACCGCTGTCTGTACTGGTGATGATGCAACGATGACGGAAACCGCGCATGATGAAATTCGGAATGCCGGCAATGCTGGTATCACCCTCATCACGCAAAGAAACGTAACGGCTGAATGACATTTCGGACGCTTCATGAGCCTCATCTTCTCCCGGATGCGAAACCAGCGTGCCCACACGATCAACAATCACATCAAGTTTGTCAGAACGCACATCACCCAAAGCCAGCGGTGTCAGATAATCCCAGTCACGCACAGCGATACGCAATTTAACCGGCATAAATATTCCCTCAAAATTTCCTCTGTACAAATGAAGTTAAATGTTCAAATTGAACCGATCAAACGTTATTATGTTACTGAACATTAAATCGGATAAATAGTTATGGTGCCTGATTTCTCCAGCGAGTGGTTTGCCCGCCACCTTGAAGACCGCACGATGCGCGGCATTGCCCGCGACATGGCAGGATTAATCAGACGCGGTGCCTTGCCGGTCGGCACCAAATTACCGCCGATCCGCGATCTGGCTTATGTTCTGGGGATCAGCCCCGCTACCATCTCCGAGGCCTTGAGCGAATTGCGTAAGCTCAAAATTATCAATGGCAAAGGCCGCAACGGCACATGGGTCAGCGGTGATCATTTTGCAGCAAAACCAGCACGATTGATGAGCTTCGGCAATTACGGTGATGATGTGCTGGATCTTTCAATGGCCATACCGGACACAGCTTTATTGCCATCACTGGAACAGGCTTTGCGCCACGGTGCGCAGGCGGATGGTCTCAACAGCTATCAGCGTGTTCGCATATTACCTGAGCTTGAAGAGGCCGTGCGCCGCGACTGGCCTTATGAGCCGGAAGCCTTTCTGGCCACCAATGGCGGCTATAATGCCACTTATACGCTTATTCATGCCCTTGTAACGCCCGGATCATCTATCGCCATTGAAGATCCGACTGCGATGCGCCTTCTTGATATTCTTGAAGATTTCGGCGCTAAAATCATTCCCGTCACCTGTGATGATCAGGGCCCGCTGCCCTCTTCTCTCGCATCTGCTCTGGAGCAGAAACCTGCCGCGTTTCTGTTTCAGCCACGGGTTCATTCCGTGACCAGCCATTGCATGAGCAAAGAACGGTTGATGGCATTGGGTGATGTTCTGGAAGGGCATGATACACTTATCATTGAAGATGACGGTGTTGCCGATATTGCTATGGCACCGCGTCAGACGCTCGGCGCACGTTTTCCTGATCGGGTGGTCCATATTCTGTCTTATTCCAAGACGTTAGGCCCCGATTTGCGTCTGGCAGTGCTCTCTGGCTCCGCCAGTCTTGTAGAGCAAATCCAGTCTTATCGTAGCTTCAGCTCCGGCTGGACAAGCCGTATTTTGCAATCCGCCGTTGCATGGCTGCTCAAGGATGAGGCAACGCAACATAGTCTGGAGCAGGCAAAGCAGATTTACCGGCAGCGTGCCAGCCGTTTTCAGCAGGCATTGGCCGCTCACGGCAAAAACATTCCGGACAATCATGGTCTGTGCTGTCTGATGCCGGTAGAATCCGAACAATTTGCACTGATTACGCTGGCCGCCCGTAATATTGCCGTGGCACCGGGTTCCAAATTCTCCGTCCGCCCACTGGCCGCCGTGCGTATTGCAACCAGCACATTACAGGATCATCAGGTAGAGGATGTCGCGCGTGCTGCATTTCTCGCCAGCAAACCAGCTTAGAAGCAGCCGGATTTTACTATACTCATAAGACCTCTGCTCTCTGACATTCAGCAAAGGTTCATAAAACGTGAACTAACCATTTCCTCATATCGCCGAAATTTGCCATAAATCAGCAAATAATAAGCACCGGCAATTAAGTGTTATTTCGATCGGGAATTGACGAAATGCAACCTATGCAATTTCTGCCTTCCTAAGGAGAGGGATTATGAGTTTTCGTTCTAAACTGCTCGCAACAGTTGTTTTTCCGGCTTTCTCGGCTTCCATCATGATGCAGCCTGTTCAGGCCGGCACATCAGAAGCCCCGATCATCCTCGCACAGGAAAACAGCGAACAGCCGGCTGACGACCAGATGCTGCGTCAGCAACAGGCTGAGGAACAACAACGCGCAGCCGAAGAGGAAGCGCGACGGGCAGCTGAAGAGCAGCAAAGAGCTGCTCAGGAAGAAGCTGAGAGACAGGCCGCAGAACAGCAACGTGCCGCCGAGCAACAGCGTGCCGCCGAAGAAGAGGCAAAACGCGCAGCTGAAGAGCAGCAAAAAGCCGCTCAGGAAGAAGCTGAACGACAGGCTGCAGAACAGCAACGTGCCGCCGAGCAACAGCGCGCCGCTGAAGAAGAGGCAAAACGCGTAGCTGAAGAGCAGCAAAAAGCCGCTCAGGAAGAAGCTGAACGACAGGCTGCAGAACAGCAACGTGCCGCCGAGCAACAGCGTGCTGCCGAAGAAGAGGCAAAACGTGTAGCTGAAGAGCAGCAAAAAGCAGCGCAGGACGAGGCTGCCCGACAGGCAGAAGAACAAAAACAGGCTGCAGAACGGGCACAGCAAGACGCTGCGGAACAGCAGAAAAATGCTGACCAGCAAAAAGCTATAGACGAAGAAGCAGAAAAGCAGGCCAAAGAAGCAGCAGAGCAATCCAAACCTAAGGAAAGCCAGGAGCCGAAGCCAGCGCCAGAACCAAAGCCTGACCTTAAACCGGAGCCTGCACCTCAGCCTGCTCCATCCGAAGAAACACCTCCTGCACCAACCGAACAGGAGCCTGTAAAACAACCGGAAGAACAGCCTGTCCCTCAGACAACACCTGAGCAACCTGCCCCTCAGCCGCCTGTGACGGATGAAAAGCCTCAGGAACAAGAGGCTGAACCGGCCAAACAGCCGGATCAGCAGGTGCCGCAGTCACAGCCTGAGCAGGAAGTTCAGCAGCCTGAAAACACACAGCCTGCCGAACCTAAAGCTGAAATTATTGACGAGCGTACACCTGAGCAAAAACAGGAGATTGCCAAAGATCCTGCCAGCACAGATGAAACCATTGTGCTGCCCGTTGAAAACGGAGCCGCCATTCTTGACAGTGATAAGGATGCGGATAATTTCGGCGGCAACCAATCCAGAGAAGAGCGCCGTAAACAGCGAGAGCAACAGCGTGCAGCCGAAGAGCAGAATACGCCTCCGCCTGTGAATGATGCCGCTGCTCAGGTTGAAATTCCGGCCACGATCTCTGAAAATCTGCCGCAGCAGATTGAAGCCAATCTCAAAGAAGAAGGCACGCGCATCAAAGATGCACCAGCCTTTGTGGTTCCGGACACTACAAATATCATCAATAATACGGTTGTGAATAATACCGTTATTAACAACACGACAATCAACAATATCACCAATGTGAAGGTTGTTGAGGAAATCGATAACCGTATCATTCTGGAAACAGGCGACCGCATCTTCGTCCGTGGCGATGATCGTCCCCGCCTGCGTCGTGATGCCGAGCGTTCCTATTATGATGAATTGCCGCGCGGTCGCCTGCGTGAAACCATTGTGCGTCCCGGCGGCTACGAGATCGTAACCATCTATGACCGTTACGGTGATATTCTGCAGCGCTCACGTATCGACCGTGACGGCAATGAATATCTGATGATCTATGCACCTGAATATGATGACACTCCGCGTGCGGCGATCTTCGATGTCGGATATGATCTGCCGCCGATGCGGCTGACCATTCCTGTCAGTGACTATATTATTGATGTCGCTGCAGATCCGGAACGTGACTTCTATGACTTCCTTGCTCAGCCGCCTGTAGAGCGGATTGAACGTGTCTACACGATTGATGAAGTCCGTCACTCCGCACGTCTGCGTGACAAGGTGCGCCGTATCGATCTGGATACAATTCACTTTGCCACCGGCAGTGCCGAGGTTTCACTGTCGCAGGCCAAAACCCTGCGCAAAGTTGCAAGCGCAATGCAAAAAGTGCTCGCCAAAGACCCTGGTGAAACCTTCTTCATTGAAGGGCACACAGACGCTATCGGCTCTGACCGCTCAAATCTCGTGCTGTCCGACCAGCGCGCGGAATCTGTGGCAAGCCTGCTGACAGAAGTCTATGACATTCCGGCAGAAAACCTTGTAACGCAGGGATATGGCGAGCGCTTCCTGAAAATCCGCACGCAAGCTGCCGAGCAGGAAAACCGCCGCGTCACCATCAGACGCGTGACACCATTGGTCCGCCCCGTTGCACGCAAATAAAATGCAAAAACAAGCCGGTCGGGCGTCAGTGCCCGACCGGCTTTCTGAAATTTACACCGCATCCTGCAAGATTCTACAGTAGTAAGAGCGACCACAACCCGTAAACTTTAGCCAGTAGATTTCACACTGACAAAGCTAAGTGGGATAAACGCCATGACTATTAAGAGTCTTCTTCTTGGCTCTGCTGCTGCATTTATTGCGGCAACCGGAGCGCAGGCCGCCGACGCTGTTATTGCGCCGGAACCGGAAGCCGTGGAATATGTGCGCGTTTGCGATGCTTACGGCGCGGGCTATTTTTACATTCCCGGCACAGAAACCTGCTTACGCATCGGCGGATATGTTCGTTACGATGCATCTTTTGGCGATGATCCCTACACCGGCAGCAAGCTCGGTTATGTTGATGCGAATGGCGACCATCAAGACACTTGGGATAAACTCGCACGCTTCACTCTGCGCACCTATACCACTTCGGAAACCGAACTGGGCACGCTCAAAACTTTTACTGAAAACCGCTTCAACTTCTCAAATGGTTCACAGGGCGCCCATACGCTGAATTATGCTTATATACAGCTTGGCGGCCTGCGGATGGGGCTGGATGAATCCGCATTTCATACTTTCACCGGATATCTCGGCGACATCATCAATGATGACGTGGTTGCAGCGGGTTATTACCGCACCAATCTGATCAGCTATACTTTTGCTGGTGGCAATGGTTTCTCAGCTATCATATCGCTCGAACAAGGCGGCGATAAAGGGCAAAATAATTATTATGATGATGCCTCCGGCGTTTGGCTGCAGCGCGACTTCAATAACCGTATCGACAGCTATATGCCGCATGTTGTTGGCGGCCTGAAGTTTGAACAGGGTTGGGGCGCGATTGCAGGTACTGTCGCCTATGATGCCAATCTTGAAGAATGGGCCGGTAAAGTTCGCTTTGATGTGAATGTAACAGACACACTCTCCCTGTGGGTGCAGGGCGGTTACGCTTCTTATGAAGAGAATACCGGCATGTATGGAAACTGGGGTGGGGACTGGGCTGTCTGGGGTGGTGCGCAGTACAAAGCAACCGACAATGCGACTTTCAACATTCAGGCTGCTTATGAAGATTGGGGCAAAACTGCTTTTGCTGCGAATGTCGCCTATCAACTGGTTCCGGGTTTCACCATCACTCCGGAATTCAACTACACCACATGGAAAAAAGACCATCCTGTTCGTATTCTCAGTGGTGAAAAAGATGCTGTCGGTGGCGTGGTTCGCTTCCAGCGCTCTTTCTGATGAACAGTATTAAGGAGATTTTTCAACGACAAGTCTCCTTAACAGACGTGGATATTTAATAGTTGTTCTGACCTCCAGTCTTTGAAAAACTAATAATGAAAGCCACGTTGGGAAGACACGGTGAAAAGGAGACTTTTCACCGTGTTTTTTGTATCTGCCCCCTGCCGATCATTTATCTCCGGCGAGGCATTTATTAGCCGGATACAAATACATAGATTAACTTGATTGTTTAAGTCATATTTACTACACAGCATAAAATTTCTGACAGAATCCTTTATGCGCCAGCGGTAGTTTTTGACCTGATAATGTGGAACTTCACTAACCTTTTTAGAAATTACAGCGCAGAGCTGCAACGTTTTCTGCGCCGCCGCGGGGCTGCGCAGGATGTGGCGGCAGACCTGACTCAGGAGACTTTTCTGCGCCTGATGACCGCAGCGCGTAAAAATAAATTTGCAACCCTGCCCGATAATCACAAAGCCTATCTTTTCCGCGTGGCAGCAAATTTGCAGACCGACCATGCCCGCAGCCAGAAACTGAACCCGCTGGCAGGCCACACCGCCGCATTAAGCGAAACATTTGCCGATCCCGCGCCGCTGGCCGATGAAATTTTGATCAGTGCTGAATTCATGCGCATACTCGAACAGGCTTTGTCGGAAGTGCCGGATATTCCGCGACGGGTTTATCTCATGCGGCTTGACGGCAAAACATTTGCTGACATTGCCCGTGAATTGCATCTGCCGCTGCAAACTGCCTATAGCCAGATGAACCGCGTGATGATCCATCTGCAATATCGCGTCAGTCAGGCGGAAAACGGCCTGACAGGTAAGCGCGCATGACCACCAAACCAGATATCAGCGACAATGAACACTGGAGCGCAGAGGCCGAACAGGCGCTCGATCCGGTGATGCGCCGGGCAATCGACTGGTTTACAGTGCTGAGTGACGGACAAGCCGGTACAGAGACAATAGCCGCGCATCAGCGCTGGATTGCAGCCGATACGCACCATGCCGAAGCCTATAGAAAAGCGGAAATACTCTGGGCAGGTACAACGCAGATGCATCGGATGCAAAAGCGCAAGACAACGCGCCGCATGAACCGGCGCAATTTCGGCAAGCTATTGTTGCTCGCCGCTTTTGGTGCAGGCAGCTATGGCGTGATGAAAACAATCGCACCGGATTTTCAAACTGCCAGCGGTGAGCGCCGTCTTGTGGCTTTAGCGGACGGCTCGCAAATTCATATGTCCGGCGGCACTGCTCTGTCCGTCAAAATAACAGAGACGCAGCGCAATATTATCCTGCATCACGGCGAAGCCTATTTCAGTGTTGCACGCGGTCAGGCGCCTTTCAGTGTTCAGGCAGCTTCCGGCCGTGTGACAGCGCTTGGCACAAAATTCAATATCGCTTTGCTCAATGATCTGGCTGAAGTTCTGGTGACAGAACATGCAGTGCGCATTGATTATGCTGCACAATCCGTCACGTTGCAGCAGGGACAAAAACTCACTTATGAAAAGCAACAGATCAGCGCCCCGCTGCCTGCGGACGACCAGATTGATCTGTCATGGCTGGAAGGACGGCTGGTTTTCATCGACAAGCCTTTGAGTGATATTGTTCAGGTGCTCAATCGCTGGTCGGCAGAGCAGCTGATATTAATGGATAGCAGCCTTGCGCAACGTCCGGTGACACTGGTCATCAATATTCAGGATATTGATACGGTGCTGACACAACTCACCCAAACTTTGCCGATTAAAACCCGCCATATACCGCTATGGGGTACGCTGATTTATAGCGCCTAGAGCGCCGTGTGCCAGACTTGGCACACATAGGTCGCTCTAACACTTTCAAATTAGCGGAAAACTGCGCTTTCAAATTATTTTTTAAAATATGATAATTTTTATCAGAAAATCACAAAAGTTTTCCGTCTTACAGTCAGAACCTGTTTGCTGATCTGGAGAAACGGAATGCCATTGCCGGTAAAAAGCGGAAACCTCAAAAAGCGTATGATTTTGCGTCCGCAAATCTGGGCCTGTTCTGTGGCGATTGCTGCACTCATTATGCCTGCGGCTCATGCACAGCAGCCTGAAGCAACTGCAGCGGCTGCCGCAGAAGCAAAACGTGATTTTTCGCTTGCTGCACAACGACTGTCTTCCGCGATTGTGCGCTTTGCAGCGCAAACCGGCACGAATATTCTTGTTGACGGCACCCTGCCCGCCAATATCCGCACCGCACCCGTGCGAGGCAAGCTGAGTGTCGATGCTGCGCTTGCACAAATGCTCAGCGGTACAGGCTATTCCTATCGCCGCAATGATGCGCGCTCTTTCACCCTGATCCGCCCCGGCGCACAGAATGCAGCACAGGCAGGCGATGCGGATGTGCAGCTGAATGTGATTACCGTCAACACCGGCACGCCGAGTGTCAGCGGTCTGGTTGCCGGTAAAGATGCTCCTTATGAAACAACTGCGGCGGTAACCTCTATTGATGCGGCTACACTGCAGGAGAAGAATGCCGGTAATATTGATAATGCCCTGCGCGCATCTGCAGGCACATTTACCCGCAAGGCAATGTCCGGTGCCGGTGTTGCGGTCAATATACGCGGCATGGAAGGCTATGGCCGTGTGAATATGATGATTGACGGTGCCCGCCAGAATATCCGCGTGATGGGACATGGCGTGTCCGGCGGCTCTGCTTTTGTCGACAGTGATCTGCTGGCCGGAATGGATATGGGGCTCGGTTCTCTGG
Source organism: Pseudochrobactrum sp. Wa41.01b-1 (assembly GCF_019464455.1). Taxonomy (NCBI): domain Bacteria; kingdom Pseudomonadati; phylum Pseudomonadota; class Alphaproteobacteria; order Hyphomicrobiales; family Brucellaceae; genus Pseudochrobactrum; species Pseudochrobactrum sp. Wa41.01b-1. The sequence continues at coordinate 2,826,687 of NZ_CP080493.1, read as the reverse complement.
GCGGTGCTGCCGGTGTCGGCACACTGGGCGGGGCGGCCAATTTCCGCACTTTGGGTATTGATGATGTGATCTTGCCCGGCAATTCCTATGGCGCCATGTCGACCATTAAATTCGGTAATAATGCCTATGACTGGTCAAGAATGGCTGCAGCCGGCGCACGCACGCAAAATGGTATCGGTTTTATGGGCGCTTTCAACCGTCGCGACTCCGGCGCACCGAAAAGCGGGGTGGATGAAAAAGGCCGCCGCCTGATCAATCCCAACCAGCAGGAAGATCTGAAATCCGGTCTCGCCAAACTGGAATTTGGCAATGGTGAGGATCACAAGCTGCTGCTGGGCGGTGTCTGGTATAATAATAAATCCACAATCCGCAGTGAACCGCAGACCTATCGCAATCAGACTTATACGGCGCGCTATGATTTCACGCCCGATAATGACCTGATCGATCTGACCGTTAACGCCTATTATAATGATGCGCAGGTCAGATTTACGGAAGGAAATTATGCAGGGCAGTTCACCCGCGATAAGGGTATGGGGATTGATGTCACCAACCGCAGTCATCTGGATCTGACCAATGATATTGCGCTGAAACTGACCTATGGCGGCGCATACTATCATGATGATGTGACCAATGGTCAGTCCTGGGGCACAGGCGGCCCCGGAGATGGCAAGATCGGCATTGGCAGCCTGTTTACCGATGCGACTTTCTCCTATGGCATGTTCGATCTGACAACCGGCTTCCACTACGACACATTCCGGCTGCAGGGTGATGTTGCCAGAAAACGCGGCAGCGAAACCGTGCTTGAAGCGATCGACCGGTCTGACAGCAGCCTCAACCCGCGGGTGACACTGGCTGTAACACCTGTGGACGGTATTCAGCTCTACAGCACCTATGCGAAAACCTTCCGTCCGCCGACTGTGACTGAAACTTTCTTCCCTGGCGCACATGGCAAGACACCAAACCCGACCAGTCCTAATCCTGATCTCGAAGGCGAGACCAGCAAGGGTTGGGAATTCGGTGTGAATGTGCTGGAGAAGGATGTGCTGGCCTCCGGCGATGCCCTGCGCATGAAAGCCAATTATTTCAGCAATGATGTTGAAAACTACATCACATCGGGTCCTTACTCGATGAAGAATATGCCGATGCTGAAATTCATCAATATACCGGGTAAAACCCGTATCAAAGGTTTTGAACTGGAAGCCAATTATGACAGCGGTTTTGCTTTTGCCGGTATTTCCTATTCAAAAACCAAAACAGACCTGCCTTATGGCATGTGGTCGGACGGCTTTGGTATTGGCGAGCTGAATGGTCTGCCGGACTATACTGTGACCATTAATGCCGGTTTCCGCGCATTGGATGAAAAACTGACAATCGGCGGACAAGTCCGCCGTGTCGGCAAGACCAAAGCGGTGAAACCGCCGATGGGACCTCAGCTGATTGATGTTGAAGGCTATATGCTTGCAGATGCCTATGCTTCCTACAAATACAATGAAAATGCGACCTTCTTCCTCAATATTGAGAATATCACCAATCAGGCTTACAAGCCTGCGCAATATATGGATGCACAAAAACTCGGCCGTGGCCGCACGGTTATCGGCGGCATGACACTGCGTTTCTGATCCGCATAAAAACAAACGGAGCGCTGATGATACATTCAGCGCTCCGCTTAGAGCAGAATTTTAAAGTGCCAGAGCGAGTTTTGTGCGCCCCTTGTGCGTCCAACGGGGGCACGGAGCTTTAGTGTGCAGCACCGACATAGAAATATGTACCGGCCATTGCACCGTTCAAACCACAATAAGGCACAGTGCCGGAAGGCCCGTTTTCCGTGAGCTTCAAGACTGAACCTGCACGGATCAACTCTATCGTCCAGCCATTATCGACCGCAACTTTCCCTTTTGCTTCGCCGTCAGGCTCTACAACACCTTCAGCATTGCATGTCCAATAGCCTGTGACCTGTTCCGTGCCATTACCGTCTAATGTAAGCTTGCCCGCTTTATCGGCAGAGATTGTGAGCAGCGCATTATTGTTACGCCACGTCCCCTGCAATCCCGCCGGAGGCAATGGTTCAACCGCACTGAGGATTTTCTCCCTGTTGGTCAGCGTAAACTCAAGCCGCTCCGTCAGCCTCTCCTGCGTTTGTGTGGTCAGAGTGAAAAGTTCATCTCTGTCTGCAATGAACTGCCGCTGATCATCCCGCAGGGCTGCGGCCGCTTCATTGTCCAGCTTCTTCAGCAATTCCGCATAGGTTTCAGCGAGTTTCTTATCAGCTGCAGAAATCTCCGCAGATGCACAAATAGCCTTCTCGGCATCACCGGATGCTTTTGCGCAATCAAAGGAAGGTGCAGCCTGAGCCGTCATCAAACCTGCGGTTAAAGCCGCCAGCGCCCAGCCGGATTTATGCATCAAAGAAATCAGCATTATGAAAGCCTTTCATTGCAAATATGAACCGGTCGTCAGACCGAATATCAACAACCTATACAAAAATGAATTTCCATAAAACCGCATCAGCGCATCACAATAGATTACACAATTTCATCAGCAACAATTTTGACATCGAAACAATAATTGCGAAATTATATCTTCCGGAAGTTTCCTTTGTTTCCTGTTGCGCCAGATATAAAAACAATGCTCTTTATGAGCTCCGTAAAGTTTACGCCAACACAACAACATTATTGGAGTCGCGGTTATATGAGATATCGCAATATTATCCTCATTTGCGGTCTGGCCACTTTCCTGACCGTTCCGGCAGTTGCAGTCTCTGCTCAACCCCTGTTTGAAATAACAGCCGTAAACCGCGATGTCGTTCCCGCCGGTGTACCCGCAGCCTTTGAAGTTGCATTCCCTAAAGCTGCGCGCAGTGAGGCCAAAGTCACAGTCGGCGATGATAATTTCCTTTTTGTGCCTTTAGCATTCATCCCGTTATCTGATACCCGTGTTGCCCTTGTGAGCACCGGTGCCAATGAATGCACCAGTCAGGCCTGTTCAGGTCTCAATGCTGTCCATTATCTGGACCATGATGCAGGCGAACCGCGATATCCCTATACATCTCAGGGTGAATGGCTGAATGTCGGTATGACAGGCGTTGTCGGCAATCCCGCAGACAGTTGGGGATGGAGCGCAGATATTGCTGACGCGCCGGTTCTCTACACGGAAGGCGGTGGCGGCGGACAGGGACTTTTCTGCTCATTTGGCGTTCTGACCGAACTTGGCGCATCCGGTCCTGTTGAAATCGCACGCATCCCAGTCGCTTTCTCCGATGCCCGTGATGAAGCAACAGCCAAAGAAGTTACCGGCATGATTACTGCCGCTGAAAAAGGCAAAAGCATTACGGTTTCCTACAAGAGCGGATCAGAGAATTTTCAGGAAGTCTATAAGCGCGGTGCAGACGGACGCTTCACCCTTGAAGGTCAGAGCCGCGTTCCTTCCTGCTGAACGCCGGATGAGAACACCCGCAAACCGGCCGGAGGGGATTTCTCCTTCGGCAATTATATTGACCGCAATACAAAAATAATATCTTTTTATATAAGCAATACTTAAAATCCAACATTCGGAACGGAGCGTCTATGGCAGCAGAAGGGCTTGGACAAACACTCGGACCGGCAGTGGTACTTCTCGCAGCAGGTGTGGCGGCTGTACCGCTTTTTCGCAGACTTGGTCTGGGCTCTGTACTTGGCTATTTCGCTGCCGGAGCTCTTGTCGGACCATCCGTTCTGGGGCTGTTTACCGACCCTGCCACAATTCTGCATTTCTCCGAACTCGGCGTTGTCATGTTTCTCTTTGTCATCGGACTGGAGATGCGCCCAAGCAAACTCTGGACGATGCGGCATCAGATTTTTGGCCTTGGTCTGGCACAGGTTCTTGGCTGTATTGCCCTGCTCAGCGGTGTCGGGATGCTTCTCGGGCTTGCGCCCGTCACAGCCCTGATTGCCGGAGCGGGTTTTGTCCTGTCTTCAACAGCCGTCATCATGTCCATGCTGCAGGAGCGCGGCGAGATCGCGACGCCTGAAGGGCAAAAAGCCGTTTCCATTCTGCTGCTTGAAGATCTGATGATCGTGCCTCTGCTGGCACTGGTGGCTTTTCTTGCACCCCAGCAGAATGAGGCCAGCGGCCTGACCGGCATCGCAATTGCCGTCGGTGCCATTCTGCTGCTGATCGCCGTCGGACGATGGTTGCTTGATCCGTTTTTTGCCTTGCTGGCGCGCGCCCGCGCCCGCGAAGTTCTGACTGCCGGTGCCTTGATTGTTGTGCTCGGCGCTGCATTGCTGATGGAAGCCAGCGGCCTTTCCATGGCAATGGGTGCTTTTCTGGCAGGCGTAATGCTTTCCGGATCGAGTTATCGCCACCAGATTGAAAGCGACATTGAGCCTTTTAAAGGGCTTTTAATGGGGCTGTTTTTTCTTGCCGTCGGCATGTCGCTCGATCTCGGCATTGTCGCAACCGACTGGCCGACGATCCTCTTATTTCTGATTGCCTATATTCTTACCAAAGCCGTCGGAATTTACAGTGTTGCACGGCTTTTCGGCTCAAGTCACCATCATTCACTGGAACGTACCCTGCTCTTTGCACAGGGCGGTGAATTCGCTTTCGTGCTCTACACTTCAGCTTTCGGCAACGGCCTTATCGATGCCCGCGACAATGCATTGTTTTCAACGGTGATTATTCTGTCCATGGCCGTCACGCCGCTGATCCTGCTGGCAGGCGCAAGATTTATGAAACAGGAAACCGCTTCCCTTGATGGCGTTGAGCCGGTTTGCAACCTGAAAGGCAGGGTTTTGCTGATCGGCTTCGGGCGTTTTGGGCAGATCGCATCGCAATTGCTGCTGGCACATCAGACAGAAGTCGCCATCATTGAATCCGACCCGAACCGTATCCGTGAAGCGCAGAAATTCGGTTTCAGGATTTTCTATGGCGACGGCTCACGGCTCGACATTTTGCATCATTCCGGCGCAGATGAAGCTGAAATCATTATGATCTGTATTGATGATCCCAAAGTGACCAATCACATTGTTAATCTGATTAAACAGCATTTTCCTGTTGCAAAACTTCTGGTGCGGTCGTTTGACCGAACCCATTCCATTGAATTGCGTAAGGCCGGTGTTGATTTCGAATTGCGTGAGACTTTTGAATCCGCATTGCTTTTCGGCATGGAAGGGCTGCGCCAGCTCGGTCTTGATGACGAAAGCGCGGTTGATACACTTTATGATATTCGCAGCCGCGATGCCAAACGTCTGACAGAACAGGTTCAGGGTGACATTTTTTCCGGACGCGAACAATTGCTCACCAGCACTCCTGTGCCGGAACCGCTGACCCAACCAGCAAGAACAAGCACCGCAGAAAATACACCTCAATAACCGTCAGCGTGGCTTCAGACTTCACCGGAAGCCCGCTGCGGTTATTTTCACTTCCCGCAGGTTCATATTCATCTGGTTTTGAAAACGGGCAACCGCCGCATCACTAAGGCGGCGGATCATCACTTTGTCACCGCGTTTGAGCGCATCAATATAGGCCGCATGCTGGACAAGGAAATTCAGCATTGAGGTTTCTGCGAGCGTCTGACGCTCATCATTACCCAAGCGGGAAAATCCCGGATTATTGCTCAAGGCCTGCCGGATTTGCTGCCGCACAGCACTCGCTTGCTGCTGGTTATTATCGCTGCCATTGGCCATCATCCAGTTCAGGATCAGATAGGCCGCAACGGCATCAACCACATCGCCGGAGCGAAATCCGTCTGCCTTGACAATACTGACCCAGCTGGCGACCGGATTACGTTTGCGGAAGATTTCCCGCACCTGTTGTCCGGCCTGACGTCCCGATGTTTTTTCCACGAAATCCGTAAATTGTCTTTGCACCCGTAATGATACAGCCGGAGATGCCCGATAGGTTGTGGAGACTGCTCTTTGCTTGCTTTTCCTCTGCGGTGCAGGGCGCTCCCGCGCAGAGGGCATCATATTATCACGCATGGACTGATGCATCTGTCCGAGCGCATCACTTGCCGCAAAATTCTGGAACAGATAATCCTGCGCCATGCCGGCATTCGGCATTCCGAGGAACAGGATAACCGCCCAGCAGAGGCGTTTGCTACTCATGCAATCTCTCCGTATCACGTTGAGGAAAGCTCAGAATATTCAGATCATGGTAGCAGATGATTTTTCTGTGTCCATAAAGTGGCCGAAGCTTCATAAAAGTCTGAGGCCGCGTCTTTGATTGACCACGGTTGAAATAATAAGTGTAATGTCACCACCGGCAAGCGCTGATATTGAATATTTCAGTCAATGGAACAATTTCACCTATTTCATAAGTTGAAACAGCTATGACAATCATTCGCAAAATACCGGTACTGAAAATCATTATTACAATTGCAACATTGTATAGTGCGCCGGTTTTTGCGGCCAATATCACATTGGACAGTTTCATCGGCGCAACAACCGATATCGATGCTGCAAAGCTTGAAAAACTGGCCGTTGCGGTTGAAGCAAATCTGCCGGAAACAGCCAATCACTTGCAGAGCAATCTTGGCGGGCGCAAAGCCCTGCAACAATACGCATCTGCTATGCTGACACATGGGCAGGCAGAGCGTTTGGGCAAGCAATGGGCGGAGCTTATTGCGAATAGCGCTATGCTGGACAAGGCTGAGAAGAAAGACGGCAGCGTATGGTTTCCCCATGCAAAAGATGCCGGTTTCTTTGCCGGTGGTATTGCCGCAGCGCTCAGCCAACACCCTCAGGTGACCGGAAATTTCAGCACCGGAGCCGGTCTGACTGCACCGGTAGCAGGGCAGGATATTGCGGAGTGGTTCTCTCAATCTGTATCTGCGCTGTCGCGTCCGGCGCGTGCTGCATTTGACCAATCCCTGCGTGCCGCTGCCGTACGTTGAATATGTTGTTCGTGAAAAAGTTTAAAGATGACAAATATTTATCCCGCTTATAGAAATGCGTAACAGCAAATTCCGTTACCATGAAAAGCGAGACCGGATATGGCCTTCGACATCATTCTTTCTCAGGGCCGTATTGCCGACCGTACATCGGGCGCAATTCCCGGTGCCGCCCTCACCGCCGCAATGATTGGGGAACTCATCTCCGCAACTGTCACCACGGTTGGAACACCTTCACACGCCAGAGAGGATGACTGGTCAGAGAGCCTGCCTCAGGCGCATGACACATTAACTGCTATCAGCAATGCTGTGGCAAACAGCCTTCGCCAAAACCGGATACCGGTTTTGCTTGCCAATACCTGCTCAGCAAGCCTCGCCAGTCTGCCTGTGGCTGCACGCGAACGGCCGGACAGTGTGATTTTGTGGATTGACGCTCATGGCGATTTCAACACTCCTGCCACAACCGGCTCCGGCTATCTTGGCGGCATGGTTGTCGCTGCGACCTGCGGCCTCTGGGACAGCGGCTCAGGCAGCGGCTTGCGGCCGGAACAGGTGATTATTGTCGGCGGACGGGATATTGATGATGAAGAGGCTGCATTGCTGCAAAAAGCCGGTGTCCGCGTTATTCCGCCATCAGAAGTAACGCCGGAAGCCATTATGAAAGCCACCGGCGATGCACCGGTCTGGATTCATGTTGACTGGGATGCGCTTGAACCGGGCTTTGTTCCTGCCGCATATAAAGTGCAGCACGGCCTGCTGCCGGAACAACTCCGTGCATTATTTGCAGCGCTGCCGCGTGAGAAAATTGCAGGGATTGAACTTGCTGAATTTGAAGCATCGGATAACGATCAGGCCAATGCCGCAGCGCTCGATATCCTGAAGGAGATTGTCACTCCTTTATTCACAAAAGGATAAATATCCAACCTGCTGACTGCTCACAGGCAATCTCAGGGCTTAGAGATGACGCGCCGCCGCTTCTGATCGTGCTGCATATGAATACCTGTATGAAAGCGCAGTTCCGGCAATTGCGCTTTCACTGACATAGCCTGTGCCGCCAAATTACGTGTTACTTCTGCACAGGCCTGTTCATAATCAGTCGCTTCCAGCCATATTTCCAAGAGTTTCTGGCCGTGCTGTACAGTCCGGTAATCGCTGATACCGGTCTTGGCTGTTGCCATCGCCTGCCGGATAAGATCAGACGGGATCATACGCAATGTGCCGTCTGCTGTGCGCCAATAGAGAATATCATCGCAGCGCCCCTCAATCCGCTTCAGACGAAGACTGGCACAACCGCACGGACAAGGTTCATTATCGGGGATTAATATATCGTCGAGACGATATTTCAGCACCGGCTGCGTCTCGCGTGTCAGATCCGTGATGATTGGTGCAAAAGCCCCGCTGGCTTCATCAATTATATCACGCTCAATATGCATATAGGCTTCGTTAAGATGCAGATTACCGGCGCGGCAAGTCATGCCCAGAACCCCCTCCGTGCATTGATAGACCTGATCGACCCCCACGCCAAACACCGCTTCAATCGCGCTTTTGTCCTCCGGCGACAGCACTTCCGCCACAGAGATAATGCAGCGCGGGGCGATATTGATTATCCGCTCCTTCTGCGCCTGTGCCAGCAGACCAAGAATTTGTGCCGGTGCAATCAGCACTGTGGGCTGCTGATCCGCAAGCCTTTGCAAATGGCTATTAAATGATTGTAAAAGATCATAAAATTCAAAACTGATCAGCGCATTGCCCAGCCGCTCATAGAGCATATTATTGGCGCGCAGAAACAGAGACACACGCTGTCGCTGCAGGAATGACGGTGAAAAACGCCCCAGCATCAGCGCAGCCCATAATGCACGTTCGCGCTTATTCGAGGCAAAAAGCCCGCGTTGTCCTGATGTGCCGGTGGAAAGCCCCACAGCAATATTGCGGATCATCGGTGCAAAATCACGCTCCCGCTCAGAGGTCAGTGCAATATGCAGCGCTTCTTCCTTCGTGATACCGACGGTGTTGATATCGGTGAAATGCTCCATCATCAGAGCTTTATTCATCAACGGCCAGTCAGACAGCGGCTTACCGGCATAATGCGCATAAAAAGGAGAGCGCGGCATGATATTGCGGCGCAAATGCTGAAACGCCTTTTGCTGGTGCTGCGCAATCGCCTTACGGGATGCAAAATCCTTGCCATATCGGGCGCGGAGAAAGACGGAAAGCGGGTTCATCCTCTCTCCCCGCAACTGTTCAGAGGATAGGCTTCAGTGCAATGCGAGGCCATAATCCGCACCTGCGGATTGGTCAGATGAAATGCACGCAGCTTTGCAAAAGTCTCAAGAAAAGCATTGCGGTCGCCAAGACGGCGTAAAGTCATATCGGGCGGCAACCGGTTTTGTCTCAGTGCTTCAAGGCTCCAGATCGCATCCGCCACCAGAAAAATTGCGCCTTGTGTTGTGGCAGGCAGAAACAAACCTGTCTGACCGAAGCCATGCCCCGGAAGTTCCACGACCAGCGCGGACTGATCGCCCAGAAGATCATAACCATTGCCGAAAGCCTCAAGCCCGTAAGTTGCAAGGTTGACGCAAGGCAATGACTCGACGGTCTGCAAATTCAGAGATTTCAGTCTGTCGCGGATGAGCGCCGGACATCCCGCCTGTAAAGTCGCAAGACGGGTTGCTGTCAGTTTCTCAATCGCCTGACGCGATGTTATCACCGGCGGCATTGCAGGCAGATCGAACAGGCCCGACACATGATCGGCATGAAGATGCGAAAGAAAAACAAGATCCGGTTGAGCAATACCACGCTTTTGTAACTGTTTTGGCAGGCTGTCATCAGCATCAAAGGTAACGGGTGTCAGCCAGCGATAAATCCGCTCGGGGAAAGGTGTCGTTGCCTCTTCGAGCAGCTTTCCATAACCCGTATCAAACAGAATTGTGCCGCGCACCGGATGGCGCAGCACTGCAATACCGGCAGGAAAACGCCCGATACGCCACGGTGCACCGCGCTGCGTCATCGCCAGCGGCCCGCTGCAATAGCCGACATGAAAAGATGTAAAATCCAGAATGGTTTCAGAGATTGCCGGCATAATCTTTAATCCCGCCCTCAATCGCTACGGCCGGTCTGTATCCCAGTTTTTCCTGTGCTTTACTGATATCCAGTGTGAGACTGCGACCGAGCGAGGCCACTGCCTGACAGGTCAGCACCGGCTCGCGATCAGGTGCGAAAATGCGATGCAAAAATTCCAGCCCTTTGGCCAGCCGCATGGCATTACCATAGGAAATATGAACTTCACGCGGATGAGCATTATTTAATGCACAGACCGCTGCCAGCAATTCCGAGAAACGGTAAGCCTTGCCGGACGTGATATTGAAAACCTCACCACACGCATTTTCACTGAAACCGGCCAGCGCCATAGCCTGCGCTGCGTCCGACACATGAGTAATATCGATCCGGCTTTGCCCGCCGCCGATCATAGGCACCCGCCCGCGGCGGATTGCCTGCAGTAAACGCGGCATCAGCGAGCGGTCACCGGTGCCGTAGATCGCTCTGGGACGTAAGGCACTGGTGCGCATAGCTCCCTGCCGGTCTGCGGCAAGCACCAGACATTCCGCTTCATATTTGGTACGGGCATAATGACTGGGGAAATTTGCAGGCAATTCCGCATCTTCCGCCAGATTAAACCGGTCTTCTCCGTTGGCATAAATGCTCGGCGAGGATGCGAAGACAAACCGCGCCACATCCGCTTTGCGTGCAGCATCCAGCAGGCGCTGTGTCGCGGTTACATTGATCGCCTGAAAATCCTCCGCCTTGCCCCAGGCTGTTGAAAGAGCGGCGCAATGAAAGACAATATCAACCTGCTGAAAGGCTTGCACCGGATAATCGGCTCGTAAATCAAAAGGAATAAACTCAATCCCCTGCGCTTGCAGCAATTGACCGGCATGCGCATCACGCCCCTGTGCCAGAACCTGATGTCCCTGCGCAGACAGATATTTTGCCAGAGTGTTGCCGAGGCATCCTGTTGCCCCTGTCACAAGTATCTTTGCCATTAATACCGCAATATTGTTCCGCCGATGGAAATCCCTGCCGAAGTACCGGCAAGCAAGACCAGATCATTGCGCTTAAGCCGTTGTTCCGTCACCGCCATATGGAGTGCCATCGGAATGGATGTGGCGATCTGATTGCCGAAACGCGAAAATGTCTGAATAACCTTATCCGGATGAAGTCCGATCCGTGCCAGCCCGTGTGTCAGTGACGGGCCGCTCGCCTGATGGGGAATGATACAGTCAATATCCGCAATATTCAGCGCACTTTGCGCGAATAAACGCTTCAAAAACCGTGGCAGATAACGCGCTGTTACGCGGAAAGCCGCCTGCCCGTTCATGCGGAAATAAGAGGCATCCGCTGCCGCCGCCGGATCAACCGCGGCTGATATCCGCGTGCCGCCACCAGCAAGCACACAGGCATCGCGCCCTTCCGAATAGGTTTCAAAACAGCTGGCAAGCAGACCTTCCCCGTCGGCTGTCAGCACAACCGCTGCTGCACCATCGCCAAAAATGGCGGCAACATCCGGCTCATTCCAGTCCAGACCGACTGAGGCAATATCTGCGGAAAAGATCAGCACATTGCGGGCAAGCCCCAGTTGAATTTTCATAGCGGCAAGATCAAGCGCCTGAATAAAACTGAGACAGGTTGCATTCACATCATAGGCTGCAATACCGGACTTTCCCAAACCCAGCCTGTGCTGAACCAGTGTGGCGGTTGAAGGAATAACCTGTTCCATAACCCCGCAGGCGCCAAGGATAAGATCAAGCTCCTGCGGCGCAATACCGGCAGCATCCAGTGCCTGCAAGGCAGCCTGCTCAGCCATGAAAGAACTGGTTTCCGCACCTTGCGCCACATAGCGGGCATTGAGGCCAAAGCGGTTTTCCACAGTACCGGACGGCCAGTCCAGCATCGCATCAATTTCCGTGGAGAGAACACATTTTTCAGGCAGATAAGCGCCGGTTCCTGCGATTTTCAACCCTGGTTTCAATCCGGGATTTCCCGCACCATTTTCAACGATGGCCATTGATACTCGCAATTAAATTATGGTGTTCCTTAACGGGGTCGCATGATAGCCGGTCTCCGTCAAGAGACGTTTTATAACGGAGTTTAGTGACAATGACGGCAAAGTCAGGCTATTTAACGGGTCTGTGTTTCAGCGAAAGACCATGTTTCGCAGACGGGAAATGAGCGGGAGACCGGATGAATTCGCTGTATTTGCGCCTTTGGACTATGCTGACCGGCTGGGGTGCTGTCGGGCTGATTTACAGCCTGACCAGCAGTCAGGATCAGGCATCGGCCATCATGCTGCAGCCGTCAGCGATTGATCTGTGGTTTGATTTCGACCCAAATGCCATCTGGCTATACTTGTCTTTTTTCCCGCTGGTGGCGCTGGCATATCTGTTTTGCCCGCAAACACGGCTGGTCTGGCTGGCGAGATCCATGCAGCTTTCTGCCTTAGGCGCAGGGATCATTTTCACTTTCTGGCCGACAACAATGCAGTTTCCGCCGGTTACACAGGATACATTCAGCGCCTCGGTTCTGAAATTGCTGATCCAATATGATTCATTGCAGAACTGCCTGCCATCCCTGCATGTGACGCTCACAATACTGGCAGTCTGCGCGCTCTGGCAAAGAACGCATATTCTGCGCAGTACCGTTATAGCGCTGTGGGGCGCAGCGATTACAGTGTCTATTCTGCAATTACATCGCCACCAATTCGTAGACCTGCTCGGCGGTGCGGCTCTGGCTATCTGCGCAGGCCTGCTCACACAACGGGTGCTGAATATCAGAGCGGAAATGGCTGTGAGGCGCGCCACATGATTGCTATTACCTTTCCGATTTTTCTGCTGATTATCCTTGTGCTCAGTGAAATGATTATCCTGAGCAAAACAGGCAAGGAAAAAGTCGACTGGCATGATGTGGTATTCAACCTGAATTCCGGCCATCTGATGCTCTGGCTGTTTCGTGGTCTGGAACTTGCCTGTTACGGTTTTATCGTTGCAAATTTCAGTCTGAATATTGTGTCGGACTGGCCGCCGGTCTGGCTGTGGCTGTTTGCTATTCTGATGTGGGATTTCTGCTTTTACTGGCTGCATCGTCTGCATCATAAATTCGCGCTGCTCTGGGCCGTGCATGTGGTGCATCATCAGGGAGAGCATTTCAATCTGTCGCTGGCCGTGCGGAATTCATGGTATTCCTCCCTCGCCTCCATTCCCTTTTTTATCCCTATGGCACTGCTGGGCGTTCCGCTGTCCGTCTTCATCACGGTTTCGGTGCTGCATTATGCAATCCAGCTGATGAACCACAGCGCTCTCACGCCCAGACTTGGTTTTCTGGAATATATTCTGGTCACACCGGCGCATCACCGCATCCATCATGTGGATGTCAGAGCCTATTCAGACTCGAATTATGCAGGAAGTTTTGTGTTCTGGGACAAATTGTTCGGCACTTATCGACCGGATCTGCCCGAAACAGATTTTGCCTATGGTGTAAAAGGTAACAAGTCTTCTCAAAACCCGTTCGTTGCCAGCAATGAGCCTTTCCGCCAATATTTGCAGGCACGCAGAGAGAAGAAACAACTGAAAGCGCCGGATTTTGTCAGTTCCGGCTTTATCATCCTAAGCGGTGCTGTCATCCTGTTTGCACTCGTTACCGGCTATATCTGGCTCTATGGCTATCAGCTTAGTCAATCTGTCACAGAACAGGCTTTGCTGTTCATTTTCCTCGCAACCGGCTCCATTGCTTTAGGCGGTATCAGTGAGGGCAGACAATGGGCAGTTCTAGGCTGGTTTGCGATTACATGGCTGATGCTGCTCAGTTTTGCGCTGTATTTTCAATGGCACGGCCTGTTCTGGATGGTCTTTATGGCTGTCTTAGCCGCACACAGTACCGCAGTGTTATTCGGCTGGGGGCGCACGGCCGTAATCCACAGCGCTGATGCCCTGAAATAATCTCTGCAACTTATCCGGTAAAACATCCGTCTTAGTCGCATTGACTCTCCGGCGAAGAAGCCGTATCGAAAGATGATTAATCGTTTAATCAAGATCGTCTTATGTCCGATTCCCTGCAACCAAAACAAACGGTCAATCTTAGCGATGTCGCTAAGGCTCTTGGCGTGTCAGTTGCAACGGTGTCCAATGCCCTGTCCGGCAAAGGACGCGTATCGGCCAGTCTTATCTCCCGCATTAAAACTAAAGCTGTCCAGATGGGTTATGTCCCGAGCCATACAGGGCGGGCTTTACGTACAGGGCGCAACAGCGTTCTGGGTCTGGTTTTGCCGGATATTGCCAATCCGCTGTTTCCGCAGATTGCGCAGGCGATTGAAGCGGCTGCCGCGGCTGCCGGTTATGGTATTCTGATTGCAGACTCGCGCGGCGATGTCAGTCTGCAGACTGAGGCAATTAATCGTCTGATTGAATATGGTGTTGATGGTCTGGTGATCGTACCGCGCCTTGGCACCCGCATTGCTGATCTGGATATTCCTGTGGCGGTAATCGACAGCCCTTCAACGCCCGGCAATACTGTTGCCGCGGATCACTGGCAGGGCGGCGAACTGGTAGGACAACATCTGCTGTCCGGCGGACACCGGAAAGTGCTGCTGATCGGTAAAAATCCGGCCTCTATCGTGCAGAATGACCGCTTGGGCGGTATTCGTGCAGGATTAGGCAGACAAACAGACATTGATGTTCTGTGGATCGAACATCACGAGGCTGAATTCGGCAAAGGCGCCCATCTCGGCCTGAATGAGAAAATTGCATCCGGCACAACGGCCATTGCCGCCGTGTCTGATGTGCATGCCCTGCGTGCGATGACCGAGCTGTATCACAGCGGTTACCGTGTGCCGGATGATGTCAGTGTTATTGGTTTTGATGACCTGTTCTGGGCTTCAGGCATTACGCCTGCGCTTTCCACCGTGCGCATGGATTTGCCGCGCATCGGTGAGATTGCCATTACCTCACTGGTGCAAGTTATTGAGAGTAAAAGTGAAAATCGCAAAGGGCCGGTGCCGACCTTCGGCACATCCCGTGTGCCCATGACACTGATTGCCCGCCAAACATGCCGTTCTATTCTGTCTGATCACTCATCAGAGCATTTCCAGTATCAATGAAAACATCAGAAATGCTCTGTCTCTTTGTTCTTATCGCATTATCCGGACGAAAAACCGGTTCCCACTTTTTCTGGAAATGCTCCAACTCCGCAAAAGGACTTTAAAAGTGCTGAAGAAACTCATCGCCGCATCCACCATGGCGCTTCTGACCACAGCGTCTTACGCCGCTGACAAGACCCTGACCATCTCGGTTTACGCTTTTGCGCAGGATGATTTTAAAGAAATCCTCTACAAGCCGTTTGAAGAAAAATGCGGCTGTAAACTGGTTGTTGAAACCGGCAACAGCGTTGAGCGTCTGGCTAAAATGGAAGCCAACAAAGCCAGCCCTGTTGTGGATATGGCTGTTGTTTCCATGGCGGATGCGCTGCAGGCTTCCCGCGCCGGGCTGATCGAGAAGATCGACACATCCAAGCTGACCAACTATGACAAGCTCTACGACATTGCCAAAGACCCGAACAAAGACGGCATGAGCGTTGGCTACACATTCTACGCAACTTCGATCGTCTACCGCACCGACAAGATGAAAATCGAGTCATGGGCAGACCTTCTGAAGCCTGAATATGCACCGCATATTGCTTTCCCGAATGTGACCACCAATCAGGGCCCGACAGCGCTTTACATGCTGGAAAAATCCCTTGGCCATAACGAAGCTGATCTGAAAAACGCCATTGCTGCGGTTGGTGAAAAATCCGACGATATCGTGACTTTCTACGTAAAATCCTCGCAGCTCGTGCAGCTGATGCAGCAGGAAGAAATCTGGGCAGCGCCAATCGGCCGCTTCTCCTGGGCACCTTTCACCAAGCTTGACCTGCCGCTCGGCTGGGCAACACCGAAAGAAGGCCAGACCGGCGGCATGAATGTGATGGTCGTTGCCAAAGATTCCAAAAACCGCGATCTGGCGCTGGAATTCATGGACTTCTGGCTCTCTACAGAAATTCAGACCAAAATTGCTGAAAAGCTGGTCGACAGCCCTGCCAATAAAGAAGTCAAGGTTTCCGACGAGATTGCCGGTAACCTCACCATTGGCGAAGAAACCGCTAAAAGCCTTCAGCTCATTCCGTCCGATGTCGTTCTCGACAACCGCGACACATGGCTGAAAGAATGGAACGCCAAAATCGGCCAGTAATCCGGCCACAATAACAGCAGCTGCCCGTAACATTTCCGGTTCACGGGCAGCTTTCTTTTTTGATCTATGCCCCCATCTCCGGCTAGAGCGCCGGGCGCCCTCTCGGGCGCACAAAGGTCGCTCTAATACACTATATTTACAGCATAATTCCTTAAACTTGAATCAGTTTAAGGAATTATGCTGTAGGCCACCTGTCTTATAGGAAAGCTTATGTTCAACAACCGCACCGAAGCCATGTGGCTGGCCTTGCCGGCAGCGCTTTTCGCGGCACTTGTCTTCCTCGTCCCTGTCATTCTGCTGCTGTCTGAAGGTTTCAGATCAACAGAAGGATGGACAATTGCCCCATGGATTGATTTCTTCTCCGAGCCGATGAACCGCACAGTGTTCTGGCGTACCCTGCGGCTGGGACTGGAAGTAACCGTTGTCGCCGCGATTATCGGCTATGCCACCGCATGGGCGATTGTCGGCCTGCCTGCCAATTCCAAAGGCCGGATGATCGGTCTGATCATGCTGCCGATGATGATCTCACCGGTTGCACGTACCTATGCGTGGATCGTTATTCTCGGCCGCACCGGTATTATCAATCAGGCCTTGCAGGCTGTGGGCTTAAGCGATGCACCGCTGCGTATTCTGTTCACCGAAACCGCAATTTTCATCGGTCTGTTGCAGTTGTTTCTGCCGCTGATGGTAATCTCACTGATCAGTGCGCTGGAAAACCTGCCGAAAGATGTGGTTCCTGCAGCCCGCGTGCTCGGTGCCAGCTGGTTTACCGTTTTCTGGAAAATCATTCTGCCACTGACCAAAGAAGGTCTGGTTGTCGGCGGTACTCTGGTTTTCACCGGTTCGCTCACCGCCTATATCACACCGGCCATTCTCGGTGGTTCCAAGGTTCTGATGCTGGAAACACTGCTCTATCAGCATGTAACCGTATCCAATAATTTTGCTGCGGCCAGCGTTATCGCGCTCATTCTCGTCGTGATGAGTTTCGCCGCTAATATTCTTCTGAAGCGTATTGCGACAGTGAAGGGCAAAAAATGAACTCGAATTTGCTTTCACGGCTGATTAATCCGGCCAATCTGGTTCTCTGGCTCGTCATCGTCTTTCTGATCGGCCCGTTCCTCATCATCGTTGCCGCTTCTTTCTCGGCCGGTGACACACTGGCATTCCCGCCGCAGGGCTTCTCGCTGAAATGGGTCTATAAGGTCTTTACCATCGAGAGCTTCCAGCAGAGTTTCATCACCTCCATGGTTCTGGCGGTCGGCGGCACTCTGGTGGCTTTGGCACTCGGCGTACCGGCAGCCTATGCGATGGCGCGCTATGACATGCCGTTTTCCGAAACTGTGCGCACGATCGTCTCTTCACCGATCATCGTGCCGGGCATCATCGTCGGTCTGGCCCTGCTGCGTTATTTCGTGGTGCCGGTTGGTATGTCCATCACGCTGGCGCTGTTTCTGGCGCATACGGCACTGGTACTGCCTTATGCCGTGCGTGTGGTGTCCGCCAGCCTCAACAACCTGCGCTCTGACATGGAAGAAGCGGCTGTGCTGCTCGGTTGCTCGCGCGCCGGAGCTTTCTTCCGCGTGGTGATGCCGAATATCAAAGGCGGTATTCTTTCCGCTTTCATTCTCGGCTTTGTCACCAGCTTCAATCAGGTGCCTGTGTCGCTGTTCCTCTCAGGTCCCGGTGTGCGCACCCTGCCAATCGATATGCTGGGCTATATGGAAATTGTTTTTGACCCTTCCATCGCCGCCCTCTCCTCTCTGCTTGCTTTTCTGTCCATGGGCATTGTCCTTCTCGCAGAACGTTTCCTAGGATTCTCCCGCTATGTCTGATCAAGCCTTTCTTACTCTCGACCAGCTGACACTGCGTTACGGCAACACCACAGCCGTGGATAAACTCAATCTCACGATCAACAAAGGTGAGTTGCTGGCGCTGCTCGGCCCTTCGGGCTGCGGTAAAACCACAACCATGCGTGCGATTGCAGGCCTGATGGATGTGGCAGGCGGTACTATCCGTCTTGACGACAAAGACATTACCCGCGTTGCCGCCAATAAGCGCGAAATCGGATTGGTTTTTCAGTCCTATGCGCTGTTCCCGCATCTGACCGTGTTCGACAATGTTGCCTTTGGCCTCAAACTCAAAGGCATCAAGGGTGATGAACTGCGCCAGAAGGTTGAAAGCGGCCTGAAGTCTGTTGGTCTGGCCAAATTCGCTGATCGTAAGCCCCCTGAATTGTCCGGTGGTCAGCAGCAGCGTGTTGCCCTTGCCCGCTCGATGGTGATGGAGCCGAAAGTACTGCTGCTTGATGAACCGCTGTCTAATCTGGATGCGCGTCTGCGTCTCGACATGCGCACTGAATTGCAGCGCGTGCAGCAGGAAACCGGCGTCACCATGGTCTTCGTGACCCACGATCAGGCAGAAGCTCTGGCGCTGGCCGACCGTATTGTGGTGATGCGTGCCGGTGCGATTGAACAGATCGGCACACCGGAAGAAATCTATAATCATCCGGCATCGCGCTTTGTGGCTGATTTTGTCGGTTTCGAGAATGTCTATGCGATCCGCGACGGCAAGCTCTATTCCGATAGTGCTGAAGTGCCGCTCAATGCACCACTGCCAAAAGCTGCCGGTCTGGCATTCCGCCCGAAGATCGTCACGCTTGGTTCCGGCCCGCTCAAAGGTATTGTGCGCGGCGCCGCATTTGCCGGTAACACCCGTGAATATGTGCTGGAAACACCATTCGGCTCTGTCAAAGCGGATGTTGATGCCGCATTGCCTGCCTATGCACTGGGCGATGAGGTTGCCTTTGATCTGCCAATTGATCAGGCGGCAATTCTGGAACGGGAGTAAATTTCAGCATGGGTGTCTGGATTGATACGGATATGGGCTTTGATGATATCGCCGCCATTCTGGTGGTGAAACATCTCGGTCTTGAAATCGACGGTGTGTCTCTGGTTTTCGGAAATACGGAGCTTGGTCAGGTCTGCCGCAATGCGGCTGGTGCTACACAGGTTTTCGGCTGGGATTTTCCGATCTATCGCGGGCGGCACAAACCGGTTCTGGCGGAGATTGAAACTGCCGCCGGAATTCTCGGCGAAACCGGCATTCCGACACTCGGCCTGAACCTACCTGTCTGTGAAGACAATACACAGGGCTGTGCCTTCACCGCCCTGTGCCACTGGCTGGAAAACACCTGCGGCACCAAGCGTGTTCTTGCACTTGGCCCCCTCACCAATATTGCCGCGCTGGCACTGGCACGCCCTGATCTGGCGGCTCGAATTGACGAGCTGGTCTGGATGGGCGGCGGCGTTGGCAAAGGCAATCACACGGCCTCGGCCGAATTTAATGCGCTTGCCGATCCGGAAGCACTGGCGATTGTGCTTGCCCATGAACTTCCACTGAAAATGGTGGAACTTGATTTCTGCCGTAAAATTCTCGCCACGCCGGATGATGTGCACCCGATCCGTGCAGCCGGTGGTGCCAATGCCGCTTTGATTGCCGATATGACCGGCGGCTTTATCAATATTGCGATCTCGCGTGGCCGCACGGCCATGGCGCTCTATGATCCGGCGGCAGCTGTGGCTTTTGCCCGTCCTGATCTGGTGCGTTTTGACAGGGCATTCATTGGTGCGGAACTTTGCGGCTCGCTGACACGCGGCCGCACCGTGGTGGAAACACGCTCCAGCCATGCCACATTCAACGCCGCCTATGCAGCTGACGGCGATGCGGAAGCCATTCTCCGCATTATTTTCGATGCCCTCAGAACAGAGGCAGCCAAATCATGACACGTGCAGAACCCTTTAATCTAAATTCTCCTGAACTGCGCCTTAGGGCAGCAGCCGCGGCACGCGGTGCAGAAGCTTTTGACTGCCTGATCATCAACGGTACCGTCATTGATATGGTGACCGGAGAACATCGCCGTGCCGATATCGGCATCACCGGCGCTCTGATTGCCTCTGTTCATGCACCGGACAGCCGCAAGGATACAGCAAAAATCATTGATGCCAAAGGCGGTTATATCACACCGGGCCTGATCGATACGCATATGCATATTGAAAGCTCGATGATCACCCCTGCCACCTATGCCAATGCTGTAGTCCCGCGTGGCGTAACAACCATTGTCTGGGACCCGCATGAATTCGGCAATGTGCATGGCGTAGCCGGTGTTGACTGGGCAATTGCGGCAACCCGTGATCTGCCGCTGCGTACCATTATGCTGGCACCTTCTTGTGTGCCGTCCGCACCGGGGCTGGAACTAGCCGGAGCGGACTTTGACGCTGATGTGCTGAATAACCTGCTGGCGCGGCCTGAAATCGGCGGTATTGCCGAAGTCATGACCATGCGCAATGTCATTGACGGCGAGCCGCGTATGAGCGCCATTGTCCATGCGGGACTTGCAGCGGGCAAGCCGGTTTGCGGTCATGCACGCAGCCTCACCGGCTCTGATCTCGCGGCCTTTATGGCAGCGGGTGTAACCTCCGATCATGAGCTGGTTTCCGGCCAAGATCTGATGGAAAAACTGCGTGCCGGTCTCACTATTGAGATGCGCGGTTCCCATGACCATCTGTTGCCGGAATTTGTGCAGGAACTGAACCGCCTCGGTCATCTGCCGCAAACTGTTACACTCTGCACGGACGATGTGTTCCCCGACGATCTGCTCAATGCCGGTGGTCTGGATGATGTGGTGCGCCGCTTGGTGCGCTATGGCATGAAACCGGAATGGGCATTGCAGGCGGCAACGCTGAATGCAGCGCGCCGCTTTGGCCGTGATGACCTAGGATTGATTGCAGCAGGTCGCCGTGCGGATATTGTGATCTTCGACAACCTGTCCGATTTCACTGCACAGACCGTGCTGACCAATGGTACCGTAGCTGCTGAAAACGGCATTCTCGCGCATTCCCTCACCAGCACCAGCGCCGGTGATTTCCTGCAATCCATGAAGATTGATGCGCTAGAGCCGAATGATTTCCGCATTCGCAGCGATGCCAAGAGCGTTGTGGTGGCAACCATTGATCGCCCGCGCTTTACTCAATGGGGTCAAGCGGAAACGGACGTCGTCAATGGTTTTGTAGTACCGCCGCAAGGTGCAACCATGATTGCCGTTGCTCATCGCCATGGTCGCACAGAGGCGAAGCCGCGCGTTGGTTTTCTGCGTGAATGGGGCAGCTGGCGCGGTGCTTTCGCCACCACAGTTTCCCATGACAGCCATAATCTCACAGTCTTCGGCGGCAATGAAGAAGATATGGCACTCGCAGCCAATGCCGTGATTGCTGCCGGTGGCGGCATGGCCGTTGCCCTTGGCGGCAAAGTCACCGCTCTGCTGCCACTGCCGGTTTCCGGTCTGGTATCTGAAGCATCGCTGGCCGATGTCGCCGCGCAATTTGCAGCTTTGCGCACAGCTATGGATGATGTGGTGGACTGGCAGCCGCCTTATCTCATTTTCAAAGCCTGTTTTGGTGCAACACTGGCCTGCAATGCCGGCCCGCACCAGACTGATCAGGGCATTGCCGATGTTAAAACCGGACAAGTGCTGGCCTCCCCTATTTTGCAAGTGACAGAGTAATATTCATGACTGATCCTATCCTCGATGATATTGCTTTTCTGACCGAGGTGCGCCGCGATCTGCATGCGCATCCTGAACTCGGTTTTGAAGAAGAGCGCACCTCGGATATTGTTGCCAAACTTCTGGAAGAGGCAGGCATCACTATTCATCGCGGTCTTGGCGGCACAGGTGTGGTCGGCACTTTGCAGATCGGTAACGGCACCCGCACCATTGGCCTGCGCGCAGATATGGATGCGCTGGCAATGCCGGAAATGGCGGATCGCCCTTATAAATCAAAATTCGCCGGTAAAATGCATGCCTGCGGTCATGACGGTCACACCACGCTTCTGCTCGGTGCAGCCCGTGCGCTGGCCAAAAGCCGTAATTTCTCGGGTACCGTGCATTTCATCTTCCAGCCTGCAGAAGAAGGGCGTGGCGGTGCCAAGCGCATGGTTGAAGAAGGACTGTTCAATCTGTTTCCGTGCGATGCGGTCTATGGCCTGCATAATATGCCGGGTCTTGATCCTGATGAAATCGCCGTGGTTGAAGGCCCCCAGCTTGCTTCTTCCGACAGCTGGCGTGTGACTTTCCGCGGCACCGGCACCCATGGCGCCAAGCCACATCTCGGCAAAGATCCGGTCACCGCAGCCGCTACTTTCATCGCCTCATTGCAGACAATTATCGGCCGCGTGGTCGATCCGTTGCAACCGGCTGTCGTCAGCGCCTGCTCCTTGCAGGCCGGTGACCCGAAAGCGCTTAATGTTATTCCGGATATTGTGGAAATCGGCGGCACAGCCCGTGCTTATACCCCTCATGTCCGTGACCAGCTTGAGCAGGAAATCGGCCGTCTCGCGCAGGGTACTGCGATGATGTATGGCATTGCCGCGGAATATGATTTTATCCGCCGCATCCCGCCGGTCGTCAACAATGCCGACGCCACAGCCCGTGCATTGCGTGCCGCACAGGATGTCTTTGGCAGCAAAGTGCGCACCAGCTTCCCGCCTTCCACTGCGGGTGATGATTTCGCCTTCTTCGCCGGTGAGGCACCGGGTTGTTATGTCTGGCTCGGCAACGGTCCTGCTGTCGACGGTGCCCTGCACCACAATACTGCTTACGACTTCAATGATGATGCCATTGAACACGGCGTGCGCTTCTGGACGCGCCTTGTGGAGCAGGAATTGTCGGGAGACCATGATGCAACCGCATGAATTCTGGCAAAAACTCTATGCGCCTGAAACATTTGATGTGCAGGGCGTGCATGAAACCTTCTTTCCGGCGACGCTGGATGACGGCCGTCAGCTGCAACTGCCGATCCGTCCTCTCTCCGACAAACAACATGCTTTGGCATCTCTGATCGTCAATCAGGCGGCCTTTGATGTGGTTGATGCTTTGTCCGATGATCTGGCAGCAAAACTCAAAATCTTTGAGCCGGATGTGATTGTCGGCCTGCCGACACTGGGTCTGACTCTTGCCAGTGAAGTGGCACGCAAGCTTGGCCACAGTCGCTATGTGCCTTTGGGCACCTCGCGCAAATTCTGGTATGAAGAAGAACTGTCGGTTCCGCTGTCCTCCATCACCACACCGGATCAGATCAAACGGCTCTATATCGACCCGCGTATGCTGCCACTGCTTGATGGACGCCGCATTGCTCTGGTGGATGATGTGATTTCCAGCGGCACTTCCATTGTTGCCGCGCTCAATCTGTTAAACGCTCGCGTGCTCAAGCCGGTCGTTATCGGTGCGGCAATGTTGCAAACCCAGCGCTGGCGTTCCCCGCTTGAGCAACTCGGCATTGAATTTGCAGAGATGACACGCGGCTGCTTCACCACACCGATGCTGAAGCACGGTGAAAACGGCGGCTGGACAATCGCCGCCTGACAAGGTCGTTTACAGGTCGGATGCACTCACAGGCTCAGTCAGCAACAACATAGCTGGGCTGTAAGTTTCAGGGTCAAGGCGTCTGGTCAGGATTGCCGCAATAGCAATGCTGACCATGTGCCATTTCCAGCCCGCAGCAAAACTTCCGGTCTGCTCATGAAGCACGGAAACAATCAAAGGCGGCAGGGCTGCCAGCAAAAAGCCTCCGCCCTGCATGACTGCGGAGAGCGCTCCGGCCTGTAACGGGTCAGGAATATGCTCCAGAGCCACCACCAGCAGCAGTGAAAAACAGCCCCCCAGTCCGGCACCGACAAGCGCAACATAAAGAAACGGAGCGCTTGTTGGTGCAAAAGCAAAACCGGCAAATCCTGTAAACTGCATCGCAAGCGCCAACCACAGCCATGGTCTGCGATCCCTGCTGTTGCCCTGCGCCAAAGCAGGCATACTCAGAGCGGAAACAGCCTGACACAGTGCCATGACGGCAAGCAGACTACCGCTCGCCGTAACACTCCATCCCGCTTCCTGATAATAAGGCGCAAGCCAGGCTATGACGGATGAATAGCCGCCATTCACCAGCCCGAATGCAATCATCAGCAACCATGTCCGTGGACGGGAGAACAATTTTGTCAGGCTTTTACCGGCCTGAACTGAGGTTGAAGCAGGAAGTACCGCCCAGACCAGAACAGTTGCCAGAAGACCCAAAATTGCAAAATAACCAAAGCCTGCCTGCCATGTTCCGGTCAGTTGCACAATAACAGGTGACAATTGCGCACCAAGCGCGCCGCCTGCCAGAAGCATAGCGGAATAAAGCCCCATAATATTGGCGAAGCGGTCGGGAAAACGCTGCTTGATAATTGCAGGAAAGAGAGCCTGCACCGCCGCAACACCAAGGCCGATAATAGCTGCGGTCATCAACAATGCAGGCCCTGTGGTTACAGTCAGCCGCATCAAAGTACCGACAGTGATACAGGTCAGCGCCGCGAGAAGAATGCCGCGCATCTCACCCGTGCGTAACAATGCAGGGCCGGCAAATGCCACACAGCCCATCAGCGCCATAGGTATCAGTGTCAACAGCGCCATACCGTGATGGCTCAGTCCGGTTGCGTGACTGATATCTTCTGCGAGAGGGCCGATAGCCGCAATAAAGGGCCGGAGATTAAGCGCCACAACAATAACAGCCATCAGGAAAATATAATTTCTGCCTCCCTTCATATTCGTCTTTCTCCTGATCGTTTTGCCTGCGGGCATAGTGAAACAGGCAGCCGCGCACCACGCTCATAGCGCCCTGAAAAACTGCCTGCTTTACCGGAATCTTGTCTTATATGTCAGCTGATACGTGCGTAATGTTCAAAGCCGACGCTCTTCAGCGGAATTGCCTCATGCTGATAGCCAACCGGACGGATCGGGCTTTTGAGCTCACGGGACAAAAGCTTGCGCTCACGACGCTTCTCCGGATGCACAATCGGCACCGCATCCAGCAAGCGCCGCGTATAAGGATGTGCAGGTGAACTCAAGACCGCATCACGCGGGCCGATCTCGATAATCTCACCCAGATACATGACCGCGATGCGGTCACTGACTTTTTCAACCACCGCCATATCATGGGAAATGAAGAGGATGGAAATGGCATATTCCTCCTGAATTTCCTCCAGCAAATCCAGAATTTGCGCCTGAATGGACACATCCAGAGCGGAAACCGGCTCATCGGCAATAATGACTTTCGGGTTCAGAGCCAATGCGCGGGCAATGCAGATACGCTGCCGCTGACCACCGGAAAACTGATGCGGATAGCGGTCTGCCTGTGCTTTTGTCAGCCCCACCCTGTCCAGCAATTGCAAAACCCGTGCCTGTATTTCAGCGGCAGTTCCCATACCATGAATATGCAATGGTTCCGCAACGATCTGCGCGACTGTCATACGCGGGTTCAAAGATGCATATGGATCCTGAAAAACCATCTGGATACGTTTGCGTGTTTCGCGCATATCCGAGGCATTCATATCTCCCAGTTTGCGCCCCTGCAGCCAGATTTCACCGCTATTGGCCTGTATCAGTTGCATAATTGCTTTGCCGGTCGTGGATTTACCGCAACCGCTTTCACCAACCAGTGACAAGGTTTCTTTTTCCCGCAATTCGAAGGAGACATTCTCCACTGCGTGAACATTGGCAACAACGCGCTGAAACATGCCCTGACGCACAGAAAACCGTGTCACGAGGTTGCGCACACTCAGTACAGCATCCGATGTATTCTCAACGGCAATGGCATCATTACCGCGCATTTCGCCAAGCTTGGGTGCTGCATCCAGCAAGCGGCGGGTATATTCATGCTGCGGATTGTTGAAAACAGCGTGAACCTCCCCCCTTTCAACAATTGCTCCGTTCAGCATCACCACAACCTTGTCGGCGATCTCGGCCACGATACCCATATCATGGGTAATCAGCAGAATGGCCATGCCGGTTTCCTGCTGAATAGTTTTCAGCAGAGCCAGAATTTCCGCCTGCACAGTCACATCCAGTGCAGTCGTCGGCTCATCGGCAATCAGCAAATCCGGCTTGCACAAAATGGCCATGGCAATCATCACACGCTGGCGCATACCACCTGAGAGCTCATGGGGATATTGCTTCAACCGTCGCTCAGCTTCCGGAATACGCACCTGATTAAGCGCCTCCAATGCAAGACGCCCCGCTTCAGTCTTGCTCACCTGCCGGTGCCTGATAACAACTTCAGCCAGTTGCGCCTCAATCGTCAGAACCGGATTAAGCGATGTCATCGGCTCCTGAAAGATCATAGCAATGCGATCACCACGCAGCGCCTGCACCTGCTTTTCTTCCATCGCGTAGAGATCAACACTCTGTCCCGCTTTGTCATAGAGCTGCGCCTGCCCGCCGGTGATTGTGCCGCCCATAAATCCGACCAGCCGCATCACCGATTTGGCCGTTACCGATTTGCCGGAGCCGGATTCACCGACCAGCGCCACGATTTCACCCCGCCCGATGGCAAGGTCTATGCCTTTCACTGCAAAAGTTGTGGCATCCATGCCCTTAAACTTTACAGCGAGGTCAGAAATTTCGAGCAATTTTTCGGTCATCATAATCTCCGGCAAACAGGCTTTTATGGTCTCAGCAAGCGGCGTAAGCGCGAATTTCCACGGCGCAGTCACGCCGTGCCGCATGTCCCGTTACAACCGACAATGCCGGAACACCTTCAGGATCAATCCAGTCATTCCACACTTCGCAAAAAGCGTCATATTCGCTGATATCGAACAGCCAGACCTGCACCATCAAAATGTCTTTGCGCGATGATCCGACACTCTGAAAATAATCATCAATAATATTCAGGATCTGCAAAGACTGATCTTTGACATCTCCCCCTTTATCCGGTGCTGTCAGACAGACCGAAGCCAGTTTATCGGATGCTTTTCCGAGACATATTCTCGGCTGATGTCCTGCTCCGTCGATCCGGCCAAGCTCTCTCAGTTCCATAGGGTTCTCCAGTTCTTAAGGCTTGAGTTCGGTCTGCGTTTCAGCTGCGATAAGCAATCACAACAGCTTCCACGAGCACATCGGAACGGTAGAGTTCTCCGCTGACGCAGGTACGTGCCGGCGGGTTGGCAGGGTCAGCCCATTCATTCCACACAGAATTCATGGCGCCGAAATAGCGCATGTCTTTCAGCCAGATATGAACAACGAAAATGGATTTGTGATCGGAGCCTGCGGCGTCCAAAAGCTTGTCCACTTTCTGCAGAACTTCTCTCGTCTGCTCTTTAATATCGCCGCTTGTGTCGGTTGCATGCACACCGGACAAAAACACCATATCATTATGAACAACGGCCATGCTTTTCAGAGCGCCATCAGTCTTTGAGATTTCAATACGTTCGACCAAAGTAGTTGTTCCTTCTTTTTAAGTTGCAGAATTTTTGGATAACGGAGTTCAGATCATCTCGTGCTCAGACGAGGATCAAAATGCGTTCTGAGAACATCACCAAGCAGATTGATGGCCAGCACCGTGGTGAAGATGCAAAGGCCGGGGAAGAATGCCATCCACCAGGATGTGCTGATGTAAGAGCGGGCATCCGCCAGCATTCCGCCCCATGTCGGTGTTGATGCCGGCACACCCAGCCCCAGAAAACTGAGACTTGATTCAGCAATAATCGCTGTCGCCATGGCGAAAGTACCGACAATCAGGGATGACTGGATGAGATTAGGCAGAATATGTTTCCACAAGATGTGACCGTCCCGCGCACCGAGAGACCTAGCGGCCACAACAAAATCCCGTTCGCGCAAGCTCAGCGCCTCGGCGCGTGCCAGACGGCAATAGGGAATCCAGCGTTGTGAGGCGAGCGCGATAATCAGAATGCCGAGGCTCTGACCAAGGAAAGCGACAATGGAAATCGCCAGCAGCAAGGGCGGGAAAGCCCAGACGACCTCCAGAAATTTCTGAATGACAGAGTCAATACGACCGCCGTAATAGCCGGAAACCACACCGAGTGTGACACCAACCAGACCGGAGAAAATAACCACGGCAACGGCAATAATCAGCGAAACGCGCGAGCCGTAAATGATGCGGCTTAACAGATCCCGTCCGACATGATCCGTGCCGAGAAAATGCGGGCCGGTCGGCTGCGGTGGCATCAAAGCCAGCATCAGATCCTGCTTGTTCGGGTCAAATGGTGCCAAGAATGGTGCAAAGAGGCTTGCGATCAACAACAGGCTGACAACACCCAGCCCGAAAGCAGCTTTCGGTGTTCTGACAATCTCTGTGAGTTTTTCTGTACTGAAGCGGAAAGTCATCGGCATTACCTCAGACGGATACGCGGATCGACAATGGTGTAAATCATGTCAATTACGAGATTAATGAAAACGAAAAGCGAGGTGTAGACGAGGACAAGGCCGGTAATCAGCGGAAAATCGCGAAAGGTTATGCCCTGTAGCAGCAGATAGCCGATGCCGGGCCACGAGAAGACCGTCTCAACAATGATCGCACCGCTGATGAGTGTGCCGAATTCAAGCCCGATGATGGTGACAACGGAAATCAGAGCATTGCGGAAAGCATGGCGCCACAAAACGACACGTGCTGACATACCCTTGGCGCGGGCGGTCATGACGTAATCTTCCTGCAGATTTTCCAGCACGGATGCACGGGTAATCTGCATAATGATGCCCGCCATATTAGTGCCCAATACGATAACCGGCAATGTCAGATGCCGCACTGCATCCCAAAGCGCATCCCAGCGCCCTGCAAGCAGTGCATCGATTGTCAGGAAGCCTGTAATAGCCGGAACATCCATGCCCCATGTTGCACGCCCGCCCGATGGCAGGAGATTGAACATGCCAGCGAAGAGCAGGATCAGGAGAATCCCCAGCCAGAAATTTGGCAGGCTGATACCGAAAAATCCACCGATTGAGCCGATCGTATCGACAAAGGAGTTCGGCTTGCTGGCAGCCCAGACACCAAGCGGCAGCCCCAGAATGACGGCAAGCAGTGTGGAATAGATGGCAAGCTCAATACTGGCCGGCAAACGCTGTAAAATGAGATCCATGACAGGTTCGCGATAGCGGAAGGATTCTCCCAGATCCCCCATCAGTGCATTCTTGATAAAGGTCAGATACTGAATATAGACAGGCTGATCGAGCCCCCAGGCAATACGGATATTCTGCCGGATCTCTTCAGTTACCTCATCGCTGACCAGCATATCCACGGGATCGCCGGGTGCGAGTTTTATCAGTACAAAAATCAAAAGTGTCACCATGAAGAGCACAGGAATTGTGCCCAACACGCGCTTCAGCGTATAGCCCAACATGGAAAATCCTCGGGAATTGACCGGAGCATGCCACGACGAAGCGGAAGCAAACTTCCGGCTGCGGCATACGCAATATTAAAAAGACGGGTACATAGTCTGATCAGCACAACCGGATCGGCAGGCTCCCAAAACCGGACAGGAATATCCCTTATCCGGTTTCAGAAAATCCGCATCGGAAATCAGCGCAGGTGGATTTCCCAGCCGTTCACGCGGTCAGCTTTGCTCGGTTTGAAATCGATGCTTTTGGAAACACCCCATGCCAGACGGTGCAGCCAGAGGAAACAAGCCGGAGCGTCTTCCGTGATTGTCACCATGGCTTTATTCAGCATGGAGACCCGTTTGGTGAAGTCAAACTCCTCACGCTCGGCCTGCAGCAATTTATCGACTTCCGCATTGGAATATTTCAGACGCGGTGATGCACCGGTTTCAAAATATTGCGCCAGCGCAGGAGACGGATCCAGCATATTGCCGCGCCCCATATAATAGAATGGCGTGTCACCGCGCTGTACATTCGTCCACAGAGTTGCCCATTCCGGTGTCTTCAGCGTTGCTTTAAAGCCCGCCTCTTCCAGCATCGGAATAATCGCTTCTGTGATCTGGCGGTCTGCAATATAGCGTCCTACCGGCGTGTAAAGATCAACTGCAACACCGGTTGCACCAGCCTCTGCCAGCAAGCTCTTTGCTTTTTCCGGATTATAATCAAACGGTATTTTGTAATCAGCGTCATAGCCAAGCTGGCCTGCGCCGACCGGTCCGTTCAGCAAGGTTGCCTGATTACCGAGAATAGCGCGGGCAATACCCTCACGGTTGATTGCATGACATACCGCTTTACGTACCCGTGCATCATCCCATGGTTTGGTCTCAGGGCTCATGGCAATGAACATAGCCTCTGCGGAATCGACCATTTCAACTGTCGCGTTCGACATCTGCTGCACGCGGTTAATCAGCTGCGGCGGAATTCCCTGCGCGATCTGCACCTCGCC
Source organism: Pseudochrobactrum sp. Wa41.01b-1 (assembly GCF_019464455.1). NCBI lineage: Bacteria > Pseudomonadati > Pseudomonadota > Alphaproteobacteria > Hyphomicrobiales > Brucellaceae > Pseudochrobactrum > Pseudochrobactrum sp. Wa41.01b-1. Next base: position 2,796,346 of record NZ_CP080493.1, on the reverse strand, counting down.
ATTGGCAAGCGCGGTCACACGCTGTTCCGGCTCGGTCATCATCCGGTAGAGAATCCGCTTCGGATTTGTCTCACTGACCATCGGATGGCCATCCACGCGCTCAATCACAATATGGCTGCCGATACCGACTTCCACCAATTTATACGGGCCTGCACCAATCGGATGCTGACGATCAGCTTCCTGCGCGCCGTATTTGTCATAGATGGATTTGGATGTGATCTGCATGAATGCCAGATAATTCGGCAGTGTGGAGATTTTTTGCGTTGTTGTAATCCGCATACGCAGATCATCAAGCGCTTCAACATTTTTAATATACTGGACAGAGGCCTGCGACATGCTCTGCGGGTCGTTCCGCGCGCGCTCCATCGAATGGATCACATCTGCAATGACAACCGGATCGCCGTTATGACGCTTCTGATCCGGTCGCAATGTCAGGATCCAGTTCAGGTCATCTTCAGGCTCAAGACTCTCTGCCAGAAACGGAACGAATTTTGCCTGTTCAAAATCCCAGCGCGTCAGACAGCCATAAATCTGACACCAGATCGAGCCGATCAGCACAACGGAATCCGCATAAGGATTATAACCCGTCACACCTTCGGTAATCGCAACAGTAATCTGATCAGATTTCTGAGCCTGAGCCTGTGCCGGTGATCCCGCGACACTGACAGCCAGTGCAGCACCCAGCAGCAGAGCCTTTTTAATTCCCTTAATCATCTTTCCCCTCCTCTTTTTATGTCATGCGTGACAAGAAGTAGTTTTTTTTAAATAAGTAAGCTATTACTTACTTTCTTGTCAATTGCCCTCATTGCAAAATGCGTAAATATACGCTCTGAAATGTCAGAGCGTCGGAGGATTACAGAATGAGTAAAGTGGATATGAACACTTCCAAAGCTGTGCGCTCGCGCAATGCACAAGCCACAAGCCAGGCTATTCTCGAATCAGCCATTGTTGAATTTTGCGAATATGGCCTGAGCGGCGCCAACACATCGCGTATCGTCGAGCGTGCGGGCTGTAATATCCGCATGCTTTACCATTATTTCCAGAACAAAGAGACGCTGTATAAAGCGGCTCTGGAACAGGTTTATAACCAGCTACGCGGCAGGGAAGCAGAGCTGAGCATACTCGACCGCGACCCGATTGATGCGATTAAAACTCTGACCGCATTCACCTTTGATTATATGCGGGACACCCCCGCCTTTATCAAACTCGTACTTGGCGAAAACCTGTTGCAGGGAGAGTTCATCCGTACCATCCCGAGCATACCGCGCTCGTCACGCCCGTTTATCCAGTCGATCCAGACACAACTCGACCGCGGTGTTGCAGCCGGAATATTCCGCTCGGGGATCGATGCTACCCAGCTTTATATTTCTATCGTCTCTCTCAGCTTCATGTATCTTTCCAGCCAATATACGCTGTCCGTTACTTTTGGCGTCGATATATCCTCGGAGGAGAATATCCGCACACGCCGCCTTCACGTTGTGGATATGATTGAGAAATATCTGAAGCTAAGCGCGGAATAAGCCATATGAAACAAAAACTGCCGTCAGACCGCTAAAATCTGACGGCAGCATAAAAAGCGCAAGCCGTATTTACCAGTCCATGACCACTTTGCCGGAATTGCCGGAGCGCATGGCCTCGAAACCGTCGCGGAATTCATCAATCCTGATACGGTGCGTAATAACCGGAGACAGATCAAGCCCGCCCTGCACAAAGGCGATCATCTTGTACCAGGTCTCAAACATCTCCCGCCCGTAAATGCCTTTCAGATTGAGCATTTTGAAAATGACCTTGTTCCAGTCGATTTCAAAACCGGCAGGGGCGATACCGAGAATAGCGATCTTGCCGCCATTATTCATCTTGTCGATCATATCGCGGAATGCGGGTGCAGCACCGGACATTTCCAGTCCGACATCAAAGCCTTCCGTCATACCGATGGACTTCATCACGTCGTCAAGATTTTCTCTTGAGGCATCCACCACATAATCAATACCGACTTTTTTGGCCAGATCCAGCCGCACCGGATTGATATCGGTGATGACAACCTTGCGTGCGCCCGCACGTTTGGCGACCATCGCTCCCATGATGCCGATCGGGCCTGCACCGGTAACCAGCACATCTTCGCCAATCAGATCAAAGGACAGAGCCGTATGCACCGCATTGCCGAAAGGATCGAAAATAGCGGCAATTTCATCCGGCACTTCATCGGGAATAGCCACCACATTATATTCCGGCAGGCAGATGAACTCTCCGAAAGAACCCGCGCGGTGCACACCCACACCCAGCGTATTACGGCACAGATGGCCACGACCCGCACGGCAGTTACGGCACTTGCCGCACACAATATGCCCCTCACCCGAGACGCGTTCCCCGACTTTATATTTGGTTACAGCCGAGCCGATCTCTGCGATCTCGCCCATAAATTCATGACCGACAACCATTGGCACAGGCACGGTGTTTTGTGCCCACTGATCCCAGTTCCAGATATGCACATCCGTACCGCAGATTGCGGATTTTTTGACCTTAATCAGCACATCATTCGGGCCGATCTCAGGAACAGGGACGCGCTCCATCCACAGACCCGGTTCTGCCTTTGCTTTCACCAGGGCTTTCATCATATTCGTCATTGGAGTTCCCTCAGATAATGCCTAATTCACGGCCGGTTTGTTCAAAGACCGCAATGGCTTTGCGTACATCCTGCTCCGAATGGGCTGCCGACATTTGTGTACGGATACGCGCCTGACCTTTCGGCACCACAGGGAACGAAAAGCCGGTCACATAGACGCCTTTTTCAAGCATTCGCGCGGCCATTTCCTGTGCCAGCGCCGCATCACCCAGCATCACCGGAATGATCGGGTGACCGTCTCCGGCAAGTGTAAAGCCGAGCTTAGTCATTTCACGGCGGAACAGTTCTGCATTCGCAGCGAGACGGGCGCGCAGTTCCGCACCGTTTTCGATGAGATCAAAAACTTTCAGTGATGCCGCGGCAATAACCGGCGCAAGCGTGTTGGAAAACAGATAAGGCCGTGAGCGCTGACGCAGCCATTCCACAGTTTCAGCCTTGGCAGATGTATAGCCGCCGGATGCACCGCCAAGCGCCTTACCGAGCGTGCCGGTGATAATATCAACCCGTCCTTCAACGCCGCAATATTCAGCAGAGCCGCGACCATTTTTGCCGACAAAACCAACCGCATGGCTGTCATCGACCATGACCATCGCATTATATTTGTCTGCGAGATCACAAACGCCCTGCAGATTGGCAATAATCCCGTCCATCGAGAACACGCCGTCTGTGGCGATCAGTTTAAAGCGGGAACCCTCCGCCTTCTTCAGCTCTTCTTCAAGCGCGGCCATATCATTATTGGCGTAACGGAACCGTTTTGCCTTCGACAGACGGATACCGTCAATAATCGAGGCATGGTTCAGCGCATCAGAAATAATTGCGTCTTCTTCACCGAACAGCGTTTCAAAAAGCCCGCCATTTGCATCAAAACAGGAAGAATAAAGGATGGTATCTTCCATACCGAGAAATGAGGAAATGCGGTCTTCCAGCTGTTTGTGCTCTTCCTGCGTCCCGCAAATAAAACGCACCGAAGCCATGCCGTAGCCATAACGGTCGAGCGCCTGTTTGGCAGATTCTGTCAGTTCTTCATTATCCGCCAGTCCGAGATAATTATTGGCACAAAAATTCAGAACGCGATCTCCCGAGGCCACTTCGATTTCACCGGCCTGTTTGGAGGTAATAATACGCTCGGTCTTATACAGGCCGGATGTTTTCAGGCCATCCAGCTCGGAACGGAGATGTCGAAGAAAATCATGTGTCATGCTTGAAGCTCTCTCACAATTATACCGGCATCTGCCCCGCATTTTATCAGTATTTTCCGATGCAGGGCAGACAGAATGCAGATCAGTTATTGACCGGTTGCATAGCCATTTTTGCAAAGTCCGGTCAGGTCAGACAAGGAAAGCGCATCCATATCCAATGCGTTTAAAAGGTCGTTTTCAGCAGTAAAATCGCGTCCGTACATTGCCGAGAAGATTTTAACGCCTGCCTCATGCAGTTCAGCCGGCTTCTCTGCAAGGCGAGCCAGTCTGGCAGTCATCACCAGACCAAACGGCACATCTTCCGTGACATAGCGGCTGTCCGCTGTGGTCGGGCCGGAACCGCCATTGCCTGCGGCATGCATTTCCTGATTCATCTGCGAAATCGAGCTGACAGGAACATGGAATGAAAGATGGAAATGCTCGAAAATCGTCCGCACTTGCAGCCCCAGAGCGGTGGCAACATTAATGCGCTCCTGATCCAGATCCTCCAGAAGACGCCCGACATTCGGCGTTACATTCTGCCCCTGGCTCCAGCTTTCACCGCGTTCCATACGGGTCATATTCCCCAGTGCAATACCCATGTGGTTTTGCGGATTGAGATTGGACAAGGCAATGGCCAGCAGGCTGCCGCGATCCACGAAACGATCCCCGAACAAAGTCTGGCAAAGTGCCAGCCCTTCTGCGCTGCGAGATTCCGGCACTGTCGCAAGATCAATACGTTTGCGTACAGTATTCACATTCACTTCCGTCTGGCTCAGCTGACGGCCTGAGACAACCGTTGTTCCCCACGCAATAACCGGAACGCTGATATCACGCGCAGCCAGCAGACGGGACAGATAAAGCGCACCGAAGGAGGCATGGGAGCTGATGATAACGCTCTGCTCCGCACGGATATAAGGTGCCACAGCATCCAGCACCGCCTTGTGCCCATAGGCAGGCAGAGCCACTACCAGCACATCAGAACCTTTGGCCAGTGCACGCGCATCCGCTGCCACCTGCGGCCGGAATGTGCCGGTCACAGCACCGGAGGCAGTCAGCGCCTCGCCTGCGGCCAGCGCTTTTGTGCGCTCACCCGATGGTGACCAGAGAATAGCTGTATGGCCTGCCTGTTCCAGAAATGCTGCCATACCAAACGCGATTGATCCGGCGCCAATAATCCCTACCCGCATAGTTTTCTGTTCCTCACTCATAATCATTCAAATTATTCTGCGGTTGTTCCGCATTTTGTTATTTGGGTCGTAAATTACTGCCAAAGCCGCCATTCACACCGGCAAAGGCAACGACCAGAAAGGCTTTGGCAGGCTGGCTGCCGATACTGGTCAGGCAATGCGGCACCTCTGCCGAATAACGGGCTGTCTCGCCTGCCCTGACCACAGTTTGTGACGCTGTGTTGGAAACGTGGATTTCACCCTCAAGACAATGCAGATGCTCCATTGTTCCCGGACTATGCGCCTCACTCTCCAGCTTACCGTTGAGATCAAAGTTCAGGAGATACCATTCAATCAGTGCAATCATGCCGGCCGGTGCCAGAATCTGCAAAGTACAGGTACCGTCCGGACTGCGGATCGTCGGCGTCAGATTGCCGGGCAGCAGATGGATCTGATCTGTCCGCTCATTGGTCACGCCGCCCATCAGGCAATCCAGATTAACCCCAAGTGCCTGTGTCAGATGCCACAGCGTGCCATAAGTCGGATTGGCATTACCGCGCTCGATCTCGGAAAGAATGGAACGCGATACGCCTGCCATAACGGAGAGATCTGCCAGTGTAAGTTTTCGCTCTTTACGCAAAGCCTGCAAACGAGGCCCGATTTCCGGTGGTGTCAGCTGCTTCATTTGCTCACTCCTCAAACTATGCCGCAGACCTATTCCTCTACAGGCTCTCCCAATGTATGCATCAGTCTGTTTGCCCAGCCGAAAAGCGATGCAGACAGAATGAGATCGAGGATTTCATTCTGATCCAGCCCCGCCTCAGCCAAAGCCTGCATGTCGGTTGCGTCAGCCTGCGGCGGACAGGCCGACAGACGAACTGCAAAATTTAAAATTGCTTTCAGCCGCGGTTCAATATCCGCATTCACACCATCCTTAAAAATGGCGGCAATGGTATCCTCTTCCTTTGCCAGCTGATTATAGCGGCTTGCATGTACCGCCGCGCAATAGATACATTGGTTTACAACCGAGGCTCCCACTGCCCCGATTTCCCGCTCTGCGCGGGACATACCGCCGCGATTATACATCACGCCGTTAAACAGCGGAGACCGGTGCTTCAGCGTTTCAGCATCATGTGCAAGCACCAGAAGATAGTCAGAAACCTTGGTATTGGACGGCGTGACTTTCAGCGCATCCAGCTGCTCCGGCGTTGCATCCGCCAGCACAACCGGCGTCACATAGGGTTTCCAGACCGGCACTGTTGTCGTGAATTCATGAATGGTCTTACCCATGTAAACCTCTCATCAAACGCAAACCGGCTGCAACGCGGATCTGATAGCTGACAAAAGCCAGAAGTTCCGAAAGCCGTACAATATCAGCGTCATTCACACCGGCCTGACGCAGCTTTTCAATATCGGCACCCGTGGCATCTTTAGGAGAGCGCGTCACAATATCCGTATGCCGGATTAAAGCCTGCAAACGCTGATCGTCACCGCCGCTGAAACTCAGATCAGCGATCAGAGCCGCTTCTGCAGCATTATCCGCCTGTTCCAGCAAAGTTGTGAAATGCTGTGTCAGCGCCTCATCCTGATTATGTCTGGCAACACGTACTGCAATAGCAGCCCGCTCTGCACGGGACAGCCCGCCCGCATCAGCAGGCATTAAGGCACTGTCATGGGTTTGCTGTGTCAGCGCCAGAATATCCGCACGGCCTGCCAGCACCTCACGCAGAGGATCTGTGGCTCCGATACCGGCGGCGCTGATAAGAATATCCGTGGTTTCCGTCATTATACCTCCTCCGCCTGTTGCGACTGTATCTGCTCAGCATCCGGTAAAGGTGAAGCTTTCCACTCATCGCCCTGCAGTTCCGGCGTGCTGTAATCCAGCAAGGCCTGCCAGTGCTGCTCAAAATTTTCCTGATAAAGCCGGGCTGCAATTTCACGGGCGAGAATGGCCGCGCCTTCGCTGATGCCCGGAATATCGCCGCTCAGTTTGCCAAGACTGGCCGCCGCACCGGCATTGAAACTGTAGATATTAGCCAACCACGGAGCCGTGCCTGCCTCTTTCTCGCGGAAAGAAAAGTCAGCGGACAGATAAGGATGATTGCCGAGTTCTTTATTTTCCTCACCGGCCGGAGGTGTATAGCAATCGCGCCAGAGCAGGATTTTATCCGCATAGGCTTCCAGTTCTTTGCGTGCCAGCGGGTCAACGGTGAAGCCGGTGCCAAGGATCAGGAAATCCGTAACCAGCCGGCTACCGTCCTGCGTTGTGATAATGAGTTCATCACCCCTCTGCTCGACCGATTTCACACCGGCATTAAAATGAAAATACGCATTGTCATGACGGCTGACCCGCAGCGTTGAGCCGCGCGGCGCAGGGGTCTGGGTGCGTAAAGAATAATTCATGATCTGCCAGCGGCGGGCATCATCCAGCTTGGAAAAAGCGGCCGTAAAACCAAAGGAGCCAATACCCATCAGCTTGTTGATCTGCGGCATTTCCTTGCGGCGGATAAGATGGCGCACTTCTTTGGCACCGGCTTCCAGCGCCTCAGCGGCATTATCCACCGCAGAGGCTCCCACACCGACCACAACCACCCGTTTGGAACGCAGCGCCTGAAAATCAATCGCATCAGCAGAATGCGCCCAGAACTTCCTGTCCAGCCCCGCTACAAAATCCGGAATATTGGGATGCCCCATACCGTCACGGCCAGTCGCCATGACAATTTTGCGCGCCAGAATAGTCGCCTCTTTGGCACCGCTGCCCGCCAGAGTCAGGCGCATCAGCGCCCCTTCCGGCAGGATGGATTTTACCTCGACATTATTCTCAACCGGCAGAGACAGAACTTTCCGGTACCAGCGCAGATAGTCCATCCACATCGGGCGCGGGATTTTATCCATCTCAGCCCATGCATCATTGCCGAATTGTGCCACATACCACGAGCGGAATGTCAGCGAAGCAATACCATAGGCAGGACCTGTCAGCTGTTTTGGTGAGCGCAGTGTTTCCATCCGCGCATAGGTCAGCCACGGGCCTTCAAAACCTTCAGGACTGCGGTCGAAAATGCGGATATTACGGATGCCGCCCGCCAGCAGCGAAAATCCGGCAACGAGCCCGCACATACCGCCGCCGATAATCACGACATCATGCACTTTCTCTGCACTATCAGTCGTTTCCACCCAGTTTGCAGGCGGATAACACAGACAGGCCAGATCATCGCGGACACGATGTTCCAACTCTTCAAGAGTGGAAGCAGCAACCTTAAGCGGTGCCTGCACGTTATATTGCATAACTCATTTCCATCCGGTTTTCTCAGATAATGATGAAGTTCCGGTCACATCAGAGCGACCGGAATGATCTGCATGACCTCAGCTCGAAACAGGCAGGACTGTTGCGCTTTCCGGCTTCCAGCTGACCCAGATATCATCCCCGACGGAAGAAGTGATATCTGCCGGATGACTGAGCGCATTGAGAACGGTACCGCCGTCCACCTCAACAAAGACAGACGTATGATTGCCTTTGAACACCAGCTGACGGATGCGGCCCTTCAGACGGTTCTGGCTTTCCGGAGCTGTTTCTGTGCAGCGGATCGCTTCAGGGCGCAGAGCAATGAAATAGCCGTCCTGTGTTGAAACGCTCGCAGTGCCCCGCGGAGCCGTCAGAATATTGTCATTCCAGTTCAGCTTCAGCATATCATTTTCAACGCCGGAAACCTGACTGCGCAGCAGATTGGTTTCACCGATAAAGTTGGCGACAAAAACACTCTTCGGCGCACGATAGAGTGTATGCGGATCACCCATCTGTTCAATGCGACCTTTGTTCATCACAATAATCTGGTCAGACATTGTAAGTGCCTCTTCCTGATCATGTGTAACAAAGACAAAGGTCTTGCCGGTTTTTTCCTGAATGGATTTCAGCTCGATCTGCATCTGCTGGCGCAGTTTTGCATCAAGCGCCGAGAGCGGCTCATCCAGCAGCAAAACCTGCGGATCCGGTGCCAGCGCACGCATCAGAGCCACACGCTGACGCTGACCGCCGGAAAGTTCTGACGGCAGGCGATGTGCATAATCCTGCAACTGCACCAGTTCCAGCAATTCGGTCACCCGCTTGTGAATAAAGTGCTTGTCGCGCCCTTTTAGCTCCAGACCGAAAGCAATATTCTTAGCAACGGACATATGCGGAAACAGCGCATAATCCTGAAACACAATATTCACATCGCGCTTATTAGGCGGCAGCTTTGTCACGTCTTTGCCTGCGATGATGATGCGGCCGGATGTCGGTGTTTCAAAGCCGCCGAGCATGCGCAAAGTGGTGGATTTACCGCAACCGGAAGGCCCGAGCAATGTGATGAACTTGCCTGCTTCAATGGTCAGGTTAAGCTCTTCCACCGCAACAAAAGAACCATAGCTTTTTGTTACATTCTCAAATTTAACGATCGGTTCCATTAGCGTGTCCTCGAACGGCGGGTTTTATATTCTGCATAGAGGCCAACGGCTGCGGTCACCAAAAGGACAAGCGTTGCCATGGCGTTGATTTCAGGAGACATACCGCCTTGTACTTTGGCGAAAATCAGCATCGGAAGCGTCGGCTTGTAGCCACCCAGAAAGAAGGTGCGCACAAAGTCATCAATCGACAACAGCACGCAAAAGATCATACCGCCCATGATTGCAGGCCAGAGATAAGGCAGCGTCACCCGGAAGAAGGCCACAACACTGTCTGCACCGAGATCACGCGCCGCATCTACCAGATTGCCCGGCATTGTGCGCAGTCTTGTCAGCACCATCACCACCACAAAAGGTACGGCGTGCACTGTGTGTCCCAGAATAATGGCGGCTGTGCCGGTCGGCATATCAATCGACGAGATGAAAATGCGCATCGAAATCGCCGAGATCATCCCCGGCACCACGGCAGGCAGACAGGCAAGCGCAAAAATAATTGCCTGACCTTTAATCCCTTCCGCCACAATCAGCATGGCAATCCACGTGCCGATCGTGGTAGCCGCCAGCGTGGTCGCTGCAGCAATCAGAACAGAATAGATAACAGCTTCGAGAAACTGCTTGTCCTGCATGACCTTGACATACCAGTCAAAAGTCCACTCGCTGATCGGAAAAGCAATAAAACTGGCATCTTTAAAGCTCATCGCCATCATCAGCATCAGCGGCAGCATCAGATAGATGACAAAGGCCCAATAGGTTGCTGTCAGAGCCGTGCGCGGTGCATCATGAAACAGGTTACGCATCAGATCACCCTCCGTTTACGGCCGCCGACAAGGCGCATGAAAATTCCGGCTGCAGTTAAAGCGGTTACCAGCATGATGATGGCAAAAGCCGCACCTACCGGCCATTTATTGCTGGCGCCGTGGAAGAAGCCGCTGATGGTTTCAGGGAACATCACTGTGCCGGGCCCGCCAAGCAGCATTGGTGTGGCGAAAACACCGACTGTCGTGAGAAAGACCAGTGAGCAGCCCGAAATAATGCCTTCCTTGGACAAAGGCAGAATAATTCTGCGGAACCGTGTCCACGGGCCTGCACCAAGATCGGCAGCGGCATCGAGATAGGATGACGGGATTTTCTCAATCGCCGAATAAAGCGGCAGCAACATATACAGGCACACGAGATAGATCAGGCCGAATGTCAGAGAGAACGGGCCGTAAAGCATCTGGATCGGCCGGTCGATCAGACCGATTTCCCGCAGAAAAACATTGAGCGCACCACGGTTTGCCAGCAGCATAATCACCGAGAATGTGCGGATCAGCTCCCCTGCCCAGAATGGCACGAGCAGCAGCAGCAGTGCTTTGGAGCGGCCTTCCGGACGCACAATTTTCGCAACATAATAGGCAACCGGATAAACCACGATCAGGGTGGCTGTAGTTGCAAAAAGCGAGAAAAAGAAGCTGCGGATCAGGGGCGTGAAGTAAATCGACTCTTGAAAGAAGATCGCATAATTATCCAGCGTATATTGCGGCTCACTGCCCGCAGGCAGCGGATATTGCGACATCAGGCTGATTTTCAGCATCTGATAAATCGGCCCGACATGCAGAAAAATGAGCCAGAGCAGAGGAAAACCTGCCAGCAGGATCACGCGTCCGTAACGCGAATTGACCGCGGCTCCCAATGTTTTCTGATACAAGCCGGAATTCATGACTTTTGCTATCCGTGTCGAATAGCGCGGCATTTCCGCTTTTTGGCTTATACCAATATCGTCCCTGATAGAGGTGTCAGACATATAGCTTTCCTGTTCAGCCCTGCGACGCATGTCGTGCTGTTTCATCAGACAGTCATTTTACGGGAAGGATGTTTGCGCCGGATCGGGCGCAAACATTCATTCAGAACGCACAGCCGTCAGGCGGCTTTGACCTCGGCAGTCGCACGGTCAACCAGCTCGTTTTTCATATCGCGGTTGACGGAGCTGAAGAAAATAACCCGTTCAAGCTGGTTCTGCGGCAAGGTTGCTGCCATCTTCTCACGGTCATTCAGCAAATCAGCAACACCATTGATGGTGGAGCTGTAGCCGGACTGACGGGTCATCGATGCACCGACTGCCGGATCTGCCAGAACTGCATTGAGCAGCTTATAGGCATTTTCCTGATTAGGTGCATTATTGACGATGTTCAGCGTGTAAACGAAGCCGAATGTGCCTTCTTTCGGTGCAGAAAGCTGGATCGGATGGCCTTCCATAATCAGCTTGGCAACCGGACCTGACCAGGAATGCGCCAGATAAATATCTTCATTGATAAACATCTGCTGCACTTCGGAACCGGCATCGTAATATTTACGCACCATATCCTTGTGTTTAATCAGGAGGTCGCGGGCATCATTAGTGGCCTTTTGTGCAAGCTCACGATTATCCGTATAGCTGACAAAGTCACCGTCATAGCCAAGATATTGCATGGCCAGTGTCAGGAAGTCGCTGACGATATAAGAGGTCTGCCCCTTATATTCCGGATCAAACATGATCTCCAGACTGTCCGCTTCCTTAACGTAATCGGTATTGCGTGCAAGCCCCTCATAGCCGGCCAGAATTGGCAGCCCCCAGAGCTTGTCCTCAACGCGTGCCCATTTGGCATCCTGATAGACAGAATTAAGGTTTTTCCAGTTGCTGATTTTGTCTGTATCAATTGCAGAAATCAGCTTGGACTGGATGAACTGGCTATAGCGGTGCCCAGCAACCGTCACGATGTCGGTTGACGGATTGGCGCCTTCCGCAGTCAGCAGGTTATATTGCTTGCCCTGATCGTCTGTCAGACGAACGCGCACTTCAATACCGGTATCCTTCTGGAACTTGTCCAGAAAGTCCTGCGGCAAAAATTTGTCATAGGTTGTAACATTCAGAACGCCGTTTTCAGCCCATGCCGGACGCGGTCTGATGATATATGGTGACGACAGCACAGCTGTCCCTGCCGCAACCAGCTTCAATGCTGACCGGCGGTTAACCAGAAGAGTCTTCCTCATTATGTTCCCCTGAAGATATTTGTTTTTTATTATCAGGCGCAGATCAGGCTCACCCACAGGATCGATTGAAAATACTTCGCCGCTTCCCTTCGGCAGAAATATCGGATCTGGTGGAAAAATGTCCGCTAAAATGGATAATTCCGATAAAGCAGAAATATGTCAAGGGCTTTATTATAAAGAAATAATTTTTAGCATTATAATCAACGACTATAAACAACAGTCCTTAAAATGCAAAGCAAGTCGAAATTGCATTTTATTTAACATCATAATTTTATTGATAAATTTTGCCAGAGAATATTTTTTTAGTCACGCCTGATTTACGCAGGAGAATTGACAATTTTGCTCTGTGCAACCCAAACTGAAAAATCTTTTATAGCGGAATTCCTCCGCAGCTTCCGCTTCTGCACAGCTCAATAATGAGACCGGATAAATCTCGCAGAGAGAATCTCCTGCCCTGCATGCGCCATTTCGACGCAAATTAAACCATCCGTACAAAAATCTGTCGCAAACGCCCTGAGGTCGCCGATTGCAGGGAAAACGGTTGCAGGCAGGCAAGTTATTGAATTGCAGTAAATTTTATGCAGCACGCCGGGCAAGTACAAAAAACGGTATCATGAGTTACAAGCCTGTCTCGTTGTCCGGCAGCATTCCCGCGAAAAGGGGTTGGGTTCCCGCGACTGATACTATATGAAGCCCTTACAACTTTAGATCTAACTCAATTAGGCAATGCTTCAATTACTAATTGTCCCCGATCTTAATCACTTCGTATTAATTTATTCAGTTTATAAGTTCCTGTGTCACGGCATCGGAACAAAGGTTCACACGAATGCAACTCTTCTCCGCAAAGATCCTCGCGGGTCACCGTAATCGCATGCCTTTCAAATCCACAACACTCGCTCTTACAGCCGTTCTGGCTGGCAGTCTGGCCCTTGCCGGATGCAGCACTGGTTATAATGTCGCTGAGACACAGGCAATGTCTGTCACCAAAGTCGGTTATGGCCTGCCTGCAAAAACCACTGCCATCGCCAAAGCAGATGATATGAAAGCCCCGCGTACGCAACGAGCACCGCGTGTTGCTGCTACCAAAACAGTGACATCTTCAAAATCAGTCAGAGTGGCTTCCGCAAATTATCTGGGACGTGCGCCTTATATCTGCACACCAAGTGGTTTCGGCAGCAAAACACGCTGCTTTAACAGAAGCTGACGGCAAACAAGATATCTGCCGCCAGCCTCATAGTCAGTTGGATGCCATTGCCGGCATCATGCGGTCCAGTTGTCTGCTCACATAATCGCCCCGGCGGAATTTAGTGATTTCATCACCTTTTCTTGCCGGTGCGTGTTTGAAAATATACCAGTCACCATTCGGCTCTTTTCGCTGATAAATCACGCCGTTCTTTTCGCGGTGGCTGAAGCAGGTTGTTGCCGGAAAACTGGTACCTTTTTCATACCATGTCGCACGGAAACATAACTTTCCGGGATCGGTGATAAACCAGATCCCCTGACCGGCAGAAGCATTGCTGCCCCTGCCGGACCATGCCTTGAATTGCCGTTTTGATACGGCAAAATAACCGGCACCGTCTTTCCACATCCATGAATTATGGCTGTAAATCCGGTAGATTTCAGAACTGCTGAGCGGCTTAGCCGTGTCTGCTCCTGACGCCGCCGCTGCCTGAGCTGTAAGACCAGCGGAAACGCTCAAACCCAATCCGCCGGCTACCGCTATTATAAGTGTCATTGTACGAAACACTGACATAATCGCCTCCCTCACGCTCAGACAGCGTGGTTCAGTTGGTTGGTGCATTCACAACGCGCCATTCAGGCTTTCCGAAACCGTCCGGCCATGGATAAACTTCACGGTCATTGAAATAAACCACGGTTTTCAGTTCAGGAAATTCCGGATGAGTTTTGGCAACATTTTCCGCCCAGTTGCGGACATATGAGGCATCACCGTCATAGCCCAGTTCGGCAACCCAGATCGGCTTGCCAAAGCCTTTTACACGGTCATAACCCGGTGCCAGACGTTCAGAGAAAGTCTGATCCCCGCCCTTGGTTGCACGGTCGTATTTTTGGTAACCGAAGACGGAAAGACCAATAATATCAACATAGTCATCGCCGGGATAAAAGGCCTGAAGCCCCTCATTGCCCTTTGGTGACCACATATATTTGGCATTTGGCAGGCTCTCCCTGCACACACGCACCATACGCTGATACGCCTTTACATATTCGTCAGGCTGCCAATGCGCCCAGGTAAACTGGTTGTCTGTTTCATCCATTTCCTGCGCCCAACGGATGATAACCGGACTTTTCAGTTTTGCGGCTTCCGTGCAGACCTTGGCCATATACACATCCCGCTCCCCGTTCAGAATACTCTGCAAAAGTTGCGGTGAGGAAATACGCCAGTCCGGCGACCACGACCATGGCTCGACCGAAATCAGCAGTGTACGGCCGCGTTTGAGCGCGTAATCATCAGCAAGTGTCAATGATCCCAGCTCGACATCTTCCCATGGCAGAAACAGATGTTCGATTTTTGAATTCTTGTCATCCCCGAAGTCTCCGTGCGGATCATACGCACCGAAACCGACCGATGCCTGCGTAATCACCGGACGTTTCGTGGATGGCTGGTCTTTGGTTGCTGACATCTCGTTAGGGATACCGAGCGGAGTGCTGCTTGCGGCGTAAGCAGTACCGGATAACATGACCCCGACGAATGACAATGCAACGATTTTGGATATCTTACCCATTGCCTTTCTCCTGCCTTAATTTGCACCGTTCGGAGCCTGTGCAGAGAACGGTTGCTGTTTGGCATCTGCCTGTTGTGTGAGCGGCTGCAGCTTTGCCAGCTGTGCGCTCACAGTGTCCTCAGCAACAAGTTTTTTGAACTCATCACTGTCTGTGGCTTTGGCATGTTTAAAAACATACCAGCTGCCGGAAGGTTCTTTCTTCTGATAAATCGTGTCTTCATAAATGCGGTGACGGAAGCAGGTTTTACCGGCTTCTTTGCCCTGCTTTGCCTGAATGCCATACCAGTCGGCTTTCAGGCACATCAGCCCAGTATCACTGAGTACCCAGCGCCCTTCAGCCCAGCGGGTATCATCCCCTGAACCCGACCAGCCGATAAAGGTACGGTCCTTATCCTGCATACGGCCTGCGCCGTCCGGCCATTGCCAGGTTTTATCCCGGTAAAGCACATAGAGCTCTGCAGCGGACATTGCTCTTGCCTTTGCGGGTACTTTGACCGGCTCTGCGGCACCGGCCTGTATTACGGGCACACCCAACATTGTCAGTACGGCGAGCACAACACCAAACCGGTGTAAGCCTGCACCATGCTTCTGATTTTTTGTCTTGTTGTTATCTCTGCTCATAGCCTGCTTCTCCCTGCTGTTCCGGCTTTTTCATCATTGCCGGTGTGAAGCCTGCCTCTTGCGCCCCGCCCCTGAAGGACAGGCTGTGTTTCCTTTGCTGCCTTGCCGGCAGAATGTGCTTCCTTGTGATTTCGGGCAGGTTTACCAATCATCGTAATACGGAAGCCCGCTGCCTCTGCACTCTCCTGAGAAACAGCATTACGCAGATCAACAAGAACGGGTGCATTCATGAGTTTTCTCAAGCGGGTCAGATCCAGCCTGCGGATACAATCCCATTCTGTCACGATGACAACGGCATCCGCATTGCGTGCACATTCATAAGGATCATCAATCAAAGCCACATCATCCAGCATCTGCGCGGCATTCGGCATTCCCACCGGATCAAAAGCGCGTATCGTTGCCCCGAAACGCTGCAAAGTCTCGATCAGGGGAACAGATGGTGCCTCACGCATATCATCCGTATCCGGCTTGAATGTCAGGCCAAGAACCGCAATGGTCAGCCCGTCCACATCACCGCCGACAGCATCAAGTACCTTCAGCGCCATTTTACGCTTGCGTGCTTCATTCGCTGTCACGGTTTCCTCGACCACCCGCAGGGCAACGCCGTAATCCTGCGCGGTGCGCAACAGAGCCAGCGTATCTTTCGGGAAGCAGGAACCGCCATAACCGGGGCCTGCATTCAGGAAGCTGGAGCCGATGCGCCGGTCAAGACCAATGCCCAGCGCCAGATCGCTGATGTCACTGCCTGCCAGTTCGCACAGGTCGGCCAGTTCATTCATGAAAGTAATCTTGGTCGCCAGAAATGCATTGGCGGCATATTTAATCAGCTCGGATGTGCGTCGTCTGGTAACAACAACCGGTACATCATGCGGTGCAAAGACATCGCGATAAAGCTGCATCAGCACGGCCTGTGCATGCATATCCTCAACACCGATCACCACGCGATCCGGCTTCAAAAAGTCTGGAATGGCTGCGCCTTCGCGCAGAAATTCAGGATTGGAGGCAACAGAATAGCTGCCGCGGCGGCGCACCGAGCCGATAATCTTATCAACTGCATCACCGGTGCCGACCGGCACAGTGGACTTAACCGCAATCACCGCACCTTCCGCCAGATGCGGGGCGATTTCCTTGGCAGCCATATAGACGAATGACAGGTCCGCATCACCGTGTCCGGCGCGCGCCGGTGTGCCGACAGCGATAAACACAATATCCGCATCTTTGACTGCTGCGGCCAGATCGCAGGTGAAAGACAAACGTCCCGCCTGATGATATTTGCTGACCAGCCCGTCCAGCTCCGGTTCATAGATCGGCAGGATGCCCTGATTAAGTCCGGCTATTTTTGCAGCATTCTTGTCGACACAGATAACGTCATTGCCCCAATGTGCAAAACAGGTGCCGCTGACGAGGCCGACATATCCGGTTCCTATCATCGTGATTTTCATGATCTGCAACGCCCTGGGGCGCCTCCCTGTTATAATTTCCTAGAGCATTTCAGTTTTGACTAAATCCGATAAAATGCTCTATCTCTTTGTTTTTGCGCGTATCTTATCCGAAAACCGGTTCCCGCTTTTCGGGATACGCTCTAATCTTCCGATATGTTTGTTGATGCGCCGGAGCGCCAATGCGGTCTGAATGTTGTTATGCGCAGCGATTGTCCGCCGACACCGGCACCGGCTGCCGAATAGCGTTCATCAAAAAGCCGGACATGTTTTGCGCCCCAGGCAAGCACTTCGAGGCTTTCACGTCCCCGTTCAAAGGTCGCAATTCCGGGCAGAAGGATGAGAGACAGAATGGTCGCCAACACTGCCGGACGGTAATAGCGCGTGGTCATGCGTACTTTGTTTTCCACGCTGTGCCGCACCAGCACCACGATCAGCAGCACGGCATAAGTCACGCTGTTGAGAATGGCGAACAGGTAGAAGCCACGGCTTTCACCGGCATCCGGCACAAGAAACACCGCCAATACGGAACCGAGCGCAACAAAGGCATAGGGAACCAGAACCCTGAAAGGCAGCGGATCAACCTCGGATGTTCCCTTCGGTGTCACGCGGAAATCCACAAAAGATCCGGTCATCCAGTCGCGTAATGCCGCAACCGAGCCTGCCAGTGCCCAAGGCCAGCGGGCGAGCAGAAAGAGAGCGCTCTCCCAGCTCAGAATTTTACCGTTTTCAGGCCGGAAGGTTCCGGTTGCCCGCCAGCGATAGGCGAAGACCAGCAGGATCAGCGACAACGGCACAAAATGCGTGAGAAAGTCAGGATAAGTGACAGCCACGAAATTCTCGCCGCGAATAAGTGCAATTACCGGCATGGCAAAAAGTGTTGCTGTGAGCAGAGAAAACAGCGGATACCAGAGTTGCGAAAACAAAAACTGGAAACGCAGGCGCGGCGACAGACGCGGGATCAGATCCGGCGAATATTGCAGCAGGATCATTACAATACTGCGTGCCCACTGAAATTCCTGCGTAATCAGATCGCCAAAAGTACGGGGACCATCGCCATGCGCAATCGCATCAATCGCATGGACACCGCGCCAACCATAGGCGTTCATCATCAGCGTTGTGGAATGATCCTCAGCCAGCTCCGGCCCGAGACCACCGATTTCCTTGAGCGCTACTGTGCGCACTGCATAATGGGAGCCGATGCACATCGGCGCAAAACCACCGCTATAGCCTGCCTGCAAGGAGCCGTGAACATTGGCCTCTGCATAGAGCCTGCCGCGTGCCGACCAGCTTTCCGCAGCATTGCGGTCGCAGATACTGGGTGCGGAAACATAACCGACAGCCGGATCAGCGAAAGGCCGCAACATCTGCCAGAGATAATCCGGCTCAGGCACATGATCGGCATCAAGCTGCGCAACAAAATCATAGCGCTCATAGCCGTAATGATCGTAGAAAAACGCAAGATTGCCTTCTTTGCAGCGCGTACGACGCGGCCATGTCTGCCGGTGATAGTCGGCGCGGCCTTTACGTGTCGATACAAAAACCCCGTGCGCGCGGCACCATGCCAGTGTTTCCGGTGACGGGTCTTCATCGGCAAGCCAGGTATCATGCGGCTGTGTCTGCGCAAGCATCGCTTGCAAAGTTTCAGCGACAATGGAGAATGGTTCTGACGGTGCTTTAGTCACAACCATGGCAATCCGGCTGTTCTGCGGTATGCGCAAAGCACCGACGGGCTTAACCGCAAAGTAAAACATGCCCAGAAAATAGGCTGGCAGCAATGTGAGCCAAGCCAGCACCAGCGTTGCAACAATACTGCCGAATACACTCACATGATGTTCAGGCTGCAACCACCAGACCCAGAAATAGATAAAAGCCGCCAGCCATATGGCAACACCGGCAATATATTCTGCCCGCCTGTAGCCCTGAAATACGGATACCAGCAGCGGTTCGCCATTCAGCGTGAAAGACTTCTGTCTGTTGATGGCAGGAAGTGTCATGATCTCGCCTCCAGTCCGAAGAAAGGAGCCGCAGTCCGGACGATTGTTTCCAGATCCGAATATTGCGGTTCAAAACCAAGCATATGGCGCGCAAGAGCGGGATCGGCATAAAGAGCCGGCGGGTCACCTGCGCGGCGCGGACGGATGATTACAGGAACCGGACGGCCCGTTACCTTGTCGATCGTATTGATAATTTCGCGAATAGAAGAGCCGCGTCCTGTCCCGAGATTGACAGCGAGATCGTCACCGCCACCGGCAAGATAATCGTAAGCCAGAACATGGGCGCGGGCGAGATCGGTGACATGAATATAGTCCCGCACACAGGTGCCGTCTTCAGTGTCATAATCATCTCCGAAAATCTCCAGCTGTGCGATTTTTCCGGCTGCTGCCAGCAGCGCGCGGGGGATGAGATGAGTTTCCGGATCGTGCCACTCTCCCAGTTCACCTTCCGGATCAGCGCCGCAGGCATTGAAATAGCGCAAAGCCACATAGCGCAGCCCGAAAGCCGAGGCATAATCGGCCAGCATATGTTCAGCAATCAGCTTGGTCTGACCATAAGGGCTGACGGGGATCTGGGCGGCAGTTTCCGCAACCGGCAGATTTGCCGGCACGCCATAAGTGGCGCAGCTCGAAGAAAAGATCACCTTTTCCAGCCCTGTCTCGCGACAGGCATCCAGTAAAGACAACGTTCCGCAGACATTATTACGGTAATATTTTGCAGGGTCTGTGACGGATTCCCCGACATAGGCGGACGCGGCAAAATGAATAACGGCAACCGGCATATAGCGCAGGATCGTTTCCGTCAGCAGCATCGTGTCCAGAATATCGGCCTGCACAAGAGGACCATAGCGCACGGAAGACCGGTGCCCCGTGGACAAATTGTCATAAACAACCGGCTCAATACCCCGGAATTTCAGAAGCTTGGCTGTATGGCTCCCGATATAACCGGCACCGCCCGTAATCAGAATGCGCTTTGCTGTCATCTGGCCATCTCCCGTAATCTGTTGCCGGAGAGGCTCAGACGGCTGTCAAAATAGGTGATCGTCTTTTCCAGACCTTCGGTCAGCTGCACCTGCGGCTGCCAGCCCAGTTCGCGCATTGCAAGCGAGATATCAGGACGGCGCTGACGCGGGTCATCGACAGGCAGCGGATGATGAACAATACGCGAGCGTGAACCTGTCAGATCAATCACGATCTTCGCCAGTTCACCGATCATAAACTCACCGGGATTGCCCAGATTAACCGGTCCTGTCACCGATGCATCGGCCCCCATCAGACGGACAAAACCTTCGATCAGGTCATCCACATAGCAGAAGGAACGGGTCTGCGTGCCGTCACCGTAAATCGTAATGTCCTCGCCCTTCAGCGCCTGAACAATAAAATTGGAGACCACACGTCCGTCATCCGGCCGCATATGCGGGCCGAAAGTATTGAAAATCCTGACGATTTTTATTTCGGTATCATAGGCTTTGTGGAAGTCGAAAAACAGGGTTTCCGCACAGCGCTTTCCCTCATCATAGCAGGAACGCGGGCCGAACGGATTGACATTGCCCCAATAGGTTTCGACCTGCGGATGAATATGCGGATCACCGTAAACCTCGGATGTTGACGCCTGAAAAATGCGGGCATTATAGCGGGTAGCAAGTGTCAGCAGATTATACGCGCCCAGCACACTGGTCAGCGTTGTGTGAACAGGGTCGGCCTGATAATGCGGCGGCGATGCGGGACAAGCGAGATTGTAAATCTCATCCGCTTCCAGATCGAACGGCTCAACAATATCATGGTCAATAACACTGAAAGTGTCATAGCCAAGCAGATGCATAATATTCTGCTTGCTGCCGGTCGAGAAGTTATCAACGCAGATAACCCGATGGCCTGAACGGAGGAGACGCTCACAGAGATGCGAACCGAGAAAACCGGCTCCGCCTGTGACAATAATCTGCTTATGTAATATATCCGACTGAACAGCATAAAGCTCACGTACAGGTGTTCTGCCAGACTGATTACCAATATGTTGATTAAGTTCACTCATCTTCAACTCCATCAAATTTATCTTTAAATCTGCATTGATGTAAAAAGAAATTTAATGAAATTACTTAAGTAAACTTACTAAAAATACTCAAAATATAAACGAAATTTTAACGAAATTACTTTTATATACTATATACCGCTCCGTCAGAGGATTGTCGTTATCACTGCATCCTGAAAATTATCATTTCGTACATTTCTTATTTGATATGATAAGATATTGCTTGAGGATGATGTGCTGAGAGATTTCACAGGCTTTCACTGCCAAGAAATGCAGTGGACGGGAGGAACCGGATGCATAAGCAGTCTGACACTCCGGAAGGAAACCCTGACCGGCTGAGAGCTGAGGCAACATGGCCACAGGTTGAGCGCCGCCGCTTTCCCCGCACCGGTCAGGATGTTCTTGAGCCGGTGATCATTCCTTCAACCGCACCACCTTTACCGTCACTGCATTTTTCCACGCAGGACCTGCCTCCCGAAGAGCAATTCGAGGCATGGCGCGCTTATATGCGGCCGATTATTGATGTCCGTTTGCCGGACAATGTTCTGCCTGAGGACGGATTTTTCGCGAGTCATACTGTCTGGCATTTCGGGAAAATGCTGTTTGTCCGGCAACAGAGCGATGCCTATAGTTACGCCCGCACTGCTGCACAATTGCGCTACAGCCCGATTGATCACTGGTATCTGGGATTAAGACGCAGCGGGCAGGCATGGACGGAGGTTGACGGCAAAGTCATTAAAACCGGCTCGGGTCGCGTGGCTTTCCGTACACTCGGACACCCCTATCGGGGACGCTGCACCAGTTCTGAAATTGTGCTGCTCTATATGCCTTACAGCCTGTTTTCCGGCGAGGCCGGTCTGTTCAAGTCTGTCAATAATTCCATCCTGTCAGGAACGCTTGCCACACTGCTTGCGAATTTTCTGGCTCAGGTTGAAACACATCTGCCCTCGCTGACACTGGATGATCTACCCGGCATTGTACAAACAATCAGGAATATGATTGTGAACGGCGTTGAGCCCTGTGTCCGTCCAGACCATGACCATCCAGGTCAAATCGGCTTCGGAACCATGGAACGGGTGCATCACTACATTCATCACAATCTTCACGATCCGCAACTCACAGCAGAGAAAATCTGCCGGTCGGTCGGCATATCCCGCACGCGGCTTTATCAGCTATTCGAGTCCCATGGCGGCGTTCTGAATTATATCCGCAAACAGCGCCTGCAAGCGGCCTATGAAACATTGCAGGATCCGGCCAATCAGGACAGAATTCTCGACATTGCCCAAACGGCCGGTTTTGATGTTGCCGCAAATTTCACCCGCGCATTCACCAATGAATTCGGTGTCAGCCCGAGCAAAGTGCGCAAAAACCTATCCGCACCGCATCCGGAACCGACAGATTTTCCTGTCCCGAACAGCAAACAGGTCAGTTTTGAGAACTGGCTGCGCAATCTTGACCTGTAATAAAAGCAACAGCAGAAACAATACGACAATAACAGGCCGGTTGACTGACAGATATACTGATTAATCTGATTTTCTATTCTGTATTTCTACGCATTACACATCGCTACCGGCCTGTTCAGAATATAAAAACCGGACCATCCGCTTTACCCTGAACAGCATTATTCAGGAGACGGTTTTACAAAACATCCTCCCAAGATATTTTGAAAACTGCACGATCCTAAGCCCCAAGATCAGGCCGAATGGCGGAGAGGTTACGCAACGGATTGCAAATCCGTTCAGCTTGGTTCAAATCCAAGGTCGGCCTCCATTTCTGACCAATATCAGTCATAATATTGGTCAGAAATGGCTCTCTCCTTATGCCCAGAGAACGCAGATATGATTTCGATAAATACAGTTCTGACCGGTTCCGTCGTCCCGCTAGGCCCCCGCGAAGCCCCCAGTGCAATTGCCAAAATCCCGTCACAGGGCAAAAACTGGCTCGGCACGGAAGGCTTTACCAAGGATGCACAAGGTGATCGCAAGCATCACGGCGGGCCGGAAAAAGCCGTTCATCATTACGCCTATGAACATTATGCGGTCTGGAAGCAAGAAATCGGCGAGCGCGATGTCCTGCGACAGGCAGGTGCGTTCGGCGAAAATATTTCGACCACCGGCCTGACAGAAGAGAATATTGCAATCGGGGATATATTTCAGGCTGGCGACGCCGTTATTCAGGTCAGTCAGGGGCGTCAGCCCTGCTGGAAGCTTAATTTCCGCTTTGATACCGGCGACATGTCCCTGCGTGTGCAGCGCAGCGGCCGCACCGGCTGGTATTATCGTGTTTTACAAGAGGGCTTTGTTGAAGCCGGCGATATATTACGGCTGATTGAGCGCCCCTCGCCTGACTGGACCATCCGCAAAGCATGGCATATTTTATATGTCGATACGCTGAATTTTGCAGAACTGGCTGTGATGGCCGATCTTGAACATCTTGCGCAGAACTGGCGTGATTATGCCGTTAAGCGACTAGCCACACGAAAAACGGAGGACTGGTCACGCCGCCTGCAAGGCTGACCGGCGTCTGAAGCCTCTCTTCCGCTCTAATATGGAACAGGCAGCATCCTGCCTTTATCAATTCAGGTCTGTGATGAGAAAAAGTACCGCACTTGCAATCGAAGTCTCTGCCCGCGAACGGGAACCGATTTTTCTGGCCTTAGCCCGCTCCATTATCGGCGAGATTGAACGCGGCCGCCTCAAACCCGGCGCGGCTTTACCCGGCACACGTTCGCTGGCGCAAACACTCAAACTCAACCGCAATACTGTTGATGCAGCCTATCACGAACTGACAATGCAGGGTTGGCTTTCAGCTGAACCATCGCGCGGCACCTTTGTTTCCCATGACCTGCCGGACGTTTCCGGCTCGGGAAAAACAACACCGGCCGGAAAACAGCCCTCTCCGGTGAACAGCAATCTGCCGCTTTTTACACTCAAATTTTCTGACGGCGCGCCGGATGCGCGCCTGCTGCCGACAACCGCCTTTGCGCAGGCTTTCCGCCGTGCACTGACAAGCACCAATTTCACCCATGGCGGTTCCTATAGTGATCCGGCAGGCAATAAATCACTGAGGGAAAATCTTTCAGCCTATCTGAATGTCGAGCGCGGTCTGGTGGCAACTGAGAAAGATATCCTCATTACCAGAGGCAGCCAGATGGCGCTGTTTCTGGCCGCGAAAGCAATCATTGAACCCGGCACAAAAATTGCCGTTGAGCAGCCGGGTTATCCTTTGGCATGGTCAGCATTTCGTGCAGCGGGCGCAGAAATCTGCGGTATAGCGGTAGATGAAGGCGGCATTGATGTTGATGCTCTTGAGGCGCTTGCCCGACAAGACCCGCAACTCAAAGCCGTTTATCTGACACCGCATCATCAATATCCGACAACAGTCACGCTCGGCGCCGCAAGACGGCTGCGCCTGTTTGATATTGCACAGCGTTACGGTCTGGTCATTATCGAGGATGATTATGACAATGAATATCGCTATGACGGCCGCCCTGTCCTGCCACTAACCGCGCGTTCCGGCAAGGAACTGCCGGTTATCTATCTCGGCTCCCTGTCCAAGGTTCTGGCTCCGGGCATTCGTATCGGCTACGCCGTTGCACCGGCGGATATTCTCAAGCGGATGATCCGGCACCGTGAGGCGATTGACCGGCAAGGCGATCTGCCGCTGGAACTTGCCCTGAGTGACCTTCTCGCTGACGGCACTATCAAGCGCCATGCCCGCAAAGCCCGCCGGATTTATCACGCAAGACGCGACTTTCTCGCCGGACAGTTGCAAAACCTGCTCGGCGATGACGGCCAGTTCTCGCTTCCGGCCGGTGGTCTGGCCATCTGGTTCAGACTCAATCAGGGGTTTTGTGCACAAACATGGTCTGAAAATGCTGCCCGCTCCGGCCTCTCCGTCTTGCCCGGTGCGCATTTTGAGCTGGATAAAAGCCGTGCCACACAGGCTTTCCGCATTGGCTTTGCCAATTCAAGTGAAGCCGAACTCGCACGGATGGTGCAGATATTGGCGCGGTCAAAAGCCTGATATAACAAAGCCTTCGGCTCCCTCTCTGTTGAACCTGATTCAGGCCGCTGTTCCCATCCGAACAGCGGCCAAATTTCATTCTGCATCGTAGAAATTTATTTCTGTGACACTTCAATGAAAAAGATTTTCATTTTGAATCTTTTTTGATAGGATTTTTTTCGGGAGAATAATGAGGGGGAAAAGATCGGTGAATCTACCGGCGCTTATTGAAGCACAGTGGTCACGCCTGACAGCCAATCAGCAGAAAATTGCTGATTTTGTGCTGACGAACCCCTTTCCGGTTGCCACAATGGGCATTGAAGAGCTGGCAACAGCCACCGAAACCTCCACCGCTACCATCACACGTTTTGTCAAAGCGCTCGGCCTGAACGGTTTTACCGAATTTCGCGCCCATGCTGTGCAGGGTTATCAGTCTCTGCTGAAGCCGGTTGAAAATATCGACCGCGCCCGTCACATTCCGCCACGCCGTGTGATTAAAGACGCCTTCAATAATGCTCTTTCACAGGTACAGACTGTTGCAAAGCAAGCCGACAATCCGGTCTGGGAAAGCGCTGCCATGCGTATCCAGAACGCCCAGCGCATCGCTTTCTTAGGTTTTGGTGTCAGCGGCAATCTGCTCCAGCTTTTTGCCGACAGGCTGCTGCCTTTCAGCCGTGCGCAGATCATGCTGACCGGTGAGAACGGCATGGAACGGGTCGCGCTTAAAATCGCAGGCCTCGGCCCTGAAGACCTGCTGATCGCCATGGCATTGCCACGTTATTCACAACACACAGTCGATTTTATGAAGCTCGCCCGTGGTCGCGGCACCTATTGCATCGCGGTTACGGACGGAGCGCATTCTCCGCTTTGCGCCCTCAGCCATGAGCAGATTTTCATTCCGGCGGATCATCCGGTTCTGCACAGTTCCGGTATTGCTGCACTTGCCGCTTTTGAAACTATTCTCGCCGTTCTGGCGGCCCATCATCAGAGCGTGTCCGATGCCGTATCGATGACACGCTTTCTCATGCCCTATTTTTATGCGGATGATGAACAGCATCCGCAGTCCAAAACGAGGACCACGGATGTCAGTGAAGCCGAGTAACCCGCAAACAGCACCGGTTATCCGCGTTGAGAATATCAGCGTTGATTTCAAAGGTGATGAAAGCACATTCCGTGCGGTTAAGAACCTGTCTTTCGAGATCAAGGCCGGAGAAACGCTGGCTGTGGTTGGTGAATCCGGCTCCGGTAAATCCGTAACATCGCTGGCAATCATGCGTCTGGTGGAAAGCGGCGGCGGCAAGATCACCGAAGGCGGCATCCACTTTACCGGCAATGACGGCGTTACCACCGACCTCACCAAACATTCCCTGAAAGCGATGGAAAAGATCCGCGGCAATGATATTGCCATGATCTTTCAGGAGCCGATGACCTCGCTCAATCCGGTCTTTACCGTTGGCGAACAAATTGCCGAAGCTGTGCGCCTGCACCAGAATTGTTCTGCTTCAGAAGCGCGTGCAGAAGCGCTGCGCATGCTGGAAAAAGTCCGTATTCCCGATGCAGCACGCCTGCTCGACCGTCACCCGCATCAGCTTTCCGGTGGTATGCGCCAGCGCGTGATGATTGCGATGGCACTGTCCTGTAAGCCGAAACTGCTAATCGCGGATGAGCCGACCACAGCGCTTGACGTGACCATTCAGGCTCAGATTTTGCGCCTCATCCGCCTGCTGCAGGAAGAGATGGGCATGGCTGTGCTGTTCATCACCCATGATATGGGTGTGGTGGCAGAAGTAGCCGACCGCGTTCTCGTAATGCGTCACGGTGAAAAGGTTGAAGAAGGCACTGTCGAAGACGTCTTCAAATCACCGCAGCATCCTTATACCCGCGCTTTGCAGGCTGCTGTGCCGCGTCTTGGTGCACTGAATGGCGAAGACCTGCCGCGCCGTTTCCCTATGCTCAAAACCGATCATGCAGACGGCAAGCCTGCTGAATTTGAAGTCTCCCCGCCGCAGGATACAATCAAATCCGACGAACCTGTGCTGAAAGTGCGCGATCTCGTCACCCGTTTTGATATCCGCCGTGGTTTCTTCTCCAAGCTGGCCGGTCGTGTGCACGCGGTTGAACAGGTCAATTTTGATCTGCGTCAGGGCGAAACTCTGGCACTTGTCGGTGAATCCGGCTGCGGAAAATCCACCACCGGCCGCACCCTGATGATGCTGCAGGAAGCCACTTCCGGCTCTGTACAGTATCGCGGCAAGGATATTTTCAAGCTGAGCGGCGCTGAGAAACTCGCTGTACGCCGTAAAATTCAGTATGTGTTTCAGGATCCGTTTGCCTCGCTCGATCCGCGCCTGACCGTCGGCTTCTCTATTGCCGAGCCGCTGATTACCCATGGTCTTGCCAAGGGCAATGAGATTGAGGAGCGCGTTGTGCAATTGCTGCGCGATGTCGGCATGCAACCGGAACATGCGCGCCGCTATCCGCATCAGTTCTCCGGCGGCCAGCGCCAGCGTATCTGTATTGCCCGTGCTCTGGCCGGTGATCCGGATATTCTGATTACCGACGAAGCTGTAGCCGCACTGGACGTTTCCATTCAGGCGCAGGTCATCAATCTGATGATGGAATTGCAGGAAAAGCGTGGCCTGTCCTATATTTTCATCAGCCATGACATGGCCGTGGTTGAACGCGTCTCGCACCGTGTTGCCGTTATGTATCTCGGACAGATTGTTGAAATCGGCCCGCGCCGTCAGATTTTTGAAAATCCGCAACATGCCTATACCCGCCGTCTGCTCTCTGCGGTGCCGATTGCCGATCCGGCACGGCGCGACCGCAACAGACCGCTGATTGAGGGCGAAATCCCAAGTCCGGTGCGCAAGCCCGACGATATGCCTGTTGTCAAACCATTGGTTGAGGTGGAACCCGGCCATTTTGTAGCCCGCCACCCGATCGGTGATTTTAAATAATAAGTGGAAGGAGAGACTAATGAAACTGAAATCAATTCTGCTGTCATCGGCATTAGCTGCCGCTGTCATGCTTCCGGGCACCGTATGGGCGAAATCGCTCACCGTTGCTGTTCAGGACAACCTGACCGGTCTTGACCCTGCTGTGGTCAATGACACCCTGTCCCAGACCTCGCTGCGTCTGATCTATCAGGGTCTGTTCGGTTTCGACAAGGATATGAAACTGATCCCGCTTCTCGCTGAAAGCTATGAAGCCAATGAAAATGCCACCGAGTTTACAATCAAACTGCGCAAGGGCATCAAGTTCCACGACGGCACAGATTTCAATGCCGCTGCTGCCAAGTTTAACATCGACCGTCTTGCCAATCCGGATAACAAACTGTCCCGCCGCAGCCTTGTTTCCATGGTTAAGGACGTACAGGCCGTTGATGATTCAACCATCAAACTGACCCTCAAAGAACCTTTCGGTGCCATGGTTGCCTCTCTCGCCCATCCGGGCGCGATGATGATTTCTCCGGCAGCGCTGGAAAAATTCGGCAAAGATATCGACCGTAATCCGGTCGGCACCGGCCCGTTCACTTTCAAACATTGGGCTGCTGATACACTGGAAGTCGTGAAAAACGACAATTACTGGAAAGAAGGCATGCCGAAAGTTGACGGCGTGACCATCCGCTCCGTTCCGGAATCCGGCGCCCGTTTTGCGATGTTGCAGACCGGCGAAGCTCAGTACATTCCGACATTCCCGACTGAACTGATGAAAGCAGTCGAAAACAATCCGAATGTTCAGGTCGAAGCGACACCGTCGATCGTTGAAACCTACGTCGCCATGAACAATCTGAAGAAGCCGTTTGATGATCTGCGCGTGCGTCAGGCTCTGAACTATGCCGTTGATAAAGACGCTTTCTGTAAAGTTGTCTCCAATGGTTACTGCTCACCGGCAGATTCCATCATTCCTTCGGCTCTGGCATTCCATGTGAAAGCCGGTGACTACACTTTCAATCTCGACAAAGCCAAAGAGCTAATGAAAGAAGCAGGCCTCGAAGCCGGTTTTGAAACAGAAGTCTGGGCTGCCTCCAATACCGGTTCCCTGCGCGCCGCGCAGTTCATCCAGCAGCAGCTGGCGCAGATCAATGTAAAGGTCAATGTCGTGCCGCTTGAAGCGGGTGTTGCCGCGCAGAAAGTCTGGGGCGTTGATAAGCCTGAAGATGCAACCGTGCAGCTGTATTACGGCGGCTGGTCTGCTTCGACCGGTGATGCTGACTGGGGTATTCGCCCGCTGCTTTACGGTCAGAGCTTCCCGCCTGCAATGTTCAACGTCGCATATTATAAAAACCCGAAGGTTGATGCTGCGATTGAAGCAGGTATTGCAACTGCAGATCCGGCAAAACGTGCTGAAGCCTATGCGGAAGTGCAGAAGCTTGCATGGCAGGATGCACCGTGGATTTTCCTTGGTGTAGGCCAGAATATTGCTGCCAAGAGCAAAAGCCTGTCGGGCGTTTATATGCTGCCTGACCGCGGCTTCCTGCTCGAAGATGCCGCTTTTGCTGAATAATCGCATCTGAAAGCGAGTGCTGACCGCTATTTGACGCGTATCTTTTCCGAAAACCGCTTCGCACTTTTCGGGATATGCTTAATACGGTCAGCACAGTTTTTCAGAAAGGAAATCCATGTTTGCCTATCTGATCAAACGGCTGTTGGCCACTGTCCCTGTCATTGCGATGGTGATGGTCTGCGTTTTTGCCTTCGTGCATATGTTGCCCGGTGATCCTGCCCGTCTTGTTGCCGGCCCTGAAGCCAGCGCTGAAGATGTCGCCGTTGTGCGCTCCTCGCTCGGGCTTGATAAACCGCTGCCTGAACAGTTCGTCCGCTATTTTACCCGCGCTGTGCAGGGCGACTTCGGCATTTCGCTGAAAACCCGCCGTACTGTTGCGGAAGAAATCGGCGCCCGCCTGATGCCGACCGTCTGGCTGACTTTGTTCGCCATGCTCTGGTCAACGGCTCTCGGCCTGCTGATCGGCGTTGTCTCCGCTGTCAAACGCGGCAAATGGCCTGATTATGCGGGTATGATTATTGCGGTTTCCGGTATTTCCTTTCCGCCTTTCTGGCTCGGCCTGCTGCTCATCAACCTGTTTTCCGTCCATCTCGGCTGGTTCCCGACCGGCGGTTACGGCACATGGCAGCATTTTGTCATGCCGTCCTTTACGCTCGGTGTCGGTGTTGCGGCGGTGATGGCGCGTTTCACCCGCTCCTCCTTCATCGAAATTGCCCGTGAAGATTATGTCCGCACTGCACGCGCCAAAGGTGTGCCGGAACGCCGTGTGATCTGGAAACACTCGCTGCGCAATGCGTTGATCCCGATCATCACCATGGTCGGTCTGCAATTCGGCTTCCTGCTCGGCGGTTCGATTGTGGTTGAGAGCGTGTTCTCATGGCCGGGTCTCGGTCGTCTGCTGGTCGATTCAGTTTCCTATCGTGACTATCCGGTCATTCAGGCGCTGATCCTGCTGTTCTCGCTGCAGTTCATTTTCATCAATATGCTGGTTGATGTGCTGTATGCCTTCGCAAATCCGGAGATCCGCTACAAATGAGTGCGACAACTGTTGTGGTGGAACCCACCGAAAAAATGCGCAAGCCTTTGGCTGAATTCTGGCGCCGCTTTAAAAAGCAAAAAGTGGCTATGGTTGCGCTTATCTTCATCATCACGCTGGTGCTGATGGCTATCTTCGCGCCGTTTGTTGCCCCTTATGATCCGACCATTCCGGATTATAATGCCGTGCTGCAGGGGCCGAGTGCCGCCCATTGGGCAGGCACGGATACCTATGGCCGCGATATTTTCAGCCGTATCATCTGGGGCGCACGAATTTCGCTGTCCGTCGGCTTCCTGTCCGTGACACTCGGTGCTCTGGTCGGCGTCTCGCTCGGCATCATTTCCGGCTATTACGGCCGCTGGATTGACTCCGCTGTGATGCGTCTGTGCGATCTGCTGCTGGCCTTTCCGGGCATCCTGCTGGCGATTGCGGTTATCGCTATTCTCGGACCTGGTATCACCAATGTGATCTATGCGGTTGCGATCTTCTCTATTCCGGTTTTTGCCCGTCTTGCCCGCGGCACAACATTGCAGCTCAAGCGCACTGTGTATGTGGATGCATCCCGCGCTATCGGGGTTAAAGACCGCGTGATCATGCTGCGCCACATTCTGCCGGGCACCTTGCCGAATGTGATCGTCTATTTTTCCATGCGTATCGGGACATCCATTCTGACTGCGGCATCCCTTTCCTTCATCGGTCTGGGCGCACAGCCGCCAAGCCCTGAATGGGGTGCCATGCTGGCAGACGGTCGCTCCTATATGGGCGTTGCCGATCACCTGACCCTGTTTCCGGGCATTGCGATTTTCGTAACCGTTCTGGGTTTCAACCTGTTTGGTGACGGTCTGCGCGACGCATTGGATCCGAAACTGCGCTCTGATTGATGAACTTGCCGCTATTAATGAAATAGCGGCAAGTTTCTCCGGCTTTTCAATATCTGAGGAATACCATGTCTGAAACTACTCCTGTAATTGCACTCCACGGCGGTGCAGGCACAATCCTGAAATCCAACATGACACCGGAACGGGAAGCCGCCTATCACGCAGGTCTCAAAGCCTGCCTGGAAGCCGGTCTGAAAATTTTGCATGAAGGCGGCAGCGCATTGGATGCAGCAACTGCAGCCGTTATGGCACTGGAAGATAATCCGCTGTTCAATGCCGGTCGCGGTGCGGTTTATACCACTGATGCCACGCATGAAATGGATGCTGCCGTGATGGACGGCGAGACACGCCGCTGCGGTGCGATCACCGGCATCTGCGGCCCGCGTCATCCGGTGCTGGCAGCCCGCGCGGTCATGGAACAGACCGAGCATGTGTTCCTCGCCGGTAACGGTGCCAAGCGCTTCTGTGAAAATGCCGGTCTGGAAATGATGGAACCGGAATGGTTCGGCACTCAGCAGCGTCTGGACGCGCTGAAAGCGGAAATGGAACGCCGCCGTCTTGGCCTCGCCGATGATGGTGATCCGGCACGTAAACACGGTACAGTCGGTGCGGTTGCGCTCGATAAACACGGCCATATTGCTGCTGCAACTTCCACCGGTGGCATGACCGCTAAAACACCGGGTCGCGTAGGCGACAGCCCTGTGATCGGTGCCGGTACATGGGCGGATGACAAAACCGCTGCGATTTCCGCAACCGGTCATGGCGAATATTTCATTCGCTGGGCGGTTGGTCATGAAATTGATGCACGCATGCGCTGGGCAGGCCAGAGCCTTGCACAGGCTGCAGGCGATGTGGTGCAGGAACTCGGTGAACTCG
Source organism: Pseudochrobactrum sp. Wa41.01b-1 (assembly GCF_019464455.1). Taxonomy (NCBI): domain Bacteria; kingdom Pseudomonadati; phylum Pseudomonadota; class Alphaproteobacteria; order Hyphomicrobiales; family Brucellaceae; genus Pseudochrobactrum; species Pseudochrobactrum sp. Wa41.01b-1. The sequence continues at coordinate 2,763,799 of NZ_CP080493.1, read as the reverse complement.
GCGGCTCCGGCGGCCTGATCGCCGTTGATGCCAAAGGCAATATCGAACTGCCGTTCAACAGCCCCGGCATGTATCGCGCATGGTGCGGTGCGGATGGTGTCATCCATACCGGTATTTACGGCAAAGAAGACTAATCTTCCTGCTCAGTTCTGAAGATACAATCCCCCGACCGGCAATGGTTCGGGGGATTTTTTTGCTCGTCGTTTCTATCATTGATGAAATTGCAGCGTATTTTTTTCAATGGCCGCTCTGGATCGGCTCCCCGAATTCTATTACTTTGCAATCAGCCTAAAATTACAGGGTCATTAGAGTGCCGTGCGCCCAATGGGGTGCACAAAGGTCGCTCTAAGATTTTAAATTATGCAGCAGCTGAAAGAAGTCATTTCGGTGCCACATCAACAAGACCCTCAGAGCGACAGTCACCTACCCGACATTCCATTTTTCACGCAACTCGGCATTCTGCGCAGGCTTCTGAATTCCTCGGAAGAGTTTCTGAAACTGGCAGCCATGTCTGTGACGTTGTTGCTGATCTTGCTGGCAACCGCCTATGGGCAGGTGACACTCAATCAATGGAATGTACCGTTTTATAATTCCATTGAGCAGCGCGATGTTCCGGAATTTATCCGGCAGTTGCAGATCTTTGTCTTTATTGCTGCCGGATTGCTGGTTCTCAATGTTGCACAAAACTGGTTTCAGCAAACGCTTTCCGTGGTGATGCGCAAAGCTATCGTCAAAAATCTTCTTGATTGCTGGTTGCATGGCAACAAGGCATCCAAACTCGATAAGACCGGATTTTACGCGCAAAATCCCGACCAGCGCATCCATCAGGATACAAGACAGCTGGCAGATTCAACCACGGGACTGACAATCGGCTTCATTCAGTCTTCTATTCTGTTGTTCAGTTTTATCGGCATTCTGTGGAATGTGTCGGAAGGTTTTGTATTCCGCTATAATGGCTACGAATTCTCACTACCGGGCTACATGGTCTGGGCGGCCATTCTCTATGTTGGACTTGCCTCTGCCCTAAGCCGTTTGGTGGGGCGCGGGCTGGTCAAACTCAACGCCGCCCGTGAAGCGCAGGAAGCAGAATTCAGAACCGCTCTTGTTAAGATTATCAGTGAAAACGATAATTACCCGATGGCCAATGAGAGCGAACGGAAAATCGGCTTTTTGCGCGGCAAATTTCAAGGCCTGTATTCCAGCATAAAAAAGCTGATCCTCATGGAGACCAATCTCACATGGATTTCATCAGGTTTTGGCTGGATGGCTATTGTGGTGCCGATTTTGGCTGCTGCACCGATCTATTTTTCCGGCGGCTTGAATTTCGGCGGGCTGATGATGACAGTCGGCGCGTTCAATCAGGTCTATTCGGCTCTGCGGTGGTATGTGAATAATTATCAGGCCATTGCCGAATGGCGCGCACATCTGCTGCGTATTACCGGCTTCCACACATTGTTACTGACCGAATAAAAACAGGCGCGGTGTTCTTCCGCGCCTGTAACATTCATAACTGTGTTCGTATGTTTAATCAGCGTTTAGCCGCTGCTGCGCGTTTCAAAATCTCAATCACCATCTCCGATGCCTTGTTCAGAGAACCAACAGGCAGGAACTCGTAGATTGAATGGAAATTATGCGCACCGCAGAACAGGTTCGGACAAGGCAGACCTTTTTCTGACAGAACTGCACCATCATAGCCACCGCGCATCGGGATTGCATAAGGCTCAACACCGATAGCTTTCATCGCCTCCAGAGCCAGTTCAACCGGATAGAAATTATCACCCTTCAGCCCTTCGGCAGCATTGCGATACATCGGACGATATTCAACCGACACTGTGCCCTCACCATGCAACTGGTTAAAGCTTGCGGCAAGCGTGTCGATAAAGTTACGGCGCTTATCATAGCCCTCTACCGTAAAATCACGGATATCAACCACGATTTTGGCCGATGCCACGCTGCCCTGAATAGCTTTGACCCAGTAATAGCCTTCACGATTTTCCGTATGTTCCGGCCGCTCACCCGCCGGCAGCATACCAATATATTGCTGGGCATAGAGAATGGCATTGCGCAGCTTGCCCTTAGCCGACATCGGGTGGGCAGGCTGGCCGCGGAAAGTGATGTGGAACTCACCGGCATTCCAGTTTTCATAGACAATTTCACCCACTGCACAACAGTCCAGCGTATAGGCGAAATCCGCATTGAGGCTCGGTACATCCAGTGCTTTCGCGCCCAGCAGACCGATCTCTTCATCCGGCACAAACACGACTTTAACCTCGCCATGCTCAATCTGCGGATTATCTTGCAACACCTGCATCGCATGCATAACTTCAGCGATCGCTGACTTGTTATCCGCACCCAGCAGGCTGGTGCCGTCTGTCACGATAATGCGGTCGCCTTCGTAACGCTTCAGCTCCGGAAATTCCTCAACGCGCATCACAATATCAAGCGCTTTATTGAGGACGATATCCCCGCCCTGATAATCCACCACATGCGCCTTGGTATCAGTAGTATATTCACCACTGGTATCCATATGGGCAACCCATGCGATCACCGGTGCCTGATGGTCGGCATCTTTGATATTGGACGGCAATGTACCAACCACGATGGAATGATCTCTCATTTCCACGGTAAGTCCCAAATCGCGCAGCTCGCCTGCCAACAGATTGGCGAGTTCAGTCTGGCCGCTGCTGGACGGGAGTTTCCCCGCATCGGATACGGCTGTTGTATTAATACGGGTATAGTTCAGAAAGCGTTCAACAATATCCATCGGATTCTTTCAACTCATACCAAGGCGCTAAGATGCTAACGCATCACGCCTTGAAAATGTTCAATCACCACTCGGGCTTAACCAAAGTCCAATGAGTCTTACTCAATGAACTTTGGTATCAGCTTACAGTTTCATTTCATCTTGCAGAAATGGCGCCGGTGACGGCGCCATTGATTTTGAAACAAGTGCTCACCAAAAACGGGTAAGATCGTGTTGCTTATTCTTCGATATCAACATCTTCAAAGAGATAACCGCCGAAAGGATCGATACGGAAATCTTTGACTTTCTTGCTGACCGGCTGCTCCATCACCTGATGGGCAATCGTCAGCCACGGAGCCTGTTCTTTAAAGATCACCTGCGCCTGTTCATAAAGCTTGGTGCGCTCTGCCTGATCCGTGGTCAGCTTGGCCGCCTGAATAAGCTTTTCGAAATCAGCGTTACACCAGTTGGCACGATTACTGCTGCCGACAGCTTCACAGCCCAGCAGCGCTGCAAGGAAGTTATCCGGATCAGCCATACCACCGGTCCAGCCGAGCATGACTGCACCGTCACGGTCTTTTTCCAGCGAGCGTTTCAGATACTCGCTCCAGTCATAGGAGACGATCTCAGCTTTAACACCAATTTTTGCCAGATCAGCCTGCATTGATTCCGCTGCACGGCGGGCATTCGGCATATAAGGACGCTGCACCGGCATTGCCCAGATCTTCATCGAAAGATCTTTAACACCGGCCTCTTCAAGAAGCTTGCGCGATGCTTCAATATCATAGGCATCGTCTTTAACGTCTTTATTATAGCCCCATACGCCCGGAGGCATTGCATTGACCGCAACCATACCGGTTGAACCGAAGACGGCATCAATGATCGCCTGTTTGTTGATCGCCATATTCAGCGCTTTACGCACGCGCACATCGTCAAATGGTGCAACAACAGTATTATAGGCCATGAAAGCAATGTTCAGGCCTTCTTTACGCTGCACTTCAAGCGAAGTATCCGCTTTCATCTCATCAATATCCGCTGGGTTCGGATAAGCGATGATATGGCATTCGCCAGCCTTCAGCTTCTGATAACGCACGGAAGCATCTGGTGTGATCGCGAAAATCAGATTGTCGATTTTCTGCTTACCGTCCCAATAGTCAGGATTGGCCTGAAAACGCACAGCGCTGTTTGCCTGATAATCCACATATTGATACGGGCCGGTACCAACCGGCAACTGGCTCAGCTGATCGGTCTTGCCTTCTGCCACCAGCTGATCCGCATATTCTTTGGACTGGATTACAGCAAAAGTCAGCGACAGCGAAGCAATCATGGTTGCTTCCGGACGGTTCAGCACGAACTTAACCGTATGATCGTCGATCTTCTGGATTTCTTTAATCAGTGTCGGGAAAGAATAAGCGCCATATTGCGGCCATGTCCCCTTACCGTAAAACGGATTTTCCTTGTTGCCCTGACGGTCAAAGCTGAAAATCACGTCATCCGCGTTGAATTCGCGGGTTGGTGTGAAATAGCTGGTTGTCTGGAATTTTACGCCTTTGCGAAGAAAGAATGTATATTCCTTACCGTCTTCCGAAATTTCCCAGCGCTCGGCCAGACCCGGTTCCAGTTCTGTTGAGCCGCGCTTGATTTTAATCAGACCGTTGGACACGTTACGCGCCGAAGCGTCATAAGTTGCACCTGATGTGGTGGTTGCCGCATCAAAATTGTCCGGTGCTGCTTCAGAGCAATAAATCAGTGTTTTTGCTGAAGCCTGAGCAGAGGCCATTCCGCCGAGCAGCAAAGCAAGTGCTGTCGCCGAAAGCGCCTTTTTATAAATGTTCATACTGGTATTCCCCATTCCATCCGGCAGACAAAACCCCTCTGTTCAAGTAACCAACAGAACTGCCTTGCCTGTTCATTTTACGCGTATCCTGAAAACTGTTTCACAGTCTTCAGACTACGCTCTTAGTCCGGTCACAAAGTGATTGATGACCGGAGTTAAGTGATTCCGTATCGTGATAGTGGAACGATCTCCGCCCGAGTGCCATTGATAATTTTGAAGAAAATCACAATCATCCCAACTAAATCAGGGGAGGCTCAGAACCGGCGAAACGGAAGACCGGCTTTCGGCCATTCGCATGATGCTTTCACTGATGCGATCCATTCCGGCAAAAATACTCGATCTTTTTATTTTGCGCATATGTTATCCGATCGAAGCGGGATAAAAAAACAGTCCGGTGGACTGTTTTTCCCGCGAAGGCGCTTCACACTTTTCGGGATACGCTCTAGGTATAGACACGCCGGTTCCGGCATTCTTTCAACAATGTCGGTCAAACCGGAAGATAGCATGTCTGTTAAAAGTATTTTCTTCACCCTGCTTGCAACCGGCACAATCTGGGCGGGCAGTGCACAAGCTGAATGGCAGGCGATTGAGAAAGTGGAAACCTATTCTGTCTCCGGCACAACTGGCCCCGAGCTCTATGCTTCCATCGGCCAAAAAGGTCCGCAGATCGGCAAAAACAGACGCACCATTGCACATACAAATTTCACATTGCTCTGGTCGCGCAAATATAAAACCGATGACGGCAACTGCACTTTGGTTTCCGCAAAACCAAAACTGACAATTACATATACATTGCCGAAACCGGCGCAAAAGCTACCGCCGGAGACTGCCGCGCTCTGGGCAACATTCTATGCCGGTATTGAAAAACATGAACATATTCACGGTGATTACATCAAAGAAATGGTGCAGAAAATTGAAACGGCCACCGTCGGGATGTCCGTTGCCAATGACCCGAAATGCACCAAATTCAAAACAGAGCTGAATAAAGTACTCTCGGACTTATTTCAGGAGCAGCGCCAGCGCGGCCGCGATTTTGACCGTTCAGATATGGCACAGGGCGGAAATATTCATCAGCTGATCCTCGGGCTGGTCAACGGCCACTGAATCACGACCACTTTATACATCCGTCAAAACTGACCATTATGCTTATTCTCAGCCGAAAACAGTGTTCAAAGTCGCTGTTTCGCGCCCGTTTCGGCACATCAATCATCCATGTTGGCAAATAATGCCGTCTTTTTGAGCATTATTGTGCCTGTACTCTGCCATTTCGTCACTGTAGTTATCAGCGCGCAGAAAGAGGAGGTTGTCTGCAACGGAGGATATTTCAGACCCGCATGCTGTCTTTATACAGCCCGTATCAGCATCAAACTATGTTGAACTGCAGCTTTTGATGTAATCAGCACTTGTAAGCGGGGCCAAGGAATTTTATCAGCACTCAATAATAAGTTGTAATACCCCTTCATCTTCCCAGTCTGAACGGGTAAACGAGCATAGCACGACATTATCCGTAAAGGATGCAGCGCGTGTCAGGATCAAACGGAGCAGGCAATTGAAAAATCATTCTGATATCTGGGATATCGTTGAAGAGAAAAGCCCTGCCTATTTTGATCTGAGTGATACAGTCTGGGACAATCCTGAAACCAATTACGAAGAATATAAAGCCAGCGATGCCCATGCGCAGATGCTGATGGATGAAGGCTTTCGCGTAGAGCGCGGTATTGCCGGACTGCCGACCGCCGTTATGGGCGAAGCCGGTGAAGACGGCCCTGTCATTGCTATTCTCGGTGAATTTGATGCCCTGCCCGGCCTGAGCCAGATTGCCGGTCTGGCAGAGCCGCAGGAAATTGAGCGCGGCGGCCACGGTCACGGCTGCGGACATAATCTGCTCGGCTCCGGCTCGCTCCTCGCAGCCTCTGCGCTGAAAGACTATCTGGCAGAAAACGGTATCAAAGGCCGCGTGCGTTATTACGGTTGCCCTGCGGAAGAAGGCGGCTCGGCCAAAGGCTTCATGGTTCGTGAAGGCCTGTTTGATGATGTGGATATCGCTTTCTGCTGGCATCCAGCTCCTTTTGCCGGTGTCAATGATCCGGTTTCTCTGGCCTGCAATGAAGTCAGCTTCCATTTTACCGGCCGTGCAGCCCATGCCGCATCCGCTCCGCATCTCGGCCGCAGTGCGCTGGATGCTGTGGAGCTGATGAATGTCGGTGTCAATTATATGCGCGAGCATATGCCTTCCAGCGCCCGTATCCATTATGCTGTCACCGATACCGGTGGCATTGCACCGAATGTGGTGCAGGCCAAAGCCACTGTGCGCTACCTGATCCGCGCGCTTAGCCTGCCGGAAATGCAGACATTGCTGGAACGCGTTCGTAAAATTGCACAGGGTGCAGCCCTGATGACGGAAACGTCGGTGCGCGATGAGATCATCAGCGGTGATGCCAATCTGATCGGCAATTCAACCCTTGAACAGCTGATGCAGATCCAGCTGGAACGGCTCGGCGCACCTGTTTTTGACGAACACGACAGAAAGACTGCCCGCGAATTTCAGGATACTCTGAGCAAAGAAGATATCTCGGATGCTTTCCGCCGTTTTGGTGTTGAGCCGAAAGACGGACTTGCCCTATGCGAAGAGGTCTATAAGCCGTATAACGGGGATAATTCCCTTGTCGGCTCTACCGATGTGGGCAGTGTAAGCTGGGTGGTTCCAACTGTGCAAATGCGCGGTGCGACCTGCGCAATCGGCACGCCGCTGCATTCATGGCAAATGGTGGCGCAGGGTAAATTGCCTGCAGCCCATAAAGGCATGGCACATGCAGCGAAAATCATGAGCAGCACCGCTGCAGAACTGTTCCGCAATCCGGAACATATTACAGCGGCCAAAGCAGATCATAAAAAACGCCTCGGCGGTACAGTTTTCATCAATCCGATACCGGATGATGTTCAGCCTGCCCTCCCCATGCAAAAAGCATAGTCAGCGGGCTACAGGAATCCATTATGACAACCATTTTTCTCATCTCTCCTTCTATTCACACGCAGTTTCGGACGGAAAACCAGTTCCCACTTTTCCTGAAACTGCTCTAACCGGCCAAGGACATTATGAAGCAACTCAGCTTTTTTGAAATCCTCAGCTTCGGGCCTGACGGCTGGGGGCAAGTTCTGCTCACCGGCGCATTAATGAGTGTTGCCCTTGCTGTGACCGGCTTTTTGCTCGGCGCAGTCATCGGCGTGTTCGGTGCCTGGGCAAAAATCTCAGGCGGACGGATTACCCGTACCATCGCGGATGGTTATACAACCATTATCCGCGGCATTCCGGACCTGCTGATTATCTATCTGTTTTATTTCGGCGGCAGTGCAGCGATTACCGCAATCGGCAAGCTGTTCGGCGCTGAAGGTTTCCTCGGCTTTCCGGGTTTCCTCGCCGGTATGTTGGCTATCGCCATTTCCTGCGGCGCGCATCTTACGGAAGTTTTCCGTGGTGCGTTCAAAGCCGTTGCCAAAGGCGAGCTGGAAGCAGCAACCGCCTGCGGCATGGGTCGCTGGCTGAAATTCCGCCGTATCATTGCGCCTCTGTCGCTGCGTCATGCGCTGCCGGGCCTTGGCAATGTGTGGCAGGTATCGTTGAAAGAATCCGCTCTGGTTTCCGTGACCGGCGTTGTGGAGCTGCTGCGTCAGGCACAGATCGGTGCCGGTTCAACCGGTCTGCCATTCAACTTCTTCCTGATCGCCGGTGCCCTCTATCTGCTGATTTCGTCTGTTTCAGGCGGCATTCTGCAGTCCGCTGAGCGCTATTTCTCCCGCGGCGTGAGGAGAGCCCAATGAGTTTTGAATTCTTCGCTGAATCTTTTGTCGCCATGCTGGCGGGTCTGCCTCTGACCCTGAAACTGGCCGCGACTGCGATTGCACTGGGCGCCTGTCTTGCTCTGGTCATCGCGATGATGCGCCTGTCCGGCAATGTTGTGCTGGACTGGATTGCACGTATCTATGTGTTTGTGTTCCGCGGCACGCCGCTGCTGGTGCAGATTTTCATCATCTATTACGGCCTCAGCCAGTTTCCGGCGATCCGTCACTCTTTCCTGTGGCCGATCCTGCGTGAGCCTTACTGGTGTGCGGTTATCGCTCTGACGATGAACACTGCCGCCTATGCCGGTGAAATCATCCGTGGTGGTCTGCTGTCCGTGCCTCATGGCCAGATTGAAGCAGCCAAGGCCTGTGGCATGTCCCGCTTCACCGCTTTCCGCCGTGTGGTCATGCCGCTTGCTATCCGTCAGGCACTGCCTGCCTATGGCAATGAAATGATCTCAATGGTCAAAGCCACCTCGCTGGCCTCGATCATCACGCTGATGGAAGTGACCGGTATTGCTGCCAAGCTGATTGCCGAGAGCTATCGCGCGATTGAAGTTTTTGTCGTTGCCGGTGCAATTTACCTGTCCATCAACTTCATTCTGACCCGTCTTCTGCTGCTGGCTGAATACCGCCTGACGCCATATCTGCGTCAGCCTGTTCCTGTCAGCGTACCGGCCAATATTCCTACTGAAGGAAAAGCATCGTGAGCAATACAGTATCCGCATCCACACCGGTCGCGCTGAAAGTCGAAAACCTGCGCAAGAATTTCGGTCAGGTCGAAGTGCTGAAAGGTATTTCGCTCGAAGCCCGCGAAGGTGAAGTGATCTCCATTCTCGGCTCTTCCGGCTCGGGTAAATCCACATTGCTGCGCTGCATCAACCTTCTGGAAACACCGACATCCGGTACGGTCACCATTTCCGGTGAAACCATCAAGATGGCGCAGAACTCCAAAGGCGAAAGCTACCCGACCGACAAAAAACAGGTCTCGCGCATTCGCTCGGAACTCGGCATGGTCTTCCAGAGCTTCAATCTCTGGTCACACAAAACCATTCTGGAAAATGTGATTGAAGCGCCGATCTATGTGCAGGGGCGCAACCGCGCTGAAGTCATTGAAGAAGCGGAAGCATTGCTGGCAAAAGTCGGTATTGCCGATAAGCGCAATTACTACCCTTCACATATGTCCGGCGGTCAGCAGCAGCGTGCAGCAATTGCCCGCGCGCTGGCAATGAAGCCAAAAGTGATGCTGTTTGACGAGCCGACTTCCGCACTTGATCCGGAACTGGTAGGTGAAGTTCTGCGCGTGATGCGCGGACTTGCTGAAGAAGGCCGTACAATGCTGGTCGTGACTCACGAAATGGGCTTTGCCCGTGACGTGTCCAACCGCGTTATCTTTGTGCATCAGGGTCAGGTTGAAGAAGACGGCGCACCGTCGGAAGTCTTCACCAATTCCAAGTCAGAGCGTTTCCGCAAATTCATCAGCCACGAAAATGCGGCTTAAAGCATTTCCAGCAAAAGTGCGAAGCGGTTTTGCGTAGGATAATGCATAACGACAAAAAGACAGAGCGGTTCAAAAGTTCAATCTTGGAGCCGCTCTCCGTGAACAAGAATAATTGTAAACAGGGTGCTTCTATGAAAATCAGCCTCATCACCAAATCGCTTCTTGCTTCTGCAATGCTGCTCGGCGCCGTATCGGCCAGCGTCACTGCACAAGCTGAAGAAAAGAAATGGACCAAAGTAACCATCGCAACTGAAGGTGCTTACCGTCCGTACAACTTCACCAAGCCGGACGGCACACTCGACGGCTATGAAATCGAGCTGAGCAAATATCTTTGCGATCACATGAAAGTGGAATGCACGATCGTTGCAACACCATTTGACAGCATGATCCCTGCTCTCAACGCCGGTAAATTCGACGCGATCATGGCTGGTCTGACCGCCACTGCAAAGCGTGAAGAAACCATTGATTTCTCGGTTTCCTACGGCCTGACACCACAGACTTTCGCAACGCTGAAAGACAGCCCATATGCGAAACTGCCGCATACCGGCGAAACTCTGTTCCTTGCCAACGAAGATGAAGCCACGAAGAAAGCCATCGGCGAATTTTCGACTTCAATCGAAGGCCGCACTGTTGGCGTACAGACCGCTTCGCTCGGCCTGACACTGCTCAACACCTATTTCAAAGATTCCGCTGATATCCGCGAATATAAGACAACTGAGCAGCACGATCTGGATCTGAAGTCCGGTCGCGTTGATCTGGTTGTAGCGTCGCTGGCCTATCTGGCCGATGCTGCGAAAAAGCCAGGCAATGAAGATATGGTTCTGACCGGCCCTTACTTCAAAGGCGGCGTTCTGGGTCGCGGCGTTGCCGTTGGTCTGCGTAAGAACGAGCCTGAACTGCAGAAGAAGTTCAGCGAAGCGATTGAAGCTGCAAAAGCAGACGGCACAATCAAAAAACTGTCCGAAAAATGGTTCGGTTTTGACGTAACTCCATAAGTTACAGATACAATTTGAAATCATGAATGTGGCTGCGATTTTCGCGGCCACATTTTTTTATGTTGTGAGCAAGAGCAACAAGACCATGTTCAAATCCGGTCATTGTATAAAGACATGATCTGATCTGAAACTTTGATGATCCGCTCTGCGCAATATGATTGGACGGCAAGGCTTTGTATCTGTAGAAGCCTTTGTTATTCAAACATTTCTCATCCTGCATCCGGATCACGACTATGCCTGTATATGAACTCGCCGCACTCGGAGCCGCGACTTGCTGGGCGTTTACAGGTATTATTTCTGCTATTCCCGCCGGCCATGTCGGCGCATTGGCATTCAATCGCGGCAGGCAGGTTTTCGTCACCGGATTATTGCTGGTCTATGTGCTGATTTCCGGTACATGGCGTGATCTCAGCTGGGACAGTGCAGCTCCGCTGCTGCTCTCCGGCCTGATCGGGATTTTCGTCGGCGACTCTCTGCTGTTCACCGCACTGAACCGCCTCGGCCCCCGCCGTTCCGGTATTCTGTTTGCGCTCAATGCACCGATTGCTGCCGTGCTGGGCTGGCTATTGCTGGATGAAAAACTATCAGTGATGGGTGTGCTCGGTATTGCCATCACCATCTCCGGCGTATTGCTGGCCATTCTGTTCGGCAAGCGCCGTGCACAAATCCATGAATGGGAAAAAATCAAAGGGCCGCTCTGGATCGGTGTCGGGCTGGGGCTGGCGGCAGCAACCGGTCAGGCCATCGGCTCCATTATTGCCCGCCCTGTAATGGCCAGCGGGATTGATCCGGCACTGGCCTCACTGTTGCGTGTTGGCATTGCCGCTTGCTGCCTGACCGTGCTGACACAATTGCCGTTTCCAGCGCTCAAACCCAAAAAGCCTTTTACGCTGAAGATTGCCTTCCTCACCGCTTTGACCGGTTTTCTCTCGCTGGCACTCGGCATGACATTGCTGCTCTTTGCGCTCTCCGGCGGCAAAGTCGGTATTGTCTCCACCATCTCGGCGACAACACCGGTGATTATTCTGCCGCTGCTATGGCTGCGTACCGGTGAACGCCCCGCCAATGGTGCATGGCTTGGCGCTCTGCTGGTGGTGGCCGGAATGGCACTGATTATGCTGCGCTGAGTGCAATACTCACTCAGCCGCCTGCTGCTGATAATGATGACCGGGAACCACACGCACGGCTTCAGAAACCGCCTGCGCAATACGGTTATCAATCAGCACATTGCTGAGTTGCCCGTCGGTGAAATCACGATCTGAAACATAAATCGCTGTCGGCAGGGCAAAAGCCTCAAAGAAACCGAACAGCGGGCGCAGCTGATGCTCGACGATCAGCGAATGGCGGTCACCGCCACCGGTTGCCGCCAGAATGACCGGTTTGCCACGCAGTAATTTCGGATCAAGCAGATCGAAGAAATGTTTGAACAGTCCGGTATAGCTGCCTTTATAGGTCGGAGTACCGACAACCAGCAGATCAGCAGCGGCAATTTCATCCACAATGTCAGAAGCCTGCTTGTCGAGCTGCGATGGCCAGTGCGCCGCAGGGAACGACGCTCCCAGATCGGCAATATCATAGACAGATGAAACACCGCCGAGGGACAAAGCTGCCTGTCCGGCAATATGTTCAACAAAGCCACGGGTTTTTGACGGGCTGGTCAGGTTGCCGGAAAATCCGGTTATGCGGGGCGCACTCATAGTCTTTCCTCAGAACTTTCAGATTTGTCATGTGTCAGCGGGGGCGGCAAAGGAATCTCCCCCGTAAAAACCGGCACGCGATAGCCACGCTGCACGGCTTCACGCTGCGCGATTTGCAAATACCAGCGCCGGACGGAGGGATAATTATTGAGATTGATTTTATGGCGTTCAAAACGCGACACCCACGGCCAGACTGACATATCGGCAATGGAATAGTCCCCTGCCAGATAATCTTTGCCATTGAGATGCAGCTCCAGCTTCTCGTAAAGCCGTTTGGTTTCCTGCGCGAAAAGCGCGGAGGCTGCCGGTGCCACATCCGGATGATAGGTCAGAAAATAATGCGCATGGCCAAGTGTGGGCCCTAATCCTCCAACCTGCCAGAACACCCATTCCAGCACCGCATAGCGCCCAACGCCTGATATTGGCAAAAACCGGCCGGTCTTCTCTGCTAGATAAGTCAGGATTGCACCGGATTCCAGCAATGTCAGCCCGTTTGAATGATCGACAATCGCCGGAATTTTAGAGCCCGCACTGATCTTACGGAAGTTTTCAGAGAACTGCTCGCCTTTGGTCAGGTCAATTGCGTGCACCTGATAGGGCAAGCCAAACTCTTCCAGTGCCATGGAGGTTTTCAGTCCGTTGGGCGTTATCCATGTGTAGAGATCAATCATATCAGTCAAACATCAGGTCGGGCATCAGGTCGGGCATCGCATCGGATGTTTGGCGGCTTGTCATATTACGTCCGGTCACATCTTCCAGCCCGTCAAAAATCTCCCGCAGGCGCAGCACAATCTGCTCAACGCGCGGGTCGGCCACACTATAGATCATCGTCTTGCCGTCACGTCTGCAGGCAATGGCCCCCGCCTCGCGCAGAATACTCAATTGTTGCGACAGGCTCGGCTGCGGAATACGCAGTTCCGCTTCCAGCTCACCAACCTGCGCTTCCTGTTCCATCAGATAGCAGACCAGCGCCAGCCGGTTTGCATTGGCAATCAGCTTGAGCAGGTCACTCGCTGTGGTGACCGAACGGCATAAACGGGCTGCAACCGGCTTGGTCATTAAACCTCTCATCATAACCACGCGCAAACATTCTATAAAAAAATATATTGATAACTGATATTAATCAATATGTTATAAATTCAAGCGTTAAAAATTATGACCTGCGCACATGCCAAAAACTAGAATAATCCGTTACAAAGCCGCACAAAATTAGAACAGCCCGCTTTGGCTTTCATTTTACAAAAACGTAAATTGTATCTCAGTACCACAGGCGGATAATTCCGGTTTCTGCCTGTCTTCTGAAAGGGCAGTTTATGAAAATCGGTGTTCATCCCAGCAATCTGCATCTGCGTATCGCACAGGTCTGGCCTGATGCTTTCGCCTCTCTGGATGGTGAGTTTGTTGCCTATCGCGAAGGGCGCGACACCGGCAGACTGATTACAGAAGGTAAGATTGATTTTGGCGGCACCGGTTCCACTCCGCCGATCACTGCAGCTCTGGACGGGTTGCCTGTCAATTATATCGCCGCCTCCGCACCGCGCCCTGCCAATGGCGCCATATTGGTGCGCGCTGACAGCCCGATCAAATCCACATCTGATCTGAAACACCGCCGCATCGGGCTGGTAGACGGTTCTTTCCAAACTTATTATCTGGCACGTAATCTGGAAGAAGCCGGTCTCAGCCTCGCCGATATTAAACGCATCGAACCGGAAGTGAATGATGCCTTGCCAGCATTGCTCGACGGTCGTGTTGATGCATGGATTGCCATGGCGCCGCGTCTGGAAAATGCCCTTGAACGCGATGATATCCGCCTGCTCTCGCGCTGCGGCTCCACTATTCCCAACCGCTCTTTGTTCTGGACGCTGGAAAGCAGCAGGCTTGATGCTCAAACCCGCCTGAAAATTGCGCAGGAGCTGGCACGTATCGGCCGTGAAATCACTGCCGATCCGCATCAGGCCGCCCGCAGGTTGGTGGAAAGCGGCGCAACGGAAGCCAGCCTGCAAGGCTGGGAAAAGGTGATTGCCTCACGCGATTTCACTGTCATTCCGGCGGATGAAACCATTCTCACAGAACAGCAGACAGAAGCAGAAGTTCTGCATCGTCACGGGCATTTTGACCGCCTTGCGCAGATTTATCCGCAGGCTGCCTGATCGCCACATCACCGCAATTTAAGAATACGGACAATGATATGAATATTTTCTGGTATATGTGCGCACCTGACGGTGCCTATCCGTGGAAACCTGAAGGTTCCCGCAAGGTTGATCTCGGCTATTACAAACAGCTTGCCATGGCCTATGACCAGCTGGGCTATACCGGCGCACTCTTTGCCACCGGCGCACATGATGTATGGGGACTGGCCAATTCGCTGCTGCCTTATACGGAGCGGTTGAAATTTCTCGTTGCCATCCATCCGGGTCTGATTGCCCCTACCCTGCTTGCCAAAATGGCCGCCAGTTTTCAGGAATTTTCAAACGGTCGTCTGCTGGTCAATGTTGTATCAGGTGATGCCAAAATGCTCGGCGCCTATGGCATGAACATTCCCCATGATGAACGCTATGACATGGCTGATGAATATCTGACCATCTGGCACAGACTGTTTGCCGGTGAGAGTGTGGATTATCAGGGCAAATATTTCACTACAACCGGTGCCAAACTGGCACTGCCGGTGGGCGATACGATTACCCCGCCGCCGCTCTGGTTCGGCGGTTCCTCCGATAAAGCGCTCGATGTTTCCGCCAAACATACCGACACTTACCTGTCATGGGGCGAAACGCCGGAGCAGATCGGAGCCAAAATCGCCAAGGTCAAAGAACGCGCCAAGCAATTCGGCCGTACTATGCAATATGGCATCCGGCTTTATGTGATTGTGCGCGACACTGATGCCAAAGCATGGGAGGCCGCCAATGATCTCTATGCTCAGATGGATGCCGCATCCATTGCCGCCAATCAGCGCTTTGTATCCAACACGGATTCCGTTGGTCAAAAACGCATGAGTGCTTTGCATGGCGGTGTTAAGCCTGAGAACTTACGTGATCTGGAAGTTGTGCCAAACCTCTGGGCGGGTATCGGCCTTGTGCGTCCGGGTCCGGGTACTGCAATCGTCGGCTCACCGGATACGGTTATCCGCACACTGGAAGCCTATCGCGAAGCGGGTGTGGAAACATTCATCCTCTCCGGTATGCCATTGCTGGAAGAAGCCTATCGTTTCGGGGAAACTGTGCTGCCGCGTCTTGATGTTTCGACAGAAGTAAAGCAAGCAAAGAATTACACATGGTCAACGCTGTTTGACCGCGACCTCTCTAAGGCAGTTCCGGCTTGATGATGAGTACAGTGAAGACCTATCCCGCGATCGCAATAACACCAGTGCAATCCTTTGCCAGAACAATGCTGACCGGCATTAAAAATCTGCTGGGTGCAATCTGTGCAGCGTTCCTTGCCGCATTGCTGCTGATTGTGCTGACAACAGTGGTGCTGCGCTACGGGTTTAATACCGGTCTTCTCGGCTCTGAAGAACTCGCCACATGGCTCTATGTTGCATTGATTGCCTTTGGTGCGCCGCTGGCAATCAATTCGGCACTGGCGATGCGGCTTGATCTGGTGACATCCCGCCTCTCGCCTTCGGGTCAGCGTGGTGCGGCTATTATTGCGGACACTTTCACGCTGATGAGCGGGCTGATCTTCAGCTTCGGCAGCGCGCGGATTGCTGTGCTGCTTGGCGGCATTTCTCCGACACTCGGCCTGCCGGAATGGATCAGGTTCGGCTTTCTCGGTCTCGGCGGGTTCTTTATTCTGATTGTGCTGGGGCTACAGCGCATCAGCGAGAATAAAATACCGGATCTGCTGATTGCCGGTCTGCTGGCAACGGCGCTCTATATCGCTGTCAGTCATATCCATATTGATACGGATTTAAGCCCGAGCATTGTGCTGGGTCTGATTGCTCTGGCCGGACTGCTGGTTGCGGCTCCTCTGCCCCATGCCTTTCTGGCCGCCGCCTATATTGCCATTGCCTTTGGCAGCACCTTGCCGGAACCGGCTGTGGTGTCTTCCACCGTGACCGGTGTTTCCAAATTCCTGCTGCTGGCAATTCCGTTCTTTCTGCTGGCGGGCAGCCTGCTCACAGCTGCAGGCATTGCGCAGAAAATCGTGCAATTTGCCTCCTCACTTGTCGGCCATCGCCGCGCCGGATTGGCGCAGACCACATTGCTAACAAGTGTGCTGTTTTCCGGAGCTTCCGGCTCTTCTGTCGCCAATGCGGCCTTTGGCGCTGCAACCTTCCAGCCAGAACTGGTAAAGCGCGGCTATCCGCCTGCACAGGCCGGTGCAATTATTGCGGCGACTTCTGTGCTGGATAATGTGATCCCGCCGTCTATTGCTTTTCTCATTCTCGCAGCGGCAACCAATCTCTCTGTCGGCGCATTGCTTGTCGGCGGTTTTTTTGCCGGTGCGATCATGGCTCTCTGCCTTGCCGTCGCCATTCATCTGACCGTTCGTGAACAAGTGACACAGCCGCGTGCCAGCGGACAGGAACGCCTGCATTCAGCCATCGGTGCCATACCGGCTTTCGGCCTTGGAATTATAGTGGTTGTCGGCATCCGCATGGGCGTTGTCACCACCACAGAGGCCGCAGCCATTGCTGCGCTCTATACATTGGTCATGGCTCTGATCGGCAAAGTCGGAACTGCATCGCTCTATGATATTTTCAAGCAATCCGGCAAAGAAGCTTCCGCTATCGGCCTCTTGATCGGCACAGCCAGCCCTTTCGCTTTCCTGCTGGCGGTGGATGATATTTCCGGCACGGTTTCCGATCTGGTCAACGGTCTTGGCGCGAACCCGATCATCATTCTGATTGCCATCAATCTCGTGCTGCTGATAGTCGGCCTTGTGCTGGATATTGGTGCCGCCATTTTGCTGTTTGGCCCGATCTTTCTGCCAATTGCCGTTGCTGCCGGTATTGATCCGGTGATGTTCGGCGTCATTCTCGTTGTCAATCTGATGATCGGCGGACTGACACCACCGGTCGGCATGCTGGTCTTTGTGGTCAGCGGTGTCACCCGCCTTCCCGCTACGGCACTCTTCAAAGCCATGACACCCTATTTCATCGCTCTGCTGTTTTCTCTCGTCATTCTCGGCGCATGGGCTCTGCTCATCTGACCTGCACTCATAAGGATCCTCCCGCTATGATTACGCTTAACCGCCGCCATTTTCTGCGCACAGCCACGCTCGGCACTGCCACCGCTCTCGCCATGCCTGCCCTCATCCGCACAGCACAGGCCAAAACCGCCATTACTATCGCCTCGCTGTTTGACGACGATAAGCCGGAAACCAAAATTTGGTTGAAAATCCGCGATCTCGTGGAAGCAAAACTGCCGGGACAATTCCGTTTCAATATCGTCAAAGACAGTGCTTTGGGTGGTGAAAAGGAAGTGGCTGAGGGTATCCGCCTTGGCTCAATACAGGGCAGTCTCTCCACTGTTTCCGCACTTTCCGGCTGGGTGCCGGAGCTGCAAATTCTTGACCTGCCATTCCTGTTCAAAGATGCAGACCATGTGCTGAAAACCGTGCAAGGCGAGACTGGCAATGATCTGAAAGAAAAGCTCAAAGCACAGAACTTCATTGCCACCGGCTTCATCAATTACGGCGCACGGCATTTGCTGACTAAAGAAGCCGTGACCAAACCGGAACAACTCAAAGGCAAACGCATCCGCGTTATTCAAAGCCCGCTGCATACCAAGCTCTGGAGCAATTTCGGCACAACACCGGTGGGCATTCCGATCACCGAAACCTATAATGCACTGGAAACCGGCGTTGCCGATGCGATGGATCTGACAAAATCCGCCTATGCGAGCTTCAAGCTCTATGAGGTTGTGCCGTTTGTCACTGAAACCAGCCATATCTGGGCGTCGGGTGTGGTCTATTTCTCTGCCAATTTCTGGAACGGTCTCAATGCAGAGCAACAGCAGGTGCTGCAGAAAGCATCACAAGAAGCCACCGGCTATTTTAATCAGCTGATTGTTGATGATGAAAGCGCGGCAATTGCCAAAGCCAAGGAACATGGTGCGCAGGTACTGCAACCGGAAAATTATGACCAGTGGCAGGCCGGTGCAAAAACCGTATGGGATGATTTCGCACCGGTTGTCGGCGGTATCGACCGCATCAATGCGATCAAAAATATTTAACTCACAGACCGGTCAGGACGTCCCCCTCCTCAGCCGGAGGGGGGCGTCACAGCTTTAATTGCCGGCCTGATATTTCTTCAGCATTTCTGCGGCGCTGATTTCATCAGTGATGAAAACTGTCGGCTTCAGCAGTTTCATTGCACCGAGCAAAGCCACGACTTTTTCCGGCCCGCCGGAAGTGAGGATACGCACCGGTGCTTTCTGCAACTTATCCATGCTGACCGACATCACGCGCTCATGCACCGGATCGGAAACGATCTCGCCATTACGGTCATAGAAATGGAACAGCATATCGCCGACTGCGCCATTCTCGATCAAAGAGCGCTTCTGCGCTTCATCAATCAGACCAACGCGATAGGATGTGCTGCTGGCCGTCTCAATACCGCCGATGCTGAGCAGCACCATGTCCAGATCATCAGCCATTTCGAAAACGTCTTTCAAACCGCAGCGTTCAACCAATGCCTCGCGCGTTTCCTGACTGTCAACCAGTGCCGGTGCGGGGATCAGATAGCCCTCGCCCTGAAAAATCTGCGCGAATTGCCAGGCAAATTCCGGCGGATTGAACCGGCGCGGCTGCGCAATTCCGCCGAGAAGCGAAATCACTTTAAGATCATTAAGACTGCGCGCACCGATATGCTGCAAAGTGCCGGATAATGTGCGCCCCCAGCCCACACCAATGCGCATGCCGTGCTGTACTTTCTCGGAAAGATAAGCACCGGTTGCAGCGGCAATCGGCACAATCGGGTCAGTCTCCGGCGTTGACAGCGGCGCAACGATTGCCCGTTCCAGTCCGAAGGTCTGCTCCAGCATTCTTTCCAGTGCAGTCAGACCGGCCAGCTTGCCTTCAATCGTGATCTTCACCTCATTGCGGGCACGGGCTTCAGCCAGCAGCCGCACAATCGTTACACGACCGACACCAAGCACATCCGCAATGTCATTCTGGGTCATCTGCTCGACATAATACATCCATGCCGCGCGGGTGCGCAGCCTGTTGGTTTTATTCTCGCTGGCGACACCTTCTGATCCGACGATAAATTCCGGTGTTTCCTGAACATTACCCGATTTGCGCTTTGTGCTTTTCAACCCAATTCCCCGAATATTTTGCACATACTTATATGACCTGCTGAAAGACTGGCCGATAAGGAGGTTTTTCTGCGCGCAGCTTATTGCTTTTTCAGCCATGAAGAAACAATAATCCCGTCATCATTTCGGGTTATACCCGCATCATGCGCGCAGGATGAACGACCATGCATCAGGACATTCCGAACGACATCGCCGTCAGTATCAAAGACAAGCTGCGAGGCCTGCGTTATGCCCTGCGCCGTACCCGTCACGGCCAGAATGAGGCTGCTGAACCGGCAATCCTTCCGGATATTGTCCTCAACCGTGCTGCACATGTTGCCGCAACTGTGATGGATAAAGCATTCAGTACGGCCGAAAATATCTCTATTTCTCTGGTTTCCGACAATCCGTCCATTCATGACACTGCGCCGGATGTGCAGGGTTTGAGCTTCTATTTCACAAGCGGACAAGAAGGGCAGCGCGCTTTTCACCGCGATATGTACTATCTGACCAAGGCCGTGTTGCGCCGCAACAAAGCAGAAAATGTGCTGATTCAGGAAGCCGTTTTCATGTCGGTCTATAATCATATGAAACAGCGCTATAGTGCGGATATTGCCCGCCTGCATGACCCGAAAACAGATGTGATCCAGCAGACTGCCCGATTGTGCACGGCGCTGTTTCAGGAAATATTGCGCCAGCAGCCGGTGCGCCAGTCCAGCAGTCTGTCCGAACAAGCCCTGATTTCAGGCTTTGCGGCCATTAGTCTGGCCTGCGGTCTGGCAACGGCCAAACCGGTCGATATGGAAAATATTGATAATCTGGAAAGCGCCCTGCTGGCAGTAGAAGCACGCGGCGAGCGCATTCTTGAAAGCTTGCAGAACAAGGATGAATCGGCTCTGCAAAAACTGTTTGCCACACTGATTTTTCATCTGCCGTAAAGGCAAAAACACCGCTGCAACATTGCGTTTTGCAGCGGTGTTTATTTTTACTTTAGCTCAGAAATCAGCTTCTTTGCCCGCGGGATGGAAGCGGGGCTCATGCTCAGTTCTGTCAGCCCCATGCGGATAAATTCTGCAATCAGATCCGGCCTTGCTGCCGCCTCACCGCACATTCCCACCATAATACCGGCTTGCACGCCTGCTTTTGCAGTCATCTCAATGGCAGCCATGACCGCCGGATGTGAAACATCATTCAGCTTGGCAACGGTCGGGTTAAGCCGGTCTGCAGCCATAACATATTGGGTCAGATCATTGGTGCCGATTGAGAAGAAAGCGGCCTCCTGTGCCAGCTGTTGTGCGGCGAAAACAGCGGCAGGCGTTTCAATCATCACGCCAAGATCAAACTGACCGCAAGCCTTGCCCTCACTGAGCAGTTCCTGCCGGCAGGTTTCAATTAAAGCTTTGGTTGCGCGGATTTCCGCCACATCCGAGATCATCGGCAGCATGACTTTAAGCTGACCATGCACGGCAGAACGCAGCAGGGCACGCAATTGCGGCTTGAAAATATCCGGCCGGTCAAGACACATACGGATACCGCGCCAGCCGAGAAACGGGTTTTCCTCCTGCGGAAATTCAATACCGGCAATCGGCTTGTCACCACCAATATCAAGCGTGCGCACAATCACAGGATAAGGTGCAAAAGCCTTCAGCAAAGCTGAATAGGTTTCTGTCTGCATATCCTCCGATGGCAGATGCATATGTTTCATGAAGAGCAGCTCGGTACGGAACAGGCCGACACCCATCGCACCTGCTGCCTGCGCCACCTCAATCTCTTCCAGTGCACCGAGATTGGCCGCAACCTCAATTACTGTACCATCGGCACGCTGCGGGATCATGGTGCGATAGGCTTCCAAAGCCTGTTTCTCAAGCTTCGCGTCTTCAATACGCTGCTTGAAATCCGCGCAGATTGCTTCATCAGGATCCGGCGCAACACGACCTTTACTGCCGTCAACAGCAATCTGCTTCACATCTTTCAGCTGATGCACCGCTTTACCCAGACCGAGCACCGCCGGAATACCATGAGTGCGGGCAATGATCGCCACATGAGAGGTTGCGCCGCCATGGCCACAGACAATCGCACCGATCTTTTTCAGTGGTGCGCGGGCGAAATCCCATGCACCGATATCTTCAGCGATCAGAATGGCGCCATCCGGCAAGGCTTCCAGACTGATATCCTGCTGCCCCAGAAGCGCCAGACAAATCTGACGGCCAACAGCCTGCACATCATCAGCACGGGCGTTGAGATAAGGGTCATCAATCTCTGAGAACTGACGGGCAACGGCTGCACTGGCACCGAGCATAGCTGAGAGTGCATCCAGCCCGCCACGGATCAGTCCTGTTGCTTCATCAAGCAAAGTCTCGTCCGCAGCAATATCCTTCAATGCCGCAATAATACCGCGATCGCTCTCGGCAAGATTATCCGCTTTCAGCTCCGCATCCATACGCTGCTGGACATGCGCGACAGCATCATGAAAACGGGCAAGTTCTGCGGATATTTCAGAGGTTTTCAACGTGCGGTTATCAGCAGAGATTTCCGGCGGGAAAAACGGATAGGCCTCACCGATTGCCACGCCTTCACTGGCGGCAATACCGGTGATGAAACCGGTCTCTTCCGGCTCTGCCAGCGTAACAGCCGGAACTATTGGTTCAACAGATGCAGGCGCGCTCGCAACAACAGGAGCATCCGCATTTTCATCCAGACCCGACAGCGGATTTTCCAGATAGCCGATCAATGCTTCCAGTGCCTCAATCGCATCCGCACCTTCGGCACGCACGGTCACCGTGTCATTTTCCTTGACGCCGAGCAGCATCAGCTTCACGGAGCTTTTTGCGCTGACGCTTTTGTCCGCTTTAGCAATCTCAATGTCCGATTCAAAGCTCTTGGCAAGCTTTACAAAGCGGGTAGCCGGCCGTGCATGTAAACCTTCATGCACCCGTACGATTGTCGAGCGTTCCATGCTATACCTGTTTCAGTAGTCTGAATTTATGCGTGAATGATAATCGTGGTGCCGGTCTGCAATTGCGCCACCAGCGCCTGCGTATCCACTTCGGAAGCGCAAATTTCTCCCGGACGTTCAGTACTCCCGGCACCATTGAACGAAATCACCACATGACCGATATCCAGCACTTTCTGCCATGCGCTGGAGCCGACAGAGGTAATAGTCGCCTCAAGCGAGCCGATGCTGATCCTTGCGCCGGTTGCAGGGGCTTCAGCAGACGGTTGGTCTTCCACCGCATGAAGCACAGAAACCTCTGCCAGTTCTGACGGAGAGCCGTCAGCAAACAGGATAACAACGCCGCCTTCAGCCAGATCCGCCACTTCAGGACCCACAGCGGTAATCCGCGTTTTAAGAGAAATTGTCATAATGGCGGAACCTTTCAATCTATTCTGCTTTTGCAAGAGCGGTCAGTCATTAGCGACCAGACCGCTCTTTGTATTGTATGTGTTATTTTAAAGAACCATCAGGCTCACAGCCCATGCAATCAGCACCGAAACCGGCCCCATGATCTGACGGCTGATGAGAACCGCAGGCACACCGATTTCGATGGTTTTCGGCTTGGCTTCACCCAATGCCAGACCAACCGGCACAAAGTCACAGCCGACCTGCGTGTTATAGGCAAACAGTGCAGGCAGAGCCATTGCCGGAGCAATTGTGCCATTGGCAATTTGCGGCCCGATAATTGCCACACCAACCACCTGCGCAATCACCGCACCGGGTCCGAG
Source organism: Pseudochrobactrum sp. Wa41.01b-1 (assembly GCF_019464455.1). Lineage (NCBI taxonomy): Bacteria > Pseudomonadati > Pseudomonadota > Alphaproteobacteria > Hyphomicrobiales > Brucellaceae > Pseudochrobactrum > Pseudochrobactrum sp. Wa41.01b-1. Next base: position 2,740,225 of record NZ_CP080493.1, on the reverse strand, counting down.
AACCGGTGACAGAAACGGCAGGCCGCAGATTGCGGACAAGATCAGCAGGCCGATAATATTATTGGCAAGCGGCCCCAGCGGCTGTGCGAGAATATCGCCGATACCGGTATAGAGGATGAAGCCGATCAACATGGTAACGAAGGCCATGAATGGCAATACGTTACGGATAACCTGATCGATGGTACGGCGACCGGCATTAAAGAATACGCCGACAATACCGCCCATTACACGGCCAACACTGCTGATAAAGCCGATCAGACCGCCCTCAGAAGGCTGTTCAACCGGTGCAGCAGCAGGTGCCTCAGCCTTGGTCTGTGCCGCAGCGGCAGCAGCCGGTGCGGAACCATCTGCAAGGGCAATATTTTCAGACTTCACACCCGACACATAAATGTCTTCGGTAATATACTGTGCCAATGGCCCTGACTGGCCGACCGGCATCACATTAACGGTCGGAATACGCTTGCGCGGATAAACACCACAACGTGCCGTGCCGCCGCAATCCACGATTACAACAGCCATTTCGCTTTCAATCGGCGGGCTTTTAAAGCCATCAACCGCTTCTGCGCCGGTCAGGTCTGCAATCTGACGGGCAATCGGGTGGATACCGCCGCCGGTGACAGAAACAACCTTGTTGCGTTGTTCGGTCGGCTGAATGGTCAGCGGGCCGCCCCAGCCGCCGGAACCCGGATTAATCGTTACGGATTTATAGGTTTTTGCCATGTTCCCCTCCCGCCCCTCAGAGCTCAATGCCCTGACGGCGCGCCATAATGGCGGTAATACGTTCTGTCAGCATACCTTTGAGCAGGATCACCACGAGACCGACCAGCGCATACCAGATGGCCACAGTGATATGATAACCGCCCGGCACTGCGCCCTTCTTTTCCAGCTCCAGCAGAGCCACAAGAATGCCGCCCCAGACGAAATACTCGCCCGGATTGATATGCGGGAACAGGCCAAGCGGCGGATGCACATAGGAAACCGCAGCATCGTAAAATGCAGGCTTGTGCTTTTCTTCGAGGAATGAACCGAAGGTGTAAGCCATCGGATTGGTCAGGAAGAAGACTGAAAGCAAAGGCAAAACCGTATAACGGGTCAGCGCGATACGTCCGGCACCGCGTGCCAGACCATGCACGCGCTTTTCGCCCACCAGTTCGGTGATCGCGTAGAAAGCGGTCATCAGCACGATCAGTGTCGGGATGATACCGGTAACAAAGCCGGTCAGAACCTCGCCGCCCTTCTGGAACACACCGATAAAGTGTTTACCCAAAGCGGTAAGCCAGCCGAGTTGCTCCTCCTGCTGCACATTTTGCAGGCGTTCACGGAACTGATCGACAGTGATATTGCCGCCGGTTGCAGCCGCTGTTCCCGTATCGGTGCTGGCCTGCGCCAATACCACGAGATCATTGCCGCTTTGCTGCACCGCCATTTTGCTGTGCAGCCCTGCGTTTAACACTGCATCGGATACCAGCCCCCCCGCATGATGCAGGGATTGCATGGTGACGTCGGCATGTTGTGCCAACATTGCTGTAATTGACATATTACCTCCCTGATTGCCGCACCGGACATGCGGCCTCCCCTACTCTTTTTTAGTTCAGGCTTCCGCTGTCTTCAGACCGGTTAGTCCGGTCTCTCCGTCAGACGTATCAGCCAGCCTTTCGGCCTGTTCGATTGCAGAACGCACCGCATGTGCCACAGCCGGCTGAAATGCGTCCTGTTCCAGCTGCTCCCGCAATTGGGTCAGTGTCAGCCCTTCAAAAGCATCACGACGGGTGAATTTGGCAAAGACTGTACGACCGCTCATCTCCAGCAATCTGTGCACAACCAGATCACGATCCACTACGATCAGAACAATAACGCCCTTACCGAAACGCCCGCGCACATGACCGGCACCAACATATCCGTCTTTGTATTTATTGCTGATGCCCTTCATGACATCGGTATAGTGACGCATCTGGAACCAGACACCCAGCGACTGGAAACCCCAGAGCAATGCCAAAGCTAATAATGCCCATTGCCATATCGCCATACGATATCCTCCCGACTGCCTCTGAACCCGTCATCAGCTCATTCTCCCGAGTGAATTAGAGAACATTTGTTTTTTTCAATGTCAATATGTATAATTCATTACACGCAGGTCAAAGCGAATGGACCATGACATTTCTCCTGTCATCGCTTATGATTACTGTCAATAAAGTGCCCGCATAAAAGACCGATATAAGAAAGAGCTCATGATGGATCTGCTATTCAAAAACCAGATGGCAAATGTGCCTGATTTACGGCACAGGCTGCGTCAGCTGCGCTGGTTTCGGGCGACTTTGCGTAAACATGCCGGTCTGATTACCGAAATGACCGGTATGCGCTATGATATTGATGAAAAACGCCTGACGGAAGCCTTTCTCAACTGGATCGAGCTGGTCAATCAGAACAAGCATTATGCTGCTGTTGACCGCAAGGATTTCATTATTTTTGCCGCCGGTCTGGTTCTTAAAGAACTGATCCGCCTCAGCCCCGCCAGAGCCGTGAATGCGCCGGATAAAATTCTGACCGGCGAGATGGAAAATTTGAACGAAATCATCCGCTTCTGGCCGGAAGGTTTTCTCTATACCAATTACTGTATCTGTGCGATTGCCGCGATACAGGAACAAGAATTCGGCATAAGCCCAGATATTGACCAGAGCGCCAATGATCTGCGCACCTGGTGGACATATAAAGAAAATGCGTCTGAAATGCCGGGCTTTGCTATCGCCTTTCTCGACAAGTTTTTGGGACAGGAACCTAATTGGGTGATGCCGGATTTTGCCTCGGCACGCGCGGCAGTGCAGCGCGCACTCGGCGCAGACAATCCTGCCGTTGCACTTACGCAGCCGTCTCATAATTAAAATGAAAAAATCCCCCGCAGGATGGAAAGGAAAGCCTTGCATCCGGCGGGGGTGGGATCAGAAAAACAGGCTATACAGAGGGAACGGTATGCAACCTGTTTTCTGCAATTTTATTGTGCTGCCCTGCTGCACTCGCCGATGATACGCAGCACAACATCACGCTGCTCCAGCTGAGGCATATGTCCGCAATTGCGGAACACATGCACACCAACTTCTCCCGGCAGGCCATGGGCATGAGCCACGGGAATAATGCGATCCTGCGCACCGAAAATCAGCCGCACAGGAATTGCCAGCCCCTCAAGGCTTGAGCGGATTTCAAATGTCTGCGTATTGTCCGCACATAAATGCGCCGCCATACCGGCTTGTGCTGCACGTAGTTCCGTATCCTGTGCCTGCGCAACCGTTGCGTTGATGAAAGCTCTGGAGAGCATGTTCTCATCGGCAAACAGTTCTTTCAGCCAAGGTACAATGCTTGCTTCACTTTTGGCCTGCACCAGACCGTTGAGGAATGCACCATTGATCTGCGGGCCGAGACCGGCAGAAGAAATCAGAACCAGCGAGCGCACATCCGCAATGCCGCGCGCGGCTGTGACAGCTGCAACAGCGCCACCCATCGAATGACCGACCAGAATACAGGCTTCAACTCCATGCGCTGCCAGCGTTGCTTCCACACTGGCTGCAATCGCATCAATACTCTCTGGCACATAACGCGGTGAGCCGCCATGGGCTGGCAGATCAAGCGCCAGAACCGGATTGCGCAAAGTACCGCCGGCCAGCAACATACGCCAGCTATTGAGATCTGACGCGAAGCCATGGATCAGCACAATTGGCAACTGCCCGCTTTCACCTTGGCGCAACCAAACTGCATTGAGCGCAGCTTGCACCGGTGATGTGAGTACCGGACGAGGCGCAGTGGCCTGCACCGGCGAAGCAGCAGGTGCCGCACTTGCCAAGCTGGACTCTATGTCTTTCTTCTGAATACGGCCTTTAGGACCGGAGCCCTGTACCGCATTCAGATCAAGACCTGCATCTTTCGCCAGCCTGCGCGCAAGCGGGGTCGCACGAATGCCTGCAATTTCAGTCTGTGCAACCGGCGCGGGGGTAACAACCGGCTGCACAGCGGGGGCTTCAGAGACTGAATGCGATATTTGCGGTTCAACAGCCGGTTCTGAAACCGGTGTGCTGGCAGCTTTCCGCTCCTCGCCTTCAGCATAAATCCATGCAACAGCCTGACCGACCGGCACGACTGCGCCTTCCGCAGCAGACACATCGCCGAGAATGCCGGATGCCGGTGCATCCACTTCCATAGCGGCTTTGTCTGTTTCAATCTCAAACAGCAACTGACCTTTGGTGACCGTATCGCCATCCTTGGCGTACCAGCGCGAAATCTGGCCGGTCTCCATATCCATATCAACTTTAGGCAGGATGACTTCAACCGCCATGACTAGCGCGCCCCCTTCACAAGTTCACGGGCGCTTTTGAGAATATCCGGCACCTGCGGCACCGTTGCCCGTTCAAGATCAGGATTATAAGGGATTGGTGTTTCCGCACCGCCAAGACGAATGATCGGAGCATCAAGATAATCAAATGCATCGCTTTCAGCAACAAGCGCACTGATTTCAGCGCCGATACCCAATGTTTTGACCGCCTCGTAAACACACATCAGTTTCGAGGTTTTCTTCACACTGGCAATAATGGTTTCGCGGTCGATCGGGCGCACAGAACGCAGATCAATCACTTCAACATTGATGCCTTCTTTGGCCAGTTCAGCAGCCGCATCCAGCGCCTTATGCACCATAATTGCCGAGGCAACGATGGTCAGGTCTGTACCTTCACGCACCACTTTCGCCTTGTTGAGCGGCACGGTGTAATAGCCTTCAGGGACTTCGCCCTTCATTTTGTAAAGCAGCTTATGCTCGAAGATCATCACCGGATCAGGATCTTCAACCGCTGCCAGCAACATGCCCTTCATATCATAAGGGGTAGACGGCTGGACAACTTTCAGACCCGGCACATGGCCCAGCCATGCCTCAATGCTCTGGCTGTGCTGCGCTGCAGCACCGGTGCCGGAACCGGCTGGAAAGCGCATCACCAGCGGCACGGAAACTGCACCGCCCAGCATGTAACGGATTTTTGCCGCCTGATTGACGATCTGCTCCATTGCGAGCGCCGCGAAATCAGAGAACTGGAATTCAAAAATCGGGCGCATACCGGTCAGGGCAGCACCGACGGCAACACCGGCACCGCCAAGCTCGGAGATCGGCGTATCCATCACGCGGTCTTCACCGAAACGATGCACCAGATCGCCGGTGACCTGAAAAGCACCGCCGTAAACACCAATATCTTCACCCATCAGGAAAACGCGCTCATCGCGCTCCATGGCGATTGCCATCGCTTCCTGAATAGCCTGCGAATAACTCAACTCACGGATTGTCGTGTCCATTTTTCTATCAGTCCGTGTATACGTCGCGTGTCAGATTGGAGAGATCCGGTGACGGGCTGTTCTTGGCGAACTCGATAGCGTCAGCGATCTCTTTTTCGACATTGGTGCGGATTGTTTCAATTTCGGCATCATCGATGAGGCCGTAGGTTTTCAGATCAGCCTCAAAGCGGGCAATCGGATCACGATTGGTTGCCCAATCCTCGATCTCTTCCTTGGTGCGGTAGCGGTTACGGTCGCTCTTGGAATGGCCGCGCAGGCGATAGGTCTTATTCTCGATCAGGGTCGGGCCTTCACCGCGACGCGCCCGCTCAATCGCCTCATGAGCGGCTTCGGCCACATCAGAGAGATTATTGCCGTCAACAATCACCCCCGGCATATTATAGGCCGCCGCGCGGTCAGCGATATTTTCAACTGCTGTCGAGCGTTTGGTCGAAGTGGACATGCCATAACCGTTGTTTTCACAAACAAAAACCACCGGCAGTTTCCAGACCGAGGCCATATTCAGCGCCTCGTGAAACGCGCCTTCATTATTGGCACCGTCACCGAAGAAGGAAATAACGACCTTGCCGTTTTTCTGTTTCTTGGCCGACAGAGCAGCACCCACAGCAATCGGAATACCGCCGCCGACGATACCATTGGCGCCGAGATTGCCCTTGGAGACGTCCGCAATATGCATGGAGCCGCCGCGGCCTTTGCAATAACCGGTTTCCTTGCCGAAGAACTCGGCAAACATGCGACCGATATCAGCGCCTTTGGCAATGCAATGCCCGTGACCGCGGTGGGTCGAGCCGATCATGTCATTTTCTTCCAGTGGCAGGCAGATGCCCATAGCGCTGGCTTCCTGCCCGATGGACAGATGCATAGTGCCGTGAATAAGTCCGCGGGTGTAGCTTTCTTCCGCGCCTTCTTCAAAACGGCGGATCAGATACATTTTATGCAGCGCTTCTTTCAGCTTTTCCGGTGAATATTCACGGAAAGCAAAGGGCAGATTGCGCAAATCACCCTTCGCGCCATCGTCCGTCTGAGCCTTTTTGACCTGAGCCATCAAAGTTTACTCCTCAAGGCACTCATCAGAACGGGAGCTGATGAGGCCATATATCAAATTCAAAAATGTCAGGCGCCGTAGACCAGTTTGTCCTGACGGGCGCGCAATTCTGCGATCTTGGAACCTGCTGCTACAGCGGCATTGGCATAGGTGATCAACTCACCCTTTTTGATCGGCGCTGTAACGATACCGCCCTGCAGCAAACCACATGGAATGGCTTTGGCTGCGCGGGCTTCACCGGCCGTCATGATCCATGCGCGGTAGCAATATTCACCGATAGCATCGAGGGTTTCACCGACCGCCATATCCTTCTTGGCAACGGCAGCGACTTCCGCCACCGGCTTATCCAGCGGCACCATATCCGGCTTGCCATAGAGCACGACGCGGGCGCAGGTCAGCGGCACTTCCAGCGAGGTCAGGTGGTACGGACGATGGAAGGTGAAATATGGGCCTTTACCCATTTTCAGATCTTCCATACGCTCGCTAATACGCGGATGGGACATGTCAGCAACAACAAACACGCCCGGTGCTACGCCTTTGCCAATGGTGTAATCAACCACGCCCACACGAGAGAGCACGCCGCCGTCTTTTTCAGGGATCAGGGTCGAGGAAAGCTGATCGAGCGTTGCGGCGGGACCATGCATACCGGCCTTATCAGGCACCAGACCGGTGGCATTGGCGATTGCCGCCATTTCCACCATGGTTTTGGAACCGTCAACGAATTCCACCAGCATGCGCACATTCATATTGCGGCGGATTGCTTCTTCCATATAGGCGTCCGGCACCGCATCAATATTGAGCGGATTGTTCTTACCTTTACCGGCAGCGACAATCGGGTGCCCCATAGCGGATACGAACTCAATCAGCTCCATACAGGAAGACGGCTCGTCACCGGCACCAAGCGAATAGGTAACACCGAGGCGATCCGCTTCGCTTTTCAGATAAGCGCCGATTGTCACATCAGCTTCAACATTCATCATGACGAGATGCTTGCCATGCTCCATGGCACGCAGACCGATTTCCGCACCGACGGCAGGCACGCCGGTCGCATCAATCACCACATCAATCAGATCATTCTCAAGGATCAGATTGGCATTGTCAGTAACAGCAACTTTGTGCGCTTCCATAGCAGCAGTCAGATCGGAAGCAGTATTAACCTCGCGGCCATGACCGCTTTCCTGAAAAGCAATATCGACAGCTTTCAGCGCATTCGGCACACGCAATTCGGAAATAGCACCAATCTCAATACCAGGCATATGCGCAACACGGGTCACAATATCCGTGCCCATTTCACCTGATCCGATCAGGCCGATACGAATTGGCCTGCCGCTATCAGCACGGGCTTTCATATCGCGGGCAAGCCCTGTCAGCGCAACATTGGTGGTCATGAGTTCCTCCTGAGAGCGTTTTGGGTGCTTGACGCTCTGTCTGATTTTATCAGTTCTATAATCGGGTATTGAACATTTGTATTCAAGTCAATACCTCTGTTCAATTCATCAGCAGTAAAACAGTCGCAGGTCACGGCACAAAAGCGTAAAACCACGCCGCAGTAGCATCACGAAAACCAATGCATGGCATCAGGGAAAAATGCTGAGCTGCGTAAATTTCTGTATATTTTCCGCTAAAAACACGGCTTATTAAGAGCGAAATTCTTCAGGTCATATTTGCCCCCGATTGACTTGGATATAAATTTCGCAGATACACTTTGGTATTAACTAAAAAACAAATGTTGCATCACAACATAATAACGCTCTTACATATCCCGGGAGGCTTGGAGATATGAATGAATTCCTGAATGGCTTGAAATCCGCGATTGATACACTGGGGCCAACAGTCCTGCTGCCAATTGTGATCTTTATTATCGCCGTCATCCTTGGGGCAAAGGTCGGCAAGGCGTTTCGCGCGGCCGTCACCATCGGCGTTGCCTTTATCGGTATCAATCTGGTGCTTGGCCTGATGTTCACCTCAATCGGTGAAGTTGCACAGGCAATCGTTACCAATACCGGCATTAAGCGTGACATTGTTGATGTGGGCTGGCCTTCTGCCGCCGCCATTGCCTTCGGCTCTTCCGTCGGTCTGTGGGTTATTCCGGTCGGCATCGCGGTCAATATTGCATTGCTGCTGATGCGCTGGACACGCACACTCAATGTTGACGTGTGGAACTTCTGGCACTTCGCCTTTATCGGCTCGCTCGTTGTCGCTGCGACCGACAATCTGGCCTATGGTATTGCCATTGCCGCTCTGGTTGCCGCGCTCTCGCTGCTGTTTGCCGACTGGTCAGCGCGTGCCGTTCAGCAATTCTATGATGTGCCGGGTATTTCCGTTCCGCATATTGCATCAGCGCAAATTCTGCCGATTGCCATTGTTGTGAACTGGGTTCTCGACCGCATTCCGGGCATCAATAAAGTCAATATCAGCACAGAAACCATTGAGCGCCGCTTCGGTGTTTTCGGGGAACCGGTGGTGCTCGGCCTGATTATAGGTTTAGTTCTGGGAACCATCGCCTTTTACAATGCCGGTGATTTCGGCACGGTACTGGCCAAGGTTCTCGGTACAGGTATGACACTGGCCGCTGTGATGCTGCTGCTGCCGCGCATGGTGAAAATTCTGATGGAAGGCTTGTTGCCGGTATCCGATGCCGCGCAGGAATTTGTGCGCAAGCGCACCGGCGACCGCGAATTGCTGGTCGGCCTTGATTCAGCAATCCTGATCGGTCATCCGGCTGCGATTTCTTCATCGCTGATCCTTGTGCCGATTGCGATCCTGCTCTCGGTTATCCTGCCGGGCAACCGCGTTATCCTGTTTGCTGATCTTGCGGTTATTCCTTTCATCGTGGCGCTCACCGCCCCGCTTTTGAAAGGCAATGTGTTCCGCATGGTTATTGTCGGTACAATCACGCTGACAATCGGCTTCTATGTGGCTAATGCTCTGGCACCGCTATTCACCAGCGCCGCCGTCTCTTCGGGCTTCAAGCTGCCGGATAATGCTTTGCAGATTACTTCGGTGGTCGATGGCTTCCTGTGGATTCCATATGTTATCATTGAAGCAATTCAGTGGCTTGGCGTTGCCGGTATCGGTGTACTGGCTGTAGTTGTGGCTGCTCTGTTTGTACTCTACCGCCGCAATACGCTGGCTTGGGAGCGTGCAGCCGGTGCCGCTGATGAGTCTGCAGATCAGGCCGCAACCTGATAATCATCTCAAGCATTTACCCCGTTATCGCGGGGTAAATGCACAATATTCATAGTGAACGGAGAAACAGGATGGCTACCAGCCTCTTCAATTCCCTTACAGCTGACGCAATTCTGCTCGGCGTTGAGGCAAAAACCAATGAGGAGGTTATCCGTCTCCTGGCCAGCCGGTTGCATCAGCTCGGCTATGTCAAAGACAGCTATGCCGATGCGGTTGTGAAACGCGAACAATCCATGCCGACCGGCCTGCCGCTGGAGCGCACTGACAATGTGGCTGTGCCGCATACTGATCCTGAGCATGTGCTGAAAGCAGCAATTGCCATGGCCACGCTGAAAACGCCGGTTGATTTCGCGAATATGGAAGATCCGGATGAAACAGTCGGCGTCGGCACCGTGTTCCTGCTTGCCATCAATGATAAAGACAAGCAGATCGAAACACTGCAATCCATTATGGGCGCAATTCAGTCACCGGAGATTCTCGACGGACTGAAACTGGCACAGACAACAGACGACCTTAAAAAACTACTCGGTTAAATAAGATTATAAGGAGCGACCTCATGGCTAAACAGAAAACCATTCTCTTTGCCTGCGGCACCGGCATCGCCACCTCAACAGCGGTGAATGCCACTGTAACCGAGGAAATGAAAAAGCGCGGTCTCACTTTCAACGCTCAGCAGGCCAAAGCTACGGAAGTGCCGTCTCTTGCAGACAATGTGGATTTCATCGTCTCGACCACACCGATCTCAGCATCTGTGACCAAACCGGTCATCAAAGGTCTGGCCTTTCTGACCGGTATCGGCAAAGACAAGGTTCTGGATGAAATTGAAGCCGAGTTGCGCAAATAATTCACGCTCCGGAAACAAAAAAGCCGCTCAGTTTTGAGCGGCTTTTAGTTTTTTAACCGAACGGTTGCGTCATGCTAAATGACGGCTCGGTGAACCATTCAGCACCCTGCTCAGTCATATAGAAATGATCTTCCAGACGGATACCGAATTGTTCCGGCACAACAATCATCGGCTCGTTGGAAGCGCACATCCCTGCCTGTAAAACAGTCTTATTCCCGCGCACCAGATAAGGTGCTTCGTGAATGGTCATGCCAATGCCGTGACCAGTGCGGTGTGGCAGACCCGGCAATTGATAATCCGGCCCCAGACCGTGGCGCTCCAGCACCACACGCGCTGCATCGTCTACTGCGCCACAAGTGACGCCGATTTTGGCAGCCGCAAAAGCTGCAAGCTGCGCCTCTTTTTCAATATCCCAGATACGCTGCTGCTCAGAGGTCGGTGTGCCGAAAATATAGGTACGGGTCAGATCGGAATTATAACCCTGCACCAAACAACCGGTATCGACCAACACCATGTCATTTTCTGCCAGCACATCATCCTGCGGCAAACCATGCGGGAAAGCAGTAGAGCGGCCAAACTGTACAGCGCAGAAAGTGCTGCCATTGCTGCCGATAGCCTTATGCGCTTCATTGATGAATGTGCGCACAGTACTGGCTTTGATACCCACATGCAGAATACGGGCAGCGCGACGATGCACTTCCAGTGTCATCTGCATGGCCTGTTTCATGATCGCGATTTCAGCCGGTGACTTCACGCTGCGACAGCCATCAATAATTACCGTTGCATCCTGCAAGGTGACGGAAGATGCAGCTTTACCGATACCGCTGGCCATGCCAAATGGCAGCGCCGGATCAATAGCCAGAACCTTGCAATTCTCGTCCTGCAGAATTTGTGCCACCAGCTCAGACGGGCTTTCATGCTCTTCCCAGAGGCGAATGCGTGCATCCATAATCCGCACAGCTTCCAGCGATCCCGCTTCAAAAGCCGGACAGACCAGATAGGGTTCGCCTTTCAGCGGCAGTACCATCGCCACCAGACGCTCGATCATGCCCCAGCCGATACCGGTGAAATAATTGAGGCTGGTGCCTGCGCCAACGATCAGCGCATCTGCACCGCTTTCCGCCATCAGTCTGCGGGCTTTTTCAATGCGCCCCAGCCGCTCAGCGACTGATATTGCCGGTGCAATATCTGTCCAAGGGCGAATTGCGCTCAGCTCTGTAGCGTAATCAGAACCACCAATCATCAGTCAGACCTTCCGTCTCTTTCAGAATTTGCAATCTCATATATCAGCTTCATATCGCTGAATATAGCAGATTTCTTTTTCTTTAATTGCAAACAAAGACGGAAATTATTGACAACATATTTGTAGACAATATTAGCGAATTTTTCTAAGCTGAACCGACTCCACAACAATAAACGGGGGAACATGAATGGATTTTGATTTCACGCGTATGGATCCGCAGGATCGCTACCGGTTGCTGACAAATTTTGTCGGCCCGCGCCCGATTGCTCTGGTCACAACCCGCGCGGAAAACGGGCAGGACAATGCCGCCCCGATGAGCTTTTTCAACGTCTTTTCTCATGATCCTGCGATTGTCATTCTCGGTATTCAGACAAGGCAGGACGGGCGGGAAAAGGATACGGTTCTCAATATCCGCAGAACACAGGAATTTACCGTGAATATGGTGGATATGGCACTTTCCGATGCCATGCTGGTTTGCGGTCTCGGCTTTGAGCCGGATGTTGACGAAGTGGCAATGGCCGGCCTGTCATCGCAGGAAGGTGCGCAGGTTTGCTCCCGCTGGCTGCCTCAATCGCCGTGCTCCATGGAATGTCGGGTAGAACGGCTGATTGATTATGAGCGCCGCGTCATCGTGCTTGGCGAGGTTGTGCATATGCATGTGCGCCGCGACTGTCTGGATGATGCTGGCCGTTACGTCAATCCGGACACCTATCAGCCAATCGCCCGTCTGCATGCCGATAATTACATCGCTTCCGATAACCAGTTCGTTCTGAAATCGCCGGGATTAGCTGCGTTTCAGGATCGTCTGACCAATAAAGGCTAAGCCCTTGCGCATACTCCTTATCAATCCGAACTCCACCCAGTCCATGACCGATCAGGCAGAACGCAGCGCCCGCCGCGCAGCTTTGCCGACCACTGTCATTGAAGCGATCAATCCGGCAGACACCCCGCGCAGTATCGAAGGTCATGCCGACGAGGCGATGGCCGTTCCTTCCATGCTGCAGCTCATCCGCGGAGGTGAAGCGAAAGGCTTTAATGCCTATGTTGTTGCCTGTTTTGATGACCCCGGACTGGACGCCGCGCGTGAAGTTGCAGGAGGGCCGGTTTTCGGCATTTGTCAGGCCGCCGTGCAGGTTGCCATGACCATTTCCAAACGCTTCTCCGTTGTCACTACCCTGCCCCGCTCTGTGCCGATTATTGAGGATCTGGTGCAGGAATATGGCGCAAGCCATCACTGCCGCCGCGTGCGCTCGATTGATATGCCGGTGCTGGCTCTGGAAGACGATGCCTGCCACACGGAAGAAATGCTGGTGCAGGAAATTGAACGCGCCAAACGCGAAGACCATGCAGAAGCGATTGTGCTCGGCTGTGCCGGTATGTCTGAACTGTGTGAACGGCTGGAACAGCGCTGCGGTCTGCCGGTGATTGACGGTGTAACCGCTGCGGTCAAACTCGCAGAGGCCTATGTCAGCGCCGGATACCGCACTTCCAAAGCCGGTGCCTATGATTATCCGCGTGTGAAATAACCACGCGCACCACCGCTATTCAAAAGCCTCCGGCCAGCAATGTCCGGAGGCTTTTTAATGTGTAAAAAACAAAAGACGACAGAGTGACCTCTGCCGCCTTTTGCCGGATGGTGCCGGATATCCGAAGACATCCGGCACGGAGGGTTCTTCTAAATTTAAGCCTTAAATCTCGCCGATGCGGTGGCAGGCAACACGGCTGCCGTCATCATAGGCTTTCATTTCCGGTTTTGTAGCCGAGCAGCGACTGTCGGCAAAGGCACAACGCGGATGAAAAGTACAACCCGAAGGTGGTTTCAGCGGACTTGGCACTTCACCGCCGCCGATCACACGGTCACGATGCGGTTCGGCAATATTCGGGATCGTTTCCAGAAGCAGGCGTGTGTAAGGATGTTTCGGATCGGAAAACAGGGTTTCCGTGTCCGCTTCCTCAACAATCCGCCCCAGATACATCACCGCAATACGATCCGACATATGGCGGACAACGCTCATATCGTGGCTGATGAACAGGAAGGTCAGGCCAAGTTCATCCTGAAGTTTGCGCATCAGATTGAGGATTTGCGCCTGCACGGAAACGTCCAAAGCCGAGGTCGGCTCATCGCAAACCAGAAATTCCGGTTCACCGGCAAGTGCACGGGCAATCGAAATACGCTGACGCTGACCACCGGAAAATTCATGCGGGAATTTCTTGCCGTCCGATGGTGCAAGACCAACGATTTTCAGCAATTCTTCCACACGGTCGTTGATCTCGGCTTCAGTCTTACGCAGTTTCAGTTCACGCAGCGGTTCAGCAATAATGCTGTGCACCCGCCAGCGCGGATTGAGGCTGGCATAGGGATCCTGAAAGATCATATGAGCCGACAGCGGCGCACCGTTTTTGGACGGAGCAAAACGGATTTCACCATTGCTCGGGCGGTAAAGACCCGTCACCAGACGCGCCACGGTGGACTTGCCGCAACCGGATTCACCAACAAGGCTTAAACACCCGCCCTGCGGCACGCTGAAACTGATATCATTGACCGCATGCAGCATCTGGCGCGGTTTGCGCTCGATCACACGATTGAGCCATGGCGCGGAAACATCGAAGCAAATGCTTAAGTCTTTGACTTCAAGCGCGGCAGGTGACTGTTTCATAGCAATATCATTCATCAGGCAGCTCCCGCATTGAGCCAGCAGGCACTGACACCTGATCCGCCGGTAACCGGCATCAGATCAGGCCGTTCCTTATGGCAACGGTCAAAGGCTTTCACGCAGCGCGGATTGAAGGCACAACCGCTCGGAATAGCATCGAGACGCGGCATGGAACCGTCAATCTGGTTGAGCCGTTCCACGCGCTTTCCGAGCGCCGGAATGGAGCTCATCAGACCGCGTGTATACATATGGCTCGGATTTTTCAGCACGGTTTCAACGGGGCCGTTTTCCACCAGACGTCCGGCATACATCACCGCCACACGATCAGCAGTTTCCGCAATCACACCCATATCATGGGTCACCAGCATGACCGCTGTGCCATGTTCTTTGCAGAGACGACGCAACAGCGAAGTGATCTGCGCCTGAATAGACACGTCCAGCGCAGTTGTCGGCTCATCCGCGATAATCAGTTTTGGCTCTGCGGCCAGTGCGAGTGCAATCACCACGCGCTGACGCATACCGCCGGAGAACTGATGCGGATAATGATTGATGCGGTCTTCCGGTGCCGGAATACCCACTTCTTTCAACAGCGAAATCGCCCGTTCCTGTGCCTGTGTGCGGTTTAAGGCTAAATGCTGGGTAATGGTTTCCACCAGCTGTGATCCGATGGTGAAAAGCGGGTTAAGCGAGGTCAGCGGATCCTGAAAAATCGCGCCGATTTCACGGCCGCGGATTTTCTGCATTTCCTTGTCGCTGAGATTATCAATCCGGCGACCATTGAGCAAAACTTCACCACCGGCAATATGCCCCGGCGATTCAAGCAAGCCCTGCACGGCCAGACCGGTCATGGATTTACCGGCACCGGATTCTCCAACCACGCCGAGAATTTCTCCCGGCATGATCGACAGGCTGACATCGGACAAGGCGGTTAATGTGCCGCGTCTGCCCGGAAAATCCACCCGCAGATTTTTGACCTCAAGGGTCGGTTTATTGGACGAGGTATCTGCCATATTATGCTTCCTCTCCATGTTTGCCAGCCAGCGGATAGCTTGGCGGGAAAATCTCTGATACCGGCGGATTATTGTAGGAACGCTCGGGATATTTGGCGATCAGGCCGTCATATTGTGCCTGTGCCTGCGCACGTGCTGCCTGCATATCAATGCCTGCAACTTCACCGTGACGCATCGACAGACGACCATCGACAAACACGGCTTTGGTGACTTTGCCGGAACCGCCGGTGACCAGTGTGGTGATCGGGTCGATGCTTGGTGCCATGAATGTGTCATCAAGACCGAACACAGCGATATCTGCCTTGGCTCCTGCCTGCAGGCGACCAAGATCGTCGCGTCCCAGTGCTTTAGCGCCGCCCAGTGTCGCTGCATCAAACAGATCAGCACAGCGGATGCTTTCCGGTGTACCGTCATTGATACGGCAGGTAATCAGCCCGATCAGCAGGTTCATCAGCATATCGGGCGGTGTGGTGTCGGTGCCCATAGCAATATTGATGCCACGCTTTTTCACACTGGAGAACGACTTCAGCGTGCTGCCGCCACGGGCTGAAACCAGCGGACAATGAATGATCGACACATTATTCTGCGCGTAAAGTGTCAGATCTTCATCTGTAGCATTGGTGGCATGAGGAGCAATAATCCGGTCATTGAGCACACCAAGGCTGTTGAGCCAGACCGGTGCAGTGGTGCCGTGAAGACTGCGCACGGTTTCCACTTCCATCTGACCCTGCGCCATATGCAGACGGATTTTACAATCCAGCTCACGCGCCACATCCTGCGTGCGCTTCAGTAAATCAGCGGTGCAGGTTTCCACACGATCCGGCGCCAGCATACCACGTACCAGATCACCATGACGGCCATTCTGACGGGCAATATAATCAGCCGCATCTTTGAGGCCGGAAAAACCGCGCTCTTCGTTAAAGACCGGTACAATTTTGCCTGGTTTTTCCAGCATCATGCCGCCGGAACGGTAAGCAGGGCTTAAGTAGACACGCAGACCGAGATCACCGGCTGCATCCGCCGCCGCATCAAATTCCGCAACGGTTTCACCCCATTCGCGATAAAACAGCGAGGCAATCGGTGCTGCCGTGGTGATACCGTTTTGCAAAAGCTGACCGAAAGCAAAACGCTTCTGAAATGCCAGTTCATCCTGACTGTACATTTCATAAGGGCCGCTATCGATATAGGATTTTGGCCAGACACGGCCTTTCGCCCAACCCGGATGATGGTCAATACCGAGAATGGTCGTGTCGAGATCGGACAGCGCATCGAGGTCAATCAAACCCGGACTGATGAGCGCATTGCCGAGATTAATACGGCGGGCAACATCACCGGCAAAATCGTGACCGACAAACAGCACCGTGCCGTCTTCGATCACCACTTCACCATTTTTATACAGGCGATGCTGGCCATCAATATGCCCAAGCACCCATTGTGCTGTGAGCAGTGTGCGCCCCTCAGGACGCTCACCCAGTTTCAGGCTTTCAAGTGCAGTGAATTGTGTCTTGTCAGTCATGGCATTTCCACCACTGCTTTACCGTTACGCGCAGTAACGCGGCCGCCTTTAATCACCAGCGGGCGTGGTGCCACATCAACAACCGCATGAGCCAGTGTCTGACCAGTGAGCAATGTCATGTCAGCTTTGCAGCCAACATCCAGACCGTAACCTTCCAGTTGCATCACATCAGCGCCGCCCTGCGAGCAGATATGCAGCACATGTTCCAGATCCACGTCACGACGCAGGCCGTTTTTCATGCCAATCACTTTGGCACGGTCGATCATATCCGGCTGACCCCACGGGCCCCATGTATCGCGGATACCGTCACAACCGGCACCCATGCGAATGCCTGCTTCTTTGAGGCGCAGTACAGACGGAACCGGAACAGAAGGCGCGCCGGTCGTGAGAATGGCAACATCAAGCTCTGCCAGTTGCTCAAGAAGGCTCGACACGCGCAGATAATCATTCGCACCCAGCGTGAAAGCATGGCTGATCGCGACTTTACCCTGCATGCCAGTGGCGCGGATGCGTTCGAAAATCAGTTCCATCGTGAAAGCACCGAGCTCGCCCAATTCGTGCAGATGGATATCTATCGGCTTGCCATGTTTTACAGCCAGCGCAAACAGTGCATCCAGCTGTCCTTTCGGATCACGGTCGATACCGCAAGGATCAATACCGCCCAGCACTTCACAGCCCTGTTTCAGCGCTTCATCCAGCAATTCCAGTGTACCCGGCATCACCATCAGACCGGATTGCGGGAAAGCCACGATTTCGATGTCGATCAGGTCTTTGAGTTTCTCGCGGGTTTCAAACACGCCTTCGAGAATTTTCAGACCATGGGTCGTATCAATATCCACATGGCTGCGGATGTGGCTAGAACCGTGGGCAATCAGGCCAATGGCATGGCGCATCGACTGAATATGCGGATCGAGACCGATTTCAAGACGCTTTTCACGTTCAAAATCAATACGCTCACGCAGTGAGGCCTGCTTGCCGTTCACATGCCAGTCGAGACCCCAATTGGTTTTATCCAGATGGGTATGGGCATCAATCAGACCAGGGATAACAATATGTCCCTGACCGTCTTCAACAGCCACACCTTCCGCACTGAGATTGGTTCCGTACTCAGCGATACGACCATTACGGATCAGAATATCGGTGACAGCACCTGCCTGCGGGCGCACATTGCGCAACAAAAGATCAGACATAAATTTTACCTCAGTTTCGGATTAAGGGCATCGCGCAGCCAGTCGCCGAGCACGTTGACAGAAACAACGAGCAGGCAGAGCTGCAGAACAGGGAAAACGGTGATCCACCACAGGCCGGAGAACAGGAACTGGTTGCCCAGACGGATCAGTGTGCCAAGGCTCGGCTGGCTCGGCGGCATACCGATACCAAGGAAGGAGAGCGTGGCTTCGGTGAGAATTGCCATACCGAAATTCAGCGTCGCTGCCACAAGGATCGGCGTCAGTGTATTCGGCAGAATATGGTACATCATGATACGGCGGGATGGCACTTTGAGCAAACGTGCAGCCTGTACATATTCCTTGGAGCGCTCAACAATCGTCTGCGCACGCACGGTACGGGCATATTGCACCCAGCCGGACAATGTAATCGCCAGCACCAGAACACCGGCAGCCGCATAGTCACGCAGATCGGCAGGCAGCATCTGGCGCACCACGGCGCTGACCAGAATAGCGATCAGAATGGTCGGGATCGACAAAAGCACATCACCGATACGCATCAGCAGATTATCGATAATGCCCTGCATATAACCGGCGATCAGACCAAAGCTCAAACCCACGATCAGCGACAGCACAACGGAAGCCACGCCGATCAGGATGGAGATACGTGAGCCATAAAGAATGGCGGAGAGAATATCGCGTCCCTGTGTGTCTGTACCCAGTAGATAAGGCCACTGACCGTCAGCACTCCAGATCGGCGGCAGTTCGGAATTCCACAGATCAAGCTGTGCCGGATCAAACGGATTTTGTGGTGCGATCAGCGGCGCAGCAAAAGCGGTCACGATCATGAAAAACAGCAGAAAGGCTGCAATCATTGCCGGTTTATTACGGGTGAATGACCACCAGAGATCACTGTCACGCATACGCTGCCAGCGGCTTTGCGGTTTCACAATCGGGGCGTTTATTTTGTCTGTCATGTCTGCCCCTTAACGTGTAGCGGCGCGCAGGCGCGGATCAATCACAGCATAGGTGATATCAACAAGCGTATTCAGCGCAACAAAGATGAAAGAAACAATGCAAAGATAGGCGGCCATCACCGGAATATCGATAAATGTCACGGCCTGAATGAACAGCATGCCCATGCCCGGCCACTGGAACACGGTCTCGGTAATCAGCGCAAAAGCGATCAGGGAGCCGACATTCATCGCGGTCATGGTCACAACCGGCATTAAGCAATTGCGCAGCGCATGGCGGAAATAGATGCGATAGCGCGGAATACCACGGGCGCGGGCGAATTTAACAAAATCGGAGCGCAGGGTTTCCAGCATTTCGGCACGTACCAGACGCATAATCAGCGTGATCTGATAGAGCGACAATGCAATGGATGGCAGGATCAGCGCCAGCCGTCCTGAATGGGTGAGAAAACCGGTTGACCACCAGCCAAGCTGCACAACATCGCCGCGACCAAAGGCAGGCAGCAAACCAAGACTTACCGAGAAGACGAGAATAAGCAAAATACCGACCACAAAACTCGGCAGAGACACACCGATGATCGAGGCGAACTGGAACAGTTCCGTATACCATTTGCCACGATGGATGGCCGTAATCACCCCCATCGGAATACCGATAATCAGCGACAGCAGGGTGGCGACAATCACCAGCTCCATCGTTGCGGGAAAGCTCTCGGCGATCAGCCCCAGCACTTCCTGACCATTACGATAGGAAATACCGAAATTGCCCTGAACAGCATCGCTGACAAATCGCGCATATTGCGTGATAAAACCGTCATTCAGCCCCAGACGTTCGCGCAGATTGTCACGGTCGATCTGGCTCATCTGTTCATTGGCCATCAGTTCAACAGGATCGCCCGCAAAACGGAAAATCATGAAAGCCAGCAATGCCACGGCGAGCATAACCATCGCCGCATTTGCCAGTCGCTTGATTATAAATACAAGCATTCAGTTCCCTCTCCCAAGGATAATCATGCTATGCCGCAATCTGTATGACCGCGGCATAGCTAAATTCGTTATTTCTTCAGAACAGTCAGCCAGTGGCGCGGCTTGTTATCAGCCTGCTGGACAACGCTTTCCACTTTGTCGGTGAGAACCCATGCAATCGGCTGCTGGTGCAGCGGCAACTGGATGATTTCTTTTTTGACGATTTCCAGTGCCTGTGTCTGCAAGGCCAGACGCTTCTCACGATCCATTTCCGTGGAAGCTGTTGTCACCAGCTTGTCCAGTTCCGGATAGGACCAGCCGCCCCAGTTGAACACACCGGCAACGCCGGATTTGGTCTGGATGACCTGCATCAGAATGGAATAGCTGTCGAGCATCGGCTCATTCGCCCAGCCGAGAATATAGGCATCAGCCTGACCGGCTGTACGTTTTGGTGCCTGTACGGCTGTCGGCCCGATATCCAGCGACGGTTTGAAACCGGCACGGGTCAGCATGGAAACCATGCCGTTGCACAGCTCTTCTTCATTCAGGTAATTTTCATAGGTGCAGACCAGCGTGAACGGGAAGCCTTCCGCGCCGTTTTCCTTCAACAGCGATTTCGCTTTGTCCACATCATAGCCGTAGAGCGTGTCCAGCTCCGGCACATAGCCCGGAATTTCCGGTGCAATAATCGTACCGGCATTACGGGATTTATCACGCATAATGCGCTTTTTAATCAGATCCATATCCAGCGCATGAGCAAAAGCCTGACGCACACCCAGCTTATTAAACTGGTTTTCATCACCGTTGTGCAGCTTCTCACGACGCTGGAAGCCAACAAACACAGTGCGCAGATCGGTGCGCTCCATCAGGCGCAGACCCGGAGCTGAAGCCAAACGCGCCAAATCCTGTGTCGGTGCAGATTCAGAGAAATCCACATCGCCGCCAAGCAGAGCTGCTACACGGGTTGCTGCAGAGGTAATCGGGGTAAATTCGATCTTGTCGATATTATGCTGCGGCTTATCCCACCAGCCTTCATTTTTCAGCAGGATGGTTTTGCTGTCCGGCACGCGGCTTTCCAGCTTGAACGGGCCGGTACCATTGGTGTTATAGGTCGCATAACCTTCCTTCTGCCCGCCCACATCGGTCGGCAGCAGGGAATCGTTCTTCACCAGCCAGTCTTCATCAAACATATGAATATTGGTCAGGTCATTGAGCAGCAGCGGATAAGGGCCTGTCAGCTCGATATCGATTGTATAATCGTCAACAATTTTAGCGGATTTATAGGCCGGCAGATTGCCACGCAGCGGCGATGTCGGGTGGCTCACGCGGGTGAGCGAGGCCAGAACGTCTTTGGCGGTGAAATCCGCACCGTCATGGAATTTCACATCCTTGCGCAGATTAAAGCGCCATGTGTTTTCACCGACAACTTCCCAGCTAGTTGCAAGGGACGGCTCGATCTTCAGATCGGCATTATAGCGCACGAGCCCTTCATAAATGTGGCTGAGAAAGGCAATCGTATAGCTGTCGCCGTAGGAATAAGGGTCCATCGAATAGACATCATGCGCTGCGCCCCAGCGCAAAGTCTCAGCAGAAGCAATATGCGCGGTATGACCTAATGCGAAAGCCATCAGACCCGCGAGGATCGATTTTCTGAATTTCATGAATTTGTTCCCCAAAAAAGACAACCGGCTCTTCACTCTTGATGGTGTTTTGTCCGGACGGGGAGAGTGTGTGGAATTCAGATTTCATTGTCAACTAAATTGTCGACATATTTTTTTACAAAATATTAGAGCAAACAGATAATATCGGGGAAAACCTGATCCAAAAACAGAAACAGCGCCTGCAAATGAACCTTGCAGGCGCTGTAAATATCGAAATTCAGCAAATATTATGCTTATTTAGCAATACGCGTCAGCCAGTGGCGCGGCTTATTGTCGGCACGAATGGTGACATCTTCCACTTTTTTGGTCATGCCCCATGCCATCGGCTGCTGATGCAGCGGAATCATGATCACTTCGGATTTAACAATGCCGAGTGCCTCGGATTCCAAAGCCAGACGCTTGTCACGATCCATTTCCAGCGCTGCTTTTTCCGTCAGCGCATCGAGTTCAGGATAAGACCAGCCGCCATAATTGGCCACACCGGCAGCGCCTTTGCGCGATGACAGAACCTGCACCAGAATGGAATAGGCATCCAGTGTCGGCTCATTCGCCCAGCCGATCATGAACATATCGGATTTACCGCTGGAGCGTTTCGGCGCCTGAACAGCACGCGGTCCGATATCCAGCTTCGGTTTCAGGCCAACACGACTCAGCATGGTGACGATCACCGAGCAGACATCCTCTTCATTCACGCTCTCATCATTCATGCAGAGATAGGTGAATTCTGTGCCGACAGCACCGGCTTCTTCCAGCAATTTCTTGGACAATTCCGGATCATATTTTGTCGGAATATCCAGCTCTTTCGTATAGCCCGGAATTTCCGGCGCAACGACAGTACCGGCCGTATGGGTCATGCCGCGCATGACGCGTTTTGCCAGCAAATCACGGTCAATCGCATGGTCAATTGCCTGACGCACACGAATATCATTAAAGAAATTATCGCGGCCGTCGTTCAGCTTTTCCTTGCGGTTGAACACCAGATTGATGGTGCGCAGATCAGGACGCTGCTCCACACGGATATCCGGTGTGCTTTCCAGACGCTTCACATCCTGCAGCGGCACACCATCTACCAGATCAATCTCACCGGAAAGCAGGGCTGCAACACGGGTTGCAGGCGAGGCAATCGGGGTAAATTCAATACGGTCAAGATTGTGCTTCGGTGTATCCCACCAACCATTATGTTTGACCAGAATGGTCTTGCTGTCCGGCACACGGCTTTCGAGCTGGAACGGGCCTGTACCATTGGTGTGGAAGGTTGTGTAACCTTCAACCTGACCACCAACATCGGTCGGCATTTCAGAATTATTTTTCACCAGCCAGTCGCCGTCGAACATGAAAATATTGGTCATGTCGTTCAGGAAAAGCGGGCTTGGCGACGAAACCTCAATATCAACGGTGTAATCATCAACAGCCGTTGCGCCGACAAACAGCGGAATATTGCCGCGCAACGGTGAAGACGGATGGCTGACGCGCTTCATGGAAGCAAGAACATCCGCT
Organism: Pseudochrobactrum sp. Wa41.01b-1; assembly: GCF_019464455.1. Classification (NCBI taxonomy): domain Bacteria; kingdom Pseudomonadati; phylum Pseudomonadota; class Alphaproteobacteria; order Hyphomicrobiales; family Brucellaceae; genus Pseudochrobactrum; species Pseudochrobactrum sp. Wa41.01b-1. Next base: position 2,717,141 of record NZ_CP080493.1, on the reverse strand, counting down.
GAGGTGAAATCGGAACCGTCCTGAAATTTCACACCTTCACGCAGCTTGAAGCGCCAGACCTTATTGTCGATCAGCTCCCAGCTGGTTGCCAGCGCAGGCTCGACAACAAACTCCGGCGTATAGCGTACCAGACCTTCGTAAATATGGTTCAGAAACGCCAGATTGGACGTGCTGCCATAGGAATACGGATCCAGCGAGAAAATATCACGAGCACCGCCCCAGCGCAGTGTCTCAGCAAATGAAGCCGTGCTGATACAGGTCGCAACCGTGCAGAATAATAGTTTTTTCAGTAGTGAAGTCATAGTCGTCCCTCTCACCGACAGATAACAGCACCCTCCTTTTCCTCAGACGGGAGAGTGCCGAACAGGATTGAGACGATGTTTTATGCAGACATAATTGTCAACATATTTGTCATCAAATATTTTAAACAATATAAAAAACTCCGGCAGGCCTGCGGCTTACCGGAGCTAAAAATCGCGTAATTATAAATGAAAATCAGAGCAATGCGGCGCGCAGACTGGAGGACTGATCTTTGTCATCTTCCAGCTCCAGCTCACATTCGACACGGTCGAGATGTTCAATCACGGCTTTGATTGCCGTTTCCGTATCACCACGCGCAATATGTTCGACAATTGCCTGATGCTCATCCGGCCCGCAATTATGCAAATGGCGTGAGCGATAAACGGCCGTAATCAGCGATGTGCGCGAGATCAGATCTTTGACAATACCATAAAGGAAAGATGATCCTGCAAGCTCTGCCAGCAACAGATGAAACCCGCCGGAAAGCCGGATAATATCCGTGCGATTGCCCTGCCGGTCAGCATTGCGCTCTTCTTCCACATGGGCATTCAACCGCTGAACATGCTCTTTATTGATATTCTCGCACAGGCGCTCAACCACCCGATGTTCAATAGCGCGGCGGGCATAGAACACATCCCGCGCTTCTTCTACCGATGGCTCGGAAACAAATGCACCGCGATTGGCCTGAATTGTCACCAGTCCTTCACGCTCAAGCGTAGCCAGTGCCTGACGGATACGCGCACGGCTGACATCAAAAATTTCCGCCAGTTCTTCTTCTTTCAGCCGCGTGCCGGGCTTCAGCCGCCGCTCGGCAATCGAGAGCCATATCCTGTCAAATATCTGACTTGCCGGCGTAGCCTGGGCACTTTCTGCCTTGGACATGGAAACTCCCGTTATTTCACTTATCTCTCAATTCGTATCAGGCATGCATAATCCTGCCTGTTTAATTATTTTCAAGAGAATGTCGACATGATTGTTCTGAATATTGCTGCTGAATGTCTGACAAATAGGTGTAAATATCAAGAAGGTAAAATAAAAGCCCGCGATCAGAGATCGCGGGCCATATAGTTTCAAGCAAAAAGCGGCTGATTAACGCTCGATTGTGCGGTTCCAGCGGCTGTTCCATGCCTGACGGTTTTTGTTGACCGCATCCCAGTCCAGAACATTTGCAGTTTCCATATAACCACGGAAGGCTGTGAGCTTGGCAGCTGCATCATCATTGCCGGCCTTGGCATTGATGTTCGAAGGAATGATATTGCCATTGTCCAAAGCAAGGCTCTGCGCATCGGCGGACAGCAGATAATGTGCCAGTTTCTGGCTCAGTTCCGGCTCGCTATTATTGGCAATCACACACTGGGTAACGGCCAGAACCACCGAACCTTCTTTAGGCTGCGCATATTCCACCGGAATACCCTTGTCCTTCAGATTGTTCACGCCGGTTGGGGTCAGCGGGAAGATTGCAGCTTCACCGGTCTGCACCATTTCAGAGATTTTGGCCGAGCTTGGAATGAACTCGATCACATTCTTGCCGATGGTGTCGGAGAATTTCTCAAAACCCGGCTCGACATTGTTTTCATCGCCGCCCTGAATGCGGTTGAACATCAGGAATGCATGAAGGCCAAAGCTGGAAGCTGAAGCGGACTGGAACACAACCGCATTGGCAAATTTAGGGTCAGCCATATCCATCCATGAGGTTGGAGCTGCCCAGCCTTTTTCATCAAACAGCTTTTTATTATAGGCAAGACCGGTCATGCCCATATCAACGCCGATGGCCATATCATCTTTCAGACGCGCTGCCGGCTGGATTTCTTTCAGCACCGGATCATCAGAGATTGGCTGGCAAAGATTGCTGCCGATAGCGCGTACCATCACACCGTCGTCCAGCAGCATGACATGCATCTGCGGATTGTCTTTGGCAGCGGTTGCTTTGGCCAGAATATCGGCTGAAGTGCCCGGAACCACGACAACTTTAACATTGTTGGCTTTTTCAAACGGCGGCAGAACATGCTCGGTATAAGCGCGTTCAAAATTGCCGCCATTCATGCCGATATAGAGTGTCTTGGTTTCTGCCTGTGCAGCTGTTGCAACAGCAGCGGCACCCAATGCCAGAACGGAAACCATTGTCAGTTTAGAATTCATTTCGTGCTACTCCCATTATGAAGATTAAAGTTTGCCTTGTCCGCCCGTTCTCAGGCAGGAAGGTTATGAAAACGATCAATGCTGAAAGCCCCGATCGGTATGTTGCTTTGGCCTTGTGTTACCAGATCACACAGCACCGCCCCCACAGCTGGTGCGGTCTGAAAGCCCGCTCCGCAAAAACCAAAAGCATGAAAAAGCCCGTTCACCTTGGAACTCGCGCTGATAACCGGATTGCCATCCGGCATTTCAGCCTCAGTACCGGACCAGAAGCGGATAACATGGGCATGTTCCAGATGCGGAAACAGCGCAATTGCCCGCTGCATAACCGATGAGGCGGCAGTCACCGAAGGTCGCGAATAGTCCGGATTATCCAGCACAATTCCGCGCCCGCCGCCCATCACATAATTACCGCGCGTCACCTGACGGCCATAGAAACTGCCGCCCTCTTCGCCCATGCTCATTGGCAGGCGATAAGGCAGCGGTTCTGTCACCACCATCGACGGATAGATTTTCTTGAGCGGAACGCTCTCACCAAACTGGCTGGCAAACTGATCCGACCATGCACCGGCCGTATTGACCAATTGGCGACACCGGATTTCCGTGTCCTCACCGGCCTGCAACACAAAACCACTGCCGGTACTGACAGCCTGATGCACCGGCATATGTTCCAGCACCGTGGCACCGGCAGCGCGGGCTGCACGGGCAAAGGCCGGAGAAACCAGACGCGGATTAGCATGGCCATCATCATGGCAGAGTGATGCTCCGGCAACATCGCCGGTCAGCCACGGGAAACGTGTTTTCACGGCCTTGCCGCTGATGAGTTCCAGCTCCAGACCATGCGGACGCACACGCGCCGCATAGGCTTCGAGCTTGGCGAAATCTTCTTCCGTGCGTGCCAGTTTCAAATGACCGCAACGCTGATATTCGCCATTAATGCCGATCAGTTCCGGCAAACGAGCCCATATTGCATGAGACAATTCCGCCAGCGGCAGCTGTTCAACGCCGCGCCCCTGACGGCGCACACCGCCATAATTGACACCGCTGGCCTGCGCGCCGCAGAAGCCCTTATCCAGCAGGATCACCGACAAACCGGCCTTGCGCATCGCCAGTGCCGCAGAACTGCCGACCAGACCGCCGCCGATAATGGCTACATCCGCTTCCAGACGTCTGGTCATGATACCACCTCGTCTTCAGCAGCCTGTTGCATCGCACCGAAACCAAGTGGCACCGGCTTCACCGGCGCCTGCGCGCGCAGCCGACCGATTTCAGATGCATCAATATGCAATTGCGATGACAGCAGTTCCGTGGCCGCAGCAGTGCACATCCGCCCCTGACAACGCCCCATGCCAACACGGCTCAGGGCTTTCAGACGGTTGATCTCGCGGATACTGCCGCCGCTGATTGCATTCAATGCTTCGCCCACGGTGATTTCCTCGCAGCGGCACAGCGTGACTTCAGGACTGACAGTTTCAAACCAATCGCGCGGAAACGGAAAAGCCTTTTCCAGCAGATCGCGCTCGATGATGATCTTCTGATGCGCTTTTTGCAGAGCATTGATATGCGCTGCATCAACGGGAAGCCCGCGCTTCTGCAGCAAAGCCAGAGCCGCCATTTCACCGGAGATTTCCGCTGCATCGGCACCGGCAATACCACTGCCGTCACCGGCAAGGTAAATCCCCTTCTCACTACTCTGGCCCTGTGCGTCACGCACCGGCAACCATGCTCTGTCGCGGCTGTTGAACTCAAAGGCACAACCGGCGAGATCAGCCAGTTGCGTTTCCGGACGCAATGCAAATCCATAGGCCAGTGCATCGCACGCCAGTGTTTTGACCCCAGACTTGCCCTGAATATAATAGCGGATACCCTCAACATGGGTTTTGCCGACAATGCTGTCAGGACGCGCATTATAGATAGTTTTCACACCGGCAAGACGCAATTGCATGGCATAGAATATACCAAGCGCCACAATGCGCGGTGCATGGAGTGCCAGCTGCGCCAGATGCAATTTGGCTTTGAAAGGTGCCGTATCCAGCACGGCAACAACCTTGGCACCGGCCTTCATATATTGCCATGCCACCAGATAAAGCAGCGGCCCCGAGCCCATGAAAACCAGCTTGTTTCCGATGGTCACGCCTTGTGCTTTCAGTGCTGTTTGCGAGGCACCAAGCGTATAGACACCGGGCGTTGTCCATCCTGCGAACGGCAACACACGATCCGTCGCGCCGGTCGCCACGATCAGTTCAGAACATTCAATCCGGCGATAATGACCATTGGAGATCACATCGAGAAAACGTGTATCGCCGTTTGGCGAAATATTCCACACCAGCGTTTCCGGATGATAATCAATCGCCGGTCTCAGCGCTTCAAAAGTCTCATGCAGCGCTTTGGCTTTCGATGCTTCCGAACCGTAGCGCTTGGCATAGGAACGACCGTCATCAATCAGCGGCTGGCGATAAATCTGCCCGCCTGCCCGCAAACCTTCATCCAGTACGAGCGGACGCAAACCAGCCTTGACCAGCACTTCCGCTGCACGGATACCCGCAGGCCCTGCTCCGATAATCACCGGCTGTAAATCGGCTTTGGCCATCATCACACTCCGGCGTCCATAGGCATGGCTGTTACAAAGCGCATACCTTCCTGCAACGGTGTGGTGCAGGCACGAAGGCGCTGCCCCTCTTCCGTCATGACATAGCAATCCTGACAGGCACCGATCAGGCAGAAACCGGCACGGTTCTCACCGGTGAACTCGGTTTGGCGCACATGAGACGCCACCGCCATAATGGCAGTCAGCACCGTATCGCCGAGGCGTCCGACCTGCGCAACACCGTTCAGTGAAAAGCCGATTGGCTTTTCATCCTGACGGTAGCGACGGTGAAACTGCCCGCCGCTATAGGGAGTTTGCGTTTGAGCACTCACTGCAGATCAGCCTTTTCCGACCAGAATACGATCCAGACCAAACAGGCGATCCAGAATGACCATCGCAACCGTTGCCACAAGGATCATCAGCGCAGAGACCGCGGCCATCATCGGATCAATCGACTCGCTGGCATACATATACATGCGCACCGGCAGAGTGACAGTTGAAGGCGAGGTCACGAAGATCGACATCGTCAACTCGTCAAAACTATTGATGAATGCCAGCAACCAGCCGCCGCTCACACCCGGCAACAACAATGGCAGGGTGATGCGTTTGAACACTGTCCATTCACCGGCACCCAATGTGCGGGCGGCATTTTCCGCATTGCGATCCATGCTGCTTAATGAGGCCAGCACCAGACGCAGCGCATATGGCGTGATGATAATCGCATGCGTTGCCACCAGCCAGAAGAATGAACCGCTCATACCCATCAGCGAGAACAGACGCAGAAACGCAACGCCGAGCACCAGATGCGGAATAATCAGCGGCGACAGGAACAGCGCATTCAGCGCATCCCGCCCCGCAAAATCATAACGGGTGATTGCCAATGCTGACGGCACCGCCAGCAGCGTGGAAATCGTGGCCGCAAGGAAGGCCAGTTTCAGACTGTTCCCGAAGGAGGTCATGAAATCATTATGCTTGAACACCGCCTCGAACCAGCGCAGCGACAACCCGTTCCACGGCATTGTCAGCGTGTTTTCCGGCGTGAAGGCAACAAGGCAGACCACCACCATCGGCGCCAGCATGAAGATGACGACAAAGCTGTGAAAAATCAGAGCAACAGGACCATTTTTCTGCATGATATTACCCCAGCTTCCGTTTGGCCTGACCTTCAATCATACGATTATAGGCAATCATGATGATGAGGTTTGCGACGAGAACAATAATGGCAATGGCGGCGCCAAGCGGCCAGTTCAGCTCAATCATGAACTCGTCATAGACAACGGTTGCAGCCATTTTTAAACGGCGACCACCGAGCAAGCCGGGAATAGCAAAAGAGCTTGCCGACAAGGCAAAGACAATCAGGCTTCCGGAGAGAATGCCAAGCATGGCCTGCGGAAATACGATACGGCGCAGCGCTGTGAAGCGTGAGGCACCAAGGGTCAGTGCCGCAGCTTCCACTGTCGGGTCGAGTTTCTGCAACACTGTCCAGACCGGAATAACCATGAATGGCAGCATGATATGCACCAGACCGATAACAATCGCGGCCTCTGTATAGAGCAGCTGCAGCGGCTCCAGCCCGACCGTTGTCAGCGCACCATTAATGAAACCATTACGGCCAAGGATCATGCTCCAGCCGAAGGTACGTACCACAACGGAAACCAGCAACGGGCCGATAATCACCAGCAGGAAAATCGAGCGCCAAGGAGAGCGCATATTCGAGAGAATATAGGCTTCCGGCACGCCGATCACCACGGCAATCACGGTTGTGATCAGCGCAAGACGCAAGGTGCGCCAAAAAATCGACAGGTAATAATCATCCTGCAACACTTGCGTATAATTGTGCAGGGTGAAGGTGTTTTCGATACCGGTGTCGTAATTATAGCTGTTGAACGACAGAATGACTGTCAGCGCCAGCGGCAGCAGCACAAGACCGATGAAAAGCAAAGTCGCGGGCCCTGCCAGAAACAGCGGAGCAAAGCGGCGTTTTGCCTGAGATGGGGCGGCAGAGGTTGCGCTCATGGTCAGGCCGCTCCGCCTGCGAGCATCCGGCAATCTTCATGCTGCCAGACCAAACCAACTGTTTCGCCTTCTGCCGGTGGCGGTGTGCCGACATTTGGCAGCGACACAGACAATTGTCCGGCAGGAGTTGCAACCGTGACAAACCACTGGCTGCCCATAAAATAGCGGGTGGCAACAGTACCATCCACATGACCGGCACCGGCATTGGTCAGGTTCAGTTTTTCCGGACGGATAAACAGCGAAACCCTGTCGCCGCTCACAGGCTGTTCCGGTTTGAAGCGTATAGCGGTATTTTCAATCGCCAGCATATCCGCTTCAACCTGCGCACTCAGGAAGTTGGACTTGCCAACAAAGTTGGAAATGAAATCATTCCGCGGATGCTCATAGAGCTTATAAGGCATATCAACCTGTGTGATATTACCCTTTTCCATCACCACAATACGATCACTGATCGACAAAGCTTCCGCCTGATCGTGGGTCACCATAATGGTGGTAATGCCCACAGCACGCTGAATGCGGCGCAGCTCAAACTGCATTTCTTCACGCAGCTGCGCATCAAGATTGGACAAAGGCTCATCCAGCAGCAGCACCGGCGGATTGATCACCAGCGCACGGGCAATCGCCACACGCTGACGCTGACCGCCGGACATTTCACGCGGATAGCGGTCGGCCAATGGGGAGAGATGCACGAGAGCCAGCGTTTCTTTCACGCGTTCATCACGTTCCGCTTTCGGCACTTTGCGCATTTCCAGACCAAAGCTGACATTCTGCGCAACAGTCATGTGCGGAAACAGTGCATAGCTCTGAAACACCACGCCGAGCTGGCGCTGTGCCGGAGCCGTATAGGTAATATCGCGGCCATCCAGCGTGACAGAGCCCGATGATGGTGTCACCAGACCGGCGATCATCTGCAATGTCGTTGTCTTGCCGCAGCCGGAAGGACCGAGCAGAGAGATAAACTCACCTTTTTCCACAGCCAGATCGAAATCCTTCACCGCTGTGAATTTTCCATAAATTTTGGAAACCTGTTTCAGGTTCAAAAAGCTCATGCATACCTCCCTGAGCAGTACCGGCATTTCTGCGCTGCGGGTTATCCGGCCGTTTACCGCTCTCTCAATCGGCCTGTTTCATGGCTGCCTTGTAACAAGGGCAAGCGGGCAGATTTCACTTAAAGCGGAATTTATCCAATAATTGACAGAAATTTTGCGAATTAGACAAATTCTATTTTCTATTCTGAAATATTTTATATAGTTTAATCCATAATACGGAATTATTCCAATTCAAGAGTCGCGCAATGAGTGAAAATACGAAATCCCCTGTGAATACGAGCCTCACAAAAGCCATCCAGATATTAAAAGGACTGGCCGCTCATTCACGGGACGGAATGCGGCTGATTGATCTGGCACGCGAGCTGGAGCTTAGCCAGCCATCCACGCATCGCCTGCTCAAAAGCCTGATCAGCGAAGGATTGGTTGAGCAGATCAACGACACAAAATCCTATCGCCTCTCGCTGGATTTTTTCTGCATGGCAGCGCAAACCCGCCAGCGTGATGGTATATTGGATTTTGCCCGTCCGGCACTGCTACGTCTGTCAGCTACCTTTAACGACACCGTATTTCTGCTTGTGCGCAGCGGTTTTGATGTCGTGTGTCTCGACCGCGTGGAAGGCCCGTTTCCGATCCGCTCTTTCACAGGTGATATCGGCGGCAAGGTTCCGCTCGGTATTGGTCAGGGCAGCATCGCCATTCTGGCTTTTCTGCCGGAGGAAGAGCGCGAAGCGATTATCCGTTTTAACATGCCGCGCATTCTCGACCGCGCAGCGATTGATGAAGTTGATCTGCGCATTATGATTGACAGTGTAAGACAGACCGGCGCTGCCCATATGAATTTTGAAATGATTGAAGGCATGGCAGGACTGGGCGTGCCGGTGCTGGATCAGAACGGCACAGCCGTTGCGGCGCTGAGTATCGGCACACTGGCCTCGCGCCTGACAGAACAGCGCCAGCGCACCATCGCTGATCTTTTGAAAAAAGAAGCAGCACTGATTTCCAGCAAGCTCAATCCGTTTGATGCGACATTGCGCTATCCAAGTCAGGCGCTGTCACGATAAATCATTCACCGCTGTATCCTTGCCAGATGCAGCGGTACTACCGGCCTCAGCCGGACAGTTCCGGTGCATCCTGCTGCTTTCGCCGCAATGCAACCTCTCTGAGCAACCAATCGAGGAAATCTTTTGTCACCGGCTTTGACCGGAACAAGTCCTCCTGACATACAAACTGGTAAGTCTCCTGCGGTTCAAAGCAATGTTCCGAGACCAGAAACATCTGGCCGGTTTTAAGCTCCTGCTCAACCAGCGCCTGATCGATCAGCGCCACACCCTGTCCCTCTTTAACCGCCTCCAGAATAATATGCTGATCGTCAAAAATCAGATCCTGCTGACTATGACCAAGCATCAGGCCGGATGTGGCAATCCAGCTCTGCCATTCTGATACGGAGCGGTAATGCAGACGGTTGCTGCATAAAAGTTCCGTTGCACTCTTATATTGATTACGGATGGACGTCCCGCAAACCGGTACCAGCCTTTCACGCAGCAATTGTTTTGAGAATTTTCCGGCCACACCACCCAGACGATAATCGATCACAATATCCGGCTGGCCGGATGCGGGCACATTGGTATCAAGATGGGACAGATGCAGCTGCAGACCCGGATGCTGCGCCAAAAATTCAGAAATGCGCGGCGCAATGATTTTCATCGAAAAGAACGGCCCCACTTTCACACGCAACACCTTCTGCGCCGTGCGCGGGCTGATATGGCGGATTGTTCCGGCCAGATCATCAAAGGCACGCTGACAGGATGTGAACAGCAGACTACCCTCCTGTGTCAGTTCCACGCCGTGCTGTCTGCGGATAAACACCCGCAAACCCAGATAGTCCTCCAGCAGGCGGATCTGATGGCTGACCGCCCCCTGCCCGACACATAATTCATCCGCTGCTGCCGTGAGACTGCCGCAGCGCGCAGCGGCCTCAAAAGCCCGCAATGATTTCAGCCCGGGTAAATCACGCATCTTTCATCCTGTCCAGAATTTTTCAGATATGAATTATTTCGATATTTTAAATCAATTTTTTCACATTGCATACAGGTTTTAAATCCATCATGCTGGCAATTGAAAAAACAATAAAAATTCAATTAAATTATTAATATCAATGTTTTAATTGATATTAAATTAGTTTCACACGGCGAATGGAAGCGCCAAGAACAAGCCTTTATTCTAAAATCAGACATTAGAAGAATGAAGGGCAACATCGGGGAATCTTTAATGAAATCAGCATTCATATCAGCGGTAAGCCTGATCGCTCTGGGCATTATGACCGCTCAGGCTCCGGCGGCAGAAAAACTGCGCATCGGCACAGAAGGTGACTACAAGCCGTTCAATTATGTAACCGGCAGCGGCGAAATCAAAGGTTTTGACTATGATATCGGGCAGGCCGTCTGCGCTGAAATGAAAGTTGAGTGCGAATGGAGCACGCATGAATGGTCGGGGATTATTCCTGCCCTGCAATCCGGCAAATTTGACGTGATGATCGCCTCAATGGCAGTCAATGAAGAGCGCAAAAAACAGGTTACTTTCAGCAATCCGTATTATTTCAATGCCATGCATTTCATTGCCCGCAAGGATCTCGGCATTCAGGAAATCTCCAAAGAAGCTCTGAAAGGTAAGGTCATCGGCACTCAGTCCGGCTCGGTTGCGGTCGATACGCTCAAAGACTATTTCCCTGACAATGAAGTGAAACTCTATCCTTCGCTCAGCGAGGTATTCCTCGATATGGACAGCGGTCGTCTCGATATGGTGCTGGAAAGCCAGATGGCACTGAGTGACTGGCTGGCGCAGGACAGCGGTAATTGCTGTGAATTCGCCGGCAAGCCTTTCATTCTGGATGCGGCACAGGGCAATGCTATGGCCGTGCGTAAAGACAGCGGCGATCTGGCAGAGCGCCTCAACACCGCGCTTGCAGCCATCATCAAAAACGGCACTTACGACAAGATCCGCCAGCAATATTTTGACTTCGACATTATGGTTCGTCCGGTCAATGCCAGCGCCTATCTGAAGTAAATCTGCACGCCTCAGATCATTTCTTCCCCCGTAGCCTGCAAACAGCGTTCCGTTCACAGGCTCATGCTTTCTGCCCTGCTCACAGCAAAAGCAGGCGGGGCAGAAAGCCTTTCGCTTGCAATATCAATACCGCATAAATGAAAGATGCCCCTATGAGCTTCAAAGTCGCCGTTCTTGAACTCAATCAGGAAACCAATACTTTTTCCAAGCTGAAGACCACTTTGAAGGACTTCCATCTCTGCCACTATTTTAAAGGACAGGAAATCGAAATCCACTGCCGCGGCACCAATTCCGAGATCGGCGGCTTTATCGAATGTTGCGAAGCCTATGGCTGGGAGCCGGTCTATACCGTTGCCGCCCGTGCCGAACCGGGTGGCTTGGTAGAAAAATCCATGATCGAGCATTTTCAACGCGATGTGGCTGAAACGCTAGAAGGACACAAACCGGACGGCGTGTTCATTGTTTTTCACGGCGCTATGTGCACGGAAAGCGCGGATGATGCCCAGATCGAATTGCTGCAATTTATCCGCAATATCGTAGGCCATGATATACCTGTTGCCGGTACATTCGACCTGCATGCCAATAGCGCGCCGGAAATGAGTGCACTCTTGGATATTGCCGTTTCTTTCCGCACCTATCCGCATGTGGATATGGCTGAATGTGGCCGTAAGGCAGGTAAATTGCTTGAAGACGCGATGCGCGGTCAGATCAGCCCTGCGATTGCCGTGCGCCAGCCACCAATGCTCAATGGCTGCAATGACGGCCGCACCACCCATGCCTGCGCCATGACAGAAATTCTGGAAATTGCCGATCAAATTGCAGCGCAGAACGGCATTCTTGCCACCTCCATTAATGCGGGGTTCTATGATGCCGATGTGTTCAACACAGGATCATCTGCTGTCATCTGCTATGACCGCAACAAAGTAACGGAAGCACAGGCTGTCAGCCATGCCGAGCAACTGTGTCAGGAAATCTGGAACCGCCGCGAAGATGAGGACAATCGTCTGCAGGCACCGGAAATGCCCGAGGCAATCCGTGCGCATTTTGCCAATAACACCAAACAAGGCCCGCTGGTAATCGCCGATTTCTCCGATAATCCGGGCTGCGGTGCCTATAGCGATGCCACAACCGTGCTGAGCGGATTGCTCAAAACCAATGTCGGGCGTGCGGCCTTTGGTGCTTTCTGTGACCCGCAGGCGGTTGAGGAACTGGCAGCGGCCGGTATAGGTGCGCAATGCACTGTCAGCCTTGGCGGTAAAGTTGACCCGAAAATCGGTGGCGGTGCAATTACGCTGACCGGTGAGGTCATTGCCATTTCAGACGGCAATATCACTTTTGAGGGGCCGATGTTTCAGGGGCTGCCTGCCTCACTGGGTAAAAGCGTCTGTTTCCGTGTCGGCAATACTGATATGCTGATCTCATCAGAACGTCAGCAAATGCTGGATAAAAACCTGTTCCGCAGTGTCGGCATTGAACCTGCTGATTATGATATTGTTGTAGTGAAATCCCAGCAGCATTTCCGCGCTGCTTTCGGGCCGATTGCCTCAGCGATTATCGAAGTGGATGCCGATGGGTTGAGCACAGCCAATCTCGGTGCCCGCGATTATAAAAAACTGCGCCGCCCGATCTATCCACTAAATGCGGAAACAACATTCAGCGCCTGACCAGTAAATCACATAACAACAAAACCGGCTTTGCCTTGCATGGCCGGTTTTGTTTTGTCTGCTTCAATCCTGTTTTTAAGCTGGTCATTTGCATTGGGGAACAGTTATAGAAAACTGTCCTTTAAAAACATAAAGCTGCACAGACCATGGAACTTCGCTCTCTCGCCTATTTTGTTCTGGCCTGCCAGTATTATAATCATGCAGAAGCGGCCAAAGCCGAGCAGATTTCTCCCTCCACCCTCAGCACCGCAATTTCTGCGCTTGAGACGGAATTGGGGCTGGAGCTTTTTGTGCGCGGCCCCAAAGGTCTGGTGCCAAGCGAAGCCGGCCGCTGGCTGTTTCAGCAGGCGACTGCGACCTTGCAGGCAGTGGAGACCGCGTTCTCCGGCAAAGCCATTTCAACCGCCCTCAAAGTCAGCTCGCCGCTGCATTTCATGTTTGGAAAATTATCCCGCGCAGCAACGGCTGCGGTGCGTCCTTTCCGGCTTTCCCATCCTGAATATTATGCGCAGGTGCATTTCCGCTCCCCCCTCATCAGCGCCTTCGACACCAGTAAACCTGAGAATACAGATATTCTGATGGGTTATGCCTCGCAAAATGGCAGCGATCAGGAACAATTTCTGTTTGATGATGAATGGATTGCCGTTGCAGGCGGGTTGATACCCGATGAGAATCAGGCGCCGCTCAGCCCAGAGGATTTGCGCAATTACAGCCTGTGGCTGCCGCCGCTCTTACCAGCCGAAGAAGCGCGTATCCGCGCCTATTGCCGCCAGCATGATCTGCCTGCGCCGGAGATGACATCGGAAGATGTGGGGATTTTCACTCGTCTCAAGCAAGCCAAACAGCCGGTACTTCTGTTGGCACCGCATAGCCTGCTTGCCAGCGGTATCAGCCGCAATGATCTCGCAGTGCTGCAATTGCAAAACCCGCTGCATAGTCCGGTTACAGCGAAAATCACCACCAAAGATGAAAAGCTGACTGTCGTCGCACAGGATTTCATCACATTGGTGCGTGAAGAACTGAGCAGACAGACCGTGACGCTCTATAATCCGCCGGTCTCCCTGCGCGATATTCAGAGTATTCTGACGCTCTATCATTGCCGTAATATGAGCGAAGCCGCCCGCAGGCTCAATCAGACCCAGCCTGCCCTGTCCGCACAATTGCGCAAGACAGAGCAACTGATGGGCACAGCCCTGTTTGCCCGCCATTATAAAGGCCTGCATCCGCTGCCGACCGCAGTCCATAAAGCGCCTTTGCTGCAAAGCGTCCTCAATCTGGCCGATGCGATACGTCAGGGTGCGCAGCAAATTGCGGTGATGGACGAGCCGGTGATTTCTTTCGGCCTCAGCCCGATGGCCTTGCTCAGCCCGATAAGCGCCACAGCGATCAGCAATGCAATCCGTGAATGGCAGCGCCTGTGCCCGCATGTGCTTTTGAAAGTGAGTGAAGCACCGGCGCATGTTCTGCAAGAACGGTTGAAGCAGGGAGAGTGCTCCATTGCACTTATGGAGAGCACAATACACCCTGAAAATGCTGCATTCTTAACCGATCTGGGACCGCTGCAATATATTTCCGATATTGATGCAGAAGATGCACCGCTGGCTTTGCCTGCTACCGGTGACAGTATCCGCAATGCTTTGATGCAAATGCCGGACACTACTGAGTATCAACCCTCGCTGGAAACCCAGTCTTTACAATTATGTCTGGCTCTCGCGGGCAACGGCTATAGCACGATTATCCCTGCGGCTCTGGCAGACAATATCAGCTCCGCTAAGCCTTTATTACAGCACATCCTGCCGGATGCGCCGCATTTTTATCTGACTGCGGGCACCAGCGGCACCCGCAATCTCAATGAGCCGGAGCATATTCTGCTCGCGTGTTTGCGTAAGGCGTTTCAGGCAGCCAACTGACGATAGGCTGCCATATAGGCTTCCGCCTGACCGAAACTATGCTCATTCACCAGCAGGCGTTTGACCAGCGGGGAAATCGCGCATTCTTCAGTCATGCCAATACCGCCGTGAAGCTGAACTGCCTCCTGTGCGATATGGCGGGCTGACCACAATGTCTGCACCCATGCGGCAAGGGTCAGAGCGCGGGCATCTTCCGCACCATTATCCTGCGCTTCCGCTGCAGCTTCAACCAAGGCTTTTGCCTCATCCAGCGCCACCGACATATCCACGAGACGGAACTGAATGGTCTGGAAAGAGCCAAGCGCTTTGCCGAACTGCTTGCGCATCCGCATATAATCCAGCGTCTGCCGGTAGAGATTATCCATCGCGCCAAGACTGTCTGCGGCAACAGCAATCAGAACATCTGCGGCGCAGGCTTCAGTGCGCTGTCGTGCATCAGCGCCGGAGAGCAGCACCTGAATATCCGACGGTGCAATATCTGCCGTGATTTCACTCATCATCCGGCCGTCAATCATCGACAACTGACGGAACTGCGCCTTTTCCGCAGAGACCAGACACAGGGCAACGCCACTGCCTTGTTGCACCAGACACAATAGTTTTTCCGGCTCCCGCGCACCAAAGACCTGCTGCTTGTTGAGTGTCAGACCAGTGCCGGTCAGTTCCGGCAGGTTAACAGACTTGATGCCCTGCGCAGCTGTCGCCAGATGACCGGCAATACCCAAACGCATCTCACCTGTGAGGAAGGTTTCCAGCAATGGCGCAACATCCAGATTGCTCTTCTGCGCTTCACATAACAGGTTAGCTGCCAGTGCCGCCCCGCAGGCAAAATCCAGCGGTAATGCAACATTACCTAAAGCCTGTGATACAGCTGTCAGACCTTCTGCGCCCAGCTCCGCACCACCCAATGCCTCCGGCAGCGCAAGACCAATCAGCCCCATTTCCGCAATCTGCGGCCACAGATCGAGATCAGTCTGCGGCAAACCGTTTTCCGGTGTGTGATCGGCAGCAAAGCGGCTCACAAAATCCGTCAGCATCCGCAATTCGTCTGCTTTTTCTTCGTGTGTTTTCTGCATATCCGCTCTCCTCACCTTAAACCCAGAACCTGCTTGGCAAGGATCATGCGCTGAATTTCGTTTGATCCGCCCCAGATCGTCAGCTTGCGCAAGTTGAGCCACGCAGCAGCGGCACCGGCAGCGGCCGGATTTTCCGCATCCGCCTCACCCTCAAGGAATGCCTCGCTGTAAGGCAGCACCTGCGAACCCCAAATATCCAGTCGTAATTGCGCCAATGCCTGTGCAATTTCTGTACCGCGGATTTTGAGTTTCGAGGCTTCGGGGCCCGGATTTTCACCCGCTTCACTCTGCGACAGGAGTTTCAGTTCCATATGCTCCAGCGCCAGACGCTGGATTTCAATCCGCGTCATCCGATCCTGCAACAGCGGATCATTCGCTACACCAAGGCGTGCGGCATCTTCTTTCAATTCACCGAGAATACGCTTGGAACGCGCAGCACCGGACATGGAAAAGCGCTCATATTCAAGCAGATATTTACCATAGCCCCAGCCTTCGCCCTCAGTACCGATCAGGTTTTCAACCGGCACACGCACATCATTGAAGAACACCTCGTTAAACTCGGCCTCACCATCCAATGTGCGGATCGGGCGGACTGTAATACCGGGGGTACGCATATCAATCAGCAGGAAGGAAATGCCCTGCTGCGGACGTTCGCCTTTATGCGTGCGTACCAGACAGAAAATCCAGTCTGCCCATTGCGCCCATGTTGTCCAGATTTTCTGACCATTGACCACATAATGATCACCATCCCGCATGGCTGAAGTTGTCAGCGAAGCCAGATCGGAACCTGCCCCCGGTTCGGAATAGCCCTGACACCAGAATGTCCGGTTCTCGCGAATATCCGGCAGAAAGCGTGCCCGCTGTTCGTCATTACCAAAGGAATGGATAACAGGCCCCGCCATGGCAATGCCAAACTGACACGGATGCGGTGCACAAATCGCACCATATTCCTGCTCAAACAAATAGCGTTGCACCGGTGTCAGACCGGCTCCGCCCATCTCTTTGCTCCAGCCTATTGCATACCAGTTGCGCGCTGCCAGCACTTCCTGCCAGCCGGTCAGGTCTTCTTTGGTCAGGCGAATATTGTGCCGCACCTTATAGGCCAGCGCTTCCGGCAAATTGGCACGCAAATAAGCGCGTGCATCCGCTGCGAATGCGCGGTCGGCATCCGTAATCTGTAGTCCCATTCTTGTACTCCGTCCCTTAAATCACAAGGATAATCAGACAATACCGGCGCTTGTCAGCGCGCTGATCTGTGTCTCATCCATATCCAGAAACTCCCGCAGAATATCCGCACCGTCAGCGCCCAGCTCCGGTGCCTGCCGGATGTCACCGCGCGGCAAGCCGTCGAAATGCACCGGCTGTTCCGGCACCAGAAGTTTGCCCAATTGCGGATGTTCAACTTCATGCAGTAATTGGCGATGCTGTGCATGGGCGCTTTGTGCGGCCTCATCCACTGACCAGATTTCTGACACCGGCAAACCGGCTTTGCCAAGCTTCTCCACCACTTCGGCAGCAGTGCAGTGTCGTGACCAGTCCTCAATTTCCGCCTGCAAAGCATCACGGTTCTGACTGCGCAACTGATCGGAGGCAAAGCGCGGATCTTCCGCCAGATGCGGTTTTCCCAGCGCCTCTGCGAGACGGGCAAAAAGCGCCTTGTTGGCCACAGCAAGAATGAAAGGCGAATCCGATGCGGCAAAAGCACCAAAAGGCGCAGACAGCGGATGCTGATTACCAAAGCGTGCAGGCCGGTTACCGCTGCCCTGCCATCCGGCGAGCACGGTCGGCAGCAGACTGAACAGCGCATCAAACATCGCCACATCAATCCGTGCGCCCTGTCCGGTAACCGAGCGGCGGTAAAGAGCGGCAGAAATCGCCTGCGCCGCATAAATACCGGAAACAATATCGCCGATGGAGTCGCCAACCAATGTCGGGGCACCATTGGCCTCGCCAGTTACGCTCATCATGCCGGACAGCGCCTGCGCTACCACATCATAACTCGGCATAGCGGCCATCGGCCCTTGCTGGCCAAAGCCGGAGACGGAGCAATAGACCAGATCAGGCTTCAGCGCCTGCAACTGTTCTGCACCGATCCCCAAACGGTCTGCCACCCCCGGTCGGAAATTTTCCAGTACCACGTCGGCTTTCAGTGCCAGTTCCTGCGCGATCTTCACAGCTTCCGGCTGGCGCAGGTCGAGTTTCAGGCTGCGTTTATTGCGGTTAAACAGTTGAAAATTGATGCTTTGATTATTACGCACCGCGCCCATATAGCGCTGATCGTCGCCCTGCGGCGGCTCAACCTTAATGATCTGTGCGCCCTGATCCGCCAGAATTGCAGAGCAAAACGGCCCTGCCAAAACGCGGGAAAAATCCAGCACCGTAATACCCGCAAAAGGCTTCTGCTGCTTCACCATTCCAATTCCTCCATACCGGAGACAAGAATAAGAAACAGCGCCATGCCTTGTGAAATAGTGATACGGCAATCAGGCTATAAAATTTACCGAATTATCCCGTGTAACTGAGCAGCGCAGCACCGCCTGTCAGCCCAGCCCCTGCCGCTGTCAGCAAGATCAAATCGCCTTTGCTATATTGATTTCCCCCCAGAGACAGGCTGAGCGGAATGGTCGCCGCCGATGAGTTGCCATAGTCACTGATCGTGCGGGCGGTCACCGCATTGCTCAGTTGTAACTGTTCTGCCACCGCATCAAAAATCCGCACATTGGCCTGATGCGGCACAAAATGATTGATCGCGTTAGATGCAACATTGGCTTGTTGTAAAACTGTTTTGCCGCATTCCGTCATGGTCTTCACCGCCTGTGCAAACATGGTGCGGCCATCACGCATAGTCATCAATGTTTCACCTGCCGGAATGCCGATCAGATCATAGTGACTGCCGTCACTGGTAAGTGTGGAACTGACCAGACTGCAAAGCCCGCTTTGGGATGGTGCCAGCACAACGGCTCCGGCCGCATCACCAAACATCACAGCCGATGCCCGCTCTTGCCGGTTGATACGGCGTGAGAGAATATTGGCCGCAACAATCAGCACTGCCCGCCCCTGCGTTCGCACCATTGCATCCCCCATCACCAGCGCATAGAGAAAACCGGAACAGGCACCGGCAAGATCAACCGCACCGGCACCTGTGAGACCTAATTTATGAGCAAGCAAAGGTGCAGAAGGCGGCAAAAGATGATCGGGCGTTGATGTTGCCAGCAGTATCATGCCGATCTCAGATTGAGTTATACCAGCATTTCTCAAAGCCATGCGTCCGGCCTCTGCCGCCAGATCCGTCAGCGTTTCACCATCCTCAACCCAATAACGGCTGCGGATGCCCGTGCGGCGTTCAATCCAGCCGAGCTCAAGTCCAAGCTCGGCTTCGATTTCTGCGTTGAACACCTGACGCTTCGGCACGGCATGACCAAAGCTGATGATGGATGACGGATAAACCCCGCTCATAATTTGCCGCTTTGCAGCAAGGCTGCCGCCTCATCAATCAGCAGATAAGAGCGCTGCAATTCCTGCTCGGTGACACAATAAGGCGGCATCAGATACAGTACATTGCCAAGTGGCCGCAACAGCACATCATGAGAGCGGAAAAACGCCTTCAGCCGTAAAGCGACATCCGAGAGATAACCGCTATTTTGCGCTTTAACATCCAGCGCTGTGATGGTTCCGCACTGCCGGACATTCTCAAAACGCGGATCATTTTTGAAACGTACCAGTTCACGGCTCTGCATCGCCTGCAAAGTCTGCACCCTTTGCAAAACCGGTTCATCACGCCAGATTTGCACATTGGCAAGCCCTGCTGCACAGGCAATCGGGTTCGCCGTATAAGAACTTGAATGATAAAACGTGCGGCTGCGATCGGTTGAGAGATGCGCTTCGAATATTTCCGGTACGCACAGCGTCACCGCCAGAGGCAGTGCCCCGCCGGTAATCCCCTTAGAGAGACACAGAATATCCGGTGTGATACCGGCCTGCTCACTCGCAAATAAAGTGCCGGTGCGTCCCCAACCGGTCATCACTTCATCGCAGATCAGCAAGACACCATGTGCTTCAGCAATGGCTTTCAACTGCCGCAACACAAAAGCCGGATAGATTTTCATACCGCCTGCGCCAAGTACCAACGGCTCGACAATTAATGCTGCCAAGTCCCCGTCACGGCAGAGCTGTTCAAACGCATCTAGCGTTTGCTGTTCACGTCCCTCGGCGGGAAACGGAATTGTCACCACATCATAAAGCAGTGCACCGTAGGCTGCATTGAACACGCCGCGCTCACCGGCAGACATGGTGCCTATCGTGTCACCGTGATAGCTGCCCGCCATCACCGCAATTCTGGAGCGTGGTTCACCGCGATTATGGAAATAGCCCAGCGCCATTTTCAGCGCCACTTCCACACTGGTCGAACCGCTGTCGGAATAGAACACATGCGACAGGCCATGCGGCGCAATGCGGATCAGCTCCTGTGCCAGTTGTTCAGCCGGTTCATGGCTGTATTCCGCAAAAATGATCTGGTCGTATTGTTCTGTAGCCTCACGAATGGCCTGCATGATCTTCGGGGTGCGATGACCATGGGTAATCACCCACCAGGACGAAATCAGATCAAGGATTTTGCGCCCGTCCTCGTCAATCAGATAAGCACCTTCGGTGCGGGCAATCTTTTTCGTAACAGGCTCCAGCAGATGCTGGGTAAACGGATGCCAGACCGGTGATGAATGCTGGTTCATCGGGCACCTCCGGTAAAATCATGCAGATTAAAGTTCTCTGCAAATGCTTGCGCCAATGTCCGCGGGTTCAGATCAACCAGCACCGGCAGGCGACCAAGGCGGCGCACCTTGCCCAGTTCACAAATGATCCCTTCACTGTCCTCATGCGCATGACCGATAAAGGCCACGCCGAGCACCGGAATGTTACGGTTGCGCAGTGCTTCCAATGACAGCAGACTATGATTGATTGTGCCGAGTTGGGTGCGAGCGCAGAGAATGACCGGCCGCTGCCAACGGGCGAAAACCTCGAGATAAGTTTGCATGCGTGTCAGTGGCACCATCAAGCCACCTGCACCTTCCACCACCAGCGGGTGGTCGCAGTACGGAATGGTCAGAGCAGCGGGATCGATTTTCACCCCTTCGGCCTGGGCTGAGAGATGCGGTGAGGCAGGTAATTGCAAGCGCCATTGCTCCGGCAGGACAGGACAATCCGGCGCCAGACGACGCACGGTCTCGCTATCCGTTTCTTCCTCAAGACCGGATTGCACCGGTTTCCAGTAGCTGCCTTGCAGGGCTTGAGTCAGTGCTGCGCTGAAAATGGTTTTGCCGATACTGGTATCAGTACCGCTGACAATAAATACAGGATTATTCATAGGAATTTGCAATCTGTTTCAGCACTTCAGCCATACGGCTGATCTCTGCCTCATCAACATTTAATGTGATAGAAATACGCAGCCGCGCTGTGCCAAGCGGCACGGTCGGTGGTCGAATAGCGCGGATATCAAAGCCATGATTTTGCATAGCTTTGGCCATTGCGACTGCACGTTGATTATCGCCCACGATATAGGGAATGATCTGCGAACCACTTGGCTGCAAATAGCATTCTGCATGGCGAATAAGTGCCTGTAATTTCTCACGCCGCTGCGGTTCTGCAGCCAACGCCTTCAAGCTACCGCGCACAATCGCTGCCTGCAGAGGTGCTGGCGCAGTTGAGAAAATAAAGCCCTTGGCCCGATTAATCAGCACATCAATCAAAACTTTTGCCGCACAAAGCAACGCACCGGAAGCACCAAGTGCCTTGCCACAAGTATACAGGATCAGCACATTATCCTGCCCTGCAAAATCTGCCGCTAATCCCCGCCCGTCGGCACCAAACACACCGGTCGCATGTGCCTCGTCAATATAAAGAAAACACCCGTAACGATCGGCCAAAGCACTCAGCTCTGCGAGCGGAGCAAAATCACCATCCATCGAATAGAGGCTCTCAACCACCAGCCAGATATTGCCGCTTTTCTCTGTCGCACGAAAATGCCGGATCGCCGCTTCAAAGGCCGCAATATCATTGTGCGGTACGCTTTTGGTCTTCGCCTTGCCTGCCTGTAACCCTGCATGAATACTGGCATGAATCAGCGCATCATAAAGCACCAGATCGCCAGCTTGGGGCAGCGTTGCAAATACTGCCTGATTGGCATCAAAACCGCTGGCGAAATATAAGGCCTGCGGTGCTTTGAAAAAAGCAGCGGCTTCCGCCTCCAGCGCTTCATGCTCATGATGATTGCCACGCAAGAGACGCGATCCACCGGAGCCAACCGGCACGCCACGCTCCAGTGCCTCACAGGCAATATTGCGCAAATTGTCCGAGCCAGCCAGCGCCAGATAATCATTGGATGAGAAATCTGCACCTTGCGGCACGTTGAGGTTACGCAGCCGCCCTTTGCTTTCAAGCCGTTGCAATATCGCATTGTAAGGCTGTATCAGCATGTGCAGCTTTCCTCAGCCACAGTCTCAGCCTGCATGCCCAAACGCTTCAACAAATCCGCATCGCGGTCATCGCCGGCATTGGCGGCTGTCAGCAAAACATCGCCGATGAAAATCGAATTGGCACCGGCGAAGAAACACATTGCCTGCATTTCATCGCTCATATTGCTGCGCCCTGCGGTAAGCCGCACATGAGATGTCGGCATCATAATCCGTGCCAAGGCGATAATGCGGATGAAAGCGATGGAATCCACCGGCTTGGCATTGGCGAGTTTGGAGCCTTCAATCGGGATCAGCATATTGATCGGCACGCTTTGCGGTACTTCCTCAAGATTAGCCAGCGTCACCAGCATGTTGACGCGATCCTGCTCACTCTCCCCCATGCCGAGAATACCACCGGAACAGACATTGATACCGGCCATACGCACATTATCCAGCGTATCCAGCCGGTTTGCGAAAGTGCGGGTGGTGATAATTTGCGGGTAAAATTCCTCAGACGTATCAATATTATGATTGTAATAGTCTAACCCCGCAGCACCGAGACGCTGTGCCTGCGGCAGTGACAACATGCCGAGCGTCATGCAGGTTTCCATGCCCATGGCCTTCACGCCCTGAACCATGGCAACGACCATATCCATGTCGCGCTCTTTCGGACTACGCCATGCCGCTCCCATGCAATAGCGCGTTGCACCGGCAGCTTTTGCCTGCCGAGCTTCAGCCAGCACACGCTCGACTTCCATCAATTTGGACGCCTTCAGGCCGGTCGGATTATGTGCAGACTGGTTGCAGTAAAAACAATCCTCCGGGCAGCCGCCGGTTTTGATGCTCAGCAATTTACTCATCTGCAAACGGTTCGGGTCGAAGTTCTGCCGGTGGATGACATGCGCCTGAAACATCAGATCATTAAACGGCAAATCATAGATGCGGCGCGCTTCTTCTGCCGTCCAGCGTGCTTGAGGTGCATTCTGATGAGAAACAGGATGAGACATGAAATATCCTTATAAAATGATGCTCGCTATAATTATAGATAATTTTACGAGATTCGGAATTTTCATTTCAATTAAAACGTCAAAATTGATATGTCCATATAAAAAAATCTATAATTCTGCATAGATTCAAAATCAATATTGAATTTTTATCTATAATTTTAACAAAAATCTCCTCTGCCGCTCCCCCTATCAAAACTTCGTCAACCTCATGAATTCAGTGTCTTTTGCTGCAATTTTTGTATTATGCAGGCAGTTCAGATCAGAACCGTAAGAGAGATTTCATGGCGCCGGTACATTTCAAACGCCTTTCACTCGCCATTTTGGCGCTGGGCATATCTGTTGCTTTCAGCAGCCCGCTACAGGCAACTGTACCCGCCACTGGAACCGATCACCTGAATAAAGCCTTGCAGGAATTTATTGTGCGGCTGGAAGAAACCAAGCGCACCAAACTCCCGCCACGCCTGTCCAACAGTCAGGATGCACCCGTGCTTGAAGATTTGTGGAATGTGCCGGCAATTATCGGTCAGGCACCCTATCAGGCGAGCGATTTGCCAATATTGATGGATATTATTCAACAGCAGGCACAGGTGACCAAGGCCTATGTATCTTTCTCAGCCGATCCGCAAAAACCGGCAGATACTGAGAAAAACAGCATCGCTTTTCAGGATGAAATCACCCGCTCTTCTGCCGCTATGGTCAGTTTCATTGCCGCCGCTCTCGAAGCCGCAGGCGATTATGCTGAAACACTGAAAACGACAAGCAACGGCAAAGCACAGACAGATACAATTCTTAAATTGCGTCTCGGCTTGCAGCAGGTCATTAATGGTTCTGCGCTGATGTTAAGCAATCCTGAACTCAATGCCCATAATCAGGAAAGACTGGCGCAAGCACTGGCAGATAATGCCCCCGCAATTGCAAAAGCTATCTCCTTGCAAGATCGCAAAATGCTGAGCAATATTATCGAGCGCGCCAAACCGGTCTTGCGCGATACTGCACGTCAATCCGCTGACCGGTTTATTTCTGCTATGGCAAATAAAGACTGCACCGTTCTTTGCGCATTGCATTGAAACAAAAGGGAAAATAACTGATGAAACCAGTCTGGCTGGAAAAATTCTGGAGTTCCCTGTCGCTGATCGGGATGTTGCTCGGCACACTTTTCTTTGCAGCCTCGCTTACACCGTCACTGGTGCCGCGCCCGTTTCTGATACAGGGCGTGCTGTCCGGCGCCTGTTTCGCCATCGGTTACGGGATCGGTGTTTTTCTGTTCTGGCTGTGGAATTATCTGCAACTGCCGAAGCCTAAAGGCCGGATTTCCACGATCATCAAAATTACTGCCATGGCCGTGACCATCATCACCGCGATGGTGTTTCTGTGGCATGCGGCAGACGGACAAAATTCCATTCGCAGCCTGATGGGGTTGGAAAAAGTTGAAAGCGCACACCCGCTGAAAACTGGCCTGATTGCGCTGATTACCTTTGTTATTCTGATCGCGCTCGCCCGTTTATTTCAGCTGATTTATCGCAGTTCCAGCCGCTGGCTCGACCGCTATATCCCGCCGCGGCTGTCCCGCTTTACCGGTTTTCTGGTTGCCGCCGTGATTTTCAGCATGGCAATCAATGGCGTGCTGTTCCGCTTCGGCCTGCATGTGATGGACTCTTCCTACCGTCAATTTGATGCACTGATGGAAGCGGAAGTCCCGCAACCGCAAGACCCGCTGAAAAGCGGCAGTGCTGCCTCTCTGGTCAAATGGGATGAGTTGGGGCGTATGGGGCGCAGCTATGTGAGCTCCGGTCCTGATGCACAGCAGATCAGCAATTTCACCGGCCGTCCGGCGCAAAATCCGCTGCGCGTCTATGTGGGTTTGCGTTCTGCTGAAACTGCCAAGGAACGTGCCAAACTTGCACTTCAGGAGATGATCCGTGTTGGCGCATTTGACCGCTCTCTGCTGCTGGTGACCATTCCTACCGGCACCGGCTGGGTCGATGAAATGGGCATTGATCCGGTGGAATATCTCCATGACGGTGATATTGCGAGTGTTGCCGTGCAATATTCCTATCTCGCCAGCTGGCTCTCGCTGCTGGTTGAACCGGGCTATGGCAGTGAAACCGCGACCGCTTTGTTTGATGAAGTTTATGACTACTGGACAAAACTGCCAAAGGAAACGCGTCCGAAACTCTATCTCTACGGTTTGAGCCTTGGCGCAATGAACTCGCAGCTTTCATCCGAACTGTTTCAGGTTCTGGGGGATCCGTATCAGGGCGCTTTGTGGAGCGGCCCGCCATTCACCAGCCGTTTGTGGCGTTCCATTACCAATAACCGCAATGAAGGCACACCGGAATGGCTGCCGGAATTCCGCGATGGTTCCTATGCACGCTTCACAAATCAGAACAATGCTCTGAAACTGCCAAACAGCCATTGGGGGCCGATGCGTATTGTCTATCTGCAATATGCCAGCGACCCGATTGTGTTTTTTGATCCGAAAGACTTCTACCGTGAACCGGACTGGATGAAGGCACCGCGCGGCCCTGATGTGTCTCCGCAGCTGAAATGGTATCCGGTTGTCAGCATGTTGCAGCTGGCCATTGATCTGATGCTGGCCACTACCACGCCGATCGGACACGGCCATGTCTATGCACCGCAGCATTATATTGATGCATGGGTAGAGGTGACCAATGTCAGCTGGTCACAGGCAGATATTGATCGGTTGAAAGAACATTTCATCGCCAAGCTGCCCAAATAATAATCATGATATGGCGGGCTCTGCTACTGCAGAGCCCGCCATAATTTTAACTATGCAGATTGCGGCCAAGCGCCGTAAAAGCAGCCTCCTGAAAAGCCTCTCCGCGTGTCGGATGCGCGTGAATGGTCTGCGCCACATCTTCCAGCACAGTACCCATTTCCAAAGCGAGTGCGAAACCATTGACCAGCTCGGATACGTCATGGCCGACGGCCTGTATGCCCAACACCAGATGATTATCCGCTCGCGCGACAACACGGACAAAACCCGTTTCATCCTGCTGTGTCATGGCACGGCCATTGGCCATAAACGGAAAACTGCCGGTGACAATCTCATAACCCTGTAATTTCGCCTGATCCGGTAACAGGCCGACGCTCACCACTTCAGGGTCAGTGAAACAGACGGACGGTATCACAGGCGCATCCAGCGCCGCTTTATGTCCGGCCAGATGTTCCGCCAGCATTGCTCCCTGCGCCATTGCCCGATGCGCCAGCATCGGCTCACCGGTCACATCGCCGATTGCCCAGACATTGAGCATCGAAGTCGCACAATATTTATCAATGCGGATGAAAGCGCCATTCATCGCCAGATCAAGACTTTCCAGCCCGAAGCCGCTGATATTTGGCCGCCGACCGACGGCCACCAGAAATTTGTCAGCTTCCACCACCACCGGCGCACTGTTGCCATGCTGGTGCACCAGCAATGAACCACCATCTGCGCTTAATCCCCGTGCTTCACTGCGCGTCATCACAGTAACGCCCAGAGTTGTCAGCCGCTTGCGCACCGGCATGGTCAGTTCTGCATCCCAGAGCGGCAAAATACGATCCGCTGCTTCAATAATCGTCACCTGCGAGCCGAGTTTGGCAAAAGCCGTACTCAGTTCCATGCCGATATAACCGGCACCGATCACCGCTAAGCGTTTCGGCACCTGCTCCAATGCCAGCGCATCGGTTGAGGAAATAACATTGCCACCAAAGGGCAAAGCGCCGATCTGCATCGGCAATGAGCCGGTTGCCAGAACCAGATGTTTGGTGCGGATACGGGTTGTACCGGCCTTGCCATGAACCACGACAGTTTTGCCGTCAATGATCTCGGCAGTGCCTTTCAGCACTGTGACCTTATGCTTTTTCAATAGGCCTTCAACACCACCGGTCAGCCGCCGCACAATGGCACCTTTCCAGCTTAGCGTTTTGCCCCAATCCAGCGACACGTCTCCAACACGCAAGCCCAGCGCAGAACCGGATTGCTGAGCAAGTGCATGATGATAGATATCGGCTGCATGGATCAATGCTTTGGAAGGAATACAACCGATATTCAGGCAGGTGCCGCCCAGTTGTTCCTTCTCAACCAGTATCACCGGCAGCCCTAATTGTCCGGCACGGATTGCAGCGACATAACCCGCAGGTCCGCCACCGATAATCAGCACATGTGTTGCAATATCTTCCATCTCACACCTCAATGAAAAGTGTTGCGGGAACTTCAAGCAATTGCCTGATGCGGCGGATAAAAGCGGCGGCCTCATAACCATCGACCATCCGGTGATCGAAGGAGGATGACAGGTTCATCATTTTGCGCGGCACAAACTGGTTATCCTGCCATTGCGGGCGTATCGCGATGCGGTTCACACCGATAATCGCCACTTCCGGCTGGTTGATCACCGGCGTTGTCACCAGTCCGCCGAGATCACCGAGGCTGGTGACTGTGATTGTGGAGCCGGAGAGTTCTTCGCGTTTCGCCACACCTTCCCGTGCGGCAGCAGCAAGCCGTGTGATTTCTGCGGCCATTGCCCAGAGATCCATCGCTTCTGCATGATGCAGCACCGGCACCATTAAGCCGGATGGTGTTTGTGTTGCCATGCCGATATGGGCGGCCTGATGACGGGTCAGTACCTGCGCTTCCTCATCATAGAGCGCATTCATCTGCGGAAAATCCTGCAATGCCACAACCAGCGCACGGAGAATGAACGGCAATACCGTCAGTTTTCCGCGCCGCTCCGCATGGCTTGCATTCAATGTGCTGCGCAGGATTTCCAGATCGGTCACATCCACCTCTTCCACATAGGAAAAATGTGCGACCTCGCGGGAGGACTTCGCCATACGCTCCGCAATCTTGCGGCGCAGACCAGTGATTTTAATCTGCTCTGTGCCGTCGCGGCGTTGATAGGCCGAACTCTGAGCACTGCCGCCGCTAGCCGTAAAATGATCGAGATCATCACGGGTGATGCGCCCCGCAGGCCCGCTGCCTTGCACCTGTGTGAGATCAACGCCCAGCTCCCGCGCCAGCGCCCGAACAGCGGGTGATGCAAGTGGCTTGTCATGCGCTATCGTGCTTGATGGTTGTACAGCCGAGAAAACAGGTTTTTCGGGCATTGCCGGTTTTACAGGGACTGGCGGCACAGCCTGAACAGGCGGAGGTGGCGGGGCATCATCCGTCCCAGTTCCCTCCACCTCAATCTCAACCAGCATGGCACCAACAGCCATCACGGTTCCGGCTTCCGCACCAATCTGCAGAACTGTTCCTGCCACAGGTGACGGCACCTCCACCGTTGCCTTATCAGTCATCACCGCAGCCAGAAGCTGGTCTTCTGCGATGACATCACCGGCTTTGACATGCCATTCGACAATCTCAGCCTCGGCAACACCTTCGCCGATATCCGGCATTTTAATGATCTTTTTCACCATTTATGCCTCCATCACTTGCATGAGTGCCCGACCAACCCGTTCCGGCCCCGGAAAATAATCCCATTCATGGGCATGAGGATAAGGCGTGTCCCAGCCGGTCACGCGCAGGATCGGCGCTTCCAACTGATAGAAGCAACGCTCCTGTACTTCCGCCGCCAGTTGCGTACCGAAACCGGACAGCCGCGTCGCTTCATGAACGATCACACAGCGTCCGGTCTTGGCGACAGAAGCCGTAATCGTCTCAATATCCAGCGGCACCAGTGAGCGCAGATCAATCACCTCAGCATCAATGCCGGTCTCGGTGACAGCCGCTTCCGCCACATGCACCATAGTGCCATAGGCCAGCACTGTGACTGCGGAGCCTTTGCGCCGGATGGCCGCCTTGCCGATCGGTACAGAGTAATAGCCCTCCGGCGTTTCACTCAAAACATGTTTTGACCACGGTACGACCGGCTGATCGTAATGTCCGTTGAACGGCCCGTTATAAAGCCGTTTCGGCTCCAGAAAAATCACCGGATCATCATTTTCGATGGCCGAGATCAACAGGCCTTTAGCGTCATAAGGATTGGACGGGATAATGGTCTGCAACCCCGCCACATGGGTAAACAGTGCCTCAGGGCTCTGACTATGGGTCTGCGCACCAAAAATACCACCGCCGCATGGCATACGGATCACCATCGGCGCGGTATAATCACCGGCAGAACGGAACCGCAGACGCGCGGCCTCCGACACGATCTGGTCATAGGCCGGATAGACATAATCGGCGAACTGGATTTCCGCCACAGGGCGCAGGCCATAGGCACCCATGCCGACCGCCACACCGACAATACCGGTTTCGGAAATCGGTGTATCAAAGCAGCGCGCCTCACCATATTTGCGTTGCAGCCCTTCTGTGCAGCGGAATACGCCGCCGAAAAACCCGACATCCTGACCGAACACGACAACCTTATCATCGCGCTCCATCATCACATCCATCGCTTCGCGGATGGCTTCAATCATTGTGCGTCTTGGCAATACAGGTTTTGACATGATCAATACCCCATCTGCTGGCGCTGCTCGCGCAAATGTTGCGGCATATCTTTGTAGACATCCTCAAACATTGTTGCCGGACTGGCTTTCGGCCCTTCGTGCAAAGTGCCGTATTTCAGAGCCTCGCGGGCGGCATCATTAATCTCTGCATCAATACCGGCCAGCAGCTGCACATTGCGCTCCTCGCTCCATTCGCCTTTGCGGATCAGATGTTGTTTGAGCCGCTCTACCGGATCGCCCAGCGGCCAGTTCAGCTCCTCCTCTTTTGGCCGGTATTTGCTCGGATCATCGGAGGTAGAATGGGGCGCCACGCGATAGGTCACCCATTCGATCAGTGTCGGCCCCAGATTGCGCCGTGCACGTTCCGCTGCCCAGCTTGCTGCCGCATAGACTGCCAGATAATCATTACCATCCACCCGCAAAGACGGAATAGCAAAACCATGAGCGCGGGAAGCAAAACTGATATTCTCGCCACCTGCCACCGATTGCGGTGATGAAATCGCCCATTGATTATTAACGATATTGAGAACCACCGGCGGACGGTAGACCGAGGCAAAAACCAGCGCCGCGTGAAAGTCACTCTCGGCAGTGGAACCATCGCCGATCCATCCGGCTGCGATTTTTGTATCACTGCGCATGGCAGAAGCCATTGCCCAGCCAACGGCCTGCACAAATTGCGTGCCGAGATTACCGGAGATCGAGAAAAAACCGGCCTCCGGTGCCGAATACATGACCGGCAATTGCCGCCCTTTGAGATGGTCTTTTTCGTTGGAGAGCACCTGACAGATCATATCGGTCAGCGGGAAGCCTTGTGCTATCAACAGTCCCTGCTGGCGATAGGTGGGGAAATTCATATCCCCTTTTTGCATCACCATCTGAAAGGCACAGGCAATCGCCTCTTCGCCGGTACATTGCATATAGAAAGAGGTCTGTCCCTGACGCTGCATACGCATCATGCGCCGGTCATAGGCACGGGTTTTGAGCATGGAACGCAGACCATGGCGCAATTGCTCTGCCGTCAGATCCGGCACCCACTCGCCTTTAGCCTCGCCGTCATCATCCAGCACCCGCACCAGATTATAAGCCAGATCATGCATATCATAAGGATCGGAATCAACCGGCGGGCGGCGCATTTCGCCCGCTCCGGCAAAACGTAAATGCGGATTAGGCGGCGGGACACTTTCTCCCCGCATCGTGCGGGGCATATGTAATGAGAGTGGCGGATATGACATGACTGCACTTCTCCATTGGCTGGAACTGATACTGCATGCTGTTTCTGCCGCCCTCCCCCGAACGGCAGAATGTATTCCGTTTGTCCCCTTAACCTCTGCTGTCTATATTTTCGGCCACGGCCTTTGCTGTGGGCGAAGTTGTTCATAGGCATGGGCAAGTTGCAACACGCCCAGATCATCAAAACGCTGACCAATAATCTGCAAACCGATCGGCAAACCTTTTTCAGTGTAACCGCAATTGACAGACACAGCAGGTTGTTCCGACATATTCATGGCAACGGTGAAAGCAATATGCTCGAACGGGCGCTGCGGATCATTCAGCGGCGATGCCCATTCTGCCGGATAGGTCGGCATCGGTGATGTCGGCGAAATGATAAAATCATAAGAACTGATTGCCGCCAGCGCCGCATTGCGCATGGCCTCAATCTGCGCAAAGCCCTGATAGACCTGCGCACCGTTCAAATCCTTACCACCTTCTGCCCACTGATAAATATAAGGCAGGATTTTTGCCTGATTATCCGGTGTCATTTTGGAAATATCGCCCCATGAGCGCACGCGCCAGAAATGATCCAGCCCGTCAATCATCTCACGGGTGAGATAGCTCGGCACTTCCTCAACAATAGCACCGGCATTGGCAAAGGCTTGTGCTGCGGCTTCCACAGCTAGCTTGACCTCAGGCTCCACAGCAGAGCCGAAACCGGCATCCAGCCACAGGCCGATACGCAGGTCTTTGACATCGCGGTCGAGATTCATCCAGTCAATACGGCTGTAAGGCAGGCTCATCGGATCGCGACGATCGGGCTTGGACAGAACCGACATATAGAGCGCGGCATCAGCAACCGTTCGCGTCATCGGCCCTGCAACACGACCGATAAAAGGCGGATCAATCGGGATACGTCCGAAAGAGGGTTTAAGCCCCACAACCCCGCACCAACCGGCAGGCAGGCGGATGGAACCGCCAATATCCGTACCGATATGCAAAGGGCCGTAACCGGCAGCAGCGGCCGTTCCCGCCCCCGCACTGGAGCCGCCGGGATTGGTGGACAAATCCCACGGATTGCGCGCCAGTTCATGAAAACTCGAAAGGCCGGACGACAACATGCCGAGATCAGGCATCGTCGTTTTGCCCAGAATAATACCACCGCTCTCGCGGGATCGGGCAGCAGGCGGCGCATCTTTTGCCGCCGGGTTCAATGCAATTGCCGCGCAGCCGAGCGGCACCGGCAGACCTTTTGTGGCGATGTTTTCTTTGATCGTCAGCGGCACGCCGTCAATCGGCCCGCGCTCTTCTTTCCGCCTCCAGCGACCTTCCGACAGGGTTGCGGCGGCCAATGCTGCCTCCGGCTCAAAAGCCCACATCGCATGAAGCTGCGGCTCGCAGCGCTCAATCCGGTCGATCACGGATTCTGCCACTTCCACCGGCGACAAAGTACCCGCCTTATAACCGGCGACCATTTCCACAGCGCTTAAATCAGCAAGCTCGGACATATCTGCTCCCATTTCCCTGTCTGACGCAAACCTCTTGGCGGGTTTTGATCGTCAGATAGATATTCAGTTTTTCATTACAAAGTTTTCACCCGCATTTTACGCCCGTATTTTTTTGCGTCGGCCGGAAAACGGTTTTGGCACGGCATTAACCAGTGCTTGTGTGTATGGATGCTGCGGATTGTCAAAGACCTCATTGGTCGGCCCTTCTTCAACAATTCTGCCCAGATGGATCACCGCCACACGGTCTGTAATCACCCGCATCACACCAAGGTCGTGACTGATAAACAGATAGGACAGGCCGAATTGCTCCTGCAAATCCATCATCAGATTGAGCACCTGCGCCTGAATAGAAACATCCAGCGCCGAAACCGGCTCATCGGCAACAATCAGCTTCGGGCGTGTGATCAATGCGCGGGCAATCGCAATACGTTGGCGCTGACCACCAGAAAATTCATGCGGATATTTATCCGCTGCTGATGCCGGCAGACCAACCGCTTCCAGCACCTGACGGATACGCTCTTCACGGCTTTCCGCTGTTGTTGCATTTTCCAGTGACACAACCGGTTCTGCCAGAATACGGCGCACAGAATGACGCGGATCGAGCGAACCGTAAGGATCCTGAAAAATCGCCTGAAACTCCTTGCGTGCGGCTTTCAACTCTGCCCGCCCCAGACTGTAAATATCCTTGCCATTGATGGTCACACTGCCGGATTGCGGCTTTTCCAGTCCCATCACTGAACGTGCCAGTGTAGACTTACCGGAACCGGACTCGCCGACAATGCCGAGACTTTCACCCTGCTTCAGGCTGAGGCTGACACCATGCAGCACCCGCAAATTTTGTGGCTTGGAAAGCAAGGATTGTTTTGGCAGCGTATAATCACGCACCAGATCACGCACTTCCAGAAGAGCGGTCATACCATCACCTCATCTGTCAGCGGATGAAAACAGGCGACCTGATGCGCCACGTCGAGAAAATCCGTATTGCCTAACGGCGGCACTGTTGCACGGCAATCCGCCTGCACAAAACGGCAGCGGTCAGCAAAACCGCATTGCGGCAAACGACTGAACGGATCGGGCACCACACCGGCAATCGTCGTCAGACGCTGGCGCTTATCCGTGTTTTCCGGCTTCGGACGCATTGTCAGACTATGGGGAGAGGCTGCAAAAAGCCCGCGTGCATAGGGATGCGCCATATGGCGGAATACGTCCTGCGTATCACCGGTTTCGACCACGCGCCCTGCATACATCACCGCAATGCGATCCGTCATTTCCGAGACTACGCCGAGATCATGGGTAATCAACAGCAGTGCCGTGCCGCTTTCGTCAATCAGCTCATCCAGCAGATCAAGAATTTGCGCCTGCACGGTAACGTCCAGTGCCGTGGTCGGTTCATCCGCAATCAGCAATTCCGGCTCACAGGCCAGTGCCATGGCAATCATCACACGCTGGCGCTGACCGCCGGATAATTGGTGCGGATAAAGCTCCAGATCAAAACGCGGGGCAGCAAGGCCGACACGATCCAGCAAACGCCGTGCGACCTTATCGGCATCAGCACGGTTTTCTCTCAGATGCAGGCGACGGCCTTCACTGATCTGGGCACCGATGGTTTTGATCGGGTTCAGTGCCGTCATCGGCTCCTGAAAAATCATCGCCATCTGCCGCCCGCGCATCGTGCAATGGGCTGTCTCTGAAATTGCAGTCAGATCCTGCCCGTCAAAGCGCAAGGTTCCGCTCAAACCCATACGATGCGGCAACAGTCCCATGACAGCCAATGCAGTGATGGATTTGCCGGAGCCGGATTCCCCGACAATGCCCAGACGCTCGCCACGGTTTAATGTCAGCGTGATGCCGGACAGAATTTCGGCTTGTTTGCTCCCAGCCTGCAAATGCACGCCCAGATCACGGATTTCGAGAAGCGGTGTAGTCATCTCTCTCTCCTGACACGCGGGTCGAGTATATCACGCAAACCATCCCCCAGCATATTCAACCCGAGAACAGCAAAGGTAATGGCCAACCCCGGAAAAATCGCCAGATGCGGCGCATCATAAATATAGGTCTGCGCATCATTGAGCATCTTGCCCCAACTTGGCATAGGCGGCTGCGTACCAAGACCGACATAGGACAAACCGGCTTCCGCAACGATCGCCAAGGCAAACTGAATGGTCGCCTGCACGATCAGCACATGTCCGATATTCGGCAGAATGTGATCCAGCGTAATCGCCACATCACCACGCCCTGCACAGCGGGCTGCCAGCACATAATCGCGCTTCCACAGCCCCATCGACGCACCACGGGTAATACGGGCGAAAACCGGAATATTGAAAATACCAATAGCGATCATCGCATTAACCGCACCGGGACCGAATACGGCAGTGATAATCACGGCTGTCAGCAGTGCCGGAAAAGCGAAAGCCAGATCAGTCATGCGCATGACAAAACCGTCGATCATGCCACCGCGTGCCGCCGCATAGGCGCCGAGCGGCACACCAAGCCCCATACCAACCGCAACAGCAATCAAAGCCACCGACAAAGAGTTACGCGCACCGACCATAATCATCGACAATACATCACGACCAAGCGCATCGGTGCCCAGCCAATGCTGCATCGACGGCCCCTGCAATTTGCGCAAGATATTCATGCCTGTGGGGTTGTAAGGCGTCCAGACCAGTGACAGCACAGCCAGCCCGATCAGAAGGCCGGTAATGATTGTCCCGACCAGCAGGCTGCGGCTCAGTCCGAAAGACAGCAAGACCATACGGCTGCGACGGGAGAAATTCTCTGCCATGCTCATGCCCGCACTCCTGTAGAGAGACGCGGATCAAGAAAGCCATAGGCCATATCCACCAAGAAGTTCACCGCAATCACACTGGCTGCCAGTAAGGTCACCAGCGACTGCACTGTGACCAGATCGCGCTGCGCAATCGACTGGAAAATCAGACGGCCAAGCCCCGGCAGATTGAACACGTTTTCAATAATAATTGTACCCGCCAGCAGGAACGAAAATTGCAGGCCTAAGATCGTCACCACGGGGATCAATGCATTGGGTGTCGCGTGTTTCCACAAGGCTGCATTGCGGCCCAAACCCTTGGCGCGGGCTGTGCGCACAAAATCTTCACTCAGCGTTTCCAGCACCGCGGAACGGGTAACGCGCGCCAGAATTGCAGCCAGCGGCAAGGCCAGAGCCACAGCCGGCAAGATCAGTGAACGGGTGCCTGCCCACAGGCCATTTTCCCAACCGGCAAAACCGGAGGCCGGAAACCAGCCAAGCGTAAGGGCAAAAAACAGGATCAGCAGCAAACCGAGCCAGAAATTCGGGATCGCCACACCAATCTGTGCAACGCCCATCCCCACCACATCGGTCGCACTGCCGCGCTTTGAAGCGGCGATCACACCAAGAGGAATAGCAATCACCACGGAGAGGATCATCGCCAGCACCGTCAGCGGCAATGTCACCTGCAAACGTGGCCCGATCAGCTCACTGATCGGCACGGAATAAGTATAGCTGGTGCCGAAATCACCAACCGGAAAACCGGTAATCCAGTTGAAATAACGGACA
The DNA here is from genome assembly GCF_019464455.1 of Pseudochrobactrum sp. Wa41.01b-1. Taxonomy (NCBI): domain Bacteria; kingdom Pseudomonadati; phylum Pseudomonadota; class Alphaproteobacteria; order Hyphomicrobiales; family Brucellaceae; genus Pseudochrobactrum; species Pseudochrobactrum sp. Wa41.01b-1. The sequence continues at coordinate 2,681,167 of NZ_CP080493.1, read as the reverse complement.
ATCAGCGGAGCATCGAGACCGAGTTGTTTTTGCAAAGCCGCCAAAGTATCCGGTTGCGCATTAATGCCAAGCATAATCGCTGCCGGATCACCCGGAAGCACCTGCATTAGCAGGAAAACAATGACTGAGGCCGCCAGCGTCGTCAGGATCAGAGAGATCAGACGCCCTGTAAAATAACGCAGCAAATGCGGCCTCCTTCAATGTTCACTTCAGCATCAATATGGTCAGTATGCCCAGTACACACTGGTCAGGTCATTGGCCGGAATGGTCTGATTTTTCCACATGCCTTTGAGTTTCTTATCCCAGACACCGATTTTCGGCAGCGCATAGAGAAACACATTCGGCTCGTCTTCAGCGAGTTTGCGCTGCAACTGACCAAGCAATTCAAGTTGCTGCTTGTCGTCTGTTGCTTCAGAAAACTGCTTGTAGATCGCCTTATATTCAGGGCTGTTATAGTTGAAATAATATTTATCCCGCGCATAGATATCGAGGTCGCGGGTTTCCACATGCGCGATAATCGTCGCGTCAAAATCGCTGCGGGCAAAGACCTGATCCAGCCATTGTGCGAACTCAACCGGCACAAGTTTCACCTCGATGCCAACTTCTGCCAGCATTGCCGCAATCACCTCGCCACCACGGCGTGCATAGGCAGGCGGCGGCAACATGATAGTGATGGAAGTACCCGCAGGAACACCGGCTTCAGCCAGCAATGCTTTGGCCTTCGCCACATCATAAGGATAGGTATCGCTCAGATCGACATAGCCCGGTTCAGCCGGTGTATAATGAGCACCAATGGTCTTGGCGAGGCCGGTCGTGATCGCTTCCTGCACCACATTCCGGTCGATGGCATGGGCAAGCGCACGGCGCACCCGCACATCGTCAAAAGGCTTGCGCGCATTGTTAAGTGACATAATCACCTTGCCAGCTGTCGAGCCGATTTCCACAGCAAGACGTTCATCGCTTTGCAGGCGGCTGATGAGCTCCGGTGCCGGAAATTCAGGGAAAGCATCGACATCACCGGCCATAACCGCAGCGGCAGCCGCTGACGGATCGCTGATGAAGCGGAAAGTGATCGCAGAGAGCTTAGCAGGCTCGCCCCAGTAATCAGGATTGCGCTCGAACTCGATCCGGTCGCCCTGCAGCCAACGCTTGAATTTGAACGGCCCTGTGCCAACCGGATTGGTTTTGTTGGTGGCAATCGTATCCGGTGCCATCATCACTGCATCGCCCCAGCCCATCCCGAACAGGAAGGTGGAGGACGGACGTTTCAGCGTCACAACAGCACTTGCCGGATCAGGACATTCTGTCTTTTCAATCGGCGCAAACAGTGCCTTTTGTGCATTGGTGGAATCCGGCGCTATGGCGCGGTCATAGGTGAATTTCACAACGGAACAATCGAAGGGCGTACCATTATGAAATTTCACACCCTGACGCAGCTTGAATGTGTAGGTCAGATTATCCGGTGAAATCGTCCAGCTTTCTGCGAGGTTCGGCTTAACAGCGCCCTCTTCATCAATACGCACCAGACCTTCATAGAGATTATTATAGGTCAGTCGGCGGATGGAAGCCGCAGCATTTGCTGTCGGGTCCATTCCCGGAGGTTCCAGCACTTCGCCGATTGCCAATGTATCTTTTGCCAGCCCTGAACCGCTCGTCGCCACGACAGCAATCCCCGTCATTGCTGCCAGCATGAGCTGTCCGGTCAAATATTTATATCGCATTGCCTGTCCCCTTATTTATATCATCCTGATATTGCTCAGGAATTACCGGAATAGAGCTGGCCGACTTTATCGTGAACTGCTGCTCATTCAAATAGTTATCACTATTTGATCAGTCATTTTAGATTGAACGGCCACCATCCACATCCAATGCAACGCCGGTGATCATACTGGCTGCCGGTGAGCACAAGAATACAGCGCTTTCCGCCAGATCCTCCGGTTTCAGCAACCGGCCGAGCGGAATGGATGCGCGGAATTTCTGACGGATTTCTTCCGTATCCTCGCCCATAAATGTCGTGAGCAGCGGTGTTTCACCGGCCACAGGATTGAGTGCATTGACGCGGATATTCTCCGGTGCCAGTTCAATCGCCAGCGCCTTGGTAGCGGATACAACCCAGCCCTTGGTGGCATTATACCATGTCAAATTAGGGCGCGGACGGGCAGCTCCCGTCGAAGCAATATTGAGAATAACGCCGCCGCCATTGTCTTTAAAATGCGGAATTAAAGCGCGGCTCATCAGATAAATGCCGCGGATATTCACGCCAACAATGCGGTCAAATTCATCCGGCTGCACATTTTCCGCCGGTTGTGGTTTATGACCGATACCGGCATTGTTGATGAGAATGTCAATCCGACCGAACTGCATCTGCGCCTGACGCACCGCTTCCGCCACACCATTTTCCGATGCAATATCCGCTTCAACCGCCAGCCCCTTGCCGCCAAGTTCTCCTGCCACACGCTTTGCACCCGCAGCGTCACGGTCAACGACGACCACATTTGCGCCTTCTCGGGCAAATTTACGCGCCATAGCCTCACCAAAGCCCGAACCTGCGCCGGTGATGATTGCGGTTTTATTCTCAAGCGAACCAGTCATTATGCGGTATTCTCCCATGCGATTTTCTGCAGATCAGCCGTGATAGACCGAAATGGTTTTCAGTGAGGCAAAGCCATAAAGCGCCTCAAAACCTTTTTCACGACCGTGGCCGGAGCGTTTCACCCCGCCAAAAGGCAGCTCAATGCCGCCGCCTGCTCCGTAATTATTGATAAACACCTGTCCGGCATGCACCGCATGCGCCATGCGCAATTGCCGTGCACCGTCTTTTGTCCACACACCGCAAACCAGCCCGTAAGGCGTGCTATTGGCCAGAGCCACGGCTTCCTCTTCCGTATCAAACGGCATAATCACCTGCACGGGGCCGAAAATTTCCTCCTGTGCCAAACGGTGTTGCGGTGGCACATCACGCAGCAAAGTCGGGCGCACATAGGCACCATTTTTCGGTGCATCAGACACAATTTCACCCTGCGCCGCAACCTGCAAACCATCCTGTTTTGCCAGTTGCAAATAGTCTTCAATGATCGCTTTCTGACGTGCTGAGACAACAGGCCCGAGCGACAGATCAGCTTCCGCCGCGCCGACTTTGAGCGCATGGTAGCGCTCGCTCATAGCGGCAATCACCTGCTCATAGACTTCACGCTGCACGAGAATGCGCGAAGAAGCAGAACAGGTCTGCCCTGCATTCTGAATGCCTGCATTGACCAGAAACGGCAATGCACGCTCAATATCCGCATCAGCAAACACGATTTGCGGGGATTTACCGCCGAGCTCCAAAGTCACCGGCACAGCATTTTTAGCCGCTGCCGCCTGCACTGCCTCACCCGTGCGCAAGGAACCGGTGAAAGAAATATGATTGACCTGCGGATGGGAAGACAAAGCTGCTCCGGCCTCGCCCCCCAGTCCTGTCACCACATTCAGCGCACCGGTCGGCAATCCGGCCTCGTGGGCAATCCGCGCAAATTCGAGGATGGTCAGACAGGCTTCTTCCGCGGGTTTGACCACCGCAGCATTGCCCATAGCCAAAGCTGCGCCCAAGCTGCGGCCAAGGATCTGCATCGGATAGTTCCACGGAATAATATGCCCTGTCACACCATGCGGCTCATAGACAGACAGAACGGTGAAACCATTCTGATAAGGCAGCGTATCGCCATGCACCTTGTCAGCAGAGGCACCGTAAAACTCCAGATAACGCGCCAGCGCCACCACATCAGCGCGCGCCTGCGTTAAAGGTTTGCCGACATCACGCGCTTCCAGCACAGTCAGAAGATCAATCTCGCGCAATACTGCTTCCGAGATTTTATACAGAATACGGCCGCGTTCGGTTGCGGTCATTTTTCCCCAGAGACCGGATAAGGCTGCACGCGCAGCATCAACGGCGAGATCAATATCAGCCGCAGTGCCACGGGCGATCAGCGCCAGATCACTGCCGTCTGACGGATTTTTCAGTGTCAGCATCTCACCCTGCACGGCATCCTGCCACACACCATTGATGAAATTGCCGTAGCGCCGCTGTCCGTTCTCTATCCCGTGTGCCATGTCATTCTCTCCCGCAGGATGTTTCCTGCTGATTATTTTGCATCATCTGAAGGCTATTGATGGTCTTGCGGATATGTTGCCGCGCCAGTTCCTCAGCCCCTGCACCGTCTTTGCGCGCAATCGCTTCAACGATCAGAGCATGTTCCTCAATTGCATTTTTCGCCCGCTCTGCTGTGAGTGCAAAAACCGGCGCAAAAACCTGCGATGTCATGCGCAGCAATGGCACAAAATTCTCCAGAGAGGCATTGCCGCCCGCTGCCATTACCGCCAGATGAAAATCCACATTAGACTGCGTATAGGCCTTGGAATCCCAAGGCTCGATAATAGAGCGCTGATGCAAGATCAGTTTTTCAAGACCGGCAATCGCTGCAGCATCGGTGCGTTCCGCAGCAAAACGCGCGGCTACACCATCGATCACCTCGCGCACGGCATAGGCATCAAGCAGATGCGGCAGATCAACACTTGCCACACGCACACCGCGACCAGGGAGATGAACGATCAGACCATCGCGCTCGAGCACCCGCAATGCTTCACGCAGCGGCGTGCGGCTGATACCGAATTCGGCAGCAATATGCTCCTGTCGCAAAATGGTGCCCGGCGCATATTGACCCGCATAGATGCTCTCACGAAGTGCTTGCGCAACTTCGTCCAGCAGCCTCGTCTGGCTGCTCCATTTATAGCTGGACAAGCCTGTGTTCCCTTATATTTTTCAGTATGATTATCCAGGATACAAAATTGTTCAAGACAAAAATGCCCTTCACCAGATATTTGTTTTCAAAGGCTTCTCACGCCTGAACTGAATGCGTGCTCCGGTCTCAGCGATGTAGAAAAAACGGATCGCGCTTTTCGATAAAGGCGCTCATGCCTTCTTTCTGATCGTGGCTGGCAAAACCAGAATGGAACAGGCGGCGCTCGAATTGCACGCCCTGTGACAGTGTTGTTTCATAGGCCGCATTCACAGCCTCTTTCGCCATCATTGCTACCGGCAGAGATTTTTCAGCAATGGAGGATGCCACACTCAAAGCTTCTTCAAGCAGCTGATCTGCGGGGATGATACGGGAAACCAGACCGCAGCGCTCGGCCTCATCGGCCTCCATCATCCGCCCTGTCAGGCACATTTCCATCGCCTTGGATTTACCGACAAAGCGGGTAAGCCGCTGCGAGCCGCCCATGCCCGGAATAACGCCAAGGCGGATTTCAGGCTGGCCAAATCGGGCATTATCTGCCGCCAGAATAAAATCGCACATCATCGCCAGTTCACAGCCACCGCCCAGCGCATAACCAGCCACAGCGGCAATAATCGGTTTGCGCACCGAGGTAAAACGCTCCCACTCGCCGAACCAGTCTGCCGCGAACATGGTGCTGAAATCCTGCGCCTGCATTTCCTTGATATCCGCACCGGCGGCAAAGGCTTTGGCCGAGCCGGTCAGAACAATACAGCCCACATGCTCGTCTTTGTCCGCTGCCTCTGCTGCTGCAATCAGCTCTGCCGCCAGTTGCCGGTTCAATGCATTCAGCGCCTGCGGACGGTTCAGCGTGATGAGCAGCACACGACCATGCATTTCCGTGAGAATGGTTTCATAAGTCATGATGTACCCTCCTTGCCGCGTAACAGGCGGATAATACCGGAGAAGTCCTCCCCGCCCGAACCAAGCGCGTTGAACAGATTATAGAGCTGTGCCGCCTCCGCTCCCAATGGCGTGGTTGCCCCCACCGAGGCCGCCGCTTCCTGCGCCAGTTTCAAATCTTTCAGCATTAAACTTGCGGCAAAGCCCGGCTGATAATCCCTGTTTGCAGGGGATGTCGGCACCGGCCCCGCCACCGGACAATTGGTGGTGAGCGCCCAGCACTGGCCGGACGAAGTGGAGGCCACATCAAACAATGCCTGCTGGGACAGACCCAGTTTTTCACCCAAAGCGAAAGCCTCGCACACGCCAATCATAGAGATGCCGAGGATCATATTATTACAGATTTTCGCCGCCTGCCCTGCACCGGCCTCACCGCAATGCACAATGCGCTTGCCCATAGCGGCCAGAACCGGTTCAGCCTTGTCAAAAGCAGCTTTTTCGCCACCAGCCATAAAGGTGAGCGTTGCCGCCGTTGCACCAACCACACCACCGGAAACCGGTGCATCAATGCTCAATAATTTATGCTCTGCCGCCATTTCATGCGCCTTGCGGGCGCTGTCGACATCAATGGTCGAGCAATCAATCAGCAATGTATCCGGCACAACCAGCGCTGTCAGTTCATGCCAGACGCTCAACACATGAGAACCGGCGGGCAGCATGGTGATAACCACACCAGCGCCCTGCACCAACTGCTCCACATTATCCGCAATCTGAACGCCGTTTGCTTTAGCTGCTTGTTTTGATGCCTCAACCAGATCAAAACCGCACACATTAAATCCCGCTTTGACGAGATTGGCCGCCATAGGCCCGCCCATATGACCGAGGCCGATAAAACCAATAGTTTGAGTGTTCATTTATCGCTTTCCTCTTTAAAACATCGCATTTCCGGGCGGAAAACCGTTTCACACTTTTCCTGAAAGTGCTCTCCCGCTCAAAATTTCACGGGCGATAATCACCCGCATGATCTCATTGGTACCTTCCAGAATTTGATGCACGCGAAGGTCGCGCACCAATTTTTCCACGCCATATTCGCTCAGATAACCGTAGCCGCCATGCAGCTGCAGCGCCTGATCGGCCACGTTAAATCCGGCATCAGTGACAAAACGTTTGGCCATAGCGCAAAGCTTCACCGCATCGGCATCATGACGATCGAGCGCACGGGCAGCGCGGTGCAGAAATGTGCGCGCTACCTCCAGCTCCGTAGCCATATCGGCAAGGCGGAATTGCAATGCCTGAAACTGATGCAGCTTTGAGCCGAAAGCCTTGCGCTCATCCATATAGGTCAGCGCCTTGTCAAAAGCGGCCTGCGCACCACCGAGCGAACAGGCGGCAATATTCAGCCGACCGCCATCCAGCGCCGACATCGCAATTTTAAAACCGATGCCTTCCTGACCAATCAGGTTTTCCGCCGGTATGCGCACATTATCGAACATCACCGTGCGGGTCGGCTGGGCATTCCAGCCCATTTTCTTTTCATTGGCACCGAAAGACAGGCCGACTGCATCCTTGGGCACGATAAAGGCCGAAATACCTTTTGCGCCTGCCTCACCGGTTCGTGCCATCACGATATAAATATCACTCGCACCTGCACCGGAGATAAACTGTTTCTGCCCTGTAATCAGATAGTCATCGCCATCGCGCACAGCTTTAGTGCTGAGATTGGCGGCATCGGAACCGCAGGACGGTTCGGTAAGACAATAGCTGGCGATCAGTTCCATCGGTGTCAGTTGCGGCAACCATTTCTGGCGCTGTGTTTCTGAGCCATAGGCATCAATCACCCATGCGCACATATTATGGATCGACAGGTACGAGGCGATGACCGGACAGCCTTGCGACAGCGCCTCAAAGATCAATGCCGCATCCATGCGGGTCAGTCCGGAACCGCCAACATCATCACGAATATAGATGCCACCCATGCCCAGTGCCGCCGCTTTGCGCAGCACATCCACGGGAAAGTGCTTCTGCTCATCCCATTCCAGAGCATGAGGTGCCAGTTCCTGCGCGGCAAAATCCGCAGCCATGGCGAAAATACTGCTCTGCTCCTCGTTGAGTTCACCGGACATGGTTCTCTCCTTCGCTCTGCACAGGTCTGTTGCGCCCGATGTTCAGTTCCGGAAATTCACCCTCATCAAACGCAATGCCACGAAACACATCATCTTCAATGCCCTCCCGCTCAAAACGGCGCAGTTGCACACGGCGGATTTTTCCGGAGATTGTTTTGGGCAGCTCCCGCACGAATTCCAGCGAGCGGATGCGCTTGAACGGTGCCAGACGCTCATTGGTATATTGCAGAACCGAAAGCGCGAGCGCACGGGAAGGCTCTTCACCGGCGCGCAGCAGAATATAGGCTTTGGGAACCGACAGACGGATCGGATCATCCACCGGAATGACGGCGGCCTCCGTTACCGCATCATGTTCCAGCAACACGCTTTCCAGCTCAAACGGGCTGATACGATAATCAGAGGATTTAAACACATCATCGGCGCGGCCAACGAAATGCAAATAACCATCCGCATCCTGATAGGCAACATCACCGGTACGGTAGACACGACCATCGGTGCCGCTGAGCCTGCCGTCCGTTTCCTGATAGCCCTGCATCAGCCCTGCCGGATGTTTGTCATCCAGCAGCAGACAGACTTCGCCTTCCTGTGCCGCGTGGCCGTCTGCATCAAGGATGACCACCTCATAGCCCGGCAACGGCCTGCCCATAGCGCCGCTTTTCACATTCTGCGCCGGACTATTCGCCACCTGTGCCGTGGTTTCGGTCTGGCCATAACCATCGCGGATTGTCAGTCCCCATGCGTCGCGCACCTGATCAATAATTTCAGGATTAAGCGGCTCACCGGCACCTACCACTTCGCGCAGGCTCATTTTACAGGCTTTGAGGTCTTCCTGTATCAGCATACGCCATACGGTCGGCGGGGCGCACATTGTGGTCACTGCACAACGCTGCATTTCTGCCAGCAACACCTTGGCGCTGAAGGCTGACTGATTGACCACCAGCACGGTGGCACCGGCATTCCACGGTGCGAATAGTGAACTCCACGCATGTTTCGCCCAGCCGGGAGATGAGACATTCAGATGGATATCGGCCGGTTGTAGACCTATCCAATACATGGTCGAGAGTGAGCCGACCGGATAGCTGCGATGGCTGTGCCGTACCAGTTTCGGCTTAGCGGTGGTGCCGGAGGTGAAATAAAGCAGCATCGGATCATGCGGCTGTGTTTCACCATCCGGCTGAAATTCAGCGGACTGATTGAAGGCTTCGTTATAATCGTGCCAGTTACTGTTTTTTGCGGCATGACCATTCGGCACCTGAATGCGCAGCACCTCATCTCCGGCCAGTCCCTCGCATTTTAAGAGCTGATCGCCGGTTGCGAGAATGGCGCAGGCATGGCCACGCTCCAGCCGGTCAGACAGTTCATCCGGTGTTAGCAAAGTCGTAGCAGGAATAACGATAATGCCGAGTTTCATCGCTGCAAGCATGGCTTCCCACAGAGCTGGCACATTGCCGAGTAGTACCAGCAGATGATCGCCGCGCTTCAATCCAAGCCCGCGCAGATAATTGGCAAGCTGGGAAGAGCGGATGCTCAGATCGGCAAAACTCAGTTTTATGTCTGTTTGCGTGGCGCTATCGACAATCCACAAAGCGGTCTGATCGCGGCTTTGCGGGTTAGCGGCAAGCTCGGCATCAAACCAGTCCAGCGCCCAGTTAAAGAGCAGTGCCTCCGGCCAGACAAAACCGGCTTTTGCGGCCTGATAATTCTCGCGATACTGCAAAAGAAAATCACGCGCCTGCTTAAAATTCTCCGTACTCAGTTGCCTCATGCAATCCTCCCAAAATGCATAAATCACTGTGTTTGTGGCTATAAACGCTCCACCGCTATGGCTGTTGCCTCACCGCCGCCGATACAAATACTGGCAATGCCGCGCGGCAAATCATGGGTCTGCAAAGCTGCCAGCAATGTCACCAGAATGCGCGCGCCTGATGCACCGATCGGATGGCCGAGCGCACAGGCACCGCCATGAATATTCACTTTCTCCGCTGGCAGATTGAGTTCCTGCATTGCCGCCATTGTCACCACGGCAAAGGCTTCATTGATCTCGAAAAGATCAACATCATCTTTTGTCCAGCCGGTTTTCTCATAGAGTTTGCGCATGGCACCGATTGGCGCTGTGGCAAACAAACGCGGTTCATGGGCATAGGATGTTTGCGCAACAATACGGGCAAGCGGTGTCAGCCCGCGCTTTTCTGCCTGCGACAGGCGCATCAGCACCAGTGCCGCCGCACCGTCAGAAATCGAACTGGAATTGGCTGCCGTGACCGTTCCGTCCTCACGAAAAGCAGGCCGCAGAAACGGAATTTTCTCCGGTCGTGCTTTGGCAGGCTGTTCATCCATATCAATCAGATGTGCGGAGTTGCCGTTTCCGGTAACAACCGGCGCAATTTCCTTTGAGAAATAACCGCGCTCCAGCGCCGTCTGCGCACGCTTTAAAGAGCGCAGCGCAAATTCATCCTGCGCGGTGCGGCTGAACTGAAAGGCCTCGGCACAATCCTCGGCAAAACTGCCCATCAACCGGCCTTTTTCATAGGCATCTTCCAGCCCGTCGAGAAACATATGATCACTGATTTTGCCGTGCCCCATGCGATAGCCGCCACGGGCTTTATCCAACAGATAGGGCGCATTGGTCATGCTCTCCATGCCACCCGCCACGATAATATCCGCGCTGCCACCGGCCAGCATATCATGTGCCAGCATCACGGCCTTCATGCCGGAACCGCACATTTTATTAATCGTCGTAGCCCCTGATGCCACGGGAATGCCGGCAGCAATCGCGGCTTGTCGTGCCGGTGCCTGCCCCTGCCCCGCAGACAACACACAGCCCAGCAAAGTCTCATCAATCTCGTGTGCTGCAATCCCTGCCCGCTCAATCGCGGCCTTGATTGCTGTTGCACCAAGTTCTGCCGCCGGCACCGCGCTGAAAGCGCCCTGAAAAGCGCCCAGAGGCGTGCGCGCCATGCCGACAATAACCACAGAATCTGCCATCTGTGCGCCCTCCCAGAGTTGCATATTCAGATGAAGAACTTTGAGCCTAGCCCTAAGATCTATGGCAAAGAATGACAGTTTGGACTTTATTTTTTGATCGGTTTTGCCATATCCTGTTACTCAGGAGCAGGAGGAAACCATGATCGGTCGTGGCTTTGTTGATGATGCACTGACAGTCTTGCAACACTATGCACCTGCAAAAATACCGCTTGTGCTGGCAGGTGCCGGTATTGATGCCAATGCCTTACAGCAACCGGATTTCAAGCTGGATGCCGTACGTTACAGCCGCCTCTGGCTGGCGATTGCGGAGGAAATTCAATGCGAGTTTTTCCGCTTCGGCCAGCGCCCGATGCCACCCGGAAGTTTCGCCATGCTGTGTCACGCTGCTCTGTCCAGCGATAATCTCGAACATGCCATCCGCCGGTCATTACGCTTTTTCACATTGCTGATCGGTGAGCCTAAAGGTGAATTGATCCTGCGCGATGAGCTGGCTGTTATTGTGTTGCGTGAGGTGAGCCCAGCACGCCCTGCCTTTGCCTACCGCACCTTTTTTCTCATTCTTTACGGTTTGCTGTGCTGGCTGGTAAAACGGCGCCTGCCTATCCACGATATTGGTTTTCGCGGTGCGCCTCCGCCGGACAGGCCGGATTATCTGGATTTTTTCAGCACCAAAGTCCGTTTTTTTCAACAGGAGACCAGCCTCAGCTTCGATCCTGTACTGCTGTCGCTGAAAATCCACCGCAGCAAAGCAGCCCTAAGGCAGTTTCTGGCACAGGCACCGGCCAATATTCTGCTGCGTTATCGCTATGATCGCGGCAGTGCTTCAGCAATCCACAAATTGCTGCGGGAAACCCCGCCTGCCAACTGGCCGGATTTTGCACAGGCAGCGCAAAGCCTGCATATATCCGAGCCGACATTACGCCGCCATATGCGGGCAGACGGCATGAGCTATAGCAGCCTAAAAGAAGAACTGCGCCGCCAATATGCGCTGAACTGGCTGCAAGAAACCGATAAGCCTGTCGGAATGATTGCGGCAGAACTCGGCTATACGGAGCCGAGTGCTTTTCACCGCGCTTTTAAAAAATGGACTGGTGCAAGCCCTGCCCGCTACAGATCATCGCAACCGGAGCCAGCCACACGAAACCGCGATTACGGATACGCTGACCGATCTTGAAAATGAAGTTGTCAATGCGATCGCCATGGCGCTGAAAAACCGGCCAGAACCATGCCATAGTAATCGCAACAAACAGCCATGACAGCGTGATATCCGATAGGAAATGGGCACCCATCACCAGCCTGTTCAGTGAGAAAACCAAAGCTGCAAAACCGGTAATAATCAGCAGCAGCACACGATTGGTACCGCCCAGAACCAACGGAATAGCAAGCATTGCCATAGCACTCGCGGATTCACCTGACGGAAAAGAGCAACTGCTCTGACAGCTCTTGGCAATCTGCCATGCCGGACTGAAAAACGAACTGCCGCCGAATTCCATAATTTCATTCGGACGGGCACGGCCGACCATATATTTCAAACCATGAACAATAGCTGCCGCGCCGATAGCATAGACAGACAGAATATAAAGCAGCTTATGCGGTGCAGGCAGCCAGCGCCGGTTAAGCAGGCCTTGCATGATCAGACAAGTAAGCAATGCGGGCACGATGATCGCCGGCAAAGTGCGGTGCAGATCACGCAATGTCAGTAAGAAACGGTTCTCATGTAGCGGAAACTGGCCTGCACGATCTGCAAACCAGCCGGAAACCGTAATATCAATGACCGGTATCACCATGAAGATAAAGCTGACAATCACTGCCAGTCTTATCAGGATGTTAAGTCTGTAATTGCCATGGCGAATGGCAGAAACATTGCTGTGCAATGGACCGGCAGAACTGCGTATCAGTGCAGGCGGATTATTATTTATACCCATAAAAATTCACACACGAATAAATACAATAGAAACAAAACATAAATATAAATCATGAGGTAGCTTTCTCATGGAACGACACTCCGTCCGGCAAACATCATATGTTGGCCGGTCAGTAAAAACTCACTTTTGCAAAGATTCCGTCTGGTGACTTGCGGTCGCTTCGTACTACGCAGAAGGAATGAAGAAGACACAAGCGCGTGTAATCGCTGCTGCAACTTGACAGACAGGTTCTTCTTATCCTGAAATTCTGGCTGAAACCCCGTATAATATGGCACTCAACAATTCTCGCTCACGTTTATTACACGCGTTGATGTGCAGCAAAATTGTCAAGATTTAACCGGAAGAAGATGTGATCCGGTTTAAGACTTATCGTCAAACAATATATTCAATAATTTTTTTATAATTTACCTATGAAAACTGTATTTTATGACAGTTGTGTAAAAACATTACTCCATAATACGGAACTAAAAACCGGATATTATGAGTTTATGCCGCTGTCCCGTCCGGCTTATTCTCCGCCAATTTGCGCGGAAAAATCATGGTCACGGAAGCTCCGCCCTCAGCAAGACTGGCCTGTTCCACCCTGCCGCCATGGGCAGTCACGATTGCACGGACAATTGACAAGCCCAGACCTGACCCGCCGGTTGCCCTTGCACGGGACGGCTCACCACGCCAGAACACATCAATCGTATGACCGGAAAATTCCTGATCGAAGCCCGGTCCGCGATCAATAATACGCAAAAAGGCTTCTTCTTTATTCAGATATCCGCTTTCACAGCGCAAATATCCGCCGGATGATGCATAACGGCAGGCATTTTCCAGAACGGCCAGCATGGCCTGCCGCAGACGCTGACTGTCCGCCGGAATGATGGCGCGTTTCAGATTGGTTTCCAGCACCATTCCCGCTTCGGCAAGCAGTGAGCGTGAAGCCTGCAAGACCTGCTCGGCCGCCTGTGCAATATCTGTATTACAACGCTCGGTCACCAGTTTCTGGCTGGCTGCAAGCGATAATGTACGCAGGTCATTGACCAGACGGGTCAAACCTTCCACCTGCATCAGCAGGTCTTGAATCCGGTCATCATCCCGCGGAAAAATCTTATCGGCCATTCCCTGCAATATGCCCTGAACAATGGTCAGAGGCGTACGCAACTCGTGAGCAACCGCCATGGTGTTGAAGCGCAGACGGCGCTCCATATTCTCCAGCTCTTCTGCCAGCGCATTGAAGCGCTCGATAAGCATCGCAACTTCGCTGGTGCCTTTAACCGTGCCAGGAACACGGACGGAAAAATCGCCTTCACGCAGGTTATTCACTACGCGTGTAAGCTTTTCCAAAGGGCTGCTGAATTTACGGGCAAGCCAATAACCGATGAGGCTGCAAATCAACGCAGCCCCAAGTCCGAATTTCAGCACCAGAAGATAAAGCTCAGCCTCTGCATCTTCGTATAAAGGCGTCAGTTGCTGGACAAGAGCCAGAAAATCGGCCTCTTTCGGAAGCTCCCCCCTGTCCAGCATCTCATAAGCGAGACGGGCATTATCACTGATCTGGCTCAGATATTGCTGCTCATACAGGCCTTGTACCCACATGACACCAAAGAAAATAATTGAAAAACTGAGCATCAGCATCGCTGCTGTGACCAGAGCTGAAACCGTACTCAGTGACAGGCGGGATAATTTCATCGTGGTTCTGCCAGACGGTAACCAATACCACGCACCGCCGGAAACAGACCGGAGGGCCCGCCTGATGCTTCAATTTTGCGGCGCAGATTGGCAATATGCGTATCAATGGTACGAACCAGCGCATCACTTTGCGGCAGGCAGGCATCCAGCAGATCATTGCGCGGAAATGCATGGGTCGGACGCCGGATCATATGGGCGAGAATACGAAACTCGCTCAGCGTTAACGGCAGCAACTGCCGCTCCTCATCCGTATCGGTGAAAGCCGCATGGGCATCAAAATCAACCAGAATATTCTCAAAGCGGATCGCTGCATTGGCCGCATTATTACGGGTGCGGCGCAACACAGCATTCACCCGCGCCACAACTTCCTGCGGGTTGAACGGCTTAATCACATAATCATCCGCACCGAGACGCAGACCTGAGAGACGATCCAGATCTTCTGCCAGCGCGCTGATCATAATCACCGGAATATTGCTTTCCCGCCTGATGCGCGCCAGAACTTCAAAACCGTCATATTTGGGCATTTTGACATCCAGCAGGATCAGATCCGGCGAAAGCATGGCATGATGGCGCAATGCTATTTCACCGTCAGAAGCACAGACTGTGCGGAACCCGTCACGGATGAGGTAAGCTTCGAGAATACCGGCAATTGCCGGTTCATCTTCAACAATCAGTATCAAGCCTTTGTCAAGCATTCCGCACCTTTTATACCGGGTTCGCACAAGGCAATATAGTTTGACAAATCAATATCAACCATCACCTGCACAGGGAAACAATTGCCAGTATAAGCTGAATGTCAAGATTTTGTGTGCGTCACGCCAAGCATCAAAAGGCGCATTCCTAATAAAGTGCCTGCATATTGCCGGTAAACATTATTTCCCGACAAATCGTCCGATTTCCGCCAGTTAAAGAGAACCTGTTCAAAAGAACAAGTTCTCTGCACATTATTACAGTCAGACTGCCAGTGCGTTCTCAATAGCCTGTTTTTCATCCGCCGTCAGGTCAAGCCGGTTCAGATCTGCATCCAGCAGCACCGGCACGTCACATCCCTGTGGCAGCACAGCGAGCGCGGGTGTTTCATTCTTCTTATTTCCGGCTGCAACGCTCAGATAAAACGGTTCTTCTTTCTTTTTAAAGCGGCTGGCGCGCTTCTTCTTTTTACCCGCTTCATTCAGATAGCTGTAAAACACATTGCGTATACCGTAATTCGACTGAATACCGGTCACTGTGACAGCAACCGGCTTAAGAGGCAGCGGTTTGCGGATTTTCTTATTCAGACCACGCGTTCTGAACATGGCCACAATCACTGCAATCGCACCACCGATCAGCAGCACAGTGAAAACACCAAGGGTGAAAATACGATCCCAGAGCTTTTCGATGCCCAAATCCAGTGTCACGAGTGACGGATCATCACCGGAGCGAACGATTTCCACATCATAACCGCCACTTTTCATATCAAAAAACATGAAGCTGACGCTCTCCTGAACAGATTGACCGGCACTGTCCTTGAAAACAATATCGGCTTTACAATCGGTCATAATCAGCTGGCGGGTTTTGCACTCGCCTTTGCGCAAGCTGGCATTCTCATCCACGACCGGATTCTGGCTGATTTTATAGTCGCGCAGAATACCCGGCCCTTGGTACCAGAGCAGAAACGCACCAAGCGCCATACAGACAATCATCGCAAAAGAGAGAATAATACCACCGGAAAAGCCGGAGTTTTTGATCTGAATTGCGCGGCGCGGAAACGCCTGTTCAAGAGCCTGCATATGAATAATGTCCCGATGCCTGATACGAAATGTTTTTTCCGCTATAACGAAAACCAAACACCGAGACCACCGGAAACCGTTTCACAAAACGCAAGCCCGCGTAATCAAAATTGTGCAGGTCCGGTCAAACCCGCTCAGAAAAATGCTGCCAAAGCCTTATTTACCGGCATAAACGGCACTGATTTTCAGATTTTTCTGAAACGCAGCCAGCACAGCCAGAGGTGAGCTATCGGATTGGGACACAGAAAAAGCCGGATCAAAAACCAGCTTTATCGCGGCCTTAGATTGTGGATGCGGCAGATCAGCAATCAAACGGCTGAGTGCCTGTTTGCCGTCGGCATCAATCATATTGGCTGACAATCCCGCGACAAAAGCCAGCGCCATAGAGCGATATTTTTCAATTTCCGGTTCCGGATCATCATTATAACCAATCATCCCGACGATAGTTGTCATAACATAATTTGCAAAGAAACCCTGATCGTCGAGCTCGGTCGAAATCTCACGAATTTTCATGGTTTCCAGAGACGAGCTTTGCGCCCCCAGAATATCAAAACGCGGCAATTCAGACAGCTCAACCGTCGCGGATGACAGCACTTCACCAATATACCGGCCGGAGAAACGCGCTTCATTCACGCGGAATATTTTACTGTCCTTATCCCATTGATAGGCCAGTTTCAGATCAAAACCATTCTTCTGAATTTTGCTTAAATAACGCATCGCAGGGAGACTGGACGGCCAGTATCCGACAGACTTGACAGAGATTTCAGCCCATTCCGGCCAGTATTCAGCGTCCTTTTCCAGCGGAGCACTGCGGATTTCAACGGTTTCGGCTGACCAGCTCTGATAGGTTCCGGCATCGATGGTGACATTGCTGAGTGTGCAGCCATCTGCACGATAGGTAATTTCAGCGCCGTCCAGAAGTGAAGACAAATCCGCCTCAGCAAAAATAGCCGCGCAAGGGCCTTCCGCCTTAACCTGTTCCTGCTTCTGCGGTTCTGCCGGATTTTGTTGTGCAAGCACTGTACCTGTCCATAAAACAGACAAAAGACAGGCAGACAAAACCGGACGCAAAACAGACATAACAGGCTCCTCAAAATGCAACATCCCGCCGGTGTAACACCGGCAGGACGCAACAACAATTCTTTTCGGCTGCTAAAGGTTTACTGTCCGAGACCAACAGCTTCCAGATATTTCATCGATTTTTTAATATCATTATGGTCGCGCATTTCCAAAATCAGGCGCGGATTGCTGTCATATTGCTTGAGTGCTGCAAAAACGGCTTTCCAGTTGACTGTGCCGTCACCGGTTGCCCAATGGCGGTCTGCATAGCCATCCGCATCCTGCAAATGCACATGCTGCAAACGGTTGGCAGCGGCATGAACGAAATGATCAACCGGTGCAGCACCGGTATTGCCATGGGCATAATGCGCATGGCCGGTATCAATAGAGACCGCCACTGCAGATGAATTGAAGCTGTCAGCCAGTTTCAGGCGCTCAAACGGATTGATGTCTTCAATATTCTCGATAACAAAAGTCACGCCCATATTTTCTGCACGGCGAATAGCCGGTGCCAGAGTAAGATGGGTGTTTTCGGTGATTTCTTCACGACCGTTAAAACCGTCATCCAGATGGTTATACGACCATGTGGTGAACGGGCTGTGGATCACGACCTGATCCGCGCCGAGAAATTCACAAACATCCAGCGCCTGATCGAGACGTTTCTGCACAACGGTACGCACATCCGGATCCGGCGTATCAATGGTAAAGCCCCAGAACGGGCCGTGAATGCCCAGACGCCCCTGATGACCATCCAGCTGTTTTTTGATTTCTTCAGCCATCGGTTTCCAGTCGCCGATCAAAACATCAGCGTTGATAAAGCTCTGGATTTCCAGATCACGCGGCTTTTCCAGATACCAGTCGCGATGAACAGGCATTTCCTCAACCAGCAGGGCAGCACCAATAATCGGCAGTTCAGACATTGTCTCGTCCTCGATAATAATCAGATAGCCACACTCGTTGAAGGATGGCGCCAAAACGCGATGCACAATTCCATAATATGCATCGACAGAGCGGCGCAGCAACTCTGCCGCCAACCGCATGGGCGCGCTCTTGCCTGCATTATATGTCAGGCATTTTACAGCCTTGTGCAAAATTGCTCAAAATTCAAAATTTCATAAATAATTCATACCGTTGCAACACAGAACCCCACCGTCAACAGAACGTCATGAAAAGATAAAATCAGATTTATACCCCTGTCATACAGAGAGCCTATTCCGCTGCCAGCCCATGCCGGCATGGTCTTTACCCCTGCTTTTAACGGCCGGACGGCATGACATTTCTGTCAACAACGGGAGACCTTTGATGGTTTCGATTAACCGGCGTAATGCACTCGGCCTGATCGGCTTCGGCGCAGCCTCTCTGACCCTGCCACGCTTTGCTATTGCGCAGAGCAATGACCGTCCTTCCATCACCATTGCGGTGCAGAAAGTATCCAATTCCAATACGCTTGATGTATTGCGCGAACAGTCCAATGTGGGCGAACGCGTCTTCTTCTCGCAATTGTGGGAAGCGCTGATCGGTCTTGATTATATGAATAATCTCGTGCGTGCACCGGCACTGGCGACCGAGTGGAAACGTATTGACGATCAGACTGTTGAACTGAAACTGCGCCAAGGCGTCAAATTCCACAACGGCGATGAAATGACCGCCGAAGATGTGGCCTTCACTTTCAGCACTGATCGCATGTTCGGTGATACCAAACCGAATACCGGCGAGACCCTGCGCGTTCTGGAAATGAACCCGACCAACCGCGAGAGCAAAGAACTGCCGCCGGAAGTGCCTGCCACAGCGCGCCGCAATTTCCCGTCACTGCTCGGCGTTGAGATCATCGATAAATATACCGTGCGCTTCAAAAACGGTACGCCGGATATCACACTGGAAGGCCGCATTTCCCGTTACGGCAGCCAGATTATGAACCGCCGCGCTTTTGAAGAAGCCAACAGCTATCTGGACTGGGCACGCAAGCCTGTGACCACCGGCCCTTATAAGATCGTTGAATTCAAGCCGGATAATTATCTGCAGCTTGAAGCACATGATGAGTATTGGGGCGGTCGCCCGCCGCTGAAAAGCATCCGCTTTATTGAGGTGCCGGAAGTGGCCTCCCGCGTCAATGGCCTGCTCTCCGGTGAATATGATTTCGCCTGCGATATCCCGCCGGATCAGATCGAAACTATCGAGAAAAATCCGGAATTCGAAGTTCTCGGCGGCGCGGTTCTCAATCACCGTCTGACCGTATTTGACAAGAACCATCCGCAACTTGCCAATCCGCTGATCCGCCGCGCTTTCACCCATGCGATTGACCGTCAGGCTATCGTGGATAGCCTCTGGGCAGGCCGCACAGAAATTCCGGCTGGTCTGCAATGGTCTTATTATGATGACATGTTCATCAAGGACTGGACTGTTCCGGAATATAATCCGGATCTCGCCCGTCAACTGCTTAAAGAAGCCGGTTATAAAGGCGATCCGATCCCTTATCGTCTGCTCAACAACTACTACACCAACCAGACCGCAACCGGTCAGATTTTGGTGGAGATGTGGCAGCAGGCCGGTCTCAATGTTGAGATCGAAATGAAGGAAAACTGGCAGCAAATTCTGGAACAGACCCCGACACGCGCTGTGCGTGACTGGTCAAACTCGGCTCCGTTCAATGATCCTGTTTCTTCCATTGTCAGCCAGCACGGCCCGAACGGCCAGCAGCAGCAGGTTGGCGAATGGACCAATAAGGAAATGAACGAATTGTCCGGTTTCCTTGAAACCAGCATGGATCAGGGCAAACGCCGTGAAGCCTTCAAGCGGATGCTGGAAATCTGCGAGCGTGAAGATCCGGCCTATACGCTTCTGCATCAGAACGCGACCTTCACCGCCAAACGTAAATCCGTGAAGTGGAAAGCCGCACCGGCCTTCGCCATGGAATTCCGTAGCAACAACTGGGGTTAAGCCCTTTAGGCCATGCGGATGTCACCATCCGCATGGCTTTTTTGTTTCATTCTCTGCTTCGGCATTTGATGCCGTTCTTTATGACAGGAGTGCGTCGATGGCTTTGGTCGAGATCGCCGATCTGAAAGTGGCTTTTGACGGCGTGCAGGTTTTGCACGGTATCAATCTGAAAATCGAAAAAGGTGAAGCCGTCGGGCTGGTCGGGGAATCCGGTTGCGGCAAATCCGTGACATGGCTGGCAGCGCTTGGGCTGTTGCCGAAGAAAGCCACCGTCTCCGGTTCTGTCATCATTGACGGTGCTAATCTGGTCGGCGCACCACGGCGCAAACTGGAATCCGTGCGCGGTGCCCGCATTGCCATGATTTTTCAGGACCCGTCCTCTTCGCTCAATCCGGTAATCCGTGTCGGCAAGCAGATTGAAGAAGCGGTGAAACTGCATCGCGGCATTTCCGGTGCGGCTGCGCGCATAGAAGCGCTGCGCCTGCTGGAACTGGTTGGCATTCCCGATGCTGCCCGCCGTCTTGATAATTTTCCGCATGAGTTTTCCGGCGGCCAGAACCAACGTCTGATGATCGCCATGGCCTTAGCCGGTGAACCGGATCTTCTGATTGCCGATGAGCCGACCACGGCGCTGGACGCGACTATTCAGGCACAGGTGCTCGACCTGCTCGCCCGTATCCGTCAGGAAACCGGCATGGCGATTGTGTTTATCAGCCATGATCTCGGTGCCGTATCGCAAATCTGCGAACGGGTCTGCGTGATGTATGCCGGTCGTATGATCGAGAAAAGCTCAACTGAAGCATTGTTTGCCCAGCCGCGCCATCCCTATACACGCGGGCTTTTTGATGCGATCCCGCGTATTGACGGCGGCCGTGAACGTCTCATCCCGATTGAAGGCACAGTGCCTGAACCGGGCAAATTGCCGAAAGGCTGTGCTTTTTCTCCGCGTTGTAACCGTGCGGAAAATCGTTGCAAAAGCGATCTGCCGCCTTTGACCGGCAATCAGGATGATCGCTATGTCGCCTGTTTCCGCCCTGTCGAAATACGCGACACAACTATTCCTCCGGCACCGGTCATACCGGCTGCATTCATTGCCCCTGCGTCCGCAACACAGCAGCAGGTGCTGTCATGAACAAGCCACTGCTCGAAGCAAAAAATCTAAGCAAAATCTATACCTCCAAACGCGGTTTGTTTGCCAAACCGACAGAAGTCAAAGCCGTTGATGCGGTGAGCCTGTCCTTACAAAAAGGCAAGACGCTGGGCATTGTCGGTGAAAGCGGTTCCGGCAAATCCACCACCGGTCGCCTGCTGCTGGGGCTGGAGCGTCCGAGTACCGGTGAAGTGCGCTTTGACGGCGAGGTTCTGCCGCCTGCCCGCACCAATGAATGGCGGGCTTTGCGCAAACGCATGCAGCTTGTCTATCAAGACCCGCTGGCTGCCCTCGACCGCCGTCTGACCATCGCCACACAAATTGAAGAACCGCTGCTGATCCACGGTATTGGCGACAAAGAAAGCCGTGCGGCACGGGTGAAAGAACTGATGCAGTCCGTTGGCCTGATGCCGCATCATGCAGCGCGCTTTCCCCATGAGCTTTCCGGCGGGCAGCGCCAGCGTGTGGTGATTGCCCGCGCCATTGCCTGCAATCCCGAATTACTGGTTTGCGATGAAGCCGTCTCTGCATTGGATGTTTCCATTCAGGCGCAGGTGGTCAATCTGCTGCGCGACCTGCAGGAGAAAAACGGTATTGCCATGGTGTTTATCAGCCATGATCTGAAAGTGGTGCGCAATATCAGCGACCGCGTGGCTGTGATGTATCTGGGACGGATTGTTGAGGAAGCACCGTCCGATGTAATTTTTCAGGCACCCCAACATCCTTATACGCAGGCACTGGTTTCCAGTATTCCGGTGCCCGGAACTTTATTGAGCAATCGTATTATCCTGCAGGGCGAGCCGCCAAATCCGGCAGCCAGACCAAGCGGCTGTGCCTTTCATCCGCGTTGCCGTTTTGCCTCGGAGCGCTGCCGCACCGATGTGCCGGAAACCTTGCATACCGGCAAAGAGCATAGTGTTGCCTGTCATCTCTATGACAAGAAGCAAACAAGCCACTTATACGATGGCCAAACGCAACCCGTAGCATTAGCCGGATAACAGGACAGACTGATGATTTCCTTTTTCCTAACCCGTCTGTTACGGGCTTTTATTACAGTCATGCTGGTTGTGACCTTTGCCTTTATCGTGCTGCGCATGTCCGGCGATCCGGCACAGATCATTCTTGGCCCCGATGCACCGCCGCAGGCGATTGAAGCCTTCCGCAAGGCATGGGGGCTGGATCAGCCGATCCTCGTGCAATATTTCAGCTATTTCGGGGCGATTTTTCAGGGCGATCTCGGTGTTTCCATGCGCGACGGCCAGAAAGCGATTGATCTGGTTGCCGAGCGTATTCCGGCCACGCTGATGCTGACCATTCCGACCTTGCTGCTCAATCTGGCAATCGGTATTCCTGCCGGTGTGTATGCGGCACTCCATCGTGACAGTATCATCGATCGGCTGGTGATGATGACCGCCATTATCGGCTTTACCCTGCCGAATTTCGTGCTGGGTCTGGTGCTGGTGCTAATCTTCTCCGTGACGCTGAAATGGCTGCCATCGGGCGGTAGTGATACATGGATGCATGCCATTCTTCCGGTACTGACAATGAGCATTGCCGGTGCGGCCATTCTCGCCCGTTTTGCCCGCAGTGCAATGATCGAAATTCTCGGCCAACCTTATATCCGCACAGCCAGTGCCAAAGGTGTGCGCTGGGGCGATGTGATCCGCAATCACGCATTGCCCAATGCAGCTATCCCGATTGTGACACTGGTCGGCTTTATGGTCGGCTCGCTGGTTGCCGGTGCAGTGGTGATTGAATCCCTGTTCTCATGGCCGGGTGTCGGACGCCTGCTGGTGGTTGCTGTCTCCAACCGTGATCTCGCAGTAGTGCAGTGCATCCTGCTGCTGATTGCCTCCACAATGGTGCTGTCAAACTTCGTTGTTGACCTGCTCTATGGTTTTCTCGATCCGCGCCTGCGCGATAATCAGGCCAAAGCGTAAAGGAACCGGCTGATGTCTGAACTCTCAATCAGTGACAGTGCCGCCGTTCCCGTGGTCAATGTCCATCAACGCAAAAAGAAACGCATACCTTTACTGGTGATGCTGTCGCTTGTCTGGTTTGCAGTAATGATTATCATCGCTATCGCAGCTGACTGGATAAGACCCTACAGCATTACGGCGATGGACCTCAAAAGCCGCCTTGTGATGCCCGGTCACCCGCAACACTGGCTCGGCACAGATGAGGTGGGGCGTGATGTATTATCCCGCCTGATTGAATCCATCCGCGTTTCGCTGCTTATCGCCTTTGGTGCCACGATTATTTCTACCTTGCTCGGTACCACCGTCGGCTTTCTCGCCGCCAATTTCCGCAAAACTGTGGAGCAGGTAGTGCTGACACTGGCCGACTTTCAGGCGGCACTGCCATTCCTGATCCTCGCTCTGTCCGTGCTGGCCTTCTTCGGCAATTCCATGGTGTTGCTGGTTTGCCTGATGGGGCTTTACGGCTGGGAGCGCTATGCGCGTATTGCCCGCGGTCTGGCGATTTCTGCCAGCTCGCAAGGCTATGCCGCCGCAGTCACGCAGCTTGGTGCTAAGCAATCATGGGTTTATCTGCGCCATATCCTGCCGAATATTGCCTCGACTCTGATCGTCTCCATGACCCTGACTTTCCCCGAAATCATTCTGCTGGAAAGCAGCCTGTCTTTCTTAGGTCTTGGCGTGCAGCCGCCGAAATCCAGCCTCGGCAATATGGTCGGCTACGGCCGTGAATATCTGACAACCGCGCCGTGGATCATGCTGGCACCGGCCTTTGTGATCATGTTCACCACGCTGTCGATTTCCATTCTTGGTGACTGGCTGCGTGACAAGCTCGACCCGACTATTCGATAACAGAAAGCAAGACAATGACACGTATTATCGGCCATCGCGGCGCGCGTAATCTCTGGCCTGAAAATTCACTCTCCGGTTTTTGCAAAACCGCTGAACTCAATATTGCCGGTGTGGAATTTGATTTGCACCTGACCAATGCCGGTGAAGTGGTTGTGCTGCATGATCCGACTTTGGAGCGCACCACCCATGGCATCGGCGATGTGGCAGAACTCTCCAAACAGGCACGTAAGAACACGATTTTGCGTGAAAGCATGGATGAGCATATTCCGTTGTTTGAAGAGGTTCTGGAAATCTTCAAACCGACCGGTATGGAATTACATGTGGAACTGAAGAACCGCGTCAATGGCGATCTCTATGACGGTCTGACCGATGCGGCTGTGCAGATTATCCGTGCGCAGGGCATGGAAGATCAGTGCATACTCACCGGCTTTACCCGTCAGGTGCTACAGCAAGTGAAAGATATTGCACCGGAAATGCGCCGCCTCGCCTCACTCAATACTTTCAGCGCCACTATTCTCGGCGGGTTACAGGAAGCACTCGACTATTTCGACAGCCATGCCGATATTCTGGCCGTTGAGAAAGCCCTGCTCGCCCATAGCTGGGATGCAATTACCGATCGGATTGCGCCGGAACGTCTGGGCGTGTGGGTACCGAATACCGAGCCGGAGCTGGAGTTCTGGAAGAACACACCGATCCGTCAGATCACCACAGACCGACCTGATCTTGCATAATTGATGTTCTGTATCCCGTTTATCGAAAAGATAAACGGGATTATTATATACAATATTGTCGACAATTTATCTTTTTTAATGATAATCCCGTTATCCCTCTTGCAGAAACACCGAAAACCGGCCTGACTGCGCACTGAGGGTAAAAGTAACGGGAGAGATTATGACTGAGCGCACTTATTACGCCCCCAAGGGCGGCGCACCGATGCAGACGCAATTGCTGAGCGACCGTGCCGTATTCACCGAAGCCTATGCGGTTATCCCAAAAGGCGTGATGATGGATATTGTTACATCATGCCTGCCATTCTGGGATAAAACCCGCGTCTGGATACTCTCCCGTCCGCTCTCCGGTTTTGCCGAGAGCTTTGCGCAATATATTGTGGAACTGGAACCGCAGGGCGGCAGTGACAGACCTGAACCTGATCCGGATGCCGAAGCCGGTATTTTCGTGGTTGAGGGCAATATTGTTATTACTCTTGACGGCAAAGATCATGCCATGCGCGCGGGCAGCTACGCTTTTCTGCCGCCGAAAAGCCTCTGGACTGTGCGCAACAAAAGCGATGCGCCTGCCCGCTTCCACTGGATCAGAAAGAGCTTTGAATATGTAAACGGGCTGGACGTTCCGGAAGCCTTTTTCAAGCATGAATCCGAAGTCGAGCCGGTTGCCATGCCGGACACCGACGGCAAATGGGCGACCACCCGTTTTGTTGACCCGTCTGATTTGCGACATGACATGCATGTCAATATCGTCACGTTTGAACCGGGTGCCATTATTCCGTTTGCCGAGACCCATGTGATGGAACACGGCCTCTATGTGCTGGAAGGCAAGGCAGTCTACCGTCTCAATCAGGACTGGGTGGAGGTGGAAGCCGGTGACTATATGTGGCTGCGCGCTTTCTGCCCGCAGGCTTGCTATGCCGGCGGCCCCGGAAAGTTCCGTTATCTGCTCTATAAGGACGTGAATCGTCACGTAAAGCTGAAGCTCTGACGCCGGATCAGCGATAATATTTTTTATAACAGCCGCCGGTTTTACACAGACCGAGCGGCTGTATCTTTTTGAAAAACCAAAATTAAATCCGGAAAATTGCGCATTTCCACACTGATTTAAAAAATCATGCATTCGCTGTGAATATAAGCTAAAACCAATTTATCAGATTATAATTATCATAAAAACGACATATTCACCTCACCCGAAGGTGCAGCGGAGCGCGTCATACCGATGAATACAATTATTAGCTTTATAAACATGATCCTCTGGGATTATGTGCTGATTTACGGATTGCTCGCTGTCGGGATTTATTTCTCGGTCCGGTTGGGCTTCCTTCAGATCTTCCATTTTCCCGAGTTTTTCCGCTCGGTCATGCGTGCGCCAAAGCGCGATGACAGCGGGATTACTCCGTTTCAGGCGCTGTGCACCAGCCTTGCCTCACGCGTCGGCACCGGCAATATTGCCGGTGTGGCAGTCGCGCTTTATCTGGGTGGTGCCGGTGCTATTTTCTGGATGTGGATCGTCGCTTTTGTCGGCATGGCCACAGCCTATTCCGAAAGCACGCTGGCACAGCTTTATAAAACCCGCGATAATGACGGCCAGTTTCGCGGCGGCCCTGCCTTCTATATTTCCAAAGGTCTGAAAGCCCCGTGGGCAGCGGCGATTTTTTCTGTCTGCCTGATTATCGCATTCGGTCTTGTTTTTAACGCCGTACAGGCCAATGCCATTGCCGATGCGATGAACGGCTCTTTCGGTTTCTCAAAAGTTCTGGTCGGTCTCGTCATTGCAGCTTTGGCCGGTATCGTCATTTTCGGCGGTATCCGTCAGATCGCCCGCGTGGCCGAACTGGTTGTGCCATTTATGGCGGCAATTTATCTGGGCGTTGCCGTCTATGTGCTGCTTGCCAATATTGCTGAAGTCCCTGCGCTGTTTGCCCTGATTGTTAAAAGCGCTTTCGGCATTGAAGCAGCGGCAGGCGGCATCACCGGCGCTCTGATGAATGGTGTGAAACGCGGGCTGTTCTCCAATGAAGCCGGTATGGGTTCTGCGCCGAATATTGCCGCTTCCGCCACACCAAACCCGCACCACCCTTCCTCGCAAGGTTTTGTGCAGGCACTGGGCGTTTTCATTGATACAATTCTGATCTGCTCGGCAACCGCGATCATGATCCTGTTGTCGCATAAGCTGGTTCCGGGTTCCGGCCTGACCGGCACGCTGCTGACACAGGAAGCCATGACCGCACATATCGGCTGGTTTGGCAGCTATTTCATCAGTATCGCGATCTTCTTCTTCGCCTTCACCTCGATCATCGGTAATTACGCTTATGCGGAAAATGCCATGATTTATCTGGGTGCGGGCAGACATCTCTGGCTCACATTGTTGCGTTGTTCCACATTGCTGATGGTGGTCTGGGGTGCCTATGAAAGCATCCTCACCGTGTTCAATGCTGCCGATGCAGCCATGGGTCTGATGGCAACCATCAACCTGATCGCCATTGCGCTGCTCTCCGGCACTGTTGTCAAAGTGACCAAGGATTATTTCGACCAGCAGAAGCTTGGCACACCGCATTTCACGCTCAAGGATTATCCGGAGCTGAAAGGCAAAGTGGACGGCGAAATCTGGAAATAACCACCGAACAAAAAACAGGCCGCTTCAGAAATGAAGCGGCCTGTTTTGTATCAACATCATTATATTAAGCAGCCTGTTCTTTTTCAGCACGTTTCTTGGCGAACAATCCCAGACGTTGCTGTAATTTCTCCGCACCGGAAGCGAAATGCGCGGCATGTTTGAAGACAGGTACCTGTGCTTCGAAATGGCAGGCGACCTGCTGGCCGGTTCCTAAATCCTTCAATTCAGGCACTTGCTGCTTGCACAAATCCTGAGCCAGCGGACAACGGGTGTGAAAACGGCAACCGGAAGGCGGATTGAGCGGGCTCGGCACATCACCGCCCAGTACGTTCCACGAGCCACGCGAAGCCGGATCAGGCTGTGGCGCGGCAGACAACAAAGCCTGCGTATAAGGATGGCGCGGATTATTATATAGCTGATGCTTGTCGGCAATCTCCACCACCTGTCCGAGATACATCACTGCCACACGGTCAGCCATATGTTTGACCACCGGCAATCCGTGCGAAATAAACAGGTAAGACAGTCCCATTTCTTTCTGCAAATCTTTGAGCAGATTGACCACCTGCGCCTGAATAGACACATCCAGCGCCGAGACAGGCTCATCACAGACAATCAGTTTCGGCGACAGTGAAAGCGCTCGGGCAATACCGATACGCTGGCGCTGCCCGCCGGAAAACTCATGCGGATAGCGCGCGGCATGGTAAGGTGCCAGATCAACACGGCGCAGAAGTTCAATCACCCTTTCGCGGCGTGAAGCATCGGTGCCGACACCATGCACCAGCATCGGCTCGGCAATCAGTTCACCCACAGTCATACGCGGATTGAGGCTGGCATAAGGATCCTGAAACACCACCTGCATTTTACGGCGAAGATCACGCAGCTTGGTGCCGCTGGCATTGGTGACATCCTCACCCTCGAACAGCACGCGACCGGCGGTCGGCTCCAGCAGACGCAGCGCCAGACGCGCAGTGGTGGATTTTCCGCAACCGCTTTCCCCCACAATCGCCAGAGTCTCCCCCGGCATCAGCTTGAAGGAGACTTCGTCCACGGCGCGGACTGTGCCCACCACTTTTTGACGGATCAGACCTTTTTTGACAGGGAAATGTTTGGAAATACCCTGCAGCTCCAGAAGTGGTTGTGTCATACGAAATCCTCCACCGGAGCTTTATGGCAGGCAACAAGGTGATTGGCTTGGAGCTCATGCAGAGCAGGCAAAGTTGCTGTGCATTCCTCATCAGAAAACGGGCAACGCGGATTAAACCGGCAGCCAGACGGCAGACGAAACGGCGGCGGAACGACACCGCTGATTGCCACCAGACGGTCAACATCCTCATCCATCCGCGGCATCGAGCCCATCAGACCGATGGTATAGGGGTGCTGCGGGTCTTTAAAAATCGCATTGACGGACGCGCGTTCTGCCACCTTACCGGCATACATGACCGCCACATCATCGGCGACCTGCGCTACCACACCCAGATCATGGGTAATGAGGATGATGGCCATATTGGTTTCCTGCTGCAGCTCGCGCAGCAGGTTGAGAATCTGCGCCTGAATAGTTACATCAAGCGCTGTTGTCGGCTCATCGGCAATCAGCAAAACCGGTTTGCAAACCAGCGCCATAGCAATCATTACACGCTGACGCATACCACCGGAGAGCTGATGCGGATATTCATCAAAACGGCGTTCCGGTGCAGGAATACGCACTTTGCGCAGCGCTTCAATCGCTTCCTCGCGCATTTCCTTGTAAGGCTTTTTATGATGCGCCTGTAAGGCTTCAACCAGCTGATAGCCGATTGTATGCACCGGATTGAGCGAAGTCATCGGCTCCTGAAAGATCATCGCTATGCGGTTACCACGCAGCCTGCGCATCTCATCAGCCGACAGTTTCAGAAGATCCTGTCCTTCAAAAATCACTTCACCGCCGGCATTCTTGCCCGGTGGCGGCACCAGCCCCATGACAGACAGCGACAGCATGGATTTACCGCAGCCGCTCTCCCCCACAATACCCAGTGTCTTGCCGCGCTCGACTTTCAGCGAAATACCGTCCACCGCACGGATAACACCGTTCGGGGTTTTAAACTCCGTGACGAGATTGCGGATTTCGAGTACCGGTTCTGTCATATAGTCATCTCCAAGCCGGTCATATTTCCATATGACCGGAATATTGCTTTGGCCAGTTTAACTCAGGCCGGAAAATGAATGCGGGGCGTAAGCAGTAACAGGGCGTTTCGCCCAGTCTTCCTGCGGTGCCCGTTGAACTGTGCGTTGCTGTGCGGCGTGAAGGTCTTCGGCTGCCTGCTCAAAATCAATCGTCAGGCATTGGCCTTTCTCGACCACCTTCTCCCCGCCGACATAAACCGTATCCACGGCACGCTCGGCTGCGGCATAGATCATGCTGCGGATCGGATCATAGCCCGGCCGCATCATCGGATGCGCGAGATTGACCAGCACCAGATCGGCATTGCAGCCTGCCTCTAAACGTCCGATATCATCACGCCCGAGCAGATCGGCACCGCCCACCGTTGCTGCGGTGAAAATCTCACCTGACGTAACAGTGCGCGGATTTTCAGCCATCATCCGCGCCACGTAACCGACATGGCGCATCTCTTCGAGCATATTATGCGGATAGGTGTCAGTGCCGATACCAAGACGCACACCGGCACGCAGATAACGGCCAAAATCACGCATGGCTATGCCACGGCGCATAAACACAGTCGGGCAATGGGCTACTGCTGTGCGCGTTTCCACCAGCAGATCAAGATCGCGGCGCGTATGCCAGCTATTGCGCGGATAATCGTCGAGGAAAATCCCGTGACTAACAATGCTGGTCTCGCCCAGCACATTAAGCTGCTCCAGCCATTGCACCGGCGATACGCCGTGACGGCGGGTAATTTCATGAAACTCAACGGTCGATTGTGCGGCATGAATCTGCCACGGAATTTTGCGGCGTTGCGCTTCCGCATAGCTCTCTTTGATCAGGCCTTCGCTGCAGGTGTCGATCTGTGCCGGACAGAGCATCGAGAACAGACGACCGGACGGATGCGCTTCAGCGGCATCCACCATTTCCAATGCCTGTGCCATGGCTTTTTCGCCAACGGCCTCGTCCCATTCATATTCAACCACATGACCGTTTTTGGTGTACCAGCGCGCAGTACGGAACATCGGCGTGATGCAGACACGCAAACCGCTTTGCCCTGCCAGATCAATCCATGACGGATGCGCTACGGAGAGATCAGCCAGTGTTGTGACGCCGGATTTCAGCAATTCCGCATAGGCGACTTTCCATGCCGCTTCAGCACCTTCAGCATCAGGACGGATGATCGGCATGAATTCATAAAGCGCGGAATTATACAGCCCCGGTGAACCGAGTTCATCGAGAATGCTCTTATTCAGCGGCTCGCTTGCAGGATGGGAATGAATATTGACCAGACCCGGCATGACCATAAAGCCACGGCCGTCCTGTTCTGCATCAGCAGCACCGGTATAACCTTTACCAACAAAAGTCAGCTTACCGTTTTCAAAAGCGACATCGGCATTTTTCACATAGATATGGCTTTGGCTGTCCTTATCCCATGCAACGACAATATCCGCGTTTCTGATAACTGTTACACTCACCGCATCACTCCCCTGCGCCTGAATTACAGATTGTGCAGGCGCGGCTCATGAGCCGCGCCTGTTTTTGTTTTTAGCGTTTCAGAGAAATATCCAGACCTTTATAGATACCGGCACCATAGATACCGTGTGCCTTGGCACCTTCCACGCGATCACCGGAAATCAGCCACATCGGCTCGGACGACAGCGTGACCCAGACATTGGCCTCGGTCAGGTTACGCTGCAGAGTTGCCAGCGCTTCGTGACGCTCTTCCTTGCTGGTGGTGGTTGCTGCCTTGCGGATCAGCTCATCCGTTGCCGGATCTTTCCAGTTCATGCGGTTTGGTGTCGGTGCCTGACGGCTCGGGAAGTAGAGACCAATCGCTTCAAGAGCGGTCAGCGCCGGATAGTTCATATAGAACGCATCAAATTCCTGCGTTGCCATCTTGCCCCAGCCGACAGTTGCATCCCATAGCTGGATTTTCATGTCGATGCCGATCTTGCGCAGATCAGCCTGCATGGCCTCACTCACAGTCGGGTTGGTTGCATTGCGCAGACCATAGACAAGGAACGTGGCTTTCTGGCCGTCTTTCTCACGGATACCGTCGCCGCCCATTTTCCAGCCGGCTTCTTCCAGCATTTTATTGGCTGCATCCTGATCAAAAGCAGGCATCAGTTTTGCGGATTCAGGATCGAAATCAATAATCGCCGGATTAACGAGCGACTTCATTTCCTTACCATGGCCGAAATAAACCGCCTGAGTAATTGCCGCTTTATTGGTCGCCATATTCACGGCTTTACGGATCACAGGATCGGACACCACAGGCTTATCGATCTTGAAGCCCATGAACATGTCATAGATATAGTTTTCCTGTTTGGAAACATTAATGCCCGGCATGCTTTCCATCGTGGTCAGCGCAATCGGCGGCATGTAATAGGTCATATCCGCCTGACGCGCCTGAATTGCGGCCATCAGCGTATTGGCTTCAGGGATCACGCGCCAGACGATCTCATCGACCTGCGGGCTTGGATTTTTATAGAAAGACGGTCCCCATGTGTAATTCGGGTTTTTCTTGAGCTTCAGTTCCTGACGCGGCTGCCAGCTGACCCAGCAATAAGGGCCGGTACCGTTGAAGCCCTGCACACCGAAATTCTCACCCAGTTTTTCAACGGTTGCTTTGTCCACAATGGTCGAGAACGGCATGGTCAGCTGCGGCAGAAGATCGGAATACGGCTCTTCCAGCTCATAG
This sequence comes from Pseudochrobactrum sp. Wa41.01b-1, assembly GCF_019464455.1. NCBI lineage: Bacteria > Pseudomonadati > Pseudomonadota > Alphaproteobacteria > Hyphomicrobiales > Brucellaceae > Pseudochrobactrum > Pseudochrobactrum sp. Wa41.01b-1. The sequence continues at coordinate 2,648,871 of NZ_CP080493.1, read as the reverse complement.
ATCACTGTGTAATCGTCTTTAGCGGTTACACTCTTGACCTTACCGCCACGGAAGGCAGTCGGCGAGCGTTTTTCTGGGTTTTGCCAGCGCTCAATCGTATAGACCACATCGGCAGCGGTCATCGGGCGACCGTCGCAGAATTTCACATCCTTACGCAGGTTGAAGGTGTAAGTCTTACCATCTTCAGATACAGACCATGCTTCCGCCAGACCCGGCTTGACGGTTTTCATGTCAAAATCGAGCGAGACCAGCGTGTCGCCCAGCATGGCCATCACTTCAACCATAGCGGTTGCGGTGGAGCGGATCGGATCATAATTATCCGCATCGATCACGCGCAGGATCGACAATGGCGCCTTGGTCTGGGCATAGGCTGCACCGGACAAAACGGCACTGGCAGCAACACCGGCGACGAGAGTGGCAGTCAGATATTTTCTCATTTTAGTCCTCCTGATGAGGCGCCCACTGTTCTGTGCAGTGATCCGCCGCCAAAAATGATTTTATTTACGTAATTTCGGATCGAGCGCGTCACGGAGGGAATCCCCCAGCACGTTAAACGCCAGAACGATAATGAAGATCACCAGACTTGGCAAAACCGAGACATGCGGTGCGAAGAACAGGAAGTTGCGTCCTTCCGATGCCATGGCACCGAGTTCTGCTGTCGGCGGTTGCGCGCCAAGGCCGATAAAGGATAGCGCCGCACCGAGCAGGATCACCTGCCCGAAACGCAAGGTTACGAACACGAAGATCGATGACAGGCAGTTCGGCAGCACATATTTGAAAATGATGCGGCTGTCAGACATACCGAGCGAATGCGCACTTTCAATGTAATCCTGCTGGAGCACCACAATCGCACCGCCGCGCACCACACGTGCCATCAAAGGCACCGTCGCAATTGACAGCGCAATGATAACGGCTGTGAGACCCGGACCAAAGATTGCGGCAATTGCCAAGCCGAACAAAATGGCCGGAAAGGACAGCAACACATCCATGAAGCGCATCAGCACGCCGCTCCAACGGGTGTAATAAGCAGCCACAAAGCCGATAATCCCGCCGACGACACAACCGAAGAATACCGAGACAAAGCCCATGAACAGCGTGGTGCGAATGCCGTAGAGCAAACGTGTGACCATGCCGCGCCCCTGCCCGTCGGTGCCGAGCAGATAACCTGCCTCACCGATCGGCTTCAGCATCATGCCGAGATTGCCGCCATAAGGGTCTTCCGGTGCCAGCCACGGGGCGAACAGACCGCAAAACAAGGTCAGTGCCACGAGGGTCAAAGCAATCACCGAGCCGGTGTCGGACAGCAGCATGCGCAATACGCTGACACGCTTGAAAGCAATTTCCTGCTCTGCCGGTTGCGCTGCATCCGCAACATTTGTTTTTGCAAGACTGGTCATCATGCACCTCTCACACGCGGATCGAGCACAGCGTAGAGAATATCAACGCCCAGATTGACGAGAATAAAGCCGAGAGACATCACGATAATCGTGCCCTGCGCCATTGGCAGATCGCTGGACAAAATCGCGCCAACCGCCAGACGGCCAATGCCCGGCCATGAGAACACAGTCTCAACCACCACAGCGCCACCGAGCAAAAAGCCGATCTGCAAGCCGATCAGTGTCACCACCGGCACCAGCGCATTGCGCAGCGCATGACGGGTGACAACCTTACGCTCTTTCAGACCTTTAGCGCGTGCAGTACGGATATGATCCGCACCCAGCACATCCAGTACCGATGTACGGGTCATACGGGCAACGGGGCCGACAAACACACCGCCTAGCGTGATCGCAGGCAGAATGATGCTGGTGAAGCCTTCCCATGTCCATAACGGTCCGAGACGACCGGTAAATGGCAGGATCGGATATTTAAAGCCGAACAGCCAGACCAAAACCAGACCGAGAAAGAACACAGGGATAGACACACCGGCAACAGACACCGCCATGATCGAGCGATCCAGCAATGAGCCGCGATAATAAGCACCAACTGTGCCGAGCAGAATGCCCAGAGGAATTGCCCAGATCAGGGAGGCAACCATCAGCTCCAGTGTCGGGCCGATAGTGGCGCTGAGTTCCTGCGAGACCGGCACATTATTGATGATGGAAACGCCGAGATCGCCCTGCATCAGGCGGCCGATATAATAGAAGAACTGTTTCCACAAAGGCTGATCGAGACCGAGATCACGGCGGATAGCCTCAACCAGTTCCTGTGTCGCGGTGGGTCCTGCACGCACCTGTGCCGGATCAGTCGGCACCACCTGCATCAGCAAAAAGCCGAGTAGCAGCACACCGAACATGACCGGTAAAGCGAGAAGCAGACGTTGTAACGTGTGCCGAAGCATGAAATTGCCTTTCTCTGGCTGTCGGTTCAAGGCGCGCTAACGCGCCCCGAACCTGAACAGTTACACCTGCCGCTCGAAAACGACTTTGCCGTCAAGCACGGTCATATCGCAGACCACATCGCTGCGGATTTCTTCCACGTCACAGGTGAAAATATCCTTCGACAGCACCGCAACATCTGCCGCCATGCCCGCTACCAGACGTCCGATGTCCTGCTCCGCAAACTGCGTATAGGCACCGAAATGCGTGTAAGCGTGGATCGCCTCTTCCCGTGTCAGGCACTGGTCACCGCCGATCACCGAACCGACCTTGGTCTTGCGGGTGACGAGCGTATAGATATTCTGGAACGGATTGGTGGAAGTGACCGGCGCATCGGAAGACGCTGCCGGATGCAAACCGGCATCCATCCATTTACGCATCGGATAGGATTCATGGGCACGCTTTTCGCCCAGATTGGCAACATACAAATCACCAAATTCATAGATGAACATCGGCTGCGGCACCGGATCAATACCGGCTTTGGCCATACGCTCAATCTGCCCGTCGCTCAGGAAGCCGCAATGTTCAATACGGTGACGACGGGTTTTAATCGGATGTTCCGCACTGTCGGCATTTTCAATACCGGACAGCACCTGTTCAATTGCCGCATCGCCAATCGCATGAATGGCCAGCTGATAGCCAAGCTCATGATAATGCTTGAGGGACTTGTGCATTTCCGCATCGGAATAGCAGAAAATACCAAAATTATTCGGATCGCCTGCCACATAAGGCTCACTCATAGCGGCCGTCAGGCCACCGGCGCTGCCATCCGAGAACACTTTCATCGCGCCATAGCGCAGATTTCCTGTCCGGCGCTTGGCACGGAAACCCTGTGCATGCGCCTGATCGCCGATACCGTCATGATTGCCATAGATGCAGACCCATGTGCGGATTGGCAACTCACCGGCGGAAGCCAGTTCTTCATAGGCATGAAGCTCTTCCATACCATAGCCCATGCCGACAGCGGCATCCATCACAGAGGTGAAACCCTGAGAGAGCATGAAACCGGCTGCACGGGTAATCGCGGCTTTCAACTCATCACGGCTCAGCGGCGGGATTTTATCCGTAACCACACGCATACCGGATTCCGCGAGCAGGCCGGACAATTTACCATTGCGCTTTTCAATCAGACCACCGGACGGACTTGGCGTGTCATGGGTAATATTTGCCAGACGCATGGCTGCGCTGTTGGCGATACCAACGTGACCGCATGTACGGGTGATATAAACCGGATGATCGGGCGCAATCGCATCCAGTTCCTCAATGGTCGGATGGCGCTGTTCATTCAGTTCAAAATGATCATAGCCGCCGCCACGGATCCATTCACCCGCCGGTTTCACAGCCACTTCCTGCGCAATACGTTTGAAGATCTCTTCGAGACTGCGCACGCCTGATTCAGGGCGCAGATTGATCTCGTTCATACCTATGCCAAGCATAAGAAGATGCATATGGGCATCATTGAGCCCCGGCACCGCAACACGTCCGCCCAGATCAACACGTCGTGTCTTTTCACCGGTCAGTGCTTCAATCTCAGCTGTAGTACCGGTTGCCAGAACCTTACCGTCAGCAATTGCAAGCGCCTCAACAAAACCTTCATTCAGGCCGCAAAAAATCCGCCCGCCCGCAAGGACGAGATCTGCATATTCCATACTCTGTCTATCTCCCAGCACCCTGCCTTCAAGGAAGACAAGACATAATTCAGCGAGCCCTACCGATATGAAGATCGGGAAGGTTAATGATTGAGCTGAGGAAAAGCCTCACTCATACGAGATCCGGTGGCTTTTTTATTCCCCTGTACTGTTCGGCTACTCCCGGGCTTTTGACCGGTCAGTCCGTCAGCAGTTATTTTTGTTTGTTAAGAACATGCTTGCAAAAAACTGGTACCAAAGCAAGAGCCCGCGCCGCAAATGTTGACAATTTACCAGACGAAAATTGCATAAATTGATAGCAATTTTGCATAATGAAAAACATCGGCAACGTAACCATCAATGCCAAATTGGTACTGTTTTCTGCGATTTTACCTGCACAAACAGCTCTGTAGAGATGAGAATCATTCCAGACTGGAGTGATCCGAGCCCCTGCTGTACTTTACAGTACCGTTAAAACCGGCACCTGAACGGCCACCGGCACCGCCTCAGCGACAATCAGCCCCACCCTGCGCAGCAAGACGCAACGCACCTGTTCCGGCTGAATTTTCAAAGCTTAAACGACTATTCCCCGATCCGGTTCAGAACTGAAAAATCTAAATAATTTCCTACATTTATTTCAGAAATTTCTGTAAATACAGCAATAAAGATATAAGAATTTATCAGGCAACTCTATGATATTTATAGAAAATTCTACATATCACATTGTCATAATTAAATTATTTCGCAAACAACAAAACCCGAAGCCATTATCTCCGTCAATATGCTGCGAATTGGCCGAAAATCACGCAAAAAACGCTTCATTTATACATACCCTGTCACCAGCCGTACTTGATTTAAATCAATGACTAAATTTTTCCGTCGCATATAATACCCGCTATATTGCTCGAATTGCAGGCATTTCTGTAATTTGCGGGCAGGATAAGTTGCGCGCGCGAGGGGATTTTTCATGAATTACGCTGCGGGAATTGTAATCTCCGGGCTCGGTGCTTTTTTAGCACTGCTGGCCGCGGGGTTTACGCATGATCCATTATTCAGAAGCCATATGTGGGTTCTGTTTTTCACACTTGTGATTTTTACAGTCTTACTGCTGCGTAATGCAGATTACAGTCTGAAGCCTGTGAAGGAAGATCAGTCCGTTTATATGGACGGTCCGATCCGTTACGGTGTCATTGCCACAGTATTCTGGGGTGTTATCGGCTTCCTCGTTGGTGTTTTCATTGCTGCGCAGCTTGCATTCCCTGATTTGAATCTGGGACCATGGCTAAATTTTGGCCGTGTCCGCCCTCTTCACACATCAGCTGTTATTTTTGCCTTCTGCGGTAACGCCCTGATCGCCACTTCTTTCTATGTGGTGCAGCGTACCTGCCGTGCGCGCCTTTTCGGCGGCGATCTGGCATGGTTCGTTTTCTGGGGCTACAACCTGTTCATCGTCATGGCAGGCACCGGCTATCTGCTCGGCATCACCCAGTCGCGTGAATATGCTGAACCGGAATGGTATGTCGATCTCTGGCTGACCATTGTCTGGGTTGTTTATCTCGTGATCTTCATGGGCACGCTGATGAAGCGTAAAGAACCGCACATTTATGTGGCCAACTGGTTCTACCTCTCCTTCATCATCACCATTGCCATGCTGCATGTGATCAACAATCTGGCAATTCCTGTCTCTTTCCTCGGTGTGAAGAGCTATTCGGCTTTCTCCGGCGTACAGGATGCGGTGACCCAGTGGTGGTACGGCCATAATGCCGTGGCCTTCTTCCTGACCGTGCCGTTCCTCGCGATGATGTACTATTTCGTGCCTAAACAGGTCAATCGTCCGGTCTATTCCTACCGTCTGTCGATTGTGCACTTCTGGTCGATCATCTTCCTCTATATCTGGGCCGGTCCTCACCACCTGCATTATACAGCGCTGCCTGACTGGGCGCAGACACTCGGCATGGTCTTCTCCATCGTTCTGTGGATGCCGTCCTGGGGTGGTATGATCAACGGTCTGATGACGCTTTCCGGCGCATGGGATAAAATCCGTACTGATCCGGTTGTCCGCCTGATGGTTGCTGCTATTGCCTTCTACGGTATGGCGACCTTCGAAGGCCCGCTGATGTCGGTTAAAGCTGTTAACTCGCTGTCGCACTATACAGACTGGACCATCGGTCACGTTCATGCGGGTGCGCTCGGCTGGAATGGTATGATCACTTTTGCGGCTGTGTACTTCCTTGTACCGCGTCTGTGGAACCGTGAGCGTCTCTATTCCGTACGCATGGTCAACTGGCACTTCTGGCTGGCTACACTTGGTATCGTGCTCTATGCCGCTTCCATGTGGGTTGCCGGTATCCAGCAGGGTCTGATGTGGCGCGAATATGACGATCAGGGCTTCCTGGTTTACTCCTTCGCCGAAACAGTACTCGCAATGTTCCCTTACTATGTCATCCGTACACTTGGCGGCACGATGTATCTGGCGGGCGGACTTGTGATGGCATGGAACGTCTACAAGACCATCAAGGGTGATTTGAGAGAGGAGGCCGCAATTCCGGGCTCGACACCAATCTCAGACACCAATACCGGCCCGTATTTGAAACCGGCAGAATAAGGAGCAGGTGAGTTATGTCTATTCTCAAAAAACACTCGCTGATTGAAAAAAACGCTACTTTACTGCTGATCGGTTCGCTGGTTGTGGTCACTGTCGGCGGTATCGTGGAAATTGCCCCGCTGTTTTACCTGCAAAATACCATTGAGAAAGTAGAGGGCATGCGCCCCTACTCTCCTCTGGAGCTAGCAGGCCGTGACATTTATATCCGCGAAGGCTGCTATACCTGCCATTCGCAGATGATCCGTCCGTTCCGCGATGAAGTGGAGCGCTACGGCCATTACAGCCTTGCAGCTGAAAGCATGTATGACCATTCGTTCCAGTGGGGCTCGAAACGTACAGGACCTGATCTTGCCCGTGTCGGCGGCCGCTACTCGAATGAATGGCATGTTCAGCATCTGATTGAGCCGCGCGATGTGGTGCCTGAATCGGTTATGCCGAGCTATGCATTCCTGATGAACACGCCGCTGAATATGTCCGGCATTACCGGCAATCTGAAAGCCAATATTGCTGTCGGCGTGCCTTATAATCAGGAAATGGTCGACAATGCATTGGCGGATATGAAGGCGCAGGCTGATCCGGAAGCCGATACGGAGGCTCTGCTTGCCCGCTACCCTAAAGCCAAGACCGGCGATTTCGATGGTAATCCGAAGGTTGTCAGCGAAATGGATGCGCTTGTTGCCTATCTGCAGATGCTGGGTACTCTGGTTGATTTCTCAACTTACGACCAGTCACCGAAGTCGCGTTAAGGAGGTTCATCATGGATTATACGACCATGCGCCACTTTGCCGACAGCTGGGGGCTGTTAGGCATGTTCCTCTTCTTCCTCTTTGTTGTCTTCTTCGCCTTCCGTCCAGGCAGCAAACAGGCTGCCGATGCTGCGAAAGCCATTCCGTTCAAGGACGAAAACAATGACTGATAAGCAAATTGACGATGTAACAGGCGTTGAAACAACCGGCCACGAATGGGACGGCATCAAGGAACTTGATAATCCGATGCCACGCTGGTGGCTCTATGCCTATTATGCCACCATTGTCTGGGCGATTGCCTATACCGTTGCCTATCCGGCATGGCCGCTCATCAACGGCGCCACATCCGGTCTTCTGGAATGGTCGAGCCGTGGTGATTTCTGGAAAGAAAACACCAAAATTCAGGGTGAACGTCAGGATATTCTGGCAGCTATTAAAGAAAAATCCGTTCAGGAAATTATAGCTGATCCGCAGCTTAACCAGTTTGCAATTGCAGGTGGTGCAGCGGCATTCCGTGTGAACTGTGTTCAGTGTCACGGTTCCGGTGCGCAGGGCGCGCCAGGCTATCCGAACCTGAACGATGATGACTGGTTGTGGGGCGGTTCTATTGATGAAATCCTGCAGACTGTACGCCACGGCGTGCGCTCCAAGGATGACGAAGAAACACGCATCTCCGAAATGCCTGCCTATGGCGACATTCTTGAGCCACAACAGATCCGTGATGTGGCGGCCTATGTCACCAGCCTGACATCGACACCGCATGATGCAAGCCTTATACCCGCAGGCAAACAGGTTTTTGCTGAAAACTGCGCGGCCTGTCATGGCGAAAATGCCAAGGGCAACAAGGAATTCGGTGCGCCAAATCTGACCGATGCGATCTGGTTCTACGGTTCCGGTGAAGCGGAAATTGCCAAACAGGTGAGAAATCCCAAGCATGGTGTAATGCCTGCATGGGAAGGCCGTCTGGGCGACACAACTGTGAAACAGCTGGCTATCTATGTCCACTCTCTGGGTGGCGGTGAGTAAAAACGCCCTGTTTCAAGTCATGGCCGGCCGGTGTAAAATATTGGTGTAAAATATTCCGGCCGGTGCTCAAAAAATCAGCAAGCCCCGCAGATATAATCTGAAAAACGGGGCTCTGATGAAACCTTAGAAACTCAGCGCGGATTTCTGTACCGATAACCGGAACCCGCTCTGAGTGATTTGAGTGCAGTTTTATAAAACCATTTCAGTTTTCAGACTGCCCTTAAGCATTCCGCGCTCAAATGCCCTCAATGAGCGCAGTGTTAATGCGATGAAATAAAGAATCTAGAGCAAGCGCCATACTCCAATCTGAACGCAAACAGCTCTAGCCCCCGGAGTGTACCATGTCAGATGTTGGTGAATTTGAACGTATCGATGCGCAGGCGGTGAATTCGTCTGAGAAACGCGGCTCTCTGTATGCCGCGCGTGTCAAGGTTTTCCCGAAACGAGCGAGTGGTGATTTCCGCCGTTTCAAGTGGATTATCATGTTCATCACACTCGGCATTTACTATCTCACGCCTTGGCTGCGCTGGGATCGCGGGCCTTACGCCCCTGATCAGGCGGTGCTGATTGATATTGCACATCGCCGTTTCTACTTCTTCTTCATCGAAATCTGGCCGCAGGAATTCTACTATGTAGCCGGTATGCTGATTATGGCCGGTATCGGCCTGTTTCTTGTCACCAGTGTCGCGGGACGCGCATGGTGCGGCTATACCTGCCCGCAAACCGTATGGGTTGATCTGTTTCTGGTTGTTGAGCGCGCCGTTGAAGGCGACCGCAATGCCCGTATCAAACTCGACAAATCCCCGATGACGGCCAATAAGCTTGTAAAACGCGTCACCAAACATACAATCTGGCTGGCTATTGCCGTTATGACCGGCGGTGCATGGATTTTCTATTTCGCAGACGCACCAACACTGCTGATGGAATTTGTGACCGGTCAGGCCGCTATGGTCGCCTATATCACCGTCGCTATTCTGACCGCCACCACCTATGTTTTCGGCGGGCTGATGCGTGAGCAGGTCTGTACCTATATGTGTCCTTGGCCGCGTATTCAGGCAGCCATGCTTGATGAAAACTCACTCACAGTGACCTATAATGACTGGCGCGGTGAGCCACGCACCCGTAATTCCAAAAAAGCCATTGCTGCCGGTGAGAGTGTCGGCGATTGCGTGGATTGTAATGCCTGTGTGGCCGTCTGCCCGATGGGTATTGATATCCGCGACGGTCAGCAGCTGGAATGTATCACCTGTGCGCTGTGTATTGATGCCTGTAACTCGGTTATGGACAAAATCGGCAAGCCGCGCGGCCTGATCTCCTATTCCACGCTGTCTGACTATGATGCCAATATGGCGCTGGCGACCAATAACGGCACAACACCGATTGAGCCGACACGGATTTATGAAGCTAAAAACACCTTTAATGACAAGGTGCAGCAGCTGAAAATGTCCAAGATTTTCCGCCCGCGCAGCCTGTTCTATTTCTCGATCTGGGCACTGATCGGTGTGGCACTGATTACAACTTTGCTGATGCGCGAACGGATCGGCATCAATGTTCTGCAGGATCGTAACCCGCAATATGTGTTGCTGTCCGATGGCTCTATTCGTAACGGCTATACGGTCAAATTGCTGAACATGGTCAATGAACCACGCCAGTTTGAGCTGATTATTGACGGCCTGTCACAAGCAGAAGTGCATGTGGCCGATCAGGCAACAGACGGTTCCGGCCGCCATATTTTCAACGCCGAACCGGATCGTCTGAAAACCCTGAAAGTGTTCGTTGTCCTGCCTAAGACCGCAGTTCCTCCGGGCAGCACACCATTCACCATGACAGTCCGTGATGTTAACGGAACCGAGTCAGCAACCTATAAAGCCACTTTCATTGCCCCTGAAAAGCGCTGATAACGGAGAAACGTGATGATCAAGCAAAATACGTCTTCCCCTGCCCCTCAGGGACGCGAATTTACCGGCTGGCATATGCTTGCGATTATGATCGCTTTCTTCGGGGTGATTATTATCGTGAATGTTATCATGGCCACATCAGCAATCCGCAGCTGGTCCGGCCTTGTTGTTCAGAACTCCTATGTTGCCAGTCAGGAATTTAATGAAAAATCCCAGCTCGGCAAAGAACATGCCGCGCTCAACTGGAAACAAAATCTGGATTATAAAGACGGTATTGTCAGCTATAGCCTGACCGATGCCAATGGCGCGCCGGTTAAAGCGCTTGGTGCAACGGCTGTTTTCCGCAGGCCGGTGAATGAAAAAGAAGACCAGATCCTGAACCTGATGCCTGCAGGCAATAATATTCTGACCGCAGAAGCTGATCTGAAAGACGGAAACTGGGTGGTTGAAATCAATACCTATGCCGGACTTGATCTGCCTTACCGTCAGGTCAACCGTGTGAATATTGCCGGTGGTAAATTCACCATCACCGCAGACAACCAGCCGGCACAAGGATCAGCACAATGAGTTGCTGTGGTTCCGGCATTCAGTTTTCTGCTGCGGATTATCGTCCGGAAGAATTACTGCTGGCGAGCCGCACACTCGGCGATGGTCAGCGTCAGCTTGACCTGTCTGTTCCCTCAGTTCATTGCGGCTTGTGCATTCAGACTGTTGAAACTGCGCTGAATGCTTTGCCTGAAATCAGTTATGCGCGTGTTAATCTTTCATCCAAACGGGTATCTGTCCGCTGGAAAGACGGGATTGAACCGCCGCATGTGATTGATGCTTTGCAGAGAGCCGGTTACCCCGCCCATATTTTTGAGCTGGGTGATGATAAAGATCCGCAGCTTTCCCGCCTGCTGATCGCGCTCGCTGTGGCCGGTTTTGCCTCGATGAATATTATGTTGTTTTCCGTATCGGTCTGGTCCGGTGCGGATGCTGCAACGCGTGATATGTTCCATTGGCTTTCCGGCCTGATTGCGCTGCCGACTTTGGTTTATTCTGGACGTATTTTCTATATGTCTGCATGGAATGCGCTGAAACACGGCCGCAGCAATATGGATGTGCCGATTTCGCTGGCGATCACCCTTGCTTTTGTAATGAGTGTTTATGAAACGCTCAATTCCGGCCAGCATGCTTATTTTGATGCCTCGGCCACATTGCTGTTTTTCCTGCTGATCGGCCGCACGCTGGATCATGTTATGCGCGAACGTGCACGCTCTGCTGTGAAAGGCTTAAGCCAGCTGGCCGCACGCGGTGCCGTGGTGATCGGCGATGATAATCAGCACAGTTTCATGCCAATTGCAGATATCCGCCCGTCTATGCGCATTATTCTGGCCGTTGGTGAGCGCGTGCCTGTCGATGCGATCGTTGAGAGCGGCCGTTCTGATCTCGACTGTTCCATTGCGACCGGTGAAAGTGTGCCGGTTCCGGTGACGCAAGGGTCAAAAATCCGTGCCGGTACCATGAACCTGACCGCGCCGCTGACGATTAAAGCCACCGCTTCCGCTGATAGTTCTTTCCTCGCGGAAATGGTGCGTCTGATGGATGCCGCAGAAGGTGGCCGCGCCCGTTACCGCCAACTCGCAGACCGTGCTTCCGCGCTTTATGTGCCGCTTGTTCACACCACCGCATTTCTGGCTTTTGTCGTCTGGCTTTATCTGAGCGGCGACTGGTACAAATCCACCTATGTCGCGATCACTACGCTGATTATCACCTGTCCGTGCGCTTTGGCTCTGGCTGTGCCGATTGTGCAGGTTGTGGCCGCACGTCGCCTGTTTGAAAACGGCATCATGGTCAAAGACGGCTCCGCGATGGAACGCATGGCTGAGATTGACAGTGTGATGTTTGACAAGACCGGCACGCTGACACTCGGTCAGCCGCAGCTCATGGAGCGCGGCAGTCTCGATCAGAATGCGCTGGAACTGGCCGCCGAACTGGCACTCTATTCGCGTCACCCGCTGTCGCGTGCATTGACCGCCTTCACCAATCCGGCAAAAAACATCCGTTTTGATCTGATTGAAGAGGTCAGCGGTGCGGGTATCGAAGCCCGTATGGGGCAGGATATTTATCGTCTTGGTCGCCGTGACTGGGCTGTTGAAGATGCTTCACAGGAAGCTGCCAGCACCGGCACTGAAACCGTACTAAGCCGCAATGGTATTTTGCTGGAAGCGTTCCGCTTTGAAGACAGCCCGCGTGATGATGCGGCCCGTTCTGTGCAAGCGCTGAAAGATGAAAAACTCAGCGTTGAAATTCTCTCCGGTGACAAAGAAAAAACAGTCAGCGCCCTCGCCCGTCAGCTTGGTATTGAGAAATACCGCGCAGAAATTCTGCCTGCCCATAAATCAGAATTGGTGACCGAGCGCACCAATGAAGGCCATAAAGTGCTGATGGTTGGTGACGGGCTGAATGATGCGCCTGCGCTGATGTCTGCCTATGTGTCGATGGCACCGGCAACGGCAGCGGATATTGGCCGTAATGCTGCGGATTTCGTCTTCCTGCATGACAGCCTAACCGCCGTGCCGCTGGCGGTGGCGATCTCCCGCGAAGCCGGCAAGCTGATCCGCCAAAACTTTGCATTGTCGCTGATCTATAATATTATTGCCGTACCCATTGCGCTGTTCGGCTATGTCACGCCGCTGATTGCAGCGCTTTCCATGTCGCTGTCTTCGATCCTCGTGGTCAGCAACGCCCTTCGCTTGAAGGCAGGTAAAAAACAAGGCCAGAAAACAGCCTCTCCTTTAAGCCTGCTGAAGCGACAAAAGGCCTGAGATTATGAATATATTGATTTTCCTCATACCCATTGCCCTGTTTTTGGGCGGCATGTGGCTCGCAGCATTTTTATGGTCACTGAAAAGCGGGCAATATGAGGATATGGACGGAGCCGCCAACCGGATTTTCCTGCCGGATGACGATGATAAACCAGCACCGGAAAAACCATAAAAATCAGGGCAGTTTCGTTTTCCCGAAACTGCCCTGAATTGTTTTCAGAATGTGATTAGCACAGGTTCAGCCGCGGCAGGTATTCAACTGGCTGGTAAAAGCCTCACCCGCCAAGGCCACATCACCGGAATTATCAATCACCCAGACCGGCACATCACCGGCTTCAACCGGCTCCTGACGCTGCAAACGCAGCGCAATGGATTCCGGTGTTTCGCGCCCGCGTGAAGCTAGGCGTTGCGCCAGCACTTCCGGAGTTGCGGTAATATGGGCAATCGCCACACGCGGGAAACGCGCTGCCAGTTGCGGCAGAACTTTGCGCGAGAGATTGGCAATCACCACACCGCCATTTTCAATCACCTTCTCCACCGAGGCAGGCAGACCATAATAGAGGCCATGTGCCTGCCAGTGCATGCAGAATTCTGACCGCTCAACCGCTTCCAGAAATGCCGTTTCCGTCAGTGTATCATGATCTTCCGTATTGCCATGGGCATCACGGGTCACGACGCGGCGCACAAAATGATAGCTGCCATCCTGCGGCAAATGCGTGCGTGCATAGTCGATGATTGTGTCTTTGCCCGCACCGCTCGGCCCCACAACGGCAACAAAAATACCGGTCATTTCACTCATTCCGTCATTTACAAGCACAGCTTACAGCACGCGCTGCCCTTCCCGCCACACTGAGCGTACCACCGGTATCGCATTCTGCATATGAACGCGAACCATATCAGCCCGTTTGCCCGATGCAAGTGTTCCGCGGTCTGTAAAACCGACAGCTTTGGCGGGATTGCGGGTAACGAGATTGATCGCCTGCGGCAACGTATAGCCATCAACCAGCTGCGGCAGTGTATAAACCGCCTGCACAAGGCTGAAAGGAATATAATCGGACGACAGAATATCGAGATGACCGGCTGAAGCCAGATCACGCGCCGAGACATTGCCCGAATGGGATGAACCGCGCACGATATTCGGTGCGCCCATCAGTACAGCCATACCGGCTTCTTTCGAGGCTTTGGCTGCTTCCAGTGTTGTCGGGAATTCTGCCACATGAATACCCTGCTCAATCGCTTCATCCACATGGGCAAGTGTCGCATCATCATGGCTGGCAAGCGAAATGCCCTTCGCCTGACAACGGGCAGCAATTTCTTTACGGAAACGATCGGAATTGGCGGCAGATTCTGCCAGACGACGGTCACAATAAGCCTCGAACTCCGTCTGTGTCATTTTCTGTTTGCCCATATAATAGGTCTTATAGGCTTCGAGGCTGGCGAACTGACGTTGCCCCGGTGCATGATCCATCAGCGAGGCAATTTTCACCTGAGGGTTATGCTCAAATAATTCAAACGCATCGAGGCAATTCGGGGAAGATACTTCGCAGCGCAGATGCAAATAATGGTCGGCGCGCAAACGCCCGTTGTTCTGACCATCAGCAATCGCATCAGCAAGAAGCACCATGTCGTCAGAATTAATGTCGATATCACCATCCATACCAACGCGCAGGGCATCAAATACTGTGGTGATACCGGAAGCCGCAATCTGCGCATCATGCGCCATCAGTGCCGCATCGGCATTCCAGCGCACTTTCGGGCGTGGCGCATAATGCTGTTCAAGATGGTCGGTATGCAGTTCCACAACACCCGGCATCAGATAATCGCCACCGAAATCTTCACCGCTAATGCCATTGCCAGAGCTGATATCAGCGATTTTTCCGTCACGAATCTGGATCGTGCCGGTGATAACTTCATCCTCGAGGATGATGCGGGCATTTTTAAAAACGATATCGGAAGGGCGCGTGTCGCGTGTCATCGGAATTTTCCTGCTAACCAAAACTGTCCTGCATGATCGCTGTGATCATGCAGGACAGCTGTGGCCTACAGGAGTTTTGTGACAATCAGACAACGCTGATTTGAAGTTTTTGTCTCATTTCTGTGAGACGCGGCGATCACCGGTCAAACGTGAACGCAGCGCATTGGAAATGGCATCAAATACAAACACCACAATCAGAATGAGGATCACCATATAGGCAACGTTTGCCCAATTGGAGTTGGTGCGCATGGCTTCCCAAAGTTTCAGACCGATACCACCGGCACCAACCGCACCGATAATTGTTGCCGAACGGGTATTGGACTCCCAGAAATACAGCATCTGACTGAGGAATACCGGCATTACCTGCGGAATAACACCGTAGCGCTGCACATTCGCCGGTGATGCACCAACCGATTTCACACCTTCACGCTGTTTATCGTCGATATTTTCCAGCGTTTCCGAATAGAGTTTACCCAGCGTACCGGTATCGGTGAAGAAGATCGCCGAGATACCAGCCAGTGGTCCCGGTCCGAAAGCACGGGTGAAGAACAGCGCCCAGATAAACATATCAACTGAGCGCAGGAAGTCGAACAGGCGCTTGGTAATCTGATTGGCAAAGAAGTTCGGCGTAATATTACGCGCGGCGATGAAAGCCAGCGGCAGCGCGAGCATACCGGCAAACAGCGTACCGACAAAAGCCATGACAATCGTCTGCAACATCTTGATCCAGACATCGCCATGCTGCCATTCCGCATTATTCCAGATATTGTCAAAAGCCAGCGACAGATTGGACATTTCCGGTTTGATACGCTCACCGGAGACGATCAGCGAGGCGACCTCACCAGCTGATTTGCCCCAGAATGGCGAATTGGTATCGAATACAAAGTTCGGCCAGCCGAAGAAACGGCGATTAACGGTGATGCGCTCCGGCATGATACGAACCGAACCGGAGAAGCCGAAATCGACCTGCACTTCATCATTTTTCAGCACTGCCCATGACGGCAGCGGCTTATCATCAACAGGTCGGGCAGCATCAGCATCAATGCGCACATTCAGCACTTCGCCGCTATGCTCCACGACAACCGTATTGCCGCTGAGATGCAGCGCTTCAGAGCTGCCGAAAGTCACACTGATACGGCCATTGGCCTGCTGCACCCAATCCGGATCAGGATTTTTACCCAGCACCGAAAAGCGCGGATAGGTTACTTTTGCTTCATCACCATTCAAACCAGTGTTTAGGCGAATAGTCGGGCGCACTTCATAGGAATACCACTGACGGGCAGTAATTCCGGCACGATCCCACTGACCTTCCGACAGCACTGTACCAATGGCAAAGAACCACCAGCTATAAGCCATATAGAGCACAATGCCCAAACCGATCAGCGGCAATGTATAGCGCTTGGAAAACGGGCGGCGAAAGACCTGCGGATAGCGGTTTTCGTAATCAGTAATCTGAGCGGCGTTTAAAGTCAAAGCTGTCATTTTTTACGCTCCGAACTGAAAGGCCTGAGCGCCGACAAGACGGCCGCGCAGCCATGCAGAGGTCTGATCCACCGCAATGATTGTAACGAGCAGCAGAAACACAATCGCCAGTGTTTTTGCCTGATGGCCATGACCGATCGACAGGCGCAATGCCTCACCGATACCGCCGCCGCCAACCGCACCAATAATGGTGGATGCACGGACATTAATCTCGAAACGCAGGAAGGCGTAGGACATGAAGTTCGGCATGACTTGCGGCACAATGCCGAAGCCGACACGCTCAAACCAGTTGGCACCGACGGCACGCAGACCTTCCTCGGCCTTCATATCGGCATTCTCAACCACTTCGAAAAACAGCTTACCCAGCGCACCGATCGTATGAATACCAACCGCAAAAATCGCAGGAATTGGCCCCAGCGATAGAATGGCAGCAAAGAAACCGGCAATCACGATTTCAGGGAAAGCACGCAGGATTTCCATATAACGGCGCACGAAGAAACGCAGCGCACGGCTGGTTGTCAGGTTTTTAGCGGCAAGGAAGCACAGGATGAAACCAAAGAAAAAGCCGATCAAAGTTGCCATCATGGCAATATTGAGCGTCTCCAGCATCTTGTAGAAATATTCAGGAATATAGAAACCGCTGCCGAACAGATAGACGCGGCCTGCCTCATAATCATATTTCTGGCTACCGTCAAAATAAGGTGACGGCAGATCAAACAGAGCCCGCCATACTTCCCAGCCGTCACGCGGCACCATATCACCGACGAAATCGAAGAAATGCGGCAGACGCTCCCAGAATTTACCGGCATTGCTTTCATTGGCGAACCACAAAGATGCGGAAAGTGCCAGCAACAAACCACCGATAATCAGCAGTGTATAGGTACGGCGTCGGGAGGACAGCTCCCGCCAGTGCTGCTCAACCAAAGCGGCTTCACCGGACAGGGATGGCTTAGAAACAGTATGGGTCATCGGGCCCGCCTAAAAAGGATACAAAAATGCGGCCAGCATCATTCTTTGACACTGGCCGCAACTTAATCTTACTGACCGATCTGCGACTTACGTGCGTCGATAACCGGCTGGTAGAAATCTTTGTTCACTTCGATATAGGATTTGAAATCACCGCCCATGATAGCAGCGAAGCATTCAGGGTCATTCTTTGGCATATCCATCATAAAGGCTTTGAACTTGGCCTTCATGTCAGCATCAATCGCTGTGCGGATAACAACAGGGCCATTCGGGATCAGCGGAGATTTCCAGACTTCATTGAAGTCTTTCATATCGACCAGACCCTTATCAACCATCTTGCGCAGGTTGCCGGAAGAGTAACCTTCGTCGAAGCTGCCAACACCTGAACCCCAGGTCGTACCAGCATCAAACTTGCCGTCTTTAACGGCGAGAACCAGATTTTCATGGCCGCCGCCAAAACCGGTTTCACCAAAATAATCTTTAACTGTCGCGCCATCGAGGTCTTTTGGCAGCGAAGTTACCGGAATGAGATAACCGGAAGTGGAATCCGGATCAGCAAAACCAAGCTTCTTGCCTTTCATATCGGCAATTGTCTTGATGCCACTGTCTTTGCGGGCAACCATGATCGAATAATAACCGGTCGAACCGTCAGTCTGTTCGGTTGTGAGGATCGGCTCAACGGCATCTTCTTTGGTCAGATAGATTTTGGCAAAGCCGGACGCACCAAGCTCTGCATAATCCAATGTGCCGCCGAGCAGACCCTGAATAACGCCATCATAATCAGCAGCAGGGAACAGCTTGACTTCCTTAACGCCGATTGCCTTTGGCAGATTGTCAGCAATACACTGGTAATTGCGCAGACGGTCAGCTTCGTTTTCGCCGCCGATAATACCAACGCGGAACACTTCAGGCTTATCTGCCTGCGCTGCGGTTGCGGTTGCCACTGCGGACAGCGCAACGGCGCCGAGCAAAAGCTTCTTGAAGGTCATGAACCATTCTCCTGTTAAACGATTATCGTTTGGTTTTGGATGAGTGTTACTGTGCGTCTGCAACGAGCTTTGCGACCTGTCGTGCCACTTGCGGGCTGACCGGAGCTTCCGGTGCAGGCTGCTCCAGAGCGGTTGAAGTCACCGCTTCCGAGAAGCTTTCATCATCGGCCTCAGCACCATAAATGCGGCGCGCTGCCAGTTGTGTGAGCTCGGCCGGTGTTCCGTCGAATACAACGCGTCCGCCCTGCATACCGATGATCCGGTCGCAATAGGTGCGTGCGGTATCCAGCGTGTGAAGATTGGTGATAACCGTCAGGCCTTCGCGCTTATTGATGTCGCGCAGCGCACTCATCACCACCTGCGCATTGCGCGGATCCAGCGAGGCAATCGGTTCATCTGCGAGAATAACCTTCGGGTTCTGCATCAGCGCACGGGCAATCGCCACACGCTGCTGCTGACCACCGGAAAGTGTACCCGCCGGTTGCAAAGCAGTTTTGACAATATCCAGACGCTCAATATTGGCGATAGCCTGCGCACGCTCCTCGCGGGAAAAAATACCCATCAGGCTCTTCACAGTGGAACGCTGATTAAGACGCCCAAGCAGCACATTGGTCAGCACATCGAGGCGCGGTACCAGATTGAACTGCTGGAAAATCATTGCACAATCGCTGCGCCAGCGGCGCAGCTCGGAACCGCGCAGACGCGACACGTCCTGATCTTTGAAAACGATAGAACCGTCCGATGTATCAATCAGACGATTAATCATACGCAACAAAGTGGATTTACCGGCACCGGATGCGCCAATGATACCCACCATCTGGCCCTGCGGAATTTCCAGATTAACATCTGCAACCGCAGTATTGCCGCCAAAACGACGGGTTACATTTTCAAGCTTCAGCATCAGCGCCCTCTATCAATTTCCCTGCGAAATTAGGCGCGTGATATGAAATGAAAATGTAAGTTAGATTACACTTCCATGAAAGTTCTGAATCAGATTTTTGACAAAAAAGCCGCCGGAAATTCCGGCGGCTCTGTTCTGCAATTGGATTCAGCAGTTTGGCTATCAGCCGCCGTGCTTTTCAAGAAAAGCTTCAATTTCAAGCTTGCGGAAATCATCCAATGCATCACGCAGGCGCTGATGATCCCAGTCCCACCATGCCAGAGCTTCCAGACGCTCAACAATCGCATCTGAAAAACGCTGACGAATGAGTTTGGCAGGTACGCCGCCGACAATCGTATAAGGCGCGACATCTTTGGAAACGACCGCACCGGAACCGATGACCGCACCATTACCGATTTTAACACCAGGCAGAACGGTTACACCATGCCCCAGCCATGTATCATGACCAATGGTCACTTCATGGGCGCGACGCCATTCAAAGAAATCTGCTTCCTGTTCGGCATCCGGCCAGTAATCATTGGCACGATAGGTGAAGTGATGCAGGGTTGCGCGCCACATTGGGTGGTTGGTGGCATTGATACGCACCGAAGCGGCAATATTGGCAAATTTACCGATCTTGGCACACCAGACCATACCGTCGCGCTCAATATAGGAATAGTCACCCATTTCCGTTTCAGAAATACGACAACGGGTACCAATTTCCGTATAGCGGCCGAATGTGCTGTCGGAAATTTCCGTATCCGGATGGATAAACGGCTGTTCTGACAATCTGGTCATGCATCTGCTCCCTGACGCACATAACCCGGAGCAAACTCGGTCACGTCGATGATGCGGTCGGCCACGGCTTCACGCACATCTTCATCGTGGAAAATACCGAGCATCGCCACGCCTTCTATTTTTTTGCGACGGATCAATTCCATAACAACTTCACGGTTTTTGGCATCGAGCGAAGCAGTTGGTTCATCGAGCAACAACACTGGATGATCAGTGATGAAACCACGAGCAATATTCACACGCTGCTGCTCACCACCGGAGAACGTGGCTGGCGGCAGATCCCACAGACGCTGCGGCAGGTTGAGCATGGCCAGCAATTCACGCGCTTTATCCTGTGCCTGCTCACGGTCAACACCACGGGCAAATAACGGATCAGCCACCACATTCAATGCGCTGACACGCGGCACAGTGCGCAAAAACTGGCTGACATAACCAATCGTATCGCGGCGCACAGCCATAACCGTGCGCGGATCAGCCGAAGCAATATCAATCTGTTTGCCGTGATGGCGCAGAATGATCTGGCCTTCGTCCACGGCGTAATTACCATAGACCATTTTCAGGATAGAGCTTTTACCGGCACCGGACGGGCCGCCAAGCACAGCACATTCACCGGCTTTCAGAGCAAAGAAAACATTATTCACCACCGGCAATTTAACGCCGCCCTGCAAATGCATGGTGAAGCTCTTTGCCACTTCCGAAACAATAAGGGGCATAGTCATGATTAAACCTGCAAAATCGAGGAAACGAGCAGCTGCGTATAAGGTGCCTGCGGATCATCCAGCACGCGGTCAGTCAGACCGGCTTCGATAATATGGCCGTCTTTCATCACCATCATGCGATGCGACAACAGACGTGCCACCGCCAGATCGTGGGTCACAACAATCGCAGCCAGACCAAGATCGGCCACCAGACCGCGCAACAGATCAAGCAAACGTGCTTGCACGGATACGTCCAGACCACCGGTCGGCTCATCCATGAAAATCAGACGCGGTGCGGTCACCAGATTGCGGGCGATCTGCAAGCGTTGACGCATACCGCCGGAGAATGCACGCGGCTGGTCGTCAATACGGTCGGCAGAGATTTCCACACGACCAAGCCAGTCGGTCGCCGTTTCACGGATTTTACCATAATGGCGGTCACCGACAGCCATCAGACGCTCGCCGACATTGGCGCCGGCAGAAACAGTCATACGCAAACCATCAGAAGGGTTCTGATGCACAAAGCCCCAGTCGGTACGCATCAGAAACCGGCGCTCGGCCTCACTCATCCGGTACAGATCGCGGAACTGGCCGTCACGCATCCGGTATTCCACAGCGCCGACAGAAGGCTGCAAGCGTGTGGCAAGACAATTGAGCAGTGTCGTCTTACCGGAGCCGCTCTCGCCGACAATCGCCAGCACTTCACCCGGATACAGTTCAAAGGACACATTGCTGCAACCAAGGCGGTTGCCATAAAATTTCGACAGTCCGTTTACACGCAACAAAGGCGTATCATGATTTATATCGCTCATTGGGCTGCCTCCAGACTTGCAGCGGAGAGATGGCCAACGTGACCATCGGCCTGTCGTGTTTCGCAATAATCGGTATCGGAGCAGACAAACATGCTGCCGCCCTTGTCATCCAGCACCACCTCGTCGAGATAGACGCCCTTGGCACCGCACATGGCGCAAGGCTGGGCAAATTTCTGCACCTCAAACGGATGATCTTCGAAATCGAGGCTAACCACTTTGGTGTAAGGTGGCAGAGCGTAAATACGCTTCTCGCGTCCTGCACCAAACAGCTGCAAAGCCGGTGACATATGCATTTTCGGATTGTCGAATTTCGGCGTCGGTGAAGGATCCATCACATAACGGTCCTCGACTTTCACCGGATAGGCATAGGTCGTGGCGATATGGCCGTGGCGGGCAATATCCTCATAGAGTTTGACATGCATCAGGCCGTATTCTTCCAGCGCATGCATTTTGCGCGTTTCGGTCTCGCGCGGTTCCAGAAAGCGCAGCGGCTCAGGGATCGGCACCTGATAGACGAGGATCTGGCCTTCTTTGAGCGGCGCTTCCGGAATACGGTGACGGGTCTGGATGATCGTTGCATCTTCCGTGCGGGTCGTCACTTTGACCTGTGCGGTCTTTTCAAAGAAGGCACGGATCGACACGGCATTGGTGGTATCATCCGCACCCTGATCGATCACTTTCAGCGTGTCGTCAGCGCCCAAAACCGCAGCAGTCACCTGCACACCACCGGTACCCCAGCCATAAGGCATCGGCATTTCGCGGCTTGCAAAAGGCACCTGATAACCCGGCACCGCAATGGCTTTAAGCAATGCACGGCGGATCATCCGCTTGGTCTGCTCATCAAGATAAGCAAAATTATACTGCATCAGAACGCTCATTCTGCGGCTTCCTTCTGTGCTTCTTTCTGGGCATCATTAGCAGCATTGTGGCTGGCATATTCGGCACGCATACGGCGGATAAGGTCAAGTTCAGCCTGAAAATCCACATAATGCGGCAGTTTGAGATGCTCGACAAAACCGGTCGACTGCACATTGTCGGAGTGGGAAATCACAAATTCCTCATCCTGTGCCGGTGCGGTAATGTCTTCTTCAAATTCTACGGTGCGCAGTGCACGGTCACAGAGTGACATCGACATCGCCTTGCGCTCGCTCTGACCAAAAACCAGACCATAACCACGGGTAAACTGCGGCGGACGGGTTGCAGAACCGGCAAACTGGTTGACCATCTGACATTCGGTGACCTGTATACTGCCCAGTGATACCAGACCGCCGAGTTCCGGCACATCCAGTTCAACTTCAACTTCACCGATGCGGATTTCCCCCACGAAAGGATGCGTACGGCCATAACCGCGCTGTGTGGAATAGCCCAGCGCCAGCAGGAAGCCTTCATCGCCACGTGCCAAAGCCTGCAAACGCAGATCGCGCTCCATCGGGAATGTCCACGGCTCGCGGGTCAGATCGCCCGGCACATGACCTTCCGGCATTTCGCCATCCGGCTCAATCATGCCATTGGCACCGAGAATATCAGTCACACGCGGCATGTCTTCGCGGACTGTCTCATCATCACGCTGCACACCTTGTGCCACCGGATGATCGCCAGCCATTTCAGGATCAAGCAGGCGATGGGTGTAATCAAAAGTCGGGCCCAGAAGCTGGCCGCCCGGCAGGTCTTTAAAGGTTGCGGAAATGCGGCGCTCGGTCAGCATCTGCGCTGTATCAAGCGGCTCGGAATAGCCGAAACGTGGCAGAGTTGTGCGATAGGCACGCACCAGAAAAATCGCTTCAATCAGATCGCCGCGCGACTGACGGATTGCCAGCGCTGCCAGCTCACGATCATAAAGCGCACCCTCGGCCATGGCACGGTCAACGGCCAGACCCAGCTGCTCCACAATCTGTTCCAGCTGCAATGCCGGCACTGAGCGGTCACCACGGCGGCGGTCACCCAGCAACTGATGTGCATTCTGAATAGCGGCTTCACCGCCTTTAACTGCAACATACATGGTTCAATTTCCGTTTTTTATGAGTTTGGTACTGCGCGGCAGTGCGGCAACAGTTTTTGGCGCTGCAAAAACCAGATCCACACCACGCGGGAACAAGGCCGTATTGGCCGCCCATTGTTCATTGAAACGTACCGGTAAAGCACTTGGTGCAAAGTCACGGACATGCTCAATGCCAGGCCCCTGAAGCTGCAAAGTCTGCGCACCTGCAAAGCCCTCGATCGCCATAACGATAGTGGCTGAGCGATCAGGATATTCTGATGTGCCTTTGGCAAAAACATCCAGCGGCGGCATCTGAGTAACATCGCTGACCAGTGCAAAATTCGCCTCACCAATTTCGGAAACCAGCTCAAAGCCAGTCTGGAATGCGAGCCATTCACGCACAGCGCTACTTGCAGCCAAACGACTGTCGAGCCAAACCTTGGTATCATGGTCAAACAATGCCTGCGCAATAGCACCGAGTTCCGGTGTCAGCGGCAATGGCGGTTGCGTCTCCGCCGTCAGCGGCTGGATGGTGCCCGGATTGGCCAGCGCATCCATCAACGCGCGGAAACAGGTCTGCGCATCATAAACGGCGTCAGTGAAACCACCTTCAAAAGCCTGATTATCAAAAGCCATTAGTCGTCTCCCCGAACCATGGTGAAGAAGTCCACTTTCGTTGCCGCAGCTTCACGGCGACGCTGTGTGGCACGCGCGTCAAGACGCTGTGCAATTTTCTGCAACAGATCACGCTCAACGATCCCGCGGCTCTGCGGCGCCTGCCACAAAGCATCGGCAATCGCTGCCAGACGCGCTTTTTCATGATCGCGACCCAGCGCATAGGAGTGACCAACCAGCCCTTCCGAGGAAGCGCCAGAAGACACGCGCACTGTTGCACGGGTCACAGTCGTTTCGCCCAGATTGAACGGTGCTCCGCCGCCACCGATACGGCCGCGCACCATCACCAGTCCGGTTTCAGGGCCGCGCAGTACATCAACCTGTGGCTGCTCTGATTGATTGCTCCAGAAGGAAGCCAGCTCCTTCAATTCTGCCTTTGCCAGCAAAGCGGCAACCTTGCGCCGTTCGCCTTGCAGCTTTTCGGGTAAATTCTCGGTTTCATTCTTCATTTGACACACCGCTCTAAATTGTCTATTTATCTATACAACTAGACATTAATTATTGTCTTAAACACTCTTAGTGACAAGCACATGACAATCAGCGGGGCTGCGGCAAATTAAATGGCAGAGACAACAAAAATCGCCCGAAACAGCGGCGTGGCCGTCTGGCGGCAGATCGCTGATGAAATTCGCAGGGAAATCAAACACGGACATTTCAAGCGCGGCGAAAAGCTGCCGCCGGAAATGACACTGGCTGCCCGCTTTGGTGTCAACCGTCATACGGTGCGTAGCGCTATTGCTGCTTTGACACAGGAAGGCGTGTTACGGGCGGAGCAAGGGCGCGGGACTTTTATCGCCAATGCCAAACGCCTGACCTACCCCATCAGCAAGCGCACGCGCATGTCCACCAGTCTGGCCGAACAGATCACACAGCAGGAGCGGATCATCCTGTCACACAGGATTGAAAAGCCCTCAGCCGAAGTCGCTCATGCTTTGCAGCTTAGCGATGAGAATGCGCAAGTGCATTATTTTGAAACCCTGTCTATTGCCGATGGTCAGCCGGTTTCCATGTCCGATAGCTGGTTCGACCAACAGCGTTTTCCGCAATTTGATGAATTTTACAAGGCCAGCGGCTCAGTCACAAAAGCACTGAAGCAATCGGGCATTGAGGATTATTTCCGCAAATCCACACTGATTTCCGCCCAACACGCCAACGGGCAGGATCTGCTGCATCTGAAACTCACACCGGGGGCGATTGTGCTCACGGCGCAATCGGTCAATGTCGATACCAATGGCGTGCCGGTGGAATATTCAGCGACACGCTTTGCGGCTGATCGCATGGAATTCTCCATTGAAAGCATGTCGCTCAATGAAGAATAAAAACTATTGCCTGCATTAAGTTTCTGTCGTTAGCTGCGGCCTGTTCACAATTCCAGTCACAGGATCAGCAGCATGGCATTTTATCTCGGTCTTGACCTCGGCACGTCCGGCCTCAAAGCACTGCTGATTGATGAAGAGCAGAAAATTATCGCTTCTGCCCATGCAGAACTCCATGTCTCCCGTCCGCATCAAAGCTGGTCTGAGCAACAGCCGCAAGATTGGATAAAAGCTGCAGAAGCAGCAATCACCCGGCTAAAAGCAGAACATGGCACTGCGCTCAAGAATGTGCGTGGCATCGGCCTTTCCGGCCAGATGCATGGCGCGGTTCTGCTGGATGAGCAGGATCAAGTGCTGCGCCCCGCCATTCTCTGGAATGATACACGCAGCCACGCCCAAGCTGCGCAACTGGATGCTGATCCGCTATTTCGCGCCCTGACCGGCAATATTGTCTTTCCGGGTTTTACCGCGCCTAAATTGCTTTGGGTGAAGGAAAACGAACCGGAGATTTTTGCCCACATTAAAAAGATCCTGCTGCCGAAAGATTATCTGCGTCTGTGGCTGACCGGCGAACATGTCAGCGAAATGTCCGATGCCTCCGGCACGTCCTGGCTGGATGTGGCACAACGCAAATGGTCGGCTGACCTGCTGACAGCAACAGAGCTAGATGAAAATCAGATGCCGCGCCTTGTCGAAGGCACGGACATTTCCGGCACATTGCGCGCAGAGCTGTGCCGGCAATGGGGCATGGCACCGAATGTAGCAGTTGCTGGTGGTGCCGGTGACAATGCAGCATCCGCCTGTGGTATCGGCACGGTAAAAGCAGGACAGGCTTTTGCCTCACTCGGCACATCCGGTGTGTTATTTGCCGCCAATGACAGTTTTCTGCCGCGTCCTGACAGTGCCGTCCATGCCTTCTGCCATGCTCTGCCGCAAACATGGCACCAGATGGGGGTGATCCTTTCCGCAACGGATGCCCTGAACTGGTACAGTACCATCACCGGTCATGAAGCTGCGGCATTGACGCAAGAACTCGGCGATGATTTGCAGGCACCTTCAGGCGTGAGTTTCCTGCCTTATCTTTCCGGCGAGCGCACCCCGCATAATAACAGCCTGACCCGCGGCAGTTTCACAGGGCTCAGCCATAGCGACAATCGTGCGGCACTCACTCAAGCCGTGCTTGAAGGCGTGGCTTTCGCCTTCCGCGACAATCTGGTAGCTCTGGCAAAAGCCGGTACGAAACTTGAAAGTGTCATGGCTATCGGCGGCGGCTCGCGCTCGGCCTATTGGCTAAAAGCGCTGGCCACCGCTCTGAACATGCCGGTTCACCTGCCTGCCGACGGTGATTTCGGCGCGGCTTTCGGTGCGGCGCGTCTTGGAATGATTGCGGCTGAAAAGGCCGATGCGCTGGCTATCTGTACTGCACCGCAGATTATCAAAACCATTGAACCTGACAAAAAACACCATGCGGCCTATGAGGCAGCCTATCAGCGCTACACGGCATTGTATCAGGCTTTAAAGCCGTAAAGCCTCAAACGCCAGTTTCGGCACGGCATCGACCAGTTGCCGTGTCGGTTCTGTCTGCGGATTTTGCAGCACGTCATCCGGTACACCCTGTTCAACAATCTCGCCCTCATGCAGCACCAGCATCCGGTCACAAAAAGCCCGTACCAGTGCCAGATCATGCGAGATAAACAGATAGGCAATGCCATTTTCGCGCTGTAAATCGGCCAGCAGATTAAGGATTTTCGCACGCACTGATACATCCAAAGCCGATACGGGTTCATCCAGCACAATCAAGTCAGGCTTGCACAACAGCGCGCGGGCAATCGCCACACGCTGACGCTGACCGCCTGAGAGTTCACGCGGGTAGCGGTCAGCCATATCCGCAGTCAGACCAACCCGTTGCAGGACGTCAGCAATTTGCTGCTTGGTGTTTTGCTGACTACCATGCAAAGCCAGCGGTACCTGCAAAATCTGATTGATAGTATGGCGCGGGTTGAAAGCCGCCAGAGGGTCCTGAAACACCATCTGGAATCGAGGCCGTTTTTCCCGCAGCGCGCTGCCCTGAAGAGCTGTCATATCCGTGCCGTTGAGAATAATCCTGCCACTATCCGGCTCGTTCAGGCGCATAATCAATCGTGCCAAAGTGCTTTTACCAGAGCCGGAACGCCCTACCAGCGCCAATGTCTCTCCGGCATGGAGCGTGAGATTGATATTCTTCAAGCCTTTTGAAGGGTCTTTACCAAAGGTCTTATTGAGACCGGCAATCTGCAAAACCTCTTTCATAACACACCGTCAATCTCAGGCAGGCGTGGCTGCTTCACCCAGTCCAGTCCGATATGGGTTGCCAGCAAGGCTTTGGTATAATCATGCTGCGGCGCGGTGATCACCTGTTCAGCCGTGCCGAGTTCCACCAGCTCCCCGCGATAAAGCACAGCAATTCTATCGGCCAGTTGTGAAGCTAACGCGATATCATGAGTCACAAACAGCATTGTCAGTCCTTGCGCACGCACCAGACCATCCAGCAATTGTGCCACATGATTTTGTACCACCGTATCCAGCGCACTGGTCGGCTCGTCTGCAATCAGCAATTGCGGCTGTGCAGCCAAAGCTGCGGCAATGGCAATGCGCTGTTTCTGCCCGCCGGAAAATTCATGCGGATAGCTGCGTAGTCGCTGCTGACTGTCCGGTATTTGCACTTGCTGCATCAGTTCTGCCGCTCTTTGACGTGCTTCGGTCCAAGAAATTTTAAGATGCGTGACGATCACTTCTGCAATCTGATCTCCCACCCGCATCATCGGATCAAGTGACCCATCGGGATCCTGAAACACCACGCCGATATCGCGCCCCGCACGCGGCTCATGCGCTAAAGCCGGGAAGCGGATTGAACCGGCAATTTTAGCACTGGCAGGCAAGAGACCTGCAATTGCCATAGCCAATGTGGTTTTACCAGAACCGCTCTCCCCGATCAGTGCCAGTCTTTCACCTTGCATGAGTTCAAAGCTGACCGGTTGCAACACCTGCTGCGCACCATAGCGAACCGTCAAATCCTGTACGACAAGAAAGACCTCAGACATTGCTGCGCTCCCTTGACGATTGCGGTCGGCGTGTCAGTGCCTGTCCGGTGAGATGCACAGCCAAAACAGTCACCACCAATGCCAGCCCCGGAATGATGGATAGATAAGGAGCGGAGCGCAGTGCACTGCGCCCCTCAGCAATCATTGTGCCCCATGTCACACTGTTCGGATCGCCAAAGCCTAAGAAGGCCAGTGAGGCCTCAATCAGAATAGCCGCCGCAACTGATACGGCTGCCAGCGATGCCGCAGGACCAAAGGCATTGGGCAGGATTTCCCGAAAAGCAATGGAGAACGGCCCCTGCCCCAGCGTACGGGCGGCGGCGACGAAATCGCGCTCGCGCAGAGACAAAACCTCCGCCCGTGTCACCCGCGCAGCCTGTGTCCAGCTACCAATGCTGATTGCAATAATCAGCGTCGGAATGCTTGGCCCCAGCACGTTGATCATCGCCAGCGCCAGCAAAAAGCCCGGCACAGTCTGAAATGCCTCGGTGATCCGCATCAGCACATTATCAGCGAAGCCGCCGAGAAAACCAGCTAATGTGCCGATCAGACTACCAGCGATCAGTGCTGCCGCCGCAGAACTCAGTGCCACCAGCAAAGTCGTCCGCGCGCCATGAAACAGCCCTGCCAGCACATCGCGCCCCAGCCGGTCTGTACCCAGCCAATGGGCAGAATCGGTGAATGGCCGGATCAACGGTTCTCCGGCAATCGCCAGCGGATCACCGGCAAACAGTAAGGATGCAGACAGCGCCATCAGTCCTAAAAGTACAAGAAGGCCAATACCGGCTTTGCCCTGTCTGTCTAAAGTCTGAAAAAATCTCATTGCTGCTGGCTCCGCACTCGCGGATCAAGCCGCTCATAGGCCAGATCAACCAGCAGATTGGCAATGATCACTGCAAAAGCACCAAACAGAATGACACCAAGCAACAAGGCCGTATCGCGTTTGGCAACGGCTTCTGCTGCGAGACGTCCGAAGCCCGGAATGGCAAAGACACTCTCAATCACCACACTGCCGCCAAGCATCACGCCAGCTTGCAGACCTAACATTGTCACCACCGGCAACACAGCATTACGGGCAATGTGTCGCCAAATGATCCGACGCGAAGAAATACCGCGTGCTTTAAGCGCCTGCACAAACATTTCCCGATGCAGATCGGCCATACGATCCCGCATCAGCCGCAGATAAAGCGTGAGATAGACACTGGAAAGTGCCGCAACCGGCAGGATCAGATGACGGCTGATATCCGCCGCTCTCGCCAACCCTGTTTTGCCCGATGCAATGGTTTCCAGTCCACCGATTGGCAGCCAGCGCAATGTTACGCCGAAAATCACGACCAGCACCAAACCCAGCCAGAAACCTGGCACCGCATAAAGCGCCAGCGAGGTCAGCGATAACAACCGGTCACGTTTGGAATGCGGTTTAGCACCGGCCACAATGCCAAGCAGAGAACCGGCAAAGAATGCCAGAAATGTCGATACGCCCATCAGCAGTAATGTTGCCGGAAGCCGCTCCAGAATGACATCCAGCACCGGACGCTGAAAAGCCGAAGACCAGCCGAAATCACCGGAGAACAGCGCCGTGACATAGGCAAAGAACCGCTGCAACGGCCCCTGATCCAGCCCCCATGACTGGCGCAAAGCTTCAAGCTGCTGCGCATCCGCCCCGCCCATCTGCGCCACATAAGCATCCACGGCATCGCCGGGGGCAGCTTCCAGAATGAGGAAGCTACCCACCAGAACAATACCCAGAACCGGAAGGATGCTGGCAAGACGGCGGAGGAGAAACGGCACTGTGGGTTACTCTTGCAAACCGGTATTCGCCCAGCCGGACACCGCCCAACGCGGATTATCCGAAACATTCTGCACGCGTTCGCTTGCAACCGTAATGAACGCGAAATCCGCGACATTGATCAGCGGCAGGTCTTCGGCCACCAGACGCTGCAAATCCTGATAGATGCCTGCACGTAGCCCATCATCAAGCGTCACTGCGCCCTTGGCAATCAGTGCATCGACCGCCTCATTCTTATAGCCATATTGGTTGGTGAATGGCGCACCGGCCGGTAATCCGCTCTGGAACAGCACTGTCGTCGAGATCGCCGGATCAGAACGGTAAACCGGCGTTGCCACGGCAATATCAAAGTCATGATCGGTATAAACCGCTTTGAGATGCGCCGGTGAATCATTGGCAACAATCACAGCATCAATACCGATTTTCACCAAAGCCTGCCGCAGATAATCGCCGAATTGCTTGGTTTCATTGAAAAATGGTGCAGGCAGCAGCTTCAGCTTAAAGCGGATGCCGTCAGCGCCTTTTTTATAACCAGCTTCATCCAGCAGGCTTTCAGCCTTGGCAATATCAAAAGCATATTGCTGCGTATCCGGTGCATAAAACACCGTATCAAAAGCCGGCACCGGCCCTGTCGCCGGTTTGGCATAACCAAGGAAAATCGTCTTAACCACGAAATCCTTGTCAATTGCATGGGCGATAGCTTGGCGTACTTTCAGATCAGCCAGTTCTTTGCGGCGATGATTAAGTTCGACACTGAGCTGATAGGTCAGCGCCTCATAGCCATTGGCATAGACTTTCAGCCCCGGCACTTTGGCAATCCGCTCCAGATCAGCTAGCGGCACAGCAGAGAAAGCGGCCAGCTGGATCTGGTCTGCTTCCAGCGCATTGCCCGCAGAAGCGCGATCCGGCAGTACCTGATAGATAATCTCATCCAGCGCAGGTGCTTGTTTGTCCCAATAATTTTCATTGCGCTTCAGCAGGTAATATTCGCCCGGTTTGTGATCGCCATAGACAAACGGCCCCGTGCCCACCAGTTTCTCATTAGCAGGGTTTTTCGCAATATCCGTGTCTTCATAGAGATGTTTCGGCAGTACCGAAGTCACTACCGGCAGCGCATTACGGATCAGCTGAAATGGTGTCGGCTCGGAAAAGCGGAAGACAGCCGTATGCTCATCCGGTGTCTCAACATTTTGCAGATTTTTGAAAACTGAGCGGCCAAGATTTTGCAGTTTCTTCCAGACTTCCAGCGCCGAGAAAGCCACATCGGCAGAGGTGAACGGCTTGCCGTCATGCCATGTCACGCCTTCACGCAGTTTGAATGTGGCAGACAAACCATCTGCCGAGCCTTCCCAACTGGTCGCCAGCAATGGCTTCAAACCATCCGGATGCTGGGCATCGACATAAGCCTGCTCGGCCAAAGTCTCGACAACCTTGCTCGCCACATAGAAAACGCCGTTTGAGGCCACAATTGCCGGATTGAGATTGGCCGGTTCGCTATCCGCGGCCACAACCAGACGACCACCGCGCACCGGCTCAACGGAGGCCTGTTTTTCAGCCGTTTGTGCGAAAGCAAAACGCGGCAGAACAGACAATGCCACAACACCGGCAGTTCCCGCCAGCAGAGCACGTCGATTCAGTGTCAATCTTGTCATAATACCCTGTCCCTCTGTAACCGCTTAAATCTTACGTTTTTTCAATGCACCGGCCAAAGCCTCAACAGCCTTTGCCGCAAATTCCGGTTGCGCTGATGCCCCCATATGCCCGATACGCAAAACCTTGCCAGCTGTATCCTTGCGGCCAAGCGATACCAGCACATCATGGTCGCGCAGCATCAGATCACGCAAAGTCACATCGCTGATACCATCCGGCACTTTAAACACTGTCGCAGTCGGTGATACATAAGCTTCCTGACGCGGCCATAATTCCAGCCCCAGCGCTTTGACACCCTCACGGGCGATTACCGCCGTCTTGGCATGGCGTGCCCAGACATTTGCAGCGCCTTCCGCCAGATAAAGATCAAGTGCTGCGTTAAGAGCATAAATCTCCGCAACCGACGGCGTTACCGGAAAAGCATTGCCTGCACGCCATGCCTCTTTCCAGTCCAAAAGACTCAGGAATGATGCCCGTGGTGCATCAGGGTTCGCCGCCATTTTTTGCCATGCACGATCACTCACTGCCGCCAGTGTCAGGCCCGGTGTACTGCCCAGACATTTGGACGGAGAGGTAATGAAAATATCCGCATACACAGCTTCAGGATGCACATCCATGCCACCAAAAGATGAGACCGCATCGACAATCAGATAAGCACCATGACGCGCGGCAATGGCACCGATCTCCGCCAGAGGATTGAGCGTGCCCGATGGCGTATCGTGATGGCAAACGGCAATAATGCTGATGTCAGGGCGCTGTTTAAGTGCAGCCTCTACAGCCTGCGGATCGATCACATCATCATAATCCACTGCCAGTTCAATGACTTCACGACCGTAGCGCGCAGCCCAGGGGCGAAAGCCTTTGCCATAGACACCCGATACCAGATTAAGCACCACATCCTGACGGGCGATCAGACCCGCAGCTGCCGCCTCAATACCAAGAATAGCCTCGCCCTGCATAATCACCGGCTGGTTGCCGGTGCGCATGACCTGCGCCAGCTTCTCAATCACGCTTTGATAAAATGCCTGAAATGCATCCGTATAATCATAAGAAACCGGCTGCCCTAATGCCCGAAGTACTTCCGGATAGGCCGGTACCGGACCGGTTGTGAGCATATAGGCAGGCACTTGCAGCATGGGATCATTGACCAGTTTAAAAACAGCATCATAGGAGCGGTTTCCCCCATCTCCAAGAGGGATAATTTTCCACGATCAGCAATTATTGGAATTTGATTTCTTTTTACGAGCAGAGATGAAATATCCCACTGTATTCTTTTCTGCAGGCAAAGAAGATCGTGTAATCACAGAAGCTCTCTTCTGCTTGTGATAAACAAGCTTTTGACAAGTTTTCGGCAGAGATTCCGGTTTCGCTCTCAAAGCAGATCGCGTACAAGACGCAAGATCAGTTTCTTTCCGGCCAGCAGGTAAAGTCTGATCAGCTCATGATCGCAACGCACCTGTCACCACGGATGAAACTGACCAATGTCATATCATCGAAGGTATTCAGAATTGCGCGCTCTTCTCCTCTCTGCCTCCGCTCTTACCGCTATTACATTTTCTGCCGCACTGGCTGCTCCGGCTCTGGCGCAGGATACAGCTAAAATCGCACCGAAAGTCATGGTTATCACCATGTTCGGTCAGGAAGCCAAACCTTGGGCTGAGGGCGAGAAATTTACGCAGCAGATCAAGCTGGCCGGTCTTAATCCGGAATATCCGAATATTGACTGCACCGATGAAGGTCTGTGCCACATGACAACCGCCATGGGCTTTGCCAATGCGGCAAGCTCGGTCTCGGCCATGGCACTCAGCGAAAAATTCGATCTCTCCAAAACCTATTTTCTGATTGCCGGTATTGCCGGTGTTGATCCGAAGCACGGCACCCTCGGCTCCGCTCACTGGGCAAAATTCGCCGTTGATGCCGATCTGAACCACCGCATTGACCAGAGCGAAGTTCCTGATACATGGGAAACCGGTTCTTTCGCACTTGGTGCCAGCAACCCGACCGAAAAAGCCAAATGGTCAGCCGGTACAGAAGTTTATGCTCTCAATGCCAAGCTCAGTGATTATGCTTTCAGCGTAACTAAAGATGTGGAATTGCTGGATGGTGACGGTGCGAAAGCCTATCGCAAACATTACAAGGGCGATATCGCAACCGGCGCACCGATCGTCAGCATGTGTGATACGCTCTCCAGCGACACCTATTGGCACGGCATCAAAATGGCTCTGTTCATGGAAAAATGGGTTGAACTGCTGACTGACGGCAAAGCCACCTATTGCACCTCACAGATGGAAGACAATGCTACTCTGACTGCACTGAAACGTGCATCCGAAGCTGGCAAACTGGATTTCGACCGTATTGCCCTGCTCCGTACTGCATCAAATTTTGACCGTCAGGGCGAAGATCAGGATGCTCTGGAATCGCTGAAATCAGAATCCGGCGGTTTTAAACTGGCGACTACCAATGCCTATCGCGTCGGCAAAGCCTATGCACAAACCATTCTGACCGGCTGGGACAAGTGGCAGGAGGCGCCTCAGACTGACAGCACGAAATAATTTAAGCATATACAAAAGCCCCGCGCAGAACTTTCTGTGCGGGGCTTTTTCATGTCTTATAAGATCACGATGCGCGGTTGATCGCATCACCGAGGATTGAGACGATCTTGCCGATCTCTTCTTTGCTGACAATCAGAGGTGGTGAAAGGGCAATCACATCACCTGTCACGCGGATCAGCAGACCCTTCCTGAAGCAATCGGTGAACACATCATAGGCGCGTGCACCAACGGCACCGTCACGCGAAGACAGTTCAATACCGGCCACCAGTCCGAGCGTACGGATATCAATAACATTCTTCGCGGATTTCAGCGAATGGATCGCTTCCTGCCAGTCATCTGCCAGTTCGGCGGCGCGGGTCAGCAGCCCTTCTTCCGCATAAATATCCAGCGTTGCAATCCCTGCTGCACAGGCTGCCGGATGACCGGAATAAGTATAGCCGTGGAACAGTTCAATCGCACCTTCCGGCCCATGCATCAGACCATCATAAACATGGCGGCTGGCAAAAACAGCGCCCATCGGAATAGCGCCGTTGGTCAGGCCTTTTGCGGTGGTGATCAGATCCGGCGTCACACCAAAATAATCTGATGCGAATGGCGAGCCAAGACGACCGAAACCGGTGATCACTTCATCAAAAATCAGCAGAATGCCATGTTTCTTGGCAATCGCTGCAAGGCGTTCCAGATAACCTTTTGGTGGCACCAGCACACCGGTGGAACCGGCCAGCGGCTCCACAATCACTGCGGCAATGGTTTCCGCACCATGCAGCGCGACCATGCGCTCCAGATCATCCGCCAGTTCGGCACCGTATTCCGGCTGACCTTTGCTGAAAGCATTTTTCTCAAGATCATGGGTATGACGCAGATGGTCAGCCCCCGGCAGCAGCGGAAACACGCGGCGGTTATTGACCAGACCACCGACGGAAATACCGCCGAAGCCTACACCATGATAGCCGCGCTCACGCCCGATCACACGGGTGCGTGTGCCCTGACCAATAGCGCGCTGATAGGCAATGGCAATTTTCAGAGCGGTATCAACGGATTCTGAACCGGAACCGGTGAAGAACACACGGTCGAGAATTTTGCCGTCGCCGCGCGGTGCAATTTCACCAAGGCGGGTGGCAAAATCGAACGCAATATTGTGCCCCATCTGGAATGTCGGTGCGAAATCCATCGTCGAAAGCTGTTTTTCGACGGCGCTGGCAATCTGCTTGCGACCATGACCGGCATTGACGCACCACAGACCCGCAGTACCGTCCAGCACGGAATTGCCGTCCACATCCGTGTAATACATGCCTTCAGCTGTAGCCAGCATACGTGGCGCAGATTTGAACTGGCGGTTTGCCGTAAACGGCATCCAGAAACTGTCAAGCTTGGGACTATTGGTTAAATCAGTCATTATTTCGCTCCTCGCCGGCGCAATTTTCCAAACGGAAAACTGTCCTCTCCCTTATATGTGGCTAAGAGTTGGCCATGCTTCGGAGAGCGAAACAAGTCTATTTCTTGTGCTCATTATCACCTTGATCTGTTTGGTAAAAAATATAAAATGTTTAAAATGTTTAACAACCTCAACAGCGGAAACAGGTACTCATGACCGGTGAGATCGATATTGGCGGACGTTTGCGCTTCATCCGTGAAAAATCAGGGCTTTCACAACGCGAACTTGCAAAACGCAGCGGTGTGACCAATGCCACGATTTCTCTGATTGAGGCCAATCAGACCAATCCTTCTGTCGGCGCGTTAAAACGCATTCTCGACGGTCTGCCGATCGGCATGTCGGAGTTTTTCGCCCTGCAACCGGATATGCCGCAAAAGGCGTTCTATCAGTCTGAGGAGTTTGTCGAGATCGGCAAAGGCAAAATCTCCTACCGGCAGCTGGGCGACAATCTGTTCGGGCGGGCGCTGCAAATTCTCAAAGAGCGCTATGAGCCGGGTGCCGATACCGGCAAAGTACCGCTGGTGCATGAAGGTGAGGAAGGCGGCATTGTTATTGCCGGTCGTCTGGAAGTGACTGTCGACAGTGAGAGGCGTATATTGGGACCAGGTGACGGTTATTATTTTGAAAGCCGGCGCCCGCACCGGTTTCGTTGTATCGGGCCGGTAGCCTGCGACGTTATCAGCGCCTGTACACCACCGACTTTTTAAGCAATTAATTTTTAAAGACAGAACGGAGAACCAATCATGGCACAACAGGATATCGCTTTGCTGAAGCCGGTATTGCGGATTGATTTTCCTGAAAATGCGCGGCTGGGGCGCGGCAAGATCCAGTTGCTTGAACATATTCGCGACACCGGCTCGATTTCAGCGGCAGGTCGCGCCATGGATATGTCCTATCGCCGTGCATGGCAGCTGGTTGATGCCCTGAACTCCATGTTCAGCGAACCTTCCGTCACCTCTCAGCGCGGCGGCAAACAAGGCGGCGGCGCAGTCCTCACACCCTTCGGAGAAGAACTGATCCGCCGTTTTCGTCATATGGAAGCCACCCTCGCACAAGCTTTGGGCGATGATATTGAATGGCTGAATAAAAACCGTTCCGTGTAAAAACTATTTACTGCGCATGCGCGGCACAATTGCATGCAGAACTGCCACAATAATCAGCCCGCCGATAACCGACATATGTTCAACAGCGACATGCATTTTCGCAACGGCTTCCGCCCCTTCTGCCCGCCAGAAAGCGTGGGAGACCGGAATTGTCATGGCGGTGAACACACCCAGCGCACCAGCACCCAGCCAGACCAGTGAGCCGCCCCGGATAATCAGAGCGGAACCAATCAGTTGTACTGCGATGGTCAGTGCCGCAAACAAGGCTGGCACCGGCAGATTATTTGCTGCCATTTCAGCCACCGCAGCCGGAAAATCAAAAAGCTTGGCAATCCCGCTCAGCCAGAATGTCATGGTCAGCAAAATACGCGCCAACAGCTGAATAACGGGCATGGATAATAGTTGATAAATCCAGTTCGGACTCATAATGTTCCTCCTGTCCGGTCATTGCGCACAGTCCAGCCATGCAGCAGTGTCTGCAAAGCATCGTCTATAGTCCGGCGCTGCATTTCCACACTCACATATTGCCCCAGCAAAGCCAGACTGAGCAGATTTTCAACAATCATATCGTGGAAATGGGTGGCCATAATATAAGGGTCACCCTGTCGCAGACTGCCGTTCTCGATATGCGGGGCAATGGCCTTGGCGAAATAATGCCGCGCCATCTGCGGGCCTTTTTCAAACCATGTCCGTGCAATTGCCGGAAACCGTCCCGATTCTGCGATAACCAGCCGCTGAAACGCCACGTGATGCTCTTCCATCAGGACAGACAGCAATTGACGCCCCAACCGTTCCAGTCCGTCTTTCAACGGCAACATGGAAACATCCAGATCTTTGATCCCGTAAGTGAAAGTCTCACTCATTTGCGAGATAACAGCCATGAACAGGCCTTCTTTATCCCCGAAATGATTATAGAGATTGGTCTTCGAACCACCGGCCTGACGCATGATTTCATCAACCGACACGCCCTCATAGCCATGCTCCAGAAACAGGGCACCGGCGATGGTTCTGATCTGCTCCCGCCGCTCTATACCGCGGCGGGTAATCCGGACAGGTTTTTCTGTGCTCATTCAGCCGCCTCCGGTTGTTTCTCTGCCTGTTTCTCAGCATCGGTAATCTTATGATGGTGCCGTGCCGGTCTGAATGATCTGCGATCAACCAGCTGACCATAGAGCAAGCTTCCCAGCACCAGAACAATACCGCCAAGTTGCAGCCAGCTTGGCACCATATCATTAAAAGCAGCATCCATAATAAAAGCTGTCACCGGAGCGAGCAGGAAAAACGGAGCAACTGCGGACGGTCCTGCGCCCTCAATACCACGGAACCACAAAGCGAAAGCCAGCGCTGTCAGGAAGAGTGCAAGAATGACAAAACCGGCAAAATTCACAAGCGTAACAGAAGACGGAATGTCCTGAAAAATCACAGCAAGGATTGCCAGTTCAACGCCACCGACAACCAGCTGCCAGCCAGTGAATGCAAGCAAAGAACACGGGCGACCCCATTTATGGACATAGATACCACCCAGTGCCACAGATAAGGCCGCGCCTAAACCCGCCAGAACACCGATCATATCCATTTGCACACCACCGCGCAGCACAACAAGGCTGACACCAACGGCGCCCAGCAACACGCTGAAAATCTTATGACCGGTCGGGATAACCTGCATCAGCGGCCATGCGAGCAGAATAGTGAAGAGCGGCCCCAAAGCCTGAATGGTTGCCGCCACACCGCCCGGAAGGCGCAAAGCCGCAACAAAGATCAGGCCGAAAAACAAACCGGCATTGAGCGTGCCGAGC
Source organism: Pseudochrobactrum sp. Wa41.01b-1 (assembly GCF_019464455.1). Classification (NCBI taxonomy): domain Bacteria; kingdom Pseudomonadati; phylum Pseudomonadota; class Alphaproteobacteria; order Hyphomicrobiales; family Brucellaceae; genus Pseudochrobactrum; species Pseudochrobactrum sp. Wa41.01b-1. The sequence goes on along the minus strand of NZ_CP080493.1, from coordinate 2,609,812 downwards.
ACAAGAATTTTCCACCACCATTCACGCGGCAGCATTGTGCGGGCAAACAGCAACAGCGGAATACCGCCACCCAAAGCGCGGATTGCACCGATAAAAACCGGGTTATGCGGCAGCATGTTGGATGAAACAATATAGGTAAAGCCCCACAGAATGGTGGCCATTGCAGCGGCAAGTTTAGGATTCATGATATGACCTATCTTTCAATTTACCGCATCAATATCATACCATACGGTATCGTATCAATTATCCTTATCCATAAACAAAGCGTTCACATATAGGAAACAGCTGCGCAATGAAGATAAAACCGGCGCTGTGTAAAAACAACGCCGGCATCATATTTCAAGCCTCTGCGACGCTCCGGTTCTGCGCTTCAAGCAATTGGCGGTAGAGACCTGATTTTGCTTCCAGCAATTGCTGATGACTGCCCTCTTCCGCCACACTGCCGTCCTGCACAACAACAATGCGATCAGCATTGGTGATTGTTGCCAGACGATGTGCGATCACCAAAGTCGTGCGCCCGACCGACAATTCCGACAGGGATTGCTGAATGGCACGCTCTGTCTCTGTATCAAGAGCGGAGGTTGCCTCATCCAGAATAAGGATCGGCGGGTTTTTCAGGAAGATACGGGCAATTGCCAGACGCTGTTTCTGCCCGCCGGAAAGCTTGACACCGCGCTCACCGATAATCGTATCCAGCCCCGCCGGCAGACCTGCCACGACATCGCCCAGACGCGCCCGTTGCACAGCATCCATAATCTCGGCATCATTCGCATCAAGACGGCCATAGGCGATATTCTCACGGATCGTGCCTGCAAACAGGAACACATCCTGACTGACAATGCCGATATTACTGCGCAGGGATTTCAGCGTCATATCGCGGATATCAATATCGTCAATACTGATAGCACCGCCGGTCACTTCATAAAAACGCGGCAGCAAAGAACAGATTGTGGTTTTTCCCGCACCGGAAGGGCCGACAAATGCAATGGTCTCGCCAGCCTGAATATCGAGGTTCAGATTATGCACGATCGGACGATTATCCTGATAGCCGAAGGAAACCTGATCGTAACGGATATTGCCCTGTAATTTGCCTGCATCGCGGGCATTGGCGCGGTCAGCAATATCCGGACGCGTATTCAGGAATTCCAGATAGCGTTGGAAACCGGCAATGCCTTTCGGATAGCTTTCAATCACCGAATTGATCTTATCAATCGGGCGGAAAAACACCCCGACCAACAGCAGGAAACCGACAAAACCACCGGCACTCAGGTCGCCGCGAATGACAAAATATGCTCCGCACAGCATCACCACCACCTGAATGAAACGCATCGACAGATAGCTCAGCGATGTGGAGGCTGCCATCACCTTATAGGCTTCAAGCTTGGTGCTGCGGTAATTCTGATTATCCTCGGCAAACAACGCGCGCTCATGGTCTTCATTAGTGAAAGCCTGCACCACACGGATACCGCCGACATTTTCCTCAATACGCGCATTGAATGCCGCCACACGGCCATAAAGTGCGCGCCATGTCGTGGTCATACGGCCGCCATAGCGCAATGTCACCCATGCAGTGACCGGCACGATCAGCGCGGTAATGATCGCTAGTGTCGAATGTTCCCAGAACATCAAAATGAAAGCACCGATCAGCGTCATGATCGCGATGAACAGATCTTCAGGGCCGTGATGGGCGACCTCACCGATCTCTTCGAGATCTTTAGTCATACGCGCCACAAGATGGCCGGTCTTCTGATTATCGAAATAGCCGAAGGAGAGTTTCTGCAAATGATCAAAGGCTTTGCGGCGCATCTCGGTTTCAATATTGATCCCGAGCATATGCCCCCAATAGGTCACCACCACTTGCAAACCGGCATTGAAAACATAAACGCAAAGCAAACCGGCGGCCGCGAGAGCAATCAGCCCCCATTCATTGGTCGGCAACAACCGGTCGATGAATAATGTAACAGCAACCGGAAAAGCCAGTTCCAGCAAACCGGACAATACCGCACTACAAAAATCGACAGCGAACAGAAGCTTATGCGGACGATAATAGGCAAAAAACCGTTTTACGATATCCGGCATTACAATCTCTCCCGTCGTCCCGCCTGCAAAATCTGACATTATCATTCAAGTTACTGGCGGTTGTAGCCAAAAACCTTCAGCTTGCAACAAGATAAGTGCCTGATTGCCAGTAAATCGGCCGGAATGATCTATCAAAAACCGGCAATAACGATAACCGGCCAGAATATTTTACGAAGCCGCAGAAAACCGGATGGCCGCGAGAAGACCTTTGCTCTGCATTGCTTTTTGCAGGATCAGATGCCCTCCATGCAAAGCCGCAATTTCCTCGACAATCGACAGACCAAGACCGCTGCCTTGCGGAGAATGTCCTGTGTTTTTTGCAACAGAGCCGCGGTCAAAGCGGTTGCGGATCAGGGAAAGCTGCTCTTCAGGGACGCCCTTGCCATTATCCTCAACCTCAAGGAAAACAAGCTCACCCTGCCTGCGCACACGCACAGTCACGACGGCCTCAGTGCCGGCATAAAGCAGCGCATTGCTGATCAGGTTTTTCAAAGCCTCTTCCAGCAGCAGCCGGTCACCCTGCACCGTCAGACTGGCTTCCCCTTCATAGCCCAGATCAATATCTCCCCGCGCTGCCTCGCGCACATAATCACCGGTGATCTGCCGCGCCATTTCAGCAAGATCAACAGATCCGAGCACTTGCACAGTCTGGTCGCCGGATGCATCAATTTTAGCCAGCAACAGCAACTGCGCCAGAATACGCTCGGCATGCGCCACGGCCTGATCGGCCTGCGTGACCGCTTCCAACATGGATTGGCGATCCTGACTACGCTGGGCAAGAGCAAGCTGTGTGCGCACCACTGCCAAAGGTGTGCGCAACTGATGACTGGCATTGCCGGTGAAATGGCGCAGTGCATCCAGCGCCGATTGCAACCGCACCATGAAAGAATTGACCGTTTCCACCAGCCCCTGCACCTCATTAGGCACATGTTCGCTGATCGGGTGCAAATCCTGCGGATTGCGCTCGGCAATCGCATCACTGAGGCGGTAAAGCGGACGCAAAGCATAGGTCACGGCAATCCAGACCACAAATGCGGTGCCGACAATCATAAACAGCAACCGCAAGGCTGAGCGCAGTAAAAGCGTATGCGTGAGCTGCCGACGCGCCATAGTTGTCTCGGCGACAGTCACTGTAAAGGGCACGGAATTCACACCGGTCGAAGCGGAACGGCGCAGCAAAGCCAGCCGGATCGGCTCTCCACGATAGGTTCCGTCGCCAAATTCAACATCCTTATTTTCCGGATTTTTCAGCAGCGGCAGTGTTTCATAACCGGTAATAAACTGGCCTGGCGGGCCGTCCACGCGATAGAACACCCGATCCTGCGCGGCAGAAGTGAGCATTTCCAAAGCGACATAAGGAATATCCACTTCCAGATCGCCATGCTCGGATACGACAACGCGTTCGGCAATCGCCAGCGCCGAACCGCTCAGCACACGATCCGCCACCTTATTGGCCGTACTGACAGCTTCCTGATACGTATCCGCCAGCGCAATCAGTCCGATCAGCATAGTTGAAACCAGCAACCAGCCAAGCAAACGTCTGCGCAGGGAATAGCTGTTTTTCCTCATTGTGTATCCGCGGGCAAATCCACAGTTTCATCCGCAACAATAACCGGCTGGGTGCCGGACAGACGATCCAGATAATATCCCAGCCCCCGCGCTGTCCTGACCGTCAGCCCGTAAGGAGCAAGCCTTTTGCGCAAGCGGCTGACATATTGCTCAATGGCATTAGAGCTCAGATCATGGTCAAAGCCGCTGAGAGACTGCACAATCGCTTCTTTGGCAACGACCTTGCCACCGCGCACAAAAAGCAGTTCCAGCAAGCCAAGCTCCCGCGCCGGAATATCAATCGATTGTCCGGCAGAACTGAAAGTGCGTGTATTCAGATCCAGTGTGACAGCACCAAAATGCACCAGCGCATGACGCAATCCTGCCTGACGCCGCAACAGCACGCGCACACGCGCCTCAAACTCGCTGATATCGAACGGCTTAATCATATAATCATCCGCACCGAGATCCAGTCCGCGCACGCGCTCTTCCGGTGTACCGCGTGCGGTCAGAATGAGCACAGCCGCCTGATTATGCCGCGCACGCATGGCCCGCAGCACATCCAGCCCGTCCATCTCCGGCAGGTTGAGATCAAGAATCACCAGATCAAAATTCTCAGCTGCAGCGGCGGCATGGGCAGACGCACCGTCTTCAACAATATCAACCGCATAGCCGCTACCGCGCAACAAAGCGCCCAGCCCTTCCGACAGCGCCTTATTATCTTCAACCAGCAAAATCCGCACGCTGACAACATCTCCCTGCTGCCCTATTGCAGCCCGTATTGTTTCTCCCCGACACAGCATATAATGATTACAAGGGCAATGTCAGCGGATACAAAGAAATAATCCTGCATTGTCAGCAATGTTTGGGCCAGCGAGTTTGGGAGGACAGGACGTGCGCCGTTTCTGGCTGAGTGCGGTTTTAACTTTATTGCCGGTGTTGAATAGCGCTATGGCAGCAACGCCCATGATGTTTCCGGCACTCAGCGGCGACAAGAATGCGCCGGTGCTGGTTGTCTATTCTTCTCTGGATGAACCGCTTGCGCGGCCGATGATTGAAGGGTTTCAGAAAAACAACCCTGACATCACCGTGCGCTATGAGGACATGCTCACTACGGAAATTTATGAGCGCATCGTGCGGGAAACCGATGACGGGTTAAAAACTGCCGATTTCGCTTTTTCCTCAGCCATGGATTTGCAGGTCAAACTTACCAATGACGGCTATGCGCAAGCCAGTATTTTGCCGATGAGCGAGCGCTGGCCAAGCTGGGCGAACTGGCGCAACACAGCCTATGCGCTGACATTTGAGCCAGCAGTTTTTGTCTATCACAAGCCGGAATTTAAAGACCGCAAACCGCCGTCAACCCGTGCGGAGCTGGTTGCCTATCTCAAAGAACAGGGTGAAAGCGTTTTCGGCCGTATCGGTACTTATGATATTGAACGCTCCGGCGTCGGCTTTCTGTTCATGGCACGCGATCAGGAGCAGTTTGACGATATCTGGACGGTCATTCAGGCCATGGGATCAGCGGGGGTCAAACTCTATTCCACCAGTCAGGCGATTGTAGAGCGTGTGGCCGACGGGCGCTTTGTGCTCGGTTATAATATTCTCGGTTCCTATGCCGCAGACTGGGCATCGCGCAACCCCGATGTCGGGATTATTCTGCCAAAAGATTATACTGTGGTGATGTCGCGTATCGGGCTGGTACCGGAAGCCGCTGCATCGCCGGAACTGGGGCGGCGCTATCTTGAGTTCTTCATGTCGAAAGAAGGCCAAACCATCCTCGCCCGCCAGTTGCAAATACCGGCTGTCAGCCCTGAAGTGGCCGGAGACAATACCGCTCTGACCATGCAGGAAATCTACGGCAACAAGCTGAAACCGGTGCCTGTCAGCCCCGGCCTGATGGTCTATCTCGATCAGGTTAAACGCAGCCGCCTGATTGCCAAATGGAATGATGTCCTGCGCCAGCAGAAAAAATATTATTGATTTTCACAGGAACAGGCTCACAATCTTCAAAAGACATATGAACAAGAGCCGTTCCTGAAAACAGCGCAAGTCTCAATAATTGTGTGCAAAGCACACGGCCTTAAAATTTGTGCGCAAAGCGCAGGGCGCGTCAGGTTCGCGTCAGCTTCATATGATCGATTAGCGGGACTGTTGTCCGTGGAGGCGGTTAAACAGTACCGGGGAGGAACACTGTATATGGTCGGGGGCACCACATGCCTGATCCTTCCCGTGCGTTTTCTAAAAACCACAGCCTGCGTTGAAACGCAGCATCAGGAGGATCAGACTTGAAAAAACTTCTACTCGCTTCCCTCTTTGCAGGCGCATTGGCGCTGCCTGCCTATGCAGCAGATTACACCATCATTGCACCGGCCAATCCGGGCGGCGGCTGGGATCAGACAGCCCGTTCCCTGCAGACTGTTCTGCAGCAGGAAGGTATCTCCGGTAAAGTACAGGTACAGAACGTACCGGGCGCCGGCGGCACGATCGGCCTTGCACAATTCGCCAGCCAGCAAAAAGGTAAAGGCGATGCTCTGATCGTCGGCGGCTATGTTATGGTCGGCGCTATTCTGACCAACAAGTCACCGGTAACCCTGAAAGATGTTACGCCAATTGCACGTCTGACCGGCGAATATGAAGCAATTGTTGTACCTGCTTCTTCTCCTTTCCAGACAATGGGCGACCTGGTTGAAGCGCTGAAAAAAGATCCGGGCGCAGTATCATGGGGCGGTGGTTCTGCCGGTGGTACTGACCATATCGCTGTTGGTCTGATTGCCAAGGCTGCAGGCGTCGATCCTAAGAAGATCAACTATATTGCCTATTCCGGTGGTGGTGAAGCACTGGCAGCAATTCTCGGCAGTCAGGTTTCTGCCGGTATTTCCGGTTACGGAGAATTTGAAACACAGGTCAAATCCGGCACATTGCGTCTGCTGGCTGTCTCAAGTGCCGAACGGATCGAAGGCATTGATGCACCGACCCTGAAAGAATCCGGCCTTGATGTTGTTGTAGAAAACTGGCGCATGCTGGCTGCAGCACCTGGCATTTCCGCCGAGCAGAAAGCCGCAATCAATGCGGATATTGAAAAGCTGGCAAAATCCAAATCCTGGCAGGAAACTCTGAAAACCAAAGGCTGGGCTGACACCTATCTGGCAGGCGACGCTTTTGACGCACAGCTCGATAAGGATATTCAGGCAACCGAAGGTGTTCTGAAAGACATCGGTCTTGTTCAATGAGTGAACTGAAACCTGTAACAGCGCGTCGCCCCGATCGGGCGGCGCTTTGTATTGCGGCCATCCTGCTTGTCATTTCCGGCGTGATGTTCTGGGATATGGCACGTCTTTCCGAGGCTGCCGGTTATTCGCAGGTCGGCCCTGCCACTGTGCCGAAAGCCATTGCCTTTGGCCTTGCAGGATTGGCGATCTGGACAATTATTGCTGCTTTCCGCCATGATTTTCCCGAACGTGAGCCGCAGGAAGTCAAACCGGTATTGTGGATTGTCGGCGGTCTGACCGCGCAGATGTTGCTGCTCAACACGGCAGGCTTCTCTATTGCCACAGGCATCATGTTCGCCCTTACGGCCTATGGTTTCGGTAAGCGCAAATTATGGTTCTCGATCCCTGTCGGAATTGCCGCCTGTTATGTGATCTGGCTGGTTTTTGCCAAATTGCTGCAATTGTCACTGCCTGCGGGGCCGTTAGAGCGGTTGTTCTTTTAAAAAGCCACCGGCTGTCTCCTCGTTGCCGCAGCGCCTTACCCTCTGCGTAAAGCGGCTCAACACGGGAACAATGATTAATGTCTACATTTGAATTTCTCATGCAGGGGATTGTGGTTGCGATGCAGCCGATGAACCTGCTCTATGCGCTGATCGGCGTGACACTCGGCACCGCTGTCGGCGTGCTTCCGGGCATCGGCCCTGCACTGACTGTCGCCCTGTTGCTGCCTGTTACCTATCAGCTCGATGCTGCGGGTTCCCTGATTATGTTTGCCGGTATTTATTACGGCGGCATGTATGGCGGCTCCACCACATCTATTCTGCTGAATACACCGGGTGAAAGCGCCTCGATTGTTACCGCCCTAGAAGGTAACAAAATGGCGCGTAAAGGGCGCGGCGGCCCTGCATTGGCAACCGCTGCTATCGGCTCTTTTGTTGCCGGTCTGATTGCCACCATCGGCCTCGCTTTCATTGCGCCTTATATTGTTAAGCTTGCACTGGTTTTCGGCCCCCGCGAATATTTTGCGCTGATGGTGCTGGCTTTTGTCACCGTGTCATCGGCTTTCGGCGACAGCGCATTGCGCGGCCTGACATCCTTGTTTATCGGCCTTGCGCTTGCCACTATCGGTATTGACCAGCTGACCGGTCAGGCGCGTCTGTCCTTCGGTGTGCCGGATTTGCTGGACGGTATTGAGGTCACCACACTGGCCGTTGCCATGTTCGCGATCGGTGAAACACTCTTTATCGCCGCTCAGGGCGCACGTGCACCGGATAAAGTGGAAGCCGTTAAAGGCTCATTGTGGATGTCTGCCTCAGACTGGGCGCGATCATGGAAACCGTGGCTGCGTGGTACATTTATCGGCTTTCCGATTGGTGCCATGCCTGCAGGCGGTGCGGAAATCGGTACATTCCTTTCTTATGCAACTGAGCGTAAACTCACCAAACATCCGGAAGAATTCGGCAATGGTGCGATTGAAGGTGTTGCAGGCCCTGAAGCTGCCAATAATGCGTCCGCTGCCGGTACGCTTGTGCCATTGCTGACACTCGGTCTGCCGACAACAGCAACCGCTGCGATTATGCTGGCCGGTTTCCAGCAATATGGTCTGCAACCGGGGCCGCTGCTGTTTGCAACCAATCCGCAGCTGGTCTGGGGTCTGATTGCCAGCTTGCTCATCGCCAATTTCATGCTGCTGGTGTTGAACCTGCCCTTGATCGGCCTGTGGGTCAAATTGCTGACCATCCCTAAACCATGGCTCTATGCCGGTATTCTGATGTTCGCCACGCTTGGTACAATCGGTGCTAATCCGTCGGTCTTTGAACTTGGTATGCTGCTGGCTTTCGGCCTGATGGGCTATGGTATGCGTGTCTTCGGCTATCCGATTGCACCGGCTGTCGTTGGCTTGATCCTTGGCCCGCTGGCTGAGCAGCAATTGCGTCGCGCTTTGTCGATCAGTCAGGGTGATGTGACTGTCCTGTTCACCTCCCCTATTGCAGCTGTGCTGCTAACAATTGCAGCACTGGCGCTGATCGTACCGTTAATTATGCGTGCCCGTGGCCGCGGTCAGGTTCTGTCGCAGCTTGCGGCGAATGAGGACTAGAGCGGTTTACGTCCAGATTGGATCATAGCGCTCGCTCTAGATTCTTTATTTGGACGCATTATCACGGGCGTCAAGTTGATCCAACTTGACTGTGAAATGCTCTAAACCTTTATACCCCTGAAAATGATGAGCCCGCCGGTTATGCCGGCGGGCTTTTTCTTTGCTTATCATCATTATTTAACCGGCCATGCGATTCATGCATGGCAGCTCTGTCATTCTGTCAGTTGTGAAAACGGCTTGGTGATCCCATCTTTGGAATATCAGATTACGGCTTTGCAATAGACAAAGCCCCAAACACGGAGAAGCAAGATGACAGAACGTACAAAGCATTCCCGTAATTTCATCAGCCGCGCACTGGCTGTTTTCGGTGCCGCAGCTTCCGCAGCTGCTGCTGTTGAAGGCCGTCGCCGTCCGCATGAAAAAGACTTGCGCACCCTCGGCATTAATCCGGCCGATTTCAGCTAATCTGCTCTATCTATAAGATTTTAAGTCCTTCAAGCCCCGCACTTCGGTTGAAGCTGCGGGGCTTTTTTGTCAAGGTAGCCTCGGAATTACGGAATCAATCATGATTGCCGGAGGGGAAATATGAGAGTCTATATTTGTGCGGATATTGAAGGTGTTGCAGGCGTTGTAACATCCCAGCAGGGGCAACCCGGCAATCCGGAATATGAGCGGGCGCGCCGCTTAATGACAGAAGAAGTCAATGCCACCATTGAAGGTGCATTGGCAGGTGGTGCAGACTATATTCTGGTCAACGACTCCCATGGTCCGATGGTCAATATTATTCCGGAAATGCTGCATCCGGCAGCAGAACTGATCCTTGGCCGCCCAAAGAAGTTCAATATGGCTGCCGGTCTTGATGAAAGCTTTGATCTGCTGTTTTTCACCGGCCACCATGCCAGTGCCGCGCAATATGGCGTGCTTGCCCATACCACCAACGGCTTTGCCTTCCGCACCATCAAACTCAATGGTCAGATTGTCGGTGAGCCCGGCTTTTACGGTGCCTATGCCGGTGAACTCGGTGTGCCGGTGGCCTTGATCAGCGGTGACGATCAGACGGAACTGGAGAACCGCCCGTTTTTCCCTGAAGCTGAATTTGCCACGGTCAAAACAGCCCTCGGCAACCGCGCAGCGCGTCAGATCTCCGTACAGAATGCCCGTACGATGATCCGTGATCTGGCGAAAAAGGCCGTTGAACGTAAAAGCGAACTGAAAGTCTGGAAACCGTTTACCGGCCGCATCCATGCAGAATTCATCATGAATTCGCCGTTGCTGGCCGATCAGATGGCGATCATCCCTTGTGCCAAGCGCACGGACGCCACCGCCATCAGCTTTGATTGTGCAAATGTTGCGGAAGCTGTCGGCTGGATGGGTGTTCTTTCTGGTCTTGCTGCCAATGTGAAATAATAACAAAAAAGCCGGTACTGCCGGCTTTTTTACATAATTTATATAAGCTTCACGATCTGCCGCTTACTGAAAATGAAATAATAATAGCCCGATTGCAGGCACAGCATCGTTGCAAAGGTCAGTGAATAAGCCCACCAAATTCCGTCAATGCCGATCCATTGATTAAACAAATAAGCTGCCGGAATTTCCACCAGCAAAATAGCGCTCATAGTCAAAACAGTCGGTGCATAAATCGCCCCGCTTGCCCGCATAGAGCTCATAAACACACTGCTCATGCCAAATAATACAATCGTCCAAAGCACGATATGCAGCAAATGCGCCGCCAGATCGGCAACTGCCTGTTCAGTCAAAAAGGCACTGGTAATATAGCCGGACAGCAAATAAGCCAGCGCCACACAGGAGCCGGTGACCAGCCAATTCAATTGCAGTCCGGCAATTACAATCTTATGCACTTGCTCATTACGCCCTGCCCCGACCGCCTGTGCGGCCAGAATTGAGGCGGTAATACCGATAGAGATGGCCGGAAACTGCACCCAGCCCAATGTCTGCACAATCGCACCATAGGCGGCTGTCGCCTGCGTACCATGACCATTGACCAGCCCCAGCAGCACGATCTCGGCAAAAGCAATGGTCAGCATCTGCAAGGCTGTCGGCAGGCCAACGCGCAAAATGGTTTTACAATAGGTGCTGTTAAAGCGGATCAGAGCCAGAAAACTGCGTGTAAATGCCATAGGATGATTGCGCCGGTTCCAGTGCCAGATCAGCCAGACCAGTGCCACAGCGGAAGCAATCACCGTGGAAACGGCTGCACTCATCACTCCAAGCTGCGGAAAACCCAGCCAGCCTTCAATGAAGAGTGGCGTCAGCACCATGGCTACAGATGTTGCAACCACAAGCGCCCAGAGCGGACTGACCGCATCACCCACGCCACGGCTCATATTGCTCATCAGCCAGAGCAGGAAAATCACCGGCATGCCCATCATCATGATACGGGCATAATGGGCGGATTCGTTCAGAACGGCCTGCGGCGTGCCAAGAAATGACATCAGCTGCGTGGCAAATAATCCGCCCATTATTGCAACGGTAACAGACACAGTCATCACCATTGCCACCGCACTGCCCGCAATGCCATGTAGCTTGACCATATCCCGCGCGCCCCATGCCTGACCGATCAGAACGGTAGCACCGGCACCAAGACCGATAATCAGCCCGAGAAACAAAAAGAACACCGGAGCAAAGGCGGACATTGCCGCCAGCGCATCAACGCCCATCATGCGGCCGACAAAAATACCGTTCAGCGTGCCGGAAGCCGCCTGCAAAATATTGGACAGCAGCATTGGCAGAAAAATCAGCATATAGGAGCGCCACAGACCATGCTGTACCGGCGGCTTAACAGCATCAATGCTCACAGAAACAGCTTGTTTATCACTCATATTCTGTCCGCCTGTTTCCATTGCCGTCTTCCGTTCTCGCTGTCCGTGCATGCTGCTTCTCATCAATGAGCAATAATCGCAGCTTTGCAATCATGCAAAATAATAAAGCCGCCGGAGTGATCCGGCGGCTCATAATTGCGTGAAGGTGATGAAACAGCTTATTCGGCTGCTACAGCTTCAGCTTTTGCTTCTGCATGTTCTTCGCGGCGGTTATGGCGAACCGATGCCCAGAACGCGATACCGATCAGTACCGCACCGCCAAGACCGGTAATCACTTCCGGAATATGCACGAGTGTCTGGAAATACATCACCACCGACAGGATCAGGATCGCATAGAATGCACCATGTTCCAGATAGCGGTATTCGCTCAATGTGCCTTTTTCCACCAGCATAATGGTCATGGAACGCACATACATCGCACCGATACCCAGACCGATCGCGATTACGAACAGGTTCTGCGACAGAGCAAAAGCACCGATCACACCATCGAAGGAGAAACTGGCATCCAGCACTTCGAGGTAAAGGAAGGCACCAAAACCGCCCTGTGCCGCAGCGTTCAGTGTTTTCTGCGAAGCATCAAGAATACCGCCAACCACCTCCACAGCAAGGAAGGTCAGGAGACCATAAATGCCGGAATAGAGGAAAGTTGTACCTTCAACTTCACCAAGAATGGACGAGAAGGTCAGAAGCAGGATCAGAACGATTGCAACTTCAACCCCTTTGATTTCAGCCAGACGCGCCATCGGACGCTCGAGCGGACCGAACCAGTGCACATCCTTGTCGGAATTGAAGAAATAGGTCAGTCCCACCATCAACAGGAAGGTACCGCCGAAAGCGGCAATCGGCAGATGCGCATCAGTCATGATACGCGCATATTCTTCAGGTTTCGCAGCAGCCAGAACGATCGCTTCAATCGGACCGATACCGGCAGCAATCACCACAACCAGCAGCGGGAAAACAATACGCATACCGAAAACGGCAATGATGATACCCCATGTCAGAAAGCGATGCTGCCATTCCGGCGTCATATCTTTCAGCTTATTGGCATTCACCACCGCATTATCAAAGGACAGCGAGATTTCCAGCACGGCCAGAACCGTACAGATAAAAAAGATCGAGGCCATACCACCGATTGTGCCGGTGGACTGCCAGCCGAGCCATGCACCAAGCGCCAGACCGACGACGGTGACAATAAATGCCCAGGTAAAATAGCTGAGAACAGTTTTCTGAGATGCAGGCGTGCTCATTTCACGATCTCCTTAGTGGCCGGAGACCGGTCTGTACGATACGCATTATCAATATAAGAACAAAAGTTAAAAGCGGAATCGGCCTGATGACCTTCCGCAGAAAACATGAAAGAATTTTTCATGATCACATGTCCGCCGGCTATATTTGCGGCAGTACCGACATCACGAGAGCGCCGTAAACTCTCGCCAGAGGGGCCCGGTACCGTGTTAGCTCCGTAATGATTGACCCAGCTGTATAAAACAGTTGCAAGGCGGATGCCGGTGCCTCTCACCAGCCGAATTTCCCGCAGCCTTCATACTACAGATGCATTCTAATTAATCATTGTTACGATTGCTTCAAGGGGGGAATCCGATTTTCAGCCGAAAAAAGGCATATTTTGAACATGATTGCTTTTTCAAAAGCGGATTTCAGCGCCCGTTATTCATAAAGGGAGATCGGCGTACCATTCGGCACCAGCGACCAGATCTCCCGCATCTCGCTGTTTGTCACCGCCACACAGCCATCCGTCCAGTCCCAGAGATGATGGATCGCTCCGAGAGCACCCCAGCCATTCGGCAGACCATGGATCATAATATTGCCACCCGGAGATACATTCGCCTCTTTGGCTTTGGCTGCATCCTGCTCATTGGGATAGGAAATATGCAGACTGAGATGTGCCATGGAACGCGGATTGCGCCAGTCGATCACATAATCGCCGACAGGAGTTTTCTGGTCGCCTTCCTGTAATTTATGCCCTTCCGGTGCGCCTCCCAATGCAATGCGATAGGTGCGTAAGACTTCATCACCGCGCAGTAATTGCAGTTCACGGGCGGCTTTGCGCACGATGATTTTATCCGCCTGCTGCTCAACAGCGGCCATGGCCGGTGCAGTGCCGGAACCGAAACGTCCCAGCACTTTCGTATAAGCAAAGCCCGCAACCGGCACGGCCAGAGCCAGCCCCAACAGGATGACTAAAGTTTTTCTGCGCTTTGAAATCATGATACCCGTTGCAAAGAAGAGATCAGGAAGCAATCAGCTGCTTCAGAACCTGCAAAGGATGCTGAATTTGCGTCTTTTCCATGATCTCAACCTGCGAACGGCAGGAAAAACCTGTGGCCATAACAATTTGTTCGCGGCCATGGGTCTGCATTTTCTGCCGCCAGCTCAGATCATAGATATTTTCGGACAGCGCACGGTTGCGCAATTCATGGCCGAAAGTACCGGCCATACCGCAGCAACCGCTTTCGCCGATCACCATATTGATGCCGAAATGTTTGAAGATCGCAGCCCATGCCGCAATTGTCGGCGTGGCATTGGTCTTCTCGGTACAATGCGGCAGCAGCATATAATTCTGTGCGGCACGCTCGAGCGATGGCTTAATATCGGATGCAATCTGCCCCAGATGCTGCGCCAGCCATTCCTGCGGCAGCCTCACATCCGGCACGGTTTCATTTGGCAGCGCCGAGCGATATTCACTGCGATAGGTCAGCGTCATCGACGGATCAAGCCCGACCAGTGGCACACCGCTTTGTGCCAGACTATTGAGATAAAGACTGGTATTGCGAGCCGTGCGGGTGAAAGACTTCAGATAACCATGCACATGCTGCGCTTTGCCGTTCGGTTTCAGTTCAGCCAGATAAGGTGTGAAACCGAGCGCCTTCAGCAAATCCAGCACATCCAGCAGCAATTGTGTATCGAAGAAACTCGTAAAGCTGTCCTGCACCAGAATAACCGCTTTGGCTTTCTGCTCTGCGCTCAGATTGTTCAGCACATTTGCATCCGCCATCTGAATATTGCGGGCGCGCAGTTCTTTTGTCAGGCTCACATCACTCAGTGACGGCAGAGCTGTGAGGCCAACCTGTTTCATACCCCAGCGGCCAAGACCACTACCCATCACACCATTATAAAGCCTGCTGGTTTTGGCAACCAGCGGCATCATATGTTCAATTGAGGCAATCAGCGGATCTTTCAGCGGACGCAGATAGCGGCTGTAATAAAGCTCAAGGAATTTGGAGCGGAAGGCCGGAACATTGACCTTGACCGGACATTGCCCTGCACAGGCCTTACAGGCAAGGCAGGTATCCATCGCATCGCGCACCTGATGGGAAAAGTCATCACGGTTTTTCGAGCCAAGACTATTGCCGATGCGGCCAAGCAAACCGCTCCACAGCGGTTTATTCCGCAGCGCCTGTGCCGAGCGGCGCGGATCAATGCCCTTTTCGCTCAGCAGGCGCAGCCACTCACGGATCAGCGAAGCACGACCTTTCGGAGAATAGCGCCGGTCGCCGCTGCCTTTGAAAGACGGGCACATCGTGGAATCTGTATTGAAATCAAAACAAGCGCCGTTACCGTTGCAATAAGGCGCATTGTCATAAGCATTGCGCACATCCGCAGGGATGATACGATCTTTCTGGCCGCGGAAGGCCAGTTCGTCAATCTTGGTCAGCGGCTGATCATCGGGCGTGGCAATCTTACCGGCATTGAGCTGATTATATGGATCGAAAGCCGCTTTGATACGTTGCAATTGCGGATAAAGCGGGCCGAAAAACTCCGGCACATATTCCGAACGCACACCTTTGCCGTGTTCGCCCCACAGCACGCCGCCATATTTGAGCGTCAGCGCCACCACCGCATCGGAGATACGGCGGATCATCACTTCCTGCGCCGGATCGGACAGATCAAGCGCGGGGCGCACATGCAGCACGCCTGCATCGACATGGCCGAACATGCCGTAATCCAGCCCTTCACCATCGAGAAGCGCACGAAATTCAAGAATATAATCAGCCAGATTTTCCGGCGGTACCGCCGTATCTTCTACAAATGCCACCGGACGGCGCGCGCCTTCGACATTGCCAAGCAAACCAACCGCGCGTTTGCGCATTGTCCAGATGGCTTCAATATCATCCGGTTTTTCTGTGGTGGTAAAACCGTGACGGCCGCTTTGCGGAGAATCCGCCAGAGACTGGCTGACAAAACGGATTTTCTCGGCCAGTTCGCCAGCGCTGTCGGCCAGCACTTCGGCAATGTTGATACCGTCTGTGCGCTTGCCCTCTTCTGAAGGGAAATAATCGGCAATGCGGCTCCAGATAATATCGCCGCGCGCCAGTGAAAGCACCTTAGCGTCCACTGTCTCAACCGATGCTACCTGCAATCCGGTAAGGAAACGGGCATCGCGCAGCGCAGTGTTGAAATCGTCATAGCGGATATTGATCAGCGCCGCGAAACGCGGGATCGGCAGCAGATTGAGATCAGCCTCAGCAATCAGTGCCAATGTTCCTTCCGCACCACACAGCAGAGAATTGAGATTAAGCCCGCCGTCATCCTCGCGTAAATGCGCCAGATCATAACCGGTCAGAAAGCGGTTGAGCTTCGGGAAGGTCTTATCGATCAGATCACGATTATCACGCTCGATCTCATCAATCAGCCGATAGATTGCACCACTGCGGGTATCCGGCTTTTGTAAGTCTTGTAGCTCGGCTTTTGAAACCGGTCTGGTGTTCAGCTCACTGCCATCCATCAAAACGGCACGTAAGCCCAAAACATGATTGGAGGTTTTGCCATAAAGGCAGGAACCCTGCCCGCAGGCATCGGTGTTGATCATACCGCCGATAGTGGCACGGTTAGATGTTGAAAGCTCCGGCGCGAAGAACAGGCCGTAAGGCTTCAACGCTTTGTTGAGTTGATCTTTGACCACACCGCTTTGCACACGGGCAATGCGCTTTTCCGGATCAATCGAGAGAATACGGTTCATATAGCGTGAGGTATCAACCACCACACCGTCTGTCAGCGACTGACCGTTGGTGCCGGTGCCGCCACCGCGCATCGCCATTTTCAGATGCCGGAATTCTTGCCTTTGGAGAAGCTGCGCAATCTGCTGCAAATCCTCAAATCCGCGTGGATAAATCACACCTTGCGGACGCACCTGATAAACAGAATTGTCGGTTGCATAAACGGTGGTCGTGGCCGCGCTGAATTCAATATCTCCGCCAAAGCTGCTCAGCCGCAACGCATCGTAAAAATCCAACGGCTCCGGTTTTGCCAGAACGTCTGCCTGCAGGAATGGTATCACGCAATTCTCTCCGCATTTGCCGGTTGCATCGCGCCGCAAGCAATCCGTCTTTCGCAAATGTCATAGCGTTTTCAGCCGCTCTTTCCAATCATGCGCAGCCGTCTACTTTGTCACGCATTGGCATGAAGTCATGCGAATTATCTTATATAGCTTTATTCTGCGGCATTGAGCTGGCCGTTAAACGGGACAAACAGGGCAGAATCTGCAAGAAAGCCTGTTCCAAACTCTCATAACCGGTGCTCCTATGGCAAAAAACATCCACTCCATGATCCGCGTGCTTGATGAAGCCCGCTCCCTTACATTCTACAAAACCGCCTTTGGCTTGGAGATTGCAGACCGTCTTGATTTTCAGGCTTTCACGCTTGTTTACCTGAGCAATGCGGAAAGCGAATTCGAGCTAGAGCTGACCATTAATAAAGACCGCACTGAACCTTATGATCTGGGTGACGGCTACGGCCATCTGGCTGTTTCAGTGTCTGACCTTGATACGGAACATGCCCGTCTTCAACAAGCCGGCCTCAATCCGGGCAAGCTGATTGAATTCAAACCGGATGGTGTGTTGGTCGGCCGTTTCTTCTTCATTACCGATCCGGACGGCTACAAGATCGAAGTTTTGCAGCGCGGCGGACGTTTCAAATAAATATGAAACGCTTGGCATGAGCCTCCCTGTATAGCTTTGTCGCAGCGACGCTAACACCAGCCTTGCTGCGGCAAAATTCAGCTAAAATACAGCGCAGATACAATGATTTAATCAAGGTGTAGTTATGCGCATGTCTGCCAAAATGATTATTGGTCTCTCTCTTCTCTCAGGCCTCGCTGTTACCTATCCGGCATTTGCGGAAGGTGACGCTGATAAAGGCAAAAAAGTCTTTGCAAAATGCATGGCCTGTCACACAATTGAAGAAGAGAAAAACCGCGTCGGCCCGCATCTGGTGAATATTCTTGACCGTAAGACCGCAACGGTTGAAGGGTTTAAATATTCTCCGGCCATGATCAAAGCCGGTGAAGAGGGCATGGTCTGGGATGAAGCAACTCTGACCTCTTATCTGACCGCGCCAAAACAATTTATTCCCGGTAATAAAATGATCTTTGTCGGGCTGAAAAAGCCGGAAGATATCAGCAATCTGATTGCCTATATCCGCTCCAAATCAGCACAATAAAACAAAAGGCCGGTGAATTTCACCGGCCTTCTATTTAACTTATTTTTTTGTCACTTCTGCGAAAGCCTCGTCCAGAACATTCAGCAGATGATCAGCATTGGCCTTGCTGAAGATCATTGGCGGACGCATTTTCAGCACATTATCAAACGGGCCTTCTGTCCCCATCAAGATACCGCGGCGGCGGGCGACATTGCACACGGCGCGTGCAATATTGGTAGCCGGTTCTTTGGTATAACGGTCATTGACCAGTTCAATACCAAGGAACAGGCCAAGACCACGCACATCGCCGATCACTTCATAACGGTTCTGCATCTCACGGAAAGAATCCATCAGATAATTACCGATGGTCAGCGCATTACCGCGCAGGTTCTGACTCTCAATCACATCCAGCACGGCAAGGCCAACAGCACAGGACACCGGATTACCGCCGAATGTATTGAAATATTCCATGCCATTATTGAAGCTGTCAGCGATTTCACGGGTGGTGACCATCGCCGCCATCGGATGACCGTCACCGATCGGCTTGCCCATGGTGACGATATCCGGTGTCACGTCCTGTGTTTCAAACGCCCACCAATGGCTGCCGACACGACCGAAACCGACCTGCACTTCATCAGCGATACAGATACCACCGGCATCGCGGATCATCTTATAGACGTGCTTGAGATAACCATCCGGCATGAAGACCTGACCGGCCACACTCGGAATAGACTCCGCAATAAAGAAGCCTGGGCCTTCGCCCTTAGCCTGCATGAGCGCGATCTGCTCGGCCACGCTTTCCGCATAAAGCTTGGCGTGATCTTCCGGTGCCCAGTCTTTTGGTGCGCGATAGCTGTCCGGCACTTTCGCCACATAAACATGCGGCTTGGCACCTTTGCCGCCCTTACGGTTGAATTTATACGGGCTGATATCAATCAGCTCCTGCGTCGTGCCGTGATAGGACCAGTCGAGCACAACCGCATTTTCACGTCCCGTATGCACACGCATCATGCGCAGTGCCAGACTATTGGCTTCCGAACCGCTATTGGTGAAACCGGCAACGGTCAGATTATCCGGCAAGGTAGCCGTCAGGCGCTCTGCATAGGCAACAATATTGTCATGCAGATAGCGGGTATTGGTGTTGAGCGTTCCGGCCTGTTTCGCCATTGCCTCTACCACTGCCGGATGGGCATGGCCGATATGGCAGACATTGTTGAAGCAATCGAGATAGGCACGGCCTTTATGGTCAATCAGCCAGACGCCGTCGCCGCGGACAAATTTAATCGGATCTTCATAGGAGATCGACAGGTTTGGCAGCAGCATCTCACGGCGCATCGCCACGATTTCTTCCTTACTGCGGCCGGACTGCTGGTAGAACTCCTCAGCCATGCCTGCAAAGTTGCGGGCATCAGGGAACAGTTCCGCCCAGACATCGAGATAGGCTTCTTCACCCACGCCGATAATATCCATCGCTGTCAGGCGGGTATCGGTGCAAATCTGCAGATGCAGATGCGGTGCCCAATGGCCGTTTTCAGTTTCATCGCCCATATAAGCGACAAGATCACCCGCTTTCAGAACATCACCTGCTTTGAGACGATTGCCTGCCTCATGCGCCAGATGCCCCCAGAGCGAGATGAATGGCGCACAACCTTCAGGGCGATGTTCCAGCGTAATCAGGCAGCCATAGCCCAGCGGATCCGGCTCGATATCCACGCTGCGCACAATCGCATCAAGCGGCGTATAAAGCGGGGTACCAGAAGCCATGAACAGATCAAGCCCCAGATGATAGGTGCGGCGCTTGCCCTTCACAAGTTTGGATTCAAACATCGTACCGGCATAGACGGTGCGTTCCTCACCCCAAGGGCCGATACCGACTTCCGTGCCGGTAACAGCGCAATGTTCTTCCCACATTGCCTGTGCAATGACCGGCTGTTCTTCTGCCGATTTGATGGTCATCGGATGGGTCGGATCACCGTAAGGTACCAATTCTGCCGGATAAGCAGCCACCGGTTTATCCAGCAATGGCAAGAGTTTTGAGCGGTTGTTTTTCAGCCAGTTGACCGTTGCCGAGGCACCGGAAACCGCATCAAAGCCGCAGGCCTTGCGCAGAATTGCCGTTGCAAACAGCGGCTCCATCCGGTCGAGCTTGCGCAGGAAATCCCATGCCGGTTTTTCACTGATAGCCAGATACGGATTGTCTTCGGCCTCAGCGTAACGCGAGGCGGAAATCGTAACCGAAGTTACCAGACGCATCGCGATCAGATCATAGAGCAGGTTCAGCTCTTCTTCACGCAGCGGGTAATATTTATGGAAGCCTTTAGCGATAGCAGCTGCGGCACTGATCGGTGCATCATGATCCAGACCGGCATAGGCGGCTGCAATCGCGACTTCCGCAATCACCGGCGTGTAAAGTGCATCACCGAAATCAATCAGACCGGCAATCACATCATGATTGTCATTGCCGACAAGCACATTCCAGTCATTGGCATCATTATGAATTACGCCAGAGCGTAAGGTGCCGAGCTTTGGTGCGACCTGTGTTTCAAAACGGGCAATGAAGCGTTCCAGCAAAGCGCGGTCATCGGCATTTTTGACAAAATGCAACCGGTCTTTCGAGCGGCCTGCATTTGTCATATCCCAGTCCAGATCGCGCAGCGCACCGGCATGCATGAAGCCCTGTAAGGCCGCATCGAACTGGCCGAGCAATTCACCTAAGCCCTCCAGCGCCTGCAATGAGCGGGCGGATTCTGCCAGTGGCAGACCATCAACCCAACCGACCAGACGAATATTATGCACATCGCCATTGGCGGAAAGCGTATCGGCAAGGCTGTCGCCTTTGAGCGTCGGCACGATATGCGGCACCGGCAGGTGACCGGCATGGTCACGGATGTGGTTGAGCAATGCAGTCTGAAAACGGCTTTCCACCACCGGCTCGGATGCATTGATAATCTTCAGAATGAAGATTTTACCGTCTGCTGTCACGACCTTATAATTCTGGTCGCGCTCGCTGTTGAGCGGTGACAGATCACCGCTCAGGCCATAATGAGTCTTGAGCAGAGAAGCGGCATCGGTGAGTGAATATTGCGGCGCGGTATCAAGCATGGTTGTTCCGTTTTATGAGCCTGCCTTTGAGACAGGCGTTGCATCTTATGCGGACAGATTTGCACAGCATAAAAAGATGCGCATCAGACAAAGTGCCGGTTGCACCGGCACTTTGTTTCAAGTAACCGTCACTTTGCCGGTGAGGTTTTTCATCGTAAAAACCATGCAGTTTCAGAGGGGAAATGATGCAGGATATTGACGCAACGGATCAGAAAATTCTGACCATTCTGTCTCAGGAAGCCCGCATTCCGATGAAAACTCTTGCAGGGCGAGTCGGACTGTCCCGAAGCGCCACCAGCGAGCGCGTGGCCCGTCTTGAAAAGAACGGTGTGATCCGTTGCTACCGCGCTGATATCGGCCTGCTCGATGATGCGGCCTTACAGGCTTTTCTGATGATTACGCTGAAACGCACACCGAGCATTTCCATTCTCGAT
Organism: Pseudochrobactrum sp. Wa41.01b-1; assembly: GCF_019464455.1. Lineage (NCBI taxonomy): Bacteria > Pseudomonadati > Pseudomonadota > Alphaproteobacteria > Hyphomicrobiales > Brucellaceae > Pseudochrobactrum > Pseudochrobactrum sp. Wa41.01b-1. Next base: position 2,588,064 of record NZ_CP080493.1, on the reverse strand, counting down.
ATTCTCGCCGGATTACCGGCCGTGCGCAAAGTCTCGTCGGTCAGCGGCCAGCTTGATCTGGTGGTGGAAGTGGAAGTAGCATCCATCAATGCCCTGAACGAAATCCGTAATAAAATTGCTGAAATCGAAAATGTGGAAGATTTGACAACCAGCATCGTGCTGCGCCGTGAAATCCTGCGTGATAAATAAAGTTTCTGCCCAAAATGATCCTGACAGGAGGATACTCTCCATGGAAAAAAGCAACACCAATCCGCTGCATATTGCGCAAAACTGGTTTGAGCAGGGGCGCAAGCTGGCTCTGGTTACCGTGCTTTCTGTCTGGGGTTCTGCACCGCGTCCTACGGGCAGTCATCTGATCTGCGATGATCAGGGTAATTTTGAAGGCTCGGTCTCCGGCGGCTGCATTGAGGCGGAAGTGATTGCACAAGCCGCCGAAGTACTGGCAACCGGACAAACCCGTGATCTGTCTTTTGGTATCAGCGATGAAACCGCTTGGTCCGCAGGATTATCCTGCGGGGGGACGATCCGGCTGCTGATTGCTCCCTATGATGCAGCAATGCATGAGATGGTGACACAAATCGTGCAGGCGCAACACGACCGGCGGCGCGTTACCAGCCGCACTGAGCTTGTAACCGGACAGATCACACTGATCCCTGCACCGGATAATGCCAAGATCACACAACTCGATGAAACCGGCTTTATTCAGACCTACCGCCCGCAACCGCATATTGTGGTAATCGGTGCGGTTCATATCGCTCAGGCGCTGGCACAAATGGCGCAAATTACCGGCTATGGACTGAGTATCATTGATCCGCGCAGTGGCTTTGCCACAGCGGAACGCTTCCCGTCTGTACAGTTACATGAAACATGGCCGGAAGAATTTTTCAAAACCAATCAACCGGACAACTTTACGGCGCTTGTTGCGCTCAGCCACATTCCGCATCTCGATGATCCGGCACTCACTGCCGCCCTGAAAAGCGATTGCTTCTATATCGGCGCTCTCGGCAGTCGAAAAACCCATGCCAAACGGCTGGAGCGTTTAACAGCAGCAGGGTTTGAAGCGACAAATTTAGAGCGTATTCATGCGCCGATCGGATTAGCGATCAGCGCACAGGAACCGGCAGAGATTGCCGTGGCCATTCTGGCAGAGATTATTCAGGCTTATCGCCAGGCCTGAATTGTAAACACTTAGCCGACGCTCAGGCGCAAACGTCCGTCGCCGTCCTGCATGATGCCTAAATTGATAAAGTCGCGGAACTCAACATTGCCGCCTGTCACCACGTGACTATGGGTTTCGCTGATCACCACAACATCAGAATCCGCAGCTTTCCCCGCAGCAATACCGGCCGGTGCATCTTCAAAAACCAGACAATCGGCAGCATCAAAGCCAAGACGCTGCGCGCCCAGACGATAACCGGACGGATCAGGTTTGCCTGCACTCACATCTTCCGCCACGACGATGGTTTCCGGCATCGGCAGACCAGCCGCAGCCAGACGGGCTTCCGCCAGTTCACGCGGCGCGGAGGTGACAATCGTCCAGCGGTCAGCAGGCAGACTGGCGATAAAATCTTTTGCACCGGCAATAGCGCGAATACCGGCAAAGTCCTGCATTTCTTCAGCCAGAAAAGCGGCTGCAATCGCTGCCGGATCAAGATGAGGCATATTCAGCATTTTGATAACGTCAACAACGCGGATGCCATGTACTTTTTTAAGCAGTTCCGGCCCGTCTACCCCGTGTTCCGCAGCCCATTCCAGCCAGATCCGCTCTACAACAGGAATGGAATTGACCAATGTTCCATCCATATCAAACAGGAAACCGGAATAGGAATTCAGAAATACAGAATTATCGCGCTGCTTCACTTTCAGATCCTTTTTAGCCAAGGGATAAACGGGGCAAACAAACAGACAAAGCTTATAGAACTCCTGCCCTCCACAAATATCATGCTTGCAGGAGCAGGTAGCGCACTATTACACCATATTGTCACAAAACAAACATTATAATGTTTTGATCGAAACAAAATAACGAATAGTGATTTTCGCGCCGAGAATATAGCCCGAACGCTGAATACGGAAATGAATTTAATCGATTTGGAAAAAGAAAAAGGCCGCGCGGGGGAGGAGATGCGCGGCCTGATTATGGATGCGGTTGGGAGGAGGAGTACCGCATTCCGTCATCGGGTCCAATTGGGAGGAGGAGAACGAACCCGATGGACAAACTTATAACGGCAGGAGAAAAAACCGACAATAAACAATAATGCATAACAGTCATGCAGCATTGCAAGGCAGGGTGAAACCGTTATGCGCAACACGCACGAAAGAACTGCAGCAGCGACAATATTCTGTGGCGGCGTGATGAAAACCAGTGCCGGTTAACCCGACTCAGTTTGCAGTGATTTTGTCCGGTTTCTTGGGATTTTTGAGACTACAAATCATTCAGGAATCTCATATTTATCGAAACATTCAGCAATTATTGAAATTACAGATACTTCAAAAAATACAGTATAAAAGTAAAATTTATAAAAATCATAGAGTTAAAATCAATATTTATAAAATTACATGTCGAAAAATATCAGATTTTAAAATTCAACAGCAACGAAAAACAGCTAATACCATCATTTTCGTGCAATTCAAATCTTTTTATATTCAGTATTGCAGTATTTCTCATTCAGATCATAATAAATCCATTAAGAAGATATCGGAGGAGACCCGCAATGTATGATGGTGTACCCGCTCAATGGCAAAAGCCTGCCGATCAGATGAGAAACCGCACCGATGATGCGGCCTATGTATTTCTGGGAATTTTTCTGGCCGGTCTGGCTGTCCCGGCTGCATTTCTTATCTGGGCAATTGCGACAAGCCTGACATCAGTCTTCGGCTGAAACAGCAGAAAAGGAGCCCTCCGGCACCCGAAATCCAATCCTGCATTTTCCGGCAGTCATATCTGTATAAGAACAGCTAAAAAAGATGCGCTTTGTGCCCCTTGCTTCAACCGATGCAATTGTGCGGCATTGAAAGCCGAAGCTGACCGGAAAAGACTGAAACGGCCATATGCACCTTGCAGCATATGGCCGTTTTTTTATGCATCACGCGTATTTTTACCAGCATAGCGCAGATGATTAATCAGGTCGATACGAGTGATAAGTCCGATAAAATCCGCACCATTCACAATCAGCGCCACTTCATCACGGTCAAAGAAACTCTGCAAAGCACTCAATGGTGCGTCCACCTGCAAGACACGCGGTTGCGGGGTCATTGCCGATGTAACCTGAGCCGCAAAGCGCGACCAGCGCCCTTCCGGCGGGCCCTCCACGGCCTTCAGGATGTCGCTTTCGTCAATAATTCCGACAAGCCTGCCACCATCCAGCACAGGTAATTGCGAAACAGCATTGCGCCGCATCCGCCCATATGCCTCAAGCAGATTTTCATCCGGTGCGGTTACTTCCACCGCACCATCCTGATGGCGTCGCGAGATCAGATCCTCCAGATTGCCCTGCACAGCGCGCTCACTCAGATGCCGTTCCCGCAGCCAGTTATCATCAAACATTTTTGACAAGTATTTGGAGCCACTGTCACAAATCAGCGTCACCACATTTTTAGGTTCCGTCTGCTCGCGGCAATATTGCAGAGCTGCAGCCAGCAAAGTACCCGACGATGCTCCGGCCAGAATACCCTCACGTAAAAGCAAATCGCGGGCGGCCTGAACAGATTGCCGGTCGGATATTGTATAAGCACGGCTGACAAGAGAGAGATCGGCATTATCGGGAATGTAATCCTGCCCTATCCCCTCCACCGACCATTGACCGGCTTGTGCCAACTGCCCTGTCGCGATAAATGGCGCCAGAACCGAACCTTCAGGATCAGCAAGTATGATTTGCGTCTGCGGAGCAACTGAGCGGAAATAACGCCCCAGCCCCGTCAGCGTACCACCGGAGCCTACCCCGACGACGACCGCATCAACCTTATGATCTGTCTGCTCCCAGATTTCCGGCCCTGTTGCGATCTCATGTGCCAGCGGATTGGCAGGATTGGAAAACTGATCGGCAAAAAACGCATCCGGAATTTCCTCTGCGATACGCCGCGCCAGATTTTGATAATGTTCCGGATGGTTCTTATCCACATCAGAACGTGTCAGCCGGACATCTGCCCCTAAAGCCCGTAAATGCCGGATTTTTTCTTTGGACATTTTATCCGGAATAGCCAGTATCAACCGGTAGCCGCGCAGTGCCGCAACCTGCGCAAGGCCAAGCCCTGTATTACCGGCTGTTGCTTCGACAATTGTACCGCCTGCCCGCAACTGACCCGATTGTTCCGCTGCGGAAATAATGCTCAGAGCGACCCTGTCCTTGATGGAACCGGAAGGGTTCTGGCTCTCCAGTTTCGCAAATAAACGGCACGGCCCAGTGTCAAATCCGCTGAGTTCGACAAGCGGTGTCCGGCCGATCAATTGTAAAACTGACGGGAATACACTTGCAAATCGCATTGCGGTGGGCTCCTTTACAGCTCATAATGCTGTGTAAGACCCGATATATCTGCGGATTTATCAAGTCGGCCTATGTCATTGAATCTTTAAAGAGCATAGTGCTTCACCAGCACATCAGAAGACATATTATTTTATCTTACCGTCATTAAGCTAAGATTTTTTACTTATATAAGAGGCTTACAGGTTTGTTGTTTCACACAATATCAAAGACAGAAAAATTATTGCATAAAGAAGACGACGCCCGCAGTGCCGGCTATCCCATGACCGGCCTTGTATTTCATACAGCCAAATCAATCAGACATATTGCCTGATAAAGAATTTACGTTTACGTCAATGGAAAGATCATGTCTGATATTGATATCGGCATAATCTTGGTTAAGTTGTTGGCAGACGGGTTTTAGCGAGGAAGACCCGATACACCGGAAACTTTCCGGAAGCATATGCCGGCACAACAGGAATTCTGGGAGGCAGAATGACACGTTCGAGTGATGGGAATGCCAAGGCCGGCGCAACAAAAAGCGCCGCAAAGAAAACCGGAACCACGGCGGCCAAAACAGCCGCAACAAAGCCGGTCAAAGAATCCGCTCCGAAAAGCACAGCAGCGAAAGCTAAGACAGTGGCAGCCACCAAGGCCGAACCGGCAAAGACTGCAGTAAAAACATCTGCGGCACCGAAAAAATCTCCGGCAAAAAAAGCTGCCACACCGGAGGCAACAAACATTGCGGCTCCGACAGTTGCAGAAGCCAAAAAGCCTGCCAAAACAACAACAGCAAAGCCTGCAACCAATACCACGGCAGGAAAGCCTGCAACTAACACCACGGCAGCAAAGCTTGCAACTAACACCACGGCAGCAAAGCTTGCCGGCAAAACAAAAACTGCTGCGGTAAAACCGGCAGCAAAAGCAGCGGAAACCAAAACCGCCCCGAAAGCTGGTAGCGCTAAGCCTGCCGCTAAAGCCGCTGCCAAGGTTGCAAAAGCCGAACCGGAAGTAAAAATTGCTGACAAGGCACCGGAACCGGCCGTAGTACCAGTTGCCAAGCCGGTAAAAACAGCCAGCCCTTATGATGCCAAACCATGGCTCAGCAATTATCCGCAAGGGGTAGCGCATGCGCTTGACCCGTCCGCTTATCAATCGATCACCGATCTGATCCTCACATCCTGCAAGAAATATGGCGACCGCCCTGCTTTCACCTGCATGGACAAATCTCTGTCCTATAAAGAGCTGGATGAAAAATCGGCGGCTCTGGCAGCATGGCTGCAATCACGCGGACTGATCAAAGGCGACCGCGTGGCCGTGATGATGCCGAATGTATTGCAATATCCGGTTGCGATTACCGCTATTTTGCGCGCAGGGCTGGTGGTTGTGAATGTCAATCCGCTCTATACCCCACGCGAGTTGGAACATCAGCTCAATGATGCCGGTGCCAAAGCGATTATTATTCTCGAAAACTTTGCCCATACTCTGGAGAAAGTCCTGCCAAATTCATCGGTCAAGCATGTGGTTGTCGCCTCTATGGGCGATATGCACGGGCTTAAAGGTGCGATTATCAATTTCGTCGTGCGCCGTGTTAAGAAAATGGTGCCTGCATGGAATATTCCGGCACATAACAGCTTTAAATCTGTCCTCGCCAGCGGTGCAAAACTGACATTCAAACCGGTGGTGATTGCACCGGATGATCTGGCTTTTCTGCAATATACAGGCGGCACGACCGGCATTTCCAAAGGTGCCATGCTCATGCACAGCAATATTCTTGCCAATGTGGAGCAAATGCGCCTGTGGCTGGATGTGGCTTTCCAGCATAAAGGCCGGCCGGAGCATATCAATTATATCTGCGCATTGCCGCTCTATCATATTTTTGCCCTGACCGTGAATGCGATGATGGGTATTCAGCAGGGTGCCCGCAATCTGCTTATCCCAAATCCGCGGGATATTCCGGCTTTTGTGAAGGAGCTGCAAAAAGCACCGTTTCATATTTTCCCGGGGCTCAACACTTTGTTCAATGCCCTGATGGAAAATGCAGACTTCCGCAGGCTGGATTTCAAGCCGCTGATCCTCACTCTTGGCGGCGGCATGGCGGTTCAGCGTCCTGTTGCCGAGCGCTGGGAGAAGATGACGGGCTGCCTGATTACTGAAGGTTACGGCCTTTCGGAAACCTCGCCGGTTGCCACGGCCAATGTGCTTAATGCTACAGAGTTTTCGGGCACTATCGGTCTGCCGGTACCGGGTTCTGATGTGGCGATCCGTGACGATGACGGCAATGATGTGCCGCTTGGTGAAGTAGGCGAAGTCTGTGTGCGTGGTCCGCAGGTCATGAAAGGCTATTGGAACCGGCCTGAGGAAACAGCCAAGGCTATTTTCCCTGACGGTTTCTTCCGCACCGGTGATATGGGCTTCATGAATGAAGGCGGCTTCACCAAAATTGTGGACCGCAAGAAGGATATGATCCTTGTCTCCGGCTTCAATGTCTATCCGAATGAGATTGAAGAAGTTGCAGCGGAACATCCGGGTGTTGTCGAGGCTGCTGCAATCGGTATTGCCAATGAACATTCCGGCGAAGTGGTAAAGCTGTTTGTGGTGCGCCGCGATCCGGAACTGACCGAAGAGGTGCTGAAAGCTTTCTGCGCCGAGCGGCTGACCAATTATAAGCGTCCGCGTATAATTGAATTCCGCGACAGTCTGCCGAAAAGCAATGTCGGTAAAATTCTGCGCCGCGAATTGCGCTAGAGCATTTCACAGTCAAGTTGGATCAACTTGACGCTCATGACAATGCGACTAAACAGAGAAAAGGCCGGTGCAAAACACCGGCCTTTCATTTTAATTACAAGCAGACATTACTTTCCGGCCAGATAGTCCGGCAAATCCGCAATAGACGGCAGCACAATATCGGCCAGCGGTTCAAGCACTTCACGCGGACTGTTGCCCGTCAGCACACCAACTGCCAGACCCGCTTTGGCAGCTCTGGCACATTCCATATCATGCGGATTGTCGCCAACCATCGCCACCTGCTCCGGTGCCACGCCGACTTCTGCCGCAAAATGCAGCAACGGATCAGCATAAGGCTTGGCACGCGCTGCCGTGTCATAGCCGATAAAACCGGAAAACAGATCACTGATACCCAGTGCTGCGGCCGTTGCCCGTGCACCGGCCTCAGAATCATTGGTTGCAATGCCTAAGATAAAACCAGCCGCTTTCAAGGTTTGCAGGGTCTGGCTCAATGCTTCAACAGCCACCGCCTGTTTGGCACCTTCCTCAACTCCGTAAACATCATATTCCGCGACACGTGCACGGCGTTGCTCGTCTGTATCCTGCGGATGCCAGAGCGCAACAATATCCTCAACCGTTCCGGCGGCAATTGCAGAATTGGCGCGGAATTTTTCCGCCTGCCAGTCATAGCCACCGGCATCCAGCAGTGATTTCGCCAAAGCATCATCACCGGCAGCAGAACGTCTGGCCAATTCACAGGAGATGGAAAACCACGTCCTGTTAAAATCAACCAGCGTGCCGTCCTTATCAAAAAGAATGGCACGGATCGTTTTTTCAGAGCCGGACGGCACTGCTACATTTGCTGACATTATGCCTCCAGTGAACCGGCAGGTTTGCTTTGTGCCGATGGTTCATCGCCAATCAGCTTCATCACATCATCGCCGCGGCGCAGATAGCGCAGGCTGCGATAGGTTAAAACGCGACCGGCCTGCGGTGCGCAGAGCTTGATATCGTGCTCAGGTTCACCCGGCACGGTGACAATCGTTGCCAGCAGATCGCCTTTTTTGACGATATCACCCAGCGCCACATGATACAGCACCATACCGCCCTGCGGTGCGCGGATCATTTCCACACGGGAGAAAGGCGCGATCGGGCCGTTAAATGCTTCGCCGAGCTGGCTGGATGCATCTTCCACCACGCCGCGATACACGAGGAAGCGATAGAGCCCTTCCGCATCAGCCAGACCGGTTGCCGGATCAACATCATTGAGACCACGAAACTCAACGGTTGTTACCGCGCGGCGGCGCATATCACGCTCTTCCGCTTTCATATGCAGCAGCGGATTAACACAGGCCTCTTCAAAAGCCGCGCTAACGGTTGAATCACCGGCAAGAATTGCGGTCGAACGTAGTGCTGTTGCCAGATCACGCAGATCTTCCGCATAATTTTCATGCACATAGAGATAGTTTTCACTCTCATCATCGCAATGCAGATCGAGCACGATCTCATGCTTCAGCGCCATGCGAACCAGCATCGCCTTGATGCGCTTATCGATGGAAACCGGCGCATCAGGCTGCGGCAATGCAGAAGTGTCGAAATCTTCCAGCAACGGGAAATTACGGTTGAAATTCACACCGGAGAAGAAATCAAAACGACCAAGGTGCTGATGGCTCTGCCACTGATTGGAGGCCACCGGATTAGCCTGCGGCACAATCGTGATATCGCCTTTGATCCGGCCTTCCTCTTCCGCTTTACGCAGCATCGGAATCAGGAAATGCAGCGCAGCCTGCCCCGGCAATTCAGCACCATGCAATGAAGACTGCAAATAAGCCGTCGGCGCGCTTGTATCTGTGCCTTCAAAGCGCAGCACACGCATTTCCACCTGAATGCCCGGCACATCACCGGCAAACTGTATATGATCCGTTTTCATAAATGTCTTCCACCCATTGACCGCCGGACAGGATTTTCAATCACCTCATTCCGGCGGTTACTCCATAAACCATTATCAACAAACACGAAAAACAGATGCTTGTCACGTATCGGCAAGCAGTTTTCAGTGTATGAGGATCAGGTTTTTACACCTGCGATGCCTGATGCAGATGTGCAATCAGACCCTGTGTGGAGGCATCGCGGCCACCGGCATTTTGTTTTCCGGTAACGACATCCAGCAATTCTGTTGCCAGTTCTTTGCCAAGCTCCACACCCCATTGGTCAAATGCATTGATACCAAAGAGCTGCGCTTCCACAAAAACACGGTGTTCATAAAGCGCGATCAGACGCCCAAGCGCAAAAGGTGTCAGCTTGTCATAGAGAATAGTGATTGACGGGCGATTGCCGGAGAAAACACGATGCGGGGCAATGCGTTCCACTTCCGCTTCCGGCAATTTACGCGCACGCAACTGTGCCTGCGCCTCTTCAAGCGTGCGGCCTTTCATCAGCGCCTCGCTCTGGGCAAAACAATTGGCGAGCAACATCTGATGCTGTTCCAGCAGTTCCGGCTCATGCGTATGCACTGCGATCATAAATTCCAGCGGAATTGTATCGGTTCCCTGATGCAAAAGCTGGAAGAAAGCATGCTGCCCGTTGGTGCCGGGCTCTCCCCAGACCACAGGGCCGGTGACGCCGGAAACCGGTGTGCCGTCACGCTTCACGCTCTTGCCGTTGGATTCCATATCCAGCTGTTGCAAATAGGCAGGTAAACGCGCCAGATGCTGATCGTAAGGAATAATCGCACGACTGCCGAAGCCACAGATTTCACGATGCCAATAGCCGATCACACCCAGCATCATCGGCAAGTTCTGCTCAAACGGCGCAGTGCGGAAATGCTCGTCCATTGCATGGGCACCGGCGAGAAACTCTTTAAATCTATGCGCGCCGATCGCCAGCATGACCGGCAATCCGATGGACGACCATACGGAGTAGCGCCCGCCAACCCAATCCCAGAAACCGAAGACCCGCTCCGACTGGATACCGAAGGCTGCTACTTTATCGAGTGCGGTAGAAACAGCTACAAAATGCGCACCGACAGCCTCTTCACCCAGAGCATCAGCCACCCATTTACGGGCGGTTTTTGCATTGGTCATGGTTTCAATCGTAGTGAAAGTTTTCGACGCGATGATAATCAGCGTGGTTTCCGGATCGAGATCGCGCAGCGTATCGGCAATATGCGCCGGATCAATATTGGAAACGAAATGTGTATTCGGCCCGTCATGATACGGTGTCAGCGCGAGTGTTGCCATCACCGGCCCGAGGTCTGAACCACCGATACCGATATTCACCACATCGGTGATAGTGCGCCCTGTGGCACCAGCCAGATCACCGGCACGGATTGCCTCACTGAAGAGGCTCATACGGTGCAATACATCCTGCACCTGCGGCACGACATCCTCACCATCTGTTACAATAACATCATCCGGCTTTGCCCGCAGTGCCACATGGAGAACGGCACGGTTCTCGGTGGTGTTGATCGGCTCACCGGCAAACATAGCATTGCGCTGCCCTTCCACATTGCAGGCCATTGCCAGATCTTTGAGCAATGCCATTGTCTCATCATTGACACGGCATTTTGACCAGTCGAGCAGCAAGTCATCCAGTTTGAGGGAGTAGCGCTCAAAACGCTGCGGATCTGCGGCAAAGGCTTCACGCATATTCTGCTTTTGCGCAACTGTCTGCCAATGTGCTTTCAAGGCTGTCACACCTGCCGCAATTGCCGCTTCATTCAATGCCATGCCAACCACTCCCGGGTAAAGAATAACTGCTTCTCAATACAACCTATAACACTTTAGATATGAACCGATTGAAGTGTTTTAAGGGCATGATAAATAAAAACAAAATTCAGACGTTGTTTTCTTGTGATTGAAACCGATATCATAGACGAAATATCAGGCGGAGCATGTCACAGTTCAATGATCAGGTTTAACACCCGTGACGCAGCACATGCTCCAAAAACAGAATTTAAAAATATTCTGCACTTAAACCTGAGTGAACTGCAAGACATAAGTTTTAAGGGATAAATATGGATCTGACCGGCGAAGAACGCATTCAGGCACCAAGGCAGGCTGTTTGGGATGCGATGAATGATGTGGACGTTCTCAAGCCCTGTATTCCGGGTTGCGAGACCTTGGAGCGGCTGTCGGAAACCGACATTCAGGCGGCTATTCTTGTTAATCTCAGCCTCATCAAAATCCGCTTTCACGGCTTGCTGATCCTCTCCAATCTCAACCCGCCATTTTCCTATACGATCAGCGGTGAAGGTCAGGGTTCGATTGCCGGTTTCGCTGCAGGCAGTGCCGATGTGGAACTGATCGAAGAAAGCCCTGATGTGACCATTCTGCGCTATACGATCAATGGTGATGCAGGCGGCAAAATTGCCCAGCTCGGCACCAAGCTGCTCGGCAATACGGCACGCAAAATAGCTGACCGGTTTTTCGCCAATATCGGCGAAGCCGCAGCACAGAATATACGCCAAGGCAGTGCATAACTCAGGTGTATTTTATGAGTATATTTGTCATATTTTGACCATCTGATAAAAAATTTGACCTTCCGCAAAAATCTGTCATGCTGAGTCTACAGAAGCCAAAAGCACACAAAGCAAAAAAGTGCTCGGCTCTGACAGATTGCGGAACCGGCGTATAATAAGGGAACCACGCCGCTTCCCCACCATGCAGCAATGAACCAACGCGGGACGCGCATCAACATGCGTTCTGAGACAGCATTTGCATAACCGGATTTTGCTTGGCGCAACTGCGCGAACAGCCGTCCGGCACCTCTGACATTGATTTTAAGCACCAGATCGCTTGTCTTAACTGCGACTGTGCCGGGAGGAGTGACAGGAGCATGAGTGACCAGCATTCGCATGACAGGCACAACAATACAGCAGCGGATATCCGGCCGAACCGCCTTGATAATTATCAGGATGTGTTTGCCGATCTGCATCCGCCGCTCGACAAGCATGAAGCACTGGTAGAAGCAGACCGCTGCTATTTCTGCTATGATGCGCCATGTATGACGGCCTGCCCGACCCATATTGATATTCCGCAATTCATCCGCCAGATCGCAGGCGGCAATCCTCAAGGTGCTGCACGCACGATTTTGAGCGAGAATATTCTCGGCGGTATGTGCGCCCGTGTCTGCCCGACTGAAACTCTGTGCGAAGAAGCCTGCGTGCGTGAAGCGGCAGAAGGCAAGCCCGTACGTATCGGACTATTGCAGCGTCATGCCACCGATCACCTGATGGAAAGCGGTGTTCACCCCTTCACCCGTGCGCCGGTTACCGGCAAAAGCGTGGCAGTTGTTGGTGCAGGACCTGCCGGTCTTGCCTGCGCCCATGCGCTGGCACGCGAAGGCCATACGGTGACGATTTTTGAAGCCCGCCCGAAAGGCGGTGGCCTCAATGAATATGGTATCGCCTCTTATAAGAGCGTCGATAATTTCGCTGCCCGCGAGTTGGAATTCATCCTGAAAATCGGCGGCATTACTATTGAAACCGGCAAAGCTCTCGGCAAAGACATCCAGCTGGATGCGTTACGCTCCGGTTATGATGCAGTATTTTTAGGACTAGGCCTTGGCGGCACAAACCGGCTGCATATTGCCGGTGAAGATGCCGAGAATGTGCTGGATGCCGTACGCACCATCGCAGAACTGCGCCAAAGTTCTGACCTTTCCCGCCTGAATATCGGCAAGAACGTCGTGGTTATCGGCGGTGGTATGACAGCGATTGATATTGCTATCCAGATCAAACGGCTGGGCGCAGAGAATGTAACGCTGGCCTACCGCCGTGACCGTGAACATATGAATGCCAGCCTCTATGAACAGCAACTGGCACAGATGGAAGGCGTGGTGATCCGTGACTGCCTGCAACCGGAGGAAATTCTGCTCAATGAACAGGAGCAAGCCATCGCGATCCGCTTTGCGCAGACCGAGCAGCGCGAAGGCAAACTGGTTGCCACCGGTGCCACACTCACCTTAGCCGCCGATCAGATTTACAAAGCCATCGGCCAAAAGCTCGACGGCCAAGGCCTTGGTGCCAGTGGCATGGAAATGAGCGGCGGGCGGATAAAAACCGATACTGAAAACCGCACCAGTGTGAAAGGCATCTGGGCTGGCGGCGATTGTGTTTCTGGCGGTCAGGATCTGACTGTTGCCTCGGTGCAGGACGGCAAGATCGCCGCGCAATCCATCCATCACCATCTGATGCAATTGCCGGAAGCCGTGAGCGGCTTTGCCGAGGCCGTGCTGGCAGCCAATCGCAAAGATCTGCCGAGCCTCCATCCGCATGCACCATCGGTGCACAATCACACGACATCATCTTCGGCAAAGGATCACTGACATGGCTGATCTGACCACGAATTTTCTCGGTATTCGTTCACCCAATCCGTTCTGGCTGGCTTCTGCCCCGCCAACCGACAAAGCCTATAATGTGGAACGCGCTTTCAAAGCCGGCTGGGGTGGTGTTGTCTGGAAAACGCTGGGTGCGGAAGGCCCGCCGGTCGTCAATGTCAACGGGCCGCGCTATGGTGCTATCTGGGGCGCTGACCGCAGATTGCTCGGCTTCAACAATATTGAGCTGATTACCGACCGCTCTCTGGAAATCAACCTGCGCGAGATGAAAGAGGTGAAAAGCCGCTGGCCTGACCGCGCTCTGATCGCATCCATCATGGTGCCCTGCGAAGAGGAAGCATGGAAGGCCATTCTGCCACGGGTTGAAGAAACCGGCGCTGACGGCATTGAATTGAATTTCGGCTGTCCGCACGGTATGAGCGAACGCGGCATGGGTGCTGCTGTCGGTCAGGTGCCGGAATATGTGGCCATGGTGGTAAAATGGTGCAAACAATATAGCCGAATGCCGGTTATCACCAAGCTCACCCCGAATATCAGCGATATCCGTATGCCTGCGCGCGCTGCCAAAAACGCCGGAACCGATGCGGTATCGCTCATCAATACCATCAATTCCATTGTTTCCATTGATCTCGACAATTTTGCTCCGCAACCAAGCATCGACGGACGTGGTTCCCACGGCGGTTATTGCGGCCCTGCGGTCAAACCGATTGCGCTCAACATGGTGGCGGAAATTGCCCGCGATCCGGAAACACGCGGATTGCCGATTTCCGGTATCGGCGGCATCACCACATGGCGCGATGCAGCGGAATATATTTCGCTTGGCTGCGGCACGGTTCAGGTCTGCACAGCAGCTATGACCTATGGTTTCAAAGTTGTGCAGGAAATGATCGACGGTCTGTCTGACTGGATGGATAGCAAAGGCTATCAGTCACTGGATGATTTCCGTGGCCGCGCAACCCCGCAGGTCACTGACTGGCAATATCTCAACCTCAATTACGTTACAAAAGCGCGGATTGATCAGGATGCCTGCATCAAATGCGGCCGCTGTCACATTGCCTGTGAGGATACCTCCCATCAGGCGATTACTTCGATAGTGGACGGCGTGCGCCATTTCGAGGTGATTGATGAGGAATGTGTCGGCTGCAATCTCTGCGTGAGCGTCTGCCCTGTGCAGGATTGTATCACCATGGAGCAGGTTTCCGGCATTGATCCGCGCACCAAAGAGCCGATCAGCCCTGATTATGCCAACTGGACGACCCATCCGAACAATCCGATGGCAAAACACAAACAGGCGGCAGAATAGGAGCGGTAAACGGTGACAAGACAGGCAGTCATCACAGCTCATAAAACAGAGAGCGGCAGAGATTATCCTGCCGCTATCTTTCCCTGTTTAACGGGGACGAATACCGTTGAGCAAAATGGCGCTGACCGCCTGTACCGTTTTCTCACAGCAATCCGGCGCATCAAATTTTTCACCGAGCACTGCGCGCAACTGCGTTTCAAAATCGGAATAATGCTGGGTCGTCGCCCAGATCGTGAAAATCAGATGATGCGGATCAGTCTTTGCCAGCCTGCCCTCTTCCATCCATTGCCCGATCATGGCCGCTTTTTCATCCACCAGTTCGCGCATATCCTCTTGCAGGAAAGTGCCGATTGCCGGTGCACCATGCATAATCTCATTGGCGAACAGGCGCGAAGCCGCAGGATTGCGGAATGCCATCTCGATCTTGTTGCGGATATAAGAGCCAAGCTCTTCCAGCGGCTCGCCCTGCGGATCAATAGACTGCAGCGAGGCCAGCCATTCTTCCATCGTCTGCTGCAAAACCGTATTGTAAATATCTTCCTTACGGCGGAAATAATACAGAAGATTAGGCTTCGACATGCCGGATTTCAACGCGATTTGGTCAATGGTGGAACCACGAAAACCATAGGTCGAGAACACATCCAGCGCGGCTTCAAGAATGAGCTTGCGGTTCATTTCCTGAATACGCGACAGGTTTTCAGGCTGTTCCTGCTGCATCACGGAAATGTCTTTAGCCGGTTTAGATTTCCGTACCATGCTGCTCTTCCCCGCATTTTCATACTGCCTGCAAATATAATGCGTTACAGGCAAATTCGGCCACCGATATTCTCTTGTCCTGAACGGATTTTAGTGGATGATACAGCAGCCGGTTTCCAGCAACGGAAACAAGCCGGTTTCATAAAATACTCCGCAACAGAACGGAGCAGTAATCAACGTGTTTTTGGGGAAACAATCAAGGCTCTTTTTGTGCGGCCTCTGACAAGGCTGCGCTTATTACGCCAAAACGCATCATCTTTCACGATGCGCTCAATGAGGAGGAAATTCACATGCCGTCTCCCCGCGCCTTTATGAACTTATCATGATTAATACAGACCGCATACGGAAACAGACATGAACATGCATCTGAACAGCAATCTCAAAACCAATGCTGACCGCCTCTGGGACAGCCTGATGGATATGGCCAAAATCGGCCCCGGCATTTCAACGGGGAATAACCGTCAGACCCTGACCGATGAAGACCGTGAAGGTCGGCTGCTTTTTCAGAAATGGTGCGAAGATGCCGGTATGACTATGGGCATCGACACGATGGGCAATATGTTCGCCCGCCGCGAAGGCAGTGATCCGTCGTTGCCACCGGTGATGCTCGGCAGCCATCTCGATACACAGCCGACCGGCGGTAAATTTGACGGCGTGCTCGGTGTGCTCGGCGGGCTTGAAGTGGTGCGCACCCTCAATGATCTCGGCATTAAAACCCGTCATCCGATTGAAGTGGTCAACTGGACCAATGAAGAAGGCGCCCGTTTTGCTCCCGCCATGCTGGCTTCCGGTGTTTTCGCCGGTCTCTTTGATGAAGCATGGGCGAAATCCCGCACGGATGCGGACGGTAAAACCGTTGGCGACGAGCTGAAACGCATCGGCTTTGAAGGTTCAATCCCGACCGCCAAGCGCCCGATCAAAGCCTATTACGAGTTACATATTGAGCAAGGGCCTATCCTTGAAGACGAAGGTCTGGATATCGGTATTGTCACCCACGGTCAGGGGCTGAAATGGTTGCAGATTACGCTCACCGGTAAAGAAGCCCATACCGGCTCAACACCGATGCGCAAACGCGTGAATGCAGGGCTTGGTATGGCACGTATCACCGAGCGGGTGGACGAGATTGCATGGGAGCACGCACCGAATGGCGTGGGTGCCGTGGGCTATGCCCATATCAGCCCGAATTCCCGCAATATCATTCCCGGTACTGCTGTTTTTGTGGCCGACTTCCGTCATCCGGATAAAGCAGAACTCGCCAAAATGGTGCAGAAACTGGAGAAATCCGTAGCGGAAATCTGTGAGAAAATCGGTCTGACCTATCAGATTGAAGAAGTCGGCGCGTTTGATCCGGTTTCCTTTGACGAGACCTGCCTATCGACCATCCGTCAGGCAACCGAGCGTCTCGGTCTCTCACACCGCAATATTATTTCCGGTGCCGGTCATGATGCCTGTTGGAT
This sequence comes from Pseudochrobactrum sp. Wa41.01b-1, assembly GCF_019464455.1. Classification (NCBI taxonomy): domain Bacteria; kingdom Pseudomonadati; phylum Pseudomonadota; class Alphaproteobacteria; order Hyphomicrobiales; family Brucellaceae; genus Pseudochrobactrum; species Pseudochrobactrum sp. Wa41.01b-1. Next base: position 2,571,025 of record NZ_CP080493.1, on the reverse strand, counting down.
CAATCAGGTCGCACCGTCAGCCATGATTATGTGCCCTTGCGTGGATGGCCTGAGCCATAATGAGGCGGAAGATATCACCAAAGAATGGGCCGGCAATGGCGCTGATGTGCTGTTGCATGCGGCATTGGAGACCGCTGAAATCGTATAAATACCTGCTCCGGTATGAGACATTTGTGCCGGAGCCTTTAACCTTTTCGATCAATCAGCATCTGTTCGCAAAAAACCATAAGGGGAAACGAACAATGTCATATTCCGGATCGCATACCAAGTCACAGGCAGATAACAAAACCACACTGATTAAAGGCGGTAAAATCGTTACCGCAGACCGCTCTTACGATGCCGATATCCTGATTGCAGACGGCAAAATTGCCGCTATCGGCCATGACTTGCAGGGCGACACCACAATTGACGCCTATGGCTGCCTGATTATGCCGGGGGGCATTGATCCCCATACCCATCTGGAAATGCCGTTTATGGGCACCCACAGTTCCGATGATTTTGACAGCGGCACCGCTGCGGCACTGGCAGGCGGCACCACAATGGTGGTGGATTTTGTGCTACCCTCACCGGTGGGCAATCTGCTGGAAGCCTTACAGGACTGGTTTCAGAAAGCAGGCAAAGCGCGCACCGACTATTCCTTCCACATGGCCGTCACTGGCTGGAGCGAACGCTGCTATAATGAAATGCCGGAAGTGGTGGCACGCGGCGTCAATACATTCAAACATTTCATGGCCTATAAAGGCGCATTGATGGTCAATGATGACGAGATGTTTGCCTCGTTCCGCCGCTGTGCTGAAATCGGCGCCATGCCGCTGGTGCATGCCGAAAACGGCGATATTGTCGCGCAATTACAGCAAAATCTGCTGGCAGCAGGCAATACAGGACCTGAGGCACACAGCTATTCCCGCCCGCCGGAAGTGGAAGGCGAAGCCACCAACCGTGCTATCATGATTGCCGATCAGGCGGGCGTGCCGCTCTATGTGGTGCATGTCTCCTGCGAACAGGCGCATGAGGCCATCCGCCGTGCCCGCCAGAAAGGCATGCGTGTTTACGGCGAACCGCTGATTCAGCATCTGACATTGGATGAAAGCGAATATCAGAATAAAAACTGGGACTATGCAGCGCGGCGTGTGATGTCGCCGCCATTTCGCGACAAGATCAATCAGGACAGTCTCTGGGCAGGTTTGAGCGCAGGCAGCCTGCAATGTGTGGCCACCGACCATTGCGCTTTCACCACCGAACAAAAGCGTCACGGCGTTGGTAATTTCACCAAAATCCCGAATGGCACAGCAGGGCTGGAAGAGCGTCTGCCGGTGCTCTGGACGACAGGTGTGCGCACCGGTCGCCTGACCGAGAATGAATTTGTCGCTGTTACCTCCACCAATGCGGCGAAAATTCTCAATATCTATCCGCGCAAAGGTGCCGTGCTGGAAGGATCGGACGCTGATCTGGTGGTCTGGGATCCGAATGCAACCAAGACAATCTCGGCCAAAACCCAGCAATCGGCGATTGATTACAATGTGTTTGAAGGCATGAAAGTGACCGGTCTGCCGCGCATGACCATCAGCGGCGGGCGTGTTGCCTATGCGCAGGGCAAAATTCTGGCAGAACCAGGAGACGGACGTTTTATTGAACGCGCACCGAATACACCGCAGCAGCAGGCTTTGTCGGTGTGGAAAGAGGTAGTAGCACCACGCAAAGTGGAACGTGATCCGGCACTGATGCCGATAGGCGTGTGAAATAAAAACGGCGGGATAAATACCCGCCGTTTTTCATTTATTCCGGTTTCATTTCCAGCGTGGCCGCATGAGCCAGCTCGCGATCCAGACGTTTTTCTTCATCGCTTTTCGGCTTGGTGAAACGGCCGAGCAGCAGATAGGCAACCGGTGTCACATAGAGTGTGGCAATGGTTGCCAGACCAAGACCGCCAACAATAATCCAGCCCAGCGCAATACGGGCTTCCGCACCGGCACCGGAAGCGATGACCAGCGGAATACCGCCAAGCACCGCACAGATCATTGTCATACAAACCGGACGCAGGCGGATATTCGATGCTTCTTCCACCGCCTCACGTAAAGACAGGCCGCGGTCACGCAACTGATCGGCAAATTCCACAATCAGAATACCGTTCTTCGCCATAATACCGACCAGCAAGACCAGCCCGATCTGGCTATACACATTCAGACTCGTGCCGGTGAGGATCAGCGCCACAATGGCACAGCCCAATCCCAGCGGTACAGTCGCCATAACGATCAGCGCACTGACAAAACTCTCAAACTGCGCGGCCAGAACCAGCAGAATGATCACCACCGCAAAGCCGAATACCAGAAACAGACCTGTCGAGGTTTCGCCCAGCGTGGCCGCTTCTGCCAGCGGTACCATCTGCACTCCGGCAGGCAGTAATGGCGCGGCCAGTTCCTGCACGGTTTTATAAGCATCGCCCAGAGCAAAATCACTGCTCAGACCTGAAGTAATCGCAATGGAGCGCAGGCGTTGTTCACGCGCCAGCTGCGGCGGCACCGCAATTTCCCTTACCGATGCAATCGTTGCCATCGAGACATAACGGCCGTCACCGGTACGCATGAAGACATTTTCCAGATCCGTCGGATCATTGATCGGATTGGACGTCGCCATCATCTTCACATCATAGGAACGGTCGCCGATATAGACCGCGCCGATCCTGCGTCCATCGAGCACCGACTGCACTGCATTGGCGAGACCGGTAATATCAATGCCGAGATCCGATGCCCGCTCGCGGTCAATCTGTACCGAGAGTTGCGGCTGCGTTGCGTCCACCGACAGGCGCGGCTGCTGGAAGCGCGGGTCTTTCTCCATCTCGGCCAGCAAAGCGCGGGTCACCGGCTGGATCGTTGCATAATCATTGCCGACCAGCGTGAACTGCAAACCATTGCCGGCACCGCGAATACCGAGACTGTTTGGCTGCAGAGTAAATGCACGCACGCCGGTAATCGGACGCAGACGCTTATTAATATCGGCAACAATCTCCTGCTGCTTACGGTCGCGCTCTGCCCAGTCGGCCAGTGTCAGCACCATAAAGCCGTTATTGGACGCACCGCCGGAACCGGCAATAGCGTAGGAATTTACAATCTCGCCATTATCGCGCAGCGGTTTGAGCGCCACGTCAATCTGCTCAAGCTGCGAGCGCAGGAAATCAATACTGATGCCCTGCGGGCCGGAAATACGCAGCATAACCGCAGAACGATCCTCATTCGGTGTCAGTTCCTGACGCAAAGTCGTATAGGCACTTAATGAGAAGAAGGCGAAAACCAGAGCCGCCGCAACTACAATCCACGGCGCATTAAGGCACCAATGCAGACTGCGGCGATAGAATTGTGCCAGACCTGCACTGATACGATAGACAAGCCCGCGCGGCTTATCTGTGGCGGTTTCATGGGCGATGCTTTCGGCCGTCAGAAACCGCGAAGCCAGCATAGGACACAGCGTGAGCGCCACCACGGAGGACAGCAGCACGGCAATTGCCAGCACGAAACCGAATTCACGGAACAAGCCGCCGGCCTGTCCCGGCAAGAAGGAAATCGGCACAAACACCGCCACCAGTGTCAGTGTTGTGGCGATAACCGCGAAGAACACTTCTTTCGTGCCAAGCACCGCAGCCGCACGCGGCCCCAACCCCATCGAACGACGCCGGACAATATTTTCCAGCACCACAATCGCGTCATCCACCACCAGACCGGTTGCCAGAACCAGCGCCAGAAGGGTCAGAATATTGATCGAAAAACCTGCCAGATAAATCGCCGCGACAGTACCGACCAGCGCCACAGGAATGGAAACAGTCGGGATTAGTGTCGCGCGGATATCCCGCAGGAACATATAGATGACAGCAATAACGATGAGGATCGCTGCAGTCAGCGCGATTTCCACTTCATGCATCGCACCACGGATGAAGTTCGCATCATCACTGGTCACCCGCATTGTCATGCCTTCCGGCAATGTCTTATTCAGGCGCTCAACTTCCGCACGAATACCGTCCGAAATATCCAAAGTGTTGGACTGAGCCTGACGGATAATGCCAAGGCCGATACTGTTACGGCCATTATTGAGCACTGCCGAGCTTTCAATATCCGGCCCCAGCGTGACATTGGCGACATCGCGGATGCGGGTCTGCCCCTTAATGATGATATTCTCGAAATCCTGCGGCGAGGAAACCGATGCTGTGGCTCGCACCACAATCGCCTGAGAAGCGCTGCGCAATGATCCGGCGGGCTGATCCAAAGCCATAGAAGCCAGTGCCGAACTGACATCGGCAAAGGTCAGGCCATAACTGGCCAGACGTTTATGGTCGATATCAATACGGAAAATCTTATCGCGGTCGCCATAGGTTTCCACATCGGCAACACCGGGCACGGCGGAAAGCACATCGACAATCTGATCTTCCACAATCACCGTCATATCATCAACGCTGAGCGTTTCAGACGCGATTGCCAGACGCATGACCGCATCAGCATTGGAATCCGCCTTGATGATACGCGACGCATCGGCTTCTTCCGGCATCTGGTTGGCCACGCGCGAGATCGAGTCACGCATATCAGCGGCGGCGACATTGATGTCCACGCCATCATTGAATTCAACCGTCACACGGCTGCGGCCGAATGATGAGGTTGAAGAAATATTCTTCACACCGGAAACACGGGCAACTTCATTTTCCAGAACCTGCGTGACCTCGCGGTCAACCGTTTCGGCAGATGCTCCGTCAAACGTGGTACTGATCGAAATAACCGGACGGTCAACATCCGGCAATTCGCGGATATCCACGCCGCTCAATGCGGCAAGACCTGCTACCACAATCAGCACATTGAGCACGAAAGCAAAAACCGGACGACGGATAAACAATGCCGTAAAACCGCCGGTCTGCGGATTATGCCCGCCGCCTTTTTCTTCAGCGCCGGCTACATCCTCAGTCACTGTATTGGTTTCAGCGGATGATTTATCAGAATTCATCATCATCCTGCCTGTTTACTATTTGCCTGCGCTGTGGCCGGTTCTTTCGGGCTGGCGGTGTTGCCCGCGCCCTTAATCGTCACATTGCCGCCTTCACGCACATTCTGCACACCTTCAGTGACAATCGTATCACCCTCAGCCAGTGCACCATCAACCAGCACTGCATTGGCATTGCGCTGGATAATCCGCGCAGCAACACGCTCGGCCTTGCCATCTTTGGTAATGCGCCAGACATAAGAACCATCGCCGTCCCACTGCACAGACAGCGGGTCAACCGCCAGATACTGATCGCCGGGGAAAAGGATAGTCACGGTAAAAGACATACCGGCACGCAGCACATCGCTCGGATTGGTAATTTCCGCACGCACCCGCAAAGTTCGGCTGGCCGCGTCAATCATATTATCCATGGCGCTGACCTGCCCCTGAAAGCTCTTACCTAGCAGAGCCGTCGGCATTGCTGTCACGGCCTGTCCCAACCGCAATTGCGGTGCAAACCGTTCCGGCACCCAGATATCAATCAGCAGTTTTGAACGGTCATCAATCGTAGCGATGGTGGTGGAGGATGTTACATAATTCCCCGCATCCACCGGCAGAATACCGACAATACCGGCAATCGGTGCTGTAACCGAACGGCGGCTGAGCGCCAGTTCCGCATCCTTCACAGCCAGTTTTGCATTGGCCAGAGCAAGCTCTGCCGCAACAACCTGTACCTGTGTTGCTGTGTTGGAAGCCCGCAAAGTTGCCATACGCTGTTGTGTGATTTCCGCGTCTTTCAGCAGCACCTGTGCTTTCTCAACGGCGATCTGTTCTGTTTCCGCATCCAGTTCGGCAATGACCTGATCTTTTTGAACGGTGGTGCCTGCACTCACCAGAAACCGGCGAATAGTTCCGCTTGAATAAGGCGAAACCGCAACCGTATTGAGCGCAACACCGCTGCCGATCGCACTCAGCTTGTCATTGACGACCTGCTTCTGGGCTGGCTTTACAACCACCAAAGGCGCGTTGCGCGCGCCACTCTGCCCTGCTGCCGGTGCGCCGCCGGTGTCCTGTGTTGCGGAACGTTCAGTATTATACCAGCTCCAGCCCCCGAAGGCGGCGGCAGCCACGACCAAACAAACCGTAATTTGTTTCCAGTTTTTCATTATCTTCCGATCTTGCCGCAACCTGAGTTAATTGCCTGCACAGACAGGCTCGCTGCATTCTGTCCTTAAAATGCGTAATCTGCGGTCTCAGGTCTAATTAAATTTCTGTAATCCTGTTGCGGCAAAGTGCCGGAAAGCCCGTAAAGCCGGTATCCGGCCCTGTTTAAACCACATCTCATGCTCTGAGATGAGCCGATATGGTTAATAAGACCTTACCATGACATAGGTCTGACAAAACAAAACGGGCGGAAACACGATGTTTCCGCCCGCTGAACTCAATGGGATACTGTCTTTTATACGATAGCTTTATAGGCAACGGCCATACGGGCTGCCAGTTTGGCATTGTTCAGCACCAGCGCAATATTGGCTTTCAGGCTGCGGCCTTCCGACAATTCATTGATGCGCGCCAGCAGGAACGGTGTCACATCTTTACCGCCAACGCCCTGATCGGCAGCTTCCTTAACAGCGGCTTCAATCGTGCCGTTAATGAATTCCGGTGTCAGTGCATCTTCTTCAGGGATCGGATTGGCAATCAGAATGCCGGTGCCGGAACCAAGCGCATGATGCAGCGCCATCGCTTTCGCGATTTCTTCTGCACTGTTCAGACGATGATCGGCTTTACAACCGCTCGAACGGGTAAAGAATGCCGGAAAATCATCGCTGCCATGCGCAATAATAGGCACGCGCTGGGTTTCAAGATATTCAAGGGTTTTCGGAATATCGAGAATGGATTTCACACCGGCGCAAACTACAGTGGTGTTGGTCATTCCCAGTTCGTTCAGGTCGGCGGAAATATCAAAGCTGTCTTCCGCACCGCGATGCACACCGCCAACGCCGCCGGTGGCGAAAATTTCAATACCGGCCAGCGCAGCAATACGCATGGTTGCGGAAACAGTGGTACCGGCAGTCAGTCCCTGCACCATATCTGCCGCCAGATCACGGCTCGATGTTTTCACCGCATCGGTGGTCTGTGCAAGCTGTTCCAGCTGAGTATCGCCGAGGCCGACATGGATTTCACCTTTGAGCACGGCGATGGTTGCCGGTGTTGCACCGTTTTCGCGGATAACAGCTTCAACCTTGCGTGCCATTTCCAGATTCTGCGGAAAAGGCATGCCATGGGTGATGATCGTGGATTCAAGAGCAACAACAGGTGCGCCTTTATCGAGTGCGGCGCGGACTTCATCGCTAAAATGCATAGTCAAACGGGTCATAGCTGGAGCAGCCTTTCTGAGGGAGTTTAATGGAGAGTAATCAGTCGCGAATACGATGAAGGTTCGCTTCGAGAAAATGTGCAGACAAGTCCGGATGGACGCTGGCGTCGCTTTCGGTTGTCAGCGTGGCCAGCAACGTACCGGTGCGCACTGCATCGGGCAGTTCCTTCCGGTCAAGCAGACAATAAAGCGTGCCGGAAATCAGCGCATCGCCCGCGCCGGTAATATCCACCGGCTGCGCAGGCACACTGGCAATATGCCGGATACCGCTTTCATCGCCAATATGAACACCGCCAGCACCCATGGTCATGACGATTTTGGCAACGCCGCGCGCATGTAAGGCATTGATGGCCTGCTCTGCTGTCAGGCGCGGTGTGCCCGCAGGGTGACGCAACAGGCTATGCGCCTCATCCAGATTGAGGAACAGCAGATCAACACCACTGAGATCCTGTGGCAGGCGCAGTGCTTTCGGCGCGGAAACCGTATCAACAGCCAAACGGAAACGGCTACCGGTTTTCTTCGCCAGCAAGGTTTCCAATGTTGCCTGCGGCAGATTGCAATCGGCAAAAACCCAGTCAGCTGACGCCAGATGCGGCCAGACAGTTTCCAGTGTTTCAGGCTTGAACAGGTCGAAAATGCCCATATCGGCAATGCCGAGTGCCAGCTCATTATCCGGCCCAAGAATGGCAGCGTATTCAGCAGTCGGCGCTTCATTGGTCACAATCGCACGACTGACATCAACACCAAGCAGGCGCAGATGATCAAGAATAGCGCGCCCGGTTTCATCATCGCCAAGAATAGAGACGAAGCCAATATTCACGCCGAGCCGCGCCAGATTTTCCGTGACATTGCGGGCAACACCGCCATGGCTGCGATAACCGCTGACCGGATTGGAGGTCTCGCTGATGAGAGGAGCATGGGCATGATATTTACGATCAAACACCGCGCCGCCAATACAGACAATGCGCTTGTTCTCCGGCAGATAATAGCCACGCCCGAGAACAAAACCCTTCTGGGTCAGCTGCACAATATGAGCAGCAACAGTAGAACGCGCCAGTTTCAGCGCATCGGCAATCTGCTGCTGACCGACAAACGGATTAGTGACAATCATCTCCAGAACAGCACGTTCCTGCGCGGAGAGATCCTGCAGATTTTGCGCACCGGCTTTTGCTGACTGGTTCACATCCTGATCGCCCTGCACCATTGCCATTCTCCGTTTCAATCGTCCTGATGGGAGCCATATAGCAGAGCAATTTCAGATAATCAAACAAATGTTAAAATAAAAACTTTTGTTTTGGTTTTTTCCAAAGCGAAAGTCCTCATCAACTCACGATAAATAAACAGCACACGAAAATTTGAAATTTTGGCTTAAAGCGCCTATATTACAAACTTGCAGGATTTTAGCCTTTGTGGGGACAGGCTTGCGGTCAGGCATATTTATGCAACTGTACAATCCGTGACCCGGGCGATCGCCTGTTTTGGTCCGTGGGTGGAGACGGGGGACAGGAACAACCTGTCAGCCTGACGGATGGGTGAAATGACCTTTATGAAAAGCAAGGATTTTCAAAGGCCTGCTGACAAAGCCTCTGCAGAATCAGAAAAGAAGCGCGCTGAGGAATTACAGGCGCGCAGCCGTGAGCAAGCTGATCTGACTGCGGAAGGCAGTAGCGCGACGCCTAGTTCACAAACATCCCTCTCTGCGATTGCCGCCAATGCACCCTTAAGCACAAGTATCCCGCCGGTCTTCACCAATACCGGATCGGATTTTACTGCGAATGATCCCGATGACCTGCATATTCCGCTGCGTCACCGCCTTTCCAGTAAATTGCTTTTGATGACAATTCTAGCCGTACTGATTGCCGAAGTTATCATTCTCGCGCCGTCACTGGCGAATATGCGCAATCAATGGCTGAATGCCAAACATACCATGATTGCCACTTCCAGCCTGTTATTGCTCGATGCGAATCCGGACACGACACTGGAACTGCAGATTCAGGATCAGTTGTTGCGCTCCACCGGCGCACAATCCATTACAGTTACCCGTAACGGCAGCAGCCGTGTTCTGGCCGCCTCACCGGAAGCCGTGCAAGTCGATGAATATATTGATCTGACAACAGCAACACCGCTGAGTGATTTCTGGGGTGCTCTGCTCACCCTGACCAGCGGCGGCAATAAGACAATGCAGGTATCAGGCCCGCCCGATTACAGCGGCACCACAGTTGAATTTGTGATGAGCGATAATGCCCTGCATAACAGGCTGATCAAAAACTCCCGTATTATTGCTGCCATATCGCTGCTGATTTCGCTGATCGCGGCCGCGCTGATTTATTTCATCATTCACCGTCTGCTGCTGCGCCCTGTCGGCCATATGTATGAGAATATGTTTGCTTTCGGCCAGAAACCGGATGATCCGACGCTGATTATTGACGGCTCCTGCCGCAAAGATGAACTTGGTTATGCCCAGAACAGGCTGGCGCAGATGCAGACACATCTGCAGCATTTGTTTCAGGAGCGTAAACATCTGGCCGATCTCGGTCTGGCCGTCTCCAAGATCAATCACGACATGCGCAATATTCTGGCCTCAGCACAGCTGATGTCGGACAGTCTTGCCGATACCAATGATCCGGTTGTGCAACGCTTCTCACCGAAGCTCATCCGCACGCTGAACCGCGCCATCACCTATTCCGAGACTGTGATCGCTTACGGCCGCACACAGGAAGCTGTGCCGGTTCGCCAGCAACGCCTGTTGCGTCCGCTGATCCATGAAGTGGAAGACATGCTGGTGCTTCCATCCGATGTGCAGATTGCCTTTCGCAATATGGTTCCGGTCGATTTTGAAGCCTATATCGATAAAGAACAAATGCTGCGGGTGCTGAATAATCTCTGCCGCAATGCGGTACAGGCAATGGGCACCTATCACCGGCAGCCGGAAACTGAAAAATGCCTGACCATCAGCGCATGGCGCATAGGCAATACTTGTTATATTGCCGTGGCGGATACCGGCCCCGGCCTGCCCAAGAAAGCGCGGGACAATCTGTTCACCGCTTTTCGCGGGTCAACACGCAGTGACGGCACCGGATTGGGGCTGGTTATTGCTCAGGAACTGGTTCGTGCCCATGGCGGCACCATAGAATTACGCGACGATTACAAAGACGGTGCATTATTTGAGATTCGTATCCCTGATATGCCTGTCTATCCGCCACCGTTTCAGCGCTCACAACGCAATATGGTGTAATTATTTCAACGCTCTGCGCGAAAAGCGCCTTCAGGAAAGCCACGCAATCACGTGGTTTTCTTATATTTATCCCCAGCCTTCAAAAAAAATACAAATTTCTGAAAGTTTTTCATCATAAGCCCTTGCAATGCCAAACAGAACCCTTTAGAGAGCGCTTACCGCACCGAAACGGAGCGGTTCTAGGGCAAGCACCCGTAGCTCAGCTGGATAGAGCACCAGACTACGAATCTGGGGGTCAGAGGTTCGAATCCTTTCGGGTGCGCCACTCCTTCTCAAAATTGAGAAGTTGACTTTCTGAAGATCAGAAAAATTCCTGGCACATTTGATAATTTCATGGGTTATATACTGTGCTTATTACAAGCACATAGAGTTCAGATACGCATCTCCGGACAACTCACTCGAATCACCTTGACGCGTGTTGTTTCCTCTGTTGAATATCAAAAATATTTCTCCGCCCTGCTCGCATTCGCAACAATAAATATTCGTTACAATGTGATTCTCAGGAGATGCGTTTTTGTTTATTTTGAAAAATACGAAATCAGCGATCTCAAATCATAAATATGTGGCTGCAGGTCTGTTCTTCGCTTTTTCAGCGACAATCATCCTGCAAAATGCATCGGCAGCCACTGCCGGCACTTCACCGGACTGCAGGCCGATGCAAGCACTGCAAAAACAGCAGTTTCAGGCAGCAGACGCGCCGGCATCTGCTAATGCCACCATCTGGATGGTCGACGGAGTAAAAGGCGGCGCACCCGCAATCGGAACCATAACAAATTCCGGCCTGTATGCCGCTCCCGCCAATATGGGCGAATCTGTCAATGTCACCATTTCCGCCGTCTCCGTGGCAGACGAAACGGAAATTGCTAATTTCCAGATTTGTAATGCTGCCTATAGCCGTTCCGGAACAATTTATTATGTCGCGACCACAGGCGCTGACAGCAATTCAGGCAGCTATTCTGCCCCATGGCGCAGCATTCAGCATGCTGTCGATCAGGCACAGGCCGGTGATACAATCACGGTCCGCGGCGGTATCTATAATGAGACAGTGACATTCAACAAATCAGGCTCTGCGGAGAGTGGTTTTATCACCCTCACCCGATATGCCGGTGAGAAGCCAATTATCGACGGCAGCGGATTGATCACAGAGCCCTATGGCATGCGCGGCCTCATCAGCCTCAACAGTGCAAGCTATATACGCATCAAAGGGTTTGAAATCCGCAACTACAAATCCGATACGGAATTCATTGCCATTGGCGTTCTTGCTCAGGGCACCGGAAAATATATTGAGATCAGAGACAATATTATTCACGGCATTGAAGCGAATAATCTGCCTGCAAACGGCAATGCAAATGCTTTGGGCATAGCTGTTTACGGACAACAGCCAGTACCGATACAGAATGTCATCGTGGACGGGAATGAGCTGTATAATCTGAAAACCGGAACCAGTGAATCCCTGACCATCGGCGGCAATGTTGACGGCTGGCAGGTCACCAATAATCTGGTACACGACAATAATTTTATAGGCATTGATGCGACCGGCTATTACGGCAACAACCGTGCGGACTATAACCGTGCCAGAAACGGCTGGATTGCACAGAACAAAGTTACCAATCTGTCGATAGAAGACAATCAGGCTTTGACCTTTGTGGCTTCTGCGATTGGTATCTATGTTGATGGCGGGCAGAATATTACCGTTGAACGCAATGTCACCGATGCGAATGACGGCGGAATATGGTTGCTCAGCGAAAATCCGGGCAAACTGACTGACTATGTGACGGTACGCAATAATCTTATCCGCTTTAACCGGAATGCCGGAATTCTTGCTGGCGGCTATGATGCAACCCAATCGGGCGGTGCCGCTCACATCTTGATCACGAACAATACTCTGTATCAGAATAATAACCGTGACATTTCAGGCATCAATTCCGGTGAGTTTCAGCTCGGTCACAATGTCAGCAATATAAGTTTCAGCAATAATATTCTCTTTGCCGGAGCAAAGGGTTATGCGATCACCAGCTTTATTCCTTCAGTGCCGGACACCGTGAAGCTTGCCAGTAATTTGTATTACACAACATCCGGCAGCAGCTATACACGCTGGTTCTGGAACAATACAAATTACTACAATGACAGCACATCTCCCAATAATTTCAATACATTCACAGCTGTCAGCGGTGATACAGGCAGCATCATATGTAATCCTGCCTTCATCAATGCCAGTGCTTCAGATTTCCGCCTCGCTGCGGGCTCTCCGGGCAGAAACAATGGCCGATTTACTGCGACAACAGGATTTCCTGCCACAGGCATCAAGGATTTTGCGATGAACCCGCGCATCACCGGCACATTGATCGACAGAGGCGCCTATGAACATGTTGAATAAAACAACGCAAAAAACATAGTCCGGCTAATAGTCCTTATCCCCGTCATCGACAGCAACATAGCGCCAGCGTACCGATGTCACCAATGGCTCAAGACTCAGCCGCCCGATAATCTGCTCCAGCAGCGGATCCTGATTATTATCGGCACGAAACAACGCATTGACCTCAACGCGATTGCTGTCTTCAATATTGGTGCTTTCCAGATCCTGAATATGTAAAACAGTACCTAGATCACGCAGCAACAGCCCCCGCACATGCGCTTCGGCATCGCCCATACAGACAATACTGACAGCATAGCGGGTGCCGAACTCACCACCGCTGGCGGGTTGCCGGTCAATCAGATGCACCAGCGGCCGCAAAAATAAATTGACGCTGATGATAAATAAGGCGGCAATCGCTGCATGGAGATAAAAACCCGCGCCGCACATAACACCGACTGCCGCCGAGCACCATAAAGTCGCGGCGGTATTCAGCCCGCGAACATTAAAACCTTCCTTGAAAATGATACCTGCGCCCAGAAAGCCGATACCGGAAACGATCTGTGCCGCCACACGCGTCGGGCTGGTATCACCGTCAACCAGCGAGGCAAAAAGCACGAAAGTAGCGGCGCCAAGCGCCACAAGCGTATTGGTGCGCAGCCCTGCAAGCCGCTGACGCCATTGCCGCTCAAAACCAATCATACCGCCGAGTATAAACGCGGCCGTGAGACTGGCGAATGTATGCAGAAGGCTTTCAACAGAACTCATAATCTCTCTCGTTTTTCCTTCTGATAACAGTAGCGCATCTCAGCTATATGAAGGGAATATTCCGCATAGCTGCGTGTAAACAGCATCGGCAGCAGAACCCGCCCCGCCCGCAAGACGCAGTGTCCTGACTTTGTCCCTGTTTCCGGCAAGGCAGCGCCCTATATGGAAGATCAACAAGCCGGATCATTCCAATCTGCAAACCGGCATAGGAGGATATGATGTCACCCAACCTGACAGGTATTCATCACCTGACTGCGATCACCGCACAGGCGAAAGAAAACAAGAAATTCTACACTGATCTTCTCGGGATGCGACTGGTCAAGAAAACCGTCAATCAGGATGATACCAGTGCCTATCACCTGTTTTACGCCGACGGTCAGGCCTCCCCCGGCTCTGATCTCACTTTCTTCGACTGGCCGACTGCGCCGGAAAAACGCGGCACCCATTCCATCAGCCGCACTGGTCTGCGTGTCTCCGGTCAGGACTCGCTGGAATATTGGCGTAAGCGACTGAGCGATGCGCATGTTCAGGCTGGTGATATTCAGCTTATCGACGGACGCGCCTCTCTGGATTTTGAGGATTTCGAAGGTCAGCGTTTCCGTTTGCTGGATGACGGTAAAACCGGTGAATCGCATCCTTGGGAGAAAAGCCCTGTTGCCGCAGATCATCAGATCCGCGGCCTCGGCCCGATCACGATCAGTGTGCCGGATCTGAAATATACAGAGCCTTTTCTCATCAAGCTGATGAATATGCGCAAAACCCGTGACTATGCCTCACCGGATGGTCAGGGTCATGTTCATGTTTATGAAATGGGTGAAGGCGGGCCAGCGGCTGAACTGCATGTAGCCGTGCAGCCTGATCTGCCTGCCGCGCAACAAGGTGCAGGTGCTGCCCATCACGTCGCGTTCCGCACACCGGATGAGGCTGGCATGCAGGAGTGGCTGCGCGTGCTGAATGACCACAAGATCCGCTCTTCCGGCGAGATCGACCGGTTTTATTTCCGCTCGCTCTATTTCCGCGAAGGCAATGGTGTGCTGTTTGAAATCGCGACAGACGGGCCGGGCTTTGCAAGCGATGAGCCAATGGAAAGTCTGGGAGAGAGCCTCTCTCTGCCACCCTTCCTTGAAGGTCGCCGCGCTGCGATTGAACGCAATCTTAAAGCGCTGGACTAAACAAAAAAGCGGAGAGGTCTCCCTCTCCGCTTTTTATTTCTCGCCCGTTATATCAGCCTGCCAGCGTATAGGCGGTTTTGACGGTGGTGTAGAATTCAGCCGCGTAGCGTCCCTGCTCACGCGAACCATAGCTGGAGCCTTTGCGACCACCGAACGGTACGTGGAAATCCACGCCTGCAGTTGGCAGATTGACCATCACCATGCCTGCATCGGAATTGCGTTTGAAATGCGTGGCATATTTCAGGCTGGTTGTTGCAATGCCGGAAGATAGGCCGAAAGCTGTGTCATTGGCTGTTGCCAGCGCTTCTTCATAGGACTTAACGCGGATGACGCTGGCCACAGGGCCGAAGATTTCCTCGCGGGAAATACGCATCTGGTTTGTCGCCTCTGTGAACAAGGCCGGACGCAGATAGAAACCCGGTGTGCTGCGTTCCAGCTGCTCACCGCCAAAGGCCAGCTTGGCACCTTCCTGCGCACCCAATGCAATATAATCCAAGTCTTGCTTCAGCTGACTGTCGTCTACCACAGGACCAATATGCGTGCCGGATTTCAGCGCATCATCAATCACCAGCGTCTTCATGCGGGCAACCAGTGCATCAACAAAACGGTCATGAATACCGTCCTGCACAATCAGGCGGGAAGACGCGGTGCAACGCTGACCGGTCGAGAAGAAAGACGAATTGAGCGCCGCTTCAACGGCCACATCAAGATCGGCATCATCCAGAATAACAAACGGATTTTTACCACCCATTTCCAGCTGGAATTTGCGGTTATGGACGATCGAAGCCGCAGCAACACGCTGACCGGTGCCTGTGGAGCCGGTGAATGTCAGTGCATGAACATCCGCGCTGTCGAGAATGGCCTGACCAACAACCGAGCCCTTGCCCATCACCAGATTGAGAACGCCTTTTGGCAGGCCCGCACGGTGCAGAATATCAACGATCGCATGGGCACAGCCCGGTACCAGATCAGCCGGTTTGAACACCACGGTGTTCCCGTAGCAAAGAGCTGGTGCAATCTTCCATGCCGGAATAGCAATCGGGAAATTCCACGGGGTAATAATACCGACCACACCAACTGGTTCGCGGGTGATTTCCACACCGATATTCGGGCGCACGGATGGCAGAACTTCACCGGCAAGGCGCAGCGCTTCATTGGCAAAAAAGTCGAAAATCTGTGCGGCACGCATGGTTTCGCCAATGGCTTCCGGCAGGGTTTTACCTTCTTCGCGTGCCAGCAAGCGGCCGAGCTCTTCTTTGCGCGCCAGAATTTCATCCGAGGTTTTGCGCAGGATTGCATGGCGTTCCATAATGCCGGAACGTGACCAGGCTGGAAATGCAGCTTTGGCCGCGGCAATCGCATTCAGCGCATCGGCCTGAGAAGCGCGGGCATATTCACCCACCACATCATTGGTATCGGACGGGCTGATATTCGGGATCGCCTCTCCGCCAACCCATTCGCCGTCAATCAAATTCTTATGCAATGTCATATTCTGCAAACTCCCCTTTGCGAATAGCCGGTCACTCGTTCCGCCAGCACCATGTCATATATGATGCATCAAACTAATATCATTTAAAGCATTGTGACTATGGTTCAGGCCTCATAAAGCGATGCTCATTCGGAATGATCCTGATATATCAGTATCTACAGGAAAAATGGACAGCTGTCATCACCTAATATTTTTATCTCCGCACAGCATCTTTGATAAAGCCCTGCACACCCTATATAAATGACGAGACAAGAAACGGAGCGGAGCAATCATGATTATCGGCGAAGCAGAAAAAGCATCCGGCATTTCAGCCAAGATGATCCGCTATTATGAATCCATCGGCCTGATTGATGCGGCTGACCGCACGGCCTCCGGTTATCGTGTCTATTCCGACCGTGATGTGCAAAATCTGCGCTTCATCCGTCAGTGCCGTGATCTCGGCTTATCGCTGGAACGGATTAAATTATTGCTCAATCTCTGGCGAAATGATCAGCGCGCATCTTCCGAAGTGAAGCAGATTGCGCTGGCGCATGTGGCTGAACTGGAAACCAAGATCGCTGATATGCGCTCTATGGCCGATACATTGCAGAAACTGGCAGACCGCTGCCATGGCGATAATGATCCGGATTGCGCAATCATCAATGCTTTGTCGCTGCAAAATCAAATGACGCTCAATAAGAAAACCGGCAGTTCAAAAAGCGGCGCCAGGAAACAACACCCGCATTGATCTTTTCCTGACCACGCTGCGTTCTGTTTTATGCGCTCTTTTCTGAAGGCATATCAGGCAATGGCAGTTCAATAACAAAAACAAGGCCGTTTTTATCCCATATTTCCTTAAACGAGCCGCGCATCTGCACATCAATACTGAGCTGTTTGAGACGGGAGCCAAAACCACGCTGTGACGGTTCCTGCATAATTTGCGGCCCGCCGGTCTCCCGCCACTCAATCCGCATAAAATCCTCATATGCGGATAGTTCGATGCGAACATGTCCCTGCGGCACTGACAGCGCTCCGTGTTTGACAGAATTCGTCATCAGTTCGTGAAACACCAGACTCATCGGCGTGACATGGGCAACGGGGCATAAAAGTGCATCGCCTTCTATGGAAATGCGCTCCAAATCGGAAAAGACATAGGGCTGCGTAAGACGACTCAGCAATTCATTCAGCGATATCGTGCTGTGCTGTCCTGTAGCCGCGGATGTTTTCTGATAGGTCAGCTCAAATGCACCGGCCAGCGCCGTCATGCGCTCCCGCATCTGACCGACATAATCCTGTACATCCGTTTTGCCCCGTGCGGACAAGCTCATCAGGCTGATAATCACCGCGAACATATTTTTCAGCCGGTGGTTCAGCTCCTGCGCCACCACTTCCCGCTGCTCCAGCGCCAGCTGTTCAGCGGTCACATTCACAATCAGCCCGAGAACTGAAGGTTTGCCGATATCTGTATAGATACGCCTGCCGATACCCGTCACCCAGACCGGATGCGGCTGTTCCGTATCGCGGATACGGAAAGTCTCGCGGACAATATCGCCTGATGTCAGCGCGTTGCTCAAAGCTGTTTCGACGCGCAGCTTGTCTTCCTCATGGACGAGAGGCATAAAATCCGTAACAAAATTGATTGTACGCCTGTCCTTAAATGCCAGCATATGGCTGGCACGGCCATCAAGACTGACCTCGGCATCTTCGGGGTTATACTCCCAGACACCGATATTACCGGCATCCAGCGCCATTTGCAGGCGCAATTGCGCTTCCAGAAGTTTCAGCTCTTTCGCACGGTTGCGCTTATCAGCCTGTATCAGGGCCTCACTGACAACATCCAGCTCTCGAATGCCCGAGCCCAACGGCTTTATCGCCTGCACATCTCCCACAGCCATAGCCTGTGCGGCAAGTTTTCTGACCGGCTTCGAAATCCGGCGTCCAAAGAAGCCCGCCAGCAAGGCGCTCAGCAATAATGTACCCAGCAACAGAATGATAAAATAGGCAAAAGCCACCCAAACCGGCCAGTTCAGTTCCGAGCGGTTAACACCGATCGCAATGCGCCAGTCGCTCAGCGGCGAACGGATATAATAACCGGCCACCTGATTGCCATCGAGAATCTGTCCGCGCCAGCGCCCCTGCTTATCTGTGGCTTCCGCACGCAATTTATCCGGTATCAGCTGTCCCGTATAATCATTGCTGTTATTATTGCGCGCCAGAACCTGATCATTCTGATCCACCACAACCGCAATCCAGTTTTTGGATATACCGCTCAAATTCAAAAGATCGGTAATGCGCTGTGCTTCCATGCTCAGCGCCAGAAAATAATTGATTTTCCCGTCAACAAAAACCGGACGAACCACCGTAAAACAAAAAGGTGTATTTTCATGAGCACGCCGTACTCCGGTAACATAGGGTTTGCCTGCCGCTTTGGCAGCCGCAAGATCTGTTTTTGTCAGCAGCGGCAGATCACCGACCCGTGCAGGATCCGAGGCAACCAGCAGTTTCGCCTCAGGATCATAGACCGTAATATTGATGTTTAATTCCTGCGCCATATCATGCAAGGTCGTTTGAAGAATATCAAAACGGCCATTCTTCAGAATATTGGAATAGCTGATAATTTCAGCGGCGCGCTGAAGGCCGTAGACCTCACGGTCGATTGTAACGGCGAGGGATTGGGTAACATCAAAAGCCTGATTTTCAATATGGCTTCTTTCCTGCAAAACCAGAAGCCATAGGAAAAAACCGACCAATATAATCAGAGGAAGCAACAGAGCGAGCGCAAATAGCGTAAGATGTCGCTTCAAATCTGCCTCTCCCTGATCGGTTCAGTGCAGATGCCGGTCATTTTACGGGAAAACCCGTTCTGATGGCGGTCAAACAAAGAACGATAGTCGCAATCTTTGACCAAACATAAAAAAATTATTTCATCATAGCAAGTCAGTAAAAAAGCAGGCGCTCAATCCGGCTAATATTGCGATGTAACCTGTTTTTTATTGTCCTGACCGGTCGTGGAATAAATACCGGCACTGATAAACGGAAACATCTTTTCTTTGGAATAGCTGTTTCCGAACATCATATCATACTGAACCTGACGGTAATCCTGCAAAATCTGCGGCATTACCGGTTGCTGCATCCATCCGGCATGGGGCGTGTAATCTTTATCCAGCAGCAGATGGCCATCAATCACGCTATATTCCTGATGCACTTTGCCCAAAAATCCGGTGTAGTAAGGATGCTGGAGACCGGCCATTTCCAGAACATAAAGCGGCAGGAAAGACGGGCTGATTGTGCCTACACCGCGCAGGCTGTCTGTACGGCTTGACCACAATACCAGCGGCGTTTCATGCTGCGCCAGCATATGATCGGCCGTATCCACGCGGCTGGCAGTACGGTTCTTCATATAACCGCTCTCAACATAGACATCACCGAGCGGCGGCAGATGATCGCCGAAGAAAACAATAATTGTTTCCCGCTCGCGCTTCTTCGCCCAAGCCATCAGCCGTCCCAGATTGATATCCGCATCCTGTGCGCCCTGTGCAAAAGACCGCACAGACCCTTTGGATGCCTCACTCACAGCGCTGTCAGCATTGGTAACAACTTTGATCTGACTGTCCGGATAACGGCTTGGCGCATAAGGACCATGCCCCTGCAGAGATACACCGAACAGGAAGAGCGGCTTTTCCGCCTCTTCAGCCGAACGGATAATCTCGCTGGTGAATTCTTCATCGGAAGCCAGATGGCCTTTTTTCATCAGCTCCGGCAGATTTTCTTCGGACAGGAATTTATCAAAGCCGAAATTTTCATAGACAGAGCCACGGTTCCAGAACCACTGGCGATAGGGATGCAGCGCACGGGTTTCATAACCCTGCTCGCTGAAGAATGAGGCCAGCGAAGGCACAGGTCTGCGCACATATTGCTGATAGGGAATGCTGCCATAAGGCAAAAAGGCATTCGAAAAACCGGTCAGCGCTTCAAATTCAACATTTGCGGTCATACCGCCGAATTCCGGCGAAAACACATGGCCAGACTGGTTGGTACGCACATTTTTGATCGGATCTTCATCAAAGGCCACACCCGGAAGACGGGATGGATCCCAGAAAGATTCGCTCATAATCACAATGACATCCGGCTTTTCGTCATTGCGTGCGGCAACCGGAACAATGGTATTGCCATGGGCAGAAGATGAGCCGCCCAGCAGACCGCTGTCATCATCCGCAGGGAATAAATATTCCGCAATACTGGCAATCCGCTCCTGCGAATAACCGTTCGGCGCAGAAACATTGGCCATGGGAATATTGAAAATAAACGCCACAACCAAACCGTTATGGGCATAATTTTCCTTCTGATCCCACATCATCGGCACAATGCCCATGCGGTCGCGGATATAGGAGAAGCTGGAATAATCGGAAATACTGCCGAACCAGATCAGAGCCGGCATGGCCACAGCAAGACGTGCCGCACGCGCAGTCCAGCTCAGACGCGGCACAGAGCGACGGAAAAAGCGCCAGCAAAAATACAAAGCCGCAAGAGCCGCCATAGAAGCGAGCACGATCAGCACCGCATCCATCGGTCTGTCACGCACCAGCAACGGCATCAGATCAACAACCTGACGAGTATAAAGCAGATCACTCGGATAGAGCGGATCGCCGAGATACATGCCCTTTTGCCGGCTGAACCATGCAAGACCGAGCAAAACCGGCGCAACAATTAAAATACCCTGCCACAAACGCCCCAGCAGGCTGTCCAGCAAAAACAGGGTGAGGAAAACAAGGGCCAATGTCGTCCAGAGCGGGCGGTGTGTCAGCGTAAAATACTGCTTCCATGATGCAGCGGAACCGCGCATCAGCCACTCGGTCAGCATCACGACAGACAGGGTAAGGAACAGCGTTCCGGCTGTGGCAATCAATGCGCGCCAGAACCAGTGCCTGCGGGCAAAATATGCACAGAACCGGCCATCGCGCCGCGCCGCCTTCCGCTTATCCCCGTGATTCAGCGCGCTGTCAGAATAAGGGACAGTATGCGGTGCATGATGAGGGACCGGCGTTGCAAGATTGCTCAATGGGCAGCTTCCAAAATAACAGGAACTTTCCGGTTCCTGCAGCGTTACACGATGCGTCTGCCTGTTTGTCTCTGCCGGTAATTTTACCGGTCATTGCTGATAAAAAAGCAGTCACAAAGACTTCACAAAAACTTCACACAGGCGTTAGCTTTTAGGTAAACAGGCAGTCCGAAGCAAGAGATGACAAAGAGCAAAGACGACAAATTCCACCGCCGGATATGCTCCGGCACTGTTCTGCATTCAAAAAAACAAAATTGTAAAAAAACGTCACAAATAATGAAACAAAGCCATGACGATAATTCTCTATATTTTTCAAAGAGATGTAATTTTATTCGATATTTTTCCTCAGAAATATCTGGAAAAAAATTATCGCAGGCTTGTAATGTAGTTTTAAGATTTGTGATGTGTCGTGTAGGCTTATCATGCGGTGTAAACAGCCGCACGGCACTGCCGGGCATGATGTTTGCCAACTAAAAGACACGGAGCCTTTATGACAACTGCCCCGCTGAACAGTCAGATCGACTCCCCGCTGTATTTTCAGCCTGCTTTATCAGAGAATGATTTTCGTTTGCTCTTCACACAGCACCCTATTCCGATGTGGCTGTATGATCCGATTTCGCTCAAATTTTTATTGCTGAACGATGCTGCTTTTGAATTTTACGGCTATACGCCGGAGCAGATGAGCCGGATGACTGTGCTGGATATCCGCCCTGAATCCGAGCACGAACGCATGATCGCTGCCATCCACGCAGAAACTGACTTCGGAAAGCCGCAAATCTGGAAACATCTGAAAGCCAATGGCGAGACAATTGAAGTCATAACCTATGGACGACGCACAAATTTCAATGATCAGCCTGCTATTCTCGCGATCATTCAGGATCAGACCGAAATCCGCAAAGCGCGCAATGAAATCAGCCAGACCCGTTCATTGCTCGACAGTCTGATCAAAAACCTGCCGATCGGGGTTTTCATTAAAGATATGCATGATAGTGGGCGCTATGTTCTGTTTAATGAAACAGCCAGCGCCATTACCGGCAAAGAATCTGCGCATGTCATCGGCAAAGCCGATCATCAGGTTTTCAGTGAAGAAGATGCCCGTAATTTTGTCACGCAAGATCAGTATGTGATGGAGAGCGACAGTGTTTTCACTGCCGAAAATGAAATTCCGTTACGCAGTCACAGCCGTCATGTGCGGGTGATGAAACGCACAATTCCGTCGCAAAACGGAGAAAAGCCGCGTTATCTGATCGGGTTGATGGAAGATATCACGGAAGAACAGGCTCTGCAGGCGCATCTGACCTATACGGCCATGCATGACTCGCTGACAAATCTGCCGAACCGTGTCTATTTTTCACGTCATACGACGGATTTATTTTCCAAAAAGGAAGCAATCCAGAGCCATGCCCTGCTGTTTCTTGATGTCGATCACTTCAAACATATCAATGACAGTATCGGCCACGCGGCAGGCGATGCCCTGCTCTGTCAGGTTGCGCGCCGTCTCAGCGCCTTTCTGAAACCGCAGGATTTTATTGCCCGTCTTGGCGGTGATGAATTTGCGATCATCCATCCTTTTGATCCGGAAAACCCTGATCACCGGCAGGAAATCGGCCATTTTGCCGAAGAAATCACCAATCTGTTCAGCAAGCCGTTTCATCTGGACGGCAGTCCTGAATATGTCGGCTGTACCATCGGTGTTGTCATTGCCCCCGAAGATGGTGAGGATATTGATACGCTGTTGCGCAATGCCGATCTGGCGCTTTATGCTGCCAAGGCAGACCGGCGCGGTGTCTACCGTTTTTATGAAAGATCCATGCGTGAGGCGGTCGAAAAACGCCACCGCACGGCTTTGGAATTGCATACAGCCCTGCAAAACAATGAATTTGTGCTGTTTTATCAGCCGATTTTCTCGCTGACGACAGATCTCATTACAGGCTGTGAGGCTCTGTTGCGCTGGCAGCATCCGACACGCGGACTGGTCGCACCGGATGATTTCATTCCGATTGCCGAAGATACCGGTATCATTTCTGCAATCGGTGCCTGGGTTCTGCGGCAGGCCTGTCAGGATGCCATTTCATGGCCGGAGAAAATCAAAGTTTCTGTCAATCTGTCGCCGGTACAGTTTAACAGCCGCAACATGCTGGACATGGTGAAATCAGCCCTTGAAGAAAGCGGCTTGCAGGCCAACCGTCTGGAATTGGAAATCACCGAAACAGTGCTGCTGTCCAATACCGAGCATAATACCGAATTGTTATTCGAATTGCGCAATCTGGGCGTGAGCATTGCCATGGATGATTTTGGCACCGGCTATTCGTCCCTCAATTATTTGCGCACTTTCCCTTTTGACAAGATCAAGATTGATCGCAGTTTTGTGTCCAATATTGATAATGACAAACGCAATCTGGCGATCATTCAGGCTGTGGTTTCTCTGGGCAGCGCGTTCAATATTGTGACGACGGCAGAAGGCGTGGAAACACAGGAACAGCTCACGCGACTGAAGGACGAACAATTCGGTGAGGTACAGGGATTTTTCACCGGAAAACCGATGTCACAGCGCGATGTTTGTGACTTTATCGCGGGATATGACGGATAAAGATACATAAAATCAAATAGTTAAACTAAATACATTTCTTTCGGAAAAAGCTCTTGACCTTCCCATCATGGGAAGCCCTATCTTCTTGTCAACATCAACAAAAGCGCTGACATGCGCCTGAAACTGACAAGAAAGGCAGGGCTTCCGCAGGCGGGACTTTCCGCATAATCAGCCCTGAAGATCATCATGACACAATCCGTTTCCTCCACTGTTCTGCTCTCTGTTGACGGTATGGGCTGCGGTTCCTGCGTGGCAAAAATTGAGAAAACCGCCAAAGCCGTTGAAGGTGTCAGCACCGTCAGCGTTGATCTGGCGAAAAAACAAGCCAGCATCGGTTTTTCGGCTCCGGCAGATGCCGCGGCAATTGCCAAAGCCATTGATGCGGCAGGCTACGAAACAAAAATCCTCGGCTAAAGGCAGGAATTTCTGTCATGACCAAACATAGTCATCCTGAGCAGACACGCTCGGGTCAGCCTGTTGTTACGCTTGATATTGACGGCATGACCTGCGCCTCCTGCGTCGGTCGTGTGGAAAAAGCCTTGCTCGCTTTGCCGGGCGTCAACAGTGCAACAGTCAATCTGGCGACACAGCAGGCCACAGTACGCTTTGCAGATAAGCCGGATGCAGGCCTTGCTGCCGAAGCTATCAAGAAAGCCGGTTACACCGCGCATATTCCGCAACCACCGGCACAGGTGGTGCTGGAAGTGGATGGCATGACCTGTGCATCCTGTGTCGGACGCGTGGAAAAGACCCTGCAATCCTCTGCCGGCGTTGCTGCAGCCTCCGTTAATCTGGTGACCAAACGCGCCAGCATCACGCTCAGTGATCCGTCAGTCACGCCGCAAATGCTGGCAGATATCGTTACCAAAAGCGGTTATCCGGCACAGCCTGTGGCAGCGGCCGCTCCTGCAAGTGGTGCGGAACGCCGTGCAGAGAAAAATGATGCCGAGATTAAAACCCTCAAGCGTGATGTACTGATTGCCGGTGCTTTGGCGCTGCCGGTTTTCATCACGGAAATGGGTTCGCATCTGTTCCCGCCGCTGCATCATTTTATTGCCGGCACAATCGGCACACAAAACAGCTGGTATCTCCAGTTCATTCTCACAACGCTCGTATTGTTTGGTCCGGGCCTGCGTTTCTTCCGTATCGGTATTCCGGCGCTGTTGCGCGGCGGCCCGGACATGAACTCGCTCGTAGCTGTCGGCACATTGGCAGCATGGGGCTTCTCGGTTGTCGCCACTTTCATGCCCTCTGTCCTGCCTGCCCAAACCGTCAATGTCTATTTTGAAGCAGCAGCGGTTATCGTTACGCTGATCCTGATCGGCCGCTGGATGGAAGCCCGTGCTAAAGGCCGCACATCCCATGCCATTGCCCATCTGCTCGGACTGCAGGCCAAAACCGCGCGTGTGGTGCGTGACGGCGTGGCACAGGATATTCCGCTGGAAGATGTGCGTGCAGACGACCTCGTTCTGGTGCGTCCGGGTGAGAAAGTGCCGGTCGATGGTGAGATCACCGAGGGTACGTCTTATATTGACGAATCCATGATTACCGGTGAGCCTATTCCCGCCACGAAAAATGTCGGTGACACGGTTGTCGGCGGTACGGTCAACAAGACCGGCGCCTTCACCTATCGCGCCACCAAGGTTGGTGCGGATATGGTGATCTCACAAATCATCCGCATGGTTGAAGATGCTCAGGCCGATAAGCTGCCGATCCAGAACCTGATCGACAAGGTCACGACATGGTTTGTTCCTGCGGTTATGCTCGCAGCCTTTGTCACCTTCCTGATCTGGTTTATCTTCGGCCCTGAACCGGCCTTCACCTTCGCGCTGGCTAATGCCATTGCCGTGCTGATTATCGCCTGTCCTTGTGCCATGGGTCTGGCAACACCGACCTCGATCATGGTCGGTACCGGTCGCGGTGCGGAAATGGGTGTGCTGTTCCGCCGTGGTGATGCCCTGCAAAGCCTGCGCGATGCCGATATTATCGCTTTCGACAAAACCGGCACGCTGACCATCGGCAAACCTGTGCTGTCGCAGTTCCATATATTCGGCAATCAGAGTGCTGATGAGATGCTGGCTTTGGCAGCCGCGTTGGAATCCCGCTCAGAACATCCGATTGCGACTGCTGTGGTGCAGGCTGCGGAAGACAAAGGTCTGAAACAGCCTGAAGTCAAAGACTTTGAAGCTGTACCGGGCTTCGGCGTTAGCGGTATGGTTGACGGTCAGTCCGTCCATGTCGGTGCAGAGCGTTTCATGAAAAAGCTCGGCATTGATGTCAGCACCGGTGCAGAGGCCGCAGCAGCAATGACCGCCAAAGCGCAATCCGTGCTTTATATGGCACGCGACGGTGCACTGGTCGCTGCCTTCTCTGTGGCCGATGAGTTGAAACCGACAACCAAAGTCACAATTGATGCCCTGCATAAGCTTGGCCTGAAAGTGGCGATGATTACCGGAGACAGCAAAGTCGTGGCCAATGCCATTGCCAAAG
Organism: Pseudochrobactrum sp. Wa41.01b-1; assembly: GCF_019464455.1. Classification (NCBI taxonomy): domain Bacteria; kingdom Pseudomonadati; phylum Pseudomonadota; class Alphaproteobacteria; order Hyphomicrobiales; family Brucellaceae; genus Pseudochrobactrum; species Pseudochrobactrum sp. Wa41.01b-1. The sequence goes on along the minus strand of NZ_CP080493.1, from coordinate 2,544,557 downwards.
AACTGAGCATTGATGAGGTATCAGCGGAAGTTCTGCCGGATGGTAAGGTCGACGCACTGAAACGTCTCGCAGGCTCTGACCGTAAAATCATCTTTGTCGGCGATGGCATCAATGATGCACCGGCACTGGCTGCGGCTGACGTGGGTGTGGCTGTGGGCACCGGCACGGATATCGCTATTGAAAGCGCCGATGTGGTGCTGATGAGCGGCGATCTGACTGCCGTTGTGGATGCGATTGCTCTGTCCAAAGCGACGATCCGCAATATTCGTCAGAACCTGTTCTGGGCGTTTTCCTACAATACCGCGCTCATTCCGGTTGCAGCAGGCCTGCTCTATCCGTTTTACGGTATCCTGCTCTCGCCGGTACTGGCTGCGGCAGCCATGGCACTGTCCAGCATCTTCGTGCTGACCAATGCGCTGCGCCTGCGCAGTTTCACCAGCACACGCACATAAAAGCACCATCCTCCCAAGGCTAATGCTTTTAAACAAAACGCCGCCCATAGCAAGGCGGCGTTTTCATTGATTACACAATTGATTTACTTATTGTTTTACAGAATTTCCCGCGCTTTTTCCTGTCATAATTAACTGTATCTGTGTCGATTCATTTGTTCTATTTTTAAATAAATGTTTCGAAGCACTTCCCGCTGTGCTTTACTGATCTATATTCTTCCCCATTCAATAAATAAGGGGTAGCATTGTGTTAGTTTCATTAACAGCCATCCTCTTTGCGTTCATAGGCATCGCGCTTGGTTATGGTGGCATAAAACTCGCCCTGCTGGGCGGCAGCCTTTATTACATTATTACAGCGGCCGGTTTTTTACTGACCGCCATACTGCTTTTCACCCGCCGTGCTGCGGCACTCTGGGTCTATGCCCTGATCATTCTCGGCACACTCGGCTGGGCATTTTATGAAGTCGGCTTTGACTGGTGGCCGCTCGGCTCACGCGGCGGCATTATTGTGCTGCTGGGTCTGTGGTTATTGCTGCCACCGATCCGTAAAGCGCTCAGCCCTGCCAGCAGAGAAGTGGCACCAACGATAGAACAGGCACGTGCAGGCAGCGCCAGTCCTCTGCCGCTGCTGGGGGCAATCGCGGCCGCACTGATTGTTGCCGGTATCTCAATCACCAAAGACCCGCATAATCTCGACGGCTCCCTTCCCACAGAAGCGGTCGCGGCAACACCGGATATGGGCAATACAGTACCGGATGGCGAATGGCATCAATATGGCCGCACGCAATATGGTCAGCGTTATTCACCACTCACACAAATCACACCGGAAAATGTGGCCAAACTTGAACTGGCTTGGCAATACCAAACCGGCGATGTACGCCAGCCGCAGGATGTGACGGAAACCACCTATCAGGTAACACCGCTCAAGATTGAAGACACGCTTTATCTCTGCACGCCGCATAATATTGCCATTGCGCTGGATGCGGATACCGGCAAGGAAAAGTGGCGCTATAACCCTGAGGTCAGCGCCAATACCCAGCGCCAGCACCAGACCTGCCGTGGCGTGACCTATTGGAAAGACCAGAGCGTTGCCGCAGATCAGGCCTGTTATGAGCGGGTTTATCTGCCGACATCGGATGCGCATCTGATTGCACTGGATGCCAAAACCGGCCGGATTTGCGAGAGTTTTGCCGAAAAAGGCGTGCTCGATCTGACCCGTGGCATGAAATATAATCCGTCCGGCTATTATTACTCCACCTCCCCGCCAACTGCGATGGACGGAAAAATCATCGTCGGCGGCGCGGTGAATGATAATTTCTCGACGCAGGAACAGTCGGGCGTTATCCGCGCCTTTGATATTCTCACCGGTCAGCTGTTGTGGAACTGGGATTCCGGTAATCCTGATGTCACCACACCGATTGCGGACGGTGAGCATTACACCACCAATTCCCCGAACAGCTGGTCGGTGTTCAGCGCTGATGAAAATCTCGGCCTGATCTATATACCGCTCGGTAATCAGGTGCCGGATCAGCTCGGTATGGGGCGCAGTGAGGCGGTAGAAAAATATTCTTCCTCCATCACAGCGCTGGATGTAAAAACCGGTCAGGTGCGCTGGGTACGCCAGACGGTGCATCATGATCTCTGGGATATGGACGTGCCTGCTCAGCCCGTGCTGCTCGACATTACCAATAAGAGCGGACAAGTTGTGCCCGCACTGGTAGGTCCAACCAAGCAGGGCGATATTTATGTGCTCGACCGGCGCACCGGTGAAGCGATTATTCCTGTGACCGAAGTTGCAGCCCCGACAGGTGCAATACCGGAAGACTTCTCCGCACCGACACAGCCGCTTTCCGGTCTCAGCTTCAATCCTCCGCCGCTGACGGAAGCCAATATGTGGGGGGCAACGATGTTCGATCAGCTTGCCTGCCGCATCCAGTTCCGCTCGCTGCGCTATGAGGGTCGTTACACCCCGCCTTCCCTGCAGGGTACAATTGTCTATCCCGGCAATTTCGGCGTCTTTAACTGGGGCAGTGTGGCGGTAGATCCGAAACGTCAGGTGATGTTCGGCATGCCGACTTATCTGGCCTTCACCTCACGCCTTGTGCCTGCGGATCAAATTCCACCGAAAGGTGAGGATGAAAAAGCCAGCGAGCAAGGGCTAAACCGTAATGACGGCGCACCTTACGGCGTATTTATGGGGCCGCTCCTGTCACCGCTTGGCATTCCGTGCCAGTCACCGCCATGGGGCTATGTGGCCGGTGTTGACCTGCGCACAGGCAAGATCGCCTATAAACATAAAAACGGCACGGTAGAAGATATGGCACCGGTGCCAATTCCGCTGAAACTTGGCGTGCCGGGTATCGGCGGACCGATGATTACCGCAGGCGGCGTTGCCTTCCTCGGCGCAGCGGTTGACGATTATCTGCGCGCCTATGATCTCACCACCGGTAAGCAACTCTGGCAGACACGTCTGCCTGCGGGTGGCCAGTCCACACCGATGAGCTATACCGGCAAAGACGGCAAACAATATGTGCTGATCGTAGCCGGTGGCCATGGTTCAGTCGGCACCAAAGCCGGTGATTATGTGATGTCTTACAAGCTGCCATAAGCCATACAGACACATAAAAAAGGGCGGAATTTCCGCCCTTTTTTTACGTCACGCCTTGGGAGCAATTAAATCGTACAAATGGTCGAGCGGGTCAGAAAACGCACTTCACGGCCATTATCGAGCGAGAACATACCGCCCCGCCCCGGCACCACATCAATAATCAGATCCGTATGTTTCCATGCTTCATATTGCGAGCGGCTGATATAAAACGGCGCACCGCCAATTTCACCCAATTGCACATCCTGATCACCGATCAGAAAATCACCCTGCGCATAGCACATCGGCGATGAACCATCACAGCAACCGCCAGACTGGTGAAACATCACAGGGCCGTATTCTGCCTGCAATTCGGCAATCAGTTTGAGGGCGTCAGGCGTCGCAGTCACTTTGTTCAGCGGTGCTGTATTCGTGTTCATTTCTGCTTCAGTCATGACACCCTCCTCTTTGTGGTCTATTTGCTCATATCCATCACGATACGGCCTTCGATTTCACCTTTACGCATCTTGTCGAAAATCGCGTTGATATTCTCCAGCCTGTCAGTGCTGATCGTCGCCTTCACTTTACCATCTGCAGCGAAATCAAGCGACTCCTGTAAATCCAGCCTTGTGCCGACAATGGAACCGCGCAGTGTCACGCCATTCAGCACCATATTGAAAATCGACACCGGAAACTCACCGGCAGGCAGACCGTTGAAAGCAATCGTGCCGCCACGCGACATCATCCCCAGCGCCTGCTGAAACGCTTTTGGCGAGACCGCTGTCACAAGTGCGCCCTGCGCACCGCCATCGGTCAGTTTCTTCACTTTTGCTGCCGGATCATTACTGGTTTTGGCATTGACGGTTGCAACTGCACCCAGCCGTCGCGCCAGATCAAGTTTGGCATCATCAATATCGACAGCCACAACATTGAGCCCCATGGCTTTGGCATATTGCACCGCCATATGGCCAAGCCCGCCGATACCGGAAATCACCATCCAGTCACCGGGTTTGGTATCCGTGACTTTCAGCCCTTTATAAACGGTCACACCAGCGCAAAGTACCGGTGCGATTTCGTTAAACTCGATATTCTTCGGCAAATGACCGACGAAATTCGGATCAGCCACCACATAATCGGCAAAGCCGCCATTCACAGAATAGCCGGTATTTTCCTGAGATTCACACAAGGTCTCCCAACCACCGAGACAATGGTTGCAATAGCCGCAAGCCGTATAAAGCCACGGAATACCAACGCGGTCACCTTCCTTGACATGTTTGACACCGGCACCAACGCCGGAGACATAGCCCACACCTTCATGTCCCGGAATAAATGGCGGATTTGGTTTCACCGGCCAATCGCCTTCAGCCGCATGAAGATCGGTGTGACAGACACCGGATGCCTGAATAGCAACCTGAATTTGCCCCGGCCCCGGCACAGGTATCGGCACTTCATCAATTGTCAGGGGTTTTCCGAATTCACGTACAACAGCGGCTTTCATAGTTTTTGCCATAACAATCTCCTTTGGCAGAAAGAGAGGCACTCCTTCTGCTCCATTCATGACACCAACATTACGGAAAGTCGGTGAGCCGGATTGACCGGATCACCGTGGCTGAAGCATTTCACAATCAGGCCGGATCAGCCTGACAGCCGTGGAATGCAACCACATTCAGAGCGTTTGCAACGCATCCTACTCACTGCGTTCGCTCTCATTTTTTGTTATGCATATCTCCCCCGAAACCGGTCATGACTTCGGGGGAGATCATTTCGTCAGATCAGAAGAAGCCCAGTTTCTTAGGGCTGTAGCTCACCAGCATATTTTTGGTCTGCTGGTAATGATCGAGCATTTTCAGATGATTTTCGCGCCCTATTCCGGACTGCTTGTAACCACCGAAAGCCGCGTGTGCCGGATAAGCATGGTAGCAATTTGTCCAGACACGCCCTGCCTGAATACCACGGCCAAAGCGGTAAGCACGGTTGCCGTTACGCGTCCACACACCGGAACCAAGGCCATAAAGCGTGTCATTGGCAATCGACAGCGCTTCCTCATCCGTTTTAAAGGTCGTGACAGAAACCACAGGACCGAAGATTTCTTCCTGAAAAATCCGCATCTTATTGTGGCCTTTGAAGACCGTCGGCTTCACATAGAAACCACCGGCCAGATCACCGCTCAGCTGGTTACGTTCGCCACCGGTCAGCACTTCCGCACCTTCCTGACGACCAATATCCATATAGCTGAGGATTTTTTCCAGCTGTTCCTGCGAGGCCTGCGCGCCGATCATGGTTGCCGGATTGAGCGGGTCGCCCTGCACAATTGCCTCAACGCGCTTCAGCGCTTTTTCCATGAATTTGTCATAGATTTTCTCATGGATCAGCGCACGACTCGGACAGGTACAGACCTCACCCTGATTGAGCGCAAACATCACAAAGCCTTCAATGGCTTTGTCGAGATAGTCATCATCTTCCGCGGTCACATCTTCAAAGAAGATATTCGGCGATTTACCACCCAGCTCCAGCGTGACCGGAATGAGATTCTGACTGGCATATTGCATAATCAGACGACCGGTAGTGGTTTCACCGGTAAAGGCGATTTTGGCAATGCGCGGGCTGGAAGCCAGCGGCTTACCGGCTTCGAGGCCAAAACCATTAACAATATTCAGCACACCGGCAGGCAGCAGATCGCCGATCAGTTCCGCCAGCACCAGAATAGAAGCCGGTGTCTGCTCAGCCGGTTTCAGCACCACGCAGTTACCTGCAGCCAGTGCCGGTGCCAGTTTCCACACCGCCATCAGGATCGGGAAGTTCCACGGAATAATCTGCCCGACCACGCCCAAAGGTTCATGGAAGTGATAGGCGACTGTATCGTGATCGATTTCAGAAATGCCGCCTTCCTGCGCACGGATAGCACCGGCAAAATAGCGGAAATGGTCAATCGCCAGCGGCATATCGGCATTGGTGGTTTCACGGATCGGCTTGCCGTTGTCCCAGGTTTCGGCCTCGGCCAGCAATGCCAGATTATCCTGCATCCGGTCAGCGATTTTATTGAGGATCAGCGCACGTTCTGCGGCACTGGTGCGCCCCCATGCTTCTTTCGCGGCGTGGGCGGCATCGAGCGCCAGCTCCACATCCGCTGCATCGGAACGGGCAATCTCGCAGAGAACCTGCCCGTTGACCGGTGAAATATTCTCAAAATAACGTCCGGATTTCGGTTCGACCCATTTGCCGCCGATGAAATTGCCATAGCGTTTGGCAAACTTAGGATGAACTGTCCGGCTTACTTCAACCTTGTTCATTGTCTCTCTCCCTGTTTTTCGCTCATTATCAGCACGCTATCTCTCCTCAGATAGACATGCCTGAACTCACAAATAATGTTGCGGGAAATCCGCGGCTTGTCATGAGGCCAGCGGAGCACTCATCACAAACTCTTGCCCGCAATGTCGCAAGAATGAGACAGTTTGAGAGATGGCTTTAAATTCGTGCATCCCGTCCAAAAAACATTTCACATTTTCCGGAATGCCGCGCGGCTCAGCCGTTTCGTCTGATATGCAAACGGTTGAGTTTACGATGCAGGGTTGCACGGCTCATGCCAAGAATTTTGGCTGCCGAGGAAATTTTACCCTCAGCCCGTGCAAGGGCGCGGATAATGACACCGCGTTCAGCTTCGGCCATATCCATATCCTGCTCAGCCAGCGTTCCGAAGAAATCGGCCGCAGGAACCGGATCTTTCAACCCGTCTTCGCCCAACCCCAGTGCCAGACGTGCGGAACGGCTGGCACCAATCACCATATCATCACGATCAATTGCCAGCAGTGCGCCGCTATTATGCTCAGTGACAGGCGCCAGAACAATACGGGCCTTCTGGAAATGATAGCGGAAATAATCTGTCTCAATCTTGCGTGCCGCGTCATTCACCGCAGCAAAAATCAGTCCTGCATAGGCCTCAGTCAGATCAGACCGGCAGGAGGATACATCAAGCACCGCAACAAGTTGCCCTGTATGATCGTGGATCGGGGCAACAGAGCAGGAAAGCCCAGCATTTCTTGCATGAAAATGCTGGTCACGGTGAATTGTCACTGCGCGTTGCTCGACAATACAGGTGCCAATGCCGTTGGTGCCCTCACAGGCTTCACTCCAGACGGCACCCGTCCACAGTCCCCATTTATGAAATATCTTATCGTCCGCAACAGCCCCGCGCCGCTCCACCGGCACACCAGTACCGTCAGCCAGCAATACACAACAACCGATACCGCCAACCGACAGGAACAGACGATCCAGCACCGGTTGTGCCAGATGGGTCAGCGGCTCGACATATTCCTGCACTTCGCGCAGTTTCTGAGCGGTGATAGTTTGGGGTTTGCCGGGATCCTGTGGTTTCAGCCCGTGCAGACGGGCAGACCGCTGCCATGAGGCAACGAGAGCCGAGCGCGCTGCACCGCTGCCACGAATGGCAGAGTGAACCCGCTCCGCATGAGCGCTGAAGACTGACTGACCTGCCGCGGCGGATATTTCGCCTGACTGAATGCTCATTGCTGGCTCTCCTCCAGAGCTTCACTCAGTGTCTGCACAGAGAATGGTAGTCCAGATTTATGCTGCTGTGAAGAGCATGAGGATGAGACCCAAAGGAGGAGAAACTATGGCTGTAAAAACAAACACCGCAGCTTGATAAATCAGGCTGCGGTGTAAACTTAAACCAAAGCAAGAAGACCAGTCTTACACCGCTTCCTCATGATAACCGGTTTCGGTTTTCATAAACTGATCCAGCGCCGCGATCTCGTTTGCTGTCATGACCAGCCCGCGTTTGCTACGCCGCCAGACAATATCTTCTGCGGTCAGTGCCCATTCCTGCACCATCATATAACGCACTTCAACTTCATAAAGATCGGCGCCAAAATGCTGACCGAGATCTTTATAATCCGCTGCATTGCCCAAAATCCACTGCGCACGCGTACCATACATACGGAACAGTCGTGCCGCATGAGACGGCGCCAGAAAAGGATAATGGGTGCCAAGCTTCGCGCTCATCCGGCCAAAATCCTGCACCGGAAAATCACCGCCCGGCAATGGCGCCTTATGTGTCCACGGCGCACCTTTTTTACCGAGAAAATGCTCAATCTTCTGCATCATATGCTCGGACAAACGGCGATAGGTTGTGATTTTACCGCCGAAAATATTAATCAGCGGTGCTTTATTCTCACCGGCATCGTCTTTCAGCACATAATCGCGTGTGGCTTCCTGCGCCTTATCGGCTCCGTCATCATAGAGCGGACGGACACCGGAATAAGCCCAGACAATATCTTCGCGCTTTACCGGCTCGCGGAAATATTCACTGGCGGCAGAGCACAGATAATCGCTCTCGGCATCAGTGATTTCTACTTTCGCCGGATCACCGTGATAGTCCTGATCCGTCGTGCCGATCAGTGTGAAATCATTTTCATAAGGAATAGCAAAAATGATGCGCCCGTCATTATTCTGGAAGAAATAAGAACGATCGCCGTCGAATTTCTTACGCACCACAATATGGCTGCCCTGCACAAGACGCACATTATGCACCTCGGCCAGACCTTCCACACCGGCAAGCACACGGTCAACCCACGGGCCGGCAGCATTCACCAAGAGCTTTGATGTCACTTCACTGGTTTTGCCCGAGCGCAAATCCAGCAATGTCAGATGCCAGATATCAGCTGTGCGCCGTGCGGCAATGACTTTGGTGCGGGTGCGGATTGTTGCGCCATGTTCTTTGGCATCCATCGCATTGAGTGCCACAAAACGCGCATCATCAACCCATGCATCGGAATATTCAAAAGCCTTGGTGAACAGGTCTTTCAGCGGTGCCGCAGCCTTATCGGTTTTCATATTCAGGGTGCGGGTTGCAGGCAGCAATTTGCGCCCGCCAATATGGTCGTACAGGAACAATCCCAGACGCAACAGCCATGCCGGACGCACACCGCCGCGATGATAAGGCAGAATGAAACGCATTGGCTTAACCACATGCGGGGCATTAGCCCAGATCACTTCACGCTCCATCAGGGCTTCACGTACCAGCCGGAATTCATAATGTTCCAGATAGCGCAATCCGCCATGAATAAGTTTGGTTGCACGGGAGGATGTACCGCTTGCCAGATCTTTCATTTCGGCCAGACCGGTGCGGAAACCACGCCCTGCAGCATCGCGAGCTATGCCGCAGCCATTAATGCCGCCGCCAATAATGAAAATATCGTAGTCCGTATTTGCAACCACGTCGCAAGCTCCGCCGAAAATCATGTCAATTCAATACGTAACTGCTTGAAGCACGGTAAATTGACACGGCTGTGACACATGAAAAACGGCGCACCGGAATCGTCTTCAATCCGGCACCATCCGCAATATGAAAGCAATATAGTAAAAAACGAAACTAAATCGAGCGAAAAAACGAAACTTCACAAAAATAAGAACGTGCAAAAAACTTATGCCGTTGCGAGATAAAACCTGTCAGGTCTTAAAGTTTCAAAGCCTCAATCAGCTGCACATCATGATCGGCGCAAATCTGACGCAATGACGGTTCAATGCACTGATCAGTGATGAAAGTATCAATCTGCGATAAATGCCCCATCCGCACAGGCGCGCTGCGCTCCATCTTGGTGGAGTCCGCCACCAGAATAATATGACGGGCATTGGCGATGATCGCCTGCGCAACCTTCACCTCGCGATAGTCAAAGTCGAGCAATGCACCATCGGCATCAATCGCTGAAACGCCGATAATTGCATAATCCACTTTGAACTGACGGATGAAATCAACTGCCGCCTCACCGACAATGCCACCATCACTGGCGCGCACAACACCACCGGCAATAATGACTTCCAGCCCTGAATAGACGCGTAAGCGACTGGCGACATTGATATTATTGGTAATCACCATCAGCTGATTATGCGACAGTAAATGCTGGCTCACTGCCTCAGTAGTCGTGCCGATATTGATGAAAAGCGATGCGCCTTCCGGTATCAATGCAGCTGCGGCCTGACCGATAGCCTGTTTTTCCGAGGCTGCGATTTGCCTACGCGCTTCATATTCCAGATTCTCCACGCCGGAGGGAAACAAAGCGCCGCCATGGGTACGAGTCAGCAATTGCGCACGGCACAAATCATTGAGATCTTTACGGATTGTCTGCGGACTGACCTGAAATTGCTCAGCCAGATCATCAACCAGCACCTGACCTTTCAGCTTGGCCTGTTCCAGAATGGCACGATGACGCGGAGAGTGCTGCATAAAAATCTGCCTGATTTTACCCATTAAACGGACAAAACGTGCCTGATGCGGATTTATCCTCCGCGCCCGCTCTGATTGTTTTTGAACGCGGCTTCAGGAAAGCGACTTTCGCTTCTCCTGAAACAGCTTTGCATGTCAGGATAACTAATCAGTGGCTGAACACAAGCAGATCAACCTCATATTCAAATAAGTTTGTTTTGTATCAGCATAATTCCACAGACAATTCCTTTCAGACTGACAAAGCTGCTCTCTCGGCTATGCCTGACTTGCCCGCGACAGGCCTATCCGCAGCTTTTGCCGCGACTTGCAAATATAAGGTCAGTGCACTGACCAGATGGTAGAGGATTGAAGCCGGCACATGACCGGAGCAATGACTTCCGTTCTTATCAACGCGGTCAATCCACAAACCACGTTTTGCAGGATGCAAGTGCCAGCGAAACAAAGTGGCGATGCGCGCTTCGATTTCCGGCTTCATATTCTGACCATTATAACCATCAAGCATGATCGTGGCTTTGATCGCCTCGCATTGCTGCCAGCTGCGGCTACCGCTATCCACCGGCCTGCCCTCACGCGACACCACATTATAGGCCAGACCTGTCGTCCGGTTGATCCCGCTGGAAATCGCATTGCTATACAAACGATGCGCCATCCGCTGTGTGTTTTGACAACCGGTGCGTTTGGCATAATCACTGAGTAACGCTGCCCATTCAAAAGCATGACCAGGCTCTGTGTGAGTGCCACGCTCATCCCGCACCCGCTGCCAGTTCGTAGTGAAATATTCTCCCAAACACCAATAATCACGATCAAAAAAATAATATTCACATAGAGCTACAATCTCGGCTGCACGACGGAGAAACAAAAGATCTCCGCTCACTTCGTGCCATGCCAGACAGGCTTCGAGATAATGCATATGTGCATTGCTGCTGAGAATAGCCTGCGGATTATTGCGGTCAGCAGATGTTTCGTAAAACCCGCCCTTGGGATGCGCAAGTCGGGCATCCAGAAATGCAAAAGTCTCCTGCGCTAATTGCAGAGCCTGATTATGTCCCGCCTGATGAGCATAGCTCAGTGCCAGCAGCATACAGGTCTGATCGTAGAGATTTTCCTGACTTTCCGCCACACTGCCATCAGCATGAAATGACTGCACCCAGCCGCCATTGCGACTGCGCCCTTTCGCCTGCATGAAGAGCAGTCCATGCGCGATCAGACTTGCAGCCTCTCCGCTCCATCCCGCCTGATGACTTTTCGCAAAAGCATAAATCTGCCGCGCTATTGTCCGTGAACGACGAAGGCCTGCAACCGGCAGTCCCTGCATAGAAAGGCTCTCATAAAAACCACCATGGCGATGATCGGTACCGCGCACAGCCCAGAAAGGCAGCGCCTGTTCAAATAACCAGTCCTGCACCTTTTGCCGGTGCGTGCCGGATGGAGGAACCGGCGTTTCATAATATAATTCTGCACGGTTCTGCTGTGTCAGCTGTCTGACAATGGCCTGCACATGCTGGCTCTGTGCCAGCGGAGCCACAAAGGTTGCATCCTTGGTAGCAATAACAGCCATATCATTCAGGCCGGACACTGCGAGTAATCCGCTGTCGCTGCGAATATAACTATTGCTGCAATCATGGGCGATCACGTCACCGCTCAACACATTGCCGCGGCCATCCTGCAGTTGATGCTGGAGCAAAGATTGCCATGAGCCGAGATCACTCCAGCGGAATGAAGCCGGTATCAGCACAAGCTTGCTCGCTTTTTCCATAATCGCATGGTCGAAGGAAATCGCAGGCACAGACTGATACAGATGTTCCGGTAATCTTATCGCATTATCGTCGCGCTCTGCCTTATCGAGTGCAGCCTGCACAGCCAGCCAGATATCCGGCGCATATTGCAGAAAGGTGTCCCGCATAGTGCTGGCACGAAACAGGAATATGCCGGAATTCCAGAAGTAATTTCCCTGCCGGATGAAGGACAATGCACTGTCACAATCCGGCTTCTCAGTGAATCCACTGATAACATAGCCAGTCCCATGCGGCTCACCGGCCTGAATATAACCATAGCCGGTTTCCGGTCGTTCCGGCAAAAGCCCGAATGTAACAATCGCTCCTTGCGTCGCGGCGGGAATACCCTGTGTTACGCTCTGCCAAAATTGCTCTGTAGTCGATATTTCATGGTCTGCCGGACAAAGCAGGATTAAAGCATCATCACAGCCCGATAATGCAGACAGTGAGGCGAGTGCCGCAACCGCAGCGGTATTACGCGCTACAGGCTCTAAGATTGTCCCGATTTCCCCCATATCAGACATAGCAGAAATTGTTTGTGCAATCTGCTCGGAATGAGCCTGCGCACCGATCACAGAAATTCGGTTCTCAGGAACAAATTGCAGGCGCTTTAAAGTCGCCAACAACAGGCTCTCGTCACCGGACAGGCGATGAAATTGTTTAGGCCTGTCACTTCTGGAGAGCGGCCATAAACGTGAGCCACTGCCGCCACTCATCACAAAACTCAACAACGGCAAATTCGTGCTATTAATTCCGTTGAACTTCCCGTTTTCCCGATCAAATGCCATAGCCAACGCCCCCGCCCAAGCTATTCAAAAAACTTAAAAACCAATCTCAAAATCGGGTAATTCCCCTGCCCCGAATTGTCTCAAAACATCTTTGATTGCGCGCAGCATGTCATTGCGCCTCTCAAGCGAGACCAGGCTCTCGACAACCACCACCAGATCCGGCTTGTTTGACGATGCACGGATCAATCCCCATGTACCGTCAGCCACTGTGACACGCGCACCATTAATGGTCAGAAGCTCCGTAATCTTCTGCCCTGCAAATGAACCACCCACATCAAACAAATTGGCAAAATAATCCTGTATCCGGCTGACGACCTCGTATTTTTCACTATCACAGCAAGGAATATTGAGCGTCGGCGTTGCATAGCTGACCGGCAATTGCCGGTGGAGCGCGGCCAAACTCTGCTCCGGATGGGCCGCCAGCATTTCGCAAACCGCGATGGCGGTTGCCAGACCATCATCATAACCCAGTCCCAAAGGTTGGTTCAAAAACACATGACCGGATTTTTCAAACGCCGCCAATGCACGGCGCTCCCCCATGCGGCGCTTGATATAGGAATGGCCGGTTTTCCAATATTCAACCGTCGCCTGATTAGTCTGCAATACCGGATCACTGCGAAACAATCCGCTCGATTTCACATCGACAATAAAATGCGCGGCTTTGTGCCTTTCTGAGAATTGCCGCGCCAATAGCAAGCCAATACGGTCAGCATAAATAATATTGCCCTCATGATCCGCCACACCGCAACGGTCGCCATCACCATCAAAGCCAAAAGCCAGATCAGCTCCATAGTTTCTCACGGCCTCCGCCATTGCTTTTTGCATGGGAGCGGCTTCCGGATCAGGATTATAATGCGGAAAATTCCAGTCCGGCGCGCAGTCAACTTCCACAACATCACAACCAATCCGGCGCAGAGCTTGCGGAGCGAACAGTCCCGCAGTGCCATTTCCGCAGGCAACAACAACTTTCAGATGGCGTTTTAAAAAGCGGCCTTTTGTTAAAGCTGCGGAATAAAGCTTTTCGATATTATTGACGGGATTATAGCTTCCGCCTTTAGCCGGCTCAGCCTGATGCTCCAGACTAATTGATTTCAGCTCAGCCATATCTGCCGGTCCGAATGTGTAAGGGCGTTCACAGCCCATTTTCACCCCTGTCCATCCATTTTCATTATGTGAGGCGGTCACCATCGCAACAGACGGCACATTCAGCGCAAATTGCGCGTAATAAGCCATAGGTGACAGCGCAAGCCCGATATCAAAGACCTGCATACCGCCGGATATCAGGCCTTTAATAAGCGCTGTCTTAATCTCAAACGAATAACTACGCAGATCATGGCCGACCACAATTGCCGATTCAATACCGCGCTGCCGCACCATATGCGCCAAACCTGCTCCGACGGCTGTTATGCCAACAAGATTAATTTCAGCGGGTTGTTCAGTACCCGCAAAGCCATACCACCAACGCGCATCATATTCCCGAAATCCTTCCGGACGGATCAAGATTGCCTCATCCGCCGGAGACTCACTTGTAAAATATTGAATGGACTGCCCTGTATTGGTCGCGGTGGATTGCATTATTTGCTCCTGAAAAGAATCAAAGAACATGCATGACCTGAACGGATGTCATTCCGGACGGCTAAAACTCACTCAAAACTGTTTTGTATTCCCTCTTTGACCATAGGATCGGAAAATCATTTTTGCCAAGCGATATTTTGCAAAAACCGGACAAATCCAATAAATTTTAATCTGAAAATTTAGCCATTAAATAATTGATTATATTGATTTATTTATAAATTCATAATCAAGACCAATGCACATATTGCTTTGGAAAACCGGCCTTTTCCGTACAAAAATCAATTCTGACAACAGTGAAAATCAGACGCAAAAAGCTCATAAATTTCAATAATAAACAGTTGTTTTGATTTTTTTGCATAATTCGCTTGCAGGGAGCAAAATGCGGCGCTATAAGCCGCCTCACGGTCAACGGAGCGTAGCGCAGCCTGGTAGCGCACCTGATTTGGGATCAGGGGGTCGGAGGTTCGAATCCTCTCGCTCCGACCATCAAACATCAAGTGGTGTTTATAAATTTCCTTATAGAATTCAGTCTTTTGAACGTGGATGATTTAATCATCGCACGTTATTTTTATATTTGAGCGCCGGTACCGGCGACCGCGTTTTTAACCCAAGGTTAACTACGCCAGCAAACATAGTCATTCAAAACCTGTTTGCACCACATTTTGCCGAAGTTTTTCACGTTATGATTTTCAGCATTATCACTTTGCTGTTTTGCGGATCATCTTTTTCGCAAGACGGAATGTTTCATTTCGCCCCAGAGATTGCCTGCCTGAAAGATCGCCTAAATGAAAAAATTCCTTCTTATTTTTGCTGTTTTTCTGGCTGGTTGCGCCTCTGCACCCAAATCAGTCAATAATGCCTGTGCAATTTTCGATCAGCGCGACGGCTGGGTGAATAACTGGCATAAGGATGCCAAAAAAGCCGAGCGTGATTTTGGCGTGCCGATCCCGATCATGATGGCGACGATTTACACAGAATCAAGCTTCCAGCCCTATGCGCGCCCGCCACGTACCAAGCTGCTCGGTTTCATTCCGTGGAAGCGTCAGTCTTCCGCCTATGGCTATTCTCAGGCGCTGGACGGCACATGGGCACGTTATACACGTGAAACAGGGCGCTATGGTGCGAGCCGCACCAATTTTGGCGATGCGATCCATTTTGTCGGCTGGTATCACAAGCAGAGCAATATCAGTAACGGCATCTCTCTGAACGATCCGTATAATCTGTATCTGGCTTATTATTCCGGTCATGGCGGCTATGCAAAAGGCAGCTGGCGCGGCAATGCCATGGTGCAGCGCGCCGCCAAAAAAGCCACCAATATTTCGCAGCGTTATGCAGCACAGCTTCGCAATTGCGGGCGTATGTAACTAGAGCGGTTTACGTCCAGATTGGATCGTAGCGCTCGCTCTGGATTCTTTAGCTGGTCGCAATATCACAGAGTCAAGTTGATCCAACCTGACTCTGTGAAACGCTCTGACATTTGAGCCGGTTCAGACCGGCCCGGCACTGCCATAAGCAATAAAGAACGGATTGGCATAGTCGCAGTCAGACAGCTGGTTACGCTTGCCATAGGTCAGCGGTTGATCATCCAGCGTCAGGGTCTTACCGCCTGCAGCCCGCAGCACTGCATCGCCTGCTGCTGTATCCCACTCCATTGTCCGGCTGAAACGCGGATAGACATCGGCCTGACCGGCGGCCAGCAGACAGAATTTTAAAGACGAACCGACGCTCACACAGGAGGCAATGGCCTGTTCCTGCAAATAAGCATCTGTTTCCGGTGTATTATGGGAGCGGCTTGCGACAGCGGTTTTCTGCTCGCCGCATTCACGCACCTGCAAACGTATTGCCTCAGACAGAGCCTCCGGCTGCACATCATATTGCCATGCACCGGACGGCGACCCGCAATAGAGCCTGCGGCTGACCGGTGCATAGACCACGCCGCTCACAGGAACCCCGTTTTCAATCAGCGCAATATTGACGGTGAAATCACCATTGCGCAGCACAAATTCTTTTGTGCCATCCAGCGGATCAACAAGGAAAAAACGATTACGAATCTCAACAGGGCCATCACCGGCGGCCATTTCTTCTTCAGCAACCACAGGAACATCGGGCAGATAAGCGCGCAAAGCTTTGAGAATAACCTCTTCGGCAACGTGATCGGCTTCGCTCACAGGAGATGCATCCGGTTTCAGACTGATCTCACAACCAGTCTCATAAAACCGCATAATCTCGTGACCGGCCTCAAGCGCCGCCTGCTGCATCACTGCCATGAGATCATCGTTGGCCAGTGACGTCTTTTCAATGCTCATGCTAAATTCCTCACGCCCGTTCAGAGCGTCATATAACATTTTACCCATCGAAGAAACATGGATCTCTGAGCGTTAAATCGACCAGCCCTCATCGACCAGACTATGCATGAGACCACGCTGATTGAGATATTTCTCGACCTCATCAGCCAGATCGTCCACACTGCCTGTCTGCCCGCGCAGATGCAATTCCGGCGCTTCCGGTCGTTCATAAGGGGCATCAATGCCGGTAAAGTCACGAATTTCACCGGCACGGGCTTTGGCATAAAGCCCTTTCACATCTCTGGCCTCACAGAGTTCCAGCGGCGTATCGACAAAGATCTCGACAAAATCATGCTCTCCGGCCAGATGACGCCCCAAAGTGCGATCCTGCGCCAGAGGTGCAATCACCGACACCAGCACAATCAGTCCTGCATCCAGCATCAGACGCGATGTTTCAGCAATACGGCGGATATTCTCACTGCGCTCCTCCGCTGAAAAACCGAGATCACTGTTGAGGCCGTGACGCAGATTATCACCGTCGAGAATGAATGTATGTTTGCCTGCCAGATACAGACGCTGTTCCAACACTGTTGCCAGCGCCGACTTGCCAGAGCCCGACAGCCCCGTGAACCATAGCAGTGCCGGTTTTTGATATTTCTGTTCCGCCCGCTCTGCCGGTGTAACTTTGGCCGCCTGCACGTGAATATGCGAGGCTCTGCGAAGGGAATGATCGATCAAGCCAGCGGCAACGGTTGCATTGGTCTGCCGCTCGATCAGAATGAAAGAACCGGTCGCACGATTTTGCCCGTAAGGATCAAAGGCCAGCGGTGCGGAAAGTTGCAAAGCAACCTGTCCGATTTCATTCATCTGCAACTGATCGGCAGGCTCCTGCGCGAATTGTCTTTCCGTGTTTTCAATATCAATCCGGTAATTGAGTGTATTGACGGTCACACTGACCTGATCGGTCTGACTACGCAGCCAATATTGCCGCCCTGCCCGCAATGGCTCCGGTGCAAACCAGACCAGCTTCGCCGCCAGACGATCACTCACCTGCGGTCGTGATTGCGGATGCGTCAGCATATCGCCACGGGAAATATCGCGTTCGTCTTCCAGCACCAGCGTCACTGCCTGTCCGGCATGAGCAGTTTCAAGCTCGCCATCTGCCGTCACAATATAGCGGATGGCTGAACTCACACCGGAGCGGGCAACGGTAATTTCATCACCGACACTGACCTGCCCCGAGGCGATTGTACCTGCAAACCCGCGAAAATCCGCATGCGGACGACTGACATATTGCACCGGAAAGCGAAAGTCCTGTTCGGCTTCCGCTTTACTGTCCGTTGCCACAGTCTCCAGCCATTCCAGCAGTGAAGGCCCCTGATACCAAGGCATCTTCTCTGAAGATGCGCGAATATTATCGCCAAAGCGTGCCGATACCGGAATGGCCTGAACAGTGCTGAAGCCCAAGCCTTGCGCAAAGGCCTGATAATCCAGCACAATCTGATTAAAAATCGCCTCATCATAACCGGTCAGATCAATCTTGTTCACCGCCAGTACAATATGGCGGATGCCTAGCAGTGAAGCGATAAAACTATGACGGCGTGTCTGTTCCAGCAGTCCTTTGCGGGCATCGACCAGCACAATTGCGAGGTCGGCGGTGGAAGCGCCGGTCACCATATTTCGCGTATATTGCAGATGCCCCGGTGTATCGGCGACGATAAAACGCCGCTTCGGCGTGGCGAAAAACCGGTAGGCCACATCAATGGTGATACCCTGCTCACGTTCTGCCTCAAGCCCGTCCACCAGCAATGCAAAATCAATATCATCGCCTGCGGTGCCATGATTACGGCTATCATGATGCAGTTGCGATATCTGATCTTCAAACAGGGTTTTGGCATCATAAAGCAGCCGCCCGATCAGGGTGGATTTACCGTCATCAACAGAGCCGCAGGTCAGAAACCGCAAATGCGATTTGTGCTCCTGCGCCTCCAGATAATCCGTAATCACTGCATCGGAATGATCTGCACGGGTGATACTATCCGTCATCAGAAATATCCTTCCCGCTTCTTCTTCTCCATGGAACCGGCCTCATCGCGGTCGATCAGCCGCCCCTGCCGCTCCGATGTGCGCGTCAGCAGCATTTCTTCCAATATTTGCGGCAAGGTTTGCGCCTGCGATTCAATTGCGGCAGTCAGCGGATAACAGCCCAGCGTCCTGAACCGCACCATACGGGTTTCAATCTTTTCACCCGCACGCAATTGCAGTCGCTCATCATCGGCCAGAATGAGCATATTATCGCGCTCGACAACCGGACGGGGTGCCGCAAAATACAGCGGCACGATCGGGATATTCTCCTGATAAATATAATGCCAGATATCGGCTTCCGTCCAATTAGACAGCGGAAACACGCGGATCGACTCCCCTGTCTGGATGCGTGTATTGTAAATATTCCACATTTCAGGGCGCTGATTTTTCGGATCCCAGCTATGGGTCGCATTGCGGAATGAAAATACCCGTTCCTTGGCTCGGGACTTTTCCTCATCGCGCCGCGCACCGCCAAAGGCAGCATCAAATCCATATTTATCCAGCGCCTGACGCAGGGCTTGTGTCTTCATCACATCCGTATGGACATTGGAGCCGTGAACAAACGGATTGATACCGGCTTCCACACCCTGCGCATTAATATGCACCAGAAGATCAAGCCTGTGCGCCTTGGCCTGCGCATCACGAAAGGCAATCATTTCTTTGAATTTCCATGTCGTATCAACATGGAGAAACGGAAATGGCGGCGGTGCCGGATAAAAAGCCTTGCGTGCCAGATGCAACATTACAGATGAATCTTTGCCGACCGAATAGAGCATCACCGGCTTTGTAAAATTTGCCGCGACTTCGCGGAAAATATGGATAGCCTCGGCCTCCAGTCTTTGCAGATGGGTCAGCGGCGCGACAGACCGGCCGGACTGTCGACCAACCTGACGATCCGAAGTAAGCGGTACAAGATCCGCCACATGCAGTGCAAGGCTCATACTCAATTCCGTATTTTGTCCGGCCTTCATTTCACTCAGAGAAACGCTGTTCCGGCGATGAAACATGCGCATCATCATGCCGAAAGACCGCACAAGTGAGAAAGGATGATATCTTTAAGTTTGCCGGCGAATGTCATTTTCATTGCGCGGGAGAAGCCAGACATGGAATGCCTTTCTCCGATGACCGCAAACGTGATTTTCCGCAGCTTTCGCCGAGCTTTTATCTTGCGCACCATCTGCCGCTCGGCATAACCTGCCCGCCGGAGAGCAGACGGGGATGATTTATGGAAAAGACAGCTTGTGTGATTGCCGGAGCCGGTGTGGTTGGTCTGGCCATTGCCCGCGAAATGGCAATGCGCGGTTTTGAAACACTGGTGCTTGAAGCCGAACATATGATCGGCACGCAAACCTCGTCACGTAATTCCGAAGTCATCCATGCAGGTATTTATTACGAGCCGGATAGTCTGAAAGCTTGCTTTTGCGTTGAAGGTAAAGAACGGCTCTATGATTACGCGCGAGCACAGGGTATTCCGCATCAACGCTGCGGCAAGCTGATTGTTGCCACGTCTGAAGCCCAGCATAGCGCATTGGACAAAATCGTAGCACGTGCAGAAGCCTGCGGCGTGCATGATCTGCAAAGACTAAGCGCGGCGCAAGCACAGGCACTGGAACCCTCCATCCGCTGTACTGCCGCTTTATTCTCCCCCTCCACCGGCATTATCGACAGTCATGCTCTGATGCTGAGCCTGCAGGGCGATGCGGAAAATCATGGAGCAGCTATTGCCTTCAACACCGAAATCCTGCGTGTTGAGCAGATTGACGGCGGCTTCTCTATTACCACCCGCGACCGTGAAAGCGGTGAAGAATTTACGCTGGAAGCCGAGCGCTTCATCAATGCTGCCGGTCTTGGTGCACAGGCGATAGCCGCAACCATAGACGGGCTGGCGCCGGAGCATATTCCGGCATTGCATCTTGCCAAAGGCAATTATTTCTCAGCATCCGGCAAAAACCCCTTCTCGCATTTGATTTATCCGGTGCCGGTAGACGGGGGCTTAGGAGTACATCTGACGCTTGATCTCAACGGGCAAATGCGCTTCGGCCCCGATGTGGAATGGCTGGAGCAGGTCGCCCCGCAAACGGGTCTTGATTATTCCGTTGATCCGCAGCGCGGTGACAGTTTCTATGCTGCAATCCGTCAATATTGGCCGGAATTGCCGGACGGTGTTTTACAGGCAACCTATAGCGGTATCCGCCCGAAACTGAGCGGCAGCGGTGAAACCGCAGCGGATTTCCGCATTTGCGGCAGTGACGATCACGGTATAACAGGGCTTATCAACCTGTTCGGCATTGAAAGTCCGGGGCTGACCTCCAGCCTTGCCATTGCCGCTCATATCAGCACACTTATAAAATAAAAAGGCACAAATACCGCTACGATATTTGTGCCTGACTACGCAACTCAGCGGAATTTACCGGACAAAACTACCGGTAGTTTCACGCCGTAAGCGTTATTTCTTTACCTGCTTAGGTGCTGTTTTCTTCGCAGAAGACTGGGTTGTTTTAGAAGCAGTGGCTTTCTTGCCTTTGACAATTTTTGCGGCCATCGTTTTTTGAGCAACAGACTTCTGCGTCTGCGCTGCCATCGGCGCATTGGCAGCAGGTGCGGCCTGAGCTGCAACCGGAGCGATCATACCAAGGGCAGCAATTGCGAGAATAAAACGCTTCATAAAAATCACCTTTATAAGCATTAAATTTGATTGCAATTCATGCTCTGCAAAAAGAAAACAATGAAATGCACGGAAAAATTATATCCGGATATATGAACGGCAAATGAACAAAATAAACTTATAAATTCATTTAACGCCTTGAATAAATTACTTTATTCAAGGCGTTAAATATTACTCAGGAATATAATTCAATATCGGTCCAAGCCAGCGCTCCACATCCGCAACCGGCATATTTTTGCGACTCGCATAATCTTCAACCTGATCGCGCTCGACCTTGGCCACACCGAAATAATAGCTGTCCGGATGCGAGAGATAGAGACCGGAAACCGAAGAACCCGGCCACATCGCATAGCTCTCTGTCAGCTCTACACCTGTGGTTGCCGTGGCATCGAGCAGACGGAACAGAGTGGTCTTTTCCGTATGGTCAGGCTGCGCCGGATAACCCGGTGCCGGACGGATACCCGCATAAGGCTCACCCACCAGCTGATCCGGCGTGAAAGTCTCATCTTTCGCATAGCCCCAGAATTCTTTACGCACCCGTTCATGCATGGCTTCCGCAAAAGCTTCCGCAAAACGGTCTGCCAGTGCTTTAACGAGAATGGAGGAGTAATCATCATTGGCGCGTTCAAAACGCTCGGCAATCGCCACTTCCTCAATACCGGCAGTGACGACGAAACCGCCAATATAATCCGCCTTGCCGCTGTCTTTTGGTGCCATGAAATCCGACAGTGCCACATTCGGGCGACCGTCGCGCTTCGATAACTGCTGGCGCAGGGTGTAGAATGTATCCGTATGCTCCTGACGGGTTTCATCCTTATAAAGGTGAATATCATCGCCCACCACATTGGCCGGCCAGAAGCCGATGACCGCACGCGGTGCGAACCATTTCTCGTCAATGATCTTCTTCAGCATGGCCTGCGCATCTTCATAAAGCTGACGCGCGGCAGGGCCTTGTTTTTCATCATCAAGAATGGCTGGGAAGCGGCCTTTCAGCTCCCATGTCTGGAAAAACGGCGTCCAGTCAATATAGCGTGCCAGTTCTTCCAGATCATAGGTTTCAAAGACTTTGGTGCCGAGGAAAGTCGGTTTCGGCGGGGTATAATTTTCCCAGTCCAGCTTTTCGCTATTCTCACGGGCGCGAGCCAGCGGCAGGCGCTTCTTCTCCGCTTCGCTCCGTTCATGAGCAGCAGTGACCTTAGCATATTCCGCGCGGATGTCAGCCACATAGCCGTCTTTCTGCTCCGGCGATAACAGCTGAGACACAACACCGACAGCACGACTGGCATCCAGCACATAAACGGTCTGGCCGCGCTGATATTTCGGATGGATTTTCACTGCCGTATGCACACGGCTGGTAGTGGCTCCGCCGATCAGCAATGGCAGATCAAAGCCTTCACGCTCCATCTCCGCTGCCACATGCACCATTTCATCCAGCGACGGTGTAATGAGACCGGACAGACCGATAATGTCCACTTTCTCGTCTTTTGCTACCTGCAAAATCTTGGCCGCAGGCACCATCACACCGAGATCGATGATTTCATAATTGTTACAGGCCAGCACCACACCGACAATATTCTTGCCGATATCATGCACATCGCCCTTGACCGTCGCCATCAGGATTTTACCGGCACTCTGGCGGGTTTCACCACCATTCTGTGCCTTTTCCTCTTCCATATAGGGCAGCAGAACCGCTACAGCCTGTTTCATCACGCGGGCAGATTTCACCACCTGCGGCAGAAACATTTTGCCCGAGCCAAACAGATCCCCCACCACATTCATACCGGCCATCAGCGGGCCTTCAATCACATGTAGCGGGCGCTCGGCGCTCTGACGGGCTTCTTCCGTATCAGCTTCAATATATTCGGTAATACCGTTGACCAGCGCATGTTCAATACGCTTCTCAACGCTCCATTCGCGCCAACTTAAGTCTTTCTCTTTGGCTTCTTTGCCCGCTGCACCACGGAAGCGCTCGGCAATTTCCAATAGGCGTTCGGTCGCGTCCTCACGACGGTTCAGCACCACATCTTCGCAGGCTTCACGCAATTCCGGATCAATCGATTCATAAACCGCCAGCTGACCGGCATTGACGATCCCCATATCCATGCCAACCTGAATGGCATGATAAAGAAACACCGCATGCATAGCTTCACGCACCGGCTCATTACCGCGGAACGAGAAAGACAGGTTGGAAACACCGCCAGAAATATGCACATGCGGCAGGGTTTCAATGATTTCTTTGGTCGCATCAATGAAATCATTGCCGTAATTATTATGCTCTTCAATCCCTGTCGCCACGGCAAACACGTTCGGATCGAAGATGATATCTTCCGGCGGAAAACCGACCTGCTCGGTCAGAATTTTATAGGCGCGGGTACAAATCTCGACCTTACGCTGTTTGGTATCCGCCTGGCCGGTCTCGTCAAAAGCCATCACCACCACGGCGGCACCATAGGCACGCACCAGTTTAGCGTGATGGATAAAGGCTTCTTCACCTTCTTTCAGGGAGATAGAATTGACCAGCGGTTTACCCTGAACGCATTTCAGACCGGCCTCGATCACATCCCATTTGGAACTGTCAATCATCACCGGTACACGGGCAATATCCGGCTCGGCAGCGACCAGATTGAGATAATCCACCATCACCTTCTGGCTGTCGATCAGGCCTTCATCCATATTGATGTCGATGATCTGCGCACCATTATTCACCTGATCGCGGGCAACATCGAGCGCCGTCGTATAATCACCGGAGGTAATCAGTTTTTTGAAACGCGCAGAACCCGTGACATTGGTACGCTCGCCGACATTCACAAACGGAATATCCTTGGTCAGCGTAAACGGTTCAAGGCCGCTCAGACGCATCAGTGGTGCCAGTTTCACCGGCTTACGTGGCTCGTATTTGCCTGTGGCTTCAGCAATCGCGGTAATATGTTCCGGCGTAGAACCGCAACAGCCGCCTACCACATTGACCAGACCTTCACGCGCGAAATCTTCCATCTGCACGGCCATCACTTCCGGTGTCTCATCATAACGGCCGAACTCATTCGGCAGACCGGCATTCGGATAGGCGCAAACAAAAGTATCGGCCACACCTGAAAGCTCTGCCAAGTGCGCACGCATCGCATTGGCACCCAGCGCACAGTTCAGACCAATGGTGAACGGACGCGCATGGCGCAGCGAATACCAGAAAGCTGTCGGCGTCTGGCCGGACAATGTGCGGCCGGAAAGATCGGTAATCGTACCGGAAATCATCAGCGGCAAGCGGATGCCTTTTTCGGCAAAAACCTGCTCACAGGCAAAGACCGCAGCCTTAGCATTGAGCGTATCGAAAATAGTTTCAATCAGAATAATATCCGAACCGCCATCGACCAGACCATTGATCTGCTCGGCATAGGCGATACGCAGATCATCAAATGTCACGGCGCGGTAGCCCGGATTATTCACATCCGGTGACAGGGAAGCCGTGCGGTTTGTCGGCCCCAAGGCACCGGCGACAAAACGGCGGCGGCCATCCTTGGCTTGCGCACGCAGAGCGGCACGGCGTGCCAAACGGGCACCATCTCGGTTCAGATCATAAACCGCCTCTTCCATGCTGTAATCGGCCTGTGCGATAGAAGTGGAAGAGAATGTATTGGTTTCGAGAATATCCGCACCGGCTATCGCATAGGCATAATGAATTTCTTCAATTGCCTGTGGCTGGGTCAGGGTTAGCAGGTCATTATTGCCCTGCAAATGACACTCACAAGCGGCAAAGCGCTCACCACGGAAATGCTCTTCATGGAAACCCAGCCCCTGAATCTGCGTACCCATCGCACCATCAAGAATGAGGATGCGTTCACGGGCAGCTTTCTGCAAAGCGGCAAGCACTTCCGAACCATCCGGCTTTGCAGCGACGGGGCCAAACAGATCATCCAGTGAAGTGCTCATTATATTTCCTGCCTGTTACTCAAATAGTTTTGAGTTGATGACATAAACATATCTTTATGTCAAATGCGCAACCCCTCCATTCCTGCTTCCTCCCGCTCACCGAACGCGCCATTGCCGTTATGATTTGTGAAATCACCGGCATAAATTCGCCGCAGTTTTTCCGTGGCTTCAGCGTATATTGGAAAAAACAAATTCCGGTTTGTATCGCGGGAATAATTACAGTCATGCAGCGTTCATCTCTCAGAGAGTACCATGCCCGATGCGCCGGATAAGCATATGTCATGAAACGCTGACAGAAGATTATTGAGTGCGCCTTCATTGAGGAGAAACAGAAATGAGAAAACTGCTTTCTTATTTTACTGCGGCGCTGACAGCGCTGACTATGAGCATTTTGTCTTTCGGCACTGTAGCGCAAGCGCAGCCGGTTGCTGCCGCTTATAGTGCTGTGTTGCAGGATATGACCGCAGCAAAACAAGGCCTGAGCCGGAATGTTCAATATTATCCGGAACGCCGCGAATATCGTGAAAGACGACACTATGACCGCCGTTACGACCGTCGCTATGATCGTCGTTATGACCGGCCGCGCCACTGGAACCGTCCGCACTACCGGCCGTATTACAGACCTTATTATCAGCCGCAGTTCCGTTATTACCGTCCGGCACCGCCACGCTATTATCGTCCGGCACCGGTTTACCGCTCCGGCCGTAATGCCCATATCAACTGGTGCTATAACCGCTACCGGTCTTACCGCGCATCGGACAATACGTTCCAGCCGAATTACGGTCCGCGCCGTCAGTGCTACTCACCTTATATCTGAGCAAGCCCCGCTGACAGAAACAAAAACGCCGCCTGAAACAGGCGGCGTTTTATTAAAGTCAAACTTTATCAGCAGATCAGGTAACATAAGAGCCGATTGAAGCCGCAACCAGACCGATCGCCACAGCAATCAATGCGCCGTAAACACGCGGCTTATCCAGCAAAACAGCGAATGCTGAAAACCATGCGACGATTGCCGCACCAAGTGCAAACAAGAAGCCGGGCTTGTCATAAACCACAAGATTTACGGTTATCAGGGCACCAATAATCAGCGCGCCGAAAACGATCATCATGCCCATGGCATATTTTTCATAATCGTCCATATGCATTTCCTATGTACCAGCCCGTGCGGGCTTAAAGCAGTTTTAAACACAGCCTGCAGTGCAATAACCGCCAGCTTGTCATCATTTCAAAGCCAGACAATCACTTTTAACGTGAATCTTCAACTGCAGATCATCATGAATATCAGCAATCGCAGCGCTTTTCAGGGGATTATTTCAGGCAATGGTTGATGTGAAATCAGCCGAATAGCGCATTTCGCGCAACGGGCGCACAGCCTGAGTCGTCGCATCATAGGTCGGATGCGCTTTAAAGGCGGCCAGTGCAGCTTCATCACGGAACTCGCCATAAACAACCAGATCAATCCGGTCACACATCGGATCAACTTTGCTGTTCGCTACAACTTCAAAACATTCGGAATGGGGAATCGTCGCCAGAGCCCGTAAACGGCGACATACATCCTCCACGTCCTGATCTTTTTTGACGCTGAAAAATACAATATGCCGTATCACGAGTGTTTCCTAACCAGCCGGTTGATATGAAGAATGGTTATCTATCATATGGGCGCCGGAAAAGTCATCTTCAATTCAATGTGAAATTTGAGCGTTAAGCCGCTTCTCGGTCTGCTTCCGTGCCCGGAGCCAGCCGGACTTCAAGACCGTTCAGATCCTGCGTCATAATAATCTGGCAGGAAAGCCGCGAATTATCTTCGACATGGAAGGTCTGGTCGAGCTGATCCAGCTCTTCATCCTGCGGGTCATAGAGTTTATCCGCCCATTCCGGCGTTACATAAACATGACAAGTGCCGCAGGCACAGGCACCGCCGCATTCCGCTTTAATATTCAGGCCCCAGTCACGGATCACTTCCATAACGCGAAAGCCTTCGAGAGCCTCAAGCGTATGCCGCTCGCCCTTTTGATCGGTTACATGAATGAAAAGTGTATCAGAACTCAAAACGATGCCTTTTGAACAGCGCAGACTTGGGAGATACAATGGTAGATAATGTTTTCAGCACATAAAACAAGCTTTATTCCTGCCTCCCTGTCCCTAAACCGTGAATTGACCATAGTGAAAACTATTCAGGCTGTATTGAAAACAGCTGATCTTACAGACCCTGTCGCCGCCGCCAGCTATAACCGGCCAGTCCCTGTTCGGCACCATGAATGCCACCGGCAACCGGCTGATAATAAAGACCGCTATCGTGCAGTTCTCCGGTAAGCAGACGTTGCAAAGTCCGTGCATCTTTAACCTGCAGCGTGTCAAAACCGGAGCGCAGCATCGCACTCACCTGATCAATATGCACAGCGCCTGATGCTCTGATCTCACCGGCAAATCCGTAATGAGAGCGCAGCCGTGCGGCTTTGGAAAAAGAGCGCCCGTCATTAAAGGCGGGAAAATCCAGCACCAGAATATCAATATGCGCCAAATCATCCAGCAAAGTGTCGAGCGCTTCACCGGCTTCCACCCGCACACCGATACGGATATTGCGCAGGCGATTTAGCTGTGTGTTCAGTTCTGCCCAGAGTGTCAGCGACAGCAACACAGCTGTGTGACCCGCAATTTCCTCAAGCGTCTCAACCGTTACAAATTCATCCTCAGTCAGGCCGCTGCGTGACCAGACGGCAGGCAATGCAACATCCGTCATGCATCTGCTCCCTTTATTTTATCCTGCTGCAAATGCCGCTCCAGCCCCCCCAGATGAATACCGCATTCGGTTTTACCGGAACCTGACCAGCGCCCTGCCCGCTGATCTTCATCATCACTGACCGGCCGCGTGCATGGCATGCAACCTATGGAGCGATAGCCCTGCTCCACCAGCGGATGCGGCGGCAGATGATGCACCTCGCGGTAGGCTTCCAGCTGTTCTGCGTTCCAGTCTTTGAGAGGATTGATACGGATATGCTGCCCCAAAGCCTCGAAAGCGGGCAGATTGTTGCGCGTAGCCGCCTGAAACTGCTTGCGCCCCGTGAACCATGCCTGAAATGGTGCAATGCCCTGTGCAAGCGGCTGGACTTTGCGTAAATCGCAGCAACGGTCTTTATCTGTAAGGCACAGAGCGCCCAGCGGATCATGCGTTTTCAAAGCACTCGCGTCCGGCAACAGATCGCGGACATCTGTCAGCCCCAGCTCCTGCACCAGTTGCGCCTGATAGCGCAATGTCCCCGGAAAATGCTTATTGGTTTGCAAGAACAAAACCGGCAATGACGGCTGCGCCTGCGCAATCAAATGCAGCAAAATTGCAGAATCCGCACCGAAAGAGGATACGGCTGCCAGCCCTGCTCCAAATTCCTGCACACTGGCAGCAATAATGTCCTCAGCCGGTGCCGCACCATAAAGATGATTGAGATGCTGAACCCTGTCCGCAACCCGTTGATGCGTATCAGGCTGCATGGGCAGCCTCCCCGTAGAGTGCGGTTTTAAACGGCTGCGCCCCTAAGCGCCGGTAGGTTTCGAGAAAGCTTTCCTGCGTTGCGCTGCGGATATTCAGATAGGTATTGACCACCGTCTCAATAGCATCCACCACATCTTCAGATGAAAAACCGCGACCGGTAATATCACCGATAGATGTCTGCTCATCACCGGAACCGCCGAGCGTGATCTGGTATAGTTCCTCGCCTTTTTTCTCCACGCCGAGAATACCGATATGGCCGACATGGTGATGACCGCAGGCATTGATACAGCCGGAAATTTTGATCTTCAGATCACCGATTTCTTCCTGCCGCGCCTGTGAACCGAAACGCTCGGAAATACGCTGCGCCACAGGGATGGAGCGGGCATTGGCCAGAGCGCAATAATCGAGCCCCGGGCAGGCAATAATATCGGTAATCAGCCCTGCATTGGCTGTGGCAAGACCGGCCTGCTGCAATTGCGCATAAAGCACAGGCAAATCGGCCAGCGCCACATGCGGCAGCACCAGATTTTGCTCATGGCTGACGCGGATTTCTGCCTGCGAGTAATGCTCAGCGAGATCAGCCACAATGTCCATCTGATCGGCTGACGCATCGCCCGGAATTTCACCGATCGCTTTGAGCGAGATTGTCACCACACCATAATCAGGATGCTTATGCGGTGTCACATTACGGGAAAACCATGAGGCAAAACCCGCATCATTTTTACGTGTTGCAGCGACAAGCCCGTGCCCCTCTGCGCGTTCCGGCAAATCGGGCGCAGCAAAATAGGCATTAATGGCCGCAATATCGGCCTCCGGCAGTTTCAGATCACTGTCTTTAATCACCTGCCATTCGGCTTCAATCTGCGCCTGCAAATCTTCCAGTCCGGTTTCATGGACGAGGATTTTGATACGGGCCTTATATTTATTATCACGGCGGCCATGGAGATTATAAACCCGCACAATAGCGGTGATATAGGTCAGTAAATCCGCTTCCGGCAGAAAATCCCGTACCTTTTTGGCAATCATCGGCGTGCGTCCCTGCCCGCCGCCGATATAGACTGCAAAGCCGCGCTGTCCTTGCTCGTTCTCTTTCAGATGCAGGCCTATATCATGCACCTGAATGGCCGCACGATCAGCCTCAGCCCCCGTGACCGCAATTTTGAATTTGCGTGGCAGATAGGAAAATTCCGGATGCAGTGATGACCATTGCCGTAAAATTTCGGCATAGGGGCGCGGATCGGCCACTTCATCCTGTGCCGCACCAGCAAAATGATCGGCTGTTACATTGCGGATGCAATTGCCGGAGGTTTGGATGGCATGCATCTCCACCTCGGCCAGCTCTTCCAGAATAGCGGGAATATCGGTGAGTTTCGGCCAGTTGAACTGCAAATTCTGTCGCGTTGTAAAATGTCCGTAGCCACGATCATAGACACGGGCAATATGTGCCAGCTTGCGCATCTGACGGGAGGACAAAGTGCCGTAAGGAATAGCAATGCGCAGCATATAGGCATGGAGTTGCAGATAGACGCCATTCATCAGCCGCAGCGGTTTGAAATGATCCTCGCTCAGTTCACCGCTTAAACGACGTGCCACCTGATCGCGAAACTGCTCCACACGGGCGAAAACAAATTCGCGGTCAAACTCATCATACCGGTACATGACTGCCTCTCCCAACGCGCATTAAAACTCAACCGGCTACCGAATGCAGCCGTACAACAGGCGTGATTGTCGGGCCTGATAGGCGGATGCGTTCACGCAGACGAACCGGAAACAGCTCATTGCCGCGCTCTTCGACCTCAATCAGATTGATATCCACCACCTCATCAAAACGGCTGGCCTGCTGACCGGCCGCTTCCAGCGCTGCCACAGCCTCAGGATGCCGCGCCAGCAGCGCTCCGCGAATGGAACTCGCCCAATGACCATCCGCAGCAAGCCAGACCGAAACACCGTCGCTCAAACGATTGGCACTCAGAACTTTGACTGTCATTATGCTTTCTCCTTTTCACCGGCTTGCAAAATATGCAGTGCCGGTGTCTGTTGTACCGCTGTGTGCTCTTGGGCAAGCGGGCGGGCATCTTCCAGAGAGGCACCGGCAACCGCATCGCCGATAATCACCATCACCGGCCCTCGCAGCTCTTTATGATTTTCCAGATGCGCCAGATCTTTTAAGAGGCCGTGCAACATTACACGCCCGCTCCGTCCGGCATTTTCCACCACGGCCACGGCCGTATCTTCATGCAGACCTGCACCGATCAGGCGGCTCGCAACAGAAGCGGCAACGCTTGCGCCCATATAGACAGCAATGGTTGCACCGCTGAGAGCGAGCCGCGCCCAGTCCGGCAGTATGTCCCCCGCCATATCGTGACCGGTGGTGAAAATCAGGGAGGATGCAACACCACGCAATGTCAAAGGCAACTGCATATCAGCGGCAGCAGCAATGGCTGAAGTAATGCCGGGAACAATCTCAAAACCGATATTGGCTGCACGCAAAGCGGCCATTTCTTCACCGGCACGGCCAAAGACCAGCGGATCACCGGATTTTAGCCGCACCACGCGCTGCCCTTCTTGGGCAAGCTCAACAAGCAACTGATTAATCTCGCTCTGGCTTTTACTGTGGCAGCCTTTGCGCTTCCCCACAGGAATGCGTACCGCATCGCGCCTGCCCATAGTAACCACGCTCTCCGGCACCAGCGCATCATAAAGGATCACATCCGCCTGCATCAGCACGCGTTGCGCACGCAAAGTCAGCAGATCTTCAGCCCCCGGCCCTGCGCCGACCAGCCAGACATAACCGGCAGGGATATTCACCTCAATCAGAGCCTGATCGGCCAGTTCCCGCGCAAGGCTCAGATCACCGCGCTCAACAGCCTGCGTAATTGTGCCGTTGAAAAATACATTCCAGAACTGACGTCGCGCTGCACCTCTCGGCAGTGTGCTTTCCACCTTGTCACGATAATCTGCCGCCAGTTGCGCCAATGCGCCAATCTGTGGCGATAAAGCAGCCCCTATCTCGCGGCGCAGTTTTTGCGCCAGAACCGGCCCTGCACCTTCTGTACCGATTGCCACGGCAACCGGTGCGTGAGCCACCAGCGCAGGCGTGAAGAAATCGCACAGATGCGGCCTGTCGACCACATTGACCGGAATGTGCCGTGCTTTTATCTCATCAGCGATTTTTGCATCCTGTGCGGCATCACCTGTCGCCACGAATGCGAGTTTCACCTGAGCGAAATCATTATCCTGCAAAGCACCGGTACGTAAATTATAGCCAGCATCCAGCACGAACTGCACCAGATCAGCTTCCGGTGTCTCACCTT
Source organism: Pseudochrobactrum sp. Wa41.01b-1 (assembly GCF_019464455.1). Lineage (NCBI taxonomy): Bacteria > Pseudomonadati > Pseudomonadota > Alphaproteobacteria > Hyphomicrobiales > Brucellaceae > Pseudochrobactrum > Pseudochrobactrum sp. Wa41.01b-1. Next base: position 2,512,386 of record NZ_CP080493.1, on the reverse strand, counting down.
CCGGCACCACAATGCGGATTTGCGCTGTTGTTTCCGCAATCAGCCGCGCCTTGTTCAGCGCTTCTTCACCACCGCCGACAATCAGCACTGCCGCGCTGTCCACGCGGAAGAAAGCCGGAAAAGCCGTTAATCTGGTTGGGTGAGCTGTCACAATCAGCACCTTTCAAAGGGTGGTTAAAGATTGTGCCGAGTATCGCGCATTCTGCGACAGCTTATAAGCAACAGGCTTGTGCGCTTGGCCGCTGCGCCGCATCGCTTTTGCGAGTTTTGCAAATTTCGTGAAATTTAGTTCCGAAAACTGACAGCCGCCGGTATATGCACCGGCCAGCAGCGCGGCAGCACCGCGATAAGATCAAAGCGCAGAGACAACTTGTGATGATCCGGCTGACGGGCAAGCCAATGATCAGCCGCAGACTCAATCCGGTACAGGTTCATAGCACTGACAGCTTCCATTGCCGCTTCAACGGAGGCACGCGCTTTAACCTCGACAATCAGCACCAGACTGCCGCGTCTGGCGATCAGATCAATCTCGCCAAAGCGGGTTTTATAGCGCCGCTCGACGATGCGAAAACCTTTAAGCATCAGAGCAAAAGCGGCCAGCCGCTCCGCCCGTATCCCGCGAGAAAATGCCTGCTGCTTTTTCTCACGAGACGTACTCATTATTTTTGAGCCTTCAATATCATCAGGCGCTGATAGAGTTCGCCTTTTTGTTTACCGGTCATGCGTGAAGCTTCACCGGCTGCTTTGGATGGTGAAAGCTCCTGTGCAAGCGAAAGCAATAAGGCATCAATATCCTGCTCGGTCACCGGCACGGAATTTTGCAACGGCGCACCGACCAGCAAAACCACCTCACCGCGAATACGGTCTTCGCCGTCATATTGTTCGCACAGCGCACCCAAAGTCGAGGTTGAAAAAGTCTCATAGGCTTTGGTCAGCTCACGGCACAGAGCAGCAGGGCGATCCGCACCAAAGACTGCCGCCATATCTTGCAAAGTATCCGAGGCACGGTTAGGCGATTCAAAGAAGATCAGCGTCGTATCAATGGTCTTATAGGTTTCCAGCTTGTTGCGGCGCTGCCCCTGTTTCGGCGGCAGGAAACCGCAAAACATGAAACTGTCGGTCGGCAAGCCGGAGGCCATCAAAGCCGCCATCACCGCCGAGGCACCGGGCACCGGCACCACTTTATAACCGGCATTGCGGGCTTCCTCGACCAGACGATAGCCCGGATCGGAAACCAGCGGCGTACCGGCATCGGAAACCAGTGCCACGCTTTTACCGGCCGCCAGTGCTTCCAGAATTTTCGGCCCGGCTTCAGCAGCATTATGCTCGTGATAGGCCATCGGACGGCGGGCAATCGCAAAACGATTGAGCAGCACACGGGTAACGCGCGTATCCTCACAGGCCAGCACATCACACGATGCCAGCACTTCCAGCGCCCGCAAAGTTATATCACCGAGATTACCGATTGGCGTGGCGACAATATAGAGCGCAGGCTCAATCGGGCGGGCACGGAAGTTCTTTTCCCCCACCACATAGCCGCGCGTTTCCTGTAGATTGTCTTCCACGTTCTATCCTTATTTTAACGGCTTATGCAGTCAGTTCTGCAACCAGCGTATTGAGCAGCAAAGCACCATCCGGCGTTGCCCGCAAGAAACGCTCATCGCGCAGTTCCAGCAATTTTTGCTCCAGAAGCTGCTCCAGCCGCTGCGGGTTCAGACCATGGCCGGTCAGCTTCTGATAGCGGTTGAGATCAACGCCTTCTTTCAGGCGCAGTCCCATCATCAGGAATTCATCGCCTTCCTGTTCCGCTGTCAGATATTCTTCTTCAATAATACCGTGGCCGGAGGCTTCAACCTTATCCACCCAAGTTTCAGGATGCTTCTCAGTAATTGTCACTGTGCGTGTGCCGTTCTCACGGAAGCGCCCATGCGCACCGGGGCCGACGCCGACATATTCGCCATAGCGCCAATAGACCAGATTATGCTGGGACTCGCGTCCTGCAACCGCATGATTGGAAATCTCATAGGCAGGCAGACCAAGCTCTGCCGTCACGCGCTGCGTCTCTTCATAAAGTGCTGCGGCATGATCCGGCTCCGGCGTGGTCAGTTTGCCAGCCTTCCAGAGATTATAGAACTGTGTGCCTTCTTCAATTGTCAGCTGATAGAGCGACAAATGATCGGCTGCGAGGGCTACCGCCTCGCGCAATTCCGCATTCCAGTCGGCAATCGTCTGGTCAGGGCGGGCATAGATCAGATCGAAAGACAGGCGCGGGAAAATCTCCCGTGCCAGGCCAATCGCCACTTTCGCCTCAGCCACAGAATGCAACCGCCCGAGACGCTTGAGATCGCGGTCATTCAGTGCCTGCACACCGAGCGATACGCGATTGACACCGGCAGCGCGGTAGCCGCGAAAACGGTCGGCTTCCACACTGGTCGGATTGGCTTCCAGCGACACTTCAATATTGTCAGCAACGGACCAGTATTTGGCGATTCCATCCAGCAAAGCGCCGACGGTCTGCGGCTGCATCAGTGATGGCGTGCCGCCGCCTAAGAAAATACTGGTAACCGTGCGTGGTCCTGTCCGCTCGCGCAACGTCGCCATTTCGCGCAAGAAACTCTGCGCAAAACGCGGCTGATCCACCGGCTGATGCCGCACATGCGAGTTGAAATCGCAATAAGGACATTTGGCCATGCAGAACGGCCAATGCAGATAAATACCGAAAGCATGATCCCCGTCTGCCTGCAAGATGGGCAGCGGGTTCACACTATTAGCATGAGCGACAGCAGACAGGGACTGCATTATTTAACTTCCGCCATGGCAAATTTTGCTTCGGCAAACAATTTGAATGCGCGTGCACGATGCGACAAGGCGTGAGCATCACCCGGTTTCCAGCCGTGTTTTTCCGTCGCGGTCATTTCACCGAATGTCTTGTCATAACCATCCGGCAAGAACAGCGGGTCAAAGCCGAAACCGTCATTGCCGCGTGGCGTAACAATCTGACCTTCCACTTCACCGCGGTAATATTCCGCGTGGCCATCCGGCCAGCACAGGCAGATTACGGAAACAAAGCGACCTTTGCGCTGTTCCGGCAGCATTGCGCCTGCGGCTGCAAGCTTATCGATAACTTTGCCCATCGCCATATTGAAATCGCGGCTGCCATCCGGCAGCTCCGCCCAATTGGCTGTGTACACACCAGGCTCACCGCCCAGCGCATCAACCATCATGCCGGAATCATCCGAGAGAGCAGGCAGACCGGTTGCTTCAGCTGCGGCAAAGGCTTTGATATAAGCATTCTGCTCAAAAGTTGTGCCGGTTTCATCCGGCTCAGGCAGGCCAAGCTGACCGGCTGACTGGGTATCAAAACCGAACGGTCCGATCAGATCCGCAAACTCTTTGAGCTTGCCCGCATTGTGACTTGCAACAACCAGTTTGCCTTTGTTCAGCTCTCTCATCAGTTTATCCATTATTCCATAATTTGGGTTCAGCGAATTCCAGTGAATTGCCGGAAGGATCGCGGATGTAAAGTGAGCGCGCGCCATTCGGCCAGTCAAATTCGCGCTCAACCTCGATACCATGTTTTTCCAGATGTTGCTTCCAGTCTGCGATTTCCTCGCGGCTGGCTGCAAAACACATATGGCCTGCACCGGTTGCACCATGGCTCGGGACAGGCAGCGCCCCTTCCGGTGCCGGTTTTACCGTCTCTCTGGCGTCGAAAATCAACAATACGCCCTCGCCGCAGCGAAAAAATGCATTGCGATGATTATAGGGCAACGCCAGTTCCAGCCCCAGAATATCGCGGTAGAACTGCACAGCCTCTTCGATATCGCGCACATAAAGCGCGGTTTCAAGGATCTGTTTCGGTTTCAGCTGTTCGTTCTGCATTATGAATTTCCCACCATCATCATTGTTACGGAAATGCTCCGGCCCGTTATAACAGGTTCCGGAACATTCTCCGCTCACGATCGGGTGAATTATCCAATTAAATTATTGGATAATTCAGAATGCATTCAGAGCAGCCTGTTTCCGAATTAAGAAACAGCCATTTTCTGCAGGTCAACCAGACGCTTGATACCATTACGTGCCAGCACCATCAGCGCCGCAAACTCCTCATCCGAGAATGGCTCACCTTCGGCTGTGCCCTGCACTTCAACAATACCACCGCGACCGGTCATCACGAAATTCGCATCGGTCTGCGCGGATGAATCTTCCGGATAATCCAGATCAATCACCGGCACGCCTTCGTAAATACCGCAGGAAATTGCAGCAACATGGTCCTTGAGAACCTTGTCGACCTTGACCATCTGGCGGGCTTCCATCCAGCGCAGGCAATCATGAAGCGCAACCCAACCGCCGGTAATGGCCGCAGTACGGGTGCCGCCATCAGCCTGAATAACATCGCAGTCGACGGTGATCTGATATTCACCCAGAGCCTGCATATCGACAACGGCGCGCAAGGAACGGCCGATCAGACGCTGAATTTCCTGTGTGCGGCCACCCTGTTTGCCGCTGGCGGCTTCACGACGCATACGATCGCCGGTTGAGCGTGGCAGCATGCCATATTCTGCTGTGACCCAGCCTTTACCGCTATTGCGCATCCAGCCCGGAACTTTTTCTTCAAGACTTGCGGTGCAAAGCACATGGGTATCGCCGAATTTCACAAGGCAGGAGCCTTCTGCATGTTTGGAAATACCGCGTTCAAAAGAGATTGCACGCATTTCGTCCGGAGTGCGTTTGGATGGACGCATGGATTTTCCTTTTAAAACAAGACTGCATCGCCAATGAACGGCAGCCTGACTGTAATCTGATGACACCTTTGAAAGGTAGTTATCCTGCTTCTAAGCCTGTAGTCGCCAAATTTAAAGGAAAATCGAAGGGGAAACATGCAAAGGGCATCTCCCGCCCTTTGCCAGCGCTGCACAATAGCCTATATATTGCGTATAAACGGAGCCAATGAACCTATGATAAGACCGGATCGTGCTGACACTCTGCATGCCCCTTTACAGGTGCTGGATCAGCGGTCACGCGATATTTTCCAGCGCATTGTTGAAAGCTATCTGAATGACGGCGAGCCGGTCGGCTCGCGCAATCTGTCACGTCTGCTGCCTTTATCTTTGTCTCCGGCAACCATCCGTAATGTGATGAGTGATCTGGAACATCTGGGACTGGTCTATTCTCCGCATATTTCCGCCGGCCGGATGCCGACCCAACTGGGTCTGCGCTTCTTTGTCGATGCCTTTATGGAGGTCAGCGACCTGCCTGCCGATGAACGCAGCAGTATTGAACATCAGGTACGTGCTGCCGGTCAAAATAACTCTGTTGAGCATGTGCTGACCGAAGCCAGCCAGATCCTCTCCGGCCTGTCACGCGGTGCCGGCCTGGTACTGGCGACCAAGGCCGAAGGCGCGCTCAAGCATATTGAATTTGTGCGGCTTGACCCAACCCGTGCTTTGGCGGTGATGGTCACGCAAAGCGGCGATGTAGAGAACCGTGTCCTTGACCTGCCTGCAGGTGTGACGTCTTCGCAGCTGATCGAAGCCTCGAATTTTCTGAATGCCCATATCCACGGTAAAACCCTTGCCGAAGCCCGCAATCAGATTGCAACTTTGCAAGAGGAAACCCGTCAGGCGCTCGACAGCCTCTCCCAGCATCTGGTGGAACAGGGGCTGGCAGTGTGGAGCGGCGCATCCGGTGACCAGCAAACCCGTTTGATTGTGCGCGGACGTTCCAATCTTCTGGAAAATATCTCCGCGCAGGATGATCTGGAACGGTTACGCCTGCTGTTTGACGATCTGGAAACCAAAGAAGGCATGATCCAGCTGCTGGATCTGGCGGAAGCCGGTTCCGGTGTACGGATTTTCATCGGCTCGGAGAATAAACTCTTCTCCCTGTCCGGCTCCTCACTGGTGGTTGCGCCCTATCGCGACTCCGAACAACGGGTCATCGGCGCGCTTGGCGTGATCGGCCCGACAAGGCTCAATTATGCCCGTATCGTGCCGATGGTGGACTATACGGCCTCGCTGGTTTCCCGCCTGTTACGGGGTTAAAACCGGTTTCACCCTGTTAATTTGCCGCGCCACAGAGCGATGGCCTTGATTTTCAGTACACAAACATCGATATCCCAGACAATATGATTCAAGACGGAAGAGAATAATGGCTGACGAAAAGAAAAACGGCGAAACCCCAGATCTTGGCCAGCGCGACCTGAATAATCCGCGTGACCGCGATGCTCTGAAGCGTGCCGCTGATGATTTTCTGAAAGCGCGCAAGGATGAAGCAGTGGCTGAAGCTGCAGAAGATGATGCTGCCGCTGAAGATGCCATCAACCCGCTTGCCGAATTGCAGGTGGAGAATAATGCGCTGAAAGACCAGATGCTGCGTCTGGCTGCCGATATGGAAAATCTGCGCAAACGCACTGCCCGCGAGATGCAGGATGCGAAAGCCTATGCGGTGACCAATTTTGCCCGCGATATGCTTTCAGTTTCCGACAATCTGCGCCGTGCGCTGGATGCTATTCCGACAGATGCGCTTGCTGAAGACACAGGCCTGAAAGCTCTGGCTGAAGGCGTGGAAATGACTGAACGCGCAATGATCAATGCGCTGGAACGTCATGGTGTAACCCAGCTGTCGCCGGAAGGTCAGAAATTCGACCCGAATTTCCATCAGGCGATCTTTGAAGTTCCGAATGCTGAAGTGCCGAATAATACGGTCGTTCAGGTCATGCAGACCGGCTATGCTATCGGCGAACGCGTTCTGCGTCCGGCCATGGTCGGCGTATCTCGCGGCGGTCCTAAAGAATAAAATATTCTGACATTGCGGCTTAACATCAGTCTCAGTCGCTCAGTGTAAAGACAAAACGGACGCAGGGCTTTCCTTGCGTCCGCTTTTTATTGGGCTGAATTTTCATAAAATTGCGTTACACAGGCATAAGCAATCCGGTGCGATTTGCTTAGATAAGGGAGGACAAGACATGACATTTATCGATTTCATCGACTATGCCGGTGTCTTTGTCTTTGCCGCAACCGGTGCGCTGGCGGCCTCGCGCTGCCGTCTTGATATTATCGGCTTCATCTTTCTTGCCAATATGACCGCCGTCGGCGGTGGTGCCCTGCGTGATCTGATGCTGGGCAATACACCGGTTAACTGGGTGCGCGAGCCGCTCTATCTGCTGATCGGCACCAGTGCTGCGATTCTGGTCTATTTCACCGCGCACCGTGTTGAATCGCGTTATCGTATTTTGCTCTGGCTTGATGCCATAGGTATGGCGATGTTCAGCGTGATGGGCGCAGAAAAGGCACTGCATCTCGGTTTCAATGCATGGGTGGCCATCGTTGCCGGTATTTTCACCGCAACAATGGGCGGCGTCTTGCGTGATGTGGTGGCAGGGCAGCCATCTGTATTGATGCGCCGTGAAATCTATATTTCCGCAGCGCTTGCCGGTGCCTGTACGTTTGTGGCGCTGAGTGCGCTCAATGCGCCGATCACCTTCTCTGTGCTGGCCGGTACCGGCATCGCTTTTCTGATCCGCGGCGGCGCTTTATATTACGGCTGGGTACTGCCTGCACACAAAGCGCGGCGCGGACGCACAGAAGAAGAACTCAAACGTGACGGTATTGTGCGCGACGAATAAAAACGGGAAGTAATATTTCCCTCCCCGTTTCGTTTTATATCTTTAGCTGGCTTTGATAAGACCCGCCTGTGCAGCAATATCTTTCAGATTATTCTGCGGACGCGGGCCGATTTGCTGGATAACAATACCGGCAGCCAATGAGCCGAACGCACCGCATTCTTTCAGCTGATAATCATTGGTATAGCCATAGAGGAAACCGGCGGCATAAAGATCGCCTGCACCGGTTGTATCAACCAGCGCGTCAATTTCAATCGCCTGCACTTCCACGGTTTCATCACCACGCAGAATGATCGATCCCTGCTCCGAACGGGTCACTGCAGCCAGTTTGCAATCGGCACGCAAGGCTTCGAGCGCACTCTCAAAAGATGAAGTCTGATAGAGCGATTTAACCTCCGCCTCATTGGCGAAAACAATATCGACAGTACCAGAGCGCATCAGATCAAGAAACTCATCACGGTAGCGATCCACACAGAACGGATCGGATAGGGTCATGGCCACTTCACGGCCATGCTCATGGGCGATTTTCGCTGCCAGCAAAATTGCTTCTTTGGCGCGTGGCGGATCCCACAAATAGCCTTCAAAATAAACCAGCTTGGATGTGCTGACTTTGGAGCTTTCAATATCTTCAATACCAAGCTCCACGCAGGCACCGAGATAGGTATTCATGGAACGCTCGCCATCGGGCGTCACAAAAATCATGGAGCGCGCGGTCGGTACGCCTTCCTGCAATGGTGCCGTATCAAACGCCACACCCTGACTACGAATATCATGTGTAAAAATCGTGCCGAGCTGATCCATCGCAACTTTGCCAAAATAGGCAGAGCGACCGCCCAGACTGGCCACACCTGCCGCAGTATTGCCTGCGCTGCCGCCCGACGCTTCAATCGCAGGGCCTTTGCGGCTGTAAAGCAGCTCGGCTCTTTCGCTGTCGATCAAATTCATAGCACCTTTGATGATGCCATTATTGACCAGAAAATCATCTTCGGTGCGGGAAATAATATCAACAATTGCATTCCCGATGCATAACACGTCATATTTGGCGGCAGAAATGGCTTTTACTCCCATAAAAACTTCGCGGCGGATGGCCGGAACTCAGCCCTCGCATCCATTGCGGCACCAGTTCTATCTATGGAATATGTTTTTTGCCAGTGCAGAAAAGCGTTTTCGTTTTCATCAATACAGCGGGCGATCTGTAAAAGCTCATCTTGTTGCCCCTGTACAGGCTCCCTATCTATCGGAAAAAAGAGCGCATCCCGAAAAGTGTATAGCGGTTTTCGGATAAGATGCGCGCCAGACAAAAACGGAGCCCCGATGATCCTCACCGCCGCGCTTAATGCCCTCTACCGCCTACCCTCTCCGGAGTTCCGCTCAGTTCTGTGGAAATCGCTCGGCCTGACCCTGCTGGCACTGATCGCATTATGGGCGCTGGCACGGCAGTTCTTTTTCTGGCTGGCATGGCCGTGGTTTGAAAATATGCTGCCTGCCATGCCGGACTGGACAAGCTGGCTCGGCCTGTTTGCCGCGATTGCCGCCGGTTTTGTGCTGGCGCTGTTGCTCGCCTTTCTGATCGCACCGGTTACTGCATTGATTGCAGGTATGTTTCTTGATGATGTAGCTGAAATTATCGAGCGTGAGGATTACAGCAATGAACCGGCCGGCACTCCGATGCCGGTTGGCCGTTCCCTCGTCTATTCGCTCAAATTTCTGGTTGTGGTCATCCTCGGCAACTTATTCGCATTGCTGATGCTGTTGATACCGGGCGTTAATCTGATCGCCTTTTTCATCGTCAACGGTTATCTTCTCGGACGTGAGTTTTTTGAATTTGCAGCAATGCGCTATCGCGGTGAGGATGGTGCCAAAGCCTTCCGTGAAGAAAACCGGATTACAGTTTTTCTCGGTGGTCTGGTGATTGCCGGATTTATGGCGATACCGCTCATCAATTTGCTGACACCGCTCTTCGCCGCTGCCATGATGGTGCATCTGCATAAAGCCCTGAGCGGACAAAAGCCGCGCGTAATCAATAGTCACTGATCGGGAAATCTATGCGCATTGTCTGCCTGCACACTGCTGCCAGTAATATCGGTATTTTTGAGCAGGCAGCCAGCCGTCTCGCACTCCCTGCCGGACAATTGTACCATGTTGTGCAGTCCAATTTACTGGAGGAGGCTGAAAAGCACGGTAGCATCACACAAGCCATAAGCAGCCAGACATTGCGCATTATTACCGAACTGCTTGAGGATGCAGATGCTGTGCTTGTCACCTGTTCAACACTGGGCACCATAGCAGACGCAGCACAAAGCAGTTTCAATAAACCAGTCTTGCGGACAGACCGTGCCTTGGCAGAACAGGCTTTGGAGAGCGGCCTGTCACTGACTGTTTTATGTACAGCACCAACCACCTTGCAACCAACGACCGATCTGTTCCGTCAGGTCTTTGTTGATACTCCGATCACACCGGATATCCGACTTATTGACAAGGCATGGGATGTCTTCCGCTCCGGTGACAGCGCAACCTATAACCGGATGATCGCTGATGCAGCAGAAACCGCATACCAACAAGGGATGCAGCTGGTGGCATTGGCACAAACCTCTATGGCCGATGCCTCGGCACTAATCAGCCGTGAGCGCAAAATTCTGGATGCGCCAACGGCCGCATTACTGCGGATCACAGCAAAGATTTAATCCTCTATGCGCACCAAGGGCGCAGGAATAGCATTGGTTTTCTGTGCCGATTTGCAAATATCAGCGATCACGCAATTGACGCAATCCGGCGTGCGGGCCTTGCAGACATAGCGACCATGCAGGATCAGCCAGTGATGGGCATGCATCATAAATTCTGCTGGAATGATCTTAACCAGCTTGGCTTCGATCTCATCCGGCGTTTTGTAAGGCGCAAGACCGATCCGGTTGCCTATTCGCAGAATATGCGTATCCACCGCCATTGTCGGCTGACCAAAAGCCATATTGAGCACCACATTGGCGGTTTTGCGCCCCACCCCCGGCAAAGTCACCAGCGCATCACGGTCACCCGGCACTTCACCGCCGAAATTATCAATCAGCGCCTGAGACAATAAAATTGCGTTCTTCGCTTTATTGCGCCACAGGCCGATGGTGCGGATATACTCACCAACGACCTCTTCCCCCAGATCGACCATTTTTTGCGGTGTGTCAGCAATGGCAAACAAAGCCCGCGTTGCTTTATTCACACCCGCATCGGTTGCCTGCGCCGACAGCATCACCGCCACCAGCAGCGTGAAAGTGTTGACGTGCTCAAGCTCGCCTTTCGGCTCCGGACGCTGCACGGAAAACCGCCGGAAAATCTCATGGATTTCTGCCGGTGTGTAAAGCGTGCCGCTGACACGACGCTGAGATTTTGCGGGAATCTGGGTCTGGTTGTTCTGCATGGCATTTATATAGTAAGCTATAAGCAAGAAGCCTATCTGCAAGCTTGCCGCAGGCTGGAGTGCCGTGCTCTTTTTCGGGAGCACAAAACTTGCTCTAGCATTTTGTGCTCCCGAGCTTTTACCAACGATATGCGATCCCGAGAGTTATTGCCATGAATGCACCCTACCATCCGGACGGTGCTGATCCGGACGCCTATGGCGCACAGTTTTTCAAAGCGACCCTGCTTCCCTACCGCTCGCTTTCACCGCGCGGTTTTCAGATTATGATTTTAAGCCTGCTGCTGCTCTGGGCCTGTATCGGCATGGTTTTCATGCAGATCGGCGCATGGCCGGTGGTCGGGCTGTTCGGACTGGACATTGCCCTGATCTATCTGGCTTTCCGGCTTAATTATTATGCCGCCAGACAACGGGAAGAAATTACGGTTTCGCGCGAACAGTTGCTCATCAGACAAGTCTCCGCTTCAGGCCGTATTCGCGCATATCAGTTTAATCCTTTCCGCACACGGTTTCACATTACCCGCAAAGATGATATCGGCATTATCCAGATGCAGCTGCATAGTGACGGCAGAACGTTGGATATCGGCAGATTTTTGCCGCCCGATGACCGCGAGAGCTTTGCAAGTGCTTTTTCCAACGCCCTGACACGCAGCCGCCGCTGACGATCGGGTTAAATACCGGATGTTTTATGATTACGATTATCGGCTCGATTAATTTTGACCTCATCGCCCGCAGTCCGAAACTGCCGGAGCCCGGTGAAACGCTCACAGGCAGAAACTTCTCAACAGCCGCCGGCGGCAAAGGTGCCAATCAGGCACTCGCTGCCGCACGCGCCGGTGCATCCGTGCGTATGGTCGGTGCTGTTGGTGATGATTCTTTCGCTTCGCAGGCCGTTGCTCTGCTGCGTGCCGACGGCGTGGATCTGACCCGTGTCGCTACACGCGGCGATGCCACCGGTATTGCGCTCATCACTGTTGAAGACAGCGGTGAAAATACCATTATCGTTATTCCGGGCGCCAATGGTCTGGTGACGCAAGACGATGTAAACACTGCCGATCTGGATGGCGGCTATCTGCTGCTGCAAATGGAAATTCCGCTGCCGACGCTGGAAAAAGCCATCGCCGCATCCGAAACCAGTGACACAACCTGCATTCTCAATACCGCGCCTTGGCGCGATGATGCCGCAAGCCTGCTGCCGCGCGCCGATATTATTGTTGCCAATGAAACGGAATTTGATCTGGCCAGTGTCCAGCTCGAATTGTCCGGTGATGACCGTCAGGCCAGAATGATCGATTTTGCCGAACATTACGGCCGCACCATTATCGTAACGCTGGGTGCGCAAGGCATTATGGTTGCAACGCCGGACGAGCATTACAGCCTGCCTGCACTGGAAATCAAACCGGTGGATACAGTTGGTGCCGGTGACACATTCTGCGGCTATCTCGCAGCCGGTCTCGACAGCGGCCTGACTTTGCGTGATGCCTGCCAGCGCGCTGCAAAAGCCGCATCGCTCGCCTGCCTGAAAACCGGTGCTCAGCCTTCCATTCCTTACGCGGCAGAAGTCCAGTAAAATAAAAGGCCGGAGATTTCTCCGGCCTTTTTTATCGTCTCTATATTTAAAGCGTTGCGATACGCTCGGTCAGCAATGTGAAGAAACCTTCGTGGTCAACGTCGCGCATCACGATTGCATTTTTCGGGCGCTTGGTAACACCCCACCAGTCGATTACCGACATACCGAGGCAAAGTTCGGACGCGGTTTCAATCTCAACATTGCAATGACGGCCTGAATAGAGTTCCGGTTTCAGCAGATAGGCAATCACATTCGGATCATGCAGCGGTCCGCCGTCTGTGCCGTATTTCTCCTCATCAAAGCGCTCGAAAAACTCCAGCATTGCCACACAGGCATCCCCCACCTTGTTGCCAAGCGAGCGGAAAGCCTCAATACGTTTTGCGGTTGTCAGCGCCTTATGGGTAACATCCAGCGGCATCATCACAATCGGCACACCGGAGGCATAAACGACTTTTGCCGCTTCCGGATCCACATAGAAGTTGAACTCAGCGGTCGGCGTGATATTGCCGCCCTCAAAGAAACCGCCGCCCATCAGCACGATTTCCTGAATGCGCGAGGCAATTTCAGGAGCCTTATTCAGCGCCAGTGCAATATTGGTCAAAGGTCCGAGAACGCAAAGCGTGACTGTGCCCGCAGCTTCATGCAGCAAAGTCTCAATGATGAAATCCACACCATGTTGCTTGTGCAGTTTCATCACCGGCTCTGGCAGATCAGGACCATCAAGACCTGTACGGCCATGGACTTCCTCTGCAGTAACCAGCGGGCGAACCAGCGGCTTGGACGCGCCTGCAAAAACCTTTGTCTGCGGCTTGCCTGCCAGTTCAGCAATTTTCAGAGAATTATGCTGCGTCAGCGGCAAAGGCACATTACCGGCCACAGCAACAATACCCAGCACATCCAGCTCCGGACTTGCCAGAGCCAGCAGGATTGCCAATGCATCATCCTGCCCCGGATCTGTGTCGATAATAATTTTGCGGGCCATCAAAGCCATCCCTTTCATCAAAAAATCTGCGCATGGTGTCATGTAAACTCATGAGCTTTCAGGCGCACTATAAATGCAGTGAAATTATTTTCAGCACGAATCTTGAACGATAACGCACATATCAGCTGTTGCTCTTGAAGTGGAGCTTTTCTCAAGCCATATAAAGAACAGGAAAACGCCGCTACGGGTTTTCCCCAAACGGTCGCTCTTAAGGACTGAACAATGACCAGACTTACACCTTTCTCCAGCCCGCTGCTGCTGGGTTTCGATACGATGGAAAAAACGCTGGAACGGATTGCTAAATCCGGTGACGGCTATCCGCCATATAATATCGAAAGACTGCGCAGCTCTGCGCAGGATCAGGAACAACCGGTTCCTGAGAAATTGCGCATCACGCTTGCTGTTGCCGGTTTTTCTGATGACGATCTGGAAGTTACGACTGAAGATAACCAGCTGGTTATCCGCGGACGGCAGACTGATGAATCCGAGCGGGAATATCTGCATCGCGGCATTGCTGCACGTCAGTTTCAGCGTGTTTTTGTGCTGGCAGACGGTATGCGCGTGGTCAACGCGGAACTAAAAAACGGATTATTGTCGATTGATCTCGACAGACCGGAACCAGAACGCCTCGTCAAGCGTATTAGTATAAACGTGAAAGAGTGACCGTTCTCAGGATTATAAAAGAACTGTAAAGGGTTCATTGTTATAATCAGCTCCGTGGTTGCAGTTTTATCGGCTGATAAATGCAACTGCAAATGCTCTCGAAAGGCAGCGTCAATTTTGAGCTGCCAGGACAGGAGGCCTAAAATGACTGCTGACAAACACATTTTTACAGAATTCGAATTTGCCCATCTCGGCGAAGGTGAAATCGCCTATTTGCGCAAAGTTCGCTCCGAAGATTTGTCACGGCGCTTCCCTGCATTACCACCAATGGCGCCGGGCATGGAACTCTGGGCGCTCTTCGGCGCCAGCGGAACCCCAATCATGCTTTCCGATATGCGCGCCACAGCATTGGCCGGAGCACAGGAACATGAACTCCACACAGTGATGCTGCATTAAGCGCACCCTGCAAGTGAAACCGGTTAAACACATTACAACCCGCCTGTATCGCAGGCGGGTTTTGTTTTGTGCCCGCTTCATGAAAAATGCCGCGCTGCACAAGGCAAACACGGCATTTTAATTCCACTCAACCCTGCTTACTCAGCAGAATTATCAGCTTTTCAGGCCGCATTGGATGCAGGCGGTGCAATCAAAAACGAATGCAGAGCCTGCGCATCAACGGTGCCGCGCAATTTGGCAACCATATCCGGATCGCGCAGCAAACGCGCAATACGGGACAGTGCCTTCAGATGATCGGCGCCGGCATTTTCCGGTGCAAGCAACAGAAAGACCAGATCAACCGGCTGGTCATCCAGTGCTTCAAAATCCACCGGCTGCTCAAGACGCGCAAAAACACCGGTAATTTTACTGATATTCGGCAGTTTGCCATGTGGTATCGCGATGCCGTTGCCAACACCGGTAGACCCCAAACGCTCACGCTGAGTCACAGTTTCAAAAACTTCTCGCTCAGAAAGACCTGTGAGTTCAGCAGCCTTCTCAGCCAAGATCTGCAATAATTGCTTCTTGGAGCTTGCCTTCAGCGAAGGGATAATCGCCCCTGGCTGAATCAGATCGCTAAGATCCATTTTCTCCATTCCTTCTCTCATGCGGAGTAATCATCTCCGTAACCGGGAGGTGCAGTGATCTACTGCCCATTCAACAGATACTCAAGTCAAATTCGCGATTCTACTCACACTTTTCACGCATCAAATCCGTAACGCATTGATTTCAATCATAAATAAAAATTAAAAAAAGATTACAACACGCATTCACTGACGCCTGCTTCGCGGCATTCCGCTCAAGGTACACCAGTAACACAAAAATTCCTATCTCTAGATATCGTGAATAACAGCTGCAACCACGCAGAAGACAGGGCAGAAAACATTATTTGATTTTTTATATGTTATTTCAGTGAGTTAAAATATGAGAAAAATTTCAAGTTTTTTAGTTGATGTATAAATACATCCGAAAACGGGAGAGGTAACCCACTCATCACTTCAATATTCTGTTCCGGAAAAGCAAAACCCCGCTATCTGCGGATTCGCAAATAGCGGGGCCTGTCAGTTCAGCCTTAAACGCGGGCTGCCTGTGCGACTCTGGACGGATCAATCCAGCCAATATTGCCATCCGGACGACGATAGACAATGTTGACTTCTTCACTTCCTGCATTGCGGAAGACCAATACAGGATGCTCTGTCAGATCAAGCTCAACAACGGCAGATGCAACACTCAGCGTGCGCAGGGAAACGGATGATTCCGCGACGATCGTCGGCGCATAATCCTCAGGAAGATCATGATCTTCGTCGGGAGCCGGTTCCATCACGCTATAGGCGATATTCTGATGATTGTTGCGCGCTGACTGAACCAGAGAGCGGGACTTGAGGCGACGCATATAGCGGCGCATCCTTGTCTCCAGCTTTTCAGCCGCTGCGTCAAAAGAAAATTGCGGATCCTGCGCTTCTGCAGAAGACTGCAGAGTCGCTCCGGTATCCAGATGCAAAGTGCAATCCGTAGTAAAACGGGAACCTGATTTAACGACTGTAATTGTACCGGAAAAGCCACCTTCGTAATATTTGCTAACAGCATCACGGACACGGTCTTCAATTCTGATGCGGAAAGCATCACCGATGTCCATATGTTTACCCGAAACGCGGAGACTCATGTGGCAGTACCTCGCTGTCTATATTCGAACACCTCAATCTAACCACAAGCGAAGGCATTGCGCAAAGCGAACTGACATAAAATAAAATAAACTTTGCATGTGCCAAAAGAATATGCGGACAGCTCTTTGATTGACACAATCAGTCACTATATAAGCGCCTGTCGAAAATTCCGGTGAAATAAACGCCCGTCATCAAAATCATCAACGATTTCAAATAAATTCGGGAGCAGAAACTGCTCCCGGGATTCGCTGACTAGAGCGGTTTACATTCATGCTGGATCGCAATGCTCGCTCTAGATTCTTTAGTTTGTCGCATTATCCCGACGTCAAGTTAATCCAACTTGACTGTGAAATGCTCTAATAACGCTTTGCGTAAAATTTGAACTTACAGAGTAAACTGATCGCCCAGATACAATCTGCGTACGTCAGGATTGGCGACGATCTCTTTCGGACGGCCATGGGTCAGCACCTGTCCCGCGTGAATAATATAAGCGCGGTCAATCAGGCCGAGTGTTTCACGCACATTGTGGTCGGTAATCAAAACACCGATGCCGCGGCTGGTGAGGTGGCGCACAAGCTGCTGAATATCAGCGACCGCAATCGGATCCACACCGGCAAAAGGCTCATCCAGCAGCATAAAATTCGGGCGGGATGCCAGCGCACGGGCAATTTCGAGACGGCGGCGTTCACCACCCGACAGTGAAATCGCCTGCGCCTTGCGCAGATGCGTGATATGGAATTCTTCCAGCAGCGCATCCAGTTCAATAGCGCGCTTTTTGCGATCTTTTTCGACCACTTCCAGCACGGCCTTGATATTATCTTCAACCGACAGACCACGGAAAATCGAAGCTTCCTGCGGCAGATAACCGATGCCGAGCCGTGAACGGCGATACATCGGCATAGATGTCACATCAAAACCGTCAATCTCAATCGTACCGCTGTCGACCGGCACCAGACCGGTCACCATATAAAAGCAAGTGGTTTTACCGGCACCGTTCGGGCCCAGAATACCGACAGCCTCACCGGCACGCACACCAAAGGACACACCATTCACAACCTGACGGCCGCGATAGCTCTTGCTGATGCCTCTGGCAACCAGCGTTCCTTTAAGCCGTGACAATTCCTGAGGCGGACGCTGTCCTTCCGCACCGGCAGACTGCGCCTGCAAATTGCCCGCAGCATCGGCCGCGGCATTATCGGGAGCATGATCGGTTTGGGCGTTTAAAGAGGACAATAGAAATCCAGACCAGTTCTTAAAGCCGGTGCCTGCATTCAAAGCACAAGCAAAATTAAATTTATCAGCTCAGTTGCAGACCAGAACAGCTCTGATCTGCAATTTTTTACTCGGCTTTAGGAGACAGAATAATAGAAACGCGGCCGGACTGTCCTTTACAGCTTTCCAGATAGGCTTTACCTGTCTGGGTATTGGCTGTCAGCTTGCAACCGGTGGCAATATTATCACCATCAGACAGCACAACTTTCTGGCCGGTCAGTACCATTGTCTGCGCTTTGGCATCATAAGTGCCAGCATCGCCGGTTGCGACCTGTGTACCGGATTTCAGATAGACTTTTCCGTCCACTTCAATCTTCTCAATGCCGCCGGCATCCAGACCAGCGCCGCTCAGGCCACCAATACCGCCTTTGGCTTTATCAGCACCGGCTTTATCGCCGCCGTCTTTTGTCTTGCCGGTATGAACCTGCATACGACCGGCACGCAGGAGAATATCGCCCTGCTTGACCGAAACATTACCGGTGAGAATGATAATGCCCTCTTTGTCGCGCACTTCCATTTTACCGGCATCAATCGACACAGGTTCTTTGCTGTCAGATAATTTCAATCCGTCAAGGGGAACACCCTGCTGTGCCTGAGCACCTGAAAGGCTCAAAGGCAAAATCAGCAAACCGGACATGAAGAGGGCGGCGATCTGCTTCACGCCTGTCAGGCGCAGCGCAGACTTGCCCGAAACTGTATTCTGTGAGCCTGTTTTCAGCTCGCTGCCTGCCTGTTGCCGCATCATATTCATTCCCTCGAAAATCACCCTTGTTATAAATCGCAAGTTTGAGAATAAAACAACAAACTTCTGAATATATTCTTGCCGCCGGACCATAAGTCCGGCCGGAATATACGCAGTCTGCCAACACATCTATAACAGGCGTATTACTTATTGGTGTAAATCACTATCACACTCTGTTCAACGACGAAACAAAGACTGCTTTACGGGCGCAGCACAGGTGTTGCAATCAGCTGCCCTTTTTCGCTGCGGAGACGGTTTCCTTAACAGGCTCAATGGTCAGCTGAACCTGATCATCAAACACCATCACCTTGCCGTTTTCCTTAATAAGCATTTTATTCGCGCGGATATGTGCGTTTTTTGTGCGGATATCCACCGGCTTATCGGTCGACATCTCGCCACTCGACATATTCACATTGGCAGAGCCCAGTTTGGCTTCCATGCCATCGGTTGTCTTCACTGTGAACGCATTATCAAACTGCAAATGACCATTGTTGCTGTCATAGACGCCGGATGCCGCATCAATCTCGGCACTGTCTTTATCACCGACAGGCAATTGCGCTTTGATTCCTTCCAGCGCAACCACGCCGTTCTGTTTGGCATCCTGCACAGCGCGCTCGGCAACCATCGAAAACGGACGCTTATCTTTGGTGTAACCTTTAAGCTGCGGGCCGGTCATCACCAGCTTGCCACTTTCAGACGGATCAAGCTCAACTTTCACCGGTGAGGGAGGCGTAGCCAGAAATGTGTACCATGAGAAAACCGCAGCAACGCCGAGAGCAACAACCGGCAAAGCGGTTTTCAGAACGCGCACGCGCATGCTGTGTCTCTTCGCAGCGTGAAACACAGCGGTACTTTTATGTGACGCTCCGAAAACCATCTTATGGTCTGACACAGTCCAAAACTCCTGAAACCGGCAATTTGCCAGCTGCCTACACGTAAGGTATTAATATTTATCGGTGAAATGCACGACTATTCTGTATAGTGCGCTCAAATCGCTTTTTATTGTGGTATAAATGGGATGATACCGCGTCCAAAACAAGCTGCATTGCTACAGTTGTGCGTTCCGGAGGTTTAACTCAGATCACTTTTCAATGATATGAGGTTAAAAAACCTGATAATACCATGTTCAGGTCTTCCTCGGATATTATCCCCGCTTCCAAAATACATTCTGTTTATGCGACATATAAAGACATCATATAAGCCCAAGAACGGACATATCTCATGACTTATACTGCCGATGCAGTGCTTGAACGTCGTCGAATTCGCCGTAAGCTGACTTTCTGGCGTGCTGTCACTTTGCTGCTTGTTGCAGCAATGATACTCTTCGCTGCGCTTTACATCAACGGCAGCAAGTCTTCCCGCAATGTGCCTCACATTGCAAAAATTTCCATCACCGGCACCATTTATAACAATGAAGAGCTTTTGAAACGTCTCAAAGATGTCGCAGAGAGCGATATGGTGAAAGGCGTCATTCTGGATATCAGCTCCCCCGGCGGCACCACGACCGGCGGTGAAGTGATTTATGATGCCGTGCGCAAAATCGCTGATAAGAAACCGGTCGTCTCACAGGTCGGCACACTGGCAGCATCCGCAGGCTATATGATTGCCATCGCTTCAGACCATGTGATCGCCCATAAGACATCAATGATCGGTTCAATCGGCGTACTGTTTCAATATCCCGATATCAGCGCCTTGCTGGATAAAGTCGGCGTGAAATTTGAAACTATCAAATCCAGCCCGCTGAAGGCCGAGCCGAATTTCTTCTCTCCGGCCAGCGAAGAAGCCAAGGCCATGATCGATAACACAGTCAAAGATACTTATGACTGGTTTGTTGGCCTGGTTAAAGAACGCCGCCCGATGATTACAGCCGACAAGCTCCCTGCTTTGACCAATGGTTCGGTCTATACCGGCCGTCAGGCATTGCAGCATAAGCTGATTGACGCGATCGGCGATGAGGAAACCTCTGTTGCATGGCTTGAGACCAAAGGCATCGACAAAGAGCTGCCGGTTATCGAGTGGAAAGCTGAAAGCTCATCCTATAATGACCTGCTTTCCTCTGCTGCTATGAAATTATTGTTGCGGAACATGGGCTTGTCCGATCAGGCCGGTGCACTATTTGATGAACAGATCGGTCAGCGTATCTTCCTTGACGGCATGCTTTCAGTTTGGCACGGTAGCAACGGAGAAAAACCGCAATAATACCCGTAAAATGCGTTTAACATTAAAGATAATGCGTATTTTCAGATAGTTATGCTATGAAATATTAATAGCATAGGCATATTATTCATACTAAGCTGTCTCTGTTCCGACGGGGACAGCCCGCATACAGGTTCTGAGAGTATTCTTTTAGGGCGCATTCCCCGATCCTTATTAAAGGTGCGGGTCAGATGCGCAGTATATCAAAACCGGAAGCGCAGCGGTCCGTTTCAAACGGCCGGATTAAGCGCTAATATTGCAGAGAGGTCGAACGCAGTGATTAAATCTGAACTCGTGCAGATCATCGCCAGCCGCAATCCGCATCTTTTCCAGCGCGACGTGGAAAATATTGTCGGTGCAGTTTTCGATGAAATTACTGAAGCTCTGGCGGAAGGAAACCGCGTAGAGCTCCGTGGCTTCGGCGCCTTTTCCGTGAAAAACCGCCCTGCCCGCAACGGACGCAACCCGCGCACGGGCGAATCGGTCGATGTTGAAGAAAAATGGGTTCCGTTCTTCAAAACCGGCAAAGAACTGCGTGATCGCCTCAATAACGGCCACGATTAATCAATAATAGCTGCAGCGCATATACAAACGTCTTTATGCGCAACATGCGAGCGGTAATATAAAATCAGGCATTTCTGCTATCGGGCATATTTATGCCTGATAGCGCTTATATTTTATGCAGTGCAGCCCGAGAATTACGGATATTAAACATGACCAACCGTTTTCTGACACTTGTCATTGCCTTGCCGCTCGCAGTGATTTTAATTGT
This sequence comes from Pseudochrobactrum sp. Wa41.01b-1, assembly GCF_019464455.1. Taxonomy (NCBI): domain Bacteria; kingdom Pseudomonadati; phylum Pseudomonadota; class Alphaproteobacteria; order Hyphomicrobiales; family Brucellaceae; genus Pseudochrobactrum; species Pseudochrobactrum sp. Wa41.01b-1. The sequence continues at coordinate 2,491,063 of NZ_CP080493.1, read as the reverse complement.
ACTGTCGGTCGCCAATCGCAGTGCAGTCAGTGTGACGCTTGATCCGTTCAATCCCGGCAATCCTGCTCTGACCTATACAGCACCATTATTTCTCTGGGTGCTGGGGGCTTTTCTTGTTGGTATTGTTACCGGCGGCCTGCTGATCTGGTTCACACAGGGACGGCACCGCAAACTGGCACGCAAGCGTAAAGCAGAAGCCGATGCACTCCTGACCCGCGCCAAACAGGCGGAAGCCAAAAACCTGCCATCCGCATCTTCCCTGTCCTGATCTCGGCGCTGCATCCATACAGACCACATATATTATCAGGCTTTTTCATCAACTTCATACAGATCGGCGCTTGTCTCCCACCCTCATGCATGGGAACAATCTGTTGTTGTGAGAGCGCGTTTTGTGCGCCCGATCGGGCACACGGCGCTCTAAAGCATGTCGCGGAAAAACGGGCACCGGTTTTCCGATAGTGACATGCGTGAAAACAAGGAGATCGAGCGAGCGCAGTGGGTACAATTAAATGCGCTACGCTCTAGATTCTTTATTTGGTCGCATTATCACGGGCGTCAAGTTGATCCAACTTGACTGTGAAATGCTCTAATGAAAATAAATGTCCGTGCATTGCAGGAGACAATGGGCGGCATCATAAAAGGCCTGACAAATAATGCTTCATATTTCCGCTGCTGCCGTTGATGATCTGATGACCTGGCCGGAACTGGTCGATGCGCTGGACAGCGCCTTCCGTAACGGCATGATCCAGCCTGTGCGTCATCACCATCCGGTTGAACGCCCTGAGGGCAGTCCGTCCATGTTGTTGCTGATGCCTGCATGGTCAGATTTCCATAAACTTGAGCATCAGTCGCAAGGCTATATGGGTGTTAAAATCGTCACCGTGTCACCGGATAACGGCCTGATCGACAAACCTGCGGTTATGGGTGTTTACCTGCTGCTTGACGGCATTACCGGCGAACCAAAAGCTTTGATCGACGGTCAGAGCCTGACCCGCTGGCGCACGGCCGCGGCCTCCGCCCTTGCCGCCCGATATCTGGCACGGGAAGATGCATCGCGTCTTGTCATCATGGGTGCCGGAGCGGTTTCTTCCAATCTCGTCCGCGCCCATAGTTCTGTGCGTCCGATCACCGATATTGCGCTTTGCGTGCGCAATCCGAAACGGGCCGAAGCAACACTCAAAGAACTGCGTGATGAAGGCTATAATGCCTATATTGCTGAAGATCATATCGCAGCCATTCAGCAGGCAGATATTGTTGCCGCCGGCACTCTGGCAACCGAACCATTGATTCACGGGAAACATTTGCGTCCCGGCACTCATGTGGATCTGGTCGGTGCTTTCACGCCGGATATGCGTGAAAGCGATGACGAAGCCGTGCTGCGCTCCCGTGTTTTTGTCGACACCAAAGACGGTGCGCTGAAAGAAGGCGGCGATATTACCCAACCTCTGCGTGACGGCATTATCACACCGGATCATGTGCTCGGCGATCTGTTTGATCTGGCACGCGGAACAGTCAAAGGCCGCGTAAGCGATCAGGACATTACACTGTTCAAATCCGTTGGTGCAGCCATGGAAGACCTTGCCGCCGGTATTATGGTCTATGAAAAGAGCCTGAAACAACAGGGCTGATCCCGCCCGTTATTTTGCCCTGAAGAACCTCAGATATGGCGGCTTTTCAGGGCAAAGATGCATTTATAAGATATTTGCGCTTAAATTCAGCTTTCCCAAAAGGCTGCCATGCTCTACGAAACAGAAAATATTGCACCATCTGATGCTATAATATCTTCAATTTAACAGTTTCCGGAGCAGACAGGGTGAAACCGCCAAAAGGAAAAGCCGCCAAATCTCATAATGGTTCATCAGCGCGATCTGCGGGCAAACCGGCTGCACAGTCACGCGATAACCGTAAAGCGGTGTCGGCTGCACCTTCGCAGGGTTTTAAAAAACCGCGCCCGAAATTTGCTAAAACCGAACAGAATGCTGCGGCTTTTGAAAATGTAGCACCGGCTGCACCGAAAAAAGTAACGGCTGAACCGGCTGTCGCTCAGCGCTCATTGCTGAAACTAACAGGCGACCGTCCTCAGCAAAATCTGCCGGTTATTCTCGAGACCAGCCCGAGCGAAGATTATGCGCTGCTTGACAGCGGCAACAGTCTCAAACTTGAGCAATACGGCCCTTACCGCATCATCCGCCCTGAGGCGCAGGCAATCTGGCAGCCTGCATGGCCGCAGAGCGAATGGGATAAGGCAGACGCAATCTTCACCGGCAATACCGATGAAGAAGGCATGGGACGCTGGCATTTTCCGAAACAGCAATTGGGTGAAACCTGGCCAATGGCGTTGCAGGATGTGCGCTTCTTCGGCCGCTTCACCTCGTTCCGCCATGTCGGCGTTTTTCCGGAGCAGGCCGCGCACTGGGCTTTCATGGCGCAGCAGGTTCGTGATGCCCGCAAAAAGCAGATCAACCGTTCCGTGCGTGTCCTCAACCTGTTCGGCTATACCGGCGTTGCCTCGCTGATTGCGGCCCATGCCGGCGCTGAAGTGACCCATGTGGACGCTTCCAAAAAAGCGATCAACTGGGCGCGTGAAAATCAGGCGCTGGCCGGTCTGGAAGACAAGCCGATCCGCTGGATTTGCGAAGACGCAACCAAATTTGTGGCGCGCGAAGAGCGTCGTGGCAATACTTACGACATTATCCTGCTTGATCCGCCCGCTTATGGCCGCGGCCCGAATGGTGAAGTCTGGCAGCTTTTCGACAATCTGCCGCAGATGGTCGATATGTGCCGCGCCATTCTCTCGCCGGATGCCCTCAGTGTTGTGCTGACTGCCTATTCGATCCGTGCTTCGTTCTTTGCCATTCACGAGCTGATGCGCGACCGCTTTACCGGTCGCGGCGGCGTGATTGAATCGGGCGAGCTGATCCTGCGTGAACGCTCTGCCGAGCGCGCACTTTCCACTTCCATGTTCTCCCGCTGGATTGCCAATTCATGACTAAAGACAATGATTTTTCCCGCAAAGATACTCCGCGCACCGGTAGCGTCAAAGAAGTTACCAGCCTGACCAACCCGATCGTCAAAGACCTGCGTGCTTTGTCGATGAAGAAATTTCGTGACCAGCAGGGCGTGTTTCTGGCGGAAGGTCTGAAACTGGTGATCGATGCCATTGATCAGGGCTGGCGCATCCGCACTCTGGTGTTTTCCAAAGCCGGTAAAGGCAACCCGCTTGTTGAGAAAGTAGCAGCCCGCACCAAAGCCGGTGGCGGTCTGGTGCTGGAAGCTTCAGAAAAAGTGATTGCGGCAATCACCCGCAAAGACAATCCGCAAATGGTTGCCGGTGTTTTTGATCAGCGTTTTGAAACACTGGATCACCTGCGCCCGCAGGGCAATGACACCTATATTGCTCTCGACCGTGTGCGTGATCCCGGCAATCTCGGCACCATCATCCGTACCGCTGATGCGGTCGGTGCCAAAGGTATTATTCTGATCGGTGACTGTACCGACCCTTATTCGATGGAAACCGTACGCGCGACCATGGGGTCAGTTTTTGCTGTGCCGCTCTATCGCGCCAAGCATGACGAATTCGTCAACTGGCGCAAATCCTATAAGGGTGTGCTGGTAGGAACGCATCTCAAAGGCGCGGTTGATTACCGGACCATTCCTTACAACAAACAACCGGTCGTGCTGATGATGGGCAATGAGCAGCAGGGATTGCCTGATGATCTTGCTCAAATTTGCACACATTTGGCACGTATTCCTCAGGCTGGCCGTGCGGATTCGCTTAATCTTGCCATTGCCACAGGCGTCATGCTCTATGAAATCCGCCGTGACGCTCTGGTTCTGGATGATCGCTAAACTAAGACACGCAGGAGTTTAAGCCCCTATGTCCCAACGTGCCACTCTCTGGTCTGTTCTGATTATCGTTTTCGCTGTCACCTCAGACCAGTATATCAAATTTCTGGTTGAGAGCGGCATGGACTATAATCAGCAGATTGATCTGCTGCCGTTTCTGGCGCTTTACCGCACCCATAATGAAGGCATCGCTTTCTCCATGCTGTCGTGGCTGCATGACGGCGGCCTGATAGCCATGACCGTTGCTGTCATCGGTTTCGTCTCCTATCTGTGGTGGACAACCGCACCGGAACGGGTGATCAGCCGTATCGGCTTTGCGCTGATTATTGGTGGTGCATTGGGCAATCTCATCGACCGCAGCCTGCTTGGCTATGTGGTGGACTATATTCTGTTCCATTTGCCTAGCTGGTCATTTGCGGTCTTCAACATGGCCGACGTTTACATTTCTACCGGTGCCGGACTGATTATCCTCGACGAACTGGTACAATGGAAGAAATCCCGCTCTGCAGGTTGAGGGCAAGTAGTCCCGCTTTGCTGGCTGAAACACCTCAAAATCTTCACCAAATCCGGTCATTTCCCTGACAAAATCTCCGGCAAATCAATTTAAACGGATTTGCCGGCGGCTTTTTTACATGCTGTCGTTCTTCATACCTGTCAGTTTCACCGGCCTGACAAGACAATCTAAAAGGCATATGTCACATGCCTGACGCAGACATCCTCTATAAATACCGCAACTCAGAAACGTGGCTAAGCAGACAAAATACTTGCGGACAGCACTGAGACAGTTGAATCCGGCGGAGGATATATCTTGCCACAGGCTCTTGGAATTTTTTCACAAACCGCGCATGATGCACGCATGAAGCAAACACCACCAGATACGCTTGAAATAGGCGCCATTTTAGCTGATGCCGGTTTTTCTTCACTGACCGGCCAGATACTGGGGCGTATGGGCAGTCTTATTGTGCGGATTGCGGATAATCCGGACACGATCCGTATTGCGCAAAAACTGCGCTACGATGTCTTTTACACCGAGCTCGGTGCGCAAAAATCTCAGAATACCATTCTCGAAGAACGCGACAGCGACCATTATGATGCGATCTGTGATCATCTGGTGGTTTATGACACATCAATCTCCGGTGGTGAGGCAGAGCAGCTTGTCGGCACATACCGGCTGATGCGCAGCGACATGCTCGCGGCAGGTCATACATTCTATTCTGCCGGTGAATATGAAATCACCAAACTGCTTGAACGCAAGCCCGGCCTGCAATTTCTTGAGCTCGGCCGCTCCTGCGTCAAGCCGGAATACCGCTCCAAGCGTACGGTTGAATTGCTGTGGCAGGGCATCTGGTCCTATTGCCGGCAGCACAGGATTGAAGTGATGTTCGGCTGCGCCTCATTCCACGGTACGGTGCCGGAAGCCCATGCACTGCCGCTGTCTTTCTTGCATCATAATTGCCGCGCCGATGCGGAATGGGATGTGCGTGCGCTTGAGCAGCATTACCGCTCGATGGATATTGTTCCGCAGGAAGCCATCAATCCGAAAGTGGCATTGTTCTCCATGCCGCCGCTGATCAAAGGTTATCTGCGCCTCGGCGCGATGATCGGTGACGGTGCAGTGGTTGACCATCAGTTCGGCACCACGGATGTGCTGATTGTTCTGCCGGTCGAGCGTATTTCCAGTCGCTACATCAATTATTACGGCGCTGAAGCTGACCGTTTTGTATGATGTTATGAAAACAAAAAGACCGGCAATATACCGGTCTTTTTTATATCTGATGCGATAAGATATTTATGACATATCCGAGCGGATCACGGACATAAAAACGCTGCACACCCCACGGCTCCTCCGTGAGCGGATAGGTGATCTCAAATCCTGCAGCCTGTGCGCGATGATAGACTTCATCCAGATTATCGACCTCAATGGAAAGACGGGGCACATCCGTTCCGCCGCCGCCCTCTGTCGCTAAACTGAGCTGTTGGACGGGCCTGTTTTCTGCGGTCGCTCCGGCAGCCAGCGTTACGATCCAACCGTGATCCATAATCACATCCAGCCCCAGCAGCTCCTCATAAAAGACCCGTGCAGCCTGAAGATCAGAGCCTACCAGATTAGCTACGATCCTCAGAACTGCCATATAAATTCTCCTGTCAGAATTTAGCTTTTAACCGACAATTGCTTCAGGTGGTACAAGGCTTCCAGCGCCTCGCGCGGTGTTAAATCATCCGGATTGATCTCGCTCACAGCGCTCAGCAATGCACTGTCCTGCGCCGGTTTTGCAACCTCACGCGGCTTGGCAACGACAGCAAAGAGCGGCAGATCATCAATGATCTTTTCAGCCTTGCCGGAGGTTTCGCCCTCCTCTAAGCGATGCAGTACATCGCGCGCCCGTTCAACCACCGCATCCGGCAGACCGGCAAGACGGGCAACCTGCACACCATAGGAGCGGTCAGCGGCACCTTTGGCCACTTCGTGCAGGAACACGACATCGCCTTCCCACTCTTTCACCCGCATGGTGACATTGGCAAGTCGTGCCAGCTTCTCTGACAGTGCCGTCATTTCATGAAAATGTGTGGCGAACAAAGCGCGGCAACGATTTTTCTCGTGCAGATATTCCACACTCGCCCAGGCAATCGACAACCCGTCGAAGGTTGCAGTACCACGACCGATTTCATCGAGAATGACCAGTGAGCGCTCACCGGCGAGATTGAGAATGGCGGCGGTTTCAACCATTTCCACCATGAAGGTAGAACGGCCACGCGCCAGATCATCCGATGCACCGACACGGCTGAACAGACGATCAACAATACCGATATGCGCAGATGTAGCCGGAACGTAAGAGCCCATCTGTGCAAGGATTGCGATCAATGCATTCTGGCGCAGGAAGGTCGATTTACCGCCCATATTGGGACCGGTCAAAAGCCAGATCGCGCCGAATTTCTGATCGCCCAGCGGAGACAGGTCACAATCATTGGCCACGAAAGGATTAGCGGCCTGTTTTTTCAGCGCCTGCTCGACAACCGGATGACGGCCACCATCAATGGCAAAATTCAGACTATCGTCCACCTTCGGACGGCAATAGCCCTGCTCATCGGCCAAAACACTCAGCGCTGCCGACACATCCATCACGCCAAGAGCCGCAGCACCGGCACGAATAGCATCGGCATTTTCAACTGTGTGACGGATTAATTCTTCGAAAATTGCCAGTTCAATCGACAGTGCACGATCAGCGGCATTGGCAATTTTGGTTTCAAGCTCCGCCAGCTCTGTTGTGGTGAAACGCATGGCGCTGGCCATAGTCTGGCGATGGATAAACCGTGCTTTGGCCTCATCCGTATCGGTCAGTGCACCGGCATTATTGGCAGTCACCTCGATGAAATAGCCCAGCACATTATTATACTTGATCTTGAGCGATTTTACGCCCGTCTCTTCCATGTAATCAGCCTGAAGTCCGGCAATCACGCGACGCGACTGATCACGGAGACTGCGCATTTCATCCAGCTCGGCACGATAGCCCGTGCGGATAAAACCGCCATCACGTTTCAGCAATGGCAGTTCTTCCGCCAAAGTCTGATCAAGCAATTGCGCATAATCTTCCGGCAATGCGAGGATAGAGCGGCAGGCTTGTGCCAGCTCTTCCGGCAATTGCTTATCCTGAAACAGTTGGCGCACCAGATGTGCCGCCTGGAAACCGGCATGCAGGGCACCAAGATCACGCGGACCACCGCGCCCGACCGCCAGACGTGACAAGGCACGCGGCATATCCGGCACACCGCGCAAAGCAGCACGCAGCCCCTGTGCCAAGGGTGTTTCACTTAAGAAAAACGCGACCGAATCCTGTCTTGTAGTAATTTTTTCCGGCTCAGTCAGCGGCGCTGTCAGGCGCTCGGCCAGCAGGCGTGCACCGGCACCGGTGACCGTGCGGTCAACCGCCTTGAGCAATGAGCCTTCACGATTGCCGGAGAGCGTGCGCATCAGTTCCAGATTGGCGCGGGTTGCCGGATCAATAAACAGCGACGACCCATCCGTCTCACGTTCTGGCCGCATCAGCGGCGGGCGCTCGGCAATCTGGGTTTTCTCTAAATATGCAATGGCACCGGAAATGGCGGAAAGTTCGGTGCGGTTGAATTCACCGAAACCATCCAAAGTTGCCACGCCGTAATAACGCTTGATGCGTTCTTCTGCCGTTGAACTTTCAAACAGGCTCGGATGTTGTGGCATGACAATACGCCCGAGCAGATCCAGTACCGGACGGATTTGCGGATCCTGAAAGGCGGTTTCCGGCACGATCAGCTCGCTCGGATCAACGCGCATAATATCGGCATAGAGTTTTTCAGGCGTGGTTTCCGTCATGCGGAACTGGCCGGTGGAAATATCAATCCATGCCAGCGACAGCCGACCTTCTTCCGCACCTTTTACGCGGCCAAGTATCATCAGAAAGTTAGCACGCGCCGGATCAAGCAGTTTTTCTTCGGTGATCGTGCCCGGCGTGACAAGTCGGATCACATCGCGTTTGACCACGGATTTGGAGCCGCGTTTCTTCGCCTCAGCCGGATCTTCCACCTGCTCACAGACGGCCACGCGGAAGCCCTTGCCGATCAGACGCTGCAAATAATCATCTGCCGTATGCACCGGCACACCGCACATCGGAATATCTTCACCCAGATGTTTGCCGCGCTTGGTCAGTGTGATCCCGAGAGCCTCTGATGCCTCAATCGCATCATTGAAAAACAGCTCGTAAAAATCGCCCATACGATAGAACAGCAAGCTGTCGGGATAGGCAGCCTTGATCTCAATATATTGTTCCATCATCGGCGTCGGACGCGCGGTGAGACCTGCATCATAAGTGCTCTGCGGCTCATCTGCGAGTTCAGGCGTCCGGTCAGGTTTTACTGAGGCTGTATCATGCTGCGTCATAGGGAATACACATGTTCCTGAAATAATTTCTCAAAATCCTGCACGAGCATTTCCGGTTTTGATTAAACCAATAGGAAATGCTCTGCCATTTTGTTTTCCGCGTATCTTGCTCCGAAAACTGCTTCACACTTTTCGGGATACGCTTCAGTTTAAAACTTCGAACAAAGCCCTGTGAAGCAGCCAGTTGCTTATATCCCCGTGATTTTCGCCGGAATGCGCCGATTATACGAATATTGTCTTTGAACATCGGAATCTTTTCAAATATTGCGCTACACAAACAGGCCGACTTGATATAAACACACTGCCCAGCCATCCGAAGGATGTTTCAATATATTATAATACTATGGCCGTTCACGCTGCATAAGCTGACAACCGCCCTCGCAGAGAAAATCGGAGGGGTCAATGACCAACGATAAGACCACCCAGAAGCCGCAATCTGGCCAGAAACCACAAGCCGGAAAAGGCACATCCCTGACAGAACAGGAAGCGCTGGATTTCCACTCCCGCGGACGTCCGGGCAAGCTGGAAATTACTCCGACCAAACCAATGGCTACCCAGCGCGATCTGTCGCTGGCCTATTCTCCGGGTGTTGCTGTACCGGTCAAAGCGATCGCGGAAGATCCCGCCAAGGCCTATGACTATACATCCAAGGGTAATATGGTTGCCGTGATCTCCAATGGCACCGCCATTCTGGGTCTCGGCAATCTCGGCGCACTGGCTTCCAAGCCGGTGATGGAAGGCAAGTCGGTGCTGTTCAAGCGCTTTGCCGATGTGGATTCCATCGATCTCGAAGTCGATACCACCGATGTGGAAGAATTCATCAATTCCGTACGCTATCTCGGCCCGAGCTTCGGCGGTATCAATCTGGAAGACATCAAAGCACCTGAGTGCTTCGTCATCGAAAGCCGCCTGCGCGAGCTGATGAATATTCCGGTTTTCCACGATGACCAGCATGGTACTGCGATTATCGCCGCTGCCGGTATGATCAATGCTCTGCACCTCACCGGCCGTGACCTGAAGACCACCAAAATGGTTTGTAACGGTGCCGGTGCTGCCGGTATCGCCTGTATCGAACTGGTCAAAGCCATGGGCTTTGCGTCCGAAAATGTAACGCTATGTGACACCAAGGGCGTGGTCTGGCAGGGTCGTACTGAAGGTATGAACCAGTGGAAATCCGCCCATGCAGTCAAGACTGACAAGCGCACATTGGCGGAAGCCATGGAAGGCGCGGATATTTTCTTCGGTGTTTCCGCTAAAGGCGCGCTGACCGAAGATATGGTTCGCTCCATGGCCGATAATCCGATTATCTTCGCCATGGCCAATCCTGATCCGGAAATCACACCGGAAGAAGTGGCAGCCATCCGCTCCGATGCGATCGTCGCGACCGGTCGCTCCGACTATCCGAACCAGGTCAACAACGTCCTCGGCTTCCCGTATATTTTCCGCGGTGCGCTCGATGTTCGCGCCACCACCATCAATGATGCGATGAAAGTTGCCGCCGCCAATGCGCTGGCAGAACTGGCACGCACGGATGTGCCGGATGATGTGGCTGCCGCCTATCAGGGCAACCGTCCGCGTTTCGGCCCGAATTACATCATTCCTGTGCCGTTTGATCCGCGCCTGCTCTCCACAATTCCGGTTGCTGTTGCCAAAGCCGCAATGGACAGCGGTGTTGCCGGTAAGCCGATTGAAGATCTGGATGCCTATGCACGGTCTCTGGCTGCACGCCGCGATCCGATCGCCTCGACAATGACCGGTATTTATGACCGTATCCGCCGTCATACCAAGCGCGTGATTTTTGCCGAAGGTGAAGAGCCGCAAATCATCCGCGCTGCCGTTTCCTTCACATCGCAGGGTTTGGGTAAAGCCATTCTGCTCGGCCGTGAAGACCGCATTCGTGAGACAGCCGAACAGGCCGGTATCGACCTTGACAAAATCGGCATTGAAATCACCAATGCCCGTCTGTCCAAGCGCACCTCGGAATATGCCGATTATCTCTATGAGAAATTGCAGCGTAAAGGCTACCTGTTCCGCGACTGCCAGCGCATGATCAATAATGACCGCAACCATTTTGCGGCCTGCATGGTCGCCATGGGCGATGCGGACGGCATGGTTACCGGCGTAACCCGCAATTATGCCACCAGCATTGAAGATGTGCGCCGCGTGATTGATGTGAAACCGGGACACCGGATGATCGGTGTATCGCTGGCTTTGTGCCGTGGCCGTACCGTTTTCATCGCCGATACTGCGGTGCATGAACAGCCGACAGCGGAAGAACTGGCTGATATCGCCGTGGAAGCCGCCAATGTTGCACGCCGCATGGGCTATGTGCCGCGCGTTGCCATGCTGGCTTATTCCACCTTCGGTCATATGTCCGGTGCACGCTCGGAAAAGATTCAGGAAGCCGTGCGTATTCTCGAAAAACGCCATGTAGACTTTGAATTTGACGGTGAAATGAGTGCCGATGTGGCTCTCAACGGCAAGCTGATGGAATCCTATCCGTTCACCCGCCTGACAGGCCCTGCCAATGTGCTGGTGATGCCGGATTATCATGCGGCCTCCATCGCCGCTGATATGCTGCAGGAACTGGGCGGCGCAACACTGATCGGCCCGTTGCTGACCGGTCTCGACAAGGCTGTGCAGATCGTACCGCTGAGCGCCAAGGATTCCGACATTGCCAATATGGCGGCCTTTGCCGCCTATGCGGCAACCAACTGATTATTTCAGTAACCAAACTCAAAAGGCCGGAGCACTCTCCGGCCTTTTTTGTTTAAAGCACAATGCAGACTTACCGTTGCGTTCAGCTTTAATCCATGCTCAGTTTTCTGCATCGTAACTTTGCTACTACGGAACCATGATCCATGCGCTTGTCCGATCTTCATCTTGACCGCATCATTGACAGGCAGGCGCTTGCTGCCGCGCTCACAGAGATCGTCAACGCAGATGCAAGCAAAGACCAGATGCGCAATCAGGTTCTGAAAACACTAAAAACCACATGGAAAGACGGTAAAGCCCGTGCCGAGACCATGTTGCTGGAAGACGGCGGCGGTATTGCCTGTGCCAGACGCATCAGCGGATTGATGGATCAGATCATTGCCGCGCTTTATGATTTTACCGTTGAGCATATTTATCCGGCGGTGAACCCGTCCAAAGCGGAAAGCCTCGCCATTATCGCTGTCGGCGGTTACGGACGCGGCGGTCTGGCACCGGGTTCTGATATCGATCTGCTGTTTCTGCTGCCCTATAAGCAAACACCATGGGGCGAGCAGGTTGTGGAATATATGCTCTATATGCTCTGGGATATGGGGCTGAAAGTCGGCCATTCCACGCGCAATATTGATGATGCTATCCGCCTGTCGCGCGAGGATATGACCATCCGCACTTCACTGCTTGAAGCGCGCTTTCTCACCGGCAGCCAAGAGCTTTTTGACGAACTCACCACCCGTTTCGATCAGGAGATCGTTGCCGACAGCGGTGCGGAATTTGTGCAGGCCAAGCTGATTGAGCGCGATATCCGCCACAAAAAAGCGGGTTCAACGCGCTATCTGGTCGAGCCGAATGTTAAAGAGAGCAAAGGCGGGCAGCGCGACCTGCAAACCCTGTTCTGGATTGCCAAATATATTTACCGTGTTCATTCCACGGAAGAGCTGATTAAACGTGGCGTTTTCTCCCGCAGCGAAGCAAAATTGTTCAGCAAGGCCGATGATTTTCTCTGGGCAGTACGCTGCCATATGCATTTTCTCTATGGCAAGGCGGAAGAACGCCTGTCCTTCGACATTCAGCGCGAGATTGCCACCCGCCTTGGCTACACGGATCATCCGGGGCAGACCGGTGTTGAACGCTTCATGAAACATTATTTTCTGGTCGCCAAGGATGTCGGTGATCTGACCCGCATCATCAGTGCAGCGCTGGAAGAAGAGCAGTTCAAAGAAACACCGGGCACCGGCCAGATCTATTCCACACTGACCCGCAAAAAGCGCAAAATTGCCGGCAGTACGGACTTCATTCTCGACCATAACCGCATCAATATTGCTGATGATGAGGTGTTTCAGCGTGATCCGGTCAATCTGATCCGGCTGTTCTATCTCGCTGATAAACACGGGCTGCAATATCACCCGCATGTCATTCAGCGCGTCAGCCGCTCGCTGAAACTGATCAAAAGCGATGTGCGCAATGACAAGGAAGCCAACCGGCTGTTTCTGGAAATTGTTGCCTCGCCGCGCACGCCGGAACGCACATTGCGCCGCATGAATGAATCCGGGGTGCTGGGGCAATTCATTCCTGATTTTGGCAAGATCGTCGCGATGATGCAGTTTAATATGTATCATCATTATACCGTTGATGAGCATCTGCTGCGCTGCATCGCCATCATGTCCGAGATTGAACATGAGACGCTGAAAAACGAGCATCCGCTCGCCCACAGCCTGTTGCCGACACTCAAAAACGACCGGCATCTTCTCTATGTGACCTTGCTGCTGCACGATATTGCCAAAGGCAGGCCGGAGGATCACTCCACCGCCGGAGCCAAAATCGCCCGTAAATTATGCCCGCGTTTCGGGCTTAATCCGTCAGAGACAGAATTGGTGGCATGGCTGGTGCAGGAACATCTGACCATGAGCAAGGTTGCGCAATCGCGCGATCTGAATGACCGCAAAACCATTGCCGATTTTGCCGCTATTGTTCAGACCACCGAGCGGTTGAAACTACTGCTGCTGGTAACAATCTGCGATATTAAAGCGGTCGGCCCCGGCGTCTGGAACGGCTGGAAAGGTCAGTTACTGCGCACCCTCTATCATGAAACAGAATTACTGCTGACCGGTGGCTTCTCGGAAGTGAGCCAGACCGAACGCAGCAATCAGGCACGCTGCCAGCTGGCCGAGCAGCTTGGCGACTGGCCGGAGGACAAGCGGAAAGCTGTTCTGGCGCTGCATTATGATAATTATATGCTGACCGTGCCGCAGGAAGACCAGAAGCGCCATGCGGATTTCATCCGCGCCAGCGATGAAGCGGGCAAAATCCTCAACATTCTGGCACGCCCGCATGAGTTTGAAGCAGTGACTGAACTGACCATTCTGTCGCCCGATCATCCGCGCCTGCTGTCAATTATTGCCGGTGCTTGTGCAGCGGCAGGTGCCAATATTGTGGATGCACAGATTTTCACCACCACGGACGGGCGGGCGCTCGATACCATCCTCATCAGCCGCGAATTCGACACCAATGATGATGAAATGCGCCGTGCTGCGCGTGTTGGTCAACTGATTGAAGATGTGCTGACCGGCACCACCTATCTGCCGGAGGTTCTGGCACGCAAGACTAAAGCACGGCGCTCTGCTCGTGCTTTTCATGTCACGCCGCGGGTGCATATCAACAATACGCTCTCGGAGAAATTCACAGTGATTGAGGTCAAAGGGCTGGATCGCACCGGTCTCTTGTCGGAAATTACCAATGCGATTTCCGATCTTTCGCTCAATATTGCCTCGGCGCATATTACGACATTCGGTGAGAAAGTGATTGATACTTTCTATGTCACCGGTCTCGACGGGCAAAAAATTACAGGTACGACCAAGCAGGCCAATATCCAGAAACGCCTCCTCAGCTTGTTTGACAAGAGCGGGAGTGATAGCAGAGCACCAGATAACAAAAACGGCGATCCGAAAAAATTGCGCGAAACGGCAGGTTAATCCGGCTTGCGCCTTTTTAAAGTCTGCCGCATTGCCTGCATGTCCTTCCCTATTCACGAGATGAATTCATGAGCCTGCTGAAAAAATTTGCAACTGTTGCTTCCGGCACGCTGATGAGCAGAATCTTCGGCTTTACCCGTGAAATGCTGATGGCAGCTTTTCTCGGAACCGGTCCTGTTGCGGATGCTTTCAACACCGCTTTCCGCTTTCCAAATACTTTCCGGCGCTTATTTGCTGAGGGTGCATTCAATGCTGCCTTCGTGCCGCTCTTTGCCAAAGAGATCGAGCAAAATGGTATGGATGGTGCCAAGCGCTTTTCTGAAGAAGTCTTTGGGGTGCTGTTCACCATTCTTCTCGGCCTGACCATCGCCATGGAACTTTCCATGCCGTTTCTGGTCAGTACAGTTATTGCACCGGGCTTCACCAGTGATCCGGTGAAGTTTGAGAATACGGTCAATCTGGCGATGATCATGTTCCCCTATCTCGCCTGTATGTCGCTGGCAGCGATGATGGGCGGTATGCTCAACAGCCTGCATAAATATTTCGCGGCAGCCATTGCGCCGGTTTTCCTGAATTTCATTCTGATCGGCGCGCTGCTGCTGGCATGGGCGCAGAATTACGACCCGCTGCAAATCGGTTATGCCTTGTCATGGGGTGTGATGGCGGCAGGTCTGGTACAGCTCGCTATTGTCTGGTTTGCAGTACGCCGCGCTGGTATCAAAATCGGCTTTCGCCGCCCGAAACTGACCCCCAATGTACGCCGCTTGCTGGTGCTGGCACTGCCTGCCGCGATTACCGGCGGCATTACGCAGATCAATCTGCTGATTAATACCAATATTGCATCCGGCTCAGATGGTGCTGTGTCCTCTCTCGTTTATGCTGACCGGTTCTATCAGCTGCCGCTCGGTGTGGTCGGCATTGCTGTTGCCACAGTTCTGCTGCCGGAATTGTCGCGTGCCTTGCGCGGCGGCCATATGCAGGAAGCCGGAAATCTGCAGAACCGTTCTGTCGAATTCACTCTGTTCCTGACATTGCCTGCGGCGGCAGCCCTGCTGGTTTTCTCCGAACCACTGGTGCGCCTGTTGTTTGAACGCGGGCAGTTCGGCCCGGAATCCACGCTGATTGTTTCACAAATTCTCGCAGTTTACGGTCTCGGCCTGCCAGCCTTTGTGCTGATTAAAGCCTTTATTCCGGGGTTCTTTGCCCGTGAGGATACCCGCACACCGATGATCTTTGCCGGTATTTCGGTGGTGGTGAATGTGACACTGGCGCTGATCCTGTTCCCGCGTCTCGGCCCTACCGGCATTGCGACGGCGGAAATCACTGCCGGTTGGGTCAATGCCGTTCTGCTGCTGTCCGTTCTGATCTGGCGTAAACATTGGGATTATGATGCCGGTCTCATCCGCCGTATTCCGCGCCTGATTATCGCAGCAAGCATCATGGCCGCAGCTCTGTATTTTGCCGCTCAATATTTTGAGACCTATTTGAGCAGGCAGGCAGGACTACTGGTGCAGGCAACAACGCTCGGCCTGCTCGTGATCGGCAGCATGATTGTTTATTTTGCAACGGTTTTTGCCATTGGCGGTGCCAGCCTCTCCGCCCTGAAAGGCAATATGCGCCGCCGTAAAAAAGCAGCGGCAACGCCGGAGAATACAGATATTTCCGCTTGATTGCTTTTCAGCACTCTGGCAGTAATAACACATCCGGAAGACAGGATTACACGCCTGCCTTCCGGATATTTTTTATAATCCAAACTTTTTAGCCAAGACTGGCAGCATGCGTCCAAACCACATATGCCAGCCTTAAAAGCAACCCCAGAGCATCCCTGATTATCAAACCTTACGTTTCGACGATAATCACGCTCGACCGGCTCTCCACCAGCTTCAGGATTTATCAAGAATGAACACCTTCAAAGAACGCATTTTCTCCGGCGCACAACCAACCGGCAATCTTCACCTCGGCAATTATCTTGGCGCAATCAAACGCTGGGTTGCCTTGCAGGATGTAAATGATTGCGTCTATTGCGTTGTTGATATGCATGCGCTGACTATTCTGCCGGATCCGGTGGAACTTTTAAATTCCACGCGTGAACTCACTGCCGCCTATCTGGCTGCCGGTCTTGATCCGAAAAAGAGCATTGTCTTTAATCAGAGCCGCGTACGTCAGCATGCGGAACTTGCATGGGTGTTCAACTGTATTGCTCGTATCGGCTGGATGAACCGCATGACGCAGTTCAAGGACAAAGCCGGTAAAGACCGCGAAAATGCCTCGCTGGGTCTGCTGGCCTATCCGAGCCTGATGGCTGCTGACATTCTGCTCTACCGTGCCACCGCCGTGCCGGTTGGAGACGATCAGAAACAGCATCTTGAACTGACACGTGACATTGCGCAGAAATTCAACAATGACTATTCCGACCGTATTGCCTCGCTCGGCATCGGCGTGGAAATGGCTGTTGGTGATGAAACTGTATCGGGCTTTTTCCCGATCACAGAACCGCTGATTTCAGGCCCTGCGATGCGTATCATGTCGCTGCGTGACGGCACCAAGAAAATGTCGAAATCCGATCCATCCGATCTGTCACGTATCAATCTGATTGATGATGAAGACACCATCACCAAGAAGATCCGCAAAGCCAAGACTGATGCCGATGCTATTCCTTCAGAAGTTGAAGGTCTGGAAGGCCGTCCGGAAGCGGATAATCTGATCGGTATCTTCGCGGCTCTGACCAACACGGACAAGGCAGCCGTATTGCGTGATTTCGGCGGCAAGCAGTTCTCAGAGTTCAAAGCATCGCTTGCAGAACTCGCAGTTGCGCAGCTTTCACCGATCACCCATGAAATGCGCCGTCTGGTAGCCGATCCGGCTTATATTGATGCAGTTCTGCGTGACGGCGGTGAACGCGCAAGCGTGATTGCCGAAGAAACCATGCACAATGTGCGTGATATTGTCGGCTTTCTGCAGAAGTAAAAATACAAAAAAAGGCAGGGAATTCCCTGCCTCTTTTATTTCTATTGCGCCTCGAAGGTCAGAGTACCAACCGAGCCCGCATCAAAATCGCCTGACTGATAATCGCCGTAGATTTTGATTTGCGTAAAACCGGCCTCGCGCAGTGCCAGTTCCAGCTCAAACACGCCCCACCAGCGTAAAGAAAATAATTCCATCTCCGTTGCCACCAGTTGCGTATCTTGCCATAGCTCATAACGCAGCTGGGATGTCCCCACCTGTTTGACGTAATCCGTTGCAGTGCGCATTTCCTGCAAGGTCAGCAAATCTTCGCCATCCTGCCAGTGCCGCGCACGTGGTGCGTGATCCATGAAATCACCGACCACAGAAATATCCAGCAGTAATTTGCCGTTTGGAGCCAGCGCCTCTTTACTGCGTCGCAGGAAACTCATCGCATCAACAACATCGGTCATAAGCTGGAAAGAACCGGCTGGCAGCACAATAGCCGCAAATTTTTGCGCATAATGAAATGTTGTGAAATCCTGCAGGCTCAGCTCTGCATCCACACCATATTGCGCACAATTTGCTTTGCATAAAGCAAGCATTTCAGGAGACAGATCAAACCCGCTGACGCTGTGCCCCGCCTGTGCCAGCGGCATCAGCATACGGCCATTGCCTGTGGCCGGTTCCAGAACCGGCCCTGTGATGGTTTTCAGGCGTTCGAGATAGAATTCCACATCACCGAAAGAGCGCCCGACCGGTTTATCCAACTCGTAAACACGCGAGGCCAGCTTGCCATAAGTCTTCGTCATTTTTTGAATTTTTCCTTGTCCGCAGCAAGCAGAGACAGGCTTAAAAGCCGCAAAACTCTGCCGCACATAAAAAATCATTCCGCTACACAGCAATGTGAAATAGCAAGAAATGCAGGACGATAGCCTGTCCTTTCAAACACAAAGTGCCTGAAAACACAATATAAACGACGGGCATAGATTTTACGGCACAGGTTCTGGGACAGAAAACTGCGCAATTTTCATAGGGCAAATATGTAAAATTTCACCCCGCCACAAAATTGTCATCTTGCAGTCGGGCCTATTGAGTGGCAAATTCCCGCGCATGGTTTCAAAACGTCTTAGCCGGGAAGCCGGCCACCGCCGTAAATTTCTTGTCTCAATTGATGAAACGCCCGAATGCGGACGTGCGGTTGCCTATGCATCACGCCGTGTGCGCAATACCGGCGGCGCATTGGTGTTGCTGTTCGTCATCGACCCGTCTGATTTCCAGCAATTCCTTGGTGTCGGCAATATTATGCGGGCAGAGGCACTGGAACGGGCGCAGACAGCACTGAATAAATATGCAACGCAATTGCGTGAGCAATACGGCATTGAGCCTGAACTGATTGTGCGCGAGGGGCAGACTGCGGAAGAAATTCACAGCCTGATTGAAGAAGATCAGGATATTGCCATTCTGGTACTGGCTGCCGGTTCCGGCAAAGAAGGTCCGGGACCGCTGGTACAGTCGATTGCAGGGCGCGGCGCATCCTTCCCTGTTCCGGTCACAGTCATTCCGTCAGATCTTTCTGACGATGACATTGATGCCGTCGCCTGAAACACCTATATTAAGAGCAATCACGCAACTCTGTGGTCATGGTTGCCGTATTTTCTTTACAGCCCTCATTTAACACGGGAGAACTTCAATGTTCATCCAGACTGAAGCCACACCTAATCCGGCGACCCTGAAATTCCTGCCGGGTAAAGTGGTTATGCCGGAAGGCACTGCTGATTTCCGCGATGCGGACAGCGCCGCCAATACCTCGCCTCTCGCCGCTAAACTCTTCGCAGTACCAGGCGTGAATGGTGTATTTTTCGGCTATGATTTCATCACTGTCAGCAAAGACGGTGCGGAATGGCAGCATCTCAAACCGGCCATTCTCGGCACGATTATGGAACATATGATGTCCGGCGCACCGGTCATGGCATCAGAACAGTCCAAAGGTCACGATCATACTGAAGGTGAGTTCTTCGCCGATGCGGATGCGGAAATCGTTGAAACCATCAAAGAACTGATTGAAACCCGCGTGCGCCCTGCTGTGGCACAAGATGGCGGCGACATCACATTCCGTGGTTTTGAACATGGCGTTGTTTATCTGCATATGAAAGGTGCCTGCTCCGGCTGCCCGTCTTCAACAGCAACACTGAAACACGGCATTCAGAACCTGCTGAAACATTTCGTTCCGGAAGTTCTGCAGGTCGAAGCTATCTGAGAGTTCAGAAATATCATCAATAAAAAACGCGGCTTAAAAGCCGCGTTTTTTATTGTCTCTGCCATACCAGATTACAGCACAACAACCTTGGCACCGACACCGGCACGGTCATACAAATCCATAATATCCTGATTAATCAGACGGATGCAGCCGGAAGATACATTCTTGCCGATGGACCACCATTCCGGCGTCCCATGGAGACGATAGCCGCTGTCACGTCCGCCTTTATACAGATAGAGCGCACGGGCACCCAGCGGATTGTTCAGACCTGGTTTCATGCCACCGGCATATTTTGCCAGTTCCGGCTGGCGCTTGATCATCGGTGCCGGCGGTGTCCATGTTGGCCATTCACGTTTCATGGCAACTTTGGCATTGCCTTTCCACTGAAAGCCCTCACGACCAACACCGATACCATAACGCATCGCCTTACCATCCGGCTCGACATGATATAAAAACTTGTTCTGCGTATCGACGACAATTGTACCGGGTGCTTCTGTCGTTTCATATTTAACCTGCTGGCGACGATATTCCGGTGCGATTTTCTGAACAGGAACCGTCGGCAGCACATAGGCTGCATCTGTAACACTGGAATAGGATGCCGTACTGGTCTGAAAAGGTGAGGTTGTCGAACAACCGGCCAGCGCCATTGTCAAAAAAAGACCCGCGGCAGAGAGTGCATTTCTGTATACCATTTTTCCCCTCAGAAAACCGTAATGACAGTCAACATTTGTTGGGAACAAGTTAACCATTGATCCTTAATCAATCATTAACCATGATTATCTTTTATAAAATCCGTTATCCAAGATAAACGGACACCTATACTGACAGAGACACATGCCAATTATCTCGCCTTTTCAACAACATCCTCTCAGTGACGGCCGTCAGTCTGAACTGGCATTGCTGGTGCGGCGCGGCGTGCAGCGCCTGTGCCTTGATCTGAATATTCATGTTTTGCCTGAAATTTCTCTGCGTTCAGGCCGGCGCGCCGATCTGGTCGGGCTGACGCGCAAAGGCGAAATCTGGATTATTGAAATCAAATCATCTGTCGAGGACTGGAAAGCCGATCAGAAATGGCCGGATTACCGCAATTATTGCGACCGGTTGTTTTTTGCCACCCATGCACAGGTGCCGCGCGAGATCTTTCCGAAAGATTGCGGTTTTATACTCTCGGACGGTTATGGCGGGGAAATTCTGCGCGATGCTCCGGAGCATAAACTGGCACCGGCCACACGCAAGGCGCTGACATTGCAGCTGGCGCGGATCGGCGCAAACCGGCTGACACTTGCAGAAATGGCAGGCGTGTCGATGCCGCTCAGTGATGCCGACTGAAAAACCAGCCGGCATGATTATAAAGATAAGGCTTAACGCGGAGCGCGTTTGGCCAGAATACGCTGCAAAGTACGGCGATGCATATTCAGACGGCGTGCGGTTTCAGAAACATTGCGTTCGCACATTTCATAAACGCGCTGAATATGTTCCCAACGCACACGATCTGCGGACATCGGGTTTTCCGGCGGCGCAATCTTCTCACCATCACGGCGGGTCAGCGCTGCAAAAACCTCATCAGCATCCGCAGGCTTGGAAAGATAATCAATCGCACCGATTTTGACGGCATTCACAGCGGTGGCAATATTGCCGTAACCGGTCAGCACAATGGCGCGGGTATCTTCACGCTTGCTGCGGATAGCTTCAATAATGTCCAGACCATTACCGTCACCGAGGCGCATATCAACAACGGCATAGGCCGGAGCTGCCAGCTTCACAGCAGCAATGCCTTCCTCAACGGATTCAGCTGTTGTTACTGTAAAACCACGGCTTTCCATAGCACGCGCGAGCCGCTGCAGAAACGGTTTGTCGTCATCAACCAGAAGAAGCGAAGGATCACTGCCGATGGCAAGGTGATCATCCTGACTCATATCATCCATCAGGTATTCCTTACTCGTCTTTTGTCTTTTTACTTATTGCTGCGCCTGCGTCAAAAAGTCAAATATGCAATGTAACTATTCATGTAAAACGACAAAATTCATAGCATTTCACAGAGATTTTACTCAAAATATGCCTGTAAAGGCCATAGTTTCAAACACTGAAAAACGAATCTTTCAGTCTCAGACACCCTCCCTGCTTCTCCGGAGAATCGGATTTATGCTGTCAGCGCCTGCCGCGACCAGACAATCGTAATTTCCGCACCGCTTTGACCCGGTTCAGGACGATTGGCAAAGGAGATATGCGCACCGGAACGCTCCAACAGTGTTTTGGCAATGAACAGCCCAAGCCCCAATCCGCCACCATTGCGCTCATCGCTGCGGCGCGACATATAAGGCTCACCGATCCTGTCGAGCATATCCACTGAAAAGCCTTTGCCGTCATCACGGATCGTGATGCGCACTGAATTTTCATCCCAGCCCCAGACCACCTGTGTCTCGGTCTTGGCAAAATCCACGGCATTCTCGATCAGGTTACCAAGACCATAGATCACACCGGGATTGCGACGGACAACCGGCTCGGCAATCATTGATTTCGGATCAGGTTTTTTCTCAACATCAATCTGAATGCCGAAATTGCGATGCGGCGCGATCACCTCTTCAATCAGCGAGGACAATGCCAGTTTCGACATATGCTCTTCGCCTTCCGAAGACAGGCTGGTGAGACGCTGCAGAATTTCGCGGCAACGCTGCGCCTGAGAGGACAACAACTGAATGTCCTCGGCATAACGGTCATCACTTTTCAGAGCACGTTGCATTTCCTTGACCACCAGCGTGATGGTCGCCAGCGGTGTTCCCAATTCATGGGCAGCAGCAGCGGCAAGACCGTCAAGCGCCGATAGATGCTGCTCACGCTGCAACACCAGTTCGGTTGCACTCAGAGCATCGCCCAACAGGCGCGCTTCTTCAGCAATACGATAAACATAGACACCGCTGAAAATCAGCGTCGAAACAATGGCACACCAAACACCGATGACAAACATCAGCGGCAGTTCCAGCGTCATGCCGCTATACCAAGGTAAAGGCAGATGCCACACCACCAGTACACTGGCACAGGCGATCGCCATCAGGCCGAGTAGCAAAATACTGCGTACAGAAAGTGCGGTTGATGCAATAATCACCGGCACAACCAACAGCACGGCAAACGGATTTTGCAGACCGCCGGTCAGATAAAGCAGGCCGGTGAGCTGCAAAATATCAAAGGCTAAGACCAGCAGAACTGTGCGCAAATCCAAACGATGATTAAGCTGATAACGGAAGGATAAGAACAGATTGAGCCATGCCGATACGGCAATCAGCGCGAAACTGATACCCAGCGGAAACACAAAATTCAACGACAGAGAAACGAACAAAACAGCAGCGGTCTGGCCGGTAATGGCAAACCAGCGCACGCGCACCAATGTTGTGAGACGCAGGCGACGGGAAAGCGACGAGGCCCGGTTTATCAGATCACCATTTGCCATGCAGTCATTCCCCGTAAATTATCGCGCATAAAATGCCTTATGCGGCAAAATCGGCATGTACGCAAGCAAATCTGCGCCATCCTGCCGCAGGCTAATTTCCCCCGAACGCTCCCGCCATATTTTGGTTATGGCGAGCCGAAAATGGTGCTCTGCGAGAACCGGAGCAGAGCGTACAATAGTACGTGAGCCTAGGTAAGCGCAGAAGAGTGCCATTTGCAGGCCGCCAGAGCCGAAATATTCAAGTCCCGCGTGGTTTGGCACGCCGAGTGGGATCCGCCTCTGCGGGATTTTCCGGCCAGACATGGCGGGGATAGCGGCCACGCATATCGGTGCGCACATCAGCCCAAGAACCTTTCCAGAAATTCGGCAAATCGCGGGTGATCTGGATTGGCCGGTGTGCCGGAGACAATAATTCCAGCAGCAGCGGCACCGTATCACGGGCAATGGAAGGGTGCGTCGTCAGGCCGAACAATTCCTGCACCCGCACGGCGATTACCGGTTCATCGCCCTCATAATTAATTGCGATATTGGAGCCGGTCGGCACAGTAAAATGCGTTGGTGCCAAAGCATCAATCTGCCGTTGCAGATCGAATGGCACAAGCGAGCGTAAGCCGTTCATTAAAGCGGATTGGTTGATTTTATCGAGCCGTGCTTCACCGGTCAGGAACGGCAGCAACCAGTCTTCCAATGTTGCCAGAAGGTACTCATCATCCATTGACGGCCATGGCTCACCAAGCCCGCGATAAAGCCAGCCGAGACGGCGACGCAGCGTCAAAGCTGATTTATCCCAAGGCAGAATATCCAAACCATATTGGCGCACCGCCTGAACAACGCCCAGATCAGCGGCCTCTCCTGATGGTGCCGCCAGATTTTTCTCCGACAGGGTTATTGCCCCCAGCCGCACCGCCTCGCGGGCACGCAGAGCTTTGCGTTCAGGGTCATAGACAACCTGTTGTCCGCCTTCGATCTGGCTTGCCAGACTTTTGCGGATGTCCTCCTCACTAACCTCAGCGGCAGAGAGAATACGCTGCGCCCCTGCCCGTCCGGTCAGATCCGCGACCACCAGCCACTGTACGCGGGAAAGATGTTGGCTCGCATCCAGCTCACCACCGCGCCCATTGGCCAGAATGAACTGCCCGCCATTGCCACGCGCTTTGGCCACACGATCCGGATAGGCATCCAATAGCAGGCGACCGGCATGAACTTCTTCTTTGTTTTGCACATTTGCAGCCGGCAAATCTTTAATCAGCGAGCGTGCCAGTCCGCGTGCCTTTTGCACACGGTCGCCGCGATCACGGCGGAAGCGAGAAAGCCGTGTATCGAGATCAGCCTCATTACCGCCCAGCCCCCGCTCGGTCATCAGCACAGCAAGCTCTGCCGCCTGCAATGCCTCTCCGCGATTGGACGCCTCTGCCACCATATGGGCAAGCCGCACCGGCAAAGCCAGTTTTCTGATCTGCTCGCCGGATGTTGTCAGCCGTCCGTCATCATCCAGCGCGCCAAGCCGTTTCAGCAAAGTTGCCGCTTCTTTCAGACTGGCTGTTGAGGGCAGATCCAGCAAACGCAAATCGCTGACATTTTGCACGCCCCATGCCGCACAATCGAGCAGCAGCGATGAAAGATCAGCCTCCAGAATTTCCGGCGTGGTAAAACGCGGCAGAGAAGATGTCTGCCCCTCATGCCAGAGCCGGATCGCTATGCCGGATTGGGTTCGTCCTGCACGCCCTGCCCGCTGGGTAATCGCCGCCTGCGATGCACGCACGGTTTCCAGCCGTGTCAGGCCGGTCGCCGGTTCAAAACGCGGCTGACGGGACAACCCGCTGTCGATCACCACCCGCACACCGTCGATAGTGATCGAAGTTTCCGCAATCGAGGTTGCCAGTACAACTTTGCGCTTGCCTTCAGGCGCAGGCTTGATCGCCTGATCCTGATCCCGCCCGTCCATTGCGCCATATAACGGGCAGAGCATCACATGCTCACCAACACGCCCTTCAAGGGCGCGGACTGTACGCTCAATCTCGCCCTGACCAGGCAGAAAACACAGCAAACTGCCCTGTTCATCCGCCAGAACCGCGCGGATTGTCCGCGCCATTGCATCTTCAATCCGCTCATCGGCTTTGCGCTCCTGATAGCGGATTTCTACCGGAAAACTACGGCCTTCACTTTCTATCACCGGCGCATTATCGAGCAGTTCCGCCACCCGCGCACCGTCAAGCGTTGCCGACATCACCAGAATTTTAAGATCGGGACGCAAGGCTCCCTGCACATCCAGCGCCAGCGCCAATCCGAAATCAGCATCCAGACTGCGCTCATGAAATTCGTCAAACAGCACCGCACTGATGCCGGACAATTCCGGATCATCGAGGATCATGCGTGCGAACACGCCTTCCGTGACCACCAGAATTTGCGTCTGCGCATTATAGCGGCTGTCGAGGCGCATCCGGTAGCCGACTGTTTTGCCAACCTCTTCGCCCAGCAAGCGTGCCATTTGTGTGGCCGCAGCACGTGCTGCCAGTCTGCGCGGTTCCAGCACAATAATCCGTCCGTCCTTGCGCCAGTTTGCCTGCAACAGATTCAGTGGCACTAAAGTCGTCTTACCCGCACCGGGCGGCGCAACCAGAACGGCAGAGCCGCCAGCCTGCAAGGCATGATCCAGTTGCGGCAGCGCCTCACGGACAGGCAAAAGCGGAAGGGATGAAACGGACTGCTGAGGCAAAGACAACGCACCTGATAAATGATTCTGATTGCTGCGAATTATAAACAGCTGCGTTATGCTTTACTATTCTTGAGGAGCAGATATGGCACATCAATTGACATACTCCCCCATAGTATATATTTTCATCACCATATTCATCGGTAGAAAACTATGCCCCACTCACCGGAAGCCAAAAAACGCGTCATGACACGCCTGCGCCGTATTAAAGGTCAGGCGGAGGCACTTGAACGCGCGGTTGAGGAAGGCACAGAATGCGGTGCGCTTTTACAGCAGCTTGCCGCCATGCGCGGTGCCGCTACCGGCCTGATGGCTGAAGTACTGGAAAGCCATTTAAAAGAGACCTTCCAGCAACCGCAAGCAGCTCTGTCTCCGGCTGAAATGGATACAGAAATCGACCAGCTTATGCGGATCATCCGCTCTTATCTGAAATAAAAGACACTGATTTAAAGAGGAACAAAGCCATGAAATCGCGTGCAGCTGTTGCCTGGGAGGCCAATAAGCCCCTCACTATTGAAACAATCGAAATCGGTGGTCCGAAGCCAGGTGAAGTGCTGGTGGAAATCATGGCAACCGGTGTGTGCCATACCGACGCCTATACGCTATCCGGCCTTGATTCCGAAGGCAAGTTTCCGGCCATTCTCGGCCATGAAGGTGCGGGTATCGTGCGCGAAGTCGGTGCTGGCGTCACCACGCTGCGTCCGGGCGACCATGTGATCCCGCTTTACACACCGGAATGCCGTTCGTGCAAAACCTGTCTGTCGCAGCGTTCCAATCTCTGCACCTCGATCCGCGCCACGCAGGGTCAGGGCCTGATGCCGGATCGTACCTCGCGCTTCTCCTGCGATGGCGGCGAAATCTTCCATTATATGGGCTGCTCGACCTTCTCGAACTTCACCGTTCTGCCGGAAATCGCGCTGGCAAAAGTGCGTGAAGACGCACCTTTCGACAAGATCTGCTATATCGGCTGCGGCGTAACAACCGGTATCGGCGCTGTGATCTACACTGCAAAAGTGCGTCCGGGTTCCAATGTTGTGGTATTCGGCCTCGGCGGTATCGGTCTCAATGTTATTCAGGGTGCCCGTATGGTTGGTGCCGATAAGATCATCGGCGTTGATATCAATCCGGCCAAAGTGGAAATGGCGAAGAAATTCGGCATGACCGACTTCATCAATCCGCGTGAAATCGGCAATGACAAGGTGGTGCAGGCCATTCAGGATCTGACCGACGGCGGTGCCGACTATTCCTTTGACGCCACAGGCAATACCGATGTGATGCGTCAGGCACTGGAATGCTGCCATCGCGGCTGGGGTGAAAGCATCATCATCGGCGTGGCAGAAGCAGGTAAAGAAATCGCGACACGTCCGTTCCAGCTGGTCACCGGCCGCGTCTGGAAAGGTACAGCATTCGGCGGCGCACGCGGCCGTACCGATGTGCCGAAAATCGTTGACTGGTATATGGAAGGCAAGATCAATATTGATGATCTGATCACCCATAAAATGCCACTTGATGAGATCAACACCGCGTTTGATCTGATGCATGAAGGCAAATCCATCCGTTCGGTGATTACATTCTGATGACAGAGTTTGTTTCCCGCTGGAACGAGATCGACGACCTGACACCGCGTGCACTCTATGCAATGCTGAAACTGCGCATGGATGTGTTCATCGTCGAGCAGAATTGCGCCTTTGCGGAGATCGACGGCAAGGATATCGGTGCATTTCACCTGAGCATTCTTGATGGTGAGGAGCTCGCGGCGACGCTGCGGGTTCTGCCACCGGAAGAGAATGAAGCAGTAAAAATCGGCCGTGTTGTGGTAGCGCCAAACTATAGGGGCTACAAACTCGGCCAGCGCCTGATGCAAGAAGCTGTTGATTTTGCGCAAGCACGCTTTCCTGACCAGCCAATTGAGCTGGGCGGGCAAAGCCATTTGCAGAAATTCTACGGTTCTTTTGGTTTTGTCGCCATTTCCGAAGAATATCTGGAAGACGGCATTCCGCATATCGACATGCGTCTGGAACCGGCAAACGGAGCTTCTGTATGAATTTTCTGCTGCGCCGTCATATGTCTTTCTATATTGCAGCGGCATGCGGCGCGGCAGTCTTTCTGATCTGCCGGATTTTTTCCCTTTCACCGGCACCGGTAATTGCGGTCAATTGTTTCTTCATTCTCTATCTGCTCATGGCTTTAAGAGCCTTGCCGCATTTAAGTTCAGCTTATTTGAAGAAACATGCTGCAAGCACTGACGAGCCGGTCTGGATAATTTTTCTGGTCACTTTTGCGACTGTGATTTCCTCCATCACCTCGCTGTTCATCCTGATAAATCAGCAGCAACAACAGCATGATCTGTTCACATTTGCTGCGACACTGGCCGCGGTGCCGCTTGGCTGGTTTACCATTCATATGATGACAGCGCTGCATTATGCCCATTTGTACTGGGAACCGGATCAGACCGCGCCCAAAGACGGAAGCTCAGGACGCAATCATAAAGGCGGTTTTGAATTTCCGAATACGCCGGAGCCCTCCGGTTATGACTTTGTCTATTTTGCTTATGTGATAGGCATGACCGCACAAACCTCCGATACCAGCGTCACGACACCGGCCATGCGCAAGGTCACTCTGCTGCACAGTATCGTCTCCTTTTTCTTCAATACCGTACTTGTGGCCGCAGCCGTCAATGTTGCTGTGGCTCTGGGGAGTTAGTTCATGGAAATCATTTCAAAGGCAAAAGCCTTCGGCGGCACTCAGGGCATCTATCGTCATAAAAGTGAGGCCTGCCAGTGTGATATGACTTTTGCGCTGTTTCTGCCTCCACAGGCAGAACAGGGGCCGGTGCCGGTTTTATGGTATCTCTCCGGCCTGACCTGCACCCATCAAAATGTGATGGATAAAGGCGAATATCGCCGCCTTGCCGCCGAGCTAGGCATCGCTATTCTCTGCCCTGACACCAGCCCGCGCGGTGATGATGTGCCGGATGAGCCGGATAACTGGCAGTTCGGTAAAGGCGCGGGCTTCTATCTCGATGCCACAGAAGCGCCTTTTGCCAAAAACTATCAGATGTACAGTTATATTACGGAAGAACTGACAGAACTGGTGGCTCAGGAGTTTCCGCTGGATATGTCCCGTCAGGCAATTACCGGCCACTCCATGGGCGGTCATGGGGCAATCACCATTGCTCTGAAAAATCCTGAGCGTTTTAAATCTGTCTCCGCTTTTGCACCGATTGCACAGCCTTCCACTGCCGGATGGTCAAAGCCTGCCTTTGAGAAATATCTCGGCAGTGATCAGAGTGCATGGCGCGCTTATGATACAACATCGCTGATTGAAGACGGTCACCGGATTGAAAGCCTGCAGGTCGATCAGGGGACTTCGGACAGTTTTCTGGATGACGGTCTGCGCCCGTGGCTGCTACAGGAAGCCTGTGCCAAGGCGGCTATCCCGCTCACATTGAATATGCGGGAAGGCTATGACCATTCCTATTATTTCATCTCGACCTTTATGGATGAGCATCTGCGCTGGCACGCCGCCCGCCTGTGATATTCCGGCTTTGATGGTCTGCAAATGGCACGCCAAAACCGCAATATATGCCGCGCTGAATTTCAGCGCGGCGTCACCTTCATCAGCAAACCGTTTTTAGGCTGAGTGGTCAGTTTTTGTACCGGCCACGGCTTCGCATTTCCCACCATATCAAAGCGATGCTTTGACAACAGAACCGCCAGAGCAATCACCGCTTCCTGCATGGCAAAACTACCGCCGATACAGACGCGCGGGCCTGCACCGAATGGCAGATATTGAAAACGGTCGATCTTATCGCGGTTTTGCGGATGGAACCGCGCCGGTATAAATGCCTCCGGATTATCCCAGTATTTCCGGTGCCGGTGAATTGTCCACGGCATCACAATCACCGCCGTACCTGCCGGAATTTTCAGATCACCGAACTGATCATCCGCAAGCGCCTCACGGTTGATCGAAGGTGCAGGCGGATAAAGCCGCATCGCCTCCTCAAAAGCGGCGCGGGTCAGCGGCAGTTTTTCCAGCCATTGATGCGGCGGTAAATCCTTGCCTTCACCATTCATGAATGCATCAATTTCTGCCTCAACAACAGCACGCTCCTGCGCATCCTGAGCCAGCAGATAAAGTGTCCAGCCCAGTGCCCGTGCGGTTGTTTCATGCCCCGCACCGATGAAAGTGATGAGATTATCCTCAATCTCATCCCTCGACAGACCATCCGGTTTTTCAGCGGAGGTTTCCGTCTGCAATAACAGTGTCAGGAAATCATTCGGCATGGCTTCACCGCGATCCATCCGCTCTTTGCGCAGTTGAATTGTCTCCGCCACAATGGAACGGAAAAAGCTTAATGAACGACGGCCACGCAATTGTGTCAGGCGGGGCAACCAGTCCGGTGCGCCGAGCAGATCAAACGGATCAACCCGCCCCATCGTTTCAAACAGACGATCGGTCTGGCGGGCAAATTCTTTCGGATCACCGGCAATCTCGCCGGAAAATAATGTCTCGGCCAGAATATCATAGGTCAGCAAGGTCATATCCCGCGACACATCTGTCACCGTGCCGGATATGCGGTAGCGGTTGATGAAGGCCTGCGCACTTTTCAGCATGGCATCAGCGAAGCCGTGAATATGACGCGGTGTGAACACCGGCGCCATAGCCTTGCGTGAACGCCGCCATGTGGAGCCTTCGGCGGTCAACAAACCATCACGCAGGATCGGGCGCAAAACGCGCTGACGGATGGTACCCATCGGATAATTTTGCGGATTTTCCACCAGAACATGACGGATCAGCGCCGGATCATTGGCGATAATCGTATGCATACCGAGCCAGTTCACCTCAACCCACGGCTCATTATAGGAAGGTTCGCCCCAAAGCTCTAACGGATTACGATAGACAATCCGCATCAGCTCCAGCCGCCCGACCGGATCTTTACGCGGAACCGGTGCCGGTGGCACAAAAGGATGCTTTGCCGGAATTGCACCGGCATTTGAAAGTGAAGATCGTAGTAATTCAGTCATGATGCCATCCTGAAAATGTTTCATCATGCTGTTCTGGTATCAGTCTTGTGCCCCCAAACGCATGTCACAGTTAAATATTTTTATTTAACGTCCGAGAACATGCGTCACTCAAAAATCCAGAGCGGACATAGCAAATAGAATACAAAGGCTCTGGTGGCACCGGAAACAGCGACTACCCCAAACAGATATTGGAAAGACAATAAGGCAAAACAGCGATCCCGCAAATTTTGCCGTAATTATCTGACATGAAACTTGGAACGCGCACTGGTCAAGGCTGTCCCGCCTGCCTATATGTGGTGTTAACTCCAGAGAAATATGAAAGCCCGCTTCCGTGTCATCCGCAATCAACAGCATTATCAGCCTGCCATACCGGCTTATGCTGTTTCTGCTTGCGTTCATGATGCTGCAGTTTTGTGCCTTTCAGATGTCTGCACAGGCTTACGCACCTGTTATGCCGCTTGCAGCCGAAATTACACATGCTGCTCCGGCACCTGAAACGATGGAGCACGGGCAACACAATGAAGCGCCAGAATCCGGTCAGCATCACAGCACCAAGGGCATGGCCTGTGCGGTCAGCGGCTGTGTTATGCCTGTTCCTGTAGCACCGGTTATGGCACAAATTGATGTCTTTCCGCGCACATTAAGCGCGCCCTATATGCAGGTCTTGCACGGACTGCCGCCTGCCCTTTCCGATCGCCCTCCCATTTCTGTCTGTGCCTGAAAATTACAATACACCGCGCTGACCTTCAGCGCAGGTGATAATATTTTCTGACATAAACGGAGTATTCCGATGAAAACACTTAACCGTCGTCAGGCCATGCTGTTCGGCCTTGGTGGCCTGTCTGCTATTGCGCTACCAGCTCTGCATCTCAACCGTGCAAGCGCACAGGGCGCCCATGATATGCACAATATGGCACCTGCCGCATCTGCTGCTCCAGCAGGTGTGAAACTGCCTCACCCTGCCCTTTTGCAGCCGGATAATAGCGGATTGGTAAAGCTGAAGATCGCCAAAGGCCGCCATAGTTTTCAGGCTGGCAGCAGTGCCGCTTCCGCCGGTATTAATGGTAATTATTTCGGCCCTGTTCTGCGTCTGCAAAACAAATCCCATGTGCGTTTCGCCATTGAAAATGTGATGGATGAAGTCACCACTCTGCATTGGCACGGGCTGATGATCCCGTCTGATATGGATGGCGGGCCGCATAATGTGATTAATGCGGGCGCTATATGGCAGCCGGAATTTGACATCAATCAACCGGCATCGTTCAACTGGTTCCACCCGCATACACATATGGAAACCGCCCGTCAGGCACATATGGGTGCGGCCGGTATGTTGCATGTCAGCGATGGCGGCGACCGTGAACGCGGCCTGCCGGATACATTCGGCACTGACGATCTATTTCTGGTATTTCAGGATCGCCGCGTGATTGACGGTGACAATGTTTATGCGCCGGATTTCATGGATCTGATGCATGGTTTCCGTGGCCAATATCTGACTGTAAACGGTGCCATTGCACCAATCGCAACTGTGCCGCAGAGCATTGTGCGTCTGCGCCTGCTCAATGCCTCCAATTCGCGCAATTATCACTTCCATTTCAGCGATGGCCGGATGATGCATGCGATTGCCTCCGATGGTGGCTTCCTCGCCAAACCGGCAGCAGTGGATATTCTGACCATTGCACCGGGTGAGCGCTATGAAGTACTGGTCGATTTCTCCAATGGTATGGCTGCAGACTTTACCAGCCTGCCGGATGACGGCTCCGGCAGAACACCGAAACTGGGTGATGCACAAAGCCTTGAGCATTTAATGCGTTTTGAGGTGAGCGATGGTCTGAAAGCCGATGTGATGAAACTTGTTTCCGCATTGGAAGAACCGGCTGTTGCCGATCCGGCCAAGTCCGTCAAAACCCGCTCTTTCATCTTTGATGAAAACATGGCCGGCAATATGGCGATGATGCGCAAAAAAATGATGGGTGGCGAAAGCTCCCCGATGGGCCAAATGGGGCAGATGGACCATAGCAAAATGGATCACAGCCAGATGGGGCAGATGCAAATGCCGCAACCGTCAAAAATGCAGGAAATGATGTCCGGTGCGATGGATCACGGCGAACATTCGGCACGCTCAGCTGATCAGATGGGACCATCGCTGACTGCTGCCACCTCCGGCATCACCATGTCGATTGCGGATAAGCCTTTCGATATGAGCCGTGTAGATGTGGAAGCCAAGCTCGGTTCCATGGAAATCTGGAAGCTGAAATCTGTTGAAATGGGACACCCGTTCCATATTCACGGTGCAAATTTCCGCGTCCTGTCCAAGAATGGTCAAGCAGCACCGGATTATCAGCAGGGCTGGAAAGACACCGTGCTGGTCGACGGTGAAGCCGAGCTGCTGGTTCACTTCAAAGCAGAGGGTAAACGCTCGCATCCGTTCATGTTCCACTGCCATGTGCTGGAGCATGAAGATGTCGGCATGATGGGGCAGTTTGTAACTGTCTGATCCGCTCTTTTGAAGCAGAATTGAACATATCCGCGCCCGATGCAGACAGGCTCTTGCAAGGCCTTTCGCCTCGGGCGCGGTTTATTACATAAAAACTGGTAATTATGCCGTTTTTCAGCGCTAAAATTTGGTAAATTGGCTCTCAGCGACTATATTAAAGAGACCATTTCAGCCTGATTCGTTTCAGCACTTTCCGGCCCGTTCCGGTAAGCCGGAATCTATAATCAGCCAAATTTTTTACCGGACGGCATAAGCCTTACGGCAACGCTAACGAAAGTCTTTCATGAGCGAGACCACTGAAAATCCTCAAGGCGAGAACCTTTCCGCAGATATCAATGCGACTAATCCTGAATATGGCGCGGATTCCATCCGCGTTCTGAAAGGGCTTGATGCGGTGCGCAAACGCCCGGGCATGTATATCGGTGATACGGATGACGGCTCCGGCCTGCATCACATGGTTTACGAGGTGGTGGATAACGCGATCGACGAGGCGCTTGCCGGTCATGCGACACTGGTTACCGTGACACTGAATGCCGACGGTTCCTGCACTGTAACCGATAACGGCCGCGGTATTCCGACCGATATCCATAAGGAAGAAGGCGTGTCTGCCGCTGAGGTTATCATGACCCAGCTGCACGCAGGCGGTAAATTCGACCAGAACTCCTATAAGGTTTCCGGTGGTCTGCACGGCGTGGGCGTTTCCGTGGTGAACGCGCTTTCCATCTGGCTGAAGCTTAAAATCCGTCGCGCCGGTAAAATTCATGAAATGAGCTTTACCCATGGTGTGGCTGATGCACCGCTGGTGGAAACCGGTAATGCAGGCGATGAAACCGGTACGGAAGTCAGCTTCCTGCCGTCGCCGGACACTTTCACCATGGTTGAATTCAGCTATGAAACGCTGGAACGCCGTCTGCGCGAACTGGCATTCCTGAATTCCGGCGTGCGCATCAAACTGGCTGATAAGCGCCATGCGGATGTGATTGAGCAGGTTCTGCATTATGACGGTGGTCTGCAGGAATTTGTCAAATATCTCGACCAGTCTAAAAAAGCACTGCTGGAAGACCCGATCTATATTATCAGCGAAAAAGACGGCATGACCGTTGAAGTCGCCATGTGGTGGAACGACACCTATCATGAGCGCGTGCTGTGCTTCACCAATAATATTCCGCAGCGCGACGGCGGCACACATCTTGCCGGTTTCCGCGGTGCGCTGACCCGTCAGATGACCGGCTATGCGGAAAGCTCCGGCATTGCCAAGAAAGAGAAAGTCAATCTGACCGGTGATGACTGTCGTGAAGGTCTGACAGCCGTGCTTTCCGTGAAAGTGCCGGATCCGAAATTCTCATCCCAGACCAAAGACAAGCTGGTATCTTCGGAAGTTCGCCCTGTCGTGGAAAGCCTCGTTAATGAAGCGCTGGCCACATGGCTGGAAGAACATCCAAGTGAAGCCAAAGTGCTGATGTCTAAAGTTGTGGAAGCGGCTGCCGCGCGTGAAGCGGCGCGTAAAGCCCGCGATCTAACACGCCGTAAAGGTGCACTTGACATCACCTCGCTTCCGGGCAAGCTGGCAGACTGTCAGGAACGCGATCCGGCCAAGTCCGAAATCTTCATCGTTGAGGGTGACTCGGCTGGTGGCTCTGCAAAGGGCGGACGCTCGCGTCAAAATCAGGCCATTCTGCCGCTGCGCGGTAAGATCCTCAATGTGGAACGCGCCCGTTTCGACCGTATGCTCTCCTCCGACCAGATCGGTACGCTGATCACTGCGCTCGGCACCTCAATCGGTAAGGACGAGACCAGCGGCTTCAATCCGGAAAAGCTGCGCTACCACAAAATCATTATCATGACGGATGCTGACGTCGACGGCGCTCACATCCGCACCTTGCTGCTCACATTCTTCTTCCGTCAAATGCCGGAGCTGATTGAGCGCGGCCATATCTATATTGCGCAGCCGCCGCTCTACAAAGTGACACGCGGTAAGTCTTCGCAATATATCAAGAACGAAGCTGCCTTTGAGGACTTCCTCATTGAAACCGGCCTCGAAGAGGCAACGCTGGAACTTGGTAATGGTGAAGTCCGTGCCAGTGCCGATCTGCTGTCGATCATCAATGATGCCCGCAATCTGCGTACAGTGCTGAACGGCCTGCATACACGCTATGACCGTGCAGTGATCGAACAGGCTGTGATTGCCGGTGCGATGAATGTGGAAGCGTCCAACGATCCGGCGAAAGCACAGGCTCTGGCCGACGCTGTTGCCAAACGCCTCGACATGATCGCCGAAGATATGGAACGCGGCTGGAGCGGCACCTATTCACCGGAAGAAGGCTTCCGCTTTGAACGCATGTTGCGCGGCGTAAAAGATACCGCAA
This sequence comes from Pseudochrobactrum sp. Wa41.01b-1, assembly GCF_019464455.1. Taxonomy (NCBI): domain Bacteria; kingdom Pseudomonadati; phylum Pseudomonadota; class Alphaproteobacteria; order Hyphomicrobiales; family Brucellaceae; genus Pseudochrobactrum; species Pseudochrobactrum sp. Wa41.01b-1. The sequence continues at coordinate 2,455,376 of NZ_CP080493.1, read as the reverse complement.
TTATCGACATGGCGCTGCTTGGTTCTGCCGATGCCCGTCAGCTGGATCGTTTCAGCGAACGTCTGCATGAGGTTTATTCCACGCCGCCGGTTCTGCGCCGCAAAGATAAGAGCGAAACCATTTCCGGTGCGCTTCAGCTTCTGGAAGCAGTTTTCGCAACCGGTCGCAAAGGCCTGTCGCTGCAGCGCTATAAAGGTCTTGGCGAAATGAATGCCGAGCAGCTTTGGGAAACCACACTGGATCCGAATGCACGCTCGCTGCTGCAGGTAAAAGTGACCGATGCAACCAGCGCCGATGCCCTGTTCTCGCGCCTGATGGGTGACGAAGTGGAACCACGCCGCGAGTTCATTCAGGACAATGCGCTCAGCGTTGCCAATCTGGACGTTTAATCCATTTTGCATAATCATAAAAAACGCCGGAAATTCCGGCGTTTTTTATTTATCTTACAATATGTGTCGGCTGGATAATCAGACCGTCCGGTGTTTGCGTACGATACACCTCTACCCCATAGAGATCGCGGATCACCTCTTCACGCAGAATATCCGCCGGTGCGCCATCGGCCACCAGACAACCGTCTTTTAGCAAAAGCAGACGTGTACACCAGCGCGCGGCCAGTCCCAGATCATGCAATGTGCAGATAATGCTGCGGCCACGTGCGGAAAGCTCGCGGAAAATCTGCATCAAACCAAGCTGATGTGCTGGATCAAGCCCTGCCACCGGCTCATCGGCCAGCATCATGGGCGTGTCCTGCGCAATGGCGCGGGCTATCAGAACCCGTGCCTGCTCACCGCCCGATAATTCCCGTGCAGGCTTATCACGCAGATAGCCGATCTCCAGCGCTTCTATGGCAGAATTAACCTGCTGCTGATCTTGCACACCGAGACCGGAAAATTGCGGCAGACAGGCAAGACGGCCGAGCTGCACCACAGCCTCAACACGCATATTCCAGCTGATCTCCCGATCCTGCGCAATATAGGACAGAAACTGTGCACGCTTTACGCTTTTAAGCTGCGCGCTTTCCTGTCCGTTCAAAGTGACCGAGCCCTCATAAGGCAGTTGCGCGAGAATGGCACGCAACAGAGTGGATTTACCCGCGCCGTTCGGGCCAATCAGACCGATAAACTCCCCCTCACCGACGGAGAAAGTTACTCCGTCAATGATGGTGCGCTTCTGGCGGGAAACCGAGAGATTTTTGACGCGTAACAGGCTCAAATTTCTGCTCCTTTGCGCAATCTCCACACCAGATGCAGGAAGAATGGGGCCCCGATCAAAGCCGTCAGAACGCCGAGTTTCAGATCTTTCTCCGGCAGAATAAGGCGCACAAAAATATCAGCCGCCAGCAACATCACCGCTCCGCCCAGTGCCGAAGCCGGTAGCAAGCGCGAAGGGCGCGAACCAACTAGCGGGCGCAAGACATGCGGTACCACCAGCCCGATAAAGCCAATTGCTCCTGCCACGGCCGTTGCTGCGCCTACACTCATCGCCGTGCCTGCAACAACCAAAAACTGCACTTTGCGCAAATCAACACCCATGCTGGCTGCGGTTTCCTGCCCCAAAGTCAGCGCATCCAGTGAACGGCCGGAGAGGATCAGCATGATCCAGCCAAGACTCATAAACGGCAGGACCAGCCAGACATGGCTCATGGAACGATCATTTAAGGAGCCGAGCATCCAGAAGACAATTTCCATCAGAGCAAAAGGATTGGGTGCAAGGCTCAGTGCCAGTGATGTCAGCGCACCGGCAAAGGCTGAAACTGCAACACCGGCCAGAATAACCGTAATGGTCGAACCGCTGCCGCCTGCCAGAAACTGCACCAATAGCACTGCGATAAATGCAAAACCCAGTGCCATCAGCGGCAGACTTAAAGGAAACAGCAAAGACAGTCCGCTATAAAGCGCCAGAACCGCACCAAGTGAGGCGGAAGAACTAACGCCAAGCAATCCGGGCTCCGCCAAAGGATTGCGTAAATAACCTTGCAAGGCAGCACCGGACAAGCCCAATGTCAGTCCGATCATCGCGCCTAGTAAGGCACGGGGAAGCCGCAATTGCTGCATGATCAGCACTGTATCGCTATCCCCCGCTCCGAACAGACCGGACAGCCCCTGCGTAAGGCTGATGGAAGACGAACCGGTCAACAGTGAGATAGCAAACAGGGCGATCAGCACCACGCCAAGCACAAGCAACAGACCATAATAGCGCCGGTTCTGATCCATCATTGCTCTCCGTTTGCCTGTCTGGCACGCTGCAATATTTTCACCGCTTCCAGCGTATAGACTGAACCGCACGACCAGCTGCGCGCAGGCACAGCCACATGTTGTGTTTTACGCCCCTGCTCACTTACCAAAGCCTTCATAACCGGATGCCGGTAATTCTGATAGGCCAGTGCCGGTTTCTCATAAAACTCAGGCTCAATGATCATATCCGGCTTCAGGAGAATGAGATCTTCCAGCGATACGCGCCCTGCTGCCAGCCTGCTGTCACCGGCACCCAAATTGGTAATATCCAGCAGCTTCATAATCTCATCTGACAATGTTCCCACGCCGGAGGTGTAACCATTAGGCTCATAAAGCAGCGCGGTTACCAGTTGTGTATTCTTCTGCAAAGACCCAAGCATCTGGTCAATTTCAGCAATTTGTGCCTGTGCATTATCTTGCTGCCCTAGCACCTGCCCCATTTGCGTGATCTGCTGACGGATATCAGCAAAGCTCTGCGCATAGCCGAAACGTTCAATCCTGACACCTTCCCGCTCCAGAACTGCAAGCTTGTCCGGCGCTGTGTAGACCGAGACCAAAACCAGATCGGGCTTCAGCGCCAGTATTTCCTCAAGACCGGAACGGTTGAGATAATAATTTCCGGCCTGCTTCGCGACCGGAGAAGAAACCGGATCTGCCGCAATATGGCTGACAGAGACGATCTGAGACGGATCAGCCAGCGACAGTGCCAGAATATCCGTACAAAGATTGAGTGAAACCACCCGCTTTGACATTACCTGCGCTTGCACAGGTAAGATGCAGAAGCACAAAAGGCAGGCCGCGAGAACGGCCTGCCTTTTGGTAAAGCTGATGAGGGCGGTTAAACGCACCATTCTCAGAAAGAGGCTTTCAAACCGGCAAATGCGCCGCGACCCGGTGTATTATAGCCGTAGACTTCCTGATATTTTTTATCAAACAGGTTTTCGATACGGGCATAACCTTCAAGCTTATCTGTGAACTTATAGCTGCCGCCGATGTTAACGACGGTATATTTGTCCAATGTCCGTAAACCGGTATCTTTCATTTCACCATTGAATACCGCTTCACCGAACAAGCGGGCACGATCCTCATAGAATGTATAAGCCACATTCACAGAACCGGAATGTCGCGGACGACGCACAGCTTCTGTCCCATCAGGATTGCGTGACGAAGTATAGGTATAAGCACCACCAGCTGTAAAACCATAAAATAAGTTCAATGTTGCTGCCAGTTCCACGCCGTGACGTTTGCTCTTACCATCAAGATTTTCCACCCCAGTTGGCGACCAACCAGTATAAATTGTTGAGATCTCCTCACGCAAATTTTGCTTGAAATAAGTAACATCCGTTACCAGAAGACCATCGAAGAAAGCATATTCCAGTCCAATGTCCCAGCCAAGACTCTTCTCTGGCTTCAAGTCGGGATTACCAACAAAACCTTCAGAAAAACCAAACTGCTCATAGAAAGTCGGATTGGTCACACCGGTACCGACCGAGCTGTGCAGACGGGCATTTGTGTCAGGAATTGCCCATGCACCGCTCAGCGAGAAAGTTGTGGCATCGTCAAAATCTTTATTCACGTCATGACGCAAGCCAAGATTAACAAAGAACTGATCCGCAAACTCACCATTATATTCGCCGATAAAAGAATACATCGAGCGCTTGTGATGCTCAAACTGGGTCGGATCCATCCACGGATTGGACAGATCATTCTCCGTCGCCACCTGACGGAAACGCTCCTGCTGCCATTCCACGCCACCGGTGATTTTGTGATGAGCATCAGCAAAACTCGGCGTATCAAAAGCATAGGTCGCCTGATAAGAAGCCTTATAGCGACTACCCTTATTTTCGCTTACAGGTTGATGGGAAGTATATTCAAATTGTTTATCGCTACCACTGAAACGTAACTTCTGTGTCAACGCCTCATCTAGTGCTGTCCACGTCAAACCAATACTGCCAAGAAGCTCATTCGTTTTAGAATAAGTATCCAAAGACTCTACTGGGTCCATCGGAAAAAATGAATTGTCTAAATCAGTGCGGTTCTTCACATAACGCAAAGTCGCGTCGAGTTTGGCTGTCTCCGACAGATCAATATTGACCTTACCATTCAGCGTCAGATTTTCATCGCCGTCTTTTTCATCGCCGATATTGGAAATGTTGAAACCCTTGGTGCGGCGGTATGAGGCGGCCAGCGCCATATCGTAATTTTCAGCGCCGCCCTGCAAAAGTACACCACCGAGCCATGAGTTCTGGCTGCCGGCTTCCGTTGTACCGCTGATTTTGAAACCATCGCGCTTGCCGCCTTTGGTGATAATATTCACCACACCGGCCAATGCATTCGAGCCCCAGAATGCGCTCTGAGGACCGCGCAGGATTTCAATCCGGTCAATATCTTCCGCCTGCAAAGCGCCGAAATCATAGGCATCGCCGGAAGCGGCATTCATTTCAACGCCGTCAACCATCACCAGAAGATGGTTAGCTTCAGCACCGCGCACACGAATATTGGTCATGCCGCCTTTGGAGCCTGAGCGCGACACGGCAAAACCCGGCACCATACGCAGCGCATCGGCCACATAACGCACCTGATTTTGCTCAAGCTGCTTGCCGGTAATCACAGTTACAGCACGGCCGGTCTTACCTTCTTCAATCGGCGTGCGTCCGGCTGTCACAAGGATTTCTTTAAGCTGTACCGGTTCCTGCTTTTTCTCTTGCGCCAGCGCCGCATTGCCAAGGCTGAAAACTGTCAAAGCCGTTCCGAGTACCAAAATTGATTTTTTATGCTGCAACAAATTGCGTGTCATGCTGTCCCGCCATAGGTCAGACAATGCACGCTTTATCCGCATTACATTGCCCTGAATGATACAAACCGCATTTGAGACAGGCTGAATAAACAGTCACTTATCCGCATACGGCAACATTTTAACAATGTCACCGTCACGGACGTCCGCGCCTGCGCACCCCTCGTGCACGGGCTGGTGACCGGAAAAGGCAGGTCTCCTGACTTGCGGGTCATCACGAACGCTCCGCCTTCCCGTCCTCTCAGACAGTGGCTTACCAGAGGCCGCTCACCGTTACAGTTGCGGGGGCAGTCACGGATTAAGCACCGTGTTCCCTTTTCATTTGTCTGAAACAATGCTGCCCAGACAAAACCTTTTCCGTGTAAAGCGATAACAATGCACCGCTTCACGGTCAATTCTTAAGCAATTATGAACTGCGTTTTTCAGCAGAGCGTGATACTTGTGCCGCAGTTTCAAAATGATAGAGCATAATTCCTTAAACTTGGATCAGTTTAAGGTAAAATTATGCTCTAATTTTAAAGTGTTAGAGCGACCTTTGTGTGCCAAGTCTGGCACACGGCGCTCTAGACGCTTTAGCCGTTACAGCGCACGGATATCATCGTAAAGTTTCTGCGGAATTGTCACCGTGCCATTGGCCAGACTGCGTTCGCGGGCTTCATAGCGGCGCTGCGATGGCAGACGTGCACCCTGATCTGTAATCGCCGAGAACATTTTCTCCGCCCGCCCCATATGCTCTGCCATTGCCGCACCGAGGAAACTTTCCGGATTCAAGGCAATCACGATTTCCCCGTGTTTCGGTGTTGCGCCACGGCCATTATCCCACTCCTGAGATTCAAGGCTCAGCATATCGCCGATCAATGGCCCCGCAAGCAATTCGACCATGGCAGACAAAGCCGAACCTTTATAACCGCCGAATGTCAGCATCGCGCCTTGTAATGCAGTCTCAGCGTCAGTTGTCGGCTCACCATCTTTATCAACTGCCCAGCCCAATGGGATCGGCTTGCCTGCACGGCGATGCAGCTCAATCTCACCCCGTGCCGCAGCACTGGTGGCAAAGTCGAAAACAAACGGATATTTGCCTGCGCGCGGCCAGCCGAAAGCGATCGGATTGGTGCCGAACACACCGGTTTTGCCACCGGCAGGTGCAACCCATGAGTGGCTCGGCACCATTGTCAGCGAGACAAGACCATGCTCTGCCAGCATTTCCACTTCCGGCCACAGAGCCGAGAAATGCACACAGTGATTGATCGCCATCGCGGCAATGCCAAGCTTGCGGGTTTTCTCCACCAGCATCGGCAGGCCTTTTTCCAGTGCCAGCAAAGAATAACCGCCCTTGGCATCTACCGCGACAATACCGCCTGCACGGTCTTCTACAACCGGCACCGCATCCAGCACAACAGCACCGGTTTTAATGGTCTGAGCACAGCTCAGTACCCGATAAAGCCCGTGTGAATCGCATTCATCACGCTGGCAACTTTGCAGCAAACGCGCATTGGCCTGCGCATGCTCTTCAGAAAGACCAAGTTTAATAAAGGTCTTTTCCGCAAGATTGTAAGCTTCATCAAGCGTGATGGTAATGGTTGCGGTCATAGCTGCGATATCCTCCCTGCGCATAAAGCCTGCTTTAAAAGTAGCCTAATATATCAGATACCTAGCCCAGCCATTACGAAACAGCAAGTTATTACCTTATGAAAATAAAAAACCCGCTCAGAGAGCGGGTTTTTCAAAGCTTAAATATCAGCGGGAGAATTTACGATCGCCGCCTTCACGTGGCTTACGCGGGCCTTTTGGCTTATCGCCGTAAGGCTTGCCTTCACCGCCTTTAAAGCGGGATTTGCCTTTCGGCGCGCCCCAGCCCGGCTTGTCATCACCGCCGCGCTTGTCAAAGCGACGCTCACCACCGCGATCAGAACGCGGGCCACGGCTTTCCTGCTCAGGTGCGGTTGAAGTGCGGATCACCAGACCTTTTTCGCCGGTACCCTGTTCTTCAACAGTCGCAAAATATTCTTTGGCTTTTTCACTGTTAATCTCGAAACGGGTTTCGTTTTCGAGAATACGGATCGCACCGACATCACCCTTGGAAACCTGACCGGCTTTACAGATCAGCGGCAGAATCCATTTCGGATCAGCACGATGTTTGCGACCAGCCGACAGTGTAAACCATGCACCGCCATTGAAGGAGGAACGGTCTTCACGCGGAGCACGCTCGGAGCGCTCGCCACGTTCACCGCGTTCGCGTGCCGGTGCACCCAAGGCGCGTACCGGACCTTCAGAAACATCTTCCGGTGCCGGACGGCTTTCGATTTCACGACGGAGATAAGCGGCTGCGATCTGTTCAGGCGTATAACGCGCCTGCAATTCGCGCATCAGCTCCTGCATGTCTTCAGGAATCTCATCGCTGAGGCGTTCGTTGCTGAGGATAACCTCACGAACTTTTTCCTGAACCGCATTAATGGTCGGCGCTGCAATGCTCTTGGCATCCAGACGTGTCATTTGCAGCAGACGCTCAGCCGAACGGCGGCGGGAGAAAGGAACCACCAGAATACAGGTGCCCTTACGGCCTGCACGACCGGTACGACCGGAGCGGTGCAGCAGTGTTTCACCATTATTCGGCAGATCGGCATGAATAACCAGATCAAGATTTGGCAGATCAATACCGCGTGCAGCAACGTCTGTTGCTACGCAAACACGGGCACGACCATCACGCATGGATTGCAGCGCATTGGTACGTTCAGCCTGTGACAATTCACCGGACAGCGCCACAACCGAGAAACCACGATTGCTCAGACGACTTGCCAGATGCTTCACGCCTTCACGGGTAGAAGCAAAGATAATGGTGTTGACATTATCATAATAGAGCAGCGTGTTGATGATCGCGTTTTCGCGCTCATGCGGCGGCACAATCATCGCCTGATAAGTAATATCGGCATGTTTTTCATGGGACGCAGTGGCAGTGATACGCAATGCATCTTTCTGGAAACGCTTGGCAAGCAAAGCAATGGATTTGGAAACCGTTGCCGAGAACATCAGTGTGCGGCGATCTTCCGGTGCTTCACCGAGGATGAATTCCAGATCTTCGCGGAAACCGAGATCAAGCATTTCATCGGCTTCATCAAGCACAACGGCACGCAGATCAGACATATTCAGCGCACGGCGGGTAATATGATCGCGCAGACGACCCGGTGTACCCACGATAATATGTGCACCGCGTTCCAGATTGCGGCGTTCGGTACGGATATCCATACCACCAACACAAGTGGTGATACGGGCACCGGTTGGTGCGTAGAGCCATTCCAGTTCGCGGGCAACCTGCAAAGCCAGTTCGCGTGTCGGCGCAATAATCAGAGCCAATGGTGCACGCGGGGCTTCCAGACGATCGCCCTGTTCGAGCAGATCAGGTGCCATGGCAATACCAAAGGCAACAGTTTTACCGGAGCCGGTCTGAGCGGAAACCAGCAGATCGCGACCGTTATTGTCAGGCGTCAGCATAGCTTCCTGAACGGAGGTCAGTTCCTCATAGCCACGAGCTTTGAGCGCACCGGCAAGGGCTGGTGCAATAGTAGAAGGCAAGGTCATGAATGACTTTCAGCAATGGCTCACCCACGCATCAACTGGCCCCGACATTATTTGCTCTGAAGTTTCAGAAGCAAATGTCCCATCCCTGGCTTCATTCATGATGAAACGGCAAAAAACCGTATACCATGCTTTCACACATCCGTGACCGGTAACGTAAATAAGCAAACAACAATAAGTGATGATGCTGCGCTACGTAAAGGCGAATGACATTGAGGTCAACCTGCAACGGGCGATTGTTACAATCTATTCCGCACAGCAGACCAGTCTTTCGCTTTTCAAGGCGCTTATGTTGCAAAACCGGAGTTCTGCAACATGTTCTGGTGCCTCTTACTGCATTAACTGCATAAGATCAATGCGCTTCATCCCAGTTTTGCGCGGCTCTGGCATCAACCTGCAACGGCACAGCCATCGAAACAGCCGGCATTGCCGCATTGACCATCACCTCACGCACCACTTCAATGGTCGCATCAACCTGCGCGTCATCAACCTCGAAGATCAGTTCGTCATGCACCTGCAACAGCATTTGCGCATCGAGCTTCGCATCTGCCAGTGCCGGTTCCATGCGGATCATCGCACGGCGGATAATATCTGCCGCCGAACCCTGAATAGGCGCGTTAATCGCCGCACGCTCATTAAACGCCCGCACCTGCGGATTGCTGGCTTTGATCTCCGGATAATGAATACGGCGGCCGAAAATAGTTTCGACATAGCCTTGTTCGCGCGCGGCAGCCTTGGTCGTTTCCATATAATCCTTAATACCGGGGAAACGCTCAAAATAGGTACGGATATAAGAACTTGCCTCTTCACGCGGGATAGACAGCTGATTGGCAAGACCGAAGGCCGAAATACCGTAAATAATACCGAAATTAATCGCCTTGGCGCGGCGGCGCACTTCAGACGGCATACCTTCTACCGGTACGCCGAACATTTCAGAGGCCGTCATCGCATGAATGTCGATACCGTCATCAAAGGCTTTTTTCAGCTGCGCAATATCCGCAACATGCGCGAGTACACGCAGTTCAATCTGACTATAGTCGGCAGAGATCAGCTTTTTGCCCTGCGGCGCCACAAAGGCTGTGCGGATTTTACGGCCTTCTGCGGTGCGCACCGGAATATTCTGCAGGTTCGGTTCTGACGAAGACAGACGTCCTGTCGTCGTTACCGCCATAGAATAAGATGTATGCACCCGCTTAGTTTCAGGGTGAATATAACCGGGCAATGCATCCGTATAGGTGGATTTGAGCTTGGTAAGCTGGCGCCAGTCCACAATCTTGCGCGGCAGCTCATGGCCTTCCGCCGCCAGATCTTCCAGCACCTGCGCAGATGTCGACCACTGGCCGGTCTTGGTTTTTGAACCACCCGGCAGGCCGAGCTTGCCAAACAGAATATCGCCAAGCTGCTTCGGTGAGCCGATATTCATCTTTTCACCGGCAAGCGTATAAATCTCATCTTCAATAGCCGCAGCCGATTGCGCCAGATCACCGGAAAGGCGCGAGAGAATTTGGCGGTCAACGCTGACACCGCGCTCTTCCATCCGTGCCAGCACTTCAACCAGCGGGCGTTCCAGCCGCTCATAAACTGAGGCCATACCATCGGCCGCCAGACGCGGTTTCAGCACCTGCCACAGGCGCAATGTGACATCGGCATCTTCCGCACCATAGGCGATAGCGCGGTCAATCGGCACCATGTCAAAAGTCACGGCCGATTTTCCGGTACCCGCTACTTCCTTATAAGGGATTGTTGTGTGCCCAAGCCAGCGCTCTGCCAGTACGTCCATGCCATGGGTGCCGGTGCCTGCATCCAGCGCATAGGACAGCAACATCGTGTCATCAAAACGCGCAATATTAATGCCGAGACGATGCATGACCAGCCAGTCATATTTCATATTCTGGGCAATAATCAGCACTGACGGGTCTTCCAGCAGCCGTTTTAGTTCTGCAAGGGCTGCATTCAGCGGAATTTGCCCTTCAATCAGCCCGCCTCCGAGCAGATCACCCTGACCGGATTTATGCGTCAGCGGCACATAACAGGCTTTGCCTGCCGCCAAGGCCAGCGAGAAACCGACCAGCTCGGCCTGCATCGGATCAAGCGAAGTTGTCTCGGTGTCAAAAGCCACAAAACCCTGATCAATCGCCTGATCGATCCAGTCTTTCAGCACCGCAATATCGGTAATGCCGACATAAGCAGAATGATCGATCTTGTCAGAAGTGCCTTGCGCTTTGCGCGCTTCCACCAGAGCCTGCGGCCGCATCAGCTGGCCGCTGTGTTCTGCACTTATAGTCGCGGCTACTTTTTCCGGTGCGGAAGTTTCAGCAACATCTGTGCCGCGATCAAGATCAGGGCCGCGTGCTTCCGCGCCCCATTCTGTCTCCACAGTAATTGGCTCAATTTCCGCCGCAACCGTATCTGTGGCCTCAGCCACACGGCGGGTCAGCGTGGTCAGTTCCATCGCCTTCAGGAAGCCGATCAGCTTCGGTCCGTCCTGAGGTTCCAGCATCAGACCATCGAGATCGACCTCCAGCGGCACATCATTCTTCAATGTCACCAGCTGACGGGAAATGCGGGTCTGATCCGCAAAAGCGATAATATTCTCGCGGCGTTTATTCTGTTTAATCTCGGAAGCACGGGCAAGCAGCGTATCCAGATCACCGAATTCTTCCAGCAATTGCGCGGCAGTTTTGGGTCCGATGCCTGGAATACCCGGAACATTATCGGTTGAATCACCGGTCAGTGATTGCAGGTCGATCATCTTCTCCGGCGGCACGCCCCATTTTTCAATCACTTCAGGGATTGAAATCTGCTTGTCCTTCATGCCGTCATACATCGAGACTTGTTCAGTCACCAACTGCATCAGGTCTTTATCGGATGAGATGATCGTGACTGTCGCACCGGCCTCTTCCGCAAGGCGCGCATAGGTGGCGATAATATCATCAGCCTCATAGCCTTCCTTTTCAATGCAAGGCAGGTTGAAAGCATGAGTGGCCTGACGGATCAGGCCGAATTGCGGGATCAGATCTTCCGGCGGGGCAGTACGGTTGGCTTTATATTCCGGATAGATTTCCTTACGGAAAGTCTGTGACGAATAATCGAAGATAACCGCAAAATGGGTCGGCACCACGCCGACATCCGTATTGCGCGCATCTTTCAGGAGCTTCCACAGCATGTTGCAGAAACCGGACACTGCACCAACCGGCAAACCGTCTGATTTGCGGGTGAGTGGCGGCAAGGCGTGATATGCGCGGAAAATATAGCCGGAGCCGTCGACGAGGAAGAGATGATCACCTTTTTTCATGGTAAAAGATGTAAAGCATAAGAGCGAAAAAAGAAATCACGCCATATCGCTCGTTACGAAATAATCCTCGCTTATCTTCCGCCCTGTCCGGCACCCTATAAGCAATAACTTTTTTGTGACTGACACGCCGCGTTTCAGCCCTTGTATTGCCACTTTTTCTGGCCACATTAGCCCTATCGACAACATTGTCGGTTTCCGTTTTTCGGCATGTCCCCCGCCGGAAAACCGGGGTGGTAGCCTCCCCCCCCTCTGGCTGCCACCATTTATTACAAGCCGTTACGGTTCCCCTCACCGTAACGGCTTTTGCTTTTCCGGTTAAAGACAACAACTGCCATTTATTGCTGTGCATTGAGTTTACGCAAAAGCCGTTCCCACTTTTACAGCAAATGCCCGACATCATCCCTGTACAGTCTCCGGCCATTTACGCTAAAACCGTCCGGACTTTAAAAACACATTCATGCTTTGCGAGTCGAAGCATGCTTTTTCATGAGGGTAACATGTCAGCACTTGAACCTGTTCTTCAGCACCTCGATCAGAACCTCGACCACAGTGTCGATCATCTGTTTGATCTTCTGCGCATCAAATCCATTTCCACAGATCCGGCTTTCAAAGCCGATTGCCGCAAAGCTGCGGAATGGCTGGTAGAAGATCTGAAGAGCATTGGCTTTGATGCAAGTGTGCGCGACACACCGGGTCACCCGATGGTTGTTGCCCATCATGAAGGCGCAACGGCAGATGCCCCGCATGTACTGTTTTACGGCCATTACGATGTGCAGCCGGTTGACCCGCTGAATCTCTGGGAAAATGACCCGTTTGATCCTGCCGTTAAAGAAGTTGAAGCCGGACGCAAAATCCTGACCGGTCGCGGCACATCCGACGACAAAGGCCAGTTGATGACTTTTGTCGAAGCCTGCCGCGCCTATAAAGCAGTCCACGGCCAGTTGCCGGTCAAAGTGACCATCTTGTTTGAAGGTGAAGAAGAATCCGGCTCACCATCGCTCAAACCATTCCTCGACAGCCACAAAGAAGAGCTCAAAGCCGACGTGGCTCTGGTTTGCGACACCTCGATGTGGAACCGTGATACACCGGCGATCTGCGTTGGCCTGCGCGGGCTGGTGGGTGAACAGATCACCATTAAAGCCGCTGACCGCGACCTGCATTCCGGTTTCTTCGGTGGCGCGGCTGCCAATCCGCTGCATGTGCTGTCAAAAATTCTCGCTGACCTGCATGATGAAACCGGTCGCGTGACCGTAGAAGATTTCTATGACGGCGTGGAAGAAACCCCGAGCCAAATTCTCAAATCATGGGAAGGTCTTGGCCGTACTCCTGAGAATTTCCTCGGCCCTATCGGTCTTTCCGTACCGTCGGGCGAGCAGGGTCGCAGTGTTCTGGAACAGACATGGGCGCGCCCGACTGCCGAAGTCAACGGTATGATCGGCGGCTATACCGGTGAAGGTTTCAAAACCGTGATCGCTGCGGAAGCTTCCGCCAAAGTCTCCTTCCGCCTCGTACATAAGCAGGATCCGGATAAAGTCCGCGCCAATTTCCGCAAATTTGTCGAAGCCCGTTTGCCTGCCGATTGCCGCGTGGAATTCCACCCGCATGGCGGTTCACCGGCTATCCAGCTTTCCTATGATTCACCGCTGGTGACACAGGCCAAGCAGGCTTTGTCGGACGAATGGCCAAATCCTGCGGTTCTGATTGCCATGGGCGGTTCTATTCCGATTGTCGGTGACTTCGACAAATTCCTCGGCATGGACTCCCTGCTGGTCGGCTTCGGCCTTGAGGATGACCGCATCCATTCCCCGAATGAAAAATACGAGCTGTCCTCCTTCCATAAAGGGCAGCGCTCATGGGCTAGAATTTTGGCGGCACTTGCCGCCAAGTGAGGCCAGAATTTTGGCGGCAAGTGCCGCCAAGGGGCGCGCATTCTCGCCGCACTTTCAAAGAAATAAGATAACGGAACTTTCAATGACAACTATCCGCGTTCATAAAAACGATCTGCCTGATCTTGATAATTATCAGGTAGATTCCGTCGCTATTGATACGGAAACGCTGGGGCTCAATCCTCTGCGTGACCGTCTGTGTGTCGTACAGATTTCACCGGGCGATGGCACCGCGGATATTATTCAGATCGAGAAGGGGCTGAAAAAAGCCCCTAATCTGGTCAAACTGCTCAAAGACCGCTCGATCACTAAAATCTTCCATTTCGGCCGTTTTGATCTGGCTGTTCTGGCACATACATTCGGCGTGATGCCGCAGCCGGTTTTCTGCACCAAGATCGCTTCCAAGCTGACCCGTACCTATACGGATCGCCACGGCCTGAAAGAAATCTGCTCGGAGCTTCTGGAAGTATCCATTTCCAAACAGCAACAGTCCTCCGACTGGGCAGCAGAAACTCTGTCTCAGGCGCAGCTTGAATATGCAGCGTCCGATGTTCTCTATCTGCATCGTCTGAAAAAGGTTCTGGAATATCGCCTTGCACGTGATGGTCGTGAAAAACAGGCCGAAGCCTGCTTCAAATTCCTGCCAACCCGCGCAGAGCTGGATCTGATGGGCTGGGATGAACAGGACATCTTTGCCCACGCTTAAAAATTTAAAGCCCGCTTTAAGCGGGCTTTTTTATGATCTGTTTTATACACGCACCGGAACAGTCCCGCTGCGGTCTATAATCGCCCATTGCGGCCGTGCGAACAGGAAGCGGCCGTAGCCGGTTTTATCAATCAGCACATAGAGAATGACCGGCAGGATCACGCCCATCGCCATAGTCAGCAGCGAAATCGTGCCGACATCGGTAATGATACCTGTTTTCAGCAGCACTGTGCGGGTGACAGCCATTGGCAGGAAGAATGCCAGATACACAACGATGGAATGTGCGCCCAGATAACTCAGCACCCGATGCACAATATTCGCTGAACTTAAACAGGCGAGCAGCGATGATACGCTGATAATCGCCAGCGCGCCGAGGAAGCCGAGGAACAGCGAGACCAGCGGCAATTCGCTGTAGCCGCCCAGACCGCCCGCCTGCCATGCCTGTCCGCTCAGCAGCGACTGGCCGAATTCCGGCACAGGTGTGAACACCATCTGATATTCGACAAAAGCCCAGAGCAGCAGGCCGGTTACGGCAATCATTTTGTTGCGCGCTACCCATTCGGCCATACGGAAAATCTGCGGTGCCAGTGCATAACCGGCATAGAAATAGACAAAGCGCGAGCAGAATTCGTCAATCATGATCCAGCCGGTATGGATCGGAAGAATTTCCAGAATGGCCAGCATAGTCAATACCAGCCAATGTGGCACATCACGCATAAAACGTGTCGCCAGAAAGAAAAACGGCAGAATATAAATAAACCACAACGTGCCGAAAGGCTCGATAAAAGCCATCAGATAAGCACTAACAACACCGGAAGCACCGCCCTCAGCCATGATACCCGGCGCTTTAAAAACAAACTGAATAGTCAGCCACAGCACATAGAAATACAGGAAATGCACGACTTTGCGGTCAAGATAGCGCAGCCACGGCCGGTCGATCACCGCACTCAGAAACAGGCCGGAAATCAGAAAAAAGTCAGGCATACGGAATGGTTTGGCAAAGGCGACCACATAATGCATCCAGCCGGTCTGACCGGCGGCCTCTTCCACACCCAGCGTTGAATGCATCATCACAACAAAAATGATGCATATCCCTTTGGCGATATCGACCCAGTCAATCCGTTGTGTCACGCTATACCTATCTGAACCAGTTTAACCTGTTTTCTATAATGAAATATCACAAAAGCTGAATAGTATTTTCGTGTGCAGCCTGCATCAAATGATGCTGGAACATTTCCAGTTTCAATTAGAATATTAGAAATGCTCTATCCATTTGCTATTACGCGCATCTTTCACCGAAAACCACTGCACGTTTTTCGGGATGCGCTCTTAAGTACATTCTTGAATACAAAGCATAATTTCAAAGCCCTGATGACAGCATTATACTGTTAGCAAAACTTTACTGCTCTTTAAACTGCCTCAATTACGGTGCAAAGCACAGCTATTCAATTTTTTAAGCAGGTTTACCAACGCATATGGCTTCCAGAGATTCAAAAGACCGACGCATAGAACCGTCCTTCGGAAAGCCAGAGACGCCTGCCAATAAAGATGAAATGCGTATTGATGAGAGTGACCGTGTGAATGGCAGCGCGTCCAAAAAACGTGCACCGCGTCCTGAACGCGCTTCCCGAAAATCAAAAAAGCACGAGCAAGCCTCCGGTTCTTTCCGCTGGCTGCGTCGTCTGTTCTACTGGTCATTTGTCCTGATGCTGTGGGGCGGTATCGCCCTTGCCGGTGTGGTGATTTATATCGCGGCCAAAATGCCGCCGACCAGCGACTGGGCCATTCCTGACCGTCCGCCGAATGTCAAAATCCTTGATGTGAACGGCAAGCTGATCGCCAATCGCGGCACAACCGGTGGCGAGGCTATCGGCTTACGGGAAATGTCGCCTTTCATTCCGCAGGCAGTCATCGCCATCGAAGACCGGCGTTTCTATTCCCATTATGGTGTTGATCCGATTGGTCTCGGTCGCGCCGTCTTTACCAATATTACCAAAGGTCGTGCGGTTCAGGGTGGCTCTACAATCACCCAGCAGCTGGCCAAGAATCTGTTTCTTTCACCGGACAGAACACTGGAACGTAAGGTGCAGGAAGTGATGCTCGCTTTGTGGCTGGAGCATACTTACACCAAAGACCAGATTCTTGAGATGTATCTCAACCGTGTTTATCTCGGCTCCGGTGCCTATGGCGTGGATGCCGCCTCACGGCGCTATTTTGATAAATCTGCCAAGGATGTGAACCTCACCGAAGCCGCCACACTGGCAGGCTTATTGAAAGCACCGTCACGCCTCTCGCCTGCCCGTGACCCTAAAGCTGCCAATGACCGCGCCAAACTGGTGCTGGCAGCGATGCGCGATCAGGGGATGATCGGCCTCAAAGAACAGGCTATTGCCGAAAGTGAACCGCCGACACGTGCCGCTGCCTATTGGTCAGGGTCGGAAAATTATGTTGCAGATGCTGTATTGTCTGAACTGCCGAAGCTGATCGGCGAGACCAAAAGCGACGTAACCATCCACACCACCGTTGATCTGGATTTGCAGAAGGTTGGTGAAGAGGCCATTCGCGATCTGATTTCGCAGAACGGTAAGAAAATGGATGTCAGTCAGGGCGCCCTCGTCTCGATTGATGGTACCGGAGCCGTGCGAGCGATGATCGGCGGCTATGATTATGCCAATAGTCAGTTTGACCGCGCGTCGGAAGCCCGCCGTCAGCCCGGCTCCACTTTCAAACCATTCGTCTATCTGACAGCACTGGAACAGGGACGCACACCGGACTCCGTCCGCAATGACGCGCCGGTGCGCATCGGCAAATGGACACCAAGCAATTATAACGGCAAATATTTCGGCGAAGTAACGCTGGCAACAGCTCTGTCTCACTCGCTCAATTCGGTTGCTGCGCAGCTGGTAATGGAAGTCGGCCCGCAGGCCGTGGTCGATACTGCCCATCGTTTCGGTATTCAGTCCGCTCTCACCACCAATGCCTCACTGGCACTCGGCACATCGGAAGTCACGCTGATGGAGCTGACCGATGCTTTTGTGCCTTTTGCCAATGGCGGTTATCGCGCACCGGTGCATATGATTACCAAAATCACCGGCAGTGACGACAAGGTGCTCTATGACTATCCGGCTGAACAACAGCAACGGATTATTACCGAGCAAGTGCTGGGCATGATGAATGCCATGCTGCGCCGCACAGTTGAAGACGGCACGGCAAAACGTGCCAAATTCAGTAACTGGCCGGCTGCGGGTAAAACCGGCACCAGCCAGAGCTCGCGTGATGCATGGTTCATCGGCTATACGGCCAATCTGACCACCGGCGTGTGGTTCGGTAATGATGACGGCAAACCGACCAAGAAAGTCACCGGCGGCGGCCTGCCTGCAATGGCATGGAAAACCTTCATGACTGCCGCCCACAAAGGCGTGCCGGTTGCCGATCTGCCGAGCACTTATGAAATTCAGAATGTACTGCCGGGTGGTAGCGACGAGCTGCCGGATGCAACGGCCAGTATCGGCCAGCAGCCGCCTGCATCAGGCAGTAGCGGCTATCCTGCCTTACCGGAAAATGATGAGACTTACTGGCCACCAGCTCCCGGTGCACCGCGCCAGCCTGACGGAGCGCAATTGCCGTCTCAGCAAAGTCAGCCTGCGCAACCGCCGATCTCCGTACAGGAAAACCCTGCGCCGGTTGGAAATACAGCGCCATCGGTTCAGGATAATTCAGGTTATCCGACGCCTCTGCCGGACAATTCCGGCTATCCGGCGCAAGCACCGCAGGGCAATAATGCACCGCCGCCGGTGGCCGGAGATCCGGCCTATGACGGCCCCCGCCCGCAAGGTGATGTCGGCGGACAACCCGTGCGCAAAAACACCACATTGCTCGATGTAATTATGGGTAACGGGGAATAATCAGAGCGGTTCCAGTTAAGGATGAATCGTAGGAACGCTCTGTCTATTTGTTTTTACGCATTATCCGACGCATCGCAGCAGGAAAAGAAATCAGTCCGGCGAACTGATTTTCCTGCGGAAGCGCTTCGCACTTTTGCTGGAAATGCTTATAGCGCTTTACTCATCGGGAAGGACGGTATGCCCGACCTTCCCGTTTTGGCATCGCCCTCGGGTAAATAACCGAGCTTTTCATAAAACTGTTTTGCTGTGGCCGTGCTGGTCAGACGGCTCACAACCTGCCCTTGCTGCTTCAGCCAGCCTTCAGATACCGCCATCAAAGCCTTGCTGACACCGCGATGCTGATAATCCGGTGAAACATAATTCAGCAAAACACCGTCTGTTGCCGAGACAGCAGCAACACCGGCAATCCGCCCGTCAATCTCGGCAACACAATAGATCTGCCCCTCGCGCGCAATCCATGTCCGCAGATTGTCTTCTGTTTTATTAGCAAGCCATTGGCTTAAAATCTGCGGATCATTCTGATGATCCGCAGCACAAAGCTCCGTGATTGAGCGGCGCAGAACCGTGCAAATCTCCGCAGCATCTTTCGCTGTCGCCGCCCTTATCAGCATTTATTGCTTCGCTCTGAGCGTGCTGCGCACAGACTTATGCCAGCCGTTGATTTTGCGTTTACGCAAAGCAGGCTCCATCAGCGGTTCAAAACGCTGCTGTTGCTGCCAGTCTTTGGCAAAAGCCTGCATATCGCCCCAGAGACCGGCTTTCATACCTGCAAGCCATGCCGCACCCAGCGCCGTGGTTTCCAGAATGACCGGACGATCAACCGGCGCGTTGAGAATGTCCGACAGATTTTGCATCGTCCAGTCGGAGGCAACCATGCCGCCATCAACCCGCAGAACAATATCGCTGGTATCCGTTTTCCAGTCTTTATGCATTGCTTCAAGCAGGTCATGCGCCTGATAAGCAACGGATTCCAATGCAGCCTTGGAGATTTCCGCAGGGCCTGAATTGCGCGTCAAACCGTAGATCGCGCCACGCGCTTCTGCATCCCAATGGGGAGCGCCCAAGCCCACAAAAGCAGGCACCAGATAGACATCCTGCGTCTCATCGGCTTTGAGCGCCAGTTCACCGGATTCCGCTGCATTTTTAATGATTTTCAAACCGTCGCGCAGCCATTGCACTGCAGCACCGGCAACAAAAATCGAACCTTCCAGCGCATAAGTCACCTCGCCGTTCAGACGATAGGCAATAGTTGTCAGCAAACGATTGCGCGACAGAACTTTATCCTTGCCCGTATTCAGCAAAGCGAAACAACCGGTACCGAAAGTCGCCTTCAACATACCTTTGGCAAAACAAGCCTGACCGATCATTGCCGCGTGCTGGTCACCCGCCACACCGAGGATCGGAATTTCCACGCCCAGAACATCTGCCTTCGTCACGCCGAAATCATCGGCACAGTCTTTCACTTCCGGCAGCATGCTACGCGGAATGTTGAACAGTTTCAGCAGTTCTTCATCCCATTCATTCTTGGCAATATTGAACAGCAGCGTGCGGGAAGCATTGGTGGCATCGGTGGCATGAACCTGACCGCCGGTCAGCCGCCAGATCAGAAAGCTGTCGATTGTGCCGAACAGTAACTCGCCCTTCTCCGCTTTTTTACGCGCACCGGACACTTTGTTGAGAATCCATGCCAGTTTGGTTGCTGAGAAATACGGATCAAGCAACAGGCCTGTCTTGCGGCGGATACGCGGCTCAATGCCCTGTTTTTTCAGTTTCAGGCATTCTTTTTGCGTGCGACGATCCTGCCAGACAATCGCATTATAGACCGACTTACCGGTTGTCTTATCCCAGACCACCACCGTTTCACGCTGATTGGTGATGCCGATTGCTGCCACATCTTCCATGCTGGCGCTGGCATTTTCAACGGCCTGTTTGCAGGTCGTGACAACGCTTTGCCAGATTTCTTCCGGATCGTGCTCGACCCAGCCGGATTTGGGATAATGCTGCGTAAATTCCTTTTGCCCGAGACCGGTGATCTTATGGTTTTGATCGAAACAAATGGCTCTGCTGGATGTTGTACCCTGATCGATTGCCAAAATCAGTTTCGACATAAATATCTCCGATTCCCAAAAACATATTTCTGAAATTATGTGCATTTGCTTGTCCGCGTATCTTCTCCCGAAAACCGCTGCACACTTTTCGGAATACGCTAAATGTTTCAGTGCCAAATTTAAACACGCCTTGCAAATTTTAAAATCTATAGTGATAGTGTCCACTTAAAATTAGCGATAAAGGCCCGAGTAAAATGACTGATACGCCTAAAAAAACCATCGTACTGACCGGTGCCAGCCGCGGTATCGGCCATGCAACCGTGAAGCGTTTTTCACGGGCGGGCTGGCGTGTCATCACCTGCTCACGACAGGATTTTTCCGACAACTGCCCGTGGCCTGCTGGCCCTGAAGATCATATCAAGGTTGATCTGGCTGATCCGGAAGATATCGGTCGTGCAATTTCGGAAATCCGCCGTCGTCTGGAAGACAATGGTGGCCAGCTTAATGCCTTGGTCAACAATGCCGGTATTTCGCCAAAAGGCGCAGGCGGGAGCCGCCTCAATTCCATTGAAACCCAAATGGCCACTTGGCGCGATGTGTTTCAGGTAAACTTCTTTGCACCGATCATGCTGGCGCGCGGATTATTTAAAGAACTGGAAGCAGCGCAGGGTTCCGTCGTCAATGTCACCTCAATTGCCGGAAGCCGCGTGCATCCCTTTGCCGGTACCGCCTATGCAACTTCAAAAGCAGCGCTTGCCGGTCTGACCCGCGAAATGGCCTCAGACTTCGGCCCGCATGGCATCCGCGTCAATGCGATTGCACCGGGCGAGATTGAAACTTCCATCCTGTCACCGGGCACAGAAAAGCTGGTGGAGCAGATGCCTCTGCGCCGCCTTGGTCAGACATCGGAAGTGGCTGAAACCATCTATTTCCTCTGCACTGAAGCCTCATCCTACGTGACCGGCTCGGAAATCCACATCAATGGCGGTCAACACGTTTAAGGGTGAGAGCATGATCCTCTCCTGCGGAGAAGCGCTGATTGATATGCTGCCGCGCGAAACACAGAGCGGCGAGACCGGCTTTGTGCCACATGCAGGCGGCTCCGTGTTCAACACAGCCATCGCCATTGGTAGGCTGGGTACAAAGGCCGGATTTTTCTCCGGCCTTTCATCGGATTTTCTTGGGCAAATCCTGCGCGATACGCTGGAAAAATCCCGCGTTGATACGCGGTTTTGTGCGATCTCGGATCAACCGACAACGCTTGCCTTTGTCCGGCTGAAGAATGGTCAGGCGAGCTATAATTTCTACGATGAAAACACCGCCGGTCGTTTGCTCAGTGAGGCACAACTGCCGGAACTGGGTGATGATGTCAGCGCTCTGATGTTTGGCGGTATTAGCCTCATTCCCGAACCTTGCGGCAGTACTTATGAAGCACTGATGCGGCGGGAAGCACCAAACCGCGTGACAATGCTTGACCCGAATATCCGCCCGAATTTCATTCCTGACAAAGCCGCCCATCTGGCGCGGATCAAGCGGATGATTGCACTGGCTGATATTGTCAAAGTCTCTGATGAAGACCTGCTCTGGTTTGATGAAGGCACGGATCATGATGCGATTATCCGCAGCTGGCTGGCCGCAGAGGGACAGAACGGACCTAAAATCATCATCGTCACCAAAGGCGCGGATGGTGCCGTAGCCTATGCGGATTGCGGTAAAGTCAGTATCGGCGGCGAAAAAGTCACCGTAGCCGATACGGTCGGTGCCGGTGATACGGTCAATGCCGGTGTGCTGGTGAGCCTTGAAAAGCAAGGCCTGCTGAATAAGCAATCCCTTGCGGCCATCTCGCAAGAACAGCTGACCGAAGCCATCGCCTTTGGCATCAAAGCCGCAGCGATTACTGTATCGCGTGCCGGTGCCAATCCCCCATGGGATTATGAAATGAAATAAAAAGATGGCCTCAGTAATGAGGCCATCTTTTTATACACGCACTTCCTGAGTGACCCGATCTTCACCGCCGAAAAACTCGATATAGCGTTTAACCGCCTCCGGATCGCCGGTCGCCTTTGACGGATTGTCCGAGAGCTTCACCGCCGGACGGCCATTGGCATCAATCACCTTACAGACCAGCGAAATGGCCCCTAGTCCCGAAACGTGCTTCGGTGCGCAGCCGATGAAATCATTGGTGAGATTGGTGCCCCAACCAAAGCTCATCCGTACACGACCTTCAAAATGTCGGTAGGTCTCTTCAATCGTATCTACATCCAGTGCATCGGAGAAGATCAGCAATTTCTCACGCGGGTCTTTGCCCTTTGATTTCCACCATTCAATAATCCGCTCTCCGCCCTCAATAGGTGGAGAACTGTCGGGGCGGAAACCTGTCCAATCTGCAACCCAGTCCGGCGCATCGCGCAGGAATGCTGTGGTGCCGAATGCATCCGGCAGCACGATCAAAAGATTGCCGCCATAATAACGGTTCCAGTCTTGCAGCACGCGGTAAGGTGCCGAGCGCAGCTCTTCATCCGTATCGGCCATAGCTGCCAGCACCATCGGCAATTCATGGGCATTGGTGCCAAGCGCTTCCAGATCAGTATCCATTGCCAGAAGCACATTGCTGGTGCCGGTAAAGGCATCGCCGATACCTTCTTTCAACGCTTCCACACACCAGCGCTGCCAAAGAAATGAATGGCGGCGGCGGGTGCCGAAATCAGAGATTTTCAAATCCGGCAATTGGCGCAGGCGATCAACCTTGCCCCACATTTTGGCCTTGGCGCGGGCATACAGCACATCCAGCGCGAAAGGCCCGAGAGACTTCATCGCTGCGCGGGAGCGTAGCTCATTGATAATCGCCAGCGCCGGAATTTCCCACATTGTCGTATGCGTCCACGGTCCGTGGAAATGCAGTTCATATTGTCCGTCGCGGCGTGTCAGCTCATATTCCGGCAGCTGGAATGTGCTGAGCCATTGCAGAAATTCTGGCGTGAAAATCTGCTTGCGGCCATAGAATGTATTACCGGCCAGCCAGATCATTTCCTTTTTGGTCATACGTAATGAGCGGGCATGATCGAGTTGCGCACGCAACTCACCTTCATCAATCTCATCGGCAAGCCGCACGGTTTTGGAGCGGTTAATCAGCGAAAATGTGGCATCCACCTGCGGATAAAGCCCCCAGATCATTTGCAGCATCAAAAGCTTATAAAAATCCGTATCCAGCAGACTGCGGACAATCGGATCCAGCTTCCACGTATGGTTATAAACGCGCTGCGCAATATCTGTTCTGGTCATGCCAGATGTCCTTATCTGATCCGATGAGATTTATTCTCATCCTGAGCATCATTCTTGTTGGACAGACCATAAGCAGAATTCAGCAAAAATAAAGGGCGATGATTGCTCACCGCCCTTTATTTAAAGTTCTGTCTGCTTTGACTTATTTCAGTTCGAGCACAATTTCGTGCTGTCCCTGTGTGGTCAGTGCAATACCGGCATCGCGTTTTTTGACTGCTTTGCCATCCACTTTCAAACTGTCCCGACCGGCTTTATTGCGCACAATGATTTTATACAGTGCCTCACCATGGCGGTAATCCAGCTCGAAACCATCCCAGTCAGACGGTAATACCGGATTGAGGAACAGCGCATTGCCGCGCTTGCTCAAGCCGAGAATCCCCTCTGTCGCCACACGGTAGAACCAGCCGGCAGAACCGGTATACCATGTCCAGCCACCCTGACCGCGACGTGGCTCAACAGAGTAAATATCCGCTGCAATCACATAAGGCTCAACACGGTAGGTCTCAGGATTTTCACCGTGATGCACCGGGTTAATCAGCGAGAACAGCTTGTAAGCCTCATCACCGCGGCCAAGTTTGGTCAGAGCCATGATCGCCCATGTGGTACCATGGGTATATTGCCCGCCATTCTCACGCACACCACGCGGATAACCTTTAATATAACCCGGCTCATGTTCAGTCTTGTCAAATGGCGGAGTGAACAGACGCAGCAAGCCGCCCTCTTCATCCAGCAAATGCTTTTCAAGTGAAACCATTGCTTGGGTCGCACGCGTCGGATCAGCCACGCCGGACAACACAGCCCAGCTCTGGGCAATCGCATCAATCTGGCATTCGTCACTCAGGTGAGAACCAAGCGGTGCGCCGTCATCGAAATAACCGCGACGATACCATTCGCCATCCCAGCCATGCTCTTCCAGCGCCTTGTTCAGAGCATCCAGATGCTTCTGCATAGCTTCCGCACGCTTCTTATCGCCGCGCGAAACACTCAGCGGAATAAACTGCTGCAACGTATAGCTCAGGAACCAGCCGAGCCAGACGCTCTCGCCTTTACCTTCAACGCCAACAAGGTTCATGCCGTCATTCCAGTCGCCGCCAAGGATCAGCGGCAGACCATGCTGACCGGTGCGCTGCATGGCCAGTTCCAGCCCTTTCACGCAATGCTCATAGACCGTATCGGTTTTGTCGGAGGTTTCCGGCTGGTAGAAAGCGTCATGTTCGCCCTCGCCCAAAGCACGGCCCTGCAGATAAGCAACTTCCTCATCAAGCACCGCCAGATCGCCGGTCACCTGCGTATAGAGCGTTGCCGCATAGGACAGCCACACCACATCATCGGAAATCAGTGTGCGCACGCCTGCACCCGTCACCGGCAACCACCAATGCTGCACATCACCTTCAGTAAACTGACGACCGGCAACATTGAGCAATTGCTTACGTGCCAAGAGCGGATCAAGCATCAGCAATGACAGCGTGTCCTGCAACTGATCGCGGAAACCATAGGCACCGCTGGCCTGATAGAACGCCGCACGCGCCAGAATACGCGAAGCCATGCTCTGATAAGGCAGCCAGCGATTGACCATCAGATCGAAAGAGCGATCCGGCGTTTTCACCTGCAATGGCGCTGTAAAATTCTGCCATTGCTCGGAAGTGCGTGCCAGCAGATCATCCATATCCAGACCACGGCTATAGGTAATCAGTCCCTGTGCTGTCTCTTCATCTTTGGCATTGCCAAGAATGAACAGAATGTCTTTGGTCTGTCCTGCACTCAGTTCCAGATCATAACTCAGAGCCGCACAAGGATCGCGTCCGGCCTCGACTGTGCCAGACAGGGATTTACCCTGCATCACACAATCCGGCTCGGTAACGGAACCGGTAGCCCCGATAAATTCCTGACGATCAGAGGTGACTGATGCCGGCAGAATATTTGCCGTCAGGAAAGCCACCTGCCCTGCCTTGTCCGTATGATAAGGATTACGGGCAAAGAGTGCGCCCAGTTCTTCATCAAAACGCGGCACAATATAAGCGGCATTTTTAGCCCGGACATTGCCCAGCACCCATTCCGCATAATTATAGAGCCGCAGACGTTTCATCGACTGGCCGCGATTGACAAGACGCAGACGCGTCAGGCGCACCGGCTTGTCCGGATCGACCGTCATTGTCAGTTCACAGAGCACATCACCATGTTTAGAGGTGAATGTGCTAAAGCCCTGATCGTGACGCGCTTCATAGGTCACATCCGCATCGCGAATGACATTGGCCGCAGGTGCGAAGACCTTACCGCTGTCACGATCCGCGATATAAAGCGCCTCGCCCGGCAGATTGGAAACCGGATCATTTGACCATGGGGTCAGCTGATAGTCACGGCTGTTACCGCTCCATGTGAAAGCGGAACCTTCCGCCGAAACATGGAAACCGAATTCCGCATTGGCAATCACATTGATCCACGGATGCGGCGTTGTGCGGTCACCATTGAGACGCACAACATAATTGCCGTCTGTATCAAAACCGCCATAGCTGTTCCAGAATTCCAGCCCGTCACCGGAAACCGGTTTACTTGTTATAGACTGGCGCGGAGCCACACCCGGCAATTTGGCGATGGCTTTTACACCATCACCGCTTTGCTGAGCAGCATCAGCTTCTGCAGCCAGACGGCTGTCGCGGCGGTTCAGACGCGGATCAGCACTTTCCGGTTTGGTTTCTTTGCGATGTGCCAGATCAACGGAGAGCTCCTGAATACGCTTGAGCTGCTCTGCCAGAGAACCGTTCTGCGCATGCATCACAATGCGTGCAGCCGCCAGCAGCGTATTATAGGACGCCTCGCTCATCTGATCACGACGCACTGTGAAAATATGCTGTTTCTGACCCTGATGCTGCGAGCGGACACGGAAGCTTTCTGTCAGCCATTCAACTGCACGCTGGGTATCCTGCGCATAGGAGAATGCCCGCTCATTGACCACCACCACATCAACGGTGAGGCCTTTTTCACGCCAGTATTCCTGTGCTTTCAGCACACCGCGCAGCACTTCAAGATCAGCCTCATTGTCAATGCGCAGCACGAAAATCGGATCATCGCCGGAAATCGACAATGGCCAGAGATCAGACTGCGCACCAAGACCGGCTGCAATCACTTCTGAAGGCTGACGCAAAGCGCGATCCGGATAGATCAGATAGGCAGCAGTTTTCTGGTAATCTGTCGCTTCTGCCGGTTTGATGCCGACATGGTGCAGACGCACTTGGCTACGTGTCCATGACAAAGTATATTCACGGGCAAAGGCCTCAGGATAACGCAGAACTGCAGCCTTCTCTTCCAGATAAGAGCGCGAACCGCCCGCCAGTGTCCAGAACACCAGCGACACTTTTTTATGCGCCGGAACACGGACACGGGTACGCAATGAGGCAACCGGATCAAGCACGGTGCCCTGACTGCCGGTAAACTTCATCTCCGGATCAAAAGCCGCCGGATTACGCAGCGTACGGCCACGGCCGATAAAGACGCGACGGTCGGTTTCGGCTTCCGTTTCACGCACAGCGCCCGATAAATCAGTCACGAAATGCGCCACATGCACTTCCGTGTCCGACGGTGCACGTTTGCGACGTTTGGCATAGATTGTTGTGCCGTCCGGTGCGATTTCCGTTTCCACAAACATCTTGGCAAAAGCCGGATGTGCATCATCCGTATCCGGATTATTCAGCACCAGCTCCGCATAGGATGTGACCTCGATTACACGGTCGCGCGAACTGGTATTGATAATATCAATCCGGCGCCCTTCACCATCGACATCGGTGGTGACAATGGTTTCCACCACAGTCTTGATATCACCGGAGGTCTTGTAGAACTCGGCCTTGTCTTCCGTGAATACCGTCTTGGTTTCGGTTTCCAGATGGCGCGACGGCTCACCCGTCGCCGACCACCAGCGTCCGCTTTCAATATCACGCAGGAACAGGAAGCTGCCCTGCATGCCTTCAGACGCATCGGGCTGGAAGCGGGTGATCGCCAGATCATGCCAGCGGCTGTAACCATTACCGGCAGCCGTCAGCATCAGCGAATACTGGCCATTGGACATCAGATGCACACTGCGCGGTGCCTTCAGCGGCTCTTCGATAATGCGCATCGGCGCTTCATCAAAGGCGCCGCTGTCCACACGCATCGGGTTTTCCGTCTTGGCATAGACCATCGGAATTTCACGCGGTGCTTTTTCCTGCAACAGCAGTTCAGCAGCTTCAATCACCGGATCGGAGTGGAAACGGCTGCGCATACGACCATCAAAAATCACGTTATTGACCGCGATAATCGACATGCCGTGGTGATGCGCATAATAGTTTTTCACCACAGCGCATTTTTCACCTTCACGCACACGCGACGGAGTGAAATCCACCGCATCGTGGAAACCGTAACGCCCCAAAGCGCCGAGCTTCTGCAAGGTCTTCAGGTTGGAAACCGCATCAGCAGGGCGATATTGCGAAGCCAAAAGGCTCGCATAAGGTGCAATCACCGCATTACGTGACAGACCGCGTTGCAGACCTAGTTTTGGCACACCGAAATTGGAATATTGGTAATTCATCTGCGGATCGCGGGCATTATAGGCCGCTTCCGAAATACCCCAAGGCAGACCGCGCGAGGTGGCATATTCGATCTGACGTTGCACGACCAGCTTGTTGGTCTGGTCAAGAAGCGAGCCAAGCGGCTCATTCATCACCAGCGGCGGCATCAGATATTCGAACATTGAGCCTGACCAGGACAGCAGAGCGCCTTTCCAGCCAACCGGCACCAGCAGACGGCCAAGTTTGAACCAATGTTCTACCGGCACATCACCCTTGGCAATCGCAAACAGGCTGGCAAGGCGGGCTTCCGAAGCCAGAAGATCGTAGCAGCTCTCATCGAGTTCGTTTTCCTGAACGCGGAAGCCGATTGACAACAAGCGACGTTCCTTACGCTCAAGGAAGCCGAATTCCATATCAAAAGCCAGCTGACGGGAACGGCTGGCAAGGCTCTGCAACTGAATGCGCAGTTCTTCCGCATTATGCTCGCCGATCGCATCATCCGTATGCGCTTTACAGGTAGCAACCAGTGTACGTGCCCATTCCAGCGCTTCCTGCGACTGGGTGGTTTCCAGCTCGTCATCCAGCTCCAGCGCCAGTTTTTCAATATCCTTGGCGAAGAGTGAAATATTAATGGTGCGGAAAGAGGCGGTTTCCGGCTCCTCGCGGAAGGAACGCACAGCACGGCGGAAATTGGCAATCCGCTCTTCCAAACGGCGACGCAGTGGGCGCAGAATACGGCGATCATCCGGAATGGCAGCAATTGCCTCTTCCAGAATGTCGTTTACGTCGAGAATGCCTTCAAAATCGCCCTGCAGATAGACGGACGGTGCCTGCGCCCATTCTTCCAGCGCCGAAGACAGTGTAACCAGATGACCGGCCAGATTGCCGCTATCCACTGCCGACACGTAAAGCGGCTGCAATGGTTTCAGCGTATCAGTCTCATACCAGTTATAGAGATGACCACGGAATTTCTCCATCTTCTCCAGCGTATCCAGCGTCAAACCAATACGGTTCAGCGTATCGTTGAAGCCGATCCAGCCGAAATCACGCGCTGAAATCACAGAGAGGAAATAGACACCGATATTGGTCGGGGATGTGCGCATTGCCACAATACCCACCGGATCTTCCTGATAATTATCCGGCGGCAGATGGTTGCCTTCCTCATTGGTGAAGGCTTCGAAATAGCGCCATGTACGGCGGGCATAGCGGCGCAGATCGCCTTTATCGCTTGAGCGGACTTCCAGCGTATCCTGTGGTTTAGCCGAGCGGCTTACCGCCCATGCAATCCACGGCGAAGCAATCCAGATCACGGCAAAAGGCACAGCAATCAGCACCGCTTTGCTGCCGAACAATACCGGAAGCAGGAATGCCAATGCGCCAATCAACAGCGACGGCCACATCAGCCGCACATAGAAATCCAGCGTATCGGAAGACTTCATCTGCGCGGCCGCACGCCACGCCAGAAGATAACGGCGCGAGACAAACAGACGATAGAAGGTGCGGACAATCGCATCACCCATCAGCGTCGCGCTATGAGCAATGAAGCTGAGACGCAGCGCCATATCCGCAAAAGCCAGCGTCACATCGGTCAGCACCGACTGGGCATGGCCTTTCAGCGAATAGTCCATATTCACAGGAATAAGGTTGGTGACGATACCGAAAATCATCGGCACGAACATCGCCAAAATCAGGAACAGCTGCCAGATGGTGGCAACGCCGAGCGGCAGCAAACACCAGCCTGCAAAAGATGCAATCACCCACATGATCGGGTTGAGAGAACGGCGCAGGTTATCGGCCATTTTCCAGCGGGTGACATTGCTGACACCTTTGCCGGTTGAGAACAGAAACGGCAGCAACTGCCAGTCACCACGCGCCCAGCGGTGATGGCGGGAAATATCCACATTATAGCCGGTCGGGTAATCTTCCACGACCTCGACATCGCTGGCGAGCGCACAACGGGCATAGCCGCCTTCGAGAAGATCGTGACTGAGGACTGTATTTTCCTCAATCTTACCCTGCATCACCTTTTCAAAGGCATCAACATCATAGAGGCCTTTACCGGTGAAAGTACCCTCGCCCAGCAGGTCCTGATAAACATCGGAAACCGCAAAAACATAAGGATCAATACCACGATTGGCGGAGAAGACGCGCTGCAGAAATGAGGCCTCATCGCCCGTGGTCAGCGACGGGGTAACGCGTGGCTGCAAAATACCGTAACCGCTGGTAATACGGCCGGTTTTCTCGTCAAAGACCGGATGATTGAGCGGATGTGACAGTTTACCGACCAGATTGGTCACCGATTGCGGTGTCAGACGGGTATCGGAATCCAGTGTCATCACATAGCGGATATCGCGCGGCAGCGGCACATCCGACGGGAAGAAACTGGTGTCGTGGTCGCCACGCAGCAGCAGGTTCAGCTCATGCAGCTTACCGCGCTTGCGCTCCCAGCCCATCCAGCAACCCTGTGACGGATTGTAAAGACGACGGCGATGCAGGAAGAAGAACCGCGCCTGACCATTGGTGGCATAATCCTCTCCGGCATAATGCGCATTAAGCCTTGCGACTTCCTCGCGGGCATAATCCAGCACTTCCATATCAGCAGGCGTGACTTCCACATTGCTGTCTGTCCAGTCACTGACAATTGCAAAATAAACCTCACCGCGCGGATTGGTCAGATAATGCACTTCGAGATTGCGGATATGTTCATCCACACTGTCGCGCGAATTAATCAGCGTAGGCACGGCAACCAGCGTGCGCGCATCGGCAGGCAGACCATCGCGATATTCATAACCGACAAGACGGTTCGGCTGTACAAACCACGGCACCAGCGAGTTAAACAGGCCAAGTGAGGCCTCATAGGCAGGGAACAGAGCGAGAATAGTGAAAAGCAGCTGCTCGCTCTCGCCAAAACCGATGCGACCCATGCCGGTATAAACCAACACCAACAAGCCGATGGTCATTGCCCAGACCGGTGCAGCAATCCCCCACAGGCCAAGCCCGCGATAGAGACGCAGCAGGCGCGATGACAAAGGCGGCGTATAACCGCAAATCTGCTCCAGCTCGGTGCGGGCATTGCCGCTCAGATAATAGGCAATCGCACCGCTTTGTTCACGCTCGGTGATCTTATGCTCACGCAGCGATTTTTCACGCGCCAGCCGCAAAGCCGTATTGGTCACCTCAATTTCCGTCATACGGGAATTGCGGGCGATCTTTTCAATGGTCACGCGATAGCTGTTGCGTGAGGCGAAATCGAGATTTTCGAAATCGCTGTTCTCGCGCAGGATCGCATCCATAATGCTGACAGTCTCAACCCATGAGGTCCAGTCCACGTCATCAATAGTTTTGAGCGAGCGGATAATATTGCCCATGGTCATACCGCCGGTGGACTGGCGGGAATGTTCCTCGACAATAATCTCCTCAACATCGCGTCCGGTGGCTTCAAGCTGGGCTTCCAGCCATTCAATTGCCGGTCCGGTCGCTGTGGAAGCACTGCGCAAACGATAAAGCAGATGCGTGGCAAAAGTACCGTCGCGTGCCGGTTCGCTATATTCTGTCAGGATGGATTGCAGTTCTTCCGGTGAAGAGGCGACCACAATCTTGTCCGCCACGCGATTGGCGAAATTACGCATCGCACGGGCACGCTCAACACGCAGCGCCAGGCGACGGGCATTTTCCACCAGCATGAAACGGATAACCGATGGCAGTGCCCATAATTCACCGATGCGCAGCGGCTCCACACTCTGGAAACCGTCGATCAGCGCTTTCAGGCTTTTAAGTGAAAAACCACTGTCGCTATGGGCAACATAGAGCCATGCCAGTGCGAAAACCCGCGGCAGGCCTTCGGTGCTCAGATTGGCAGACGCATCGCTGTTTTTTGCTACAGCACCATCCGGATGAATATTGGCTGCCAGCGGCAGCTGGCGCAAAAACTTGTCCGGCAAATCGCGGCGTGCCTGCTGCATGCTTTTATCGACAACGTAATAATTGTCGAGCAGCCACTGGGCAGCCGGCGTAATCGTCTCGCCGTTACGCGATGCCGCATCGGACGAGCGATAGGCATGCAGGATCAGACCGGCATTTTCCGCAAGCCGTTTGTTAAAGTCGAATTTCTCATAATCGGGCAGGCGCACGGCTTCATTGCGGGCCAGCGCCGCAGCGAGCAGTTGTAATTCTTCTGGTGTTTTATAATGCCCCCTAATTGGCAAAGGCAGAACCGGCAAAAGGCGGTCAGCAACAGGGCGGGAAAACAACGATGAAAGAGAGAAAGACAAAGCCGGCATATGCCTTTTACAGCCTTTTATAAGATTTAAGTTCCGCTACGGATGGTCAGATTTGCCATATCCGCAAACACATGCTTCAGATCCCGTGAATTTCATGAAGATTCACGCATGATCGGTGGTGTTAAACAGTTATGACCAAATTACGTCCGCAAAGAATGCCATGGTCGAATTTGGTAAAATCGCAAAGCACAAATCATAGCTGATTTTAACTTTACGTTATAAAAATCAACAGGCTACCCTCTGCAATTTGCGTTCCGACAATGCGCAAGCCCTGACAAAGCTGGGGCAGCACGCTTTGATATAATGCCAGAGGGTGAGAAAAGTTGCCTGACCGCACTTTAAACGGATTAAATTATTTTTAAAGTCCCCCTTTCTGATAAGAAAAACGCCGGATATCAGAGCCGAAATTCAGCCCTGTATCCGGCGTTTCAGAGAATCATTTTTCGAGCTGTATCTCTCAGTTTTGAGAGGCAAAGACCCGCCAGTATTCCGGACGAAACGCCAGACGGCTGCCGGTCACCGCTTCATTCTCTGCCGGAATTTCAATCTCGACAATTTCGCGGTTACCGCCGACTTCCAGCTCAACACGGCGCTTGGCGCCCACACGCCGTGTGGCGGTGACCCCACCGGCAATGCAGCCGCCGCATCCTTCCACCAGTTCCACATCATGGGGGCGGAAATATAGTACGGCTTCTCCGTCTGCCTGATCGGTTTTCAGCCCCAGAGAGCGATCCGCCAACCAGAGTGCCCCCTGCTCGACACGCACATTCAGACGGCTGGATTCACCGATAAAACCATAGACGAAAGCAGAGTTCGGGCTGTCATAAATCTCGTCCGGTGTCCCCACCTGCTCGATACGCCCCTGACTCATCACCACAACACGGTCGGCTAGTTCCAGAGCCTCATCCTGATCGTGAGTTACAAAAACGGTGGTATGACCGGTGCTGTCATGAATCTCACGCAGCCACTTGCGCAGTTCTTTTCGCACCTGCGCATCCAGTGCACCGAAAGGCTCGTCCAGCAACAATACATTCGGTTCGATCGCCATGGCACGTGCCAAAGCCACACGTTGGCGCTGGCCACCGGAGAGCTGTGCCGGGTAACGATTTTCCAAACCCTGCAATTGCACCAGATTGAGCAGATCAACCGCGCGCTTATGGATTTCCGCCTTGGGCGGACGCGTAGAGCGCGGGCGCACTTTCAAACCAAATCCGACATTCTGCGCCAGTGTCATATGACGAAACAGAGCATAATGCTGGAACACAAACCCTACATTACGCTCTTGCACAGTCTTATTCGAGGCATCATCCTCGCCAAAATAAACCGTGCCTTCTGTCGGGCTTTCCAGTCCTGCAATCAGACGCAATAAAGTGGTCTTACCCGAGCCGGAAGGGCCGAGCAAAGCAATCAGCTCGCCTGAACGAATATCAAGCGAAACGTTGTGCAGCGCCGGAAACTGCTCAAACTCCTTGCGCACCTCAACAACGCGTACTTCCATTCTCAATCCTTTCAGGCACCCTCATGCCAGTGCATTACATCTTAATGATTAGAGCATTTCCGGTTTTGATTAAATCAGAGGAAATACTTTGTCTCTTTCTTTTCCCGCGCATCTCATCCGAAAACCGCTCACACTTTTCGGGATGCGCTATTCATGCGCAAAACGCATTACAAACTAAACCCCGTCATGCGAAAAACGCATTTCCAGTATGGTTTTCAAAACGAGTGTTATCAGCGCCAGTCCCGCCAGCAGCGATGCCACTGCAAATGCCGCCACGATATTCTCGCTATACATCATCTCCACATGCAGCGGCATAGTCGTGGTCAATCCGCGAATACGTCCCGATACCACCGCCACCGCACCAAACTCTCCCATTGCACGCGCATTACACAGCAACACGCCGTAAAGCAGCCCCCAGCGGATATTCGGCAAAGTCACATAGAGAAAGGTTTTCCAGCCGCTTGCCCCGAGAGACAAGGCTGCCTCTTCATCGCCTGTTCCCTGCTCCTGCATCAGCGGGATCAGCTCACGGGCAACAAATGGAAAAGTGACAAAGATCGTTGCCAGAACAATACCGGGAACAGCAAACAATATCTGGATATTATGCGACTGAAACCACGATCCGAGCATACTGTTACCGCCGAACAGCAGCACGAAAACCAGCCCTGAAATCACTGGCGACACCGAAAACGGCAGATCAATCAGCGTGATGAGAAAGGTCTTGCCGCGAAATTCGAATTTGGCAATCGCCCATGAAGCGGCAATCCCGAAAACCATATTCAAAGGCACTGCAATAGCCGCAATCAGCAAAGTCAAACGGATAGCCGAAACGGCATCCGGATCGGTCAGTGCCTCCAGATAAGCACCGGTGCCTTTGCTGAAAGCCTGCGCGAAGATCACAATCAGCGGCAGCACAATGAACAAGGCCATAAACAGCAGCCCTGTCATTGTCAGAAACCAGCGCATAGCCGGTGTTTCTGTGACCGCTGAGCGGTTATGGGTCGTGTGATTATGTTTCAGACGACGCGAAAACAGTTTTCCGGCACTAGCTGCCATAGCCATATCTCCTGCGTGTCCGTGTCTGGATCAGATTGACGATGAGCAGCATCACAAAAGAAATCAGCATCATCACCGTGGCCAGCACTGTAGCTGCGGAATAATCGAATTCCTCAAGTTTGATGAAGATCAGCAAAGGCGCAATTTCAGTCGAATAAGGCCGGTTACCGGCGATAAAAATCACCGAGCCATATTCCCCGACCGCACGGGCAAAGGCCAGCGAAAAGCCGGTCAGAATAGCCGGTTGCAAACCGGGCAACAGCACACGGAACACAGTCTGAAAGCGACTGGCACCCAGCGTTGCCGCTGCCTCTTCCTGTTCACGGCTGATCTCTTCAATCACCGGCTGGATCGTGCGCACCACAAATGGCAGACCGATAAAAACCAGCGCCACAACGATACCGGCCTGTGTAAAAGCAATACGGATATCCAGCGGCATCAGCCATGCACCGATCCAGCCTTTCGGCGCATAAAGCGCTGTCAGTGCAATACCGGCAACCGCAGTGGGCAGCGCGAAAGGCAGATCGACCATCGCATCGACCAGCCTTCTGCCCGGAAAGCGGTAACGCACAAGCACCCATGCAACAATGCCGCCGAAAACCACATTAATCAGCGCGGCCAAGATCGCGCTGAAAAAACTGACCTGCAAGGCATGAACCAATCGGGGATCAGTCGCCAGCTGCCAGAAACGTGCCGGCCCCACCCCGACGGCATGGAGCATCAGCACCATCAGCGGGATCAGGATCAGCAGGGACAGATAGGCAACACTGAAGCCCAGAGTCAGGCCAAAGCCCGGCAGGATGGACGGCTTGCGCCATGCCTGCCAGAAGGGCGGTTTTTTCCCGCTTTTATGTGGCTGATCCGGTTTCCCGCCGCCCGTTTTTGTTATGAGTTCTGCCATAGGTAACACCATGAAAGACGGAACTTATTTGACCGGTTTATAAATCTGATCGAATGTGCCGCCATCCCCGAAATGGGCTGGCTGCGCCTTACCCCAGCCACCGAATAACGGATCATCAATCGTGATGAGCTTGACATCCGTCAGCCATTTACGGTCGGCCTCCGGCACCAGTTCAGGTTTTGACGGCCGGTAGAAATGTTTGGCTGCAATCTTCTGCCCCTCTTCGGAATAGAGATAGGTCAGGAAGGCCTCTGCCTGTTTGCGGGTACCTTTGGCATCGACATTCTTATCCACCACAGCAACCGGCGGTTCAGCAAGAATGGATTGCGGAGGCACGACAATGTCAAAAGAATCTGCTCCGAATTCCGCCACCGAGAGATAGGCTTCGTTTTCCCATGCCAGCAGCACATCACCTAACTGGCGTTGCACAAAACTGGTGGTCGAGCCGCGCGCACCGGTATCCAGCACCGGCACATGACGGAACAGCTCTGTCATATAGGCTTTGACCTTGGCTTCATCGCCGCCATACTCGCTATGCGCCCAGGCCCATGCGGCCAGATAATTCCAGCGGGCACCGCCGGAGGTTTTCGGGTTAGGTGTAATCACCTCCACCCCGTCTTTAATCAGATCACCCCAGTCTTTAATGCCCTTGGGATTGCCCTTGCGGGTCAGGAAAACGATGGTTGAAGTGTAAGGCGCGGAATTATTCGGAAATTTCTGCCGCCAGTCCGCATTGATCTTGCCGCTTTTCTCGACAATGGCATCAATATCGCTTTGCAAAGCAAGCGTCACAACATCTGCGGGGATACCGTCAATAACAGAGCGTGCCTGCGCACCGGAGCCGCCATGCGATGTACGCAGGGTTATCGTCTCACCGGTTTCGGCCTGCCAGTGTTTGGCAAAGGCATCGTTAAATTCTTTATATAATTCCCGCGTCGGATCGTAAGAAACATTCAGCAGGGTCTGGGCAGCAGGTGCCTGCACAGGGATGGACACCGCAGATACAGCGATCAGCGCAGCAAAGGCGGAAAAAGTATTTCGCATCAGTATCATCAAGGCCTCCGTTTCATGTTCAAAAACAAACTAACAGAGCCGGAACGGAGAAGGATGCTACAGGAACCTCAATACTCCGCTCCCACGGAAATAATCTTCCTCAAATGAGCGCATTGTAAAATAAAAATTCGCCTTTGCCAAAGACAGTTCAGCGTACCGCATCAAAAAACCATACCCGAACCCATACGGGGACTGCGTAGGCTGCACTTATAGCGCACCTCATAATAAGGATCGACAACCAGTGTCACATCACGGGTTTCGCAGCGTTTTCCGGTGGATTTCAGATATTCTTCCGCCACATCGCGGAACACAACCGGCGGTGTGACTCCAAGCCCTGTTCCGGTTGAGAAACCTTTGACAAAATTCTGCGTGGCTGTACCTGCCAGCCCCGGCCCGATCAACAGACGACTTTCGGTCTGGTTATCGACAATACGATAATTGACACCGCTTTTACCGACGAACTCAACCGAAGGCAGCCCCTGATATTTGGCTTGTACATAATTCACACCGGCACAACCGGTGAGCACTGCGAGGGCAGCAAACGCACTGATGCGCATACCCGCAGGGGTGAATATTTTGCGAAATGTCAAACCAGCCTGTATCACGCGCTATAATGCCTTTTCTGCTGAACTATGCTGTCTCTGCTTTTAAATATCTGACAAATAATCATATTAATGCCAGATACGGTTTTTATTGGACGATCAAAATAAGAATCTTATTTTAAATTCCGCAAACAGACCTGTTTTTCTGCCCGCAGGTTCCCTGCCTTCTCTGTAAGTGCTGTAAACGAAAAGGATAAACTGATGCTGAAAGCAATCATCCCATCACTCTCTGCCGGTCTTTTACTTTGCGGTTTTGCAGGCAGTGTTGCCGCGCAGGAAGCTGACGAGATGCAGGCGCTTACAAAAGTGACCTATATTTGCGAACGCAATGTTGAGCTGGATGTTGTCTATATCAACGGTCTGAAAAATGATGAATCAGCAGCTGTCCTTTACACGGAAGGCAAGCTGGTGCCGATGCGTATCTGGCCAGCGGCTTCAGGTGCACGTTATATCGCTCTTGATGAACAGGACAGCTATCGCTGGCACACAAAAGGCGATGAAGGCATTCTGTCTTTTCTTGAAGCCGATGACAGCGCCAAAGAACAGACATTGTTCAGCAATTGTGTAAACAAGGATAAAGCTGCACAGTAAAATTGAAGCAGGATTTTTCGCTACCCTTAAAGCACACAGACTGCTATTTGTGCCGTCAGATAGCAGTCTTTCTGACCTGCTTTGAATTTTATATGATCCGTTCTCTTACAGGAAAGATGTGAGATGAAACCAGTATTCCTGCAGATCCAGTGCAGCCCCGGCAAAACCTATGATGTTGCCAAAGCAATCTATGAGCGTGAAATCGCCTCGGAACTTTATTCCACCAGCGGTGAATTTGATCTTCTTGCAAAGATCTACATTCAGGAAGGTGATGATATCGGCAAATTCATCAATGATAATGTGCTGAATATTCCGCATATTGTGCGCTCGCTGACAACGCTGACATTCAAAGCTTTCTGAGTTCAGCCACAGAAACGCCGGTAATATCGACGATAAAGCATTGCCCGTCTCAAACGGGCGATGCTTTTTTATTTTTGAATGCTGCACGCGAAGAATTTTGCATGTGAGGCAATTTGTACTTTGCACCGTACGCGCGGGTACTGTAAGACATATTCAACAAGATAAAGTGCCGTTTCTGCAATTTCCGGAAAGACCGCCGGTGCAGTGCTGTCGATGTATAAGGGAATACGATCATGCCAGCCTATCGCTCAAGAACTTCCACCCACGGCCGCAACATGGCCGGCGCACGCGGCCTGTGGCGCGCAACCGGCATGAAAGACGGTGACTTCGGCAAGCCGATTATCGCCGTGGTCAATTCCTTCACCCAGTTTGTGCCGGGTCACGTGCATCTGAAAGACCTCGGCCAGATGGTCGCCCGCGAAATCGAAAAAGCAGGCGGCGTTGCCAAAGAATTCAACACCATTGCTGTTGATGACGGTATCGCAATGGGTCATGACGGCATGCTCTATTCGCTGCCGTCGCGTGAAATCATCGCGGACTCGGTTGAATATATGGTCAATGCCCATTGCGCCGATGCGATGGTCTGCATTTCCAACTGTGACAAGATCACGCCGGGTATGCTAATGGCCGCATTGCGCCTCAATATTCCGGTTGTATTTGTTTCCGGCGGCCCGATGGAAGCCGGTAAAGTTGTCTGGAATGACAAGGTCAAGAAGCTTGATCTGGTTGATGCTATGGTCGCCGCCGCTGACGACAAATATACTGACGAAGAAGTCGACGCGATTGAGCGCTCGGCATGCCCAACCTGCGGCTCCTGCTCCGGTATGTTCACCGCCAACTCCATGAACTGCCTGACCGAAGCGCTTGGTCTGTCGCTGCCGGGCAACGGCTCGACCCTTGCCACCCATGCGGCACGTAAAGAGCTGTTTCTTGAAGCCGGCCGTCTGGTCGTTGACCTCTGCAAACGCTATTATGAAGGCAATGATGAAAGCGTGTTGCCACGTGCAGTTGCCAGCTTTGCAGCTTTTGAAAATGCCATGACACTGGATATCGCCATGGGCGGCTCCACCAATACCGTTCTGCATTTGCTGGCGGCAGCGCATGAAGCGGAAATGGATTTCACCATGTCCGATATTGACCGCCTGTCACGCAAAGTGCCGGTGCTGTGTAAAGTTGCCCCTGCCGTGCCGGATGTGCATATGGAAGACGTGCATCGCGCCGGTGGTATTATGGGTATTCTCGGTGAGCTTGACCGCGCAGGTCTGCTCAACACCGATGTCGGCTCGGTACATTCCGGCACATTGAAAAATGCGCTGGAAAAATGGGATATCAAACACTCTTCCGATGAGAGCGTGCATGAGTTCTTCCGTGCAGCTCCGGGTGGCGTGCCGACACAGGTAGCCTTCAGCCAGAACCGTTATTTCGATAACACCGACAGCGACCGTGAAAACGGCGTTATCCGCACCAAGGAACACGCCTTCTCTCAGGATGGCGGTCTGGCCGTGCTTTACGGCAATCTGGCGGAAGATGGTTGTATCGTTAAAACAGCCGGTGTGGATGACAGCATCCTGACCTTCTCCGGCCCTGCCCGTATTTTTGAAAGTCAGGACAGTGCGGTTCTCGGCATTCTCAACGGCAAGATCAAAGAAGGCGATATTGTTCTGATCCGCTATGAAGGCCCGCGCGGCGGTCCGGGCATGCAGGAAATGCTCTATCCGACCAGCTATCTGAAGTCGAAGGGTCTGGGCAAAGCCTGTGCGCTGATCACTGACGGTCGTTTCTCCGGCGGTTCTTCCGGTCTCTCCATCGGTCACGTTTCGCCGGAAGCGGCAGAAGGCGGTTTGATCGGTCTGGTTGAAGAAGGCGATCTGATCGAGATCGACATTCCGAACCGTAAAATCCATCTGGCTGTTGATGATGCTGTGCTAGTAAAGCGCAGTGCAGAGATGGAAGCCAAAGGCATTGCCGCATGGAAGCCGACAGAAGTGCGCAAGCGCAAAGTCACCACGGCTCTTCGTGCCTATGCAGCCATGGCCACCAGCGCCGCTAAAGGTGCAGTGAGACACGTACCTGAGTAAAGAACGAAATAGGCCAGCAATTCTTATTAGAAATGCTGGCCTAACATTACAGAGGGGTTATTTTTTCAAACCCTTTTGACCTCTTAAAGTCCATACTATGCTTAAAATTCCTCAAAGCATCTGATGGATCAATATTTTTAAGATTTAATTTTTCAAATGTACTTCGCATGAACTGAACAGATAGAATAGCTGTTTCTTCAATATGTCCGGTTGATGCATCCAGCATATCCGTGTGACATGTAACAAAAACAGTGTTCAATGGCACTGTATTAAACACCTCTGCACCTACACGAAAAGCGACACTACAAACATAATCTTGATAAATTTCATGAAATTGTGCATCCGGCATCTTTGTTTCAGACAACCGGCCACTTGCAAGCTGTTTTCGCCCTATTGCCGGAACTATATCAGAGCTGTGAACTATTGGCTTTGCATGAATATAACTATTACTAATCTCAAAGAAGATATTTTTTCCAACCCGAGAGTCATCCGATAAATTTTTGATGTTTTTTAAAAGCTCTTTCAAAGCCGGAACCTCACCCTGTAAGGCTCGCTCTATTGAGGATACACGATCCTCCCAATCTTTATGATCCTTATTAAAATCTTCAACAGCATTTGCTTTGGCACGTATTGCCAGTTGATGTGTTTTTTTCAGCCTTTCGAAACAGGCTTTATTTCCACCTTGGAATATACGGAAGATATTAGGTTTAAACTCAGCTAAATCCAGCGCAGCTCTTTGAACCGCAAGATCATATTTGGATGGTAAGACAGGACTCGAAGCTTTGATCATCTCCCTCTTATGTGACCAATCAAGGAGTTGATCAGAAGAATGATGAACAGATGTTATGTTATGAATATGCTCATCAAGATCAGTTACAGCTTGAGCCGAAAAGGCTATCAATTGCGTTTTTTCAGCATATTTTTGGCGCTTCAATTCATCTTTTTTCGCCTGTTGAACCGCCCGATTGATTGAGCGTACTGTACTTTTCCACCCCAAAGCACCCTCCAAACACCTGAAAAGTCTCCAATAAAAGTAATTCTCAGCAGCTAATTCTACTGCACCAAAGCTTTCTCAACCTCTGGCATAAATTGTTTGATCAGACTTTCAGAGCTCAAAGGGCCGACGAATTTATAAACAATTTTGCCCTCACGGTTGACGATGAAGGTTTCCGGCACGCCGTACACGCCCCATTCAATACCGGCGCGGCCGGAGCGGTCTGTACCGACAACATTGTAAGGATTGCCGAGGCTATTCAGAAAGGCCAGTGCATTTTCCGGCGCGTCTTTATAGTTCAGACCAACCACTTTAATGCGTTTATCCTGCCCCAGCTTCATAATCTGCGGATGCTCATCACGGCATGGCACACACCACGATGCCCAGATATTGACCAGCGTAACCTGCCCCTTCAGATCAGCGCCTTTCAAGCCCGGTACCAGCGTTCCGTCAGCCAGCCGCAATCCTTCCAGCGGAGGCAGATCGGTCAGCGGCGCATCGCGCCCGATCAAAGCTGAGGGAATTTCCTGCATATTTTTTCCACTCAGCAACTGCCATGTAAAAATACCGGCAAGTGCTGCAAAAATAAGCAGCGGCAGAAGTGCCACCACAACACGTTTTTTGTTCTGCGGAGCATCCGTTCCGCCAGATGTCTTCACCGGATCAGTCATTATCAATCAGCCTTTTGCGAGCGGCGGCGAATGCCCTGTTTCTCAAGTCGTGCAAGTTCTGCCCGCAAACGTGTCTGGGTCAGCAATATCCATGCAACAATTGCCACAATCACAGTGGCAGAAACACCATAGGAAATAAGAACATAGCTCAGATGCGTCATGCCGCTTCTCCTGCCGGTTTACGGTTTTCGCGCTCGGCATTGCGGGCTGCGATCTTGCGCATTGCCGCAATACGACGGCTGAAAATCTCATTACGCATCGCCATCAGATGCAGCGTGAAAAACAACATGGTCATCGCCAATGCCATCACCAGCAACGGATAAAGCATGCTCGGCGGCATGGCAGGCCCTTCCATACGCAGAACGGAAGCAGGCTGATGCAATGTATTCCACCAGTCGACCGAGAATTTAATGATCGGAATATTGATAAAGCCAACCAGCGTCAGCACCGCAGCGGCACGCGCGGCTTTCGCCTGATCATCCATGGCGCGGGTCAAAGCGATGATACCGAGATACATCAGAAACAGAATGAAAACCGAGGTCAGGCGCGCATCCCACACCCACCATGTGCCCCACATCGGCTTACCCCACAGTGAGCCGGTAACCAGCGCTAATGCGGTAAACATCGCGCCGAGCGGCGCCGCAGCTTTGGCCGAGACATCAGCCAGCGGATGCCGCCAGACCAGTGTGCCAAGTGCTGCAATCGTCATCATCGTGTAACACATCATCGACAGCCATGCGAAAGGCACATGGATGAACATGATCTTCACGGTCAGCCCCTGCTGATAATCTTCCGGCGCAAACCACACCATATAAAGACCGGCCAGCAATAACAGCACAGTCAGTGCCGCCAGCCATGGCAGGATTGTGCTGCTCAGGCTCAGAAAGCGTGTCGGATTAACCAGATCGAGCAGCGCCTGAAAGCGGCGCGGTGCATCTTTAGATAAGGCTTTATCAGTTGATCGTTCAGTCATAGATACCCGGATATATTTGTAAGCTTAAGCTATCCTTAGAGAAACCTCGCAAGAGGCAGCACTCTTATTCAGAATATGGGTTTAATCTGTCGAAATTTTCAATGCGAAAGCTGCGGCCAATGGCCCGATAATAGCAGCAATCAGTGTATTCGCCGACAGCATCAGCAAAGGTGAGAGAAAAGCTGCATTTTCGGTCACCGCACCATAGGATGCCGAGACACCGAAAATCAGCACCGGAATAGTCAAAGGCAGGATCATCACCGAGACCAGCAACCCGCCACGCGGCATGGAAACGGCCAGCGCCGCGCCCAATGCGCCGATAAAAATCACCGCCGGTGTGCCGATCAGCAATGTGAGCGCTGTTGCACCGATTGCCAGCGGCTCCATATTCATAATCAGCCCGAGAAACGGCGCGGCAATCACCAGCGGCAGAACCGTTGCCACCCAATGCGCCAGACATTTCACAATCACTGTCAGGGTCAGAAAATGACGCTCCCGCGCCATGATCATAACATCCAGTGAACCATCTTCACGATCCGCCTGAAACAACCGGTCAAGGCCAAGCAACACCGCCAGCAGTGCACCGAGCCACAGCATTGCAGGGCCAATGCGCGCCAGCAATTGAAGGTCAGGCCCGACGGCGAAAGGCACCACTGCAGCCACCGCCAGATAAAACAGGATGCCGGTTAAAGCTCCGCCGCCCGCACGGATAGCAATACGCAGATCACGCCAGAACAAAGCCTTCATGACAGCCAGCCCTGCGTTTCAGCAC
Organism: Pseudochrobactrum sp. Wa41.01b-1; assembly: GCF_019464455.1. Classification (NCBI taxonomy): domain Bacteria; kingdom Pseudomonadati; phylum Pseudomonadota; class Alphaproteobacteria; order Hyphomicrobiales; family Brucellaceae; genus Pseudochrobactrum; species Pseudochrobactrum sp. Wa41.01b-1. The sequence continues at coordinate 2,411,286 of NZ_CP080493.1, read as the reverse complement.
TGTGATCGCCAAGTTGGTAATCTTCAAGCCGCAAATGCTGCACCGCATCAAAACCCGCCTGCTCCAGCCCGAGCGCAATATGCGTGACCGCAACAATCATGCCGCCCTTTTTCAAATGCTCGCGCATCACACCGGCAAACATCGCTTGCGCATGGGTGTCCAACCCCGAGGTCGGCTCATCCAGTAGCCATAATGGCCGGTGCGAGCAGAGCAGCGTGGCAATGGTTACACGGCGTTTCTGCCCCGTGGAGAGATAGCCGTAAGGCAGATGATCAATATTATAGAGGCCGACAATTTCCAGCGCCTCATCAATATCATGCAGCGGGCTTCCGTGAAAATCCTGCCAGAATTTCAGATTTTCATAAACGCTCAGCGCCGGTTTCATTGCATTGAGCGTGCTGAGATAATGGCTGTGCGCCATCACCGGCTCTAAGCCGTCGTCCGTCTCCAGCCAGACTGTACCATCAGAAGCGGGCAACAGACCGGCAATGATTCGCAGCAATGTTGATTTCCCTGCGCCATTCGGCCCTGTGATAATCAAAGCCTGACCATCATTCAGGCTTGCGCACAGAGAGTTGAACAGGAGATTGTCGCCCCGTTCTCCGCTCAGATTTTCCGCAACAAGCCGCATATGGCCTCCGATACCACGAATATTCATCAAATTGTCCGGTTTTCCCTATCAGGAACCTCGACAAAACAAGCCGCAACATTTCGCCGCAACAGCATAATTTTACGCTTTAAGAGTCTGGAACAGTTTTAAAAAACTGACTATATAGCAGCTACCATGCCAGCGGTCGGCGTGGAAACCATTTTTGGCCGATCTCTAAAGCCTGATGTTTGTTAAACAAGTTCCTTGTTAAGCACAGGCCTCGGGACGGACAGCGGAAATGACTGCACCCGCACCTAAGCGCGTCCTTGAAACGCAGCAGAGGCGTTCGTCCTGGTTTTCCGGCCAGTAAGCATGAAGGACGAACATCGTGTCTCACATCGATAGTTTCAAATGCCGTAAGACGCTTACCGTCGACGGCAAAGACTATGTTTATTACAGCCTGACCGAAGCTGAAAAAAACGGTCTTGAAGGCGTATCCAAACTCCCATTCTCCATGAAGGTTTTGCTTGAAAACCTTCTGCGCTTCGAAGATGACCGCAGCGTCAAGAAAGCGGATATCGAGAATATCGCTAAATGGCTGGTTGACCGTGGCTCTGCCGGTGCAGAAATCGCTTATCGCCCTGCCCGCGTGCTGATGCAGGACTTTACCGGCGTTCCTGCCGTTGTTGATCTTGCTGCGATGCGCGATGCCATGGTGGCACTCGGCGGCGATGCAGAAAAAATTAACCCGCTGGTACCAGTTGACCTCGTGATCGACCACTCGGTGATCGTTGACGAATTCGGCAACCCGCAGGCGTTCAAAAACAACGTTGATCTCGAATATCAGCGCAATGCCGAGCGTTACCGCTTCCTGAAATGGGGCCAGCAGGCATTCCAGAACTTCCGCGTTGTTCCTCCGGGCACAGGTATCTGCCATCAGGTTAACCTTGAATATCTGGCGCAGGCCGTATGGACCAAGGAAGAAAACGGTGAAACCGTTGCTTATCCTGACACCTGCGTTGGCACAGACAGCCACACAACCATGGTCAACGGCCTTGGCGTTCTTGGCTGGGGTGTTGGTGGTATTGAAGCGGAAGCTTCGATGCTCGGCCAGCCGGTTTCCATGCTGCTGCCGGAAGTTATCGGCTTCAAACTGACCGGTAAGGTCAAAGAAGGCGTCACCGCGACTGACCTTGTGCTCACAGTTACCCAGATGCTGCGTAAAAAAGGCGTTGTCGGTAAGTTCGTTGAGTTCTTCGGTCCGGGTCTTGACAATATGACCCTTGCAGACCGCGCAACCATTGCCAATATGGGCCCTGAATATGGTGCGACCTGTGGTTTCTTCCCTGTAGACAAAGAAACCCTCAACTACATGAACACAACCGGCCGTGACGAACATCGTCTCAAACTGGTTGAAGCCTATTCCCGTGCACAGGGCATGTGGCGTGAAGCTGACAGCACAGATCCTGTCTTCACAGACATTCTTGAGCTGGATATGGCTGACGTTGTGCCATCCATGGCTGGTCCGAAGCGTCCTGAAGGCCGTATTGCTCTGGAAGGTATTGCTTCCGGTTTCGCAACTTCTCTGGAAACAGAATATAAGAAAACAACCGGTCAGACCGCCCGTTACGCTGTTGAAGGCGAAGATTTCGATCTCGGCCACGGCGATGTTGTGATCGCTGCGATCACTTCCTGCACCAACACCTCGAATCCGAGCGTGCTGATTGCTGCCGGTCTGCTTGCCCGCAATGCTGTTGCCAAAGGCCTGAAAACCAAGCCTTGGGTTAAGACATCGCTGGCACCTGGTAGCCAAGTTGTTGCTGCCTATCTGGAAAATGCAGGTCTGCAGAAAGATCTCGACGCGCTGGGCTTCAACCTGGTTGGCTTCGGCTGCACTACCTGTATCGGTAACTCCGGTCCGCTGCCTGCTCCGATCTCCAAGACCATTAATGAAAAAGGCCTGATCGGCGCTGCTGTTCTCTCCGGTAACCGTAACTTTGAAGGCCGCGTATCGCCTGACGTTCAGGCCAACTATCTGGCATCTCCGCCACTGGTTGTTGCCCACGCTCTGGCCGGTACAGTCACCAAGGATCTGACCAAAGAACCAATTGGTGAAGACAAAGACGGCAACCCTGTATTCCTGCGCGATATCTGGCCTTCATCGGCTGAAATTCAGGAATTCATTGCTAAGAACGTAACGCGTAAGATCTTCTCGGAAAAATATGCCGATGTGTTCAAGGGCGACGAAAACTGGCAGGCCGTTCAGGTACCAGCCGGTCAGACCTATGCATGGGACGATAACTCGACCTATGTGCAGAACCCGCCATATTTCGTAGGCATGGGCAAATCAGCCGGTGAAATCTCCGACATTAAGGGCGCTCGCGTGCTCGGCCTGTTCGGCGACAAGATCACCACTGACCACATTTCCCCAGCCGGTTCGATCAAGGCACAGTCCCCTGCCGGTAAATATCTGCTCGATAACGGCGTTGCCGTTGCAGACTTCAACCAGTACGGTACACGTCGCGGTAACCACGAAGTTATGATGCGCGGTACTTTTGCGAATATCCGTATCCGTAACCACATGCTCGGTGAAAATGGCCGCGAAGGCGGTTACACCATTCACTATCCAAGCAAGGAAGAAACCTCGATCTATGATGCAGCAATGCAGTATAAGGCTGAGGGCGTTCCGCTGGTTGTGTTTGCCGGCGTTGAATATGGTAACGGCTCGTCCCGTGACTGGGCTGCCAAGGGCACCAACCTGCTCGGCGTTAAAGCGGTGATCTCACAGTCTTTCGAGCGTATTCACCGTTCCAACCTCGTTGGTATGGGCATTGTGCCATTTGTGTTTGAAGAAGGCACAAGCTGGCAGTCCCTCGGCCTGAAGGGTGACGAAGTGGTGACCATTGAAGGTCTGGCAGACATTCGTCCTCGCCAGAAGACCAATGCAACCATCACTTTCGCTGACGGTTCAGTGAAGCAGGTTCCGCTGATCTGCCGTATCGATACGCTGGATGAGCTGGACTACATGAAGAATGGCGGCATTCTGCAGACCGTTCTGCGTGATTTGGCCAAAGCCTGATAGCTAGAGCATTTCACAGTCAAGTTGGATCAACTTGACGTCGAGATAATGCGACAGACTAAGGAATCTAGAGCGAACACTGCGATCTAACATGAACGCAAACCGTTCTAAGCGCTTATTATGAATAAAAACGCCGCTGAATTTCTTCAGCGGCGTTTTGCTATAAAAGTCACAGCGTAGATTTATAAACGTTAAATTATCATATAAATTAAAATCTTGTTAAATATAACAGCTGATATGAGTAAACATTAAACATATCAATTAAGAACCAAGGAGATAATCATGGTTCTTAAATCAAATAAATATTACGCATTAATTTTATCTACAACGATATTATATTCCCAACCAAGTATTTTACATGCAGCAGAATACACTTGGAGCGGAACAGTTAACACAAACTGGTTTGAGACACGTAACTGGGCGAAAGGCAACGGGGCCGAGGTCAATGGCATACCAGGAGAGGCCGACAGGGTAATATTTAGTAAATCTGCTATTTTCGACCCATCAATTACATCTGGTAATAACACCACAATAAATCAATTAAGTTTTGGTGCAACAACCAGCACAGACTCTCCAAAGTTAAATATTGATGGAGGAACACTCAATGTAATAGAATTTGTTCTGCTTGAAAAAGCAGAAACTGGAAATACAATAAGCATTTCCAGTAACGGAAAACTTTCAATCGGCGGAAACTTAAATCATGGATACAATCCAGGTCCAACTAAGATTGTACTGCAATCTGGCGCAAGTTTAATCCAAACCAACACAAATTCCATATTTTCAACAGGTGAAGATTACGCATCCTCATTGCAAATTTTTGCGAAAGATTCAGGAACTCAGGCAACCCTTGGCCAAACAACCTTCGCAAATAAAGGCTTTACGAGTCTACATATCACTGAGGGCGCTCAAATTTTTACTGAAAATTTGACTTTAGCCAAAATTCAAAACTCCGATTTTGAAGCAACAATATCGGATGCAGACAGCAAATTATTATCACGTGATAATATTATCTTAGCTGAAGGTGGTGACGCCACAATCACCCTTCTAAACAATGCAACATTGCAAACGGCCAATAAGATTATTATCGCCCAAAAACCTGGCTCAAAAGGAACAATTAACATTGGTAGCAACACCCAGTCAGGCGGTCAATTTATTGCCAATTCAATAGAAACAGGAGAGGGGATAGCGTTAATAAATTTCTTCAACACAAATGGAGTGTACAATTTAAATAGCAACATTACAGGAAGAGGGGAAATATACGCATTTAACAACTCCTACATACATACCGGATCACAACAAAATATATTAACCATTGAGAATAAAATATTTCTACGAGACACATCGACACTATCAGGATTTGTAAATATTTCAGATATCTCTAGTGATGCAACTTTATCACCAGGTGACAGCTCAAATTTTTTTGAAATGAAAATCAATGGAAGTTATATTGGCAATGAAAACAGTAAAATTGTTATTGATGTAAATTTAGGTGATGACTACTCCTTCACTGACAAAATAAATATTACCGGAATTACATTAGGCTCATCAGCTATAATAGTACAAAATAAATATGGAAACGGCGCCCCCACTGTCAACGGCATTCAGATCATCGAAGTAGACGGACAATCGGATGCTACAATGTTTCTGGGTAATCCCGATTACACCACACCCGATGAAAAAGATGCCATTATAGCCGGCGCTTATGCCTATACGCTCGAAAAAGGCCTCCCCTCAACAGATGATGGCAACTGGTATTTACGTAGTACAAATACTTCCCCGCCATCACCACCATCCCCTCCAACGCCACCATCACCTCCTGTTCCACCAGGCCCGCCAGTGCCTCCAGGGCCACCTGTACCACCCGCTCCGCCTACTCCACCTGTACCACCAGCACCTCCGGGGCCAAATCCGGATCCGCGCTATCAACCGGGTGTGCCGCTTTACAACAATAATGCAGAAAGCATGCGAAGCATCAATCAGACTTTGATGTCATCGCTCTATACCCGCGCCGGAAACCGTTACTGGAGTGGTGCAGGAGCCTATCATATTGCCCAAGGCGATGGCCCAGGGCTTGGCTATCGGCCACCTGAAGCCGGTACAGTTGTCACGGATACAGGGCTGTTCTGGATACGCACAGAGGCCGGTCAGGAAAATTACAGCTCGCAATCATCAACCATTGCCAGCAAATACCGCCAGAATTACTGGCTGGTACAAGCGGGTCTCGACAGCCAGCTGCGTGAAACCGAGAGCGGTCGTCTGATCGGGAGCGGCTGGGTGCATTATATTGATGCCAAAAGCAGAAGCTATTCACGCTATGGCGATGGCGATATCAACACGCAGGCCTATGGTTTCGGCGGCGCTTTGACATGGTATGGCGACAATGGTTTTTATGTCGATGCTCAGACACAGGTCAGCTGGTACAAGACCGACCTGTATTCTGATCTGACACGAAAGAACCATGTCTCCGATCATAATAATACCGGTTATGGTTTTGGCATCGAAGTCGGAAAACGCATCCAGTATAATGATTTCTGGTCGTTCACGCCGCAGGCACAACTGACCTATTCCGGCCTGAACCTGAAAGATTATACGGATTTCTACGATGCCAGAGTCCATCATTCCAATGAGAATGATGTGCTGGGTCGAATTGGTCTGGCAACGAACTATGAGAATGCATGGCAGGATGCTGCCGGTTTCACCCGAAAACTGGATCTTTACGGCATGGTTGGTGTGCAGCAAAACTTCACAGGAAATTCCAATCTTATCCTTGTCTCCGGCACACCTTTCTATACCGGCGGACAAGCACGCACACAGCTGCAATTAACGCTGAGTTCGACCTATAGCTGGAATGACGGCAAATATGCTGTCTTCGGCACAGTTGAAACCAGCGGCGCCACGAAGAATATCAGTGACAATTACAGTCTCTCCGGCAATCTCGGATTTAAGATACGCTGGTAGAACCACAAAGAAAAAGGGCAGCCTTACAGCTGCCCTTTCTGATTTCAAAACCTGAAACCTTCAGCACTATTCACGGTTACCCAGGAAGTTGAGCAGGAACATGAACATGTTGATGAAGTCGAGGTAAAGACGCAGTGCGCCCATTACAATCTTACGACCCATCGCATCGGATGCATCACCTTCGTAATACATTTCCTTGATCTGCTGGGTGTCATAGGCGGTAAGACCGGCAAAGATCAGAACACCAAGAACCGATACTGCAAACTGCAGAGCAGAAGAGCCGAGGAAGATGTTAACCACGGAGGCAATGATAAGGCCGAACAGACCCATCATCAGGAACGAGCCCATTGCCGACAGGTCACGCTTGGTGGTGTAGCCGTAAAGCGACAGGGCACCAAAAGAGGCTGCGGTAATGAAGAACGTACGCACGATGCTCTCGCCGGTAAAGACGAGGAAGATCGAGGACAGCGACAGACCAACCAAACCGGCATAAACCCAGAATGTCAGCTGCGCGGTTGCAACGCTCATGCGCTCAATGCGGAAGCTCAGGAAAAATACGGCAGCCAATGGAGCAAGCATTACGACCCATTTCAGCGGGCTGCCATACATAAGTTGTGCGAAGGCCGGATTGTTCATGGCGAGATAGGATGTGCCGAGTGCGGCCAGACCGGTTACGGCCAGACCAATCGCCATCATATTATAAACGCCAAGCATGTATGAGCGCAGTCCCTGATCGACGGCTGCGTCTGCGCGCGCCCCGACCGGGCTCTGCGCCTGTACATTACGAAAATCTACCATAATATTCCTCTTGCCTTGTTCCGTCCGGTGTCGGGGGCGCTCCCCAGGCGCCGCTGGCGGAACCCCAGCATGCCTGCCTGATATAATGGTTATTTTGCATGTTCAAAACAAGACCAAACAACCCTTTACCAGTAAAAAAGCTTTGTTTTTAGAATCTTTTACGCTTCATCCTGTTTCTCTCAGCACGATAAAACAGAGTATCTAAGCCTTTATAATTCCCGTAAAACACTCCCTGCCTTCTGCCCAAGCACCCGCCATGTACCGGCAAGACCAAAACCGACAGTCAGAACCAGCGCCGCCAGCACTGTGAAAAAGGCCACGTCCGGCAGCATCCGCATCTGCAAATTCATCAGCTTTACCACCACAAACCATGCAGCCAGACCGCCCGCCCCAAGGGCAAAAACGGCCGTTGCCAAGCCAAGCAGCGCATATTCATAGACAAAAGCGCGGATCAGCGTGAGGCGTGTGGCACCCAATGTTTTCAGCACCACCGCATCATGCTGTCTGGCACGATTACCTGCCGCCAGTGCTCCGGCCAGCACCAGAATTGCCGCCAGCAAGCCAACCGATGCAGCCCAGCGAATAGCCACCGCCAGCTGGCTGATCAGGTCATTGGCCACTTCAATCGCATCTTTAACCCGCACAGATGTGACCGCAGGGAAAGTCTGCGTTACCGTGCGCAACACATTGGCTTCCTGCTCCGGTACCGCATTGGCATCGGTCAGTGTCGCCAGCCATGAATGCGGTGCGCCTGCAAAAGTATTCGGCGAGAATACCATGACGAAATTGATCGCCAGAGTTTCCCACTGCACCTGACGGAAATTGGCTATCTTCGCAGTAATATTGCGGCCAAGTACATTGACCGTCACCGTATCACCGATTTTAAGCCCGAGTTCTTTCGCCTCTTTGGCCGCAAAAGATACCAGCGGCTCACCGCTGTAATCCGCTGGCCACCACTCACCTTGTGTCATTGTGGAATTTTCCGGCAGATTTTTCGCATAAGTAATACCGCGATCTCCGCGCAGCACCCATGCACCCTGCGGCGGCACAGTCACCTTATCAACATCGGTGCCGTTCAAAGCCACTATGCGTCCGCGCAACATCGCTGCACTGACGACTTTGCCTTGCCTAGCTGTTTTCGCCAACAGATCGCGGAAGCCATCAATTTCCGTATTTTGAATATCGACAAAGAAGAAATTCGGCGCATGGGCAGGCAGGCTCTGGGTGATCTGACGGCGCAGATTACCATCAACCAGAGCCAGCGCCACCACCAAAGTCAGGCCAAGACCGAGCGAGAGCACAACGGACGGCGTCAACGCACCCGGACGGTGAATATTGCCCACTGCCAGCCGCAAAGCCGGAGAGCGGAACCGCGGCGCTTTACGCGCCAGCATCCGCAACGCGTATGAGACCCCGCGCAAAATAATAAACGCAGCAACCGCTCCCACGATAAACACACCGGCAATGCGCTGATCTTCAACAAAAAACAGCACCAGCCCGATCAATATCAGCAGCAGAAGTCCGGCAGTCAGCATATAGAGCAGCGGCGGCCAGCCGCTTTGGTCAAAACCTTTTTGGCGGAACAAAGCTGTTGCCGGAATTGTCCGTGCCCGCCCCAAAGGCAGAAGGGCAAAGATCAGCGTGGTAATCAATCCGAAAGCTGTCGCCAGTAACAGCGCTTGCGGGTAGAGTTTGAGCCCGCCGCTGGCCGGCAGATAAGATGACAGGCCATAGATCGCAGCGGCGCTGAGCCCCAGTGACAGTACCAGACCAATGACAATTCCGATCAACGCAATAGCCACGATCTGAAACAGATAGATCAGCACCACGAAATCAGCAGATGCGCCCAACGATTTAAAGGTCGCAATAACAGGTCGTTTGCCGTCGAGAAAACTACGCACGGCATTGGCAACACCGACACCGCCGATAATCAGTGATGTGAGGCCGACAAGGGTGAGAAATTGCGAGAACCGCTCAATATTGGCAGATAAAGCCGGTGCCGCATTATTACGGTTGCGGATATTCCACCCCGCTTCAGGGAAATTTTTCTCCGCCGCAGCTTCCAGCGCTGCCAGACGTGTATCCTGTGCCCCCGCCTGCGCTGTATCCGGCAAAGCGATTTTATAAATATAATTGACCAGACTGCCGGGCTGAATAAGACCGGACGCCCGCAGAGCTTCATCAGATGTCAAAAAACGCGGTGCCAAGGCCATGCCGGAGCCCAGCATATCCGGCTCACTCTCGATAATCGCCCGCAACGTAAACTTTGCCGAACCGAGCATGATCTGGTCGCCGAGCTTCAGCCCCAGACGATCCAGCAAAAGCTGCGGCACAGCCGCGCCATAGGCCCCGTCCTGCAATGCAAAACGCTCTGAAACCGCCAAATCCGGTTTCAGCTTCAATGTGCCATAGAGCGGATAGGCGCTATCGACGGCCTTCACTTCAACCAGCGCCTGATCGGAACCATCTGTCATGCGCACCATTGAACGCATAGTGATATTCTCAGACACCGTGCCTTGCGCGTTCAAAAACTGCCGTTCCTGCTCCGTCACCTCACGCTGATTGAGCATAAAGCTGACATCACCGCCGAGGATGGCCTGTCCTTCAACTGCCAGACCATCGGCAATAGAACGGGCAACGGAATTCACTCCGCCAATGGCAGCAACACCAAGCGCGATACAACCGAGAAAAATATAAAAGCCGGTCAAACCGCCACGCATTTCACGCAATGCAAAGCGCAGCGCCAGTGCGAAAGACGGCTTCGTTGCAACTTTACCTGTCATCCCTGTCGTGCCCGCCGTCATTGCGCGGCTTCCGCCTGAACGGTTTCTTCATGCGTATGGCTCTTGCCAGACACGGGATCTGAATGAATACGACCGGAGCGCACCTGAATTTCCCGTCCGCAACGGGCAGCCAGCAACGGATCATGCGTCACCAGCACCATTGTCAGCCCGTATTCTTCTTGTTTGGAGAAAAGCAGATCAGCAATCTGGTTACCGGTTTCACTGTCAAGATTTCCGGTCGGCTCGTCGGCAATCAGAATAGCCGGTCGCGGTGCCAAGGCACGGGCAATCGCCACACGCTGCTGCTCACCACCGGAAAGTGCCGCCGGATAATGCGACAGACGATGGCCAAGCCCGACTGATTTCAAAGCCTGTTCGGCAACGGCAAATGCATCATCGCGCCCCGCCAGCTCCAGCGGTACCGCCACATTTTCCAGTGCTGTCATATTGGGGATCAAGTGAAAGGACTGAAAAACAATGCCTATATTGCGCCCGCGAAAGGCGGCGGCCTGATCTTCACTCATCCGGTCGATCCGTTCGCCGCTGATCAGCACCTGTCCGCTATCGACCTTTTCGAGCCCTGCCAGCACCATCAGCAAAGTAGACTTACCGGAGCCGGACGGTCCGACAATACCAACGGATTCACCGCTTTGTATTTGCAGGGAAATATCATTGAGAACATGGACGCGGGCGGCATTGCTGCCCAGTGTGAGATCAATATTTTCAAGCATAATACCGGATTGTAGAGGCTGCATGGTCACGTCATTTCCCTGATAAATGGCGGAAGCCTGAAAGGCATAATCTTGTCTATTTGGGGTCAGAGAGTGCGAATGTACAGGGCAGCGCGTGAAATACTGCCTGAAGTCATCGTCAATTTGGCTCTTGCAAGCCACAGAATATTCGCCATATGCAAATAAGAAAATTCAGACAGGATCAAAAACCAATGGCATTGCGGTTCATACATCTTACAGGCATGGCTTTGCTGCTAGGTTTGTCTTTGGCTGTCTCATTACCCGCAAAGGCACAGGAAAGCGCTGCAGATACGGTGCAGATTGTGGGCTTTGGTGACAGCTTGATGGCCGGATATCAGCTGGCGCAGACCGACGGTTTTACCGCCCAATTGCAGACAGCACTCAGTGAAGCCGGTTATAAAACCGCAGTTGCCAATGCCGGTGTTTCCGGCGACACCACCAGCGGCGGTCTGGCTCGCCTCGACTGGTCTGTGCCGGATGAAGCGCAACTGGTTATTCTGGAGCTTGGTGCGAATGATGCCCTGCGCGGCATTTCTCCTGAACTGACCGAGAAAAATCTCGACCACATGCTGGCGCGTTTAAAGGAACGCGGCATTCCGGTGTTACTCGCCGGTATGATTGCACCGCCGAATATGGGTGCCGATTATGCTGCCAAATTTAATCCGCTTTATCAGAAGCTCGCAGACAAATATCAGGTCAGACTTTACCCGTTCTTTCTTGACGGTGTGGCAGCCGACAAAAAACTGCTGCTGGAAGACGGAATGCATCCGAACCCGCAAGGTGTGAAGGTCATGGTTGCCAATATTCTGCCGGATGTGAAGGCCATGCTGGATCAGGAATCAATTGATCTCAACTGATCCTGTCAGGAAGATTATCAACAAGTGCGATTCATCTTCCTGACACAATCTGTATGATAGTTATTCAATCAGAAACACATGATCTGGTAAAAAGCCGCAAAACTTAACATGATCAGACAAAGTTTTGGGGCTTATCTCACAAAGCACTTGTGCAATGAGCAGATCGGTGGTTCGCTGTCAGTTAAGGCTTTACAAGCTGCTTCACTTGCAGGTTGAAGAGCCGCTCCAGATCAGACCGCAAGTCAATGGTGCTGGTTTGGAAAGAACCATATTTGAGACCATATCCCATTGAGGAGGATGCTATGCCGCGCCTTTTCACTGCCCTCGAAATCTCCCGGGATGCTGCCCTGTCACTCTCACTTTTGCGTGGCGGGCTTATCGGACCCAAAGGTTCTGTCCGCTGGATTGATCCGGAAAATTACCACATCACATTACGGTTTATCGGCGATGTCGAGGGTCATGTGGCCGATGAGATCGTTCACGCGCTTGACCGGATTGACCGGCCCGGCTTTACGCTGCAACTGACCGGCGTCGATGTGTTCGGCACCAAAAAACCGCATAGTATTTATGCCGGTGTTGCGCCGTCCCCTGAACTGCTGGCCTTGCAGGCAGAAATGGAACGGATCTGTCAGAGATTGCGGCTGCCGCCTGACCCGCGCAAATTTACCCCGCATGTCACACTGGCACGACTCAAAGGCCTGCCGGATATGCAGATTGCCCGTTATCTCTCGGAGCGGGGCAATTTCACCACGCTGCCGTTCAATGTCACCCGTTTTGTGCTGATGTCGTCGAAGGAATCCACCGGTGGCGGGCCTTATGTCACGGAAGAAGTGTGGCCGCTGCGCAAGCCTTCATTTAATGCGGGCTTTGAAGACGGAGCATCGCCTCTGCATTATCAGTTTCGTGCCGGTGCTGCAGAGTAATCTGCAGCATCCTGCTCAACAAAACGCTGCAGAGTAAGCTGCAGTACCATAATAGGCGAAGTGCTGCAGAGTGAGCAAAAAGCGGCAGAGTCATCTGCCGCTTTCTTATTAAGCCGTTTGTCGGCTAATGTCACATTATAACCTGTCGGCCAATGCCTCCGCCGCCTCCTGAACCATCCGGTAAACCCGCTCGAAATCAGCGGTACCGCCATAATACGGGTCAGGGATTTCTTCTCCGCGATCAGCGCTATTCCCCTCAAAACCGTCCCGTGCCACTGCGGTGAACAAGCCTGTCACCGCAGAACTGCCTGCTGGTGCAAGACGGTTGATTGTCATCAGATTATTCTGATCCATACCCAAAATCAGATCAAAGCGATTGAAATCCACAGCCCCAAGCTGGCGGCAGCGTTGTGCGGAAATATCAATTCCGTTTCTTGCCGCAACGGCAACAGAGCGCTCATCCGGAGCCTCTCCGGTGTGATACCCGTTGGTCCCTGCGGAATCGATCAGAAACTCCCGCTGCGGGAAGCGTTCCTGCAAAACGTTGCGCATAACACCCTCAGCCAGAGGAGAACGGCAAATATTACCAAGACAGATGAAAAGTATCGAAAATGGCTGCGACATACATTCCCCCCCGACATTCACACTATAAGACTTATAAGCAACGGATGCGGGCGTGTTTCAGCCTGTGCAATCATTGGATCAAGATTGGCACCCGATCAGAATTTGCTCTGATACAGCATCAATATAAAATGTGAAATGAACCGAAACTGTACAAAAAACAAGTTACGATAATTTAATCCGGTTTTATGCTAATATCCCCGTTCTAATATCCCTGTTTTTGACCGCCTCAGGAGTTTGCCATGTCCCGGACACCCCTCACCCGTGAAGAAATTTCAGCAGCCATGTCCGGCTTGTCCGGCTGGGAATTATCGGCAGATCACGGCTCAATCCGTAAAAACTTCAAATTCCGCGATTTCAATGCAGCCTTTGCCTTTATGACCCGTATTGCCATGGCCGCAGAAAAACTCGACCACCATCCGGAGTGGTCAAATACCTATAATAAGGTCGAAATTACCCTCACCACCCATTCGGCCAAAGGTCTGACAGCGCTGGATATGCGCATGGCGCAACTCATCAATGATTATGCTGGGTGATCCGTTTTCGGTACCGGCAACACTCCTGATATCTTGTAAAGGCGCTCAGGTCACACCATCTCTTTCCCAATGAGGATTTGCTATGGATGATGTCAAAATAGGTGAAATTTTGCAGCCGGGCTCAGAGCGCGAACAGGAAAGCCGTGCACAGCGTGTGCGCAAAAATTTCTGGAAGACCCTGAAAAAAACCGCAGGCAAAGTGCCTTTTACAGAAGATCTGGTCGCATCCTATTATTGCGCACTGGACACGAAAACACCTGCCCGTGTGCGTGCCACTTTGCTTGCCGCACTTGCTTATTTCGTGCTGCCTTTTGATTTTGTACCGGATCTTCTGGTCGGCATCGGCTTCACCGACGATATGGCTGTCTTAATGGCGGCGCTGGCCTCAGTACGCCGGCATATTACACCGGCGCATTATGCCGCCGCGCGGCAGTCATTAAGCCAGAACCCTGACGCGGAACCGCAGGAGCACTGACCTCTGTCCGTCTTCACAAATCGCTGATTTCAAAGAATACAGAATCAAAAAACCTGAGAACAAACTATCGCCGTTTTCCTGATGCTGAAGTCACGCATAAGGGCAAGTGAGTGAGAATTTCTGCATATTCTTCAGAAAAACCTCTCTTTTGCCTCAAAACTTCACGGTTTGGTAACCCAGATTAAGTCAAATTAAGACAAACAAACGGGACGTGCCTTAAACAGCATGTTTCCCGGATTTTGAGTTTGAAGCAAAACGAAAGAGAACCGGTAGGACCTATGCTTGGAAAATCGATCGTCGCGGCTTCTGTGTTCACAATGGCTATGGCAGGCAGTGCGCTTGCCCAGTCGCCGAGCCAGATCAGCCAATTCAACGCCTGGGGCGCATACAGCTATCAGTCGGGCAACGGTAAAGTATGTTATGTCCTGTCCGTCCCGACCCAGAAGCAGCCTGCATCTGTAGACCACGGAGATAATTTCTTCCTCGTCAGCCAGAAGCCAGGCCAGAACGTATCTTTTGAGCCGCAATTTATGGCCGGTTATGAATTGCAGGCCAATTCTAAAGTGACCGTCACCATCGGCAATGCGCGCTTTAATATGTTCACCAATGGTAAATCCGGCTGGATGGAAAATGCCGCAGAAGAACCAAAGCTGATTGCTGCCATGCGCGGCGGTGCGGATATGGTTGTAAATGCTGCATCAAAGCGTGGCACAAAAACCACCTATACCTATTCCCTGAAGGGCATTTCCGCAGCGCTCGCTGCAATTCAGAAATGCCGCTAAAGCGGGCTGGTCAGAAATGCCACAAAAGCAGGCTGGCCAGAAACACTGCTAAAGCAGGCAAAATCTGAAAAGTTTAAAAGCCGGATTTATGTCCGGCTTTTTTGCATTCCGGCGGTGCATACAAAAAGTCGCAAATCATAACCCTTGATAAAAGCGTGACGCAGCGCCATTTCCGTGCTATGAGGCCGCACTTCAGGGTATTCTTGCGGATCTCATCGCGAAAAACGCCCCCATTAAATCATGCAACAATGCCGCTTTATCAGTTTCCAATCAGGGCTTTTGTCCTTCTGATGCGGCTATGCAATTGTGAGCCTTAAGTAAAACCGATGTCTATTTCTTATGACCTTACCACGCCTCAGACCCGTGATGCACTGGCCGCCAATGCCCGTGCAATGCTGGCACCAAAGCCGACACTGATCGGTCTTTCCCGTGAGGAACTGGGTGAGGCCTTGCTGGAAATCGGCATTCCGGCCAAACAGATCAAAATGCGCGTCGCGCAGCTCTGGCATTGGCTCTATGTGCGCGGTGTTTCAGACTTTGCCGATATGGCGAATATCTCCAAAGACCTGCGCAGCGCTTTGACTGAGCATTTCACCATTGCCCGTCCGGAGGTTGTGGAAGAACAGATTTCCACCGATGGTACACGCAAATGGCTGTTCCGTTTTCCGCCGCGTGGCGCGGGACGTCCGGTTGAAATCGAATGTGTTTACATTCCTGAAGAAGGCCGCGGCACGCTGTGTATTTCCTCTCAGGTCGGCTGCACCCTCACCTGCTCTTTCTGCCATACCGGCACACAGAAGCTGGTACGCAATCTGACTTCAGAAGAAATCCTCTCGCAACTGCTCACTGCCCGTGACCGTCTCGGCGACTTCCCTGAAACCAACACACCGGATGGTGCGATTGTGCCTGCGGAAGGCCGCAAGATCACCAATATCGTGATGATGGGTATGGGCGAGCCGCTCTATAATTTTGAAGAAGTGAAAAAGGCACTGCTGATTGCCTCGGATGGTGATGGTCTGTCGCTGTCCAAGCGCCGTATCACACTCTCTACTTCCGGTGTTGTGCCGGAAATCTACCGCACCGGCGAAGAAATCGGCGTAATGCTGGCTATTTCGCTCCATGCCGTGCGCGATGATCTGCGTGACATGCTGGTGCCGATCAATAAGAAATACCCGCTGGAAGAGCTGATCAAAGCCTGCCGTGCCTATCCGGGTCTGTCCAATGCCAAGCGCATCACCTTTGAATATGTGATGCTCAAAGACGTCAATGATAGTCTGGAAGATGCCAAGAAACTGGTGCAGCTGCTCAAAGGTATTCCGGCTAAAATCAATCTTATTCCGTTCAATCCGTGGCCGGGCACCAATTACCAATGCTCCGATTGGGAACAGATTGAACGCTTTGCCGATTATGTGAATGCAGCGGGCTATGCCTCGCCGATCCGCACACCGCGCGGCCGCGATATTCTCGCCGCCTGCGGTCAGCTGAAATCGGAATCCGAACGGATGCGTAAAACTGATCGTCTGGCGCTGGAAGCTATGATGATCGCCAATCACGGTGAAGATTAAACGGCACCCTACCTATTCAATACATCCCGAAAAACAATTCCAGAGTGGACTTGATAGAACAAACTATTAATCACTCTGGAAGTATATAGTTACATGCATAATTTTACGCTGCGATGCAATGTAAATCTAATATTAGTTAATTAAAGTAACCTTGCACTAAAAAATTCCGCTTATTTCCATGTAAAACGGATGCAAAATGATCACCATAACGAATTTAACTGCACGTATTTTCGTAATACTTACAGGATATTTTCTTGCCGTATCTGCTGCAGTTGGCTCATTAGGATTTATAAATGTTATCTTTATAAACCCTTCTATGGGAGGGAATAATATTTTAGGACTTTTAGGAATTGCATTAATTTCAGTATTTTACAGCTACGTTACTTGGCCATATACAATTCTTCCAGCATTGCTTATTGTCGTTCTTGGAGAATTATTCTCAAGAAGAGATAAATTATTTTACATTTTAGCTGCAATTACTATGAACCTGTTTCTTTATGCAGCTTACTCAGATTCTGGAAATCAAGGCGGTAGTATAATCGCCATTTTAGCAAAAATTTTATTCAGTGGTTTTATTGGTGGCCTAACATACTGGATGATTGCAGGTCGATGGACAAATATTCCATCACAACGAGAGTAAAATAATACACTATAATTTAAAGAAACAACCTTCAATTCAATCAAAGATACATTCAACATGGATAAAAGCCTGCAACTGATCGGCCGGTTCACAGTCATCATCTTTGGCTATGGCTGTGCTGTTCTGGTTGCGGGTCTTTTTCTGAATATTATGCTGATCTCCACCACCGGCATGCTGCCGGATATCATCAATGATGGTTTTGAATATGGCTTCGGCGCGGGACTATTCGTTGCCACGCCATTCATGGCGATGATTATCGGTTATCTCGCCTTCTGGCCTGCACTTGCAGCTATTGCCATCGGTGAATATTTCAACAAACGCGACAGCCTGTTTTACAGTCTCTGTGGTTTGGCAGCCGGCATTATTCTCTTCGTGACAGGTTTTCAGCCCGATGTGAAAAATACTGACGAAGCCATGATGATGATGAGCTGCGCAGCCGCAGGAATTATCGGCGGTTTTACCTATTGGCTGATAGCCGGACGCTGGAGCAATCTGGTTTCCGGCAAAGAAACACCGGAAACCAAATAATTTTTCTTTTCACGCATGTCTTTATCCCAAAACCGGCATCCGCTTTTGGGAGACATACTATAAATTATTTGCCTTCAGCCAGCAGAATTTTCAGCGCAAAAACTGAGAACACACCCGCAAAAACATAATCCACCCAGCGTGTGACCGTCGGATTTTTCTTCAGGAGTCCGGCAAATTTATCTGCCGCCAAAATCATCGGCACCACTACCGGCAGGCTGAGCGGGATGAAAGACAGGCCGAGGAAAAACAGTTTCCCCGGTGCATGCGGATCATGCGCTGTCACGAATTGCGGCAGGAAGGTCATGTTGAACAGAATGATCTTCGGGTTGAGCAGGTTAATCCCTAAGCCCGTCGCCCAATTCTGAAACAGCGTATGTTTTTTGCCGCTGCTTTTTTCCGGCGAAAAGGCAGAACCTTTACGCAGCGCCTGAATAGCCAAAAACACCAGATATCCGGCACCAACAACTTTCAGCACCCAGAAGGCACTTGGTGACGCAATAATCAGCGCAGACAAACCAATCGCCACCATTGTGGTATGGATGACGATGCCGCTGGAAGCGCCCGCAAGACAGGCAAAACCTGCTGCCTTCCCTTCAGATAAGGCACGACCAACAAACAGTGTCATATCCGGGCCCGGTGTGATCGACAGGATAAATGTCGCAATAGCGAACTGAACCAGAACCGGCCAGTCCGGAATAAAAGTCAGAGAATTTAAGAATGACATGCATGCGCCCCGAAGCGGTTAAGTTTGGCCAAACTAACGCAGAATTTGTTTCTGCGGAACCGGATTTACACGGGCATATCTAAAATTTAACAATCTCACGACTGTGCCATTAAGACGGCTTGCTTCACACTATTGAGATGATAAAAGAAATATCAGAATTTCATCGCTGCAAAGCGAAAAACACTCAGATGCCGTACCGGCTCGTACTGGATGCATAAAATGAACAACTGGAAAGACGTTAAAAAAGTCGTGCTCGCTTATTCCGGCGGTCTCGATACTTCTATCATTCTGAAATGGCTGCAGACCGAGCTCGGTGCTGAGGTTGTGACTTTCACTGCTGATCTCGGTCAGGGTGAAGAACTGGAACCGGCACGCAAAAAAGCTGAAATGCTCGGTATCAAAGAAATCTTCGTTGAAGATGTCCGTGAAGAATTCGTCCGCGATTTCGTTTTCCCGATGTTCCGCGCCAATGCAGTTTATGAAGGCGTTTACCTGCTCGGCACCTCGATTGCCCGTCCGCTGATCTCCAAACACCTCATCGAAATCGCCAAGAAAACCGGCGCGGATGCGATTGCTCATGGTGCAACCGGCAAGGGTAACGATCAGGTTCGTTTCGAACTATCAGCCTATGCACTGAATCCGGATATCAAGATTATCGCTCCTTGGCGCGACTGGTCGTTCAAGAGCCGTACAGACCTGCTCGATTTTGCTGAAAAGCACCAGATTCCTGTGGCAAAAGACAAGATGGGCGAAGCACCGTTCTCGGTTGACGCCAATCTGCTGCACTCTTCCTCGGAAGGTAAAGTACTGGAAGATCCGGCTGTTGAAGCGCCTGAATATGTGCATATGCGCACAATTTCACCGGAAGCTGCACCGGACAAGCCAACCATCATTAAAGTCGGCTTTGAGCGCGGTGATGCGGTTTCGATCAACGGCGTGCGCATGTCGCCTGCAACCCTGCTGGCTGCACTCAATGACTATGGCCGCGACAATGGTATCGGTCGTCTTGACCTCGTTGAAAACCGTTTCGTTGGCATGAAGTCCCGCGGCGTTTATGAAACACCGGGCGGCACTATCCTGCTGGCAGCACACCGCGCGATTGAAAGCATTACGCTGGATCGCGGCGCAGCGCATCTGAAGGATGAACTGATGCCACGCTATGCGGAGCTGATCTATTACGGCTTCTGGTTCTCGCCGGAACGCGAAATGCTGCAGGCTGCAATCGACCACAGCCAGCGTCACGTTGAAGGTGAAGTGACACTGAAGCTCTATAAGGGCAACGTGATTGTAACCGGCCGTGAAAGCGACAAGTCGCTTTATTCCGACAAGCTGGTGACATTTGAAGATGATCACGGGGCTTATGACCAGAAAGATGCTGCGGGCTTTATCAAGCTTAATGCACTGCGTCTGCGTACACTGGCAGCCCGCAACCGCGGCTAATCAGTTCAAGCACGAGAAAATAAAAACAGCCGGAGCAATCCGGCTGTTTTTTTTGTCTTGTTCAGATTAAAAGCGCGGCGTTGGATTTTGGTTATGGCGTGGCGAAAATGGTGATTTTCGAGAACCGGAGCGGAATGTACTTTAAGGTACATGAGCACCGGATCGGAGGAAATTACCATTTGCAGACCGCCAGAGCCGAAATCCTAAGAAATCTAGTGGACGGCGAGAAAGACAGCACTGTAATGGAGCGCCGCTCCCGCCACGACAAAGCCGTGCCAGATTGCATTCTGGAAGCGCAGGCGTTCCCAAACGTGGAAAATAACGCCGAGTGAATAAATAATCCCGCCGGCGGCGATCAGTACTACCACTTGCAGGGGCAGGAATTGCAACAGCTGATCATAGATCAACACACCGCTCCAGCCGAGCGCCAGATAGAGCAGGATTGCTAAGCGGTCAAAACGGCCGGGCATTGTCAGCTTCAGTGCAATACCACAAAACGCGATCAACCAGACTAAACCCAAATGCCAGCCAGCCCCCTCGCCCATTTTCATGATGAAGGGCGTATAGGTTCCGGCAATCAGCACATAAATCATGGAGTGATCGAAGCGGCGCAAAAACTGCTTCACCGGTGAGACCGGCCAGATATTATAAATTGCAGAAATCGTCAGGGCAGCCACGAGGCTCAGCACATAGATCAGCGCGGAAATATAAATCACCGGTGAAATCTGCCCTGCAAAATACCACAGCATCACGGCTGCGCCGCCAACGGCCATGGCCACACCCACAACATGGACGATGCCATCCGCCCATAATTCCGCCTTGTCATAGAGACGTGCAACGGAGGCTTCGGCCTTTTGTAAAATCTGGTTCATGGTGCCGCCTGCACAATTTCGGGGTGATGATAAAAAGCGAGGTCAAAATGAGTATGCGTCAGAATGATTATAGATTCATGACGACAAAATGACCTGCCTGTAAAATTACCAGATCAGAGCTGCAGACAATAAAAAACCGCCTGCTTCATTAGAAAACAGGCGGTTTTAAAACTTGCAAAATTTCAGATCAGCGGGTGCTGAAATCCCGTCTGTTCGGCTGCACACGCGATGTTTTTGCAGATTTAGCAACAGACTGCGTGACCATAGGATCGGTTTGCGCCACATCAACAGCATTGCCGGTTGCTGCGGCTGTCACAGCCTTTGCGGCTTCTGTAGCTTTGCCCGGCTCAATAAAAGCGGTGCGGATGGAGTTCGGGCCTTTACGCAGACCGGTTTCTTCCAGCAGACCTTTGCGCTTGGCATCATAATAATAACCGCGGGCATAGAATTTCACGGCCTGCGTTTCATTGCCACCGGCAACTTTATAGGCACCGGCCAGATATTTCACCGCATAACGCAGATTGGTATTGGCATTGAGCAGTCCCTGCGGGCTGCCATCATAGCCCATACCGCGTGCGGTAGCATGACTGATCTGCATCAGGCCGAAATACGGACCATTACGGGCAACAGGATTATAACGGCTTTCGCGCTGCACCACGCGGTGCACCAGACGCTCCGGCACCTGATAGGCTGCCGCATATTGGCCGATAAGATTATGCAGTTCCGGCTTGCTGTCTGCCGCGATCTCAGCGCGCTGCTCGACCAGATGGTTCGCAGTGCCGGATTTGGTAACGCCGGTATATTTCACTTCGCCCGGTGTATTATGTGCACCGGTTGCCAGAGATGGTGTTGCTGTTGCAATCAAAGCCTCTGTTGCGGTCTGACGGAATGCCGGTGTCGGCACGGAAGCCGGCAAAACCGGATCGCCTGCTTCTGTCACGGTCAGAGCGGCGACCTGTGCAGCATTGCCTTTTTCTGCCGCATAGGCAGAAGCTGCGATTGTGGCACCTTTTGCGCTGCCATCAGGATTAGCGTCGATAGAAGCAGCCTCTGCAGGCGCTCCGACGGCTGTCGCCATATCAGCCACGGCAACATCAACAGCCTGAGTTGTTGCCGAACTGGCAGCAGTTTTTGAATTATTGGTGGTGGTACAGGCCGACAAGGCCACAACACCGGAGAGCAGAACAGCAGAACGGAGAGCCAGAGCTGAAAATCGCATCAGGCACCCGTTTCGTTGTTGAGACGTTTTTCGAGTTCAACCAGATCTTCCGGCAATGGCAGACCACTGGCTCTCATCGCATTGAGCTTCTCACGAATGGACTCAGCCAGTTCATGCATGTCTTCCGGCTGGTTGACCATCTGCTCAAACAGTAAAGCGATTTCCGCCTTGATCTCTTCGAATGCCATCGGGCGATCCTTTTCGTTGTCTTCGTTTGCAGGCAGAACGAACCGCCGCCCGACAAACGTAAGAAGCCACACAGCAGAATGCATTGATTAAACGCAACCGGAAACTGTATCGCTCATGCAGTAGAAATCGTCATAGAATCCCGAAGATTGAGGATTCCATCTCATGGTTGATGAAATATTTACAGAGATTCCGCCCGTGAGACCAGCCGTAAAATGCAATCCGCGCCAAAAGGGTCAGACAACTTTTGTTGTCAGATGTCCGATAGCGTCAACGCTGCCCTCCAGAATATCGCCCCGCGCAACAGCGCCGACACCCGCAGGCGTGCCGGTAAAGATCAGATCTCCGGCCTGTAATTCATAGAGTGTGGAAAGAATTGCAATGGTTTCCGGCACTGACCAGACCAGCTGATTGATGTCGCCTTTTTGGACAGTTTTACCATTAATTTTCAGCCAGATAGCCCCATCCTGCGGATGACCGATACGGCTTGCAGGTACCAATGCAGAACAAGGAGCGGAATGTTCAAACGCCTTGCCCGTTTCCCATGGCCGTCCTTGTTTTTTGGCCTGCCCCTGCATGTCGCGCCGTGTCATATCCAGCCCGACAGCATAACCGTAAATATGGCTGTGCGCCTCGGTTGCCGGAATATTTTTTCCGCCTTTATGAAGGGCAACAACCAGCTCAATTTCATGATGCACGTCATTGGACAGCGGCGGATAGGGAAAATTACCGCCATCTGTCACCAGATTATCCGGATTTTTCTGGAAGAAAAATGGTGGTTCACGATCCGGATCATGACCCATTTCCCGCGCATGGTCTGCATAATTACGACCGACGCAATAAATACGGCGAACGGGAAAGCGCTGATCGCTCCCCTCAATCGGCAAGGTTACCGGCGGCTGGGCAGGAAAGATCAGCGTATCAGACATGGGCATTCTCTTACTGGTAAATTCTGGCTGTTAAATTCTGAATTTGCCCGAGCCTACAGGAAAGTTTCAATCCTGCAAGATAAAGTCTGCCTTACGGGACTGTTCTGTCACGGTTTGCGCATTGGGAATATCATTGGCAAGTGCGCGCGTTCTGGCTGCTTCATAATCCGCGCCATGATCCAGCCAGCGTTGAATAAGACGCTGTTCCAGAACCGGAAGCGGCACTTGCAAGAAAATGCTCAGATCAAAATATTGGCGCAAATCGCACCAGACCGGCTGATCCAGCAGCAGATAATTACCCTCGACCAGTAAAATCTGATGCTGCGCTGTGACCACGGCAGCACCCGCCCGCGCCAGATCCATTGAGCGGTCAAAAACCGGAATCGCAATATCACCGGTTTCCGTTTTCAAACGGGACAGAAGCGCCCGAAAACCATCCGCATCAAAACTATGCGGTGCGCCTTTACGCGCCCTGTAACCACGCGCATCCAGAATGGCATTATCATAATGAAACCCGTCCATCGGCACGACAACAGATGGCTGAGCAGCGGATAAAGCATTGATCTCCTGACACAATGCCTCCGCCAGCGTGGATTTTCCCGCAGCAGGCGCCCCGGCAATTGCAACAATCAGACGATTTCGTCCCTCTGCCCGCGCCAGAATTTCCGCAGCCAGCGTTTCACGCTTTATCACAGGTGTTTCAGGCATCATGCAGCCAGCATCTCATCAGTCGGGGTCAATGCGCCGGTCATCAGCGCCACAGCATCAGACATAGAACATTGACGGGGATTGATCACCGCCAGTCGTTTGCCCAGCCGGTGCACATGCACACGATCCGCCACTTCAAATACATGGGGCATATTATGGGAGATCAGTACAATCGGCAGGCCACGTGATTTCACTTCCTGAATGAGATCGAGCACGCGACGGGATTCTTTAACCCCTAATGCGGCTGTCGGCTCATCCATAATCACCACTTTGGAGCCAAAAGCCGCCGCACGTGCCACCGCCACACCCTGACGCTGACCGCCGGAAAGTGTTTCCACCGCTTGCGAAATATTCTGAATGGTCATCAGTCCGAGTTCTGAAAGCTTATCGCGGGCGATCTGCTCCATTTTCTTATGATCGAGCTGGCGAAACACGCTGCCCATCAGTCCGGGTTTGCGCAATTCGCGCCCCAGAAACATATTATTGGCAATCGACAATGCGGGCGACAAAGCCAGATTTTGATAAACAGTTTCAATGCCTGCTGCCCGCGCGGCGATCGGTGAACGGAAGCTCACCGGTTGGCCGTCGAGGAAAATCTCGCCTTCATCCGGCTGGATTGCACCGGACAGCGCCTTAATCAGCGAAGACTTTCCTGCACCGTTATCGCCGATAACCGCCAAAACTTCACCCGGATAGAGATCGAAATCCGCATGATCCAGCGCCGTAACACGGCCATAGCGTTTGACGAGGCCTTTTGCCGATAAAACCGGCTGAACTGACTGTTTCATGCCGCAGCCTTTCTGATCCACTGGTCAATTGCGACCGCAACGATAATCAGGACACCAATCAGCAGATAGGTCCATTGCGGATCGGTTCCCCACAGGCGCAGTCCCAGCGAAAACACGCCGACAATCAAGGCACCGAATAATGTACCGAGAATGGAACCGCGACCACCGAACAGGGAAATCCCCCCGATCACCACAGCCGTAATGGATTCAATATTCGCAAACTGCCCCGCCGTCGGTGAGACCGAACCAAGGCGCCCGATCATCGCCCATCCTGCCAGTGCACAGATCAGACCGGCCAGAATATAGACAGACATCAGGACCGGTTTGACACGTACGCCGGAAAGCTGAGCCGCCTCGGGATCATCACCAATCGCATAAACATGCCGCCCCCATGCCGTATGATTGAGCACATACCAGAGAACCAGAACCAGCAGCACCATGGCAATCACACCATAGGTAAAGACCGCACCGCCGAAGCGGATATTATTTCCGAAAAACTGCAATATCGGCGCTTTTTCGGTAATTTCCTGCGCACGGATGGTTTCATTGGCGGAATAGAGAAAATTGGTCGCCAGCACGATCTGCCACATACCAAGCGTGACGATGAAAGGCGGCAATTTCCAATAGGCCACGAACCAGCCATTGAAAAAACCGCATAAAGCGCCGACAGCAAAACCGCACAGGATGGATAATTCCGGCGGCAGACCATAACGGAAAGTAAACTGCCCCATCACCACCGAAGACAGCACCATAATGGCACCGACGGACAGATCAATACCGGCCGTCAAAATGACAAGTGTCTGCGCGGAAGCAATGATGCCGGTAATGGCAACCTGCTGCAAAATAAGTGTCAGCGCAAAGGCCGAGAAAAATTTGGATCCGACCAGAACAGCAAAAATCGCCAGTGACATCACCAACACGATCAACGGCACTGCTGCCGGATTGTGATGCAGGATCACACGTATTCTGTAGAGCAGACTGCGATCCTCATTCTCAAAACTGGCAACGCCGGAAGCGCTGTACACCAGAACCTTTTCAAAATCCTGCGGGGTGCGCTTGACTTCCGTTTCATGATTTTGCGTGGTTTCTGTCATAGGTGCTTCCGGTTGCTGCAGCCTGAAAAGGAACCGGCATGAAGATCACGCCGGTTGATTTCTTAATATAAAAGCACGGGGATCACCCCCAGCACTTCTCCAGACCTTCTTTGGTGTCGATGGATTCAACACCCTCAACCGGCTGGTCGGTTACCAGCATCACACCGGTATCAACAAAGGTTTTGCCATCTGTCGGCTTCGGCTTTTCACCGGTATCAGCAAATTTCTTAATTGCCTCAATGCCAAGTGTTGCCATCTGCATCGGATATTGCTGCGCTGTTGCGCCGATCACGCCGTCAGCCACATTTTTTACACCCGGACAGCCGCCATCAATGGAAACAATCATCACATCTTTTTCACGGCCAACAGCTTTCAGAGCCTCATAGGCACCGGCAGCAGCAGGTTCATTAATGGTATGTACCACATTGATATTCGGGTCTTTTTGCAGAAGGTTTTCCATCGCGCGGCGGCCGCCTTCTTCATTGCCGTCGGTCAGATCGCGACCAGCAATACGCGGATCATCCTCATCGCCGAGCACATCTTTATTCTTCGGATCAATACCGAAACCTGTGGCAAAGCCCTGATCGCGCAGCACGTCAACACTCGGCTGCATGGCGGTAAGGTTCAGGAAAGCGACTCTGGCATCTTTGGCTTTATCACCCAGACGCCCTGCAGCCCATTTGCCGACCAGTTCACCGGCCAGAAAATTGTCTGTCGCAAAAGTTGCATCCGCAGCATCAGCCGGTTCCAGCGGCGTATCCAGTGCGATCACCAGCATACCGGCATCACGCGCCTGTTTCAGTACAGGAACAATGCCTTTAGTGTCGGAAGCGGTGATGAGAATACCTTTTGCACCATCGGCAATACAGGTTTCCACCGCTGCAATCTGGCTTTCTGTATCGCCGTCAATTTTACCCGCATAGGATTTCAGATTGATGCCAAGTTCCTTGGATTTGGCAGTCGCGCCTTCTTTGATTTTTACAAAGAACGGATTGGTATCTGTTTTGGTAATCACGCAAGCCGTCACTTCAGCCGCCTGCGCTCCCGCACCCGCAACGCCCAATGCCAGAAGGGCAAAAGCAGAGGTAAGAATAGTTTTTCTCATGAACTCCTCCCAGAGTCATTTTTCTACGATCAGTTCAACACCGAACTGCGTAGCTGAACCAGCCAAATCAATTGTCTCAGGCGCCCTCTTCCGCCGCCTCTGCGCTGCGATTTCATGAAAGAGCAAATTTATTGCCACCAGAAATATGTGCAAGCGCGATCATGGAAACACGGGTTTTCAGTCCTGTCAATTAATAAATCCACTTGATTTATTAATTCGCTATGTCAGTCTAAGATCAGCGTCATGACAAAAACTGTCTGCGCAGGCTTTACTTCAAAAATAATTCTCTTATTCCAGCTCTTTATCCCGAATGCTCCTTACAGGACACCCGATGCACTATCCGCAAGGCGCCCCTATTGACCCTGCCACAACCAGCCGCGGCTCTGACCAGACCGGCATGCGTGCCTATAATGAAAGGCTGATCCTTTCCGTTGTGCGCCGTCACGGCGCTATGCCACGGGCAGATATTGCCAGACTAACCGGCCTGTCAGCGCAAACCGTGTCCGTCATCATCCGCAATCTTGAGCAGGACGGATTATTGCTCAGCGGTGAGAAACAGCGCGGACGTGTCGGCCAGCCAAGCCAGCCGATGATGCTCAATCCTGACGGCGTGTTTTCCTTTGGCCTGAAGATCGGGCGTCGCAGTGCAGAACTGGTTCTGGTTGATTTTACCGGCACGATCCGCGCGCGTATGCACCAGACCTATCTGTGGCCAGTGCCGGACAATATTCTGCATTTCACGCTTTCGGCTATTGAGCAATTCACGGCGCAGCTCACGCCTTTCCAGCAAAGCCGCATCGCCGGTCTCGGCATTGCCATGCCGTTTGAACTCTGGAACTGGGTTGAGGAAGTCGGCGCACCACCTGCGGATTTGCAGGCCTGGCAAAGTACCGATATTTGCGAAGCATTGAGTCTGAAACTGCCTTTTCCCGTTCTGATCCAGAATGATGCCACCGCCGCCTGCGGCGCGGAACTGACCTTCGGTTCAGGGCCGGACTATGCGGATTATGTCTATTTTTTCATCGGCTCATTTATCGGCGGCGGCGTTGTCCTCAACAATACGCTTTATGCCGGACGCAGCGGCAATGCCGGCGCACTGGGTTCCATGCCGATGGGCAACGGTTTCGTCACCACAGCAGGCCAGATCAGCCGTCCTGCCCAGCTGATTGATACCGCATCTCTGTTCATATTGGAGCGCAGTCTCAAACAGCAGAATATAGACACGGCTCCGCTTTGGGCGGCACCGGATAATTGGGAAATTTTCAACCCTGTGCTTGATGAATGGGTATTGCTGACCGCGCGCAGCCTTGCCCATGCCATTTCATCGGCCGCCAGCGTGATTGATTTTCCTGCTGCCATTATTGACGGCTGGATGCCGGAAAATTTACGCGCCAAGATTGTTGAAACTACACGCAATGAAATCGGCAGGCTTAATTTACAGGGAATCATCCCGCCGGTGATTGAAGAAGGCACAGTTGGTGTTCATGCCAAAGCACTGGGGGCAGCGCGGCTGCCAATCTTCAGCCGCTATCTCTTTGATCAAAATGTTCTTTTTAAACACATACAATAAACCCGTCTTACCAAAGTTGAACAATAAACCGCTATTTGTGTGAAATCATTTACTTCGACTTCACAGGACTGCCTATAATATCCGTCATGAATGCAACTTGTTCATTCCACATGCATTTATCTTTTGCGAGAGCCGTTATTGTCAGGACAAAGCCAGATCATGACTTTTAAAACTATCAGCACCACAGCTTTTACAGATCAGAAGCCGGGCACTTCGGGCTTGCGCAAAAAAGTGACTGTCTTTGCTCAGGAACATTATGCGGAGAACTTCATCCAGTCGATCTTTGACAGTCTGGAAGATTTTCAGGGCAAGACACTCGTGCTCGGCGGTGACGGACGTTATCTCAACCGCAAGGTCATCCAGAGCACCATCAAAATTGCTGCTGCGAATGGTTTTGGCCGCATTCTGGTCGGTCTTGGCGGCATTACCTCGACGCCTGCGGC
Source organism: Pseudochrobactrum sp. Wa41.01b-1 (assembly GCF_019464455.1). Lineage (NCBI taxonomy): Bacteria > Pseudomonadati > Pseudomonadota > Alphaproteobacteria > Hyphomicrobiales > Brucellaceae > Pseudochrobactrum > Pseudochrobactrum sp. Wa41.01b-1. The sequence continues at coordinate 2,382,322 of NZ_CP080493.1, read as the reverse complement.
TTCCAATCTCATCCGCAAGAATAAAGCCTTTGGCGGTATTATTCTCTCTGCCAGCCATAATGCCGGCGGACCGCAGGGTGATTTCGGCATCAAATTCAATATCAGCAATGGCGGTCCCGCTCCGGAAAAACTGACCGAAGCGATGTTCGCCAATTCTAAAACCATCACATCCTATAAGATTGCCGATTGCGCCGATATCGACATTGATACGCTCGGCTCGCATCAGATCGGCGATACGGTGGTGGAAATCATTGATCCGGTGAAAGATTACGCCGCCTTGATGGAAAGCCTGTTCGATTTTCAGGCGATCCGCCCCCTGCTGCAATCCGGTTTCACCATGCGTTTTGACGCCATGCATGCCGTGACCGGCCCTTATGCCAAAGAGATTTTTGAAAACCGGCTCGGCGCAAAAGCGGGCAGCGTTTTCAATGCCGTGCCTTTGGAAGATTTTGGCGGCCATCATCCTGATCCGAATATCGTCTATGCCCATGAGCTTTATGAAGAGCTGATGTCGGCCAATGCGCCGGATTTCGGTGCAGCATCGGATGGTGACGGTGACCGCAATCTGATTATCGGTAAGGGCATGTATATTGCCCCGTCGGATTCTCTGGCAGTTCTCGCCGCTAACGCGCATCTGGCTCCGGCCTATAGCAAAGGCATTGCCGGTATTGCCCGCTCCATGCCGACCAGTTGTGCCGCAGACCGCGTGGCGGAAAAACTGAAGATCGGCATGCATGAAACACCGACCGGCTGGAAGTTCTTCGGCAATCTGCTGGATACCGGTCTTGTCACTATTTGCGGTGAGGAAAGTGCGGGAACCGGCTCTGACCACGTGCGTGAAAAAGACGGGTTGTGGGCTGTGCTGCTATGGCTGAACATTCTGGCAGTGCGCAAACAATCTGTCGCCGAGATTATGCATGAGCACTGGCAGACCTATGGCCGCAATTATTACTCACGTCACGATTATGAAGAAGTCGCCTCGGATGGTGCCAATGCGCTGATGGATGCATTGCGCGCCAAATTGCCTGATCTCAAAGGCAAGACCGTGCAGGGCATGGTTGTGGAAGCAGCCGATGATTTTGCCTATCATGATCCGGTCGATCACTCAGTGAGCAAGCATCAGGGCATCCGCATTCTTTTTGCCGGCGGTTCCCGTCTTGTGGTGCGTCTGTCCGGCACCGGCACCGCCGGTGCAACCATCCGCATCTATCTGGAACGCTATGAGGCTGACAGCAGCAAGCATGATCTGGAAACCCAGACTGCTCTGACCCCGCTGATTGCAGCTGCTGCGGAACTCACGGAGATCACGCATTATACCGGCCGCGAAAAACCAAGCGTCATTACCTGACCCAACAAAAAAGGCCTGCAATGCAGGCCTTTTTCAATTTCATCATCTGTTATTCAAAAACGATCTTCGGTGCTGCGCGGGATGAACCGCCGCTCACCTGCGCCCAGGCTTTTTCAGCAATTTCACGATAAATTTGCGCATGCGGGCTGTCCGGCTCTTTCACCGTGATCGGCATACCCGCATCGGACAATTCGCGGATTTGCATATCCAGCGGCACTGCGCCGAGGAAAGGTACATTGAGCCGCTCAGCTTCGCGCTGCGCTCCGCCATGACCGAAAATATCATAACGCTTGCCGGTATCCGGCGCGATGAAATAGCTCATATTCTCAACAATACCGAGCAGCGGCACATTAACTTTGGCAAACATATTCAGCCCTTTACGGGCATCGATCAGCGCCAGATCCTGCGGGGTGGAAACGATCACCGCACCGGCCAGCGGCACCTGCTGCGCCATGGTCAGCTGGGCATCGCCGGTGCCCGGAGGCATATCGACAACCATCACATCGAGATTGCCCCACTCCACTTCACGCATCATCTGATTAAGCGCCGACATTACCATCGGGCCGCGCCAGATCATCGGGGTTTCTTCTTCCACCAGAAAGCCCATCGACATGACTTTGAGGCCGTAATTGCTCATCGGCTTCATGATGCGGCCATTGACCGTTTCCGGACGACCGGAAATACCGAGAAGGCGCGGCATTGACGGCCCGTAAATATCGGCATCAAGAATACCGACTTTCAGCCCCAGTGCCTGAAGCCCGAGCGCAATATTCACCGAAGTCGTGGATTTACCGACACCACCTTTGCCGGAAGCAACGGCGATAATCTTGCCAACACCCGGAATGCCCGGCTTTGCCTGCGGCTGCGGTGCTGCATGAGTATGTGCAGCGGGACGCGCCTGAGCAGCGGGCTGAGGGCGGCTTGGCGGAGGCGCATCATCGCTGGTACGGCCGCCTTTGCGCTCTGCGGTCAGTGTGACCAGCGCACCGGCAACACCCGGAATCTCTTTCACCAGTTTTTCCGCCCGCAGACGCAGCGGTTCCATCGCCTGCGCACGGTCAGACGGCACGGTAATGGAGAAAAACACTTTATTATCAGCGATAAAAATATCGGACACCAGTCCAAGGCTGACAATATCACCTTCGAAATCCGGTCCAGTGACCTGTTTCAGCTGAGCCAGCACCACATCTTTGGTGACCTGTGACATGCCTCATACCCCGTCGAATAATCTGTTCACCATTGCCGGCACAGTATTTTATCCTGCGACCGGCATTTCATGCATCATCGTTAAATGATTTTGCGTCTGAGAGAAAGTTATCTTCACCCCTTTCCGCGCAAACCTCTGTGACATCGTGAGGCAGAGGGAGATCCGGCATCATTATTACAGAGGAAAGCTCTTTCCTTCCGCAAAGCACCGCGCTAAAAAGCGGAAAGCGCAGTTATATATAGTTCAGGGTGATGGTTCAGACACACAAAAACAAGCTGGTTTTAATACGCATCCTGTGCGTATTGGCACTTGTTTTGCTGTCTTTTGCCCATAGACCGGTGGATGTCAGCGCCCCCCTGCTGCAAATGACCACCAAAAGCGGCACCTCCGCTGAACCGGTTTTCATCCGTTATGAAACAATGCCCGATGGCAGTATTGTTTCGATCTGCGTTTCCGAAAACAACGCCGCCTCTGACCAGCATCATAAAAATCATAATATGATGGTTGATTGCGAGGCCTGCCGTATCTCGGCGGCTTTTGCACTGGTTACACCACCTGCAGCCGGTGGTCCGGTTGTTGCCAAAGATACAGGCAACAGCGTCAGACGCACGGCCAAAGTTCTGCCCCGCTCTCGACCTTATCCGCCCGCCGCCCCGCCGCAGGCGCCACCTTTCCTTGCCTGATACAGGTCTGCGCATTCTCGCAATGCCGCAGGAAATATCAGTCATGCGCTTTAAGCGCCTTCATGCTTTCTGCCTGCAATTTGCAGCTGGAAAGCAGGATATTCGCAAGGAATAAATTTATGAAAACCATTTTCACACCACTCTGTGTTGCCAGCCTTCTTCTCGGCACTGCCGGTCTGGCACAGGCACATGTGTCACTTGAAACAGCTCAGGCTAATGCAGGAAGCGGCTATAAAGCCGTCCTCAAAATCCCGCATGGCTGTGAAGGTGCCGCGACCACACAGATCAATGTCAAAATTCCGGAAGGTTTCATTGCCGCACAGCCGCAGATGAAAGCCGGATGGGATATTGAAACTGTTAAATCCGACTATCAGCACAGTTATAAAGTGCACGGCAAAGACGTGAAAAACGGCGTGACCGAAGTGATCTGGAAAGGCGGCAAACTGCCGGGCGATTTCTATGATGAATTCTCGGTTGTCGGCAAACTCGCAGCCTTCGACAAGGATACAACATTGTCCTTCCCGACCGTACAGACCTGCGAAAACGGCAAAACCGAAAACTGGACAGATATCGCAGCAGAAGACCAGAACCCGCATGATCTGAAAAACCCTGCGCCGCAATTGCTCGTGGCGGCTGCCACAAAACAGGCAAGCCATGACGGCCACGGTGCGCATGGTGGCAATAGCGCCGAGGTGGTAACAGCCGGTGATCTGGAGCTCTCCGAAGCTCATAGCATCGCGACAATCCCGAATGCCCGCGTTGCAGGCGGCTATATTGTCATTACCAATAAGGGCAAAGAAGATGACCGCCTGATCGGCGGCACCACAGATGCAGCCGGAAAAGTTGAAATTCATGAAATGTCGATGAAAGACAATGTCATGAAAATGCGCAAACTGAGCGAACCTCTGGCAATTCCCGCCGGTCAAACCGTGCAATTGGCACCAACCGGCTTCCACATCATGTTTATGGATCTGGCCAAGCCGTTCAAAGAAGGTGAAACAGTCAATGTTGTTCTGGAATTTGAAAAAGCCGGAAAGGTTAATTTACCGTTTCACGTGAATCCATCCAAGGGTTCTTCCGGTAATGCTGGCGGCAAGGCCAATGACCATAGCCATCACTAATTTCTGTTTCTCCGAAGCCGTATCGGTTCGGAGATAAAAGACTAAGGCGGAGCGCCGGTCATATCGGCGCTTCGCATTGTGATTCTGGAACCGCTCCTTTTGGCCTGTCCTGTTTACAGGCTTCTGCATGAGGCGGGACGTCGCAGAGCTTAAAAATCCGGCCGGAATGTCGTTCAATCCGGCCGGCTGCGACAATCACGCAAAACATATACGGATTCATATAGATAGCATTGCATTTTAGAATAAAAACATGAGTAAAATACTCTGGAATTATTCTAAGCTATTGAAATAAGAACACTTTTCTAAATAAATGCTGAAAATTAGGTTTGACAACCGACCGTTTTCACCGGCATATTCCCGCTGTCAGAGCTTTCAGGAGGGATACTTCCGGCTCGTGGCAATAAATTCAACCTTTGATGTTTGGGCCTTGAACCCGCTCTATTGGAGGACCTCATGTTTGGTCAGGCACTTTACCGCCCAAGGGCGGTACTATCGTCGCGCCCTCAGCCGCGACGCATATTCATCGCTCCTTCGCGTCCGTTACAGATCGGATGCCGCCCATGAATATGCAGGTCAGAAATCTCTTTGAAACATCCAGTCATTATTTCGAGCGGCAGGCTGAAAAGCTGGTGCTTGAAGGCTATCGCCACTGGACATCCGGCTTCGAAACCGGATCGGTTATTCCGTGGGAAATGGCCTGGACGATTTACACTCAGGAGCTCGGCCTCGATAAAGCCAAGCTCGCGCTGGCCGAACTCTCCCATTTCATCCGCACCCTGCATTTTTGTGCAGCTTGTCAGCTCAAGGCCTTTCCTTATGGTTCGATGCATATCTGCCGTGAAGAATGCCTGCTGATGGGACTGATCTCCGCCTTGCAAAACGGTGACGATACAACCCGTGATGCCTGTCTGGATGCTCTGGTGACCGGCAGCCGTGTCGCGGAAGTTAAAAAAGCCGCGCAGGATTATGCACAGGTCATGGCAGAGCTCAATCAGGTGCTGCTGCCTATTCCTCATTACGCCGTTGCCTGTGTTTTATCACCGGCAGGGCACAAAACCTTTCACTGATATGAAGAGCTGAAACCTCTTTCATAACTTTACCATGATTTTAGCCCAGTGACTGCGAGCGAAGCGCTCCGGATCCGCGGGCAAAACCGACAGGACGAATACAATGAATGCAAAAACTGAAAAGCGCTTGGGTATTATGGCTGCGCTCCTGCTTACCGCAGCAATGTTTGTGGCGCCTAATCCGATCCAGCAACAGCAGAATTTTCATTTTCTCAGCATGACTGAAGAAGCCGTCAAAGATGTACCGGCTCTGATTGTTGTTGCGCAAAACCATCAGACCGGTTCAGCTATCCGCTAACAACACTCGTTTGAGCTATCACATTTAATCATTTTTTATCACTGTCCTCCCAAGACAGCAAAAAGCCGCGCTAAAGCATTTTCAGCAAAAGTGGAAACCGGTTTTGCATATGAAAATGCGTAAAATAAATAGCCGGAGCATTTAAAAAATGCTCCGGCTCAGCGCGGCTTTTATTTTCAAATAGTTTTAATCAGGCCTGCACAACAATCGGCGCTTTGCCCTGCACGCGATCATAAAGATCAATAATATCCTGATTCATCAGACGTACGCAGCCGGAAGACATAGCCTGCCCGATCGACCACCATTCCGGATTGCCATGGATACGATAGCCGGTATCAACGCCGTCACGGAAAATATAAAGTGCACGTGCGCCAAGCGGATTGGCTGGTCCCGGCTCCTGACCATTACGGTATTTTTCCAGTTCCGGCTGGCGTTTGATCATTTCCGGTGGTGGTGTCCAGCGCGGCCATTGCTTCTTATATTGCACATTGGCGCGGCCTGACCATTCAAAACCTGCACGTCCGACACCGATGCCATAACGCATGGCCTCGCCGCCCTGCAGCACCAGATACAAATATCGCTCGTTCAGGCGCACAACAATGGTGCCCGGTGCCTCACCAGTCGGATCCGGCACGATCTGGCGGCGGAACTGTTTCGGTACTTTCTCATAAGGAATGGCAGGCAAGGAGTAACCGTTCTCATGAACGGCCGCATACATCACTTCATTACTGGTGACACCTTTATCAACGCTGATCTGCGGGCGCATCACACTGCCGGTCGAAGACATATCAATATCCGGCTGAAAAGCCGACATATCCAGCGACTGGGTACAGCCGGCCAGACCAAAGGCACCGGCGCCGGTCAGAAAAATGCGACGGTTCAGAATTTCACCCTGCTTTGCCATGATAAATCCGTATCTTCAAAACCTTTTCAGAGGTCGGATTGTGCGCCCGCATGGTTGAAAAATCATTAAATTCACCTGATCTTCATTTACCATAAACAATCGCCACACATTAAAAATGCAGTAAAAAGCAAAAAACCGGCACAAATTTGTGCCGGTTTTTCAATTCGATCAGTATCCGCATCTCTGCCGGATCAGTAATCTTTTTCGTAGAATACGCCCAGACCGGAATCACCATTCGTACCGACAGAGCCTTTGGCTTTGAGATCCCGCGTAATATCCAGATTGATCGTGCCTTTGGTGCCATTGGAACCGCTGGCTTCCACACCGAGATAAATATTATCGCGGATATAGCTGCCTGCACGAACCGCTGCATTGCCCTTGCTGTCGGTGACAACATCCAGATCATCCAGCCCTACGCCCTGACGCAATGCACCCAGCAGATTGGCGTTTTTACCACCCGCCAGTTCAGCGGCCGCAGCGGCAAGCTGTGCAATCTGGAAAGGAGACAGTTCCGAGATTGAGCGTTTGAAGATCAAACGCGCCAGAACTTCATCCTGCGGCAATTCCGGCTCCGAGGAGAATTTGATATCCGGATTATCCACCGTGCCCTGCACCGTCACCAGCACGATGATATCGCCGCCGTCACTGCGGGCAACGAAATAGAGCTGCGGGTTCATATCTCCGATCAGGGTCACACGGCCTTCATCAAAGGTTACACGCTGGGTCAAAATATCCAGACGGCCACGCAGCAGTTCAAAACCACCGACCGGACGCACATTGGTTACAGGGCCTGTCAGACGGACAGCACCGCCCAGTTCCGTATCCAGACCGCGACCACGCACGAAAATCTGGTTCGGCGCAATCACGCGCACATCCAGTTGCGGCACGGTCGGACGGGATGTCGGCACCGGTGCGGAACCCTTGGCACGGGTTTCTACCTTGGCACGTTGCAACGTCATCAGCACTGAAGCCGGTGTATTGACGTGGCGCACATCAATATTGGCACCGCCGCCGCCAAAACTTTCCGGCACGGTAATTTCTGCGCGTTCAATCTCGATCTTACCGGCAATCAGCGGATCGCGCATTAACGGACCGGTAATGGTCAGGCCGCCATTAATGGTCGCAACCACCATGGAACCATCCGCATAACGTGCCTTATCAAAATTGATACGCAAATCGGCAGGGAAATTCTGCGCGGCATTGATTGAAATCGTGCCATCCGCATTGATTGAACCACCGGTCGACAAAGCTGCGCTTGCATTGCGCAGGCGGATTGTCTGCCCTTCCATGCTGCCATTGATGGTAATATTGTTGAGGCGGATATTGGTTTCCGGATCAACCATCTGCGCGCCGCTTGTCGAGAACATGCCGCGGATTTGCGGATTGTCGAAACCACCGCTGACATTGGCGGTCAAAGCCAGTGTACCGGTTGCCTGTGCGCCACGATCCGACAGAAAACGATTGGCAAGCGCCAGCGGTATCTGCCCTGTCACATCAATACCCAAACCGCTGCCAGACAAAGGCACACGCCCCTGCGCGGTCACGCTGAGATTTTGCGGGCCATCAACAGACAGCGAGCTGATATTGACGGTCTTATCACCATAACGACCGGCAGCTTTCAGATTCAAAGGCGCAAGCCCGTTTTCAGCCAGCGGTTTGGCGCTCAGCGCGCGTCCGTTCAGATTGAACTCGGCGGCAGGATTGGTCAGAGCACCGGTGACTTTTGCAGTGCCGGTAACATTACCGCCCAGATTCTGATCCTTCACCACGCCATTGAGCAGAGCCAGCGGCAAATTGGCCAGTTCGACATTCACATCCAGCGCACCGGCAGATTTATCCGTGCCCAGCGGCACAAAACCATTCACACGGGTATCAAGACCATTACCGCCGGTGATCCGGCTGTCCACTTTCAGACGGTTCTGGCTCGACGTGCCTTTAGCTGTCGCATTCAAGGCACCGATACCCAGTTCACGCGTCTGGCGGGCAATCACATCGCGTGCATTAATGTCAAAACTGACATCAGGCTGGTTGCGCGAACCGGTAACCTTAGCCTGACCATTGATCAGACCGCCAAGCCCCAAATCCGGCTGGATGCTGTTTGCCACATTCAGCGGCAGATTATCCAGCTTCACATCCAGATTGAAACGATCAGCCAAAGCACCATTAAGGCTCAGACGACCTTCTCCCACCTGCATGATGATATTGTTAAAGGTAACATCGCTGCCTTTCAGCGCCAGAGATGCCGGTTGTGCCAGTCTGGTCAGCATTGAGCCCTGACGCAGCTCCGCACTGCTAAGCGACAACAACAAACCACCGTCCTGCGGCTCCAATGCGCCGTTGACTTTAACTTTGGTGCCGATCTTCAGATCAGTCGCAGCCTGAAAAACCGTTTTGCTGCCTTCAGACTGAGCCGTTGCATCAACGGTATTGATTTCAAATGTACCAGCGCGGATCGACTGTGCTTTCACAGTGCCGTCAACAACAGGAACATTAAACAAGTCGGCAAGCGTCGCATTAATATCCGCCTGCCCGATCACATTGCCTTCAACATTCAGATTACGGATATCTGCTTTGACCGCAGCATTCTGACGGTCATTTTCATAAGACAGATCAATATCCGCATTGATGCTACCGGTTGCTTTAGCAAGGAAAAGAGCGGCAGCAGTTGAGACATCCGACGCATCCACTTTCAGGCGACCGGCGAGCAGGTTTTTGTCCGCAATATTCAGATCACCGCTGACACGGGTTCCGCCTGCAACAAAATTCAGGTCGCTCAGGCGTTTGCCCTGCTCGTCCAGCGCAATTTTACCGGCAAGATCGAGCTTCTCACCACCCAAAAAGGCACTGCCGCTGAAACCACCGCTCAAAGACGGAGCAAGCTTCGGATCTGAGCCGTCCAGCACAGCATTGAAGTCGAGCAGACCATCATTCAGTTTGCGCCCTTCCAGCGAACCGGAAGGCACAGATGCGCGGGCAGCCAGAGCAATCCGGTTTTCTGTTCCGCGTGCACTGGCTTTTAGCGACAATGGTCCCGTTGCCTTATCGGACAGATCGGCAATATCACCAATCTCAACGCCCAGATCAAAATCGGCATCTTTGCTGGAGAATGAGCCATTGGCAGTGATTGCATTTGCATCATTACCAATGCGGAAACCACGGGCGGAAAAACCGTTTTCAGAACGTGCCAGACCACCGCTCAAAGTGGAGCGGCCATTGATAATACGGTCAGCAATGTCCTCACCGGTTTTAATATTCTCTGCTGTGCCATCCAGCGTCAGGTCAAATCCGCCGGTGAGAAGCGCAACAGTACCGGTTGCTTTCAGATCAAGACTGCCGGCAAGCGAGCGGTCTGCCAGTGCCGAGAACGGCATGAGGCTGTTGGCCTGCAAAACAATATCACCGGTATAAATGAATTTATCAATTGCACCCTTTAAGGCAGCGCTCAGACCGTTACCGGTGAGCTGCAATTTTTCAAGCTGCACAGGAGAACCGGCACGCCATTGCCCCAACACGGCCAGATCAAAACGATCACCCAGCACCTGAGCAACCTCAGGCTGCCTGGCATTAATCCCTGTTACATTCCCTGTAATATTGAAACCGACATGGCGGTTTTGTGCGTCCTGCAGATTTTCTGCCGCGCCGCCCATATCCAGCACGGTCTGCTGTGCGGAGAAATCACCGGCCTGCAGGCCTTCAACCTGCAGCTTGCCTGTCCAGTCTGCGGATTGGCGGTCGCCGTAATCCAGTGTCAGACGCGCAGACGCCAGAGAGGTCTGGCCACCGCTGACCGGCAAAAGCACACGGCCTTTTTCCTGATCGGCAATCAGTGCATCCAGATTCAGACGTGTGAGAAAGCCGTCATTGGCAGTTTCGGCCTTGGCCTGTACCTGCAAAGCGGCATTGGAAAGATTGAAATTATCCAGACGGAAACCGCCGCCATCTTTGATCAGACCATTGGCTGCAAGACTTGAGGTTGCGCCAAAGAAATCACGGAATTTTTCCGGAATAAGAGCAGCAATCGGGCCTTTAACATCCGCATTAAACACGCGGCCGGTAACAGTGCCGTCCGCATTGCGGTTCAGGGTCAGAAGTCCGGTCAGAATGCGCTGGCTGTCCGCATCAAGTGTCAGGTCAACTTTCAGATCATCAAGCTTGCCTGCGCCGGTCAGAGCCAGCTCAACAGGCGGCTTGCCTGCAATATTCAGAAGATTGGCGGCAATACCATTGGCAGGCTCGGAAAGACGCATATCCAGATCAAGTTTCTGATCGGCATTGGCATAATTCGCCTTCAGCTTCATCGTGCCGCCCGGGCCATCCAGACGCTGCATGTCGAACAGCGACTCCAGCGAACCGTCCTGAAGGGTCAGATTGCCTTTCAGCGCCACTTCCGATGCCAGACCAAAGACCGGCTGGCCAAATTTCAGACGCTCAATATTCAACTCACCCAGCAAAACCGCCAGCGGCAGTTCCGGCAAAGCAAAGCCACCGGCTTCCGGTGAAGGCAGCCCCTCATCCGGCAGCGGTGTGCGGATAAATTCAACTTCCTTGGCCGAGAGTGTATCCACGCTCAAACGGCCGCGCAGAAGTGCCAGACGGCTCCAGACAAGCTGAGCATCTTTAATACGCAGCCAGATGCCTTCGCGGTCAGCAACCGTGATAGCGCCGACTTTTGCCTCGGACGACAGAACGCCTTCAATACCGGTAATGCTGATCTTGCGGTTCGGGCCCGACAGTTTTTCTTCAACAAAAGACAGGAAATAGGACTTTTCTTCTTCGGCTTCCTGCGTGGAAACAGGATTGTCCGCCTGCGCTGTCTGCGTGCCTGAACCCGCAGGATTGCTCTGGCCGGTAGCAGGCGTCGTTACGCTGTCCGCCCCCTGAGGCAGCAGCGATGCCCCGATATAAATACCGAGCGGCAGAATGATAAAGAAAGTGGCTACGAAAGCGAGAAAACGGTTCAAAACGCCTGTCCTATGCCGACATAGAATGCAAAACTTGAGTCACCGGCCTTGCGGTTAAGCGGCACGGCAACATCGAAACGGATCGGTCCGAGGCTCGTATCATAACGCAAGCCCGCACCTGCGCCCAAACGCAGATTCTCCGCAAAATCAGGGTAGGATTCCTCCCCGACATATCCTCCGTCTACAAACCCGACCACACCGATACTATCGGTAACTTTTGTGCGAACCTCACCGGACATTTCCATCAACGAACGCCCGCCGATCACCACATCCCCCGGCTTATTCACCCCGATGCTGCGATAAGCATAACCACGGACAGAACCGCCGCCACCGGCAAAGAAGACTTTATCCGGCGGCAGATCGCTCATATCGGCACCGACAATCGACCCGACTTTAACACGACCGGCCAGCACAACGCGTTTATCTTCACCAAAGCCGTAATAGCCACGGCCTTCTGCGGTAAATTTGGTCGAGAAACTGCCGTTTTTGAGCTCGTAGAACGGCTCAACCACGCCCTCGGCATAATAACCGGATGTGGCATTGGTCTTGTTATCGCGCTTATCCAGCAAAATGCCGCCCAGCATCCCCACAGTGAAGAACTGGCGTTTGCCGTAATAATCATCCTCAAACTGCGCACGAGACACATTGGCAAACAAACGTCCGCTCAGATCTTCATTGAAGATATGCGTAAAGCCTGCCTGTCCGCCGACCGATGTCTCGGTATAATTATCCAGAACCTCACGCTTACGGGTCAGAGACGAAACGAAATCCGTATCCGGTGTGAACACGCCCGGTTTGGTGAAGGATGTACCCAGCACATAGGTAAAGTTCTTCGGATCATAGGAATTATCCTGCGAACCGCCGATACCGCTGACTTTGGCATCAAAGCGCAGGCGCTCCGCCTTGCCGAACAGATTGCGATGCATCCAGAAGGCTTCCACCCCTGCACCATCCAGCGTGGAATAACTCGCACCAAGACCGAAGCGGCGCGGTTTACGTTCCTGCACGATGAGATCCATCGGCAAAATACCGTCGCGGTTGATTTCCTGTGCTTCCTGAATCGATGTCGAGCGGAAAACATCCAGCCGCGCCAAACGGCGACGTGCACGCTCAATATCATCCGGATCATATTCCTGACCCGGTTTCAGATCTGTCATATAGGCAACGAATTCCGGATTCATGCGGGCTGTGCCCTGCACTTTGACAGGACCGTAATGGGCAACACGTCCCGGTTCCAGCGTGATATCCGCATTCAGCACATTGCCTTCATGATCGGCAACAATATCCTCACGCGTAACTTTCGCCTTGGCATAACCCTGCTGACGCCATGCCTCAACAGCAAGACGCTCTGCCTTCAGGATTGTACCGGATTTGGCAATTTCACCGCTTTTGAAACCGGCCTTTTCAGGCGACTGCACCTGATCGCGGCGGTCATCTGTCGGCGGTGCAAGTTCATTAATGCTGGCGCGGGCAAACAGGAATTGCGGGCCCGGATCAACATTGATGACAATTTTGGATGTATCCGGCAATTGTGTATCCGGCGGCAGGTTTGCAGCTTCGCGGCCATCAACCAGAATACTGATGGTGCCGCCATAACGGCCTTCACCATATAGCGCCATCAGAATACGGCGGTAATCACCACGTGCTTTGGCCAGCAATCCGCCGGAGCCGGAAGCCGCTTTTTCTTCATCAGCCACAAGCCGTGAAGCGCCTTTAACCAGATCTTCCACATCGGCTGCTGAGCCGTCTTTATTGGTGCGGGTGCCGCCGGAAGTGACTTCAACGCTGTAGCGTTTTGGTTCGGCAATGACATCATCGGCTTCTTCAGCCTTGTCTTTACCCCAAAGTTTAATGCCAAAGAGCTCAAAAGCATGCGCAGGCGATGCCGCCATAACCGGCAGCAGCGCAGTGAACAGCAGGAGGGTGCTGACTTTACGGATTGGAGCTCTCCTTAATTTATTACCTGCATATCATCCCGTTCAACGGGGTCAATATGCATATTCCTCGGCATAGCCCGCTCCACCCATCGCGCGATGCCTAACAATCAAACTAGCGGAGAGTATAATCCAAAAGCTTACACTGCTTTTTTAAAATTTATGCTTAACAAAATATTAATTTGTATTTTCCTTTACCTAAAGAAAAACTTAATTTGTGGCTTTCAATCAAATATGAATTTTGAATATTTAATCTTAAGAAAGAAACAAAAACGAAAATCACAGAGGCACAAATCCATAAAACATTGAAAATATTTGCCTTTTAAAACACAGCCGCACAGGGCAATTTAAAACCGACATGAAAGATTGTTCCGGAAAGCATTTGTCATACGGATTGCAACACGTTCCAAGAAAATGCGCATTGGTTAAAATACAGCCACCTCCCTTAAAGAGTCCTGCCACGGAACCACGTTTTCCATAACAGGGAATCGCCTTGCAGAATCTGCCTTATCAGATCCTATCTGCGCCATCCTCCGCGCGGAAAATGCACAGGCCCCACACCCCATCGGGGGTTCCAGCCCTGCCGGCCAAAAGGACGAGGATTATAGCGTGGCCCATAAGGCCGGTAGCCCAGACGATACCAAGGCCGGTAATAAGGCGGGTGCCAGCCCGTGTAATAAGGTTGATAATACGGAGCATAAAACGGATCATCATAAAAACCTGATCCGATATTCAGCCCGAAAGTGACTTGCGGCTGCGTATTATAGACCGGTGCAGCATTATAGCCCTGATAGGATTGGGATAAATAACGGCCGCTTATCCAGCCTATCCCCCAACTGCTTCTGATCTGACACCAGCTGCCGCGGCAGCTCTCAATATGCACCGCCGCTCCGCGTGGCAAAGCTGCAATCCGCGCATAGTTTGTGCCCGGCCCCTGCCGTAAATTGACAGTACCCGAAACAGTAGCGACCTGCGCCTGCACAATGCCGGTTCCTATCAGCAGCATTAGCCCTGAAATTATTGAAATAATCTTCATCGAAATCACCAAATTAAAATTGAAAAAATTTAAATGAATGCAAATTTTAAATGACGCGCTTTGAGAAGATCAAAATAATGAAAGAATAAGGACTGTAATTTGAGACAGGTTACCCATGCATCTCAATATAAAATGCATAAAAAAACGGCGCTGCCAAAGCAGCGCCGTTCATTGTTATTCCCGTGAGTGAGACAGGCTCACCCATATTGCACCTTATGGCAGCGCGCGCGCGGCCTCAGGGCTGACTTCCATCATATTGATGGCCAGATGGTTCATGATCCACAGCGAGCCGATCAGAACAATCGCCAAAATCAGCACGGTGAAGAGCAGAGCCAGCAATGTCCAGCCGCCCTCGGATTTGGAATCCATGTGCAGGAAGTAAACCAGATGAACAATCATCTGTACCGCACCGAAAACCATAATAATGGCAACGGTTGTGGTGGTGTCAAAATACTGCCCCATCACCACACCGAAAGGTACGGCTGTGAGGATGACGGCCAGAATGAAACCGATGATATAATTCTTGGTTTCGCTGGCTGATGCTTCAGTTTTATGCGCGGAACTCATGCCTGAACTCCCATCAGATAAACAATCGAGAATACACCGATCCAGACAACATCAAGGAAGTGCCAGAACAGGCTGAGGCACATCAGACGGGTCTGGTTGGCTTCTGTCAGACCGGAACGCAGAACCTGCGCAACCAGAACCAGAATCCAGATCAGACCGAACAGAATGTGCAGACCGTGCGTACCGACCAGCACAAAGAAGGCGGACAGGAATGCAGAACGGCCAGGACCGGCACCGATTTCGATCAGGTGATGGAATTCATAGATTTCCATCGCCAGAAAGGCTGCGCCGAGCAGGAATGTTACGGCAATCCAGCCAAGCATGGCGGATTGTTTTTTACGAGACATCGCGATCATCGCGAAGCCATAGGTCAGGCTGGAGAACAGCAGCAGAGCGGTTTCCACAGCAATGAAGTTCAGATCGAACAGTTCCCAGCCGGTCGGTCCTCCCGCGTATGAACGCGAGAGAACTGCGAAGGTAGCAAACAGACCCGAGAAGATGACACAGTCACTCATCAGGTAGATCCAGAAGCCGATCAGTGTCGTGCCGCGGGAATCGTGGTGCTCGTGATCTTCGTCATGCCCGTGGGCGTGATCGTTAGCGTGCGTTACAGCGGCACTCATGGCTTAACTCCCAAAGACTGCAGCTTGAGCGTATGCTCATCTTCGATGCGCTGCACTTCTTCCGCAGTGACATAGTAGTCGCGGTTATTGTTGAAGGAATGGATGATGCTGATCGCGATGATGGCCAGAGTAGCGGCAATTGCCAGCCACCAGATATGCCATACACCGGCAAAACCAAGCGCGATACAAACCATACCGATGATGAAACCGGTGCCGGTATTACGCGGCATGTGGATCGGCTTGAACTTGTCGGTTTTACGCTTCACGCCACGCTTCTTCATATCCCAGTAAGCATCAACGTCCTGAACACGCGGTGTTTCAGAGAAGTTGTAGAACGGAGCAGGAGAAGCCACAGACCATTCCAGCGTACGGCCGTTTTCCCACGGATCACCGGTGTGGTCACGCAGTGCTTCGCGGTTGCGGATGGAAACCAGCACCTGAATGATCTGACAAGCAATACCAACCAGAATGATTGCAGCACCGATAGCGGCAATAATCAGGTAAATCTGCCATGCCGGATTTTCAGTGTGGTTGATACGGCGGGTCATACCCATGAAGCCCAGAATATAGAGCGGCATGAAGGCAAGAATGAAACCGGTCAGCCAGCACCAGAATGCGCGTTTGCCCCAGGTTTCATCGAGACGGAAACCGAATGCTTTCGGGAACCAGTAGATGAAGCCGGCAAAACAACCGAACAGCACGCCGGAGATAATCACGTTATGGAAGTGCGCGATCAGGAATACGGAATTGTGCAGTACAAAGTCCGCAGGCGGAATTGCAAGCATAACGCCGGTCATACCACCGACCACAAAGGTACACATGAAGCCGACAGTCCACAGAACCGGCGTTTCCATACGCACGCGGCCTTTATACATCGTGAACAGCCAGTTGAAGATTTTCGCCCCTGTCGGGATCGAAATAATCATCGTCGCCACGCCGAAGAAGGCGTTAACGGAGGCACCGCCACCCATTGTAAAGAAGTGGTGAGCCCAGACGAGGAAGGCCAGAACGGTAATGGCAACGGTCGCATAGACCATTGAAGTATAGCCGAACAGACGCTTGGCAGAGAAAGTCGCGATAACTTCCGAGAACACACCAAAGCAAGGCAGAACCAGAATATAAACTTCCGGATGACCCCAGATCCAGATGAGGTTGATATACATCATCGGATTGCCGCCGAAATCATTGGTGAAGAAATGCATACCAAGATAACGGTCAAGCTGCAGAAGCGACAGGGTAACTGTCAGGATCGGGAAAGCTGCAACGATCAGAATGTTCGAGCAGAGTGCGGTCCATGTGAAAACCGGAACCTGCATCATTGTCATGCCGGGAGCGCGCATTTTGATGATGGTTGCGATAAGGTTCACACCGGAGAGCAGCGTACCCATACCGGAAATCTGCAAAGCCCAGAGGTAATAATCAACACCGACACCGGGGCTGTATTCCAGACCGGACAGCGGCGGATAAGCCAGCCAGCCTGTACGGGCGAATTCACCGACGCCGAGCGAGATGTTTACCAGAATAGCACCGGCAACAGTCAGCCAGAAGCTCAGGGAGTTCAGGTAAGGGAACGCAACGTCGCGGGCACCGATCTGCAGCGGAACTGCAAAGTTCATCAGACCAACGATAAACGGCATAGCCACGAAGAAGATCATGATCACGCCGTGGGCAGTGAAGATCTGGTCATAGTGGTGCGGAGGCAGGAAGCCTTCATTGGCGCCGGAGGCCATAGCCTGCTGGGCGCGCATCATCACGGCATCGGAGAAGCCGCGGAACAGCATCACCAGCGCCAGAATGATATACATGATACCAACGCGCTTATGATCGACAGTTGTCAGCCAGTCACGCCACAATACGCCCCATTTACCGAAATAGGTAATGGCTGCGAACAGAGACAAACCGCCGAGTACAACGGCACTTAAAGTGACCACAAGTATCGGTTCGTGAAGCGGAATATCCGCCAGGGTAAGTTTTCCGAACATTTCTCTACACTTTTAATGGCAAAACCATTGGCCATAATCTGCCAATGGTCTGCCTGCCTAAAGTCACGAAATCCCGTCAGTTAGACGCAGGTTCCGCAGGCGATTCTTTTTTCACAGAGGATGTGATGAATGGTGAAAGCTTCTGTACGCTGCCGCCGCCATGGCTGACACACGGGGTCTTGCCATCCACACAACGACCGATAACAGCACTGAACAGACCAGGCTCAGTTGAGGCATAATGCGTAACCGGATGCTTCTCTGTCGGCTGATCCAGCTCGATATAACCGGCACGGTTCAGCGCTTTGTCAGAGGTGCGGACTTCGGAAACCCATTTTTCAAAGTCGGCTTCGTTTTTCACATGGGTTGTGAAACGCATCTGCGCAAAACCGTCACCGCTATAGTTCGCGGAGATACCTTCATAAGCACCGATTTCATTGCCGATAAGGTGCAGCTTGGTCTGCATGCCAGGCATTGCATAAACCTGACCGCCCAGTGCCGGAATGAAGAAGGAGTTCATCGTGTGACCGGAGGTGATGCGGAAGTTCAGCGGACGATCAACCGGTACGACCAGTTCATTCACCGAGGCAATCCCCTGCTCCGGATAGATGAACAGCCATTTCCAGTTCATAGCCACAACTTCAACCTGAACCGGCTTTGCCGCATGTTCCAGCGGGCGGTACGGATCCAGTTCATGGGTCTTAATCCAGGTCACATAACCAAGAATGAGAATGACGATGCACGGAATAATCCAGACAGCGGCTTCAATCTTGTTTGAGTGATGCCAGTCCGGCAGATATTCATTATCTTTGTTGGCGCGATATTTATTCGCGAAATACAAGGTCGCGATAATGACCGGCACAACAATCAGCGACATGATGACTGTCGCGAAAACAATCAGGTCGCGTTCTTTAATGCCGACTTCGCCTTTAGGAAACAGCACAACCTGCTGACACCCTGCCAGTATAGCCGTCAGCATCAGAACCGCACCGATACCTGCCGACCGGAATAATCTGTGTTTCATTTAATTTTTCCGTCTTGAATGCGCCCGGGACAGGCCACATATCAACATTCACCAAGATATTTCAGGCTCATGAATAAGCTCAAAAACATCTTAACTGCTTTGAAATGCTGTATTATTTCTTATCTGACATTGTTTCAGACTAAGAAGAACATACAGTAGTTTCGGTAAATTCTGAAATTCATAAACAAAAAAGCGCCGTATTTCAACACCGGCGCCTATACGCACATATTTCAGAAAACCCGGCCGGAGCAATTTCATCTCTCAAAAAAGATAAAAGCTGCTCCCATCAGACCGGAATATCGAATGTCTGAACCCATAATTGACGGGCATATCAGACCGATTCACTCCGGCATCCAGAACTTTTGCGGTTTCTATAAGCAGGAAAGCATCTAACAGCAAGATGAATCTCGGTCACGTTTCCGCGTCCGGAGCAAAAACTATCCGGCAGGCATAAGACGGCACATGAAACAGGGAAATCAGGAAACAGCTGCAAAGGTCAAAAGCATTTCACAGTCAAGAGGGATCAGCTTGACGGCAGTGATAATGCGACCAAATAAAAGATCCAGAACATGTCACGGAAAAGCGGGCACCGGTTTTCCGATAACGACATGCGTAAAACAAGGAGACAGAGCGAGCGATATGATGCAATCCGGACGTCAATCGCTTCAGGCAAAGAAGCTTTAGAAAATGAAAAAGGCCGGGATGTCCCGACCTTCCATGAAACGCCTCAACCAATGCCAGTACATCCGTGGTCAATAGTCAGGCGAATTTCTTAAACTTTATTTATGTATAGGCCCCGATTATTTCAAGAGCATGACAGATTTACGTTATCTTTGTGTCATCTATCTTGCTTTTGCATCCTGCTGTTCCGGCATAAGCACAGCCTGACAGCCGGATTATGCTACAGCGCGATCCTGATACAGTTCCTGTTCTCTTTCCTCTTCCTGCGCAATATAGGCATAAACCTCATCCATACATTGCTGCAGCATATCAAGATCAACAGGCCCCATGCGGCTGAGATAAATATCCATCTCGGAAGCAGGCACACCACGCTTAATCATTTCGACAATCGCCTGTACGACTATGGTTTTCTGATCAAATCTGTAGCGCTGCATACCCCACCTCACGCATCTCAGGGTTCTCCTCCCCTTTATGCACCCATATGGTTAATATGACGTGAAGATGGCACATTTAACAACAGCAAATAACTGTCATTTTTTAACAAGAACTCCGCAAAATGATATTTCTGCGCAATAAAAACGATCTGTATTACATTATAAAATTATAACTTACATATATCTAATAACTTAAAAACAAAAACTGCCCGCCGGTATATTTTACAGCGGGCAGTATTCATATTTTTATTTGCTGAAAGACAGCAGATCAGCTTAACGAATTACATACCGTCATTCTGACCGATGATCTCGCGCTTACCGACATGATTGGCGGCGCCGACAAGACCTTCCTGCTCCATACGCTCCACCAGAGATGCAGCACGGTTATAACCGATCGACAGGCGGCGCTGGATATAGGATGTCGAGCATTTCTTATCCCGCAACACCACTTTGACAGCCTTTTCGTAGAGATCATCGCCATCATCAGATGCCATATCGCTCTTGTCAAAGACCGCGCTGTCATCCTCAACCGCTTCCGTGTCTTCTTCATCAGCAGTTACGGTTGCCAGATAATCAGGACGCCCCTGTTCTTTCAGGTGATTGACGACCTTTTCGACTTCCTCATCCGATACGAAAGGACCATGGACGCGGACAATGCGGCCGCCACCGGCCATATGCAGCATATCGCCCTGACCGAGCAGTTGCTCAGCACCCTGCTCACCGAGAATGGTACGGCTGTCAATCTTCGACGTGACCTGGAAGGAAATACGGGTCGGGAAGTTCGCCTTGATCGTACCGGTGATCACATCAACAGAAGGTCGCTGTGTCGCCATGATCAGGTGAATACCGGCCGCACGCGCCATCTGCGCCAGACGCTGGATCGCACCTTCGATTTCCTTACCGGCAACCATCATCAGATCGGCCATTTCATCGACGATAACGACGATGTAAGGCATTGGCGTCAGATCCATTTCCTGTTCTTCATACAGGATTTCACCGGTCGCCTTGTCAAAGCCAGCCTGAACGGTACAGGTAACAGTCTCACCTTTTTCACGCGCTGCAGCTGCACGGGCATTATAGCCGTCAATATTACGCACACCGAGACGCGACATCTTGCGATAGCGCTCTTCCATTTCGCGCACGGTCCATTTCAGTGCCACGACGGCCTTTTTCGGATCGGTTACGACAGGAGTGAGCAGATGCGGAATACCGTCATAGATCGACAGTTCCAGCATTTTCGGATCGATCATGATCAGGCGGCATTCTTCCGGCTTCAGACGGTAGAGCAACGACAGGATCATGGTGTTGATTGCCACCGACTTACCGGAACCGGTCGTACCGGCCACCAGCAGATGCGGCATCTTCGCAAGCTCAGCAATTACCGGCTCCCCGCCGATGGTTTTGCCAAGGCAGAGCGCCAAACGGCAATTGGTGCGCTCGAAAGCAGGCGATTCAATCAGCTCGCGAAAATACACGGTTTCGCGGATCGAATTCGGCAATTCAATACCGATCACATTACGCCCCGGCACCACTGCAACACGGGCAGAGAGTGCCGACATGGAGCGAGCGATATCATCAGCCAGACCAATCACGCGCGAGGATTTAACACCCGGGGCCGGTTCAAATTCATAGAGGGTGACAACCGGACCCGGACGCACATGGATGATTTCACCACGCACACCGAAATCTTCCAGAATGCTTTCCAGCAAACCAGCGCTGCGTTCCAGCATTTCCTGCGAAATAATCGCACCGTCTTTATAAACAGGCTCCTGCAACAAAGCACGAGGCGGATATTCATAACCTTCACCGGACATTACAGTTCCGGTTTCAATAGCGGTCGGCGAGAAAATCGACAAGTTGATCGAGGCCGACGGATTGCGTGGCGCAGGAGCGGCAGCGAATGTTACCGGTGCAACAGTTGGTGCGACAGGTGTTTCTTCCTGTTCCGCCACAGTTTCCTGCACCAGATCACAATCTTCCACCACAGTTTCAGCAATTGGTTCAGCAACTATTTCAGCTGGCATTTCTGCAAGCGGCTCGGCAGCAACGGCCACAGCTTCTTCTGCTGCCGGTACGGACACTGCATTCAGCGGCGGCTGCATATTCAATGCCTGTGTGGCAATTGAATAGACCGGCATCTGATAGCCGGACAGGCCAAAACTAAAGGATGGCAGGAACGGATTGCTGACAGTCTGTGCAGGCTCTGCCACAGCGGCAACAGTTTCTGCAAGCTCAGCCACGGCTTCCGCAACCGGTGCCGGTGTTTCAGCTTCCATCTCGACTGCGGTTTCCACAACAGTTTCCGCTACGGTTTCAGCAATCTGTGCTTCTTCATGCACTGGTCGCCATTCAACAGTACGGAACATGCTCAGAATTGATTTTTCTTCCGCAACCGGTGCTGCTTCTGCAACAGGCATCACGGCTACAGGTGCCAATACAGGTGCGGAAATTTCTGCCGGTTCTGTCACTGTCTCAACAACAGCTTCCGCAGCAGGGGTGATTTCCGGCAATCCGGCAAATTCCCAGAAGGCAAAATCAGACAAATGGCTCAGCTGCAAACCGCCCTGCTCTGTCTCAGTAACCGGAGCAACAGGTTCAGCAAGCACAGGCTGCTGAGGCTCAGGCAGATGCGAAACCACAGCATTAACCACTTCGGCTTCCGGCACGATTGAGACCACCGGTGTCGGCACGGTACCGGCCAGAGGTGTCGCAGCTTCAACATGCGGCGCAACCGGAACGGCAGGCAAGCGCAAACGTGCAGCAACAATCATGCTTGAAGGCCCGCGCAAAACCGGCGCAGTACGAACAGGCTGGCCAGCCACAGGAGCGGCGGTGGCAGGCTGCATGACAGGTGCTGCGACCGCTTCTTTCTGCACAGGGGCAGATGGCTGTACTTCTTCTTCCGCACCGAATTCTTCAATCAGCTTGGCGCGCAAACGCTGCAATTCATTTTCAGGTGTGCGGGTAAAACGTACATTCTCGGCCAAAGCAAAAGCATTCTTCCAGACCTTTTCGCCGGAGCCGAATTGCTCACGTACAGACAAGCCCTGATAGGCCACATGCGGATTAGGCACGGTCATCGTCGGATTGGCCGGTTTCGGATGTGCCGGAGCAGATACGGCCTGCGGCGCGGCAGGCACAGCTGCTGCAACAGGTTCCTGCGCAGCAGGCTGCGCGACCGCAGTCTGCTCTTCTGCCTTTGCGGATCTGTCCTGATCCATCCAATGCTTAACCGCAAAATTGTTGCTCATCTGCTTACTCCTAAGCGGGTATGACGGGGTAACGGGCACAGGGGCGGCAGTCGATGCTGCCGGTGCGACTTCTGTCACAACCGCCGGAGCATAGCTGAGAGGGGCAACGGAGATTAATTCCGCCACCTCTGATTCTGTAACGACATGTTCCGCTTGCGGCTGTGATACGGGTGCAGGAGCGCCAGAAGCAGATTGTTCCGGCCTCTGTATTTCCTGCGGCTGGGATACCGGTTCACGCATGTCAGCGGAAACCGCAAAGCGGTCAGTCGTTGCAATGGAGAAATTGGATCGGGGAATACGCATGGACCTGAAAAACCAAAAAATACGCTACTGAGTTCTGTCCACAAAGTAATAAAAAATGAAGGTTAATAAGTTCCTTCCAAATCGCATTTGTGATCGGCCGGAAAAGACGAAAATCAGCTATCTCTCTTGCGTGAAATGTTAAATTTATAAAATATTTTCAAATATATAGCGGATGAGTAACGCAGGATTTCGATGCGCAACAATATTTCTGCACTGCCTTCACACACGTAAACCACAAGCAAAGGCACAGCAGTCAGCCATTATGAGCCGGCCGGCAAAATTTGCAGCTTCTCACTGCAGCCGATTATGGGAGAAAATACTCCGCAAAGACCGGTGTTAAGCAGAAAGCAGCTCTGTTTTCCGCTTAATCACAATGAATTGCTCAAATTTTACCTCAAATCCCCGCACATCAAAGCAATAATCCCTCTCGCAATCGCTGAACGGGTGGGCTAAGGAGACGCCAATCGACCGGTTAAGCGACTCTTTTTCAAAAAGCGGCTCATTCCGGCTCATATAAAGATGGTGACAATCATGCTCTCTTATCAGCGTTATGCAGTTCTCACTTGTGTTGCGCTCCTGACCATTGCCTCTTTTATCGGGGCAGTCTTTTACAGCGAATGGCTCCTTATCATCACTGCCGTCTCAAGCTCTCTGCTTGGGCTGGGCGTCTATGATATTTTTCAGTCCAAACACGCAATTCTGCGCAATTACCCGATCATCGGGCATATGCGCTTTATTCTCGAAAGTATCCGTCCGGAACTACGCCAGTATATTATTGAAGGCGACCGCGATGAAGAACCGTTCAGCCGTGAAATCCGCGGACTGGTTTATCAGCGCGCCAAAGGCGTTGAGGACAAACGTCCGTTCGGTACAATCGAAAATGTCTATAGTTCCGGCTATGCATGGCTGACCCATTCTGCTGTTCCTATGGTGATTAAGGATACGGATTTCCGTGTCCGTATCGGCGGTTCTGCCTGCAAACAGCCTTATGATGCCAGCCTGTATAATATTTCGGCCATGAGCTTCGGCGCGCTTTCTGCCAATGCCATTCTTGCTTTGAACAAAGGCGCGAAAATTGGTGGTTTTGCCCATGATACCGGCGAAGGCAGTATCAGCCGTTACCACCGCGAAGGCGGCGGCGATCTGATCTATCAGGTTGCATCCGGCTATTTTGGCTGCCGTAATGATGACGGTACATTCTCACCGGAAAAATTTGCAGTTCAGGCCGCTGATCCTCAGGTCAAAATGATTGAGCTGAAAATCAGTCAGGGCGCAAAACCCGGTCATGGCGGTATGCTGCCAGCCAAAAAGATCTCACCGGAGATTGCCGAAGCACGCGGCATTCCGATGGGCAAGGATTGCATCTCACCGCCTGCGCATAATACTTTCTCCACGCCGATCGGCATGATGAAATTTATCGGCCAGCTGCGTGAACTCTCCGGCGGCAAGCCTGTCGGCTTCAAGCTTTGTATCGGTCACCGTCGTGAATTCATGTCGATGGTCAAGGCCATGCTGAAAACCGGTATTTATCCTGATTTCATCGTCGTTGACGGTAAAGAAGGCGGCACCGGCGCGGCTCCGCTGGAATTTGCCAACCGTGTTGGTATGCCAATGCTTGAAGGTCTGACCTTTGTGCATAATACGCTGCGCGGTGCAGGCATCCGTCACGAGATTAAAATCGGTGCGGCCGGTAAAATCGTCTCTGCCTTTGATATTGCCCGTACTTTTGCTCTGGGCGCTGACTGGTGTAATTCGGCACGCGGCTTCATGTTTGCTGTCGGCTGCATTCAGGCACAGTCCTGCCACACCAATACCTGCCCTGTCGGTATTGCCACGCAGGATCCGTTACGCCAGCGTGCGATCGATGTCGGCGACAAGAGCAACCGTGTTGCACGTTTCCACCGCAATACGATGCATGCTCTGGGTGAGCTTGCCGGTGCGGCTGGTCTCAGTGACCCGCGTGACTTCATGCCTTATCATTTCATGTTCCGCCAAAAGGACAATGAATTCCTCGACGGTAATGAAGTCTATCCGTATCTGCCAAACGGCTTTCTGGTCTCCGGCCCTGAGATTGAAGAGCTCTCCGACTGGTACAGCCGTTGGGATCGCGCTTCTGCTGAAACTTTTGCGCCGCCGGAAATCCCGCATGGACCGTTTATGCGCCGTAAAATCGCTGCCTGATATTAAAAATCCCGCCAAACGGCGGGATTTTTAATGCCGAAATATCAGGTATCAGGATCACGCATGGTTTCCTTTTGCGTGATGAGACGAGCGCTTTGTAATCCGCTCAGATAAATCCAGAGCCAACTCCACGCGACTGCAAGTCGTGAACGTGTTCCGATCAGAAAATAGATATGGGCAAGACCCCATATCCACCACGCCAGAATGCCTTTCAGCTTGAATTTTCCGAATTCGATAACAGCAACTTTACGGCCGATTGTCGCCAGATTGCCCTGATGACGATATGTGAAAGCTTCAGGCGCAGGCGTACCTTTCAGCATGGCACGAATGCATTTTGCAACAAAGCTGCCCTGTTGTTTGGCAGCGGGAGCAATGCCGGGCACGGATTGATCCTCCCCCCATTTGACCGAGGCCGTATCACCGATCACAAAAATTGACGGATCATCCGCAAGCCGCAAATCCTTGGTGACTACCACCCTGCCCGCACGATCCGATTCTGCTCCAAGCCATTGAGCAGCAGGCGATGCCTGCACACCGGCCGCCCAGACGATTGTGCGACAGGCAATCGGCTCCTCACCGATTGTGATACCACTCTCATCACAGGCTGTGACCGGCACGCCGGTACGAACGGTGACACCGAGCTTTGTCAGGGCATTGCGGACATAATCGGATAGATCTTCACTGAAGCTCGGCAAAACGCGCGCTCCGGCCTCAACCAGCAGAACTTTCGCCTGACGTGTATCAATACGGCGAAACTCGCGCGGCAGCGTGTGATGGGCAAGTTCTGCAATCATACCGGCCATTTCAACACCTGTCGGCCCTGCACCGATCACAGCGAATGTCAGTAATGCTTCACGCTTGGCCGGATCTGCCTCCAGTTCCGCCTGCTCAAAAGCCAGCAACATGCGCCTGCGAATTGTCGTTGCATCTTCCAGTGTTTTCAGACCCGGCGCAAAGGCTTCCCATTTATCTTTACCGAAATAGGCGTGGCGTGCACCCGTTGCCAGAACCACTATGTCATAAGGCAATTCAGCACTGTTACGCAGGCGCACTGTTTTTTGAATACGGTCAATACCAACGACCTCATCAAGCAGAGTTGTCACTTCCGGTCGATCACGGAAAAGATGCCGGATGGGCCATGCTATTTCAGATGTTGCAAGCACGGTGGTTGCAACCTGATAGAGCAAAGGCTGGAAAAGATGATGATTGCGGCGATCCACCAAAGTAATGTCAATATCAGCATTTTTCAGCCCGTGAACGACCTGCAGGCCTGCAAAACCCGCACCAATAACCACAAGCTTCTTTTTCATAACGCATCCCGTTCTGCATGAGATCTGTTCGGCTGAAAACATACCACCTATTTTGCCACTATGCTGCATTAACCGTGCCTAAGGCATAGCTTAATGAGCAGGAAGTTCCTAAAAGCAGGTCTGAGCAACAAGGATGGATGAAAGCAAACCAATGAATTTGAGCCTTTTTAAGAATCTATGCAAAGACGGTAAATTCAAAGAAGCACTTGCCCTGGCAACAACCGGCTACGAGGACGACAGGCTTGCTCCTACCCGTTTCTCCATGGACAAGAAAACCGGAAACCCAATCTTCTACCGAGGCAACAAGCGCGTAGAACTGAACGCAGACAATGAATGGCAAATCTCAAAGAACCTGAACTTCTGATGAAGCCTGATCCTAATCAGAAGGCGTTCATTTTACTGACAGCCAGTTGGCTCCTTTTCAGACAAGGTAGAACCCTTAATCGGAATATGGAGAATCAAACAGAGAATCTTTTTCAAGACATTGTTTTATAGGATAAAATGTTTTGTGATTTTTTGGTGGAGCCAAGCGGGATCGAACCGCTGACCTCTTGCATGCCATGCAAGCGCTCTCCCAGCTGAGCTATGGCCCCATTACCGATCATGTTCTTAGTCGCAACAATTGGTCGGAACTTGGTCGGAAATGTCAAAAAAATCCCCCCGTTACATTGAACTCAGAGGACTGAAATATTGGTTCAGACGCGATATCCCCGTCCGTTTACAATCTTTATTCAACAATAGAACTGCGCATTTAATTAATCTTCAAACTGGCGACATCCAAATCGCCCGTAAGAGACGTGATCAAACTCTCAATTATATAGTTTCTCTTTATGACACGCTGGAAGCTTCTGAGGGTTTATTAGCTGCAACCCCAAACTTCGCCCCTTTAATGAACGAATGGTATTCGCCACCAAAAAAATCAATAACTGTCTCGTCATGCCCACCACGACTACGCACATCTGATATCAAGCCAAACAATCTCATTAAAATCGATCAGCACCTTGAAGCATATTTATGTGAAGCAAAATTAGCTCCCAAAACAGCAATGGAAAGAAGTCACCTTATCCGAAAGTTTGGTGAATGGGCAGGATTGAAGCATCTATCCTTGAGCCAAGTGGATAGGTTGACCGCCGGTCAATACTACACGCAACATATTAGTCCCCTGCATAAATCGACTGCGAAAAAGCATCTTGGTAGTGTCAAATTGTATTGGGATTATTTAATCAAACGCGGGCATGTTTCCGGACAAAACCCTTGGCAAGGACAAGCCATGCCTGACCGAGGTCGCAGAATAGAACGAAGCTCTCATCATAAAGAACGGCCTTTCACCGATGAAGAAATCCGCATTCTGCTATACTCACCATATCCGACACGTATGAAAGACATATATAAAACGCAGCTGTATGATGCCATGAGGATGTCCGCGCTTTCAGGGATGCGACTTGCAGAGGTTATAACCCTATGGGTGGAGGAATGCGTCCTTAACGATAACGGTCACAACTACTTCAATATTCAACAAGGTAAAACCAGCGCCGCAAAACGCACAGTACCAATACACCCTCAATTATTAGAAATAATACATAGACGGCAGCGCGGAAAAAAATCAAATGATTGGCTATTTCACGAATTGTCGAAAGAACGCGATCCAAGTGATATTTTCAGTAAGCGCTTCGCAGCATACCGCAACAAATTAAACATACGAGATAACGTGCAAAAACAACGTAGAAGTCTTGTAAATTTTCATTCATTCCGTCGCTGGTTCATCACCAAGGCAGAGCAAGCAGGCGTACAAGAAAACATCATTTCAGAGGTTGTTGGTCATACGGAGGGGCGAAAATCTATTGCTTTAAAAGTATATTCTGCGGGACCATCTGAATGCCAAAAGACTAATTGTGTGAATGTGATTAAGCTACCTTCAGAGTGAAGGTATGATGATACGATGAGACTAAGCACAGTTCCCCAGCATCAATCAACGCACCATAAATATCTGGTACATTTGACAAAATTCATCTATTAGGCTATAAATGATTCATCGTAGCTGAAACCTTTTCAGCAACTGTTGCCTGTATATTAATTCAAAAGGCAACATACAGCAAAGCGAACAATTTATTCCATGAACAACAGAGATTATAATCTCTGATATTTTGCATGCAGATACCTTAAAAAGTACTGATATGTGATAAATACATAGGAATGAATGAACAACGCATATTCTCTGGATTGTTGATAGAATATCTTGGGTGCATTCAATGCATGCTATGATTACGCCCGTCTCCAATAATCATTGCTGCTCGTTGTTCATCTTAGCGTTAGTTCATACTAACCTTATTATTGCATCATAAACTTAATACGCCTTCATTAATTGAAGCGTTCCGTTGCCTGATCACAACTTCCAAAGGCAACCAACAGCAAATCACACAAATCGATAAATAAAGATACAGAGGCACAACTTGTCACTGCGATCTATATCCGCATTCAAGAACACTGAAACAAAGTTTGTGAAGCGTTCTATTGGCAACAAGCCTAATCTCACATTTTTGTATCAATCTTTTAGCAGACCATGGTCACTAGAAGCTCTTGATACAATCCATATCTGAACACCGTTTTGATCTCAGTTGAGAGCAACGCGTATTAAAAGATATGGGAAAACAACAAATAAAATGAAAAACATGACTAAAGAACTTAGACAAGCCTATGATAAATTAACAATAGATACACTAGAAAATTACAAACTCTACCAGTTAGAGAATGATAGAAATATTAAAAATGGCGACCATACACTTTACTGGTTCACAATTAAACCTATTTCACCCAGAGGACGTTGGGACCGGTTTCAGTTGGATTTAAAGAAATATGTATGTCCATTTTATTACGATTTATGTGAAAGACTAAATGGTAAACACTGGAATAAGAAAAATAGAAAGCATCTAAAACCGTTTCTTTTTGCAGCTCCTGACTATGAAAATTCAAATAACCAAGGCCCATTAATAGTTAATGATTTCAACCATGTTCAAGGTCTAATTTGTATACGAAATGACCAAAAACATATTTTAAACAATCTTCTACGTAAGCATAATAACAACTATACCTATGTATATAAATTTGATAAAGTCAGAGAAATTACGATTGCCGAAGCTAATCATACAACAATGGATAACATTGGTTATAAAATCTATTTAAACAAAAACTCAAATCGAAAGTATGACAACATTAACAATTTTATTTATCTACCTTTCGATCAAAAATTTATTAAATCTATTAAAACTAGAAAACAATCCGTCGCAGCCATTGCAAAACATGGTAATAAATTATCATCAAATCACCTTGGTATTGATTGGTAAGCGATTGCAAATTACGTATAATTGGATATTTATGGGGTATTAACAAGGACTCGGTGCAATTCCGAGTGGCTCTTCTGGCCGCCTATCCGCCAGACAACACTGCAACGCAAATTTTAAAACCTGTTTTTCGGTTCGTTGCATCAGTGTGTAAAATTCCCAATGCTAAGATTAAAAGAATACCGCAATCAGTGGTTTTCAAACATTCGTGGCGATATCCTATCTGGTATCGTTGTTGCTCTCGCTCTTATTCCTGAAGCAATAGGGTTCTCCGTTATTGCAGGAGTAGACCCCAAAGTGGGTTTGTATGCCTCATTTGCCATTGCATGTGTGGCAGCTTTTACCGGTGGTCGGCCCGCAATGATTTCAGCGGCTACTGCTGCCACAGCTGTCGTCATGGTATCACTCGTCAAAGAACATGGACTGCAATATTTTTTCGCAGCCACAATCTTAATGGGCATTCTTCAGATACTTGCCGGAGCATTAAAGTTGGCGCGGGTAATGCGTTTTGTTTCCCGTTCCGTCATTACCGGCTTTGTAAATGCACTGGCCATTTTGATCTTTATGGCGCAGCTACCGGAACTGATCGATGTTCCGACACAAACCTACTGGATGATTGCAGCCGGACTGGGGATAATCTACCTTTTCCCTTATCTGACCCAAGCAATCCCCTCCCCTTTAATCGCAATTGTCGTACTGACGCTCATTGCATGGTCAACTGGTATGGAGTTACGCACAGTCGGTGATTTAGGGGAACTCCCTTCAGCATTTCCAATTTTCGCGTTGCCTCAAGTACCCCTCACCTTCGAAACTCTGCAGATCATATTCCCTTATTCCGTAACACTGGCAGCTATTGGCTTGCTTGAATCTTTGCTGACAGCTCAAATTGTTGATGACATGACTGATACGCCCAGCAATAAAAATCAGGAATGCTACGGGCAAGGAGCAAGTAATATAACTTCCGCACTTGTCGGCGGAATGGGCGGTTGCGCTATGATTGGTCAGTCTGTGATCAATGTATCATCAGGCGGTCGCGGCAGACTCTCAACATTTGTAGCAGGCGCGTTTCTTCTTTTCCTGATTGTTGTGCTTAACGATCTTGTGAAAATCATTCCCATGGCAGCACTTGTTGCAGTAATGATTATGGTTTCAATCGGAACATTTTCTTGGCGCTCTGTGCTTGATCTGAGACGCAATCCGCTGCCTTCTTCAGTCGTCATGATTGCTACAGTTGTAACAGTCATTACAACGCATGATTTGGCAAAAGGCGTCATCGTTGGAGTGCTGTTATCAGGCATATTCTTTGCCGGAAAAGTGGCTAAACTTTTTACTGTTTCCAAACAAAACGACGAGAGCACAAACACACTCACCTATAGGGTTGAAGGGCAGATTTTCTTCGCTTCAGCCGAGAGTTTTATCCATTCTTTCGATTTCAGCAGCACACACGCTCATATCGTGATTGATGTCAGCCGAGCGCATTTGTGGGACATAACTGCTGTTGGTGCTCTTGATAAAATCGTCTTAAAGCTCCGATCTTCCGGCGCACAGGTTGAAGTACGCGGTTTTAACCGTGCAAGCGCAGATATGATCGACAAGTTTGCTCTGCACAACAAAGCAGAACGACAAGCCGCCAGCAATTCACTTCACTAAAAACATTGCTGGCATGGCCTTCGACTATGCCAGCAATCCCCTCCGGTACGCTTCCTTAAAGCATTTATCATTTGTGTTGACACAGCAATTATATCCATTATTCTGGATATATGGAAAATGAAGCAGCAATCACGGCACTCGCAGCCTTAGCACAGACCACACGACTGGAAACTTTTCGGTTACTGGTCAAACACGAACCGAACGGTTTACCGGCAGGTGAACTGGCACGTGTATTGGATGTGCCTCAAAATACCATGTCAGCCCATCTGTCCACGCTGTCCCGCGCAGGATTGATCAAAGGGGAACGTCAGAGCCGATCAATTATTTACCGCGCTGATCTTGATGCATTTCGGGAACTGACGCTTTTCATGATCAAGGATTGTTGTGGCGGCAGCGAAGAACTCTGCACTCCCCTTATCCAGAGTCTTACGCCCTGCTGCACACCAAAGGGGTAACCAGACCATCCAGCCTGACCCCACCTGCATAACAATCTGAAATTCTCTGATTATCACATCTGATTAAGGTTGGTTTCGCTCCATCGCATGAAACCAGCCAAGGAAAAGCCATGTCTGTCTTTGAACGATATCTGACACTCTGGGTTGCGCTATGTATCATCATAGGGATTGCCTTGGGGCATCTGTTTCCCGCAGCCTTCCAAATGGTCGGTGCGGCAGAGGTTGCTAAGGTCAATATACCTGTTGCAATCCTGATCTGGCTGATGATCATTCCCATGTTGCTTAAAATTGACTTCTCAGCGATGCGTCAGGTCGGACAGCATTGGCGTGGCATCAGTGTGACACTCTTCGTCAACTGGGCAGTCAAACCCTTCTCTATGGCCTTGTTGGGTTGGCTGTTCATCGGTTGGCTATTCCGGCCATATCTCCCGCAAGACCAAATCGACTCTTACATCGCCGGACTAATTATTCTTGCTGCAGCACCATGTACCGCTATGGTTTTTGTCTGGTCGAACCTGATTAAGGGTGAACCCCATTTCACACTATCTCAGGTGGCACTGAATGACGCGATCATGGTCATTGCCTTTGCCCCGATTGTCGGCCTGCTTTTAGGATTATCTGCGATCACAGTGCCGTGGAATACACTGATTTTCTCAGTGGTTTTGTACATCATCTTTCCCGTCATCATCGCACAACTGATACGACGCAGCCTGCTCTCCAAAAATGATGGGCAGCCCTTAAACAAACTGCTGAAGGCATTACAGCCATTATCGCTGGTCGCTCTTCTTGCTACGCTCGTCCTGCTCTTTGGCTTTCAGGGGGAACAGATCATCGCCCAGCC
This sequence comes from Pseudochrobactrum sp. Wa41.01b-1, assembly GCF_019464455.1. NCBI lineage: Bacteria > Pseudomonadati > Pseudomonadota > Alphaproteobacteria > Hyphomicrobiales > Brucellaceae > Pseudochrobactrum > Pseudochrobactrum sp. Wa41.01b-1. The sequence goes on along the minus strand of NZ_CP080493.1, from coordinate 2,349,126 downwards.
ACTGATCATCGCCATGCTTGCTGTACCGATCCTGATCCAAGTCTATTTCAACTCCGGTCTGGCCTATATTCTGAACCGGATGTCCGGCGAACAACATTGTATTGCAGGCCCGTCCGCAATGATCGGCGCTTCAAACTTCTTCGAACTAGCTGTAGCCGCAGCAATCAGCCTTTTCGGCTTCAGTTCCGGTGCCGCCCTTGCAACAGTTGTCGGCGTCTTGGTGGAAGTCCCCGTTATGCTCTCCGTTGTCCGGATCGTGAACCGGTCAAAAGGCTGGTACGAACAAGGCAATAATCAAACCCAAACAGGTGATATCTGATGTCCGTTACAATCTATCACAACCCTAAATGCGGAACTTCACGCAATACACTCGCTATGATCCGCGCCAGCGGTGAAGAGCCTATCATCATTGAATATCTGCAAACACCGCTATCCAAAGAACAACTCTCAGAACTTGTTACTGCCATGAAAATTTCCGTGCGGGATTTGCTGCGGGAAAAAGGCACGCCTTTTGCTGAACTCGATTTATCCAATACGAAATGGTCAGACGATCAGTTACTGGATTTCATAGTAACGCATCCGATTCTGATGAACAGACCGGTTGTGGCCACATCTCGTGGTACAGCTCTATGTCGCCCGTCAGAACGTGTTCTTGATCTTCTGGAAAATCCCGTTGTCAACTTTACCAAAGAAGACGGGGAACTGATCACTTATGAGCAGAAGGAAAGATAATCGTGACACTACCCAATCTTGATCTGCAGGCATTTCGCACACCCGATTACGATAAGCTCCAAGCACCTTTACTGACACATAAACCGCGTATCCTGCTTCTATACGGTTCACTGAGAGAACGCTCTTACAGCCGCTTCTTAACGCTTGAAGCACAGCGCCTGTTGGAATTGATGGGGGCAGAAACACGGATATATCATGCAGATGGCCTGCCATTGCCAGATGACAGCACTGCTGATCACAGCAAGGTTCAGGAGTTGCGGGAAGCAATGGTGTGGTCAGAAGGGCAAGTCTGGACCAGTCCTGAACGCCACGGCGCTATGAGTGCGGTCATGAAATCACAAATTGACTGGATACCTTTAGCGAGCGGCTCTGTACGCCCGACTCAAGGTCGCACACTGGCGCTGATGCAGGTTTCCGGCGGCTCGCAGTCTTTCAATGCTTTGAACCAAATGCGTGTGCTAGGTCGATGGATGCGCATGATTACAATCCCCAACCAATCATCCGTCGCCAAAGCATGGCAGGAGTTTGATGAAGCCGGACGCATGAAACCCTCTTCATTTTATGAAAGAGTTGTCGACGTCATGGAAGAACTCATCAAGTTCACCATCCTGACACGGGGTATTTCTGACCACCTGACCGACCGTTACAGTGAACGAAAAGAAGCCGCAGAGAAACTGGAAACCCGTGTTTCGTTGAAATCCATATGACCGATCAGCGCCTTCCTGCTTATGCAATCCTGAGCCTTGGCCTCACACAAATCATCGGCTACGGCACACTCTACTATTCATTCAGTGTGCTGGCTCCGTCCATTGCGGATGGCTATCAGGCAACAACGGAATGGGTTTATGGGATATTGTCCATAGCCTTGCTAGCAGGTGGTGTGCTGGCACCTTGGCTGGGCAAACTCATTGATCGCTTAGGTGCCGCGCAAATTATGACAGTCGGCTCTGCTTTTGCGGCGCTTGCTCTCATCCTTTGCGCAGTCTCCCCCAATTCGCTGGCCTTCATTGTAACGCTTACAATCGTGGAGATTGCAGCCAATCTCGTACAATACGGAGCCGCCTTTGCGCTGCTTGTGCAGATCAAACCAGTGGTTGCCCAGCGCAGCATTGTCTTTCTGACATTGATAGCCGGTTTTGCATCCACCATCTTCTGGCCACTCACATCATTACTACTGCAATGGCTGACATGGCAGCAAATCTATCTGGTCTTTGCCGGTCTCCATCTGGTGATATGTCTGCCGCTGCATTATTCCCTGACACGCACTAGCAAAACAACTCATGACCAACGTAAGAAGGGCGGCAAAGAAATATCTTCTGTAGCTGGCGCACTGCCTTTGGCATCAAGACGTAAAGGCTTCGTGGTACTGCTAACAGCATTTTCCCTGCAGGCACTGATATCCTCTGCAATCCTTGTCCATATGATCCCGCTACTGGCCATATTGGGCTTGGCAAAATCAGCAGCCTTTATTGGCGCAGTGTTCGGGCCATCGCAAGTCGCCAGCCGCCTGATCAATATGATGGCGGGAAAAACCCTATCCCCCGTGAACTTAGCCGTCATCGCAGCCTCGTTCATTGCCTTATCCGTTATGATATTGATGATCGGCGCGCCTTATATCCCTGCGGCGGTATTATTCGCCTGCTTATTTGGTTTCGGCAATGGTTTGTTCAGCATTATAAGCGGCTCCCTCCCGTTATATTTATTTGGAAGCGCCGGATATGGTGCGATGCAGGGAAAACTAATGTCTGCGAGATTAGTTCTATCTGCCATAGCGCCATTTGCCATGGCCTTCGCATTAAAGAATACGAGTGTTTACATCACTCTGGCGATAATCATCGTCGTATCGATTGTGGGAGGCGGTCTGTACTTCATAATAAAGCAAGACTTACAGACCAGAGCTTTGAATTGAGTCTATTACGCGCTTAGTCTGCAAGCTAGGTCACATAGCATAGCACATTTCCAATTATTTATATTTTCGTCCAGCCTTCATTGGCTGGGGTGGCAAAGCATCCTTGTCGGGAACATCAAAAAGCTCACTGACAGTCACTTGCAGTGCATCTGCTAATGCTTCCAGCGTCGAAATCGTGACATTCTCCGTGCCCCGCTCAACTCTTCCAACATATGACCTGTCAACATTTGACTCCAAGGCTAGCCGCTCCTGAGAGAAGCCCTTAGCCACACGAAGTTTCCGTAAATTCCAACCAATAATCTGTCTTGCGTTCATAGAACGATTAACAGTATAGACGGCTTGACAATCGACGGACTGCTGGGCACATATTAAATTTGAACACACGTTAATGAATTCACTAGATTCAAATAACGTTGTCGGGGCAAATGAGGCGCAGAACGAAGCGATCAAAAGTATCGGGTCAATCAGCCAATCAGCTGCAGCCCATTTAAAACATACGCAACACGGCTAAGGTCGGAAAACAGAGGTCGCTTCGATGGCATACCCAATTCAAATGATAGAACCAGTTACCCATAGGACAGCAGTCGGCTTTAAAGGAGTATCTTGGACCTGCCTATTCTTTGGTCCATTCCCCGCATTGTTTCGCGGTCACTTCGTTGGCTTCTTAGTCGTCCTACTTGCCGTTCTATGCACTTTCGGCTTCGCCAGCATTGTGTTCATGTTTGTTTACAACAACTGGCATTACAATTGGCTTGTATCAAAAGGTTTTAAACCAGCAGGCGCCGCAATGGGCATGGGAATGATGGCTAATCAGAACATGATCAATGTTCATGTTGCCGAGTCCAAATAATACCTAACCAGACACCTTTCGAACTAAACAACTCAAGCAGGGGCAATTATGAAAATCCTACTATTCGCAGCAAGTGCACTTTCAGTTTCAACCACATTTGCAGTTGCAGCTGACGCTATCGTAGCACCAATCAATGAACCGGCAGCCATTACCACAGATTCACCTCGTTGGTTTATTGATGCAGGCGTCGGTGGTGCATGGTCCAATGCAAATGCGCTCCACTTTATCAACCCAATTGGCACAGCTTTTACTGAAAATGCAGTATCCGGCGACCGCATCCACCTCAACGATACCGATAAAAAAGATAGCTCCGTCGCAGCAGTTTTTAGCGTAGGCTATATGCTTGCCCCTAACTACTACGTTAAAGGTTCGTATCGTTATTTCGGTCAACACGACTTTGGCGGAAATGCGACCTTCGGTGGCGATGACTACGATCAAGACCTTCGCGTTCGCGGACATGGCGTATTCGTAGGCGCAGGTTATATCCATGACCTCACAGACCGTTTTTACGTAGATGCATTCGGTGAAATCGGTGCGTCTTTCTTGAAAGCCTCTGCCAAACAGGGCGAAAACCTTTATCCTGACGATTTCGCTTCATTCCCATCTAAAAGCCAGACAAATTTTGCTGGCGGCCTCGGTCTTGGCGTTGGTTATAAAGTTACAGAAAATGTAGATTTCACCGTTACAGGTACTTACCACTGGCTCGGTAAAGCTGAAACAAACAAAACACTTAACGTTCAATATATGAATGACGGTGAAATGCTGAAAGCCAAGAACATTGGTGTTGCAGGTGTTGCTGCAGGCATTCGCGTGAAGTTCTAATCACTTAAATGGGCAGTTACACTGCCCATTTTCATATCTTAATTTGACATGAAATCTTTTCGCATCATCATGAGAGAACATCATGCATAAACTGCTATTGATAAGTGCAGCAACATTAATTGTCTCAAGCAATGCTTACGCGGCAGACATGGGTGTCGCCTTTGAATGGGGACCAACAAAACAATGCTTCGATTCAAAATCTCCGCCAATTAAGCTATCGAATGTCCCGCAAGGTACTGCCAAACTTTTGATTAAGATGATGGATAAAAACGCTTCTGACTTCAATCACGGAGGCGGCAGCGTAGCTTATAAAGGGCAAGCACAACTTCCATATGGCGCATTTAAATACAAAGGCCCATGCCCACCATCAGGAACGCATTTTTATAAAATTACAGTCACTGCCGTTGACGCATCAGGCAAGACTTTAAGCTCTGGCTCTGCAACACAACCGTTTGCAAAGAAATAATCCTTATAAAACAAACCCCACACTATACGGGGTTTGTTTACTCATCCTTTGAATGTCCAAGCAGACATCTATAACAAGACCTGCCTGCCATTTTTCAATCTGGACAGAGTTGACCTAGATCATCCGGTCGCCTGAATTATTCTATTCCAGCTTTGGCCGCTTTGAAGCATTTTCAGTATAGCCTCATTACGGGATTTATTCTCCGGACGACCTTTATAAAGCCCCTGCTCTTTTGCCTTAGCTATTCCTTGTTTTTGGCGTCTGCGACGTTCCTCATAATCTTTACGGGCAATGGCAGCGATCATGTCCAACATCATGTTATTGATGGCTTCTGACTTACGTGAAGTAAATTCATCGGTATTCGAAGAAGCCATTCCCCATGACGTAGGCAAATCAAGCGCAACAACTTTAACATGCCTGTTGCGAATTTCAGACTTCAATCGCTCCCAGTCTTTAGCGTTCAAACGACTTAAGCGGTCTACCTGCTCAATCAGCAAAATATCACCTGCCTGACAGTCAGATAGCAGACGAAAGAGTTCCGGACGATTTAGCGATGCGCCACTTTCATTTTCAATATACGTGGCTGCAATCTTGAGGCCTTTATCACGAGCGAACTGAAACAAATCATCTTTCGCCCTGCTGGCATCTTGTTCTTTCGTCGATGCACGAAGGTAAGCTCTCACAAACATACGAAACCACCATAAAGTTCCATTTACATGGTTCCATTATAAATGGTTCGTTTAAGGCATGCTTTAAATCTCATCAAGCAACTTGAAATAGATTATACGAACCATTCTAGACAATTCACTCTTACCATATGCAAAGACAGCTCATTATTTACAAGACACCATACATAGCGGTTCGAAGAGAGCATATATAATACGTAAAAACCATAGTTTTTAGTATTATGATAAGTGAGAAACCTTCTAGGTTAGCCTGAAAAATCATGCTGTATAAATAAAGTTGGATTAATGTTAATAAGTTGCCCCAAATTCAACACTATAAGTTAACACTAGACCTATTCATCACAGAATATTAGGCGGGTAAAAAGCCAAGCTCAAAGACTTGTGGTATAAGCTTCTCACTAAGTTTTTCATAAGCTACATCAAACGACTGAAAATTGGTTTGCTCATTAACTAAGTTGGCCTTAAGAGCACGACGCACCTGCCACCAACCAACATCTGGGCGCCCAAGCTTAAAGTCATCGACAATAGTCCGACCAAATTTCTGTTGGTGAAAATGTTGGAACAATCGACGCCCCTCTTTCATTACAGCTTTCGCTTCGGCTGAAAGTGTCAGCTTGGACATATATGTTGCCATGAAACTAGAGGCGAAGGCCGTCTTCGCTCCTATTTCGGCTTCTTTAAAGGGGAGAAAATGATTTATCAGTGGCCAATCTGCTCCATTCCATCGTATTTTTTCAACGGATGCCGAATAATTAGCGCTATTGAAAAGAGTCCACACCAAACAATCAGATTTAAATTCATCTGATAGTGCCTTATTTGGCTGCAAAAACTGATCGCGATCATTTAACCAAGTAGGTTTAATAATACGGCGTACGGTGAACATCACCGCAACTTGCCATAGATTATCTTTATTGATGAAGAATCCACGACCACTAGCAAAGCCAGAAGATAAGAGCATTGTTAGACGATTAGCCTGCTGGAGATCATTACCAGCACAATTGAACCATCCAATAGCACCATTAGACCACTTCGTTCCTCTTAGGTCTGCTGTAGTGGTTGCAGGCTCAACAGCTCCCTTAAGTGGCAATGCCGGTACTGAATTAGTTTTAGGTCGAACCGGCCACGTGGAAAGCAATAGATCATTTTCAACATTAGTATATGTCTTATCGCCAATATAAGCAGCATTCCTATCTAGAACATCAGTTACTATCTCAGTGATCGGTTCAGGTTTCGAGGTATCCCAAATAAGAAAACCTATAGGAAACTCGCCTTTCAAATCATCAAATGCTTTACTGTGGACCACAAACCCACCTAGATACTTTGCCTGCCAGACTTTACGAAACTCCTCAAAAGCTTGCGAGTTAACATACTTTAGCTTTCCAAACGAAGCTACGATCGCGGTAGGTACTTCTTTATGAATTCGCGCAAGGAATTGTGTAAACAGTTCGTTGCTGGCTTTTCCATATCCAGCCATACTGGCACTTGCGAATTTCGAACGTGCAACCCCAGTTTTACTACGATCAGCACCCTTATTAGCAGCATTATCAGAACTTGTAGCTTCAGCGTAAGGAGGGTTAATAAGTACTAATAACTTTTTTGCGCCCTTTTTTTTTGCCATAGCATCAGCAATTGCGTTTTGCAAAGTAAGAGGCATCTTATTTGATAGGGAATAATCTATTAAACCTAATTCATTTATGTCATCATTCAAATAATCATACTGGAAAATAGTAGCCCCCACACAAGTATGAGATGCACGCATCACATCAATATCCGCCTGATCAATCGTGCTCATAAAAACGTTGCGATAGTTTGAGTGCTTGACCTCTAAGTTTCCCACACCACAGCACATATCCCATACAATGTATCTTTGCTGCCAGTTTTTACCAAGAACAGCAGCGAGTTCATCATATGCCTTGTCCACAACAGCAAGTGGAGTGTAATAAGCTCCCTTAAACTCACGCTCATCAAGCGGCAATAGAGTATCTCTTCTTTCTAAAAGATATCTACGGTACTCTTCTTCAGGAGGTCGGTGATATATTGCCCAAAAATTACGATAGCCATGAAGACTATTTAACTCATACATTACACCATTTAAAAAAAAGACGGGTTTGTCATCGTCATGTAATAATTTTGCAGGCAAATCTTTCACAGCTGCCTTCTTACCATCATGCATTATATCGGCAAAAAAGAGCAGCGCATAGTCTGATAAGGACACACCCGTCAGCTCACGACCAATCATTACAACCCATTTATCAAATACTTGCCGAAGATTATCTGGAGTAATAGAAGTACGAATAATTTTACCAGCGCTGATGGCAGAACGTATTGTTGCAATAAAATCTCGCTCGTACGTATCAATTTGATAAACAACGATATGTGTTTCAATAAGAGGAGCCAGCAATACTGCAAGTGATTTGTCGACTTTGGAACCAGACTTAGGCCATTTTATTGTTTTTTCATTCAGAATAGGGAGAGCATTCGCGGTTTCCATAATCGCAGCTTTCTCTGTATCAATAACACATAAAAACGGCGGTATTTGTTCGCCGAGTTTTCTAGCGCTCCTCACATAAAAAAGAAGTTGCGTGAACATCACAACTGGAGGCGTTGGAACGCCTTTTGCTTCGAACCAAATTTCTTTTGTACGAATATCTACTAGGGTCTTGCTATAGGCCTTCAGTCCTATCGCCTTTATGTAGGCATCCTTAACGTCCTCTTCGGTCTTGGCACGAAGTAAGTCACTTTTAAGGCTCATTTAAACCTCTAGAATTGCTGAATAAAATTAAAATACACATTACCCACCACAACATAATAGGCAAGCATACTTAATTCACTAGCTCTCAGAAAAAATCTGGATGCCATATCAACTAAGTGTAAAAACGTGATATAATTATTATAAAACTCAGCAATTAAAAATTACACTCTCTAAAAACCCTATCACCATTAGCATATAAAGACACAAATTTATTATAATAATTATGAAGTAATTCATATAATTAAATAAAATTAATTAATTAAACAATTAAACACCTACGTAAAAAGCAGTCAAAACCATTTTATCAATGTAAATATAAAAGAATTATATTACAAAACATGGTGAAATTTTGCACTATAATCAACCAAGATTATTATCTATCTTCAATATATTAAAAGACCACATCTCACTTTCTTGCATTTATTAAATCGAAAATGAAGAAGTACAAATTTATAACGTACATGCCTCAGACCTTCCACTTAACAACAAATTCCAAACACACGAATTCTACTTCACATTAAATAACATCCTGTTATTGTTGCTTGACAAAACAGGACGGGGCATTATGTATCTTAAAAAAATTGATATAAAAAATTTTCGACGCTTAAAAGATATCAAAATTGACTTTGAAGCGGAAGAAACCGTTTTTGTAGGCCCAAACAATAGTGGAAAGACTTCCTCAACAGCAGCCATTAGAAGTTTTCTAGGAAACAGAAATTTCAAAATTCACGATTTTTCACTTTGCTCTCTGACTGCGATCAATACTTACAGCCCTGATGTTTCAGATACCCTTCCATGTATTCAGCTTGATCTTTGGTTCCATATTGATCCCAATAAGATAGAGTTTGGAACCGTCTTCGCTCTGGCAACAGACTTCTCAGGAGACTTCTCAGAAATTGGCATTCGATGCTCATTGGAAGCCGAGGATGTCACAGAACTATGGGGCAAGTACGATCAAGCATTTCCGCTTAAAGAAGACCTGAAGCGTAAAAAAACGCTCGTAGACTTTCTTGCATTAGAGGAAAACCTTAGGTCTTATTTTAAAATTAAGTATTATTCCTTACAAAATATTGATAAAAATGTTGTCACCACCCCTCTCGATCCCAATGAAGGGAAGCAAACGCTTCGATCACTTCTACGAGTAGACTTTGTTGATGCACAAAGAAACATAGATGATGAAAATGCCGCTCGCAGTAACAAACTATCGGAGGCATTTACAGCCTACTATCAGCGAAACCTAGAACAAGCTGAAGTTGCTGAAGCAGCTATCGCTGTGATCGAAGAGAACAACCGCAACTTAACAACACACTACAATCAGCACTTTCAACCCTTAATGAATATTATTGCGGACCTAGGACTCCCCTCACAAAATGACAGGGCTATGAAAATTGTTTCTACGCTCAGTTCCGAAGCTGCATTGAGAGGTAGTTCAGAGCTTTTTTATGTAGACACCGCTTCCACACATGAGTTGCCTGAAGCATATAATGGCCTTGGCTTCAAAAACCTCGTTTTCATGGCTATTCAAATTGATAACTTTTATAAACAATGGCTTGCAACTGAAGAAAACCGACCACTGTGTCAGATGATCTTTATCGAAGAGCCAGAAGTCCATCTGCATGCACAGGTACAACAAACTTTTATCAAGCAGATGTGGAAGGTACTTACACAAGGTGCAGAATTTGATACTCCCCGCCCGCAACTCATAGTAACAACTCATTCCTCCCATGTATTAGATGCAGTTGATTTTTCCAAAATTCGCTACTTCCGACGTGTCGATCTGGATGACGTAGAGGCTGGAAACATTTATTCAGGCTCAATCGTAAAAAGCCTGAAAGAATTTCAGCCTGAAGCTGTCAAAACTAACAATCGAGAAGTCACAACTTCTGAAGCACTGGCTTTTCTAAAGAAGTATCTTCGGTTGACGCACTGTGACCTATTTTTCGCTGATGCCGTCATTCTAGTTGAAGGAGCCGTCGAGAAGTTGCTCTTGCCTAAAATGATTGATCAGTCGGCAAGTGGATTGAATTCAAAGTATCTTACCATTCTGGAGGTCGGTGGCGCATACAGTATGCGGTTTGCTAACCTGATGGAGTTTTTGGGGCTACCCTATTTGATTATCACTGATATTGACTCTGTCGACCCAAACAATAATCGCAAAGGTTGTAAGGCAACGGATGTCGGTGCTGTCACATCAAATGCTTCAATAAAATATTTCTTTGACAACTGTGAGCTTGTCTCAGATTTGGCGGCAAAAGATGAAGCCGATCATATTCAAGCCAACAATATGCGCTTTGTCACATATCAAAAAAAAATTGAGATAGATTATGGGGGAACCGTTCACATTTTCCATGGCAGGACGCTAGAGGAAACATTTGTCTATGAGAATCATGCTCTATTTTCAGGTGGAGCATTATCTATAGGGGAAAAGATACCGTCTAACGCTACTGACTTTCATGATGTGGTTTGGAAACGAATAAAAAGTTCAACTTTTAAGAAAACTGAATTTGCTATGAATGTATTGACATTCGACACAGGGGAGAACGAGCACGCTCCTTGGGTAGTTCCACACTACATAGCCATTGGTTTGCGTTGGCTTGAAAAGCGTTTGACCAACAAACAAGACCATGGAGGGCAGAATGCCTGAACTTCAGTTAACAGAAACAGATATTAAAATTGCACAATGCATTGATGAGTCAAAATCGTTTACTGTTGTAGCAGGCGCTGGTTCAGGTAAGACCACTTCATTAATAGAAGCACTCAAAAAAATACGAGAAACCCACGGACGGAGGTTAAGAAAACGGGCACAAAGAATTGTCTGCATTACCTATACCAATCGTGCTGTAGATGTTATTTTCTCACGTCTAGGCTATGATGAACTTTATGTTGTAACGACGCTCCATGGTTTTCTTTGGGGGGAGGTTTCTAGGTTCCAAGCTCCACTAAGAAGAGCACTTATCAAGCATGTGATACCGGCACGTATTGAGAAAGCTCAACAACATGACAATGGCGGAAATTCAAAAACTGCGGTTACTGCGCGAAAAAAAGTTGAACGGTTACAGATCGAACTAGCAGAGCTGATCAAAAACTCTCCACCAGTAAGGTATGAGGAAACGACAGTAAGCGATTACTCTAAGTGCATACTTAATCACGATGATATCATCGACGTTGCCTCGTATTTAATTATGACAACAGCGTTGCTTCGCAAAGGCATTGGGTTCAAATATCCTTATATCTTCATTGATGAAGCGCAAGACACTTTCCCCCAAGTAATGTCAGCTCTGAACTCTATTTGTGCTAGCGAAGGTCTTCCGATAATAGGGTATTTCGGTGATCCTATGCAGCAAATCTATGATAAGCGCGCTGGTGATTTTACCGGTCCAGATGGGACCGTGATTATCGCAAAGAATGAAAATTTTCGTAGTTCCGGCTCCGTTATTAATCTTCTCAATCGCTTCAGAGATGATATCAAACAATTCCCTGCAGGTAAGAATGCGGGTATCGAGGGTAGTGTTGAGATTCTCATAGCTCGAGCCCCTAGTCCTCAGGGACCAAGAAAAACATATACGCCTGAACAACTTGATCAGGTGTCTAGCATATTTAACGACGCCCTATTGAAATGGGAATGGCAAGATTCCCCATCTGTAAAAAAATTATTTTTAGCAAGGCAAATGATTGCTAGACGGTTAAATTTCTCGAAAATTCATCGGCTTTTCACTGGCGTCTATTCATCGCTTCGATCTCAATCAGCCTATGAAGATGGGACACATTATCTTTTAAAACCTTTTATCGAAAGTATTTATCCTCTTATCTTAGCGACAAAAAAAGAGAATCCAAAACTTGTCATCGATGTTCTACGCAAAATCAGCCCAGCATTTTCGTTAGAAGGCGTCAACAAAGGCAAGTCATTAAAACAAATGCTTAATCATGCTAATGAGCTTACAAAGTACCTTGCTGATTTATGGAACAGTAAAACAATCCATGAAATTTTCAAATTTTGCGAAGAGAACGCATTGTTGTCGTTGTCGGAACGTCTTTCTACGCAGCTTAATCGCAATGTACGTGAAGTGTTCGATTCAGAAAACGATGACCATGAGCGAGACAAAGGTGATTGGTTAGCCGATGAGTTTTTTAAAATGGATTGCAGCGAAATTAGCGCTTATGTTGAATTTCTTGATAAAAACTCTCCTTTTAGTACACAGCATGGCTCGAAGGGCGAGGAATACCCCAATGTAATGGTGATGATTGATGATATAGAAGCATCTTGGAATAACTACAGTTTTGGGAAAACCCTTACTCCAGACACTGCAGGTGATCCAACTCATCGCCAAGCAGAACTAACTAAAAAATTAGCCTATGTTTGCTTCTCACGCGCCGAACTGAACTTACGAGTTTTATTTTTCTCTCTAGCCCCAGAACACGCGCGGCGAGAACTTATCGATAAAGGCTTATTTGAAGAAAAACAAGTTTCCTTTATTTAAATATATTAAACAGGTGCAAGACCTATCGATTTAGATAATATCTACTTTCAATAATGAAAACGGTATTTTTATTATGAAGAAATAATTTTTTACTTTCATGAAAAAACAATATTAGTTAGGTCAATTAAATAGAGGTCTATGCTGTTTTGTATTACCTCATTAATTATTTTGTGTGCCTTTTATCACAAAGGTTACGTATCTAACCACCAAGAATCTATGGCCATAATTATGGACCGCTATACACTCAGGATAAAACGCATCACTTAACAGTCTCATGCTTCAAAGGTCATTTACAGTAATTTCAATTCTTTCATACGGCTCATAAGGAAAATATTTTATTTATATTCAGCACAAACGCTTTTAAACATTTCATTGGTTACTGGCGCCTTTAATTTGGTACAAAATACGGCACAAAAAAATTAGACCAATTTATAAAATATAGAATTAAATCAAATACATAAAGTAATGATATATAATAGTAGAATCCCACCCTCTAGGCCACTTGCATGACGCGACCACTTTCCAAATAAAAACAAAAACTTAAATGAGTCATTCATATTTATTTAGACCAATTATTTAAGCTTTCCCCACAGCCGTATTCTTTCCGTTACAGTATCCGCCCCACCTCCCTACATCCACCAGAATATCAGCGCCACATTGCACAGCCCCCCTAAATGTATACGCTAAATAAACATTACTGACTTTTAGCTTCGCAAAAAATATACATAAACTTCTGATGAGACTATGTTGATGTTATTGTTTAAATTTACTCAATGCAAAATTATAAATATGATCGATGACATGATGAAAATTATCTAATTTTTTGAAAGCATCAGATAGAGTTATAAATTCATCTTCAATATATATTTGCATAGATGATAAATGCTATAACACTGAAAGAATTAAATAAATGAACTTAACTGGGTATGACATCATTGGAGATATTCACGGTCATTTTGATAAATTACATAATCTCTTGTTAAAATTAGGATATCGAAAACACTCTGACAATTCCGCCTATAAACATTCTGAAAGGAAAGTGATTTTCCTTGGTGATTTCATTGATCGCGGACCGCAGCAACTTGATACCGTCCTGACGGCCAAAGCTATGATTGAAAACGGCTCTGCCTTAGGGGTAATGGGCAATCACGAATACAACGCTATTTGCTATGCTACACCGCATCCACATCAGCCCAACGACTATTTACGCACCCATTCAGGGAACACTGGGAAAAAGAACTTCCAGCAACACGCTGCATTCCTGAATGGGGTGCAACATGATTCCGTTCTCTACAATGAACTTATTTTGTTCTTCAAGACACTCCCCCTCTGGCTTGAAGTTGATGACATCCGCATCGTTCATGCCTGTTGGAATATGCAGAAACAAAGCCAACTGATACCATATTTAACCAACGACAACTGTCTGACAGAGGCAGGCATCATTGAGAGCGCCAAAGAAGGCAGTGCGGCCTTTGAAGCAACCGAATTGCTATTAAAAGGCTTGGAACTCCCTCTTCCCAATGACATGAAGTTTCAAGACGCAGATGGTCATGAACGCCAATCTGTACGCGTGAAATGGTGGGACAACACCGCTAATGATTATGCATCCCTTGCACTTTTGCCGGAAGCCATACCCCAGACCCTGCCAAGGGATACAATCCCAAACCTTGATGCTTATCGCTACAATGAAGATAACTTGCTTTTCATTGGCCACTACTGGTTAACAGGCAAACCGAAACAATTATCTTCCAACGTCATTTGCGTCGATTACAGTGCAGGTAAAGGCGGTGATCTTGTTGCTTATCGCCATGATATCGGGCAACCTTATTCAATCAATAACTTTATAACATCAGCAAGTTAATCGAGACTTGGACATGCAGCAAAGCATTGATATCGAAGGCAATACCTATTTTATCATTATCGTGATAATGCATTTAAATGTTTATTGATGTCGAAAGTTCAAAATGGCACAGCGTGTTCTTGCTGAGTATTACAGTTCTATGAACTTCCGATTTGGTGAAATCCCGCCATCTCGTTTATTTGGCAAAACACCTGCATTACACATATTCAAGATCAGGACCTTTGTTCGACATTTCATCGAAATGGCTCTGAAGGCGTATCAGCCATATTACTTTTCATACACCGCAAATAAAGATTACAAAATCAGGTTTCAGAGCCTGACCTGAAAAGGCATGAGTGATTTCAGTAGGTTATGATTCAATCGGATTTCTTATATAAGATGGAGATCACGATGTCCTAGACTGAAACCACTTGCCCTCATTTGATCTGGGTTCTTCAGTTTTTCAATGGGCCAGCAGGCTTCTTATTGTCCTGCTTAACTTTTCCATTGAGCTTATCATTTGTGCGCAGACCACCATGCTTAGCGCATATTTTTGCCGCTTGAGATTCACTAAGCTGAGAAGTACCATCTCCAACTACGAATTGATGCCCATCCTTACACTGCCCCGACCATTTTTTGGTGTCGCTGTCATATATGATTTTATAAGCATTAGCTGGAACAACTGAAGCTGCAAAAATAAATGCAACAAAAGCAATTTTTATATTCTTACTATTCATAATAAACACCTCCCATTTAAGTTAACCATAAATATAGTATTACAACTATTCTGAACGACAAATGAATAACATTTTTCAGAACCTGACCTGAAAGGCTTGTGTGATTTCAGTAGGTTATAGTTCAATCGGATTTCTTATATAAGATGGAGATCACGATGCACTAAACTAGACCCACCGGCCTGATTATCAACGACAGAGTCCGCGTTACGTAAGTGATATGACCGCAAAAGAATGGGCATTGATTGCCGCTTGCCGACATCTTGACCGTTCACGTATCACTGAATTACGTGAGGTTGTGAATGCTTTGTTTTATATAGCATCAACTGGTTGTAAGCGGCGTATGCTGGCCAAGAATTTGCCACCTTATTCAACCGTCCAAGTACATTTCTATGAATGGGGGGTGCAGGCTTGTGGCACACTATCAGCAACACGCTTGTGATGGCCACGCGTGAGCAGGCGAATAAACAACCCAGCCCAACGACTCGTGCAATCGATAGTCAGTCGGTCAAAACCACCGAAAGTGGCGGAATATGGGGATTTGATGCAGGTAAGAAGATCGTTGGGAGAAAACGACACATTGCGATTGATACACTCGGCGTGCATCAGGACATAGACGGTGCGCCGGATATCTTTAAATCCATCCTCACGCGCTGGCCGTGGTTACGGTATATCTTTGCTAACGGCGGATACGCTGGGCCTAAGTTCAAAGGCAGACTGGAAAAGGTCGGTAAATTCACAATGGGGATCATCAAGCGATCAGATCAAGCACTAGGCTTTGAACTCCTATCATGCAGATGGAGTGTCGAACGCATCTTTGCATGATTGAGACGATGCCGAACATTGACAAAAGACTTCGAGATAACCATCGCTTTTACCGAGGCGCAGCTTTACCTCACCAACATTCATTTTCTAACACGGCGCATCGCAAGAGATTGATATCATTGCCATCCCTATGAATCAGACTCTGATACCGTGGTAGCAACTTACATCAGCGATCAATATGGTTACTTCTATGGACGTGTCGGGGCTTGGCTTCACTTTTACAGACAGATCAGCAAGGAGAACAAAAATGATAACTGAAACAGCGATAGCGATAGCGCGAAAGTACCATCAAGGGCAGGTTGATAAAGCAGGCGTTGATTACTTTTCAGGACACTTAACCGCTGTCGCATCTCAGATTCACGACAACGAACTAGCGAAAGCAATCGCTTATCTCCACGACATCATAGAAGATTGTGATATCGCACCAAAGCAACTTGAATTCGAATTAATGGAAGGCGGAATTACTGAACAGCAAGCTTTGACTATTTCGCGCGTAGTGCAGCTCTTAACGAAGCTAGATGTCGACTACTTTGCTTACCTTGAAACGGTCAAAGCTGACTCATTAGCGAAAATCGTTAAACTTGCAGACCTGACCCACAACATGGATCGATCCCGTCTGAATTCAGTATCTGAAAAAGATGAAATGCGCCTTGCGAAATATGCAAGGGCTTATGCTTTTTTGACTGACAGACATAACAATCCACAGCCAACACCGTAAGACAAACCTTCTACTTCAAAAAAAACCCATCACAATTATGGTACAAAAATTAGTACAAAATTCTTTTTTGAATTTTTCATATATCTATAAAAATCAACATGTTAATAGATTAAAAGACGAAAACAGAATCCCGCTCTCCCCGTCATTATTTGAAGGCCTTCATTCACATACATAAAGTTCAGCTTTAATCCAGAAGCACTAACAAACTAAAAGACGGATCAAAGCGCCTGAATTGTGTTTTAATCAAAAATTAGAAATAGTTTAGTTTACTCACGAGGAATTCTATATCGTCCATTTCGACAAGACCCGATATATTCCAGCAGTCTGGCCTTCCGTAAATTGCTTATATCCCTGCGAGCAGTTTTTAAACTAACCTGCCAAATCATCATGATTTCTTTAGCACTGCATCTTTTTCCACTTGCAACTCGTGCCATAAACCAATGCTGTCTTTCATTTAATTCTTTAACATCAGGGACATTTTTAGGGGCATGATTAAGGCCGTTTATAGGGTCACTTTCTTCATAACTAAACTTAGATTCTGCTGAATTTCCCTCCCCAATCGAATATGCTTCTCTGGCAGCAGCTATAGAATAACGGTCTATCGTCGCCGCCCATGATTTAGATAAAGGGCTATCAATTAAACCCAAAACAAATGCTCTAATGATAGATGACGATACGATCAAACGAAGCAAAAAAACAGCATTAGGTCCATTTTGAGCTGACAACCAGTGCTTTACCGTTCTTTCAGTTGCATGAGTTTGAAGCATCAACTGTTTGATTGCACGGCCACTGCCACCGTACTCCTTATGCAATAAATCCGAAATCGTCTGAGCATAGATTTTATGCCCAATGAGTACACCTTTCCAGATCGGTATTTTCTTACCCTTCTGCGGCAACATTTTTCATGTCCTCCTCTGTTATATTCGCCTCTGTCTAATCTGTCAGAATATCTTCGCTGTGTAACAAGTTCTGATTATCCAAAATGAGTGCATCATACAGACAGGAAAGTGTTTGAACGTTGATTAGCTCAAATGACTATGCAGGCAATGAACCCAAGCGACCAGCAGTTCAAATCAGAGCTGCAGAATATGTCCGCATGTCTACAGATCATCAAAAATATTCGACAGAAAATCAGTCGGAAGCAATTCGTGTTTATGCAAACGCGCATGGAATAGAATTAGTGCGCACTTACAAAGATGCGGGGAAAAGTGGTCTTAAAATTGATAATCGTGACGCGCTGCAGCAACTCATAGAAGATGTGCAGTCTGAAAACACTGATTTTACAATCATCCTCGTATACGATGTCAGCCGTTGGGGAAGATTTCAGGATGCCGATGAAAGCGCATACTATGAGTATATATGTAAACGCGCAGGCATCTCAGTCCACTATTGCGCGGAACAGTTTTCAAATGATGACAGTCCTATTTCAACCATCATAAAAAATCTTAAACGCGCTATGGCTGGCGAGTACAGTCGTGATCTATCAGTTAAAGTCACTGCGGGTATGAAAAACCTTGCCCGAAAAGGTCTTCGACAAGGGGGTGCCGCTGGCTTTGGTCTTCGCCGAACGTTAATTGATGAGAATGGCACATTAAAAGGCACGCTAGAACGCGGAATGCAAAAAAGCATTCAAACAGATCGTGTAATCTTAACTCTCGGCCCACCAGATGAGGTGAATTTAGTACGAGAAATATACAAGGCTTTCGTTATTCAAGGGAAAAATGAGCATCAGATTGCCGTTAACCTCAATGAAAGAGGGATTCTTACTGATTTAAAACGGCCTTGGACTAGGGGCACGGTTCATGAACTTCTCATCAATGAAAAATATATTGGCAACAATGTATGGTATCGTCGTTCATTCAAGCTGAAGAAGAAACATGTTCGCAATCCCCCAGACATGTGGATCAGGGCACAAAATGTATTTGAAGCGATCATAGAGCGCGACCTTTTTGAAGCGGCTAAAACCATCATTAATGCACGTTCTTACCACATGAGTGATGAGAACATGCTTTACCTGTTAAAGCAGCTCTACTATCAAAAAGGTATGCTATCAGGCATCATCATTAATGAATGCAATGATTTACCTTCTAGCAGTGCTTATAGTTCACGGTTTGGCAGTCTAATACAAGCCTACAGCCTCGTTGGTTACACACCTACTCGTGACTACTGTTATATCGAAGTCAATCGCACCCTCCGAAAGCTTCACCCCGAAATACTCGATCAAATTCTTAATAACTTGCACGCGATTAGCTGTGATGTTCATCGAGATCAAAAAACTGATCAATTAATTATAAACGATGAATTTAGCCTGTCGTTAGTGATTGCCCGCTGTATCCCAACGTTTACTGGCCACTTACGTTGGAAAATTCATTTTGATACCTCACTCGTCCCCGACATTACAGTTGTAGTGCGCATGGATAAGACAAACCAAATACCTTTTGATTACTATCTATTCCCCAGTATCGATGTGCTCTCTCAAAGATTGAAATTATCAGAAGATAATGACTTCAATCTAGACGCTTACAGGTTTGATGATCTGAATTATTTGTACACACTGGCTGTTCGGGTTCCAATATCGGAGATCGCATCATGACTGGTATTCGCTCCAACCGAATAGAAATGATCCCTATTTCTCGGATTAGAATTTTAAATCCCCGTGCGCGCAACAAGCGACAACATAGAGAAATCGTAAATAATATTGAAATGATCGGTTTAAAGCGCCCTATTACCGTGAGCCGCGAAGATGGACCCAATGGCCCCAGATACGATTTAGTATGTGGTGAAGGGCGAGTAGAGGCCTTTCAAATGCTTGGTCAAACTGAAATTCCAGCCGTTGTAATTAAAGCCAACGAAAGTAAATGCCTCATGATGAGTCTGGCAGAAAATATAGCGCGGCGAATGCATCGGCCTATCGATCTGATACAAGAAATAGGCGCATTGCATATGCGTGGCTATAGCGAAACCATCATAGCGAAAAAAATTGGAGTAACTTCATCATGGGTGAACATGATCGTTATGTTACTAAAGCGTGGAGAAGAGCGCCTTGTAGCTGCCGTAGAAACCGGTCTTATTCCAATCACACTTGCGATGGAAATATCCCATGCAGAAACTGAAGAGTATCAAAATCTATTACTTGACGCTTATGAGAGCGGTCAGTTGCGAGGTAAAAAACTTGCAGCGGTCCGGCGTATGCTGGATATTCGCATGCGAAATCGTAGTAAAACACCATTTTCTCAACCGCATGTTAAAAAAGTAACTAGCCGCAAAATAACAGCTAATGATCTCATGCAGACCTACCAGCGGGAGGTAGAAAAACAGCGTATTTTAGTTAAAAAATCAAATTTCACTCAAACTCGCCTTCTCTTCATTATCGAAGCAATTAAAGATTTACTCACAAATGATGGGTTCATCAAGCTATTACAAGCTGAAGGCCTTGAAACCATGCCTCGTTTCCTTGCAGCACGGATATCAGGAGATCGTGATGAATAATATACGCACCTCCGAGGGTACCAACGCTTCTCGCATTGAATTAGCCTTTGATCGTGATTTGTTAACGATACCTGTATCTTCGATTGTTTCACTGAAAACGCTATCTAAAGAAACCAAAGAAAGTAAAAAATTTGAGCAAATTCTTAGCTCAATTAAAGTGATTGGGCTGGTAGAGGCACCTGTTGTGGTTCCTGACACTCAAGACAACCAAAAGTATTTTTTACTTGATGGTCACCTACGATTGGAAGCCCTGAAAGAGCTTGGTATTACGGAAGTCGAATGCCTAATCGCAACTGAAGATGATACCTACACCTATAATAAACGTATTAGCAGGCTACCTCCCATTCAGGAACATCGAATGATTGTGCGGGCTATTGATCGCGGTGTATCCCCATCAGATATAGCCATTATGCTAGGCTTCCGTGTAGAAACCGTATTACGACGCTTTCGTCTATTAGACGGTATTAGTCCCGAAGCAGCAGAAATGCTTAAAAATACTCCATGCTCAATGAGAGTGTTTGACATCCTCCGTCAAATGTGTGCGGTTCGTCAAATTGAAGCTGCTGATCTCATGATTGGTCAGAATAATTTTACGGTCATGTTTGCACAAGCCATCCGCGCAGCCACACCGGAAAGCCAACTCTCTCCTAATCAAAAAAAGAAAAATGCATCCTCTTCCAATCCATCAAGCCAACATATAGCGCGCATGGAACGAGAACTTGCAGCTCTACAAACTCAAGTAAAATCAGTAGAAGACACGTACGGTGTTGATAATCTTCACCTGACGCTAGCGCAGGGTTATGTCACCAAACTACTTTCTAATAACCGTGTCGTACGCTGGCTTTTAGATCATCATCAAGATTATCTTAATGAGTTCCAAAAAGTGGCCAACATCCAAAACCTCAATTCGTTACCGGATCAGCGATAACAAACGGACAAACGTCCAATAAATTTCAACGGACTCCAATAGAATCACTCCCTGCCGTTCAGCGTCACATAAAGGAAACTAGCGACTTCAAACAGAATCTGTCATAACTTGGTCGGAACGATTGGTCGGAATATGGAAAATCAGTCAGAGTGACTTTTTCAAGCCATTGAAAAATAACAAAAATACTGGCGATGATTTTTTGGTGGAGCCAAGCGGGATCGAACCGCTGACCTCTTGCATGCCATGCAAGCGCTCTCCCAGCTGAGCTATGGCCCCATTCCCGATCATGCTTTTGAAACATGCCGACCTGAGCGTCGGTTCCGGTGGTGCGAAGCAGATTGTGATCTGTTCGTGACGGCTACATAAATTGCCTTTTACGGAAGATCAAGAGCAAAAATCAAACTCTTTCAAAGTTATTCAAATTATTTGCAAATCCCGCAGCAAAACGTCTTTTCGGCAGTGCAAAGGCACTAAAAAACAAAATGCCCTGCACTGGTGTCAGTGCAGGGCATTTGCAATTCAGGTTCGGAATGACCGGCGATCAGCTTTCGTCGTCGTCGCCAACACCGCCGCCACCGCCGAGAAGACCGGACATATCATCATCGTCTTCGTCTTCGTCATCTGTGGTCAGGAACGGATCATCGTCATCGCCGAGATCCACATCATCGTCATCATCCAGATCAGGAATGTCGTCGCCTTTTGCTTCATCATCCGCATCTTCCAGAGATACGAATTCCGGTGCATCCAGTGCTGTATCCAGTTCTTCGGTTTCTGTCTCTTCTTCTTCCACGCGGGTATCAACGCTGGTTTCGAAATAAGACAGCGGATAGGATTTGCCTGTATAAGGAGAAACAATCGGGTCCTTATTCAGATCATAAAATTTCTTGCCCGTTTCCGGATCGATACGTTTTGTGCCAAGTTCAGATTTTGCCACGTCAAGCCTCATAAGTTGTGCCGGCTGCGGCATCCGCACATCTCCTGAAACAAGAGATAAAACCGGAAAGCCTTTTCGGTGTTTTTTGGTGCATAAACGGATTTCGATGCCTTTGTCAAAGCTAAAGACACATGTTTTGCTGAATCATGCTGCTTTGCGGTATTTCGTGGCGAAAATACGCCGCTTTTTCCGCACAATGCCGCACAGGCTTCCGCCTGCATAAATTCCGCTCAGTTTGCAGGATGACCTGCGGCTAAACCTATGCTAGACCTTTGCCACCTCGATTGACCGCGCTGTCTGAAACGCGCTTAAAGCTTAAAAAACGGCAGCATAAACTGACTGTAATATTATGTCTCACTCTCAAGTTTCCAAACCCGCAACCTCCCGTCGCTCACGCGACCTGAAGGGCGATATCCGTATTCCGGGCGATAAATCGATTTCTCACCGTTCTTTCATGTTCGGCGGCCTTGCTTCTGGTGAAACCCGCATTTCCGGCCTGCTGGAAGGCGAAGATATTCTGGCCACCGGCAAAGCCATGCAGGCCATGGGCGCACAAATCCGTAAGGAAGGCGATATCTGGATCATCAACGGCACCGGCAATGGCTGCCTGCTGGAATCAGAAACCCCGCTGGATTTCGGCAATGCCGGTACCGGTGTACGCCTGACCATGGGACTGGTCGGCACCTATGATATGAAAACTTCATTTCTGGGCGATGCATCCCTCACCTCACGTCCGATGGCACGTGTGCTCAATCCGCTGCGTGAAATGGGCGTACAGGTTGAAGCCGCTGAAGGCGACCGCCTGCCGCTGACATTACGCGGCCCCCGTACCGCCAATCCGATCCGTTACCGTGTACCAATGGCCTCGGCTCAGGTGAAGTCGGCAGTTCTGCTGGCCGGTCTCAACACGCCGGGCGTAACCACGGTGATCGAACCGGTGATGACCCGTGACCACACGGAAAAGATGCTGCAAGGCTTCGGCGCGGATTTGAGCGTTGAAACTGACAAGGACGGCGTCCGTCATATCCATATCACCGGTCAGGGCAAGCTCACCGGTCAGATCATTGATGTGCCGGGCGATCCGTCCTCAACCGCTTTCCCGCTGGTTGCTGCGCTGATTACCGAAGGTTCGGATATCATCATCCGCAATGTGCTGATGAACCCGACCCGCACCGGTCTGATTACCACTTTGCAGGAAATGGGTGCCCAGATCGACATTCTCGATCCGCGCCTTGCAGGTGGTGAAGATGTGGCTGACCTGCGTGTGCGTTCGTCAAAACTCACCGGCATCACCGTGCCGGTTGAACGTGCACCGTCAATGATCGACGAATATCCGGTTCTGGCCATCGCCGCCGCATTTGCGGAAGGTGAAACCATTATGGATGGTCTGGATGAGTTGCGCGTTAAAGAATCAGATCGCCTTGCAGCGGTTGCCCGTGGCCTTGAAGCCAATGGCGTGGACTGCACTGAAGGTGAGATGAGCCTGAGCGTTCGCGGTAATCCGTCCGGCAAGGGCTTTGGCGGCGGCACTGTTGCCACCCATCTCGATCACCGTATTGCCATGAGCTTCCTTGTGCTTGGTCTGGCCTCTCAAAAACCGGTAACGGTTGATGATGCCACAATGATCGCAACCAGCTTCCCTGAATTCATGGATCTGATGCGTGGTTTGGGTGCGGATATCAGCATGGCCGGAGCCAAATAACCGCAATGCAGGATAAAGCTTTTATCATCGCCATTGACGGGCCTGCAGCTTCCGGAAAAGGGACGCTGGCCCGCAATCTTGCCACGCATTACGGTTTTCACCATCTGGATACCGGCCTCACCTATCGTGCAGTTGCTAAAGCCCTGATTGATCAGGGTTTACCGCTCGATGATGAAGCGATTGCTGCGCGCGCTGCACAGGAACTCGACCTCAAAGGGCTGGATCGCACTGTGCTGTCCGCCCATGATATCGGCGAGGCAGCCTCGAAAGTGGCCGTCATGCCGGAAGTGCGTCGTGCCCTTGTGGAAGCGCAGCGCAAATTCGCAGAAAACCTGCCCGGCACTGTGCTGGACGGCCGTGATATCGGCACCGTTGTTTGCCCTGATGCGCCGGTGAAACTCTATATCACCGCTTCAGCGGAAGTGCGTGCTGAGCGCCGTTTTAATGAAATGCGTGCAAAAAACGCGGATGCGGATTATAATGAAGTTCTGGACGATCTGAAGCGCCGTGATGAGCGCGACATGAACCGTGTCGCGTCGCCTTTAAAACCCGCAAGCGATGCGCACTTGATCGATACCAGTAAAATGGATATAGAAGCGGCATTTCTAGAGGCTAAAAAGCTGATAGATGCTGCATTGCGCGCCTGACATTGGTCTGAATTTCAGAAAAATCGTCGAATTGTGCGTCTTTTATATAAAAATTGTCTGTTTTCAGGCCATGCGCCGGATTGTTCTTTTTAAGAACGGCTTGTCTTCAGACTTTCTCGAAACACCAACCCCCGGCGCCGTATCGCGTGAATTTCACGGATACATCAGGAGTCTACATGTCAGATTTTAACCCGACACGCGAAGATTTTGAAGCTCTGCTGGCTGAGTCCTTCGCCAATAATGACCTTGCAGAAGGTTATGTTGTTAAGGGCCGTATTGTTGCCATCGAAAAAGACATGGCAATCATCGATGCAGGTCTCAAAGTTGAAGGCCGCGTGCCGCTGAAGGAATTCGGCGCTAAGGGCAAAGACGGCTCGATGAAGCCGGGCGACGAAGTAGAAGTTTACGTTGAGCGTATCGAAAACGCGCTTGGCGAAGCTGTTCTGTCGCGCGAAAAAGCTCGCCGCGAAGAAAGCTGGGTTCGCCTCGAAGAGAAATTCGGCAAAGGTGAGCGCGTTGATGGCGTTATCTTCAATCAGGTTAAGGGTGGTTTCACCGTTGATCTCGATGGTGCCGTTGCGTTCCTGCCACGTTCACAGGTTGACATTCGTCCGATCCGCGACGTGACCCCTCTGATGCACAACCCGCAGCCGTTTGAAATCCTGAAAATGGACAAGCGTCGCGGCAACATCGTTGTGTCCCGCCGTACCGTTCTGGAAGAATCCCGTGCGGAACAGCGTTCTGAAATCGTTCAGAACCTTGAAGAAGGTCAGGTTGTTGACGGCGTTGTTAAGAACATCACCGATTACGGTGCGTTCGTTGACCTCGGCGGCATCGACGGCCTGCTACACGTTACCGACATGGCATGGCGCCGTGTAAACCATCCTTCCGAAATCCTGACTATCGGTCAGCAGGTTAAGGTTCAGATCATCCGCATCAACCAGGATACACATCGTATTTCCCTGGGCATGAAGCAGCTGGAAAATGATCCTTGGGATGGCATCGGTGCGAAATATCCGATCGGCAAAAAGATCACCGGTAACGTAACCAACATCACCGATTACGGTGCATTTGTTGAAATCGAACCAGGCATCGAAGGTCTGATCCACGTTTCTGAAATGTCCTGGACAAAGAAGAACGTACACCCGGGCAAAATCCTGTCGACCTCTCAGGAAGTCGAAGTTGTTGTGCTCGAAGTGGATCCGGTCAAGCGCCGTATTTCGCTCGGTCTCAAGCAGACCCTCGACAACCCATGGACAACCTTTGCTCAGAAATACCCAGCCAACAGCGTTGTTGAAGGCGAAGTCAAGAACAAGACCGAATTCGGCCTGTTCATTGGTCTCGACGGCGATGTAGACGGCATGGTTCACCTGTCGGATCTCGACTGGAACCGTCCGGGCGAACAGGTTATCGAAGAGTTCAACAAAGGTGACGTTGTTAAGGCAGTCGTTCTCGATGTAGACATCGAAAAAGAACGTATCTCCCTCGGCATCAAACAGCTGACCGGCGACAGCGTTGGTGAAGCAGCTTCTTCCGGCGACCTGCGCAAAAACGCAGTTGTTTCCTGTGAAGTAACCGGCATCACCGATGGCGGCATCGAAGTTAAACTGGTTGACCACGACATCGAAAGCTTCATCAAGCGTTCGGATCTGTCCCGTGACCGTGACGAGCAGCGCCCAGAGCGTTTCTCCGTTGGCCAGAAAGTTGACGCACGCGTCATCTCCTTCGACAAGAAAACCCGCAAGCTGCAGGTTTCCATCAAGGCTCTCGAAATTGCTGAAGAAAAAGAAGCAGTTGCTCAGTACGGTTCCGCAGACAGCGGTGCATCGCTCGGCGACATTCTTGCAGCAGCAATGAAGAAGTCCGAAAACAACTAATATGGATTAAGCAGGACTTGTCCTTGTGATCTGAGTTCTGCTCCATTCCAGAGTTGAAAATCCCCCGCCGGAGCAATCCGGCGGGGGATTTTTTTATTACAACAATACAAATACAAAACAGCAATATTAAAATAACAACAAATGAAAATCATTTTATACTTTAAATAAACAATTTCACACGCGTTTTAAATTGAGTTAATATACTTATCGTACTGCAGTATTTTTATATTTTATACATTGATTTTTAAAAATAAATTTCAACGAAAGGAAACACCATGGCAAAAGGGACATTTTTAAACGTCTTGCCATATGTCTTCGAAGAAGAAGGAGGATATGTTAATCATCCGGCAGATCCGGGCGGCCACACCAATATGGGGATCACTCTGGCTACCTTATCCGCATGGATGGGAACAAAGGCATCTGCTGCCGATATCCGCAATCTCAGTCAGAAGACAGCAGCCGACATTTATAAGAAAAATTATTGGGATAAAATCGCCGGCGATGTGCTGCCCGCTGGCATTGACTATGCAGTATTTGATTTTGCCATCAATTCCGGTCCTGCCCGTGCCGCGAAAGCACTGCAGAAAATTGCCGGAACCTCTCAGGACGGGATTATCGGCGACCAGACACTCAGCGCACTCAATCTTCGCGACCCTGCCTCTGTCATCAATAATCTCTGTGACCTGCGGCAGAACTGGCTGCAAACACTCTCTGCCTTCAAAACTTTTGGCAAAGGTTGGACCGCCCGCGTCAAACGCGTACGCAACCGTTCCCTTGCTCTGGCCAATGAGGCTTCCGGCCAATCTAAAAAAACAAAACCAAATCAGCCGCGGGAAACAAAAATTTCAATCCCGCCAATCCTCAAGAAACCAGAAACGCTGGCACCGCTCAGCGGTGTAGTCACCGGCATCACCGCTATGGCCTCCGGCAATGGCCCCGTTCAGATTGCAGTCGCGGTTATTCTGGTTGTTCTGACCATTGCTGTTCTGTGGCATTTCCTCAGCCGCAGAAAGAACTGAAAAGTGGGAACCGGTTTCGGAGAAGATATACGAGAGAAGAAATAGAGCATTTCCAATGATTCAAGATAAACCGGAAATGCTCTATTGCCCGCCCGTTTAAAAGCGGACGGGCAATATGCGTTTAAGAATTTGATGCAAAAATCAGGCCACGCCCAGCAGAGCAATCAGTGACAGGCTGATTGCTCCCAAAGCCAGCAGGGAGAAGACAGCGGTCAGCGTGACGCGACCACCGGCCTTCATCACCGTACGCACATCCACGCCCAATCCCAGACCGGCCATAGCTATCACTGTCAGGGCTGTACTTGCCTCATGCAGCGGAGGCAGCACCGCTTGCGGGATCAGAGACAGGCTGCGCAGCGCCATCATTCCGAGAAAGCCGATAATAAACCATGGCACCATCTGCGACAGCTTCGGGCGGGCACCACCTGACTTCGCACCAATAACTCCGATTGCCACAATAACCGGCCCCAGCATCAGCACACGCACCAGCTTGACCAATGTACCGATCTGCACACTCAATGCGGCCACAGGGGCTGTTGCGGCCAAGACCTGCGGCACCGCATAGACTGTCAGGCCTGCCAGAATACCATATTGCGCGGCAGACATATTCAGCAGCGGCACCAGCAAAGGCAGACACAAAACAACGACAACACCCAGCACAGCTGTAAAGGCAATCGACGAGGCCACATCATCACTATTTGCACCGATCACCGGCGCTGTGGCAGCGATTGCCGAGTTACCGCAAATGGAATTACCGCAGGCCACCAGCACAGCCATGCGATGCGACAGGCGCATCATCCGGCCGATTGAATAGCTGATACCAATCGACAGCATCACAACACCGGCAATCCCGCCAATCAAAGCTGGCCCCGCCTGCATCACCGCTTCAGCACTGATGGATGCGCCGAGCAGCACAATCGCAATTTCCAGAACCATCTTGGATGAAAACTGGATGCCTGCATGATACCGGCCGGAAAGACTGAACAGTGAACGCACTGTGGCGCCGATCAAAATAGCCAGCACGATCGATTCCAGCCATGCCCGCCCGAAATAGTGCGCCTCGATATATTCCAGCGCATAGGCTGCGATACTCACCAGAAGGCAGAGCATAAACCCTGGCAAAATACGGGAGAAATTAGAACGAATATTGTGTGGCATGGCTGCTATTCCGATAATTTTTCCAATTCTATCGCTTATTTCAACCATTCATTCCATTTGAAAATATGGTATATTTCATTCAGTAAAATCGAATGATTGATCGCCATGACCCTTGAACAATTACGGATATTTGCGGAAGTCGCCCGTCAGCAGCACCTGACCCGTGCGGCCGAAAGCCTGCATCTGACCCCTTCCGCGGTCAGTGCGGCGATTAAAGCGCTGGAAGAACGCTATGCAACACAACTGTTCAACCGCATCGGCAGGCGCATTGAGCTGAATGAAACGGGGCGTATTTTTCTGCATGAGGCCGAGGCTGTGCTTGCCCGTGCGCAGGCAGCCGAATTGACGCTGACCGAGATTACCGGCCTGCAGCGTGGCAGCCTGCATATTTATGCCAGCCAGACCACAGCCAGCTACTGGTTGCCACCACTTCTGGCACGATTTCACACGGCCTATCCGCAGATTGAGCTGAAACTCTCCATCGGCAATAGCGAGCAGGTGGTCGATGCTCTGCGGGAAGGGTTAGCGGATGCGGGATTTATTGAAGCAGAACTCGACGAGCCGCTTCTGCATAAAGAACCGGTTGCCTATGACGAACTGATTACAGTCGTAAATCCCGCACATCCGTGGGCACAGCTTGAAACTTTACCGGCAGAACAACTGAGCGAAAGTTTCTGGATTTTGCGCGAACAAGGCTCAGGTACCCGCGCTGTCTTTGAAACTTACTTGCGCGAGCAAGGCTGCGATCCGGCGGATTTACCGCTGGCGCTGGAACTACCTTCCAACGAGGCAATCTGCTCCGCACTGACAGCAGGCAATTACGCTACTGTGCTTTCCGCTCTTGCAGCCCGCCCGCATCTGGCAGCAGGCACATTGAAACAAGTGCCGTTTACTTTACCGCCACGGCAATTCTGGCTGCTGAACCACCGCGAGCGCTACCAGAGCCATGCCTTTAAAGCACTATACAAGATGATTATCAGCGGATTGCCTTGACCAGCACCTTATCCGGAAAACAGGTGGCAGGCTGGCCGTTCTTTGCCTGCCAGACACCGATAGAGCGGCGGGTTTTAAATCCGGCCAAACCATCCGGCTTGCCGACATCATAGCCTTGCTTTTGCAGACGCTTTTGCATAGCAGCGACATCCGAGCGATAAAGACCACCGACAGCACCCCAGCCTTGCTGAAACCCACCGGCGCCATAGCTCATCCGGTCAGAGACATGGCCGATGAACAGTGCATAGAGATCGCTCATATTATAGTTTTTCAGCACATAGAAATTCTGCGTCACAATAAATGCAGGGCCATGGCGACCGGCAGGCATCAGCAGAAAACCTTCTTGCGCCATTTCCTGTGCCGGAAACGCCTTGCCATTCACACGAGTGACGCCAAGTGCAGACCAGTCACGGAATGTCTTGCCCTGATCCGGCCCCTCCAGTGAACAGGAGACATTTTGCGGTACATTGACCTCAAAGCCCCAGTCGCGGCCTTTCTGCCAGCCGAAATGCTGCAAATAGGCAGCAATAGAAGCCAGTGTGTCCGGCACGGAGTTCCAGATATCGCGCCGTCCGTCACCGTCATAATCGACGGCATGTTTTAAGTAAGAGGTTGGCATGAATTGCGGCTGACCAAGCGCACCAGCCCAAGAGCTTTTCAGATGTGCACTGTCCATATAGTTTTTTTGTACGATTTCGAGCGCTGCCAGTAATTCCGCACGGAACATATCCTTGCGTGTTGCCATAAAGGCTTTCGTCGCAAGCACTTCAAAACCGTTATAAGGGATTTTTACCGAACCGAAGGCTGATTCACGTCCCCAGACAGCGACGACAATACCCGCAGGCACGCCGAAATCACGCTCGATTTTCGCTAACAGGCTCTTATGCGCATTGAGCTTAACCTTGCCATTGCTGACAACGGAATCAACTGTGCCCTTGCGGAAATAATTGGCCGGAGAGCCGAACTCAGACTGTGTCTGCTGCTTTGGTGTTTGCGGCTTGGTTCCGGGCGGCACCAGATCAGGCAGTTTCCAGTTCAGCTGCACACCGGATAGAGACTGATTGAACACGCTGCGGCTGATGCCACGCTGTTGCGCCTGCGGCCACAGATCATTCTCCAGCCATTGCTGAAAGGCCGTATTGGTTTTGGACTGGAGTGCGGCAGAATAAGTCTGTGCCTGTGCCACTGTCGTGGTGAGAGGTACGACAGCACCAAACAGGCTGAACACCACAAGAGCCTGACGGAGGAAAGTCTTCTGCATGGCTGCTCCTGTTATGTAAAATTGCCTGAAGCCTGAATCAAAAAACGGCTAGTCTGACCATTACAGAGAAGTTCTGGCGCGCAAAGCCGCTGCCAATGTCCCCTCGTCGAGATAATCCAGCTCGCCACCGACCGGCACACCATGAGCAAGACGGGTGATTTTCACATCCATACCGTCGAGCTGATCGGTGATATAATGCGCGGTAGTCTGCCCTTCGACAGTAGCATTGACCGCGAGAATAATCTCTTTGATCTCACCACCGGTGACGCGCTCGATCAGACCTTTAATATTGAGATCATCCGGTCCCACACCATCCAGTGGTGACAGGCGACCACCCAGTACATGATAGCGCACATTCATGGTGCCAGCGCGTTCCAACGCCCAGAGGTCGGATACATCTTCAACGACGATCAGTGTGGAAGCATCACGGCGCGGATCTTCGCAAACCGTGCATGGATCGCTGGTATCCACATTTCCGCAGCAGGAACAGATACGTACCTTTTCTGCAGCTTCCTGCATGGCAGAGCCAAGCGGCACCAGCAATGCATCTTTTTTCTTAATCAGATGCAGCGCAGCGCGGCGTGCAGAACGGGGCCCGAGCCCCGGCACACGGGCAAGAAGCTGGATCAGGCGTTCAATTTCAGGACCGGCGATTCGTTTTGACATAATGAATATCTAAAACATTTAACGCCCGAATAGAATCGGGCGTTATTGTATAAGTACGTGTTATTAAACCTGCGCTTCGATTAAAACGGCAGTTTCATGCCCGGAGGGATTGGCAGACCGGCGGTCAGCGCCTGTGTCTTTTCAGCCATCATTGCTTCCAGCTTGGCTTTCGCATCATTATGCGCAGCAATAATCAGGTCTTCCAGAATTTCGCCTTCGCCTTCTTTGAGCAGAGAAGGATCAATTTTCAGACTGGTCAATGTGCCTTTGCCAAGCAGGGTCAGGCTTACCAGACCACCGCCGGAAGTGGCGCTGACTTCCATCTGCGCGATTTCTTCCTGCATAGCCTGCATCTTGGCCTGCATTTCTTTTGCTTTGCTCAGCATCCCCATCATGTCACGCATGTGGCAGAACTCCTCGAATTACTCTTTTTCAATAAATGGTTCACAGCTTTGGTCGTTTCAACCGCGGCTAAAATTAATCGTCATCATCCAAATCGCCGCTATCCACACCCGGATCCGGCATTTGCATTTCCAGATCCGTGTCGTCATCCGGTGTGGTAATGCGCACGTCGATAATTTTGGCACCCGGAAATTTCGCAAGAATCGCCGCCACATCCGGATCAGCGCGGGCATCTGTTACCAGTTCTTCGCGCCGTGCGGTTTCCACTTCAGCTACGGTCTGGCCACCACCGTCACGAGCAACGGAAACCATCCAGCGTTCACCCGTCCAATCGAGCAGACGTTGTGCCATATCGGTGGCAAGCGTTTTCGGTGCATGTTCGGTCAGCGCAATTTCCATACGATTCTGGCCGATGGAAACCAGCCGTACGAAATTTTTGACCAGAACTTTGAACTGCAGATCACGCTTATTGCCTGCCAGATTGACGATGTCATTCAGGTCGCGGATGCGCACTGCCTGCGGAGCAGGTTCTGCTTTTGGCTGGACAATGGCTTGCGGCTGCATCACTGGCTGTGCAGTTGGCTCTGCCAATCGAAGAGCGGCGCCACCATTATTTTGACGCTGCACCATCTGGCCGGAAACTGCATCAGCGGAAGCATAAGCAGTCGTCCCGCCACCGGAGCCATTACCACCGCCGCCTTGCGGAGCCGATGGTGCAGAACTACCGCCAACCTGACCATTGGCAATGGCTTTCAGCGCCTCGTCCAGTGTCGGCAAATCGGCAGAATGCGCCAAACGGATCAGCAACATTTCTGCCGCCTGCACCGGACGTGATGAGGTTTCCACCTCATGAATACCTTTGAGCAACATCTGCCAGCAGCGCGACAGCGCGCGGATCGACAATGTTTTGGCAAATTCAGAACCACGCACGCGCTCATCTTCCGACAGCGACATATCCTGCGCAACTTCCGGTGTGAAACGCAGGCGTGTGACCAGATGGTTGAAATCCGCCAGATCACTCAGCACAACGGAAGGATCAGCCCCCACATCATATTGCGCGCGGAATTCTTTCAGCACACCCGCCACATCACCGCGCATCAGCATTTCAAACAGGTCGATAATGCGCGCACGGTCGGCAAGGCCGAGCATTTCACGCACAGTCTGGCTGTCGACTGTGCCGTTGCCATGTGCAATCGCCTGATCGAGAATCGAGAGACTGTCACGCGCAGAGCCTTCACCGGCACGGGCAATCATCGCCAGCGCCGTGTCATCAGCCTGCACATTTTCAAGGCCGGTAATCTTGCGCAACAGGCTGGTCAGCGTGCCGGATTCAATACGGCGCAGATCAAAACGTTGACAGCGTGACAGCACCGTAATCGGAACTTTGCGGATTTCTGTGGTCGCAAAAATGAATTTTACATGCGGCGGCGGCTCTTCCAATGTCTTCAGCAGGCCGTTGAAGGCCTGATTGGAGAGCATGTGCACCTCGTCGATGATATAGACTTTGTAACGGGCAGAAACCGGACGGTAGCGCACCTGCTCAATAATCTCACGAATATCATCAATACCGGTATGGGAGGCCGCATCCATCTCGATCACATCGACATGGCGGCCTTCCATAATCGCCTGACAGTGCTCACCCAATTCGGTCAGATGCACACTCGGCTGATCAATCGTATCGGTTTTATAATTCAGGCCGCGCGCCAGAATGCGCGCCGTTGTGGTCTTACCCACCCCGCGCACGCCGGTCAGCATCCATGCCTGAGCAATGCGTCCTGCTTCAAAAGCATTGGTCAGGGTGCGCACCATCGGCTCCTGACCATAAAGATCGTCAAAATTCTGCGGGCGGTATTTACGGGCGAGAACGCGATAAGCATTATCTGCCGGTTTACTATCCATGGATTTCGCGCGCTCCTTCAGATCCCGTCTTTAAAGCATTTCCAGCAAAAGTGGGAACCGGTTTTGCGTAGGATAATGCGTAAAACAATAATTAGAGCGGTTCCAACAGTTCATCACAACTGGAACTGCTCTAAGCTTCACTGCTGTAGCACAGATCGTCAGCCGATTGAAAACAGAAAGCGGCCTCTCGGAAAACTTAGCTTTTCCGTGCACAACAATCTGATTTTCAGGGGAGAAAAAGGTGGGAGGCTGGCACGATGACCCGTGCCGAGCTCGTTAGGGCTGCTTCCTTCCGGACCTGACCCGGTTGGCGAGTGGTACGTCCACCACCAACCTCCCGCGCTTCATATCGGAAATTTGAACACAAAATGCAAGGCTCAAATAAGCTGAGATAAAAAAATATAGATTATTTTCATGCATTTTATGTTTGAATAGTTCCAGACTAGCCGCAAAAACTGCCGGACAAGAACAATATTCCTCACAAAGGCACCGCATCATGCCAGATTTCGCCCTCGATCAACGCCTGCAAAATGACAGCTTTCCTATCGGCCCGCTTGGCCTGTGCCAGCTTTTACTGATGAATGACAAGCGTTGGCCATGGCTGATCCTTGTGCCGCAACGCGCGGATATGTCTGAAATTCACGAGCTGACCCCGCTCGATCAGACCATGCTCAGCTTTGAAACCTCTATGGTTGCCGAAGCCATGAAATCAGCGACCGGCTGCGAGAAAATCAACAGCGGTGCGCTCGGCAATATTGTCCGCCAGCTGCATATTCACATTGTTGCTCGCAACAGCGGTGATGCAGCATGGCCGGGTCCGGTCTGGGGACATGGCACGCGTGAGCCCTACACCGAAGAAGAAGCCCATCAACTCATCAATGAATTACGCGCCCGTCTTTCTGCGTGATTTTGGCGGCCTGAGTTTATCACATGACAGATAACAACCATGGTCTTGGCTTTGCCGGCAGGACACTTGATCCGCAGGCCGAGAAACGGGACGAAACAAGTTTAGCCAAAGCATTGGCTGATCCCGATGCGCAATTTCTGCTTTTTGCCGGCAATAAGATTATTCTGAAGCAGGACACACCGGAACAGCGTGCCTTGTTCAGCCATGCGGAGCGACGCGCCCTGCAAAATTGCGCGGATTTATCTGCCGGTGACAATCTGATTTTGCTGGGTGAAGCAGAGGGCATTGCCTATTTTGCACTCGACACCGGACTGGACGCGGAGGCACTTCCTGCGCCTTATGAAGCTTCGGAATACCGCGCGCTCTATACGCATCATCTTTTGCCGCCTGCTCTTAGTGGTATGGTAGCGCAAGGGGCTGCACTTCTTGCATGGCATAAAACCCATCGCTTTTGCGGTCGGTGCGGTCATGAAACCGAAATGCGGATCGGCGGTTTCAAACGGGTGTGCACTTCCTGCAATGCCGAGCATTTTCCACGCACCGATCCGGTGGTGATTATGCTGGTCACCCGCAAAACCGACAATGGCGACACGTGTCTGCTTGCGCGAAGCCCGCATTTTGCTCCGCTGACCTATTCCTGCCTTGCCGGTTTTGTGGAGCCGGGTGAGACGATTGAAAATGCTGTCCGGCGTGAAGTGCGGGAAGAATCAGGCCTGCCCGTCGGACAGGTCATCTATCATGCCAGCCAGCCATGGCCGTTTCCCTATTCCCTGATGATCGGCTGTTTTGCGCAAGGCTTGTCCGATCAGATCACACTCGACTATGAGGAGCTGGAAGACGGACGCTGGTTTACCCGCGATGAGGCAAGAGCAATGCTGGATAATGTCCATAAGCAAGGCCTACGCACACCGCCTGCCGGTGCCATCGCCAGCGCCCTGATCCGCCATTGGGTAGAGTGTTCAGACAAATAAAAAAGCGCCGGATCACTCCGGCGCTTTTTCAATCTGTTTTACTTGCCATTATTCAGCTGCAAGCAGTTGCTTGGGCTTACTCAGCTGCAAGCAACTGCTTGCGGTTTTCACTGCCCGGATAAACACCGACAATACGCACTTCCTTAGTGAAGAAGGCCAGTTCTTCCAGTGCCAGCTGCACGGAACGATCATCCGGATGGCCTTCAATATCCGCATAGAACTGCGTGGCCATGAAAGTACCACCGATCTGGTAGCTCTCCAGCTTGGTCATGTTGATGCCGTTGGTCGCAAAGCCGCCCATCGCCTTATAAAGCGCTGCCGGAACGTTGCGCACGCGGAATACAAAAGTCGTCACCATCAGCTCGTCCGGTGACTTGCGCGGTGCCCATTGTTCCTGTTTGGACAGCACAACAAAGCGCGTAATATTGTTTTCCGCGTCTTCGACATTATGCTGCAAAATTTCCAGTCCGTAGAGTTCTGCGGCCAGCAATGGTGCTAAGGCCGCCTTGCTCTTATCGCCCAGATCCGCCACCTGACGGGCAGCGCCTGCAGTATCACCGGCAATCACCGGTTTCCAGCCATTGCCGCGAATGATTTTACGGCATTGTCCCAGCGCATGAATATGGCTGTGAACGCTTTTGATATCTTCCATTTTGGTGCCCGGCAGCACCATCAGCTGAAAATGGATCGGCAGGAAATATTCGCCGATAATATGCAGACGTGATTCCGGCAAAAGATGATGAATATCCGCAACACGTCCGGCCAGCGTATTCTCAATCGGAATCATCGCCAGATCGGCTTCGCCATTTTCAACGGCATTAAATGCATCTTCAAAAGTCGCACATGGCAGCGGCTCCATCGTCGGAAACATATTGCGGCAGGCCGTATCGGAATTTGCTCCCGGTTCACCCTGAAACGATATTTTATTGGTCTTCGCTGCCATTTTGGTGCCTTTGACTATTTATAAAATGCTTCTCTGTTTTCTCTGAATTTCAGCGGGACAGAAACTGACGCGCCTTTTCCAGATCTTCCGGTGTATCCACACCGAGCGGGAAGGATTGAACCACTTCCACATCGATTCGCATACCCGCTTCCAGAGCCCGCAGCTGTTCCAGTTTTTCACGCAATTCCAGAACCGAAGGCCCGAGCGCGACAAATTTTTCCAGTGCCGCACGGCGATAGGCGTAGAGACCGATATGATGGTAAAGCGGGCCATCGCCATAAGGCGCAGTGGCGCGGGTAAAATAAAGCGCGCGCAATTTATTGGCACCGGCCAGCGGCGAGCCCACTATCTTCACCACATTCGGATTGGTCTTCTCTTGGGGATCTGTGATCTCAACACCAAGGGTGGCGATATCCGCAGGCCCGTCAATCAGCGGCTGCAAAGCGGTTTTAATCAGTGCCGGATCAATCACTGGCAGGTCACCCTGAACATTGATTACCGCGTCAAATTCTTTATTCGGATCAATAGTTTGCAAAGCTTCATAAATTCTGTCCGAACCGGATTCATGATCGCTGCGTGTCATCACCGCTTCAAGCCCGTGCGCCTCGACAGCGGTTTTAATCTCTGCACTATCCGTAGCCACAACCACGCGTCCCAGACCGGATGCAACTGCACGCTCGGCCACATGCACGATCATCGGCTTTCCGGCAATGTCGGCCAGCGGCTTGCCCGGAAGACGGGTTGAGGCCATGCGGGCGGGGATCAGGATCAGCGATTTAAACGGCTTAGACATGGCTATTCATCCGAAAGTGTCAAAAAGTCACGGGTACTGCAGTTCTTATAGGTGTTGCCAGCGCCAAGTAAAAGACCTAGTTTCCGGCGAAAGTCAGCAATGGAGGGCAATCCTCCCCTAAGACGTATCAATAATTACCGCCAAGCTAAAGGCGTTGGGGAAGAGGAGCGCTAGCGGCCACATGGAATCGTCTCAGTCCAACAAGTTTATCATGGCCTTTCTGGCCACAGTTTTTGTTGTAATGACTATTGGTATTTCATCCGATGCGATTTTCTCGACCTCGCATCCTGAAAAAGCCGGTTATGAAATTGCAGCTGCAGAAGGCGGCGCACCGGCAGCCGGTGGCAAGGAAGCAGCTGTTGCTGTTCCGATTGCAACTTTGCTGGCATCAGCTGATCCTGCGCGCGGTGCAACAGTGTTCAAACGCTGTGCAGCCTGTCACACGAGTGAAAAAGGCGGCGCGAACAAAGTCGGTCCGCATCTCTGGGATGTTGTAAACCGTCCGATGGCGACCGTTGAAGGTTTCAGCTATTCCGCAGCCATGAAAGAATTTTCACAGGGCGGCAAAGAAGTCTGGGATTATGAGCATCTCAATAAGTTCCTGACCTCGCCTAAAGGCTATATCAAAGGCACAGCTATGGGCTTTGCCGGCGATAAAAAAGACAATGAACGCGCTGATCTGATTGCTTATCTGCGCTCGCTGTCTGACAATCCTGCGCCGCTGCCTGCACCGGAAGCTGCCGCTCCTGCTGAAGCTCCAAAACCGGCAGAAGAAAAGCCTGCTGAAGCTCCGGCCGCACCGGCAACAGAAACTCCGGCACCTGCCGCACCGGAAGCACCGGCAACGCAGCCCGCCAACTGATCTTAGGATCAATTGAATATTATCAAGCCGGGCTTAATGCCCGGCTTTTATTTTGAAGGAAAATGTCTCATGTCTGATGAACCAATTGTACGCGACAGCAACGGCACCCAGCTGCAGGACGGTGACTCTGTCACCCTCATCAAAGACCTCAAAGTCAAAGGCACATCTGAAACCATCAAGCGTGGCACCTTGGTGAAAAATGTCCGCCTCAACGGCCGTGACGGTGAAGTTGAATGCAACACCAAGCAAGTCAAAGGCCTGGTTCTGAAAACCGAATTCGTCAAAAAAGCCTGATTATTACAAAGATTTAATCCGCCACTTCCGATTTTTGCTCTGCTTCTGCCCGCTTTCCCTTTTAATTCATACAGGGATCATTAAAGTGAAAGCGTATTTTTGTGAACAAACTATCGGGTGGCGGAATGAAAACAGCATTGCGGATTATGCTTCTTGCAGGTTTGGGGCTGTATAGCAGTCTCGCTTCCGCTCAGGATTTGCCATGGCGCCATGCCAACAGCCTGACAGGTGAGCCTAAATATGCCGCAGGCTTTAAACATTACGATTATGTCAATCCTGATGCGCCTAAAGGCGGCACGCTTAATCAGGTTGCTGTCGGTTCATTTGATACGCTGAACCCCTATGTGGTGCAGGGTGTTGCGGCTGCAGGTCTCGCCAATTTCGGCGGCGGTATGCTCTATGACACGCTGATGGATCAGTCGATGGATCAGAGCTCGACATCCTACGGAATGGTTGCCGAAGCCATGCAATATCCGGATGATTTTTCCTGGGTAAAATTCCGCATCAATCCGAAAGCCGCATGGCATGACAAGACCCCGATTACCGTGGAAGATGTAATCTGGTCTTTCGAGACGCTGAAAAAACAATCCCCGCTCTATAACCGCTATTATGCGGACGTCGTGAAAGCCGAGAAAACCGGAGAGAACGAAGTCACCTTCACCTTTGACAAGAGCGGTAACCGCGAATTGCCGAGCATTATGGGTGATCTCGTCGTGCTGCCGAAACATTGGTGGCAAGGCAAAGATAAAAACGGCAAGCAGCGTGATATCAGCCGTTCCACTCTCGAAATTCCGCTCGGCTCCGGTGCCTATAAAATCGCTTCCGTTAATCCGGGTAAATCCATCATCTGGCAACGCGCAGAGGATTACTGGGGCAAAGACCAGCCGACCCATGTCGGACGGAATAATTTCGATCAGGTCAAATACGAATATTTTCTGAACAATGATGCGACATGGGAAGCCTTCAAAAAAGGCGGCATCTATGATTTCCGTCTGGAAAACATGGCTCAGCGCTGGAAAGAACAATATAATTTTCCGGCTGTGGAGCGCGGCGATGTTATCAAAGCCAGTTTCCCGTTTCATGCGGCAGGTCGTATGCAGGGCGCATTCCTGAATACCAGAAAAGCAAAGTTTCAGGATATTCGCGTCCGTGAAGCACTCAACTGGGTGTTTGATTTTGAAAGCATGAACCGTCTGCTGTTTTTCAACCAGTATAAGCGGATTGAAAGCTATTTTGCCGGTATTGATCTGGCCTCATCCGGCCTGCCCTCTCCAGAGGAGCTGAAAATTCTGGAAACCGTGCGCGGAGAAATTCCGGAAGCTGTTTTCACCAAGCCGTATAAACTGCCGGTCTTCGACACGCCGCAGGCCATGCGCACCAATCTGCGCCATGCCATTGACCTGTTTGCACAGGCCGGCTGGGTGGTGAAGGACGGCAAGCTCACCAATGATAAAGGCGAGGTCTTTACCCTCGAATTCCTGACCAACAATCCGAATGATGAGCGCGTTGTAAATCCGTATATCAACAATCTGCGCCGCGTCGGCATCAATGCGTCACTGCGCGTTGTTGATGATGCGCAATATCAGGCACGGGTGAATGACTTCGATTACGATATTATCACCACGGTTGTAGCGCAGAGCCAGTCACCCGGCAATGAACAGCGGGAGATGTGGAGCACCCAGTCTGCCGATCTGAAAGGCAGCAAAAACTATGCCGGCATCAAAAATCCGGCCATCGACAAGCTGATCGACCGCGTTGTCTATGCCAAAGATCACGACGAGCTGGTGGCTGCCACCCGCGCCCTCGACCGCGTGCTGCTGTGGAATTATTACACCGTGCCGCAATGGTATTCCGATACGATCAATGTTGCCTATTGGAATAAGTTCGGCCTGCCGGACAAGCAGCCTGATTATGCCGGGATTGATCCGTTTTCCTGGTGGGTAAAGCCTAAACCATAAAATGGCTCACTCTGATTTGGTCCTGTATTTTGGTGT
Organism: Pseudochrobactrum sp. Wa41.01b-1; assembly: GCF_019464455.1. Taxonomy (NCBI): domain Bacteria; kingdom Pseudomonadati; phylum Pseudomonadota; class Alphaproteobacteria; order Hyphomicrobiales; family Brucellaceae; genus Pseudochrobactrum; species Pseudochrobactrum sp. Wa41.01b-1. The sequence continues at coordinate 2,308,575 of NZ_CP080493.1, read as the reverse complement.
ATAATTTTATGCCCGATACAAGACCGGATCACAGCTGCAAAGCGGGAGAAAAATCATGGCAGAGCATCATAAAAGCCTTATGAACCGGCGGCAGATTCTTGTGCTAAGCGGGGCCGTGGCACTGAGCTCCGCTCTCCCCTTTCAGCTCAGAGCGCAGGAAAACAAAAACACAGCCAGTCACGGGCTGGCCGTGTTTGATGATCTGAAATATCCTGCCGGTTTCAGCCATTTTGATTATATCAATCCGCAGGCACCCAAAGGCGGAAGCTTTAATTTCTCTGTCAATGAATGGACGCTGAATCAGGCTCCAAACACTTTCAACACGCTCAATACATTTTCCGCTTTGGGTGATGCGCCGCCACGGATGGAAATCTGTTTCGATACATTGATGACCCGTGCACTGGATGAACCGGATGCGGTTTACGGTTTGATCGCAGAAAGCGTGACTGCCAGCGATGACGGCAAAAGCTATATGTTCAAACTGCGCGAACAGGCGCGTTTTCACGATAACACACCACTCACCGCGCATGATGCAGCTTTCAGCTATGATCTGCTGAAAGAAAAAGGTCATCCGGCGCTCCGCCTGCTGCTTGCAAAAATGGAAAGCGCGGTTGCCGAGGATGACTATCGCCTGAAGCTGACCCTCAAAGGTGAAACAGCAGCCCAAAACCGCCGTCTCATCACCAGCATGGTATTGCTGCCCGTGCTCTCCAAAGCCTATTACACGGAGCATAGTTTTGACGGAAACAGCCTGACTATTCCGCTCGGCTCCGGTGCCTATAAAGTCGGTGCATTCTCTGCCGGACAATTTATCGAATATCAGCGTAATGAAGATTATTGGGCCAAAGATCTCAATGTGAATATCGGGCGCAATAATTTTGACCGTATCCGCATCGAGTTTTTCCGCGACAGACAACCGGCATTTGAGGCTTTCAAAAAAGGTATTCTGGACTGGCGTGCAGAAAGCGTCTCCAAATCATGGACCAATGATTATAATTTCAGTGCAGTAGAAACCGGTAAAGTTATCAAGAAACGCTTTCCTGCATGGAAATTTCCGTCCATGCAAAGCTGGGCGCTCAACCAGCGCCGCGAGCGTTTTCGTGACAAGCGGGTGCGCGAGGCGATAGGACTGTGCTTTGACTTTGAATGGAGCAACAGAAACCTGTTCAGCAATCTGTATCAGCGCCAGCAATCCAACTTCAGCAATTCTGATTTTGAAGCCAAGGGCAAGGCGTCCGCCGCTGAACAGGCAATTATTACCCGCCATGCTGCACTGATTGATGAGGAAACCCGCACTGCTCTGCTCGGTGATCCGGTGACAATGCCGGTAACGGACGGCAGCGGCCGCAATCGTGAACACTTGCGCCGTGCGGCAGACTTGCTGAAAGAGGCGGGCTATCAGCGCAAAGGCCAGTGGCTGGTTGGTACTGACGGTCAGATTTTCACGCTGGAAATTCTCAATGATTCCGACGGATTTAACCGCGTCTATAATCCGATGATTAAGAACCTTCAGGCCATCGGCATCAATGCGACAGTTCGCATGGCAGAAGCGGCGACTTATCAGAAGCGTCTGCTGGATTTTGATTATGACATGATGGGTCTTGCCTTCAGCACATCGCCGACTTTGGACAGAGCCACACTTGCTGTCATGTATGGTTCGGAAAGTGTCAACCTGCCGGGTTCACAAAATCATACCGGCACCAGCAGCCCTTTGATTGATGCATTGCTGGATGATGTGGCACAGGCGGATAATCGCAAAGACCTGACCGCCACTGTCCTTATTCTCGACCGGTTGTTACGTTACCGCAGAGACTGGATCCCCTGCTGGTCAGCAGGCGGAAAACTGATCGCCTATTGGGACAAATTTGGTATGACAGAATCGCCTCCCTATGGCGGCTATCCGGAATTTTACTGGTGGTATGATAAAGCGAAAGCCGGACAGCTTGGTAAAACATAATTCAGTTCTTTGCGCTAAATTCACAAAACACAATAAGAAACAAACAGGATTATTCATCTGATGGGCGCTTATATTCTCCGACGCCTGCTGCTCATGATTCCAACCATTTTCGGCATCATGGCCATTTCTTTTGCCGTCATCCAGTTTGCCCCCGGCGGCCCCGTAGAGCGTGTGATTGCACAATTGCAGGGACAAGGCGGCGATGCCATGGACAGGCTTTCAGGCGGAGGCGCTGATGCAGGCGCAATATCAATGGACAGCGGCAGCTCCTCGAAATATCGCGGTGCGCAGGGGCTTGATCCTGAATTTATCGCCAGTCTGGAAAAGCAGTTCGGCTTTGATAAACCGCCGCTGGAACGCTTCGGTCTGATGCTGTGGAACTATGCCCGTTTTGACTTCGGCCATTCCTATTTCCGCGATATTGAAGTGATTGATCTGATTAAGGAAAAGCTGCCGGTTTCGATTTCGCTCGGCCTGTGGCTCACCCTGATTTCCTATATGATCTCTATCCCGCTCGGTATTCTCAAAGCTGTGCGCGACGGTTCACGTTTTGACGTCTGGACCAGCGCGGTGATTATTGTCGGCTATGCAATTCCGAGTTTTCTTTTCGCCATCATGCTGATCGTGCTGTTTGCAGGCGGTTCATTCTTCGACTGGTTCCCGCTGCGCGGTCTGACTTCGCCGGATTTCGACCAGATGAGCCTGTGGGGCAAAATCACAGACTATATCTGGCATATGGCGCTGCCGGTGCTGGCGCTGGTGCTGTCGGCCTTTGCGACGACCACCCTGCTCACCAAAAACTCGTTTCTGGAAGAAATCCGCAAACAATATGTCACCACAGCCCGCGCCAAAGGCCTGACAGAACGGCAGGTGCTTTACGGCCATGTGTTCCGCAATGCGATGCTGATTGTGATTGCCGGTTTTCCCGGTGCGTTTATCACCGCTTTCTTCACCGGCTCGCTGCTGATTGAAACCATCTTCTCGCTCGACGGTCTCGGTCTGCTTGGCTATCAGTCCGTTCTCAACCGTGATTATCCTGTGGTCTTTGCCAATCTGTTTATCTTCTCGCTGATCGGCCTGCTGGTCGGTCTGCTCTCCGATCTCACTTATACATGGATTGATCCGCGGATTGATTTCGACCGGAGGGATGTGTGATGAGTGCTGTCACGGCTACCCCTCCTGCACGTGTGAAACGCCCGTTTCTGTCACCGCTCAACCAGCGGCGCTGGCGCAATTTCAAGGCCAATCGGCGCGGCTGGTGGTCACTGTGGATTTTCCTGTTTCTGTTTGTGACCTCGCTCTTTGCTGAATTTATCGCCAATGACAAACCAATACTGGTTTCCTACAAGGGCGAAATTCTGATGCCGGTGCTGGTTGATTATCCGGAAGAAAAATTCGGCGGTTTCTATGCAGTTACCGATTACCGCGATCCGGTCATTCAGGATGAGATTAACCAGAACGGCTGGGCAGTCTGGCCGCCGGTTCGCTATTCCTACCGCACCGTGAATAATGAAATTCCGGAAGCCGCACCGTCCAAACCGTTCTGGCTGATGTCGAAAGAACAGCGCTGCGCCCGCTATGCGGAAGGCGTAAATGATCCGAACTGCACCATCGGCAATATGAACTGGCTCGGCACTGACGATCAGGCACGTGATGTGTTTGCCCGTGCGCTTTATGGGTTCCGTATCTCCGTGCTGTTCGGCCTCATTCTCACTGCCTTTTCCGGTGTAATCGGTGTGACCGCCGGTGCGGTACAGGGCTATTTCGGTGGCTGGGTTGATCTGATTTTCCAGCGCTTCATCGAAATCTGGTCGTCCATACCGGTGCTCTATCTGCTCCTGATCATCGCTGCCATTCTGCCGCCGGGCTTCTGGGTACTGCTGTTTATTATGCTGCTGTTCTCATGGGTCGCCTTTGTCGGCGTGGTGCGTGCCGAATTCCTGCGCGCCCGTAACTTTGAATATGTGAATGCGGCACGCTCGCTGGGCGTCAATAACCGCACCATCATGTGGCGGCATCTGCTGCCCAACGCGATGGTCGCAACCCTGACCTTCCTGCCATTTATTCTCAACGGCTCAATCACCACGCTGACCTCGCTCGACTTCCTCGGCTTTGGTCTGCCGCCAGGCTCGGCGTCGCTTGGTGAAATGCTGGCACAGGGTAAGAATAATCTTCAGGCACCATGGCTTGGTATAACCGGCTTTGTGGTTATCTCGCTGATGCTGTCGCTGCTGATCTTTGTCGGTGAAGCAGTGCGTGATGCCTTTGATCCGCGAAAGGCTTTTAAATGAGTTCCCATGAAAAAGCCGAAGTGCTGCTGAGTGTCCGCGATCTGTCGATTGCCTTTCATCAGGATGGTCAGGACAGGGTTGCTGTCGATCATATTTCCTTCGACATTCACAAAGGTGAAACCGTCGCTCTGGTGGGGGAATCCGGCTCGGGCAAATCCATCTCCGCTTTGTCGGTGCTGAAACTGCTGCCCTATCCTTCCGCCAGCCATCCGTCCGGTCAGATCCTTTTTGAGGGTGCAGACATGCTGACCATGCCGGAAAACAAACTGCGCGGTGTTCGCGGCAATGATATTGCCATGATTTTTCAGGAGCCGATGACCTCGCTCAATCCGCTGCATGTGGTTGAACGTCAGATCAGCGAAATCCTGCGTCTGCATCAGGGCATGGGCGAAAAACAAGCACGTGCACGCACGCTGGAGCTGCTCCATGAGGTCGGTATCCGCGAGCCGGAAAAGCGCCTGCAATCCTACCCGCACCAGCTTTCCGGCGGGCAGCGCCAGCGCGTGATGATCGCCATGGCGCTCGCCAATAAGCCAAAACTGCTGATTGCCGATGAGCCGACCACCGCGCTCGATGTGACAGTGCAGGCACAGATTCTGCAATTGCTGGCCGAGTTAAAGCAGTCACAGGATATGTCGATGCTGTTCATCACCCATGATCTGGGTGTGGTGCGCAAAATTGCCGACCGCGTTTGCGTGATGCATCACGGTAAAATCGTGGAAAGCGGCAAGACAGAAGATATTTTCACCAATCCGCAGCATGATTATACCAAGCATTTGCTGAGTGCTGAGCCGAAAGGCGCACCGCTGCCTGCGGAAAAAAATGCACCGCTGGTCATGAGCGGAGAAGATATCAAAGTCTGGTTTCCGATCAAAAAAGGCTTTCTGCGCAAGACAGTCGATTATGTGAAGGCCGTTGACGGTATCAATGTGGAACTGCGCGCGGGGCAGACACTCGGTGTTGTCGGCGAATCCGGCTCTGGTAAAACCACACTTGGTTTGGCGCTGTCGCGCATGATTTCCTCCAAAGGCGAAATCCGCTTTGGCGAGCGCAATATTGATCAGTTTTCCTTTAAGGATATGCGCCCGTTACGCCGTGAAATGCAGATTGTGTTTCAGGATCCGTTCGGCTCTCTCAGCCCGCGTATGTCGGTTGCGGAGATTATCGCCGAGGGATTGCAGGTGCATGAACCGAAACTCTCGGCTGACGAGCGCGATGATAAAGTCGTTGCCGCTTTGCATGAGGTTAATCTCGATCCGGAAAGCCGCTTCCGTTATCCGCACGAGTTTTCCGGCGGCCAGCGCCAGCGCATCGCCATCGCCCGTGCCATGGTGCTCAATCCGCGTTTTGTGATGCTGGATGAGCCGACTTCGGCCCTCGATATGAGCGTGCAGGCACAGGTTGTCGAATTGCTGCGCAATTTGCAGAAAAAACACGAATTAAGCTATCTTTTCATCAGTCACGACTTGCGCGTGGTCAAAGCCCTTGCCAATCATGTGCTGGTGATGCGCAATGGCAAAGCAGTGGAATATGGTCCGGCGGAGGAAATCTTCGGAGCGCCGAAAACCGATTACACCCGCGCATTGATGGCAGCAGCCTTCCGTTTGGAGACGGCTGAAAAGGGAGTGGTAAATCAATGAATGCAGCAGTAAAAAACACGGGTAAAATCTATTTTGCAGCGACCGGCTGGGATCCGGAGATCTGGATCAAAGCCTTTGCCAAAGCTGCGCCGGAGCGTGAAATCGTTACTGAGGTCAAAGCCGGTGAAGAAGCATCCATTGATTATGCGCTGGTGTGGAAACAGAAACGCGGTTCGCTTGCCAATCTGCCTAATCTGAAAGTTATCTTCTCGCTCGGTGCCGGTGTGGATCATGTGTTCCATGACGATCAGGTGCCGGATCTGCCGATCGTGCGTACTGTTTCGCCTGATCTGACCATGCGCATGACCGAATATGTGGTCTGGCAGGTGCTGGATCATCATCGTCTCGGCCCTCAATATCGCGCTCAGCAGCTCAAGAAAGTCTGGCGTGAAGATCGCCGCCAGCCTGCGGCCAATGAGGTCAATGTCGGGATCATGGGCTTAGGCGTTTTGGGACGCGATGCTGCTGACAAGCTGAAACATATCGGTTTCAATGTCAGCGGCTGGAGCCGCCGCCCGCAGGATGTGGCAGGTGTTGCCACCTATCACGGGAAAGACGGATTGTCAGAATTCCTCAAACAGGTTGATATTCTCGTCTGCCTGCTGCCGCTGACACCGGATACCAAAGGTATTCTGTCCATGTCAGTCTTCGGGCGCATGAAAGAGGACGGGCCTCTTGGCGCGCCAATCCTGATTAATGCAGGGCGCGGCGGTTTGCAGAATGAAGCCGATATTCAGGCAGCGCTTGAACGCGGCCTGCTTTCTGCTGCCTCGCTTGATGTGTTTGAAACCGAGCCGCTGCCTGAAAACAGCCCGCTCTGGGGTAATCCGAAAATCACGATCACCCCCCATGCCGCAGCCAGTTCCTCGGCCAATGCTCTGGTGCCGGAGATTATCCGCATGATCCGCGACTATGAGCGCGACGGCACGCTGATCAATCTCGTTGACCGTGAGAAACAATATTAAGAACTTAAAAAGAGCCGGAAATTCCGGCTCTTTTCTTATAGAATGCGGATCGTTCCTTGCTCGCTGATATGCAATTGCCGCTGATCTAATCCGGCATATGTATCGCGATCCAGTTGATAGGCAGGCGGAATTGTCAGTCCCATTTCTTCCGCAACAATCAGACCCAGTAACAGAATCGCATCCGGTTCATGCAGGATAATCGCTGCCGGTGCGCGGTTACTGTGCACCAGTTCCAGCAGCACAGCAGCTGCAGATGAGGACCCGACAGTTGCAGGCAGGCACAGAACCTTGCCTGAGACGGACTGGCCATATTGCGGATGGCGCACATTGGCGATCAGGCCGGTTTGCGGATCAACCCCGCCCCAGAAGCTGATCGGAGCCGTTAAAGCAAAACCAGCCGCCTCCACCGCTGCGCCTGCGACCAGTATTTTTGCCTGCAAAGTATCTGCCCCCATCACCATGCCCCCTCAGAGAATTGGACATGGCCGGTGACAGCGCTTTCAACACATTCCTGCAAAGAGCCATAGACAACACCATAACCGGTATTGCCCGGGGCATAATGGGCAAATTTTCCGGAATTTGTCATCAGCACCGCATTGTCTTTCTCCGGCAGAATCGGCGTGACGACCACACAAGTGTCAGCCACCACAATCACGCCAGCCTGTTCCAGTCTTTGCCGTCGCTGATTCTTATCCAGCTCGCGCAGCACATGCCGCCCTGTACAGGCATAAAGCGGGACAGTGAGACGCCGGTCTGAAATTGCTGCCTCAAGAAAATCAAACTCGTCGAGCGATAAATGCGGACTGCCGATTGCCACCGCATCGATTCTGTCTGCCGTAACTGTAGACAGAGCTTTGCGCGCTTCCCGCAGCATTTGTGGTGTTACACGGATAGTTTCCAGCGGCGCATGGCCTTGTAGTGCCGTTTCGACATCCGGTGCCTCCGGTGTGTGTCCCGCAATATGAAACAGGCCGACAGCGCCGGATGAGGCAGAGGCCGCGCCAAAAGCCTTCAGATCATCCTCTGTCAGCAGTTCCGGTGCAACGCCGGTCACCACGCCGATAGAATCACCAATCAGGCGTCCGTAAAGATTGCCCAGCACCGGCCATACCACCGCCTGACTTAAAAGTGCAGAATCAAGAGCGCTCAGATCAACTACAATTGTGGCACGGCGATTCTCTGATCTGTGTAATCCGTAATCCGGTGCGCGACCGGCAATAGCACAGGCAATATCCAGATAATCGCCGTAGCGATTCGTACGCGCGCCCAGAACCGAATTGCAAAACACCACGGCATTCGATTCTCCCCACGCCACATCCGTTCCCGTTTGCGGCCGGTGCCCTGCCTGATAGGGTGCGCAGGTCCATGACGGTTCACAACCAAGTTTGATATAGGCCTGCATCATGCGCTTTGCCATTACCGCTTCATGGAGCGGCAGACGGTTGCCGGAGCAACCGGTCAGATCGAGCGAACCGACATTCAGCGTCGAGCGAACGCGTACCTTAGCCTGCCCTTCCACCAGTTTTTCTGCGAAAAAAGTGCCGCTGTCGCCATGATAGAGCGCACCGTCAATATGTGCGGAAGCTATGGGAATCAGTCTCGGTGCCCCCATCAGCTCCGCAGTTCTGGCAACAATGCGCATGGCCATTGCAGCGCCTGCACCATCCCGCCCGTTGATAATGGCACGCTCCTCCGCGCTCAGTGCCAGCACCATAGGTTCCTCCCGAATATGATTAAAGCAGAGCTTTACGCATTGTCAGCGATGTCACGCGGGTAAAGCCCGGATGCATGGTTTCAGCAATGACTGCAAAGCCCAGTTTTTTGAATAGTTTTTGATTGTCAGTCAGTTCGACACGTACTTGCAGGTCAATATGCGACATGCCGCGCTCACGCCCCAGCTTTTCAGCCTGTTCGACCAGACGACGTGCAACGCCAAGCCCGCGAAACGGAGGAGCGACAGCCAGTTTGCCTAAATAAAGATGATCGCCTCTGTCAGCCAGAAACACGCATCCGGCCAGTTGTCCGTCACTGAGCACCCCATAGGCTGTCTCTGTGCCTGCTTTGCCGCGCAGAATCGCTGCATTCAGCAATCCGGCAGAACTCGGCGGGTCAATTACCCCATCCATCGTGGCAAAGGCATCCTGAATGAGCAGCAACAGAGCATCGAACCCGTCATAATCAGGTGTAATTGTAAAAACCTGAAATGACCGGTTCTGCGCGCTCATTGGTCTGCTGCCTTCCGCCGTTTATAGCGCATGGTCTCAAACCGCGCCGACAGAGAATCATAAAGCAGCAAGCGTCCCAGCAAAGGCTCACCGATTCCGGTAATCAGTTTAATCACTTCCATCGCTTGTAATGAGCCGAGAATCGCTGGTAAGGCACCGATCACACCTGCCTCTGCACAGGAGGGAATCAATCCTTCCGGTGGCGGTTCAGGAAACAGATCACGGTAATGCGGCAGAGGATTGCCCTCAGAATCATTCTCATAGGGTTTCAGCACCGTCAGCGAACCGTCAAACCGCCCCATGGCTGCGGTGACCAGCGCTTTTTCCAGCAAAGCCGCATGATCGGCCACCAGATAGCGGGTACTGAAATTATCCGAACCATCGACGATAATATCATAGGCCGAAAACAGCTCTGACACATTCTCCGGTGTGAGCCGCAATGTATGACAGGCAATTTCAATATGCGGATTGATACGATGAATGGTGGCCGCAGCACTGTCGGTTTTATTCTCACCTATGCTGTCGGTGTGATGCACCACCTGACGCTGCAGATTAGACAATGTCACCATATCATCATCGACGATGCCGAGATGGCCGACACCGGCAGCGGCCAGATAAAGCAGCGCCGGACTGCCAAGCCCGCCTGCACCGATCACCAGAACGCGCGCATTTTTGAGCTTCTGCTGCCCTGCCCCGCCGATTTCCGGCAGGATAATATGGCGTGCATAACGCTCGATTTCTAATCCGCTGAAAGGTTCTGACTGTGTGCTCATGCGCAAAGTTTAGAGCGTATCCTGAAAAGTGTGAAGCGGTTTTCGGATAAGATACGCGTAAAACAAAAAGACAATGCAGAAACCCTGCTGGTTCAAATATCATAAGCTGACAGGTTTGCGCCGCTGACATTGAAAAACTGCGCCTCACCTTTGAGGTCGCGAAACAGCGCGCGATCCGTGCCGGTCATGAAAGCCTGTGCGCCCAGATCGTCAATAATATCAAACAAAGCGGCACGTCTGCCCTCGTCGAGATGCGCGGCAATTTCATCGAGCAGCAGTACCGGTGTCATATTGGCAAGATTGGCCGTCAGTCTTGCATGGGCAAGCACCAGACCGATCAGCAGCGCCTTCTGCTCGCCTGTCGAGCACAGAGCCGCCTGCATGCCTTTAGGCCGGTGATGCACGACCATATCCGTGCGGTGCGGCCCGTCCAGCGTGCGCCCTGCCGCGCGGTCGCGGCCACGCATATCGCGGAGGGTACGGCGGAAATTCTCTTCCAGATCCAGCGCCGCCTCAAGACGGATACGCCCTTCCAGCTCGCCTTCCAGAAAGCAATCCACTTTCGGGAAGGGACTGTCATCCGGTGTCTGCTCAATCATCGCGGCAATCAGGCTCATCAGCTCGGCACGTGCCGCGGCAATAGCCGTACCAAGCTCGGCCATTTGCGCTTCAATCGCATCCAGCCACTGGGCATCGCTGTTATAATCCGAGATCAGCCGGTTGCGGCTGCGCATAGCCTTTTCATAATCCAGCACGCGCTTGCCGTGGCTGACATCAATCGCCAGCACCATACGGTCGAGAAAGCGACGGCGATCTCCGGCGGAGCCTGTAAACAACCCGTCCATTGCCGGAATGAGCCAGATGATACGGGAATAATCAAGCAGCTGATCGGCGCTGGCTGGTGCACCATTAATCCGCACCTTGCGCCCTGCCTCGCCATTGGTACCAGCTAAACCGGTGCCGATTTCAGCCTCGCCATAGCTTGCCGATTCCAACAGCGCATGAATGGCAAAACCATCCGGCGCTCCGCTGCGGCTGACATCAGCATAGGCAGCACGACGCATGCCGCGACCCGGTGACAGAAAGGAAACCGCTTCCAGAAGATTGGTTTTACCTGCACCATTCTCGCCGGTCAGCACCACATGGCCACCGCTCAGCGGCAGCGACAGGCTCTCATAATTGCGAAAATGCGCAAGCCGCAGACGACGGAAACTCACCCGTTCGCTGCGACCTGAAATTTGTGCATCAATGTTTATATTCGTGCTCACCCGTGCACTTATACACGCATCGGCATCAGAACATAGATCAGATGTTCATCACCCTCATCGCGCACCAGCATTGGTGAACCGGCATCAGCCAGCATGAATACGGCTTCCTTGCCGGAAAGCTGCGATGTGATATCGAGCAGATATTTCGAGTTGAAGCCGATTTCCATCGGTTCACTGTCATAGCCTGCCGGTACTTCATCGGTTGCGGAACCGGAATCAGGATTGTTCACGGTCAGCGTCAGAAGACCATCGGAAATGCTGAGCTTAACCGCACGGCCTTTCTCATTGGAAATGGTCGATACGCGGTCAACAGAAGCAGCAAAGCTCTGGCGGTCAATCACCAGCTTGCGGTCATTACCGGCCGGAATCACGCGCTTATATTCAGGGAATGTGCCGTCGATCAGTTTCGAGGTCAGAACAACTGTGCCGACAGTGAAGCGGATTTTCACATCCGAGACTTCAATCGTCACCTGCATATCCGGTGCATCAACCAGTTTCTGCAATTCCGCAACGGTTTTGCGCGGAATGATGATCGCAGGCATGCCTTCGGCACCGCTTGGCGCTTCCATCGCTGCGCGTGCCAGACGGTGACCATCGGTCGCCACTGCACGCAGTTCCAAACGGCCGTCATCTTCACCGGCATAGAGGTGAATACCATTGAGGTAATAGCGGGTTTCTTCCGTCGAGATCGCAAAATTGGTGCGGTCGATCAGGCGTTTCAGCGCACTCGCATCCATACGGAATGTATGGGTGAAGCTGCCCGCTGTCAGTTCAGGGAAATCGGACTGCGGCAGGCACTGCAGACGAAAGGACGAGCGGCCGGATACGACCGACATTGCTGTGCCGTCTTCATTATTGGCCAGCATCACTTCAGCGCCGTCCGGAAGCTTGCGCACGATGTCATAAAGCAGATGTGCCGGAACTGTTGTGGCTCCTGCCGTATCAATTGCCGCTTCGGTCGATTCGGTCACTTCCAGATCAAGGTCAGTGGCCTTGAGTTTCAGCACGCCGTCTTCGCCCTGCAACAAGACGTTGGAGAGAATCGGAATTGTATTGCGGCGCTCAACCACGCGATGCACATGGTTGAGGGATTTCAGAAGATTTGAACGTTCAATAGTTACGCGCATGATGTACAGAACTCGCTAACATCTGTCCGGCAACAAACAGAGCTGCACCGGAGATCACGGCGCGACAGGCGCCTCTTGGACGGCTAAACTGCCAGAATTTCAGGGGTCTTTGCAAGTCCGCAGAACAGCACAGCAGCGATTTCTTCTGCATAAAGACTGATGAACCCGCTCTTTGCCCCGATATTCCGCCTATGAACTGTATCGCGACCAGAGCCGCGATACAGAATCATCGGTATCTGTGACAGCTTATGCGGATTGTTCGTTGATCAGGCGCTTCAGCAGTTCCAGCTCCTGCGCCAGTTTAAGATCAGCACCGACCAGATCTTCGATCTTGCGGACAGCATGCAGAACTGTGGTGTGATCGCGTCCGCCAAAACGACGGCCGATTTCCGGCAGCGAGCGCGGAGTCAGCATTTTTGCCAGATACATCGCAACCTGACGCGGCTTCACGATGGTACGGGTACGGCGGTTGGACAGCAGATCCTGCTTCGACACATTGTAATGACGGGCAACAATGCGCTGAATTTCTTCAATGCGGATGCGCTTTGGCTCACCGGCGCGGGTCAGATGACCCAGCAGCTCATCAACGCGGTCGATCGACAGGTTCGGCTCAAAGGACTGACGGAACAACAGCTGGTTGAACGCGCCTTCCAGTTCACGGCCGGAACCGGTCACAGTGCGTGCCACATGAGCCAGAATATCGTCCGCAATATCAATATTGCGTTCTTCTGCCTGCGCAGCGCTCAGGCGGCGCTTCAGCATTTCCACGCGCATTTCATAATCAGGTGCGGCCATTTCCAAGGCTACACCGCCCTGCAGACGAGAGCGCACGCGCACATCCAGCGATTCCAGTTCGGAAGGGGCGCGGTCTGCAGCCACAACAACCTGTTTGGCGCTGTCGAGCAGCGTGTTGATCAGATGGCAGAATTCGTGCTGGATGGATTTACCCTGCAGGAACTGCATATCATCAATGATCAGAAGATCGATATCGCGCAGCTGTTCTTTGAAAGACAGCGCATTATTGTCACGGATTGCCGTTGCAAAGCGCCACATGAAATATTCAGCGGTCAGATAAACAACGCGCGGCTTATCCTGACGCTGCAAAGCACTGGCGGCGATTGCCTGCAAAAGATGGGTTTTACCAAGACCAACGGAAGCGTGGATGAAAAGCGGGTTGAAGCGTACGGCGCTGGAGCCGGCTTCGGCAATGGTGCGGGCAGCAGCAAGTGCCACACGGTTGGAAGCACCGTCAACAAAGCTGTCGAAAGTATAGCGCGGATCGAGCGGAGAACCGAGTACGGCACCGGCAGCGGCGCTCTGAGCGGCCACTTCTGCCTGACTGGCGCGTTTTTCAGCCGAGAAGCTCTGGCCAACCGGGAAGACCGGCTTTTCGCGCTGCGGCGCAGCAAGCTGCGGAATTTCCGCCACGATATCAGCAACAGGTGCCACAGGACGGGCGGTACGGCTCATCCCGCGCACCACAACTTCAACTTTCAGAATCTGCGGATTTTCTTCCTGCCAGAGCATGGTCAGCATTTCAGCATAATGATTGTTGATCCATGAGCGCAAAAATGCGGTCGGTACCGAAAAACGTACAACACTCTTGGAGACTTCATCCAGCTTCAGACGACCAAACCACGAAGAGAATATTTCACTGCCGACGCGTGCTTTCAGCTTGCTCAGCAGTCGTTCAAAGGCCTCATCCGGAGAAGCGGTTGTCAAAGTCATATTCTCTTTCTCACTCATAAAATCCGGCGCCGCATCAAACTGACCCTGCAGGCTGCGATTGATCGGCGGGACTGGCTGACCGGCTTCGCTCATCACGTCCAGTTTAGCCTCATTCTTTGCAATCATTTTCGCCTCACAATAGTGTTCAGTTTTTTGGTTGCGGCAGATCATTCCATCATACCGGATGCATCCTGTTCAGATGCTCGTTACTCAGCGGTTTGGCCGGGACTGTCCCTCAGCTTCCGCTCTGATTTTTTTGTTCGTTATAAAATTCTGTTCGCTTCAGTCTTGCCGGTCTTTTGCAGCGTGTCTTTCTCCGGCTCTTTTTCCGCCAGCCTTTTTTCCGATTGTCCGGTGAGTATCCCGCAAGGAACGACTCATATTCCGGTCACTCCATGCTGATTGCCCGTATTGAACCATTCAACAACCTCTGTTTCCATCTGCAGCTGCGCAAAGCTTTTTTAGGGTTAATGACCGGTAAATGATGTCATTACTCATCATTTCAGAACGGCCTTACTCTTTCCGGCAACCGCAGGTCGGATCCTCATTCAGGATATTTCCCCCCGCAGTGCCGATCATTCGCAGACACACAGATACTCTTTCGCAGAACGGGAAATTCTGCGTCAGATCACTTTGCACGCCATGAAATTATAACCGGACGCCGAGAGCCTTTAGGCCAATGGTCCAGAGCACTGATCGGCTAACATTAGCGAAATCTTTGGCCTTAGGGCAAGACCGCCGTTAAGAGTTTTTTAATCATTTGATCTGTCTTTCGGTACGCATAACTATTCTGATACAGGGTCTGAAATTAATAAGACCTTTGGATTCAACATCTTTTTATCGGAGCAATTATTAACCCTTCCGGAATCTCCGGAGCGAAAAAAAATAATAATAATTCACTTGACTCAGGCTCCTCCGAGGCAATCCCCAGACTCAGTTCAGAACTGTGCATAAAGACAGGTTCTGCGCTTAAAATTTATTGCAAATATAAAAATATAGAAAAAGAGATTCTCCCAATATTTTAGAGATTCCTTTTAATATTGCTCCCGATTCTGATCTTCTGAATATTCAGGAGAAACATAAAATTCAGATACAAAAAAACCCGGCACTAAGGCCGGGTTTTTTTTTAAACTGAAAGACAGTCTGATATCAGGCAGTCATGCCTTTAAGACGTGCAGCCAGACGCGATACTTTACGCGAAGCAGTGTTCTTATGAACAACGCCTTTAGAAGCAGCGCGCATCAGTTCAGGCTCAGCAATCTTGAAAGCAGCCTGTGCAGCAGCTTTATCACCGAGTGCTACAGCATCTTCGAACTTACGTACGAAAGTGCGCACGCGGGAACGACGGGATTTGTTGACCTCGGTGCGGGCTTCGATTTTACGAACCGCTTTCTTGGCCGAAGGTGTATTGGCCATAAATGCCTCTCTTTTTCTGTCAGCTTTCCAGCGGGCTTTTCAGCATCGATATTCATATCGAAGGGGCAGGCCACCGGGCAAAAATCTATCCGGACAGCCCGAAAGCCGTCTCACTGTTGCGCGCTTATAGATCAGCTTGTCCGCGCCGTCAATCTGGATTCTCTCTCCACAAAGGGCTGAAACCCGTAAAAGATGGTTTCCAGAACGTTTTCTGACAAGTGGCGCTGCGGTTTTACGGCCGGAGCGCCCCTATAAGACGACTCAGCGGTTAGAGAAAGACGGGCTGCGCTTATCGACAAATGCCGACATGCCTTCTTTCTGGTCTTCTGTAGCGAAAAGCGCATGGAAGGAACGGCGCTCATATTTCAGCCCTTCCTGCAATGTCGTCTCAAAAGCACGATTGACCGATTCTTTTGCCATCATCACCGAGAGCCGTGAGAAAGCAGCAATCCGCTCTGCCGCTTTCAGAGCTTCATCCAGCAGCACTTCCGGCGCTACTACGCGTGACACCAGTCCGCAACGCTCAGCCTCAGCCGCATCCATCATCCGGCCGGTCAGCACCATATCCATAGCTTTGGCTTTACCGACAAAACGCGCCAGACGCTGGGTGCCCCCCATTCCCGGAATGATTCCAAGCGTAATTTCCGGCTGGCCGAACTTGGCATTATCCGCAGCCATGATGAAATCACACATCATCGCCAGTTCGCAGCCGCCGCCCAGCGTATAGCCGCTGACCGCAGCAATTACCGGCTTACGAATGGCATTGATCCCTTCCCAGTCGCTGAGAAAATCCTGCCCGTAGGCATCGGCAAAACTGAGATTCTGCATTTCCTTAATATCGGCACCGGCAGCAAAAGCCTTCTCGGAACCGGTCAGGACAATCGCACCGATCGCATCATCCCGGTCGAATGCCTGCAACGCATCTGTCAGTTCGGTAATCAGCTGTGTGTTCAGTGCATTCAACGCCTGCGGACGGTTGAGCCGGATCAGACCGGTTTTGCCGCGTGTTTCTGCAAGAATCGTTTCATAGGCCATCAAGATACTCCCCCAAGGCAGTGATTATTTATGAACGGAAAAGAGATCAGGCGCTGCAGGCAGCGCAAAAGAAAGTTGAGCGTCCGTTCTGCACAATGCGCTGTATCGTTGCGCCACAACGCCGACATGGCTCATCCTCGCGGTCATAGACCGCAAAACTATGCTGGAAATAACCCAGAGTGCCATCAGCCTGACGATGATCACGCAGACTGGAGCCACCTGCCACAATGGCTTCGGCAATCACCTCGCGGACAGAAGTCGCCAGCGATTCTGCCAGTTGCGGATCCTGCGCGACATCTCCGGCAGCGCGCAGTGGTGAAAGACCGGAGCGCCACAAAGCTTCGCAGACATAAATATTGCCAAGACCGGCAATCAGCCGCTGATCCAGCAGAGCCGCCTTTAAAGTGATTTTCTTGTTGCGGAATAAATCTGAAAGTACCACGCCTGACAGGCTGTTACCTGTCGGCTCAATGCCAAGATCTTTCAGGGACGGATGCGTTTCCAGCTCTCCTGCACCGCATAACAGCAAAAACCCGAAACGACGCGGATCATTATAGATCACCTGACGCTGCCCGTAATTCTCTGTCTGCAAATGAAAAACCACATGATCATGGGCTGTATTCTTAGAACGCGGATAATGAAAATTATCAGCCAAGCGGTGTCCGGATGAAGAACGCAGATCAGGTTCAATCCTGTACGAGCCGGACATACCCAGATGGCTGATGAGACTGGCACCGCCTTCAAATTCGATCAGCAGATATTTGGCGCGCCGCCCCAGCGAGATGATTTTTTGCCCCTGCAGACGCTCACTCAGCTTTTCAGGAAAAGGAAAACGCAGGTCAGGACGGTTTAAAACCAGCCCTTCAACAGTTGCACCTTCCATAACCGGCTGCAAACCGCGACGGACCGTTTCCACCTCCGGTAATTCAGGCATCACTCTCTCCGCTGCGCTCTGACTGCCGATAGCCGGTATAAGCCGTAAGAAAATCTTCACCGGCAAGATCATTTTTCAACCCCAGATAGGCGGCTACAGATTTACCAATATCCGCAAAACTGTTGCGCATACCGATTGTGCCGCTCCCAGCACCAGCGATCAATACAGGCACACATTCACGGGTATGGTCACTCCCCTGCCAACCCGGATCACAACCATGATCTGCGGTCAGAATTAGCACATCACCCTCGCGCATTTTGCCGAGAATTTCCGGCAGGCGCTTATCAAACGCCTCCAGTGCGGCGGCATAACCGGCAATATCGCGCCTGTGACCGTAAAGCATATCGAAATCCACCAGATTGGTAAAAATCAGATCGCCATCACCGGCCTCATTCATTGCCTCCAGCGTGGCATCAACCAAGGCCTGATTGCCATGCGCTTTGCGCAATTGCGTCACGCCTGACCCGGCAAAAATATCACTGATTTTACCAACCGCATAAACATCATGTCCGGATGCTTCGACAATATTCAGCAATGTGGGCTCCGGTGGCGGTACGGCAAAATCGCGCCGGTTGCCGGTGCGTTCAAAGCTCTCCCGCGCATCCCCGGTAAATGGCCGCGCAATCACACGTCCGATATTCAGCGGATCCACCAGCAGGCGCAAAGCTGCACAAAGATCATAAAGCCGTTGCAAGCCGAAATGTGCTTCATGAGCAGCCACCTGCAACACGGAATCTGACGATGTATAGAAAATCGGTTTTCCGGTTCGGATATGTTCCTCACCATATTGCGCAATAATTTCAGTGCCCGAGGCATGGCAATTGCCCAATATTCCGTTCAAACCTTCCTGACGGATGATGGTATCCGTCAGGTCCTCTGGGAAAGCCGGAATGCTATACGGGAAATAACCCCAGTCAAAAGGTACCGGCAGACCTGCAATTTCCCAATGACCGGAAGGTGTATCCTTGCCTTTCGAGACTTCACTCGCCGCGCCCCACAGGCCATGAGGCAGCGAGGCTGCATTGATACCGGCAGGGAAAGCGCCGCTCGCACATTGCGCGGCACGCCCTAATCCCAGTTCCAGCATATGCGGAATATGTAATGGTGTCTGTTTATCCGCACAAAAGCAGGCAATTGTTCCGAGCGTATTGGCTCCCTGATCGCCAAAGGCGGACGCATCCGGTGCGCCGCCAATGCCGAAAGAATCAAGGACAATAAGGATAACCCGTCGCATGAGAATAATGCCTTCAGACCGCTTCACCGAGTATTTCATGAAAGGCATATCATGAAAACTACCTCAAGCGTCAAGCAAGGAAATCATCAGCACTGAGGGCAAGGAATAGTATCTGAATAGCGCGGACTGATAAAATAGGTCTCTTCCATGTCGATGTTCGGCAGAAGAAAAGAAAGCAACGGAGTGTAAGTATATTGCGTTTCAACACGAATATAATTCATCGGCTCCTGACGCAGTTTTTCTGGAAGATAAACGCGCCTTGCCTCCTGTTCTTTTACAGTCCCTTTCTCAATGAACTTGGATGTTGTCCGTGACCAGTCCAGCCGGACAATCAATGTATTACTATTGTTTACTTTTTCTACTCTGAGAAACGAAATCCTGATTTGCGGTGCGGTTAAAGACGGTACCATAATCGTCGAGCCGATAATAAAAACATCATCAAGTTGTGTCGGCAACACACTGATCTGCCGGCTCACCAGATCTCCGACAACACTGGAAACCCGGTTCACTTTGCGGTTTGCATCCACACCACGTGAAACATCGGCCACACCTGCATAGATCAAAATCAGAACCGGCAAAAGAAGCGCAAACTCCACGGCAGATACACCGCGTTCGTCTTTGCTAAACTTTCTTAAAAGTGCAAATTTATTCGCACCAAATTTTCGCAAGCTATCAGCTAAAGCCAACCGTGCTCCGTTTGTTTTAAAATGAAACCCGATCATGAAAACGGCTCGTTCTGCCAGGTCACTGTTGTAAAAAGAGGCAGCACCCTGTCTTCATTTTTTACTTTCGGATTTAAATAATAAAAAATATTGGTCAGCACCGGCCAGCGATATAATACATTAATCTGATTAATCGTTGATGGTCCGCCCAGATTAATCTGGGACTGAAGTCCAAGCTTCCCCTCACTTGTTACAAGATTTTTAACAGGAACTGCCGAAAAAGTACTGTAATTATCCAAATTGATATCAAGATTGTTGCAATTAACGACAGGCATAAATTGTATTTTCTGGCAAATACGATCTTTCACCGCTTTCGGTGTTGTATTTTCTTTCGTATCTTGTCCTGTATAAAATCGCCGGCTCACATCTTCTGTCGCATGAGCCAGCATTTGCTGCACTGTAAAACTCAGTCCCAGTTCGATAATCGCAAAAATTAAAAACAAAAACGGAAAAACGACCAGCGCAAACTCAACTGCCGTAACACCTCGTTCATCCCGCCGGAACGAGCGAAGGGACTTTACAAAGTGTCGAGCAGAGTTTTTCTCAGGTCGGTTATTCATGATCACTTAAATTTTCCTGCAGTAGGACAGAAAACTGAACGCCCGTAACACAATCAGGATCTTGGCGGAGTAGCAACTTTAGGCTCACAAATCGGCGTGCAGGATAAAATGCTCATTTTGGACCCCCGAAAGACACGGGTCGTTGCCAGATCATTTTGACCGACCATAACCTTCTCGTCCAGCAATGTATCGCCATTCTGATCCATCACAACCAGATTAGTAACGCCATTATTACGTCCGGTCAGAACAATGGTTTTGGCATCCTGCATAACGGCATCTGCAATCGCGTCATTACCAATTATGACGGATTTAACCGGCTTATCCAGACGCAAAATATGAGCCTGATCCGTCTGAACCTGTATTGCCTGAATTTCTGTTGCTGCGACCGGATAGGTTAAAACACCACCGCCCAGCATAACTGCCAATATCAGTTTTCTCAGATCTGTCATCTTCTTATCAGCCATAAAATAAGCCCCGTAGCTTACCGCACTATGCGCAACAGGGATGAAAGAACAATTAATAGCTATATTTCAATTTTCGGCGGCCTGTATGCTCTCAACAAAATGCCCGAATATCCGGCAGTATTAACCCGAAGGTAAAAGGCTTAAAGTATCTCTGGTATCAACAGAATGATAATCCAACAATTCCTTTGCAAAACTCAGGCTGCTTATGCTCGCTTTTCTCACTGCTCTGATTTTTTGCGGCACTATGATTTATGCTGCAATTTCGGATCTTCTGTTTATGAAGATACACAATATTGCCTGCCTGTTTTTAGCCGCAGCATTTCTTGTTCTGGCACCGCTTTACGGACTTCCTACAAAAGATATCTTTCTTCACATTGCAGCGGGCGCTATTGCCCTCGCCATCTGTTTTGCTTTGTTTTTCATCAATGCCATGGGTGGCGGAGATGCCAAACTAATCAGTGCCACAGCTCTCTGGACCGGATTTTCAGTCAGTCTTGCAGATTATTTACTGATAAGCGCAATTACAGGCGGTATTTTAACACTATGTATTCTCTTACTGCGCAAGCTTATCGAACGAAGTAAAATTGAACATATCGCTTTTCTTTACCGTCTGAGTGACCCCAAAAAAGGTATTCCCTATGGTATAGCTTTGGCCATTGCCGGTTTATGGATATATCCCGATCTTGCTTTGGTTAGGGCCTGAAAACAGGCGGAAAAAATCTTTTTCCTCCCAAAATCATCAATAACTGTTTTAATAAAATCAATAATAATAGTTCGTTAACCATAATTATACGATTCTTGCTGCATTTAGAGTATGTGCCAAAATCACACGCTCAATGCGGGGATAAAAAATGAACACTTCACGCCTGATCATTCTGGCTGTTGCCGTGCTTGCCGCCGGTGCCGCAGGCTATATTGCGCTGACCATGACAGATGCCCCGCCGCAGGTCATTGAAGTCAGCGCGCCTGCCCCGGCCCTGCCTGTGAAAGATGTTCTGACCGTTTCTTCCAACCTGCCTGTAGGCGCGTCATTATCCGGTCAGTTGCAATGGCAGTCCTGGCCGGAAAATTCTGTGACTGCAGATTATATCACCCGTGATTCACAGCCGGACGCACTGGATGTCATGCAAAAATCCAGCCTGCGTCTTCCCGTTCTCGCCGGAGAGCCTATCCGCAAAGTCAAACTGATCGGTGAAGGTGAACAATTCATGTCATCTTTGCTACCACAAGGTATGCGGGCTATTGCGACCAATATTGCCGCGGAAAGTTCAGCAGGCGGTTTCATTCTTCCCGGTGATCGTGTCGACGTGATTATTACCCGCGCGACCCGGAATGCAGCCAATGCGACCATTCCGTTTTTAACGGAAACCATATTGGAAAATGTACGCGTCTTGGCCATCGATCAGACAATCAAAGAAGATGATGAAGGCAAAAAAGATATTATCGGCCGTACCGCAACGCTGGAAGTCACCCATGAACAGGCTGAGATCATGGCTGTCGCCCAATCAGTGGCGGACCGGATCAGCCTGACATTACGTTCTGTTCGCGATGCAAAACCGGAACCGTCCAGCTCATCAGATTATCTTGTTGTGTCACCTTCTAAAAACGGGCCGGTCAAAATGATTAAATCTGGCAATCTTACTGAAGTCGGGATCAACTAATGACACGTCCATCTTTTTCCCAAATTCGCGGCAGTTCACAGTTGAAAACCCTGTTTCTCTCAGCAGCTCTGATTATGCCGGTTCTCTGCTCCTATTCTGCACAGGCACAGGACGTTCAGATTTCCAGTGCAGGTCGCTCACAACCGGTCAATCTCGGACTGGGAAAGTCAATCGTCGTTGATCTGCCGCAAGACGCCTATGATATTCTGGTTGCCAATCCGGCAACAGCTGATGCTGTCACCCGTACAGCGCGGCGCATTTACCTGTTCGGCAAATCCGTTGGACAAACCAATATTATTGTCTTCGGCAAAGACGGCGAACAGATAGCCAGTCTAGACCTGAAAATCGAGCGTGATGTCAGCAGCCTGTCTTCTTCATTGCGGAAATATATTCCGGGCTCTGATATTAAAATCGAACTCATCAATGACAATATTGTTCTAACCGGTTCTGTTCAAACACCACAAGATGCTGCACAGGCTGCAAAGCTTGCCGAATTACTTGTTTCAGGTGGTGAAGCAACAACAGGTCAGTATAACGACTCTTCCACCACATCCTCCGGTGACGGCAATAATATTACGATCACAAGTGGACTTGGTCAGGAGCGCCGCCGCTCCAGTAAAATCATCAATCTGATTACCATTGCCGGTGAAGATCAGGTAACACTTAAAGTAACTGTTGCTGAAGTCAGCCGCTCTGTGATGAAACAGCTCGGCGTTAATATGATGGGCAGCGCAAGCAGCAATGGTGTAACCTTTACCGGTGTGTCGGATCGTCTTTCCGGAGCAATCGGACAGACCCTCTCAAATACAGGTTTCGGGTTACAGACCAAAAATTTCCGCGGCTACCTGCAGGCTATGGAAACAGCGGGCGCAATGAAAACGCTGGCTGAACCAACACTCACAGCTATTTCCGGTGAAAAAGCTGCTTTCAGAGTTGGCGGTGAATATAATGTTCTCAACAGCGTCACCACCGATGATGACGGTAAACGCACAGCCGAACTTGCCAAGATTGAATATGGTATCGGTCTTGAATTTATGCCGACTGTTCTGGGACCGGGACGTATCTCGCTGAAAGTCCGTACATCCGTTTCCGAACCAACAACCGAAGGTTCAGGCTCGCAAAATTCTGACGGTGTCGGTGCGAGCATTCTCTCTCTGCGTAAACGCGTGGCCGATACGACGGTTGAGATGCCTTCCGGCGGCTCCATGATGATCGGCGGCTTGATCCGCGATGAAACCCGTCAGTCGATTAACGGCACGCCCGGCCTGTCCAAGATTCCGGTACTCGGAGCTTTGTTCCGCAGCCGTGATTTTCTGCGCAATGAATCCGAACTGGTCGTAATTGTTACCCCTTATCTGGTACGCCCGACAGCCAGAACAGAACTGGCACGTCCAGATGATAATCTGGCTCCGCCAAGTGATGCAGCCGGCTTTGTATTGGGCAAGGTCAATCGTGTTTACGGCTCTGCAAAAACCAACCTGCCAAACGGCCGCTATAACGGCGTTGTCGGCTTCATCTACAAATAAGAGGGCAGGCATTATGAGAAAAATTACCGTTCCCCACTCCCGTTCAGCCCTCATTGGCAGCAGCCTTTTTGTTACTCTGCTGCTGGCAGGATGTGCCAATACTCATCATGTGACAGTCGGCGCCACGCCGGATGATTATCGCACCAATCATCCGATCACGATTCAGGAGCGTGAGAAAACAGCTGATATTCCTGTTAGCCGGAATGATCGCAAACTCAGCATTACACAGCGCAGCATTGTGCAGAATGCCGTTGACGGGTATCGCCGCCAAGGTTCTGGCATGGTGTTCATACTTTTACCTGAGGGCAGCGCCAATCAATCCGCCGCATACCGGATCAGTATGGATATTGCCAAAGTCTTAAGGCAAGGCGGTGTTCTGGCCAGCAATATTGCAACCCAGAGCTATCAGGTGAATAATCCGCAAATCTCCGCACCTGTCCGTATCAGCTATTATGCGATGACAGCAGGGACAGGTCCTTGCGGAAGATGGCCTGCTGATATGTTGAGTACGGCTGAAAACAAGCATTATGCTAATTTTGGCTGTGCATCACAGGCGAATCTGGCCGCTCAGGTAGCAAATCCGGCTGATTTCCTCGGGCCTCGGGCCACATCGCCACTGAAAGGTACGCGTAATGATCGCATTATCAGCGGCGAAGAAGGATATGAGGCTATGTCACCGACCGCAACAGGAGTTTGGCAGGATCCTCGCAGTCTAACAGCACAGTATTAAAGACGCATAATTTCTGCCGCCGGATCCAAAAACATCATCCGGCGCGTATCATCGAAATTTTGCTTTAAACGAATAAAAAAGGTCGTGATCGTGGAAGACAGTGTCACATCAACAACTATGTTGCAGGATGCAGGTACGGATATAACCCATATCCGCCCGCTGCCGCGCCTGAATATTGATGCGTTCTGTGAAACAGAAGCCGGCCTGTCTGTTTTGCAGGCCTGCTCTCAAGACAGACGCCTGACGCGCACCCGCTGGCATATTCGCTCCGGTGGAGTCGATGTGGCACTGGAAGCCTATCAGAGCACTTCCACACCGCATCTTATTATTCTTGAAAGTGCTGCAGGACAGGATCAGCTGCTTGCAGATATTATGCAACTTGCCGAAGTCTGCGACAGCGGAACCCGCGTTCTGATTATCGGCCGCAGTAACGAAGTGCGCCTATATCGTGAATTGATCCGCAATGGCGTTTCCGATTACCTTGTTTCTCCTGCAAGCCTGACGGAAGTTATATCCGTACTGGATACATTATTCACGGATCCGGCAACTGCACCATCCGGCAGAAATGTTGCCGTTATTGGTGCAAAAGGTGGTGTTGGTTCATCAACACTGGCCCATAATATCAGCTGGAGTCTCGCCAACCAGTTCAAACATGAAGTTGTATTGGCGGATATGGATTTGCCATTCGGCACGGTCAATATTAATTTTGATCAGGATCCGACACTTGGTATCGCTGACGCAGTCTATGCACCGGAACGGGTGGATGAAGTCTATCTTGATCGCCTTCTGGCAGAGAGTTCGGAACATTTATCGCTGCTGGCGGCGCCGTCCACACTCGAAAAAACCTATGATTTTGACACGGAATCCTTTGTTTCCGTGATCGATGCTGCTCTGCGTACCACACAATTGCTGGTACTCGACATACCACATAGCTGGAACAGCTGGACACGTACAACCCTGATGCGGGCCGATGAGATTGTCATTGTTGCCACACCGGATTTAGCCAGTTTGCGTAACACTAAGAATTTGCTGGATACGCTGATCCTGCTGCGACCGAATGACAAGCCGGCATATCTCATTCTGAACCAGACCGGCGTACCGAAACGTCCTGAAATTTCTGCTGCGGATTTCTGCTCACCACTGAATATTAAACCTTTGGCTGTGATTGAATTTGATCCGCAGTTTTTCGGTACGGCGGCCAATAATGCTCATATGCTCGCAGAGGCCGATCCGAACCACAAGATTTCACAAAAAATCACTGAGATCGCACGCGAACTGCTTGGCAAACATGATGTACCTGAACAAGGCAAAAAAGCTAAACCGCTGGCCGGACTTCTCAGTAAGCTTAAACGCAAAAAATCTGCCTGACGGACAAGGATAAACAACAGCCATGTTTGGAAAAAGAGGTGCAGCCTCCCCAACCACCGGTACTGTAAAACCTGCTGCTGCGACAGCCGGTCAGACAGCGAATTTGACTCCGCCGTCACAGATCAACACGGCTGTATCTGCATCGGAAAAGCCTGCTGTGAAAGCACCAGCAGCACCGGTCGTCCGTGAAAAATCGCAGGCATATTACGATACAAAATCCCAGATATTTGCAGCGCTGATTGATACAATCGACCTGTCGCAATTATCAAGAATGGATGCAGACGCCGCCCGTGATGATATCCGCGAGATCGTCAATGATATTATCTCGATCAAGAATTTCGTTATGTCGATTGCCGAGCAGGAAGAACTGCTTGATGATATTTGCAACGATGTTCTGGGTTATGGTCCGTTAGAGCCACTGCTGGCGCGTGATGATATTGCCGATATCATGGTCAATAGTGCGCGCAAAACTTATATTGAAGTTAATGGCCGTGTGCAGGAAACCAATGTCCGGTTCCGCGATAATCAGCAATTGCTGAATATCTGCCAGCGTATTGTTTCTCAGGTCGGCCGCCGTGTTGATGAATCCAGCCCGATCTGTGACGCCCGTCTTCCGGACGGCTCCCGTGTGAACGTTATCACTTCTCCGCTCGCCATTGACGGCACAGCCCTGACCATC
Organism: Pseudochrobactrum sp. Wa41.01b-1; assembly: GCF_019464455.1. Classification (NCBI taxonomy): domain Bacteria; kingdom Pseudomonadati; phylum Pseudomonadota; class Alphaproteobacteria; order Hyphomicrobiales; family Brucellaceae; genus Pseudochrobactrum; species Pseudochrobactrum sp. Wa41.01b-1. Next base: position 2,282,272 of record NZ_CP080493.1, on the reverse strand, counting down.
CGTAAATTTAAAAAAGACAAGCTTACACTGGATCAACTGGTTCGTTTCGGCAGTATTTCGCAAATGGGTTCGGAGCTGCTGCAAATTATCGGCCGCGTGCGCTGTAATATCATTATTTCAGGTGGCACAGGTTCCGGTAAAACCACGCTCCTTAACTGTCTGACACGCTATATTGATGAAACCGAGCGTATCATTACATGCGAAGACTCGGCGGAACTGCAATTGCAGCAGCCCCATGTCGTTCGTCTGGAAACCCGCCCGCCCAATCTTGAAGGCGAAGGCGAAATTACCATGCGCGATCTGGTTAAAAACTGTCTGCGTATGCGTCCTGAGAGAATTATCGTCGGTGAAGTCCGTGGTCCTGAAGTTTTCGACCTGCTTCAGGCCATGAATACCGGCCATGACGGCTCAATGGGCACAATCCACTCCAACAGCCCTCGCGAATGTCTGAACCGTATGGAAGCCATGATTGCCATGGGCGGCTACACATTGCCGCAACGTACCGTGCGTGAAATTATTGTCGGCTCCGTTGACGTGATTATTCAGGCGACACGTCTGCGCGATGGTACGCGCCGGATTACCCACATCACAGAAGTGGTGGGAATGGAAGGTGATATCATCATCACGCAGGATCTGATGAATTTTGAGTTCCTCGGTGAAGATATTAACGGCAATATTATCGGCCGGCATGTATCGAGCGGCATCGGCCGACCGGCCTTCTGGGAACGGGCGCGCTATTACAATGAAGATCAGCGACTGGCGACCATTCTGGACACGATGGAGGTCGCCGGCAGTCCTCAGATATAGAGCTGTCAGAGTGATTTTACTTTAAAACAAACTCAGTTTCTTTGTTGGATACGATACCGAACGAACCGAAGCAGGCACTGAAAGGGCACTTCAATGAACGGCACAACAATTATGCTTGTTGTCCTGGCTGCAATTGCGGTCGGTGCCCTGCTCTATGCAATTTTTTTCGACCGGATCACAGCTGAGAAAACCGGTCAAAAACGCCTTGATGCGATTAAAAGGACGACCACCAGCCGTGCTGTTATGCGCTCAGAGCGTGAAAAAGCCAGCGAAGCACAAAAGCGTCGCCGGACATTGCAGGATAATCTGGACGAGCTTGACCGTCGCAACAAAACACAAAACAAAACTCAAAAAAACCCGCCGCTACGTATATTATTGGCTCAGGCAGGTCTGAGCTGGAGTGTCCGGCAGTTTTATCTCATCAGCACGGCGAGCGCCTTTATCTGTTTTCTGCTCGGGCTGATGGCTGGCATTCCTTTGATTATGGCGCCGCTGATTGCCCTGATTGGTTTTTTCGGGGTGCCTCGCTGGATCGTCATGCATTTTCGCAAGAAGCGAATGAAAGCTTTCTTGAATGATTTTCCGAATGCGCTGGATGTCATCACCCGCTCCTTGCGCTCCGGCCTTCCTTTGAATGACAGTCTGCGCTTGCTGGCAAATGATGCGCCTTCTCCGGTCAAGGAGGAATTTCGCCGGATTGTTGAGGCGCAGCAAATGGGACTAACAATACCGGAAGCTGTCGCCAAAATGCCGGAAAACATGCCCTGCCCTGAAACAAACTTCTTTTCAATTGTGATACAAATTCAGTCGCAGGCCGGCGGCAATCTGTCTGAAGCATTGGGTAATTTGTCGCGTGTTTTGCGTGACCGTAAAAAAATGGCAGCCAAAGTCCAGGCCATGTCACAGGAAGCCAAAGCATCAGCTGCGATTATCGGCGCATTGCCATTTTTTGTTGCCGGAGCAATTTCTTTGATGAGTCCAGACTATATAACGCTATTGTTCACAACCTTCCCAGGAAATATACTATTAGTAATTGCTCTAATTATGTATTCACTCGGAATTTTTGTGATGAAAATCATGATTAATTTCAAAATGTAAGCGGGGCTGGTGATGCAGAATTTTTTTGAAACCACGCTCTTCCAGCGGCAAACGCTCATCAGCATTTTCATCATGTTTGCGATGTTCGCAACCATAATGACGCTTCTTCTGCCCTACTTTCAGCGTAACCCGCTGAAAAACCGTATGAAATCCGTAGCACTAGAGCGTGAGGCTCTTCGTGCCCGCGAAAGAGCGCGGATGGCTAATGATAAAGAACGCGGCATCAGTCTGCGCCATCAGCAAAAAGCCGGAATTCGTGACTTTGTTGAAAAACTAGATCTGCGCCGCGCTCTAGCAGATGAGAAGACCGTCGCATCATTGCGACAGGCAGGGTTTCGCGGACAAAATCCGCTCAATGTTTTTCTTTTCATGCGGTTTATTCTGCCCTTCGCATTTCTCGGTTTAGCAATATTCTGGATATTCGGTTTGGGTATGCTGGAACAGCAAAGTGCTTTTATGCGCTTTCTGATTTGCATTATTGCCGCTTATGCCGGTTTCTATGCACCCAATCTCTATGTCAGTAATATTGCAGCCAAGCGCCGTGAATCCATCACACTGGCCTGGCCTGATGCCCTCGACCTGATGCTGATTTGCGTCGAATCCGGCATGTCCACAGAAGCAGCCTTTCGCCGTGTTGCCGACGAAATCGGTATTCAGTCGGTGGATCTGGCTGAAGAGCTAATGCTGACCAATGCTGAACTGGCCTTTTTGCCGGAGCGCCGTCAGGCCTATGAGAACCTTGCCAACCGCACCGGTATGGAAGCCATTAAATCCATGACACAGGCGCTTATTCAGGCGGAACGTTATGGTACGCCGGTTGCAACCGCCATGCGTACACTCTCGCAGGAAAGTCGTGATATGCGCTTGCTGGCAGCTGAAAAGAAAGCCGCAGGGCTGCCGCCGAAACTCACGGTTCCGATGATCGTCTTTTTCCTGCCGGTCTTGTTCATGGTTATTCTCGGTCCCGCGATGATCCAGATTTTTGGTGCAGGTGGTATCGCCGGAAACTAAAACAAAAACGCCTGCCTGAATATTCTCTTCAAGCAGGCGTTTTGTTTATAAGCTTTACAGAGATTTACGCCTGTTTTTTAACGCCCTGCTTTGCCAGCATTGAGCGCAAATAATCGGTATTGGCTTTTGCCTGTTCCGGTGACAATTCGCGGGAGGCAATTGTTTCCGCCTCCTGAAAGCGCCCCTGAAGGCCGACGACCAGCGCCAGATTTTGACGGACACGGCTGTCACTGCCATTTGCGGTTGCTGCCTGACGCAGATATTTCTCAGCTGTTGGCAGATCGCCACTTAAGACATAAGACATTGCAAGATTGGAGAGGATTGAAGCCTCACCCGGTTTGATCTGCAGCGCTTTCTGATAGATTGCACGGGCATCTGCGGAATTGCCCTGCTGGTCGAGAATAGCCCCTTCAGCAGACAGCAAACGCCAGTCCGGATAATCCGGTGTCTGCGCACGGCGTACTGCATCCAGTGCCGCATCCAGCTCACCTGCGCCAGCCAGAGCTTTGCCATAGGCTGCGAGAACTTGCTTATCCTTCGGCAGTTGAATGGCGATTGCCCGCATCACAGCCAGCGACTGATCGCTGCGGCCTGCCATACTCAGCACAGTCGCATAATTCAGTGCAGCCACTTTGCTGGTCGGGTTCTTCTGATAATGCGCGCCATAGGTTTGAGCGGCCTGTGCGAGTTGCTGCGCATTCATCTGCTCAATGGAACGCTCAGCCTTGGTGCCGGTGCCTTTAGCAACCGAGCCGGTTGTGGTGCGATCCACGCTGTTGCAACCGGCGAGTGCCAGTCCAGTGATGAAAAGAGCAGTGGTGAGTGTCAGAAAACGGCTTTTCCCGTAACGCAGGCCACGGCATGATTTATCCGATTGTTCAAAAGCCAGCGCATTTTTCTGCATCAAACTGTCTCCATAAAATACGGTCGTTGAAAGCGCCTTAAATCAGTCCTCTGCATTAACCCGCGCTTCACCTGAATATGATAAAATCAATATTCCATTAACCCTAATAGAGAGTTAATTATTGAGCCGACATCGGCGACTCATGCCGCTCTCCTGAAAATAAATACCGGAAATCAATATGACCTCTCTGCCTCTTTCTGCGAACCGTGCTGCTCTTCTCGATCAACAGGCTGCGGACAGCCGCCCGATATGGCTGGTCACACCAGAGACACTGGCGAATGGTCAGTTCCCGCAAACTGTCCTCAACTGGGCGAAAGCCAATGCTTATAAAGGCAAAGCCGGACAATTACTGACACTGGCCAATGAACAAGGACAGATCAGCGGCGCTTTATTCGGCATTGAACCGGCGGACAAAGACAAGAGCGGCGAAGGCCGTCTGATCGGTGGCAAACTTGCCCGCCTCTTGCCTGCAGGTAACTGGCATATTGAAGGTAAAGCTGACCATGCGGAATTATTCGCGGTCAGCTTCCTGCTCGGCGGCTATCAGTTCAACCGCTATAAAAAAGACACTTCTGCAGAAGACCAGAACAGCGTTTCGCTTTATATTTCCGACCTGTCTGATCTGGATGAAACCCGCCGTCTGGCCGATGCCAGCGCAATGACCCGCGATCTGATCAACACACCGACCAGCGATATGGGACCGGATGCCCTTGAACAGGCAGCACGTAACCTCGCAGACACCTATGGTGCGAAATTCACTGCTGTTGTCGGCGATGATCTGCTGAAGCAAAACTTTCCGATGATCCATGCAGTCGGCCGCGCCAGCGACAAAGCTCCGCGCCTGATTGATTTCACTTGGGGCAAAGACAGCGACCCGAAAGTCACGTTGGTTGGCAAGGGCGTATGCTTTGATACCGGCGGTCTCGACATCAAGCCTGCCAGCGGCATGTTGCTGATGAAGAAAGATATGGGCGGCGCAGCCAATGTACTGGGTCTGGCGCGTATGATTATGGATGCCAAATTACCGGTGCGCCTGCGCGTATTGATCCCTGCTGTCGAAAACTCCATTTCCGGCAATGCGTTCCGCCCGAGCGATATTCTGACCTCCCGCGAGGGACAGACTGTTGAAATTGGCAATACTGATGCGGAAGGCCGTCTGGTTCTTGCCGATGCACTAACCTTAGCCGACGAAGAAAATCCGGATCTCATCATCGACATGGCAACCCTGACCGGCGCTGCCCGCGTGGCACTGGGACCTGACCTGCCGCCATTCTACAGCCATGATGAGGCTTTTGCCGTTGAAGTGACAGAACAGGCGGCAGCACAATCCGACCCGCTCTGGCGTATGCCGCTCTGGGCACCTTATGAGGCCAAACTCGCCTCGAAGGTTGCGGACATTAACAATGTGACTACCGACGGTTTTGCCGGTTCTGTCACAGCGGCACTGTTTCTCTCGCGCTTTGTCAAAAATGCCAAGGTTTGGGGGCACTTCGATATTTACGGCTGGACACCGGTTGAGAAATCCGCAGCCACTGTCGGCGGTGCTGCACAGGGTATACGAGCGCTTTATCAGGTTATCAAACAGCGCTATATTTAAGTCTCTTGCAGGCTCCGCTTAAAAGCGGTTCTATAAGCAAAACAGCCTGCCTGTTACTAACGGGCAGGCCTCTCTATCAGGTAAGCGGTATTCATGGCTGTCGAGTTAAAACCACTACAGGCGCTGACGCTGTTACAGACCGTTTCCCTGTCGCAGGTGCGTGACGAAACCCATGATCTGACATGGCGGCAAATGGCCATATTGCTGACAATCTATCTTGAAACACCGCCCCATACGGTACGCGCGCTGGCCGCGCGTCTTGGTGTGACTAAACCTGTTATTACCCGTGCGCTGGATACAATGGGCACGATGGGGCTGGTTAGCCGCCATCGCGATCCGCAGGATCTGCGTAATGTCCTGATCAAACGAACAGTCAGCGGCGCGCTCTATGTTGAAAGACTGGGCGACCGCGTTATTGCAAAATCCAGGGAATTGCCTTTATGACCCAGCCTGACCGTCGTCTCCATGCCTATCGTCCTGATCTGGCGGATAGTGCTTTACGCGGAAAAGTCGATGCCGCCGCCTTTGCAGAAGGCAAGCGCAAACGTGTACTCGTTCCCGTCAGCGATCTGCGCAGCAAGCCTGAACTGACCAGCGGCCCGCAGAGCCAGATTCTCTATGGCGATGAAGTCACCGTTTTCGAGCAGGCGAATGGCTGGAGCTGGGTGCAAGCTGTACGCGACGGCTATGTTGGCTATATGCCCGATAACGAACTGGGTGAAATTAGCAATAAACCAACCCATCGTATCTGCGTACCGCGCACTTTCATCTATTCCGGAGCTGATCTGCGCTTCCGTCATACCAGTGCTCTGTCTCTCTGCTCAGTCGTTGAGATCACCGAATTCGTTGAAAACCGTGGCAGCCGTTACGGCATGCTGCCGGATGGTACAGCGATTTTCGCCAAGCATCTGCGGGCGATCAACGAGACTGTTGCCGATTATGTCACCACAGCCGAAAGCCTGATTAACACGCCTTATCTGTGGGGCGGTACGTCCGGCTTCGGTATTGACTGTTCCGGTCTGGTGCAGCTTGCCATGCTGAATGCAGGGCGCGATGTGTTGCGCGATTCCGATATGCAGGGCGATCATCTGGGTAATGTGATTGATGCCGGTAAGGATTATGCCAATCTGCAGCGCGGCGATCTGGTGTTCTGGCCCGGTCATGTGGCGATTATGGCCAGTGCCGACATGATGATCCATGCCAATGGCCACACCATGACCGTGGCCTATGAGCCGCTGCGTGAAGCGATTGAGCGAATTGCGTATCTTTACGATTTACCTTCTCACTTCCGCCGCCCATAAAATAAAAAAGCCGCCGGAATTTCCGGCGGCTTTTCTGTAAACTCAATATTTCAAACCTTTGGCGGCAATACGCGGTCCGGTGTGCGATGACCGTCCCAGAAGGCGCGGATATTGACGATCACTTTATCGCCCATATCAATACGCCCTTCCAAAGTGGCAGAGCCCATATGCGGCAGCATAACTACTTTGCCCTCAGAGGCCAGTTTCAGCAGGCGCGGATCAACCGCCGGATGTTGTTCAAACACATCAAGACCGGCACCGGCGAGCTTGCCCTGCTCAATCTGATGGATCAGCGCATTTTCATCAACAATCTCACCGCGGGACGTATTCACCAGATAAGCATTGGGCTGCATCAATTCGATGCGGCGCGCTGAAAGCAGATGAAATGTTGCCGGTGTCGAAGGGCAATTGACAGAAATAATATCCATCCGCGCCAGCATCTGGTCGAGGCTGTCCCAATAAGTCGCTTCCAGCTCTTCCTCAACTGCCGCATGAACCCGCTTGCGATTGTGGTAATGGATAGCAAGGCCAAAGGCTTTGGCACGACGTGCAACAGCAGTGCCGATACGCCCCATGCCGACAATACCGAGGCGCTTGCCCCAGATACGCCGGCCAAGCATCCATGTCGGCGACCAGCCCGGCCATTCGCCGGAAGTGGAAAACACATTGGCTCCCTGCACAAGACGGCGCGGCACAGACAGAATCAGCCCCATCGCCATATCGGCGGTATCTTCTGTCAGAACATTCGGGGTATTGGTCACGGCGATGCCGCGCTTGGCAGCAGCGGTTACATCCACATTGTCCACGCCATTGCCGAAATTGGCGATCAGTTTCAGATTGGGGCCTGCCTGTTCAATCAGCTCCGCATCAATCACATCACGAATCGTCGGTACCAGCACATCGGCCTCGCGCATGGCTGCAGCCAGTTCCTCACGCGACATTTTATGATCATCAATATTCAGGCGCGCATCAAACAATTCGCGCATGCGCGTTTCAACAGGATCCGGTAATTTCCGGGTAATGACGACCAATGGTTTCTTTTTGCCCGACATTTCTACCCCTTTGATGTGTCGCGTTGAGACCTCCTTAACCAAGAAGGTGCAGAGTGCGGCATTGTCATGGTTCATACACTGTCTAGCAAGGCAGGCGAACAAAGACAAAGAAAAAGCGCCGGTTCTGGTCTCCTAACGTCATATTGATCTTACAGACCAATCTTGCAAACCGTCGGGATGACTATACCAGAATATAAGCCGGTCAGGACTGCGAATGAAACAGCATATGCATAAAACAGAAAAATCAAATTTTTGTCTGTTACTGGCTATAGGCCTGCTTTCCTGCCTGTTTCTGCTGTCCCCTTTATCCGGCTCGCATCATGCCTATGCACAGGACGCTTCCGAAGGTGCAGAACCATCTTCCGCGGAAGAAGGTCCATCCGGTGAAGATGCACCGAGCAAAGAAGCAGCCTCATCTGCCAATCTGGGGCCAAGCGGCCTGCCGATCCCGCGTTTTGTCAGCCTAAAGCCTGCCCGTGTGAATATCCGTGTGGGTCCGGGGCGCGATTATGCGGTGTCATGGCTTTATACCAAATCGGGACTGCCGGTTGAGATCATTCAGGAATATGACAACTGGCGCCGTATCCGTGATGCTGACGGCACGGAAGGCTGGGTCTATCAGTCACTTCTGGCCGGCAAGCGCACCGCTATCGTTGCTCCATGGGAGCGCGGCAAGGCGGATAATGTGATTGATCTTTACGCCAGCGCCAGCGACACATCCCGCGTTGTTGCCCGTGCTGAAGCAGGTGTCATCGCCAATATCCGTGAATGCACCGGCCAGTGGTGTCAGCTCGAAACACAGGGCACACGCGGCTGGATCCGTCAGGGAAAAATCTGGGGTGCCTATCCGGATGAGGTTTTTGACTAGAGCATAATTTTAAAATGTTAGAGCGACCTTTGTGTGCCAAGCTGGCACACGGCGCTCTAACCGGAGCATTGATCCGCTTTTAGAATATCTGGTCTTTCATGGTGTTTTGCGCGCATCTGTCCCCTTCTCAAGCTAAGGGAAAAGCGGTAAAAGCCGCGCCATGAAGGATCAAACAGCACCCAACCCGCATCATTCGGCCTCTGACACTCCGTTAACTGTCACTGCCTCCGATAATAATCTGGCCAATACCCGTAAGGTTTTTGTCAAAACCTATGGCTGCCAGATGAATGTCTATGACAGCCAGCGCATGGCCGACAGTCTGGCCGCAGAAGGTTATGTCACGACCGACAGTGCTGATGACGCGGATATGGTGCTGATTAATACCTGTCACATCCGTGAAAAGGCTTCCGAAAAACTTTATTCCGCGCTGGGTCGCCTGCGCAATATGAAGAATAAGCGTCAGGCTGACGGCAAAGATCTGATTATCGGCGTTGCCGGTTGTGTGGCACAGGCGGAAGGCGATGAAATTCTGCGCCGTTCCCCGACTGTTGACCTCGTGGTTGGCCCGCAGACCTATCACCGTTTACCGCAGGCGCTTGCTCAGGTGCGTGAAGGTCGTCAGGTCGTCGATACCGAATATGCAGTTGAAGATAAGTTTGAACATCTGCCGCTTGCCAGCCGCGAACAGGTACGCAAGCGTGGTGTTTCCGCATTTCTGACTGTGCAGGAAGGTTGTGATAAATTCTGCACCTTCTGCGTTGTGCCTTACACACGCGGTTCAGAGGTTTCGCGCTCCGTTGCCCAGATCATCAATGAAGCAACCAAGCTGGTTCAGGCCGGTGTGCGTGAGCTGACCCTGCTCGGCCAGAATGTCAACGGCTGGCACGGCCTTGGCGATGACGGTCGTGAATGGGGCTTGGGAGAACTGCTCTATCGTTTGGCGGAAATTCCGGGCATTGCCCGTTTGCGTTATACGACCAGCCATCCGCGCGACATGGATGATGCGCTGATCAATGCTCATCGCGATCTCGATATTCTGATGCCTTATCTGCATCTGCCGGTGCAAGCCGGTTCCGACCGCATTCTCAAAGCGATGAACCGCAAACATAAAGGCGAAGATTATATCCGCCTGATTGAGCGTATCCGTTCCGTGCGTCCTGATCTGGCACTGTCCGGTGACTTCATTGTCGGCTTCCCTGGTGAAACTGACGAGGATTTTGAAGACACAATGCGGCTGGTGCGCGAAGTGGGGTATGCGCAGGCCTATTCGTTCAAATATTCATCCCGTCCGGGTACACCCGGTGCCGATCTGCCCGATCATGTGGAAGAATCCGTGAAGGACGAACGTCTGCAGCGCTTGCAGGCGCTGCTCAGCGAACAGCAATATGCATTTCAGAATAGTCTTGTCGGCACGGAAATGGATGTGCTGCTTGAAAAGCCGGGACGCTTTGAAGGCCAGATGATCGGCCGCTCGCCATGGCTCATTCCGGTAATCATTGAAAATAATCCGGGTGAAGTCGGTGATATGATCCGCGTACGTGTCAATTCCACCGGCACCAACAGCCTTGTCGCCGAAAAATTAGCTTAAAGCATTTCCAGTAAAAGTGCGAAGCGCCTCTGTGGGGAAATCAGTTCGCCGGACTGATTTCTTTTCCCGCTTCGATGCGCAGGACAATGCGTAAAAATAAAAAATTTAGAGCGGTTTCAAACGTCAATTTTAACTGAACCCGCTCTAAATAACGTTCGCCTTGAACCGGCTCTGCTTTCCCGCGTGACAGTGTCATTAATCTGTACCATAATCGTGTCAGATATGATCCGTCACGGCGGATCAGCGCCGCTTAACAGCTAAACCGCAATCAAGGAGAGCCGGTTGAACGTCACCACGGGCAAACAGGTTAGCAAAGAACTGAAAAAACCCGCCACCACAATCCCTGCCCTGCAGGATGGCGCTTCTGATATGGCTCATATAGTCCTCGATTTTGACAGCAACCGGCTGGCGAGTGCGCTGTTTGGCCAATTCGACGAGAATCTCGCTTATATTGAGCAAAAACTTGGTGTTGATGTCCGCTCCAAAGGCAATCAGCTGATCCTCCGCGGTGAAGCAACTGCCACAGCACAGGCACGGATGGCACTGGATCACCTCTATTCGCTTTTGCAAAAAGGTCACGATCTCAGCAAATCCGATGTCGATGGTGCCTTGCGCATGGCTGCAACTGCAACGCCGGTGCGTGATGACCAGCTGAGCCTGCCGACGCTTGAAACCAAAACCCGCCTTTCTGCGGCACAAATCTCCACACGCAAAAAGACCATCTTTGCCCGCACGCCGACGCAGGATGCCTATATGCGCGCGATGGAGCGCTCGGAACTGGTTTTCGGCACCGGCCCTGCCGGTACCGGTAAAACCTATCTCGCTGTTGCCCATGCGGCCATGCTGCTGGAGCGCGGACTGGTTGAGCGGATTGTGTTATCCCGCCCTGCGGTTGAAGCCGGTGAACGGCTCGGCTTTTTGCCGGGCGACATGAAAGAGAAGGTCGATCCTTATCTGCGACCGCTCTATGATGCGCTTTATGACATGATCCCTGCGGATAAAGTCGAGCGGGCACTGGCCGCCGGTGTGATTGAAATTGCACCTCTGGCCTTCATGCGCGGTCGTACACTGGCACATGCGGCTGTTATTCTTGACGAGGCGCAAAACACCACATCCATGCAGATGAAAATGTTCCTGACCCGTCTGGGTGAAGGTTCGCGCATGATCGTCACCGGTGATCCGAGCCAGATCGATCTGCCCGCCGGTCAGAAATCCGGCCTTGTGGAAGCGCTGGAGATTTTGGGCGATGTTGAAAACATTGTCACCGTGCGCTTCAGCGACAAAGATGTGGTGCGCCACCCGATGGTTGCAGCTATTGTCCGCGCCTATGAAAAACGTGGGGCGGCCAAAACGCTGAAACATCATAAAGTTAGTGTGACTGAGGGTGAAAACACGCCTTCGGAAACCTAAATAGGTTTTTAGATTACAAACTGACTTTTATAACAGCCCGTCTCTTTGCAGGCGGGCTGTTGTCTTAACAATAAACCGGTTCACGAAACAAAAATGATTACAATCGACATTCTCATTGAAAGTTCTCTTTGGGAAACCCCGTCGTGGGACGACAATGAAACCTATGAAACACTTGCCCGATCCTGTGTCGATGCCGTCTGGGCGCGGCTTGCACTGCCGCAGCAAGAGACCGAGCTCAGCCTTGTTCTGACCGACGATGCCTCGATCCGCACCATTAATGCGCAATGGCGCAATAAAGACAAAGCCACCAATGTGCTATCTTTTCCGGCCTTTGACATCGCGCCGGGCGATGCTCCGGGGCCGATGCTCGGCGATATTATTATTGCGCGGGAAACTGTCGAACGTGAAGCTCTTGAAGAAAACAAAAGCTTTAATCAGCACCTGCATCACATGATCGTGCATGGCCTGCTGCATCTGCTGGGTTACGATCATGAAGATGATGAGGAAGCAGAAGAAATGGAGGGACTGGAGCGCGAAATTCTTCATGCTCTTGCCATACCTGATCCTTATATTGTACATTCAACCGATAATGAAAACGATTGACCATGGCTGATCAGACTAATCACAATTCTTCAACGGGCGCTGTTCACAGCGACGCCGTTTCTCCGAACGATCCGGAAGCGCAGAGTACGGGGCAAAATCCTGCACGAGCGGCAGGATCTGAAAAACGCTCACTCCTTTCCGGATTATTTCCGTTTCTCCGTTCGCGCCAGACCAGCTCGATCCGCGAAGATTTGACGGATGCGCTGTCCGATGATGCGAACAGCGACACAGCTTTTTCTGCCGAAGAAAAGGCAATGCTCAACAATATTCTGCGCCTGCGGGAACTTCGCGTCGATGACGTGATGATCAGCCGCGCTGATATTGAAGCTATCGAATATTCAACCCCGCTGGGTGAGCTGCTGGAACTGTTTGAGTCCTCCGGCCATTCCCGTATGCCGGTTTATGTTGAGACGCTCGATGATGCGCGCGGCATGATCCATATCCGCGATGTTCTCAACTACATCACCCGCATGAGCAGGCAACAGCCTGCCGGTTCGGAACAGCCCGCCGCTGCCAAGCGCTATGATCTGTCCAAAATTGATCTCACAACACCGATCAATGAACTGAATCTGATGCGCAAGGTACTGTTTGTGCCTTCCTCTATGCTGGCCAGCAGCCTGATGGCACGTATGCAGGCAAGCCATATTCAGATGGCGCTGGTGATCGACGAATATGGCGGCACAGACGGCCTCGTCTCGCTGGAAGACATTGTTGAAATGGTTGTCGGTGATATTGAAGACGAGCATGACGATGAAGAACTGTCCCTGATCCGCAATCCGGACGGCTCCTATACCGTCGATGCCCGTGCGGAACTGGAAGAGCTGGAACAGCTGATCGGCGCAGGCTTTACGCAGGGCGAAGACAGTGAAGATGTGGATACGCTCGGCGGTCTCATCATCTCGGCTCTGGATCATATTCCGGAAACCGGCGCAATCATTGATGTGTTGCCTGCTTACGAGCTGGAAGTGCTGGAAGCCGATTCACGACGCATCCATAAAGTGCGCATCACACCGCGAAACGGGGATTATTTCCAAGGTTAAAGCGCCGAGCGCCCCATTGGCGCACAAACTCGCTTTGACACTTTAAAATTATGCTCTAACAGCATCACAATCTATTAAAACACCGCCGCAACCGGCGGTGTTTTTTATCGTTGTATTCTCTTCTCAGTTTTTCTTAATCTTCGGCTCATAAACTAAGTGAATGCCTTATCCCCATTGAGAGACCGAATATAGTGAGCAGCCTTTATCTCCGCCTGACTGAAAACCTCACCGGCTGGCGTAAAGCGCTCATGACCATTCTCGCCGGTGCAAGTGTCACGCTGGCATTGCCGCCCTTTGATTTTTTGCCCGCAGGATTTATCGGTTTTCCGCTGCTGGTGCTGTTGATTGACAGTTCGGGAACAGCAACCGCAACCGGATGGAGGCGCCTGCTCCCCGCTTTTCGCACCGGCTGGTTGTTTGGTTTCGGTTATTTTCTCACCGGTCTCTGGTGGATCGGCATGGCATTGCTGGTGGATGCCGAAAATTTCGCCTGGGCATTACCATTAGCTATTCTCGGCCTGCCTGCCTTTCTGGCGTTTTTCTTCGCTTTTGCTGCGGCATTTGCACGGATATTCTGGGGCGCCGGTCTCATTCGTATTCTGGTGCTGGCCATCGCACTCGGCGTTACAGAATGGCTGCGCGCTTTCATTCTCACCGGTTTTCCTTGGAATGCGCTCGGCTATATGCTGATGCCGACACCACTGCTGATGCAGTCGGTCACTATTACCGGCCTCTATGGCATGAATATTCTTGCTGTGGTGATTTTCGCCATGCCCGCTCTATTGTTTGGCGACAAGCGACAGCGCTATAGCTGGCGCAGCGGATTAATTACAGCCTGTGCCCTGTTGATTGCCCATGCCGGTTATGGCGCATGGCGCTTACAGCAGGCTCCCGCCTTGTCAGAGCAAGGCGCTGATGCACCTGTTATCCGCTTGGTTCAGGCCTCCATTGCACAGGATGCCAAATGGGATAATCAGTTGCGCCGCGCGATTTTCGACAAGCATCTTGATCTCAGCACCCGCCCGCCTGCCAATGGCCAGCTGGTGCCTGATGTGATTATCTGGCCGGAAACCTCCGTCCCCTATGTGCTGCCACAAGTCGAAGAAGTCTTGAGCGCCATCGGCAAGGCACTTCAGCCGAATCAAATGCTGCTGGCCGGTGCCGTGCGCGGTGAGGGAGAGGATCTCTCCGCCTATTATAACAGTATTTTCGCGGTGAATGCCGCCGGTCATGTGACCGCAACTGCCGACAAAGTGCATCTTGTACCATTCGGTGAATATCTGCCGCTGGAAGGTCTGCTGCGCTCTGTCGGTATGCAGGAAGTGGTGGAATTACCCGGCGGCTTTACCGCAGCACCGGCGCGCCATGCCCTCAATGTCAGCCCGAGCCTGACCCTGCTGCCTTTAATCTGCTATGAGGCGATTTTCCCGTCCGAGCTTGGCTATCAGGGTAAAAGCGTTGATGCGATCATCAATATTACCAATGACGCATGGTACGGCAATACACCGGGGCCTTATCAGCATTTCCGACAGGCGCAATTGCGCGCCGTAGAACAGGGACTGCCTTTGCTGCGCGCAGCTAATAACGGTATTTCAGCAATTACCGATTCTTACGGTCGAATCACCAAACATCTCAACCTGAATGAAGTCGGATTTATTGATGGCCGTCTGCCACCAAAAGCGACAGGCTTCTGGCGCAAACCGGCAGGAGAAACACAGTTCTTCACACTTCTGTTCATCTTGCTCGTAATTTCATGTGGTTTACATGCCATCCGTACCGAGCGTTTCGGTTGACATCATATTTTTGATGTTATGATATACACATGAAACTGATGAAATTTCAGATGAACCCTATAATTCTCCGAAAAATATGCTGATTTAAGCAAACCATTTTTCATCAAGGAAAGCTCGCATAAGCGAGGAGCATTTGTGAATGACTGAGAATAAAAAGAAACCCAATCCCATTGATGTTCATGTGGGCAGCCGCATCCGGTTGCGCCGGAACATGCTTGGCCTCAGTCAGGAAAAACTCGGTGAAAATCTCGGTATTACCTTCCAGCAGATTCAAAAATATGAAAAAGGCACCAACCGCGTCGGTGCCAGCCGCCTGCAAGCCATTTCATCCATTTTGAGTGTACCGGTTGCCTTCTTTTTTGAAGATGCACCGGAGCAGGCAGGACAGCAGAACGGCGGTTTTGCGGAAGATAATGAAACAACCTATGTTGTTGATTTTCTTCAGACAAATGAAGGCGTGCAGCTGACACGTTATTTTACAAAAATCACTGATCCGAAAGTGCGTCGTAAAATCATTGATCTGGTAAAAACCCTTGCCAATGATGATGATTAATCTCTGAAGCGCCAGAGGCGCGAATTCGGTAAAAACAGAATCCCTGAAACTGCCCTATCCTATTGTTTTGTCGCATTATAGCAGGCGCTTAATGCGACAATTTGGCAGCTTCTTGCGTTAAATCTCGCACATAAACACATGCAGATAGTTGTATATCTTGTCATTTCGTGCTGATTATACGCGCAAATAACGTCTGATTTCTTTATAGAGCGATTGCTTCACTTTCATTCCGTAGCAGACAGGCTTTTCTGAAAGCGGCCTGAAACGGTTTGAAAACGGCGCGCAATGAATTATCAGCAGTTCGTGCGCAGAAATGCACAATGCTGAAAGCAACTGTTTCTCCGGAGAGTCCAATGCTCCGCAGATTTTCAAGAGGGGTTTCCCGTGTCACGCAGTTCATATCTTTTCACCAGTGAATCGGTATCCGAAGGTCATCCGGATAAGGTTTGCGATCGTATTTCCGATGAAATCGTAGACATGATCTACAAGGAAGCACGTAAAACCGGTGTTGATCCGTGGTCTGTACGTATTGCCTGTGAAACCCTTGCCACCACCAACCGCGTCGTGATTGCGGGTGAAGTGCGTGTGCCGGACACATTCCTGAAAAAAGACAAAGCCGGTGAAATTCTGCTTGATGCCAAAGGCCATAAGCAGATCAACCCTTCCCGCTTCCGTTCCGCTGCCCGCAAAGCCATCCGTGAAATCGGCTATGAACAGGAAGGCTTCAACTGGCGCAATGTGAAAATCGACGTGCTGCTGCATCCGCAATCCGCGGATATTGCGCAGGGTGTCGATAATGCTGCCGACCGTCAGGGTGAAGAAGGTGCGGGCGACCAGGGCATTATGTTCGGTTATGCCTGCCGCGAAACACCGGATCTGATGCCGGCACCAATCTATTATGCCCATAAAATTCTTGAGCTGCTTTCTGCTGCCCGCCACAAAGGCGAAGGCGACTATGGCAAGCTCGGCCCTGATGCCAAAAGTCAGGTCACAGTGCGCTATGCCGATGGCAAGCCTGCGGAAGTCACCCAGATTGTGTTGTCGACCCAGCATCTGGATGCTTCATGGGATTCCGCGAAAGTCCGTCAGGTCGTTGAGCCGGTGATCCGTGAAGCCCTCGGCGATCTGCCGATTGCTGCAAATTGCAACTGGTACATCAATCCGACCGGTAAATTCGTCATCGGCGGACCGGACGGTGATGCCGGTCTGACCGGACGTAAGATCATTGTTGATACTTACGGTGGTGCAGCTCCGCATGGCGGCGGCGCATTCTCCGGCAAGGACACGACCAAGGTTGACCGCTCCGCAGCCTATGCCGCGCGTTATCTGGCCAAGAATGTGATTGCTGCCGGTCTTGCCGACCGCTGCACCATTCAGCTGTCCTATGCGATCGGTGTTGCCCAGCCGCTCTCGGTCTATGTTGACCTGCACGGCACCGGCAAAGTTGCCGAGAGCGATGTGGAAACAGCCCTGCGTCAGGTCATGGATCTGTCGCCAACCGGTATCCGCAAACATCTCGACCTTAACAAACCGATCTATGCCAAGACCGCATCCTATGGCCATTTCGGCCGCAAAGCTGGTCGCGACGGCTCTTTCTCATGGGAAAAGACAGATCTGGTCAAAGCACTGAAAGCTGCGCTTAAGGTCTGATTTCATTCTCCATATTCCGGATTTCAGGGCACCATGTTTCTCTCATGGTGCCCTGTTTCTTTAACAGCCACACAAAAAATCAGTAGACTTTCCGTCGCTGATTATGTGTAAAGCGGCTTATTCCGATTATCTGAACCATAAAGAAACGTGCCGATGTCTGATACTGAACGCAACTGTGACCTCAAGGATGAAGCCATGAGCGCAGAGTCCTCTGAACAACAGCCACGCGGCTCACGTGCGACGGAAGCTTTTTATGGCCGCCGTAACGGCAAACCTTTGCGCCCGCATCAGCGTTTTCTGCGCGAAGATCTGCTGCCGCAGCTCAAACTCGATCTCCTTAGCCCTGCGCCGCAGGATCTGCGCACGCTGTTTATGGCCGATGTTTCCAAAGTGCGTATGGAAATCGGTTTCGGCGGTGGTGAACATCTGGTGCATGAAGCCACCCGCAAACCGGAAGCCGGTTTTATCGGCGTTGAGCCTTTCGTCAACGGTATGGCGAAAATGCTTGGCGCACAGGATGCCAATCCGCTGCCGAACCTGCGTCTTTATGATGACGATGCCACACTGGTGCTGGACTGGCTGCCGGATGCATCGCTCGACGGCATTGATCTGTTTTATCCTGATCCGTGGCCGAAAAAGAAACATTGGAAACGCCGTTTTGTCAGCCAGAAAAACCTCAGCCGTTTCGCCCGCGTGCTGAAACCCGGCGCTTTGTTCCGTTTTGCCTCCGACATTGATACTTATGTCAACTGGACACTGCAGCATTGCCACGACCATGGTGCGTTTGAATGGCAGGCACAAAGTGCTGCCGACTGGCACACACCTTATGAAGCATGGCCGGGCACACGCTATGAAGCCAAAGCTTTCCGTGAAGGCCGTCAGGCTGCTTACCTTACCTTTATCAGGCGATAATTCGTCCTCAAGGACAAGGCTTGTCACAGGCGGCTTTTTTCTGTATAGTTGCCTCAAATTCTTGGTCGGTAGAACAAGAGTGGGTCCCACCGGTCCCGCTCTTTTTTGTTTGGTACACACTGAAAACTGCGCAGACTGCCGCCGGAAATCCTATTGCACGTATTTTAAGGAATACAGGGTGAACGAACAAACACAACAGGACCAGATCATTACAGCGCTTGACGCGACACAGGATGAACCACGCATTATCCGTGAAACGGGTATTGATGCAAAAGTGGCATCGCTGATCGAACCTGCGATTAATGCTGCGGGTTTCCGTCTTGTGCGCGTGCGTCTTTCCGGCCTTAACGGCCTCACCCTGCAGATTATGGCTGAGCGTCCGGACGGCACCATGACCGTTGAAGATTGCGAAATTGTCAGCCGCACCGTTTCTCCGGTTCTTGATGTTGAAGATCCGATTGACGGCAAATATCACCTTGAAATTTCTTCACCGGGCATTGACCGTCCGATGGTGCGCAAATCTGACTTTTCCAACTGGCAGGGTCATATTGCTAAACTCGAAACCTCGATGCTGCATGATAACCGCAAGAAATTCCGCGGCCGCATCATCAAGGTTGAAGATGAAACTGTCACTCTCGAAGCCGATCAGGCCACTTACGGCGCGGAAGCTCAGACCACAATTCCTTTTGAGCTGATCGCTGATGCAAGACTGATCCTGACCGATGATCTGATCCGTGATGCGCTGCGCAAAGACAAAGCTCTGCGCGAAGGCCGTATTCCGGGCGACGAATTGAGTGATGAATTCAATCTGGACAGCGGCAATGCCGATGCTCCGGAGAACGATAAAGACAACTAAGCATTTCACAGGCGAATGACTTCATTTGCTTGTCATGATAATGCGACAAAACAAAAAAGCTTTCGCACCCAGAAGCAAAAAACGGGTGCTGCACCAAGGAGAGACCAATGGCAGTCAGTGCAAACAGGCTAGAGCTTCTTCAGATCGCTGATGCGGTTGCGCGCGAAAAATCCATTGACCGCGAGATCGTGATTGCAGCGATGGCCGATGCCATTCAGAAAGCTGCCCGCTCCCGTTATGGTCTGGAAACCAATATCCGCGCGGACATCAATTCCAAGAGCGGTGAAATCAAGCTGCAGCGTTTGCTTGAAGTGGTTGAAACTGTAGAAGATTACGCCACACAGATCGCTCTGGAATCCGCACGTGAACGTAATCCGGATGCACAAGTAGGCGACTTCCTTGCCGACCAGCTGCCACCAATGGATTTCGGCCGTATTGCTGCGCAGTCCGCCAAACAGGTTATCGTGCAGAAAGTGCGCGAAGCTGAGCGTGACCGCCAGTATGACGAATTCAAAGACCGTCTGGGTGAAATCATCAACGGTACTGTCAAGCGTGTTGAATATGGTAACGTAGTTGTTGATCTCGGCCGCGGTGAAGCCATTGTCCGCCGTGACGAACTGATCCCGCGTGAAGCATTCCGCTACGGCGACCGTATCCGCGCTTATGTCTATGATGTTCGTCGCGAACAGCGCGGCCCGCAGGTTTTCCTGTCGCGTACCCATCCGCAGTTCATGGCGAAACTCTTCACCATGGAAGTGCCGGAAATCTATGACGGCATTATCGAAATTAAATCGGTTGCCCGTGATCCGGGTTCACGCGCCAAAATGGCCGTTGTGTCCCGTGACAGCTCGATTGATCCTGTCGGCGCCTGCGTTGGTATGCGCGGTTCCCGCGTTCAGGCCGTTGTCGGCGAATTGCAGGGCGAAAAGATCGACATTATTCCTTGGTCGCCGGATGCAGCGACTTTCATCGTCAACGCCTTGCAGCCTGCGGAAGTGGCCAAGGTCGTTCTGGATGAAGATGCAGAACGTATCGAAGTTGTTGTGCCTGATGATCAGCTGTCGCTGGCCATCGGCCGCCGCGGTCAGAATGTGCGCCTTGCCTCGCAGCTGACCGGCTGGGACATCGATATTATGACGGAAAACGAAGAATCCGAACGCCGCCAGAAAGAATTCACAGAACGCTCTGCTTTGTTCATGGAAGCGCTGAATGTGGATGAAATGGTTGGTCAGGTTCTGGCTTCCGAAGGTTTCGGTTCGGTTGAAGAAATCGCCTATGTTGAAAGCGACGAAATCGCTTCGATCGATGGTTTCGATGCTGATACTGCTGCTGAAATTCAGGATCGTGCGAAAGAATATCTGGATCGCCTCGAAAGCGATCTGAATGACCGTCGCCTCGAACTGGGCGTCAGCGACGAACTGCGCGATGTACCGGGTCTGACCAGTGCAATGCTTGTTGCAGTCGGTGAAGACGGCGTGAAGACCATGGATGATTTTGCCGGTTATGCGGTAGATGATCTCGTGGGCTGGCGCGAGCGTAAAGACGGTGAAACTGTTACTCATGCCGGTGTTCTGACACCGTTTGAAGTTTCCCGCACAGACGCAGAGCAGATGGTTCTCGCAGCCCGCCTTAAAGCAGGCTGGATTACAGAAGATCAGCTGGAAGAAGCTGCCAATGAGCTGGCTTCGACAGGCGATGATGAAGAGCAGGCAGATGCTTAATCAGCATCTTGCAACTGCCGTTCGCGCGGGCGGATTTTGATGTCCGCGCATCGGCTCTCTACCGGAACGAACGCCTGTATCGGCATTTTTGATACAGGCCTGTATTCCGACAAACTGCATACAGCCGGAACCGCTCGGTTTACGGCTGTCTTGCGCACACATATTGCAGGGCTTCTTGCCCTTGCACTCATATTAAAGTAGAAAACAGTTCCTCTCCACCGGCGCTGTTTTCGAGCGAAGTGGAGTTCTGGTTGAAACCGGATAAAAACGACAGGACCTGTATTGTTACGCGCGAGAGCGGCCCGGCTGTAGATCTCATCCGGTTTGTGGCTGCACCCGACGGCAGTGTTGTACCGGATCTGAAGCGCAATTTACCCGGACGCGGATGCTGGATTAAAGCAGAACGGCATATTGTTGATGAGGCGGTTAAACGCAAACTGCTGCCCCGCGCACTGAAAACGCAAGTTTCGGTGCCGGCGGATTTGGGCTCTCTGGTCGACAGGCTATTGACAAAATCCGCGCTGGGCAGTCTAGCACTGGCCAGAAAGTCCGGTGCTGTGGTGACAGGATCGGCGAAAGTTGATTCTGCTGTGCGTACCGGCCGCGTTACAATGGTGCTTCATGCGACAACAGCGGCTCCCGACGGCATCCGAAAGCTGGATCAGGCGCGTCATGCGAGGAAGATGGCAACCGGAGCAGATATAAAAGCCTATTCCCTTTTTACAGGGGATGAAATGGATTTGGCATTTGGCGGCGGAAATGTAATACATGCCGCCGTGATTGAAGGAACGGCAGCAACCGGGTTCGTCACGCGGGCGCTTCAGCTGCATAAATATCGCGGCGAGAGCGCAGCGAACTTGGAAAATCTGGCAGCCACTGCTGCAAAGGAAACGGAATCGGAATGAGCGACAGTAATTCAAACGACGACAAGACGCTGAGCGTCGACACAAAAAAGACGCTGACCATCAAGCGGCCAGGAGTCGAACAGAGCACTGTACGGCAAAATTTCAGCCACGGACGCAGCAAGTCGGTTGTTGTTGAGACGAAAAAACGTAAGTTTACCCGTCCTGACGAAAAACCTGAAGCTGCAGCCGCTCCGGCTCCTGTTCAGCCAGTTGCACCGGCTCCGACACCGGCACAAGCTGCTCCTGCTCCGGTTGCTGAAAAGCCGGCCGTGATTGCAGATGCGCCTAAGCCTGCGCCTGTTACAGAAACTGCTGCGCCTGTTGCAAAAACAGAAAGCGCACCGGTTGCTCCGCAGGCTGCCAAGCCAGCTGAAGCCGCAGTTGCAAAACCTGTTGCACCTAAACCTGCAGCGCCTGCTGCTGCCCGTCCGGCAGCACCGGCTGCTACAACCCGTCCGGGTGCCCCTGCGGGCAATCGTCCGGCCGGTGGTGGCTATAACAAGCCGCAGGGTTCCCGTCCGGGTGGCCGCAATGAACAGCGCAACCGTTCCAATGACCGTCCGGGCATGGTGTTGAACACCCTGTCCTCTTCGGAAATGGATGCACGTCGCCGCGCCCTTCAGGATGCGGTAATCCGTGATGCGGAAGACCGCAAACGCGCTGAAGCAGAAGCGATCCGCCGCGCAGAAGAAGAAAAACGCCGTGAAATCGAGCGCCTTGAATCTGAGCGCCGTCAGGCTGAAGAAGATGCACGCCGCAAGGCAGAAGCTGAAGCCAAGGCTAAAGCTGAAGCTGAAGCACGCAAGCGCGAACCGGCTGCACCTGTGCGTCCTGCTGCTGCACGCCCTAGCGGCGATCGTCCTTCGGGTGATCGCTCTGGCGGCCAGAACCGTGGCCCTGCTGGTCAGAACCGTCCAAATCAGGGCGGCTACAACCGCACCGGCGGCGCACCTGCCCCGCGCGATATTAATGCTGAAGCACCGCTGGCCGACAAAAAGCCGACCCAGCAGGTTCTGAACCGCAAGCCGCAGAATGATGATGATGATGATCGTCGTGGTGGTGCAGGCGTACGTCGTAACGTACCTGCGAAGCCGGAAGTGCGCGCTACAAAGCCGACCAAGGCTGAAGAAGATCGCCGTCGCGGCAAACTGACCCTGAACAGCAATCTGGAAGACGAAGGCCGTTCGCGTTCGCTTTCGGCTATGCGTCGCCGTCAGGAAAAGTTCAAGCGTTCGCAGATGCAGGAAGTCCGTGAAAAGATCTCCCGTGAAGTGACTATTCCTGAAACCATTACCATTCAGGAACTGGCACAGCGCATGACGGAACGTGCCGTTGACATCATCAAATACCTGATGAAACAGGGTCAGATGATGAAGCCGGGCGATGTGATCGATTCCGATCTGGCACAGCTGATTGCGGAAGAATTCGGCCATACTGTTAAACGCGTTGCGGAATCCGACGTTGAAGAAGGTATCTTCAACGTGGAGGATAATCTCAGCGCAATGCTGCCGCGTCCGCCGGTTGTTACCATTATGGGTCACGTTGACCATGGTAAGACCTCGCTGCTCGATGCAATTCGTCAGGCAAATGTGGTTTCGGGTGAAGCCGGTGGTATTACCCAGCATATCGGTGCTTATCAGGTTGAACAGAACGGCCAGAAAATCACCTTTATTGATACGCCTGGTCACGCCGCCTTCACGCAGATGCGTGCCCGTGGTGCACAGGCAACCGATATCGCCATTCTGGTGGTTGCCGCTGATGACAGCGTGATGCCGCAGACGATTGAATCGATCAACCACGCCAAAGCGGCCGGTGTTCCGATCATCGTGGCGATCAATAAGATCGACAAGCCGACCGCTGATCCGCAAAAAGTACGCAATGCCCTGCTGCAGCACGATGTGTTTGTAGAAACCATGGGCGGTGAAGTGCTTGATGTGGAAGTTTCCGCCAAGAACAAAATCAACCTCGACAAGCTGCTTGAAGCCGTTCTGTTGCAGGCTGAAATTCTTGATCTTAAAGCCGATCCTGAGCGTACAGCTGAAGGTGTGGTTATTGAAGCTCAGCTTGACCGCGGTCGCGGTGCGGTTGCAACCGTTCTGGTTCAGAAAGGTACATTGCATCCGGGCGAGATCATCATCGCCGGCAGTGCATGGGGTCGCGTTCGCGCCCTCGTCAATGACCATGGCGACCATGTGAAAGAAGCATCCCCTGCAATGCCGGTGGAAATTCTCGGTCTGTCCGGCACTCCGCAGGCTGGTGACCGCTTTGCGGTTGTTGCCAACGAAGCAAAGGCGCGCGAAATTTCTGAATATCGTCAGCGTCTTGCCCGCGATAAGGCCGTTGCCCGTCAGGCAGGCTCGCGTGGTTCCCTTGAGCAGATGATGTCTAATCTGCAGTCGAGCGGTCTCAAAGAGTTCCCGCTGGTTATCAAGGGTGACGTGCAGGGTTCGGTTGAAGCGATTATCGCTTCTCTCGACAAGCTCGGCACTGATGAAGTCCGCGCACGTATCGTTCATTCGGGTGCCGGTGGTATCACAGAAAGCGATATCTCGCTGGCTGAAGCATCAAATGCTGCCATCATCGGCTTCAACGTCCGCGCCAATAAACAGGCTCGTGATGCAGCCGAACAGCAGGGCATCGAAATCCGCTACTACAACATCATCTATGATCTGATTGATGATGTGAAAGCAGCAATGTCCGGTCTTCTGCCGCCAGAACGTCGTGAAACCTTCATCGGTAACGCTGAAATTCTCGAAGTCTTCAACATCACCAAAGTCGGTAAAGTTGCCGGTTGCCGTGTTGTTGACGGTAAAGTCGAGCGTGGCGCCGGTGTACGCCTTATCCGCGACAACGTGGTTATCCACGAAGGCAAGCTCAAGACACTCAAGCGCTTCAAGGACGAAGTTGCCGAAGTGCCGATGGGTCAGGAATGCGGTATGGCATTTGAAAACTACGAAGATGTACGCGCAGGCGACATCATCGAAGCGTTCCGCGTTGAGATGATCACGCGTACGCTGTAATCAGCAAAGCAGCGGCAGTTATCAGAACTGCCGCTGCTTCATTTCTCGGGCGGTTTACACTCATCTTCAGACATAGTGCCGCTCTGAATTTTTAATTGGCCGCATTGTCATAATTGTCAGGCTGTATCAGTCTGGTTGTGAATAGGATGAAAGCCTCGCTGGCTTTTCCGCAATCATGCAATTTGTACAGTTGCCGACCGATATTTGGCTCAGATTTTGGAGTCCCCATGTCCCGTTTTTCTTCCACAGGACCATCACAGCGTCAGTTGCGCGTCGGCGAACAGGTTCGTCATGCCGTGGCTCAGGTGCTGTCACGCGGCGAAATCCGTGACGATGTTCTGAATAATACCGTTGTTTCCATCACCGAAGTGCGCATGTCGCCTGACTTGAAAATTGCGACCTGCTTTATTAGCATAGTCGGCAATACAGACGTGCAAACTGTTATTAAAGCACTGGCAAATCATGCGAAATTTCTGCGTGGCCGCGTTGCGCCGCAACTGCGCCAGATGAAATATATGCCGGAATTCCGTTTCCGTCCGGATACCAGTTTCGACAATTTTGCCAAGATCGATGCCTTGCTGCGCTCACCGGAAGTTGCGCGTGATCTGCAGCAGGATGACAGCGATGAATCCGATACAGAAACACATAAAGATAACGAGAATAACGGCTGATGGCACGCAGAGGTAAGAAAAAAGGCCGTCCGGTTTCCGGATGGGTGATTTTTGACAAGCCGAAAGGCATGGGCTCGACCGAGGCCGTTTCCAAAATCAAATGGCTTTTCAGTGCTGAAAAGGCCGGTCATGCCGGTACGCTCGATCCGCTTGCTTCCGGCATGTTGCCGATTGCTCTGGGCGAAGCCACCAAAACCGTACCTTACGTGATGGACGGCACGAAAATCTATTCCTTCACCGTGACCTGGGGCGAAGAACGCTCCACGGATGATCTGGAAGGCCCTGTCACCAAAACCTCTGATAAGCGTCCCACAGAAGACGATATTCTGGCGCTTCTGCCAAACTATATCGGTACTATTCAGCAGACCCCGCCGCAATTCTCCGCCATTAAAATTGACGGTGAACGTGCCTATGATCTGGCACGCGGTGGTGAAACAGTTGCTATTCCTTCCCGTGAAGTTGAAATTTTTCAGCTTGAGCTGGTTGAGATCAACGAAGCCGGACAGGCCGTGTTTGAAGTTGAATGCGGTAAAGGCACTTATGTGCGCTCGCTCGCCCGCGATATGGGACGCGATCTCGGCTGCCTCGGTCATATTGCGGAGCTGCGTCGTCTGGAAGTTGCGCCTTTCAACGAAGATGATTTCGTAACGCTTGCAGAGCTTGAAGCCGCATGGCCGCCGCTGCCGCCGAAATCTGATGATGAAGATGCGGAACCTGCACCTGTTGCACCGCGTGATTTCTCAGCCCTTGATGATTTTATCATTGATACCGGTGCAGCGCTGGAAGATCTGGTACAGGTTGCCTTGTCCGACGATCAGGCTCACCGTGTGCGCATGGGCAATCCGGTGATCTTGCGTGGCCGTGATGCACCGCTGGAAGCGGATGAGGTTTGCGCCAATCACAAAAACCGTTTGCTGGCTATCGGTTACATTGAACAAGGCATGTTCAAGCCGAAACGTGTTTTCACTTATTAATCGAGCGATTACAGTTCCGCGTATTTTATTAAAAAGCCTGCATTGCAGGCTTTTTTGAAATGTGTCTGGAAATAAGCCACAGTTTCGATTATATGATCGTCAGGTTCCGTATAAGGCATTAGTCAATGCTGACTGTACAGAACTGAAGTAAACGGCCCCGGCTGGACGACATCTTGGCCACGGGCGACATTTCTCCTCTTAAACAAAAAGGACATTCCGATGTCGATTACTGCTGAACGCAAACAGGCTCTTATCAAAGAATATGCAACCAAAGAAGGCGATACCGGTTCTCCTGAAGTACAGGTAGCCGTTCTTTCGGAACGCATTTCCAACCTGACCGGTCACTTCAAAGGCCACAAGAATGACAACCATTCCCGTCGTGGTCTTCTGAAAATGGTTTCTCAGCGCCGCAACCTGCTCGACTACCTCAAAGGTGTTGACGAAGCGCGCTATCAGAACCTGATCGGCCGTCTCGGCCTGCGCCGCTAAGCGCATCATCCGGCGAAAACCTGTAACGGTTTTCGCCGGAATTTTTACCGGAGCAGGACTTTTCATTAAATCTCTCCGGCAACAGAGCATAGAGGGCTCAACAGTCTGAAAACGCTCTGTATTATACAATAATGCATTCTCCGTGCGTGTAAGCGCCAAAACGGGAAAAATGCAGCAGGGCTTTAACAATACTGTCGTAAAAGCCCGATATGGAACTGTATTGAACAGGTTCCGCAGGCAGGATTGCAGGCAGCTCGTCCTTATCCGAGCTTCTTGTTGTCTTGCCCGCTCCCTGTTCCAAACCGGAATATTACATGCGCTGACATCAGCGCAGAACATAAATATTCCAAACCAAGGACAAGATATGTTCAACACTCATAAAGTTGAAATCGAATGGGGCGGCCGTCCGCTCATTCTCGAAACCGGCAAAGTCGCCCGTCAGGCAGACGGCGCGGTTATCGCCACTTACGGTGAAACAATGGTGCTGGCCACTGTCGTTTCGGCCAAGGAGCCAAAGCCGGGTCAGGACTTTTTCCCTCTGACTGTAAACTATCAGGAAAAAGCCTATGCAGCCGGTCGTATTCCTGGCGGCTACTTCAAACGTGAAGGCCGTCCGAGCGAAAACGAAACTCTGGTTTCCCGCCTGATCGACCGTCCGATCCGCCCGCTTTTTGCAGACGGCTACAAAAACGACACACAGGTTGTTATCACCGTTATTCAGCACGATCTGGAAAACAATCCGGACGTATTGTCGATGGTTGCCGCTTCCGCAGCGCTCACCCTTTCCGGCGTTCCTTTCATGGGCCCGATCGGTGGTTCGCGCGTTGGCTACATCAACGGCGAATATGTTCTGAACCCGCATCTCGACGAAATGGCTGAATCCAAACTGGATCTGGTTGTTGCCGGTACCAGCGATGCTGTTCTGATGGTTGAATCCGAAGCGCAGGAACTTTCTGAAGAAGTCATGCTCGGCGCTGTTGTTTTCGGTCAGAAAGGCTTCCAGCCTGTGATCGATGCAATCATCAGCCTTGCTGAAGTTGCTGCGAAAGAACCACGCGACTTCCAGCCGGAAGACCTGTCGGCTCCTGAAGCCGCAATGCTGGCAATCATCGAAGATGATCTGCGCGCAGCTTACAAAATCATCGACAAGCAGGCTCGTTATACCGCTGTTGATGCTGCCAAAGCTAAAGTTAAAGCGCACTTCCTCCCGGAAGATGCGGAAACAACCGAATATACTGCTGAGCAGATCGGTACTGTTTTCAAATCGCTGCAGGCTAAAATCGTTCGCTGGAACATTCTGGATACCGGTAGCCGCATTGACGGCCGCGATCTGGTAACCGTTCGTCAGATCGTATCCGAAGTTGGCGTTCTGCCACGCACACACGGTTCGGCTCTGTTCACCCGCGGTGAAACACAGGCAATCGTTGTTGCAACACTGGGTACCGGTGAAGATGAACAGTTCATCGACACGCTGGCCGGCCTGCAGAAAGAATCCTTCCTGCTGCACTACAACTTCCCGCCATATTCCGTTGGTGAAACCGGCCGTATGGGTTCCCCTGGCCGTCGTGAAATCGGTCACGGCAAACTGGCATGGCGCGCAATCCATCCGATGCTGCCTGCCAAAGAACAGTTCCCGTACACTCTGCGTGCGGTTTCTGAAATCACTGAATCCAACGGTTCGTCCTCCATGGCAACCGTATGCGGCACCTCGCTGGCACTGATGGATGCCGGTGTGCCTCTGACCCGTCCTGTAGCCGGTATTGCTATGGGTCTGATCAAAGAAGGCGACCGTTTTGCAGTTCTTTCCGATATCCTTGGTGACGAAGATCACCTCGGCGATATGGACTTCAAGGTAGCCGGTACTGAAAACGGCATCACTGCTCTGCAGATGGACATCAAGATCGACGGCATTACCGAAGAGATCATGAAAACCGCACTGGAACAGGCTAAAGGCGGCCGCGTTCATATTCTCGGTGAAATGGCGAAAGCACTGTCCGGCGCCCGCGCTGAACTCGGTGAATTTGCACCACGCATCGAAGTGATGAACATTCCGACCGACAAGATCCGTGATGTTATCGGTTCCGGCGGTAAAGTTATCCGCGAAATCGTTGAAAAGACCGGTGCAAAAATCAACATCGAAGATGACGGCACAGTCAAAATTGCTTCTTCTTCCGCCAAGGAAATTGAAGCAGCGAAGAAATGGATCCACTCCATTGTTGCTGAACCGGAAATCGGCGAAATCTACGAAGGTACAGTTGTTAAAACTGCTGACTTCGGCGCATTCGTAAACTTCTTCGGCCCGCGCGATGGTCTGGTACATATCTCGCAGCTGGCTGCAGACCGCGTTGCCAAGACCACCGATGTGGTTAAGGAAGGCCAGAAGGTCTGGGTTAAACTGATGGGCTTTGATGAGCGCGGTAAAGTGCGCCTGTCGATGAAAGTCGTCGATCAGGAAACCGGCAAGGAAATCGTTGCCGAGAAGAAAGAAGAAACCGCAGCTGAATAAGCTGATTTCGAGTTTCAAAAAGCCCCGCATAGAAATATGCGGGGCTTTTCATTTAAAGCATGCAGTAATTACAATCTCAGTTCAGGAGTGCGTTGTTTAAACCGGCTCAGCCTGAGTCTCAGCTTTTATGCCCTTTTGCAGCCAAGCCTCCTGATGGGCACAATCGGTAATTGCCTGTGCCTCACTGACAGCCATAGTCAGCAAATAGGCAAAGAAACTCTGTTTGCTTTTATGGGCCTGTGAAATCATCTCATTCAGTTGCAACAAGCGCGCCTGATGTTGCGGCAGACATGTTGCAAAACATTGCGGCTGACAACATTTGCGCGCCATAGTACTACTCCCCCGCGAGCAACACAGCATTACAGATAGTTTGAAACTTTAACCGATAATAAGTTCAATATAATATCTGCCAGAAACCACCTACTGTCATCCTTCTCAGGTAGAAAAGACCAAAGAAATTTTATGATTACCGGCGCCCAAAACACCCTCTTTCTGCCCTTTGAGAATGAAACACTTGATCTGCCGCAGGCGGGAGAAAAATATCTCTGCTTCGGCATCAGTGCCGACACGACACTCAGCACAGAGTGGAAACAGGCACTGCATTGTATTCAGCCATTGAGGCCGGAATGGCTGGCGCTCAATAAAGCCGGATTTCATGTCACGCCACGGATCAGCGAAAATCAGACCTATGACGGCGGCATGATTTTGCTCGGCAAACATCGCGGCCGCAATGAGGAATGGCTGGCGACATTGCTGACCCAAGTCAAAGCCGGCGGGTTGATTATTATCGCCGGTGACAAAAAGCTTGGCATTGACAGTTTCCGCAAGCGCAGTGACCAGATTTCAGCTTCCATCGACCGCCTGTCCAAGAACCACGCTGTAGCCTACTGGCTGGCGCGCCCTGAGGCGATTGATGCCGGGATCACACAAAGCCTCATTCCGGAGCAAAAGCGCGTAGACGGGCGTTTCTGGACGAAAGCAGGCATGTTCTCCCATGGCGAAGCCGACAAAGGTTCCGCTCTGCTGGTGCCGCATCTCAAAAACATCGCCTTCGGTCATGTAGCGGATTTGGGTGCTGGCTGGGGTTATCTGAGTGCCGCCTGTCTCGACAATCCGGACAAGCTCAGCCGTATTGATCTTTATGAAGCGGATTTTGAGGCACTGGAAATTGCCAAAAGCAATCTGGCTGAACTCAACAGTTCAGTACCGCTGCACTACTACTGGCATGACGTCGCTTCCGAGCCGATGACAGAGATTTATGACACGGTTATCAGCAATCCGCCATTTCACACCGGCCGTAACACCGATATTTCGCTCGGCCAAAGCTTTATTACGGCAGCAGCCAAACGCCTTAAATCCGGCGGACGTTTCCTGATGGTGGCAAATCGTCAGCTTCCTTATGAGGCTGTCTTGAAACAGCATTTCCGGCAGGTCATGCCGCTCACTGATAAAGACGGCTTCAAAGTCATCGAAGCACGAAAATAAAAACAAAAAAGCCGCGCAATGCGCGGCTTTTTTCATATCATATGTAACTGGCTTATTCAGTGCCGGTCGCATCCGAGCTTTTCAGCTCTTCCAGCGTCGGCATGGAGACGATGTTGTAACCTGAATCCACAAAGTGAACTTCACCGGTTACACCGCTCGACAGATCCGACAGCAGATAGACTGCGGATTTACCCACATCATCAATATCGACTGTGCGGCGCAGCGGCGAATTGCGGCGCTGATACGAGAAGATCGCGCGTGCATCACCGATACCGGCACCGGCCAGTGTACGCACAGGGCCAGCCGAAATAGCGTTGACGCGGATATTCTGCGGGCCGTAATCGGCAGCCAGATAACGTACCATGGCTTCCAGAGCGGCCTTGGCAACGCCCATCACATTGTAGTTCGGGATGGTGCGGGTTGAGCCGCCATAGGTCAGTGTGAGGATCGAACCGCCGTCTTTCATCAGTTTCTCAGCACGCTGAGCAACTTCTGTGAAGGAATAGGCAGAGATCACCATTGTCCGGCTGAAATTTTCGCGGGTGGTGACATCCGCATAACGGCCTTTCAGCTCTGTTTTGTCGGAGAAACCAATAGCGTGAACGATAAAGTCGAGTTTGCCCCATTTTTTCTCGATCTCGTCAAAGACCGCATCAACAGTTGCAATATCTTCCACATCGCAAGGCAGTACGAAATCCGATCCGACCTGCTCCGCCAGCGGTTTCACGCGCTTGCCAAGAGCATCGCCCTGATAGGTGAAAGCCAGCTCAGCGCCCTGATCGGCAAGATGTTTGGCAATACCCCAAGCAAGAGAATGGTTGTTTGCAACACCCATAATCAGCCCGCGTTTGCCCTTCATTAAATCCTGCATACTCTCTCTCCGTCAGCCCTGATAGCGCTGGAATACCAGCGTTGCATTCGTTCCACCAAAACCGAAGGAGTTGGACAGTACCGTGTTAATTTCTGCATTATCGATGCGCTTACGCACAATCGGCATATCCGCGAAATCCGGATCCAGCTCATCAATATGCGCGCTTTCGCAGATGAAATTATTCTGCATCATCAAAAGCGAATAGATCGCTTCCTGAACGCCGGTTGCACCCAGTGAGTGACCGGTCAGCGACTTGGTTGCCGCAATCGGCGGGCAAGCATCGCCTGAACCGAAGACTTTACGGATTGCTTCGATTTCCGGTGCATCGCCCGCAGGGGTCGATGTGGCATGCGGATTGATATAGTCAATCTTGCCGTTTACGGTTGACAGCGCCATGCGCATGCAGCGCTCTGCGCCTTCGCCCGATGGGGCAACCATGTCATAACCGTCTGATGTTGCGCCGTAGCCGACAACTTCACCGTAAATCTTGGCACCGCGCGCCAGCGCAGTTTCCAGATCTTCCAGCACCAATACACCGGCACCGCCTGCAATTACAAAACCGTCGCGGTTTTTGTCATAGGCGCGGGATGCACGTTCCGGTGTATCATTATATTTCGAAGACATCGCGCCCATGGCGTCAAACAGTACCGAGAGGGTCCAGTCGAGGTCTTCACAGCCACCGGCAAACATACGGTCCTGTTTGCCATACTGGATCATCTCAACCGCATTGCCGATACAATGGTTCGAGGTCGCGCAAGCCGAGGAGATCGAATAATTGATGCCCTTGATCTTGAAGAAAGTCGCCATCGTGGCCGATGCGGTGGAGCTCATGGCTTTCGGCACTGCGAAAGGACCAACGCGTTTCGGGCCTTTGTCGCGGGTAATATCAGCAGAATCCACGATTGTGCGGGTGGAAGGACCGCCGGAGCCCATAATGATACCGGTGCGATCGTTGGAAACCTGTTCTTCGGTCAGGCCTGCATCGGCAATCGCCTGATCCATGGCCACATGGTTCCATGCGGTACCGCGACCGTGAAAACGCATTGCGCGGCGGTCAACCAGCGCTTCAACATCAATCTGCGGTGCGCCCGAGACCTGACAGCGAAAACCGAGTTCCGCCTGATCTTCAGCCCGCCGGATACCCGATCTGGCCTCAAACAAAGAGGTCAGCACCTCTTCGGTATTATTGCCAATCGAGGATACAATCCCCATTCCGGTAACGACAACACGCCGCATTGCGTTCTCCTTTGCACCTGTTCCCTGAATGACACCCTGTTTTTGCGGATGCCGCTACGCGGTTACATAAGTGCGACTTTTACATATTTTGAGAGCGGCCACATAAAAGCTTTCAATTAGATGTGGTCGCGCCCGTGGATAATACTCTTTTTGAGGCTATGCCCGTCGCGGTCTTTACGACTTACGACTCACTGTCTTTCGACAGGCCTACGCGCAGGTCACTTGCCTTGTAAATTGTTTCACCGTCTGCCTTGAGCCAGCCGTCAGCTGTACCCAGAACCAGACGACCGCGCATAACGCGTTTGAAGTCGATACCATATTGCAGAAGTTTGGTATGCGGGCGCACCATGCCTTTGAATTTGACTTCGCCGGTCGACAGCGCCATACCGCGACCCGGCTCACCGAGCCAGCCGAGGAAAAAGCCTGTCAGCTGCCACATGCCGTCGAGGCCGAGACAGCCAGGCATGATCGGATTGCCCTGAAAATGGCAAGGGAAATACCAGTCATCCGGGCTCACATCATATTCAGCGCGGATATAGCCTTTGTCGAACTCGCCACCGGTTTCGGAGATTTCAGTGATACGGTGTACCATCAGCATCGGCGGCAGAGGCAGCTGGGCATTGCCCGGACCAAACATTTCACCGCGAGCGCAGCTGAGAAGCTCCTCATATCCGTAACTTGACTTCTGCTCTGCCATTACCGACTCCAATCATTTATCTGTCTGTTGTCTGGACAGCCCGAAACGAACACATTCGTCAGGCTCAGACAAAATCTTTGCACACCCCTAACACAGAGTGTTTCCTGCTGTAAAACACCTGCAAGAAACTATTTGCCTGTCAAGATATACAGGAATAGCTATTGCCAGTCATTCGTTCAGCGCATATATCAATCTTGTGACAGGATGGGCAACAGCCCTCAAGCATTAATTTTGAACCAATTTGTTTCAAGCTTCTGACAGGTCAGTGATGAATATTCATTCCTCCCATGCCAGCAACGCTTCGATTGAGGAGCGCCTTCGGATCGCCGGTCTCAGACCGACGCGTCAGCGGGTTGCGCTTGCCAGCCTGATTTACGCCCATGGCGACCGCCATCTTTCCGCAGAAGAACTGCATGAAGAAGCTGTTTTTGCTTCTGTGCCGGTTTCTCTTGCCACCGTATATAATACGCTGCACCAGTTTACTGAAGCCGGTATGCTGCGGATTATTTCGGTCGAAGGATCGAAAACCTATTTCGACACCAATATTTCCGACCACCATCACTTTTTTGTCGAAGGCGAAAATATTGTCTTCGATATTCCTGATGGGGAAACCGGCCAGCCTGTCGTCAGCAATCTGCCGAAAGCACCGGAAGGCATGGAAATCGTTAACGTCGATGTGATTGTGCGCTTACGTCGTAAAGACTGACACGCCTGCTTAAAGTAATCCGGAAATTTACTGATCTTCCGCTGACGGGGTGATTTCGCGCCCCATCAGTGAGCTTTGCAGCATTGTGGTCACGCGCTCTTCCATGATACGTGCCAGTTCCTTGCGGCTGGTATCCGCAGACACGCGCATCGGTTCACCAAAGCGGATCTCGACATCAATCGCGCCTTCTTTGAGAATACCTTTAAGATGCGGCATCAGCTGCACATCGCCCGGCCATGAGGCAATCGGACGGTGAAAACGCCCCATCGGCATTCCGTGAACCCCCGTATAGGCGATGGAAACCGGCTGCACGATCACCTGCTCCTCGCCTGCCTCACGGATGGCCGCATGGGCTGCGCCAAATAATGATGTTTTAAACGGCAGCACGCGGTTACCGTCCGATGTTGTCCCTTCCGGAAACAACACCATCGCATCTCCGCCAGCCAGACGCAGGGCAATATCCGAGGCCTGCTGCGCTGTCCGGCCTTTTTTCTCTCGCTCAACAAAGACAGTGCGCTGCAAAACCGCAAAAGTACCGAAAACCGGCCATTTGCGCACTTCGGATTTGGCGATGAAACAGACATTGGCAACGGAGGATAAAACGACAATATCGCTCCATGACACATGATTGGCGACCAGCAGTAACGGGCGATCCTGCACGATCTCACCCTTTACCTTCACGCGAAATCCCAGCAACCATGCAGCAATTCGATGGAAAAAACGCGGCAGCGATTGCTGCCAGCCCAGACGCGCTTTGACAAACAGATATTGAAACGGCACCAGAGAAATAACCAGACTGACAAACAAGCCGATTATGACCGCAATGCGGATGGCACCGATCATGATACGCTCATCGCTTCCGGAAATTGCCGGCGCAAAACCAGCGCATTGCTGCGTCCGTGACCGGTTTCATAATAAGCGGGCCGCTGCCCGACCTGAATAAATCCGAGGCGCCGGTAAAGCGCCTGCGCCGCCACATTGCTCTCATCCACTTCAAGGAACAGACTTTCCGCCCGCTCATGATGCAAATGGCGCAAGACAGCTTCCATCAGATCCCGTCCGATGCCACGACGCTGGAAAGCTGATGATACTGCAATCGTCAGAATTTCCGCCTCACCGGCTACCAGCCGCGCCAGCACAAAACCGGCAGCCTGTTTTGGCTTGCCCACAGGACGGGCAATAAAGCCGAAAATATTGCCTTGCGAGAGCATGCCCGCAAAATCTTCCTCGCTCCATGCGTGGTGGAAAGCCGGTGCATGGAGATCCGCAAGCTCAGCGCAATGTGCCTGCATCAGCGATTCATAGGCAAAACTCTGGCGCGAAAAAGGAAGACCGATCATCCGCGCTCCTGATCCGACTGGCGGCGGGGCAGCGCAAATCCGGTCTGCGGCTTCACATCCGGCCCGCGCATATAAAGCGGCTCAGGGGGTGTGCCTGCATCACGCTGTGCCGCAAGACGCGCAAAAGTACCGATGGATGCATGGGCGGATGCAGTGATGATCCGGCGCTTGCTGCCCTCTGCTGTCTGTAATTGCTCTGCGCCACTACCCGCCAGTGCATAATCATCACCAAGTTGCTGCAAAACCGGCAACAGCTCTGCCTCATTACCGGCCAAAGGTGTGGTTGAAGCTTGTCCCTGCGCATCAAAACCCTGCGCATAAATATCACCGCGATAAGCAGACAGGGCAATCAGGACAGATTGCGCCGGTGCCCCGGCCTGCATTTCATGGCACAGCGCTTCAAAACCGCTCACACCGATCACCGGACAGGATAATGCCAGCCCGAAGCCACGTGCTGCAGAAACACCGACACGCACGCCGGTGAATGAACCGGGGCCGATATTGACCGCGATACGGCTGACCTCATTGCGGGAGATTTTTGCAGCCTCAAAACACTGTGCAACATAGTCCAGCAGCAATTCCGCATGGCCTTTGCCGATATCATGGCTGACCTCAGCAAGAAGCTGCTGCGTCTGCGGGTCATAAAGGGCGGCAGCACATAAACTGCCTGCGGTGTCGAGAGCAAGTATAGTCATGGCTTACGACCTAAAACAGAATTCGGTTATCGGCAAGTACAGGCAGTCAGGTTGCGTAAGAATTCTGCCTTGTCAGCTCAATAGGGCAACACCGATATCTATACAAAATGATACACAAAAATCTGCTTAAACTCTTTAAATCACTGGGAACAATCCTATCTTTGATACGTTAGGTTTATAGCAGTATCTGCTGCTTCCGGTTTCTTGTGCTGCCACCTCCCGGCAGCCCCTCAGGCAAACGAAAATTTGTCCCTTCATAAAGGAAATCACTATGTCTGCATCCAAACTGAAAAATCATCCGACAAAAAACAATCTGCCGACCAATGCCAAAACCACAGTCATTGCCCTGCTGAACAAAAATCTGGCTGCGATCCTTGATCTTGCGCTGATAACCAAGCAGGCACACTGGAACCTTAAAGGCATTCAGTTCATTGCCGTGCATGAGATGCTGGACACATTCCGCACCGATCTGGATGAACATTCGGATGCAATTGCAGAACGCGCCGTTCAGCTTGGCGGCACTGCGCTTGGCACAAGTCAGACCGTTACTGAGGCGAGCATTCTCAAGCCATATCCGGAAGATATTTACGCCATCAAAGACCATCTTCATGCGCTGATCGATCATTATGGCGCAGTTGCCAATCTGGTGCGCCAGTCCATCAAAGATGCCGCGGAAGCAGGCGACGATGACAGTGCGGATATTTTCACCGCTGCATCCCGCAGCCTTGATAAATCCCTGTGGTTCCTTGAAGCGCATATTCAGGAATAATCAGAACAGATTTCCGAAACACCGCCTGTCCCGAGACAGGCGGTGTTTTAAATTGGTGACGATTTAAAGAGCGTCAGCAATGGCCTGAAAAACAATAATGCTCTCATCTTTCATTTTCTGACCATCCTTGTTGTAATCCGCATAGGCGGAAGTTTTGGCAATCACCACTTTGTGCTCAGGATTGACATAGATAAACTGCCCGTAAATACCGACAGCGACAAAATCCCCCTGCGGTTTCCCCGGTATCCACCACTGATAGCCATAGCCCAGCGGCTTGCCCTGCTCAGGATCATCCCTGCCCGGCATCAGATGCGGTGCATCCGGTGTGACAGAAGCATGTACCCATTCAGCCGGCACCAGTTGCTCGCCTTTGAAATTTCGCCCTTCATTCATATAAAGCAGGCCGAAACGCGCATAATCACGCAACACCGCATTCAGCCCGCCTGCCGAGACTGCATCACCCTTTGCATCAGCCAGCCAATAGGCATCAGCCTCTGTGCCCAGACGCGACCATAATTTTTCCCTGAAATAGTCAGTCATCGGTTTGCCGGTTGCGCCTTCCAGCACCATAGACAGCACCTGCGTATCGGCGGAAACATAAATATTGACTGTGCCCTGCTCCCGCACTTTCTGCAGATGAGCAGTGAAGTCCTTCACCGAGCCGGTCAAAATCTGGATAATGTAGCGCACAATATCGGATGAGAGATCGCCATAATCCTCGTTAAAGCCGATCCCTGATGACATTTGCAGTGCGTTCTTGACGGTCACCCCTTTGTAGCCGCCCTCCGCCAGCTGCGGTGCATAATGATCCACAGTCTGATTTATATCAATCAGACCGTCGCGCACAGCATTGCCAATCAGAAACGAGATCGTGGATTTCGACATCGACATAGCGATTGCCTGTGTTGCAGCCGTATTGCCCCGCTCATATCTCTCATAGGCAACAGAACCGTCTTTCAGAACGATGAAACCGGTTGTCTGCGTGCGTTCCAGCCAGTCCGTGATCCGTTTTGTCTCTCCCTGATAAAGATAGGTTTCAGGCAAAGGTCTTTCATTCTGCGGCAAGAGGCTGACTTCACCGCTATGTTCTACACGGATAGACGGGTAGATTTTATAAAGTGAGCGGAAATTTTCATCAATCACATCGGGCTTGAATGTATTGGCATATTGATAGACCGCATAATATTCATGAATTTGCTTACGGAAAACAAAGCCCACACCTGCCGCGATAATCAGCAACAGAGCCAGACTATATAAGCTCATGCGCAGCGGTCTCTTCATGATGCAGCCCCTTCCAACACAATTATCAGCCCGCTTACGATAAACCGGATTATCGCTCCGGCAAGCTGCAATTCCCGAAATAGTTTCAAAAACAACAATAGCCGCCGCTTGTTAAAAAAAGCGGCGGCTATTGTTATGAAAGTATCGGGAATTCAGATACTATCAGGCAACCCATTCGCCTTTGCGCATCACGGGCACAGATGTACCATCCTGTGCAATACCGTCCACGTCGATCTGATTGGAACCGATCATCCAGTCGATATGGATAAAGCTCTTATTGCCGCCCTGCGCCGCAATCTGTTCCGGCGTGAGATCAGCACCATTGACGAAACATTTGGAATAGCACTGACCAAGCGCAATATGGCTGGCAGCATTTTCATCAAACAGCGTGTTGTAGAACAGCAAGCCGCTCTGCGAAATCGGTGAGGAATGCGGCACCAGTGCCACTTCACCCAGACGACGCGCACCTTCATCCGTATCCAGTACCTTGTTCAGCACGGATTCGCCCTTGCTGGCTTTGGCCTCAACAATCCGGCCGCCTTCAAAACGCACACGGATATCATCAATGATCGTGCCCTGATGCGACAGCGGCTTGGTGCTGGAAACAGTCCCTTCCACGCGCAGAGCATGCGGCGTTGTGAAGACCTCTTCTGTCGGAATATTCGGATTGCAGGTAATGCCGTTTTTAGCGGTCGATGAACCACCATGCCATTCATGGCCATCAGCCAGACCAACAGTCAGATCCGTATCCGGTCCGGTGAAATGCAAAGCGCGGAAATTACGCTCATTGAGAATTTTGGTGCGTTTGCGCAATTGCGCATTATGGTCTGCCCATGCGGCTACAGGATCAGCATTATTCACACGCGATGCGGCGAAAATTGCTTCGGCCAGTTTATGAGTTGCCACATCCGGCGCATCATCCGGAAAGACCAGCTTTGCCCATGACGGGTTCGGATAGGAGACGATATTCCAGTTAATGTCGAAACCGGCAATTTTTTCCAGCGCAGGCTGATAGGCCATCGACAGCGCTTTATTGGCGCGGGCAACTTTTCCTGCATCCTGTGCGGAAAGCAGCATCGGATTATCGCCGGTGATTGCAAGGCGCGCTGCACCGCCTGCATAGGCTTTGGCCATTCCCTGATAGAGCCAGTCGCTGGCGTGGTCGAAACTCTCATCCGGCGCATATTGGAAACGCGACAGCGCCATATCTTCATCGGAGAAAAATGGGGTTACCAGTCCTGCACCGGCTTTATAGGCATGTTCCGCAATACGGCGCACCAGCGGCAATGCGATAACCGGCGCGGTGATGACCAGATCCTGCCCTTTACGCAATTGCAGTCCGACTTTAACCGCGACCTCTGCCAGCTTATCCAGTTTAACAGGATCGATGATTGCATCCGCGTGATTGTTTTGGCTGAAATCTGACATCACATACTCCGCTTATTTTCATTGATCATCACAGATACTCCTGCAAGAGCCAGCAAGCTAGAGCTTTAGCAGGATTTTATATTGTCGCTGTAGCCACCAAAGCGGAACAGCGTTAATATGCCATATGAAGTCATATTTATCGGAACAAATCCATGAACCGAAACTCCAATAAAGCGCGATCATTTCAGAAGCTGAGTCTTGTTGCAGGACTGTTGGCAATAGCACTGGCTGGCTGCACGACACTCACACCGGAGCAGCAGCGTGCTGAGGATGAAAAAACCTGTCTGAGCTATGGTTTTAAACCCAAGTCTGAAGCCATGGCCAATTGCCTGCTGCAAATTCATCTCGACCGCCGCGCCGATATCCGCGCATGGCAGAATGAACGGCCGCAATTCTCCACGCCGATGGTTATTTACCAGCCGGTGGTGGTGCCGCGCTGATCCTCATCTCCATAAACAAAAAGCCCGCTTCGCGCGGGCTTTTTCATTTCAGTCGATAACAAGATGGGGATCAGCTTGCCGGTTCAGGGCGATCCTGCGTCAGCAACAATGCGCCGATCGCATCAACTTTCTGCTTGTTCATATCTTCTGCACCTGCTGCAAAAGCATTCTGCGTTGCAGAGGCTGCAACCGGTTTGGTTTCAAACGGCAGCTGCGCCGGAACCGGCGTGTTTACGGCCGGTGCATGATAAGCAAGCTGCACCGGTGCTTCCGTTGCAGCCGGTTGTGTAGCCTGCACATCCTGTCCGGCAGATGCCACCATCACCGGAGCAACGACAGGCAGACGGTCGCCTTTGCCAGCCTTAGCTGTATCCGTTACATCATAGATGCTGTCCGGCATGGACTGGTTTCTTGGTTCATAGGCAGCCGCCAGATTATACGGGGTTTCAGGCAGCGGCGATTCCAGCGTACCGTCTCTGCGGCGCTTTTCGTAGAAAGAATTACCGCCGGCAACCAGTACATAATGCATATTTTTATACGGGAATTTCAGACCGGCCGTATGGAAGAACATTGCATTCTTCAGCTTCGGATGGCGTTCGCCTTTCAGCACGGAATCCGCCGC
This sequence comes from Pseudochrobactrum sp. Wa41.01b-1, assembly GCF_019464455.1. Lineage (NCBI taxonomy): Bacteria > Pseudomonadati > Pseudomonadota > Alphaproteobacteria > Hyphomicrobiales > Brucellaceae > Pseudochrobactrum > Pseudochrobactrum sp. Wa41.01b-1. The sequence goes on along the minus strand of NZ_CP080493.1, from coordinate 2,241,373 downwards.
TTCTTTCACATCCGGCAAGGCTTTGGAATTCATGGCACGGGTCATAACGCCCGGTGCAAACTGGTTCTTCTGTCCGACAACGCCGCAAATGGTTTCCGGATATTTTTCCGAGACCAGACGGTTCATCACCACCGTGCCGACTGCAACAAGGCCATCACGGCTGGAGCGAGCAGATTCAAAGAACATTGCGCGCTCAAGGCACTCGCGGTCTCTGGAAGTGTATGTATAGGTCTTTTTGCCATTACGGACGGTCACACCGGATTCCTTGGCAGGCTGTGCAGCCTTGGCAGATTTGGAACCGGTCGAAGTCGTGGTGCAGCCAGCAAGGATAAACGGCGTGGCAACCAGAGCACCGATAAACAGTGTTTTCGCTAAATAAGAGCGTTTCAACGGTTCATCCTTATCAATAATTTCCCGTACACCCGGGTCACACAGAGATCCTGTGCGCGAGCCCCGGGAAATTCGGGGGCTATTAGGGCTAAATAAAGGCGCAAGGCCCGATTTATATTCGTGTTCCGGTTAGCGACAACCGGTTAAAATTTACCCCAAGAAAATGCGCCTCATTAGTTAACGCTTTGTTAACACATTCTTTTGAGCGATTACTAAAATACGCAAGATTACGTAAAGACTTCACTAACCTTGTGAAATGAAGCAGTTTGCCGGATCATGGCTTTGCAGCAATTCCGGTGCGATATTGCCTTATTTCACAATCTGATAGCGCCTCAGACACGGGCGCATCATGCAATTGACCGCCCCGTTGCGTTAGTCATAATTCATTACAGCGCGTTACAAATGGCTGATATTTTGTGAAAGCAATTTGCTTTTATAACGCTATAGCCTTTGCAGACACGGCTTTTCGCAGAATCAGAAATATAAAAACCGGCGTGAATTTTCTTCACACCGGCTCATTATTTTTCACAAATATCCGGCAGATTATCAGCCGAAAGCATAACCGGCACCGCGAACGGTGCGAATCGGATCCACTTCACGACCGGTATTGATCGCCTTGCGCAGACGGCCGATATGCACATCCACCGTGCGGTCATCGACGTAAATATCCCGTCCCCAGATACCATCCAGCAATTGCGTGCGCGAGAAAACGCGCCCCGGTGCCATCATGAAATATTCCAGCAAACGAAACTCTGTCGGCCCGAGTTTGATTTCGCGTTCCTTGCGGTAAACGCGGTGCTGCTGACGGTCGAGAACAATCTCACCGACTTTCAGCACATGGGAAAGCACACTCGGATTGGCGCGGCGCAGCATCGCCTTGATACGCGCCAGCAGTTCCGGTGTGGAGAACGGTTTGACAACATAATCATCCGCACCAACGGCCAGACCGCGCACGCGCTCGGATTCCTCACCGCGTGCCGTCAGCATGATAATCGGCAGACGTTCTGTCTCCGCGCGCTGACGCAGACGTCGGCAAAGTTCGATGCCGGAAACACCAGGCAGCATCCAGTCGAGAACCAGAAGATCAGGGACGTTTTCGCGTAAATAAATTTCGGCTTCATCGCCACGCAGGATCGTATCGACCTGATAGCCTTCAGCCTCAAGATTATAGCGCAGCAATTCGCTGATGGCTTCTTCGTCTTCAACAACCGCTATTCTTGGCGTGTGTGACATTGCGTATCCACTATTCGTTTAGACATAAGGGGGCATTTGCATTCCGGCACAGCCGGAATACATGACGTTTATTCTGACAAGCAGGGCTGAATGCCCTGCATATCCGCTGCCTGTTAGAACAGCTTAGTTTTTATGCAATTCGTCGAGAACGACGTCATGGCTCAGATCATCTTTCGGACGATCCGGCGGCATCTGATTACCGGTGACAATATAATAGACCGTCTCGGCAATATTGGTGGCATGATCGCCGATACGCTCAATATTCTTGGCGCAGAACAGAAGATGCGTACAGGCCGTAATATTGCGCGGATCTTCCATCATATAAGTCAGAAGTTCGCGGAACAGCGATGTGTACATCGCATCAATTTCATCATCGCGGTCGCGGACAATATTGATCTGGGTCACAGAACGCGTTGCATAGGCGTCCAGCACATCTTTAAGCTGGGTGCGGGCAAGCTCTGCCAGTGTTTCCAGACCGCGATAAAGCTTCACCGACTGGCGTGTTTCCGAAACGGCAACAACGCGCTTGGCAATGTTTTTGCCCATATCGCCGACGCGTTCCAGATCCGCTGAGATACGGATCGCGCCGATAATTTCGCGCAGATCCACAGCCATCGGCTGACGCTTGGCGATAATCATAATCGCCTTGTCATCAATTTCGCGTTCGCCTGCATCAAGGATCAGATCCTCGGAAATGACCCGCTGTGCCAGCGCATTATCGGCAGTAACAATCGCCTTGATGGACTGCTCCACCATACGCTCCGCATGACCGCCCATTTCGGCGATTTTACGGGCGAGAAACTTCAGTTCTTCATCATAGGACGTAACCGTATGCTGTGACGGCATGGAAATTTCCTTATCCTGTGGCACTGCCAAAGCAGTCTGTAAAACTCCAGAGCATTTCCGGCTTATATCGCCTCATAGAAAATGCTCTATCTTGTTTGTTTTTACGCGTAAGCTCGATCAGCCGAAACGACCGGTGATATAATCCTGCGTACGTTTTTCTTTCGGCGTGGTGAACATCATATCCGTGTCACCGACCTCTACCAGATTGCCCAGATGGAACATGGCAGTGGTCTGCGAAATACGCGCAGCCTGCTGCATTGAGTGGGTCACGATGACAATCGTATAGTCACGGCGCAACTCGTCAATCAGCTCTTCCACTTTCGCGGTTGCAATCGGGTCAAGCGCCGAGCAAGGCTCATCCATCAGAATAACTTCAGGGCTCACCGCAATTGCGCGGGCAATGCAAAGACGCTGCTGCTGACCGCCGGAAAGACCTGTGCCTGCATCATTGAGGCGATCTTTCACTTCTTCCCAGAGGCTGGCGCCACGCAGGCTCTTCTCAACGATGACATCCAGATCCGCACGGCTACGGGCCAGACCATGAATGCGCGGGCCGTAAGAAACATTCTCATAGATCGATTTCGGAAACGGATTTGGCTTCTGGAACACCATGCCGACACGGGCACGCAGTTCCACCACGTCGATTTTCGGATCGTAAATATCCTCGCCATCGAGCGTGATAAGTCCTTCAACGCGGCAACCCTCAATCGTGTCATTCATACGGTTGAGCGAGCGCAGGAAAGTCGACTTACCGCAACCGGACGGGCCGATCAGCGCGGTCACGCTGTTTTCTTCAATATCCAGATCAACGCCGTGCAAAGCCTGTTTTTCACCGTAGAAAACTTTGACTTTGTCCCCGCGCATTTTGATTTTTTTTGGCAAGGCGTTCATCTTTTCTCCGAGTGTTTTCTCTAAAGTATAATCATTCATCAGGTTCATGATCGCAACTCCGTCCCGATTACCATCTGCGCTCAAAACGGCGGCGCAGAATGATTGCGGCAATATTCATCACAGCGAGGAACAGGAGGAGCACAATAATCGCACCCGATGTCCGCTCTACAAAAGCACGTTCTGCTTCATTAGCCCACATGAAAATCTGTACCGGCAGCGCAGTCGCAGGATCCATAGGGGTAACAGGAGCATTGGCAACAAAGGCGACCATACCGATCAGCAGCAGCGGCGCTGTTTCACCCAATGCCTGAGCCAGACCGATAATCGTGCCGGTCAGAATGCCCGGCGCGGCCAGCGGCAGCACGTGGTGGAACACAACCTGCGTTTTAGAAGCACCAAGCCCCAGAGCCGCAGCACGGATTGATGGCGGCACCGCACGCAGAGCCGCGCGCGTTGCAATAATGATTGTCGGCAATGTCATCAGCGTCAGCACCAGACCACCAACCAGCGATGCCGAACGCGGCATACCAAAGAAGTTGATGAAAACCGCCAGACCCAGCAGACCGAACACGATGGACGGCACCGCAGCCAGATTATTGATGTTCACTTCAATAATATCGGTAAAGCGGTTTTTACGCGCATATTCTTCTAAGTATATCGAAGCAGCAACGCCAATCGGCAGAGCAAACACCAGCACGATCAGCATCATATAGAGTGAGCCGATCAGCGCCACACCCAGACCGGACGTTTCCGGACGGCTGGAAGCACCCATTGTAAACAGGCCGGTATTGAAGGACTGACGCATAACGCCTTCATCCTTCAGTGTCTTCATCCAGCCAACCTGAAGATCGGAAACTTTACGCTTGCTCTGGTCAACCGACAGGTCGATCTGACCTTTATTGGCCGAGTCAATATCCGCAGCCGCAAGGAATTTGATTGTCTGGGTTGTGCCGATCAGTTTCGGATCAGCCATTACCATTTCGCGCAATTGCAAACGAACGCCATCCGAATAGAAACGGGTCATATCGCGCATGGCAGGACGGTTGGTTTTCTCCACACCGAGCTTGTCAGCCAATGCATTGCGTACCAGCAGCGGATAATTCGCTGTAATCAGCACATTCGGATTGCTTGCACGTTCATTGGAAGGATCGATCACCTTCTCATCCAGCAGCACCGGAATTTCGATCGTTGTCTGCCAGAAGGCTGTGTAGCCTTTGGAAAACACCGAGAAAAACAGCGCACAGAGGAAGAAGATGCCGATTGCAATCGCAATCACACCATACATGCGGAAGCGGCGTTCGGCAGCATAGCGGCGCTTGATGCCAATATCACGGCGGGCAGGTGCGGTTGAAGTTGTCTTGGGAGTGAAAACAGCGTCGGTCATTCATATTGCTCCCGATATTTACGCACAATGTAGAGAGCGAAAATATTCATCAGCAGGGTCAGGAAGAAGAGCGTAATACCCAGTGCAAAAGCCACCAGTGTCTGCGGTGAGTTGAACTCAAGGTCACCGGTCAGCTGATTGACGATTTTAACAGTGATCGTCGTCATTGCTTCAAACGGGTTGAGCGTCAGATTGGCGGCCACACCGGCAGCGAGCACCACGATCATAGTCTCACCAATGGCGCGGGAAGCGGTCAGCAGCAACGCACCGACAATACCCGGCAGCGCAGCAGGCAAGATCACACGCTTGATGGTCTCAGAGCGGGTGGCACCCAATCCCAGAGAACCGTCACGCAGGGAGCGGGGCACCGCAGTGATAATATCGTCGGACAAAGAGGATACGAACGGGATCAGCATCACGCCCATCACTAAGCCGGCAGTGAGCACGCTCTGCGCCATGATGAAACCCTGACCACCGGTCAGCGCCGCACTCAGGTCACGCAGGAATGGCCCGACTGTGACCAGCGCGAAGAAACCGTAAACGATGGTCGGAATACCGGCCAGCACTTCCAGCAGCGGCTTGACGATTGCGCGGGTTTTGGCACCGGCATATTCCGACATATAAATCGCGGCGAACAGACCAACCGGCACCGCGAAGACCATGGCGACCAGCGCGATATAAAGCGTACCGGCAAGCAGCGGGATCAGACCAAACTGACCATGCGAATCTGTGGCACCGGCAGCAGCAAAACGCGGATCCCAAACCGTTCCGAAGAAAAATTCGTAGGCAGGAACATCGCTGAAGAAATTGATTGTCTGAAACAGCATCGAGAAGACGATGCCGACAGTGGTAAGAATGGCGATGGTTGATGCAGCGATCAGCCCCCACAGCACAATGCTTTCCACATTGTTGCGGGCGCGGACGCGCGGTGCAATTGTCATCCAGCCAAAGATAAATCCGGCAATAGCCAATGCGATGGTAAGAGCTGCGCGAATGTTCGAAGAAAAAGCTGCCGCTTTATTCCACTGCACAGCAACCGGCACCATTACATCCTGACCTTCCGTTGCCAGCGCGACGCCTTTTTCAGCCATCAAAGCGCGAACTTCAGAATAGGTCTGCGGCAGGTTTTCACGTTGCTGCGGATCAAGACGCTCAACCCCGTGTGCGAGGCTTTTCACTACGCCGAGCGACAGGCTTTCGCTGTAATTTTCAGTGTTGCCGAGAGCATCCTGCAACTGCGATTTGGCAGTCTGCTCCAGATAGACGGTGGCGCTCAGCGACCAGACGACAAATAAAATAATTGCCGGCATGACTGTCAGAGAGAAAACCCACCATCCGTGATAATGCGGACGGGAATGTGGTTTCTCTTTTTTATCTGCCACGTTTTTTACGGTATTCAATTGTGCAACCGCTTTGGCGCGGCCAAGGAAAAATCCTGCGACGCCCAGCACGAAGACAATTGTTAAGACCAGCATGATCGACATTTAAATTCCCTGATCACCGTCCACGACAAAAGACAATCCGGGCGCAGAGCTTGTCTGCACCCGGACCATATTCAAATTATTTAACCTGCATTACAGTACCGGCTGCAAATGCATCGCGCTGTTCTTTGCGCTCTGCTTCCGGTGCCGGAACCAGACCATAGTCTGCCAGCGGGCTTTCATCACCAATCATCTGATCGGAAAGGAAGAATTCCACATATTCTTTCAGACCAGGGATCACGCCCAGATGCGCTTTCTTCACGTAGAAGAACAGCGGACGGGAAACCGGATATTCGCCCTTGGCAATGGTTTCAACGCTTGGAACGATATCGTTCACAGTTGCAACCTTCAGCTTGTCAGCATTGTTTTCATAGAAGGACAGGCCGAATACGCCAACGCCGGTTTTATTAGCGCTGATGCGGGCGAGTGTTTCGCTGTAATCACCGTCAATATCAACTGCCTTGCCGTCTTTACGCACAGCGATACAGGTCTTGGCAGCTGCCTTGTCATCTGCACCACCGGCTTTGATGACTTCCAGCGCGCCGCTTTCTTTACAACCGTCAGCGAGCAGCTTTTCTTCGAAAACTTCACGGGTACCGTGTTTTTCGCCCGGAATGTAAGCAGCAATATCCCAATCAGGGAGAGCGGCGTTAACCTGATTCCACTTGGTGTTCGGATTATCTACCAGCTTACCGTCTACAACGATTTTAGCAGCAAGAGCCTTGTAAACATCAACCGGAGCCAGCTTCCAGTCCGGACCGTTAATGTCGGTTGCGAATACGATACCGTCATAACCGATGCGTACTTCCTGAACATCTTTTACACCTGCATCGATGCAGGACTGCAGTTCAGAAGACTTCATTGCGCGGGATGCATTGGCGATATCGATTGTGTTTTCGCCTACACCTTTACAGAAGTCTTTGATGCCTGCGCCCGAACCGCCGGATTCAATAACAGGGGTTTTGAAATCCGGATAGGTTTCGCCGAAAGTTTCAGCAACGATTTTGGCATATGGCAGAACGGTTGACGAACCGGCAACCTGAATCTGGTCGCGAGCCTGAGCGGCAGTAGCACCGGCTACAGCAGCAATTGCCAATGCAGCAGTCGTTGTAATCAGCTTGTTCATAGGAGCAGCTCCAGTTAGAAGAATGAGGTAACGTTTTGGACGTTACCAGCCATCTACGCGCTCTATATAACAGCTATATGACACTAATATTACAGGTTTGTATCAGTGCTCAATTCAGCATTTTATAATAAAAAAATGCAGTTTCCCGAACGACCAATACAGAGCCAGAAAATTCGGCCCCTGAAAGCAAAATGAAAACAATCGGTTAGGATGGCTTCGCTTTTTCCTCACCGGTTTCGTTCTCATCTTCTGTGGTCTGCGCCGACAAGAAATTGCCCACATGGCGCAATGTTTCAAAATGGTCACAGAAAACTTTTATGACAACCAGAAGCGGCACCGCTATCAGGGCGCCGATGAAGCCCCACAGCCATGACCAGAAGGCAACGGCTACAAAAACCGCAACCGTATTCAGTTCAAGACGCCGGCCGATAATGGTCGGTGTCACAATCTGCCCTTCGAGAATATTACAGGCCAGCACAAAAGCCGGAGCCAGCATGGCATAGGCGATCTGGTCAAAGGACACGATGGCAATGATCCCGACCACGACAATTGTCGTCAATGCGCCGATATAGGGCAGGAAATTGAGCAGCGCCGCCATCACACCGAAGACAAACGGTGTCGGCATCCCCAATGCCCACAGTCCCAGACTGATTGCCAGTCCCAAAAGCCCGTTAATGACCGTGATCGTCAGCAGATAGCTGGAAATAACCTGTTCCACATCATAGACGACACGCAAGGCACGCTTCTTTTCGCTCAGCTTGCCAAAAGACTGGATAATCTTTTCATAGAACATGGTTCCCGAGGCAAGAATGAACAGCGTCAGGATAAATGTCACAGCAATTGTCGTGCCGCCTGACAAAACATTGCCCGCAGCCTGTGAAAGAATTCCGGGCTGCGCCAGCGAAACTGTCTGCACTTTCGGATCCTGTCCCATTTGTGCGACCTGATCGACCTGTTTGCTTATATTGAGCAAATGTTCTGCGGGTGCGCGCAAACGGTGCAGTTTCTCTGTCAGCTCCCGCCCGATCTCCGGTGCTTCACTCACCATTTCCGTAACCGGCCCGCTTAAAAGATAACCGGTCACTCCGATGAAGGAGAAAGAAAAGACCACAAGCAGAGTGGCCGAAATAGCTTCGGAAATGCCGAGTCGTTTTTTGGAGAAACGGACAATCGGTGTCAGCATCAGCGCCAGCAAAATGGCCAGCGTGACCGGCATGAAAAAATCCCGCGCAAAATACAGCGCATAAACCAGCATCATCAGAAAAATACCGGTCAGCATTGCGCGGCCTGTACGCACATATTTCGTCAGATTTTGCAGATTTCCGCTTTCAGGCAAAGGATGCGCCGGATAAATCAGCTCATTTTCAGCATCGGATATCGACGTCTTATTATCATGCGGCATCTGCATCCGCCTCCCCCTCATTCCTATGCGGATTATTCCCGCTATGCCGGTAAATTAAGGGAGACAGCAATGCCGTCAATATAAAGCAATAAATATAGTTCGCCAGCCGGCATGATCCGGCTGGTTCAAAGCAAAAGCATATCTTAATTCAGCACCAGCCAGCCGGAAATCAGGATGACGACGGCACCGGCCAGCATGTGAATTTCCACCGGAGCGTTAAACAGTAATGCCCCATAGAACAGTCCCCAGATAATCTGGCTATATTGAACGGGCGCAACAATCGCGGCAGATCCCAGACGGAAAGCTTTAACAATCATCGTCTGCGCAAAAGCAATCAGCCCGCCGCCGAGAAGCGCCAGCCCCAGATCCTGCCAGTCAGGTGTAATCAGACCATTATACAATGCCAGCAATCCGGCAAAACAGGACTGGACAATCAGCAGAGCAACAACCAGCGCCTTATCGGACTCATCGCTTTTGGCACGGCGCAGCAAAACCTGCGCAATGGCGAAAAACAATGCCGAGCCCAAAGCGGCCAGATGCCCCGCAGACAGTGGTGCCGCGCCCGGCTGCAAAATCCAGATCACACCGGCAAAACCGAGAAGAACGCCGAACCAGCCCCGCAAGGAGAGGCGCTCTCCCACCATGATAAAAGCAACAATCGCGACAAAAATCGGAGACAGAAAGCCCAAAACATAGGCTTCAGCCAGCGGCAAAGCCGAAAACGCATAATAGATCAGCAGCGTATTCATCGACAACAACAACGCACGGCCAAAGGCCAGTTTTGGATAAACCGGCAGCAAACGCTTGGCCTGCCCGCTGAGACAGCCATGAACAACAATGAAAGACAGAGCAAAAACGGACAGCAAAAATGTTGTCTCATAAACACCGATGCGGGCGCTCAGTGTTTTGACAATTGTATCCGCCCCTGAAAATGCTGTGAAAGCAATAAAGGCGATCAAAGCTGCGCGGAGATTATGCGTTTGCGTATTCATATTGTCACTGCCGTAAAGGTGCTGGGCCATAAAAAATATGGGGCCATAAATGTGCGGGTTTTCGGAGAGTATTCCGGCAGACTGGCGCTCCCCACACTCAGCCCCCTTCACATTCAGCATGTGACGTCAGATCAATTATCGGCACCAAAGCATAGTCTGAAACATAAGGCTCTGTTGCGAGCGCGACGTTACTGTTTCTTTTGAAGAAAGCAAGAGAGCTGTTTCGATTTCAACAATGGCCCGTATCTATTCTTTTCAGCAGCTATGCAGATGCAATTTTATAACATTTTAAAACTCTCATACGCACGAAACTTTCAAGCATTTAAAGAATACAAGCCAATGCCTCATAAATTGCCCGCCAGCCAGTAGACAAAACCGATTTATCGGCATAGGCCGTTTACGTTAAAGTCAAAGAACCTCTCTGTTCAGGCATTTTTCAGGCTGCATCTCCCGATCAGTCAGGCTGTAGTTAAACACATGGTCTGGCTCTGTGCGCCGAAAAATATCTGCGGCAGCAGAGTGTTTTTCGTTTCCTTTTTAGAGAACGGCAACACCGGATAAAGTGTAACGCCTGAAACAGAACGGATAAACGTGTCTCCCAAGACGTTTCCGTTTTCAGTTTCTCAGGCCGATATTTCGCTTTGCAAAATCCGGTTTTGCTTTTTGGTGTAAGATTGGATTTGAAATGTCGCCTAAAGACAATGCTTCACCGGCTCATTCGCCGGCGCCGGAGCTCGACCGAAAAACCCGCATAAAATCTATTCTCGGCGGTTCTGCCGGTAATCTTGTTGAGTGGTATGACTGGTATGTCTATGCTGCTTTTACGCTTTATTTTGCGCCTAAATTCTTCCCGTCAGGCAACCAGACAGCCGAGCTGCTGAGTGCTGCGGCCGTGTTTGCAGTCGGCTTCCTGATGCGCCCGATCGGTGCATGGATCATGGGTATTTATGCCGACCGCAAAGGCCGCAAAGCCGGTCTGACCCTTTCTGTTACGCTGATGTGTATCGGCTCGCTGATTATTGCAGTGACACCGGCCTATGAAACAATCGGTGTTATGGCACCGGCATTGCTGGTTTTTGCCCGCCTGTTGCAGGGTCTGAGTGTGGGTGGTGAATATGGTGCCAGCGCCACTTATTTGAGCGAGATGGCTGGCAAAAGCCGTCGCGGTTTCTTCTCCAGCTTCCAATATGTGACCCTGATTGCCGGTCAGCTGACAGCCCTCGGCGTCTTGCTGATCCTTCAGCGTCTTCTCACACCGGAACAGCTCGGTGAATGGGGCTGGCGTATTCCGTTCTTCATCGGCGGTCTGCTGGCGATCTTCGTATTCTGGGTTCGCCGTGGTCTTGTGGAAACAAAATCATTCGATAATGCCAAAACCAGCGACAAGCCACGTTCCAGCGGTTTTGCCCTGTTCAAGCATTATCCGAAAGAAGCCTTCACAGTTCTGGCACTGACAGCCGGTGGTACGCTGGCATTCTATACATACACAACCTATCTGCAGAAATTCCTCGTCAACACTTCCGGTTTCAGCAAGGAATCCGCCAGTGAAATTACGGCGCTCGCGCTGCTGATCTTCATGCTGATCCAGCCGCTGGCCGGTGCGCTTTCAGACCGCGTTGGCCGCAAGCCGCTGATGATCGGTTTCGGCGTGATGGGTGTGTTGTTTACCTATCCGATCTTCTCCACCCTCTCAACAACAACCAATCCATATGTGGCTTTCGGTTTGTCGCTGGCAGGTCTGATTATCGTGACCGGTTACACCTCGATCAATGCGGTGGTGAAGGCAGAAATGTTCCCTGCACATATCCGTGCGCTTGGTGTTGCTCTGCCTTATGCACTGGCCAATACGATCTTTGGCGGTACCGCTGAATGGGTAGCGCTGAAATTCAAGTTGTCCGGCTATGAAACATGGTTCTTCTGGTATGTGACAATCATGATCGGTCTTTCATTGATTATCTATATCCGCATGAAAGAAACCCGTGATCACAGCCTGATCCACGAAGACTAAAATATCTAAATTGAAGAACCGGCCGGAAATTACTTTCCGGCCGGTTTTTCTTTAAACTGCTTTTTGTCAGTGAGCCGTTTTCACCGGCTGACCAGCCACATAGGCTTCCACAATCGCGCGGTCATCCCCGAGCGTCTGCAACAGGAATAATTCCTGCGCCAGATTGGAGCCTGCATCCATACGCAGCCGCATGGCAGATGTGGCACGACTGTCCAAAATCACGAAATCCGCTTCCGTACCCGCATCCAGCGTACCGATCCTGTCTTCCATCGACAGTGCACGGGCATTGCCCAAAGTCATCATATAGAATGAACTGAGCGGATTGAGCCGCTGGCCACGCAATTGCAGCACTTTATAGCCCTCATCCAGCGTGCGCAGCATCGACCAGCTGGTACCGCCGCCAATGTCAGTCGCAACGCCAATGCGCACACCGGCATCGCGCAGACCGTCACGGTTAAACAGCCCGCTGCCGAGAAACAGATTGGAAGTCGGGCAAAATACCGCCACAGACCGGCTATCAGCCAGCACCTTCACTTCCCGCTCCGACAAATGAATGGAATGCCCGAGCAATGTCTTTTCCCCGAGCAGGCCGTAATGCTCATAAATGCCGGTATAATCCGGCGCATCAGGATAGAGCGAACAGGTGAATTCAATCTCGGCATGGTTCTCAGACAGATGAGTCTGCACATAACATTCCGGATGCTCACGCACCAAAGCCTGCGCAGCCTCAAGCTGTTCCGGTGTTGAAGTAATCGCGAAACGTGGCGTAATCGCATAATCCAACCGCCCTTTACCACGCCAGCGGGCAATCAGAGCCTTGCTGTCATCATAGGAAGATTGCGCCGTATCGCACAAAGCGGCAGGCGCATTGCGATCCATCATCACCTTACCGGCAATGTTACGCATATTCAGCCGCTCACTGGCGCGAAAAAATGCATCCACACTTTGCGGGTGCACAGAACCATAGGCCACAACAGTCGTGGTGCCGTGACGCAATAATTCATCAATAAAGCGTTCGGCAATATGCTCACCGAATTGCTCATCGGCATATTTCTGCTCTTCAATGAAAGTGTAATCATTGAGCCAGTCCAGCAGTTCCGCCGCGTAAGACGCAACCACCTGACTTTGCGGAAAATGGATATGCGTATCAATAAAACCGGGCAAGATCAGATGCGGACGGTGATCGGTTTCCGGTGTGTCCGGTGATTTTTGTGCCGCAACAGCTGCATAATCGCCGACTGCTTTAATCATCCCGCCTTCAACAAGCAGTGCCCCGTCTTCATGATAGATATAAGACGCTGTATCGCTGATATCCTGCGGCTCACGGATAAAACTCAAAACACGCCCGCGGATAAGACGCTGATTATGCTTTTGTGTCATATTCACAGACATGAAAATACCCTCGCTGAAAAGCAGAAATAGTCAATATTACAACGTAGATTCGATCAGGGTTTAGAAGCTGACGCCGTCTCATACCAGCGCCGCAACAACAGACGCTCCTCCGCACTCATACCGGTGAGATTGGACGGCGGCATGGCATGGGAACGCGCTGCATGAAGATAGATTTCTTTGGCATGGGCAGCGATCGCAACATCACTGTCGAGGATGACACCTTTAGGTGGCACCAGAATGCCCTCCCATGACGGCTCTGCCGTATGACACATGGAACAGCGCCCCATAACCGTATCGCGCACCGTCTCAAATTCCGGCGTATTGATGTATTTTTGCTGGAGTGTCGAGGCTTGCGCCCCTCCAGCATTGTCCAGCTGTTTCGGTTCGGTGGACAGCCACATAATCACGATAAACAGCAAAACCGTTGCCAGCCATGTCCAGGTCGGGCTGCCCTTGCGCGCATGGCGGGTATTGAACCAATGGCGGATTGTTACCCCCATCAGAAACACCAGCGATGCAATAATCCAGTTATATTTCGTGCCGAATGCCAGCGGGTTATGGTTCGACAACATCAGGAAGATAACCGGCAGCGTCAGATAGTTATTATGGGTGGAACGCTGCTTGGCGATCACGCCATATTTGGGGTCAGGTGTGCGTCCGGCAATCAGATCCGCGACCACTTTCTTCTGGTTCGGAATGATAATCATGAACACATTGGCGGACATGATGGTGGCGGTGAAAGCGCCGAGATGCAGGAAGGCCGCGCGTCCGGTAAAGAGTTGCGTATAGCCCCATGCCATAAGAACCAGCACGAAATAGAGGATCACCATCAGCTGCGTGGTATTGCGTCCCAGCGGGGATTTGCACAGCAGATCATAGATGATCCAGCCACCGGCAATGGAAGCCAGTGAAATGATGATCGCCGTGGTGCGGGAAACATTCAGCACCTGCGGATCAATCAGATAGAGATCAGCACTGCCGTAATAGACGATGGCAAGAAGCGCAAAGCCTGACAGCCACGTGGCATAGGATTCCCATTTGAACCAGATCAGGTCTTCCGGCATTCGCGACGGTGCCACCAGATATTTCTGAATGTGATAGAAACCGCCACCGTGAACCTGCCATTCCTCGCCATAGGCGCCGGGCGGCAGATCGGGCGCTTTGCGCAAGCCCAGATCAAGAGCAATGAAATAGAAAGATGAGCCGATCCACGCAATTGCGGTGATAACGTGGAGCCAGCGGGCAGCAAAGCCAAGCCAGTCCCACGCGATTGCCAGTTCAAACATGCATTCCTCCCCGATATGCAGCAGACCGTCTGCCACTATAGGGGAAGAATCAGCTTAAGCGCCAGATGGTTATATGCGGCACAATGAACAGCAGTTAAAATCGCAGCGCAGCTACACGTTCCGGCAGTTTCGTAATGGTTTCAGCATCCACATTGGCAAATGCAAAGCGCAGGAAGTCCTGCTGTCCTTCACCAAAATAAGCGCCGGGAATGGTGATAATACCGCAGGTCTTTGCCAGTTTCTCTGACACCGCCGCAGATTCGATACCCTTAAACGGATGACGCACAAAGGCGAAATAGGCACCAACAGAAATGGCTTCCCAACCATCCATCTGCGCTATTGCACTGCGCAAAGCCTGCGCCCGATGTGTAATTTCACGGCGGTTTTCATTGCGCCATCCGGTCAGCGGTTCAATCGCCTGCGCAATTGCAGCCTGCGGCGGCAGCGGCGCACAAATCTGCAGATTGTCCATGATCTTGGCAATCTCGCCAATCACAGCTTCCGCCGCAATAATCGCACCAAGGCGGTGACCCGGAATACAGAAGGATTTGGAAAAGCTGTAAAGCTGGATCAGATAATCATTCCAGTCAGCCTCATCGAACAAATGATGCGGCACGGCATCGGCATCTTCGAGAAAGTCACGGTAAGTCTCATCGAGAATCAGCCATGTACCATTGGCACGGCAAATCTCATAAATCTGTTTCAGGACTTCCGGTGAATAGACAGCGCCGGTCGGATTATTCGGCGTGACCAGCGCCAGCACTTTAATACCTGCATGGAGAACCTGCTTCAGTTCCTGCGGGTCTGGTACAAAACCGTTCTGCGCACGACATGGCATCAGCTCCAGCTTGATACCGAGCATGGCCAGTGACGTTTCATGATTAAAATAGAGCGGATTGCTCAGCATCACCGTATCACCGGCACCGGCCAGCGCCATGACGGCTGCGATAAAAGCCTGATTGCAACCGGCTGTAATCTGCACCTGCGCTGCATCGAGTTTGGCTTTGTAAAGCTGGCTGACATGCGCAGCATAGGCTTCACGCAGCGCCGGCAGTCCTTCAATCGGCCCGTAATTGGCAAAAGCTTTAGAGGATGCCGCTTCACCGGAAAGGCGCAGCATTTCATCGTGCGGCGGATAGCCCGGCACAGCCTGTGACAAATCAATCAACAGCCCCAAAGCACCGTCATAGGCTTGCGCCCATGCTTTGACAGCGGGAATTGGCGGTAATGATAAAGCAGAAACTGCCGGATTAATCCGCGGCGCAGCATTGTCACTCATAATAGGCTCCCAGATAATTGAATCCGGCAACACCCTCAGCGCCGGATTTTACTCCTCTGGTCGGGATACCACATAGTAAGCACAAGCCAACATAAAAAGCGCAACGCCTGCGCCTAAATATAATCCGGGCTGGGCGCTCCAGAGAAAAATCGCATAGCCGATCATCATACCGCCGCAAGCGAATTTCTTGGCACGACGCGGAATAGCCCCGCGATCCCGCCATTTAATCACCAGCGGACCGAATTGCGGATGTGCCAGAATGCGCTTTTCAAGCTTGGGTGATGAGCGGGCAAAAAACCATGCCGCCAGAATAATGAAGATTGTCGTCGGCATCACCGGCAGAATTGCACCGATAATCCCCAATCCCAGCATCAGAAAACCGAGACACAGATAAAGAAAGCGTTGCGGGCCGGACAGAACAACCGCTTGTGCAGGCGTCTGCTCTTGCTGCACGCGCTCCGGTGTAGTGACCGGCTTGGGCTCCGGCTTACTCAAGGAATGATCCGATGGAGGAAGCGACATAAATACAATCCGATATAATCTACTGTTCCGGCTTTTGCCTGCCAACGTTTGCTTATCAACGTTTTCCGGCTGAGTTTGCACGTTTTTCAGCAGCAAAACCATCCTCCCCGATTCTGCCTGCCGGTCTTATTGTGCATCCAAAAACGCCTGTATTAAGCTCTAAACGCAAAAGGTGAGACAAGCAATCAGCTTTCAAAAACGTGATCACCAGCCAAAATCACAATTTCGCCATAATATTTACACCTTGGCGGAAAGCTTTTTAAACTTGTCCTGCAAACACAGATTGTACCGCTGCCTCCTTGGAGTCAGTCTTGAATTCGAAATTAAACATGTCCAGTTCTTGAAACGCGATCAGACGCAGAGTCATATTTTCATAAAAATAAATAATTCTATATAGATTTTTGATTCAAGAAAGATAAAATAGAAAATATTAAAGATTAAAATCAGAATATATACTCAATATAACGAAATTTTACAGATTGTTAACCTAAAATTCAATCCAAAATATATTCCATTTGTGACCATTTCAGCGCCACATTTACATTGCAGTTGAGCGCCTGAACTTCTGTTACTTCAGATTATTGATAACGACAGACCGGATGACTGACTGCAATCTATCCGCATTCTGCGTCCGCGCTCTGACACAACCGTCGCGCCCGATATTTTGTACAATGATTGTACAACCTCCGGCTGCTGACACCGGTACGACCTATGACGACGATCCGCACCAAGCGCCTGCCTGCCCTCTTTGCATTTTCCGCCGCTGTCTTTTTAGTTTCTGCTTTTTCCGGCAGTCAGGCTGAAGCTGCTGCTGCCAATTGCGGCCGCGCTTCCTGGTATGCACTGACATCAAAAACCGCATCAGGTGAACGCATGAATCCGGCAGGTATGACTGCCGCACACCGCACCCTGCCGCTCGGCAGCAAAGTACGTGTGACCAATCAGAACAACGGAAAATCGCTCGTGGTACGGATTAACGACCGCGGCCCGTTCATCAAAGGCCGTGTTCTGGATCTCTCCAAAGGCGCAGCTCAGAAACTCGGCTTTGTCGGCGCAGGCCATACCAAGGTTTGCTACAACAAGCTGTAATCAACGCCGGAGCATTTCCTGTTCATTCCGGAACACCGGAAATGCTCTGCCTGTTTGCTTTCACGCATTTCCGGACGCAAAACCGGTCTCCGCTTTTACGGGAATATCAAAGGGGCAAAACTGCCTCTTAATGCTTGTTAACCATTTCTTAATAAACTCGGGCGTAGCGCGTCCGGCACAATTGACTCTTACCTGTTACCGATATTAACATTTCGTTAATAAATGACTGTGGCTGAGGCGTTGTGTATGTTCAGTTTTGTAAATTTAAAAAATCTGACATTGTCAGTCGCAGGCTTGGCAGCAAGTTTGGTATTAGCGCTCGGCTCATCAACACTTGCGGCACAGACAGGCAGCCCGTTCATGGCAACCGGCGGTTTAACATCACAGCCAATCGGTCATTACGAATTCTGCAAACGGCTGCCAGCCGAGTGCAATGTTACTTCTGCGCAAACAGCTCCTGTCAAACTCGATCAGGCAACATGGGCGAAAATTGTTCAGGTCAATGTTGAAGTCAACGCGCTGATCCAGCCAATGACTGATATGGAAATCTACGGTGTGGAAGAATACTGGACCTATTCTACAACCGTTGGTGATTGTGAAGAATATGTACTGCTCAAGCGCCGTGAACTGGCCAAAGCCGGCATTCCGCTCAGCTCATTACTCATCACTGTGCTCCGCAAACCTGATGGTGAAGGTCATGCGGTTCTGACCGTGCGCACTGATCGTGGTGATTTCATTCTCGATAATCTGACCGATGCTGTGAAAAACTGGCAGGAAACCGATTATACCTATCTCAAGCGTCAGGCTGCCAACCATACCGGTCGTTGGGTTTCCATTGAAACTCCGGGCAATCTGGTTGTCGGCGCAGTTAAATAAGCCTGCAGCGTAATATAAACGGCCTGGTCAGGCACTGACCATTTCCGTCGATGTACGATAGGAAACAGCCTCAGCCACATGTTTGCGCTCAACATGCGCTGCCGCTTCAAGATCAGCCAACGTACGTGCTACTTTCAAAACACGATGATAGGCACGCGCTGACAGCCGCAATTTCTCACTCACATCATAGAGCAATCTACGCCCGTCATTACTGACCGCTGCGATCTCCTCCAGTATATTGGGCGGACAGGCGGCATTGGTCATAATATGCGCCATCCCTAATTGCTGATAACGTTCCTGCTGCCTGTGCCGCGCCTGCGCCACACGATGAGCCACCGCAGTACTACTTTCCGCCTGCCCTGTTAAAATCAGGTCAGAGGGCTTAAGAGCGGCTACATCTATCCGCAGATCAATACGATCTAGCAATGGCCCTGATACCCGCGCCTGATAATCGCTGCGGCAGCGCGGGCCCCGTGCACAGGTAAAACCCGGTTCTCCGGCCATTCCGCATTTGCACGGATTCATCGCCGCCACCAGCTGAAACCGTGCCGGATAGCTGATGCGATGATTGGCACGCGCGATCATACATTCACCTGTTTCCAAAGGCTGTCGCATCGAATCCAGCACCTGCGGTGAAAACTCCGGTAATTCATCAAGAAACAGCACGCCATGATGAGCCATGGATATCTCGCCGGGCTTTGCTTTATGCCCGCCGCCAACCATTGCCGCCATAGAAGCCGAATGATGCGGGCTGCGAAACGGCCGCCGGTCTGTGAGCTTACCGCCGGATAACATGCCGGAAACTGAGGCAATCATAGAGACATCGAGCATCTCCCGTGGAGACAAAGGCGGGAGAATACCGGGCAGACGCTGCGCCAGCATGGACTTACCCGATCCCGGAGGGCCGACAAACAACAAATTATGATTGCCCGCTGCAGCCACCTCCAGCGCGCGCTTTGCTGTTTCCTGCCCTTTGACATCCGCCAGATCAGGAAACGCCTCCGGCCCATCGGAAAAGCTCTTTATGGCCGGTTGCGGACGGGACAATACCTGTGAGCCACGAAAATGATTGGCCAATGCGATCAGACTGCGCGGATTGAGGATCGGCATATCCGCATCAGCCCATGCAGCCTCTGCCCCGCAAGCCTGCGGGCAGATCAATCCCAGATCATGCATATTAGCGGTTATCGCTGCGGGCAGCACACCGGCAACCGGTGCGATTGTGCCATCCAGTGCCAGTTCACCAAGCACCACAAAGGATTGCAGACAATCTTCCGGCAAAGCACCGACCGCCACCATCAGCCCCATGGCAATCGGCAGATCATAATGCGAGCCTTCTTTGGGCAAATCCGCCGGTGCCAGATTGATGGTCACTTTCTTCACCGGCATTGACAGACCGGAGGCATGGAGCGCCG
Source organism: Pseudochrobactrum sp. Wa41.01b-1 (assembly GCF_019464455.1). Taxonomy (NCBI): domain Bacteria; kingdom Pseudomonadati; phylum Pseudomonadota; class Alphaproteobacteria; order Hyphomicrobiales; family Brucellaceae; genus Pseudochrobactrum; species Pseudochrobactrum sp. Wa41.01b-1. The sequence continues at coordinate 2,221,761 of NZ_CP080493.1, read as the reverse complement.
CCTGCACCCGCTCACGGCTCTCAGCCACTGCTTTGTCCGGCAGGCCGACAATCGACATACTCATCTTGCCCGGTGCCGCCATCACCTGCACATCAACAAGCTTGGCTTCAATGCCCTGAAAAGCAACCGTACTGACCCGTGCAATCATTTCATGCCCCCACCCGATACATCATTTTAAGCAGGGGAAATGCACAACATCAACAAACAAAAACACCGGAACTGCAAATGAGTTTCCGGTATTTTATTAATTATATCAATTAGTTATAAAGATGAAATTTAAGTGCTCTTGGCTTCAACCACATCCCAGAACAATTGCGCAATATCCGCACCGCCGAAGCGTTTGATCTCGCGGATGCCGGTCGGTGATGTCACGTTAATCTCGGTCATATAATCCCCGATCACATCAATACCGACGAGAATAAAGCCGCGTTCTTTCAAAGAGGGGCCGATGCGCGCGCAGATTTCTTTTTCACGCGCCGTCAGTTCAGTCGCTTCAGCACGACCGCCGACATGCATGTTGGAGCGGGCATCGCTCTCCGCAGGCACGCGATTGATGGCACCAACCGGCTCGCCATCAATCAGAATAATGCGCTTATCGCCGGAGCGCACATCTTTCAAATAACGCTGGGCGATGAACGGTTCACGATACATCTGCTCGAACATTTCCAACAGTGATGTCAGATTGCGGTCATCTGTCGTCAAGTGGAACACGCCTGCGCCGCCATTGCCGTAAAGCGGCTTGATGATGATGTCACCAAATTCCCTGCGGAATTTGAGCACTTCCTGCAAGTCTTTGGTAATCAGTGTTTCCGGCATCAGATCCGGAAACTCTGTCACAAAGATTTTCTCAGGGCTGTTGCGTACCCATGCCGGATCATTCACCACCAATGTCTTCGGATGAATACGCTCCAGAAGATGGGTTGTGGTGATATAGTTCATGTCAAAAGGCGGATCCTGACGCAGCAGGATAACGTCCATTTCCGACAAATCCGTATGCACGGCTTCACCGAGTGTGAAATGATCGCCTTCAATATCACGCACCTGCAACGGCTCCAGAGCCGCGCTGACAACACCATCACGCATCGACAGGCGATCCGGCGTGTAATGATAAAGCTCATGGCCACGCTCTGCTGCCGCAAGGCACAAAGCAAAGCTGGTATCACCCGCGATACGAATGGAATTGATATGGTCCATCTGAACCGCAATTTTCAAAGCCATAGTGCCCTCTGTTTCATAATTTCAGTAACTGCTACGCATATTTAATACAAAATACCGGCCAGTAAAGGCCGGTATTTATAATGCTAACTACATTAATGTGATCAGGCTGCATTGCCTTCAACAATTATAACCTCACCATCGGCAACAGTCTGACGAATTACCACCGCTGCCTGATATTCCGGCGAATTATAACAATCCAGTGCATGCTGCATGCTCGGGAATTCAATGATGACATTACGCGCGCGTCCCTGCCCTTCTACCGCATGGGCAACGCCGCCACGGGCAATGAAATTGGCACCGAAGCGCTCAAAAGCGGGCTTGGCTGTGCTGATATAATCTTTGTAACGCTCAGCATCACGCACATCGACACGGGCAATCCAGTAAGCTTTCGTCATCATTTACTCCCATTCATAATTTTCACACAGCCGCGGCCATTTCTTCCAGAATGCTCTGTGCCGCCGCTTTACGGTCTGCAGCACCAACAATCGGACGCGCCACAACCAGATGGCTCGAACCGGCGCGAAGTGCATCTGCCGGTGTCATCACACGTTTCTGGTCTCCGGCTTCACTGCCCGCAGGACGGATACCCGGCGTGACAATCGCCATATCCGGCCCGACTATTTTACGGATAGCGGCCGACTCAGCGGCAGAGGCTACAATACCGCCCATCCCTGCATCACGTGCCTGCTGTGCGCGGCGCAGCACCAGTTCCTCCGGTGACATAGTGTAACCGGCCTCCAGCATATCCGCCTGATCCATCGAGGTCAGCACAGTCACACCAAGCAGGCAGAGGTCTGAGCCTTTGGCAGCTTGCACAGCTGCACGCATCGCCTTCGGATAGGCATGGAGCGTCATCATGGTCACACCGCGCTTGGCGATATTTTCCACGCCCTTAGCGATTGTATTATCGATATCGAGTAGTTTCACATCGAGAAAGACTTTTTTGCCCATCGAGAGCAGGTGTGAAGCAAAATCCAGACCGCCACCCTTTGCCGTTTGCGAAAACACCAGCTGGTAACCGATTTTATAGAACGAAACCGTATCGCCCAGTTCATCAACGATCTTTTCCGCCGCAATTACATCCGGCACATCGAGACCAACAATCAACCGGTCGCGCACGTTGTTTACATCCATCATCTGTCTCCGCACTTCATTCTGATCTGAAATTTATCCCTCATCGCACAACAAGCGCTGAGTGAAAAGATCAGATCTTGCTGATAAGGCTGCGACAGACACGGGCAAGGGTCTGCGCCGTGCGTTCATCGCGCAAAGCGCCGTCTTCATTGAATGCCTGATGGGCATGGGGAACAGAGCATTGTTCGGAAATAATCTGGGTATTGAGCATCATCATGACTGAGCGCAGATGATACAGACCGCGCATACCGCCAAATCCACCCGGTGAAGACGAACACAGTGCCACCGTCAGATGCGATGTTGGCTGAAACGGTTTACCACCATCCTCATGAATACGGCTGATCCAGTCTAGTGTATTTTTCAGCAGAGGCGGGATTGAGGAGTTATATTCAGGCGAAGCAATCAGCAGGCCTTTATGAGCCGCAAACAACCGTGCAAGCTTATAGGCATTTTCAGGAATTCCCTCTTCCACTTCCAGATCCTGATCCATGATCGGCAGCGGATAATCTTTGAGCGAAATATAGGTTACGTCTGCGCCTTGCCGTGTCAGTTCCTGCACAGCAGCTCCGGCAAGCTGACCGCTATAGGCATTTTTACGGGTGGATCCGGCAAAAACGAGAACTGAGGACATAGGGCTGATCCTTTCAATGACGGCAAAACAAATAGTCAGAACATCACTATTTAGCGCCGCATATAAAAAAGCAACGCCGCATCAACATTCTGATACGGCGTTCTGTGCTGCATTTTACGACTGGTCGTAATCTATACCAGAATCCGGCGGTAAACCCACAGGCGCGCAGGCGGCAGGTTGCGCAGAATAAAATCAAAACCTTCGACACTATAGGCACCGCGCCCGACCGGTAGCGGTGAAACCGGCCCGTAAGAAATCTGCATCACCGGACGGCCGGCAGGAATACGGGTCAGCAAATCGCCAAGAAATGCCAGTCGTTTTTCCATCGGGAAATTGAGCAGCGGCACGGCGGAAATCACACTGTCAAACTGCTGATCCCTTGCTTCACCAAGCACATTATCAAGATCAAAGGCATCACCCTGCAGGAAGTTCACCCCCGCATAAGTGCTCTGCAAATGGTGAAAAAACTCAGCCGAATATTCAACTGAATACAGGTTCTGCGGCTCAATTCCGCGCTCAAGAATGGCTTTGGTAATCACACCGGTGCCGGGTCCCAGCTCCAGAACCGGCAGCCCCGATGACGGGTTAACAATGCTGGCCATGCGGCGTGCTGTAACACCACTTGTCGGCAGGATGGCACCGACAGCTTTCGGCTTATCGATCCAGCCTTTGAAGAAGCGAATCTCTTCATCGAATTTTTGTGCAAGTTTCTTTGGTATCAGCCCAGCCATCAAATACTCCCATATGTCGCCAGCAGACAAAGAATTGCCGCGTTTCGCGGCGGAAGCAAGGCAAAAACGGAGAGAGATGATATTTTTCTTCGTGAGCCCCATAAAATAGGGCGCATAAAAAAGCGGCACTTGCATGAAATACAAATGCCGCTCCGGTTATTTTCTGTAATAAAAGCGCTTAGAGCATAATTTTAAAGCTCTAATCGCGAATACCTTCAAAGAATTCTTTCATCCGCGAGAAAAAGCCGGTCGATTGCGGGCTGTTTTCCTTTGACGAAATCTGCTCAAACTCTTCGAGCAATTCACGCTGACGCTTGCTCAAATTCTGCGGTGTTTCAATCGCAATCTGGATATAGAGATCACCCGTTGTCTGCTGGCGCAGCACCGGCATGCCCTTACCCTTGAGGCGGAACTGTTTGCCGTTCTGGGTGCCTTCCGGCACTTTCACACGGGTCTGCGTACCATCAAGCGTTGCCACTTCAAACTGACCGCCCAGAGCGGCTGTCGCCATCGAGATCGGCACTTTGCAATAAAGATCAGATCCGTCGCGCTGGAAGAATTCATGCGGCTTGATCGACAGGAAAATATAAAGATCGCCGCTCGGTCCGCCGCGTGTACCGGCTTCACCCTCACCGGTCAGGCGAATGCGTGTGCCGTCTTCAATCCCTGCCGGAATATTGACCGAGAGATTGCGTTCCTGACTGATACGTCCCGCACCGTCACATTTCGGGCACGGATCTTTAATCATCTGGCCACGGCCGTTACAGGTGTGACAGGTACGCTCCACAGAGAAAAAGCCCTGCGCCACGCGCACACGACCGGCGCCGCCGCAAGTTGTACAGGTAACCGGCTGTGTGCCTTTCTTGGCACCGGTACCCGTGCATTCCTCACAGGAAATAGAACCCGGAACACTGATCTGTGCCGTTTTACCGGCATAGGCTTCCTCGAGCGTTACTTCCATATTATAGCGCAGATCGGCACCGCGCTCGCGGCCGCCGGAGCGACGATTGCGACCGCCGCCCATAACATCGCCGAAAATATCCTCGAAAATATCAGCAAAGCCACCGGCACCAAAACCGCCGCCGCCAAAGCCACCAAATCCGCCGGCACCGCCGCCGCCATTTTCAAAGGCTGCATGACCGAAACGGTCATAGGCCGCACGTTTTTGCGGGTCTTTCAGCACGTCATAGGCTTCGCCCAGCTCAAGAAATTTGCGCTCTGCTTCCGCATCATTCGGATTGCGATCCGGATGATATTGCATTGCCAGTTTGCGATAGGCCGTTTTAATAACCTTATCATCCGCAGTTCTGACAACGCCGAGCGTTTCGTAGTAATCCACTTTCATAAACCATTCGTCCCGATGGCTGTTGTCTGATGATGCCGCCCCGATCAGAACATTTTCAGACAGTCATTGAAGGTTGTCGCAGCCCTAGAGCGTGTCGCGTTTAATCGTATCCACTGCTCTCGCTCTAACGGTTTGTTTTACGCATGTCTTAAACCCAAAACCGGTACCCACTTTTGGGAGACATGCTCTAGTTTTTAACAAACCAATATCCGGCGCTGACCTGTTCATCCCGTCCGGTTTATGTGGTGACACCGCAAACCGATGTCCAGAGACGGGTAAATTCATGTGCCCTGAATTTTGCATTTTGCCGTGAAAGACATGCAAAACCGCAGGCAACTGAATGGACAAAAGCCCGGCACTAAGCCGGGCTTTGCCTTTCAACCTGATAAATCAGGATTTCTTTTTGTCTTCGTCGATTTCTTCGAAATCGGCGTCAACAACATCGTCCTTATCAGCGCGGGCATCAGCAGCGTCTTCGCCACCTTCTTCAGCCTGTGCTGATTCATACATAGCCTGACCAAGCTTCATGGAAGCTTCAGCAAGGGTCTGTGTTTTCGCTTTGATGTCTTCCGCATCATCGCCTTCAACAGCGGTTTTCAGTGCAGCAAGAGCTGTTTCGATCGCAGCCTTATCATCACCGGAAACTTTATCGCCATAGTCTTTCAGCGACTTCTCGGTCGAGTGGATCAGAGCTTCAGCCTGGTTCTTGGCTTCCACAGCTTCACGGCGTGCCTTATCGGCATCCGCATTGGCTTCCGCATCTTTGATCATCTTCTCAATATCAGCATCTGACAGACCGCCGGATGCCTGAATACGGATCTGATGTTCTTTACCGGTGCCTTTATCTTTCGCGGTCACGTTAACAATACCGTTCGCGTCGATGTCAAAAGTCACTTCAATCTGCGGTACGCCGCGTGGTGCAGGCGGAATGCCAACCAGATCAAACTGGCCGAGCATCTTGTTGTCTGCAGCCATTTCACGCTCGCCCTGCGAAACGCGGATCGTCACAGCCGATTGATTGTCTTCAGCGGTCGAGAAGGTCTGCGATTTCTTGGTCGGAATGGTTGTGTTGCGGTCGATCAGACGGGTGAACACACCACCAAGTGTTTCAATACCGAGCGACAGCGGTGTTACGTCGAGGAGCAGAACGTCTTTAACGTCACCCTGCAGGACACCGGCCTGAATAGCAGCACCCATCGCAACCACTTCATCAGGGTTCACACCCTTATGCGGTTCCTTGCCGAAGAAAGCTTTAACAACTTCCTGAATTTTCGGCATACGGGTCATACCACCAACCAGCACAACTTCACTGATTTCACCGGCTTTGAGGCCAGCATCGCGCAGTGCAGCTTTACATGGTTCAATGGTGCGCTGAACCAGATCATCCACCAGGCTTTCAAACTTCGCACGGGACAGTTTGATGGCAAGGTGCTTAGGACCGGTTGCATCAGCGGTGATGAACGGCAGGTTGATTTCAGTCTGCTGAGCAGAAGACAGTTCGATCTTCGCTTTTTCTGCGGCTTCCTTGAGGCGCTGCAGAGCCAGTTTGTCGTTCTTCAGATCAATGCCCTGCTCTTTTTTGAATTCTGCTGCCAGATATTCAACCAGACGCATGTCAAAGTCTTCACCGCCGAGGAAAGTGTCACCATTGGTGGACTTCACTTCGAACACGCCATCGCCGATTTCGAGGATGGACACGTCGAATGTACCACCACCAAGGTCGTAAACAGCAATGGTTTTGGCTTCGCTCTTATCAAGACCATAGGCCAGAGCCGCAGCGGTTGGTTCGTTGATGATACGCAGAACTTCCAGACCGGCAATCTTACCGGCATCTTTGGTTGCCTGACGCTGAGCATCGTTGAAGTAAGCAGGAACTGTAATAACAGCCTGTGTTACATTTTCACCGAGATAGGATTCAGCGGTTTCCTTCATCTTCTGAAGGATCATCGCGGATACCTGCGAAGGCGAATATTTCTTGCCATGGGTTTCTACCCATGCATCGCCATTGTCGCCCTTAACGATGTTGTAAGGTACGAGATCTTTGTCTTTGGTGACCATCGGATCATCAAAGCGGCGGCCGATCAGGCGCTTAACAGCAAACAGCGTGCCTTCCGGATTGGTAACAGCCTGACGTTTCGCAGGCTGGCCAGCGAGACGTTCGTCACCATCGGTAAAAGCAATAATCGAAGGCGTTGTACGTGCACCTTCAGCATTCTCAATGACCTTCGCAGTCTTACCGTCCATAACGGCGACGCAGGAGTTGGTCGTTCCCAGATCGATACCAATTACTTTAGCCATATTTATTCTTCTCCATTCAGCGAACTGCCGGGACCTCTGCCGAGCATTCCATGTGGCAGCCCCTATCGGGTTTTTGACAAAACGAACCGGCTTTTAAACGCCTGATCGCCACGAGTCGAGGGGTATATAAGAAGGGGGGATTTTCACTGCAAGCCACAAGCCCGTGGTTGCGACAAAAATCCCGCATTTTGATGCGTTTTTTATCTGTTTTGATCGATTTTGACGGTTTTTTCAGAATTTAAAAAATTATTACAGCACGAAGCATGCCGCACATCTTATCCAAAAACCGGTTTCCGCTTTTTAGGATGCGCTTTATGTCACTGCTTTTCGGCTGCTGCATAAATCCTGTCAATAACATGTTGGTTGGCTTTTGAGTTTTCAAGACTGAAAAGCACTTCTTTCTCTCCGCGGGCAAAGCGCACAAAAGCATCAGCCTGCAGGCTATATTGGTTGATATTGGAAAAAGTCCATTCCTGTGAAGCAGTGTGTGAACCGTCATGCCATGTGACCCGTGCATGATCATATTTTCCGGCGTTAAACGGTGCATGAACCGTAATCATCCCCTGATCACCATGGAAAACCATCTGCTGACGCCCAGATAGCTGCGTCGCCACATAAAAACTCAGATCAAAATCCGCGAAACGCGCCAGCACAGTTGCATAACGGTCGGTGCCGAAATCCGGATCGCGCTCAATACGTGCAAAAATCTCCTGCGGCTCCTGCCCCGTGACCATCCGCGTCACCACAGTCGGATAGACCCCGATATCCGGCAAAGCACCGCCGCCAAGTGCAACCTGATTGCGCATATTCGCCGGATCATTATTAAAATATGTGAAGCAGCCCTGCACCATGTGCAAACGGCCGATCTGGCCGGAGGAGATCAGCTCACGTACCTTTGCCCATTGCGGATGATAATAGACCATGAAAGCTTCGGAGATCACCACCTGATGGCGATCACGCGCAGCGATCAGACGGTCAATCTCCTCCGCCTTCAAAGCGATTGGCTTTTCACAGAGCACATGTTTGCCCGCCTCTGCCGCTTTCAACGACCACTCAATATGCTGCGATGTCGGCAGCGGAATATAAACGCCGTCAATCTGATCGCTTGCCAGCAAGTCTTCATAGGAGCCGAAGCTCAAAGGTGCGTTGAACCGGTCGGCCACATCACGGGCGCGCGCTGCATCACGGCTGGCAATGCCCTGAATCACACCGGTTTCGGATGCCGCGATTGCAGGAAGTACCTGCGTGATACCAATATTGGCGGTCGATAAAATACCCCAGCGGAACATAAGGATACCTTTCCGTTATGAATTGAGTGCGGTCATTTCAGGCCACGGAACAACCGTCACTTCCGGCCAGTTCTTCTGTGCCCGCAGACCTTTGATATGATGTGTTTCACGATTATCAGCCACCGGATTGGGTGTCATCCGAAGCGAGAAAATATCATCCAGACCGAAAGGCGCATAGAGTTTCAAGCTGCCATCCGGTTCAAGTCTTATGCCGACCGCATGGGTTTTCGAAGCAAAGCGGTCAATGCTGTTTTCACTGGAGCGCAAAGGCGGACAAACCAGTCCGAAATGCTTTTCATACCACAAATGCACCCGCGCCTGATTGCGGATTTCCACCGGCAAAGGCACAGCGGAAAACACCCCGTCACCTGTCTTGATGATCCGGTCTTCTGCCTCGTAGGATATGTCGGAAGCATCATAATAAAACAGGTCAATATCTTTGATGCCATGGGTTTCCGGCCTGCCGGTCAGCACATTCCACACCAGATTATAGAGCGCGCCGGATACAATATACCAATCCGGCAGGTTCAGCTGCTGAGCGCGGCTCAGCATATCCTTCAGAAGCGGGCTGTTTCGGATAATATCCAGAAAAATATCTTGCTGCTCCTGTGCGGGCAGTCCGGAAAAACGCAAATGGGACATAGGATTTCCGACGGTTATAATTTGAAAAAATCAATAAAAGCACGAAGCGCCGGCCGCATGTTACGCCGGTTCGGATAATAAATATACATACCTGGAAATTGCTGTGTCCAGTCCGGCAAAACCTCTGTCAAAGCCCCATTCTGTATATATTCTGCCACATAGGGCTCCAGCAGCGAGACCAGCCCTGCACCATCCAGTGCCGCCTGCAACAACAGGTGATTATCATCCAGTATCAGCGGGCCGCTCAGCTTGACATCCAACCGGTGCCCCTGTTTTTCAAACTCCCAGTGATAAAGGCTGCCGGATGAAAACCGCTTGAGAATACAACGATGTGTCATCAGATCCTGCGGATGCAGTGGTGTGCCATGGCGCTCAAGATAGGCCGGAGAACCGACCACCGGACTTCGCAAGGCATGGCCGAGCGGTGCGGCAATCATATCTTTCTCAAGACTTTCTCCCAAGCGGATACCGGCATCAAAACCGGCAGCGACAATATCCACAAACTGATCTTCAATGTGGATATCCAGCACCACATCCGGAAAGGCCTCACCGAATGCCTGAAATTTCGGTGCCAGAAACAAATGGGCGGCAGAGCGCGGCGTGCTGATCCGTACCGTTCCGGCAGGTCTGGCACGCATATCCTGTACGGCCAGCAATGCGGCATTGATACCACCCAGCGCCGGTGAAAGCTCCGCCAGCAAGCGCTGTCCTGCTTCTGTCAGATGCACGGAACGGGTGGTGCGTGAAAGCAGCGTAATGCCCAGATCAGCCTCAAGCTGGGCAACAGCCTGACTGACGGCAGAGGGTGCAATAGCCAGTTCTTTTGCCGCCGCACGAAAACTGCCATGATCGGCAACTGTGGCGAAAACCGCCAATTGGGAGAGCTGAGAGCGTTTCATTGATCTGTTTTACAGAACAGGGCGTAAAAATAAAACCGGATTATCGAACAATCAAAACAGACATATGTTTTCGTCACCGGATGAAATAAGGAAAATCACCATGAAAATGCGCAAACTCGGCTCTGACCTGACAGTCTCGGCTCTTGGTCTCGGCTGCATGGGCATGAGCCATGCCTATGGCGGGCAGGATGAGGCAGAAGCTATCCGCACTCTGCATCATGCGGTGGACAGCGGCGTGACATTCTTTGACACGGCAGAAGTCTACGGCCCCTTTGAAAATGAAAAGCTGGTCGGCAAAGCGCTGAAACCACACCGCGATAAAGTGACCATTGCCACGAAATTCGGATTTAAAATTGAAGACGGCACATCAAATGGTGTGAACAGCCATCCCGATCATATCCGTGCTGTGGCGGAAGCCTCATTGCAACGCCTTGGTATCGAGGTGATTGACCTGTTCTACCAGCACCGCGTTGATCCGGCAGTGCCGATTGAAGATGTGATCGGTACATTGAAAGACCTGATTGCTGAAGGTAAAATCCGCACCATTGGTCTCTCTGAAGCGGGGCCTGAAACACTGCGCCGCGCCCATGCCGTACATCCTATAGCGGCGCTGCAAAGCGAATATTCGCTCTGGGTACGCGATCCGGAAACCACAGTGCTACCGGTCTGCCGTGAGTTGGGCATCGGCTTTGTGCCTTACAGCCCGCTTGGTCGTGGTATGCTGGCAGGCAGTGTCCGCACACAGGCTGATCTGGCAGAGAATGATTTTCGCAAAACCCTGCCACGCTTCCAGCCGGAAAATCTCGCTGCCAATAATGCGCAGATTGATCTGATCGAACAGATTGCAGCCGGTAAACAAATCACACCGGCGCAGCTCGCACTGGCATGGGTGCTCAATCAGGCAGAATTTATCGTGCCTATCCCCGGTACCCGCAAAATCAGCCGTCTCGATGAGAATATCAAAGCCGCAGAGATTGATCTCTCGGCTGAGGAGTTAAAACAGATCGGCGCCATCATCACGCCTGATCAGGTATCCGGAAAACGCTACACGGATGCTTCGCTGGCCATGACCGGCCTTTAAACAAAATGACGCTGTTTCATCCGTTGAAACAGCGTCACTCAATCACATCCCAATCACAGACGGCGCAATGAACGGGGTGCCAGTGTCAGCAATGCTGCCAGTGCCATGCCAAAACCAACCCAGAGCGGGGCATGCAGGCCGGAGCCGTTTTCCAGCGCCAAACCGCCCGCCCAGGGGCCAAAGCTCAGGCCGATATTAATCACCGAGGCATGCATGGCATTAACCAGTGCACCGGGATGGGCAATGCGCATGATACGGGCAACCAGCGGAGGATTAAGCGCAATCCCCGTCAGGCCGATCAGAACAACAGAAAGCAGTGCTGCCGGTTTTAACTCTGCAAAACACGCAAAAATCAGCATTGCAACAACCATCACTGCAATACCGCCAATCAGAAGCGGCATCGTATAGCGATCAGCAAAACGACCGTTCAGAAAGTTACCCGCAATATTGGCAATTCCATAGAGAGCAAGCAGAAACGGCATAAGATGAACCGGAAACTGTGCCAGATCGGTCATAATCGGAGAGAAATAGCTATAAAAAGCAAAAGACGAGCCGATTGCCAATGCGCTGGTGGCATAAGCTGCCCAGAGAGCAGGGTTGCGCATATCCTGAAGCTCAGTCTGCAAGGTTGCCGAGTGACCCGCAGGGCTTTTCTCAATTTTCAGCGCAACAGTCAAAGCGCAGAATAATATCACCAGCACGATCAGCCAGAAGCTGACCCGCCAGCCAAACAGGCTGTCTATCCATGTTGCCAGTGGCACCCCGAGCGCGGTCGCCAGCATCAGCCCCGCAAAGACCAGCGACACGGCACGCCCCCGCATATTGGCAGCAACCAGACGCGCAGTGATTGCCAGCATCAGGCCAAATCCTGCCGCAGCTGCAATACCGGTGAGCACACGGGCAATCATCATCACCTCAAAACTTGAGGTCGAGGCTGCAACGCTTTGAGCAATGGCATAGAAGATCAGGATACCAAGCAATCCGTTTTTATGTTCAACACGCAAAGCCAGAAACAGCAGCGTCACCACCGGCCCGCCAAAAACCATACCCAAGGCATAGAGGGAAATCAGATTGCCGATATCGGCAATAGACCGGCCAAAGGCCTGCTGCAGCGACGGCAACAGTCCGGAAATCATCAGTTCGGATGTTGTTAAAGCAAAAACACCCAGCGATAAGCAATAAACAACCAGCGGAATTGCTGGTTTATGCGTTTCGGAACGCGTAATCGTGTTAACAGCAATATTAGTCATTCGCTCCGCGGGCAGCGCGGAATCGCAAATATCAGTCATCGTGAATCTCATTATGTAGTGATGATTACATAATTCATAGCAACTTGAATGCTGCGGTCAAGTGAATTATATAAGACATACTAAAGAAAGGTATGAAATGGCTTTACGCGGCAGACCGCGCAGCTTTGATCGCGAAGATGCGCTGGACAGAGTTATGAAAGTTTTCTGGGAAAAAGGCTATGAATGCGCCCAGATTAACGACTTTACTGCGGCTATTGGCATTACCCCGCCGAGTTTTTACGCCGCTTTCGGCTCCAAGGAGCAGGCCTTCCGTGAGGCGGTGGATCATTACACCGCAACAATCGGCGGAGCGCCTCTGGTTGCGCTGGACAAAGCGGAGACGATTCAGCAGGGCATCCGCGCCATGCTGGAAACTCATGCAGATAAAACCTATGCTTGTTCTGCAGGCGGCTGCATGGTCAGCGTCAGCAGCATCCAGTGCAAACCGGAAAACAAACAGGTCAAAGAATTTCTTAAAACCATTCGCCAAACGGCTTTCGAGCGGATTTTCGCCCGCTGTGAACGCGCGCTGAAAGACGGCGACCTGCCGGAAGGCACAGACCTGACGCAGATGGCAGAATTCTACCATGCCATGTTGCAGAGCCTGTCCTATGAAGCCCGTGACGGCGGCAGCCGCGAGTCTGTGCAAAGCATTATTGAAATGGCTATGCGCGCCATGCCGGAGCGTGTAACAGTACCGGCCTGACAAACGGGACATCAGAAGAAATGATGAAAACCTATAGTGGCGGCTGTCTGTGTGGCTCCATCCGTTTTGAAGCGCAAAGTGATCCCTTAAAGCTCAAGCCCCATGGTTGCTGCTGCAAGAATTGCCAGCAACATACCGGTTCGCTCACAGCCGTGTGGGTGGAGTTTGCAGCTCAGGCCGTGCGCTGGACAGGAGAAGGCGGCGAGCCTGCCACATACCGCTCCTCCCATTATTCCAAGCGTGCTTTCTGCCCGTCCTGCGGCAGCTCTGTCGGTGCGATTGATGATGAGCCGGTTGTGGCGCTGCTGCTCGGCTGTTTCGACGATAATAATCAGCCGGAATTCGCACCGGAATATACGTCTTTTGAAGATAAAAAGCCCGACTGGTGGCATCCGGAACGCCGATAGAACCACAATGACCAGCCAGACAATCGCCTCCGTCCTCATCCATGTCAGTGATGTTGCTCAAGCCCTGCAATGGTATCAGCGGGCTTTTCCGCAAGCTGTAGCCTGCCGACTAGATGAGTTTGATTTCGACTATCTCAGGATCGGCACGATTGATCTTGAAATTGTGCCTGCCGATGAAAAAGTTGCCTCAGGCGCTGCCGGTTCTATCGTCTATTGGCAGGTTGAGGATTTCGATCAGGCTGTCGCGCATATGCTTTCAATCGGCGGAGTTCTCTATCGCGGCCCGTTAAATATTCAGGACGGATTGCGCATGTGCCAGATCCGCGATCCGTGGGGCAATTGCATAGGCCTTCGCGGCTAAATACAGAATTATAAAAAACCCGCCATTTCGGCGGGTTTTTTGTTTTCTATATTGGCAAAAATCAGCCGCGTAATGTGCCGCCGGTCTGCTTGGTAACAGCTTCGACGATCCGCTTGGCTACGCCTTCCAGATCTTCATCGGTCAGTGTGCGGTCAAGCGGCTGCAAGACGACTTCCACAGCCACAGACTTCTTGCCTTCACCCAGCGATGCGCCGGTGAAAATGTCAAACACCTGTGCACCGGCAATCAGCTTCTTCTCAGCAGAATTTACCGCACGGACAATCGCTGCTGCATCAACAGTGCTGTCGACAACAAAAGCAAAGTCACGCTTCACGCTCTGGAACTGCGACAGAGTCAGAGCAGGTTTGGTCGCACCGGATTTCTGCTTTGGCTCAGGGATCGCATCGATAAACACTTCAAAGCCGCACAGAGCGCCCGAAACATCGAGCAGTTCCAATGCATCCGGATGGAACTCACCGAAATAACCCAGTACTACTTTAGGGCCGAGTTTCAGCGTGCCGGAACGGCCCGGATGATACCATGACGGACCACCGGCTTCGATCTGAATACGGTCAACCGGCGCACCGCAGGCTTCCAGAACCGCCAGCGCATCCGCTTTCGCGTCAAACACGCCAACATTTTGCGCATTGCCAGACCAGAAGCGGCCTGCACCTTCAACACCGGCTGTACCGCGACGGATACCGCCAGCCACACGGCGCTGGTCTTCAGGCTTGTCACCTTCATAGGTACCCGACACTTCGAACAGCGCCAGATCAGCAAAACCGCGATCCGCATTACGCTGGGCTGCAGACAGCAGACCCGGCAGCAGCGAAGGGCGCATATCCGACATATCGGATGCAATCGGATTTGCCAGCTTCAATTCCGGTTTGCCGCCGCCGAAAGCTTTGGCCTGTGCTTCCGAAATGAAGGAATAGGTCACCGCTTCCATCATGCCGCGTGTTGCCAGAATACGTTTGGCAAGACGGGTACGGATCTGCAGAGTGGTCAGGATTTTTGTGTTTACACTGCCCATATTTGGCAGCGGCTGCGGTTCAATCTGATTGATGCCGTGAATACGCATCACTTCTTCAACCAGATCGGCCTTGCCTTCCACATCACCGCGCCATGACGGTACTTTGACCTGCAAAACAGCCTTCCCGTCACCTTCAACCGCGAAGCCGAGGCGTGCCAGAATATCCGCAGATTCCTGATAGGAAACTTCAATACCGGTCAGGCGTTTAACTTCCGATACCGGAAATTCAATCGCGCGCGGGCTGTATGGTATGTAGCCGACAGTCTCTGTTTCAGTCGGTTCACCGCCGCAGAAATCCAGCACCAGTTTCGTTGCCAGTTCAACACCGGATTCCATCATTTCCGGATCAACGCCGCGTTCAAAACGATAGCGTGCATCAGTGATGATACCCAGCTCACGACCGGTACGCGCAATCATACGCGCATCCCAGAGCGCGGATTCAATCAGCACATCCGTGGTGTTTTCATCGCAACCGGAATGTTCACCGCCCATGATGCCGGCAATGGATTCCACGCCTTTTTCATCGGCAATCACATAATGATTTGCAGACAACTTATATTCGCGCTGATCGAGTGCCAGTACGGTTTCACCTTCTTTGGCAGCGCGAACAGTCAAGTTGCCCTGCACTTTGGCAGCATCAAACACATGCAGCGGGCGGCCATAATCGAAGGTCACATAATTGGTAATATCCACCAGTGCATTGATCGGGCGCAGACCGATTGCTGTGAGGCGCTGCTGCAGCCATTTCGGGCTCGGGCCGTTTTTAACGCCCTTCACCAGACGCAGCGAGAAACCATTACAGAACGGCTTATCAGCATCCTGATCGAGAATAACTTTAACCGGTGTAGCGCCTGCACCTTTAACCGGTGCAATCACATCACCTTTCAGCTTGCCGAGACCGGCTGCTGCCAGATCGCGGGCAATACCATGCACACCAGTGCAATCCGCACGGTTTGGTGTGAGGCCGATTTCGATGACCGGATCATCAATGCCCATATAGGTCGCAAAGCTCATGCCTACAGGCGCATCTTCCGGCAGATCGATAATGCCGTTATGCTCATCAGACAGTTCCAGCTCGCGCTCGGAACACATCATGCCGAAGCTCTCAACACCGCGGATTTTGCCGACAGACAGCGTAACATCCAGACCCGGCACATAGTCACCAGGCTTGCCAAGGACACCCACCAGACCGGCGCGGGCATTCGGTGCACCGCACACGACCTGTACCGGCTGACCCTCACCGGTATCAACAGTGAGAACGCGCAGCTTATCTGCATCCGGGTGCTGAACAGCGGTCAGCACTTTGGCAATTTTAAATGTTTTGAAGGCCGCGCGGTCATCAACCCCGTCCACTTCCAGACCAATATCTGTCAGCTTTTCGAGAATTTCTTCCAGCGTGGCATCGGTTTCAA
Organism: Pseudochrobactrum sp. Wa41.01b-1; assembly: GCF_019464455.1. Classification (NCBI taxonomy): domain Bacteria; kingdom Pseudomonadati; phylum Pseudomonadota; class Alphaproteobacteria; order Hyphomicrobiales; family Brucellaceae; genus Pseudochrobactrum; species Pseudochrobactrum sp. Wa41.01b-1. The sequence goes on along the minus strand of NZ_CP080493.1, from coordinate 2,205,285 downwards.
GGTGATCCTTGAGCCAGGAAAGCGTGAATTTCATCTGTTTATACCTTCCTGTATTTACGCGCTCAGACCGCCGAACAATGTCGGCAGATCAAGCGGGCGGAAACCATAGTGATTGAGCCAGCGCACATCCGCATCAAAGAAAGCGCGCAGATCAGGCATGCCATATTTCAGCATCGCGATACGGTCGATCCCCATGCCCCATGCAAAGCCCTGATAGACATCAGGATCATAGCCTGCATTGCGCAGCACATTCGGATGCACCATGCCGCAGCCGAGAATTTCCAGCCAGTCATTGCCTTCGCCGAATTTCACATTGCCACCAGAACGGTCGCACTGAATGTCAACTTCCATCGACGGCTCAGTGAAAGGGAAGAAGCTCGGACGCAGACGCATCTTGACCGAAGGCACTTCAAAGAACGCCTTGCAGAACTCTTCCAGCACCCATTTGATATTAGCAACATTCGAGGATTTATCGACAACCAGACCTTCCACCTGATGGAACATCGGTGAGTGGGTGGCATCGGAATCCATACGATAGGTCTTGCCCGGAATAACGATACGGATCGGCTCATCGCGACCTTGGCTTTCACGCAGTTTCGCAAAGCGCTCCATCGTATGTACCTGTACCGGCGAAGTATGGGTGCGCAGCAGCTTGCGCTCACCATTTTCATCCGGCTGGAAGAAGAATGTATCGTGCATTTCACGCGCCGGATGACCTTCAGGGAAGTTCAGTGCCGTGAAATTGTAATAATCGGTTTCAATGTCCGAACCTTCGGCAATAGAGAAACCCATATCGGCAAAAATTGCCGTAATCTCATCAATCACCTGAGAAATCGGGTGAATACGACCGCGCGATGCAGCGGAAGGGCGCACCGGCAAGGTCACATCGACCTTCTCGCGCTCCAGCTTCTCAGCAATTGCGATTTTACGCAGCTCGGCTTTACGGGAAGTCAACGCATCCGTGACGCGGTTTTTCAGACCATTAATGGCCGGTCCCTGTGTCTGGCGCTCTTCAGGGCTCATAGCGCCCAGCGATTTCAGCTTTTCAGAAACCGAACCTTTTTTGCCGAGAACGGCAACACGCACGGCCTCAATCGCCTGTTCATCACCGGCAGCGGCAATCTCTGCCAAAATGCCCTGTTCGAGTTGTTCAAGATCGCTCATTATTCAGATCCTTGATAATTGTGCCGTGCAACAACATCTGTTTTTCTCGCATGAAACAATGCGTAAGCCGCTTCTGCCCCATCCGGTATCGTTTTTATTTCAAACGAAAAACCCGCGCCAGTACCACCAGCGCGGGTTCTCCAAATACAATTTCAAAAGCTTTGGAAGAGCGGCTGGCTTAGTTGACAGCGGACTCAAAAGCGTTTGGAGTTGTGTCTTTCAGATATTCAAGCGCTTTCTTTGCGGATGCAACGAGCGCGCCGAATGCTGCTGGCTCATGAATAGCCAGATCCGACAGGACCTTACGGTCTACTTCGATGTTTGCTTTAGCAAGACCATCGATGAAACGGCCATAGGTCAGGCCATGCATGCGAACAGCAGCATTGATACGCTGAATCCACAGAGCGCGGAAAGTGCGCTTGCGGTTCTTGCGATCGCGGTATGCATACTGTTTCGAACGATCGACAGCAGCTTTAGCAGTGCGGATCGTATTTTTACGACGACCGCGGAAACCTTCAGCCTGCTTCAGGACTTTTTTGTGCTTTGCGTGAGCTGTCACGCCGCGTTTAACACGTGCCATAGTATGATATCCTTAAACTAATGCTTACAGGCCGTTCGGCAGGTAATTCTTGACAACAACTTTGGCATCGGCCTCGGAGAGAACCATGGTGCCGCGTGCATCGCGAAGGAACTTGTTTGAACGTTTGATCATACCGTGACGCTTGCCAGCTGCAGCAGCCATCACTTTACCAGTACCGGTGATTTTGAACCGTTTCTTGGCAGCAGATTTGGTCTTCATCTTGGGCATTTTGCTACTCCTTAATTATAGTCCCTGTCGTATCTGCGATACTCCACGCCTCTTGTTTTAATCCCCCTCGTGCCTCGGCACTCCGGCTCTTATTCTCAAGACGTTTTGTCTGCATAAGGCAGAGACTCGATTGTACTTTCAGGCCGACCAAAGCCTGAAAAGCATACAAAACCGCCACGGCATGCCCTGCCGGTCGGTTTGAACAGCGCTTCAATACGCACAAATACAGTAAAAAGCAACTCCAAAGAGTCTAAATAAAAAGCCGCCCGTAGGCGGCTATTTCATTTTACAAAACAGAAATTGCTCTGCTTATCCGCGTGGTGCGAGAACCATCATCATCTGACGGCCTTCAAGCTTTGGCTCTGCTTCAACCTTAGCGATTTCCGCAGTATCTTCCTTAACACGCTGCAACAGCTTCATGCCAAGTTCCTGATGCGCCATTTCACGGCCACGGAAACGCAAAGTAACTTTGACCTTATCTCCGTCTTCAAAGAAACGTCCTGCAGCCTTCAACTTCACTTCATAATCGTGATCGTCGATATTCGGACGCATTTTGAGTTCTTTGATCTCAACCGTCTTTTGCTTCTTACGCGCTTCGGCAGCTTTTTTCTGGTTTTGATATTTCAGCTTGCCAAGATCAACGATCTTACAGACCGGCGGCTCCGCATTAGGAACAATCTCAACAAGATCCAGACCCGCCTCTTCAGCGAGTGCAATGGCTTCCTGAATCGTCACTGTGCCATGGTTCTGGCCTTCGGCGTCAATAAGCTGAACCCGGGGTACCCGGATATCTCGGTTGGAGCGCGGTCCGTCTTTCTGGACCGGCGTCGCTCTGAACGGTCGGCGAATGGTCGTATTCTCCTCGAATTATTAAACATATACGGTGAATTCATGTCCGGATACGGGCTACGAATACCGCAGCTGCATCTTCAGCCTGTCTAAGGCACGCAGGGCAGCGCGAAAGTCAATAGCATCTTTTGAAATGCAAATCACCCCCCTCGGGGCAATATCAATGCAGTAAAATCACCCGAAAACCGGCTTAAAAGCTGCTTCTCATCACAGTTTCATTACTATGATGAGAAATCGGCATCTGTGTGGCTGCTTTTAAAATGAGCATTGCCTCGCAGAATTTCAAGTTTATAGCTTGTGACAGCAATGTTTCGCCACCAAACAAAATTTATACGCCTAAACTTATAAGCATAGTCAGGAGCACCCCATGACCGATCAGGCCCCGCAGTTTCTTGATGTCAAAGGCACATCAATCGCCTTGCGTCACAGAAAAGGTGACAAAGCCCCCGGTCTTGTCTGGCTCGGCGGTTATTGCTCTGACATGCTCGGCGGCAAAGCTCAGCATCTCGATCAATGGGCGGAAGCACATAATCATTCCATGCTGCGCTTTGACTATTCCGGCCATGGCGAATCCGGCGGTGAATTCAAAGATGGCACAATCTCGCTCTGGCTGGAACAAAGCCTTGCCACCTATCGCGCCTTCACAACCGGCCCGCAAATTCTGATCGGCTCCTCAATGGGGGGCTGGATTGCGCTGCGGATAGTGCAGGAACTTATCAAAGCCGGTGAGAAGCCTGCCGGTCTGATCCTGCTTGCCCCCGCTCCGGATTTTACACAGGCTCTGGTGGAACCAGCACTGACGGAAGATCAGAAAAACCAGCTTAAAACACAAGGCTATATGGAAGAGCCGTCAGAATACTCACCGCAACCTTATATCTACACCAAAAATCTGATTGAGGACGGGCGTGCCAATCAGGTGCTCAACGGCATTATTGAAACCGGTTGCCCCGTGCATATTCTGCAAGGCATGGAAGACCCTGATGTGCCTTATGCCCATGCGCTGCGCCTCGTTGAACATCTGCCGGTTGATAATGTGACACTGACGCTGATCCGCGACGGCGATCACCGCCTCTCGCGCCCACAGGATCTTGATTTGCTGACACGCACTGTGGAAGCCATGATCGCGCAAATATAACAATAAAAAGCCTGCAATAATCGGGAGGGGATCATGCGGTTTTCAGTGGTAGCATCGGCTGCGGTTGCAGCTTTTGTTGGTTTTGGCGGTACTTTGGCGCTGATTATTGCAGCAGCGACTGCACTTGGTGCAACGCAGGCCGAGACAGCAAGCTGGGTCACCGCCATATCACTGGCGCTCGCTGTCTCATCCGGCTATCTCAGCTGGCGTTACCGCATCCCCATCATTACCGCATGGTCAACACCGGGGCTGGCACTGATCGGTGCCAGTATCGGCTTCACCATGCAGGAAGCCGTCGGCGCATTTATTGTCACCGCACTTGCGATCATCATCACCGGCCTGATCAAACCGGTGGCAAAATTTGTCGAGCGGATTCCCGCATCCATTGCCTCCGGTATGCTGGCCGGTGTTTTATCGAGTTTTGTCATCAATGCCGCCAAAACTCTGTCGCTTGACCCGTTGCTGGTCTTGCCGCTGATCGGTTTGTTTCTGATTATCCGCCTTTATAATCCGGCTATGGCTGTCATCAGTGTGCTGATCGGCGGCGTGATTTTTGCGCTGCTGCTCGGTCGTGCCGATAATCTGCCGACACCGGAACTCTCCACTCTGACGATGATTGTGCCGGAATTCTCTCTGTCCGCCATGATCGGGCTGGCACTCCCGCTTTATCTGGTGACCATGGCATCCCAGAACCTGCCCGGTTTTGCTGTGCTACGTGCCGCCGGATATGAACCGCCAACCGCAGCCTGCTTGCAAGTAACCGGTCTTGTCTCGCTGATCTCCGCGCCTTTTGGTGCCCATACCAGCAATATGGCGGCAATTTCAGCAGCAATCTGTACCGGTCATGATGCCCATTCCGATCCGAAACAACGCTGGCTGACCGGACCGTTTTATGCGCTGTGCTATCTGATTTTTGCGATTTTCGGCGCATCACTGGTTGCCGTCTTTGCCGTACTGCCACCGGCGCTGATTATGCTGATTGCCGGTCTGGGGCTGATCGGCCCGTTCATCAATGCCTTGTCGCTCGCTTTGAAAAACGAGCATGAGCGCTTTGCCGCTATTGTTACTTTTGCCGTCACGGCTTCCGGCATTACAATCTTAGGCATCGGCTCGGCCTTCTGGGCGCTGATTGCCGGTTTAATCGTCGCGGGATTGGATTATTTTTCAAAATTTCGCTGAGAATTTAAAGCTTTGAAAAAGTTTAAAAATCAGTTCTGAAACACCGGTAAAACCGATCTGCCGACCCCGCAAAAACACCGATTTTGCGGGGTTTTTCTTGAATTCCGGCTCCGTACACACCACGTATTTTAGCGATTGATGATTACTTCGGATCATCAAGCTGATTTACGGAGCCATCTCATGAACACATCCGCATTGATCCGTCCAGCCTGGACACCGGCAACAATTGCACTGATGGTCTTAGGCTTTATCTTTTTCTGGCCGCTTGGTCTTGCCATGCTGGCTTATATCATCTGGGGCGACCGTCTGCCCGGTGTGAAACGCGACATCAATCAGGCGACTGATGAATTTGTCGGCAAATGCCGCCGCAAAGGTCAAGATTTCTCCCGCTTCACCGGCGGCATGCAATCGACCGGCAACAGCGCCTTTGATGACTGGCGTGATGAAGAGTTGAAGCGCCTTGATGAAGAACGCCGCAAGCTTGATGAAGCCCGTTCGGAATTTGAAGCGCATATTCGTGAACTGCGCCGCGCCCGCGACCGTGAGGAATTCGAACGCTTCATGGCTGAACGCCGCAAAAACACGTCAAAAGATGATGTGATTGAGCTGTAACCAGCGCGCATATTTACACACCACCTCAGAGGCGCATCGGCAGATGCGCCTCTCTTATAGTTCCGCTTATAACTCCATAGGCGAATCACCTATGATCCCCGCATGATCCTGTCATTGTTCCGCAAACCTCCGCTCAAAAAAGCAGCTAAAAAACAGCCTGCGCCGAAAGCACTGCGTGCCGAGCGGACTTATCCTGTTGCGGGACGCAGTCTGCCGCTGAGTGTCTGGGAAAATCCGCGCGCCAAAAGACTGACCCTGCGCATTGAAACCGGCGGCAAAGCTATCCGTGTTACCGTTCCGCCGCGTCTGCCGGAGCGTGAGCTTGATCTGTTTATCGCCCGCCATCACGGCTGGATTGAAGCACAAATCTCCAAAGTACCGGTCACTGAGCCTTTTATGGACGGCAGCACCATTCATATTCGCGGCATTGCTCACCGGATTGTGCATGAACCGGCAAAGCGCGGCACCACAAGGCAGGATCACGATGAAAACGGTCAGGCCATACTGATTGTGCATGGCGATGCCCAGCATATGGGACGACGCATTGCCGACTATCTGAAGAAACTGGCCAAGCTTGATATTAACGGGCTGGTGCTGGTGCATACGGGACGCATCGGTAAACCGGCAACTTCCGTGCGCTTTAAAGACACAACCAGTCGCTGGGGCTCCTGCACTTCGAAGGGAGATCTGGCATTTTCATGGCGTATTATGATGGCACCGGCAGAGGTGATCAATTATCTGGTCGCTCATGAGGTTGCCCATCTGATCGAAATGAATCACGGACCGGATTTCTGGGCGCTTTGCACCAGACTCTGCCCTGATACACCAACATCACGGGCATGGCTCAAACGGCATGGCAGTGCACTCCATGCGGTTTCCTTTGCCTCAGTGACGGATTAAGCTGTCCCTCCGGCTTTTTACGCGCTAAACTCCATACCTAATCAATAAACAGTCTGAAATTAAGCAAATGTCCTCCTCCGCTATTGAAGTTAAAATCTGCGGCCTGAAAACGCCGGAAGCCGTGGAAACCGTTCTGAAAAACGGTGCCAGCCATATCGGTTTCATCTTTTTCCCGAAAAGCCCGCGTCATCTCGAGCCTGCACAAGCAGCCAGGCTTGCCGCTGCAGCTCGTGGAAAAGCCAAAATCGTCGCTGTGACTGTGAATGCCGATGATGCGCAGCTTGATGAAATTGTCGCTGTGCTGAAACCGGATATTCTGCAATTGCATGGTAATGAAACGCCGGAACGGGTGGCTGAGGTGAAGCAGCGCTACGGCCTGCCGGTGATGAAAGCCTTTTCCATCCGCGAAAACAGCGATTTTGATGTGGTTGCACCCTATCAGGGCATTGCAGACCGTTTTCTGTTTGACGCGAAGGCGCCAAAGGGTTCAGAACTGCCGGGCGGCAATGGTGTCTCTTTTGACTGGAACCTTCTGAAAGAACGGCAGGATCTGGGCAATTACATGCTTTCAGGCGGTCTGAACGCAGAAAATATTAATGTGGCTCTTGCCAAAACAGGCAGCTTTGCTATCGACATTTCATCAGGTGTTGAAAGCGAGCCGGGCAAAAAAGACGTGCATCTGATTGATGCGTTTTTTGCAGCCGTGCGTGAAGCAAGCAATACGAAATAAGACTGCCTTATAGGCATCCATTTGAATCAAAGATCGGAAGCATATCTCATGTCGAGCGAGCTCAATTCTTTCAAAACCGGGCCGAATGAAGACGGCATGTTTGGCATTTACGGCGGGCGTTTCGTTGCTGAAACCCTGATGCCGCTGATCCTCGATCTGCAGGCTGCCTATGATGCAGCCAAAGAAGACCCGGAATTCAAAGCCGAATTGCAGGCGCTCTCCACCCATTATGCCGGTCGCCCTTCCAAGCTCTATTATGCTGAAGGCCTGACCCGCTATGTTCGTGAACAGGCGCAAGCCAAGGGCGGCAAAGGCGGCGCGAAGATTTATTTCAAACGCGAAGACCTGAACCATACCGGCAGCCATAAAATCAATAACTGCCTCGGCCAGATTCTGCTTGCCAAGCGTATGGGCAAAACCCGCATCATCGCGGAAACCGGTGCCGGTCAGCACGGCGTGGCATCGGCCACCGTTGCTGCACGCTTTGGCCTGCCATGTGTGGTCTATATGGGCGCAACAGACGTAGAGCGTCAGAAGCCGAATGTGTTCCGCATGAAGCTACTCGGCGCGAAGGTCAATGCCGTGACCGCCGGTAACGGCACGCTGAAAGATGCGATGAACGAAGCCCTGCGTGACTGGGTCACCAATGTGGAAGACACCTATTACCTGATCGGCACGGCTGCCGGCCCGCATCCTTATCCGGAAATGGTTCGCGATTTTCAGTCTGTAATCGGCACTGAAGCCCGTGAACAGATGCTGGAGCGCGAAGGTCGCCTGCCGGATGCGATTATTGCGGCTGTCGGCGGCGGTTCCAATGCGATTGGCCTTTTCCACCCGTTCCTAGACGACACATCGGTAAAAATCTACGGTGTTGAAGCCGGTGGCCTTGGTCTGGATGGTGACAAGCATTGCGCTTCCATGACCGCAGGCAATCCGGGTGTATTGCATGGCAACCGCACTTACTTGCTGCAGAATGAAGACGGCCAGATTCTTGAAGGTCACTCGGTTTCTGCCGGTCTCGACTATCCGGGTGTGGGTCCTGAACATTCATGGCTGAAAGATACCGGCCGCGTGAATTATGTGCCGATTATGGATGATGAAGCGCTCGAAGCTTTCCAGATCACCACCCGCACGGAAGGCATTATTCCGGCACTGGAATCCTCTCATGCAATTGCACAGGCGCTGAAGCTGGCACCGGAAATGGATCAGGATCAGATCATGATCGTCAATCTCTCCGGTCGCGGTGATAAAGACGTGCACACTGTCGGCGAAATTCTCGGAATGGAAATGTAATCATGACAAAACGTATGGATGAGAAATTCGCGGCACTTCGCGCTGAAGGTCGCCCTGCGCTGGTCACTTATTTCATGGGCGGTGATCCTGATTACGCAACATCGGTTGAAATCATGAAAGCGCTGCCGAAAGCCGGTGCCGATGTGATTGAAATCGGTATGGCGTTTTCCGATCCGATGGCTGACGGCCCTGCCATTCAGGCCGCAGCCCTGCGTGCACTGCATGCAGGCCAGACCTTGCCGAAAGCATTGCAGATGGTGCGTGATTTCCGCGTGAGCGATGACACAACACCGATCGTGCTGATGGGCTATTACAACCCGATCTATATTTACGGTGTTGAGCGCTTCATCAAAGATGCGCTGGAAGCCGGTATTGACGGCCTGATCGTTGTCGATCTGCCACCGGAAATGGACGAAGAATTGTGCATTCCGGCAATTAAAGCAGGTATCAATTTCATTCGTCTGGCTACCCCGACCACGGATGAAAAACGCCTGCCGAAAGTGCTCGAAAACACCTCCGGTTTTGTCTATTACGTGTCGATGAACGGGATTACCGGTTCGGCGCTGGCAGATACTGCACAGGTCAGTGAAGCTGTTGCACGGATCAAAAGCCACACAGACCTGCCGGTTTGCGTTGGTTTTGGCGTTCGTTCAGGCGAGCAGGCAAAAGCAATCGGTGCATCGGCTGACGGCGTGGTTGTCGGCTCCGCGATCGTGGCTGCTATTGCCGGTACATTGGATGCCAATGACAAGGTTCAGGGGAATCCTGTTGCTGCCGCAACGGCTGTTGTCAGCGAGCTTGCATCCGGTGTTCGCAGCGCCCGCCTTGCTCCTGCCCAATAAGCAGCGTAAAACAGATAATTAAGCTTGCCGGAGTAATCCGGCATTCTTTGTGTTCTGAATTTTGCGCTTTAAGCGCAATTTGGTATAAGAGCACAAAGACTTCAGGAATTAAGAACAACGGAAAGCCCATATGAACTGGATTACGAATTATGTCCGTCCGAAGCTCAACTCCATGCTGGGGCGTCGGGATATGCCGGAGAATCTCTGGATCAAGGACCCGTCAACCGGTGAAATGGTGTTTCACAAAGATCTGGAAAGCAATCAGTGGGTGATCCCTGCTTCCGGCCATCATATGCGCATTCCGGCTAAAGACCGCCTGCGTTTCTTCTTTGATGAAGGCAAATATGAGACTCTGGAAAACCCTAAGGTTGCAACAGATCCGCTGAAATTCCGCGATGAAAAGAAATATGTTGATCGTCTGAAGGACTATCGTAACCGCACGCAGCAGGATGATTGCATTATCAATGCGCTGGGTACGATTGAAGATCTGCCGATTGTTGCCACCGTTCAGGACTTTGCTTTCATGGGCGGCTCCCTCGGTATGGCTGCCGGTGACGCGATCATCAAAGCAGCAGAAACTGCCATTGCGAAGAAACGTCCACTGGTTCTGTTCACCGCTTCCGGCGGTGCACGTATGCAGGAAGGTATCCTGTCACTGATGCAGATGCCGCGCACAACTGTTGCCGTGGAAATGCTCAAAGAAGCAGGCCTGCCTTATATCGTGGTTCTGACCAACCCGACTTTTGGTGGCGTAACCGCTTCTTATGCTATGCTCGGCGATGTTCATATTGCCGAACCGGGCACAATGATCGGTTTTGCCGGTGCACGCGTGATTGAACAGACGATCCGTGAAAAGCTGCCGGAAGGCTTCCAGAGCGCGGAATATCTGCTGGATCACGGTATGATTGATATGGTGGTTTCCCGTCTCGAGATGAAAGAAACCGTTGCCCGCATCCTGAAAATCATGATGAAGCAGCCTGCAGCCGAAGTAAAACCTGCTATTGCTGAAGATGCTGCACGCGCTGCTTCTGCCTAATAGTTTTATCCTAACCAGCGAAGATTTTTTCCGGTTGAAGTACTTTTCGCGCCGCTAAACCAGCGGCGCGTTTTCTTTTATAAGTACCCTGTTGCAAATCAGGTCGCAAACTGGTCAGTTCATCTGCGATTATCAGAGCGTATCCCAAAAAGTGTGAAGCGCCTTCGCAGGGAAATCAGTTCACTGGACTGATTTCTTTTCCTGCTTCGATTGGAATAAGATACGCGTAAAAACAAAAAGATAGAGCATTTCCGGATCTGCCATGACAAAAAATCTCACCGCCGCACATCGTATTGAACGCCTTCTGGAAAAACACCCGAAGGGTTTTGACCTGTCTCTCGAGCGTATCAGCCGCCTGCTGGAAGCGCTGGGCAATCCGCAGGATAAGCTGCCGCCGATCATCCATATTGCCGGTACCAACGGCAAGGGTTCAGCCACTGCTTTCGCCCGCGCGCTGCTGGAAGCGGAAGGACTGGCAGTGCATGTGCACACCTCCCCGCATCTGGTGAACTGGCATGAGCGCTATCGTCTGGGGCGCAAAGGCGAAACTGGCCAGCTGGTGGATGATGCAACGCTTTCGGATGCAGTTGCACGGGTAACGGAAGCCAATGGTGAGCATATGATCACCGTATTCGAGCTTCTGACTGCCGTGACCTTTGTACTTTTCGCCGAGCATCCGGCAGATGCAGTTATTCTGGAGGTTGGTCTTGGCGGACGCTTTGACGCCACCAATGTCATCACCAAACCGGCCGTATCGCTGATTATGCCGGTCTCGCTCGATCACCAGTCCTATCTCGGCGATAAAGTCGAAATCATTGCCGCTGAAAAAGCCGGAATTATCAAACGCGGTTGTCCGGTGGTGATCGGCTTCCAGAGCAGCGATGATGCCCGTCAGGTGATGATTGATATTGCTGACCGTTTGCGCTGTCCGCTGAGCGTTTTCGGGCAGGATTTCCTCGCCTATCAGGAACATGGCCGCATGGTCTATCAGGATGAGAGCGGATTGATTGATCTGCCGCTGCCTCGTCTCCCAGGCCGTCACCAGATTGCCAATGCAGCAGCTGCCATCAAAGCCGTGCGCGAAGCCGGTTTTGCTCTAAGCGATCAGGCTGTTGAGATAGCCATGACATCTGTGACATGGCCAGCGCGCATGCAACGCCTGACACAGGGTGATCTGATGCGCTTTGCTCCTGAAAAGGCTGAAGTCTGGCTTGATGGCGGGCATAATCCGGGTGCTGGCGTGGTCATTGCCGAGGCGCTTGCCGAGCTGGAGGAGCGTGATCCGCGTCCGCTCTATCTGATTACCGGTATGATCAATACCAAAGATCCGGTCGGTTATTTTGAGGCTTTCAGCGGCATGGCGAGACAAGTCTATACGGTGGCGATCAGTTCCAGCGATTCCGGTATCGACCATGAAACACTGGCCGATGCAGCACGCAGAGCTGGTCTGGAAGCTATGCCGGTTGCAAATGTTGCTGAAGGGCTGAAAGCCATCAAGGAACAAGTCAAAGATGATGTGATTGCACCGCGCATTCTGATCGGCGGCTCGCTTTATCTGGCAGGCGATGTACTGGCAGCAAATAACACACCACCGCAATAAGCGATGATTTGTATAAACAAAAAACCCCGCATGAACACTCATGCGGGGCTTTTTGATAATGCTTTATCCGATTAAGCCGAAGCTTTAATCCAGTCAGCCAGACGGCTCTTTGGTGCTGCACCCACCATATTGGCAGCGATTTCGCCATTTTTGAACATCAGCAATGTCGGGATGGAACGTACGCCATATTGCGCTGCCAGTTCCGGATTTTCATCGATATTCACCTTGGCGATCTTCACCTGACCGGACATTTCTGCTGAAATTTCTTCCAGTGCCGGTGCAATCATTTTGCAAGGTCCGCACCATTCCGCCCAGAAATCCACCACAACCGGTTCAGAAGCTTTCAGCACATCGGATTCGAAATTGCTATTGTCAATTTTAACGGTCGCCATAGGCTTTCCTCTTTCGCTGTTACAGGCCAAAACCTGCTATGAAATTCATTATTAGCTGATATGTGGTGTCATTGTGATGAAAGGTCAATATAGTTTTCGAAGCGGCCTCTTCATACAGCCTTGCCCAGAGCAATCAGCGCCTGTTCCATCACATCCTCATCCAGCACAATCAGATGCGGCCCTTCAGTGAACAGCAATGCAGCCTCAACACGTTTATGCGGATAAAGCGGCTCAACCAGCGCGCGATACAGTGCAAGCTGAGTGATATAGGCCTGCGGCACTTCCTGCTGCGTGCGGGCTGGCGGACGGTTGCTTTTATAATCCACAATCAGCACACGGTCGTCTTCGACACAAATCCGGTCGATCTGGCCGGAAACAACCTGTTCCTTGCCGCGCAGCTGCAGCTTACCCATCAATGAGACTTCCGCTTTGGAAGCCGGTGAAAATACCGCCGCAAATTGCGGATCATTCAGAATAGTACTGACCGCTGCCAGTGCTTTTTCGCGCTGCGATTCATGCCAATCGCCGGCAGCAATATTCAGATAACGCTGTGCCGCCTGCTCGCGTTGTTCCGCAGGCAAATCCGGCAGGCGCTGCAACAATGTATGGATCACTGTACCGCGCTGCAAGCCGAAGCTGCGGCCACCGCCCTCGGTCTGTGCGCCCTGCTCCAGAACCGGCGAGCCGCTGCGCACAACCTGCTCTGCATCTGCCTCAATCAAAGCGGAGGCACCGGATGGTGTCAGCGGGCGTGGCAGTCCCTGCTCCGGCTCCAGCGGCCTGCGATAATGCTCAGGCAATGGCGGATAGGCGGTCTCAGTCGCATCCGCTTTGTCCTGTATCTCCAGTTCCGCAAGTTCTGTCTTGCGATAACGCCGTGCGCTCACACCTTCCACCGGATGATCATAGGCCACGGCCTCATCACCCAGCCCGTCAGAGGTCAGTTTCAACCATGTGTTTTCGCTCTCGCGCTCACCGCGATAACCGCACAGGATCAGCCGGTCTTCCGCACGGGTCATACCGACATAAAGCAGACGGCGATATTCTTCCTCAGAGCGGGTTTTAAGCTCTTCCAGCAGCTCCGCTGTAAAACCGGTGCCGTAATCGCTTTTCGGCAGCCAGAGAAAGCCTTTGCCCTCATAACCGTCCGGCTCAGCCATATCAAAGCTCAGCAGCTTTGGTGCACGCCCTGCCGACCATGCGGCATTGCCGGGATCAACCATGAAAACCACAGCCGCTTCCAGCCCCTTGGAGGCATGCACCGTCATGATACGCACTTCATCGCGGTTCTGATCCAGCTCGCGCTTGATTTCCGGTGAAGCTGCTTCCAGCGTTTCCAAAAAAGCCTGTAGCCCGGGCAGGCCACTGCGCTCAGTTGCCAATGCGTAATTCTGGAATTCGTCGATCACATCACCGGCTTCCGGCCCGAGCCGTGCCAGCAATTTACGCCGTCCGCCATCTTGCCCCAAAATACGGGCATAGAACTCAAAGACCGGCATTGTATCGGCCATATTGCGCCAGCGACGCAGTTTTGTGTACAGCACCTGCCAGCTCGCAGCATCCGGCACATCGCTTTCACCCAGCTTCTCCATCGCTGCATAAAGCGTCTGCTTGGTGCCGCGCGGCTGCGCAAGACGATAAAGCTGCTCCTCGGTCAAACCAAAGAGCGGGCTTTTCAGCACACTTGCCAGTGACAGATCATCCGCCGGTTGCAGCACAAAACGCCCGACAGCCATCAGGTCTTTAATCCCGATGTGACTGGTAAGGCGCAGGCGGTCAGCACCGGCCACCGGCACGCCGCGATTTTTCAAAGCGCGAGACAGCGCAGGCATAAACAGATCACGCTTGCGCACCAGCACCATAATATCGCGCGGCTCCATCCGCCGCCCTTTGCCATGGATCGGCTCACCTGTATCAAGCCAGTGACGAATAGTTGTGGCAATCTGCTCAGCCAGCTTGACGGCCGGTGCAGGTAACTGGTCGATTGGCGTGCGCCAGTCCTCAACCTCTTCAACCTTTTCCGGCGTCAGAATATCCCAGACCTCAACCTCACCGGCGTCATTGGAACGGATCGCCGCATGAACGGTCGGCTGCCGCTCAATACCAAGTCCGCGAAAAGCCTCTTCACGCGAAAATACCGTGTCCACCGCCGACAACACATCCGGTGTCGAGCGGAACGAGAAATTGAGACTGACTTTTTCAAAGCTCAATTCCGCACGCGCTGCCATACGTGAAACAGCTTTACCGGTCGCCGCAAAATCCTCAGGGCGTGCGCCCTGAAACGAATAGATCGACTGTTTCTCATCGCCCACTGCGAAAAGGGTACGGCGCACATCGCGCTGCCCCGAGCCGGAGAAGAACTCGGCGGAGAGCATATTGATAACCTGCCACTGTTCAGGGCTGGTATCCTGCGCCTCATCCACCAGAATATGATCAATACCGCGGTCGAGCTTATACTGCACCCACATGCCCGCACCGTTGCGCGACAGCAGTGAGACTGTGCGATTAATCAGATCGTCAAAGTCCAGCAAGCCGCGATTGCGCTTCATCTTTTCATAGCGCGACAGCAGATCATCAATCAGCGTGAAGGCTGCAAGATTGAGCCGGATCAGCTTCAGCAATTTAAGCCGGTCGAGCCCTTCATGAATATCGGCAGCAACACGATTAAAGTCGTCTTCGAAATCCGGTAGTTCCGCTTTGACCGCAGCAGTCGCCACCCATGAGCCGTTTTTCGGCTCGCCTGTGGATTTGAGAAATGCCTTGCGCAGAATATCCTGCATTTGTGCCGGTGTGGTCTGCGGTTTAATCATCCGCAATTGCAGCACCACATCCTGCGCACGGGCAGCAGGCTTGCGCAAATTCATCACCGCATCCAGCACATCTTCTGAAAATTCAGCCACCGGCCAGAGATCGGAGAGAATATCAGCTTCACTATCTTCCGGATCAAAGCCGAAATGACGGTAAAAAACATCCTGACGGGTTTCGGCAACGCCGGTCTGCCGGATAAAACCATGCAAGGCATGGCGCTTGGACACCGCTTCATCCAGCAGATTTTCCAGTCCCATTTCACCGGCGGCTTCCAGCACCGTAGCGAAAGCTTCAGCCAGACCCGCATGGGCAGAGGTGGAGGCCACTTCCAGCAATTGCCGCCGTGCTTCCCCTACCAGTGCCGTCTGCATCATATCATCGAGCATTTCAAAATGACCGGCAATATTCGCTTCGAGCGGAAACTGATGCAGGATGGATTCACAAAATGCGTGAATGGTCTGGATTTTCAAACCACCCGGTGTTTCCAAAGCACGGGCAAACAAGCGCCGTGCAATTTCAAGGCGGATTGCATCGGGTTCACGTTTTTCCAGATCTTTGAGTTTTTTGCTCAGTCCCTCATCATCCAGTACTGCCCATTCCGAGAGCCGCTGAAAAACGCGGTTTTGCATCACTGCCGCTGCGGCTTTGGTATAGGTCAGACAAAGGATTTTGGACGGGTCTGTGCCCTCCAGCAGCAGCCGGATCACCCGTTCTGTCAGCACATGGGTTTTGCCGGAACCGGCATTGGCCGATACCCAGACGGAATCGTAAGGGTTCGCAGCCTTGGCCTGTGCATCAATGGTTTCCTGCGGGATGATTTTAGGTTTCATTATGCATCTCCGCCTTCGTCAGCACCACCGGCAGACCATTCCAGAACACGCGCCAGATGATCATAATCACCCGTCAGATCACTTTCACGGAACGGCAAAGCACGGGAACGATAGCCCTGCTCCTCGCGATTATATTCCGTCAGTAATTCACCGAGACGCGCCCATGATTCCTCACCCAGCTCCACAGCGGTTTTCACGCTGGCACCGCGATCCGTACTGAGAATGGATTCCGGCTTGAGCCTTCCGCCGCCCTGCAAACGCACATAGAGCAAATCTTGCGCATCGCTCTGGCCGATTTCTTTAAACGCACCGCGCCGAAGCAAAGCCGCTTCCAGTGCCAGCTGCGGCGACAGCAGCACATGAGCCTGTCGCACTGATGGTGTGGAGCCGGTCTTATAGTCAATCACCACCGTCGTGCCATCACGCATCACATCAATACGGTCAGCACGGCCGGACAGTGTCACAGCCAGCGGTTCGACAACAGCTTTTGCCGATGAAATCTCCGCATGGCGCTCACGCACATAAGGCGCACGCTCACGCTCCCAGTGCAAGAACTCCGGTATCAGCGCGGTAAAACGCGGCCACCACACGGCTTCAATCTCCGGCGGCAGATCAGCATCAGTAAAGGCACCGCGCCCGATTTCCAGTAATCCTTCTTCTGCCTGCGGTGACATAGGATCAATATCGCGGCGGGTAAATTCGCCGAGAATATCATGAAACAGCGTTCCGCGCTCAGCCGCAGCCGGATCGCGGATCAGCGGTTCCAGAGCACGCAGACGCAAGACTTTCTTAGCGTAGATCGCATAAGGATCGCGGCGCAGTGTTTCAATTTCTGTGACTGAGAAATGTTTCGGTCGCGCATCCACCGGAGGCTTCGGTTCAGGACGCGAGACAAACGGCACATCAGGGCTGACATCGAGCAAACGCGCCCAGTGCAGATATTTGCCGCCGCGCTCGCGCATGGCGTCCGTTACCGCTTTACCCGTCACCGTTTCCAATCGCAGCAACCAGCGCGACGGCACAGTCGGCGCATTTTCAGAGCGCTGCGAGCGGGAGAAAATCACCTGCTCCATACCCGTTGCCATGGCAAAATCATGCGCGGCCAAACCGGTACGCACTTCCGGCGGATCAAGCGCTATCATGCCTTTCATCGGGCGTGACATAAACGGATCATTACGGGTTTTCGCCGGCCAGATGCCCTCATTCAACCCGCCGACAATCACCGTATCAACCGTCTGAAGACGCGCTTCCAATGCACCCCAGATAAATACGCGTGGATGGCCGCCCGGATGCGGCTTGACCGTTTCATTGGCCAGCAGCGCTTCAAACATATCCGGCCATTCTTCCGGCAGAAAATCCAGCCCTGTATCGGCGGCAATCAACTGGCGCAGAAATGCACTGAACTGCTCGCCCTGCTGCCCCTGATAGAGCAGATGCACCGTATCATCGATATCCCGCGCCAGATTTTCCAGTGCCTCGACACTCGCCCGCATGATCTGCGGTACTTCAATCCGCGCCTGAATGCGTATGAGATCAGTCAGCGGTGCCACGGCGGCAGTCATCGCCGCACAGAAAGTTCGTAATTGCTCCAACTCTGCAACCGGAACATGATCCGTCCAAACCGGATCGTAGAGTTTAGATGAGGATTCCATCATTTTCTGTTCAAGGAAGCCTGGCAAATCGGCAATATCCGCCCTGCCCGTACCACCACGTAACGCGACCAGCTCCAGCATTTCCGCGAGCCTACGCAGATCACCGCGCTTTTGCCCCAGCCGCACCAGCGGGTGCTTGGCCAATGCCAGCAGTGCCACCGGATCACCCGGTTCAAATACACAGGTAATCAACAGACGCAGCAGAATAACCGCCTCTGTATCGCGCAGGAGTTTACCGCCGGAATCATCCGCATCAATGCCGAAACGGGTGAGTTCCAATACCACACGCCGCGCCAGATTACGGTCAACCGTCACCAAAGCTGCGGTTTTATCCGGTGCTTCAATCGCATCCCGCAAGGCCAGTGCCACCGCCAGTGCTTCTTCACGCTCATTGGACGTTTCGATCAGCGCCACATTCTGCATTGCATCGCGCACAGCCTGCGCATCGAGCTTTAAATGCCCCCATAGGTCTGTGGTTTCTGCCGGACGCAGCGCCTCACTAACAATGCGCTCGCGCATACGCTTAGCCGGATTCGTAATTTCCAGATGCCGAACATCGTCACGACGGCATTGCATCTGATCCAAGAGCTTACGCAAACCATATTGCGGGTGACCATAGGTGGACGGATTATTCAGCCCGTCGGCAAGCAAGGTCCATGCCTTCTCGTCCAGATCACGATCCAGCCCCGGAAACACCACGGCGCCCTTTGGCAGGCGGGCAATCGTTGCCACCAGCTTTGCTGTTGCCGGAATAGAGCCGGTGGAACCGGCGACAATCACAGGGCCTTGCGGCGGATTTTTCTGCATCCGCTGCGTTTCAAATTCAATCAGCCAGTTGCGGTGCTGCGAAGCATTGGAGCGGTTGCGCTCAGCCAGAACATCCGGCCAGATTTTGGTGACGATTTCCAGAAATTGCAGTGTCACCCGCCACCAGTCGGCAAGTTCTTCCGGTGCGATCAGACCAAGTTCGCTCCAGCTCGCGCCTTCTGTCTCCACCTGATCCATCAGTCGCACCAAATCGCGCGCCAGCCAGATAGCATCAGCAGTCGTTGCCGGAATGGCAATATCCTCTGCCCCGAACAGTGCACGGATATGCGATGGCAGGCTTTCCCGCCACGGGCGGATCAGCTGCGCGAGCAATAATAGTCGTTCCGGCTCACTCATCGGCGGGGCAAGCTGGAGAAACTCTTCCGCAGCACTGTCAAACAGCGCTGCACTTTCCTCCACATCACCCAACGGGCGGATAGACGGCAAAAGAGCGGCATTAGCCGGATTCCGGTCAACCAGCAAAGCACGCAGAGCACGTGCCGCACGGCGTGTCGGCACATAGATCACCGCGTCTGCCAGAGCCAGCGGATTGCCTGCATCGGCGCCGAAGCCTTCGATCAGCTCGCCATTCAACAAAGCATCGGCAAAACGCGGCAGAAATGGTGTTCCCGATGCAATAGAATAAAGACGCGGACGCCGCTCGCTCATAGACCCGTCTCCCAGATACTGATTATCGTTTTAAGCCAGTGTCAAAAGGGCAGCTTCTGCCTCGCCGATTGCCTCCGGCGTACCGACCGTCAACCAATGCCCCTGCATGACCATACCGTAAAGCCGGCCTGCGGCAATGGCAGCGTTAAAATAGCTGTTGAGGGAAGAAACACTAATCTCTTTACCGGCAAAAAGCTGCGGATTAACCAGCGCCGCACCGGCATAAATATAATCGGAACGCTCATCCACAGGCACACGGCGCAATGTGCTGTCTTCATTGAGATGAAAATCGCCGCGCCCTTCATGGCCGGTGGAGTGATGCCGGTCTGCCAGCATCAGCAGAATATCCATTCTGCTTTCATCCCAGCTTTGCGCAAGACGCTTCAGATTGGAATTCTGGCTATCCACCCAAAATGTATCGGCATTGAGAATATAGAATGTCTTATCGCCGAGCTCCGGCAGTGCTTTGAGAATACCGCCTGCGGAATCGAGCAGCAGTTCGCGTTCATCGGAAATAGTGATCGCAATGTCATCACGGGTTTTCAGGTGCTCTTCCATCTGGTCGGCCAGATAATGCACATTGACCACGGCCTTTTTAACACCGGCTTCAACCAGCGCATCCAGCCCGCGATCAATCAATGTGCGGCCTGCAACCTCGATCAGCGGCTTTGGCGTGGTCAGGGTCAGCGGGCGCATCCGTGTGCCCAAGCCCCCTGCCAATACCATTGCTGTATCAGGGGCAAATGCTTCTGAGTTCTTCTTATCCGGCATGGGTATTAATCCTGCAAAAGACCATTGTCCTGATACCATTTGCGCACCGGTGCGAGCGACGGATGCTGCAAGGCACGGGCTGCATAAGCCTGAATACGCGGCAGATGCTGCAAATAAGCCGGCTTACCATCGCGTTTGAACAGACGCACAAAAATACCGAGAATTTTGGTGTTACGCTGCGCAGCCATAATGGCATAGGCGGAACGGAAGGCCTCTTCGTCAAAGGCCTTGGCCAGCTTGCAGCGTTCATCGCAATAGGCCGTAACAATCTGATCTTGTAACTCATCTGCAATTGTCACACGGGCATCCATTGCCAGAGATGCCAAGTCATAGGCAGATGGGCCGATCATCGCATCCTGAAAATCAATAATGCCTAGGCGGGCAATGCCTTCTGCCTTGTCCTGCCAGAGAATATTCGGCGAATGATAATCGCGCATCAGCAGATTATATTCTGCGTTTTCAAGGCTTTTGAATACACTGTCCCATGCCTGTTCAAAGCTTTGTGTCTGGTCTGCACTGGCAGGCTCACCTTGGCAGTACGGCAGATACCAGACCGGCAGCAATTCCGCTTCGATCAGCATCGCATCACGGTCAAACACATACAGATGATGGGTACGGTCTTCACTGATTGTAATATCCTGCGGCCAGTCATG
Organism: Pseudochrobactrum sp. Wa41.01b-1; assembly: GCF_019464455.1. Taxonomy (NCBI): domain Bacteria; kingdom Pseudomonadati; phylum Pseudomonadota; class Alphaproteobacteria; order Hyphomicrobiales; family Brucellaceae; genus Pseudochrobactrum; species Pseudochrobactrum sp. Wa41.01b-1. The sequence goes on along the minus strand of NZ_CP080493.1, from coordinate 2,184,555 downwards.
CTGATGCAGATGCGCCAGCATTCGTGCTGCCGCTACATAGCGCTCTGCGATTGGTTTTCCTTCACTATCCAGCACACTTTCCGTACCCAGATGCTCCATCAGAAGAAAACCACGATCGAGATTAAGCGCCAGAATTTCCGGTGCGCGGAAACCTTTTTCACGCAGCAACCGGTTCATCGCAACGAAAGCATCCATATTCTCCGCCAGATGGGCAATCTGGCGATACGGACGTCCGTCTTTGACCGGCGGATCATAAGGCATGGCCGGTGCATTCATCAGGATTTCGGTACCGCTCTCACTGGTAATCAGCTCATAACCGCGCGGCGATGCGTCGCCCAGCAGATAACGGCGGAAAGCATGATGGCGGTCAGATTTTTCCAGAAAACTGCGGATACCGAGCGAGCGGGAAATACGCCGCGCAGCTTTGGCTGTCACTTCCATCGTCAGACGGCGGCCGTCACCTTCATGCTCAATACTGATCGCAATTGTCGGCACAGGTAAAACACCCTCACCCTGCTGCGGCCATTCCACCAGCACAGCACCGCTTTCCAGCGCCTCATCAAGCCCCAGCTCATCCAGTTCTTCCGGCGAGGACAGGCGATAGAGATCAGTGTGGGCTACAGGCAGCCGCAATTCAGGATAAGACTGTACCAGCGTAAAAGTCGGGCTTGGCACTTCGTAGAAATCGTCATTGGCTATGGTGCGGATGATCGCGCGTGCCAGAGTGGATTTGCCTGCGCCCAGATCACCTTTCAGCGTAACAAGGTCGCCTTTAGCGAGTGCCAGTGCGATATCTTCCGCAAAACGGATCATCGCGGCTTCATTTTCCAGCACCAGCTCTACCGTATAGAGAGTGCTGCTATCCTGTTCATCAGCCATATCAGCTTCCGTTATTATATGCTCTGCCCGTCATCTCCGGACATGATGAGAATAATGATATTCAGAGGAAAAAACAGTCTGATCCGGTTATTCGGCTGCTGCACGATACAGGCGCGCATCCAGCGGGAAACGCACAAGCACAGTTGTGCCTGAAGACGGTGCCGTACGGATATCAACCGTACCACCATGCAGCTCCACAAAGCTTTTCACCAGCGACAGACCAAGCCCTGCACCACGGCGACGGCCGCCATTGCTGTGCGACTGGAAGCGTTTGAATACCGTATCCAGAACTTCTTTAGGCATGCCCGGCCCGTTATCGTGGACACTGAAAAGAATATGATCACCGTCAAGACGCGCATCCAGACCGATAACCGAACCTTCCGGCGCATAATTGGCCGCATTACTCAGCAGATTGAACAGCACCTGATGCACACGATTAGCATCGCCGCGGAAACTGGTGACGGCATCTTCAATATTGATCTGCAGCGCAATATTATGTTCGCGCAGACGGTCTGTGACGCGTTCACCGGCAGCAGCAATCGCCTCACGCACCGGTACATCGCTGACATCCAGCTCCATGATACCGGCATCGACGGTCGCCAGATCAAGAATATCATTCACAATGGTAAGCAGTGTCAGTGAGGATGTGCTGATATGTTCAACATATTCGCGCTGGCGGTTGTTCAGCTCACCGAAGCCCGGTGTCTGCAACAGTTCGGTAAAGCCGATAATATTGGTGAGCGGCGAACGCAGCTCATAGGATACGTGCTGAACGAAATCATTCTTGATCTGATCGGCTAGTTCCAGCGCTTCGTTTTTGTCTTTCAGCGCACGTTCCACATGCACCGTATCTGACACATCAACAAAGGTCAGCATCATCTGACCTTTTGGCAGCGGTACCACGGCATAAGAAAGGATTGTGCCGGTGGATAGTTCTGCCTGTCCCTGCGTACCTTCGCGCTTGTCGGCAATACCGGTGACTGCCGAGACAAATTCATCCCAATAGCGGTCATCGGCCAGTTCTTTACATTGCTTGCGGATAACTGAAATATGCGTGCCTTCAACGGCAATTGTCGGCGGGATCGACCACAATTCGGCAAAGGCCGGATTGGACAGGCGGATACGCCCGTCAGCGCCGAACACGGCCACGCCTTCGGCCAGATGATCCAGCGTTTCACCCTGCACTTTCATCAAAGTATTATAACGGCTTTCAAGATCAAATTTCTCGGTCATATTCTCGAAGAACCATGTCACGCCGCCCTGTGGATGCGGATTGGCAACCACACGCAAGGTGCGGCTGTCCGGCAGATGCCACCAATGTTCCTGCGGATCAACGGCACGATAGGCCGATAACATGGATTCTTTCCAGCGACGCCATTCCGGCTGTTCCGGCAATTTACCGTCACTGCGCAAACCGTCAAACAACATGGCATTGCTCGGGTGGCTTTCCAGATAGGCAATATCCAGCGACCACAATTTGGCAAAAGCCTGATTGAAGAATTGCAGCTTCATTTCAGGATCAAAAATCGCCACAGCTGTTGAAAGCTGGTCGAGCGTTTCCGCATGGCTGCGGAGTGTGCGCTGCAATTCTGCCCGCACCTGCTCCAGATCGCTCATATTGGCTGCAAAACCGGCAGAACCGGCTGAGCAGGAAACCTCCGCCACATCCAGCATATGACGATCACCGGCAATTACAGTGGCCAGCCGGTCACGGAAAGTGGCAATGGATGTGCCCTGTTGTGCTGCCTGCATCATAACCGGTTGATGGCTCAGATTAGCCGCGGACGGATCGGCTGACAGAACACGCTCGCGCTCAATCTTCTGACGCGCCTGTTCGCCCAGCAATTCACGCCCTTCCTGCAACACCTGATCGAGATCATTTGCACCGACAGCCTGTACATAGGCATTATTCGCCCAGTTCAGCCGTCCTTCCACATCGCGTGTCCAGACAGTCTGATCCAGACGGTTCAGAAGTGCATGGAGCATTGTCAGCGTGTCGGACAGCTCATTGTTCTGTACCTGTAATTGCGCGGCTCTGGCCTGAACACCGTCTACATTAATGAAGCGGGTAATGGCATAGGCACCGGTTGTCTGCCCCTGCACTTCGAGCATGGTGCCGTTATTGGTCTCAACCAGAAAATCAAAGGAGCGGCCATATTCGCGCAGCGATAAAATCGCGCGCTCCAGTGCCACCACGGAATCGGTGCGCAACCAGCGCCCGAAACTTAAAAAAGCCGCCGGATCCTGCGGCACTCCGCTGGCCACCGGCAACTGACCAAGCACTTCTGTCTGCGTATTATGTTGTGGTGTCCCGCGTTTTGCCGGTTCCGCACCTGCCCAGACCACAATACGCTGATCTTTCAAATTAAGCAGGGTTTCGCTGCGCGTCACCGCATGGCTGAGATCAGCAACACGGGCACGCAAAGCACTGTTCTCGCGGTTAACACGGTTACGGCTGCGGATGATCCAGCTGACCGACAAAAGTGCGGCACCTGTTACCCCCACAACAATGGCAAATTGCACCACTTCATTCGGACCTAAAGTGCTTCCGCCCGGCATCGGAATTCGTCCGATATCATAGCTTTGCGCCAGTGCCTGACCGGATACCAAAACAGAAGAAAATGCGGCTGTCGCTGCCAGAGCTTTGCGAAAATGACGGCTTATAACAGAGCCAATATTTCGAAATGAACTGACACCTGACATGCCTTAAAATTCTCCGCCGCAGCATTTGCTGCTTCATAACTGTTTAAAAATCAGCGGCAGAATTTTCTGCCATTATCTTCGAATCATAGCACAATACAGCTACAGGGAATCTGTTTGAAGCGCTGCGGGCGCAAAAATAAAGGCCGGAAGAATGTCAATCCTTCCGGCCACAATATGTTGTATGTTAATTAAACTATAGTTAATACCTGTAGTGATCCGATTTAAATGGTCCCTGCGGTGTCACACCGATATATGCAGCCTGTTCCTCAGAAAGCACAGTCAGCTTCACGCCAAGCTTGGCCAGATGCAGCCGCGCAACCTTTTCATCGAGATGTTTCGGCAGCACATAGACTTCGTTTTTATAAGTCTCGCCACGGGTGAACAGCTCGATCTGACCCAACACCTGATTAGTGAAAGAGGCAGACATCACAAAGCTCGGATGGCCGGTCGCATTGCCGAGATTGAGCAGACGACCTTCAGACAGCAGGATCAGACGCTTATTATCCGGGAAGGTGATCATATCCACCTGCGGCTTAATATTCGTCCATTTCAGATTGCGCAGCGCACCGACCTGAATTTCATTATCAAAATGGCCGATATTGCCGACAATCACCATATCTTTCATCTTGCGCATATGCTCGATGGTGATGACGTCTTTATTGCCGGTTGTGGTGATGACGATATCCGCATCCGCTGCGGCATCGTCGAGCGTGACCACTTCAAAACCATCCATTGCCGCCTGCAAAGCGCAGATCGGATCAACTTCCGTGACCTTCACGCGGGCACCGGCACCGAGCAATGACTGGGCAGATCCTTTACCCACATCACCATAACCGCAGACAATAGCGACTTTGCCGGCCATCATCACATCAGTACCGCGACGGATGCCGTCCACCAGCGACTCTTTACAGCCGTATTTATTGTCGAATTTCGATTTGGTTACGCTGTCATTGACGTTAATCGCAGGGAAAGGCAGCTGACCCGCACGCTGCAACTGGTAAAGGCGGTTTACGCCGGTAGTCGTTTCTTCCGTCACACCTTTCAGCGCCGCACGCTGGCGGGTGAAAAAGCCCGGTGTTTCAGCCATACGTTTTTTGATCTGCGCGAAGAGGATTTCCTCTTCTTCACTGCCCGGTTTTGACAGCACATCTTCACCGGCCTCAGCGCGTGCACCGATCAGAATATACATGGTAGCGTCGCCGCCATCATCGAGGATCAGATTGGAAGGCTCACCATCCGGCCACTGGAAAATTTTATCCGTATAGGTCCAGTATTCTTCCAGTGTTTCGCCCTTGATTGCGAAAACCGGTGTGCCTTCAGCCGCAATCGCCGCCGCTGCATGATCCTGTGTCGAGAAGATATTGCAGGATGCCCAGCGCACTTCTGCACCCAGCGCCTGAAGTGTTTCAATCAGCACAGCTGTCTGGATTGTCATATGAAGGGAGCCAGAAATCCGTGCGCCTTTCAATATCTGTTTCGGCCCGAATTCCTCACGCGATGCCATCAGACCCGGCATTTCTGTTTCCGCAATGACAATTTCCTTGCGTCCCCAGTCAGCCAGACCGATATCCTTGATGATATATTCTCCCGATACAGACATCTGCACTCCGCTTTCAGCTGTTACAACTTCAATAAAAATATGTGTAGCAGATCAGAGAAAGCGGCTCAAACAAAAATATAAGGCAATCTTTATATCTTTATGTAGTCTGAGTCGGCCAATAAAAAAGCACCGGAGTGACCGGTGCTTTTAAAAACTGAATTAAGTCTCTTTAGCATTCTTCGCCGAATTTATCGCCGACAAGCTGTTCCAGCGCATCAAGTACGGCTGTTGCCTCAACGCCGCAGGCGCTGACATCAATGCAACATCCCGGTGATGCGGCAAGCATCATCAACCCCATAATCGATGTGCCGCCAACACTCATTCCGTCTTTTTCAACACGGACATGAGCGTCAAAACTATCCACCAATTGCACGAATTTTGCCGAAGCCCGCGCATGCAGACCCCGCTTATTCACGATCGTAAATTTGCGGGTCTCTGCCTTATCAGGCTCATAACATCCGCTGACAGCAACCTGAGCCATATTTATTTTTCCCGTCAGTACCTAATCTGATTACCCGTAGTGCCTGACTTTGTTATTTGCTCGTCAGTACCTGACTGGCAACATTAATATATTTACGGCCTGCATCCTGCGCTTCACGCAATGATGCTTCCATATCACCGGACTGACGCACACTGGTCAGTTTAATCAGCATCGGCAGATTAACACCGGCAATGACCTCAACCCTGCCCGCATCAAGCACTGAAATTGCCAGATTGGAAGGCGTTCCGCCGAACATATCGGTCAGAATGATGACACCCTGTCCCTGATCAGCCTTAGCAACCGCCGCGACAATATCCTCACGGCGTTTTTCCATATCATCATCGGCACCGATACTAACGGTTTCGAAATTTTCCTGAGGGCCGACAACATGCTCAACAGCATGGTGAAACTCTTCGGCCAGCCTTCCGTGCGTAACAAGCACGAGTCCGATCATTATTAAACTGCTCCTGCTGGTCGCTTTTCCATTGTCGCACTCACAATATAAAAGCTTGTAAGCTCAATCCGAACCAAAAGTTCAGACATTTACCCCTAAGATATAAATTGTGCGGCCGATATTATCTGAATTCAGGCTCAGATTTTCAATATTGGCCAGACCTTCTATGTTGGCACCGAGAATAATGAGTGCAAGCAAAAAATAAAGCCCCCCACGGCTTTCGTCGGTTATGCCGCACTGAAACACAGATTTTATTCTAAACCAGCCGTTAAAAAACAAGGGCTTTCAGGCAGTTTCACGGCTGCCCCAGCGTTTCATAAATAAAGTCGCTTCTATGGCTCTGGCACATTGCAGCGAATCGCAATCCCCTGCCAATTCCGGCAAGACCAGCACAGGAACCATAATTCCTGCCAGTTCGCGCTTTTCATCTGCCGGATAACGGGGCGCTTTATCCGCACTCACCAGCTCGACCAGCAGATTTATTTCTGCCTGTGGCTGATACGGCACCTCAAATAAACCTGCCCCGCGAATTTCAACAGCACCGGCAATCGCTGAAGGTGTGGAAGCGATCAGCTTCCCCTCTTCTGTACTGATCGTCGTCTGGTCATCAGAAATCAATGTACCAACACGGCCTGTCTGCTGCGCGCGTTCGATCAGGGTGAGCGCCAGCGATGATTTTCCTGAACCGGAAGCACCGCATATTAAAATGCCAAAGGAACCAAGAACCAGAGATGTGGCGTGAAACACAAAACTTTCAGAATTGCTCATGCGTTTCTCCGCTTTATTATCAGTTTTCCGTATTCTGTGCCGCCTGTGCACGCTGACGTCTGGTGTTTTCCGGTAATTCCGCCGGCAGATCAATCAGGAACCGTGCACCCAGCCAATGTTCAGCATCTTCAGGATCAGGAATATTAGAAGCTGTTAGTGTACCACCATGAGCTTCGATAATCTGCCGGCTGATTGAAAGTCCCAGACCCGAATTCTGACCAAAAGCCTCAGAAGACGGACGATCCGTATAGAAACGCTCGAAAATACGTTCAATATTTTCAGCGCCGATACCCGAACCATTATCCTCAACGACAACCTGAATTTTCGAACCTTTATGGTTCAGATAAATTCTGATTTCACCATTATCTTCCGGCACAAAGGTACGGGCATTTTCAATCAGGTTAGAGACAACCTGACCAAGCCGCAAATCATGACCCGGCAGATAAAAGCCTTTTGCCCCTGCCGGAAGCTTACCGATATCCAGCAGGATTTTTGTGCCCACTTTATTACGGCGCACTTCTCTCGCAGCTGCCACAATATTATTGAGCAGCGCCTGCATATCCACCCGATCCGTATGTTCACGGGCAAGTTCCGCATCCAGACGCGATGCATCGGAAATATCGGTAATCAAACGATCAAGACGCCGCACATCATGCTGGATCACGTCAAGAAGACGTTTCTTTGCACTCTCGGTTTTCGCCAGAGGCAGCGTTTCAACTGCACTGCGTAAGGAAGTCAGCGGATTTTTCAACTCGTGACTGACATCGGCCGCAAAACTTTCAATCGCCTCAATACGTGCATAAAGCGCATCGGTCATATCGCGGATCGAGGTGGAAAGATGGCCGACTTCATCCTGACGGTCAGAGAAATCCGGAATTTCAACACGGCCTTTAATACCGTGGCGCACACGATCCGCTGCTTCAGACAATCTTCGCAGCGGATTGGCAATCGTTGACGCTAGAAACAGCGACAGGATCACCATCACCAGCGACACAACAACAAAGACACGCAGGATCGCATTGCGTTCACCGCGAACAATCTTATCAATATCACCGCCCTCGGTCGACATCAGCAAAACGCCGAGCACCGCACGGTAACGCTGGATCGGAACGGCAACCGAGACAACCAACTCGCCTTTTTCATTCCGGCGCTGTGCTTTACCGGAAGAACCGGTCAAAGCTGTAATCACTTCCGGATAGACAGAACCGTTACCGCCCGGCGGCTCCTGATAGAGCGGCAGACTGTTGCGGTTAATCAGATTATTGAACCATGTGCTGATCTGCTCGCCAAAGCTCTGATCATCCTCATCCAGTACCGGCAAATCATAGCTCAGCACCTGTCCGCGCGAATAAAGATGGCGCGAGTCCAGCAGGATATTGGCATTATTATCGTAAATACGCGCACGGGTACTGGTTGGAGAAATCAATGTCCGCAGCAGCGGCGCTACTTTTTCCGGATTGATCGGAAATTCCCAGTTATCCGGAGAATCCGGTGACGGAGTAATACTCTGACCGGCCTGCAATTCAAGCAGCTTATCCGGATCGATCATAATCGAATTGGTATCAACGCTTGCTGATGAGGCAATGGAAGCCGCAATAATCTTACCTTGCGTCAGAAGACTTTCAATCTTCGCGTCCACCAGACCATCACGAAACTGGTTGAGATACATGATCCCCGAAACCAGCACCGCAAGCGCTGCCAGATTAAGAAACAGAATACGCTTGGTCAGACTGGAGAAAACATAATTGCCCAATGTACGGCGCAGCGGTGAAAACAGTCGCCGCCAGACAAGCGAGCGCTGACGGCGCGCAAGACGTTCCTTGCGGCGCAATGTCGTTCTGTTTTCCGTTTCTGCGACCATTGAGGGCGATCAGTTCCTTCAGCGAATTAAGACGGAGCAGTTATGCAATGCATTATAACCGCTCCGTGCTTTTATATCAGCTATATTTGCAAAGCTTCACGCTTCGGGCTTTTTTATATTACGAAGCGCTTACGCTTCGTATTTTCTAAAATGCGAGGCTTTTACGCCTCGTGCTTTCTTATATTACGAGGCTTTTACGCCTCGCGGAAGCGATAGCCAACGCCGTAAAGCGTCTCAATCATTTCAAAATCATCGTCAACAACTTTGAACTTCTTACGCAGACGCTTGATATGGCTGTCGATCGTGCGGTCATCCACATAAACCTGCTCGTCATAAGCAGCATCCATCAGCGCATCACGGCTTTTCACAACACCCGGACGCTGTGCCAGCGAATGCAGGATAAGGAATTCAGTCACCGTCAATGTAACCGGTTCGCCCTTCCATGTGCAGGTATGGCGCTCCTGATCCATTTCCAGCTGGCCGCGCTGCAATGACTTTGTCGGCTGACCCGGATTTTTAACCGCACCTTCACGAGCCGCCACACGGCGCAGCACCGCTTTAACACGCTCTACCAGCAGACGCTGGGAGAACGGCTTGGTGATAAAATCATCCGCGCCCATTTTCAGGCCGAATAATTCGTCGATCTCATCATCTTTCGATGTCAGGAAGATCACCGGCAGATCAGATTTCTGGCGCAGACGGCGGAGCAGTTCCATACCATCCATACGCGGCATTTTAATATCGAAAATTGCAAGATTTGGCGGACGTGCCATCAGACCATCCAGCGCGGAAGCACCGTCTGTATAGGTCTCGACCCGATAGCCTTCAGACTCCAGAGCAATGGAAACAGAAGTCAGGATATTGCGGTCATCATCTACGAGCGCAATGGTCTGTGTTACCGGAACTTCCCTCATCAGGTCGCTTCTCCTCAATCAAATTCGACTATTCAACTTATATAGCACGTCTTTTAAGCAGGACAAATTAAGTACAAAGTAAGGCAGCAGCAATTTTTCTGATGCTTCGCCTGCAATTTATACCCGCTCCAGACACCTTGCTTATGTGGATAGTGGTAAAATAAATTGCCATAAAAACGATTTAAAAAAAATTTAAAAAATTTTAAACGATTAAAGATTTGAAATTGTCTCGCTAATCTGGTTGTGACTTTGCCTTAGCGCGGAGAGAAAATGCGCTGTCGACCAACCAATGAAAACTGCGAGTGAAAATTATGATCGAGACTGGCAATCGCAATCCAGCTGCTTCCATTGCAACGACGGGGCTAAAAGACCTCGCCGCGGTCTATTATAATTTCGGACCGGCTCAGCTCTATGAGGAGTCGATCCGCCGCGGTGAATCAACTCTGACTGCACAGGGCGCTTTGATGGCCGTGACCGGACAACATACCGGACGTAGCCCTAAAGACAAATTCGTTGTGCGCGATGCAACCACCGAAGACCAGATCTGGTGGGACAACAACAAGCCGATGAGTCCGGAAAATTTTGCCAAGCTGCATGCCGATTTCATTGAGCACGCCAAAGGCAAAGAACTGTTCGTTCAGGATCTGATCGGCGGCGCCGATGCTGAGCACAATATCAAGGTTCGCGTTGTTACCGAATTTGCATGGCACTCGCTGTTCATCCGCAACCTGCTGATCCGCCCTGAAATTGCTGCCCTGCAAAGCTTCATGCCGGAAATGACCATTATTGATCTGCCATCCTTCCGCGCTGATCCTGAAAAATACGGCTGCCGCACAGAAACCGTGATCGCCTGCGATCTGGTCAACAAAGTTGTGTTGATCGGCGGTACTTCCTATGCCGGTGAAATGAAGAAGTCGGTCTTTACCGCTCTGAATTACATTCTGCCTGCAAAAGGCATTATGCCAATGCATTGCTCGGCTAATGAAGCACCAAACGGCGATACCGCGATTTTCTTCGGTCTGTCCGGCACCGGTAAAACCACCCTCTCCGCTGATCCGACACGCACGCTGATCGGTGATGATGAGCATGGCTGGAGCGAAAACGGCATCTTCAACTTTGAAGGCGGCTGCTACGCCAAGACCATCCGTCTCTCGGCAGAGGCTGAGCCGGAAATCTATTCCACAACACAGCGTTTCGGCACTGTGCTGGAAAATGTTGTTCTTGATGAAAACCGTCAGCCGGATTTCAACGATGGTTCGCGCACAGAAAATACCCGTGCAGCCTATCCGCTGGATTTCATCTCCAATGCATCCAAGACAGGCACTGCCGGTCAGCCTAAGAATGTTATCATGCTGACAGCTGATGCGTTCGGCGTGATGCCTCCGATTGCCAAGCTGACCCCTGCTCAGGCGATGTACCACTTCCTGTCCGGTTACACCGCTAAGGTTGCCGGTACTGAAAAAGGTGTGACCGAGCCGGAAGCAACCTTCTCCACCTGCTTTGGTGCGCCTTTCATGCCGCGCCATCCTTCGGAATACGGCGATCTGCTGCGCAAGCTGATTGCGGAGCACAAAGTTGACTGCTGGCTGGTAAACACCGGCTGGACAGGTGGCGCTTACGGCACCGGTAATCGTATGCCGATCAAGGCAACACGTGCCCTGCTCTCTGCAGCACTTGACGGTTCGCTCAATGGTGCAGAATTCCGCACAGATCCTAACTTCGGTTTTGAAGTTCCTGTGGCTGTTCCGGGTGTTGATTCAAGCATTCTCGACCCGCGTTCAACATGGGCGGATAAAGCTGCCTATGACGCACAGGCTAAAAAACTGGCCAACATGTTCATCACAAACTTTGCCAAGTTTGAAGACCATGTAGATGCGGAAGTCCGTTCGGCTGCACCGGCTCTGGCAATTGCTGCTGAATAAATAAATCTGCATTTCTGAAATTAAGAACGGTGCCTTTCAGGCACCGTTTTTTATTTCTGCACTTATCTTCGCAGATTTCAGATATTCCGTTATAAATCCGCTCATGACGGAACAAAACAAACATCTTATCCGCATTACCAACCGGATCAGCATTCATGAAAACCTGCTGGAGGAGAGCTTTATCCGCTCTTCAGGTCCAGGCGGTCAGAATGTGAATAAGGTTTCAACAGCCGTGAAGCTGCGCTTTGCAGCCATGCAAGCGGGCTTGCCGGAAGATGTCTATACGCGCCTCATGAGCCTTGCAGGGCAGCGTGCCAATAAAGACGGTGAGATTGTGATTGAAGCCAGCCGCTTCCGCAGTCAGGAAAAGAACCGTGAAGATGCCCGCAACCGTATGATTGCTTTGATTATCGAGGCTGCCAAACCACCACCGCCACCGCGTAAAAAGACCAAGCCGACCAAAGGCTCTGTCGAACGGCGTCTGAAAGCAAAATCCGGTCGCGCGGACGTCAAGAAAATGCGCCAGCGTGTCAAAGGTGATTAGAGCGCCGTGTGCCAGACTTGGCACACAAAGGTCGCTCTAATACCCGATAATCCCTGTTATTTTATACGGGTGGCTTCCTTAATTCATTTACCTGCCTATATTCTTTAAGCGGATGATATCTGACACTCAAAGGAGAAACGGAATGGGCATATTTGATTTTGTGAAATCGGTTGGTACCAAACTTGGCTTTGGTGACGATGAGCCTAAAGCAGAAGATCTGAAAAAAGAGCTGGATTCCCATAATCTTGGCACCGGCGATGTGCAGGTAACTGTTCAGGGCGACAAGGCTGTACTTTCCGGCAATGTCAAAGATCAGTCCGCATTTGAAAAAGCGATTATTGCTGTCGGTAACTCCCTCGGCGTTTCCAAAGTAGAAGCCTCGGAACTGAAAGTTGACGGCGCTTCTGAAGGTGCGGCACCGGTTTTCTACACCGTGAAGAAGGGCGACAATCTCTGGAAAATCGCTGAAGCCCAATATGGCAAAGGCCATGGCGATAAAAACCCGAAAATCTTTGAAGCCAATAAGCCAATGCTGACCTCACCGGATAAAATCTATCCGGGTCAGGTTCTGCGTATTCCGCCACTGGCATAATTCAGGTTCAAAACAAAAAGCCCCGCTGTCATCAACAGCGGGGCTTTTTTTACAACTTGAAGTTCAGATTTTGCGCAGAGCGACTTCTTCAATCATATGATTTTCGCCTTTGCGCAGGATCAGATCCGCGCGCGGACGGGTCGGCAGAATATTCTCAAACAGGTTTTTGAGATTGATATTCGTCCACAGGCCTTCGGCAATCGACAATGCCGCCTCTTCCGACAATTGCGAATAGCGATGGAAGAAACTCTGCGGATCACGGAATGCCGTTTCACGCAGTTTCATGAAGCGGTTGATATACCATTTGTGGATCAGCACCGGATCAGCATCAATATAGATCGAGAAATCAAAGAAATCCGACACAAATGGTACGGCTTTGCCGTCTGCGGGCAGATCACGCACCTGCAGCACATTGATGCCTTCAAAAATCAGAATATCCGGCCGGTCAATGGTCACATGCTTACCGGCAACCACGTCATAGGTCAGATGCGAATAGACCGGCGCCTGAACATGGCTCATGCCTGCCTTCATGGAAGACAGAAAATTGAGAATCGCACCGGCATCATAACTGTCCGGAAAACCTTTACGCTCCATCCGGCCTTCGGCACGCAGCACTTCATTGGGATAGAGAAAGCCGTCCGTCGTCACCAGCTCGACTTTAGGGCTTGATGGCCAGCGGCTCAGCAATTCCTTCAGAATACGCGCTGTGGTCGATTTTCCGACCGCTACAGAACCGGCAATGCCGATGATAAACGGTGTTTTGACCGTATCATCCTTCATCAGAAACTGTTTACGCTGTTTGTAGAGCGATTGCAGCGCTTCCACATGGGTCGACAGCAAACGCGACAAAGCCAGATAAATCCGGCGCACCTCATCCAGATCCACCGGATCGTTCAGCGAACGCAGACGTTTCACTTCATCCAGTGTCAGGGTCAGCGGCGTATCGGCACGAAATTCTGCCCATTCCGCAGCGGTAAAAACCTGATAAGGCGAATAATGCTTCTTTTTGAAAAGATCCATGGAGTGCATTTCGATCTCTGAATAAACCCGGGAACCAGATGAATGCTTCAGCCTATTCCGGTTTTCGTGCAGCTTTTTCCTGAAGTCCGGTTTGCGATGTACGTTTATCCAGTTCCTGCATCACGGATTCCAGCGAGACGCCTGCAATCTTCCACACAACCAGCAAATGATAGAGCAGATCGGCACTTTCAGAAATGACTGCTTTTTCATCCTGCATCATCGCCGCAATAACAGTTTCAACCGCTTCTTCGCCCAGTTTCTGGGCGGCCTTATGCTGACCTTTGGCAATCAGTGAGGCCGTATAAGATGAACCATCTGTTGCAGCCGCGCGATTAGCAACAATCTGCTCAAGCTCAGCAAGGGTGAAATCTGTCATGCTGCACTCCTGTTTCAGTGCAATTTATAGAATGCGCGATGAGAATCCCGCACAGCAATGCGAATGGTCTTTAAAGCAAATGAGGGATGAAAAGCACCCCTCATTCCATGAAACAACTTAATTTTATCAGTAAATCAAACTGGTTTCCTCTCCGAAAACCAGTTTGATCTGTTAATTTCGAACATCATCCAGACGCATAGCAATACCGTGACTTGCCATATAGCGTTTGGCTTCTTCAATTGTGTAAGTGCCAAAATGGAAAATGGACGCCGCCAGTACCGCACTGGCATGGCCTTCCTTCACGCCGGCCACCAGATCATCCAGCGAGCCGACACCACCGGAAGCAATCACCGGAACACTCACGGCATCGGCCACAGCGCGGGTCAGCGCCAGATCATAGCCAACTTTGGTACCGTCACGATCCATCGAGGTCAGCAGAATTTCCCCTGCTCCGCGATCAACCATTGTGCGGGCAAATTCAATCGCATCAAGACCGGTTGCATTGCGGCCGCCATGGGTGAAAATCTCCCAGCGATCTGCCTCTCCTGCTCCCGATACTTTCTTGGCATCTACGGCGACAACAATGCACTGATTGCCGAATTTATCTGCCGCTTCTGCGATCAGGTCAGGATTTTGTACCGCAGCAGTATTGATAGAAACCTTGTCAGCACCGGCCAGCAAGAGTTTGCGAATATCAGCAACTGCACGCACACCGCCGCCGACTGTCAGCGGCATGAAACATTGCTCAGCGGTACGCGCAACCACATCAAAAATTGTCTCGCGATTATCCGATGAAGCCGTAATGTCGAGAAAGCACAATTCGTCAGCACCCGCTGCATCATAGGCTTTTGCTGCTTCCACCGGATCACCGGCATCAATCAAGTCAACGAAGTTGACTCCCTTGACGACGCGCCCGTCTTTTACATCGAGACATGGAATAACCCGTGCTTTAAGCATTTTCGCCTCCCCGCGCGGCCTTTAAGATTGCCAGCGCCTCAGCCGGATCAATACGGCCGTCATAAAGCGCACGACCGGAAATTGCACCCTCCAGCTTACGGGCATCAGCTTGCGTCATACGATGAATATCATCCATCGAGGCCAAACCACCGGATGCGATCACCGGAATGGACACGGCTTCTGCCAAGCCCAGAGTTGACGGCCAGTTGATGCCAGCCAAAATCCCGTCACGGTCAATATCCGTATAGATAATCGCTGCGACCCCTGCCCCTTCAAATTTCTGCGCCAGTTCAATCACGCCGAGTTCTGAAGCCTCTGCCCAGCCCTCAACCGCAACCTTGCCGCCTTTGGCATCAATACCAACGGCCACTTTGCCCGGAAATTCTTTACAGGCTTCAATCACCAGCTGCGGATCACGCACGGCAACGGTGCCGAGAATGACACGGGAAAGCCCTTTGGAAAGCCATGCCTCAATATGCTCCAGCGTGCGGATACCGCCGCCGAGCTGTACCGGATTTTTGGTTGCTTTGAGAATAGCCTCAACCGCCGCGCCATTGACGCTGGAACCGGCAAAAGCACCGTTCAGATCAACCACATGAAGCCACTCAAATCCCTGATCTTCAAAGGCTTTCGCCTGAGCTGCAGGATCAGTGTTATAAACCGTGGATTGGTTCATATCACCCAGTTTCAGGCGAACGCATTCACCGTCTTTCAGGTCAATTGCCGGAAAAAGTATCATGGCTTCCACTTCAGGAAATTAGTAATGAGTTTAAGGCCGAGGCGCTGGCTTTTTTCCGGATGGAACTGCGTGCCGACAATATTATCGCGCGCAATTGCTGCCGTTACCGTTCCGCCATAGCTGGTGGTTGCCAGCACATCAGCGCTGTTTTTCACATCAAACATATAGGAATGCACGAAATAAGCATGCAAGCCATGCTCGCCGGTTTCTATATCGTTGAATACCGGATGGGCATGGTTCAGCTCGATGGTATTCCACCCGATCTGCGGAATTTTCAGCACGGCATCAGACGGCTTCATCTCACGCACATCGCCCTCAATCCAGTTGAGGCCATTGGTGATGCTTTTTTCCAGCCCCCGCGTTGAAAGCAGCTGCATCCCAACACAAACACCAAGAAACGGTCGCGCTTTATGCTGAACCACTTCGCTCAAAGCATCGACCATGCCGGAAACCGCATCCAGACCACGTCGGCAATCGGCATAGGCACCGACACCCGGCAGCACAATATGATCTGCGGCCAGTACGGCTTTGGCATCACTGGTCACGTCCACATGAATGGGACTGCCCATATCCGATACCGCACGTTCAAAAGCCTTGGCTACCGATTTGAGATTTCCGGAACCATAATCAATAATGGCAACACGCATGTCACGACCTTCCGTGATAATCAACCAGACCGATCATAGCGCCGTCTGTAGCATGTATTGCCGCAGGAACCGCCGTGCCGGTCACAGTGCCGAACAAAACCTTATTGTCAGAAGATACAGAGACAGGCTCTGCTTTTTCTGCCAGTTTTGCAGCACCATAAAAATAAAGAATTTCCGCATCGCTCAAGTCATTGGCACTGATCAGTGCCACTTCCTCATAACCCTTGCGTCTGAGCGCTGTGAGATACCAGTTACGCCCTTCCAGCGCAACAAACAGCGACAGCAAAAGTGACAGGCCGGAAACGACAAAAGCAGAAGAAAGATAAGAACCCAAAACGCTGAATGCACCCCAGCCGATCAGAGCCACCATCAGCACGTGCCACCACAGGCGATGCACCAATAACCAGAGAAACGGCAGGATCAGCGCGAAGACGGTAAATTCATCGCGCACAAAAATCGTATGGTCACCCGCAACAGCTTTAACCGGTTTCAGTTTTACCGCGTCCGTTGGTTCCAGAACGATATAGCTGGCCATAATCAGCCTTTCAGCGTGCCTTTTGTCGAAGGAATGGCATCTTTCTGCCGCGGATCGGTTTCAATCGCCATACGCAATGCGCGCGCCACAGCCTTGAAACAAGTCTCGGCAATATGATGATTATTGATACCATAGCGCATATTCACATGCAGGGTAATGCCCGCATTCTGCGCCAGCGCCTGAAAGAATTCCCGCACCAGTTCTGTATCGAATGTGCCGATTTTCGGTGCATTGAAGGCCACATTCCACACCAGAAACGGACGGCCGGACACATCCAGCGCCGCAGAGGTCAGTGTCTCGTCCATAGCGAGATCAATTGAAGCATAACGGACAATACCGCGGCGTTCACCCAGAGCTTCCGCAATAGCCTTACCGATCGCAATGCCGGTATCTTCAACCGTATGATGGTCATCAATATGCGTATCACCCTTGGTGGTGATTTTCATATCAATCAGCGAATGTCGCGATAATTGCTCCAGCATATGATCGAAAAAGCCAACGCCGGTCGAAATATCGAAACGGCCCGTACCATCCAGGAAAACTTCAGCTTCAATGCTGGTTTCTTTGGTGCTGCGGCTGACTTTTGCTATACGCTGATTGCTCATATTGATAACCCGATCTTGTTCTTCTCCGACCTTGTTCTAGAACAGTGGTTGAGTTTTGCCAAATGCTTTGATGAAACAGGCTGTATTATTGTCCGTTGTAATTTACGTATGAGATCATAAATACAGCAGATCGATTTGATGAAGACCAATCAGCGGAGTTGCGCAAATGATTGAACATAATCCGAATACAATTTACGGCACCACCATTGTCACCGTGCGCAAGGGCAATAAAGTGGTGATCGCCGGTGACGGACAGGTGTCCCTCGGCCAGACCATTATGAAGGGCAATGCCCGCAAAGTGCGCCGTATTGGCAAAGGCGGCAGCGTGATTACCGGTTTTGCCGGTGCGACAGCTGATGCTTTCACCCTGCTGGAGCGGCTGGAAGCCAAACTGGAACAATATCCGGATCAGCTGATGCGTGCATCCGTAGAGCTGGCCAAAGACTGGCGTACAGACCGCTATCTGCGCAAGCTGGAAGCGATGATGCTTGTTGCGGACAAAAATATTACGCTGGCCATTACCGGTCTCGGCGATGTTCTGGAGCCGGAAAATGGCGTGATGGCCATCGGTTCCGGTGGTAATTATGCGCTGTCAGCAGCACGTGCATTGATCGACACAGACATGGATGCGGAAACGATTGCCCGTAAAGCAATGACCATTGCAGCGGAAATCTGCGTTTACACAAACAGCAATTTCACTGTCGAAAGTCTTGATTGCGCGTAAGAAGCTGCCAATTATGCGGTATCGTTATTTAGTTTTGTAAAACACTAAAGGTTTATCGTGACCGCATCATCACTTCCGCCTGCCGCGTCAAAGCCCTATTGGCAGTGGGATAAAATCCTGCTCATCATTGCAATCACAGCAGCCATTCAGGCGGTTATTTTGTACATGATGGGGCGCGTTCCGGTCTGCGAATGCGGAACAATCCGTCTCTTCGTCAATGAAGTGAACAGCAATGAAAATTCCCAGCAATTCTTTGACTGGTACACGCTGTCCCACATCATTCACGGTTTTATTTTCTACGGATTGTTCTGGCTGATTGCACCAAAAGCACCGCTGCATGTGCGGTTGCTGCTGGCGCTCGGACTGGAAATCGGCTGGGAGCTGGTTGAGAATTCGAATTTTATTATTGAGCGCTACCGGGCCAATACATCCTCCGTGGATTATTTCGGCGACAGTATTCTCAATTCCGTATTCGATACGCTCTCCATGGTGCTGGGCTTTTTTCTCGCAGCCCGGCTTCCTATATGGGTGATTATCGTCACGGCAGTGTTTTTCGAAATTCTTGCCCTTATCGTTATTCGAGACAACCTTATTCTCAATGTTATCATGCTGCTGCATCCGGTTGACTTTATACGGCAGTGGCAAAGCGGATCCTGATAAATATGACCACATTTTCTCCACGTGAAATCGTCTCTGAGCTTGATCGCTTCATTATCGGCCAGAAAGCTGCCAAGCGGGCTGTTGCTATTGCCCTGCGCAATCGCTGGCGCCGTCAGCAGCTGGAAGGCAATATGCGCGAAGAAGTGATGCCGAAAAATATTCTGATGATCGGACCAACCGGCGTCGGTAAAACGGAGATTTCACGCCGTCTTGCCAAGCTGGCCGGTGCGCCTTTCATCAAGGTTGAAGCAACAAAATTCACTGAAGTCGGCTATGTCGGCCGCGATGTGGAACAGATCATCCGTGATCTGGTGGAAATCGCCATTGGTCTTGTCCGCGAGAAAAAGCGCGAAGAGGTGAAAGCCAAAGCCCATATCAATGCGGAAGAACGCGTATTGGACGCATTGGTCGGCAAAACTGCCAGCCCTGCGACCCGTGACAGTTTCCGCAAGAAACTGCGCGAAGGCGATCTCGATGATAAAGAAATCGAGATTGAACTGGCAGATAACAGCTCCGGTATGCCCGGTTTTGAAATTCCGGGGATGCCAGGTGCCAATATCGGGATGATCAATTTAAGCGATATGCTGGGCAAAGCCATGGGCGGGCGGACAAAGCCGCGCAAAACCACGGTTAAAGAATCCTATGCGCTGCTGATTAATGATGAATCCGACAAGCTGCTCGATCAGGATCAGGTGACGCAGGAAGCACTGGAAGTCACCCAGAATGACGGTATCGTCTTCCTTGACGAGATCGACAAGATCGCATCCCGTGAAGGCGGTATGGGGGCAGGGGTTTCCCGCGAAGGCGTGCAGCGCGACTTGCTGCCGCTTGTCGAAGGCACCACCGTTGCGACAAAATACGGGCCGGTTAAAACCGACCATATCCTGTTTATCGCTTCGGGCGCTTTCCATGTTTCCAAACCATCGGATCTATTGCCGGAATTGCAGGGACGTCTGCCGATCCGTGTTGAGCTTAATGCTCTGACACGCGAAGATTTCCGCTCAATCCTGACGGAAACCGAAGTCAGCCTGCTGAAACAATATGTGGCGCTGATGGCCACAGAAGAAGTGACGCTGGAAATCACCGACGATGCCATTGATGCGCTTGCGGATATTGCTGTTGATCTCAATTCCACCATTGAGAATATCGGTGCGCGTCGTCTGCAAACGGTAATGGAAAAAGTATTGGATGATATTTCATTCAATGCACCGGATAAAAGCGGCTCCACTTTCACCGTGGATGCAGCTTATGTGCGCAGCAGCATCGGTGATCTGGCCAAGAATATAGACCTGTCACGCTTCATCCTTTAATGCGGATATAAGCCGACTATAAGCATTGTGTGACATTCACACATCATATGCAGTTAAGTTTTTGAAACCCTCTCGACTTGTGCGCGAGGGTTTCATATTTTCTGCGCGAAGTTAAAATGCCGTGCTTTCCTGAAATTCCCATTCAGCAGGACAAGCAAATGCGAACGGAGCAAAAATACCTATGAACCTCGGCAACAATTTTAAACGGATAGCAATTGCTGCCGGAACAGGTTTTTTTGCACTTACACTCGTCTCAAATGCCCAGGCTACAACTGTTGTGCCGGCCGGTAACCGCAACGCCGAGCAGCCGACCATTCCCGGCGCTTCTGCCAACCGCACCAAAAAAATGCGCACGACTTATGAAGCCAAATATCAGAAAATCTACGGATTGCTGAAATCGGATCGTGGCTTGCGCACCAAAATCAAATCGGCGGCCGCAGCCTATAATATTGATCCCGTGCATATTGCCGGTGCGATTATCGGCGAGCACACCTATAATGTTGATGCCTATGACCAGCTGCAGACCTATTATGTCAAAGCTATTTCTTATGTGAAACAAGGCGTCAGCTTCAGCTATAAAGGTGAATCTGTGGGTGACTTCATCAAGCGCCCTGAGTTTTCAAAATGCTCAGGCCTTTCCGATAGTTACTCCCTCTGGACCTGCCGTGAAAATATCTGGGACAGCAAATTCCGCGGCAAAAAAGTTGACGGTAATTCCTATCCGAATAACCGCTTTGCTGCCGTATTTTTCCAACCTTTCTATGCAGGTCAGACCTTTGGTCTCGGCCAGATCAGTCCGCTGACGGCTTTGCAAATGTCTGACATGGTCAACCGCGTATCCGGCCTGCCGAAGCTCAGTGCTGATGATGGTGCACAGGTTTATAAAACCATTATGGACCCTGATTTGAGCCTGCACTATATGGCGGCGACCATCAAACATTCCATCACAGCCTATAATAAATATGCTGATTTCGATATTTCGAAAAATCCGGGTATTACCGCAACCCTGTATAATACCGGCGGAGCAGACAGCCGCTCCCGTGCTCTGGCGGCTATCAATGCAGGCAAACAGAATAAACAGCTGCCGCAGGAAAATTACTATGGCTGGCTGGTCAATTCCAAAATTGATGATCTGAAATCATTATTTTAAATTGAGATTTCAGAGCGTGTCGCGTTTAATTGTATCCGCTGCACTCGCTCTAGATACTTTATTTGCGCGCATTATCACGGGCGTCAAGTTGATCCAACTTGACTGTGAAATACTAACGCAGGCTGCGGTGTTTTTTATGAGCCAGCCGCAGCGTTGTGCTGAGGCTTTCGATCATATTCCTGTCCAGAATACGGATATGATTGGCCAAGAGATTAGCTAATTCTGTAGCCTCCGGTGACAGGCCAGAAGTGTCGATCGTTACGCGCGGATGCGAGATCATTGCCAGATTTTGCAATTCCTCTGCCTCATCCCAGATAATATTGAAATAGCCGATAATTCTTTGCAGCAGATCCCATGTCGGCTGACCGCGGCGCCCGTGCTCCAGTGCTGAAAGATAGGCGGCTGACACACGGATAGCTGTTGCCATTTCCTTCTGACTGACACCGCGCTCCTCACGCAATTTCCGTAAACGCTGACCAAATGGTGTCATGATAATGGCCGCTTTCCTGACGGGAAGGACTGGCGTTCTGCTAGCTTTTCAGCCGGTGTCTTGCGCAGCCTGACATAGAGCGCACCTTGTCCGCCGTGATGGCGCACAGCATCCTCATAGGCGCTCACATAAAGACGGAAGAGGGGCGTGGAGAACCAATGCGGCACAGCCTGTTTTAACACGCCGTCACTGCCCATGGATGTGCCTTTGCCGGTAATCACCAAGACAAAGCGCAGGCCTCTGTGCCAGGCATCTGAGAGGAAACCATATAACAGATCGTGCGCTTCATGCTGGCGCATACCATGCAGATCGATCCGCGCCTGAATTTCAACGCGCCCCTTGGCAATCTTACGGATTGTCGGCCGGTCAATATCATGAAGCGGATTGGTGACCACTTCTTGTTTTTTACGGCTTTGCAGAGATGTTTCACCGGCTGCTTTGGCAACAGACGCTTTGACCGGCTCGGCCTCCACACGCTGCGGAATATTGATACCATTCTCAATATCCCACAGATGCATATCCTCGATCACAAAGGCTTGTCGTGGCTTAACAGGACGCAAAGGACGGGTTGTGCGTGCAACTGTTTCCCAGAGAATACGATCCTCATTTTTGAGAAAGCCAGAATTCTGTTTTGATAAAACCTCAGCCTGTTCGGGTTCCACTTTCGGATTTTTTGGTATTTTCATTGTATTTTTATCCGAAATGCGCGTGGCAGAGCGCTTATTCTTTTTGTGTTTCATAATGCTAATCCTCCACCTTTTTTCAGGGGAACCAGCATTATAAAATCAGCATTATGACGTATTCCGCCGGCAAGCTCGCCAGCCGCATCGCCGGAACCGAAAAACAGATCGCCGCGGGCAGGGCCAAGAATGGCTGATCCGGTATCCTGAGCAATCATCAAATGACGAAAAACCTCGCCATTTTCTAAATTCTTATGTGTGTTTATGAAAAACGGCGTACCAAAGCAATGATATTTACGATCCACCGCCAGTGATCTTTTGGCGGACAGAGGCACTTTGGCAGCTGCTACCGGCCCGGACAAAGGATCATCCACCGGAGCTTCACGGAAGAAAATATAAGACCGGTTATTCCACAGAATTTCATCAATACGGGCAGGGTGCTCTGCCAGCCATTGCCGGATTGTCTGCATAGTGACTTTTGCAGTTTCCAGCTCGCCTTTATCAATCAGAACCCGTCCTGCACCGGTAAAAGCGTGGCCTGATTTAGCCGCATAGGTCAGGCGCATCTGCGTGCCATCGTCAAAATTCAGACGCATAGCACCTTGTACATGAGCGAAATAGACATCCACTCTATTGGCTACATAGGCAATTTCCAGACCTTGCCCTGCCAATGCTCCCTCATCAATCGCCTGCCGGTCAAAATATTCGGTGACCTTCCCGTTATGAAACCGGCCAAAAACCATATCTTCGGGCAAATTTTTCGAACGGTTATCCGCATCCAGCTTGATGAGATCTGGCGGCTTCCGATAAAAAGGCACCGAATATTGTGCAGTTTTTACACGGGAAGCAGCAATTTCCGGCTCGTAAAAACCGGTTACAAAACCGGTTTTCCGGTCATGAGGAATGATTTTAACGGGATAAAAGCAGCGCTCAAAGAATGCACGCGCCGTCTGCCGGTCGATCTCTTGTGACGCCGCCAATGAACGGGCTTGCGCGAAAACAGGTAAAAGGTCTTCAAATTGCGGACCGAGACTACCGCTCTTATAGAGATGTGTTTCGGCATAAATGGCGGATTTCAAAAAAGCAGAAAAGGCTGCAGCGTGATCATCTTCTGCCCAGCCCGCACAATCTTTGAAATTGAGAAGCTCAGTGGAGCAGTGCGCAGCAGACAGATCTGACATAACACTGCTCCTCAAATATTTTTAAGCTCGACAATTACCGATGCTGACCCAGTAACAGAGATAGAGCATTTCCAGTTTTTGTATAATCTGAGGAAATGCTCTATTTCTTTGTTTTTACGCATTTCCTGACGCAAAACCGGTTCCCACTTTTGCTGGAAATGCTTTAATCTTCCGCTTCGGTTGCCACCAGTTTCCAGTTCGGATCGCGGTTTGCAGTGTTACGGGCAAAAGTCCAGACATCGCGGATTTCCGCAACAGTTTCCAGATCGCCGTCGATAATATTGCCTTGCTTGTCCTGTGTCGCAGAGATCATCTCGCTGACAATACGCACTGTAACCTGCGCATCCTTACCCTTCATATCAGCCGCAATGATTTTTGCCTGATTAATACCAACAAAGGTAGAATTCACTTTTTCACCACGGGTTTCGCGCTCTTTAATCGCAGCATCAAAACCTTCGTAAACATCTTTGGAAAGCAGGTTTTTCAAAGTTTTACGATCACCGTCGGCAAAGGACAGCACAATCATCTCATAGGCCATTTTGGCACCGTTGAGGAATTCTTTCGGATCAAAACCGGCATCCTGTGCGCGAATATTGCGCAGACCGTTGTTCAGCTCCGAGCCTTCCGGTGCCATTGCATCAATTGTTGTAAAATCTTTTGCCTGATTTTCAATTGTCTGGCGTTGCGGCAGCGAAACAACATTATCTTTCTGCTGCGACAGAGCGGCAGTATCATCCTGACGCGTTGTATAAGGATCAAAAGGCGGCCGCTCATTGCCTGTGCGTTTGCCCAATACACTGCGCAGCTGCAGGAAAATAATCACTGCAACAATGAAGAAAAAGAATGTGCCAAAACTGAAAAAATTCATACCGCTCGCCAATTATCTCCGCAGTGATCTGCCGGAACTCACAATGAACTTCTAGAGCATTTCCAGTTTAAATTGAATCATTATAAATGCTCTAGTCTTTTGTTTTTATGCGTATCTTGTTCCGAAAACCGGTTCCCACCTTTCGGGATGCACTCTAGCTGTTCAGTTTCAGGTTTTGCCTGTACTGAAGAATTATACAATATCTTTTTTACAGAACATATTCTGAATATGCTGTACCAGACCGGATATTGTATAATTCTTCAGTACGGGCAATCCGCCAGATATGCTGCAACCAATTATTAAGACGGCTCAAAGATACCATAAAAACGCTATGTTTTGAAAAAATATATAGTTCACCGCATTCCGGCATTCAAATGCCAAACCGGAATTCTTATCTGTATATCCTGTTTAAAATCATAATCCGGCATATTTACGGTAAAATCCGTCCGTGCCGCTCCAGTATCAAGAGGTTCATCACCCGTGACAAAAATGCTTGGTCCGATCAGCCTGCTGCTGTTTTTAGCCCTGCCATTTATAGAGATCGCCGGTTTTGTCATTGTCGGTTCAGAAATCGGTGTGCTGGCAACACTTGGTCTGATTATCCTCAGTGCGGTTCTGGGTTTTGCATTATTGCGCCGTCAGGGTCTGAGCCTGCTTAACCAGATGAAAGCAGAAACCGCCGCAGGACGTGCACCGCAACGTGAAATCATTCACGGAACCTTGCTGATTTTTGCCGGTATTTTGCTGATTATTCCGGGATTTCTGACCGATATTATCGGACTTTTGCTGTTTATCCCGTTTGTCCGCGACCTGATCTGGAACCGTTTTTTACGTAACCGTGTGGTGATGGCGACTGATTTTCAGGCAGGCAGCGCCGGCTATCAGCATTACGGACAAAGACATACGCCACAGGATGACGATATTATTGATCTCGACCCTGAGGATTATTCCAGTTCATCGGATGCAAACAAAAAGAGTAAGAACTCTCCCTGGGGTACAGATCCGAAAGAGATTGAAGACAACAGAAAATGAATAAGCGGCATGAAAACCGCAGAACAGCATAATTTATTGCTGGTACTGCGTTTTTACGCCTGTCTTTTTAGTATTATCAAATAATGCGCCGCGTTATTGCCTGTAAAAGGTACATATGCTAGCCAAAAGACACATGTTTCGGATTGCTTTTGCAACAGCCATTGTTTTCTGAAATCAGGGGTTCAATTTTATGGTTCAATTGCTTCTTGCGAAGTTTATTTTACAATAAAATTGTATAAGCTTTCAAAGTGTTACAGCACAAATCATGTGTTGTCATACTGTTCGACGGTCTGTCGATCATCGTTAACAAAAAGGTATATGATAATGGCAGAGACGCCAAACGAAGCACAGAACGGTAACGGTAGTGCACAGCCATCCCTCAACATTCTGGCTCAGTATATCAAGGATTTTTCCTTTGAAAGCCCGAATGCACCGCTTTCCCTGCGTCCGCGTGAAAATGCGCCAAACATCAGCATCAATGTTAATGTGAACGCAAATCCGATCGCTGAAGGCGATTTTGATGTTGTTCTGACCCTGACCGCACAGGCTGGTGAAGGCAAAGAAGTTCTGTTCAGCACAGAACTGGTTTATGGCGGCGTTTTCCGCATTCAGAACATTCCGCAGGAACATATGCTGCCGATCCTGTTCATCGAATGCCCGCGTCTGCTGTTCCCGTTTGCCCGTCAGATCATTGCTGATGCAACACGCAATGGCGGCTTCCCGCCACTGATGATCGACCCGATCGATTTCGCCACCATGTTCCAGCAGCGTATGGCTGAAGAACAGGCAAAAGCTCAGGTTAAAAACTAAGCTTTCTGAAGATTTTACAAAAAAGCCGCTGCGTCTCAGACACAGCGGCTTTTTTATTTTCTAAGCAATAATCAGTTCAGATATTTTTTCCAGATTGCCTTATCGCCCATTTTATCAATGAGCTTCTGATGGGCTGCAAGATCATCTGCAGTCAGGCGTGAGGGCAGGGGCTGAGGACGCGCTTTCAGAACAATCTCGGCAACAGGTTCATTGCCGTTCTTGTCTTCATTAGCAGATTGTACGCTCAGTCCCAAAGATGTCTGGCGGCCGCCGAGCAGCTCAATATAAACTTCTGCCAGCAATTCCGTATCAAGCAATGCACCGTGCAATTTACGATGCGCATTATCGACGCCATAGCGCTTACACAGCGCATCCAGCGTGTTTGGCCCCATTGGGTGCTTGCGTCGCGCTAAAGCCAGCGTATCGATCACCACGTCAGTAGAAATCGGTGTCCGGTCAATGCGCTCAAGTTCGGCATTCAAAAAGCCGATATCGAACATCGCATTATGCGCGACCAGTTTTGCGCCTTCGATAAAGGTCAGAAACTCGTCCGCAATTTCAGGAAAGGTCGGCTTATCCAGCAGGCTTTCATCGGTAATACCATGAACAGCCAATGCGTCCGGATGAACCTTTTTGCCCTGCGGATTGATATAGATATGAAATGTTTTGCCGGTGATGAATTTATTCACCATCTCGATACAGCCGATTTCAATCACCCGGTCTTCATTTTTCTCAAGGCCGGTGGTTTCCGTATCGAAAACAATCTCGCGCATAGTTCGTCCTGTAAATTGCTTATGCAGCTGTGTTTAACAGCTTTTCTAAAATCTCTGAAACTTGCTGACGGGCAAATTCTTTGTCCTGCCCCGTATCAACAATAAAATCGGCTTTTGCGCGCTTTTCAGCATCCGGCATCTGACGCGCCAGAATAGACTGAAATTTCTCTTCCGTCATATTCTCTCGGGAAAGCACCCGTTCCCGTTGCATTTCATAAGGCGCACTGACCACAAGGATTTTATCCACACGGTTCGTTCCGCCGGTTTCAAACAGCAGCGGAATATCCAGAACGACCAGTTTTGCACCTTTGGCCTCGGCATCGCGCAAAAACTGCTGTTCTTTAGCATGGACGAGCGGATGAACAATGTTCTCAAGCTTTTTAAACTGCTCTGGTTTGCCCAGAACACTGGCCGACAGGATTTTGCGGTCAACTTGCCCGTCAATAACAGCTTCCGGAAAAGCGTCCGCAATCAGTGGCACGGCTTCAGACTGATAAAGCTGATGGACGACCGCATCGGCATCATAAACCGGCACACCTCTATCCGCAAAAATCTGTGCGGTTGTGGATTTCCCCATGCCGATTGAGCCTGTCAGTCCAAGCTTTATCATAAGTCTGCCTATCAAGATTTTTGAACATCATTCAATATGATCTGACGCAGTTCATCTGTCACCTCAGGACGCACGCCGAACCAGTGTTCAAAGCCCGGCACAGCCTGATGCAGCAACATGCCAAGACCATCTACACAGCGTAATCCAGCCTGACGCGCCTGAGCCAAAAACGGTGTTTCCAAAGGAATATAGACAATATCCGTTGCAACCGCACCGGCTTTGGCTGCAGAGAAATCAAGCGGAAAGGCCTCTGCCTCACCATGACCGCTCATGCCCAGCGAAGTTGTATTCACAATCACATCGGCAGTACGCACAAAGCCCTGTGCCTGATCCCAGTCTGCGGCTAAGATTTTTGAACCAAAATGTTCGGCCAGAGCCTGCGCCCGCTCCACAGTGCGGTTCACCACAATGATTTTCTCAAAACCACGGTTCAGCAAAGCATAAAGCACTGCGCGGCTGGCACCGCCTGCCCCCAGAACCAAAGCCGTTTTGCCCCCTTTGTCCCAATCCGGCAATTGCGCATCGAGATTTGCGGCAAAACCATAGGCGTCCGTATTACCGCCATTGAGCTTATTATCCGCATCTATCCACAGCGTATTCACAGCCCCGATGGCCTCTGCTGCGGCATCACGTTTTTCACATAATGCAAAGGCCGTTTCCTTATGCGGAATGGTCACATTACCACCGCGCAACCCTTGTTCTGCAAGGGTTTTAGCAAAATGCGGAAAGTTCTCAGGGCTGTTTTCAATCGCCTTGTAGGAACCGGTCAAACCATAGCGCTGCAGCCAGTAATTGTGAATTAAAGGCGAGCGCGAATGTTTAATCGGAAAGCCGGTTACAAAGGCCTGTTTCATCTCAGCCATCAATAATTCCTCTGGCACGCAATTCTTTCAGCAAAGGCAGTAATGGCAGGCCGACAATGGTGAAATAATCACCGTCTATTTTGTCGAAAAGCTGAATGCCTTCACCTTCAACCTGATAAGCACCGACACTGGAAAGCGCAATATCGCCGACCCGCGCCAGATGACGGCCAATAAAGCCCGGCTCCAGATGACGCATGGTCATATTGGCAACTGAAACATGACGCCATACGGTCTGGCCGTTCTGAACCAATACCACAGCACTGTTCAGCTGATGGGTTTTACCGGACAAAGCCAATAAATGGCGGCGCGCGCCGTCCATATCCGCAGGCTTGTGAAAAATTTCGCTGCCAAGTGACAATGTTTGATCACAACCGATAATCAGTGCATGCGGAAACCGTTGGCTGACTTCTTCTGCTTTGGCTTCACTGAGGATCAGCGCTACATCTTCCGGCGTTGCACCGGTTTCATAGAGCGGCGCTTCCACCGCGCGCTCATCAATATTGGCTTTCTGCGATGTAAACTGAATGCCCGCATTTTTTAAAAGTGCTGCACGAAAAGGGCTTTGAGAAGCAAGGATCAAAGGCAGTGCCATATTGAAAACTCCGTTCAAATATCAAAAAACTCACTGCCATATACGCAGCTCAAAATACTTCTCTGAAGAATATCAGATATTTCACCACACAGCACAGTGAAAAAATACCTATCAATCATCGGTTCTGACGCGCGGGCGCAGAGCCAGAATAGCTGCGGCTGTCTCTTCAATAGAGCGGCGTGTCACATCAATCACCGGCCAGTTATTGCGCTCGCAAATATTACGCGCATAGGCCAGTTCCTGTGCAATATTAATACGATCCGTATAGCTCTCCGTATCCAGCCCCGGAGAT
Organism: Pseudochrobactrum sp. Wa41.01b-1; assembly: GCF_019464455.1. Classification (NCBI taxonomy): domain Bacteria; kingdom Pseudomonadati; phylum Pseudomonadota; class Alphaproteobacteria; order Hyphomicrobiales; family Brucellaceae; genus Pseudochrobactrum; species Pseudochrobactrum sp. Wa41.01b-1. The sequence goes on along the minus strand of NZ_CP080493.1, from coordinate 2,154,923 downwards.
GTACCCAGCAAACGGTTCTGACGGATATGAGAAATTCTCTCGGCACTGGCAATCAGCCCGACAACAAGCGGCTTTTTCACATGAAGCAGTGCTTCCGGCAGCGGTATGCCTAAAACCAACGGAATATTGGCAGTTTTGATCCCGCGATTGGCCAGATAAATACTGGTCGGTGTTTTGGATGTGCGTGAAATACCGATCAGAATAATATCTGCTTCTTCCAGATCAGGCGGCAATTGCCCGTCATCATGTTCCATCGTGAAATTCAGCGCATCAATCCGGCGGAAATAATCAGCATCCAGCACATGCTGCGCACTGGCACGGCGATGTGCAGGCGCTCCGAGATAAGACTGAAAAGTTGCCAGTACTGGTTCAAGCACAGAAACACTCGGAATACCCATCTGCGAACAGGCTTCATCAATTTTCAAAGCCAGTTTTTGATCCACCACTGTGTAGAGAACAATGCCTGGTTCAGCATCAATATTCTCGAGAATTTTAGCCAGCTGTTTCTCGGTTCGGATCAGCGGATACATATGCTCAATCGCACGCGCATGGCTGTATTGAGCGGCCGCCGCACGGCCTGCTGCAAGGAGAGTCTCTCCCGTTGCATCTGAAATCAGATGAAGATGAAAGTAAGAAAGAGTCTTTGTCACAGATTTCTCACATCCCTGTTGATGGCTGTGTGTAAAAAGTACCGGCTCAGAGACGTCTTTCTTTGCCTGTTGATTTAAACAGGATTCATCCACAGCGCGCCTGACTGTATATTCGCGACAATAAACACTGTGGGTAACAGGAGCAATTCAAAGTTGCACGGAATTCATTCAATGGTTTTCCACAGGATAGATTTAGTGGTATTTACAATAAGTATTGGTTTTTATTGAGAAATTTTTGGTCGCATTGCTTTTTCCCGTTTGATGGGCAATTTATCCACATCAGCCGGTTTTCATGATCGTCCTGTGGGAAAACTCAGGGAAACATTTAATCCCCGTTATCAACAGACTCTAAGAATCATAAGAATCCAAAAATCATCACTTTCTTTATGGGATAACCGGGGAAAACCGGTGTGGGTAAATCGCATGACACGTAAAGTTCTGAACGTTCTCAAAGGTGAAACCGTCTTTCCACCACCAATCTGGATGATGAGACAAGCAGGACGTTATCTGCCGGAATATCGTCAGACACGGCAGCAAGCAGGAAGCTTTCTTGATCTGTGCTATAATCCTAAACTGGCAACGGAAGTGACACTTCAGCCTATCCGCCGTTATGGCTTTGATGCAGCCATTCTCTTTTCAGATATTCTTGTCATCCCTCACGTTCTTGGACGTGACCTTCGCTTTGAAGAAGGAAGGGGACCTTTAATGACACCTGTGACAGTTGATGAAATCAAAGATCTCGACATTACAGGTAAAGCAGCCAAATTAAGCGCTGTTTATGAAACCGTCAGCCGTTTGCGCGAGCAATTGCCAGATGAAACCACGCTACTCGGATTTTGCGGTGCCCCGTGGACTGTTGCCACCTATATGATCGCCGGCCACGGCACTCCCGATCAGGCACCGGCACGTTTGTTTGCCTATCAGCACCGCGATGTTTTCATTAAGCTGCTGACTGATCTTGCAGATATTTCTGCGGAATATCTGATTGAACAGCTTAATTGCGGTGCCGATGCGGTACAGATCTTCGATTCATGGTCCGGCGTACTGGATGAAGATTGCTTTGAAGATTTCTGTATCAAGCCGGTTGCCCGCATTGTTAAAAAAGTCCGCGAAACCCATCCCGATGCAGTGATCATCGGTTTCCCTAAAGGGGCAGGGATGCTCTATCGGGACTACCGCGCCAAAACCGGCGTAAATGCTCTTGGGCTGGACTGGTCTGTTCCTTTGACCTTCGCTCAAGGATTACAGCAACAAGGTGCTGTACAGGGCAATCTGGACCCGCTGCGTGTGGTTGCGGGCGGTAAGGCTTTGGATGAAGGTATTGATGTTATTCTTGAGAAGCTGGGGCAGGGACCGCTGATCTTTAATCTCGGTCATGGCATCACACCGCAGGCGCCGCTCGAAAATGTTGCTCAAATGGTCAATCGTATCCGTCAGGCAGGTGCATAATGGATAAATCCGGCACAAATACAGGCAATCCTGCTGTGAGAGCAGTGATTGCTGTCGCTATCACTGCCATTGCAGCCTATGCGCTGTTTTTTGCGGCAACTGATGCAGCCTATCTCTGGATCAAAGCATTTCATATTATTGCTGTGATCGCATGGATGGCGGGCATGTTATATCTGCCGCGGCTTTTTGTGTATCACAGTCAGGAAAAGACCGGATCGCAAGCATCCGAAACTTTTAAAATCATGGAACGCCGGTTGCTGCGCTATATCATCAATCCGGCGATGATTGTGACCTGGGTTTTGGGCCTGTGGCTGGCGTGGAAAATCTTTGAATTCCGCGGCGGCTGGCTGCATGGCAAGATTTTGCTGGTTGTTTTGCTGTCCGGCCTGCACGGCTATCTTTCCAAAAGCGTGCGGATGTTTGCTCAGGATAAAAATACCAAATCAACCAAACATTGGCGCATTGTGAATGAAATTCCGACAGTTCTGATGATTTTGATCGTCATTCTGGTTGTCGTAAAGCCGTTCTGATCCCTATATAAGAATAAGAAATTACGCTTTGAGCGCTGTTCAGAGCGTAATTTCCCTCTCTGAGACGATTTTATAGAGCTGCAGAGCGGTCTGCCTCTTGCTCAAATCACCGGAACCGGTTAAGGAAAGACACCTTCCTTCAAGAATAGCAGGTTTCCGATGCCGGTCATGCCCCTCATGACCATTATGAGCGCTCAACTGCATTTTTCTTTTTTCAATCTTTTATAATATGAGTTCCGCACCCATGCAGGAAATGAAACTACAAGATCTTAAGAACAAGACACCTGTTGATTTGCTCGCTCTCGCTGAAGAGCTGCAGGTTGAAAACGCCAGTGTTATGCGTAAACAGGAACTGATGTTCGCTATTCTGAAGAGCCTTGCCTCTCAGGAAGTCGAAATCATCGGTGAAGGTGTCGTCGAATTATTGCCGGATGGCTTTGGCTTTTTGCGTTCGGCAAATGCCAATTATCTTCCGGGCCCGGATGATATTTACATTTCTCCTTCGCAGATCCGCCGTTTTTCGCTGAAAACCGGTGATACAGTTGAAGGGCCGATCCGCAGCCCTAAAGAAGGCGAACGTTATTTCGCACTTCTCAAAGTCAATACAATCAATTTCGAGGATCCGGAAAAGATCCGTCATAAAATCCATTTTGATAATCTGACACCGCTCTATCCGAATGAGCGTTTCAAAATGGAACTGGATGTTCCGACTAATAAAGACAATTCAGCCCGTGTGATCGATCTGGTTGCACCGCTTGGTAAAGGCCAGCGTGGTCTGATCGTGGCGCCGCCACGTACCGGTAAAACGGTTTTGCTGCAGAATATTGCGCATTCGATCACTGCCAATCATCCGGAATGCTATCTGATCGTCTTGCTGATTGATGAACGTCCTGAAGAAGTGACCGATATGCAGCGCTCGGTGAAGGGCGAGGTTGTTTCCTCGACTTTTGATGAACCGGCATCCCGTCACGTTCAGGTTGCTGAAATGGTGATTGAAAAGGCAAAACGTCTTGTTGAGCATGGCCGCGATGTGGTCATTCTGCTTGACTCGATCACCCGCCTCGGCCGTGCTTATAACACCGTTATTCCTTCATCCGGTAAGGTTCTGACCGGTGGTGTGGATGCGAATGCGCTGCAGCGTCCGAAACGCTTCTTCGGTGCGGCCCGTAATATCGAAGAAGGCGGTTCGCTGACCATTATCGCAACCGCGCTGATCGATACCGGTTCGCGTATGGATGAAGTTATCTTTGAAGAATTCAAGGGTACCGGTAACTCGGAAATCGTGCTTGACCGTAAGGTTGCTGATAAGCGCATCTTCCCTGCAATGGATATTCTCAAGTCCGGTACACGTAAGGAAGATCTGCTGGTACCGCGTCAGGATTTGCAGAAAATATTTGTTCTGCGTCGTATTCTTTCGCCAATGGGTACAACCGATGCGATTGAGTTCCTGATCGATAAGCTGAAACAGACGAAGAATAATGCTGAATTCTTCGATTCAATGAATACGTAATTTGTTTTGTTATGCTGATATTAAAAACGCCGCCTCAAAAGGGCGGCGTTTTTGTTTAGAGCATTTCACAGTCAAATTGGATCAACTTGACGACCGTGATAATGCGACCAAATAAAGAATCTAGAGCGTGCGCTGTGTTTCAATCTGGATATAAACCGCTCTAGAGCAGTTTCTCAAGATCAGCGGCATCATAGACCGGCGGTAAACAGACCTGATTGCGGCACAGAATGGCACAGGAGCGTTCACCAGCCAGATACAGGAAAGAAGCCCATTGCGGCTGCTGTGAGGCTTGGCTACGGCTTAGAATGATATCTGTGCGGCAAGGATCAGCATGACGTGACGCACAGCGATATAATTCATCATCTTTATTCTCAATAATCAGCACAAGCTTAACCGGATCAAGCAGTTGCACTGAGGCATTGAGAATTCCTGCCTGTCCATAAGCCATATGTTGACCGCGCCCCAAGGCACGCTCTGCAAGCCTGTTGGCCTTTGCTAAAAGCTCATCATCCTCTGCTATCAGCGCCAGTCTTGTACATGCTTCAATAATCTGGCTGGTGCTGCTTGGAATAGCTTCATCTTGATCGCCATAAAGATAAAAAATCACATCATCATTATCCAAAGCTGTCAGCCGGTAATCACCATTCTGATCAAGATGGTGCTGATTAAGTGAGATTAACAATGCTTTGGCATCATCAATATAGTTTTGCTGCGGATCAGCCTGATAAAGCGACAAGGCCGCATTGATGAGCGCCGCATAATCAGAGGACAGGGCAGGGAGCTTTGATGCAGTCTTTGACCAGACATGTCTGATCGCAGCGCCTTGCTGAGGATATAATGTGCGATAGGTTGTTTTTGCGAGTTCTAGCCAGTCGGTACGTTCAAAAACACGGGCAGCTTCAGCCAAAGCACGAATGAAATAGGCATTCCAGTCTGTCAGACATTTTTCATCGCGGCCGGGTTTGGTTCGCTGATTTCTTATGCCAAGCAGTTTTTCCCGCAGTGGTTTAAATATTTTATCATCTTCTTCGCTGAAATTCAGCATATCCAGCCGGTGAAGAATATTGCTGCTTTCCCAGTTTCCGGTAGGGCTTACATTGTATTTTTTAATGAATTCAGGCGCATCTTTGCCGAGAATGCTCTTTATTTCTGACTGATCCCAGATATAGAATTTACCCTCAGCACCTTCGCTGTCAGCATCAAGACCGGAGGCAAAACCACCATCCGGTAAAGCCATTTCAGATGTAACCCACTGAATAATTTCTTCGATTCGAACCCGAAACAATGGATTATGCGTGCTGCTCCATGCCCACAGGCATTGCCTGATCGTCTGCGCATTATCATAAAGCATCTTTTCAAAATGCGGCACGAGCCAGAATGCATCAGTGCTATACCGTGCCAAACCACCGGCGAGGTGGTCATAAATGCCACCATTGAGCATTTTTTCGGTGCTGAGAATAAACAGATCATGATGCTGTTGTTGCTGGTTGATTTTCCATGATGTCCAGAGCATCGACATGAACGGAAAATTCGGAAATTTAGGTTGTCCGCTAATACCGCCATACGTCGTATCAATACGTCTGGCTATTGTATCAGCATAACGTTGGAAAGCGCTTTCATCATTCTCAGCGGGTTTAGCATCCGGTGTTAAAACAGTTTGCAGATGTGTTTTAAGAGCCGTGACATTACCGTTAATCCGCTCGCGGTCATTTTTCCATAAAGTGCCGAGGCTTTTGAGAATATCCATAAAGCCGGGCAGGCGACCATTGGCATGTTTTGGAAAATATGTGCCACCCCAAAAAGCATCCCCCTGAGGCGTTAGAAAAATTGTGAGCGGCCAGCCACCTTGCTCTCCCATGGCTGTGAGGGCTGACATATAAATCTGGTCAATATCCGGTCGTTCTTCCCGATCCACCTTAATATTGATGAAATGCTCATTCATCAGCTGAGCAACTTGCTCATCCTCAAAACATTCATGCGCCATGACATGGCACCAGTGACAGGCGGAATAGCCGATCGAAAGCAAAATCGGCTTGTCATGAAGGCGGGCAAGTTCAAGCGCTTCATTATCCCAGAGCTGCCAGTTGACCGGATTTGCACTGTGCTGTTTCAAATATGTGCTGTTCGCTGTATGAAGGCGATTAGAGCTGGCATTGTTTCGTGTCGGGCTTTGCGTCGGGTTCATGGCTTTGCCTTTCCGATTTTCAAGCCGATACAGTAGTGCTTCAGGCAGCTAAAGAACGGCAATCATTCTTTTTAACTTGTAACGGATTTTCGATGTCAGTGCAGTCTTTTCATCACGATACTATTTTTGCGCTTTCAAGCGGACGTTTGCCTTCAGGCGTGGCAATTATCAGATTATCAGGCCCGCAAACTCGATTCATTACCGAAACTATATTAGGGAAGTTGCCGGAAGCACGTAAAGCCGTATTCAGTAATCTTAAAAGCAAAACAGGCGAAGTTCTGGACAGTGGATTGACGCTCTTTTTTGAAGGCCCGAAGAGCTTTACCGGAGAAGATTGTGCGGAATTCCATATTCACGGTGGTATTGCTGTGGTTGAAAAATTTCTGGAAAGCCTGTCAGAATTTGAAAAATGTCGTTTAGCCGAAGCCGGAGAATTTACACGTCGTGCTTTTGCGAATGGCAAGATGGATTTGACTATGGCCGAAGGTCTGGCCGATCTGATTTCCGCTGAGACAGAAACGCAAAGACGTTTAGCGCAGCAAGTTGCTTCCGGCGCGCAACGCAATCTTTACATGGATTGGCGGAAGAAACTCATTCAGGCGCGTGCATTTATTGAAGCGGAACTTGATTTTGCCGACGAGGGAGATGTGCCGGGATCAGTATCGGATCGTGTCTGGAATGAGATGCATGATCTCAGCACAAGGATTGAAAAACATATTGAGGATGGCAAACGCGGTTCAATGCTGCGTGATGGTTTTCATATTGTGATTATTGGTGCACCAAATGCCGGAAAATCCAGCTTGATGAATTTACTGGCAGCACGTGATGTGGCTATTATTTCTGATGAAGCCGGTACAACGCGCGATTTACTTGAAGTGAAGCTAAATCTGAATGGCGTTGCAACTTATATAACAGACACAGCCGGTATTCGGGAAACCTCCGGTAAAGTTGAACAGATTGGTATTCAGCGAGCGATAGATAAAGCTGCAGAAGCAGATTTGATTTTATACATAGAGGATATATCTAATCCTATCACCGTAAACATCTCTGAGTTTCAGACAGATATTTGGACAATTGGCAATAAAGCCGACCTTAAGTCTGAAAACGCAGTAAGCTATGATTATTTGATTTCGACCAAGAACAATGAAGGTATCAACAACCTCCTTGACAGATTGAGTACTTACATTTCAGAGAAAACAAAACTTCAAAACGATGTCGTTCCGACGCGCCGCAGACACATTGATTTATTAAATCAATGCAAATCTGAGATTGAGAAAGCTGTTAATTCAAAAGCTTTACCACTGGAATTAAGAGCTGAAAATCTACGTATTGCCTCTCAACACCTTGGAAAAATTACCGGTGACGTAGACGTAGAGGATATTCTTGATCTCGTATTCTCTCAATTTTGCATCGGAAAATGATTCACGTGAAACAAATTTCATGATATAGGCTGATTAACAATCAGAGATGTTTCACGTGAAACATTCTGTGGAATCTAAAAACACAATTTGACTCGGCTAGATTATTCTGAGTCGATAGATTCCCATTTCTGAAATTCTTGTTCACTCTCGAGTTATGTGTTCCCTTTTCAGAGAGAACATGAGAATGATGATTCACGTGAAACCAAACAAGTTTTGGATATGATTATGACAGGTTTTTACGACGTCATTGTTATTGGTGGTGGTCATGCCGGTACAGAAGCTGCCGCAGCATCAGCAAGAACCGGCGCTAAAACTGCTTTAGTAACGCATCATTTTGATACGATAGGTGTTATGTCCTGTAATCCTGCTATTGGCGGATTAGGAAAGGGACAACTTGTCCGTGAAATTGATGCGTTTGATGGCTTGATGGGCAAGGCGGCTGATCAGGCAGGTATTCAGTTTCGTTTGTTGAATCGTCGTAAAGGTCCTGCTGTTCGTGGGCCGCGCACTCAGGCGGATCGCAAATTATACCGTCTGGCTATTCAGAGCTTCATCAAAGAACAGCAAAACCTGACGGTCATTGAAGGTGGTGCAGCAGATATTCTCGTTGAAAATGGTGTAGTCAAAGCTGTTCAACTCATGGATGGTACAATTATCAATTGTGCATCTGTTGTGCTGACAAGCGGAACATTTTTGAATGGCCTTATTCATATTGGTGAGAAAACTATCCCTGCCGGACGTATGGGTGAAAAACCGGCACTGGGATTGTCAGAGCGTTTAATTGGTCTTGGCTTTGCTTTAGGTCGTTTAAAAACCGGTACACCTTGCCGCATTGATGGCAAGACGATTGACTGGGCAAGTCTGGATAAACAATCCGCGGATGAAGATCCGGTTCCGTTTTCAATGATGACGGATAAGATTACAGTACCGCAAATTGATTGCGGCATTACACGCACAACTGATGCGACGCATCAATTGATCCGCGATAACATCCATCGCTCGGCAATGTATTCAGGGAATATTGAAGGCATTGGCCCTCGTTATTGTCCGTCGATTGAGGATAAAATTGTCAAATTTGGCGACCGTGACGGGCATCAGATTTTTCTGGAGCCGGAAGGTCTTGATGATGATACTGTTTATCCGAATGGTATTTCGACCAGCCTGCCGGAAGATGTTCAGCTCGATATTTTGAAAACTATACCAGGTTTGGAGCATGCGAAAATGCTGCAGCCAGGCTATGCTATTGAATATGACTTTATTGATCCGCGTGAGTTGCAACGCAGCCTTGAAACACGTCGCGTTAAAGGTCTGTTCTTAGCTGGCCAGATTAACGGCACAACCGGCTATGAAGAAGCCGGAGCACAAGGTTTACTGGCTGGTTTGAATGCTTCCAGACATGCCGGTGGCAGTGAGCCTGTTATTCTTCAGCGTACAGAAGCTTATATTGGTGTGATGATTGATGATCTGACAGCGCGTGGTGTTAGTGAACCATATCGCATGTTTACATCACGTGCAGAATTCAGACTTTCTCTGCGCGCAGATAATGCCGACAGTCGTTTGACGCCTTTGGGTGAAAACTGGGGACTTATTGGTTCAGCGCGGCAAACACGCTTTAATGAGAGAAAACAGGAGCTGGATCAGGCGAGGGAGCTTGCTCAATCCTTGTCCATTACACCAAATGCTGCTGCTGGTTTTGGGTTAAATCTCAACAAAGATGGAATTCGTCGCACGCTTTATGATCTGCTTTCCTATCCGGATGTTAATATAGAGCGCCTCACAGAAGTCTGGCCTGAGCTTTCTGGTTTGTCTTCGGCGACAAAAGAAGCTCTGGAAATTGAAGCGCAATATTCTGTTTATCTGGATCGCCAGACAGCCGATATTGCTGTGATGGAACGCGAAGAGCAGTTGATTATACCACGATCAATCCAGTTCTCGACAATTTCCGGCCTGTCCCTTGAATTGAAACAAAAGCTTGAGAAGCGTCAGCCTTCAAATATTGCTGAAGCGCAAAGAATTGAGGGGATGACGCCTGCTGCGATCGCATTATTGATAACACATATCCGCAGACATGGTATTGCACAGGATATTTCGGGTGATTTGGCAAAACCAGCATGACAAAAGATAAATATTTTGATTCACTGAAACAAATATACCCATCTGTTTCACGTGAAACAGCCGATGATTTGATTGGTTTTGAAACGCTGTTCAAAAAATGGTCCAAAGCAATCAATCTGGCTTCGCCAAATACACTGGAAACACTATGGGAGCGTCACATTCTTGATAGTGTTCAGCTTTTTAAACTGGCACCTCAAGCAAAGCAGTGGTTGGATTTGGGATCAGGCGGCGGTTTTCCGGGTGTAGTTTTAGCAATCATGCTGAAAGAAACTGGCGGTTCAATAAGACTGGTTGAGAGTAATAGTAAGAAATCAGCGTTTTTGAGAAATGCATTGGCTCAGTTTCAGACGCGCGGACAGGTTGTGAATGCCAGAATTGAAAGCTGTTATCAGCAACTTCAGGTTCCGGAAATTATCACCGCCAGAGCCTTGGCTTCGCTGGACAAGCTGTTTGAATTGACAGAACCGTGGATGACAAAAGGTGCTAAGGCATTGTTTCAAAAAGGGCGGGACTATCAGCGTGAAATTGATGAAAGTCTGCTGAACTGGAAATTTGACCTTGTACGACATGGAAGCGCAATAGAAGCGGATTCAGTCATTCTGGAAATCAGTAATTTACAACGCCGTTGAATGGCAATGACATTGAATGAGCATTGAAAACGGAAGTTATTCGGGACAATTATTATGAATAACAGAACACGGATTATAACGATCGCGAACCAGAAAGGCGGCGTGGGAAAAACCACAACGGCTATTAATCTGGCGACTGCTTTGGCTGCAATCGGTGAAAATGTATTGATTGTTGATCTCGATCCGCAGGGCAATGCCAGTACCGGACTTGGAGTTGACCGTAAAAATCGCCCATTGTCATCTTATGATGTGCTGACGCAGAATGCTTCTGTGCCGGATGCAGCAATTGCGACTGATGTACCTAATCTTTATCTGGTTGCATCGACGCTGGATTTGCTCGGTATTGAAATGGAAATTTCCCATGCACCGGACAGAACCAGACGTTTGCGTGATGCGCTGCGCTTTGATTCAGGTATTGCCGATCATTTCAGCTATATTCTGATTGATTGCCCGCCGTCACTTAATCTTCTGACACTGAATGCAATGGCTGCCGCAGACTCTGTTCTGGTGCCGTTGCAGTGTGAGTTTTTTGCGCTTGAAGGTCTCAGCCAGCTGCTCGAAACTGTCAATCAGGTGCGCAATTCGCTTAATCCTGAATTGTCGATTCAGGGCGTTGTGCTGACCATGTATGACAGCCGTAACAATCTGGCCAATCAGGTTGTTGATGATGTGCGTGCCTTTATGGGCGAGAAGGTTTACCGGACTGTTATTCCGCGCAACGTGCGGGTATCGGAAGCACCGTCTCATGGTAAACCGGCTATTCTTTATGATCTGAAATGCGCGGGAAGTCAGGCCTATCTTCAGCTGGCATCCGAAGTGATCCAGCGGGAACGCCAGCTTCGTACCGCAGCATGAAACTGACTATTCGATTCGACTACGTAACAATTTGCAGAAAGCATTCAACTGATGAACGATGATCCTTCAAAAAAGCGTCTTGGTCGCGGTCTGGCAGCTCTGATTGGGGATATCGACCGGCCTGTGGAAGAACGCAAGGCACCGGTTCCGCTTGAACGTTATGTGCCTATTGAATTTGTAAGCCGTAACCCGCGCAATCCGCGTCGCATTTTTACGGAAGCTGAGCTGGAAGATCTGGCACAGTCCATTCGTGAGCATGGCATTGTACAGCCGATTGTCGTGCGTCCGGCACCGGAAAATCGTGAGCATTTTGAGCTGATTGCCGGTGAACGCCGCTGGCGTGCGGCACAGCGTGCCGGTTTAACCGAAATTCCGGTTATTATGCGCGATGTGGATGATCGCGTTGCTCTTGAGCTGGCAATTATCGAAAACGTTCAGCGTGCTGATCTGAACCCTGTTGAAGAAGCAATGGGTTATCAGTTGTTGATTGATGAGCATGATTATACGCAGGCCGATCTGGCGCAGGTTATCGGTAAGAGCCGCAGTCATGTTGCAAATACGTTGCGTCTTCTTAAACTGCCGACAGAAGTGCAGGGACTGATCAATGATGGTGCTTTGACTGCCGGTCATGCGCGCACACTGATTACAATGGAAAATCCTCAGGCTGTTGCAGAACGCATCGTCAAAGAAGGTCTGTCAGTCCGTCAGGTTGAGGCTCTGTCTCAGGCTGAGAGCAAGGGTATTCCGGCGGTTAAGCCGGAACGTGCACCGGTTGAAAAAGATGCTGATACACGGGCATTAGAAAAACTGCTTTCTGATGTAACCGGTATGAAAGTTGAAATTAATCATCGTGATCGTGGTGGCGAAGTTCGCATCCGTTATAGTTCTCTTGAACAATTGGATGAAATTTGCCGCCGCTTGCAAAGCTGATATACTAAAAAATAAAAGAAAAGCCGGTCTGAGTACCGGCTTTTTTATTATGATGAAATCAACGTCTTTGTTTATTTCTTATTGCTTCTACTGTCAGAGCAATAAAAGCCTGTCTTATGATTGCTGTTGACAGGGTCGCATTCTGTCGGCTTTCCAGAACTGTGCGCTGAAGCCTGTCAGTTACCTTGTTAAGTGATGCAACGCTCCAGAGTCCCAAAGCCGTCTCAACCAGCTTTTTACGGGCGAAGAAGATCGGTGGTTTTGCAGAATTGACAACAAGCCCTGCCGGCACATTTCCTGTTTCCATAGCATAACGCAATGTCTGTAATTGGCTAAACTGGCGGATAGCCGAATTGACGAGCAGGAAAGGGTGGGTGCCGGTATTGACTACGCGGTCAAAGGCAATGTTGAACTTTGGCAGATCACCAATCAGAACAGCGTCGATCACCTCATCCTGAGAAAGAGCGGCGACATCGCCCACAGATTCTCGAACATCCTCAAGTTCGATACGCTGCTGACCGCGCGCATAGAGGCAAAGCTTTTCAAGTTCACCGCGTGTGGCCAGACGGTCACCGCCAAGGCTCAGGCGCAGAAACTGACGGGCATCATTGGAAATTTGCAAATGATTGGCTTGCAACACATCGTCGATTAAACCGTCAATGCCGCGCGCATCATCGCTATAGCAGGGCAGAGCCATGGCTGTGGAGCCGTTTTCCACATTGGTGCGCAGTGCTGCACCTTTTTTCAGATCACCGGCCTCAACCAGAATATAGGTGTCCTGAGGTGGCTCTGAAATCAGGTTTTTAACGGCCTCAGCCAGATTTTTTTGTGCCGAAGCATTTTTAATCCAGATCAGACGATCTCCGCCGAACATGGAAATTGTTCTGGCTTCATCGATCAGGCGAGCAGGGTCTTTGTCAATTTCATCCGCTTCAATGCGCAAAACCGCAAACGGATCATCCAGAGGCAGGCCGGTCAATTTGGCGAATTTTGCGCCGCGCTCACTAACAAGACCTTTGTCGGGACCATAGAGCAAGACTACCGTTCCGGTTTGAGCCGGACGCGCGAGAAACCCGTCAACTTCATGTGCTTTTTTCTGTGCCATAAGTCTGCTTACAACAAAGGTGGCTAAAGTGAAATCCGTGTTTCAGCTTTCAAATAAAAATGCCGCGGGATGAACGCGGCATTTTCAAGTTTCAGATGACAGTCCTATTTATTGGATCAGCAATGCATCATCATCCAGTGTTTCACCACGTACTTTTTTGAACATATCAATCAGGTCTTTAACGGTAAGGTTCTTACGCTCATCGCCGGAAACATCGAGGATGATATTACCGCCATGTAGCATGATTGTACGGGTACCGTAATCAAGTGCCTGCTGCATGGAGTGCGTTACCATCATCGTCGTCAGCTTGTTTTCACTAACAAGCTTGGCTGTGAGTTTCATGATGAAATCTGCCATGCCCGGATCAAGAGCAGCCGTATGTTCATCAAGCAGCAAGACTTCTGATTTTGTCAGGGTGGCCATGATGAGAGACAGTGCCTGACGCTGACCACCGGAGAGCAAATCCATACGATCCTGCACACGGTTTTCCAGACCGAGATTAAGCCCTGCAATCCGTTCGCGGAACAGTTCACGACGCTTATGATTAAGCGCATGGGACAGGCCACGCTTTTGTCCGCGCATGGCTGCGAGGGCAAGGTTCTCTTCAATCGACAATGCACCGCAGCTGCCGGTCAGCGGGTCCTGAAACACACGTGCTACCATGGAGGCACGGTCAGCGGTCGACTGTTTGGTGACATCTTTATTGCCGATCAGGATTTTTCCTTCAGAGGCCTGAACATCACCGGCGAGGGCACCGAGCAGGGTTGATTTACCCGCACCATTGGAACCGATTACAGTAACAAATGTGCCTTCTTCAATCTTCAGATTGATGCCGGAAAGCGCCTGTTTCTGCAGAGGTGTGCCACGTCCGAACACAACACCAAGATTTGAGACTTCAATCATTTGGAGGCTCCTCCGCGACGAAGGCGTGGCAGAATGAGTGCCAGTGTCACCAGTACAGCTGTTGCCAGATTAAGGTCAGACGCTTTGAGCCCGATGAAATCACTGCTCAGCGCCAGCTGGATGGCGATACGATAAAGTATGGAACCAATGATACAGCCGATCAGCGCCCAAAGCAAAAAGCGCGTGCGGAATAATGTTTCACCGATAATCACTGCGGCAAGACCGACAACAATTGTGCCGACACCGGAGGTGACATCTGCAAAGCCGTTTGTCTGAGCAAATAATGCACCGCCAAGAGCAACCAGAGCATTGGACATTGCCATGCCGAGATAAATCTGACGATCGGTTTTCACGCCCTGTGCGCGTGCCATACGCGCATTGGTACCGGTTGCACGCATGGCAAGGCCGATATTGCTTTCCAGAAAACGCCAGATGAGCAGGGCGGCGATGATAACAAGAACGCCAACAAAAAGCGGACGCACATAATATTCAGGAACACCTAACCCATAAAAAGGTGAGATCATTGTATCCTGATTAATCAGAGCGACGTTCGGCTTGCCCATCACACGCAGATTGACTGAGAAAAGCGCAGTCATTGTGAGGATGGAGGCCAGAAGATTAAGGATGCCGAAGCGGATATTCAATGTTGCGGTTACAAGTCCGGCAACAGCGCCTGCCATCATGGCAATCAGCGCGGCAAGCCACGGATTAACACCGGCAATAATTAAAACAGCAGTAACAGCGGCGCCGAGTGGAAAGGAACCATCCACAGTCAGATCTGGAAAATCAAGCACACGAAACGACAGATATACGCCGAGGGCTACAAATGAAAAGACCAGACCTAATTCGACCGCACCCCAAAAAGCGATCAGACTCACAATAATGTTCCTTCGGCTTGTGCAGACGGCCGGCACTCTCAAACGGGTCAATCACAGTTCTGTTTTGACCGTCTGATAATACGGGGCAGCCTGCCTGTTGAAATCTGAGTATCTTTTGTTTTGCGGTCTGTGCCGGATTTAAAAGATACAAAGGAGATGACCCGGATATTGAGGTCTAAAAAATTGAACCCGAATATCCGGATGATGAAAAACCGGTAAAGGTGCTTTACCGGTTTGAATGCAGATTATTCTTTGATGACTTTGCTTGCGCGATCGACCACAGCTTGCGGGATTTCAATACCCATTTTCTTTGCTGCAACCAGATTGACAACAAGATCTGTACCGGCGGCAACTTTCACCGGAATATCACCTGGCTTTTCGCCCTTCAGAATACGGACAACAACTTCACCGGTCTGCTTGCCAACATCATAATAGTTGAAACCGAGAGCGATGAAAGCACCGCGGCTGACGGAATCTGTATCGGCAGTCATCAGAGGAATCTTGGCTTCTTCCGCAACACTGACCGCACCTTCAAGCGCAGAAATAATAGTGTTGTCGGTCGGGATATAAATCAGGTCTGCTTTACCGATCAAAGCGCGGGCTGCGCCTTGAACTTCAGCCGATTTGGTTGCAGCTGATTCAACCACTTCCAGACCACCTTCTTTGGCCGCAACTTTCAGGCCTTCGAGAAGCGAAATCGAATTGGCCTCACCGGAATTATAAAGGAAGCCGATGGTTTTTACATTTGGAGCTACTTCTTTGATTAGTTTGACGTGATCAGCAACCGGTGAAAGATCGGACAGACCGGTGACATTGCCGCCAGGCTTTTCCATGCTTTTAACAAGCTGTGCGCCAACCGGATCAGACACGGCAGTAAACACAACCGGAATATCACGGGTGCCGGAAACCACGGCCTGCGCAGATGGTGTAGAGATCGGTACAATTACATCCGGTGCTTCACCGATGAACTGACGGGCGATCTGAGCAGCTGTTGCAGGATTGCCCTGAGCAGACTGATAGGTGAATTTCAGATTTTCACCTTCTTTAAAACCGGCTGCGGCCAGTGCATCTTTTACACCGTCGCGGGCAGCATCAAGAGCCGGATGTTCAACAATTGCTGTGACAGCAACACTGACATCTTTGGCATTTGCCGGTGCAGCAATCATTGTTGTGGCCATAGCTGTCGACAGCAAAGCCAGGAAAAGTGTACGCATGAAAATCTCCCTCTGTTCCGCGTCCCGATCAAAACGAATAATCAGTTCTCGGAGAGAGGTCAACGCGCATCATATGGGATAGTCAAGAGGCGGACACTTTAGCGCTATTCTTACCGGCAGGCGTGGCGGTAAAAGCATAGTTGTTTCACGTGAATCATCGTGGTTAGCAAAAACTTAACGACATATTTTATGATTTACAGGTTTCACGAAATCAAAATCCGTTATGCATATTGTTTATTCAGCTCAAGATATTCGCTCAGCTCTTTAGCTGCTGCAGCGCCTGCGCGATTGGCTCCGATGGTTGATGCCGATGGTCCATACCCTACCAGATGAATGCGCGGATCTTTGACAACTTCTGTTGCCAGTCTGCCGCCCATAATAATGCCGCCATTGGCTTCGCGGATTTGTAATGGTGCAAGATGATCGAGGGAACTGCGGAAGCCGGTACACCATAGGATGACATCGGCGTGTTGTTCTGTGCCGTCTGTCCAACGGATGCCTGTTTCTGTTATCTCGCTGAACATTGGCAGGCGGTTTAATGCACCGCGTTCACGGGCTGCGCGTAATGCGGGGGTGAGGGGAATACCGGTTACAGAAACAACAGAGCCGGGGATTAAACCGCGGCGGACACGATCTTCGACAATGGCCACAGCTGCTCGGCCATCTTCTTCTGTAAATGGTGTTTCACGAAATTGCGGTTCGCTGCGGGTTACCCATGTCGTTGTGGTGACCTGTGAAATTTCATTAAGCAGCTGCAGAGCGGAAATACCACCGCCAACAATGACAACATGTTTGCCGGCGAATGCTTCAGCTGTCTGATAATCGCGGGTATGAAGCTGCTGTCCTTTGAAAAGTTCAGCACCGGTATAATGCGGTATGACCGGTGTCTCCCATGTACCGGTGGCATTGATTAATCCGCGGGCAGTGAAAGTTTCCCGATCGGTTTCAATACGAAAACGCTCATTGCGCTCACAAACAACATTGACACTCACTGGCCTGTAAACCGGCAAATGAAACTTCTTTTCATAGGCCGCATAATATCGGGGAACAGCAATGGATGCTTTGACCTCTGATACTTCCGGCTCCAGAACATCTGAGAAGGACATGCCCGGAAGGTCATGAATCCGGTTTACTGTGCTGAGTGTGAGGGTAGGCCAGCGATATTGCCATGCGCCGCCGGCATCGGGCGATTTATCGAGAATGATAAAATTACGGCCTGCTTTCAGACCCAGTTTTTGCAGATGATAAGCGGAAGATAAACCGGCCTGTCCGGCACCGATAATGAGAATATCGGTTTTAAAGGCCATATGCAGTGCCGGTTTTGTTACAGTCTCTTGATTATCACTCATGGCCAGAATCCGCTTTATCGAACAACTAAACCTTACTTAGGTTTTTGTTCCGTTCATACAAGCGGTTGGTAGGGGAGAGAGAAATGGTGATCCCGACTGGATTCGAACCAGTGGCCTACAGATTAGGAATCTGTCGCTCTATCCTACTGAGCTACGGGACCGGATAGTATGGTGCACACATACTGATTTTTTGACCGTAAGCCAAGGGCAGGCAGGGCAGAAAATACCGGAATAGTCTGATGAGAAATAAAAAAGCGAAGAGGGGATTATGCCTCTTCGCTGAACAGAAACCTGTTTAATTTGCAGTCTGAGATCAGGCTGCGATTTTCTCAGCCGGCGCTAGCTGCGCGTCTTTGAGACGATATTGTGCAAGCTCAACCCAGTAGCTCATACCATAGGGCAGAGCATCATCATTAAAATCATAGGCCGGATGATGCAGGTTTGCGCTCTCGCCATTGCCGAGGAAAATATAGCAACCCGGACGTGCTTCGAGCATATAGGAGAAATCCTCACCACCCATCATCGGTTCAACTTCACGGGTGATCGGACCATTGATACTGACCTTGTCAGCAACATCGGCGGCGATTTCTGTCTGGCCGGAATGGTTGAATGTCACCGGATAGTTGTTTTTAAAATCAAGATCGATCTTGATATTGTTGAGCAGGCCGAAGGCTTCACAATGGGCACGCATACGCTGCTCGGCAAAAGCACGGTTGTGCTTTGTGAGGCTGCGTACTGTGCCTGCGAGCACGGCTTTTTCCGGAATAATATTATAAGCTTCACCGGCATTAAATTTGGTGACCGAGATCACCAGTGAATCCAGCGGGTTTGATCCACGTGAAACAATACTCTGTAATGCCGTGACCAGCTGGGAGCCGATGACGATCGGATCAATGTTGCGATGCGGCTGTGCGGCATGGCCGCCTTTGCCGTTGATGGTGATGGTAAATTCATCAGTCGCGGCCATGATCGGGCCTTTGCAAACGGCCAGTTCACCGACAGGGATGCCCGGCATATTATGCATGCCGTAAACTTCAACAATATTGAAGCGCTCCATCATACCGTCTTTGACCATAGCCAGGCCACCGGCACCGCCTTCTTCGGCAGGCTGGAAAATGACGATGACTTCGCCGTAGAAATCACGGGTCTCGCAGAGAATTTTTGCAGCACCGAGCAGCATGGAGGTGTGGCCGTCATGACCACATGAATGTGCCTTACCCGGATTTTGCGAAACCCATTCCGGTGTGCCGGTTTCAGTCAGCGGTAATGCATCCATATCCGCACGCAGACCGATTGCCTGACCCGCACCTTTTTTGCCTTTAATGACGCCGACAACACCGGTGCGTCCGATACCGGTCACAACTTCATCACAGCCGAATTCACGCAGTTTTTGTTCTACAAATGCCGCAGTTTCATGCACGTCATAGAGTAATTCCGGTTTGCTGTGTAAATGTCTGCGCCACAGGCTGACTTCCTGTTTTAATTGTGCGGCGCGATCTAAAAGCGGCATTTCTGTTCTCCGAACCTGTGTGCCTCTCCTCCGAGGCATTATGAGCGAGGCGGTATGTGGACTGCATAAAACTGAAACCACTCGTCACAGTAATGATGCAATAAAATTATACACACTATGAGCGGGTGTGGGTAAAACACAACGCTCTCAGATAACATAGTGTGTTTTATAAAATTTCGCCAATCGGTCTTTGCCTTTTATGCGGTGTCTGAGGTAGAAAAGTTTACTTAAGAAAAATGTGCAGGCATTTTTTCTGATGACCGGATTTTTGCCGCTTTATACCGCTTGAAGACCTGACGAAACAAATGCAGGTTCTGATCTGCGGTGAAGCAGGATATAGTTCCGGATATCTGAATACCGAATATTACGCCTTGAAAGGTGGTCATCCCATGATCCCGAATATTTTAAAACAATCTGTTCTGGCAATGACTGTCTCATGCCTTGCAATTTCGCAGGCTGTTTCAGTGGCGCAAGCCAATCCCTATATGGCTGTTGATGTGTCGACCGGTAAGGTACTGGCGCATAATGATGCTTTTAAGCGCTGGTATCCGGCATCGCTGACCAAAATGATGTCAGCCTATGTGGTGTTCCGCGCTTTGCGCTCCGGTCAGAAAACACTGGAATCACCGGTGCGTATGTCTGTTGCGGCGACAAAAGAACCGCCGAGTAAAATGGGCTATAAAGCCGGTTCGGTGATGACACTGGACAGTGCTTTGAAAATCATGATGGTGAAATCCGCCAATGACGTGTCCGTTGCAGTGGCTGAATCCGTTGGTGGCAGCAAAGCCGGATTTGCAAAAATGATGAATGCCGAGGCAAGACGCATTGGCATGTTCGGTTCAAACTTTACCAATCCGCATGGTCTGCCTGATCCGAACAATTATTCGACCGCGCGCGATATGGCTTTGCTTGCTGCGCAGCTGCGTCGTGAGTTTCCTGAATATGCCCATTACTTTAATACGGAAGCGATTGATCCGGGTGAGGGCAAAAAAGTTCAGGCCAATTATAATATTCTGCTCGGCCGGTTTAACGGCGCTGACGGTATGAAAACCGGCTTCATCTGCGCTTCCGGATTTAACCTCGCCGGTTCTGCAACCCGAAACGGCCGTACAATTGTTGCTGTTGTGCTGGGTGCAGCCAAACAGGAAGACCGTGCCGTGCAGGCTGCGGAATTGCTGCAAAATGGTTTTGCTACCCGTGGCGGCGGCGGTGCAACGCTTGCCAGCCTTGTGCCTTATGGCAGCAATAATAATCAGGCCACAGATTTGCGGGCGCAGATTTGCAGCCAGCAGGCTATGTCGGACCGCTGGGATGGACGTGATGTGGAAGGCCGTTTGAAAATCAATTCGCCTTATATTACGGCGATGACCCGTGAACCGGTTGCGGTTCCTGTCGGACTGGTTGCCAAAGCACCGGAAGTGCAGGCAGGCGGCGTGCTGCATATTTCACAAGTACCGATTCCGCTGCAGCGTCCTATGCGCGGTAATCTGACAACAGCAGTGAATTAACATGTCCTTCAAACCGATCAGCGTTTCTGTGCTCACAGGTTTTCTGGGAGCAGGAAAAACCACATTGCTCAACCGGCTGCTGAAAGATCCTGCCTTGCAGGATACGGCGGTTATCATCAATGAATTTGGTGATGTCAGTATAGATCATCTGCTTGTTGAGCAGACGGCTGACGGGGTTATTCAGCTTGCAGATGGTTGCCTCTGCTGCACCGTTCGCGGTGAGCTGGTGGACACGCTGGCTGATCTGATTGAGCGGGTGCAGATGGGCAAGATCAATGCCTTGCAGCGCATTGTCATCGAGACAACCGGTCTGGCTGATCCCGTGCCGGTATTGCAGGCGCTGATGGGGCATCCGGTTTTGATGCAGGTTCTGAAACTGGATGGTGTGATTACAGCAGTTGATGCTGTGAATGGTATGGCGACATTGGATGCCCATATCGAGGCCGTGAAACAGGTTGCTGTTGCTGACCGGATTACCATTACCAAATCTGATCTTGCTGATACAGCACAGCTTGCAGCTTTAAAGACGCGGATCATAAACCTTAATCCGGCAGCCGAAATCTATGACAATGTTGCTGATGATATCGGTTATGCAGCTTTGTTTGATTGCGGATTGTACAATCCGGCAGGCAAGACACCGGACGTGCAGAACTGGCTGAAAGCAGACAGTTATGATGATCATCATGACCATCACGACCACGTTTGTGAGATACATGGTGCAGGCTGTTCCGGCCATCATCACGGTGAACATGGCCATCATCATCACCACCATCACGATGAGACAATCCGTTCATTCTCGCTGAAACATGATGCGCCGGTACCTTTTGCAGCCATTGAAATGTTTCTGGATTTGCTGCGCTCTACTCACGGCGACAAATTACTGCGCATGAAAGGGATTATCGCTGTTGCTGAAGATGCTGAACGACCGCTGGTTATTCACGGTGTGCAGCAGATTTTGCATCCGCCTGTGCGTCTGAAAAGCTGGCCGCAGGAATTGCAGGACAGCAAATATCAGACACGTCTGGTTCTGATTACCAAAGATCTGGATGAGACCTATATACGTGATCTGTTTGATGCGTTTTTAGGCAAGCCGCGTATTGATCAGGCTGATGCACAGGCGCTGACTGATAATCCGCTGGCAATTCCCGGTTTTTCCATGAAGGGCTAAAAATCTTAGAGCGGTTTACGTCCAGATTGGATCATAATGCTCGCTCTAGATTCTTTATTTCGTCGCATTATCACGGGCGTCAAGTTGATCCAACTTGACTGTGAAATGCTCTAGCCCTTTTGTATCAGAAAATGAAAAACCCGACCCTCATTCTGCTGTTCCAGCAGAATATGCCCTTCTGACTGGCAGAAATGGGCAATATCAAGCGGGGAAAGCGGATCAGTGGTTTCAATCCTGATCCGGTCACCGGCAGACAGGTCTTGTAATTTTTTACGGGTTTTCAAAACAGGTAAGGGGCATTGCAGCCCCTTAAAATCATAAAAAACTTCAGCTTCAGCGGTCATATTATTGGCCGGTCAGCCGGTTCCAGAGAGATTTCTTCTCAGCTGTTGCCGCCGCCGGCATATCGGGTGTTACCTGAGGGGCAACAACGGCTGCTGCTGCCGGATTATTGTTCGGCACAGGAACAGAAGCGGTTGCATTCTGATCCAGAACAGGCTGGGTTGCTGCCGGTACATTAGTTGCAACCGAGGTTGTTGCAGGTGCCGTTACAGGTGTCTGGGCGACCGCTGTCGGTGCTGCAGTATCCGGTGCGCCCGGTGTCTCGGAAGAGGCAGGGCTTAAAGATGGCGGCGTGCGGGACACTTTCTCACCACGTGCACGACGTGCACTCCAGTCAGATACCAGTTTTGCTTCCTGAACACCCATGATTGAAGGCGCAGGCTGCTTTTTCGATGATTTATTCAGCGCGCTCGAAAAAGCTGCATCATAGGTTTTCTGGTAGCTGGAATAAGCAGACTGGATTGAATCCGGCTGTGACATTGGCGGGCAAGCGGCAGAAGCCGAAAGTCCCTGCTGTCCCGGGAAGTTCTGATTAAAGACGTAACGCTTGCCGCAAACATCGACTTTCGGCGGTACTTTTGTAATTTCGAACTGGTCATAGCCTTCTTTAAGCATGGTCCAGAACTGATAATTCGGATCATTCTTATAGCGCGCCATATTGGCGGCTGTCATACGGAACGGATAGGCCTGAACCTGAAAATCGCGCTGACCGCCCTTAAAGGCATCGCGTCCGAAAGCATAAATTTCGGACATGCTTTCGTCAGTCATGGAATAGCAACCGGCAGAAGAACAAGCGCCATGCACCATCAGATGCTGACCGGTACGGCCATTGGCACGGTCATAGGCATTCGGAAAGCCGAGATTGAACGACAGGTAATATTGTGAATTCGGGTTCATCTGCGCAGCAGAAACCGAATAGAAACCTTCAGGTGCCTGACGGTCACCCTCTACATATTTAGGGCCGAGCTTGCCTGACCATTTGCAGATCTCATAGGACGCAACCATGTCATAGCGGCCATTGGTTTTCTGTTTCCAGACTTCCAGAACGCCTTCTTCCTTGAAGATACGCGCCATAACCGGTGATGTCTTGTTCATGCCCTTGGCTTTGATTTTAGCCAGAACTTTGGAAGGCAGCTCACGCTCTGCTTTGGCGCCGACACCATCAAAGACTGAACCCTGACAACCGGCAAGTGCTACGGTTGCGATCAGTGAAGCAAAAATTGCAGTTCTGAGTTTCATGAGTGTCACCGGCAATATTAGGCAAGAGTTGGAACAAAATATCCTGAAATAGCAAAAAGGCAAATTTTCAGCCGCAATCAGTTTGTCCCGTAGTATCGGTCAGTATGATTGATAAAGTGTTATTAACTTAGCATCGGGCAATATTTACAGCAAATGACCCGTATTGACCATATGCCTTAGAGCAGTTCCTGTGACGGCTGAATTGCCGGAAATGCTCTTAAAACATAAAGGCCGCGCTGGTTGCGCGGCCTTTATATGGAATAAGCGGTTGAAATCTCACTCAGAGATTACGACCCATTGCCAGATACTTCTGGCGGCGTTCCTGTTTGAGTGTTTCGCCGTCCACACCTTCAAGAGATTTCAGGGCTGTTGCAATCACTTCGCCTGCAGCATCGATAATCGCATTTTTACCGCGATGTGCGCCGCCGAGAGGCTCAGGAATAATATTATCAATGATTTTCAGCTCAAGCAGATCCTGCGCAGTGATGCGCATATTGGTGGCTGCATCTTTGGCACGGGTCGAATCACGCCACAGAATGGAAGCAGCACCTTCCGGTGAGATCACCGAATAGATTGCATGTTCGAGCATGTAAACGCGGTTGGCGACAGCAATCGCAATCGCACCACCGGAACCGCCTTCACCGATCACAACAGTGATAACCGGTACACGCAGTTTCAGGCTCATTTCCAGCGAGCGGGCAATGGCTTCTGCCTGACCGCGCTCTTCCGCACTCACACCCGGATAGGCACCGGCAGTATCAATGAATGTGATTACCGGCAGTTTGAAACGGTCAGCCAGCTCCATGATACGGATGGCTTTACGATAGCCTTCCGGACGCGGGGAACCGAAATTATGTTTCAGACGGGTCTTGGTGTCATTGCCTTTTTCCTGACCGAGCACCGCAACAGCCTGACCGTTAAAGCGCGCAAAACCGGCCTGAATAGCCTGATCTTCAGCAAAGTTACGGTCACCGGCCAGCGGCGTGAATTCTGTAAACAGGCGGTTCACATAATCCAGACAATGCGGACGGTCCGGATGACGGGCGATCTGCACTTTCTGCCAAGGGGTGAGTTTGCGGTAAATATCTTTCAGCGCGTCGCTAGAGCGCTTTTCAAGGCGCCGTATCTCATCACTCATCTCGACACTGCCGCTTTCCTGCGCCAGTTTTTTCAGTTCGAGGATCTGACCATCGAGATCTGCGACGGGTTTTTCGAAATCAAGGTAATTATACATATGACCTGACTATTACGCTCCGGAGACTAAAACCATCAGACATTAAGGTCTGAGAGAGGGTTTCATCTGTCCTATATAGATTGTCTGACAGAAAAATCTATCTGCCGAATATGTTTCTCTTAAACTTCATAGCGTCAATCGGCAAGCGGATGATGCGTTGCAACGAGCTGATGCAGTCTTTCTTCCAGCACATGGGTATAAATTTGTGTCGTAGAAATGTCCGAATGGCCTAATAATTGCTGAACTGCACGTAAATCTGCACCATTTTGCAAAAGATGGCTGGCAAAGGCGTGACGCAGCACATGGGGAGAAACCGCAGCGGCTGCAATACCGGCACGCGCTGCCAGGGATTTCAGATCACGGGCAAAGACCTGCCGTGCCAGATAACCGCTTTCTGAGCGGGCTGGAAACAGCCAGGGACTGTCCTGCCATTCCGGCACTCTGTCACGCAGACCCACATAAAGTTGCAGGACATTCTGCGCTTTGACCGAGAGCGGCATCATGCGTTCCTTGGCACCTTTACCGCGTACCAGCAGAAAACGCTGATTGCTGCGGATGGTTTTTTCCGGCAGACCGACAAGCTCGCTGACACGCATACCGGTGGCATAGAGCAGTTCCAGCAACGCATGCAGACGCACGGCGATGAAGTAACCGCTCATATCTTCCTGAGGCTGCGCTTCTGTTTCAGCCTGCGCCAGCAGCTTTGAAACTGTGTCTTCGCTCATGATTTTAGGCAGTGCCTGATTTTTCTTCGGCGCATCGATAATGCCCGTCGGATCGTCGCTGCGCATACCTTCAGTATAGAGAAAGCGGAAGAATTGCCGCAAAGAGGAGAGGCGGCGTGCCTGTGAAGTGGAAGCGAAGCCTTGAATATTCATCTCATCAAGGCAGGCTTTAATATCGACGGAATTGGCTGAAACCAATCCGGTTTTGCGACCTGCCATAAATTCCGCAGCGGTTTCCAGATCGCGGCGATAGGATTCCAGCGTATTCTCGGCGGCACCCCGTTCAGCACTCATCATTTCCAGAAACGAGTCGATTGCAGCATCTGTTGAGAGATTATTCTGCATCTTCAGCCTCCGGTTCGCCCTCTGTATAGGGCGATGGCACAGGGGCAGGGCTGACAGGCGCAATATCGCGCGGTTGCTGCACCATTTTATGTGCCGGTACGCGAACAATAATCTCTGATGTCACCGGACTGACCGTTTTCACAAGCACCAGCATCAGCCCGTAAATACAGGCAGAAATCAGAGCCAGAATGATAATCAGGCGGGTGAGCGTCGGCATAAAGGTAATAGTGCTTTCACAGTGACAAAGATATTTGGTGCCATTGTGCCCTGATATTCTCAATAAAGCCTAACCAAATTCGACATGAAAAAGAAAAGGCCCGGTAAAAACCGGGCCTCGCATTCTGTATAATCCGCAGATTATATCTGACCAATTACATATGAATTGGCTTGTCGTAAGTGGCCATTGCCGATTCACGAACAGCTTCCGACATGGTCGGATGTGCGTGGCAGGTACGGGCCAGATCTTCCGAAGAACCGCCAAATTCCATCAGAACGGTCAGTTCGTGGATCATTTCGCCGGCATTGTAGCCGAGGATATGCGCACCCAGAACTTTGTCAGTGGCTTTGTCAGCCAGAATTTTCACAAAACCGTCTGTGTGCTGCATAGCACGTGCACGGCCGTTGGCTGTGAACGGGAATTTGCCGACTTTATATTCAATGCCGGCAGCTTTCAGTTCTTCTTCGGTTTTACCGACAGAAGCAACTTCCGGCTGGGTGTAAACAACGCTCGGGATCACATCAAAATTGACGTGGCCTTTCTGACCGGCAATGATTTCTGCAACGGCAACGCCTTCATCTTCGGCTTTGTGCGCAAGCATCGGGCCTTTAACCACGTCACCGATCGCATAAATGCCTGCAACATTGGTCTGCCAATGATCGTTGATCGCAACGCGGCCGCGTTCATCAACAGCAACACCGGCTTCAGCCAGACCCAGACCATCTGTGTAAGGACGACGGCCGGTCGAAATCAGAACGGCTTCAGCTTCAAGGGTCACTGCATCGCCGCCTTTAACAGGCTCGAAAGTCACCTTGGCGCCATTGCCGGATTTTTCAACTGCAGTCACTTTGGCGCTGAGTTTGAAATCAATGCCCTGTTTTGCCAGCATACGCTGGAACTGCTTGGAAACTTCACCGTCCATGCCGCCGAGAATCTTGTCGAGATATTCAACAACAGTCACTTGTGAGCCCAGACGCGACCATACGGAACCGAGTTCCAGACCGATAACGCCGCCGCCGACAACAACCAGAGTTTCAGGCACTTTGGTGAATTCCAGCGCGCCGGTTGAAGAAACAATGACTTTTTCGTCAATATCAACATTAACGCCCGGAATACCGGCAACATCGGAACCGGTGGCGATGATGATGTTTTTGGTTTCGAGTTCTTTGACAGAACCGTCTTCAGCAGTGACAGAAACTTTACCTGCAGCAACAACTTTACCAAAACCGGTGAAAGCTTCGATCTTGTTTTTCTTGAACAGGAATTCAACGCCGCTGGTGTTGGCTTTAACAGTTGTTACTTTGTGCGCCAGCATTTTTTCGAGGTTCAGTTTTGGTGCGCTGACTTCAACGCCGAGCGCGTCGAAAGAATGACCAGCTTCCGCAAAAACTTCAGAAGCGTGCAGCAATGCCTTTGAAGGGATACAGCCGACATTGAGGCAGGTGCCGCCGAAAGTGCTGCGTTTTTCAACAACGGCAACTTTCAGGCCGAGCTGGGCAGCTTTGATAGCTGCAACATAACCGCCAGGGCCGGTACCGATAACAACGACATCATAAGACATTGCTTAATCCTTTTAACTCTTTTTAAGTCCGTTCAGGCAGGGGATTTCTGCATGAAGACAAGGGTCGATCTTTTATTCTTCGGGTGTGCAGGCTTTAAAGCGAAACACTTCCCAGCTCAGCGGCTCGGCCGGTTTGGCCGTTCCAAAATCATAACTGTCCAGCATACTGACAAAATCCGGCAGGAGAATTGCTGCGGCAGCCGGTTCATCATTGCGGGGCAGAAACTCTGCATCTGCACCATCTTTAAGCGCATATACTACGCCCTGCCAGATTGTGCAGTCATCAATTTCATCTTCAGCATTATCGTCACCCGCACAATTATAGGTGATCATGGCTGTCGGGCGGGCTGCACCGTCTGTCCATTGCACAGTGCCCTGTAATTTGAATTCAGGTTTGTCATTGGCAATGATGGTGAAACTGTTGCCTGACTGCTCATCATCTTTTTGAACAGGGCTGAAAGTCAGTGTGTAATTCTGGTCTTTGTCGGAATAGGCGGCGCGGTTCTGCATACAGGCGGCTGAGGCAGCAGCAGTGGCAGTCAGCAGAATCGTACAGCTTGCGAGACAGGCAATAGTCTTTTTGAAAATGGCTGATTTGATAGGCATTGTTCCCTCACCGGGCTTGTCAATTCTGATTTACAGCATCGGCCTGAAGCTCGATCCGTAGTTCTAATGGGCTTGCTGACTGGCCAGCTTAATTCCTAATCCGATAAATACCATACCGGTCACGCGATTAAACCATGCACCCAGCGCGAAAAAGCGTTTCCGCACGGGTTCCAGCGTAAAGAACAAAGTCACAATTGCAAACCAGCCGATGACGACGATTGCGATCAGAATCCCGTAAATACCCTGAATTGCAGCCGGTGTTTCATGGCTGACAAGGGATGAGAACAGGGAGAGGAAAAACAACACAGCTTTCGGGTTCAGCGCATTGGTGATGAAACCCATAGTAAAGCAGCGCTTGGCCGAAATTGCCTTTTGTTGTGGTTGAGCAGCTTCGCCGTCTGTCTGAATGATTTTATCTGCATCGGCTGCATTGAGCGGTTTTTCGCGCAGCGCCTTGATGCCGAGATAAAACAAATAGGCAGCACCTGCCCATTTAATCAGCGAAAACAGAAACAGAGACTGGGATACGATCAGGCCGATACCGAGGATCGTATAGGAGATATGGAACATCAGCGATGCGCCGATGCCAAGACTGGTGATGAAGGCTGCACGGCGGCCATGCACAATGCTCTGACGTACAATCAGTGCGAAATCCGCACCGGGTGCAACGAGCAGGATCACGAATACCGCCATCAGACCGGTGAATTCGATCACATACTGCATGAGAGGCTCCGTGAGATCAGAAAAAGAAAGAGCCGCAGGGCTCAGAAAAGATGCAGTTGAAAAGAGCGCTGTCGCGGGACAGCGCTCTTAGTCAGTTTATTACAGGTCGAGAACCAGACGTTCCGGATCTTCCAAACTGTCCTTCACGCGAACGAGGAAGGTCACAGCTTCTTTGCCGTCTACGATACGGTGATCGTAGGACAGAGCCAGATACATCATCGGACGGATAACGATCTGACCGCCGACAACAACCGGACGTTCCTGAATTTTGTGCATGCCGAGAATACCGGACTGCGGTGCGTTCAGGATCGGGGAAGACATCAGGGAACCGTATACACCACCATTGGAGATGGTGAAGGTGCCGCCCTGCATATCAGCCATGGAAAGCTGACCGTCACGGGCCGCACGACCAAGACGACCGATTTCTTTTTCGATTTCAGCAATCGACATCTGGTCTGCATCACGGACAACAGGAACCACGAGACCCTTGTCAGTACCGACAGCAACGCCGACGTGAGCAAAGTTCTTGTAGATGATGTCTGTACCGTCGATTTCGGCATTAACAGCAGGGATTTCTTTCAGAGCATGGGTCACAGCTTTGGTGAAGAAACCCATGAAGCCGAGCTTAACGCCGTGCTTCTTCTCGAAGATATCTTTGTAGCGTGAACGCAAATCCATAACAGCCGACATGTCGACTTCGTTATAGGTGGTCAGCATGGCTGCAGTGTTCTGAGCATCTTTCAGACGACGTGCAATGGTCTGACGCAGACGGGTCATTTTCACGCGTTCTTCGCGTGGTGCATCACCGGCAGGGGACGCAGGACGTGCAGCAACTGGAGCGGCGGCGGCTGCAGCCGGTGCAGTGCCTTTTGCAAGCGCTGCAAGAACATCGCCTTTGAGAACCTGACCACGCTTGCCGGAACCGTCAACCTGATCGCTGTTCAGGCCGGCTTCAGCCATCAGCTTGGCAGCAGCAGGAGCGGCTGGCATGGAAGAAGCGGTTGCAGCAGGAGCAGCAGCGGCTACAGGTGCAGCGGCTGGTGCCGGAGCAGCAGCAGGTTTTGCAGCGGGAGCAGCAGCTGCGCCCGATGCATCAATCTGGCCGAGCAGGGCATCGAGACCAACATTGTCACCTTCCTGAGCGGTGATTTCTGTCAGAACGCCGGAAACAGGCGCAGGAACTTCAATAGAAACCTTGTCAGTTTCCAGTTCAACCAATGGTTCATCAGCAACGATAGCGTCGCCGACTTTTTTGAGCCATTTGCCGATAGTTGCCTCTGTGACGGATTCCCCGAGGGTGGGAACGCGGATTTCGGTTGCCATGGTTTTATCTTCCCTGGATCTTTAATCTGAATGATAGGCGACCCGCTGAGGATAAATCAGCGGGTCAGAAATTTAAATTTTAAGAACCGAGCGCATCTTCAAGGAAGGCTGCGAGCTGTTCAAGATGCTTGGACATCAGACCTGTTGCAGGCGATGCGGCAGCCGGACGGCCTGCATAGCGGGCACGCGGATATTTCGCATCAATATGCGCCAGAACCCATTCCAGATAAGGTTCAATGAACGACCATGCGCCCATATTCTTCGGCTCTTCCTGACACCAGACGATTTCTGCACCGCGGAAACGGGACAGTTCGTTGATGAGAGCTTTTGCCGGGAACGGATAAAGCTGTTCAACGCGCAGCAGGTAGATATCGTCGATACCGCGTTTTTCACGCTCTTCGTAAAGATCGTAATAGACTTTACCGGAGCAGAGAACAACGCGACGGATCTTGGCATCTTTCTGCAGCTTGATCGGCTGATCCTTGAGATATTGCGCATCATCCCACAGCAGGCGGTGGAATGTGCTGTCTCCGGACAGTTCACTCAAGGAAGAAATCGCACGCTTGTGACGCAGCAGGGACTTCGGTGTCATCATGATCAGCGGCTTACGGAAGTCGCGTTTCATCTGACGACGCAGAATGTGGAAGTAGTTTGCCGGTGTCGTAACATTGGCAACCTGCATATTATCTTCCGCGCAAAGCTGCAGATAACGTTCCAGACGTGCTGACGAATGTTCAGGACCCTGACCTTCATAGCCGTGCGGCAGAAGACAGACGAGACCGGACATACGCAGCCATTTGCGTTCACCTGAAGAGATGAACTGGTCGAATACAACCTGAGCACCGTTGGCGAAGTCACCGAACTGGGCTTCCCACAGCACGAGTGCGCGCGGATCTGTCAGCGAGTAGCCATATTCGTAACCGAGCACAGCTTCTTCCGAAAGCATCGAGTTGATGGCTTCGTAGATCGCCTGACCCTTCTGAAGATTATTCAGAGGGATATAGCGGCTCTGATTTTCCTGATCGTAAAGAACAGTGTGGCGCTGCGAGAATGTACCGCGTTCCACGTCCTGACCGGAGAAACGGATCGGGTGACCTTCCAGAGACAGCGAACCGAATGCCAGCGATTCAGCAGTTGCCCAGTCAATGCCTTCACCGCTGTCGATCATCTTCGAGCGATTGTCGAGGAACCGCTGAATGGTGCGGTGTACGTTGAAGCCTTCAGGGGTTTCGGAAAGTTTCTTACCGATTTCCTTGAGGGTTTTCGCCGGTACGCCGGTTTTCCCGCGACGCTGTTCATCGGCATTGTCAGCTGTACGCAGACCTGCCCATGCACCGTCGAGCCAGTCGGCTTTATTCGGCTTGTAGTTCTGGCCGGCTTCGAATTCTGTTTCCAGCTTGTCGCGCCAGTCAGCTTTCATCTGGTCGATGTCAGCCTGTGTCAGAAGACCTTCGCCGATCAGCTTTTCACTGTAGAGCTGTACAGTGGTTTTGTGCTTGCGAATTTCTTTGTACATCAATGGTTGTGTGAACGCAGGCTCGTCGCCTTCGTTGTGACCGAAGCGGCGGTAGCAGAACATGTCCACAACAACCGGCTTATGGAAGGTCTGGCGGAATTCGGTTGCAACCTTTGCAGCGAAGACAACAGCTTCCGGATCATCACCATTGACGTGGAAAATCGGGGCTTCAATCATTTTCGCTACATCGGAAGGATATGGCGAAGAACGGGAGAAGGCCGGATTGGTGGTGAAACCGATCTGGTTATTGATGATGAAGTGAACTGTACCGGCAACGCGGTGACCGCGCAGACCCGACAGGCCGAGGCACTCAGCAACAACGCCCTGACCGGCAAATGCCGCATCACCATGCAGCAGCAGCGGCATGACTTTAGCGCGTTCAGTCAATGGCACGATTTCATCACGGGTACGACCAGCCAGCAGATCCTGCTTGGCGCGGGCTTTACCCATAACAACCGGATTAACGATTTCCAGATGCGAAGGGTTGGCTGTCAGCGACAGGTGAACGGAGTTACCGTCAAATTCGCGATCCGAAGACGCACCCAGATGGTATTTAACGTCGCCTGAACCTTCCACATCATCCGGCGCATAGGAGCCGCCTTTGAATTCGTGGAAAATAGCGCGGTGCGGTTTGCCCATAACCTGAGAAAGCACGTTCAGACGGCCACGGTGAGCCATGCCGAAAATGATTTCTTTAACGCCCATGGAACCGCCGCGTTTGACGATCTGTTCAAGGGCAGGGATCAGGGATTCGCCGCCGTCGAGACCAAAGCGCTTGGTGCCTTTGTATTTCACGTCGATAAACTGTTCAAAGCCTTCAGCTTCGATCAGTTTGGACATGATGGCTTTCTTACCTTCCGGTGTGAAAGCAATGCTCTTATTGGCGCCTTCGATGCGCTCCTGAAGCCAGGCTTTTTCAGCCGGATCAGAAATGTGCATGAATTCAAAGCCGATTGTCGAGCAATAGGTGCGCTTCAGGATATCGAGCATTTCGCGAACGGTCGCATATTCGAGGCCGAGCACGTTGTCGATGAAGATTTTGCGGTCAAAATCAGCCGGTGTGAAACCGTAATTTTCCGGAGCCAGTTCATTATGATCATTCGGCTTTTCGGAAAGACCGAGCGGATCGAGATTGGCATGTAGGTGGCCGCGCATACGGTAAGCGCGGATCATCATGATCGCGCGAACACTGTCACGTGCTGCCTGTGTAATTTCTGCTTCAGACAGAGCCGGTGCAGCAGCAACAGCTTTGCCGCCTTTGCCTTTCAGCTTGTCTGTCATATGTTTTTCAACATCTGCCCAGTTGCCGTCGAGAGCATTGGTCAGCTCATCTTTCGGCGTCACAGGCCAGCTGCTTTTTTCCCAGGATGCACCGCGGGCATTTTCAATCACATCTTTCGGATTGTCACCGAGATTTGCGAAAAAATCGCGCCATTCTGCATTGACCGAATTCGGATCGGTTTCATATGCAGCATAGAGCTCCTCAATATAGTCGGCATTGCCGCCATAGAGAAACGAGGTCAGGGCGAAAACGTCATTGGCTTCTTCTTGCCGTGCCATTGTCCTTGCCGGAGTATCCACTCCGTCTCCTTATACCGGCCATACCGGAAAATCTTCCGGTCCCGTTTTAAGTTGCTGGTCTGTTGTCTCTGTTCTGAGAAATAGTGCGTTTGTACTGATTTCCAACAGAAACGGGCATAAGTTTTAGTTTAGAGCGGTTTACGTCCAAATTGGATCACAAGGCTCGCTCTAGATTCTTTAGTTTGCCGCATTATCACGGGCGTCAAGTTGATCCAACTTGACTGTGAAATGCTCTAGTGAACCCGGTTCGGGGCTTGAGGCGTGCCATGGGCCACGAACCGGGCTTTTTAGAGGCAGTCGCTATCAGCGACTGCCAATATTGTCAGAGTTCCAAGGGATTAGCCCTTGAGCACCTCAGCCCAAAGGCAATTAGCCTTTGAGAACTTCAACAAGAGTCTTGCCGAGCTGTGCAGGGGATGGGGAAACGCGGATACCGGCTTCTTCCATAGCTGCAATCTTGTCTTCAGCGCCGCCCTTGCCGCCGGAGATAACAGCACCGGCATGACCCATGGTGCGGCCTTCCGGAGCAGTACGACCGGCGATAAAGCCAACCATTGGCTTCTTACGGCCGCGCTTGGCTTCGTCTTTGAGGAACTGAGCTGCTTCTTCTTCAGCCGAACCACCGATTTCACCGATCATAACGATCGACTTGGTGTTGTCGTCTGCGAGGAACATTTCCAGCACGTCGATGAATTCTGTGCCTTTAACCGGATCGCCGCCGATACCAACAGCGGTTGTCTGGCCGAGGCCTTCATTGGAGGTCTGGAACACAGCTTCGTAAGTCAGTGTACCGGAACGGGAAACAACGCCGACCGAACCTTTTTTGAAGATGTTGCCTGGCATAATGCCGATTTTGCATTCTTCAGGGGTCAGGATGCCCGGGCAGTTAGGGCCGAGCAGGCGTGATTTTGAACGTTCCAGACGTTCTTTCACGCGTACCATGTCCATAACCGGAATACCTTCGGTGATGCAGACGATGAAGCCGACTTCAGCTTCGATTGCTTCGATGATGGCATCAGCTGCACCTGCAGGCGGAACGTAGATTACGGATGCATCTGCACCGGTACGTTCTTTAGCTTCAGCAACAGTTGCAAAAATCGGCAGGTTTTCGCCCTTGGAGCCTGTCCAGGTTTCGCCGCCCTTTTTAGGGTGGATACCGCCGACCATCTGGGTGCCGTAATAGGCAAGAGCCTGTTCAGTGTGGAAAGTACCTGTCTTACCGGTCAGACCCTGAACGAGAATCTTGGTGTCCTTGTTTACAAGAATAGACATGGATCAATTTCCCTTCACTGCAGCAACGATTTTCTGTGCTGCATCGTCGAGATCGTCAGCTGAAATAACATTCAGGCCGCTCTCGTTGATGATTTTCTTGCCGAGCTCAACATTGGTGCCTTCGAGACGAACGACCAGAGGAACTTTAAGGCCAACTTCTTTAACAGCAGCGATCACGCCTTCAGCGATAACGTCGCATTTCATGATGCCGCCGAAGATGTTCACGAGAATACCTTCAACAGCCGGATCAGCAGTGATGATCTTGAATGCAGCTGTTACTTTTTCTTTGGTAGCGCCGCCGCCAACATCGAGGAAGTTTGCCGGTTCTGCGCCGTAAAGCTTGATGATGTCCATGGTTGCCATAGCAAGACCGGCACCATTGACCATGCAGCCGATATTACCGTCGAGGGCAACATAGGCCAGATCATGCTTGGAAGCTTCGATTTCTTTTTCGTCTTCTTCCGACAGATCGCGCAGTTCCTGAATGTCAGGATGACGGAACAGAGCATTGCCGTCGAAGGATACTTTGGCATCCAGCACGCGTACACGACCATTGGTCATGACGATCAGCGGGTTGATCTCCAGAAGGCTCATGTCTTTTTCAACAAAAGCTTTGTAGAGGATCGGGAACAGCTTCAGAGCGTCTTCACGGGCTTCGCCTTCGAGCTTCAGAGCATCGGCAAGCTTGGCATTGTCTTCATCGGTCACGCCTTTGGCAGGATCGATTGCAACATTGATGATCTTTTCCGGTGTTTCTTCCGCAACAGCTTCGATGTCCATTCCGCCTTCGGTGGAAACAACGAAAGCCGGACGGCCGACGGAGCGGTCGATCAGCAGGGAGAGATACAGTTCGCGGTCGATGTCCGCACCATCTTCGATGTAAAGACGGTTTACCTGCTTACCGGCAGGACCGGTCTGCTTGGTCACCAGAGTGTTGCCGAGCATTTCTTTAACGTTCGCAACAACTTCTTCGATGGATTTGGCAAGACGCACGCCGCCTTTAGCATCGGCTGGCAGTTCTTTGAACTTACCTTTACCGCGGCCGCCGGCATGGATCTGGCTCTTGACCACATAAAGCGGGCCAGGAAGGGTCTTTGCCCATTCTTCAGCCTGTTCAGCGGAGTAAACAGCCACGCCGTTGGCAATCGGTGCGCCGTAGGAGTGGAGCAGGCGCTTAGCCTGATATTCGTGAATATTCATCTGGTTGTCCTTTTAAGGGCGCTCCTGAAACCTGTTGTTTCAACTTGTGTTGATAGACAGGCTTCGTGATTTTTATATGAAGTTCCAGAGACCAGTTCGGGGCCACTTTGGGAAAAGCGCCCCGAAACATCCCAGAACTTGAATAAGGGAGCTTATTTCAGATTTGGTGCAATCGCGATGCAGGCGTCGCAAAGACCCTGAACTGCAGCAACTGATTTCTCAAATGCGGCCTGTTCTTCTTTGTCGAGCTGGATTTCGATAACCTGTTCAACGCCGTTCGCACCGATAATGGTCGGTACGCCGACATACATGTCTTTCACGCCGTACTGGCCGGTCAGCTGAGCTGCAACCGGAAGAACGCGGCGCTTATCCTTGAGGTAGGATTCAGCCATCTGGATAGCGGAAGAAGCCGGTGCATAATAAGCAGAACCGGTTTTCAGCAGACCAACGATTTCAGCACCGCCGTCGCGGGTGCGCTGAATGATCTTGTCGAGCTTGTCCTGTGTGGTCCAGCCCATTTTGACCAGATCCGGCAGAGGAATACCGGCAACGGTCGAATAGCGGCTGGAAGGAACCATAGTATCGCCGTGACCGCCGAGAACGAATGCGGTGACGTCTTCAACGGAAACGTTGAATTCTTCAGCGAGGAAGTAGCGGAAACGGGCGCTATCAAGCACGCCAGCCATACCGACAACTTTGTTTGCCGGCAGACCGGAGAATTTCTGCAGAGCCCAAACCATCGCATCAAGCGGGTTGGTGATGCAGATCACGAAAGCATCAGGGGCGTATTTGGCAATACCGGCGCCGACCTGTTCCATGACTTTCAGATTGATGCCCAGCAGGTCATCGCGGCTCATGCCCGGCTTGCGCGGCACACCGGCGGTAACGATAACAACATCTGCGCCTTCGATGGCGGCATAGTCATTGGCACCGGTGAACTTGGCATCGAAACCGTCAACCGGTGAGGATTCCGCGATATCGAGGCCTTTGCCCTGCGGGATACCTTCGGCGATATCGAACAACACAATGTCACCGAGCTCTTTGAGACCGGCCATATGGGCGAGCGTTCCGCCGATCATGCCTGAACCGATGAGAGCAATCTTATTGCGAGCCATGCTGGTTACTTCCCTGATCTAAAATCTAACTAAAACAGCTTTACCTCTGCTTGAGCTTTCCGATCGGTTACGCCCGCAGAGGCCATTACGCTGTATGGTCGATATGCCCGTTTTCAAAATAACTCAACTAATAATTTTGTATTTAAAGATTTCAATCGTTTAGCTAAATATGTTCTTACGTAAACGTAAGTCGTTTTTGACAAAAGCCGAAGTTTTTCCTGTTTCATATCATGAAATCAGGGAAAGGAATTTTACCGGAATTTTTGTCCGCTTACAGCTGATTTTTGTTTGTTCAGAATGGCTTACAGTCAGCCCGATTGCGGAATGCTTATTTGATGAATCATAAATGCTCTTATGATTCCCCTGATTGGCATAAATTAGGCCATGATCGTCACAAAATAGTGACGATCAGAGAATAGGCCTGTGTTTCACATGTTACTCAGGCTGTTGCCCGTATTGCAGCTGATTCATTTGTCTCAAATGCTTCTAGATATTCCGCACTCTGCATCTCAAAAAGACGCGATGCGGTACGGTCAAATTCAAAAGCTTCTGTGCCGCTGGAGGCACTATAGAGTTTGTCGGGTGTCGCTGCGGCAGAGATGATAACACGGGCGCGCTGGTCGTAAAGTGTATCCACCAGCAGAATGAAACGTTTGGCTTCATTTCTCTTAGCAAGATCCAGCACCGGCACATGATCGATAAACATAGTGCGGAAACGCGCCATGATCGCCAGATAGTCTGCGGCAGCCAGTGGTTTGGCGCAAAGTTCATCAAAAGTCACACGCACGGCTTTGCCGACAGTGCGGTTCAGATGAATGTTGCGACCTTTGACCTTGATAATCTCTGCTGTCTCAAGCCCGCCTTCCGTCAGACTATGCCATGCCTCATCCATTCTGGCATCTGTTTTGAGCCCGAGCGGGGTGAGATAGACCGGTTGACGGTCAAGCTTTTCAAGACGGTAATCGGTGCGCGAATCCAGATTGATTACATCCACACGGGTTTTGAGAATGCTGACAAAAGGCAGGAACAGCTGACGGTTGAGACCATTCGGATAGAGATTGTCCGGTGCCACATTGGATGTGGCAACCAGCACCACGCTACGCTCGAACAGCGCTGAGAACAAACGCGACAGGATCATCGCATCGGCAATATCTGTGACGGTAAATTCATCAAAGCACAGAACCCATGCCTGTTTTTCCAGTGCTTCTGCAACCGGCGGGATCGGGTCTTCCTGTTTGGTTTCGCCTTTCTTGAAAGCCTGACGGTGAGCGTGAATGCGCTCATGCACATCGGCCATGAAATCATTGAAATGCGCACGGCGTTTGCGTTCAACCGGCAGCAATTCAAAGAACATATCCATCAGCATGGTCTTGCCGCGGCCGACTTCACCATGAATATATAAGCCCTTGATCGGCTCAGCCACTTTTTTGGATTTGCCGAACAGCCAGCCCAAAGCACTGGATTTGCGTGAAAGGCGTTTGCTGCAAATCGCATCGATCAAAGCATCAAAGCGCTTTGCCAGAATTTGCTGCTGCGGGTCTGCTTCAATATCTCCGGCCGTGGCCAGAGAGTCGTAGCGTTCTGATACGGACGGATAGGCTTTCAGCGTTTCATTGAAAGACATGACAACCTCATTCAGGCTCATTCAGGCGCTGTTCTATAAATGAAAAGCCGCAGATTGTGTCTGCAGCTTTTATAATTCTATAATGTCAGCAAGTTTTTAGCGGGACAGGCTGATCGGCTGGCCGCCGGAAGTCTGACCGTCAAAGCGGCCGTCAGCAGACGAATAGAGCGAAGCAACTGTGCCGCCATTTGCATCATAGAGAACCAGCTGCTTGCCGTTGACCGACCATGAGGACAGATTGGCGAGTTCACCCGGGCAACGCAGCGGACCCGCGCGGTAACCCTGACCGAATTTGGTCTGCGGGGTGGCAACTTTACAGCTCTGGCCGGCAAGCGATGCATTCCACACACCGGCAACTTTGCCCGGTGTCAGGTCTACGGAAGATGCAGGCGGCAGGCTGGCAACCTGTGTATTGCCCTGCGGCTGTGAATTCATATCATTCGGATTGGCCGGAAACTGCGATGCATTCACATCATTCAGCGATCCGGACTGAACCGATGTCGTCGGAGCAGGGCGCAAAGGAGCAGGCTGTGCCTGCGGGGGAGTGTTGCTGGCCATATTGTCAAAACGCGAACTCTGGCAACCGGCGAGAATGGTGGCAGCTGCAAGTCCGAGCAGGCCAATCTTAGAAACTCCCATACCCATCTCCTTGATAGTGTGGTTTCCGAAGCGGAATCTTTGAAACAGTTCCGTCCTCAGGTCAATATTGAGGCAAAATCCGCTGCACTTTAGACCATTTTGTAATCAAAAGGAATCATTGAACAAAAGGGAAATAAGTAGGATTGCACGATTTTACGGCTTCAGCCTTGTTTTAATCTGACAGGTTATGGCCTGACAATGTGAAAGCCTGTCTGGCAGCAAAATTTGAGCAGATTATGTTTTAAAGATAAACATATTTTACCGGCAGGCCAAGGTGTGATCGGTCTTCTACGGCAGATTCAGACAAAAACGCATCACTGCTTTTCGAATCATTGGCACATATACTGGCAATTTGAGAGAAGTTCCGCCATATAGGCCTGTAAATGTATATCCGGAGTGCCTTGCGCAAAGTGTGAAGCGCTTTCAGGATGTGCTTTCAGGCAAAATCTCCGGATGCTGCCTGTTTTTCGTATCTCTGCGAACCGAATTTTGTCGATGTTCCGCATTAAGGCTGCTGATATGCTGTAACCGGAATATATTTTATAATTGTGAAACTATGTCTGTAGCTATGTCAGTTGATGCTGCTTTTGCCAAAATGAATGGCCTTGGCAATAAAATTATTGTGGCGGATATGCGCGGCCGGAATGACCGGATCACGCCTGATGCCGCGCGCGCACTGAATGCTGATGCTGCGACCGGTTTTGACCAGATCATGGCGATCCATGATCCGAAAACGGCGGGTACGGATTATTATATCCGCATTATCAATTGCGATGGCAGTGAAGCGCAGGCTTGCGGCAATGGCACACGCTGTGTGGTGCAGGCACTTGCGGCGGAAACCGGCAAATCACAATTCACATTTGAAACACTGGCAGGACTATTGCTGGCCGAGGAACTGCCGGACGGCCAGATCCGTGTGGATATGGGCAAGCCACGTTTCGAATGGCAGGCTATTCCGCTTGCAGAAGAATTTCGTGATACCCGCATGATCGAATTGCAGATCGGGCCGATTGATGCACCGGTGCTGCATTCGCCGTCTGTGGCTTCGATGGGCAATCCCCATGCGATTTTCTGGGTGGATCAGGATGTCTGGTCCTATGAGCTGGATAAGTTCGGCCCATTGCTGGAAAATCATCCGATCTTTCCGGAAAAGGCGAATATTTCAATCGCGCAGGTTACAGGCAAAGACGAACTGACAATCCGCACCTGGGAGCGTGGTGTCGGATTGACGCGGGCTTGCGGCTCTGCTGCCTGTGCCGCTGGTGTATCGGCGGCACGCACACGTCGTACGGGGCGCAATGTAAAAGTCATTGTACCGGGCGGGCCGTTGCAGATCGATTGGCGCGATGACGATCATGTTTTAATGACGGGACCGGCTGAATGGGAGTTTTCGGGGCAGTTTGATCCGGCAACAGGTCTTTGGGCAAAAGACACAAAAGCGGAAGGTGCCTGATTATGGCGGTTGAGGTTGTAACATTCGGCTGCCGGCTGAATACTTATGAATCCGAAGTGATGAAACGCGAAGCTGATGAGGCCGGTCTCGGCACATTGGAAAACGGCGCGATTATTTTCAACACTTGTGCAGTTACAGCGGAAGCAGTGCGTCAGGCACGCCAAGCCATTCGAAAAGCACGTCGGGATAATCCGGAAGCCCGTATTATCGTAACCGGTTGTGCAGCGCAGACCGGTGCCGATGATTTTGCGGCGATGGACGAGGTTGATCTGGTTCTCGGCAATGAAGAAAAGCTGAAATCCAATTCTTATCGCATGTTGCCGGATTTTGGTGTGAACCAGTTCGAGAAGGTGCGCGTCAACGATATTATGGAAGTGCGCGAAACCGCCAGCCATATGGTGGACGCGATTGAAGGCCGTGCCCGTGCTTTTGTGCAGGTGCAGAATGGCTGCGATCATCGCTGTACTTTCTGCATTATTCCTTATGGCCGCGGCAATTCCCGCTCTGTCCCGATGGGCGGCGTGGTGGAGCAGGTCAAACGACTGGTCGGTAACGGCTATGCGGAGGTAGTGCTGACCGGCGTGGACATGACCTCCTACGGGCCTGATCTGCCGGGCAATTTACGCCTTGGCAAATTGGTGAAAACCGTTTTGTTTCAGGTGCCGGATTTGCAGCGTTTGCGTTTGTCTTCGATCGACTCGATTGA
Source organism: Pseudochrobactrum sp. Wa41.01b-1 (assembly GCF_019464455.1). NCBI lineage: Bacteria > Pseudomonadati > Pseudomonadota > Alphaproteobacteria > Hyphomicrobiales > Brucellaceae > Pseudochrobactrum > Pseudochrobactrum sp. Wa41.01b-1. The sequence continues at coordinate 2,113,593 of NZ_CP080493.1, read as the reverse complement.
GGCGGATGAAGACCTGATGGAAGCACTGGCCAATGAAAAGCGCCTGATGCCGCATCTGCATCTCTCATTGCAGTCAGGGGATAATATGATCCTCAAGCGGATGAAACGCCGTCATTTGCGTGATGACTCCATCCGCTTCTGCGAGGATGTGCGCAAATTGCGACCGGATGCAGTGTTTGGTGCGGATATTATCGCCGGTTTCCCGACCGAGACGGAAGAGATGTTTCAGAATTCTATCCGTATTGTCGAAGAATGCGGCCTCAGCCATTTGCATGTTTTCCCTTACAGTCCGCGTGAAGGCACGCCTGCCGCACGCATGCCGCAATTGCGTCGTGAGGTGATCAAGGAGCGTGCTGCCCGTCTGCGTGTTGCCGGTGATGCGGCTTATCGCCTGCATCTGGAAAGCCTCAAAGGCACCGTGCAGAATATTCTGGTAGAACGTGATGGCTTAGGCCGGACTGAAGGCTTTACACTGACTGGGCTGGATACACAGAATCTGACAGCAGGACAGATTGTCAGCCGCGTGATCTCCGGTCATGATGGGGACAAGCTGCTGGCTGTTCCGCAAAATATCTGATTATCATTCGAAAATAAGAAGCGCTGTATTCATGGCTATGGGTTTTATAAAAAAGATTTTTTCTTTCGGCAAAAAGGAAGAGGCATCTTCCGCTCCGTCAGAGGAAGTCCTGTCGCCTTTAGCGGAAGAGGGCGCACCGGTTGCAGCAGAACACACGCCTGTTGAACCGCATCATGAGACTGTGCTGGAAAAGATCGAAGACCTGCTTTCCCAGCCGGTCATCGCTGATCCGGCGACGATTGAACTGACACCGGTTTATGACACGCCGGAGCCGGATGAGACCGACCTTGAAGAGAAACCGCAGGCGGAAGAGCCGCCTCACGAGACTTTTCTGGAAAAGGTTGAGGAACTGCTTTCCCAGCCGGTCATCGCTGATCCGGCAACGATTGAACTGATACCGGTCTATCCTGAAACCGAGCCTGAAATTACCGATGCTGATGCGGAAGTGGTTCCTGCGCCAAAACCGGTGAAAGTGACAGTCAGCAAAGCGGTTGAAGCAAAACAGGAACCGGTTGTTGTCGAAGCTGAGCCGGAAAAAAAACTGTCATGGTTTGAGCGGCTGCGCAGTGGTCTGTCGCGCTCTTCACAGCAGTTGGGCGATTCCATCGGCGGCATTTTCACCAAGCGCAAACTGGATGAAGACACACTTCAGGAACTGGAAGATGTGCTGATTCAGGCCGATCTTGGTCTGGAAACCGCGATGCGTATCACGGACAGCCTGTCTTCGGGTCGTTATGGCAAAGATATTTCGACCGATGAAGTACGCCGCATTATGCGCTCCGAGATTGAAAAAGTGCTGGTGCCGGTGGCAAAACCCCTTGAGCTTGATCTGTCGCACAAGCCGCATGTTATTCTTGTGGTTGGCGTTAATGGCACAGGTAAAACCACAACAATCGGCAAGCTGGCGGCAAAGCTGACCGCAGGCGGATTGAAAGTGATGCTTGCCGCGGGTGATACATTCCGTGCGGCAGCGATTGAGCAATTGCATATCTGGGGCGAGCGCACCGGCTCGCCGGTCGTCTCCTCCAAGCTTGGCGCTGATGCTGCGGGTCTGGCATATGATGCATGGCAGCAGGCCAAAGATTCCGGCAGCGATGTGCTGATTATTGATACGGCAGGGCGCTTGCAGAACAAAGCCGAGCTGATGGATGAGCTTGCGAAGATCGTGCGCGTGCTTGGTAAACATGACGGGCAAGCCCCGCATACAGTGTTGCAGACGCTGGATGCCACTACCGGTCAGAATGCGCTTAATCAGGTAGAGATTTTCAAGAATATTGCCGGTGTGAACGGCTTGGTGATGACCAAGCTCGACGGTTCTGCACGTGGTGGTATTCTGGTGGCGATTGCCGCCAAACATAAATTGCCGGTCTATTTTGTTGGTGTCGGTGAGCAGATTGATGATCTTGAGCCGTTTACGGCGCAGGATTTTGCCGGAGCGATTGCAGGAGAAGCACGATGAACGATCATATTTTTGAGCGCGATCCGTCTGACCCGCAGCGCAAGGAAGTGCCGCCGCTGTTAAAGCTGGCGCTGGAACTCGGGCCTTTGCTGGTGTTCTTTTTTGCCAATTCGCGCGGTGAGTGGCTGGTTGAGCGTTTTCCGGTTCTGGCACAGATCGGTCAGCCGATTTTCATTGCAACGGCCTTGTTTATGGCCGCTACGGTGATTGCGCTGGTTGTATCATGGATCATGACACGCAGCTTACCGATCATGCCGCTGGTTTCGGGTATTGTGGTGCTGGTTTTCGGTGCGCTGACGCTGTGGCTGCACAATGATACTTTCATAAAAATGAAACCAACCATTGTTAACAGCCTGTTCGGTGCGATTTTGCTGGGTGGTCTGCTGTTTGGCAAAGCTTTGCTCGGCTATGTCTTCGATCAGGCTTTCAAGCTGGATGCCGAAGGCTGGCGTAAGCTGACATTGCGCTGGGGTTTGTTTTTCTTCGTGCTGGCTGTGATTAATGAAGTTGTATGGCGGAATTTCCCGACCGATACATGGGTCACATTCAAAGTGTGGGGCGTCATGCCGCTGACCATTGCTTTTACAATGTTCCAGCTGCCATTGATTAAAAAACATTCTCTGGTGCCGTGGGGCACAGAAGATGACGCAGCATCAGCGGATAAAAAATAATCGGGAGCAAAACGGATGGCTCGTCTTGAAATTGAACAGTTTTATTGTCGCGAAGATAATTTCGGCGTTCTGATTCATGATCCGGAAACGGGGCTGACAGCATCAATTGATGCGCCGGAAGAACTGGCAATCCGTTCGGCTTTGGCGCGTCGCGGCTGGAAACTCGATTATATTTTTACGACCCATCATCATCTCGATCATGTCGATGCGAATGAAGCATTGAAACGCATCTATGGTGCGCAGATCACAGGACCCGCAGCGGAAAAAATTCCGGGTGTGGATCGCGGTGTGAAAGACGGTGACAAGTTTCAGTTCGGCTCGTTTGAAGTGCAGGTAATTTCTACACCCGGTCATACGGCCGGAGAGGTGAGCTATTATCTGCCGCAGGCAAAAGTTGCTTTTACCGGCGATACATTATTTGCACTGGGTTGCGGACGTCTGTTTGAAGGCACACCGGCAGATATGTATGCATCGCTGCAAAAGCTGGCTTTGCTGCCGGTTGATACAAAAGTCTATTGCGGGCACGAATATACGCTGAATAATCTGCGTTTTGCGCTCGATGTTGACGGTACCAATCCGGCACTGAAAGAGCGCGGTCGTGAGATTGAACGGCTGCGGGCAGAAGGTCTGCCGACCCTGCCGACCAGTATCGGGCTGGAAATGGCCACCAATCCGTTCTTGCGCGTGCATGACAGTGCAGTACGCAAACAGCTTGGGATGGAAGATGCCAGCGAGTTGCAGGTTTTTGCGGAACTGCGTAAACGCAAAGATCATTTTTGACAAAAGCCGTTTGAGGCAAAGGTATAGTATGGTTTGTCTGTTCCGCCGTCCGGCTGTTACATTTATTGCCGGTTCTTTTCTCGCAGCGGGTTTTTTCGCTGTTATGCCTTTGACCGGTCATGCGGCATTTGCGCAGAGCTTTTCGGTGGCCAAACCGGAAGTGCCGGCGGAAGTGAATAATTATCCGCTTGATGAGAAGTTTCTGACCAAGATGGAAGCCGCACAGGCCGAGCTCAACACCATGGATATGTCCGGCAGCGGTGATGATGAGGCCGGAACCGGCGATCATTCGCCAAAGGCGCTGGCTGCCCGTATTGAAAAGCAGCCGAAAGTGATGGCTGTGCTCGAAAAACACGGACTGACGGCGCAGGATTATATTTACGGTTATTTCGCGCTGGTCAGCAGTGTGAGCGCTGTGGAATCTGAGAATGAAGAACAGCTTGTTGATGAATTAAAAGGCATCAATCCGGCGCATATCACTTTCGGAAAACAATATATTGATCGTATCCATAAGCTTCTTGGCGAATAATTGACCCTCTGGGCATATTGCTAGAGCATTTCACAGTCAAGTTGGGTTAACTTGACGTCGGGATAATGCGACAAACTAAGGAATCTAGAGCAAGCACTGCGATCCAACATGAACGTAAGCCGCTCTAATCATTTCGTCTGCTCGAAACGTGTTGCGCGGACTTTAACCGTGCCGATCTGTGTGCCGACACTGGCGGCCACAGGAGCGTAAATGCCTGCACCCTGTTTATCCGTATTCAGCGAGGCGAAACTGATCGTGATTTTGCTTTTGTCCGCCAGATAGCGCACGGATTTTTTGTCTTTCTCATAGCCGGAGACAGGGACAAATCTAGCATTGCAGGTGATGGCAGTGCCGTCGAAACCTTTGATCGAAAAGGCCTCAGTTCCTGCCGGACTTAACCGGATCTGCGCGCGTGTCTGCCCGTCAAAGATTTGTAATGTCCGGTTACAGACTGCTGCGGCAGTGGGGCTGGTAATCATCATCGCGCTGATCGGATCAAAGACTGCTTTCAGATCATCGGGGCGGGTTTCTACCCACGGGTCATTTTTCCGGATCGGCGGCTGATTGTCGAAAGCGCTGACAGAACCGTTTTTGAAGCTGATGGCTGTGCGCTTGTGTTTTTTACCGCTGCGATAGGTGGTGAGGTAAGAAACGGGCTGAACAGCGGCGGCAGCGCCTTGCTTGCGCATATTGCCATTAATAGTGATGGAGCCTTTGGTACTGTCAAAAATACGGGCAACACCGGAGCTGTGAAAACTTCCGTCGAGTGCGTAAGCATTATTCGTGATTCTGGTGTTTAGTTCGGAGCGCGCGATTGTTATGCCGAAAACGGAAATACCATATTCCGTACGGTAGCCGGAATCAGCGGCAAAAGCGGTAGCGGGCATTACGGAGAGGGCAGTGAGAATTGCTGCTGCAAATATCCGGTTCTGACCGGTTACTGTATGGATTCTTGCAGCCTTGTCCGTAAACATCATTCAGATCTCCCTGAGACTCACCTGAGCGGATAATGTGCAGCATCCAGTCTGAAAATGCAGAACTGGTGACTTTTGTGCCCGCTATTTGTATGATAAAAGCGGCAAAATGCAGTCAATGACAGTCAATTCCTTGTCATTCCTGCAATTGAACCCGTAATCAGCTTGAAACGGCTTGACGGGAAGGGCTGCTTTCACTATAGAAACCCGACTTTCCCAATGGGCCGCTGTCCGATATTGCGCGCCGCGACATATCAATCACGGATTGATTATGATAGTAGCGAAGACGGTATCGGATATTTGTGCCGGGGCCTGAAACAGAATTTTGAAGGTGAGACCAATGTCCCGCGCTTGTGAACTGACCGGTAAAGCGGTCCTCTACGGCAACAATGTAAGCCATGCGAACAACAAGTCGCGTCGCCGTTATTTGCCAAATCTTTGCAATGTAACCCTGATGTCCGATGCAATGGGCCAGAGCTACCGTCTGCGCGTTACTGCGCATGCGCTGCGTACTGTTGAGCATCGCGGTGGTCTGGATGCATTCCTTGCGAAAGCTTCTGACAATGAACTGTCACAGCGTGCACGTCTGCTGAAGCGTCAGGTTGCCAAGAAACTGGCCGAAGCTGCTGCTTAATAGCTTTCACGGCTGAATTTAGTTTTGCTAAAGGCCGGTTCGTCCGGCCTTTTTGCTGGTTCCATTACCCAGGATAAAAAAATGCCTCTACAGCATAGTTCCGCTATTAAAGCGTTGATTTTTCCCGTTCTGGCCATGTGTGCGGCCGTCGCCGCCTCCAATATCCTTGTGCAATATCCGGTTCATTATTTCGGCTTGCAGGATATCCTTACCTATGGCGCATTCACTTATCCGTTTGCCTTTCTGGTCAATGATCTAACCAACCGCCGCTTTGGTCCGCAGCGCGCCCGTCAGGTCGTTTATGCCGGTTTTGCGCTGGGTGTTATCATGTCGATCTGGCTTGCAAGCCCGCGCCTTGCTGTGGCCTCAGGAAGTGCGTTTCTGTTTGCGCAATTGCTGGATATCAGTGTGTTCAGCCGTCTGCGTCGTTTGCGCTGGTGGAAAGCACCATTGGCGGCAGCACTTTGCGGTTCTGTACTGGATACGATCCTGTTCTTCTCGCTGGCTTTTGCGGCACCGTTCAGCATGCTTGATACGGCTTTCGGGCTGGCTGACAGCTCCATGACCGATCAGGTGCAGTGGTTTGGCCATGCAATGCCACTGTGGCTGTCTCTGGCGCTTGGTGACTTTGGTATCAAGGTTTTGATGAGTGTGGTGATGCTGGTGCCTTACGGAGCGATTCTGGCACTGTTTGCCCCGTCAATCTATGGCGCCGGCAAATCTGACGCTGCTAAACCGGCTATCCGGTAAGCACCTGCAGAGCAAGCTCATTAAAAAAGCCTCCCGAAGAGATCATCCTCGGGAGGCTTTTTTATTCAGCTTTGCAAATCAGCGCCGTGCTGCCCGGCCTTTCGGTTGATCCTGATCATCAAACAGTGAGGCGAGCTGCTCGGTCATTGCGCCGGCCAGTTCTTCCGCGTCAACGATGGTCACCGCGCGCTGGTAGTAGCGGGTCACATCGTGGCCGATACCAATCGCAATCAGCTCAATCGGTGAGCGGTTTTCGATTTCATCAATCACTGCACGCAAATGGCGTTCCAGATAATTGCCCGGATTAACCGACAGGGTCGAATCATCAACCGGCGCACCATCGGAAATGACCATCAGGATTTTGCGCTGTTCAGGACGGCCGAGCAGACGGTTATGCGCCCACATCAGCGCTTCACCGTCGATATTCTCTTTCAGCAGTCCTTCACGCATCATCAGACCGAGATTGCGTCTTGCGCGACGCCAAGGGGCATCAGCGCCTTTATAAACAATGTGGCGCAGATCATTGAGGCGACCCGGCTGCGCAGGTTTGCCGCGATCGAGCCATGCTTCACGGGACTGGCCGCCTTTCCACGCTTTGGTGGTAAAGCCGAGAATCTCAACCTTCACGCCGCAGCGTTCCAGCGTACGAGCCAGAATATCGGCGCAGGTGGCAGCCACTGTAATCGGGCGCCCGCGCATCGAGCCGGAATTGTCGATAATCAGGCTCACAACCGTATCGCGGAAATTGGTATCGCGTTCGGTTTTGAAAGACAGCGGCTGAGTCGGGTCAATCACCACACGCACCAGCTTGGCACTGTCGAGATGACCTTCTTCCAGATCAAACAGCCATGAACGGTTCTGCTGCGCCATCAGACGGCGCTGCAGACGGTTGGCGAGACGTCCGACCACGCCTTGCAAATTCGCCAGCTGCTTGTCGAGGAAGCCACGCAGACGATCCAGTTCGGCATCATCGCAAAGATCGGTTGCTTCTACGATCTCGTCAAATTCACGGGTGAAAACTTTATAGTCATGATGCTTGTCGAAATCGGAAAACGGCTGGTTAGACCGGCGTGCTTCGCCCGGTGTTTCCGCATCTTCCTCTTCACCGTCATCCGCATCTTCATAGGCAGCATCTTCAGCTTCCAGATCACCGCGCTCGCGGTCATCATTGGTGTCTTCAGAACTGTCGCCGTCGCCGGATTGATTTTCTGCATCTTCTTCTGATGCACCTTCCTGCGATTCTTCCGGATCAGCCTGTTCTTCCTGCTGGCTTTCTTCGTCGTCGCTTTCAGAAGGTTCGGCCAGCTCTTCAGCCATATCCAGCGCAACCAGCATTTCACGTACCAGACGGGCATAATCCTGTTGGCTGTTCAGACGGTCACCAAGTGTCTCAAGCCGGTCACCGGCTTTGTCTTCAATCCAGTCGCGCCATAGCTCAACCACATTGCCTGCCTGTACAGGCGGGCGATAGCCGGTGAGCTTTTCACGAACCAGAAGGGAGATAGCTTCTTCAATCGGCGCATCATCGCGCGAGGTAATCGCGGAATAATTGGCACGGCTGTATTTGTCAGCCAGCATGGCCGACAGATTGCTTGCCACGCCTTCCATAGCAAGAGCACCGATGGCTTCAACGCGTGCCTGTTCAACCGCATCATAGATGGCGCGCGCCTGCTGCCCCTGCGGTGCAAGCTGCGCATGAATGCGCGGATCATGACGTGCATGACGCAACGCCATAGAGTCACCAAGACCACGGATGATGGAAATATCGTCGGCAGTCGGACGTTTCGGCAGATCCGGCAGGCGGGCATGATTGCCGGTCAGTGCCGGACGGTCATGGCTGAAGCCGACCTCAAATTCATTGCTGCCGGCGATTGCACGCACACAGGCTGTGACCGCGCGTTTGAAAGGTTCGGAATCGACCGGACCTTTAGGACGTTCGCGTGTGTTATCGCCGGGGCCTGCCATGATGAAACTGCCTTATATCAGAAGAACTTAACCTTATTTCGCGTCACAATGAAGCGAGACGTCCCCGCAGAATACGGGGACGTTATATTTACGCTTTAAGCGAGAACGACATTAACCGCTGATTCCGGCAGTTCTTCGCCGAAAGCACGCTGATAGAACTCAGCAACGATGGAACGTTCCAGTTCGTCACATTTGTTCAGGAAGGTTAAGCGGAATGCAAAGCCGACATCGGTGAAGATATTGGCATTTTCAGACCATGTAATCACAGTACGCGGGCTCATCACAGTCGACAGATCGCCGTTGATGAAGGCCTGACGGGTCATGTCGGCAACGCGAACCATTTTCGAGACGATCTCGCGGCCTTCCGCATTCTGGTAATGCTTGGATTTGGCGAGAATGATCTCAACTTCATTGTCATGTGGCAGGTAGTTCAGCGTGGTAACGATCGACCAACGGTCCATCTGCGCCTGATTGATCTGCTGGGTGCCGTGGTAAAGACCGGTGGTGTCACCGAGACCGACAGTGTTCGCAGTTGCAAACATGCGGAATGCAGGATGCGGGTTGATAACGCGGCTCTGGTCGAGCAGGGTCAGACGGCCGGACGATTCCAGAACACGCTGAATAACGAACATCACGTCCGGACGACCGGCATCATATTCGTCGAAAACCAGAGCAACATTGTTCTGATAGGCCCATGGCAGAATACCGTCTTTGAATTCGGTAACCTGCATACCGTCTTTGACGACGATGGCATCTTTACCGATCAGATCAATACGGCTGACATGGCTGTCGAGGTTAACGCGAACGCAAGGCCAGTTCAGACGGGCTGCAACCTGTTCAATATGGGTGGATTTACCGGTACCGTGGTAACCGGAAACCATAACGCGGCGGTTATAGGCAAAGCCGGCGAGGATCGCCAAGGTTGTCTGGCGGTCAAAAATGTAATCCGGATCTGCATCCGGTACATGCGGATCTTTTTTGCTGTAAGCGGGCACGATCATATCGGAATCAATCCCGAACACGTCACGCACCGATACAGTTGTGTCCGGCATATTGTTTATGTCGAGATCAACCTTGCTCATCATGCCTCCTGAGCGGCGCCTGCATGCCGCTGTATCATCATATGTTCAGAGAGCCTTTCCCTTTTCCTGCAGCGGAAAACCCCTCTATCGCTTTCTGTTCGTCTTGGCTCAGTTCTTCCGGCACCAACAGTTCCGGTTTTTGCTGAAACTGTCTGAAGTGCTGTGCCGGTGTAGTTGTTTCGGCAGGTTAACAGGGAACGAAAGTTTTTTGCTTCCGTAATTTCCCTTTGTTCCCTGCAAATAATCTTTGTTTTACCGCATGTCTTTCACCCAAAACCGGTATCCGTTTTCGGGCGGCATGCTTTAGTCTTTGCCTGTTTAGCAAAAACCTGCGGTCTTTAGCAATTGATAAGCTTGCACAACTTCGCGGAAACGTTCTTCCGAACCGCGATCGCCGCCATTGGCATCCGGATGATGCTGCTTTACCAGCTCTTTATAGCGCGATTTGATCGCGTCACTGGTCGAATTTGCCGCAATACCCAGGGTCGCAAAAGCCTTGGATTCGAGCGGACGAGGGCGTCTGGTCGGGGTTGCAGCTTCCGCACGGGCGCGTGTTTGTTCAAAGAGGTTCAGCGGATCACGGATCTTGTTGTGATAGGCTGCGGTGCCTGAACGCATACGGGCAAATTGCGGGGCTGACTGGCGCGAAGTGGAGTTTTTGGTGGTTGTCCATGTCGGACGGTCACCAACGGCCGCATTTTTCTGGAACTTGGCGATTTCCTCATCGCTAAGACCGGAGAAAGCATTGAAGTTTTTATTATATTCGCGGACGTGATCCAGACAGAAGTGCAGATAAAGACCTTCACGCGCACCGCCCGCAGGCGCTTTGTGTGTTCCGGTTTCTTCGCATCCTTCCCACTGGCACTGCGGGCCAGCCGGTTTTTTGTCTTCCTTGCGGGAACGGATACGGATGCTGTCAAAAAATTTTGAATTCGTTGCCATGATATCAATATTACGGGGTCAGATCTGATGATACAAGAATTGACATTTCACGACGCATGACCGAACCCTGCGGGGCCGAGAGTCGAAGCAGACGTGAAATCGGGATTTAGCTGCATTATGTATACCGGAATGGTAACGCATGCACATAACATAGTCCCTATATGGGGGCAGGAGATCAGAATGTCTATTCCTTTGACGCGTCAAGAACGGATTACCGCAAAACTATCTGAGGCTTTTCAGCCTGTGTTGCTTGATGTCATCAATGAAAGTCATCTTCATGCCGGTCATCATCACACAGACGGCGGTCATGAGGAAGTGTTCGACGGTACCGGTGAAACACATTACCGCGTTATAATTGTGGCAGAGGCTTTTACAGGTTTGAGCCGCGTTGACCGTCATCGTGCGATCAATGCGCAGCTGGATGAAGAATTGCAGAGCGGTCTGCATGCGATTGCGCTGGAACCGAGCGCACCGGGGGAGCCGACCCGCCGTACCCGCAAACCGGCCTGATTATTCAAAACAAGTAACCGCAGACTTCCGGTTACTTGTTTCCTTTGTCATCTGCTGTTATGAGGCAGCAGTGAGCTTTTGGCTCTTCCGTAAGCGTTTAACGTTAAGCAACGCATCCATGCCGGTCTTACACCGGACAAGCTCCTGTCTCGGGCGGGAGGGATGTGCTGATGTGTAAGACCGCAAATTTACGGAAATGATTATGCAATCTTCCAAATCTGTTCCTGCTTTTCCGAAGCTTCCGGCACGTTACATTCCGGTTGTGATGCCTTTTATTCTCTCTGTCCTGATGACTTTTGTTGTGTCTTTGATTGCCACACTGAAAAATCTCGGGTTCAGGGCTGATCTTTTATCGCACTGGATGCCCGCATGGGGGCTGTCATGGATCGTGGCATTTCCAGTGTTGTTACTGGTTCTGCCGCTGGTGCGGCGCCTGGTCGGTATTGTCTGTCACAAGCCATAAGGGCTTAAACAAAAACCGGCCGCAAAACTCATTTGCGACCGGTTTTTTTAAGTATCGTGTAAAATTATTTAAGCCAGTTTTTCCTGCAGGAAAGCCTGTACATCTGCAGCACTCACATCTTTGGCGATGAAAGACTGACCAAGACCACGGGTCAGAATGAAAGTCAGCGAACCGCGCGACACTTTTTTATCTTGCGCAATATAAGACATCAGTACCTCTGCGGAAGGCAAACCGGCAATCTCTTTCATGGAAACCGGCAGACCGACAGCTTTCAAATGCGCTTCAACCCGTGCAGCAATATCTTCTGAAATCAGGCCGAGACGTGCAGAGAACTGATGTGCCAGTACCATGCCGATGGCAACGGCTTCGCCATGCACAAGGCGTGAGGAATCATAATTGGTGGCAGTTTCCAGCGCATGGCCGAATGTATGGCCGAGATTGAGCAAAGCGCGGTCACCGGTTTCGCGTTCATCGCGGGCAACAACAGCTGCCTTGGCGCGGCAGGAGGTAGCAATGGCCTGCTGGCGTGCAGCGCCGCCTGCAAAGACATCCTGCCAGTTGTTTTCCAGCCATTCGAAAAATTCCGGCTGATCGATCAGACCATATTTGGCAACTTCTGCATAACCGGCAGCAAATTCACGCTTGCTCAAAGTGTCGAGAATATCCGTATCGGCCAGTACTAGTTGCGGCTGGTTGAAAACGCCGACAAGATTTTTACCGTAAGCGGTGTTGATGCCGGTTTTGCCACCAACAGAAGAATCAACCTGCGCCAGCAGCGAGGTGGGAATCTGAATGAAATTCATGCCGCGGCGCACAATACCGGCAACGAAACCGGCAAGATCACCGATCACACCGCCGCCAAGAGCAATAACAGCATCGCCGCGTTCAAGGCGGGCTTTGAGAATGTCATTGGTCACAGTTTCAAGCGTGGCAAAGCCTTTGGATTTTTCACCGGCAGCAACCACGACCGGTGTCGCATTAATACCGGCAGCTTCCAAAGCGCTGAGTAGCGATGGTAAATGCAGCTTGGCAAGATTTTCATCGGTGACCACAGCCGCACGGATGCCCGGCAGACGTGCAGCAATTTCCTCACCCGCGCGGGCAATAAGGCCGCTGCCGATGAGAATGTCATAAGAGCGGTCTCCCAGTGATACATGAACGGTTTCGGTTGCAACATGTCCGGCAGATGTCATGGGAGATACTCGTGATTATGATTTAGTCTTGGATTGGTTCGGTCTTGCGTAAATGATCGAGCAGCAAGGTGATGACTTCCTGTGCAATCACTTCACGCTTTTCATCGCGGGAGATGATGCTCAGATCAGCGGTTGCATAGACCGGATAGCGCTCGGTCATCAGCTTCTGCATCACTGCACGCGGATCGTCATTTTTCAAAAGCGGACGATCCTGACGGCGCAATACACGCTCCATCAGCACATCCAGTTCCGCATTAAGCCAGACGGAAATACCGGCAGAAGCAATATTCTCGCGGGTCTGTTCATTCATAAAAGCGCCGCCGCCGGTTGCGAGGATCATTGATCCTCCTTCCAGCAGGCGCTGCATGACGCGGCGTTCAAGATCGCGGAATTCAGGCTCGCCATAGGAGGAAAATAATTCAGTAACGCTCATACGGGAGACATTTTCGATTTCCGTATCGAGATCGAAAAACGGCAAATCCAGCATTGCGGCCATTTTCTTGCCGATAGTGGATTTTCCTGCTCCCATAAGTCCGACAAGCACCACAGGGCGCTGGTTCAGGAGGGCTTTAATTTCGTCGGCCTGACTGCGCAAATGCGTCTGGTCAGTTTTTTTATTTGGGTTCGGCATCGTCTTCTTCTCGTGACGGTGCTTCCGTTTGAAACACTTGAGTAAAGTCAATCGCTGCTGATCTGCGGCTTGTCAAGAAAGATCGGAGATTTTCTGCCGCTATCGATGGTGCTTAAGGATGCGCACGGGGGTGTGCTTTGTCGTAAATCTCCAGCAGGCGATCGGTATCCACGCCGGTATAGACCTGTGTAGTGGAAAGGCTCGCATGGCCGAGCAGTTCCTGAATGGTGCGCAGATCGCCGCCGCGTGCCAGAAGATGGGTGGCAAAAGAATGCCGCAAAGCATGGGGTGTTGCGGTTTCTGGCAGATTGAGCGCGGAGCGCATTTTCTGCATTTCCCGCTGGATGATACCGGCATGGAGTGCACCGCCTTTTGCTCCGCGAAACAGCGGCATTGTGCCGTTCAAATGAAAGGGGCAGAGGCGGCGATATTCGGCAATTGCCTGATGAACGGCAGGCAGCAGCGGTACGAGGCGGCTTTTGCCACCTTTACCCTGAATGGTCAGGGAGCGGGCAGTTGTGTCGGCCACGGCATCCGGTGTCAGACCAAGTGCTTCGGAAATACGCAAGCCGCAGCCATAGAGTAAAGTGAGCACGGCGGCATTGCGTGCGGCAATCCATGGCTCTTCGGCCAGTTGTTGCTGGTTGTCCACAACACGCAGGGCTGCATCTGCGCTCAAAGGTTTGGGCAGGGATTTCGGCTGGCGCGGGGCACGAATGGCACTGGCACCGGCTGCATTTGCCAGCCCCTGCTTTTCCAAATATCGCAGTAGCGAGCGGACACCGGCAAGACCGCGCCCGAGGGTGCGGGCACCGGCTCCGTCATTACGGCGTGAGGCCAGATAGGAGCGCAAGTCTGTAATACGCAGGTTCGAGACATCTTTCAAAGCCGGTGGTGTGCCCAGATGACCGGTCATGAATTGCAGAAACTGTCGGGTATCGCGCTCATAGGCATCCAGCGTATGGGCGGCCAGTCTGCGGCTGTTGGTTAAGCTGCCAAGCCAGTCCTGACGCGCCTGATTGAGGTCGGGCGCAGCGATAATCAGAAATTCTGCTTTTGAGGTTTCGGTTTTGGCCGTTTGCATGGATTGAATCTGTAATCCGGTTATCTTAATAAAAATAGAGTTTCTCACGGCGAGGTTACGGAACCGTTGCCGCCACAGTTTAAGGTTTTTCATGTCTTCTCAGAAAAAAGGCAGTCCGGTGCGGGTTGCAAATCTTGATAATCCGGTTCAGCTCGCCGTTATCGGCGCTGCCCATGGCATCAAAGGGGAAGTGCGCGTTAAAACCTATACGGGCGATCCACTGGATCTGGGCTCCTATGGTCTGCTCTATGATGCATCCGGTAAAAGCTATGAAGTGCTGTCGATCCGTCCGAGCAAAACGGTAGTCGTAGTGCGCTTTGCCGGTGTTGAGGATCGCAATGCGGCGGAAGCGTTGAACGGCAAAGAGCTTTATGTCGATCATGCGCAGCTACCGCAGGATCTTGATGAGGATGAGTTTTACCACACTGACTTGATCGGCCTTGCCGTGCGCGACAGCGCAGGCGTGTCCTATGGTAAAGTCTCTGCCGTGTTTAATTTCGGCGGCGGTGATGTGCTGGAGATTAAGGAAAGCGGCAAAAAGCCGGTTATGATCCCGTTTACACTGACTTCCGTACCGGAAATTCTGATGGAAGAAGGTGCCATTCTGATTGATCCGCTGGCGGCAGGTCTTTTTGATGACGGTTCAACCTCTGCGGATGAAGAGGGGGATGAGCCTGAGACACCTGAGACTGATGATGACGGATGGGCGCGGTAATGAGTTTCAAAGCATCTGTCCTGACCCTTTATCCTGAGATGTTTCCGGGGCCGCTGGGCTCTGCCCTTGCAGGCCGCGCCTTGCGCGATGATAAATGGCAGCTTGAAACCGTCCAGATCAGAGATTTTGCGCTCGATAAACATCGCATGGTTGATGACACACCGGCTGGCGGCAGTGCCGGTATGGTGATGAAACCGGATGTTGTGGCCAGAGCGCTTGATAGCTTAGAACAGGATAACCGTCCGCGTATTCTGATGAGCCCGCGCGGAAGGCCGCTGACACAGGATCTGGTGCGTGAACTGGCTGCAGGCGAGGGCGCGGTGATTCTCTGCGGCCGTTTTGAAGGCGTGGATGAGCGTGTTATTGAAGCGCGCAACCTGATGGAAGTTTCGGTCGGGGATTATATTCTCTCCGGCGGTGAAACCGGTGCGCTTGTGCTGCTTGATGCGATTGTGCGCTTGATTCCGGGCGTGATGGGCAATCATGAATCCGGTGAAACTGAGAGTTTTGAAACCGGCCTGCTTGAGCATCCGCATTATACCCGTCCGCAGGAGTGGGAAGGGCGCTCGATCCCTGCGGTGCTGACCTCCGGCAATCATAAGGCTGTTGATCAGTGGCGGCTGGAAGAAGCCAAACGCATTACCCGTGAGCGCCGTCCCGATTTGTGGGAGGCCTATCAGAACAGGAGTAAATAATGCAGATTCTGAGACGTGCGGAATATGCAGCTATTTTGCTGATTGCTCTGGGGTTTTATGCGCAAAGCGGTGAGGGCTGGTGGTGGTTTGCGCTGTTGTTTCTGGTGCCTGACATTACTATGGCAGGCTATGTATTTGGCAACCGTATCGGTGCGCTGGTCTATAATGCCGGTCACAGTTTTCTGAGTGTGGCCGCGCTTGGCCTGCTGATGTATGTGTCAGGGCAGCAATGGTTGTGGCCTTATGTGCTGATCTGGACTGCCCATATCGCTTTTGACCGGATGCTGGGCTACGGGCTGAAATATGCGTCTTCTTTTCAGGATACGCATTTGGGACGGATCGGTCGCAACTGAATCAGAACTTCTTGCAGAGTTGAGTTGATTCACAGGCGGTAATGGTGTATTGCCGCCTCACATTTCGGGATTTCCTGAAATCCGATTTTTGTTGACCTGAAATCAATGAGTAGTGAAACCGCTCCTGCCTTAACGGCATAGCATGACGGCAAAGACTGTTTTGCAAGTGATAGCGCTCTGACTGTTCGAGAAGAATCAGAAGGATTAAAACTATGAACATTATTAAGCAGCTTGAAGCTGAACAGATTGCAAAGATTGCTGAGAAGCGCGTTCTGCCAGATTTCGACGCCGGTGACACAGTTCGCGTTCTCGTACGCGTAACTGAAGGTACACGTACCCGTGTACAGGCTTACGAAGGCGTTTGCATCGGCCGTTCGGGCGCAGGTCTGCAGGAAAGCTTCACCGTTCGTAAGATTTCTTACGGCGAAGGCGTAGAGCGCGTATTCCCTGTTTATTCTCCGCTGGTTGAAGGCGTTGAAGTTGTTCGTCGCGGTAAAGTCCGTCGTGCGAAACTTTACTACCTTCGTGGTCTTACAGGTAAGGCTGCCCGTATCGTTGAGAAAAAAGACAATCGTTCGAAAGCTGAACGTGAAGCAGACAAGCGCGCTGCTGAGCGTGATGCTGCTGCCAAGGCAGCTGCAGAATAATTTTCTGCATCTTTCTGCGATTATAAAATTTCCAGGGATAAGGGCGGCCTCAGGGTCGCCCTTTTTCTATTTGCAAAGATTAAATGCCGCTTGGGTAATAATCTTGCTGCGACACCCTGTTCCGCTTGTCATTTCTTGACGAAATCGCATAGCGGGTGCATATGAACCATAATCATATCGGTTCTGTGGTCCTGTGATTGCCGGGAGGTAATGGCTGCAGAACGCTTGCAAAGGATACTAAGAGCCATGAGCGCGCCGCGTACACTCTATGACAAGATCTGGGACGATCATCTGGTAGATCAGCAGGATGACGGTACCTGCCTGCTTTATATTGATCGCCATCTTGTGCATGAAGTGACCAGCCCTCAGGCTTTTGAAGGTCTGCGTATGGCTGGCCGCAAAGTGCGCCATCCGGAACGCACCCTTGCTGTTGTTGACCATAACGTGCCGACTTCGGCAGATCGTATCAACGGCATCAAGAATGAAGAAAGCCGTATTCAGGTTGAAGCTCTGGCCAAAAATGCGGCCGAGTTCGGCGTTGAATATTATTCCGAGCGCGATAAGCGTCAGGGCGTTGTGCATATTGTTGGTCCTGAACAGGGCTTCACCCTGCCGGGTATGACCATTGTTTGCGGCGACAGCCACACTTCAACCCACGGTGCTTTCGGCTCTCTGGCGCATGGTATCGGTACATCCGAAGTGGAGCACGTACTGGCCACTCAGACCCTGATCCAGAAAAAGGCCAAAAACATGCTGGTGCGTGTGGATGGCAAACTGGCAGCAGGTGTGACTGCGAAAGATATTACACTGGCGATCATCGGTAAAATCGGCACTGCCGGTGGTACCGGTTATGTGATTGAATATGCCGGTGATGCAATCACATCTTTGACTATGGAAGGCCGTATGACGGTCTGTAATATGTCGATTGAAGGCGGTGCACGCGCCGGACTGATCGCACCGGATGCGACAACTTTTGATTATATCCGTGGCAAGCCGCGCGCGCCAAAAGGTGAGCAGTTTGAACAGGCACTGGCTTACTGGAAGACCCTGAGCTCCGATGAAGGCGCGCATTTCGATAAGATTGTGACCCTTGATGCCGCTGAAATCTCACCGGTTGTCACATGGGGCTCTTCGCCGGAAGACGTGGTTTTCGTGACCGATGTAGTGCCGAACCCGGATGACATTCAGGATGATACAAAGCGTTCATCGAAATGGCGTGCGCTCGAATATATGGATCTGAAGCCTGGCACCAAGATCACCGATATTGCGATTGACCGTGTCTTTATCGGTTCCTGCACCAATGGCCGCATTGAAGATCTGCGCGATGCTGCACGTATGGTTGAAGGTAAAAAAGTTGCCTCCACTGTCAATGCGATGATTGTTCCGGGTTCCGGCCTTGTAAAAGAAATGGCTGAAGCTGAAGGTCTGGACAAGATTTTCATCGAAGCAGGCTTTGACTGGCGTGAGCCGGGCTGCTCGATGTGTCTGGCAATGAATGATGACCGTCTGAAGCCGGGTGAGCGTTGTGCATCGACCTCCAACCGTAATTTTGAAGGTCGTCAGGGCTTTAAAGGGCGCACCCATCTGGTATCGCCTGCAATGGCCGCAGCCGCAGCGGTGGCTGGGCACTTTGTTGATATCCGTGACTGGAACTAAATACCTGATCTAAAAGTCGCCATGCGTGGCTGCAAATGGCAATTTTCTGTGCTTCGGTACTCACGTACTATCTGTACGCTCCGTTCCGATGCTCGCAAATCACCATTTTCGCTTGCGCCTGCCGCTTTTTGATTCAGGTATTAATTCGGGATCCTAAGAAAAAACCCGCTCATTGCGTAAGATCAATGGGCGGGTTTTTCTTTTCAGCTAAAGCAGCATTGATTAGGCTGGTTTTTTCTAACGAAGCAGCTACTCTGCTCTTATTCGCCAAAAGGGAAGGCATCATGACACAGGATCACGCTATTGATATTTCATTGCTTCACTTACGTGATGCCCGTGAACTTGCGCCTTTGCTGGCCGATTATGCGCAGGCGCTGAAGCGTGGTGCACCGCGTCGTCCGGATGAATATTATGCGGAAAAGCTGTTGCAGGATCGCAGTGCAGAATTGCTCGGTGCACGGCTTGACGACGTGCTGGTCGGTTTTGTGATTTTCTATGATCTGCCGGAGCCGGTATCCGGCATGCGCGCAGGGCAGGTGGACCATATTTACGTCCATCACGAGCACCGCAAAAAAGGTATCGCCAAGGCTTTGATTGATGTGCTGGCCGATAAGGCTGAAGAGCGCTCATGGAGCAAGCTGGCACTCAATGCACCGCGTCAGCCGGAAGATGGTCGCAAGCTGTATGAACAGGTCGCGGCCACAGCGGACTGGAGCAGTTTTGTGATTCGTTTTGCACCACATCTCCAGTAAACCTGTTGAAACACTGTCCGGCGGCTCATAATCAGGACAATTTAACTGCCGCCGGATTTTATTTTTAACGCGGATGTCCGGTAATAGGCCGCATAAAACCGTTTAAAACGTCATCTCTCTGCTCAGGTGCGACTAATTGCATGGCTGGTCGCATGGTTGTGACTTTGACGTAGTGATAAAAGCGCAGTAGATAAGCCCTAACATGGTCGTCCTTTAAACGATCTTGGCCGTATTCGCTCTACTGCGCGGCTCCTGAGCCTGTGAAGCTTCAAGAATTGCGCAGCATGTTAAAATGACAGAGTTTATATCTATGCTGGGCGCAGGTTCATCATAGATATAAACTCTGTTGGGCATGAACAGACCATAGATTTTGCCGGTATAACGGCATGTTTAGCAAGGCCTGTTTATCGGTAACATTTACCAGGATAGCTATGACAACAAGACCAATAGTCAAAAGCCAGCGCCCGCTGTCACCGCATTTGTCGATTTATAAACCGGCAATCACGATGACGACGTCGATTATTCACCGTATTACTGGCGGCGCGCTCTATTTCGGAACTGTACTGCTTGCCGTATGGCTGATTTCCGCAGCGGTCAGCGAAGATTGCTTCAATTTCGTCAATGGCCTGTTCGGCTCCTGGGTAGGACAGCTTGTGCTGTTTGGCTACACATGGGCTTTGATGCAGCATCTGGCGGGCGGTATCCGCCATTTCATCTGGGATATGGGCGCAGGACTTGAAAAACACACTGCCAGCAAAATGGCCTGGGCCACGGTGGTGTTTTCAGTTGTTGCGACAATCCTGATCTGGGTTGTGGCTTACAGCCTGCGCTGAGAGGACTGATATATGCAAGATATGCGCACCCCTCTGGGTAAGGTTCGCGGCCTTGGTTCCGCCAAGGAAGGCACCGGCCATTTCTGGACACAGCGTATGAGTGCTGTCGCACTTGTGCCGCTGGTGATTTATTTCATCGGCCTGATTATCTGCCTCAATGGTGCAGATTATGCAGAAGTCCGCACTGCAATCGCCCATCCGTTTAATGCGATTGTGATGGCACTGTTTGTTCTGACCGGTGTTTATCACATGCGTCTGGGCATGCAGGTTATTATCGAAGATTATATTCACGGCGAAGGCCTGAAGATTGTTTGCGTTATGCTCAACACCTTCTTTGCGATTGTTGTTGGCGGCGCGAGTGTATTTGCAATCCTCAAGCTCAGCTTCGGAGGTTGATAGGCCAAATGGCAACAACTAAAGACACAGCTGCTAACGGCAGCAAATATACCTATGTCGACCACAAATTTGACGTTGTGGTTGTCGGTGCCGGTGGTGCAGGCTTGCGTGCAACACTGGGTATGGCAGAGCAGGGCTTTAAAACAGCCTGCATTACCAAGGTTTTCCCGACGCGCTCCCATACGGTTGCAGCGCAGGGCGGTATTGCTGCTTCGCTTTCCAATATGGGTCCGGACAGCTGGCAGTGGCATATGTATGACACTGTTAAAGGCTCCGACTGGCTCGGTGATACAGACGCCATGGAGTATCTGGCCCGTGAAGCGCCTGCGGCGGTTTATGAGCTGGAACATTACGGCGTGCCGTTCTCCCGTACCGAGGAAGGCAAAATCTATCAGCGTCCGTTCGGCGGTCACATGCAGAACTTCGGTGATGGTCCGCCGGTTCAGCGTACCTGTGCTGCTGCTGACCGTACCGGTCACGCTATTCTGCACACGCTTTACGGCCAGTCGCTCAAGAACAATGCGCAGTTCTTTATTGAATATTTCGCACTTGATCTGATTATGACTGACGGTGTTTGCACCGGTGTTGTGGCTTGGAACCTCGATGACGGTACAATTCACCGTTTCTCCGCCAAAATGGTCGTTCTGGCCACCGGCGGTTACGGTCGTTCGTATTTCTCGGCAACTTCTGCCCATACCTGCACCGGTGACGGTGGCGGTATGGTTGCGCGTGCTGGTCTGCCTCTGCAGGATATGGAATTTGTTCAGTTCCACCCGACCGGTATTTACGGTGCAGGCTGCCTGATTACAGAAGGCGCACGCGGTGAAGGCGGTTATCTTGTGAACTCCGAAGGCGAGCGCTTCATGGAGCGTTATGCACCTTCCGCCAAGGATCTGGCATCGCGTGACGTTGTGTCCCGCTGCATGACCATTGAGATCCGTGAAGGCCGCGGCGTTGGCAAGAACAAAGATCACATCTATCTGCATCTGGATCATCTTGATCCGGCAATTCTGCATGAGCGTCTGCCGGGTATTTCGGAAAGCGCCAAGATTTTTGCCGGTGTTGATCTGACCAAAGAGCCGATTCCGGTTCTGCCGACAGTTCACTACAATATGGGCGGTGTGCCGACCAACTATTGGGGCGAAGCGCTGAACCCGACGGAAGACAATCCTGATCGTGTACAGCCTGGTCTGATGGCTGTGGGTGAAGCCGGTTGTGCGTCGGTTCATGGTGCAAACCGTCTCGGTTCAAACTCGCTGATCGATCTCGTGGTATTCGGCCGTGCAGCTGCAATCCGCGCCGGTGAAGTGATTGACCGCGCTGCAAAAATTCCTGATCTCAATCTCGCTGCCTGCGATAAGATCATGGAGCGTTTTGACCGTCTGCGCTTTGCTGATGGTGGCACTCCGACTGCTGTTCTGCGTGAAAAAATGCAGCGCACCATGCAGGAAGATGCTGCAGTGTTCCGTACCTCAGAATCCCTGAAACAGGGTTGTGAACGTATGGCCGCGATCTGGAAAGAAATGCCGGATATTAAAGTGACTGATCGCTCATTGATCTGGAACTCCGATCTGATGGAAACATTGGAGCTGGAAAACCTGATGGCCAATGCGATGACCACTGTTGTGGCCGCTGAAGCCCGTAAGGAAAGCCGTGGCGCCCATGCCCATGAGGATTTCCCGAACCGTGATGACGTGAACTGGCGCAAGCACTCGCTGTCCTGGCTCTCGGAAGACGGCAAGGTTACGCTTGGCAGCCGCCCTGTTCACCTTGACCCGCTGGTCAAGGAAGAAGACGGTGGTATCAGCCTCGCTAAAATTGCGCCTAAAGCGCGCGTTTACTAAGGATTGGGGAAAGAGCAATGGTAGAACTGGCACTTCCCAAGAATTCGCAGATCCGTCCCGGCAAAGTCTGGGACAAGCCTGCGGGTGCAACGAACCTGCGTGAATTCAAGATTTACCGCTGGTCGCCGGATGACGGTCAGAACCCGCGTCTCGACACATTTTATGTTGATCTTGATGATTGCGGCCCGATGGTTCTCGATGCACTTCTGTACATCAAGAACAAAATCGATCCGACGCTGACGCTGCGCCGCTCCTGCCGTGAAGGTATTTGTGGCTCCTGCGCCATGAATATTGATGGCTCGAATACGCTTGCATGCACCAAAGGCATGGAAGACATCAAAGGCACTGTTAAGATCTATCCTCTGCCGCATATGCCGGTTGTGAAGGATCTGGTGCCTGATCTGAGCCATTTCTATGCACAGCACCGCTCTATTGAGCCATGGCTGAAAACGGTTTCGCCTGAGCCGCAGAAAGAGTGGCTGCAGAGCCATGAAGACCGCGCTAAACTGGATGGCCTTTATGAGTGCATTCTCTGTGCCTGCTGCTCGACTTCGTGCCCGAGCTACTGGTGGAACGGTGATCGGTATCTCGGACCTGCCGTATTGCTGCAGGCTTACCGCTGGTTGATTGATAGCCGCGATGAAGCAAAAGGCGAACGTCTCGACAATCTCGAAGATCCGTTCCGTCTTTATCGCTGCCACACAATCATGAACTGCGCGCAGACATGCCCTAAAGGCCTGAACCCTGCGAAGGCGATTGCCGAAATCAAGAAAATGATGGTCGAGCGCCGCGTATAATCACGGCGAATAACCAAAAAACTAAAAGGCACCGTTCGCGGTGCCTTTTTTGTGGCTTCATAAATCTGCCCGATTAAGCGCGCTTAAATTTTTATGCTTTAGTCTGCAACTCTTACGCGCTGTCAGCGTTTCGTGTTTGCATAAGTTGTGTAATCTTTGGCGGAGGCCGCTATGCTGGATCAGATCGGATTTATGGTCACCAATAAAGATAAAGCGCGGGCTTTTTACTCTGCTGCTTTGGCACCACTGGGCATTGATGCTGTCACGGAATTCGGCAACTGGCAGGGTTATGGCCGTCACGGCAAGCCGGAATTCTGGATCGGCTCACAAAAAGGCTCTGCCTATCAGGGACAAATGCATCTGGCATTTCTGGCAGGCACGCGCGGCGAGGTTGAGCGCTTTTATCAGGCAGCACTCAGTGCAGGTGGTATTGAACACAGCGCACCGGTTTTACGCCCAAATTATCATGCGGACTATTTTAGTGCGCAGGTTAAAGACCCGGACGGACATATTATTGAAGTTGTCTGTCACATGCCTGCCTAGAGCGGTTCCAGTTAATGCTAATCGATAGAACCGCTCTTTTTATATGATTTGACGCGCATTTTATTCCGAAAACCGCTTCACACTTTTCGGGATGCGCTTGAAAGAAAAAAGCCGCAGATCAAATCTGCGGCTTTTTTTAATTGTACTCAGATTTAAAGCAATGTGGCCGTGAGATTGATTTCCAGCGCGTTCAAAGCGCGGGAGACGGGACAATTTTCTTTGGCCTGCTTGGCCAGTTTCTGAAAATCATTCTCTGAAATATTGGCAACGCGTGCGCGCAAGGTCAGATCGCTTTTGGCAATAGAAAAACCGCCGCCTTCATTCGGCACGGTGCTGATGGTCGCGGTTGCCTGTAATTCCGTTGGCGGTGTGCCATTGGTGGAAAGCAGGGACGACAGCATCATGGCAAAACAGCCGGCATGGGCGGCACCAATCAGTTCTTCAGGATTGGTGCCTGCATTGCCGTGTATATCTTCAGTCCGTGATTTAAAGCTGTAAGGCAGTTCATTGAGTGCGGTGCTCTGGGTTGTCAGTTTTCCGGTGCCGGTTTTCAGGTCGCCGTTCCAGATGGCCGTGGCAGTTCGGTTCATTGTCTCTCTCCTAATTGATCCCGTGTCTGAGACTCTATGAAAAGAAATAGTTTTGACGTGCCTATTATCCAGTGCAATCCAAGCAGATTTTTGTCAGATCGCCTCACCCTGTAACAGGCGCGGGTTTTCCTTGCCGAAACCTGCGGCCTGTTTGATGAAATAGTTTTTCATCACCGGCAGGCGGTCAACAAGACCGAGCCCGATATCGCGCACGGTGCGCAGTGCCAGATTGTCATTAGAAAACAATCGGGTCAGAACATCGGTGCTGACGCCCATCTGCACGGTGTCGAAGCGGCGCCATGTCTGGTATTTTTCCAGCGCAGCAAAGGAGCCGATATCGAGACCGAGACGCTCGGTATCAACAATCACCTGTGCCAGCGTTGCCGCATCGCGGAAGCCGAGATTAAGCCCCTGTCCGGCAATCGGGTGAATACCGTGAGCGGCATCACCAACCAGTGCGAAACGTGGCTTTACAAATTCACGCGCCAATGTGAGACCCAGAGGGAAAGCCCGCTTGTTGCCTTCAACACGGATTTCACCCAGATGATGACCGAAGCGCTGTTCCAGTTCAGCCTCAAACACGAAGTCATCCTGCGCAACCAGACGGTTTGCATCTTCAGTGCGCTCTGCCCAGACGAGGGAGGAGCGGTTGCCTTTGAGCGGCAGAATGGCAAAAGGTCCTGCAGGCAGGAAGTGTTCAATCGCGCGGCCTTCATGCGGACGCTCATGGGAGACATTGCAGACAATGCCGGACTGACCATAGCTCCAGTGAACGGTTTTGATACCGGCCTGATCGCGCATACGGGAGCGCACACCATCAGCGCCGACCAGCAGTCTTGTTTCCAGTATGCGTCCATCGGCCAGTGTTACAGTCACGGCATTGGATTCGGTGGTAAAACCGTCAACACCGCAGCCTTCAATCACATGAATACCGAGTTCAGCTGCCTTGGCATGGAGCGAGGCATTGAGAACCTTGTTTTCAACCATATGGGCGAAAGGTTCACCCGGATTTACTTCACCGGCAAAGGTCAGGAAAACAGGGCGCACCGGATCGGACACGCGGGAATCGGTGATCACCATGTCATTGATCGGCTGTGCATCCGGTTTGATCGCCTGCCAGCAGCCAAGCTGTTCCAGCATGCGGGTGGCGGCAGCGGCAATCGCCGAAGCGCGGGGATCTTTTTTCCACTGACCGGCCGGTGCAGCATCAATGATTGTGACATCCAGTTGAGGTGCGCCGGTTTTAATGGCAACCGCCGTGGTCATCCCCACATAACCCGCGCCCGCGATCAGAACATCTGTTTTGACCGGAGCAGATGCCGCCTCAGCAGCAGCCGGAGATGATTTGCGGGACGATTTGGCCATGACGGTTTCCTTCTCTGCACGACAGGTTTGCAGGACTGTCAGTTCTCTTTCAACCAGTTCGTGCTTTATAACACATAGATCTAGATAGGCTTTAAGCCGGTTTGTCTCAAGCGGAAATGCCGCAGTTTTTACCCGCAATCCCTTGCGCCGTCAGACGACCGGTTGTAGCCATAGTATAGAGCGGTTTATATCCGGAGTGGGGCACAGCGCTCGCTCTAGGTTTTTGTTTGGTCGCATTGTCACGGGCGTCAAGTTGATCCAACTTGACTGTGAAATGCTCTAGTTGTCGCAGAAAATGAGTTTCCTATGTCTGAAGCAATGAAAGAACTTTTGTCGATCCTTGATCTGGAGCCGCTGGAACATAATCTGTTTCGTGGTCGCAGCCCTCAGGTGGGCTGGCAGCGGGTTTTTGGCGGGCAGGTAATCGGTCAGGCACTGGTTGCGGCACAGCGCACTGTTGAGGAAGGACGCTTTGTCCATTCCCTGCACGGCTATTTCATGCGCCCCGGTGATCCTTCAATTCCGATTATTTATCGAGTGGAACGGCTTCGTGACGGTTCGAGCTTTTCGACCCGTCAGGTTGTGGCGATCCAGCATGGCGAGGCTATTTTTACTTTGTCTGCCTCGTTCCAGATTGATGAAGCAGGGCTTGAGCATCAGATTCCGATGCCTCTTCATGTGCCGATGCCGGAAAAACTGCTCAGCATCAAAGATATGAAAGAGCAATATATCCAGATGGCACCAAAGGCCGTGCGCAAATATCTGGAGCGCGACCAGCCGATTGATATGAAACCGGTATCGCTCAGCCATTATCTCACCAAAGATCCTCTGCCGCCGGAGCAAAATGTCTGGGTGCGCGCCTGCGGTGAGGTGCCGGATGACCGTGCATTGCAGGCGGCAATTCTGGCCTATCTCTCAGATATGACGTTGCTGGATACATCGCTGCATGCGCATGGACGCGCGGTGTTTGATCCGGGTATGCAGGTTGCCAGTCTTGATCATTCGATGTGGTTCCATCATCCGTGCCGGCTGAATGACTGGCTGCTCTATAGTCAGGATAGTCCTATGGCGACCGGTGCGCGCGGCTTCAACCGCGGCTCAATCTTTACCCGTGACGGTGTGCTGATTGCTTCTACGGCGCAGGAAGGTCTGATCCGCGTCCGCGATTGAGATATGCACTGCAAAACAGAGTGAAATTACAAAACACGCCCGAAAACGGGCGTGTTTCTGTATTTTAAGCCTGCTGAATATGTCAAGGAATGACGGACTCATGGTTAATGCTGTCTTAACTACCGTTATTGTATGATCGGACGCGATTCATAAAATTTACCTGTCTTCCGCATTTCTGCGGATTGAAACAGGTGAAAAAAATTGAGGCAGGTTTCATGCGGCAAGGCTATTCACCGTCCTACGGGCCAGATGAACAGGAAATTCGGGGAGAACGTCTGAGGCTCAGCGCTTTGCTGCGTCGTCAGATTGATATTTTCTCCGGCCTGTTGCTGCTGGCTTTGGTGGCGGGCGCTGTTGCCGCACTTGCCACATGGAATGTGGCTGATCCGAGTTTCAGCCATGCGACTGCCAATGAAGTGACCAATGCTGCAGGTTATCCGGGTGCGGTTTTTGCCGATCTTGCCATGCAGTTTTATGGTCTTTCCAGTGTCGTTGTGCTGCTACCGCTGGTTTTCTGGGGCATTTTGATGATCGTCAATGGTCGCATTGACCGTTTGGCACGACGTATTTCCGCATGGTTTTTTGCATCTTTGCTGTTTGCTGCGATTGCCAGCTGTGTCACGCCGCCGGAAAGCTGGCCGATGCAGATCGGCCTTGGCGGTGTGTTCGGCGATATGGTGCTCAAAGTGCCGGGCGTGTTCTTAGGTGAATTTCCTACCGGTGTGATTGCACTTGGTATTGCTGTTATTTTGTCCGTTCCGGCTTTGTGGTTATGCGCCTTTGCCAGCGGTCTGATCGGCCGTGAGCGCAGCCTGACAAAACCTGTCCGTGCCAAAGCACGTCAGGTCGCAGACGATCATTATGATGAAGACTATGATGAGGAAACCGGCGAAATTCGCGCGGGCTTTTTCTCAACTCTGTCCGCATCGACCTTGGGTGCAGCATCCCACTGGATGTTAAGCGCTAAGGCATCGGTACGGCGCATGTTCGGTCTGAAGCGCAATCCGTCTTCATCGCGCAAACGCAACCGTGATGATGATCCGTTTGGTGATGTAACAGTCGCGCGTCGGGGAGCAGGCCAGCGCTTTGAACCGGGCTTTGAACCTGCCGGTCATGTTGCTGATGACATGCATTTTGACGATGATGATTATGATGATGCACCGGCATCACAGCAACCTGCAGCTGTACAGGCTCCGCGCATGCAGGCGGCACGCAAAGCTCCGACAGCCCGTGCGCCAACGCATCCGGTGAATAATGGTGGCCGCTTCATGCTGCCGGATCTCAATTATCTGAGCGAGCCGAAAGTGGTTGCGCGTGATCCGTCATTGTCGAAAGAAGCGCTGGAGCAGAATGCTCGTGTTCTGGAAGGTGTGCTGGAAGATTTCGGCGTGCGCGGTGAGATTATTCAGGTCAAGCCGGGGCCGGTTGTGACCATGTATGAGCTGGAACCGGCGCCAGGGATTAAATCTTCCCGTGTGATCGGTCTGGCTGATGATATTGCCCGCTCCATGAGTGCGATTTCTGCCCGTGTGGCGGTAGTGCCGGGACGCAATGCGATTGGTATTGAATTGCCTAATCCGAAGCGCGAAATGGTATTCTTGCGTGAAATGCTGGCGAGCCGTGATTTCATGCAGACCAAAACCAAACTGGCACTGGCACTGGGCAAGACCATTAATGGTGAGCCGGTGATTGCCGATCTCGCCAAAATGCCTCACGTGCTGGTAGCCGGTACCACAGGTTCCGGTAAATCTGTGGCGATTAATACCATGATCCTGTCGCTGGTCTATCGCATGACCCCGCAGGAATGCCGCCTGATTATGATCGATCCGAAAATGCTGGAACTTTCCGTTTATGACGGTATTCCGCATTTGCTCACCCCTGTAGTGACTGATCCGAAGAAAGCGGTTGTCGCACTGAAATGGGCAGTGCGCGAGATGGAAGACCGCTATCGCAAAATGTCGAAAGTCGGCGTGCGCAATATTGACGGTTTCAACAGCCGTGTTTCACTGGCTGAGAAAAAAGGCGAACAGATTTCGCGTACGGTGCAGACCGGCTTTGACCGCAATACCGGTGAGGCGGTTTATGAAACCGAAGAACTGGATCTGTCGCCAATGCCATATATCGTCGTGATTATCGACGAAATGGCCGATCTGATGATGGTTGCCGGTAAAGATATTGAAGGCGCGGTGCAGCGTCTGGCGCAGATGGCGCGTGCTGCCGGTATCCATGTGATTATGGCAACGCAGCGCCCGTCGGTGGATGTGATTACTGGTACGATCAAGGCGAATTTCCCGACCCGTATTTCGTTTCAGGTTACCTCCAAAATCGACAGCCGCACGGTGCTTGGCGAACAGGGTGCAGAACAGCTGCTGGGTATGGGTGATATGTTGTTTATGGCCGGTGGCGGTCGTATCCAGCGTGTTCACGGGCCTTTTGTCGGCGATGATGAAGTTGAACAGGTGGTTCAGCATCTTAAAGCGCAGGGCGTTCCGGAATATCTGGACGCCGTTATGGAAGATGATGAGGACGAGGGCGGTTCCGCACCGTCCGGTACGTCCAATCTGGAAAATTCCGATGATCCTTACGATCAGGCTGTAGCCGTGGTGCTGCGCGATAAGAAGGCTTCAACCAGCTATATCCAGCGCCGTCTCGGCATTGGTTATAACCGCGCAGCTTCGATCATTGAGCGTATGGAGGAAGAGGGTATTGTGGGACCTGCCAATCATGCGGGCAAACGTGATATTCTTGTCCCGACGCAGGATGATGATTACTGATCCTGCTCTGCCACAGTCAGGTCAAACTGCCGGTTTAAAAGATAAAAGGACACGGTGAAAACCGTCATAACGAATACGGGAGCATATGTTTCTGATGAAACTGAAATTGCCTTTCATGGTCGCAAAATATCTCACTGCTGCATCCGTTGCTCTGGGCGTGCTGCTGCCTGCCGGTTTTGCGCAGGCGCAATCAGCAAATAGTGGTGCGCAGGCGCAGGCTATTGCCAATCAGTTTACAGCTGTGAAAACCATGACCGGTGAATTTGTGCAGTTTGGTCCGAAAGGTGATCAGACCGGCGGTAAGTTCTACATTGAGCGTCCGGGTAAAATCCGTTTCAACTATGATAAATCGCCGATCACAGTGATCTCCGATGGTGAATCCGTCGTCGTCAATAATAAGAAGCTGGATACATGGGATTTGTATCCGCTGTCGAAAACACCACTGAAATTGCTGCTCAGCGATCATGTTGATCTGGGCGGCGGTCGTTTGCGCGGTTTGAAAAACGAACCGGATGCGCTGACTATGATTTTGGGCGACAAAGCGGTTTTTGCCGATGCCACAATTGCGCTGATGTTTGATCCGGCCAATGCGGAATTGAAGCAGTGGACGATTACCGATGCACAGCGTCAGGATACCACAGTGATGATCTTCAACGTGCAGAAAGGTGTGCGTTTTGCGGATAATATGTTCAAGATTGACTATCAGCGTCTGGCTATGAAACGCAAAAATCGCTGATCTTTTTTAAAACTATTGAAAATGCCGCGCCTGCTTTAGCGCGGCATTTTTTATTTATCCGGCATTTGCACATCCTGCATAAGCGGCTTATGTTACGCAAACTATGGTGAAACCTCACCTGTTTTGTCTTTCACCCTTCAGCCCGTTGAGCAGTTTAATGAGTTTTTCCGTCGCTACCTGGAATATCAATTCAGTTCGCCTTCGTTTGCCGCTGGTTCTGGACTTTCTCGAAAAGCACACACCGGATGTGTTGTGCCTGCAGGAAACCAAATGTCCTGATAACCAGTTTCCGCTCAAAGAGCTGCGCAATGCCGGTTATGAGCATATCGCGATCAGCGGTCAGAAGGGCTATCACGGCGTGGCCACACTGTCGCGCAGGCCGATGGAAAATACGGAAACTATCGGCTTCTGTGATATGGGGGACTGCCGTCACCTCAGCAGTGTTGTGCAGGCAGGCGGTAAATCAATTCGCATCCATAATTTCTATGTGCCTGCCGGAGGGGATGAACCGGATGTGACGATCAATCCGAAATTTGCCCATAAGCTGAATTTCCTTGAGGAAATGCGGGCAGTAACGGCAGATCGCGGTGATGGTTTTTCTTCCATTCTGGTGGGTGATCTGAATATTGCGCCACTGGAAAATGATGTCTGGTCACATAAGCAAATGCTGAAAATTGTCAGCCATACGCCGGTTGAAACCGAGACACTGGAAGATTTGCGGGTGAAAGGCGGCTGGAGTGATCTGATGCGGCAGGTCATCCCTGCAGATCAGAAAATTTACACCTGGTGGAGCTACCGTGCCAAGGATTGGGATGCATCTGATCGCGGCCGTCGTCTTGACCATGTCTGGGGTTCCAAAGATCTTGAGCCGCATATGAAAGAATTGCAGGTTCTGCGCCATGCCCGTGGTTGGGAGCGTCCTTCTGATCACGTGCCGGTTATTGCCCGCTTCGATCTTGACTGAAGCATTCAAGCATCGTGACTTGAATAAGTCACGATGCCTGTCTAAATAAATGTCACGGCTACTCATGCCGGTTAAATGTGTATTTGA
This sequence comes from Pseudochrobactrum sp. Wa41.01b-1, assembly GCF_019464455.1. NCBI lineage: Bacteria > Pseudomonadati > Pseudomonadota > Alphaproteobacteria > Hyphomicrobiales > Brucellaceae > Pseudochrobactrum > Pseudochrobactrum sp. Wa41.01b-1. The sequence goes on along the minus strand of NZ_CP080493.1, from coordinate 2,082,432 downwards.
GGAGTTCATCACAATGAAGCAGACAGCACAGTTTTCTTAACTGATGTTTTTGTTGTTTCACTGGATGCTGCTCTTGATAACTCTGTACACACTGCAAAATATTTCTGCGCAAACGCCTGACGGCCGTAGTCTTTTCCAAAATCTTTCTCTTCATCTGTCCCGTGAACGTACCGGTCTGATCGGGCGTAACGGCACGGGTAAATCAACTCTATTGCGTATCATTGCGGGCGAAACAGCACCGGCCAGTGGTTCGCTGACCAGTCATGCCAAACTCGGCCTCCTGCATCAGAATACGAATGAAGCGCATGAAACGATTGCCGATTTGTTTGGTGTGACGGCGCAACTGGCTGCGCAGGCGCGTATTCTGGCAGGTGAAGGCAGCGACGATGATCTGGCTGATGCGGACTGGACATTGGAAAGCAGGATTGAGGATGCGCTTTCCCAAATGGGTCTGCCAGAACTCCACCCGCAAACGCAGCTGGATAGTTTGAGCGGCGGGCAGAAAACCCGTGCCGCTCTGGCTGCCCTGATTTTCCACGAGCCGGATCTGATCCTGCTGGATGAGCCGACCAATAATCTGGATATGCAGGGGCGTGAGGCTGTGCTGCATCTGCTGCGCAACTGGCGTGGCGGGGCGCTGGTGGTCAGTCATGACCGCTCATTATTGCGCGAGATGGACAGGATTATTGAGCTGACGCCAATTGGTGTGTCGTCTTATAGTGGTAACTGGGATTTTTATGAGACGCGCAAAGCGGAAGAACTTGCCGCTGCCCGTCATGATCTTGCTGTGGCTGAAACAGCTGTCAAACAGGCGGAGAAACAGGCGCGGCTCATCAGGGAACGGCAGGAAAAGCGGGATTCTGCCGGTAAGAAATCACGTTTCAGTGCAGGGCAAAGTAAATTGCTGCTGGATGCCAGAGAAGATCGCGCACAGGCAACCGGCGGGCGTAATAATCAATTGGCGCAAAAGCAGGCAGAAAGCAGCCAGCAGGCACTGAGTGAGGCGCAGAGCAAGTTTGAGCGGCTGATCCCGCAGAGTTTTGGCCTCGGCAATCTCAGTCTTGCCGCAACGAAAACGGTACTCGCAGCGGAACATCTGACAATGGCTTTTAATGATCGTCAGCCGTTATTTGAGGATTTGTCTTTGCAAATGACAGGGCCGGAGCGCATTGCATTATGCGGGCCAAACGGATCAGGAAAAACGACTTTGCTGCATATTTTGGCGGGAAAGCTGACGCCGCAGCAGGGCAGCGTACAATATTATGTCCGTCATGCCATGCTGGATCAGCATGTGAGCCTGTTGAATGATGATCTGAGTATCAGGGATAATTTCAAGCTTCTGCAACCTGAAGCTACGGATAATGATTGTCGTGCCGCACTGGCGCGCTTTATGTTCCGCGCAGATGCGGCTTTGCAAAAGGTTGGAGAACTCAGCGGCGGTGAGAGGCTGCGGGCAGGTTTGGCCTGTGTTCTGGGTGGTGTTCAGGCGCCGGAACTGCTCATTCTCGATGAGCCAACCAATCATCTGGATATTGTCGCACTGCAATCAGTGGAAACGGCGCTCAATGCCTATGAAGGCGCACTGCTGATTACCAGCCATGATGAGGTGTTTTTGAACGCAATCGCACTTACGCGGCGTATCGAATTGCCGCTTTAAAGCACATCAGGCAAAGCCGGAGATGCTTTAATCGGAAAAACGGGATGACAGCTTGTCGATCTGTTCGACCATCTCATTCAGATTATTGCTGATATGCAGATAGAGCGAAGCGGCAAGCTCCGGATATTCTTCCAGAATGCGGTGGAAGATGGAGCGGCTGAGACGGATGACTTCGGTTTCTGTATCGGCCACGGCGCCGGTCAGACGGCTGGTCTGTGCAATCAGTGCCATTTCACCCAGCACTGAGCCGGTGCTGATTGAGCGCAGGTTGACGCGTCCCTGCTTGCCTTCATGAAAAAGGGTAATGCTGCCGCTGACAACAATATAGGCGCAGTCAGCACTTTGCCCTTCATGAAACAGTTCCCTGCCGGTACGCAGAACCATGCGTTCTGCGCCAAAGGCAAGCAGCCGCAGGTGCTGAGCCGAGAAGGCCTCGAAAAGGCCAATCGTACTCAGGAACTGAATGTCATCATCGAGCGCCATATGTCTCTTTCTTACACATAATCCTTATTCCGGAACCGGTTCCCGCTCGGGAATAATCGTGTCCTGTTCCGGAAGAATTATGCTGTAACCCAAATTACCGAAAAATATCTAAAGTTTTCGATAAAATCATCTTTTATGCAGAATATTAAGCAGCCCGGACAGGGTGAATGCCGGGCTGCCTTCATTTTCAGGGAACCAGCTTATACCCGCCGCTTTCGGTAATCAGCAGGCTGGCATTGGACGGATCCAGCTCAATTTTCTGACGCAGGCGATAGACATGGGTTTCCAGCGTGTGTGTGGTAACGCCGGAATTATAGCCCCAGACTTCTTCCAGCAAGACATCGCGTCCGACCACACCACCGGCGCGGTACAGGAATTTGATGATTGCCGCTTCTTTTTCAGTGAGGCGGATTTTATCGCCTTTCTGGTCAAGCAGCAGCTTCTGGCTTGGTTTGAATGTATAAGGCCCGACGATAAAGGTCGCGTCTTCGCTCTGTTCATGTTGGCGCAGCTGCGCGCGGATGCGGGCAAGCAGCACAGCAAAACGGAACGGCTTGGTCACATAGTCATTGGCACCGGACTCAAAGCCCAGAATGGTGTCGCAATCCGTATCGTGACCGGTCAGCATGATGATCGGTGATGTAAAACCACCGGCACGCAGCTGTTTGACAGCATCACGGCCATCCATATCCGGCAGGCCGACATCCATAATCAGCAGGCTGATATTATTTGCCCGTGCGGTCTGAATTGCTTTGCCGGCAGTGTCTTCCTGCAGGATCTGAAATTCAGGATGAAGTGACAGCTGGTCGATCAGGATGGAACGAAGATCCTCATCATCATCAACGATCAGAAGTGTATGGGCGATCATATCTGCCTCATTCGGTTTCAAAAACGGGAGCTGAACATCAGCAAGATGCGTGATTTATGACATTTAACGAAGAAAAACTAAAGAGAGGTCAGATGAAACAAAATTTACCTTATAAAATACGCCTTTAATGCTGCTTTTAAGCGATCTGACATCAGTTTATGGATGTGAATAAAATTAGCTGTGTAAATATATGGCAGGAGAAATGATTCTCTGGTGTTTCCAGAGCGTTACCGGAAAATAGCATACAAAACCGGTCCGGAGGGGGCCTATACATATGATACTCGGCAGAGAAGCAAAGCAAAGCGGCCTGATGCAGGGCGACACAGGCAGAAAAACATCCCGCACGATTAAAGTTATGGATGTTCATGTGCGTCCAGGGCATCGCAGTCAGGGTTATCTGATTGCCGGACCACTGGTGCTGCGCTGTGCTTTGGGCAAGGGCGGCGTGTCTTTCCGCAAGCGCGAAGGGGATGGTGCAACGCCTTTGACGCAGATGCGTCTGCTTTACGGATACCGCCGTCAGACACCGGTGATCGGGGATCAGCCGGCAACAGCATTGCGCTTTCGGGCTACGCAGCCGCAGGATGGCTGGTGTGATGCCGCCAATGACCGCAATTATAACCGGCCGGTCGCAGCCACCTATCAGCGTAGCCATGAGAAGATGTGGCGCAAGGATGAGCTCTACGATATTTGCGTGGTCATGGACTGGAATATTACCGAGCGCAAAAAAGGCTGCGGCAGTGCGATATTTTTTCATCTCTCACGGGAAACCTATACGCCGACAGAAGGCTGTATTGCTCTGAGCCGTCGCGACATGATGCGTTTATTGCCGCATCTTTCGGGAGATACGGTTATCCGTGTGCGGCGCGGCTGATTGATCTCACACTCATGTCGCGGGCAGATACATGATCTGTCTGAGCGTATCGAAAATCTTCGGGTGCACAGACTGGGCAACATTAAAGCGCATGAACCGGCTGCATGTCTGTGACTGGCTGAAAATATTGCCGGGTGCCAGAACGATATTGTGATCCAAAGCGCGTCTGGCAATCATGTCGCTGTCCACACCTTCCGGCAGATCATCCGGCAATTGCGCCCAGAGAAACATGCCGCCAACCGGCTCACACCAGAGCTTGAAGCCTGCATTGAGAAGTTTCTGCCGTGTCCGTGTCTGACATTCTGCCAGCCGGACGCGGATTTTCTCAATATGGCTGCGGTAGCTGCCGTCTGTCAGCAACTGATAGATGATCTGTGAGGACAGTGCATTACTGGCGAAGTTGGTCGCCAGTTTCATGTCGGTAAGATTTTCCAGCCAGTCAGGACGCGCGGCAATATAACCGGTACGGGTGGCGGCTGACAGGGATTTGGAGAAGCTGCCAATATGGATCACCCGCTCCAGACCGTCGAGTTCTGCTAAGAGCGGTGGCGGATTTTGATGAAAGTCCGCAAAAATATTATCTTCAACCAGAATCAGATCATGCTGTTCGGCAAGTTTGAGCAGGCGATGTGCCGTTGCCGGTTGTATTGTGGCGCCGGTCGGATTGTGAATGCCGGAATTGCAGAGATAGAGTTTTGGCCGGTATTGCGTGCAAAGACGCGCGAAGCTTTCCAGATCAGGGCCTTGCGGTGTGTAAGGTACGCCGACAAGATTGACGCCCTGCGCGAGTAACAGACCACGGAAATTGAAATAGCACGGATCATCAATCAGCACCGTATCGCCGGAGCGGATAAATGTACGGCAGATCAGATCAAGTGCATTGGTGCCGGAATCGGTGAGCAAAATTTGTGACGGGGCTGCTGTAACGCCCTGTTCACGCAGACGGGTGCTGAGCAACTGGCGCAGCAATGGCAGGCCGAGCGGTTCGTCATATTCCGATATATTCGATGCAGGGTTGCGGGCAATCTGGCGCAAGGCGCGGCGGATGGCTTCTTCCGGCAACCAGTCTGACGGCAGCCAGCCGCAACCCGGTCTGAAGGTGGTTTCTGTATTGCTCAGCGATTGCCGCATTACCCAATAGGGATTGATATTGCGGTTATGGGTGTCTGCAAAATCTGAGCTGATGAGCGGCGGATGATTTTTTTCGGCAACATAAAAACCGGCACCACGCCGCGCCTGAATAATGCCTTCAGCCACCAGCCGGTCATAGGCCTCCACGACCGTGGATTTGGATATGGACATGGTTTCCGACAAGCGTCGGATGGAGGGCAAACGCGCGCCTGGCATCAGGCTCATGGCGCTGATACGGTCGCGGATGATTGTCATCACCTTCTCAACCAGTGTTGTCGCTTCCAGAATTTCCTGACTGACGGAAAGCTGATCTGCCGTATCGCTTGCTGTTTGCAGCGCGTCCGGCGCTGTATATCCGGAATGATAAGTCATCTGTATCTCCGAATTGAGCAGTACAGTTTGTTTAAATTGTACTGAAATTGTATCTGACAATTTTGCCTGTGTATCAATATTTATCGCGAAATATGCAATAAATTTCGAGAATATGTGAAAATGAATAAGCAAGCGGATAGCCAAAGTGCTGGCTGGATCAGCGGTTTTATAGGTGTTTTAATTTTCAGCGGCTCTCTGCCTGCAACGCGTTTGGCTGTTTTGCAGATTGATCCGGTTTTTCTGACAGTGCTACGGGCGACCATTGCCGGTCTTTTGGGCGGCGCTCTGTTGCTGGCATTTCGCGAGAAATTACCGACGCCATCTGAGCTGATTTCACTCGCGCTGGTTTCAGGCGGTGTGGTGGTCGGGTTTCCGTTATTTACAGCGCTGGCTTTGCAATATGTGACCTCTGCCCATGCAATTGTCTTTATTGGTCTGCTGCCGCTCAGTACTGCAATTTTTGCGGTGTTACGCGGAGATAGCAATCCGTCATGGCGGTTTTGGATGTTCTCGCTGGCAGGCAGTGCGGCGGTGGCATTTTTCGCTTTGGCGAAAGATCAGTCGGGCGGGGAATTTTCGCTCTATGGCAATGTGATGATGCTGTTGTCGATCATTGTCTGCGGTTATGGCTATGCGGAAGGTGCGCGACTGTCCCGCACGATTGGTGGCTGGCAGGTGATCTGTTGGGCGCTGGTATTGGCGCTGCCGGTAATGCTGGTTTTGGCTGTCGCGTTACGGCCGGATAATTTTGCAGCCATTGAAGCACCTGCATGGCTGGGTGTGGGATATGTATCGCTGTTCAGTATGCTGATCGGCTTTTTCTTCTGGTATCACGGGCTGGCACTTGGCGGTGCGGCAGGCGTGGGCCAGTTGCAATTATTGCAGCCGTTTTTTGGCCTCGCTCTGGCAGCCTTTGTACTGGGCGAACCGGTGAGCATAGCGATGATGGCTGTGGCTTGTGTTGTGGTGATGTGTGTCGCCGGAGCTAAGCGCTATATTTGAAGAGGTCGCTACACTTCGAAAAAACATCGCATTAATATCAAATCAGGCGTAGCTCTCAGCTACGCCTTTTGCGTTTTACCATAGTGCCAGACGGTGGTGCGCTTTACGTCTGCATCTTCCAGAGCGCGGGTGACCGATACGGAATAGACTTCCAACTCTGTCAGACGGTGCCGTGGCAGATAAGACCGTCCGGGATCGCCGACGATAATCTGCATGCCTTTAGCAGCGAGCATATCAAACCAGACGATCAGCCGGTCAGCCAATGGCTTGTCATAAAAGACATCACCGGCGAGCAGAACATCAAAAGAGCCGCTTACATCCTGACCGATCAGATCAGCGTCGCTGAAGTTACAGGATACTTTGTTTAAAACACTGTTCAGGCTGATGGCATGGCGGGCAAAGGGATCGATATCATTGGCGGTTACAGAACTTGCGCCGCTCAAAAGGGCTGCAATGCCGACCAGACCGGAGCCGGAGGCAAAATCCAGTACGCGTTTGTTTTGCACAGCTTGCGGATGATCGAGAATATAGCGGGCAACGCCCTGACCGCCTGCCCATGCGAAAGCCCAATAGGGCGGCGGTAATCCGATTTCGGAAAGTTCTTCTTCGGTCTTGTGCCAAAGTTCATGGGCTTCATCGGCAAGATGAAGCGCGATTTCCGGCACATGGGGCGGGTGGTGAATGCCGGTATTGTCGAGGATGAATTGTGTTGCGCGCGTCGTGTCCGGGATCAGGAGGGGCATAGACGCTCCGGATCAAGCAGAGGATAAGCGACTGCAAATGCAGAACGCTTCCGAAATAGTGTTTGGGTTGCGTTCTGCATCTTTATTTTCTCAGATTTTTGTATGATCTAATCCGCCCATCCGGCAGACCTCGATCCATTCATCTTCTTTAACCGGCTGTACGGAAAGACGCATGGATGTGACCAGCGCCATGTCGCTCAACAACGGATTGACCTTCACATCTTTCAGGGTCACCGGCTTCGGCATATCGCAGACGGCGCGGATATCCACACATTCCCAGCGGTGATCGTCTGTTGTGCTGTCAGGATGCGCCAATGCACAAACTTCCACAATGCCGACGACTTCCAGTCCTTCATTGGAATGATAGAAAAAGCCTTTATCGCCAAGCTGCATAGCGCGCATATTATTGCGTGCCTGATAATTGCGCACGCCGTCCCATTGCTCGCCGACAGCGCCTTTGGCCTTTTGCATTTCCCACGACCATTTGAATGGTTCAGATTTAAACAGCCAATATGCCACAGTTTTCTCCGGATTTATTCAGCAGGCCAAGTTTATTCAGCAGGTTTGTTGATGACCCAGTTCCACGGGCGCACAGTCACATTGTCGAACAGACCAGCCAGCGCATAAGGGTCTGCCGCGGCAACAGCTTTTGCATCTTCAATGGTTTCAGCTTCAACCATCAGCATGCTGCCCACCGGTTTCTGATCGGCTTCGCTCAGAAAAGGGCCGCCGAATTTAATCTTGTCGCCAAGGCTTTTCAGATAATCGAGATGGGCAGGGCGGGTATCAAGGCGCAGTTGCAGATGGTCGGCCTTGTCATTGCAGAGAATGGCGAACAGCATGAGGTCAGGTTCCTAATCTTCGTTTTTCAAAGGACGGGACAATAATCCGGTAACAGCCGCATCAATAGTAATACTGCCATTGAGCAAAGCCGCAATTGTGGTGATGATCGGTGCATTGATCTGCTTGCGCGCGCAAAGCTCGGCAATCACCGGCGCTGTGGCCACACCTTCGGCCAGCAGTAAACCTTCCAGCGGTTCGCCGCGCCCTAAGGCCAGCCCGTAGGAGTAATTGCGCGATTGTGGTGAGGAGCAGGACAGCATCAGATCGCCGAGGCCGGACAATCCCATCAGAGTTTCAGGCCTCCCGCCAAAGGCCACAGCAATGCGGCGCAGTTCCGCAAAAGCGCGGGTGACCAAAGCTGCCTGTGCCGATGCGCCAAGGCCTTTGCCGATGGTGGCACCGGCTGCAACGGCGATGACATTTTTCAACGCGCCGCCGATTTCAACGCCGGTCAAATCATCGGAGGAATAGCAGCGGAATGTGCTGCCGGAAAACTGTGCGGCCAGATCATCGGCGATGGCAATATTTTCACAGGCAATTGTCACGGCAGTCGGAAAGCCACGGGCAACATCGCTGGCGAAGCTCGGGCCGGAAAGGGCTGCAATCGGATGGTCGGGCAAAATATCAGCAATGATTTGCGACATCAGCCGTCCGGTGGAGCGTTCAATCCCTTTGGCGCAAAGCACAACAGCGCAATCATCCGGAATGAGCGGTTTCAGTCCCTGCAATGCAGCAGCCATGGATTGTGCAGGGATAACGGCCAGCACTGTATCGGCATTGCTCAGAGTTACGGCCGCATCGCTGGTCGCACGCAGATTGTCATGCAGGGCGATATCACCGAGATAACGGCTGTTACGATGGTTGTGATTGATATCATCAACCGTTGCCGGATCGCGGGCATAGAGCACGACCTCATGGCCGTTCTGTGCGGCCATGCAGCCGAGCGCTGTTCCCCATGCGCCGCCACCTAGGATCGTAATCTTCTTACTCATGCTTTTGCTCCCCTGCGGCCAAAGCCGACCAGCGGCGCTGATGTGCTGTCCAGCGGCCAGCGCGAGCGCGGTGCAAAATCGAGATTGTCAGGCTCCGTGCGTGCTGCATGTTCGGCGCCTGCCCATGCAATCATGGCTGCATTGTCGGTACACAAAATATGCGGAGGTGCGAGGAAATCGAAACCGTGTTTTTCACAAAGCGTTTCAAGCCCTTTGCGCAGCACTTTATTGGCAGCAACACCACCGGCAACAACCAGCGTCGGGTTTTCTTTATCCGGATAGGTTTCCCGAAAACGGAGCAGTGAGCGCTTTACGCGGTCATTCAGCGTATCGGCAACGGCAGTCTGAAAAGACGCGCAGATATCCGCCACATCCTGATCGCTTAGCGGTACAAGCTGGGTTGCAGTCTGGCGTACAGCGGTTTTAAGACCGGAGAAGGAGAAGTCCAGCCGTGCTTCACCTTTGAGCGGGCGCGGCAGTTCAAAACGTGAGGCATCACCTTTCAAAGCCGCCTGTTCAACGGCAGGGCCACCCGGATAAGGTAGTCCCAGCAGCTTGGCGGTCTTGTCAAAAGCCTCGCCTAGCGCATCGTCGATGGTTGTGCCGAGGCGTTCATAATGGCCGAGGCCGTGCACGAGAATAACCTGCGTATGACCGCCGGAAACCAGCAATAACAGATATGGAAAAGCCAGTCCGTCGGTCAGGCGCGCTGTCAGAGCATGGCCTTCGAGATGGTTGACGGCATAGAAAGGCTTGTCCGCAGCAAAGGCCATGGCTTTCGCCGTCATCAGACCGACAATCAGCCCGCCGATCAGGCCGGGGCCTGCGGTTGCAGCGACTGCATCCACATCATTGATGGTCATATCCGCATCGGAAAGCGCTTTGGCAATCAACCCGTCGAGCGCTTCCACATGGGCGCGGGCGGCGATTTCCGGCACCACGCCGCCATAGGGTTCATGCTCGGCAATCTGGCTGAGAACAACATTAGACAGGATGCGCGAAGACACCCCGCCTTGTTCATTTTCATGGCGTTCAATGATAGCTGCGGCTGTTTCGTCGCAACTTGTCTCTATTCCAAGCACGCGCATAAGCGATTAGACCCGTATTAACAAAGCATTTCCGGCAAAAGCGCTGAGCACTTTTGCATAAGGAGAATGCGTTCAATAAACAAACTTCGCTGATCTTTCTGTCTTGCACCGGATAGTGGCATTATATTCATGATATTACAGTCATGAATTTGCCCCTGAGGTGAAAGGCAGTTAGAGAAGCCTTTGACATTCGCGTATCACGGACAGAGCCAGATGCAAACACCACGTTTAAAAATCGGAACACGTTCCAGCGCTTTAGCACTGGCACAGGCAGAGGAAACACGCGCACGCCTGATGGCTGCGCATGGTTTAAGCGAAACGGATGTTGAAATCGTGCCGATGTCCACACAGGGCGACCGTATTCAGGATCGTGCATTGTCGGAGATAGGTGGTAAAGGCCTGTTCACCCAAGAGATTGAAGATGCACTGTTACAGGGACGTATTGATATTGCAGTGCATTCCTCCAAAGATATGCCGACGGTTTTGCCGGAAGGTTTGCATCTTTCCACCTATCTCGAACGCGAAGACCCGCGTGATGCTTTTGTCGGCAAAACAAGTGCAAAACTGACCGATCTGCCGCACGGGGCGACCGTTGGTTCATCCAGTCTGCGTCGTCAGGCACAAATCCGGCATATCCGTCCTGATCTCAATGTTATTATTTTTCGCGGCAATGTGAATTCCCGTCTGCGCAAGCTCGATGAAGGTCAGGTTGATGGTACATTTCTCGCTTTTGCCGGCCTGAAGCGCCTCGGGCTGGAGCATGTGGTGACAGAACTGATGGATACAGAGCGGTTTTTACCTGCTCCGGGACAGGGTGCGATCACCATTGAAAGCCGTGTGAATGATGCGCGGGTTGATGCGCTGCTCAAACCGCTCAATCATGAAGAGACATTTATCCGCCTGACTTGCGAACGCGCATTTTTGGCGCAACTTGACGGTTCCTGCCGTACGCCGATTGCCGGTCTGGCGGAAGTTAAAGACGGGCACTTGCATTTCTCCGGTATGGTTTTGACGCCGGACGGTTCACGCCTGCATCGCGTTGCCATTGATGGTGCTGCAGCTGATGCGGCGGCGCTGGGCAAGGAAGCTGCCGAGCGGATCCGTGCAGAAGCCGGTGCTGACTTCTTCACCAGCTGGGCTTGAAACATGCGCAGGGTTCTGGTTACACGCCCGCAACCGGATGCAGCTTTAACCGCCGCGAAACTTGAAGCGGCAGGTTATCAGCCGGTTTGTCTGCCGGTGAGTGAAACTGTAGCGACGGGCGCATCATTGCCGCTGGGCAGTTTTGATGCCGTTGCTGTGACCAGCGCCAATGCCTTGCGCCATATCAATCCTGATTTATTGGCCCCCTACCGGCGTTTGCAGCTTTATGCGGTGGGTGAAAAAACGGCATCAGTTGCGCGGGATGCGGGCTTTGAGACAATCTATGCCGGTGATGGCTGGGGGCTGCGTCTGGGGCGCCATGTGGCAGCTGCTATGTCTGCGGGCAGCTATGTGCTTTATCTGACCGGCAAAATCCGGCGACCGGATTTTGAGGCGCAGTTGTCTGCTGCCGGTATCAATCTGACGGTTGCTGAGACCTATGACACCCGCCCTGTTACCTATAGCGATGCCGAGCTGAACCGCGTTGCTGATACCGGCAGTGCAGAGGTGATTTTGCTCTATTCAGCCGTTGCTGCACGGCAGTTTGTTGCACTGGACAAGCAGGCAAAGGGTGCTTTTATCCAGAACGCGAAATATATTTTTTGTCTTTCGCAGCGGATTGCTGCAGAATTACCAGATAATTGCAGTGCACAGGTACGTATCAGTGAAACGCCGGATGAGGATGCTTTATTACGCCTGCTGGCATTGATCTGATGAAAATATGCAACCATTTGTTCAATTTCGTCATTTAGGTTGCATCTGAAGTTTAAAATACAGATTTTGCGAGAGGACTCATGGCTAAATCCACAGTGTCACGTCACAGCAAGACCACCCGTAAACCGGTGGTGATTGATCTTGATCCGTCTGATGTGAAAGCTGTTGAGGCGTCGGCTGCAAAATCTGCGGGTAAAACTGTGCCGGATGCAGAGCCGGTGGGTGATCCGAAACCTGTGGCACAACCGGCTGCAAAATCTTCCGCACCACCATCGTCAAAAGCGCATGTTGAAGCGAAACCTGCAACCTCGGTTCCGCCGCAGAGCACATCCCGACCGGCTTCTTCAGCCGGTGTTTCCGGCCCTAATCCTTTTGCATCAGGAAAAACCATGAATTCTGCCACTAGTTCCGCACCGCAGACGAAAAAAACAACTTCGCCCTGGATTGCCGGACTGGCGGGTGGTGTGATTGTTCTGCTGGGCACGACCGCACTGCAATGGGCGGGGCTGGGTTTGTTTCCGGCACAGACCAGCAATCGTGATGAGGCGGCAATTGCAGAAATCGCAGATCTAAAACAGCAGATTTCCGGTTTGCAGGCCGCAACCAAACCGGATGCGGATTTGTTAGCACGCCTGGAAGCCGCAGAGAAAAATGCAGCAGAAGCTCAGCAACGCCTGAATGCATTGCCGCAAGCCAGTGAAACACCTGCCGGAAATGATGAGGCGATCCGTGCCGATGTGACAGCTTTGCAGGAGCAGCTGAAAACACTGGCAGGGCAGGCGCAACCTGCGGATAGCGCGCTGGTCAATGGTCTGACCGAGCGCCTGAATGCGATGGAAACAAAGCTCAATACGATCGGCTCTCAGGCAGAACAGGCCAATGCCGCATTAAATACTGATACGGACGAGGTCAAAGCGCTGCAACAGCAACTGGGTGCTTTGCAGACGAAGATAGATGCGCAGGCCACGCAACCGGATATGGCGGCGATTATTGCGGCTAATGCTTTGAAATCAGCGATTGATCGCGGCGGTTCTTATCTGAATGAATTGCAGACCTATAAGTCATTGCTGCCGGAGCAGGCAGGTTCTGTTGCCGCGCTTGAAGTGCAGGCGGAAACCGGTATTCCGACACTCAGTCAGCTGAACACACAATTTGCATCATTGGCGGATGATATGGTGGCAGCGGTGAACAAGCCAGCGGCAGATGCCGGTATCTGGGATCAGCTGGTGGGCAGTGCAAAAAATCTGGTACGGTCACGGCCAATCGGTGATGTCGCTGGTTCCGGTGTCGGGCCGGTGACTGCCCGTATTGAATTTGCGTTGCAGAATGGTGACGTGCAGCGGGCTATGACCGAATGGGCGCAATTGCCGGAAGCCGCTAAACAGGTTGGTCAGAGCTTTTATAATGCATTGAGTGCACGGCGCGATGCGGATGCATTGCTAGCAAAGCTGATGACCGCTTCAACGCAGGCATCTGAGCAAAAACCGGCTGCGCAATAAGCGAAACAGGAAAGGGAGAACGGTATGATACGGGTAATCCTGTTTCTTGTTGTAGTCGCATTGCTGGGGCTGGGGTTTGGCTGGCTGGCGGATCGTCCCGGTGATCTGGTGTTCACCTTTGCCGGAGAGCGGCACAATATTTCCCTGATGACCGCCGCCAGTATGGTTGTGGCTGCCATTGTCTGTGCCATGCTGCTGTGGTGGATCGTCAAAAATCTTGTTCGCTCGCCTTATATTTTGCAGCGTCATTTTCGCGCCCGCAAACGTGACCGTGGCTATCAGTCACTCTCGACCGGCCTGATTGCTGCCGGTGCCGGTGATGCCGAAGCGGCGCGGCGTATGAGCAAACAGGCATCCAAATTGCTGAGCGTGGATCAGGAACCGCTGATCCGGCTGCTTGATGCGCAAACCGCTTTATTGGAAGGGCGCAAAGATGATGTGCGCCGTTATTTTGAAGAAATGATTGCGGATCCCGAAACCAAATTACTGGGTTTGCGGGGATTATATCTCGAGGCCAGCCGGGAAGGCGTGCAGGAAGCAGCCTATCAATATGCGCAGGAAGCCAGCACAATGGCACCGCAGCTGGAATGGGCGTCGAATGCAGTGCTCGGACATAATGTTTTGCAGGGCGATGTTACCGGTGCATTGCGGGTACTTGAGGCACGCAAGGCGGTTATTCCTTATGGCAAAGACGGTAAAGCTGCCCGTGAAACATTGAAACGTAATCGCGCGGTTTTGCTGACGGCACAGGCGATGGACAGTTTTGAAACGGATGCTGTGGCTTCCCGCGAGGCCGCGAATGAGGCGTTCAAGCTGGAACCGGAACTGATACCGGCTGCATTGATTGCTGCGCGTTGTTTGCTGCGTGACGGCAGTATCCGCAAGGGTAATCGTATTCTTGAAGCGGCATGGAAACGCGAGCCGCATCCTGAGATTGCTGAAGCCTATATTCACGGGCGCGCCGGAGATACGGCGCTTGATCGGCTGAAAAAGGCGCGCCAACTCGCAAGTTTGTGCAGTCACCATGCGGAATCGGTTTTGATTGTTGCGCGGGCTGCACTGGATGCCGGAGAACTGACGCTGGCACGGGAAAATGCCGAAGCTGCATTGAAGCTTAATCCGCGTGAAAGCGCTTATTTGCTGATGGCTGATATTGAAGAAGCGCAAACAGGCGATCAGGGGCGCGTGCGTGAATGGCTTGCACGGGCTGTCAAAGCGCCGCGTGATCCGGCATGGACGGCTGACGGTATTGTTTCTGACCATTGGGCACCGGCCTCGCCGGTGACAGGTCGCCTGAACGCCTTTGAATGGAAGGTGCCGTTTACGGAAATAGCGGCGGATACGTCTCTTGTTCTCGATGATGACAGTCTGAAAGAGCCGTTTTTACCCGTCACTTATTCGCGTGCGGAAGAGGCTGAGCCGTCAAACATGCCCGCGGTGAAGGAGCCGGTCTTTGCCGACGATCCTGATGATGCAGAAACTATGCCTCTTGTTGCGGACAAAACTAAAGCTGCTCCGAAGAAAACGGAACCGCAGGACAATAATCTGCGCAATGCCAAAGTAACTATTCTCACTGAGACGGGCGATAATCCTGCGGTGCAGGCCGCAAAGGATTCGCAGCCTGATAGTTCCGACGCTGCGAAGGATAAGCATAGTCTGATTGTTGATGATCCGGGTGTGGCGGCAGAACATGATGTGCCGATACGCAAGGAAGGGACGTTCCGGCTGTTTTAATACTGTGTCTGGACGATTTTACAGAATGAAGTCCGTTAATTCCGTTGCAAAACAGTATTTTTGTTGCAGCTTGGTGACTCTGAGAAAGATTAGAAGATACTTGTAAGACAAAACATGTCTGTATGCTTGGCATCCTTCCGGATGCTGGTCTATGTGTAAGACCTGTCAAAGGCTGTATAAGCACTGGAGCATGTATGTTTGAGCGTCTGATCAGTTTTTTCAAAGAATTGCCGGGTTTTGATCCCTCGAAGAAAAAACAAACATTCTCTGATGAAGACCCGCGTCTGGCCGCTGCTGCACTGATGTTTCATGTCATTGAAGCGGATGGTGAGCAGCACGAAAAAGAGCGCAAACGTCTGTCGGATTTGCTGTCGCAGGCCTATGATTTGCAGGGCGATGACTTGCAGGCTTTGATTAAAGCGGCAGAAGTTGCGGATCAGGAATCGATTGATCTTTATCGTTTCACCAGTGTTTTGAAACGCCATCTGGATGTGCCTGCTCGTTTGAGCTTTATCGAGGTGCTGTGGGAAATGGTCTATGCCGATGGTGATGTCGGTGAAATCGAAGATAATATTATGTGGCGTATTGCCGAGCTGATCGGTGTGGATCAGGAGCAGCGCATCGGGATTAAGTTACGGGTCGCTGAGCGTGCCCGTTCAATGCGCGATGCCTTGGCTTCGATATCCATGGCTGAAGAGCAGACCAATGCCGAGGCCGAAAAGGCTGAATAAAAGCAGCGGATTTGAAAGAGTGAAGGCCGTCATTGACGGCCTTTTTTATTTGTTGCGGTCAATCAGTCTTTCGCGAGAAGACCTTTCCAGATGATTGCGCCGATAGCGGCACCGATCAGCGGAGCAACCCAGAACAACCAGAGCTGGCTGATGGCAGCTGTATCTGCGAACAGGGCTGCAGCTGTGGAGCGGGCCGGATTGACGGATGTATTGGTCACCGGAATTGAAATCAGGTGGATCAGTGTCAGACCGAGACCAATCGCGATTGGTGCAAAACCGGCCGGTGACCGCGATGAGGTGGAGCCGAGAATAATAATCAGGAAGAAGGCAGTCAGCACGACTTCAATGGCAAGGGCTGCCCCAAGGCTATATTTGCCTGGTGAAAGATCGCCGTAGCCGTTGGAAGCGAAGCCGCCTGCGCTGAAATCAGCTTTACCGCTGGCAATAAAATACAGAATTGCAGCAGCAATAATGCCGCCGACCAGCTGTGCGATCCAGTAGGGAATGAGGTCTTTAGCCTCAAAGCGCCCGCCCAGAGTAAGGCCGAGAGTGACAGCCGGGTTGAAATGTCCGCCCGAAATACCACCGACAGCATAGGCCATTGTCAGGACAGTCAGACCGAATGCCAGCGCGACACCGGCAAAGCCGATACCCAGTTCCGGAAAGGCTGCAGCGAGAACGGCGCTGCCGCAACCGCCGAAGACCAGCCAGAAGGTGCCAAAACACTCTGCCGACAATTTATTCATCATGGAAGGCGTATCTTGCATGTTAATCCCCGTAGACGATTGAACAAAAATGAAATCTGCACGGAACTTATATTGCCCGCCGAATATGGACAGATTTGTCAGGATTGAACAGTCTTTTTTTTGAACACAATTGGTGTAAATATTTGTCTTACAAAGAAATATTCTGTCTTATATTATAATTATTATAAAATAGGCGCAGATGTCAGGCCGAGGATAAGCAACTATCCTGTTATTAACCGGCAGCAACAGGCGGCTGGTTGCAGGATTGTGGCGGTTTTCATTTTTTCGGGCTGTTATGGTGTTTTAAAGTGTTGTACCGTCTTGTAAATTCATGAGCGGTTTCGACGCTTTATAAGGTTTCGGGATAATATTAACGGTTTCCGGAGTACCGGCTTGATGTCTAGGTTCGAGCGCCGACTGGCTTTTAATTTCAAACTGTTCTGTTTGCCTTTGGCTGCTGTGTTGGCAGGTTGCACAGGGACTGCAACGGCATGGACTGAAAAAGTCACGATAGAGCAGGTTGAACTGCCAAAAGAATGCGCCGGATGGCAAAAGATTAATATGAAGCAGCGTGCTTATTACATGCTGATGCGTGATGATCCTGCGCTGATTATGGAAATCGACTCCCATAATCTTAAAGGTAAAAATCTTGGTTGCTGGCAATAGCCATATGCCGGTGTGACATGGCAGCTTCATTGAAACATGCAGGGCTGCTCAACTGATTCAGGGTAAATGATGCATCTGGATATTATAGAGCTGCAGTCATTTTATTCGACAGCATTGGGCAAACTGGCTGCTTCGGTTATTACTTCAGCACTGGATCCTTTATGGCTGCCAATGCCGCAGGAGCGGCTTGTCGGGATCGGCTATACGCTGCCTTATCTGGATCATTTTGCATCACAAGCGGAGCGGGCATTTGCTTTTATGCCAGCACGGCAGGGCGCAACCGGCTGGCCGCATGGCGAGGCACTGAGCACGGCGCTGGTCTATGATGAGGAACTGCCTTTGCCGGATAGTTCTGTAGACCGCATCTTACTGGTACATACGCTTGAATTTTCTGAAAGCAGCGCGGAAACGCTGAAAGAAATGTGGCGTGTCTTATCACCGAACGGGCAGTTGATCGTCGTGGTGCCGAACCGTCGTGGTGTCTGGGCGCGTATGGAACATACGCCTTTCGGCAGCGGACGCCCCTTCAGTCGCGGGCAGTTATTGCAGGCTTTCAGAGAGGCTAATTTCACACCGGGAAAAGTGGTCAATGCGCTGCATGTGCCGCCGACACGCTGGCGCTGGCTGCAACAATCATCCGGTCTGATAGAAACGGTCGGAACCCGTCTCTGGCCGTTGTTTGGCGGGGTGGTGATCGGGGAGGCGCATAAGCGCCTCTATCAGGGACTGCCGGTGCTGAAGCGTGCTTCACGCCGTGTTTTCGTGCCGGTGCTGACACCTCAGGGGACAGCACGGCAGCAGCCGGTGAAGGTGAAAATTCACGATCACCGTGAGCGCTCCGGTCAATAAACCGGATTTAAGAAATTATGCTCTAGCGTTTAAGCAGAAACACAGCCTGCTGGCCGAGCAGGTTCCACATGCCCCATGGCAGGCTGAACGGCATGCGCTCACCATTACGGTTCAGCGCCACAGCATCTTCAACCGTTGCGCCGACCTCTTTGGTCATATCCACAAAATCGCGGATCGTGCAGAAGTGAATATTCGGCGTATCATACCAGCTGAACGGCAGTTCTTTGGTCACCGGCATTCTGCCGCGAAACAATAGTGAGCCACGCACCCGCCAGTAACCGAAATTCGGAATGGAAACGATCGCACGCTCACCGATGCGTAGTAATTCGCTCAGAACCTTTTTCGGATTGAGCGTGGCCTGCAAAGTCTGCGACAGGATCACATAATCGAAGCTGGAATCGGGGTAATAGACCAGATCACGGTCTGCATCGCCTTGTATCACCGACAATCCGCGCATCAGACACTGGTTCACACCGCTTTGCGACAATTCCACGCCGCGTCCGTCTACATTGCGGCTGTCGCGCAGCAATTGCAGCAATTCACCATCACTGCAGCCCACATCCAGAACCCGTGTTCCGGGGCGCACCAGCGAGGCGATAATATCAAAATCAACGCGGTTATGGATATGCAGGTTTTCGGTATTTTCAGCTGTGAAAAACGTCGCGTCGCCTGAACCGGCTTTGGTATCAGTCATCGGATTACAGACCTTTCGCGCGGGCTGCGGAGCGGATGAAACCGTCAATGGTTGAGAAAAGAACCGGTTCATCCAGCAGGAAAGCATCGTGCCCGCGGTCGGTTTCGATTTCAACGAATGAAACAGACGCCCCTGCCGCATTCAGCGCATGGACAACGAGACGGCTTTCGGATGTCGGGAACAGCCAGTCGCTGGAGAAGGATGCAACGAAAAAGCGGGTTTTGGTGCCGGAAAAAGCCGAAGCCAGCAAGCCGTTATGTTCTGCTGCCATGTCGAAATAATCCATGGCACGGGTCAGATAGAGATAGGAATTGGCGTCAAAACGGTCAACGAAGCTGTTACCCTGATGGCGCAGATAGCTCTCAATCTGGAAATCAGCTTCAAAACCGAAGGTAATATTGGTGCGATCCTGCAGATTGCGCCCGAATTTACGGTGCAGTGCGGCTTCCGACAAATAGGTGATATGCGCTGCCATACGCGCAACCGACAGGCCTTTACGTGGCACTGAGTCCGATTGGGTGAGATATTGACCGTTGAGCCACAGCGGGTCGGCCATGACCGCCTGACGGCCAACCTCGTTAAAAGCGATATTCTGCGCTGACAAACGCGCGCCGCTGGCCAGAACCACAGCCGAGAAAACCTTGTCCGGATAGCTTGATGCCCATTGCAGCACCTGCATACCACCAACGGAGCCGCCGACAACAGCCAGCAGTTGCTCAATACCGAAATGATCGACCAGCATCGCCTGTGCCCGCACCATATCGCCGATCGTTATGATTGGCAGATCAAGTGCGTAAGGTTTGCCGGTTGCCGGATTAATGGATGCAGGGCCGGTTGAGCCCATGCAGCTGCCGATAACATTGGAACAGAGCACAAAATAACGGTCAGTATCAATCGGCTTGCCGGAGCCGACAAGTGAAGTCCACCAGCCGTCTTTACCGGTGAGCGGATTGGTGCTGGCAACATGCTGATCGCCGGTCAGGGCATGGCAGATCAGGATGGCATTGCTCTTATCGGCATTGAGTGTGCCATAGGACTGATAAGCGAGCTGAAACGGGCTCAGAACGGAACCGCTGTCGAGTTGAAGCGGTTTGTCTTCACCAAAATACACCACAGGACTGTTCGGCTGAACAGCTTCCTGATTGCGGTTGTCTGATAGGGCGGCAGTTTCAGCTGATATCGTCATAAAACATGTCTGCGTCAGAGCATTTTCAGGTCTGTTTGCAACAAACCCAATGCCCTAATTCCCTGATTTTACGCATAATCCTCTCCGAAAGCCGATTTGTTTTTCGGGATTCTGCGTTAGAATTTGTCCGGTGACCGGAACTGGATGCGGATATGCAGGCAATTTCTGCCTGTTTTGCGCATTTTTGACTAGCCGGCCGCGTTGGTGATTTCAGATATTTTTATCTGAAACTACTGCGATCTAGGGGCTAGAGGGGTTTAAAGTCAAGGTTTCTCTCGACTTGTTCTGCGATGCGGTTTATGCCGCTAAAGTCATTCGGTTTCAGCGGGAATATTTCGCTGGTCACAGACCGGCAAATGTTTCTGCAATGCTGTTTCCGTACATAATCTCTATCAACAATACAGGCTCTTAATATTGGATAAGAATGATGAACGATTTCGCGAAAGCTCAACGCCCGACACCTAAAGCCGGCGTCATGGATATTGCTGCTTATGTTCCTGGCAAAGCCACCGTTCACGGTGTTGCCAAAGTGCACAAGCTGTCTGCCAATGAAAGCCCGCTGGGTGCAAGCCCGCATGCTGTTGAAGCCTATCGTGCAACCGATCATTATCTGAGCTCTTATCCGGACGGCGAAGTCATTGCGCTGCGTCAGGCCATTGCGGAAACGCAAGGCCTGAATATTGAGAATATTCTCTGCGGCAACGGTTCGGATGAATTGCTCGGCCTGTTGTGCCAGACCTATCTGGCACCGGGCGATGAAGCGATTTTTACCGATCACGGCTTTCTGGTCTATAAAATCCAGACATTGGCGGCTGGTGCAAAACCGGTGATCGTGAAAGAAAATGATACGGTGATTGATGTGGACGCGGTGCTTGCCGCTGTCACAGACAAGACCAAGGTTGTTTTCATCACCAATCCGGGCAATCCGACCGGCACTTATGTCCCGTTTGAGGAAGTGAAGCGCCTGCATGCCGGCCTGCCGCCGCATGTTCTGCTGGTGCTGGATGCGGCCTATGCGGAATATGTGCGCAAGAATGATTATGATGCCGGTGTGGCGCTGGTCTCTGCGAGCGACAATGTGGTGATGACCCGCACATTCTCGAAGATTCACGGCCTGCCTGCGCTGCGTATCGGCTGGATGTATGCACCATTACATGTCACAGACGCGGTGAACCGTGTGCGCGGACCTTTCAACATGAACAGCGCGGCAATTGCTGCCGGTACTGCGGCGATCCGCGACCGCGATCATGTGCAGAAAGCCTGTGCGTTCAATGCGGAATGGGCGCAATGGCTGACAGACGAGTTCACCAAGCTCGGCCTGAAAGTTACGCCATCGGTCACCAATTTCCTGCTGGTGCACTTCCCTGACACACAGAACAAGTCTGCTGCCAAAGCTGACGAATATCTGCAGTCTAAGGGATATATTCTGCGTCGCGTGACATCCTATGGCTTCCCTGAAGCCCTGCGGATGAGCATCGGCTCGGAAGAAGCCAATCGCGGCGTGATTGCCGCTCTCACAGAATTTTTGAAGTCCTGATATGTCTGATATTCATTTTAATAAAATTGCGCTGATCGGTATTGGTCTGATCGGTTCGTCGCTGGCTCGTGTCATCCGCCGTGAAGGTCTGGCCGGTCACATCGCTATTGCTACCCGCAGTGCAGAAACGCTGAAACGCGCGGAAGAACTGGGGCTGGGCGACAGCTACACAACGGATAATGCTGAAGTTGTCCGCGATGCCGATCTGGTGATTGTCTCCGTGCCTGTGGGCTCGTCTGGTCTGGTTGCCAGCCAGATTGCCGGCAGCCTCAAAGCCGGTGCGATTGTCACCGATGTGGGCTCCACTAAAGGCTCGGTGATTGCGCAGATGCAGCCGGAATTGCCGGATCATGTGCATTTCATTCCGGGACACCCGATTGCCGGTACCGAATATTCGGGGCCGGATGCGGGGTTTGCTGATCTGTTTATCAATCGCTGGTGCATTCTCACACCGCTGCCCGATACGGATGCAGACGCGCTGGCAAAGCTCAATGCGTTCTGGGAAGCCTGTGGCTCCAAGACAGATCAGATGGATCCGCAGCATCATGATCTGGTGCTGGCGATTGTTTCGCATCTGCCGCATATCATTGCCTATAATATTGTCGGCACGGCCAATGATCTGGAGAAGGTAACGGAGTCGGAAGTGATTAAATATTCCGCTTCCGGTTTCCGTGACTTTACCCGTCTTGCGGCATCTGATCCGACAATGTGGCGCGATGTTTGCCTGCATAATAAGGATGCTATTCTGGAAATGCTGGGACGTTTCTCGGAAGATCTGGCCTCATTACAGCGGGCAATCCGCTGGAGTGACGGCGATGCCTTGTTTGACCTGTTTACGCGTACCCGCGCAATCCGCCGTGGCATTATTGATGCCGGTCAGGAAGTGGATGCACCGAACTTTGGCCGCGAAGCTGCAAGCAAGCCTAAAGTCTGATCTAAAAGTCGTTATACTTGGCTGCAAATGGCAATTTCTGCGCTTCCGGTGCTCATGTACATTTAAGTACACTGCGCTCCGGTTCTCGAAATCACCATTTTCGCTGTGGTATAACGCTTTTTGCTTCAGACTTTGCGTTGGAGTTTATGAAAATAAAAACCCGCCATTTCGGCGGGTTTTTTATTAAAGCATTTCACAGTCAAGTTGGATCAACTTGACGTCGGGATAATGCGACAGGCTAAGGAATCTAGAGCGAACACTGCGATCCAACATGAACGTAAACCGCTCTAGAGCAGTGGCAACCGTCCCAGCGGGATAAAGCCTGCGCTGATTTTGCCTTCTTTAATAACAACAGGAACAATTGTTGCCCCCGTTTCATCTTTCGGCATGGAGCCGAGAGCAAAAACAACTGTATTTATATTTTTAGCCTGATCGGGAAAGGCGGCCTGCAATGTCTGGCCGATTGCCGGAGCATTTGTCAGGCGGATTTTCAGATCCGCATTGGCCAGCCCTTCGCTGTCGACAGCAAGCGGGCCGCTGATGCTGATGCTGGCGCCGGAAGGCAGCAGAAACAGCATCTGATTAAGCTGCAGGGATTTTCCGCGCAGCAGGCTGCCGCTTTCATCCGGCTCTTTGAAGGCCGCGAGGCTTGCCGGAGAGGTGATGTCGATCAGACCGTCGAGCTCCGGCAGGGCAGCCAGAGATTTGTCGCCGGTAAGGCGCAGATCATCAAAGGTCATTTTAGCCTGAAGCGGCTCTTCAAGACTGTTGAGATCAAATTGCAGGCCGAGGAGGGAAAGCGTTGTCGGTGCAGCCGCATTTTCAGCGGTCACAGTCTGCACGCGCAAATTATCGGCACTGAGGCTGATATTCTGTGGCGAACGACCGTCAATGCGCGCAGATGCTTTGAGATTATCCCAATCTGCTTTCAACGGGTCAGCGCCGGACATGGCAAGTGCTGCAGGGCCGGTGAGCTGTGTCTGCACCGTGCGGAAAGAGAACAGGGAAGCGCCGACATTTACAGTACTGGTTGCTGCATTCAGCGTCTGATCTTTGTCACGGAAGTTAAAGCCGGAACAGCTGATATACATGGAGAAGGGGTAGCCGCGTGCCGAGAGGGACTGACATTCCAGCGTTTCGCCCTGACCGGCAGTATTAGCTAGCTCAGTGCGAACGCGGTCTTTGGCCATGGAAGCGAGATAAAACCAGCCCGCCGTGTATAAAATGACGATGACCAGAGCAAAGAGAATGCCCCATGTCATGCGTTTTGAGCTTTGCGGGTTAGGACGCGATTTAGCTACCATAGCTATGCCTCTCAGATTTCAAAGGGCATTCTGCTGACAGGGCAGAAGAACTCTTCTATAATCTTTTTATTCACAATGCCGCGCTGACAACACATCATGCGGTATTGTTTTGCAGATAAAAGTCATTCGGCGGTACATTTTTCTACACAAAATCATGCCGGAAAAATGTTTGCCTGTTGGGAAATGCGGGACACAGGGTGTAAACTATATGCCTGTGTATTCTATGCATTATATGAATTTAGCGAGACAAGCAAAAGCAAACAAATGACCCCAATGGATAGTTCACACACGGATTTTGTGTTCCAGAATAATGTGGCTGATTCCGGTTCTGACTTCTGGGTCTTCGGTTACGGGTCACTGATGTGGCGGCCGGGTTTTGACAGTGCCGAGAATATTCCGGCGCTGCTGACAGGCTTCAGCCGGTCTTTATGCATCTATTCTCATGTTTATCGCGGTACGCCTGAATTGCCGGGGCTGGTGCTGGGTCTGAACAGCGGCGGTTTCTGCCACGGACAGGCATTTCGCGTGACGGCAGACAACAGACTGCCGGTGATGAACTATCTGCGTGAACGTGAACAGATCAGCGGTGTTTATGTGGAAAAATGGCTGACGGTTGAACTGGCAGACGGCCGTGATGTCGAAGCATTGGTCTATGTGGCCGATCCCTTGCATAAACAATATGCAGGCGGTCTCAGCGCTGAGGATATGGCTTTGCTTGTTCGGCGCGCCAGTGGTCAGGCCGGACCAAACCGCGATTATGTTGCCAATACTGCCCGTCATTTGCAGGCAATGGATATCTGGGATGAGCGGCTGGAAGCTGTTTTAAAGCTGCTGGATAATCATACAGACTGACAGGATTGGCAGTTTTACCCGATCTTTTTCTGGTCTGTGATCTTGTGAATAGCAAGAGCGCTGTTTAAATGTGTCTCAACCTTTGCCCGTGCTGATTGAAGTACCGGTGCAATGAACAGTCCGACTGAGTAGGAGACATTTATGCTCGCAATTTTGCGCACCGTTGATCTGGCGCTGGATATTTATACCTGGATCATCATTGCCAGTGCGGTGTTTTCCTGGCTGTATGCTTTTAACGTGGTCAATTCCCGCAACCGCTTTGTCGCTTCGATCGGCGAGTTTCTCTACAAGGTGACAGAACCGGCACTGCGTCCGATCCGCAAGATTTTGCCGGATCTCGGCGGTATTGATATTTCGCCGATTGTTCTGCTGCTGGCGATCTTCTTTATTCGCCAGTTCATGTGGACGACATTGGCTCCGATGCTCTTAAGCTAATCAATAAAAAACCCGCTTGAAAGCGGGTTTTTTATTATCTGTGATTGAAAATCCGGCCACTTGGGAGACTGGCCAGTTTTGCAATTATTTCGCGTTTTTAGCGCGTTCGATCGCTTCAACGATGAATTTACGTGCGTAATCTTCATCGCCCCAGTCACCGATCTTTACCCATTTGCCTGGCTCCAGATCTTTGTAATGTTCAAAGAAATGAGCAATCTGCTGCAGAGTGATTTCCGGCAGATCGGTGTAGTTATGAACTTTTTCATAACGACGGGTCAGCTTTGGTGACGGTACGGCGATGATTTTTTCATCTTTACCGGCATTGTCTTCCATCACGAGAACGCCGATCGGGCGAACATTGATGACGCAGCCCGGAATCAGCGGACGGGTGTTGCAAACCAGAACGTCAATCGGGTCGCCATCTTCCGACAGAGTGTGCGGAACAAAGCCGTAATTGCCCGGATAGGTCATTGGTGTGTAGAGAAAACGGTCGACGATCAGAGCGCCGGCGCTTTTGTCCATCTCGTATTTGATCGGATGACCACCGACCGGTACTTCGATAATGACGTTAACGTCTTCAGGAGGGTTGGAGCCGATGGAAATGGCATCGATATTCATGGGCGTGTCCTTTCATTTGGCGTTCTGATATCGGTTTTCGTGAAACCGTGCAACAAAAACGCAATTTCAGATAAAGCGGCTTATTGTCATGTTCGTGAAATTCTGAGCGCTGTTATGCCTTTGTTTCAGCCTCATTGCGCTGCGCCTGCAATTCCGCGAGGCGGGCTTTGGCTGTCGGCGGCATAGGCGGCGCATTTTTATCCTGTGAGGCCTGTACCAGAAATTCGTCACAAGCTGTTTCTGTGGCTTCAATCAGGCGCTGCAAAAAGACTTCCTTGTCCAGACCCGCTTCAATCGGCGGCAGAATGCGGCAACGGATGGTGCCGGGATAGCGAAGGAACTTACGGCGCGGCCAGTACAGACCGGCATTATGGGCAATCGGCACGACCGGCAGACCGAGATTGGCATAGAGATGGACGACACCATATTTATAGGCCGGCGGCGCACCGGGTGCGCGGCGTGTGCCCTCCGGATAGATCATGATCTGGCGCCCGTCAGCAATGGCTTCCTGCGTGCCGCCGGAAATGGAATGCAAAGCCTTGATCCCCGTACCGCGATCAACAGGGATCATTTTCATTTTCTTCAGATACCAGCCGAATAGCGGAATACGCATCAGGTCGCGTTTGAGAATATAAACCGGATCGGGCGTGTAAGACAAAAACGCATAAACATCCCAGAAAGACTGGTGTTTTGGTGCGCAAATATAGGCGCCTTCCGGCAGGTTTTCCGCTCCTTCGACCACAAAATCAGTGCCGACAATATATTTTTGCAGAAACAGATTGGAGCGTGCCCAGAATTTAGGGACGATCC
The DNA here is from genome assembly GCF_019464455.1 of Pseudochrobactrum sp. Wa41.01b-1. Classification (NCBI taxonomy): domain Bacteria; kingdom Pseudomonadati; phylum Pseudomonadota; class Alphaproteobacteria; order Hyphomicrobiales; family Brucellaceae; genus Pseudochrobactrum; species Pseudochrobactrum sp. Wa41.01b-1. The sequence goes on along the minus strand of NZ_CP080493.1, from coordinate 2,055,927 downwards.
ATGCTTTTTTGCGCGGCAAAATCAGCGTGAGCGGTAAAAACAGGATCATCTGTATGATCAGACTGATATAGAAAGCCAGATTAAACAGCACTGACCGGATGACTATGATCATATCTTGTATCAGCCTTTTAATACGTGCATGACAGGTAAAATAGCTCGGTATTAAACAGAGCGGTTCTTCAAATAGAAGAAAAATCAGCGCTTATCAATTCCGGACATCATTGCGCATCGATCAGCAACTTGTGTTTTAATCATTTTGGCTGAGACTGATATGCGCAAGAGCGCCAATATATTTGACATATTCGGTAAATAACACGCGCAGCGTATCGCCCTGACGCATCCAGTTATTGTTTTTCAGATCGCTGTTAATGACCGGATAGGGCAGGAGTTCGACATTACCGACCTGCCGTGACAATTCCAGAATTGAGCGCGGAATGTGGTAATTATTGGTTACAATGAATATGCGCTTGTAATTATGCTGTTTAATCCATTTGGCGCTTTCAACCGCATTGCCGATTGTGTTGAGTGCCGTACGATCGAGATCTACGCAGCAGGCAAATAAGGCCGGATCTGTTCTGGTAACACGCTGCAAGGCCTCGCGTTTGGTAGACGGATGAACACCGCTGATCAGCAGCCGTTCGCCGCGTTTCTCTGCCAGCAGTTCCAGTGCGACTTCAATACGGGATTTCCCGCCGGTCAGAACGATAATCGCATCGGCTTTCTGATCGGCAGGTGGTGCCTGCAAATTGCTGACATGCTCGCTGAAAATGACAAATCCGATGCCAAGAGCGACGATCAGCGAGAACAGGACAACGGCGACCGGCGGAATGCGTCTGCGCAGGCGCTTCAGCCAATGGCGAATAAAGCCGTCTTTAGAGACATGCACGGATGCTTCGCGGCCGGTTGCTTCTGCCGGTCGTTCGTCATTCTGCCGGTTTTGTTCCGCAGTGTCTGAAGCATTGTTTTGCACATGCATTGCCGTTTGGCCTGTTCATTTTCTCGTATCAGCGCAGATTGCTGTAACCTGCGCAAATCAGTCTTATAGTATAGAGCAGACAGGACAGCGGAGGAAACTGCTTTGTCCGCTGACTGTCCTAATCTTTGCTGCCGCTGATACTGTCCATATCTTTGAGCTGCCGGATCACGGTCAGACGGCTGGTCAGCATTGTGAGAATGCTGACGATGATGATTGTTGCGGCAATACCGATATAGCCTTCGCGTCCGATGGCAAAACTGCCAAACAAAGCTGCCGCCTGATCGCCTTCCGGCGTTGCCAGATTGCGGCTGGTCCACCAGGAAACAATCAAAAATACCAGCAAGGCCGCCGCGCCGCCGTAACAGGCACCTTTGAGTGCTGTACGGAAGAAATGCCACTCAAATTCACGGGCAACAAAGCGGGCTTCAGCACCGATAAAATGCAGCACTTCAATAATATGGCTGTTTCCGGCCATCGCGCCACGCGTGGCAAAAATCACGGTCAGCACTGTGGCAGACAGCATCAGAAACAAGACGCCCATACCGATCAGTACGGTTGTGTGTGCCATGGAGACCAGACGATCTACCCATGTGCGGTGATCGTCAAAACTGGCACCGGGAATATTTTTCTGCAATTCCGAGCGCAGAGTTTCAAAATCCGGCGGATTTTGCTCGTCAATTGTCACCACCACGAGGCGTGGTACCGGCAATTCGTCAATATCCAGACCTGTACCGAGCCATGGCTCCAGCAGGCGTGCTGTGGCTGCACGGTCAACGATATTGGTGCCTGAAACACCGGCAAAACCGGAAGCGATCTGACTGGCTTGTGCGAGGGCCGCTTCCATATCCTGACCATCAACCGGCCGGATCTGAATTGTTGCTTCCCGTGAAATCTGGCTCTGCCACTGGGCAGCCGATGCGCGCACCAGACTAACCCCGCCAATGGTAAGACAGGCGAGGAAGGTCATAATCGCGATAACGGTAATCAGCGTGGTGCCGGAAACACTGACCGGCGGAACGATCGGCGTTGGTCCGCGTTTTTCCCGTTTGCGCTTGCCAAGCAGTTCGAGAAAAATCCCGTGATAATGATCAATCGTTGCACGCAGGTCAGCCATAAATATCCAGCCTTCCCTGATCGAGAATCATACGGCGTGCATCTACCTGATCCATCAATGTCAGATCATGGGTGGCGATAATCACAGCGGTGCCGGAACGGTTAAGTTCCGCGAATAAGCGCAGCAGGCGGCGCGCCAGCGGCGGGTCCACATTACCGGTCGGCTCATCGGCCAGCAGAATTTCCGGCTGGTCAATCAGCGCTCGGGCAATGGCGGCACGTTGTTTTTCACCACCGGACAGAACCGGCGGCAACACATGCATACGGTCACCGAGACCAACCCACTGCATCAGTTCCTGCACTTCATGGCGGTAGGTTGCTTCTTCCTTGCCGCGAACACGCAATGGCAATGAAACATTCTCATAGGTCGTCATATGGTCGAGCAGGCGAAAATCCTGAAAGACGATGCCGATGCGGCGGCGCAGCAACGGAATTTCACTGCGCTGCATTGTGGAGATGTCTTTGCCGAAAATGGTAATCAGGCCGCGTGTCGGTTTCAGCGCCATGAAAAGCAGGCGCATCAGCGATGTTTTACCGGCACCCGACGGACCGGTCAGAAACTGAAAGGAGCGCGGCGGAATATGAAAGGAGACATCCCGCAGGATTTCCGATCCCATGCCGTACCGTAATCCTACATTTTCAAAGCGAATCACTGATTATTTTCCCGATGTTTTTTGCCGGTTTGCTTATGGTTGCCGAACATTGACCCTTGTGGTTAATCTCGCGTTAATCTGCATGCAAGTTTGGCATTTTGAGGTTGAAAAAAGAATAGAAATTTTACGGCTCTTTGTGCACAGACCTGTTGTGTGTAACCGGATAAAACGCAGATTTGATGCGGAACAGGCGTAAATAATGTAAAACTGCCCTTTCAGCAAAAGGCGTAGTACTGTAACAGCTACTTTTTTCTTGCCGGAGATATTTCGGTTCAAGCAGTTTTAGGAAAAGTGGGAACCGGTTTTCCGTCAGAAACTGCGTAATATAAAATCCTAGTGCGGATTAAGACCGGAGACGTGTTTATGCCTTATGTAGGTGGCAGAAATCTTGAAGTTCTGTTCAGTGCGGAGCAGATTGCAGAACGCAATCGTGAACTGGCACAAAAAATTGCCGAGCGTAAGCTGGAACGGCCGCTGGCAGTTTCTATCCTCAAAGGCTCATTCATTTTTGCGGCAGACCTGATCCGCGCCATGCATGATGCCGGTGTTGAGCCGGATGTGGAATTCATTACTGTCTCCAGCTATGGCGCAGGCACAAAGGGCGGCGAAATCCGTCTGGTGCGCGATATCGACAGCGATGTTGAAGGCCGCGATATTCTGCTGATTGATGATATTCTTGAATCCGGCAAGACACTGAATTTTGTGCGTGAACTGATGATGTCACGCGGTGCACGCAGTGTGAGCATTGCCGTGCTGCTAGACAAGCCGGGTCACCGTAAACTTGATCTTTATGCGGATTTCACAGCTTTTGAATGTCCGGATTATTTCGTTGTCGGCTATGGCATGGATGTGGCGCATTCTTTCCGCCAGCTGCCTTATGTCGGCCGCGTTATGGATGAGCAGGAATAAGTTTCCGACCATTCGCTGAATTTAAAAAGCCGCTCATGATTCTGAGCGGCCTTTTTATGAAATAGAGTAGTTCCAGTTAAGTCTGAATTTTTGGAACCGCTCTATCCTTTTGTTTTGCGCATTATCCAACGCAAAACCGCTTCGCACTTTTTCTGGAAATGCTTTATTGATCGCGTTTCAGCAGACGTTCCAGATAGTCTTTTTCCTGCTGGGGACTGAGTGCATCGCCGAGTTTTTTGCGGATTTCATCAAGAATGCGGCGTGCTTTCTGAATATCAATCTGGTTCGGCAGCTGATTGCCTGTGCCCTCCGAGCTGCCCTGACCGGTTTGACGCCCTAACGGGTCCTGACCTTCGCCGGTCTGCTGCCCCTGACCTTCACCCTGCGCCTGCTGCAATTGCTGCATCATGGAGCGGGCACCGCGGCGCAAGGCATCAAGCGCTTCGGCCTGCTGATCTGTGGCCTGTCCGCTTTCGCCATTGCCCAGCGAGCGGCCTGCACGCCCCATGGAATTCAGCGCCTGATCCATTTCTTTCGAGGATTCCAACCCTTGTTGTTTCAGCTGGTCTGTCAGCGCATTCAGCTCATTTTGCAAGTCGCGCTGCTGCTGCTGTAAATCTTTCAGAGCCTGTTCTGTTTCCTGACGGGACTGGCCGTTTTGCGGGCGCTGCTCTCCTTCGCCGTCATAATTGAAATCATCAGACTGTTCCTGCAATTGCTGATCCAGTTTGAAAGTTTCATTCATCAGCTCCTGCTGACGGCGCATCAGATCACCGAGCTTATTCAGCTGTTGCTGTGCGCCGCTGCCTTGTCCCTGACCTTGGCCTTGACCGCTACCCTGACCTTGCTGAGCACTCTGACCAGGCTGGAGATTGTTGAGCATTTCCTGCAATTGCGACAGCATCTGCTGAGCTTCCGCATGATTGCCGGAACGGGCAAGATCTTCAATCTGCTGCATCATCCGGTCAATATCGCGCTGGCTGAGCACGCGGGTATTGGGATTATTCTGGGCGTTTTTATTCGGATTAGTTTGCTGACGGCGCGCCATTTCGTTTAAGTATCGGTTCATGGCTTCGCGCAATTCTTTCGTCAGACGGGCAATTTCCTCAGGACTGGCATTATTCTGCAATGCCTGACTTAACGCCTCCTGCGCTGCACGCAGGGCTTTTTCCGCATCGGAAAGCTGACCATCTTCAATGCCGCGCGCGACATTCCACATATAGCTGACAATCTCGCGCAGATCCCCATCATTGCGCGCCAGTTTCAGACGTTCTCGCACAGACCGCAGACCCAGAAAATGGCTGACATTGGCAATGGTGGTCTGCGGATGCATGGTCAGCGCATCCAGCATTTGCACAACAGGTGTTTTCTGATTGCTGTCGAGCGCCAGCACCTGACGCTGCTCGGCAACGGCGCGTGCCAGCGGATTGATAAACGGGCGCTGCGGCAGCACAAAACGGATTTCTTTGCTTGTGCCTGTCTGGCCTGCATCATCAATCGCCTGCAATTGCAGGGAAACATATTTGCCAGCCCACGGATGCATAGTCAGATCCTGAAGGGCTGTGGTCTCGTCTGTGCTGTTTTTGCCGCGCTTAGGTATAGTCAGCCGCAGTTCCGGCGCGTCTGTCAGCGATTGCGCGCCTTCTTCAGGTTGTTCCAGCAGTTTGATGACAGGTTGTAATTTAGTCACGCCATAGTCATCGCCAGCTTTATAGTGCAGTTCCAATGTGCCATTCAGCGCATAGGTCGGATTACGGGTAAAATCGACGACGGGCGGCGTATCCGGCGTGATGTTAAACTGCCACGCCTGACGGCGTGAACCGGCCTGCAGACTGGCAGCGACCGTTTTATTCAGAAGCAGTTCAAAATTAGTGCTGTCTTGTGTTTTCGCTGTGCCGGAAACCGGTTTGGCCTCAACTGAATAGGCTTTGCCGTCCTGACCGGTCATGGTCAGCTGATTGCGTGTACTGCCGCTGATCTGAACGCTGAGAATACTGCCCTGAGGCACATCCAGCGGTTTTACATCTGTATTGGCACTCAAAAAGACCGGTGCTTTGCCCGTATAGGCAGGTGGCGTAATCCATGCATCAATGCGCCCTTCCGGCCCTGCAAAGCCTTCTGGCGGGTTCCACAGATCACTGATTTTACCGGAAGACGGGCTGAAAGAATAAGCAGCTGTTGAGGCAAACAGCAGAATGACAAATGTGCGCAGGGCATAAGGATCGCGCTGCGGAATATCGGGATGGGGCAGAAATCCGTGCAGCCTGTCCGTCAGCGCGGCCATACGCTTGCGGTGTTCCTGCCAGAGCGCCTGTGCCAGCGGATCGTTACTCTGTCCGGCAAGCTGGTCGTCGCTCAGTTGCAACGGACTATGTTGCAAGCCGTTTTCACGCTCAATCCGACTATTGACTGTCTGATCATCCGGCAATTGAAAATGCCGGAAACGGAAAAGCGCATAGGCATAGGCAAGTATAAAAGCGGCAGACAGCATGAAATGCAGCCAGCGCGGCATGGCCTGAAACAGGCTGAGCCAGGCCAGACTGGCCAATAATGCGGTTAAAAGCAGAACCGGTAATATCAGCGGCCATAAACGCTCAAAGCACAAGACCAATGCCGCTTTGATCCGCAGACGGTAAAGCCTGCGGTCTGCGTTTTCAAAAGATCTGGTGTCCGGTTCAGGCATTCAATATCCGGTTCTGTATCTTAGCGCAGTTAAATTGACTGAATTTAACCTCAGCGAACATGCGGCTGCTCAAAAAATCTGAAGCGGACGCAGTGGATAGGTTGAAATGCGACCCGCTTTAAATCAGCTTATCCAGAATAAATGGTTTTTCTTCGACAGCTTTTTTATCCGGTTTGCGCCAGTCATCATGCACTGTCGCATTTGGCGGGGCTTCCAGCGCGCCGCGACGGCCGCAGCCGGATACAATGCTGCCAACGGCAACAAGCATAATCACAGAGGTCATGAATACGCGGCTATTCATCAAAAAATATCCTGAAACTGGTGGTTGGCCGCAAAGCCGTGAGTAATTTTCGCTGACAGTTTTAGCTGAATTACGGGACAACGCAAACTGTTCGGAGACAAACACAAATCTTTGAAGGGATGCAGACCGAAGGCATAAACCGCCTCCGGTCTGTTGTATAGCGGGGCGGATCAGGCCTTAATAAGGCGTTTTTTCCAGTATTTGATCTGACGACGCACTTCCTGCGGCGCGGTGCCACCGAAAGACTGGCGGCTTTTTACCGATTTATCCACAGTCAGGAAACCGAACACGGCATCGGTAATCTGCGGATGGATCGACTGCATGTCTTCCAGTGTCAGTTTGGACAGATCGACTTTCTTCGATTCTGCCAGTGCAACGGCACGGCCTGTCACATGATGCGCTTCACGGAATGGCAGGCCGAGTTCACGCACCAGCCAGTCGGCGAGGTCAGTTGCCGTGGAGTAACCGGAACCGGCAGCCTTTTTCATCGAGGCTTCAATCACGGTGAGGTCGGAAACCATGCCGCTCATGGCTGCCAGTGCCAGTTCGATGGATTCGGCAGCATCAAAAACCGCTTCTTTGTCTTCCTGCATATCTTTGGAATAGGCCAGCGGCAGACCTTTCATCACCATCAGCAGGCCGACAAGCGAGCCGGTGATACGGCCGGTCTTGGCACGCACCAGTTCTGCGGCATCCGGATTTTTCTTCTGCGGCATGATGGATGAGCCGGTGGAGAAAGCGTCGGACAGGCGGATGAAATTGAACTGCGAGGTTGACCAGATCACAATTTCTTCGGCCAGACGCGACAGATGGGTTGCGCAGATCGAAGCAATCGACAGGAATTCCAGCGCATAGTCGCGGTCGGAAACGCTGTCGATCGAATTACGGGTCGGTTCGCGGAAGCCAAGCGCTTCGGCAGTCATGTGGCGGTCAATCGGGAAGCCGGTACCGGCCAGTGCTGCGGCACCGAGCGGAGATTCATTCATACGCTCAATCGCATCGCGCACGCGGGAGAGATCACGGCCGAACATTTCCACATAGGCCATGCAATGATGACCGAAAGTCACCGGCTGTGCTGTTTGCAAATGCGTAAAGCCCGGCATCACAGTTGCCGCGTGCTCTTCCGCGCGGATCAGGAAGGCTTCGATCAGGATTTTCAGCGAAGCAGCAGTTTTTTCCAGCTCATTTTTGACCCAGAGACGGAAATCAAGCGCAACCTGATCGTTACGCGAACGGGCAGTGTGCAGACGACCGGCCGGAGCGCCGATCAGATCAGCCAGACGGGCTTCCACATTCATATGAATATCTTCAAGCTTGCGCGAGAAGGTAAATTTGCCATTTTCGATCTCGGCTAATATGGTATTGAGACCATCGGAGATCTGTTTGTGATCATCTGCAGAGATGATGCCGGTCTTGGCAAGCATGGCAGCATGCGCCAGCGATCCGGCAATGTCCTGAGCATAGAGTTTGCGGTCATAACCGATCGAAGCATTAATCTCTTCCATGATGGCAGAGGGTCCTGAGGCGAAACGGCCACCCCACATCTGGTTACTGGATTTTTCTGTCGTCATGCGCTTATGCCCTGAGCCGGAACTGTGAAGTAAAAGAACGATATTATGGCCGAAGATAATAAAGAGACAAAACCGAAAAGCGCAATCAGCCCGAAGATGATTTTGTTCGCCGGTATTGCCGGACTTCTGGCCGGTGCCCTTGCGGTATACGTGATGGAACCGCCTTCTGGCAATGTTGTTCCGACAGAGAATACGGCCAGTAATGCCGCAGCAGGCGGCGCAGAGGATGCAAAATGTGCGTTGAAACAGGAGCAGTTAGCTAAACTTTCCGCTGCTGCAACCGGTGAAGTTGCCGGAATGCAGCCATCGGATAAGCCTGCTTTGCTGACACATCTGCAATTTGATGCCCCAGACGGATCAAAAACCACCATCGACGATATGAAGGGCAAGACCCTGCTGGTTAATCTCTGGGCGAGCTGGTGCGCGCCGTGCCGTGAGGAAATGCCAGCTTTGGATAAATTGCAGGCCGAGCAGGGCAGTGATGATTTCGAGGTCGTAGCGCTGAATATCGATACCGGTGATATTTCCAAGCCTAAGAACTTCCTCAACGAGATCGGCGTTGAGAAGCTCGGTTTTTATCGCGATGCCAGTCTGACTGTTTTTAATGATCTGAAACGCAGAGGTTTGGCTTTTGGCTTGCCTGTAACTTTGCTGATTGATGAAACCGGTTGTCAGATTGCGGCAATGAACGGACCAGCACACTGGGCGGGGCAGGATGCTGTTAAGCTGATTACAACGGCCAAGACTCTACGCAACTGATTGGTCGCTATATCCTGTATAATGTGATTTTACAGGATTTGGATTTTCTGCTCTGCTGATTATCTTAAGGGAGATTTTCTATGGGGCTGGATGTCTGGCTTGCCTTCACGGCTGCATCAATTGTTTTGCTGGTGATACCGGGGCCAACAATTTTATTGGTGGTTTCCTATGCCTTGGGGCAGGGCTGGCGCACTGCCATGCCGATGGCGGCCGGTGTAGCGCTTGGTGACTTTACGGCTATGACATTGTCGATGCTCGGCATCGGTGCGTTGCTTGCGGCCTCTGCCACAATATTTACAATCGTGAAATGGCTTGGTGCTGCCTATCTGATCTGGCTTGGTATCAAATTATTCCGCTCCGGTGCCTCAATGCAGGCAGAAGCGCGGGATGCCGATGTATCACCTGTGAAAATGCTGGCGCATGCATGGCTGGTGACATCTCTCAACCCGAAAAGCATCACGTTTTTCGTGGCTTTCCTGCCGCAGTTTCTCGACCGGCATGGCGATTTCTGGACGCAGATGCTGATTTTTGAAGCCACATTTCTGGTGCTGTCTTTCAGCAATGCGTTTCTCTACGCTTTTGCAGCGCATCGTGCGCGCACACTGTTTAAAAGTCCGCGGATTTTGCGCGCTTTCAACCGTACCGGCGGCACATTGCTGATCGGTGCCGGTGTGGCAACGGCAACAATGCGTTCTTCGTAATTTTTTTGTTATGCGGTGAAACCGTCACGCTTCAACCGCACAATTGCGAGATCAAGTGCCGAGAGAAATGCGGAGCGGTCGCGGGCTGAAAACGGCTTTGAACCGCCGAATTGGCCTGATGAAACCGGATTGGCGGAGCGCAGCTCATCCATCAGATTGCGGGTGGCAAGAATATTGCCGATATTGGCCGCACTGAACAGGCGGCCATCCGGTGCAAGCGCAACAGCTCCGGCAGTGACAGCACGATGCGCCAGCGGAATATCCGCCGTGATAACAATCGCACCGGCACGCGACCGCTCGGCAATCCAATCATCAGCGACATCAAGACCGGCAGGGACGATCACACGTTCAATCAGTGGTTCATCGCGCGGAATAGCGATGAAGCTGTTGGCGACCACAAAGGTTCTGATGCGGTGGCGCTCAGCAACTTTATAAGTCTCGTTTTTAACCGGACAGGCATCGGCATCGACATAAATGCAGATGGTTTTGTTTTCATCGGAGTGTGTCATTCATGCTTCATGACAAAGCCAAATGTGAATGGCAAGCGTTTATCGCTTGGCGAGGCAGGGCGGCAGGGATAAGCCGGTTGTATAGTTCGTGGAACAGATCATGCCAGTCAAATATTTCCCTGCTTTATTCGTCTTTCTCTGGGCAACCGGTTTTATAGGTGCGGGGCTTGCTATGCCCTATGCCGAGCCGTTCTGGTTTATGACCGCACGGTTTTTCATTGCTGCGATTATTCTGGCGGTCTGGGCACTGGTAACCGGTGCCCGCTGGCCGGACAAACGCGGGCTTGTGAACGCCGCGATTGTCGGCTGTCTCATTCACGGGATTTATCTCTCCGGTGTATTCTGGGCAGTGCGTCATGGTTTGCCTGCGGGGATGACGGCGCTGGTTTCCGGCTTGCAGCCGCTGATTACTACGCTGATTGCCGCACTCTTCCTGCGAGAGACTGTGTTGCCACGGCAATGGTTAGGCCTGCTGATCGGCTTCTGTGGTGTGGCGCTGGTGGTTGCGCCGAAATTTTCACTCAGTTCCGGTGGGATTAATCCGGCAACATTAAGTGCGGCACTGGCAGCGGTTATGGCGATCAGTATCGGTACAGTCTGGCAAAAACGCTTTGCGGTGAAAATTGATCTGAAAACCGGCACGACCGTGCAATATATCGCTGCAGGTATTCTGACCGGCCTGTTGTCGCTGACTTTTGAAACGAAGACGGTGATCTGGTCGCCGGAATTGCTGTTTGCAATGCTCTGGCTGGTGCTGGTTCTGTCAATCGGTGCGATCTTGCTGCTGCTGATCCTGATCGGGCAGGGTGAAGTATCAAAGGTCGCGTCGTTCTTCTATCTGGTGCCGGGAACCGCCGCGATTATGGCCTATTTGCTGTTTGGAGAAACGCTGACGCTGGTGCAGATTGCCGGTATGGTGCTGACCACATTCGGTGTGGCGCTGGCAACTTTACAAAAGAAAAAACCGGCAACTTAAAGCCGCCGGTCTGATCATTATTCTGATGTGATTAGCGGCGTGGCAGCAGCTTTTTCACTTCATCGGCCGCATCGGCAAGGGCTTCTTCCGGCGTGGCTTTCTGCTCAACAACGCGGGACAGATTATCAACGATAGTCTGGGTTACTTTCACGCCGTTCGAACCGGGGAAAGCATACCAAGGGATCATGATATTCATCTGGCTGAGACCGGCTTTGAACAGCGGGTTTTCGTCATAGAATTTACCGAGATATTCGTCAGATTTTGCGGCCAGCTCATTGTTAGGCACATAGCCGGTACCCGGTACGACGACCGATGCGCCGTAAGGACCGGCAGCAAATTTGGCAAATTTCCATGCGGCTTCAATTTTCGCGTCGTCCGATGTCAGGATAACAACCGCATTGCCACCTGTTGGCAGGCGGCCTTTTTCCGGATTAAGCAGCGGGATTTTAGCGGTGCGCATGTCGAATTTGTCGCCGACATTTTTGATTGTATTGCGCAGGCCGCCGGTGGTCTGGAAAGCAAAGCCGACATTGCCTGCAGCAAAGGCCTGTTCACCGGCTTCTTTGGTAAAGACCGGCAGGCCGCCTTCTTTCACCATGCGGTCGAGCAGTTTGAAAGCCGCTTCACCTTCAGCACCGCTGAATGCGACCTGTTTTTCATCCTCTGAAAGCATCCGGCCACCGGCACCGAACAACAGGGCTGAGAACATCCAGTCATCACCCTGCCAGCGGAAATCGATACCCTGAACGCCGTTGCCGAGCGCTTTGATTTTACCGCCGATGCGGATGACATCATCCCATGTTGCCGGAGGCGTATCCGGGTTTTCGCCGACTTTTTTAAACAGATCCGCATTGTAATACATGATCGGATTGGAGGTTGCGAAAGCCAGACCAACCTGACGGTCACCGATTTTGGCAAGATTCAGAATGGTCGGAGTGAAACCCTGCGCTTCAAAATCAGTTTCTTTCTCGACCAGCGGTTTCAGATCAAGGCCGATATTGCGTTCACTTAAAATGCGCAGGCGGTTCAGGCCGGTAAAGGTGATGTCCGGCAGCTCAGCGGTGCCGTTCTGGCGCATAATCAGCTGAATGCCGTCTTCATAGGTCGCGGAAGGATTGACGAAATGGATTTTGATATCCGGATTTTCTTCCGTGAATTTCTTGGAAATATTGGCCATCACGTCCTGAAAAAAGCCCGGCATAGGATAATGCACATTGAGCGTGGTTTCAGCCAGAGCTGTGCTGCACAGACCGGAAAAGAGGGCAGCAGCAGTCAGAGTACGGGAGAAGAATGTCATTACAGGCTCCGTAAATGTTTGGGAGGAAGAGCGTTACAGACGTGAGGTTGCGATCAGCCTTTGAGGCCGGTCATGGTAATGCCCTCAATGAAGCGGCGTTGCGCTGCAAGAAAAGCAAGAACGAGGGGAAGGGTGATAATCAGCGTGGCAGCCATCAGCGCGCCATAGTCATCACCGGCTTCGGCAGCGCGGAAATACAGCAGCCCCAGAGGCGGTGTGGCCATGTCCATATTGGTGACAACGATCAGCGGCCAGAACAAATCATTCCAGTGTGCAACCACGGAAAAGATCGAAAAAGCAGTAATCGCAGGCCATGCATTCGGCACAATAACACGGGCGACAATGCCGGTTTCCGACATGCCGTCAAGGCGGGCGGCATTAATCAGATCATCCGGCATCGAGCGGAAAAACTGCAGAAACAGGAAGATGCCGAATACCGAGATGAAGAATGGTGCGCTGATGGCAAAATAGGTGTTCAGCAGGCCTGTGCGCTCAAAACCTAAGTAGAACGGCAAAGCCGTAGCGTGGATCGGCACCAGCAGGCCGAGCATCACCGCGCTCATCATCACCTGTGCTGCACGAAAGCGCAGCTTGGCCATGGCATAGGCGCAAGGGATAGCGATAATGACCTGCACGACCAGAATGAGTGCGCAGACCAGAACGCCGTTGAGCAGCAATTGCCCCATCGGTACACGGGAAAAGGCCTTGGTGATATTTTCGATCAGCGCCCAGTTTTGCGGAATGAGGCTGAGCGATGAGGAGAAAATATCCGATTGCGATTTAGCGGCCGTGGAGAGCATCCAGATATAGGGTGCAAGGAACAGCAGCGCACCGAGAGACAAAATCCCGAGGCGGGTAAAACGTAAGACTGACATGATTTCCGCCTCTTAATAATGCACGCGGCGGTCAAGCACGCGATATTGCAACAACATCATCACGATCAGCACCATGAGGAAAATCACGGTCATAGCGGAGGCATAGCCGACGCGCAGGAACACGAAACCCTCCTGATAGATCGTATGCAGCAGCACTTCCGAGGCTTTGTTTGGCCCGCCCTGTGTGAGGGTTTTGACCGATTCAAAGACTTTGACGGAGTTGATGACGCTGATGGTAAGGACAAAGAGTGTAGTGGGGCCGAGCAGTGGCCATGTCACCAGCCGGAAACGCTCCCATGCGCTTTTAGCGCCATCCATTTCGGCAGCAGCATATAGTTCGCGCGGAATGGCGGTAAGACCAGCCAGAAACAGCACCATATTGAAGCCGACAGATTGCCAGATGCCGATCATGGCAAGACTTGGCAGCACGGTTGAAGAACTGCCGAGCCAGTTCGGCCCGTCGATCCCTAACAGGCCGAGCATGGCATTAACCGGCCCCATTGTCGGGTGCAGAAGATATTGCCAGACGGTGGCCATAGCCACGAGTAGCGAGGCAACGGGCAGGAAATAGACGGTGCGGAAAAAGGCTTTGCCGCGTGTTTCACTCTCAATCAGCAGAGCTGCACCTAATCCGAGAAAAACGGAAAGCGGGGTGACGATCAGCGTATAGAGTGCGGTATTTTGCAGGGAAATGCGGAAGGTGCGGTCTTTGAAAAGTTCAATATAATTTTCTAAGCCGACGAACTGATAATCCGTATATCCCAGTTCAAAATTGGTGAAACTGAGATAAAACACCGCCAAGGTCGGCAGTAAAATGAACAGAAGTACCAGCGACACAGCCGGTGCCATCAGCTTCCATGCCAGACGCTCTTCACGCTTGCGTGCGGCATTGGCAGCCTCACGCGCCGTCATCACCGGAGAGAAGGTTTGTGCAATATCAGACATGGCTGTCTGCCTTGATGCGGCTTGAAACTGTATGAGAAAGTTTGCGCAGGCGTTGGCCTTCTGTATCAAACAGCAGTGCTTTATGCGGATCAAAAGTCAGAAAAACCGGCATATCCGGTTGCAGATCCGCTGCCATGGCCGGACTGCATCGTGCAGTCAGCAATTCCTGAGCACCCGGAGCATTGAGATAGACCAGAGCTTCAGAGCCAAGAAATTCAATACGCGCTACTGCGGCTGAGATCGTCCTGTCCGCAGGTTTTTCATGGGCACGGCGGATTTGCAGGTCTTCAGGCCGGATTGCTACACTGAGTGCAGAGCCGGCATGAATGTCAATTTCGCTTAAAATTGCTTTGCCGGCAAAGTGAATAATACCCTGATCGCTGGCGCGGGCGCTCAGCACATTGATTTTCGGGCTGCCGATGAAGCGGGCAACTTCGATATGGCGCGGATTGTTATAAATCTCGGACGGTGTATCGATTTGCAGCAGGTGACCACCGATCATCACGGCAACGCGGTCGGCCATGCTGAGCGCTTCGGACTGGTCATGGGTCACATAGAGGCTTGGCACACCGGCACGGCGATGCAGATCGACAATTTCAGCACGGGTATGCACACGCAAATTGGCATCGAGATTGGAGAGCGGCTCATCCATCAGGAATACTTGCGGCTGGCGCACCATGGCACGGGCAAGCGCGACACGCTGGCGCTGACCGCCGGACATTTGCGCAGGTTTTCGATCCAGCAGATGGTCGATTTTCAGGCTCTGTGCAGTTGCCTGCACCTGTTGCTGAATGGCGGCACGTTTCGCCGCCTGACCCGGCATCCAGTTGCCGATCAGCGGCAGACGTTCTGTCATGGTCAGATCGCGCATGGCGAGCGGTACGGCAATATTCTCCCGCGTGGTCAAATGCGGATAGAGCGCATAGGACTGGAACACCATTGCGATATTACGGTCTGAAGGATGAGCGGCGGTAATATTGCGCCCGCCCAGCCAGATATTGCCGTCATCGGCATGTTCCAGACCGGCGGCAATCCGCAGGATGGTGCTTTTTCCGCAACCGGAAGGCCCGACCAGTGCAATGAATTCACTGTCTTCGGCTTCAATCGTTACATCTTTGAGAATGTGCTGATCGCCGAAAGATTTGGAGATATTTTTCAGTGCGAAATGCGCCATTATGCCCGCTCCGTTGCATCGGCGCTGGTAATGGCGGCAGTGTGGCTCGACGGGTAAACTTCATGCACCACATCATCAAGCAGATAAGGACGCAGCTGTGTGAGTTCAGTGATTTCGCTATGCACATTATCGGTCAGAGTGTGAATAACAGCGCCGACAATACGCTCGCCCGGCAAATCCCGTTCCATTGGTCCGACGATAAAGCCTGATGAAGGCCCCCAGATCAGCGAAATACCCTGATGATGACCGGCCCATGCGCGGTGCAGATGGCCGCTGGCATAAAGACGAACATCATGTGCGCTGAATAAATCCATCAGACGTTTGCGGTCTTCCGGCGAAGCGCCCCAGTAGCCACTGTCGCCCTCATCAGGGCTATCGACGAAAAGCGGTTTATGGGCAAAAATCGCAACGGGCTTGCCTTCGGCACCTTTTAACGCTTCTTCCAACCACAGATATTGCTGTTCTTCTTCCTTATGGCCGCTGCCGATCAGCAGACTGTTGAGGCCGATCAAACGCCAGCCGGACTGGTCATGCACCCAACGATCAGGGCCGACCAGATCGCGCCAGCGCTCAAGGCGCTCATCATTCACCGGTTGCAGGGAGGAAGGCAGATGGCCGACATCGTGATTACCCGGAACGCAAAGCACCGGCAGGTTCAGCTCACTGAAAAGATCGACGCAATAAGTGAGATCGTCATCATAGTCCGCACCATCCACGGCCAGATCGCCGGTATGGATAACGAGATCAGGCTGAACCTCTTCCAGCCATTCGGCGAGAGGCTGCCAGTTTTTAGTAAAATGTGTTTTGGACGGGCTGAAATGGGTGTCGGTAATCTGAACAATCCGCATGGATCTGCTCCCTCATTAAGATTTGAAAAACGCGGATGTGTATTTCAAATCGGGGAACACAGGCCGCTAATGCGCGTTTCTTACACTGTGTTGGTGACAGGCAGACCTCAGAGCAATGACAAAATTGTAACATCGGTCGCTGCCTATATTTTCTTCAGGCTCACCAGAATGTCGATTTTGGTAATCGCATAACCGGCCGGTGCTTGCGGTGGCGGTGAGAGCGTAAGCTGTGCTCCGCCGATATCAATCATGCGATCTTTATCTTCCAGATAAAAATGCTGATGATTATGCGCATTGGTATCAAAAAATGTGCGCTGGCCGCTGACAGAGATTTTGCGGATCAGACCAGCCTCAGCAAATTGATTGAGCGTATTATAGACGGTCGCCAGTGACATGCTGAAGCCACACTGTATGGTGAGCAGATGCAGCTCATCGGCCGAAATATGCTGATGCTGGCCGCTGAGCAGGAATTGCCCGAGTATCAGGCGCTGACGGGTAGGGCGCAGACCAGCCTTTTGCAGAATTGGCCGGATAAGAGACGTATCCTGCATTTGCATCAGGCGTTGCATACGCATTTGCGCACGTAATTTTTCAGGCACTTCCAGCATGACATGACCTATTCTTCTGTTGCGAATGATTTTCACTTGCAAAACTATTACAGACTCATTACGAAGAGTGCAATTGACAATCATTTGCAAGTAGGATTTTCTATTTGCAATAAACAAAATTGGTAGGGATTGAGGAGTTGAGAATGTTCAGCAAAATGAGGCGCGTGCTGCTGGCCGGTATTATTGGTACAGCTTTTTCTGCCGCGCTGGTGGTGGTGCCTGCTGCGGCACAAGAAAAATTCAAAGCAGTGACGACGTTTACGGTTATTGCGGATATTGCCCGTAATGTGGCCGGTGATGCTGCGATTGTTGAATCCATTACCAAGCCGAATGCCGAAATTCATGATTATCAGCCGACGCCGGGCGATATTATGAAGGCGCAAGGTGCACAGCTGATTTTCTGGAATGGCCTTAATCTGGAGCGCTGGTTTGAAAAATTCTTCCAGCATCTGAAAGATGTGCCAAGCGTTGTTGTCTCGGATGGTGTTGAGCCGATGGGTATTGCCGAAGGCCCGTATAGCGGCAAGCCTAATCCGCATGCCTGGATGTCTCCGTCTGCAGGTATGATTTATGTCGATAATATTCGCGATGCTTTCGTGAAACATGATCCGAAAAACGCCGAAACCTATAAGGCCAATGCTGAAGCCTATAAGGCCAAGCTCAAGGCGCTGATTGATCCGATCAAGGATGAGCTGAAGGATATTCCGGATGACAAGCGCTGGCTGGTGACGAGTGAAGGTGCTTTCAGCTATCTGGCACGCGATCTTAATCTGAAAGAGCTGTATCTGTGGCCGATTAATGCCGATCAGCAAGGCACGCCGCAGCAGGTTCGTAAAGTGATTGATGCCGTTCGCAAGAACAATATCAATGTGGTTTTCTCTGAAAGCACGATTTCTCCTGCTCCTGCTCAGCAGGTGGCTTCTGAAACCGGCGCGAATTATGGCGGTGTTCTGTATGTGGACTCGCTTTCAGTGCCGGACGGTGCCGTGCCGACCTATCTCGACCTGCTTCGTGTGACAACTGACACGATTGCGAAGGGTCTTAAATCCGGAGATGCAAAATAATGAATGCCCCGCTTAATGTCCTCCCAAAGGCATCTCTGTCTCCCGCATCATCCGATGCGGGAGCAGGTCTTATGGTCAGTGGGGCGACAGTAACCTATCGCAATGGCCATACGGCTCTGCGTGATGCGAGTTTTGAAATTCCGACCGGTACAATCACCGCGCTGGTGGGTGTGAATGGTTCCGGTAAATCCACCTTGTTTAAGGCCCTGATGGGCTTTGTACGGCTGGCAAAAGGCGATATCCGCATTCTCGGCCTTCCGGTGAAGCAGGCACTTAAGAGCAATCTCGTTGCCTATGTTCCGCAGTCGGAAGATGTGGACTGGAATTTTCCGGTTCTCGTTGAAGATGTGGTGATGATGGGGCGCTACGGCCATATGGGTATGATGCGCCGTGCTAAGCCTGCCGATTATCAGGCGGTGACGGATGCACTGGCACGTGTTGGCATGAGTGACTTCCGCAAGCGCCAGATTGGTGAATTATCCGGTGGTCAAAAGAAGCGCGTATTCTTGGCGCGTGCACTGGCACAGGATGGCAAAGTCATTCTGCTGGATGAGCCTTTTACCGGTGTGGATGTTAAAACCGAAGAAGCCATTATCAAGCTGTTGCGTGATCTGCGTGATGAAGGGCGGGTGATGTTTGTCTCGACCCATAATCTCGGCAGTGTGCCGGAATTCTGTGATCGTACAGTGCTGCTGAACCGCACGGTTCTGGCCTATGGCGCTACGGAAACAATCTTCACGCAGGCCAATCTTGAGAAAACTTTCGGCGGTGTTCTGCGCCATTTCGTGCTCAATGATACCGATAAAGGCAAAGCGCATCCGGTGAATATTTTGACCGATGATGAGCGGCCTCTGGTCTTGTATCAGGATGGTCACGTTGAGGGAGCAGAGTAATGGAACTGCTGCTTGAGCCGTTCTCCTATCAATATATGATCAATGCCATGTGGGTTTCGGCGCTGGTTGGCGGTGTGTGCGCATTCCTGTCCGGCTATCTGATGCTCAAAGGCTGGTCGCTGATCGGCGATGCTCTGTCTCACTCTATCGTTCCGGGTGTGGCGGGTGCTTATATGCTCGGACTGCCTTTTGCGATCGGTGCTTTCTTCTCCGGTGGCTTGGCTGCGGCAGCGATGCTGTTTCTCAATGAACGTACCAAGCTAAAAGAAGATGCGATTATCGGTCTGATTTTCACATCTTTCTTTGGTCTCGGACTGTTTATGGTATCGCTGAAGCCAACGGCAGTCAGCATTCAGACCATTGTGCTCGGCAATATTCTTGCGATTACACCGGCGGATACGCTGCAACTGGCGATTATCGGTTTTGTATCGCTGGCCGTGCTGCTGTTTATCTGGAAAGACCTGATGGTGACTTTCTTTGATGAAAGTCATGCCCGTTCGATCGGCCTGAACCCGACCGTGCTGAAAGTGATTTTCTTCACGCTGTTGTCGGCCTGTACTGTTGCGGCAATGCAGACCGTGGGTGCGTTTCTGGTGATCTCCATGGTGGTGACGCCGGGGGCTACAGCCTATCTTTTGACAGATCGCTTTCCGCGCTTGCTGATGATTGCTGTGATCATCGGAACGCTCACCAGTTTTACCGGCGCTTATATCAGCTATTTTCTCGATGGTGCGACCGGCGGGATTATTGTTGTGATGCAGACGCTGATCTTTTTGGCAGCATTTTTCTTCGCGCCAAAGCACGGCATGCTGGCGGCAAGACGCCGTGCAGCTGAAGCAATCAGAGCGGAGGTGCAGTCATGAGCCTGTTTGAAACTCTGATGATGCCGTTTCGCTTTGAATTTATGGTCAATGCTATGGTTATTGCCATGCTGATCGCGATACCGGCTGCGTTATTGTCATGTTTTCTGGTGCTTAAAGGCTGGTCGCTGATGGGGGATGCCGTTTCCCATGCAGTGCTGCCGGGCGTGGTGCTGGCCTATATCATCAATATTCCGCTGGCGATCGGCGCTTTCGTTGCAGGGATGTTCTGTGCGCTGGCAACCGGTTTTCTGAAAGAAAACAGCCGGATCAAACAAGATACCATTATGGGCGTTGTCTTCTCCGGTATGTTCGGCCTCGGACTGGTGATGTATGTGAAGGTGCAGTCTGATGTGCATCTGGATCATATTCTGTTCGGTGACATTCTTGGTATCGGCAAGCAGGATATGATTGAAACAGCAATCATTGCTGTCATTGTTACCGGTCTGCTGGTGCTGAAATGGCGGGATCTGTTGCTGCATGCTTTTGATCCGGCGCAGGCACAGGCTGTGGGGCTGCCGGTCAGGCTGCTGCATTATGGTCTGCTGGCTATTCTCTCGCTGACTATTGTCGGTGCTTTGAAAGCGGTGGGTATCATTCTGGCCATTGCGATTTTGATTGCACCGGGGGCAATTGCCTTCCTGCTGACGCGCAATTTCAGTTCCATGCTGGTTGTTGCGGTTGTTGTGGCAGTCGCTGCGTCTGGGCTTGGTGTTTATGCCAGCTTCTTTGTCGACAGCGCACCGGCACCGACAATCGTTCTGCTGATGATGTTGATGTTCATTGCGGCGTTTATTATTGCGCGTCGCCGTGTTGCCCGTGCGGAGAGACAGGTTTTCTCTTCTTAACTTCATGCAAGAAAACGATTCTCTGCAGGCAAGGCGTCGCATGTGAGTGCGGCGCCATATTTTTTGAGCTGAAAATTATATTGCAGCGGAAATCTGAAAAGCAAAAAGCCGCGCTGTTGCGCGGCTTTTGGAGGCTTAACCAAACTGGAGCGGGCGAAGGGATTCGAACCCTCGACCCCAACCTTGGCAAGGTTGTGCTCTACCCCTGAGCTACACCCGCTCGCGCCAGTTTGTTGGTTAGGCCTGCGCTATATGGCAAAAGCCTGAGTGATTTGCAACAGGAAAAATGCAAAAATCTGTAATTTTTTTAAAGGATTTAAGACGAAACGGAGAGGCGGCTTTGTCTTGGCAATAATGCGGGGAAATTGAACCAGAAAAGCAAAAAGCCGCGCTGTTGCGCGGCTTTTGAAGTCTAACCAAACTGGAGCGGGCGAAGGGATTCGAACCCTCGACCCCAACCTTGGCAAGGTTGTGCTCTACCCCTGAGCTACACCCGCTCGCGCCAGTTTGTTGGTTAGGCCTGCGCTATATGGCAAAAGCCTGAGTGATTTGCAACAGGAAATCTGCAAAAACTTCAAACAGTTTTGTGTATAATTCAGGAAGCCCTGAATACAGGCAGTTTTCGCATAGCTGGATGGTCTGATATATCGGGAAGCACCGTTTTAAGGTGCATAAATCCTTGTAATGATTCGATCTTGAGCCCTGCGAGCAGGATATTTTGAGCGCAAATAAATGAGTCGAAGCATGGTGCAGTCATTAATTTGAGGCTGTTGTCGCGAAAGCGGCGGCATTTTTGTTTCAAACGCATATCATTGTCGTTTTCTTGCAGCTTTTTATGCTTGTCTTGTAAGAGATATGCAGCCTGCTTTGGAGGAGAAGACAAAAATGCCTAAAACCGCTGCTGATTTGCATGATTATCTCGATACGCTCGGGATCAAGGTGCAAACCGTTACGCACCCGCCTCTGTTTACAGTTGCCGATTCTCAGAATTTGCGCGGAGAAATTGCCGGTGGCCATACCAAAAATCTTTTTCTGAAAGACAAGAAAGACAATTTTTTCCTTGTGACTGTTGAAGAAGATGCGGTTGTTGATCTCAAAACCATTCATGCGCTGATCGGTGCAGCCAGTAAGGTCTCTTTCGGCAAACCGGAAAAACTGATGGAATATCTGGGGCTTATACCGGGTGCCGTATCTGCATTCGGTGCGATTAATGATACGCACCATCAGGTCAGCATCATTCTGGACGAAGCCTTGATGCGTCATGAAATTATTAATGCGCATCCGTTGACCAATGAGGCGACGACCTCGATTCACCGTGATGATTTGCTGAAGTTTCTGGAAGCCACCGGACATGAAGCGCGTATAGTGTCTGTCAGCACGGCAGAAACAGCTCCGGCTTAAAACGGGGCTTGAAAGCGCCGCTGAAAATGCCGAATTAACATGGCAGAGATATTATATTCTGCCATAATTACAGCATGGCTCGCAGTCAGCTGAATTTATGATGTAATATGGCTCGGGAAGAACGGATTAAGGGACGACAATGAACAGCGCTAATAATCCTTATGGCGGTAACCCTTACGGGGCAACTTATGGCCAAGCCTCCGGTCAGGGTAATACCAGCGTGACCTATAATACGTCCGCTGAAACTGCAGCCCCGGCAGAGGCTGAAGACAGTGCCGGTGCGCTGTCATCGCTGGCGGGTTTTGGCAGTTCTGATTCCGCTGCCGGCTTGATTAGAGATACAACGACTGCGGGCTTTGCAGCGGATGTTCTCAGTGAGTCCCGCAATCAGCCGGTGCTGGTGGATTTTTGGGCGCCGTGGTGCGGCCCGTGCCGTCAGCTGACACCGCTGATTGAAAGCGCTGTCAATGCTGCGCAGGGCACTGTCAAACTGGTGAAAATGAATATTGATGACCATCCGGTCATTGCCGGACAGTTGGGTATTCAGTCGATTCCGGCCGTAATTGCTTTCGTCAATGGGCAGCCGGTTGACGGTTTCATGGGTGCTTTGCCGGAAAGCAAAATCAAAGAATTTATCGATAAGGTTGCCAAAAGCGCCGGTGCAAAAAGCGGCCCTCAGGCTGCGATTGAAGAGGCACTGGCTGCTGCACAGGAAATGCAGGAGCATGGCGAACCGGATCAGGCCGCACAGATTTATGCAGCGGTTTTGCAAAATGTGCCGGATAATGTGACTGCTCTTGCCGGTCTGGCCGAGTGCTTGTTTGATCTGGGCGAACTTGATAAAGCACGCGAAGTGCTTGCTCAGGTGCCGGATAAGCAGAAAGACGATGCGAAAATCCGCGCCGTTGAGGCGCGTCTCGCTTTGGCAGATCAGGTTGCACATCTCGGCAATCCTGCTGAGTTGCAGGCACGACTGGCTGCCAATCCGGACGACCATCAGGCCCGTTTTGATCTGGCGATGATTGCCAATGCGCTGGATAAACGTGAGGAAGCCGCTGACGGTCTTCTCGCGATTATGAAAGCGGATCGTACATGGAATGATGATGGTGCGCGCAAGCAATTGCTGCAATTCTTTGAAGCATGGGGCTTTAAAGATCCGGCAACTTTGAACGGTCGCCGTAAATTGTCGTCGCTGCTATTTTCCTGAGCAGCGGGCACTATTGTTAAATTATGATACAATACCGGAACAGTAATCCGGTATTGAGATGTGAGGTGAATTTATGCAGGCGGGCAATGTCCATTACCGAAAAGCGTCAGACTTACCGGAAGTGATTCCTGTATTTCCGCTGGTAGCCGGTCTGCTTTTACCCCGCGGGCAAATGCCTCTGAATATTTTTGAACCGCGTTATCTGGTGATGGTT
This sequence comes from Pseudochrobactrum sp. Wa41.01b-1, assembly GCF_019464455.1. Classification (NCBI taxonomy): domain Bacteria; kingdom Pseudomonadati; phylum Pseudomonadota; class Alphaproteobacteria; order Hyphomicrobiales; family Brucellaceae; genus Pseudochrobactrum; species Pseudochrobactrum sp. Wa41.01b-1. The sequence goes on along the minus strand of NZ_CP080493.1, from coordinate 2,032,542 downwards.
GATGAGGCTTTGGCCGGTGACCGTGTGATCGGGATTATCCAGCCGCAAATCGTCAATGGTGTTGCGGTGCAAGATAAAGAAGGCGCCGCCAAAGGTACGGACAGGCCGGAACTGAGTGCGGTTGGCTGTCTCGGACGGATCACATCCTATACCGAAACCGGTGATGGCCGAGTGCTGATTACATTGCAGGGTATTTGCCGCTTCCGGCTGGAGGAAGAACTGCCGGTACCGCATCCGTTCCGTATGGCGCGGATCAAACCTTATCTGCAGGATCTCGAAGAAGAGCAGGGCGAAAAAGAGGTTGATCGTGAAGCGCTGTTGCAGGCTTTTCGCGATTATCTTGAAGCCAATGGTCTTGAGGCGGATTGGGAAAGCATTGCCAAGGCAGGCAATGAAACACTGGTCAATGCGCTGTCAATGATGTCGCCTTTTGGTGAGGCGGAAAAACAGGCATTGCTGGAAGCGCCTGATCTGAAAACCCGTGCGGAAACGCTGGTTGCGATTACCGAAATTGCTCTGGTACGCAACGGCGATGATTATGGTTCAGGCTTGCAATAGCCTGAGAATATGTAGGTCTGACAAGTATGCATGATGAGGATAGTATAAAGCAGATCGATCCGAAAATGCTTGAATTGCTGGTTTGCCCTCTGACCAAGGGCGTGCTGGATTATGACCGCGAGCACAGCGAGCTGATTTCTAAAAAGGCAAAACTGGCCTATCCGGTGCGGGAAGGCATACCGATTCTGCTGGCATCGGAAGCCCGTTCTTTAGATTAGAGCATTTCACAGTCAAGTTGGATCAACTTGACGTCTGTGATAATGCGACCAAATAAAGAATCTAGAGCGAGCGCTATGATCCAATCTGGAAGTAATCTGCTCTAGAGTGCGTCTCCTCAAAGCGATAAGCGTCTAAGCGGTAAAGCAGACGGAAGTATTTTCATCCATGGCTGCATGCCGTTTAGGATTATTGCGAGAATCGCAAAAATATGAGTCAAATCTTGCGTTTGACACTTCCCCCTCTCTGAGATTCTGGGCTATGAATAACGCGAATTTTTCGCGTGAGCGCTTTGCCTTTGAGATTAATTGCGGGGGGAGGGTGCTCTGAATTTAAAGAAGATCGCTGGCGGGAACAGACCGTCCGTCGATCTGAAAAAAGGCATGGCATTATGGCGACCAGAAAACTGTTTCTTCTGCCCGGCGACGGCATCGGCCCTGAGTCAATGGCGGAAGTCCGCAAAATCATCACTTATCTGAATGAAGAAAAAGGCCTCGGCTTCGAGACAGACGAAGGTCTTGTCGGCGGTTCCGCCTATGATGCCCATGGTCAGGCGATTTCAGAAGGCGATATGGAAAAGGCGCTCGCCGCTGATGCCGTATTGTTTGGTGCTGTTGGTGGCCCGAAATGGGACAGCGTGCCTTATGAAGTGCGTCCGGAAGCTGGTCTGCTGCGTCTGCGTAAAGATCTGGCGCTGTTTGCCAATCTGCGCCCTGCAATCTGCTATCCGGCACTGGCTGATGCCTCGTCGCTGCGTCCGGAAGTCGTTGAAGGTCTGGACATTCTGATCGTTCGCGAACTGACCGGCGGTGTGTATTTCGGTGAGCCTAAAGAAATCATTGATCTGGGCAATGGTCAGAAGCGCGGTATCGATACACAGGTTTATGAAACCTATGAAATCGAGCGCATTGCCGGTGTGGCTTTTGAACTGGCGCGGACACGCGGCAACAAAGTCACCTCGATGGAAAAACGTAATGTGATGAAATCCGGCGTGTTGTGGAACGAAGTTGTCACCGCAACCCATAAAGCAAAATATGCTGATGTGCAGCTTGAGCATATGCTGGCCGATGCCGGTGGTATGCAGCTGGTACGCTGGCCGAAACAGTTCGACGTGATCGTAACCGACAATCTGTTCGGTGATATGCTGTCTGATGTTGCTGCTATGCTGACCGGTTCGCTCGGCATGTTGCCATCCGCTTCGCTCGGTGCACCGGATGCAACAACAGGCAAACGCAAAGCACTGTATGAGCCGGTACATGGTTCGGCACCGGATATTGCTGGCAAAGGCATTGCCAATCCGATTGCAATGATTGCTTCTTTCGCAATGTGCCTGCGTTATTCTTTCAACCTGATTGAAGAAGCAGATCGTCTGGAAGCGGCCATTGCTGCTGTTCTGGATGATGGTATCCGTACCGGTGATATCTGGTCGGAAGGCTCGAAGAAAGTCGGCACTGTTGAAATGGGCGACGCAATTCTCGCCAAGTTCAAAGCATTGTCTGCTTGACATCTATAATAACCGATTGATCATAAAAAACCGCCGGAACATTGCTGCTCCGGCGGTTTTATTTTGCAGCAGAGTTTTTACTCTACGTGATTGAGGTCACGGTCTTTGGTTTCACGTACAAAGATCAGACCGATAATTAAAGTCATCAGAGCGATAATGATCGGATACCAGAGGCCATAATAAATATCACCTTTGGCAGCGCTCATCGCAAACACAGTTGCCGGAAGAAGACCCCCGAACCAGCCGTTACCAATATGGTAAGGCAGTGACATACCGGTATAACGGATGCGGGTCGGGAACATTTCCACCAGAATAGCGGCAATCGGGCCATAAACCATTGTCACATAGATCACCAGAATGGTGAGGATCAGAATGGTCAGCGGCCAGTTTACTTCATCCGGATCGGCAACCATTTTGAAGGTGCCTGCATCAGGAATGCTATAAACCTTCTGCTCACCGATTGTTGCGGCATCAGCTGCCGGAATCAGCTTGGCAGCAACCATCTGATCGGCTGTCATGCTGACGGATTCACCGGCGCGGATTGTATCTGCATTCAGCGACAGTTCCGGATTGGCGGCAACAAATGCATCCAGCTTGGCATCCGGTACTTTGGCAGCATTACGCACCAGAGGGAAGCCGGCTTTTTGCAGAGCCAGATTCACATCATGCACAAAAGCCGGTGCACGGGTTGCGGCATCGGCACCGGTCGCATCATAGGATGTGATGGTGCTTTCACCGATTTTCACACTTGCTGGTGTGCCTGCTGCGCCGGTTTCAACCGTATAAGGAACGGAAGAGCGGGACAGGAAAGCGGTTGCCACGTCACAGGATGTGGTGAATTTGGCTGTACCAACCGGATTGAACTGGAAAGTACAATCGCCCGGTGCTGCGGTGATGGTTGCGCTGATGGTTGCTTCTGCACGGGCAAGCGCCGGATTGGCGGCTGCTGTGAGGGCTTTAAACAGCGGGAAATATGTGAAGATTGCCAGTGCCAGACCTGCCATGATGATCGGCTTGCGGCCGACTTTATCCGACAGCCAGCCCCAGAACAGGAAGAACGGGGTTGCGATCAGAAGGGCAATAGCAATCATGATATTGGCCGAGATGCTTTCAACCTTCAGCACGTTTTGCAGGAAGAACAGCGTATAGAACTGACCGGAATACCAGACCACAGCCTGACCGGCGGTGAGGCCGAACAGGGCAATCAGAGCAATCTTGGCGTTTTTCCAGTGACCAAAAGCTTCTTTCAGCGGAGCCTTGGACTGTTTGCCTTCTTCTTTCATTTTCTTGAAAGCAGGGGATTCACTCATCTGCATACGGATCCAGACGGAAATACCGAGCAGAACGACGGAAATCAGGAACGGAATACGCCAGCCCCATGCTGCGAATTCTTCGGCTGTCATGGAATTCTGGATCAGCAGAATGACCACCAGAGACAGGAAGAGACCGAAAGTCGCGGTGGTTTGAATCCATGAAGTATAGAAACCGCGGCGTCCGTTTGGTGCATGTTCAGCCACGTAAGTGGCCGCACCGCCATATTCACCGCCAAGTGCGAGACCCTGCAGCATACGCAGACCAATCAGAATGATCGGTGCGATAATGCCGATAGATGCCGAGCCCGGCAACAGACCGACGAGGAAGGTGGAAAGCCCCATCACCACAATGGTGACAAGGAACGTATATTTACGGCCTACCAGATCGCCGATACGGCCAAAGAACAACGCGCCGAACGGGCGTACAAGAAAGCCCGCCGCAAAAGCCAGCAGCGCGAAAATATTACGGGTTGTTTCAGGATATTCACTGAAGAAGGCAGCACCGATATAAATTGCCAGTGAGCCGTAGAGATAAAAATCGTACCATTCAAATACTGTACCAAGCGATGAGGCAAAAATAACTTTGCGCTCCTCCTTGGTCATCTTAGGGGCGCGTTCACGCGCACCATCAATTGCTGCCATAATTTGTCCTCCCGGATAAACCCTGCGGCAGTTCCCTTATTGCCACCGGGTGTTGATTATTCTCAGCCTTTCAATATGCGGAATTCGTCTCGTGGCCGGTGTGGCCGGAGGTGCCTGCAGTCGCGCGGTTTCTATTGCCGCCTGGCAAAGCAGTCGCAGACAGAATGAACTGAAAACGGGATTTGCGTCAGTATTCTTTAGTATAATAATGGTGAAATATTTTTCTGCGCGGCGCGGATGCAAACGCAGCTTATTGGAAATTTGGTATTTTCTTAAACATTTGGCGGCTTTGGCGACATAAACGGCAATTGACTCTTGGCAAAATCGCGTTAAAAGCAGCAGTGAATTAGGAGACACCGCGTGGAATCCCTCGCTTTGCCATCAGTTTTGCCAGCATTTTCCGGAGATTTCTCCGGCGGCGGAGCTATGGGTGTAGCTTCTCCTGCATTCGGTATTACCAAAACGGCCATGATTGCCCTGAAGACAATCACCTCGAAAACGACCACCAAAACGGTCTGATCCCTTGGCCTGCTCACCCTCTCCCGGGTTAGGCCCGGGGCGGAGAACCTGCGTGGCCACGGGTTTTCTGGTGTGAAAGCGGAGAGGGACAGGAGATTTTTCACATGGGTTTCAAAGTTGCTGTTGTCGGCGCCACAGGTAATGTGGGTCGCGAAATGCTCAATATTCTCGAAGAGCGTGGTTTTCCGGCTTCTGAGGTGGTGGCACTTGCTTCCCGCCGCAGTCAGGGTTCGGAAGTGTCTTACGGCGATAAGACACTGAAAGTTAAAGCGCTCGACACCTATGATTTTTCCGATACTGACATTTGTCTGATGTCGGCCGGTGGTAATATTTCCAAGGAATGGTCACCAAAAATCGGCGCGCAGGGTTGCGTGGTTATCGATAATTCTTCCGCATGGCGCTATGATGCCGATGTGCCGCTGATCGTGCCGGAAGTCAATCCGGATGCGATTGACGGTTTCCGCAAGCGCAATATCATTGCCAATCCGAATTGCTCGACTGCCCAGCTCGTTGTTGCACTCAAGCCTTTGCATGATGCGGCCACCATCAAGCGTATTGTTGTTGCAACCTATCAGTCGGTTTCCGGTGCCGGTAAAGAAGGTATGGACGAGCTGTTCCAGCAGTCCCGCGCGGTTTTTGTTGCTGATCCTGTCACAGCACAGAAATTCACCAAGCGCATTGCTTTCAACGTTATCCCGCATATTGATTCCTTCATGGAAGACGGCTCCACCAAAGAAGAGTGGAAAGTCATGGCTGAAACCAAGAAAATGCTGGATCCGAAGATCAAAGTTTCCTGCACTGCCGTGCGGGTACCGGTCTTTATCGGTCACTCTGAAGCTGTGAATATTGAATTCGACAAGCCGATCAGCGCTGATGAAGCCCGTGATATCCTGCGTGATGCACCGGGTTGTCAGGTTGTTGATAAGCATGAAGACGGTGGTTACATCACCCCTTATGAAAGCGCCGGCGAAGACGCAACATTCATTTCGCGTATCCGTGAAGACATCACACTGGAAAACGGTCTTTCCATGTGGATCGTTGCGGACAATCTGCGCAAAGGTGCAGCACTCAACACGATCCAGATCGCTGAATTGTTGCTGGAGCGTAATCTGATCAAGCCGAAATCAGCTGCCTGATTTTGAGAAAATAATAAAGAAAAAGGCGCGGTCTCCGCGCCTTTTTTGTATCCTTATTGCTGTTCGCGATTGCGGTATTGCATGATAGCGGCGTTGATTTCCGCGCCAATGATGAAAATCGCGGCAATAATATAGAGAAACACAATCGCCACCATGATCGATGCCAGACCGGCATAGGTGGTGACATAGCTGGCAAAGCTTTCAAGATAACGGGCAAAAGCAGTTGCTCCGGCCAGCCATGCAATCAGTGTCAGCGCAATACCGGGCAGAATATCCAGCAATGATCTTTGTCCGGCCGGTAGCCAGATATGTACGACAAATAGTCCGAAAACTAACACTGAAAGCGCAATTGCATAGCGCCAGAAACCGAATGAAATCGACATGGTTTCCAGTGCGGGAACCCATTGTTCTGCAAGACGGATCGCCAGCGGCGCAAGCACCAGCAGGAAGCTGATGGCCATAATGCTGAGCGTGGCGATAATCACAAAGCCAAGGCTTTGCGCACGGCAAAACAGAATAGAACGGGTATCTGTCACGCGATAGGCGCGGTTGAGTGCTACACGCAAAGCTTCCACGCCGTTGGAAGCAAAATAGGCAGCGGCAATCACACTGAGGGTCAGGAGGTCGCCGCGCGGAATCGTCAGAACATTTTGCACTTCGCGGGCGATCGGAGCGGCAATGGCAGGAGGCCAGGTATCAAAAATCACATGGACTGCTGTCTCGGCAAAAGCATCCGCACCAAGAAAACTGGCAAGTGCTGTTGCAAAAATCAGAAACGGAAACAGCGCCATCAGGCCGGAGAGGGCGATATGGGATGCAAATGCCCAGCCATCATCGGATATAAAATGGCCGATTGCATCGGTAAGGGTCTGTCTGAGGAAACGGATTATTTTTCGCATAGACAGAAAATTCCTTTATTTCGGCTCATTCGTTTTCGTCTGTGGCAGAGCTGATTACAAGTTTGTGTGGTATAACCGACCACAAGTCAAAAATTCAACGTGTATAAAAACTCTGCGGACAGGAATTGCAATGATATCAGCCCGCAAACCAACGGATAAAGATCAGCATATGGCCAAAAATGTGCAAATTCCATCTGCGCAGCAAAGAACCATTTTAATCACCGGTTGTTCCAGCGGTATTGGTGCCTATTGTGCGCAGGCTCTCAAAGAGCGCGGCTGGCGGGTTTTTGCCACTGCCCGTAAAGACCAGGATCTGGCCTATTTGCGGGAACAGGGTTTTGAAGCTTTTTATCTGGATTATTGCGAGCCGGAGTCGATTGCCGCTGTGGCTGAGAGTGTGCTGAAGCTGTGTAATCATCAGCTTGATGCGCTGTTTAACAATGGCGCTTATGCACAGCCGGGTGCGGTGGAAGACTTACCGATGGAGGCACTGCGTTTGCAGTTCGAGGCCAATTTCTTCGGTTGGCAGGATCTGACACAGCGGCTGATCCCTGCAATGCGGGCGCGTAAACAGGGGCGTCTGGTGCATTGTTCGTCTATTCTCGGTCTGGTGCCGATGAAATGGCGCGGAGCTTATGTCTCCTCCAAATTTGCATTGGAAGGGTTGATGCTGGTGCAGCGTATGGAACTCGAAGGTTCCGGCATCTCTGTTTCCATGATCGAGCCGGGGCCGATTACCAGTAAATTTGCAGCCAATGCCGCGGCCTATGCGCAAAGATATATCGACATGGACAACTCCGTTCATGCAGAAGATTACCGGCGGCAATTCGCCAAGTTACAAAGTGGCGGTACGAAATCCTCTGTGAAGCTGGGCCCGGATGCTGTTTATGAGGTTCTTTTGCATGCGCTGGAAAGTGATCGTCCGCGTCCGCATTATCCGGTTACCCGTCCGGCAAAACTCGGCATACTTGCCAAACGCCTGCTGCCTGCACGCTGGCTTTATAAAATGCTGGCCGATCAGTCGTAAAAGAACGCAAGTACACTGCATTATCCTTGCGTAAAACCGCTTCGCACTTTTACGGGAAATGCTGGTTTGTTTAGCCGCATTATCCTAACGCAAAACCGCTTCGCACTTTTGCGGGAAATGCTGGTTTGTTTAGTCGCATTGTCCTTACGCAAAACCGCTTCGCACTTTTGCGGGAAATGCTGGTTTGTTTAGCCGCATTGTCCTTACGCAAAACCGCTTCGCACTTTTGCGGGAAATGCTGGTTTGTTTAGCCGCATTATCCTAACACAAAACCGCTGCACACTTTTGCGGGAAATGCTGGTTTGTTTAACCGCATTGTCCTAACGCAAAACCGCTACACACTTTTGCGGGAAATGCTCTATCTGCCGCAAAAAGCTTCTGTTACACATTGAGCGGGAAAGACGGAGGATTGCTGAAAAGCAATCGGGAGGAAAGAATGGACAGCGGTTTTAAATTTGCAGCGATTATTGCCATGATTGCCGTGGCGATTGTTCTGTTGCTGGGCTTGCGCAATATGATGCGCAACGGCGATGGTAATACATCCAACAAGCTGATGCGTCTGCGTATTATGTTTCAGTTCATTGCCGTGGTGCTGATGGTTGGTGCATTATATTTTGCCCGCCGCTAATTGCACTTGTATGAGCAGTAACCGGTGAGGCATTTTTGGTTAAGCTGAATAAAATTTACACGCGTACCGGTGATGACGGTACAACAGGTCTGGCCTGCGGCCCGAGACGCAGAAAAGATGATCTGCGCATCGTGACCTGTGGTGATATTGATGAGCTGAATGCATCTATCGGTATGACACGGCTTTATACCGCGCTGATCCTGCCGGATGTTGATGCTATGCTGACAAGGGCGCAAAATGATCTTTTTGACCTCGGTGCTGACATTGCCACCCCCGCTGCTGTTTCAGATCCTGCCTCCGGCACTGCTGCAGATCTCGGCTATGAGCCTTTGAGGATTGTGGACAAGCAGGTTGACCGGCTGGAACAGGAAATTGATGTGCTGAATGCACAACTGGAACCGCTCCGCTCCTTTATTTTGCCCGGCGGTTCACCGGCCGCCGCGCATCTGCACATGGCCAGAACGATTGCACGACGTGCAGAGCGCGCCATGGTGGCACTGGCGGCGCAGACTGATGAACAGGTTTCAGATGCTGCCCTGCGTTATATCAATCGTTTGTCTGATCTGCTTTTTGTGGCTGCCCGCATTGCGAATAATCAGGGGCGGGATGATATTTTATGGATACCGGCGCTGACACGCTAAAAGCGTGTCGCGGAAAAGTGGGCACCGGTTTTCTGATAACGACATGCGTAAAAACAAAGGATAGAGCGAGCGCAGTGGGTGGAATTAAATGCGATATGCTCTAAGTGCACATTCAGGAAAGTGTATACGCCTTCGCGGGGAAATCAGTCCACCGGATTGATTTCTTATCCCGCTACGATCAGATCAAAATGCGCGTTAATCTTTGTATATTTGCGACATCATCCGTCATGTTTCGAAGATAGTTATGATGATATTTCATAGCCCTTCTGCCGGTTATGATTGACCTCTCTATGGTTCAGAATTACGGTCTTATGAAATTTCTGAAATCTCCGTCAAAAATTGACGGTGCATCAGGCGTGTTTGCGATAGAGTTTTAGTATGTCGGCTTCAGGCAAGTTGTTTATGAGGCCATGCTTTAAAACTGTATCTGACTGAGAGGCAGGCGGACACAGGCAAGAAAAGGGCTTATGTCCGGTCGAAGAGAGCAGCAAATGCTGCTCAAGTGGAGAGGATCTTAACCGAATGAAAGTTCTGGTCACAGTTAAGCGGGTTGTTGATTACAACGTCAAAATCCGGGTGAAAAGTGACGGTTCAGGCGTTGAGCTGACCAATGTCAAAATGTCGATGAACCCGTTTGATGAAATCGCGGTTGAAGAAGCGCTGAAACTTAAAGAAGCCGGTAAAGTTTCTGAAGTTGTGGTTGTGTCTATCGGACCTGCGCAGGCGCAGGAAACCCTGCGTACCGCTCTGGCTATGGGCGCAGACCGCGCTATCCTCGTGAAAACCGATGATGCTGTCGAGCCGCTTGCCGTTGCAAAGATTCTGAAAGGCGTTGTTGCCGCAGAAGAGCCGAAGCTGGTTATTCTCGGCAAACAGGCGATTGATGATGATGCGAACCAGACCGGTCAGATGCTTTCTGCATTGCTTGGCTGGGCACAGGCAACTTTTGCCTCGGAAGTACAGCTCTCAGACGCTTCTGCCAATGTGACACGTGAAGTTGACGGTGGTTTGCAGACGATTGAAGTGAAACTGCCTGCGATTGTCACGACCGACCTGCGTCTGAACCAGCCGCGCTATGCTTCTCTGCCGAATATTATGAAGGCGAAGAAGAAGCCGCTGGATGAGAAGGCACCGGCTGATTACGGTGTTGATACTGCGCCGCGTCTGAAAATCCTTAAAACCGAAGAGCCTTCCGGCCGTAAAGCCGGTGTGAAAGTGGCTTCCGTTGCTGAGCTTGTTGACAAGCTCAAAAACGAAGCAGGCGTATTGTAAGCGGTCAGGACAGGAAAACGATTATGGCTATTCTTCTTTTTGCAGAACACGATAATGCAAGCCTCTCTGACCAGACTGCAAAGGCTCTGACTGCTGCGCTCGCTATCGGCGGTGATGTGGATGTTCTGGTTGCGGGTAAAGGCGCCAAAGCTGCTGCTGATGCTGCGGCTAAGCTGAAAGGCGTGCGCAAAGTTCTGCTCGCTGAGAGCGATGCACTGGAAAACCGTCTGGCAGAACCAACCGCAGCATTGCTGGTTGCTCTTGCTGATTCCTATGACACTGTAATTGCTCCGGCGACCACTTCGGGTAAAAACGTACTGCCACGCGTTGCAGCACTTCTCGATGTGGCACAGGTTTCGGAAATTACCGAAGTTGTGTCTCCGACAGTCTTCAAGCGCCCGATCTATGCGGGTAATGCGATTCAGACTGTTGAAACCACAGATGCCAAGAAGGTTATCACTGTGCGTACCGCTTCTTTTGCGGCTGCCGGTGAAGGCGGTTCAGCTGCAGTTGAGAGCGTGGATGCAGGCAATGATCCGGCTGTGTCGAAATTTGTTGAGGCAAAAATCTCCGGCGGTGATCGTCCTGAGCTGACTTCAGCGAAAATCATCATCTCCGGTGGCCGTGCACTTGGATCTGCTGAGAAATTCAACGAAGTGATCACACCGGTTGCTGACAAGCTCGGTGCTGCAATCGGCGCGAGCCGTGCGGCTGTTGATGCGGGTTATGCACCGAATGACTGGCAGGTTGGTCAGACCGGTAAAGTGGTTGCGCCACAACTGTATATCGCTTGCGGTATCTCCGGTGCGATCCAGCATCTGGCCGGTATGAAGGATTCCAAAGTGATCGTTGCGATCAACAAGGATGAAGAAGCACCGATTTTCCAGGTTGCTGATTACGGTCTGGTTGGTGATCTGTTCACTATTCTGCCGGAGCTTGAAAAAGCACTTTAATCAGGATCATGACAATCAGGCATGATTGTCTTTGATAATATGACGCGTCCGGATATTTAATCCGGGCGCGTTTTGCTTTAATCAGGGATAGACTTATCTGCATGAGACTGCTCATGTAGGCGGAGAAAAATTGGCGTTATTGCTGTAAATTTATTGATACGAAGGGATCGGAGCGGATCATGAGTTTTACAATCAAAACAGTGGGTATCATCGGTGCAGGGCAGATGGGCAATGGTATTGCTCATGTTTGCGCGCTGGCAGGTTACGATGTGCTCCTGCATGATGCTTCGCTTGAGCGACTGGAAAACGGTATTGCCACCATCAGCGGTAACATGGCGCGTCAGGTTGCTTCGGGCAAACTGGCTGAGGAAGCACGCATTGCCAGCCTTGCGCTGATTAAGCCGGCCAAAACCATGGCTGATCTGGCACCTTGCGATCTGGTGATCGAAGCTGCTACGGAAAATGAAGCCATTAAGAAGCAGATTTTTGCGCAGGTCTGCCCGCATCTGCACAGCAATGCTATTCTGGCAACCAACACATCTTCGATTTCAATTACCCGTCTGGCTGCTACCACTGATCGTCCTGAACGCTTTATCGGTATTCATTTTATGAATCCGGTGCCGGTGATGAAACTGGTTGAACTGATCCGCGGTATCGCCACAGAAGAACCGACTTTCGCCGTTGCACAGGATTTCGTGCAGAAGCTGGGCAAGACCATCACGGTTTCTGCTGACTTCCCTGCTTTTATCGTCAATCGTATTTTGCTGCCGATGATTAATGAAGCGATTTATACGCTTTATGAAGGTGTTGGCACTGTGGATGCCATTGATACAGCTATGAAGCTTGGTGCTAATCATCCGATGGGACCGTTGCAGCTGGCTGATTTCATCGGACTGGATACTTGTCTGTCGATTATGCAGGTACTTTATGAAGGACTGTCGGATTCGAAATATCGTCCGTGTCCGCTGTTGGTGAAATATGTTGAAGCCGGTTGGCTCGGACGTAAAACCGGGCGCGGTTTCTATGACTATCGCGGTGACGAACCGGTGCCGACCCGTTAATATTTTGAGTGCATAAATTGCTGAAAACCCTGCATTTGGTCAAGAAATGCAGGGTTTTTTGTCGGGTTAATAAATAAAAGGTTATTTTTAATCGCTCATTAAGTATGTGAATTCACTTCGTGTTCACCTTTCTTCGCTAATATTTACCTTAAATTCACTGTTGTGATTTGTGCTTCAGCAAAAATAATAATGTTAAATTAATCAGGGTGTAGTGTGATGGGTCTGATCGTTCAGTTTCGTCAAATTTTTAAAATTATTCGCGAGTTTCTGGCACCAAGCTACCGTCCGGAACGCCATTATATGCGTGGCCCGGGTCCGGCCTGTGCTGCCCGTCATTCACACTAAAGCGATCTCTGTGCGCCCGCTGGGCGTATAGCGCATTAGCTTTACTGTTTTCCGGATAGCTCCCAGATCCGGTCAACTGAAAATGAAAAAAGCCGGCTCATGAGCCGGCTTTTGTATTTCAGAATTGTTTGCCGATCAGACGATCCAGCGACAGGCGTCCGCTGCCGGCCACGCTCAGATACATGAAGACACCGAACCAGACGGTAGAAAGCTGGAAACCGCTGCCGCGCGGGATCATCACCATCACCAGAATAACAATCATCTGTATGAATAGCATGAAGGCGAGGGGGCGGGTGAACAGGCCGATTGCTATGGCTATGCCCCCTATAAATTCCAGAATACTGGTGAAATAGGCCAGAGGGATTGCCGGTTCCAGCCCCAGTTGCCGGAACAATTCGATATCGCGTGGCATGTCGCCGTTGAACAGCTTCTCCCAGCCGAAGAAAGCCATGATGCCGCCGCTGGCCGCACGCATCACTGCATAGGCAATATCATGAAAACGGGCATAAACAGGCGCCAGAAATGGCAGCATTAAAGATGGTTCAGAAAGTTTGTCTGTCATAGATCAGTTGCTCTGCGCTTGGATTGTTTGCGTTTCACGTGAAATCTTTTTTGTATTTTCCTGAGATAGACGAACTGAAACATAGGTTAAGTGTATTAAACCGTACGGTTCGATTCTTGTATCCATTTAACAGAACCGGATATTTTTCTGATATGAATTTTGCGTGATGAAAGAGACTGCACCTGAGAGATCAGTGTCCGATGTGCTGAATCGGGCATGGGTGACAAAGTATTCGTTTATATTCGCTTTATATTTACGGAAGCGATTCAGTACCGGACACCAAAGAGTGACATAAAAAAACCGGCACGATTGCGCCGGTTTTATCGCTGATGGTTTTAAGCAGGCAGATCAGGCATCAAGCCCGTCGAACAGAGCGGTTGAGAGATAACGCTCGGCAAAGGACGGAATAATTACGACAATGTTTTTGCCTTTATTTTCCGGACGTTTGCCGACTTCCACAGCAGCTTTCAGTGCCGCACCGGAAGAGATGCCGACCGGAATACCTTCAACTTTGGCGATCTGGCGTGCAAAAGCGAATGCATCTTCATTGGCGACCTGAATGATCTCATCATAAACACCGGTATCTAGTGTTTTCGGTGCAAAGCCTGCGCCGATTCCCTGAATTTTATGCGGACCCGGATTGCCACCGGAAAGCACCGGCGAATCCTTTGGTTCAACCGCGACGACCTTGAATGACGGTTTGCGGGCTTTCAGCACCTGACCAACACCGGTGATCGTGCCGCCGGTGCCGATACCGGAAACCAGAATATCCGCTTCACCATTGGTATCATTCCAGATTTCTTCCGCTGTTGTTTTGCGATGAATTTCCGGATTCGCGGCATTTTCAAACTGCTGCGGAATAATTGCGTTCGGATTGCCTGCAGCCAGTTCTTCTGCTTTGGCAATCGCACCCTTCATGCCTTTTGCGCCTTCGGTCAGCACCAGTTCCGCACCCAGCAATTTGAGCAATTTACGGCGCTCAATCGACATGGTTTCAGGCATGGTGAGAATCAGGCTGTAGCCTTTGGCAGCCGCCGCAAAAGCCAGTGCGATACCGGTATTACCGGATGTCGGCTCGATAAATACGGTTTTACCCGGAACAGCTTTGCCTTCGGTTTCAAGGCTTTCAATCATTGCCAGACCAATACGGTCTTTGACACTGGCCAGCGGGTTAAAGAATTCGAGTTTAACGAGAAGATTGGCGACCACGCCGTTTTCGCGGGCAAATTTATCCGCACGGACAAGCGGTGTGTTGCCGATTGTATCAATAATAGAAGAATAAATACGGCCGCGGCCTGGTTTGTTAGAATCGCTCATACCAAATCTCCTGATCTTTTCGCAAAGCATAGAGCCTGACCGTTCAGGATTATAGAAGCAGGCTTCCAGAATGCAGGGGTAACTTAGAATATTATTCTATCAATGTGAAATATTAGAATTATTTTATAGCATGAGGGCGGAGCGGGAGCCGCAGTTCAGCAAATTCCATATAGTTTTCAGGCTTTTTCCGATGCGGGAAATCACAATCATTTTGATCCTGATCAATGTAATTTGGCCTGTTCATTCCTAGATTTATATTATGATGTGTTTCACAGGAGTCTATTCTGAATATTGCGTGTTTATGGTGATGCTGATTGAAAAACCGGAACAGAAACACACATATAATAGACAGGGTGCATTCCGGCGGATGCTGTAAAAGGGAAAGACGAGAACATGTATAAACATATTTTAGTGGCGACTGATGGTTCGGAGCTTGCCAATAAAGGGCTGGAACAGGCAATTGGTCTGGCCAAAGAACTGTCCGCTAAAATTACAGTGCTGACTGTAACGGATCTGTTTCCGAGCTACGGCATTGTTGTAGCGCCGGGCTTAAGCACTTCGCCTGAAATTTTTGAAGAATACCGTACCTCCATGGCAGAGCAGGCCAAAGCCATTGTGCAGCAGGCGATCGCCAAAGCGCGCGATGCAGGTGTGACTGTTGAAGGCTTGCATATTGAAAATCAGTCACCGGCCGTGGGTATTGTTGAAGCTGCCGAGACCCATCAGGCTGAACTGATTGTGGTTGCATCGCATGGCCGCCGTGGCATGAACAAGCTTTTGCTGGGCAGTCAGGCAGCAGAAGTCCTGTCGCTGAGCAAAATACCGGTTCTGGTTGTTAAATAACCGGCCTTGAGTTCTTCAGGGAATAAAAAAACGGCGCTTTAAGCGCCGTTTTCTTTTTAAGCATAATTACATGCCTTTGGACTTCGAGAAACGCTTGCGTTCATTCGGATCCAGATAAAGCTTACGCAGACGGATGGATTTTGGTGTTACTTCCATCAGTTCGTCATCCTGAATCCAGGACAGAGCGCGTTCCAGAGTCATGCGGATCGGCGGGGTCAGCTTAACAGCTTCATCCTTACCGGATGCACGCATGTTGGTCAGCTTCTTGCCTTTCAGCACGTTGACTTCCAGATCGTTGTCGCGGGTATGAATACCAACGATCATGCCCTGATAAACTTTGGTACCGGCATCGATAATCATCGGGCCGCGGTCTTCAAGGTTGAACATTGCATAGGCAACCGATTCGCCCTGATCATTGGAGATCAGCACGCCGTTGTTACGTCCGCCGATTTCGCCTTTGTGCTGCTGATATTCGTGGAACAGACGGTTCATGATCGCTGTACCGCGTGTGTCAGTCATCAGTTCAGACTGGTAACCGATCAGACCGCGGGTTGGTGCAAAGAATACCAGACGAACGCGGTTGCCGCCGGATGGACGCAGCTCAACCATTTCCGCTTTGCGTTCAGACATTTTCTGAACAACAGTACCGGAATATTCTTCGTCAACGTCGATAACGACTTCTTCTACCGGTTCCAGCAGATTGCCGTCTTCGTCTTTGTGCATCACAACACGCGGACGGGAAATGCTCAGCTCGAAGCCTTCACGACGCATGTTTTCGATGAGAACAGCAAGCTGCAATTCACCGCGGCCGGAAACATAGAACGAATCTTTGTCTTCGGATTCTTCGATGCGCAGAGCAACTGAACCTTCAGCTTCTTTCAGCAGACGGTCGCGGATAACACGGCTGGTAACTTTGTCACCTTCGGTGCCGGCCAGCGGGCTGTCATTCACGATGAAGGACATGGTAACGGTCGGCGGATCAATCGGCTGAGCCTTCATGGCTTCGTTGATTGAAGGATCGCAGAATGTGTCAGCCACAGTACCTTTGGAAAGACCGGCAATAGCAACGATATCGCCTGCCACACCTTCTTCAATGGCAGTACGTTCCAGGCCACGGAAAGCGAGGATCTTGGAAATACGACCGTTTTCCAGTAGCTTACCGTCCTGACCGAGCACTTTAACCGACTGGTTCGGCTTCAAAGTACCGGAGTGAATACGACCGGTAATGATGCGGCCTAGGAACGGATCAGATTCCAGAATGGTACCGATCATCGAGAACGGGCCTTCAGCAACCTTTGGTGCAGGAACGTGCTTGACGATCAGATCGTAAAGCGGAGCCAGACCCTGATCGCTTGGACCTTCCGGATTTTCTGCCATCCAGCCGTTACGGCCTGAACCGTAAAGGATCGGGAAGTCGAGCTGTTCGTCAGTCGCATCGAGCGCTGCGAACATGTCGAAAACTTCGTTGATGACTTCTTCATGACGGCCATCCGGACGGTCGATCTTGTTGATCGCAACGATAGGACGCAGGCCGAGCTTGAGGGCTTTACCGACCACGAATTTGGTCTGAGGCATCGGGCCTTCAGCGGAGTCAACGAGAACAACAACACCGTCAACCATCGAAAGGATACGCTCAACCTCACCGCCGAAGTCGGCGTGGCCCGGAGTATCAACGATATTGATGCGTGTATCTTTCCAGACAGCGGAAGTTGCCTTGGCAAGAATGGTGATGCCGCGCTCGCGCTCGATATCACCGGAGTCCATCATGCGTTCGGTAACGCGTTGATTGTCGCGGAATACACCGGACTGTTTCAGAAGTTCGTCAACCAGGGTCGTTTTGCCGTGGTCAACGTGTGCGATGATCGCGATGTTGCGCAATTGCATTGAGTTATCACTCTGAATAGGGGGTTGGGACGCTTAAGGATATCCCTCGTGAACGCCGCAGATAATGGGGCGCTCTTACAGGTTTTTCGCCAATTTTAAAAGGGGGCGGGCTGATTTTAGCATATTGCATATCTCATTGCTGCTGTGCACTGACTGCATAAAAAGCCTGACGGACATTTTCAGCATAAGAAAAAGGCCGGAAAATTCCGGCCTGTTCCGAGCTTAAAGCAGTGTTCCGGTGAGGAAAATTACCGCAACACTGAAATAGATGACCAAGCCCATCACATCGACAAGAGTGGCCACAAAAGGTGCAGAGGCGCTGGCCGGATCAAGGCCGAGACGCTGCAGAACAAATGGCAGCATCGAACCGGAGAGAGAGCCGAACAGCACAATACCGATCAGTGCCACAGCAATTGTGATGCCGATCAGCAGCCAATGCTCGCCGTAATCATAGAGACCGGTTTTCTGCCAGATTGCGATACGGACAAAGCCGATCAGGCCCAGCATGGAACCCAGCGCCAGACCTGTTGGTATTTCGCGTAGTGCCACACGCCACCAGTCACCGAGTTTGAGATCCTGCAATGCTAAGGCACGGATCAGCAGGGATGTGGCCTGCGAGCCGGAATTACCACCCGAACTCATAATCAGCGGAATGAACAGTGCCAGAACGATGGCTTTTTCCAGTTCCACTTCAAAATGCTGCATGGCACTGGCCGTCAGCATTTCACTTAAGAAAAGAATGCAAAGCCAACCGCCGCGTTTACGCAGCATTTCAAAGAAGCTGATCTGCATATAAGGCTTGGTGAAAGCCTCCATACCACCGAATTTATAGGCATCTTCCGAAGTTTCTTCGGTCATGGCGTCCAGCACATCGTCCACGGTGACAATTCCGATCAGATGGTGCTGTTCGTCCACAACAGGAATTGCCAGAAGATCGTGCTTGCGGAACAGACGTGCAACTTCTTCCTGATCCATCATTGGCGGAATTGTCAGCGGTTCCTGATCACGGCCGACTTCTGCAATACCGGCTTGCGGATTGGCGGTGATGAGACGGCGCAGTGATACTACATGTTGTAAAATGCGGGTTTCCGGATTTTCAACATAGATGGCATAGACCGTTTCACGGGAGCGCTCGACCTGCCGGATATGAGCTAAAGTCTGTTCGACTGTCCATGTGGATGGCACAGCGATAAATTCCGTTGTCATCAGACCACCGGCGGTATCGGCCGGATAGCCCATCAGTTTTTTCAGTGCGGTTTTGGTTTCCGGTGAAAGAACTGAAAACAGACGGTTGCGGGACGGCCAGTCCAGATCATGGAAAATGTCTGTTGCACGGTCTGCAGACATGCCGTTCAGGATCTCTGCGGCGCGTCCGTTATCCAGACTGTCAATGATTTGGTCTGCATAATGCAGTTCCGGCTGATCCAGAAAAAGAACAGCCTGTTCGGTTGAAATGCTGCGGAATAAAGTGACCTGATCGTCGAGATCAAGCTCGTTAATCAGTTCAACAGCATCACCAGTACGCAATTGACCGATCTGCTCAAGCAGGGCGGAGATTGCAAGATTCGTTGTATCGAGAGCAGCACGGAAGGTGCCGTTATTGTTGTTCATTGGTTTGCCTCTCTGTCGATCCGCCGTCATGGCAGATCGTGACAAACCAATCGCTCCTGCGATCAGGTCAGATCTGCCATTGACGGCATAAACAATCGACTGTGACTGTCGCTGGGCATAAGAGTAAAACTCCGGTTAAAATCAGACCTGATGGTCTGGGCGTGTTTTGTGCTCTCGGGCCGCGCTTGTCAACCCTGCTGTTTTGCCTGACAATTCTATGAGAGTCTGACTTTACCGGTCTGCAGATTTTTCAGGGGTGATCGGATGCTCCAAGGTAGGGGCCAGAGGCAGTTTGAACCTGTTCCACATGATATAGCTGATTAATGACAGTAATCCCATCAGCGGCAATAATGTTGCCATGGCGATAACCGGATCGCACATAGAGGCTGAAATGATGCCGCCGACCAGACCACCGCCCATCTGGAAGAAGCCCATCAAAGCGGAAGCCGAACCGGCAATTTTCGGAAAAGGTGCCATGGCTGCCGTTGTCATCTGCGGCGTGAGAAAGGCAATGCCCATCACGTAAAGCCCCATCGGTAACATCACCAGCAGATAGCCCGGTTCATAAATGCGCAGCAACACAGCGAGCAGGATACTGGCGGAGCCGGTGCAGAGCAGCCCGATGCAGGACATCTGGAAAACGGTCACGCGCTGCATCAGGAGGCGGTAAATAATGCCGCCTGAAATATAGAATGCAGTTTGCAGCAACATGCCCATGCCGAAAGTGCTCGGTGACAGCCCCACACGCGTCATAAGAATGAAGGGCATGATGGTGGCTGATGTATAAAGCGCACCAGTAGCGCCGGTAAGCACCAGACTGGCAAACAGGAAGTGCGGGGTTTTGAGCAGGCTGAAATAGGATTGCACGAGTGCCCGCGGCCGGACACGGGATGGATCGGGCTTACCGGTTTCCTGCACAAAAAGCAGCATCATGAGTATGACTGCCGCTCCTTGCAGGATCATCACCAGAAAGATCGCATGCCAGCCGAGGAATTCCAGTGTCAGTCCGCCAAGTGTCGGGCCGATGGCAGGGCCGACGGACAGCACGATGCCGATCAGGTTCATCACCCGCGCCGAGCGGTCGCTGGTAAACAGATCGCGGACAATTGCGCGGGACATGGTAACGCCGACCGCAGCCCCTACACCCTGTAACAGGCGTGCCAGCACCATGATCTCAATAGTCGGAGCAAACAATGCCAGCACACTGGCTGCCAGATAGACCGACATGAAAAGAATAGTGATGGGTTTGCGGCCATAGCCGTCTGATAGGGGGCCGCAGATCAGCTGGGCAAAACAAAAGCCGCCGAAATAGGCGGTCAGGGTCAGTTTAACTGCAGCCTCAGTGGTGCCGAAATCCGAGACAATTTCCGGCATGGCAGGTGTATAAAGCGACATAGCCAGCGGGCCGATGGCGGCAAGAAAGCCGCCGATAATGCCGACGCGGCGCTCGGACATAATGACAAGCGGGGATGGTTTTTCGCGGGGTGATGAATCGGGCATAGCGGCATGCTTTATGGCTGGGAGCTAAATTGCGGATAATCGGATCAGCTTTTCCGGTTTTCCTGATTGAGTTGTCTTAAGTGCGCGCGGACGGTCAGCAGATTATTCAAAAATCTCTGCCATTCTTCCGGCGGCAGCGCCTGTGAAGCATCGGCGATGGTCTCTTTCACAATGCGTTTCAACTCATCCAGAACCGGTACAGCTGTATCATTGAGAAAAATCAGTTTGGCGCGGCGGTCATCGGGATCAGGCTCACGGCGCAGCAAGCCACGATTTTCCAGCCTGTCGAGATAGCCGGACAGGGTCATAGCTTCAATATTCATACTCTCGGCGAGGACAGACTGGCGGGCTGGCTGATAACGCGCCACATGAACCAGTGTCCGTGACTCGAAAGCGGTGAGTTCAAGACCTGCGGCAACGATCTTACGCTCCCGCTCAAGGCTGAAAAGCCGGCTGATATCATAGACAACGAAGCCGAAACTATCGGGATCGTAGGATTTTCCTGTAAACATTGTAAGGCATCCTTATAATAAGGTTTCCTTACTATTTATTTTCAAACCGGTCAATTATCCGTATAAATCACTTGTGGCGGATAAGCGGGCTGCTTAAATGTTTGAAATGTAATTCTGCAAACCGGAGACCGTGAGATATGCCGCAGGACAATCAGATGACGCCCGCCTATTCAGCACTCAGCCAGTGGAGCGGCCCGCTTGGTCTGCCGGATTTCAGTAAATTCAGTGATGCGGATTTTAAAGCGGCTTTTGATATTGCTCTGGAGAAAGACTGGGCGGATGTGGAAACTGTTCTGCAGAACCCTGATGCGCCGACAATTGAGAATACGCTGAAAGCATTGCAGCTTTCCGGCCGTGATCTTTCCCATATTGCTGCGATTTTCTGGATGCGCGCGGGTGCCCATACCAATGAGGATATTCAGGCACTGGAGCGCGAAGTCGCGCCGAAAATGTCCCGTCACCATTCGCGTGTCATGATGAATGAAGCGCTGTTTGCCAGAATTGATGCGCTTTATCAGAACCGTGCCGATCTCGGACTGGATACAGAAACGCTGCGTGTGCTGGAAAAGAGCTGGAAAGGCTTTGTGCGTAACGGTGCCAAGCTGAATGCACAGGACAAGGCACGGCTGGCTGATATTAATGAAAAGCTTGCCGGTCTTGGTGCCGGTTTCGGCCAGAATGTGCTGAAAGACGAAGCATCATGGGCTCTGTTCATTACTGATGAGGCCGAGCTTGCCGGTCTGCCGGAGCAGTTGCGGGCTGCGATGAAAGCGGCAGCTGAAGAGCGCGGTCGTGAGGATGCATGGGCAGTTACGCTTTCCCGTGCGATTGTTGAACCGTTTCTGACTTTCTCCTCTGTTCGCCATTTGCGTGAAAAAGCCTATGAAGCATGGGCAAAGCGCGGTGAAAACGGTGGTGAGACTGATAACCGGTCTTTGGTGACAGAGATTGTTGCCTTACGTGATGAAAAGGCAAAGCTGCTGGGCTATGCAAATTTCGCTGCGTTCAAGCTCGATGACACAATGGCCAAAACACCCGATGCGGTGATGGATTTGCTGATGCCGGTTTGGGATAAAGCCAAACAACGCGCATCGGAAGAACAGGCTGATCTGGAAAAGCTGATTGCCGGTGAGGGGCTTAATCATCCGGTAGCCGGTTGGGACTGGCGCTATTATGCCGAAAAACTGCGTGCCGAGCGCTTCGCTTTTGATGAAGGTGATCTCAAACCTTATCTGCAGCTCAATAAAATTATTGAAGCAGCTTTTGATGTTGCAACACGTTTGTTCGGCCTGACATTCAAAGAACATCAGGGTATTCAGACATGGCATCCGGATGTGCGTGTGTGGGAAGTGTTCAATGCAGATGGTTCACGACGCGGCCTGTTCTTGGGTGACTATTTTGCCCGTCAGAGCAAACGCTCCGGTGCATGGATGAGCGCTTTGCAGTCGTCTCATCGTCTGGATGATGGTCAGCCACCGATCATTTATAATGTGATGAATTTCGCCAAGCCGCCGAAAGGTGAGGTGGCTCTGTTGTCGCTGGATGATGCACATACACTGTTCCACGAATTCGGCCATGCCCTGCATGGACTGCTGAGCGATGTGACATGGCCTGCAATTTCCGGCACCGCAGTGTCGCGTGATTTTGTCGAACTGCCGTCTCAGCTCTATGAGCACTGGTTGACCGAACGTCCGGTGCTGGAGAAATTCGCCACACATTATAAAACCGGTGAGACAATCCCGCAGGATCTGATTGATAAAGTGCTGAAAGCGGCGACTTTCAATGCCGGTTTCAACACGGTGGAATTCACCTCATCGGCGCTGGTCGATATGGCATTCCATACCAGTGACAAGCCTGTGACTGACCCGCTGGCTTTTGAAGCGGAAGTTCTGAAAAAGCTGGATATGCCGGAAGCGATTATCATGCGCCATCGCACACCGCATTTCCTGCATGTGTTCAGCGGTGACGGATATTCGGCCGGATACTATTCTTATATGTGGTCGGAAGTGCTGGACGCCGATGCTTTTGCGGCTTTTGAAGAAAGCGGCGATGTCTTCAATGCCGATCTGGCAGAAAAGCTGAAGACCCATATTTATGCGGCGGGTGGTTCCAAAGATCCGGAAGAATTGTACAAAACATTCCGTGGTCGGATGCCAAGCCCGCAGGCGATGATCGAAAAACGCGGTCTTTGACACGAATACAAAAAGCCCCTGCAAGTTTTCTTACAGGGGCTTTCATTTTTAGAAACTACCGAGTTTGATATCCGGCGAATATTCATGACCTTCAACGGCCTTGGTTACAGCCTGACCGCAATACATCTTCTTTTCTTCGGCATTATAGCTGTGGCTTGGTGAGCCATAGAGCATCCAGCCTTTGTTCAGGGCTTCAGTAACGCGATGACAAAAGGAAGAATCATCCGGACCTGTAAGAAAACGATAAAGCTGCATAGGAAACTCCTGTAGTTTGCAGAAAGAAGAATCAGCGCGCACGCGCAAGGACGCGTTCTGCCTGACGAATATGTAATTGCTCGACCATAGAGCCATTCAGAGAGATGGCACCTTTGGCAGCATTTTCCGGCAGATTAAAAGCAGCAATTACCTGATTTGCCCATGCGGCTTCTTCGGCAGTTGAGGAATAGCTGTTCAAAGCGGTTTCAATCTGGGAAGGGTGAATCAGAGTTTTCCCGTCAAAACCCAGCATAGCACCCTGTTCGCACTCGGCTTTGAAGCCTTCCTGATCCTGAAAATTATTATAAACACCGTCCAGTACATCAATACCACCCGCACGGGCTGCGAGAATAATCTGCATCATCCATGGCAGTAATGCACTGCGATGGTTGGTGGTTTTAACGCCTGTGCTCAGGGCAATATCATTGGTGCCGACGATGAAACATTTGAGACGTGCAGCGGATTTCTGCGCCAGCCGTGCAATTTCATCCGCATTGAGAATACCGCGCGGTGTTTCAATCATCGCCCAGATACCGAGGGTCTCCGGTGCATCATAATCATCAAGCTTGCGGGCAGCATCTATCACCTGTTGCGGCGTTTCTGTTTTCGGCAGAACAATAGCCTCAGTTTTGAGTTCTGCTGCCAGTTTCAGATCATCCTCACCCCATTGCGTGGCAAGACTGTTGATACGGATAGCTTTTAGCGGGCTTTGTTCTGTTTGGTGTTGTTCCTGAAAATGTGCGCGCAGATTATCACGCGCTTCATGCTTCATTTGCTCGGCAACAGAGTCTTCAAGGTCATATATAATGGCATCGGGCTGTAGTTGTGTGCTTTTGGCGAGGGCTTTCTGATGGCTGGCCGGAACATAAAGCACGGCACGGCGCGGCTGATAAAGTGTCACTCAGAATTTCTCCCTGACAAAGATGTTCGTGTTATTTTTGATCTGAAAACCAGTCAAAAATGACAGGATATTGTTTGAATTGAATATCATAGGCAATCAATGAAAAGGTAGTTGCCTTTGGGGTTGAGGGGCGCATTATTATCATGGTGCGGCACTTCGCTTGGATTTCAGGCCTTTGACTCTGCAAAAAGCTGGTGTAAAGCACAATGAGAAAAGCATTTTGACTTACAGGTTACGAGACCGATGGAAAAATTTACCAAGCTTACCGGCGTTGCCGCTCCGTTGCCGATCATCAATATCGATACGGATATGATTATCCCTAAGGATTATCTGAAGACAATCAAGCGTACAGGTCTTGGTAAAGGTCTATTCGCGGAAATGCGCTTTAATGAAGACGGTTCCGAAAATCCGGATTTCGTTCTGAACAAACCTGCTTATCGCAATGCGCAGATTCTGGTGGCCGGTGACAATTTCGGTTGCGGTTCATCCCGCGAACACGCGCCTTGGGCTTTGCTGGATTTCGGTATCCGCTGCGTGATCTCCACTTCTTTTGCGGATATCTTCTATAATAACTGCTTTAAGAATGGCATCCTGCCGATCAAGGTTTCTCAGGAAGATCTTGATAAGTTGATGGATGATGCTTCGCGCGGTGCCAATGCCACGCTGACGGTTGATCTTGAGGCGATGGCAATTTCCGGTCCGGATGGCGGCTCGATTGCTTTTGAGCTGGATGAGTTCAAACGCCATTGTA
>NZ_CP080493.1:1862500-2002500 GCF_019464455.1 Pseudochrobactrum sp. Wa41.01b-1 | reverse complement strand
AGACCGTACCCTAAA
The DNA here is from genome assembly GCF_019464455.1 of Pseudochrobactrum sp. Wa41.01b-1. NCBI lineage: Bacteria > Pseudomonadati > Pseudomonadota > Alphaproteobacteria > Hyphomicrobiales > Brucellaceae > Pseudochrobactrum > Pseudochrobactrum sp. Wa41.01b-1. The sequence goes on along the minus strand of NZ_CP080493.1, from coordinate 2,002,485 downwards.
CCGACACTGGTGGACTGGTAGAGTATACCAAGGCGCTTGAGAGAACTGCGTTGAAGGAACTCGGCAAATTGCACGCGTAACTTCGGAAGAAGCGTGACCCTTGTTTGCGCAAGCAGATGAGGGTGGCACAGACCAGGGGGTAGCGACTGTTTACCAAAAACACAGGGCTCTGCGAAGTCGCAAGACGACGTATAGGGTCTGACGCCTGCCCGGTGCTGGAAGGTTAAGAGGAGAGGTGCAAGCCTTGAATTGAAGCCCCAGTAAACGGCGGCCGTAACTATAACGGTCCTAAGGTAGCGAAATTCCTTGTCGGGTAAGTTCCGACCTGCACGAATGGCGTAACGACTTCCCCGCTGTCTCCAACGCAGACTCAGTGAAATTGAATTCCCCGTGAAGATGCGGGGTTCCTGCGGTTAGACGGAAAGACCCCGTGCACCTTTACTATAGCTTTACACTGGCATTTGTGGCGACATGTGTAGGATAGGTGGTAGACTTTGAAGCGGAGGCGCCAGCCTTCGTGGAGTCATCCTTGAAATACCACCCTTATCGTCATAGATGTCTAACTGCGACCCGTATATCCGGGTCCAGGACCGTGTATGGTGGGTAGTTTGACTGGGGCGGTCGCCTCCTAAAGAGTAACGGAGGCGCGCGATGGTGGGCTCAGAACGGTCGGAAATCGTTCGTCGAGTGCAATGGCATAAGCCCGCCTGACTGCAAGACAGACAAGTCGAGCAGAGACGAAAGTCGGTCATAGTGATCCGGTGGTCCCGTGTGGAAGGGCCATCGCTCAACGGATAAAAGGTACGCCGGGGATAACAGGCTGATGACCCCCAAGAGTCCATATCGACGGGGTTGTTTGGCACCTCGATGTCGACTCATCGCATCCTGGGGCTGGAGCAGGTCCCAAGGGTATGGCTGTTCGCCATTTAAAGCGGTACGTGAGTTGGGTTCAGAACGTCGTGAGACAGTTCGGTCCCTATCTGCCGTGGGTGTAGGAATATTGAAAGGATCTGTCCCTAGTACGAGAGGACCGGGATGGACGTATCTCTGGTGGATCTGTTGTCGTGCCAACGGCATAGCAGAGTAGCTATATACGGACTAGATAACCGCTGAAGGCATCTAAGCGGGAAACTAACCTTAAAACGAGTATTCCCTATCAGAGCCGTGGAAGACCACCACGTTGATAGGCCGGATGTGGAAGTGCAGTAATGCATGCAGCTGACCGGTACTAATAGCTCGATCGACTTGATTGTTCTCATTATCAATATCCATCAAGCTCATCCAATGGATGAGTTTGATAGTTTCTTCTCTCTCACGCCCTATTCACTTCGTGAATGGCTCCGAGAGGGCGGCCTAACGGCCGGCACGCAGTCGCGTGCTTAGAGACGGAACTGCGCTAATTACGCAGTGCACGAAAAATCCAGCTTCTTATTTGTTTCTGTGCCCTTTGCTGACCTGGTGGTTATGGCGGAGCGGCTGCACCCGATCCCATTCCGAACTCGGCCGTGAAACGCTCCAGCGCCAATGGTACTTTGTCTTAAGACACGGGAGAGTAGGTCGCTGCCAGGTCTGCAAATGGCACAGAAAACAAAAACATCTTCTCAAACATTCAGCGCTAAACGCGCAAATCAATCGCTTACCGATAAGACAATCTTCAAAGCAAATCTTAAGCGATCATATATCTAGGGTGGAGCGCCCGTTCGGCCTACAATCGATAATCAATCGATTGCTATACGGCCTCACCTCATCAGGCTACGCCTGACTTCGCTCCCGGGCTCAAAACCCGAAAATCTTTGACGCGGGGTGGAGCAGCCCGGTAGCTCGTCAGGCTCATAACCTGAAGGCCGCAGGTTCAAATCCTGCCCCCGCAACCACCGATAATAACAAACCCGTCGCATCAGCGGCGGGTTTTGTCGTTTTTGCTGCCTTTCCAACGGCTTGCCGCTCCGTCCATTCGAGGATCGTGGCCAGTTCACCGTGCAGCGTGGCGTAAATTTCTCCGCGTTCCGGGCCCGGCGTCAGCACAATCCTCTCGATCAGGGCGCGCAGATCCTGCGATGCCGCCTGCCGCTCTTCCTTCCGGTTGAGGGCCTTGGTCAGCGCCGCGACCTTCTTCCCGTAGATCGCTGACGCGCTCGGCAGAATGTCGGGCGTGTCCGCAGGCATATCCGCGAGGAGGGCGGTCAGCTCGTCCTTGCGTGCCTCCAGCCCGGTCATCTTCTCCTTCATCGACGGATGATACATGCCGTCGGTGATGGCCTCGACGATCTGGGCAATCTGCTTCTCGGCCTTTGCAAGCTCGGCCTTCCAGGCGTCGCCATTCGAGCGGCGCTCCCGGTTCAGGCGGTTGGTTTCCTCGGCATAGGCGCGCATGGCTTCCTCGACAATCTCCGGCGCCATTAGCCGGTCCTTCAGGCCGGCGAGCACGCGGGCTTCCAACTCGTCCTGGCGGATGGTGCGACTGTTGTCGCAGGTGCCCTTGCTGATGTGGTTCGAGCAGGCATAGCGCTGCGGGCCGCGAAGCGAGTAGGGGCCATCGCAGCAGCCGCAGAAGATCAGGCCCGAAAGGAGCGTGCGCGGCCGGCGCGCGCCGTTGAGCTTGTTCTTCCTGTGGTGCTTGCGCACGCCGTCGGCGACGTTGACGAATTTCTCGGCAATCTCGCCCTGGCGTTCGCGCACGGACTGCCACAGCTCGTCTTCGACGATACGTAGCTCGGGGACGTCCTTGACGATCCAGTCCGATTCGGGGTTCAGGCGGGAGACGCGCTTTCCGGTCGACGGATCTTTGATGTAGCGCAGCCGGTTCCAGATCAGGCGGCCGATATAGAGCTCGTTGTTCACGATGCCGGTGCCACGCTTTACATGGCCGCGGATCGTCGTGTCGCCCCATGGCTTACCGCCGGGGCCGGGCACGCCTTCCTCATTCAGTGTGCGGGCGATCGTGCGCGGTGCGATCCCGGCCGCGAATTCTTTGAACACGCGGCGCACCACGATCGCTTCGGCCTCGTTGATCTCGCGATCGCCCCGGATCGGATCGCCACGGGCATCGAGCTGCTTGATGACCTTGTAGCCAAAGCATAGGCCGCCGCCGGACTTGCCTTCCTCGACGCGACCACGGATGCCGCGATGCGTCTTGGCGGCGAGGTCTTTCAGGAACAGCGCGTTCATCGTGCCCTTGAGGCCGACATGCAGTTCGCTGATCTCACCCTCTGCCAGCGTGACGATCGGCACGCCGGCGAACTTCAGGTGCTTGAAGAAAGTCGCCACGTCGGCCTGGTCGCGGCTGATGCGATCCAGTGCCTCGGCGAGCACGATATCGAACTGGCCGGCCTGCGCATCCTGCAGCAGCGATTGGATGCCGGGTCGCAGGATCATGCTCGCGCCGGAAATCCCCGCGTCCTTGTAGGTGCCGACGATCTTCCACTTCTCGCGCTTCGCCTGCTCGCGGCAGATGCGGAACTGGTCGTCGATCGACGCCTCGCGCTGATTGTCGGACGAATAGCGGGCATACAAGGAAACGCGGGTCATCGTGGTCTCTCCTACGCTACCTTGTCCATCCGGCTCGGCCGGATCAGCACCTCCGCTGAGATGCCAAGACGGCTGTGCAATTGCCGGATCATGTCGATCGACAGGCTGCGCTTGCGGTTCAGCACATCGGCCACCCGGTTGCGCGGGCCGATCATCGGCTCCAGATCCTTGCGGGTCAGCCCCTGCTGCTCCATGCGGAAGCGGATCGCCTCCACCGGATCGGGCGGGTCCATCGGATAGTGCTTCGCCTCATAGACGTCGATCAGCGTCGCCAGCACGTCGAGGCGGTCGCCTTTCGGCGTGCCGCTCCTGGCGCCCCAGAGTCGTTCGACTTCCGCGAGCGCGTCTTCGTAATCCGCTTCCGTGCGGATCGGCTTCAGGTCAGTTGCCATGCTCGATCTCCTTCACGTCGATCCTGCGTAAGCCTTGTGCGTGCCGAGCCACTTGATCCAGACGATGCCCTTCTCGAAGTCCGCCGACACGACGAGGCGGTAGTCATTGCCCTTGATGTTGAAGACGATCCGCTCGGCGCTGACGATGCTCGCCGTCGCGTAGAGCCGCTTCACATCGGCGGTGCTTGCCCATTCCGCCTTGCTGACTTCGTCGAACCAGGCATCGAGTGCGGCCTTGACGGCCGGCTGCTCTTTCTGCCCCGCGAGACTTTCGACAAATTCGCGCAAAGTGCGGCGGGCAATAATCCTCATCTGTCACCTATAGCATGGGACCAAAACGGTCTCAAGAGAAAACTGCTTCAGCCCGGACCAGGGAGCCCGCACCGGGTGAAACTCGCGTGTATGTCGGTTGCCGGCGAGGCCGGCTGTTGGACCATCAGGGCGAAGGGAGTGAATTCTTGTGGTGCTGTTTCTGCGCCTTGCGTTCCAGCGCGATCTTGCGTTCGAACTGCTCGCGGGCGATCTGGCGGCCGATCAATCGGGCGAGGGACCGGATCGCTGCATCGGTGCGCACAGGACCGTTCCGGCCCGTTTCCGGTCCGGCCGAGGGCGATAGAACCTCGATGCTGATCCTGTCCCGTTTTAGCGCCATCGTCTCCAGCAATCCCATGCCCGGAAGGGGCAGGGGATATGGAAGCGTGTATTGCCATAGTAGGGAAGGTCTCGCGGCGCTCCGTGCGGTGAATAGGATGCCGTGGCGTAGAAAAGGGATGGGTCAGTCAGTGGCGGGGAGGGGGTGGATCGCGGCCGATAGGCTCCATCCATCCCTGGCTGAGTTCGAATCCCACATGCTCCGCCAATCACCGGCGATTACGCGATATTGCCGCCGATCACCGCACAAGAATTTTCAGATTTGCGGAAGTCGCTCCGTCGATAGCCCTCTATGGCACGATAAAAGGCAGGTTCTCACATACCCGACCAAGCGGAATAGTCGTCGCCGAAAACTGCCGCCGATTGTACGCCGAAAATCGCGTTGGGCATCTACGCCGCCAACAATGACAGGTTGGTGCTAGGACCGGACTTACCTAGAAAAGTGGATTCAAGCTCAAGCTCTCCCAACAGCCCGCTGAGTTTTCTCCTACGCACTGCAGGTGGCACATCGCGATGGGGCGATTAGGATATTCGGCGATTATCGGGGGATTTAGTTGGCAATTGGCGGTATTTGGCGCCCAGCACTGCGCCCTTAGGCTACGGACGAAAAGTCCTATGCGAGCAACATTCGAACGCACGCAGGTTTGTAGGGCAAACATCTACCGTGGTGAGGAACGGAAGGGAAACAAAGCGCTTGTAAAGTGACTCTTTACGGTGTACGGTTGCCGGCGAAGCCTTCCATGCGGAGTCACCTAAATGAGAGCTATGATGCGCTCGGCGGAGCCGGTCCATCCCGGTGGTTTCGTCAAAAGTAAAGTCATTGAGGCAACCGGCCTAACGGTGACGGATGCCGCGCAGGCTCTAGGCGTCACTCGGCCGGCCCTTTCAGCCTTGATCAACGGCCGATCGCACCTGACCCCAGAAATGGCGTTGCGCATTGAGAAGGCCTTTGGGGTCTCGATGGAGCAATTAATGGAGATGCAAAACAGCTTCGATATTGCGGAGGTCCGTAAGCGGGGAAACGAGATCGACGTTGCACGCTTCAAACCGAGAGTGGTCCGGGCGCAGAGGGAGCGGAATTCATGAGGGGTTCGAAGGCGGTCTCGCGCATGCGGACAACAGTCGCCGCTAAAGCAGTTGTCCCCCTTGATGCCAAGCGTCTGGAATTAGCGCGTGCTCGTGTCATGGCTCGGGCTTGGGCCGAAACAATTTCGGAGTCGCATCGAACAAGGCAGGCGGCTCTCTTCGCCCGTGCCGCGATCGCGGCTTTTGCTGCGGAAAAAGCGGCAGCCCTTACTCTGCGGCCGCCTTTCGCCAGCTCGTGCGACGAGCTTGATGCAACTGCCTGCCAACTCGCGGTCTCACTGGGACATGAAGCTGCTGCGCTTCCCGTACTCGAAGGCTGCCACTTTCTGACGAGCCTTTATACCACGTTGCTTCCCGGGAAAGAGCGCAGCGATCTAGGCGCCTTCTATACTCCGCCTGCATTGACGAAGCGGTTGCTTGATCTTGCGGATGAAGGTGGTTTGGATTGGGCGACTGCCCGTGTGCTAGATCCAGCAAGCGGTGGCGGGGCATTCCTTCTTGAGGCGGCATCGCGCATGCGCGATGCACTGCAGGAAAGCGAACCTGCTTTCGTGCTGGCCCAAATAGGTAACCGGCTCGCAGGCTTTGAGCTTGATCCCCATGCGGCGTGGCTATCGCAGGCGGCTCTCGATATTTACCTGTCCGACCTTGCCCTCGTGAGCGGGCGCGACATTCCGATGTGCGTGAAGGTCTGCGATACCCTCGAAGAGACCCCTGTACCAATATACGATCTGGTTGTCGGCAATCCGCCCTATGGCCGGATAACGCTGACGGCTGCGCAGCGCCTCCGGTTCGCACGTGGCCTGTATGGTCATGCTAATCTCTACGGGGTTTTTACAGATATTGCGCTCAGGTGGACACGTCCCGGTGGCTTGATTGCCTACCTGACACCCACCAGCGTGCTTGGCGGCCAATATTATACAGCTCTGCGGCGGCTTCTGGCTGAAGAAGCGCCGCCCGTCGCCATTGACTTCGTTCATGCACGACGCGGTGTTTTTGAAGACGTTTTGCAGGAAACGCTGCTTGCGCTCTATCTAAAGGGCGGTGAGCGGACACGTTTCCAAGTCCATTATCTCAACGTCGATAACGAACGCGAAACCCGTCTGACCAAGAATGGTAAAGTTGGATTGCCAGACGATCCGGGTGCGCCCTGGCTTGCACCGCGGGAGCCTAGCCACGTTGGCCTGATCAAGGCAGCCGAAGGCATGGCCGCCAGGCTTTCCGATTGGGGCTATTGCGTTTCGACGGGGCCTCTCGTGTGGAACAGGTTCAAACCACAAATGCGGAGCCGCGCAGCACGCGGCTTGCACCCGCTGATTTGGGCGGAAGCAGTTACGGCTGACGGCCGTTTCATCTTCCGTGCCGAGAAGAAAAATCACGCTCCGTACTTCAAGACGGAGGCTGGAGATAACTGGCTTGTGGTTGACCGGGGGTGCGTTCTTGTCCAGCGCACGACAGCCAAGGAACAGTCGCGCCGCCTTATCGCAGCCGAGCTGCCACAGGCCTTCATCAACGAGCATGGCGGGGTGGTTGTAGAAAATCATTTGAACATGGTGCGTGCCATGAAGGAGCCGAAGGTTACACCGGCGGCCGTTGCTGCGGTGCTCAATAGTGATGTGGTCGATCAAATATTCAGATGTATCAGCGGCAGCGTTGCTGTTTCCGCTTTCGAGTTGGAGGCAATCCCATTACCACCTGTTGAGGCCATGTCGCCGGTCGAGCGTCTCATAGCGAAGGGTGCTTCCCGCAAAGCCATCGAAAAGTCATTACGAAACCTCTACGGGTTTGAGGCATGAGCTTGCCTCCCCTTCTTTCTTGGAGTGACATCCACACTCGGCTTCCTGAGATATTTCCTGAAGGCTCAGCCAATCGCGACCACTCGATTTGGGAAATTGCGGCCAAGACTATCTTCGTAATGCTCTATGCTGGGGCGGTCGAAGGGGCCGACAGGTGGCTTCGCCCTGATCAGGTCACTCGCATGACCGATGAGCAAGCCGTGCAAGGCGACGACGAAGCACGTGATGCTTGGGCGACATCATCAATCAAGCCGAGTAAAGCCGACGTACCCGGACGCTGGTATGCGGTGAATACGAGGGAATCGATCCGCGACGATACGATTCGCTACGCCCTAATTCAGAATGGCGCCGTTATCGAGCGGCCAGGTCTTTCCACAACCTCACCGGCGGGACGTTACGCTCTGCAGGCCGATTTTGCGGAGTTGCTGGCTCCCGCTCTCGACGAGGCAACCTTCATCGCGAAGGCGGCGGCTTGGCGAGAAAAGCATCTGAATGCAGGCGCACTCGCACGCATCGCGATCGTGCGTAAAGGGGCGGCCGCTGGCGGTGAATATGAGCTTGTGACATTCCCCAACGGGGAATCTCGCCGTATGACCTCGGGGCCGAGCGCCGATATTTCGAAGGCGGTGATTGAGGTCTTTGCACCCAAATTTCTTCTGAGGCCCGGCGTAATCTCCCTCAGTGAAAGTGGTAACAAAGTCGTTGCACGGGATGACGAGCTGGCTAAGGCTATTGGTCTTACTATACCAGCCGACAAGAGCCTTCCCGACATTGTTCTTGTTGACCTTGGCCCCACACACCCGCTGCTGATCTTCGTGGAAGTGGTGCATACAGACGGCCCGGTGAACGATGCTCGGAAGATAGCCCTTCTTCGAATCGCTGAAGGAGCGGGCTTCGCAACCCAGAACGTCGCTTTCGTCACTGCTTACCTTGACCGCGCCTCGCAGGCATTCCGTAAGACGGTTAGCAGCTTGGCCTGGGGGAGCTATGCTTGGTTTGCGTCTGAGCCCGACAGCCTAATCGTATTCAGCAGTAAGCCGCTTCAGATCGAAGGAGGCTGACGTGGCTCGAACCGAGCATCTTCGCAAAGCCGGCGACGGGAGATAGAATCCATGGATCGGCTTTCCCTCAGCTATGTTTGGAAGCAAAAGTCGATTCCTGTTGTGCTGCGCAGGACCGGACGAGGTGAGAAGCTTCGGATGCGCTTACCATTTTCAGACGACAATCGACAGTGGCTGCAGAACGGTCGGCGAACGGCGCCCAAGTGGATCGGTGAACCGGACGCCTATTGGGAGCTACCGAAGTCCTGGTTCAACGAACTCGTCGATCGAGCGATGCAGCGCTACAACAAAGTCTACATCATCCAGCCCTACCGCGAGCAGGAAATCTGCGCGCGAGCGTGCCAGGAAGCGCAGGGGCACGAATGTCAGTGTTCTTGCATGGGGGCCAATCATGGCGTCGGCAATGATGGAAGCTGGTTCGAGGTATCAGATACTTTCTCTACTCGCTGGGGGGACCGAGAACTCGCGTGTCGTCTGCTTACGGCCCGACCGCTATGAATGCAGGTCGGAGGTACGTTGTCGGCTCAACCACCGACACTGTCACATTCTCCTACTTTTGTCTGGCTTGGTCCATCCTTTACAACAGTCTCGTCGATCACGGCTTCGAAAAGCCAGCACTCATGAAGACATGAAGGCGATCAATTCGGCCATCGTCGGCGACTTTGCCTATCGTCGTTGGGATGGAAGAAAGTTTCTACACTACCCGACCGAGATTTAAGGCGCGCATCGGACGAAGGGGCGGTCATTGGGCACTGTCTCGCAGTTTTTTCAACCGCCGTTATACTGGCAACAATTCGAGGAGCTTTGCGTAGGACTTCTGTCGGAAGTCTACGATGTGCCCAATGCCCAACAAGTCGGACGCCCGGGTCAAGCGCAGAGCGGGGTCGACGTCTTCGGACGGTCAGCGCGCCACGGAACGATCGGTATCCAGTGCAAGCGCCTGGCCGAGCTGGACGAGAACAATAACCCATATCCCAGAGGCCCAATCTCACGCGCATTCTTGCGCGAGGAGGCGAAAGCCGCTCTCTCGTTTCAGCCCGATCTCAAACTCTGGATTCTCGCCACCACCGTTCGGCGAGATACCCGTGTCCAAGGCTGGGTCGAAGAGCTGAACAATGAATGGGAGCACTCCGGCCGGGACCGGATTGCGATAGTTTGGACGTGGGACGAGTGCATTTCCCATCTTAACAGCTACCCCAAACTGCAGCGGGCTTACTACCGGGACGTCATTCAGGTGTGCGCACCCAAAGACCTCGACGAGATCATCCTGCGCACGATCGCCATGGCTTTTGCCCGCCCGGCGTTCGAGGTGCCCGTTCATTGCGAGTCACCATGTGATTTCTTTCAGGCGCTCAAGGACACACAAAAGGCCCTGCGTACCGGCGAACTGGTAGATCGGGAGACACGACACGTCATCCGCAAAGCTATCGGCGGCTATCACGAGCTGGATGACGACCGGGCTCGTGCCGATCTCGGCCAGGTCGACAAGCAGTTACGGACTCTGCGCAGCCAGTTCGAACGGGGTATCAAGGACGGAACGATTCGTATGATTGGGACAATCCTTGATATTCGAGTGTTGGTTTCCACGCGGAACTGAGCCGGTTAGGCGCATAATTTCCATTGAGAATTGAGCCATGTGAACCTTCCCCCCCAAGCGATGAGCGACGGGGGCAACGGAGTGATCCACATGGGACTTTTAAACATCATCCGTCGGATGGCGCTTCGCGAGAAGCAGTCGATCAGCGAGATCAGCCGTCGCACTGGCCTGTCACGCAACACGATTGCTAAGTATTTGAGCGCTGGTACGATCGAGCCGACGTTCACGGTACCGGAACGACCGAGCAAGCTTGATCCTTTTGCCGACAAACTGGCTGGCTGGCTGAAGACTGAGGCCGGGAAGTCGCGCAAGCAGCGCCGAACGCTGAAGCAGATTCATGCCGATCTGGTGGCCCTCGGCTTTACCGGCTCCTATGGTCGGGTCGCCGCGTTCGCCCGTGAGTGGCGGGCGGATCGACAACGGGAGCAGCGGACGACGGGCCGAGGCATATTCGTTCCGCTGTCTTTCCGCCCAGGCGAAGCATTCCAATTCGATTGGAGTGAGGACTATGCCGTCATCGGCGGTGAGCGGACGAAGCTGCAGGTCGCGCATATCAAGCTATCGCACAGTCGCGCGTTTCTGGTCAGGGCCTACCTGCTGCAGACGCACGAGATGCTTTTTGACGCCCATTGGCACGGCTTCCGTGTGTTCGGCGGCGTCCCTGCTCGCGGCATCTACGATAACATGAAGACAGCGGTTGATCGTGTTGGCCGCGGCAAGGAGCGACAGGTCAATATCCGGTTCCTTGCGATGACGAACCACTACTTCTTTGCACCAGAGTTCTGCAGTCCTGCCGCGGGCTGGGAGAAAGGACAGGTCGAGAAGAATGTTCAGGATGCCCGACCGCGGCTGTGGCAACAGATGCCGGACTTCCCGGATTTACAGGCGTTGAATGCCTGGCTGGAACAGCATTGCCAGGACCTGTGGCAGGAGACACCGCATGGAAGCCTGCCCGGCTCGATCGCGATGTTTGGGTTGATGAGCAGCCCGCTTTAATGGCATTGCCCGCGATGTTTGACGGCTTCGTCGAGCAGAGCAAGCGCGTCTCACCGACATGCCTGATCACCTTCGAGCGTAATCGCTACAGTGTGCCAGCATCATTTGCGAACCGGCCCGTCAGTCTGCGGATTTATCCCGAGCGGCTGGTCGTTGCGGCCGAAGGCAATATTCTATGCGAACATCCTCGGATCATAGAACGCAGCCACGACAAACCGCCGCGAACGATTTACGACTGGCGGCATTATCTTGCGGTCATCCAACGTAAGCCCGGTGCCCTTCGCAATGGTGCGCCCTTCCTGGAATTGCCGCTGGCCTTTCGGCAACTGCAGGACCAGATGCTTCGCCGCTCCGGCGGTGATCGTGAGATGGTTGATATTCTTGCTCTCGTCCTGCATCATGACGAACAGGTTGTTGTCAGAGCTGTAGAACTGGCTCTGGATCAAGGCGTGGCGACCAAAACGCACGTCCTGAATCTGCTGCATAGGCTAATCGACGGCAAGACGACCGACGGTCCCGACATCGACACGCCGCAGGCGTTGACCTTGCTTCGCGAACCCAAGGCCAATGTCGAGCGCTACGATGGCTTGCGCGTCCGGATCGCAGGAGGTCGCCATGCGTCATGATCCTGCCAGCGCAGCCGTCGTCATCATGCTCCGTAGCCTGAAGATGCACGGTATGGCTCAAGCCGTCATCGACCTGATCGAGCAAGGGGCGCCAGCTTTCGATGCGGCCGTACCCATCCTGTCCCAGTTGCTGAAGGCCGAAATGGCCGAGCGCGAGGTTCGCTCGATCGCCTATCACATGAAGGCTGCCCGCTTCCCGGCCTACAAGGATCTCTCCGGCTTCGACTTCACCACCAGCGAGATCAACGAAGCGACAGTGCGCCAACTGCACCGATGCGAGTTCATGGACGGAGCGCAGAATATCGTTCTTGTCGGCGGGCCGGGCACAGGCAAAACACATGTGGCGACAGCCCTTGGCGTCCAAGCGATCGAGCATCACCGCCGAAAGGTGCGCTTCTTCTCGACCATCGAACTGGTCAATGCGCTCGAGCAGGAAAAGGCCAAAGGCAAGGCGGGCCAGATTGCTGAGACACTGGTTCGTCTCGATTTGCTGATCCTGGATGAGCTCGGATACCTTCCGTTCAGCGCGTCCGGCGGAGCACTGCTCTTCCACCTGCTGAGCAAGCTTTATGAGCGCACCAGCGTCATCATCACCACCAACCTCAGCTTCAGCGAATGGGCGACCGTCTTCGGTGATGCCAAGATGACCACGGCTCTGCTCGACCGCCTGACCCACCGTTGCCATATCCTGGAAACGGGGAACGACAGCTTCCGCTTCAAAGCCAGCTCGGCCGCAGCAGCACACAAGAGAGGAGAAAAAGCCAATACCTTGACCAAAGCCTGATCAGAAAACCATACTCAGAGGTGGCTCACTTCTCGGTGGAAAAACCGGCTCAGTTCCGCGTGGAAACCAACACCTTGTCTTCATCGATGAAACGTGGACCGCTACCAATATGACCCGCAGCCATGGCCGCTGTCAGAAAGGCGAGCGCCTGCGCATGCAAGGCAGGAGAGCGAACCGTGAGCGGCCTCTGGGAGAGGATCGGAAAACTCGCCGATATATTCCAACCCAATGAATGCGCAAACTACTTCAGATCATGTGGATATGACCCAAACTGATCGGAAAACGCTCTAACATCGTCCAAAGTCGGAAAAAACAAACTGTCTCCAAGGAGACTGCCGTCTGAGCGAATCGAACCCGAGCGGCACTGCTGTCACAAGCTCCAAACTCGTTCCTTTATGACTTAATTGATTACCGGCGAAGAAGCTCTGCCACGGGGATGAAAATGCACAGTTGAGATCAGCATTCAGGCAGATTTACCGCGAGCCCGCCGATCGACGTCTCCTTGTATTTTTCAGCCATGTCCCGCCCGGTCTGACGCATCGTCTCGATGCAATTGTCGAGTGGCATGAAATGCTGCCCGTCGCCGCGCAGCGCAAGGCTTGCCGCCGAGACTGCCTTGATGGCGCCAAGCCCGTTGCGCTCGATGCAGGGTACCTGGACGAGCCCGGCCACCGGATCGCAGGTCATGCCGAGATGATATTCGAGCGCGATTTCCGCGGCGTTCTCGACTTGCTCGTTGCTGCCGCCCAATGCGGCGCAAAGCCCAGCGGCGGCCATGGCGGCGGCCGTCAGCAGGAATCGCCGCGCCCCTTCAGCGCTCGCCCCGATGCAATGGTCGCGGTAGTAGCGCAGCACGGCGGGCACAACGCCGGCCGCACCATTGGTCGGTGCCGTTACGACGCGCCCGCCGGCCGCATTCTCCTCGTTGACCGCCATGGCATAGACGAGCAGCCAGTCGGTGGCCGCGTGCGGCTGGGCCTGGTTGCTGCCCCGTTCGTTCAGCAATTGCTGGTACAGGCTGCGGGCGCGACGCCGCACAGATAGGCCCCAGGCAGAATCCCGTCCTGCCGAAGGCCGCGGTCGAGACAATCGTCCATCGCGGCCTGCAACTGCTCCAGTCTCGGCTCAAGGTCGGCGCCGTGGCGGACGTGAAGGGGTAGGGCACGGCCTCCGTCGCGGTGTCCCGGGAAGCCGGCACGCCGGAAAGCTCGTCTTCATTGACGACTAAGCCGCCGCCGATCGAGTACCAGACCTGCCGCAGCAGGATATCTTCCGCCGGCGCGCGCGCCGTGAAGACCATGCCGTTGGCATGACCCGGCAAGGGCGGTCTGTAATCGAAGACGAGATCAGCGCCTGGATCGAAGCTGATGGGGCCGAACTCGCCCTCGATCTTCAGCCATTCGTGGTCTTCGGTGAATTTCAGCATGACGTGTTCCTCAGATGCGCTTGTAGCATTGGGTGATGAAGGGAAGGGACGAGACGGAGACGGGAAGGCGCTTCCCGCGCACCTCAGCAAATAGCGGGATGCCCACGCCGCAGAGATCGATGGAACAAACCCCATCGAGACAGGCGTGTGACGGTGAGGGCGAACCCGCCGGAGGTCACCTGTCCGACCGGGCCGCCGCCGGTTTCGGTTGCGAGAAGCAGCACGCCTTCGCGTATCGGCGCGCGCCGATGACGCCGAGGTCGAAATTAGACATCCGCCATGCCTCCGTAGATCGGGAATGCGCGGCAGAGCTCCGAAACTTTTTGATGCACGGCCTCTTCGACTGCGGCGTCCGGTCCTCTGCGCAGGCTATCCAGCACATCGCCGATCAAGTGGCCAATCTGACGGAACTCTTCCGTGCCGAAGCCGCGCGAGCAGCCAGCGGCCGTGCCGAGGCGGATGCCGGAGGTGACGGTCGGCTTTTCCGGGTCGCCCGGCACGCCGTTCTTGTTGCAGGTGATGCCGGCGCGCTCCAGCGCGTCGGCCGCCTCGTTGCCCTTGAGGCCTAACGGACGCAGGTCCACCAGCATCAGGTGATTGTCGGTGTCGCCCGAGACGATGGCCGCGCCGCGCGCGACCAGAACCTCGGCAAGCGCCTTGGCGCTGGCGACGACCTGCCCGGCATAGTCTGTGAAGTCGGGTTGCAGGGCTTCCTCGAAAACGACGGCCTTGGCGGCGATGACATGCATCAGCGGGCCACCCTGAAGGCCGGGGAAAACGGCCGCGTTGATCTTTTTGGCGATCGTCTCGTCATTGGTGAGGATAATGCCGCCGCGCGGACCGCGCAGCGTCTTGTGCGTCGTGGACGTCACCACATGGGCATGCGGCATCGGGTTCGGATGATGACCGGTCGCGACGAGGCCGGCGATATGGGCCATGTCGACCATCAGGAGGGCGCCGACGCTGTCGGCAATCGCGCGGAAGCGGGCGAAGTCGATGACGCGGGAATAGGCCGAGGCGCCGGCGATGATCAGCTTCGGGCGTTCGGCCCCGGCCAGCGATGCGACCTGCTCGTAGTCGATTATCCCGTCTGGCGTCAGGCCGTAGGTGATGGCGCGGAACCACTTGCCGGAGAGCGCCGGCCGGGCGCCATGGGTGAGATGGCCGCCGGCATCAAGCGACATGCCGAGAATGGTCTCGCCCGGCTGGAGCAGCGCCAGCATCACCGCGCCGTTCGCCTGTGCGCCGGAATGGGGCTGCACATTGGCGAATTCGGCGCCGAAAAGCCACTTGCCGCGGTCGATGGCAAGCTGTTCGACCACGTCCACCTCGCCGCAGCCGCCATAGTAGCGCTTGCCCGGATAGCCTTCCGCATATTTGTTGGTCAGCACCGAACCCTGCGCCGCCATGACCCGCAGGCTGGTATGGTTTTCCGAGGCGATCAGTTCGATCTCGCCCTCCTGGCGACGGCCCTCGGCCTGAATGGTCGCCCAGAGGGCCGGGTCGAAAACGGAAAGCTGGGTGGTGCTGTCGGTCATGTCTTTCTCCTCAAGATGACGATGCGCAGCGCAGGCTGCTGATCTTTCGGGCGAGGATATCGAAGGACGAGCATTATTGAACTTCATAGTTCTTATGTTAGCATGAGGATCATTCATGATAGGATCGGCCATGCGGAACATCCCGACAGATCTGATGCGCAGCTTCGTCAAGGCAATAGACGGCGGCAGTTTCACGCGCGCGGCAGAGATGGTGGGGCGCACGCAGTCGGCCGTCAGCCTCCAGATCAAGCGGCTGGAAGATGTGGTCGGCGCGCGGCTGTTTCAGCGCGATGCCCGCAACCTGGAACTCACTGCGCAAGGACGGACCTTCGCGCAATATGCGCGCCGGATGCTGGCCCTGAACGATGAGGCTCTCGCATTAATGCAAAGCCCCTCAGTGTCCGGCCGGGTGCGGCTTGGCGCACCGAGCGAATATACCGATTCCCTCCTACCGCATCTGCTGGGGCGCTTCGCGCAAGCCCATCCCAATGTCATGCTGGAAGTCACTAGCGATCTCAGCAAGAACCTTCTTGCTCGCCAGCAGAATGGCGAATTCGATCTGGTCGTCGCTTTGCATGATGATACTCACGCCGGTGGAGGCAAATCGATCCACACGGAGCCTTTGGTATGGTTCACAAGCGCGGATCATTTCGGGCACATGCAAAGCCCCCTGCCGCTGGTGCTTGCGCCGCCACCATGCATTTACCGGCGGCGAATGTTGCATCAGATGGAGCAGGAGGCGAAGCCTTGCCGTATCACTTATCTAAGTTCGAGTCACAGTGCCATTGTTGCTGCAGTCAGGGCAGGTCTCGGCGCCACCGCGATGGCGCATAGCACACTTCCAAGCGAGATTCGGCTGCTGGGAAACGCAGAAGGATTGCCCTCGCTCGGGTACTTGGAGGTGCGGCTACCTGCTGCCGAATCTAGTGACGCGTTACATTGCTTGGCGACGTATATCGGAGAGCATTTGGGCCAGACTGCGCGGTCGGTCGCAGATCACGATTGAACAAGATACATTCAAAATTGAAAGTAGAGCGCTAGTAAGTGTGACGTGCACACTCTCATGACTTGCGCTGCATCATCGCCTTATCGCAAAATCGTCCACTTGAAACGACGGCTACCGGCTATAATGCGGTCCGGTGCCTAGCTTAGACGTCGACGGAATACCCAAACACCGACATACACTGCTTACCAATGCAGGACGATTTTACTCTACCGCTCATAGGTCGTAGCCCGTCTCGGATCAATATACCGACAACGTGTGATATTGGTTACGTCGAAAAACTTCCAATCGCTTTCAAGAAATCGAGGCGGGCGTGCCACGCATTATTGAGGTGGTTCCACATCCTCTTTTGCGCCTCAACAGACTCGCCGCTAACTATTGCATCATAGACGTTCAAATGCTCACCTATCGATTCTCTTGTACGTTGGGCGTCGTAGTTTGGGACGGCTTGCAACACAAGACCACTTTGCGCACGAAGATCGTTGTAATTCCTCAACAGTCGCGTATTCCGTGTTGCTCGGATAAGCTCATCATGAAAGCACCAAGAGGCCCGCTGAGAAAGTTCCACGTCCAATTCCGTTTCGATATATAGGTCTCGCAACGTCACGGCGGCGTTCTTTAGACCCGGTGTTGCGCCACGCTGGGCTACCAAGAATGCGGCAATCCCTTCAAGGGCGAGCCTAATCTCGAATATCTCTCGTAGATCATCCAAAGTGAGGCG
Organism: Pseudochrobactrum sp. Wa41.01b-1; assembly: GCF_019464455.1. Taxonomy (NCBI): domain Bacteria; kingdom Pseudomonadati; phylum Pseudomonadota; class Alphaproteobacteria; order Hyphomicrobiales; family Brucellaceae; genus Pseudochrobactrum; species Pseudochrobactrum sp. Wa41.01b-1. The sequence goes on along the minus strand of NZ_CP080493.1, from coordinate 1,985,280 downwards.
ACGCACAAAAGTTCCGCGCTGCGGCACGATCTCGACTAGTCCATCGACTACAAGTGCTCGAATCGCTTCTCGGATTGGCGTTCTGCCGAGCCCGAGCGTGACCGAAAGGCTGCGTTCAGAAAGAGGCTCGTCAGGCTTAAGATCACCAGTCGATATAAGCTCGCGAATGCGGGTGTAGGCCGTGTCGCGATCTAGGCTGGAAGGTGGCGATGAAATGGTGCTCTTCATTTCTCGCCTGTCGATTGAGCGTCAGGCCACAGGCACGACGTACATCCAAATATATCGCCGCTCATCTTCTTGTTTCCAGTTGCGATGTTGCTCTCAAACCGCACTACTCCATCTAATAATCTCTACTCTACCCAACGGCTCGCCGAACATCTAGTATACCGCCCCACGAGCACTTACCGGCCAAAGACTTACGACCCTTTCGCCCCGTGCGCAAACATACCAATCAAACCTGTCCACGGTAGGGTCGCAATGCCCTGGTACTAGTTTGATCCTTTCTCCAATATTTGCGCTCGAAGTCGCTTCTCTGACTGCTATTCTTGTATGCTCGTCCGAAACCGACACTATCTCGAAGTCTGGACGACCTAACGCTACCGGAAAGCCGCGATCTATCGCTATCGACTTATGACCCGCGTCAAGGACCACGACACCGTGGCGAGGGGTGCTGATGACCGAGGAAACAACAAACAACGACTGCTGAAATAGGCTTGATGTAGCGCCTGTTCTATCCCGATTCTTCGTATAATCCGCATCCATGAAACAGTAGCTTCCCGGTTGAATCTCCGTATATACTCCACTTTCGATGTCAAATTCGAAGGTTCCCGTTCCCCCGCCCGAAACAGTTCGGCATTCTATACCGACTCGCGTCATAGCATCGAGCATGTCGCTGCACTTTTCTGCACCGCGGCTTGCCTGTTCCTCTCGTCTCTCATAGCACGCTATATGCTGAGCTTTCCCGTTATAGGCTTGTATCCCACCAAATTTAAGGTGCTTTGATTTCGCGATACGCGATGCTAGTTCGATGGCCGCTTCTCCCGTATTTACCCCACATCTTCCTCCACCGACATCGACCTCGATGAATAAGTTCATCCGGATAGACATTGTGGCTGCCACCGACTCGATAACATCGACCTGACGAATATCGTCGACGCATAGCGCAACGTCAGCTACCGACGATAAAGCTGCGAGCCGAGCTATCTTGTCGGGCGCGATGATCTGATTTGTCACCAATATATCGGTAACGCCGCCCCAGGCCAGAGCCTCTGCCTCGGCAACCTTTTGCACACATACGCCGATAGCTCCGTACTTCATCTGCTTCTGCGCGATGACTGATGACTTATGTGTCTTCGCGTGCGGGCGAACCTTAATTCCGGCGGCCGTTGCCATCGTGCTCAGGCAGGCAAGGTTTCCCTCGAAGTTATCGACGTCGAGTAATAAGAATGGGGTTTCCGCATCTGACACTAGCATCCCAGGACGCGCTGGCGGTGACTGTCTCACTAAAATTCTCCTCGTTGGGACCGGACGGCTCATTGCGCGTGCGCCGCTTTCAATCAATTTTTTGCAATTTCCTATACTGGCATACCAGATATGCCTCAATTCCGTCGGACCAAGCAACCAATAAATTCGCAGATTCGACCATTTTCTCCATTCTTACGACGATATTCGCTAATTTTTGCTTGCTTCAATCCTGACATACAAAAGGGCCTTGAATTACTGGCATGCCAGTTCTATGATGCACTGGCTCGGATCACAGGACCTCGTATTCATGGAGGATGACCTCGAATGTTCGATCCGGAGAATGGGAGAGACTGATGAAACGACTTAAAAACGGATTCAGGTGCCTTGCGGGAGCACTCGCTTTTTTCGCGGCGTCAGCAGCACCTGCGTTATCGCAGACGGAAAGCATAGCCGAAGCCGCGAAGAAGGAGGGATCTGTGACGGTCTATACCGCTACAGATACGGAGCTAGCGCAGCGGCTTTTAGATGCATTCACTCGTAAGTATGGCATCGCCGTAGACTACAACGATATGGACACCACCGATGCTTACAATCGTGTCATCTCAGAGTCCGCCGCGCGGCAACCCCAAGCCGATATTGTTTGGAGCTCGGCAATGGACCTACAAATGACGTTGGTTCAGGATGGCTATGCCGATGTGTATAAATCTCCAGAAAGTACAAATATTCCAGCATGGGCAAATTATAACGATACCCTCTACGCGACTACAGTTGAGCCAGTTGGGCTAATATATAACAAAAGGGCTTTTACTGAAGGTCAATTGCCACGCCAATATGGCGATCTGATAGCGTTCCTACGTGACAATAAGTCTAAGCTTCAGGGAAAAGTCGCTACATACGATCCAGAACGAGCCGGAGCGGCATTCCTGTTTCAGACTAACGATGTCCGAGAACGGGCAGATTTCTGGGATCTCGTCAAGGCAATGGGCGAGGTGGGAGCAAAGGTCTATTCAAGCGCGGGTAACATGAAGGAGACCGTCGTTTCTGGCGAGAACAGCATCGCGCTCAGTATCATCGGCTCTTACGCGCTGAAATGGGTCGACGAAAGTCCCAATCTCGGCGTGCATTTTATGACTGACTATACGCCTGCATTTTCTCGGTTGGCGTTCGTTGTCAAGGACGCTCCGCATCCGAACGCAGCCAAACTCTTTTTGGATTTTATGCTTTCTGAGGAAGGTCAGTCCGCAGCGGCGGCGAGCGGCATGCCGGCGGTACGCAGTGATACAACCGTTGGCCTTAACATCAACAGTCTTACCGAGCGTGTCGGGGGCAATTTGAAGCCGATCGCTTGCTCGAATACATGGATCCTGCCAAGCGGGTCGAGTTCTTTAACCAGTGGAAATCAGCGCTTGGTCGCTAAACCGAACAAAAGTCGAGCGCGCAATGTGCGTTCGACCTTTGAATTCAACTAACTCTGAGTGTTTATCATGACCCTACAAGCAGAAGGGCGCATCGAAAGTGCGGCCGGCCACAATGTTTCATATTCCACGCCCAGCCCCCCACCCTTATCGGGCAACGCAAGCGCCTATAGGGTTAGTGTGATCGGCTTATTGGCGCTGGTAGTCCTCAGCCCGGTGGGACTGATCGTGTATCAGAGCTTCCTCTCCGGACCTTTCTTTAGTCCGCGCGCAAAGATCGGACTCGACGCTTATAGCTACGTCTTTACCGATCCTGCTTTCTATAAGGCCCTTGGCACCACAACGCTGTTTGCCGTTGGAATGGTGGCCATTGCCGTGCCACTAGGAGGATTGTTAGCCTTTCTAATCACCAGAACTGACATTAAATTCAAACGATCGCTCGAGATTCTCGTTCTCGTACCGATGTTCATCTCCTCTATTGTCCTCGCGTTTGGTTATACCGTCTCCGTCGGCCCAATGGGATTCGTTTCGCTTGCTTTACGAAACGTCCTGGGCTTCGTTCCTTGGAACATCTACAGCTTATCCGGTATGATCGTGATTGCAGGCCTTAGTCACGTTCCACATGTCTATCTATATGTGTCGGCCGCCATGCGGAACCTACCTTCGGACTTGGAGGAGGCCGCGAGAACCAGCGGCGCTAGTATCTGGCAGGTCTCTCGGGACGTGACGTTGCCGTTAGTGCTTCCGGCATTGATCTTCGCAGCGGCGCTCAATCTCCTGCTCGGTTTTGAAATCTTCGGCATCCCGTTGATTCTTGGCGATCCGAGTGGCGTCATGGTGCTCACGACCTACATGTATAAGTTGACGACTCTCTTCGGCGCGCCGACTTATCAGCTCATGGCCGTTGTGGCTGTCGTTCTAATGCTCATTACCCTTCCGCTCGTGTGGATGCAGCGCCGCCTGTTGCGCAACGCAAGGCGGTACGCCGCACTTGGAGGAAAAGGCTCGCGTGTTTCCACCCTAAAGCTTGGTCGTAGCGGACAAATTTTTGCGCTGTCGATTATCGGAGTTTGGCTGTTTGTCTCGGTGGTCTTGCCGATCAGCGGAATAACAATCCGAGCTTTCGTTGATGCCTGGGGCGAAGGCGTCAACCTGCTAGAGCGACTGACGTTTGCCAATTTCGAACAGATTCTAGGAGTTCCGAGTCTCGTTCGAGGTATCATCAATACCCTGCTTCTGGCAGTTATTGGGGGTGCAATAGCGGTCGGGATCTATCTAGCGGTCGGTTTAGCGGGACATAGAAATCACGGCCTATCTAACACTGTCCTCGATTATATCGTTCTGCTTCCTCGTGCGCTGCCCGGACTAGTGATCGGCTTGGCCTTTATGTGGCTATTCCTCTTTGTTCCCTTCCTGACACCACTGCGACTGACTCTCGCCGGCCTGTTTATCGCATATCTTGTCGTCGGGCTTTCCTATGGGTTGCGGCTTCTGCAAGGAACGCTGCTTCAGGTTTCCCCAGAACTCGAGGAGTCAGCTCGTACCACCGGCGCCACGATCGGTCGTACCTGGCGCGACATTGTAATTCCGATAGTTCGCCCCGGAATTGCAGGTTCGTGGGTGTTGATCATGATCATATTCCTTCGAGAGTACGCCACCGGCGTGTATCTCATGTCGGCTGGCACAGAGGTGATAGGCTCACTTATGATCTCGCTGCTCAGTGCAGGCGCTATGAACACCATCGCCGCTTTGGCCCTCATCAGCATCATCTTAACGGGGGCGGGGCTTACGCTTGCGCTTCGCCTAGGAGCACGTATTCATGACTGAACTTGTTGTAGAAAATGTCCAAAAATGGCTCGGCGGTTTGCAAATCCTCAAGGGTGCCTCGTTCACTGCTGAGCGCGGCTCGATCGTTGCACTACTCGGCGCGTCCGGCTCGGGAAAAACGACGCTCCTGCGCTGTATTGCCGGGTTGGAGCAGCCAGAAATTGGCCACATCCGCATCGGCGACAAAATTGCATTAGACGACAAGAAGCGCATTCTACTCCCGCCCGAAAAACGAAATATCGGGCTGGTATTCCAATCGTACGCTCTATGGCCGCATCGAACAGTAATGGAGAATGTAGGTTACGGTCTAAAACTGCGCGGCGTCTCGAAGCTGGACATGGAACAGCGCATCCACCACATTCTCGAGCGTCTAGGTCTCAGTCATCTCGCGGACCGGTATCCAAGTCAACTCTCCGGTGGCCAGCAGCAGCGCGTGGCCATATGCCGAGCGCTGGTCTATGAGCCGCGCGTACTTCTTCTCGACGAGCCGCTTTCAAACCTTGACGCAAAATTGCGCGAAGAGGCGCGATACTGGATCCGTAAGCTAATTCTGGATCTCGAGATTTGCGCGATTCTCGTAACACACGATCAAACTGAAGCGTTGGCTGCAGCGGACCGAATCCTGCTTTTGCAAAATGGTCAGATTGTGCAAGAAGGGACGCCACACGAGATCTATTCAAATCCTACAAGCTTTTATGCTGCCGATTTTCTTGGTGCGAATAACATAGCACAGGGCAAAGTCATTTCTGTAAGTGGAGCGTCCGTCCAGATCGGTGGTGAGGGGTGGGCACTCAATGGCGTCGCACGCGAACGCCATAACTTCGCGCCATCGACCGATGCGCAGGCCGTCATTCGGGTCGAACAGATCAAGGTGCAGACCGAGCCCGGGGCCCATCGGCTGGAAATGCATTTGGACGACAGCGTCTACCTCGGAGACCGCTGGGAGTATCGCATACACCGTGGAGACTTTGTGGCCAAGGCAAACGGTGCCAAACGCCTAGAACCCGGCACAGTGTATGCCGAGTTCCCCCCGGAGGGCGTATGGATTTTCGCTCAAAAGTAGGAGGTCGGAGCACGTCGGAGGCCGCCGACGAACGCGACGCTATGTACCCGTGCCCTAAATGAGGGCACGGGACCCGGGTAGGCAATCCGGCAGGAGAAAGCTACTGACAGACAATTTGAGACCCTCAAATGGATAGTCGGAGGAAGTCGGCAACTTGACATCCAATGGACTATACAAACGATCGATGCAATATGCACGCCTCACATAAAGCATGTTTAACTCTGCATAGTAGCCTAGATCTCGTTGAAACGATCGATGGTGTGCTTGAATGTCAGTTCAAAGCCTAAAGGCGAGAGGGAGATGATCTTATTCTGGAACTAAGTCCCACTCGTGCAGTATTACGGTTGGTCTGCTTTGCGCTTCTGGTGCAAACCGGGTTCGGGCTGAGTCCGTTCGAGGCGGGCAGCGTCTTCGTGCCGTGCTCCATCGCTTTTGTGATCCTCTCCTTGAGCGCGGCGCGCCTCGTTGCGCGCTTCGGGACGCCGGCCATCGCGATGGGCGCGCTGGTTTATGCAATCTCGTTCGGCGTGCTGATCGGACAGGTCTGGAGCGCGGGGGGCGATCTGGTGGTGGTGCACCTCATCCCGGCACTGGTCGTCATCGGGGGGGCGCAGGCGATGATCATGACGCCGCTGCTCAACCTCGTGTTCGGCTTCGTGGAAGAACTGCAGGCTGGCATGGCCTCGGGGGTAATCTCAACGCTCCAACAGGTCGGGGCGGCGCTCGGTGTAGCAGCAGTCGGCATCCTGTTCGGGGCGACGCTCGGGGCAGGATCGGAAGGACAAGCTGCGCGCTACGCCACCGCCTTCGTCTCCGGCATGAGCTACAATGTTGCCGCCGCCGTCATCGCAGCGATCCTATTGGTGCGCCTAGCCGTCTATGGGCGCCACACGAATTGAACGTGGTGATTTAAGCAATGCGGCGGCGTTCTGCACCGATGATTGATCGCCAGGGAGGGATGCGGAGCGCACTCGGTTCGCGCATCCCCCTCGCATCGCTCATCCAGACGCTTGCCGTCGCCGAACACCTCAGCTTCTACCGGGCCGCCAATGCGCTCGGCGTCAGCCAGTCGAGCGTCAGCGCACGGATCAAGGCGCTGGAGGAGGATCTCGGTATCCTCCTGTTCGAGCGCAACACAAGAGGCGTCCGGCTCACCGAGGCCGGACGCCTTTTTGTCGAGAGGGTATCGGCTGGCGTCGAACACCTTGACCATGCAGTAAAGTCCGCGGGCATGGCGGCCTTGGGAGAATGCGGCCGCCTGCGCGTCGGCGTCCATGGCCTGATCCCGCACAGCTTCCTTGCCAATCTGATCGGCCAATACCGGAGCATCTATCCTGGTATCGAGATGGAAATCGCGGAAAGCACCGCGCGGGAAGCGCTCATGCACCTGCGCGCCGATCAAATCGATATTGCCTTCGTGGTGGGTACACCGGACCCGCCGGATTGCCATTCCCGGCCGATCTGGCAGGAGCCGCTGGTCGCGGCGCTGCCGGATAGTCATGCGCTCGCCGTGCAAGAGCACGTCACCTGGGCTGATCTCGCCGGAGAAATTTTTCTCGTTCGGCCTGGCGGCCCTGGCCCACAAGTCCACGACCATATCCTTATGCGGTTGTCTGGTCAGTGGCCCGTGCCGTCGATCCTGCGTGTCGGCGTCGAACGCGCCTCGCTGCTGTCTATGGTCGGGCAAGGCTTCGGCATCACCTTGCTCGGAGCTGCATCGAGCCTCTCGGTCGTCGCGGGCGTGCGCTTCCTGCCCATTGCCGACGAACCCGAACTCATCGTGTTTTCAGCCATATGGTCGCCGTTCAACCGAAATGCTGCCCTCCGAAACCTGCTCGATCTCGCCGACGAGATGCGGCGATCCGTTTCGGCGTGATTCAATACATCAGACGGTTGGTTTTTCTGCGACGACAAGATCGAGCAAACCCGGCAGGCGTTTGTCGATCTCTTCCCGCCTGAGCGCTGCCGCTCGGCTGTTGCCGCGATCGACCTGACGGATCAATCCTGCCTCGCGAAGAACGCGAAAATGATGCGTCAGTGTCGCCTTACTAACCGGCAGGCCAAAGGACGCGCAGGTCCGCTCCGTTCCGGACGGCGCCTGCGTCAATTCCATGATTACACGCCGCCGCAAAGGATCGGCCAATGCCGACAAAACAGTACCAAGCACAATCTCATCCTCTTTCGGATGACTTTCCTGATCCATGGGAATATCTCAAAGGTATGATTTATATCGTACCTTAAAAGCTGATAGGTACGATGTAAATCATACCAAAAGGAGAGCACATGTCGAGTCCAGCCTTTACCCTTCCCACCCAGGACAGCGACGAGACCGGGCCTTGAATAACCCCGATTTTCGTAGACACCCTCGGGTTAGATTTTCTGCTGCTTCTCGAACTCGACGGGCGACAGCATTCCGTTTCTGACGTGCTTGCGCTTCGGGTTGTAGAACATCTCGATGTAATCGAACACATCCTGGTGAGCTTCATCGCGTGAACGATAGACCCTGCGACGTATCCTCTCCCGCTTCAAAAGATTGAAGAAGCTCTCGGCCACCGCGTTGTCATGGCAGTTGCCGCGTCGGCTCATCGAATGAACCAGATTGCGGTGCCTGAGGAACGAGGCCTAGTCCATGCTGGTAAACTGCGAGCCCTGATCCGAGTGGATCAGCACCTCGTCTTTCGGCTTGCGTCTCCACACCGCCATGAGCAGAGCCTGCAATACGACGTCCGTGGTTTGGCGGCCCTGCATCGCCCAGCCGATGACCCGGCGGGAATAGAGGTCGATGACGACCGCAAGGTAAGCGAAGCCCTCGCAGGTTCGGAGTGGAGTAAGAAGCGCGGATGCGCTTCTCCTCCCCGAACCGTACGTGCACCTTTCAGCGCATACGGCTCTCTATTCAGTCCTGGCCCATGGCCATGGCAACATCATGATAGTTCGAGGTGACGGTGCTGCGAGTTTCGCTCCGGAAGATGTATGGATTGATCTCCGGATTCCGCCATCGGAACTGCGCCTTGGGACTCGACATCATTCGGCGCAGAGCCTTTCCGACACGGTCTCCACGCTCACTTCGTCCGTAGACGAGCCAGGTTTTTGCCTTGCCCGCCTCTGGTGCTCGATACCAGCTCCGCATCAAGGGTTTGATGCGTGACCGATATTTTCGCGCCAGCCAGTGCGCCAGTCTCCAGAACACGACATGGTCGATGCGCCGGAAGATGCGCGCTGTGAAGTCGGTGAACTTGTAGAAGGCTGCCCAGCCCGCCAGTTGGCGGTTCAGGCGGTCCACCATGTCGACCTTGCCGACATCATGATTACCGGAAAGGGTCTCGGTCAGTTTGCGCACAAATGCCTTGGCCTTTTCCTTAGGTATTGTCGTAACGACGGACATGTGCCCGTTCGGCCCTCGCTTGCGAATGATCCGATGCCCCAGAAAGACGAACCCGTCATCGACGTGGGTGATATGGGTCTTCTCCATATTCAACGTCAACTTCAGGCGGTCTTCCAGAAAGGCCCGGCATTCCTCGCGGATTTCCTCGGCATGGCTCTTCGTCCCCTTGACGATGACGACGAAGTCATCAGCATAGCGACAATAGGCAATCGCAGGTTTCCATTGCCGGTTCTCTCGAACCGTTATGGGGCGTCCCTGCTGAATGCCGAAGTTCCATGCCCAGCGATCCTTGCGGGCTTTCCGGTTCAGGTATTTCGCCTCCAGCCACGCTTCAAACTCGTGGAGCATGATGTTGGACAGGAGCGGCGACAACACGCCGCCTTGCGGAACACCCTCGCTGGAAGCCGCAAACAGGCCACGGTCAACATGACCCGCCTTGAGGATTCGCCAGAGAAGATCGACAAACCGTCCGTCCCGCACCCGCCGCCGCACGCATTGCAGAAGCAGCCGATGATGAACGGTGTCGAAGTAGCTCGCCAGATCACCTTCGATGATCCAGCGGCCCCTCGTCGTATCCATGCCATCCTGAAGCTGTATCTTCACGGTGCGAACGGCATGGTGCACGCTGCGTTCCGGCCGGAAGCCATAGGACAAGCGATAGAAGTCGCTTTCCCAGATCGGCTCCATGGCCATCAGCATGGCACGCTGGACAATACGGTCTGTCAGGGTTGGTATACCCAGTGGTCGTAGCTTGCCATTGGCTTTCGGGATATAGATCCGCTTGACCGGCTTCGGGCGATAGGTGCCCTTCAGCAGGTTCGTCCGCAGGTCGGCCAGATGGCGATCCAGCCCGGCCTGCATCCGTTGCTTATCCATTCCGTCAATGCCCGGCGTCCGGGCGCCACTCGACGCCAGAACGATCCGGGCGGCCTCCGCAAGCCATTCCCGATCGGCAATGAGCCGAAGAAGACGATCGAACCGCCGGTCCGGGTCGCTTTCAGCCCATGTTGCGAGCTTGTGCTGCATTTCGCTGATTATCAAAGGTCTTCACCTCATTTGGTCAGGTAATTTGACTCCAAGCAGATTGAACTGTTCCCCTTCGCCATGTGACAGGCTTTCCCTGCCGCGGACTACTACGGGAACTCCGCCAGCATGATGGACATCAGGGTCAACTCCCTTGCGACGCGGTACATCTTGGGCATTCCATCACGCCTTCCCGCGTTCATATGCTGGACATTCCACGCACTGGGGAGGTTGCCGGTCGCAGTCCTTGTCCTTGCGTCCCGCAAGTCGATGCCGCTGCCATGGTCTGGCTGTGTTGTCCCCATGGCTCCCTGCAGGCGACCTACATATACGCCCACATTCGGATGCCACCGACATACGTCTCCGGCGACCTCATCAGCATTTCGCCTGTTAAGCCGTGTAGGCGAAGGCGACATTTCAGCCCTCGGATGCGGATTAACCGGTTCGTGTTCCTCAACCTTCCAGTGCTACAGCCTCGGGAACCATCTCGGCGTAACGGCTTCGCCCCAATTCCCTTTACCTGCGGGCTACGTCACCCTGCCAGTTGACGACAGGTCACCGCCGCTTGGGCTCATGCTCCCTCACAGCAGGGAGCAGGGCATTTCTTCAAATCCCTCCTTTCTCAAAGCATTCCAGTCATATGCACCCCGGACCATCCGGACGAGGCGCACTGTAGGTGATGTCCGTGACCCAGGCCTTGTCCGGAGCCGCTACGTCAAATTGCCGGTCGATTGTGTTGTCGATAGCGACGGCAGGCCTGCCGCCATAGATGCCGGAACGGCGTTTGTAGCCGATCTGCGCCTTGATCCCGGCAAGACGCGTCAGACGCGCGACCCGATTCGGGCAGCACATCTCTCAGGAACCTCCTCGTCCGGCACATGCGCCAGTAGCCAGTCGGCCGCCTTGCTGGCCTGCGACGCCGCGCGAATGATGGTGCGGTCGTCTTCGCGCAGGCATTCCAGTTATCCGCAGCAGCCGATAATGCGAAGGAAGGCGACTAGCTTGCCGGAAGTCCGGGGTTTCTGGCCGCATTCCTCCGCATTATTTCAGAGCGTATCGAGCCAGGCGAGAACGCTCGTATCGCGTTTCCAAGAGGGCTGGTGGCCGGGTGTTTCGGGAACACTGACCTTTTCCAATGCCTTGCGCTTGGTTTCGAGATTGGCTCTGGCGTAGTGGTTCGTCGTATCGAGACTCACATGACCGAGCCAGCTACGGATGACCGTGACGTCGACACCCGCCGAGATAAGGTGCACGGCGGTTGCGTGCCGGAAGGCGTGCGGCGTCACATGCTTGTCGCACAGGGTTGACGTGGTCTTTGCCGCCGCCCTCACATAGGCGGCAAGCTTGAACCGGACCCCCGATGCGCTTAGCGGTTCGCCATAGCGGTTGACGAACAGTCTCTGGCCTGGCACCCGCGGTTGCCGTTCGAGCAGCTTCTGCAACAACATCACTGTTTCGGGCCAGAGCGGGCAGATGCGCTCTTTTCGACCTTTGCCGGTGAGGCGAACGCAACTCGGACTGTCGAACCGGATCGCATCGGGGCACAGATCGAGCGCTTCCTGTATTCGCGCGCCGCTGTTGTAGAGGAACGAGAGCAAGGCGTGATCGCGCATACCTTCGAGTGTCGAACGATCGGGCTGAGCCAGGATCGCCGCCACGTCTGCCTGGTCCAGATAGCATGGTTCCGAGACGGGTCCGCGTTTTATCGGGATGTGGAGGATTTCGACGCATTGGGCGATCGATCCGGGATCCCTGGTCGCAACGAAGTTGAAGAAGCTGCGTATCGCTGCAAGCCGGCAGTTTCGCGTGCCGATCGTGCCGCCGCGTTCGTGCTCGGCGTGACCGAGGAACGCGATGACCTCTCCGGCGGTCAGATCGGTCAGCGTGATCATCGCCACCTTCTTGCCTGAGCGCTGTGCAGCAAATCGAAGGAAGAGCCGCCAGGCATCGCGATACGACCGCACCGTATGGATGGAGGCATTGCGCTGCTCGACCAGCCATTCGTAAAAGAACGCCCGCATCAACCACGGGAACTGATTGCTCCTGGTCATGCTCGCACCTCCGGCCCGATGTTGAGGCATGGCGCGCCCAGCACTCGGAACCGCCATTGGCGTGATGCAGCAGGTCCTGCGTGACGGTGATGTAGACCAGGGTCGAGTTGATGTCCCGATGGCCGAGATAAGTGGCGAGGAACGGCAGGCGATCCTGTGGGTTGATGCCTGCCTCATACCATTCGATAATCCGGTTCACGACCATCGAATGCCGTAGGTCGTGCAGGCGAGGCCCCGTCCGGCCCCGAGGCGGTTTCAGCCCGGCACGGCGTATGACATCAACGAGCAGCCAGCCGACAGTTTGCTTCGTATAGCGCTCACCACGGTCTTCGTGCCAGAACAGGCCAGCGCGCGGATCAAGTGCCCCACCGGCGCGGTGGCGCGCTTCGATATATGAATGAAGCTCGCCCATCACGCTATCGGGAAGCGGCAAGATCCTGGTCTTGTAGAACTTGGTCCGTCGGATGGTGATGGTGCCGCCCTGGAAGTCCACGTCACCAAGATCGAGGCCGGCCAGTTCACTTCGCCGCAGACCCACGCAATAGGCGAGCAGCAGCATGGTGTAGATGCTCGACGGGCGAAGAGGCGCTCGTGGTGAAGGGTAAGAACGCGCGATGTCGAGCATGCACCGCACATCGGCGGGGGTGTAGATGTGCGGTTTTCGCCAATGCTTGACCACTTCCTTTTCCGGGCGGGGGTCAGGTCGGCGGGGCGGGATTGATGGGTCCTTGTGGCGCAGGATTTTCGCTAGGACACGCTTCAGCTTTTCGCACTCATTCGGATGATTGCGCGTGGTCTTCGCGGCAGACCAGTGTTCTAGCATCACCTCAAGCGGCTGATCCTGAAGCTCCGAGTTCAACTGAAGGAAGCGGTCGAGCCGCCATAGCCGCACCGTTTGTGCAGTGTATTTGTAACCACGGTTACGCATCAGCGTGACGTGCTCGGCCATCATTTTGCCGAGCACGCTGTCGAACGGCCTGAGCTGGTATAGTTCGGAAAGAGCGCTGTCCGGATCACTTGAGGCCAGAGCGCGCCATACCGGCTTGCACTGTTTGATGTTGCAAGCTTCACGAAGCGCGGCGACGGGATTGCGTTCGATCGCTCCTATTTCTTCAAGGTGATCGAGGAACCGGCCGATAATCCGGGTGCGGTGCAGCCGTGTCGTCGAGGCCCATCGGCCCGGCGATACATGCAGCCAGGCCACCAGCATGTCCTTGTCGAGCTTGACGTGGAGTTCGGCAACATCCTGGAAGATGTTGAGCGCCTGCCTGTAGTAGATGGGGCTGTTCGTGGTGCGCAGGTTGAGACCTGCAATGTACCGCGCGATCAGTTTACGTTCAGGGTCGGGCCAACTCGTCATGACCGCACCTCCCGTCCCGGCACGTCGAGCGCAATGGGCCGGAGATCCTCGGTGGCAAGCTTCAGATAGGGGGCCGTGGATTCTGTCGAGCGATGCCCGAGCAAGTCGCCAATCACCTTCTGGGGAACAGCGGCACGCAGCATTTCGACTGCACGTGCATGGCGGAAGATATGGGAGCCGTTCTTGCCGGCCGGCGTGACGCCGGCGGCTGTAAGTCGCCGCCGCACCACGTTGGCCAGCAAGCCGAGCTTGCGATAAGGCGCGCGTGTTCGGACGAAGATCTCGCGGGCATCAGTCGCAGGCCGCCCCATCTGCAGATAGGCGAGCACCGCTTCACCCACCGGCACCATCAAGGGCAAGAATGAGCGTGCCTGGGTCTTGGTATGCCTGATGCGGATCGCTTCCGCCCGCCAATCGATATCCCCGATCCGAAGATTGCAGATTTCACTCGATCTCAGGCCATAGGTCGCAAGCAATTGCAGGATGGCATGATCCCGCAGGCCTGTTGGCGTCTTGTCCTCCTGCGAGGCCTGCAAAACAGCGGCGATCTGATCGGGCGTAAGGATCGACGGCACACCTTCATAGGCATAGAGCAAAGGGGCTATGACATGCGGCGATAAATCGATGGCGACGCGCCCTGTCCGATGGAGATAGCGCAACATCGAGCGAAGCCGCTCCGCCACATCCTTCACAGACCTGCGCGTCTGATGAGGGCTGCGCGTGTCCATGTAACGGTCGATGTCGCTGACGGTCATCGTCATCAGGCTATCGGGACCGTGCCGATCGAGCTGCCAGACCAGAAAGTTCCGGCCCTCCCACATCAGCGCGTCGATGCTGGCCGTAGCAAGACCTCGTTCTTCGCGCAGCCAAATCTTGTACTCGTCGCAGATGGCAAAGCGCAGTGCGTCGGCCGCACAGGTCGCTTTCGGCGGGGACGGCCATTGACCCTGTGCGAGCCGCAACAAGGCATGGATTCCGGAACGCGGGATAGAGTGCCAATACCGCGCGGGTGCCCGACCATGGCGTTTGCGGAACATTGCGATCGCATATCGCAGGTACTCGGCCACCTGATCGTCGGACACATCCATAATCGGAATGTCGTGCTCAGTAAGGTATTCAACGAACCCGCGCGCATAGGCGCAGTAGTTCCCGATCACCACGGGGCTGTATCGTTGCCTGGTCAGTACAGTTCTTAGCTCCGCAATGAGCTTGCAATCAGCATTCAACATCATTGGTTCCTTTGCTTGTCAAAACGACAGCAAAGGTCAGGCAGAAAATAATGCTGAGCAAATCCCGTCCGCAGAAGCTGGAATCCCACGGATTTCAAGCGGCGCAGCCGCCTTCCTTCGCATTATGGCCTGCTGCGGATAATTGGAATGCCTGCGCGAGGACAACCGCGCCATCATTCGTGCGGCATCGCAGGCCAGCAAGGCGGCTGACTGGCTGCTGGCACATGTGCCGGATGAGGATGCTCCTGAGACGGATACGGACTCTTCGATCGACCGGAGGGCTGCGGCATGATCCTCCTGATCCCTGCGCACCACGACTAGCTTCTTGCCAATGCCGCACGGAACGATGTCGACCACATCCCCGTCGTGAAGTTCTTCAATCCGCTTGGTGCGGGTGTCTGGCTCGGCACCGAACTGGACGAGGACGGCGACATCATGTTCGGCCTTGCCGATCTCGGCTATCCCGAACTGGGCTACTGGAGCCTGTCCGAGATGCAAGCGGTCCGTTTGCCGTTCGACATGGGCATCGAACGGGATCTTCTCTTCACCGGGGATTTCCCGATTTCCGTCTGGGCCGAGGCGGCGCGTCAGGCCGGCAGCATTCGCGCGGCGGAACGCATTCTCTATCGAGCCGCCCGGACCAAGGCTTCGGGCATGTGATCGCCTTGCCGGGCAGTCGGCCGGTCCACCCGGCTGTCCGCGTCGGCCTCCCAGCTGACGTGGCGGTTCGGGGCCGGGATCAGAGTGAGAGGAGGAATGGATTTTTCGTGACGGGTTGGAGGTCGAGAGAAAGGCTCTCGGCGCCCGTCGCGGAGTAAGACTGATGGCCACTGCCGTTCAGAAGATCATTCTCGCGTCCTCGCGCGACATTCCCTTCAACAAGCTGGTGTTGAGCCAGTCCAACGTCAGGCGGGTGAAAGCCGGTATCTCGGTCGAGGAACTGGCCGAGTCCATCGCCCGCCGCGGTCTGATCTAGTCGCTGCATGTCCGTCCCGTTCTCGATGCCGAGGGCAATGAGACTGGCATGTTCGAGGTGCCTGCCGGCGGGCGCCGCTATCGGGCGCTGGAACTGCTAGTCAAGCAGAAGCGCCTCGCGAAGACCGCGCCGGTGCCCTGCGTGGTCTCGGAAGCGAACGGCGATATCCTCATCGACGAGGTTTCGCTGGCCGCAAACATCGAGCGTGCGCCGCTGCATCCGCTCGACCAGTTCCGCGCATTCTTGGCCATGCGCGAAAAGGGCATGACCGAGGAAGCCATCGCCGCCGCCTTCTTCGTCGATGTTAAGGTGGTCAAGCAGCGGCTGCGCCTCGCATCGGTCTCGTCCGCACTGCTCGACGTCTATGCCGAGGACGGCATGACGCTCGAACAGCTTATGGGTTTCACCGTCACCCAGGACCACGCCCGTCAGGAACAGGTCTGGGATGCGATCAAGGATAGCTGGTCGAAAGAGCCCTGGCAGATCCGCCGAATGCTGACCGAGACCGCGGTACGGTCCTCGTGACCGGGCATTTTTTGCGGTCAGCGTTCGACCTCAAGACCGTCAAGGGACGCCATGCTAGTTCAGCAGCAGAGACTCTTCGCTGCGTTCAATCAGCATTGGGTGCAGCATAGGGAATATGGATTTTCCAGCTTGGTGGCCATGTCGAGCAAGAGCGCTACGGTTGCACCGAACTTGTCGGTTCATCCGGCGCGCGCGGCAAGACGTTCTTCGCGCACTGGAATCCATCCAGGCGCTGCCTCTACGGCTTGCCACAGGCCATCGGGAATGGACATCGCCCCGCGCTCGTCCAGATCCAGTTCGTGGCGAATCTCGGAATCGCTGCCCGTTTGGGCCAATGCCACCCAGTCAGGGTTCATGACCAGCCCTTTGCCGATGGTTGCCAGCGAAAGGCCCATATCCAGGGCAGTCTGTGCCTGTTCCGGCGTGCGTAACATGCCCGCCGCGAGCATCGGCACGCGGTTATCTACATGCGCAATGACCTGCTCTATGGTCAGGCGGGTATCGGCACCCAGCGGGCGCGCGCCCAGAACGTCGTTGAGCGAGACGTGCAGATAGTCGATGCCTTCAGCAACAAGCCCGTCTACCAAGGCGCAGATGTCCGGCACGCGATAGCCGCCGTCCTCGCGCTCCTCAGGCGAGATGCGATAGCCGAGCGTAAACGGCCCCGTGGCATGGGCAGCAATCACCCGCTTCGTCTCCCGCACGACAGCCAGAGCAAAACGCATGCGGTTGTCCTGCGAGCCGCCCCATTCGTCATCGCGCAGGTTATAGCGCGGCGAGAAGAAGTTTTGCAGCAGGAAGCCGTGCGCGCCATGCAGCTCCACGCCGTTGAAACCGGCCTCGATGGCGCGGCGCGTGGCCTCGCCGAAGGCGTTCACCATCGCGACGATTTCCTCATGTGACAACGCCCGCGGCGTCACATCACCACGGTTGAAGGGGCCAGCCAGTGCATTTACTGCGCTTGCGCTGACCAGTTCTCCATTCGGCACAACCTCCACCACTGCCTTGTTGCCTGCGTGGAAGATTTGCAGGATGGCCGGAGCGCCGCCGCTCTTGGCGGCATCGGCCAAACGCCGCAGGCTTGGAATGAAACGGTCGTCATAGGCGGCGAACTCGTCGGTAAAACCAATACCGTTCTCTGTGACATGCGTGCAGCCGGTGATGACCATGCCCACGTCCTGAGAGCGGTGGCGGTAATAATCTAGTTCCGCGTCTGAGATGGTGCCATCGGGGTTGGCCGACCAGGTGGTCATGGGGGCCATCACTACGCGGTTGCGCAGGGTCAGGCCATTTTCGAAGTGAAAGGGTTGGAACAGTGTGGCGTGTTCGGCAGTCATCTGGAAACCTCGGCGCAGCGCACGCGCCCAAAAAATCAAAATTGCAGGGTCCTTAAAACTTGGGTGCAATCATTCGAAATCCAAGATTTGCAAATAGTACATCAGTATTCAGTCTGGATTGACAATGAGGTGCAAGCAGCCTGTTCAAGCTTCCCGCCTCGGATTGGATGGAGGCCCTTTCCGACTAGCCATGGCTTCGCGCTTCTCAACTAGAAAATCGATCAATGCCCGCACCTTTGCCGGCATCTGCGCGCGGGTCGGGACATAGATGAAGAACCCGGCAAAGGGCTTGCACCAAGGTTGCAGCACCCGTGACAATTCACCCGAGTCTAGTCGTGCCTGAACGGCAATGTCCAGATGCTGGATGAGACCGACGTTCTGTAGCGCGCTGCGGATCATGCCGTCATCGTCATTGGTGATGAGACTGCCCAGTGGTTCAACGGTGAAGCTGCGCCCATTCACCCCAGGATCGGTGAAGTCCCACGGCAGGATCGCGCCCCCCGGCATGCGAAACCGCAGGCAGTTGTGTTTTGCTAGATCAACGGGCGTGCCTGGTCGCCCATAGTGCTGAAAATATGCGGGGGTGCCCACAACAGCCATCTCAAGCGGGGGAGATATCGGCACGGCGACCATATGTTCGGCCAGGCTCTCTCCCATGCGGATGCCGGCATCGCACCCGTCGGCCACGATATTGGCCAGTGCGTCGTCCATGACCAGTTCCAACTGAAGCTTGGGGTAACGCGTGCTGAACTCTTCCAGATATGGCTCGATCAATGTTCGGGCCGCCACCCGTGAGGTATTGACCCGCACCAGCCCTGAAGGCTCATCGCGCCCGTCGTGCATTTCATGCACTGCACGCTCCACTGCGGTCAGCGCCGGATACCACACGTCATAGAGGCGCTGCCCTTCCTCAGTAAGCGACATATCCCGTGTCGTACGATACAGAAGCTTGACGTTCAGGCGACGCTCAAGCGCCTTTACGTTCTGCGACAGATTGGCCCGGGAGACCCCCATTTCCGCGGCGGCCTTGGTGAAGCTCCGGTGGTGAGCCACATGGGCGAACCAAGCGAGCGAAGGAAGAAGCGACGGGTCCATGCAGTTCCTATTGTAAATTTCAAAAATACAAATCTACTTCAAATTGATGGCGCTAACAATCTAGTGTGCCTACAGAGAGGTTTATCCGTCGCTATTTTGCAGCCCTTCTGTCAAACGAGAGTGGCAAGGCAGTTGCCGCTGAGCGGATATGAATCCATTGCCACTGAGCGATTAGTTCATGACCAAGAGATCAATCTCGATTTCCACCGGTGGCTCCAACGTGCGTCGGGAGCGAAGTACTGTTTCCGTCCCCGACCTGGATGACTCCGAGATGGAGAAGAGACTGGCGCGGCAATGGCTTCTGCGACGGGTTTCCGGCGCCTGTCAGATGCGAAGAACCACTCCCGCTTCCATTCGCTAACCTTGGTCTGATCCGTTTCTTCATCAATCAACCCCAGAGGGGTCGGCTTACGCGAGCGTGCCGCCCCGCGGATTCGGACGAGCCAAACACACGGGGTGATTGCAGATCCGGTCAGACACTTCGGGCGCCTGTCGCACGGGGGGATGGTCCCCCGCCTCCCAGAGACAGGAGCCGGAACCCATGTCCTACGCAGATGCCACTGCCTTCGCCGCCAAGGGCGTGCGCATCGTCCCCCGACCTGCGCGCCACCGGCGAAACGCCCCCAGCCACAGGGTTCTGGTTGGCCACGCCGAAATCGGCGCCGCTTGGTCCAAGCGCTCCAACGAAGGCCGCGACTATTGGGGCCTCAAGCTCGACGATCCGAGCTTCAACGCTCCGATCTACGCCAACCTCTTCGACGACGAAGACAGCGAGAGTTTCTCACTGATTTGGTCTCGCCCCATCAGTGGCCGCGGCGACTAAAGGGCGGAACAAGGCTCCGGCTGACAGGCCGGGGCCTTCTGCTTTTCCGGCAGCCAATAAGCGCCGGAACGGACATGCGGACCAGGCAGGCAGCCTGATCCGGTCGCCTTCCGGGGCGCCCTGCGTCGGTGTTGGGTGTTGTTGAAGAGAATGCTTCACTCCGGAAATCATCAGCGGTACGGTCCACCAGCCAGCCCCGATCGAGTTCCTCGTGGAACGCGCATGATTTTCTTGATGTGAGAGAGGTGTCGCAACGCTCGGAGTAGGAAAGGGAAAGTCGACACTCGGTCGATTGCGTACTCCTGATAAGCTCGATCTCCATAGCAAGGACAACGATAGTCTCGTGATGGACGAAAGGATTTTGATGTGATAGGTCAGGGTTGGGGGCTATTTAAAATAGATTGAGACTGGATGAGTAGAAGATCAATAATAGGCGTCGCGACACTATTCGCCATTATTGCTAGCGTTTTACCGTTGATTGGCTTGTCTGAATACCAGCAAAGACAAGATATTGTTTCTCGGCAGAATTATGTCGGTGATTATGCTTCCTATACTGCCATACGGATCGAGCAGACGCTGAACGATGCGAAACAGGCTCTTACTCGTGCTCAGACAATTAAGCGCACCGATTGCTCACCTGAGCATAGACAACAAATGGGCCAGGTCGCCGCCGATTCTCATAGTATCGAAGATGTCGGTTTTTTCAGAAACAACGAACTCGTCTGCACACGTCTCGATCTGATTTCACCACCGGTTCCAGCACACCCTGCCGACATGGATCTGGGGCAAGGGTACTCGATCCACTTCGCCGAGAAACCAGTTCTTTTCGAAGGCCAGCCACGGATCGAACTCCGTCACGGCGAGTATGGGGTGCTCGTAACTCCCGGACGATTTATTGATCTGGTCGGCTACACCGACATGATCGTTGGCGTGGCAACCGATCAAGGGAAGGTTCTTGAACAATCTGCATCCGCTGATCCTGAGGTTATTAAATCGCTCATTTCGGGACGGCATTTAGACAATGCCACCCGGTATACCTTTGCTTCCCATCCGGTTCAGGGGCTGGTCGCTTTTGCATTTGTCAGGAGTGACCGGCACGGAACAACGGTGAGTTGGCGATACATCCTGCCGCTAGGAGTAACCATTTCTCTGCTCCTTATTGGCATCATTATTTGGGTTTCGAGGCTGCAGCTATCCCCCGAAAAGGCGCTCGAACAGGCAGTCCGAAATCGAGAGTTCATTGTTCATTACCAGCCAATCATGGACCTGATGACCGGACGTTGCGTTGCAGCGGAAGCACTTGTGCGCTGGCGCCTGAACGACGGCAGGATGATGCCACCTGACCATTTCATCCCGCTGGCGGAAGCGAGCGGACTTGTTTCGTCGTTGACCGACTTAGTGATCGAAATTGTTACGACGGAGATGGGGCCATTGCTTCGTGACAACGCCGAATTGCATATCTCGATTAACATTCCGGCCCGCGATATGGAGAGCGGACGTTTCCTGTCAGTCCTGACTGCGGCCGTCGAAAAAGTCGGGATTGAACCGTCGCAAATTTGGCTTGAGGTGACGGAACGAGGCTTTATGAACGCTGACGCTGCGACGAAGGCGATTGAGAAGGCAAGAGCCGCTGGATACCGTATTGCCATCGACGATTTTGGAACAGGCTATTCCAGCCTGGCGCTCCTGGAGGGGTTGCCTCTTGATGCACTAAAGATCGACAAAGCATTTGTGGATGCGATTGGGCATGACTCAGCGCCAAGCATCGTGACAACCCATATCATCGGCATGGCGCGTGAACTCAAACTTGCACTGATCGCTGAAGGCGTGGAGACATCCCAACAGGAATCGTATCTCAAAAATGCCAATGTGCAGTTTGGGCAAGGCTGGCTCTATGCCAAGGCGCTGCCCGCTGATAAATTTCGTGTTTTTTATCGTAGCAAGATAGGTTGATCTGTTATTCGACGGTCATTTGCATGGGCAAATAGTTCAGCGTCGACTGGCGTCCGGACGTTACTGTAGCAATTGTCGCCGCCTTTCAACAAGGAAATCGACGACAGCGCGGAGCTTCGGCGCCATCTGTTCGCGTGACGGAAGATAGAGATTGAACCCGTCGAAGGGCGGACACCAGTCTTCCAGAACCCGGATCAGTGCGCCCGAATCGACATGCCGGCGCACGGCAAAATCCATGTGCATGGCAAGACCGGCGCCCTGCAGGGCGGCGTCGAGAACCATGTCGTCATTGTTGACGATGAACGATCCTTGCGGATGGAGGATAGCGCTTTGGCCGTCTTCCGGGTTGGTTAGCTCCCAGCCCGCGATCGTGTTGCCCATACCGAGGCGAAGCCCCAGGCAGTTATGGTCAGCAAGATCAGAGGGCTTTTCTGGCGCCGGATTGACCGCGAAATAGGCCGGCGAGCCGATGACGGCGAGCGAGATCGGCGGGCAGAGCGACACAGCGATCATGCCGTCGCCGACGTCTTCGCGCAGCCGCACACCGGCGTCGCAGCCTTCGCGGATGATGTCGCCGAACTCGTCCTCGATCACGATCTCCAGGCGGATCTCGGGATAGCGCCGGTGAAACTCCGCCAGATGCGGCAGAAGGAGGTAGCTCGCCGCGATGCGCGAGCTGTTGATGCGTACCTCGCCGGTCGGGCGGTTGCGCGTGTCCTGGAGCGCGCCGATCGCATGTTCGATGGCGGCGAGGCTCGGATCGATCTGTGTAAGCAGCACCCGGCCTTCCTCGGTGGCCGAGACGAAGCGGGTCGATCTGTTCAGCAGGCGGATGCCGAGCTTATCCTCCAGCGCCTTGATTGTTTGCGAGAGGCCCGAAGGGGAAATGCCAAGTTTGGCGGCCGCGCGGGTGAAATTGCCCTCGCGGGCAATTTCCGCAAAGGCGGCGATAGCGGGTAGGAGATTTCGGTCCATGAGTTATACCTTTAAGTCAGGCTTCATATTGAATGTAGATATTCTATATTCTCTTTCGCGTCCATTCGTCTATTTATAAGGAAATATGAAAAATGACAATCTGTCCGCCCCGTGTGACAGCAAAATGAAGGATAGAACCATGACCAAAACCCTGATCCTTGGCGCAAGCGGCCAGATCGCCCGGCATGTGGTCGATATGCTGGCGGGGCGCGGCGATGCCGACATGAGCCTGTTCCTGCGCGATGCGAAGAAGTTGGGCCGCGACGTTCCCGCCAATTCCCGCATCATCGAGGGCGACGTTCACGACACCGCCAAGCTAAAGGACGCCATGGCCGGTCAAGACGTCGTCTATGCCAATCTCGCCGGTGACGTCGATGCGCAGGCCGAAGCCATCATAGCCGCCATGCAGGCGACCGGCGTCCGCAAGCTGATCTTCTGCACCACGCTCGGCATTTATGATGAAGTGCCGGGCAAGTTCGGCGTATGGAACAACCGCGAGATCGGCGAGTATTTCCCACCGTATCGCAAGGCCGCCGACTTAATCGAGGCATCGGGTCTCGATTATGCCGTGCTGCGCCCGGCCTGGCTGACAGATGCCGATGAGGTCGATTACGAGACCACCGAACGCAACGAGCCCTTCAAGGGCACCGAAATCGCGCGCAAGAGCGTTGCCGCTGTTGTTGTCGAGTTGATCGAAGCGCCCGGCGCGCTCGGCAACCGGAATATCGGCATCAACAAGCCCGGCAGCGACGGCGACAAGCCAGCCTTCATGTGAGTGAGATCGGCTCGTTCGCGGGCCGATGACAATGCCCCTCGTTTTCGAAACCAAGGAGACCGCATCATGGAAACCGTGAAATTCCGCAATCACGACATGTACTGGGATATCGCCGCCGATATCCATTTCCCGCCAAACTTCGACAAGTCGAAGAAGTACCCGGCCATCATCAGCGCCCATCCGATCGGAAGCTGCAAGGACCAGACCTCCGGTAACGTCTATGGCGAGGCGCTGGCAAAGGAAGGTTTCGTCGTCATCGCCTTCGATCGCAGCTTCCAGGGGGCCAGCGGCGGCGAGCCGCGTTCCGTCGAAGATCCGACCCAGGCGGTCGAGGATTTCCGCCGTGTCGCCGACTATCTGGTGACGCTGCCTTACGTCGATGAAGACCGCATCGGCGTGCTCGGCGTCTGCGGTGGCGGCGGTTACGCGATCAATGCTGCGATGACGGAACGCCGCATCAAGGCCGTCGGCACCGTCACCGGCGCTAACTATGGCCGCCTGATGCGCGGCAACTTCACCGCCCTCAACCCGATTGTAGCACTGGAAGCAATGGCGAAGCAGCGCACGGCGGAAGCTCGCGGCGAGGCGGTCAAGGTCGATGACCTGCTGCCGCCATCGCCGGAAGAGGCCAAGCGCCTCGGCGTCACCGACCGCGATCCCTTCGAGGCGACGGAATATTACCGCACGCCGCGCGGCCAGAAGCCGAACGGCCTCAATCGCTCAGTTCCGTCGCACCAAGCTGCGGCTGCGGGCTGGGATGCCTTCCATCTGGCCGAAGTTCTGCTGACGCAGCCGCTTTGCGTCGTCGTCGGCGATCAGGTCGGCGCCTTCGGTGCCTATCGCGATGGTTGCGAGATCATCGAGCGCGCGGCCTCGAAGAAAAAGGAACTGGTCGTCGTCGAAGGCTGGTCGCACTACGACCTCTATGACAAGCCGGAGCCGGTCGGACAGGCGCTGGCGAGGCTGGTTCCTTTCTACAAGGAAAACCTCTGATCATAGCTGGCGGCCGTCACGCAAGTGGCGGCCGCTTTGCACGGCAGACCATCGCCGGGACGAATGCACAGCTTGATCGTTCAATTGCGGCGGCGATTTGATGAAGTAATGGAGCGAAAAGAATAAGATGAAGATGAAGACTATATTTATCACCGGCGCGTCCACGGGCCTGGGGAAAGCGACTGCGACCCTGTTTCAGTCGCGGGACTGGAAAGTTATCGCCACGATGCGCGATGTGACCAAGGGAGCCGATCTGGCAAAGCTGGAAAACGTCACCGTGCTTCCATTGGACGTCACCGATCCGGCACAGATCGATCAAGCAGTTTCCAAGGCGCTGGAACTGGGGACGGTCGATGTTGTCTTCAACAATGCAGGCTATGGCCTGGGCGGCCCGCTCGAAAATCTTACAGATGCGGAAATCGTGCGGCTGTTTGACACAAACATGCTGGGCACGATCCGCGTGACCAAGGCATTCATTCCCCATTTCAAGGCGCGGAAGCAGGGAATGTTCATCGCGACAACCTCGATGGCAGGATTGATGGCGGTGCCATTCAATACGATCTACAACGCCTCAAAATTCGCGATCGAAGGCTGGGCGGAGGGGATGTTCCAGGAACTTGGTCTGTTCAACATCGGAATCAAGACCGTCGCGCCGGGGATCATCAAATCACAGTTTGGGGAAAACGCGATCTGGTCTGTCGGCGAAGAGTATAAGGACGGCTTTGAACGGTCGATGGCGCAGTTTGATTTCCAAAGCTATTTCTCCACCCCGGAAATGATAGCCGATGTCGTGTACGAGGCCGCGACAGACGGCAAAAAACAACTGCGCTACGTTGCCGGCGACGATGTGAACAGGCATTTCGCCAAGTATCAGGAGTTGGGCCGTCAAGCTTACGTTGAAAAGCTGGCGGAAGAAATCATCCGATAAGTCTACACGCTAAAAGTTTTACCGTTGTTTCAGCGTACAAAACTGCATGACTAAAAGTGGTCGGCTTGGCATTCGCAAAGCTTCTTCGGTCTACAGCCGAGCGGTCGCTACTTGAGTGGCGGCCGTTTTGTCGCACTAGGCGCTTGCCGCGAGTCCGGCTTCACCGGCTGTTTTCGACGTTGCGTCCATATGGCGATCGAACCAGCCGATCAGGCGCTCCGGGTGCTGGCCGAAGTGATTGTAGGCATAGAAACACTGGTTGGATTCCTCAATCCAGAGCAGTTCCTTTTCCGCCGCGCCGGGCGCATCGAAAATCTCCTGTCCGTCCTTTTCCGCATGAATGAGGAAGTCGCGCCGAAGCTGCGCCATCATGGTTGGCACCTGCACGGCGTGGGCATGGGGCAAAGGGGTTTCCTCGTCCAGTCGGAAGCCCGTCAACTCGCGCAGGCGTTCATCGAGCTGTTCGGCGCCCTTCGGCTTCGTTCGCTGACACGGAGGCGGAAGCGCCGTAAATGCAATAGCCGCACCCGTCGAATCAGGTGTAGGTTCAAGCAACGCAAAGAAAAATTAACGATACGAGTGATCGCGTTACGCGCTCAACTTATCTGGATTCTGCAACTACAAAGATAGTTCGTTCTTCGGAACACTTCTCTGTCCGGGCATTGTTTGAGTCCCGCCCGGGCAACGGGAGGTGAGGCCATGCTGCGTATCGACTGGCGCTCTCCGGCGGCCTATATTCATGTAAAGCGTATACCTGTCGCCGGTTTTGCTTGGGAATATCTTCGTCGCAACGACGATTATCTGAACGACTTTCAGACGATCGCGAGAGCCAAAACGCCGGCGAGCGAAGCCCTCGACGCTTTTGCGCGTCGTTGGGGGGGGCGATTTCCCGCACGATCCAAACGCACCGCCTGAGAGCGGCCCGATCTGGTCGCCGCGCTTCCAGCCGCAGGCCGTCACGCTGTCGCCCGTCGAACACCACAACGGAGAGACCGAGCCGATTGTCGCCCTGGCGCATCTCGACGGACTTGAACTGCGGCAAGCGTCAGACGGTTGGCATGGTCTTTGGGAGGTTGATGGCGTCGCGCATCAGTTCTGGCTGCCGCAGGCCGTGCCGGATGCCGCCGCCTTCTACGCAGCGACCTTGCCGATGGACGCCTATCTGGAACTTCGGACCCACGCCGCGCGCAGGTTATGGCGTTCGCTGCAAGGCCGCGCCCCTGGACCAGACTTCCGCGCCATCCCGGCGCAGCTCAGAGAATGGCATATTCTGTCCCTGCGCGCACTCGACGCCCGCCTTCGCGGGGAAAGCTACCGCGCCATCGCCGAAGTGCTGCTCGGCTTTCGCGGCGCGAAAGAGGATTGGGAAATCGATCCTCGGAAGAACAAGGCCCGCCGCCTTGTCGCCCACGGCATCAAGATGATGCGCGGCGGCTATCGGCTCTTGTTGCACTATCCGATCAAGTCGACGCGAGAATAGCTGGGCTGATCGACGGGGTGCCGATGGGCGCTGCATCAGCCTATGCGCATGTTCTCGTCGTGCCAGACTTTCACCCCGTTCCGCCCCGAAGCCTTGACGTGGTAAAGCGCCGCGTCGGCGGATTGGAGAAGAAGGTCGCGAACTTCAGTCCAGTCGTGGTCGCGGGAAATCGTTGCGACGCCGGCGATGCCGATGCTGACGGTCAGGCGTCCAAACGGACTGGCCTCATTCGTTATGGCGATCCTGGCGACGGCCTCCTGAATGTTGCGGCAAACATGTTCCGCATCGCTCAGGTCCGTATCCGGCAGGACAACCACGAACTCTTCGCCGCCATATCGGGCGGCGCAATCACCAGGCCGCCGGATCGCACCGAGCATTGCCGTGCCTACGTCCTTCAGCGTCGCGTCCCCCATGATATGCCCATAGCGGTCGTTGAAGAGCTTGAAGTGATCAATATCGACCAAGGCGAGCGAGATCGGTTTCCCCTGCCGCCGGCATCGGCGCATTTCCGTATTTAGAAAGCGCTCAAAGCCGCGCCGGTTCGTCAGGCCCGTCAGAGCATCCGTTTCAGCCAACGCCTTGATACGCGCATTGGCGGTCCGAAGCTCCTGGTTGCTGGTTGCAAGCTCGACGATCTTCTTTTTCAGGGAAGAGATATCGGTCAGTGTCGCGAGCGCGGCCACCGACTGACCACTCCGCCGAATGGGGTTGATCGACACGAAAAAATGTCGCCCGAGGAGAACGACTTCATCGGAGGCCGCGGCCGCGCCATCATCAAATGCCTGGAAGTCGGCATGGATCTTCGAGACGACTTCAGGAAGCATGAAATCGGCCACCGCTTTGCCGACAAGATTTTCAGGGCTTGCGTTGAAGAGCGCGGCGTAACTGCTGTTCGCCGCCATGTAGCTTGCCTCCCGTTCGACCAGACAGGCTGAGACCGGCAAGGATTGAAACATCTCGTTCTGCGCGTCGCTCACAAGTTGGAACGTCATGTGCGCTCAATTCCCCCCAAACGAAATCTGAACTTGTCTTCTGTGCACCTTGCAGGACAGAAGAATAAAAACCGTATCTTTCTTCTAAAAGCTGTAGCTATATTTCTAGGCTATCGCGATTTAACCAATTCCGCCGCTTGCTCCAGAATTCGCCGGTAGCCGGTCGAAGAGAGCCATTGCGCGCGGGCCAAATGGCTTTCCCAGCATTGGCGCGTTCGCTCAGCATCGGCAACCGGATCGCGGTGCAGCACAATCCGCGCGACTTCTTTCCAGTCAGCGTTCTCGGAACTGGCGTCCAGAAGCCGCAGATACGTCACGAAATGCTGCTCGTCATAGGCGGTGATGTCTTCGCCCATCGGCGCCTCGTCGGCTACGCCCGGATTAAGTTTGACGAATATTGGCATCATCCTTCCCCACCTTCGAAGAGGTTTTGTCTGCGGTGCGCCCCCGCAAACATACTCTCTGACTCTTGGTGATCGGGGAGTTAGTAACCGTGACTAGACGGCCCCATGGCCTTTAGTTCGAAGAACCTGTTGCATACGCCACAGGCTCCCCGACCATAGGATCAAGGAGTTTGGTGTCGTCACGGCCGACACCAACCGCTAGTCAGGGGTTACTACGCCCCCGAAGCAGCGCGTCACTGCTTCGCGTTCATGCCTAGCAGAAATGCTCGGAAATGTCTTCGCCGAATCCATGCGGCAGGCAACGAGCGCCTGAATTAACTCAACTAATCTGCCCCAAGGCGGTTCTTCAGTGGGGTGCCGTCAGCGCATAAGCGCAAATGCGGCACGCTACCCGCCGCCGATCCTTCGCCATGGTTCGCCATAGTCCACTGCCGCAACGGCAAGTGGCGCTCACTGACGAACCAGAGGTGATCCCATGGCTAGCCGCCCCACAGCGGACATGCCGCCGCGCCTGTTGCGCACACAGGAGGCCGCGCGCTTCCTCGGCATTTCCCTTCGAACCCTTGAAAAGCATCGCACCTACGGCACAGGCCCGACCTATCGGAAGATCGGCGGGCGCGTCCTCTATGCCGTCGGCGATCTCGAAGCCTGGTCCTCCATCGGCGCCCGCAAATCCACCAGCGACAAGACAGCCGGCACGGTGTTTCCCGCCCGACCGCTGACCCCGCAAGAGCGGGGTGAGAGCTGAATGCTGCGCGATGACGACAATAGACCCGCGCCGCCATCCGAGACCAGCGAGCGCAGCCGCCTCGACCCCTTCGTGGTCGCGACGGGCGATGCGCCGCCGCGCGACCAGCGCGATCTGATGGAGCGGCCTTTCTTCTCGCTCGCCAAGGCCAAGCGGGTGACGCCGATCCTCTACGAATCCGGCGGCGTCCGCGTCGAGGTCTTCGGCGGGATGGACGCCGGCATCGCGACCATATGGGACGCCGACATCCTGATCTGGGCCGCCTCGCAGCTTGTCGAGGCCGAGAACAACGGCCTGCGCACCTCACGCTTCTTCCGCTTCACGCCTTATCAGCTTCTCATGGCCATCGGCCGCGCCACAGGCGCGCGCGAATACCGGCTGCTGAAGAACGCGCTAATCCGTCTCCAGTCCACCTCCATCCGCACGACGATCCGCCAGGGCGAGCATTGGCGACGGCATCAATTTTCCTGGATCAACGAATGGGAGGAGCTGACCACCCGCGACGGCCGCATCGAGGGCATGGAGTTCGTCCTGCCCGATTGGTTCTATCGCGGCGTCATCGACCGCTCGCTCGTGCTAGCGATCGACCCTGCCTATTTCCGGCTGACCGGCGGTATCGAGCGCTGGCTCTACCGCGTCGCCCGCAAGCATGCCGGACACCAGCCGCATGGCTGGCTGTTCGAGGTCACGCATCTTCACCAGAAATCCGGCTCCATGGCGCGGATCTCCGATTTCGCGCTCGACCTGCGCCGCATCGCCGCGAGGCAATTGCTGCTCGGATACCGCCTCGACATCTTTCGCGAGGGGCGGCGCGAATACCTGCAAATCCGCCCCGAAAACTTGCCCACAGTGTCTGTGGATAACCTTGTGGAAAGGCTCGTGACTTCGGGCGCAAAGGGTATCGGGACTTCGGGCGCAGCACTATCGGGATTTCGGGCGCACGGACCCCAGTTAAGCCTTTGGCCGGAAAAGGGGATTCCGACTGCTAACTTAGAGTCTAACAAAGAATCTAACTCTTCTTCTTTGACGCGCGCGCATGCGAGGCGTGGTGCCGGTGCCACCGAGCGGGGCACCAAATCATGATCGTCGCGCTCCTCAATCAGAAAGGTGGCGTCGGCAAGACGACGCTGGCGCTCCATCTTGCCGGAGCATGGGCCGGGAGGGGACGGCGGGTCACGTTGATCGACGCCGACCCGCAAGGCTCCGCGCTCGATTGGTCCGAGCGGCGTGCCCACGAAGGCTTGCCGAGGCTATTCAGCACCATCGGTCTTGCCCGTGACACGCTGCACCGGGAAGCGTCGGAGCTGGCCCGTGGCGTTGATCACGTCGTCATCGACGGGCCGCCCCGCGTCGCCGGTCTCATGCGCTCCGCGCTGCTCGCCGCCGACCTGGTGCTGATCCCGGTGCAGCCGTCGCCTTTTGACGGCTGGGCCTCCGCCGAGATGCTGGCGCTCCTGACGGAGGCGCGCATCTATCGGCCCGGGCTCGCCGCACGCTTCGTTCTCAACCGTTGTGCCGCCCGCACCGTCATCGCCCGCGAGACCGCCGAGACGCTGGCCGATCACGACCCGCCCTTGCTCGCCGCCACGGTCGGCCAGCGCGTCGCCTTCGCGACCGCTGCGCAATTGGGGCGGCTCGCCTCCGAGATCGATAGCGGCGTGCTGGCCGCGCAGGACATCGCCGCTCTGACCGATAAGATCGATTGCCTGGCGATCGGGAGGAGCGCGCTATGACACGTCCTTCCGTCAAATCCGGCTTCGCATCCCGGCCAGGCGATCCTGAAAGCTGGATCAGGGCGGCCGAGCCGCAGCTAGGCGGCAAGGCCGCTGGCAGCGTCAACACCGCCCGCCTGACCATCGATGTCCCACCTGAACTGCGCGGGCGCATCAAGATCGCGGCTTTCCGGCGCGGCATCACCGTCGCCGACATGCTGCGCGCGCTGCTTGAACGCGAATTTCCAGCCATCGAGGGAGACCCGTCATGACCGGCAAAGCGAGCCCCCATGCGCATGGCCGTCCGCAGCCGGACGGGCCAGCGCCATTCACCACCCTGGTCGAACTAACCTTCCAGAAGCAGAAGATCGAGCATTGGATCAGGTTCGGCCACAAGAGCTTTGAGCAGATCCTCGACCGTCGCCGCAGCATCGTCGGCTTTGCGCCGAACAGCATCTTCGCCTTCGTGCGATGGGCGGCCGGCGAGCATGGCACGGTCGTTTCACGTCTCGACATCGTGCGGGTCATCGGTCGCGGCGAACCATTCCAGACGCTGCCTTTCGTGCGGCCGGGCGGCGAGATCCTGCTGCGGCTGAACGGCTGGGTGAAGGTCCAGCGCGCGCTGGCCGCAATCGACGCCGTGGACGTGCTCGGCATCGATCCAGCCGACGCATCGCCCGATCATTGGCGCCATGTCCATAACCGGCTGAGCGCCGGTCTGGAGCCGCTCGCCTATTCGCCGGAGCGCCATGCGGCATGGCTCGGACGCCGGAGGATCGACCCATGACGGGCTTTCGATACCTCTCTGTCACGGCCTTGGCCGTCATCGGCATCACCGCCGCGGCTGTGGT
Organism: Pseudochrobactrum sp. Wa41.01b-1; assembly: GCF_019464455.1. Lineage (NCBI taxonomy): Bacteria > Pseudomonadati > Pseudomonadota > Alphaproteobacteria > Hyphomicrobiales > Brucellaceae > Pseudochrobactrum > Pseudochrobactrum sp. Wa41.01b-1. Next base: position 1,953,896 of record NZ_CP080493.1, on the reverse strand, counting down.
CGATATGCCAGTCAAACTGATCTGGAACGCGACGGCCAGCGCGCCGCTCGGTTTCTACACCGTCGAGCCGGCAGACCGGATCGAAGTGCCGGAGCTGGTCGCGATCATGCCGCCCGAACCGCTCGCGGGCTTCATGGTCGAGCGTGGCTACGTCGCCCGCGACGTGCCGCTCCTGAAGCGTGTCCTCGGCCTGCCAGGACAGCGCGTCTGCCGTACCGGCCGCACCATCACTGTCGATGGCGTGGAGATGGGCGATGCGCTGGAGCGCGACCGGATCGGGCGCGATCTGCCCGTCTGGCAGGGCTGCCACATCATCGCCGAGGGTGAACTTTTCCTCATGAACTGGGACGTCCGCGACAGCCTGGACGGCCGTTACTTCGGATCGATCCCTGCAAATTCCGTCATCGGCCGGGCGCTGCCGCTCTGGACTGATGAGGAAGGCGACGGGCGCTACATCTGGCGCGCGCCAACTAACTGACCGCTTTCCCATCGGCGGGAGCGGTGTCCGCCAATGAGCTTCTCAACGCCACCGCAAGGAGACAGACATGCCGCAAATTGGTCAATTCCATCGCGACGCATCCGGCTTCGCGGGAGAGCTTATCACGCTCACCCTCAAGCGCGAACTCGTCATCGTTCCCGCCGAGCATTCCGACGCCGAGAACGCGCCGGACTACCGCGTTCATTACATCGAGCATGACGGCCCGGAGGTCGGCGCGGCGTGGAAGCGCACCGGCGAGAAGGCCGGAGAATATCTCTCCGTGCTGCTCGACGATCCCGCCTTGCCACAGCCGATCCGCGCCAATCTCTTCCAGAGCGGCGACGACAAATCGTCATGGTCGCTGCACTGGAGCCGTCAAAAGCCCCGCGAGGATCGGGACTGATGGCCATGCGATATCGCGCCATCTCCGCGCGGCAATTACTCGTCCCGGTGTTTGCCGTCGCCTGCAGCTTCGTCAGTGGATCGGCCTGTGCCGTTGCGCAGTCGACGGCGATTGTTCAGCCTGCGGCCGTTCATCCCCACGCCGCTCATATCGCCGAGGCGTCGCAGCGCTTCGGCATTCCCGAGCCATGGATTCGCGCCGTGCTGCGCGCTGAAAGCGCGGGTAACGTGCGGGCCATCTCCTCAGCAGGGGCGATTGGCCTGATGCAGGTCATGCCAGATACATGGGCGGGCCTGCGCGTTCGCTATGGCCTCGGCGGCGATCCCTATCAGCCGCGCGACAATATCCTCGCGGGCACCGCCTATCTGCGCGAGATGTGGGATCGCTACGGCAATGTCGCGGCGATGCTCGCCGCCTATAATGCCGGTCCCGGTCGTTACGATGAACATCGCTCGACCGGTCGAATCTTGCCTGCGGAGACCCGCGCCTATGTCGCCGCGCTCACGCCGATCCTCGGCGGCGCGGCGCCATCGGGCGAACCGGCAAAGCGCGCAGAACCGCCAGCCGATTGGCGTGATGCGCCGCTCTTCGTCATGCGTTCGACCGACATCCGCGGCGCAGCCGCACCACCGTCCGAACAGCGATCCGGCGACAACCGCATCCCCGTTCCGGATCGCGATCCCGCCGATGTGGAGCGTCAGGACGGCAGCATGTTTGTCGCCCGCGCCGGCGACGGAAACCGGCCCTGAGCATGGCGGTCCCGACCTCGGCAGCGTTCGTTCCGGTGTGCAGTCAGGCAGGGGATCGCCTGGCTGCATTCCCGGCACTAAGAGCAAAAAGGGCAGAGAAGGCGGAGGGCAAGATAAAGGAAACCGGCACTCCGTTGGCGCGGTTTCGGGGCAAGCCCTTGTCTGCACACTGTTTTGGGGCGGCGCTGACGGCACCTTGGTTTGGGACGCCGCGTGCCGCGACGTGGCGCAAAGCCTTGGCTTTGCTGGGTTTCGAGCGGCACCATGACCCGAATTCGGCGGTTTTCTGTGGGTTTGCCCCGGAGGCGCTGGCTTGAGCGACGACGAGGAATTCCGCTTCCGCCCGAGGCCGGGCCGTGTGCGCGTCGATGCGCCCAAGCTCGGCAAGGCCAAGAGCTTCTTGACCCAGGCGAAGAAGATCGCCCGTCAGCAGAGCAACAGCCCGTCACGGGGCTTCTCATCACCATCATCGTCGTCGCCATCGTCGCAGCGGTCCCGATCGCAGGGCGTCGGCAAAGGTGCCAAGGCGTCGCGGGCAAGCGGCGGGCCGGGCCTGAAACGGGGACGCGGCGCGGCCTTCGTGCGAGCGCGCACCCTGTCGGGCGGCTGGCGTCACAGCGCGCCCGGCATCCGCCGCGTCGTCGTCAAAACCCGCTACGTCCAGGGCGCGGGCAAGAACGGGAAATCCGCCGCCCATCTGCGCTACATCCAGCGCGACGGCACCTCGCGCGAGGGCGAGCGCGGCCAGCTCTATTCGGCCGGCGAGGACCGCGCCGACGGTGCTGCCTTCGTCGAGCGCGGCACTGAGGATCGCCATCAGTTCCGCTTCATCGTCTCGCCCGAGGACGGGGCGCACCTCTCCGACCTAACGGCCTATACGCGCGACCTCATGGCCCAGGTCGAAACCGATCTCAGCACGCGGCTCGATTGGGTCGCGGTCAATCACCACAACACCGGCCATCCCCATGTCCATGTCATCATCCGCGGCGTAGACGAGTTGGGTGAGAACCTTGTCATCAACGGCGACTTTCTCGCCAACGGCATCCGCGCGCGGGCGAGCGATCTGGCGACGCTGGAGCTTGGTCCCGTCCCCGAGATCGAGCAGAGCCGCAAGCTCACCGCCGAGATCGCCCAGGACCGCTTCACCCGCATCGACCGCGCCATGACCGCCGAAGCCGAGGACCGCTTCCTCGACCTGCGCAACGAGCCCGCCGATCTGGGTCGCCAGCGCGACCGGACCTTGCGCCTGCGCCGTCTCTCAAAGCTGGAAAAGATGGGCCTCGCCACCGAGCACGCGCCGGGCGTCTGGGAATTGAGCGAGCGGATGGAACCGGCACTGCGCGAGCTGGGCGAGCGCGGCGACATCATCCGCAACATGCACAAGGCGCTGAAGGCCGATGGGATGGACCGAGATCCGACGACGTTCCAGCTTCACGACGCCGCGCCCGAAGTCCCGATCGTCGGCCGCGTCGTCGACAAATATCTGACCGATGAGCTGGGCGAGTTCCTGACCGTCGTGGTCGACGGGATCGACGGGCGCACCCATCATCTGCCCGGCATCGATCCGGCCCGCGTCGAGGACGCCCGCATAGGAAGCGTCGTCGAGATCGGCCCGGCCGAGACCGCGAGCCGGCCATCCGACAGGACCATCGCCACCATCGCCGAGGGCGGCGTCTATCGGCCGAGCCGCCATCTCGAACAGGCCAAGTTCGAGGGCCGCGTGCCGGGCGGCGACTATGACGGCTATGTCGACGCGCATGTGCGCCGGCTGGAGGCGTTGCGCCGCGCCGGCATCGCCGAGCGGATCGACGCCGACCAGTGGCGCATCCCCGAGGATTTCGAGAGCCGCGCCGCCGCCTATGACGCAGGCCGCAACCGGCAGGCCAATATCCGCATCCTCTCCGCCGCCCGGCTCGAACAGCAGATCGGCGCGGACGGTTCGACCTGGCTCGACCGGCGGCTGATGACACCCGACACCTCCGACCTCGCGCCATCCGGGTTCGGGAGCCAAGTCCGCGACGCGATCGACCGCCGCCGCCAGCATCATATCGACCAGGGCGACGCGACGCCCGGGCCGAACGGCGGCACGATCTATCGGCGCAATCTCCTCGCCACCCTGCGCGCCCGCGAGATCGAACGCATCGGCGGCGAGATGGCCGCGACCAAGAACCTGCCGTTCCGCGCCGCGCGCGACGGCGATACCGTCAGCGGCAAGTTCGCCGGGACCGTCCAGCTATCAAGCGGCAAGTTCGCCGTGGTCGAGCAGAGCCACGAGTTCACCCTTGTCCCGTGGCGGCCCGTCATAGACAGGCAGCTCGGCAAGGAGGTCAGCGGCATCGTCCAGGGCGGATCGGTGTCATGGCAGCTGGGACGTCAGCGAGGGCGAAGCTTATAGAGATTTTGGGGGTATATAGCCCGCTGACATGCCACTATCTGCGCGACATTGACCGCTTCGTGCGCTTGATCCACGCCGCACTGGTTCCCGACGGCAAAACCTGGCCGGTTATCCACTATTCCATCGAGTGAATGCCGCACCGATTGGTTCGCCAAGGGCCGGCTGAATTATCACGCCACAACGCGGCGACGCTGATTGGCACGGGCCTCCAGATTCGCGGGATCAAGGAATTAGCGCTAACGCCCGAGCAGATCGGGCAGATGCGCGCGCTCAATTAGGAAATGGAACGCCCGCAGATGCTTCTGGTTGGGCGTAAAAATGCCGACGCGGGACAGAGATGAATCTGGCAAGCGTTAGGACAAGTCCGGCGACATGTGCCGTGCGCTTCGCTGCCCGGGCTAGGCCAGATTTCATCCAGCCTAGCCAGACAAACTACGCGGGAGTTCCTCTGAACGGAGGAGCGTTCAGCTTCCTCAAGCGTTCAACGAGAGGGGGATTGTGGCCCGTATCAGCAAAGCGACGAGGTCTGCTTGACGATGCGTGTGGGTCTTTTGAAACAGGTTCTGCAAATGGTACGTGATCGTGGTTTGCTTGACACCGAATTCTTCCGCGATTTCCTCAAGGCGCCTGCCAGCCACCAGCGCCGCAGCAAGCCGTGCCTCGGCCGACGTGCATCCGAACAGGGACGCCAATACCTCTGCCGAAATCTCGGCCTGTTTGTCCGGATCCACCACAAGAGCGACCGCATGGCGAGCATTGCTGCTTGGGAAACCGAGTGACGAAATCTGCAAGACCAGAGGGTGGCCTTCATGCCTCTCGATGGCGAGTGTGTGGCTGCTTCCGACGTCTCGCAGAACGGTCGCGAGAGCTGATTTCAAAGGCTGCGAGGATTTTGCAGTGCGGGCGATTAGCCCTGTCGCAGACAGCGACAGCCCGTCGCCCTTTCCGATCAAATGTCGAGCCGCCTCGTTTGTCATGCTCACCTCGCCGGATTCTTCGAGGAGGAATATACCAATCGAAAGGCGGTCCAGTGCCGCCGCAAGGGCTCCCAACGCGGTCTCGCCATTCCTGACGGCCTGCTCGATCAGCCGCTGCTGCTCGCGTTGCAGGTCTGCAAGAAGCGACCGCCGGATCCGGTCCACGAGATGAAGCCGTGATTTGATCGTCGCGAGTAGGTCGTCGAAGTCGACAGGTTTTACCAGATAGTCGTCCGCGCCGGCATTCTTGCCGTTCAAGACCTCGGCCCTGTCGGCCAATGCCGTCAAGAAGACGAAGGGCACTTCGGCAAGATCGGGGCGATCCTCCCTGAGTTTTGCCATCAGTTCGTAGCCGCCGAGTTCCGGCATGGTTATATCGCACAGGATTAGGTCGGGACGCTCCGCCTCGAGTTCGAGAAGCGCTTCCCGGCCGTTGCCGGCTTCCACCACACGATAGCCTGCCGAAACGAGCTCTTCGACGATATCGGAGCGAAGATCGGCTTCATCCTCCACGCATAGGACGGTTCGTTGGCGGCTGGATTCCGGATCAGGCGTGGGAAGTTGTTCCGCGTTCATGCTGCTAGCGCTTCCTCTCTGGGTATGGTGAGAACAAAGGTCGATCCTCCGCCTTCACGCGCGAATGCGTCTACGTCGCCCCCATGCATGCGGGCTATTGTGCGCGCCACATGCAGGCCGATGCCCGTTCCCTCGACGCCAACGGCGGTTTTTGCCCGAAAGAAACGTTCAAAAAGCTTGTGGCGTTCTTCATCGGGGATGCCGATTCCACGATCGCTGACGCAAATGCGAACCTGCTGGTGATCCGCCTCCGCAGAGACGTCGATCGGGAAGGGCGGTGATGAATATTTGACGGCATTGGAAAGCAGGTTGGCGACCACCTGGTCAATGAGTAGCGGATCGCAGCATGTCCATGCCGGCAGTTGCTCCAGCTCGATGCGGAATACCCGGTTGGGGGACGTCTCCTTCTGGCGTTCGCAGGCTTCGACGATGAGTTTCGCGAGGTCGCAACGCCTGATATCGACGTCGATCTGGCCGGCGTCCATCTTGGCGGCGTTCAACGTGCTCGACACGAGGCGGGTAAGCCGGAGTACAGCTGCACGGATCTTTCCGGCGCGCTCGTGTATTTCCTCTTCTGTCATTTGCCTGCCGCGGCGGATTATCCGCTGGGCACTGGCGTCGATAATCGACAAAGGGGTCCGGAACTGATGTGACACCATCGACACGAACCCTTTGTAAAGCTCACGCAGGCCGGTTTCTCGCGCCAGCGATTCCTCGAGATCGCGCGTTCGCTCGGCCACAATGGCTTCGAGCTGGTCGCGGTGTTCCACAATCTCAAGCCGGGCGCTATGGGCGTCGGTGACGTCGCGGAAGAAGAGAATTCCGCCGATGATCGTATCTCCCGATTTAATTGGATAGGTGAATTTTTCGATGTAGCGGGTGCTGTTGGGGATCGCATGGGGGGGCATGTGCAGGCTCTCGCCCGCAATTGTCTGGCGCATCAGGTTCATGATCGTGTGATCATCCGGAAACGAATAGGCTTCCTGGATGAACCGGCCGACGATGTCCTTTCCGCCCGGAACCGGGAACATCGCACTCATGGCGGAGTTCCAGTGTGTGCAACGAAGGTCCCGGTCGAAGGCGGCGACACCGTCGCCGCTCGATTCAAGCAGCAGGCGCGAGAAGTCGCGGTCGCGCCTGAGCGTGTTCTCCGCAAGCGCAACGGAACGCAGACTCGCCACCATGCGCATGACAATGAATATTCCGAAGCCGAAGATCAAAACGACGGCAATGCTCGCTTCGAACAGAATGCCTCTGTACTTTTCACGCTGGCCGGCGACGCTGATGCGTTCGGCGATCATGATCTCGTTTGCCGCACTCCTGAACATGGCGGCGTCGCTCAACAGGTTGTCGAGGACGGTTTGTGGTATGGCCGTTTTCGAGTTTGCTGCGACCCGCAACGCCTGCTCGAAATCCTTCAAATGAACGGTTGCCGTCTCCACTGGTCCACTTCCCAGATTTCGGGCGATGACTTCTCCCAGCTTCCCTTCGGAGAGAAGTGCAAGACTGCTGAAGGCAACGTCCAGCCGAAGCTGAAGCTGTTCAACGTCGGGATCTGTTCGCGTGCCCCGGTTCCAGGCCTCGCTGGCCAATGCGAGACGGTGATCTTCGTAATGAACCTGGGAAATCAGCCAGAGCACATTCTCGCCGACGGAGTTGGATAAATCTTTTTCTGCTTCCATCAGCCGGTGCACGGCCAGGCCGAGCAGCACGGCGCACGCGGCGACGATCGCGATGGTTAGAGCCGTGACTGTTCGCTTGCTGACCAGGATCTTCATCGAACCTCTATTTTGTTAAGCTGCCAAACCCATCTGGAATCATATCGTTCGTCGCGAAGTTCGGCGATAGAGTCACGGGGATAGACGATCCAGAGCGGCCCCTTGTCGCGGCGGGTCAAGGGCTTTCCGTCCATCCGCATGGCCAGCAGGACGCCGAATTCGTCCGCATCCGCAGCCGGAAACGCGATCCTGTAACCGTTGAGGGCCTCCGCGACGAGCGTATCGCCGCGCGCGCCGACTGCGGCCAGTACATCCTTCAGTAAAACGCCGTCGAAACGGGCGATCCCGTCTGTCCAGGGCGTATGCGTTTCGATCCGATGCGCTGGAAAGGCTGAAAGCAGATCCGCATCGAAAAGCGCGGCCCCATCCCCATTCGACTTTTCGATCATTCCCGTCACCGTCAGCAGCGCCGGGCCCGTCGTGCGTGCAAGGTTTTTCGAGAGTGTGGGCGATGCAACGAAGAGAGCAAGCACCGTTAAACACTGCAACCAGGCTATGCGGACGGCCGGACTATTCATCTGATGGATCTTTCACAATCGAAGCACTTTGAGTGTCCGATGGTGTAAGCTCCAGCTTTTTTCTGCGCCCCCTATGAACATACGGGGCGCGCCTGTTTTCTTCTCTTATGTTGAGAAGGCAAGTCTGCCGCTCGGAGACAAGTACATCTTCAGAGCGGGTCAACCCAACTATAAATCAAACAGGGAAAATCATGAAGTTCGTCCTTATCGGACTGCTCTGCCTCGCCCTTGGCGGATGCAGTCAAACCTCTTCGCAAACGGGAACGACAGCCTCGGTACGCGGAAAATCCGCCGTGACCACGGCTGGCGTGCAAACGAGGAAGCCTTCGACGAGTAGGGATGCCTGCGCGGACGCAGTTCGGGCGCAATCGAATGCGGCAATGCTGGGCGGCGCGCTCGGGATGGTTGGCGGTTTCGGCGGGTTCGGCGGCCGCGGCGGCATGATCGCCGGTCAGGTCGCATCGACGGCGGGCACCATGGTCGCCAACAGCCAGTCGGCCAAGGCGCAGTCGGGAGTCATGCAAGAATGCTACTGAGCCGCAAAATCGGACATGCGACGGCACCAAGCCTACCCCGCCTTGCAAGGCTGGTCGCGCTCCTCCTGGCGGCGGGTGTGGCGTTGCAGGCCGTGCCGGCAGCCGCGCTCGATAGCCGGGAGGCGGGGCAGGTCGTGACGATCCTGGAAAAGCTCGTCGTCGAAACCGGCAGCACCGTCTATTACGATGAGGAGGCCGCGGAAGAGTGGTTCCAGATCGATGACGAAACGTCGGGATTGATCGCGGCCGCGGGCTTCACCCGGGCCACCTGGAAAACGGCGTTCGATCAGACGTTGACCGGCTTCATCGCCTCCGTACCCGAGGCCGAGCTGGAAAAGCTGATGGACGATTTCATCAATCAGTTTGGCGAGGCAACCAAGATGACGCCGGAACAGAAGGCGGAGGCGGCCAGCCTGATGGGCGCGGAGATGGGGCATTTCGACGGCATTCGCGCCAAGGGCGCCCAGTATCAGGATTTCGTCACCCCTTATGCTCCCCGACTGAGGAAGATCACCTTTCAGAAATAGGCGCAGCTTCAACGCGCCTTTCGGCAGATCAAGATCGCCAGCGAGCAAATACGAGAATTCCGATAGCGCGGGAGATGTGTTCTCCCGCGCTTTTGTTTCCGCACGACAATCTTGCGGCATGAGCAAAAGAATTTTCGCGGTCCCCTCTGATCATATGGGGCGGCCCGGATACCGGCCTGCTACGCCGTTCGAAAATTGAACGGAGGTTTGCAAGCGATGGCCGCCATAAAGACGCAGTCCAGGGTAAGGCGCCCGGCGAAAAGGGTAATCGACACACCGTGTTTTCAGATTGGACAGCCGATTTCGGACTCTGCCTGCCGAGATGTGCCCCGTTTGTATCCCACCCACCGAAATCAAGCAGTCTGAGAGTAGCACCATGGCATTGAGCAGCAACGCGACGCGTTCCATTTCATTAAACCGTAAGAGCCGCCTTCTTTGCGCCACTGCGCTGATGAGCGTCCTGCTGCCGCTTGCGAATGCGAGGGGGCAGGAGGCGAATTATCGCTATACGGAGAGCGGCACCTACACTGACGACATCGGGATCAACACGGTGGTTACCATGTCGACCGCAGCGGGCACCATCGCGACCTACGGCGGCAACCTGAGTTTTCAGCGGGCCGGTGCGACTTTGGATTTGGGATCCGGAGGTAGCGACCAAGGCACGATCATCTTCTCGCCTGAGACAGTAACCGGCATTCAAACTTCGCCAGGATCATACACTGGATTACTGCGACTGTGGGATGGGCGTTTCCAGTTTGGCGAGGACACCGCGGCACGCCAATATTTCGCTCAACATGGCACTAGGGTTGCCTTGGTTAGCAACGGCATTCTGGATCTCGCCGGCAGCGATCTCAGTTTTTACAATTTTCAGCGGGGAAGTAGTGGTTTTGTGCTCAACGATAGCGCGGGAACCACTGCAACGTTCAGCCTCACAACCGGCGTGATAAACGGAGGCCTTCGCGACGGCGCGGGAATGTTGCGCTTGAGAAAAACTGGAGCCGAGGGACTCATCCTCGGCGGTGTCAACGATTATTCCGGCGGCACCGAGGTTGCTTATGGGAGGCTAACCGTTGATAGCTCCACAGCTGTTGGTTCTGGCGCGATCGAATTCACGTCAAACGGCCCATCGGCCGCCGGTTTGCACCTTCGCACCGACGGGCTGACTCTGTCCAACGACATTCTGTTATCGGGCACAGCCGGAGTGGCAGTTAATATCATGCCACAGGTGTCGGCTACCTTGACAGGCACGATTTCCGGTGGGGGCTATTTCGGGGTACACGGCCTCGGGACACTCACCCTGACGGGACGAAACACCTATACGGGCGATACCACCATCCAACATGGCACGCTCGTTCTCGACAGCGGCGATGCGATTGCCGACACCAATATGGTGTGGATCGGGAACACTGGCACGCTTCGTCTGGCACAAAGCGAGACGATTGATCGTCTTGACGGCTCTGATGGATCAGTGCTTCTCGACGATGGCGCGACCCTCTCCCTCGGCGCCTTCAACGGCAGTTCCAGCGTCTCGAGCGTGATTAGCGGCGCTGGCGGGCTGCACAAACTCGGCACTGGAACGCTCGAACTGCTTCGCGAAAACACATACACCGGCGAAACCGTGATCGAAGGCGGCCGCGTTCTGGCCGGCCGGAACAATGCCTTCGGTCTTGGCGATCAGGTTACCTTCAAGAGAACGGCGGAAGGCCGCAACACGCTCGAACTTTCCAACAGCGTTAACGTCGCCCAGAACATGCTTCTGGAAGACAGCATCAATCTCGACAACAACGATCTCAGCACCTTGTCCGGCGTCATTTCCGGGCACAACCACCTCATCCACAAGGTCGGCCAAGGAACGGTGCGCCTTACCGGCGAAAGCCTCGATGCGCCCGGCGCGATCGTCCGTGCAGGCGGGCTGTCCTTCGATGGCCGTTACAGTGGCGATGTGGAGACGGCCTTCGGCGGTACGGTCACCGGATCGGGCCGCATCGACGGCGATGTCGTCATCGCCGACGGCGGCCGGCTCTACGGGCATTTCGACCGCATCCTGACGATGGGAAGCCTCACGCTCAGCGACAGCTCGGACATCGAAATCATGGTCAACGAGCCGGGCACCTCGGCGTTCTTCGAGATCGAAGGCGATCTCGTGCTCGACGGTCGGCTGACCATCGACGATGGGACGGGCGTGAATTTCGGTCAGGGCGTCTACCGCCTGTTCAACTATGGCGGCGCGTTGAACGACAACGGACTGGAGGTCGTCGGCGTGCCGGACGACAGCCGATACGACATCGGCGATATCGAAATCCAGACCGCGATCGACAAGCAGGTGAACATCGTCGTCGGTGGCGATCCCGGTCCTGGGCCCGACCCGCGTCCGGATATTCTCTTCTGGGATGGTCCGAACTTGAATGCAGATGGTGTCATCTCTGGCGGGAGCGGCACCTGGACCAACGGAACAGGGAACTGGACGACCACGAATGGTGATGCGAACCATGATTGGGGCAGCCGTTTCGCCGTGTTTCAGGGCGATGCCGGCACGGTCCTCGTCAATGGCAGCAATGGCCCGATTTCGGTTACCGGCATGCAGTTCGCCGTCGACGGTTACCGTGTCGAGGGCGATTCTATCACGCTCGCGGCGGAAGAAACCCTCATCCGCGTCGGCGATGGCTCGCAGGCCGGAGCAAGCTACGTCGCGACGATTGCCTCCGACCTGCGCGGCGATGGCGCGCTGGTCAAGGACGATCTCGGCACCCTTGTTCTCACCGGCAACAACAGCTATCGCGGCGACACCATCGTGCGGGCCGGCACACTCGTGGGCGATACCGACAGCATCCGGAACAATATCGGAAACAACGGTCATGTTGTGTTCGATCAGGCGGACGACAGGGTCTTCGCGGGCGACATATACGGCCGCGGAACCATGGAGAAATCGGGAGAGGGGACACTTACCCTTACAGGACGCAGCGATCTTGACTGGGCTGTTAGCCAAGGCTGGCTGATTTCCCGAACCGATCTTTTTGGCGGCGACGTCAGGATCGACAGCGACGCGGCAGGGCTGCGATTCGAGCAGGATGGCAGCGGCACCTATGCCGGTGTGATCTCCGGCCACGGCCGATTCGATGTCAAGGTCGGCAATGGGAATTTCCTGCGCCTGACGGGCGAAAGTTCGAGCCTCAGCGGCCATACCACCGTGAGCAGCGGCGGGCTGATGGTCGATGGCAAGCTCGGCGGAGATATATTGGATATGTTTTCCGACACCGTGCTCGCCGGCAGCGGCACGATCGCGACCTATGGAGTCAATATCAATTCAGGCGCCGTGCTTTCACCCGGAAATGGCATCGGCACACTGACAATGACCGGCGATCTAACCTTCTTTGAAGGCTCGACGTATCAGGTCGAGGTCGATCGGGATGGCCGGTCGGACCTTGTCGATGTTGGAGGCGAAGCCAAACTTAATGGCGGTTCGGTCCGCGTCATTGCCGGAACGGGGAATTACGCGGCCTCCACCCAGTATACGATCCTGACCGCGGATATCGGTGTCACTGGCACTTTCACCGGAGGCGTCACGTCGAACCTCGCCTTCCTCGATCCCTCGCTCAGCTATGACGACAACAACGTCTATCTGACCATGACGCGCAACGGCACCACCTTCGAGAACGTTGGCCAGACGCGCAACCAGATCGCGGCGGGCGGCGGCGTCGAGAGCCTGGGCGAAGGCAACACGGTGTACGATGCCGTGCTGAATCTCTCGGCCGAACAGGCACGCTACGCCTTCGACCAACTTTCGGGTGAGATCCACGCATCGGCCAAGACAGCACTGATCGAGGACAGCCGTTTCCTTCGCAGCGCAGTCAACGATCGCCTTCGCGCGGCCTTTGACGGCGTCGGCGCGTCGGGTTCCGCCGTCACCTATGAAAATGGCGTGCCCCGGCCGGTTGCCGCGAACACGGACGGCTTTGCAGTCTGGGGACAAGGCTTCGGCTCGTGGGGCCACACATCCGGTGACGGCAATGCCGCGCGCCTGAACCGTACGACGGGCGGCCTCTTCTTCGGTGCGGACGCGCCGGTCTTCGATACCTGGCGCTTCGGTGCAGTGGCAGGTTACAGCCAGACCAGTTTCGATGCCAAGGACCGCCACTCGTCCGGATCGAGTGACAATTACCATGTAGGCCTCTATGGCGGCACGGCCTGGGGCGATCTAGCCTTCCGGTCTGGCGCGGCCTACACTTGGCACGATATCTCCACCAGCCGCAGTGTTGCCTTTCCTGGCTTCAGTGAAAGCCTCAAGGGAGATTACAATGCCGGTACGGCGCAGGTCTTCGGCGAACTGGCCTATGGCTTCAATTTCGGGGCAACCCGTTTCGAGCCATTTGCCAACCTTGCCTATGTGAACCTGCACACCGACGGCTTCCGCGAAACAGGTGGCGCTGCGGCGCTTACCAGCGGCTCGTCGAGCACCGACGTGACCTTCACCACGCTCGGCCTTCGTGGTTCGACGAACTTCGATCTGAACGGTGCCTCGGTCACCGCCAAGGGCATGGTCGGCTGGCGGCACGCCTTCGACGATGTGACGCCGACCTCGACTAATCGCTTCGTCGGCGGCGGCAACGCCTTCACCGTCGCAGGCGTGCCCTTCGCGCGCGATGCGGCTGTGATCGAGGCGGGCCTTGATTTCGCGCTGACGCCGTCAGCCGTAATCGGCGTGACCTATAGTGGTCAGTTCGGCTCCGGCATTGTCGATCAGTCCTTCAAGGCCAACTTCAGCGCAAAGTTCTGATCAATCCGGCAATCGGGATTTTCGGGTGACGCCTGCATCGGCGTCACCCGGTTACCGGATTGCATCGGCGGGAGTGTGTTCCATGATGAAATTGCCTGATCACCGTGAGGACTACGAAGAAGAAGATCTTGGTGTCATGCTCTTCTTTCTTCTCATGGCAATCGCTGTATTGTGGCTCATCGGCTGTATTTATATCGGCCGGCCAATTGGTTTTCTGGACATCCTGTGCGGGGCAGGCCTCTTTGCGATGTGGCTTGCCGCATTCACTTCGCTCAACACCCGATTGGAGCGCCTTGAGCGGCAGCATTCGCATCGGCGCACGACGCAAGGTGCCGATGACGAACTGTTCGACCCCGATCATATCGGTTGCCGATCCTCCAAGGCCACCAGGTGCGGAGGTGAGTGAATGGACCAGCGTGCCATTTCCCTTGTCGTGGCAAGTCTTGATGAGCTGCACCCGGTCAGCCAGAAGGTCGACGATCTGTTCCACATGCGCCTGCGGGACACCTGTCCCGAGGTCTATCGGCTTTTCGTCATGGATATCGAGCCGCACGAACGCCGTCTCGTGCATGCTCTCGGCCTGATCCTTGCTCAGGTGCGGCACGTCGGGGCGATTGCACCTACGGTGGCGATGCTGGCGCGATCGCAGAGGCTCTTCCGGCTCATCGACACGCATTATAAGGCGCTGGCGCAAACGTTGATCTGGACGCTGCGCCGCGTTCTTGGCGACAGCTTCACCATTGAAACGGAGCGCGCCTGGTGGAGCGCACTGTGGGACGGGCGACAAACCGCGGAACTAGACGAGCCAGTAGCAGTCCAGGAGGCGCAATCAGCCACGCGCGCCCGCGCGCCGTGGATTGACTTCAACAATTGTGGCGCAACGCGCCGGGTGATCTCAAATTGACAGAAGACAGCAATATTTATCCCGAAGGGTCCCGTGCGGTCCTTCCTCTCTTCTACAAGGACCCGATTCTTCTCCGTTTCGAGGAGCATGGGGACGTCGGCCTTGCGCCATCCTCGAACTTCTGCTTTGCGCGCGAAGCCGAAGCCATTCCGCTTTGCATCGGCGAGTTCGTAGCAGCGATGCGGCATTTCCCGATTGTCTTTTCGATGGGTGAACAAGCCGTGCCCCTTGCTGTCGTTGGAATCCAGCGGCGGCAAAATCTCTTCATCGAACGCGATGGCTCCTGGCACGCCAACAGCTATGTGCCGGCCTATGTCCGACGCTATCCCTTCATTGTCAGCGAGACCCCGGACAAGGCGCGGCAGTTCCTGGCCATGGATAAGGCGAGCGATCGCTTCGTGGAGTCCGCCTTTGCACATCCGCAGAGCGAACGCCTGTTCGATGCCGGGGGAAAGCCAACAGCGATAGCGCAAACGGCGCTCGCCTTCTGCCAAGCCTGGCATGTCGAGCACGCAAAAACCGTTGCGTTCGGTCAGGCGCTGGCTGGAGCGCAGGTGCTGGAACCCTATCATGCCGATATCCGCCTGCCGGACGGCAAGCGGCATCAGGTCAACGGCTTTCAGGCTGTAAACGAAAAGGCCTTCCGTGCGCTTCCGGCTAAGTCCGTTGCCGAATGGCACGCCAAGGGGTGGCTCGATTTGGTGGCGCTTCATCGGGCCTCGCTGGAAAGCTTTCAGAATCTTCTCGAACTTAATGCGCAGCGCGCAAGTGAACGAAAGGCGCTCGCATGATGAGCAAGAAACGGATTTTTGGTCTTTCTACCGTCGCAACTCTTCTGCTTGGGGCCGGCGTTTCGCTTTATGTCGCGCCGGGCGTCGCGATCTCCAACACGACGCAAATCGCAGAAGTATCTGATGGCCATAGCGATCCGGCTCCGCAGCGCTTTGAGGTTGCCCAGTCCCAGGCTGGCGGCACCTCGACCCTACCCGGCGGGGCTTCCTCCCTCAATGAGACGTACAAGGATTGGCGCGTCGCTTGCGTGCAGCAGGGGAATGCGAAGCGCTGCGTGCTCAGCCAGGTTCAAGCGCAGCAGAACGGCCAGCGCGTGCTTGCCATTGAATTGAACGCCCCCACCGCCAACACCGTTTCAGGCACGCTCATCCTGCCTTTCGGCCTTGCTCTGGATGCCGGCGTCACCTTCCAGATCGATGAAAAGCCGGACATGCAGCCGGTTCGCTTCCGCACGTGCATACCGGGCGGATGCCTTGTCAATGTCAGCTTCGACGCGGCCGCGCTGGTAGTGTTGCGGGCCGGTGCGGCGCTCAAGGTCAAGGCAACCGCCGACGGCGGCGCGGCCGCGCCCTTCAGCATCTCGCTACAGGGCTTTGGCACCGCCCTCGATCGTGTGGCGGCGCTCTCGCGATGAGCCAGTACGAATCCGAAACGGGGCCGACAGTCCAGTGAACTTCCCGCTATGCGACTACCAACGACATTGGCGTCTGAGCGCATCGTCCGGATAGCGTTATCATGCGGCGCCTTCAAAAGCTCTCCGAAACCTGGCAGTCGCCGTCGCGGCTTGGCACCCGCATCCCCTTGATCTCGCTCATCCAGACGCTCGCCGTTGCCGAGTATCTAAACTTCCGCCATGCCGCGAATGTTCTCGGCGTCAGCCCGTCCAGCGTCAGCGAACGCATCAAGACGCTGGAAGAAGATCTCGGCATACTCCTCTTCGAGCGGCACGCCCGCGGCGTCCGGCTGACCGAAGCCGGACGCCATTTTGTCGAGGGCGTCGCTGCCGGCATCGACCGGCTCGAACATGCCGTGAATACTGCCGGCGCCTTCGCGCGCGGCGATCTCGGCCGCATTCGCGTCGGCGTCTATGCGCTGATCCCCGGCAGCTTTCTCGATGACCTGCTCGCCCGCTACCGCAAGGAGCATCCGGGCGTCACCATCGAAATCAGTGAAGGGACGGCGCGCGACATCGTCTACCAGCTTCGCGCCGATCAGATCGACATCGCCTTCGTTGCCGGTGCGCCCGATCTCCCCGATTGCCATACGCGTCGTGTCTGGCACGAATCGCTCGTCGCGGTGCTGCCAACCGACCATCCGCTAGCCGCGAGCAATGGCGTGACCTGGGACGATCTCGCTGGCGAAGCCTTTCTCGTGCGCCACAATGGTACCGGACCGCAAGTCTATGAACTCATCATCCAGCGTCTAGCCGGGCGGTGGGCGGCGGCGCCCTCGATCCTGCGCTGCGATGTCGAGCGTTGCACGCTGATGCAGATGATCGCGCAAGGGTTCGGAATCACAGTCGCGGGGAAGGCGGCGGCGCTGATCGACGTCCCGGGCGTCGTCTATCGACCGTTCAAAGACGAGCCGGAGCCGGTTCCATTCTCCGCAGTGTGGTCGCCCTACAATCAGAGCGCAATCTTGCGCAATCTGATCGACCTCGCCGGCGCGATGGGCCGGTCAATCGCTACCGACTGACCGCTTCAGCAGTTCGCCGGGATCGACCTCCAGGGCATCCGCGATCTGGCCGAGCACCGTGACGCTGGCGGACACGTCTCCGCGTTCGATCGCGCCGACATAGCGCATGCTCAGGCCGGCCCGGTCAGCCAGTTCCTCTTGCGTCAGATTTTTCGCATGACGTATCCGACGCAGATTCCTCGCCATGACCTCCTTGAGATCCATGGCCAAGCGGAACCAGCATAGGAACGATCATTCTAGGAACGATCGTTCCCATTCGCCTTCTGCTCTGCTATTTGGGGTATATTACCGGCGCCGCGCAGCGATAGTACGCGTCGCCCCTGCCTTGAGAGGATGGCGATCATGCGCGTTCAGCCAGAACTCGACCCCGACGTGGAGGATGAAGCGCCGACCGGCACTGGCATCACACCCTATGACGAGGTGCATTTTGTGACCTACATGCGCCTCCTCGACGCGGAGGCCGACGGCGCGTCTTGGGAGGAGGTAGCGCGGATCGTCTTGCACCGCGACCCTGCAGGCGACGAGGCACGCACTCGGCGTTGCTGGGAAAGCCATCTGGCGCGGGCTCAATGGATGACCCACACCGGCTACCGTCGCATTCTCGAACAAGCAGCGCAGGACGAGCGGCGCAAGCCCCTGCACTGATCCGCGACCGTCCTATTCGCCGCCGTTTCTATCCGGCGGCCCTCCGGCCCCGGCTTGGCTATTGCCCTTCCCAAAAACCCCCATTCTCTGATCGGCTCCGACATTTTTGCCGATTGGAGCCTGTATGCGTGGAGGCCGGATTCTCTGGGGTCAGATCGTCGTTGTCCTGACCATCATTTTCGTCATGACCTGGGCGGCGACACAATGGACCGCGTGGCGGCTTGGGTTTCAGCCGCAGCTCGGCGAGCCGTGGTTCGAGCTGGCGGGCTTGCCCGTCTATCATCCGCCCGTCTTCTTCTGGTGGTGGTTCTCCTACGACGCCTATGCGCCCGCGATCTTCACCGAAGGCGCGATCATCGCCGCGTCCGGCGGCTTCATCGCCATCGCCGCCGCCATCACCATGTCGATCATCCGGTCGCGCGAGGCGCGCAACGTCGCGACCTACGGTTCGGCGCGCTGGGCCGAGGACAAGGAAATCCGCAGCGCCGGCCTCCTCGGTCCCGATGGCGTCCTGCTCGGAAAATACGACCGCGACTATCTGCGCCACGACGGCCCCGAGCATGTGCTTTGCTTTGCCCCGACGCGATCGGGCAAAGGCGTCGGCCTCGTCGTGCCGACCCTGCTCACCTGGCCGGGAAGCTGCATCGTCCACGACATCAAGGACGAGAACTGGACGCTGACGGCGGGCTTCCGTTCCCGGCATGGCCGTGTCCAGCTGTTCGATCCGACCAATGTGAATTCGTCCGCCTACAATCCACTGCTGGAGGTCCGGCAAGGCGAATGGGAAGTCCGCGACGTCCAGAACATCGCTGATATTCTGGTCGATCCCGAAGGCAGTCTCGACAAGCGCAATCACTGGGAAAAGACTAGCCACAGCCTGCTTGTCGGCGCGATCCTGCACGTCCTCTATGCCGAGAAGGACAAGACGCTGGCGGGCGTGGCCAGTTTCCTGTCCGATCCGCGTCGCCCGGTGGAAGCCACCCTGCGCGCGATGATGGAGACGCCGCATCTCGGTGAAGCTGGCGTGCATCCCGTCATCGCGTCGTCCGCGCGCGAGCTGCTGAACAAATCCGACAATGAACGCTCCGGCGTGCTGTCGACCGCCATGTCGTTTCTCGGCCTCTATCGCGATCCAGTCGTCGCCCGCGTCACCGCGCGCTGCGACTGGCGCATCGCCGATCTTGTCGGAGCCAAGAAGCCCGTCAGCCTCTATCTCGTCGTGCCGCCCTCCGACATCAACCGCACCAAGCCGCTCATCCGCCTGATCCTCAACCAGATCGGCCGCCGGCTGACCGAGGAACTGACCGCATCGGGCAAGCGCCATCGCCTGCTGCTGATGCTGGACGAGTTTCCCGCGCTCGGCCGTCTCGACTTTTTTGAGAGCGCCTTGGCCTTCATGGCGGGCTATGGCCTCAAGGGCTTTCTGATCGCGCAGTCGCTCAACCAGATTGAGCGGGCCTATGGGCCGAACAACGCCATCCTCGACAACTGCCATGTGCGCGTCAGCTTCGCGACCAATGACGAGCGCACCGCCAAGCGCGTCTCGGATGCGCTCGGCACGGCGACCGAACTGCGCGATTCCACCAACTATGCCGGCCACCGCCTTTCGCCTTGGCTCGGGCATCTCATGGTCTCGCGGCAGGAAACGGCCCGCCCGCTGCTGACACCCGGCGAAATCATGCAGCTTCCGCCCACCGACGAAATCGTCATGGTCGCAGGCACCCCGCCGATCAAGGCGACCAAGGCGAAGTATTTCGAGGACGCGCGCTTGCAGGAGCGCATCGTCGCGCCGCCGGAACTGGCGGCCATGCCCGCTAATGCCGCCGCTACGGATGACTGGTCGGGTCGCGTCGTGGCAGCGGCGGGCCATGCCGGCGCGGGAGCTGGCGGTGATGACGGCGGCGACCCCGCTAATGCCGGTATCCGCCGCGAGCCAGAATTGCCTGAACACGAGGAAATCATCGCGCCGCCGCCGTCACCCTCGCAGGAGTTCGAGTTTTTGGACGACGAACCCGACGTCGACGCCGCCAAGGCCGACGCGATGCGCGCGCGGATGCGGATGGTCGCCCGGCAAGCCTCGCTCGATCCGGGCGACGGCATTGAACTTTGAGGAACCGCCCATGACTTCACGTACCCGCATGAACGTCTATTTCGATCCGGCCCTGCTCAAACAGGTTGAGGCGCTGGCGCTGCGCCGGAACATCTCCAAATCCGCCATCATCGAGGCCGCCGTCGCATCCTTCCTCTCAGGCGATACCAGCGAGAAGCTGGAAGCCGCGATGTCGCGCCGCCTCGACAGGCTCGGCCGTCAGGTCGGCGCGCTCGATGAGGATATCGCCGTGCTCGGCGAAACGCTGGCGCTCTTCGTCCGCTTCTGGCTGTCCTTCACCCCGCCGATGTCGGACACCGCCCAGGCCGCCGCACGCGCCAAGGGCACCGAACGTTTCGAAGGATTCATGCAGACTCTCGGCAAGCGCCTCGCGACGGGGGACCGGTTCCTGAAGGAGCTATCGCGCGATATCGATCCCTCTGACAGCGCATCGTCAGGCATTCAAACCACATGAATTTTACGAGCAAGTCAGCGTTACTGTGACCGCTGCAAAAATCTGTATTCTACGACGGGGCAAAAATCAGGAGCGAAGGTCTCGCTTTAACCGCGATGTTCGCGACAACAAGGAGGAAAGATTGTGCTGCCAAGCTTCGAAACTGAGCGCCTGTGGGTACGACCACGCACAATGGCGGATTTTGATGCTTGCCTTGCAATGGATCGCGACCCGGAAGTTACAAAGTTCATTCCCGGCCCATGGAATGAACCCGCAAAGCACGAGGCTTTTCTGAAGGAAAGAATCGAAACCTCTCTTGGTGATGGTCTCGGATATTGGTTTATTTTCCCCAAGGTGCAGCCCGATCAGTTCGCGGGATGGATCCTTCTAATCCCCTATGATGGGATCGGCCCTGAGGTTGAAATCGGCTGGCGTCTAAACCGATCCGCTTGGGGACGTGGGTTCGCGGCAGAAGCTGTTCGCCCCATCATTGAACACGCCTTTCATACCGTAGGGCTGAAACGCATTGTCGCGGACATTAACCCCAGCAATCTTTCCTCTCTGCGCGTGGCAGAGAAGATTGGCATGAATCATATCGGCGACGGGAAGCCTGGAGCGGACCCTTGCAAATGCTATGCGATGACGAAAGCTGATCTCATCAAGATTGTGTCGCACAGGTCCTGATTTTTTACCATCGCCAGCGGCCTGCTGAAACCGCTCGGCACTTCGTGCCGCAAAACTCGCTCGCAGAGTCGATTTTGTGCGACGGTGGTTTGCGACGCGTTCGGCATATCCCTTCGGTCTAATCAAGACATGGCCACGGTCAGCGTGAGGACCATCTCTGCACGCTGCTTCCCGATACCTATCCTATTCACCGCCGGCCGCCGCCGATGCCCGCACGCGGCTAAATACTTGTTGAAGCGGCCTGATTTCAGGCTCTTTTAATCGACCCCGATCGGGGAACTCTCTGTTGCGTCCCCTTGGCTTGGGGACGGCATGGCGAACAATTCTCATCAGAAACCGGAGGCGATCCAGCGCGGCGCGCGCATGTTGCGTACGGCGCTCGGTCCCGCCATCGCCCGCTTTCTCGAAGACCCCGCCGTCGTCGAGGTGATGCTGAACCCCGACGGGCGCATCTGGATCGACCGACTTTCCCAAGGACTATCCGACACCGGCGAAACCCTGTCGCCCGCAGACGGCGAGCGCATCGTGCGCCTGGTCGCCCACCACGTCGGCGCGGAGGTTCATGCCCGCAGCCCGCGCGTCTCGGCCGAGCTGCCCGAGACGGGCGAGCGGTTCGAGGGCCTGTTGCCGCCCGTGGTCGCAGCGCCAGCCTTCGCCATCCGCAAACCCGCCGTCGCCGTCTTCACGCTCGACGACTATGTGGCCGCCGGGATCATGTCGGCGGATCAGGCCGCGATCCTGCGCGCGGCCGTCGTGTCCCGCGCCAACATCCTCGTCGCGGGCGGCACCTCGACCGGCAAGACCACGCTGACCAATGCGCTGCTGGCCGAGGTTGCGAAGAGCGCCGATCGCGTCGTCCTCATCGAGGACACGCGCGAGCTGCAATGCGCCGCGCCCAATCTCGTCTCCATGCGGACCAAGGAGGGCGTCGTCACGCTCTCCGATCTCGTCCGCTCTTCGCTGCGCCTGCGCCCCGACCGCATCCCCATCGGCGAGGTGCGCGGCGCCGAGGCGCTCGACCTCCTCAAAGCCTGGGGCACCGGCCATCCCGGCGGCATCGGCACCATCCACGCCGGCACCGGCATCGGCGCGCTGCGCCGTCTCGAACAGCTCATCCAGGAAGCCGTCGTCACCGTCCCGCGCGCCTTGATCGCCGAGACGATCGACCTCGTGGCCGTCCTCTCCGGCCGCGGTTCCGCACGGCGGCTCGCCGAACTCGCCCGCGTCGAAGGGCTCGGCCCGGACGGGGATTACCGCGTCACCTCAGCCACCCCCACCAACACAGGAGAATCTTCATGATCCGCATCCCCATGCGCGTCCGTCGCATCGTCGCGACCGTCGCCGCCGTCGCCTACGTCAATCTCGTTCTCGTTCCCGCCGCGCACGCTTCCGGCTCCTCGATGCCGTGGGAAGCGCCGCTCCAGAAAATCCTTCAGTCGATCGAGGGGCCGGTCGCCAAGATCGTGGCGGTCATCATCATCATCGCGACGGGCCTGGCGCTCGCCTTCGGCGACACGTCGGGCGGCTTCCGCAAGCTGATCCAGATCGTCTTCGGCCTGTCGATCGCCTTCGCCGCATCGAGCTTCTTCCTGTCGTTCTTCTCGTTCGGCGGCGGGGCGCTCGTCTGATGGCGGTCGCCTTCGAGCAACTGGATGTGCCGGGGTTCACCGCCCCGGTTCACCGCGCGCTGACCGAGCACATCCTGCTCGGCGGCGCACCGCGTTCCATCGCGATCCTGAACGGGACGCTGGCCGGGGCCGTAGGCCTTGGCCTGCGCCTCTGGCTGGTCGGTCTCCTGATCTGGGCCATCGGTCATTTCGCGGCGGTCTGGGCGGCAAAACGCGATCCGCTCTTCGTCGAGGTCGGGCGCAGGCACCTGCGCATCCCCGGTCATCTGTCGGTTTGAGGGGGCGTATCCAATGATGAACCTTGCCGAATATCGCCGTAGCGCCACCCGGCTCGCCGACTATCTGCCCTGGGTCGCGCTGATCGCCGAAGGCGTTGTCCTGAACAAGGATGGCTCACTCCAGCGCACCGCGTCGTTTCGCGGGCCTGATCTCGATAGCGCCGTCGCGGCCGAGCTGGTCGCAGTCGCCGGCCGCATCAACAACGCCTTTCGCCGTCTCGGTTCCGGCTGGAGCATCTTCGTCGAGGCGCAGCGCAGTCAAGCCGCGACCTATCCCGACAGCACATTCCCCGATCCGGCCTCCGGCCTTGTCGATGCCGAGCGCAAGGCCGATTTCGAGGAAGAAGATGTCCATTTCGTCTCTGGCTATTACCTGACCTTCCTCTATCTGCCGCCAGCCGAGGAAGCCGCACGCGCCGAGACCTGGCTCTACGAGGGCCGCGAACAATCCGGCGTCGATCCTCACGAGATCCTTCGCAGCTTCACGGACCGTACCGGTCGCGTGCTGGCGCTGCTCGACGGTTTCATGCCGGAATGCGCCTGGCTCGATGATGCCGAAACCCTGACCTACCTCCATTCCACGGTGTCGACGAAACGCCACCGCGTCCGCGTGCCGGAGACCCCGATCTATCTTGATGCGCTGCTTGCCGATCAGCCGCTGACCGGCGGGCTGGAGCCGCGCCTTGGTGACGCTCATCTGCGCATCCTCACCATCACCGGCTTTCCGACCGCGACAACGCCCGGCCTGCTCGACGATCTCAACCGGCTGGCCTTTCCGTATCGCTGGTCGACCCGCGCGATCCTCATCGACAAGACCGATGCGACCAAGCTGCTGACCAAGATCAGGCGGCAATGGTTTGCCAAGCGCAAGAGCATCGCCGCGATCCTGAAAGAGGTGATGACCAATGAGCAATCCGCGCTCGTGGACACCGACGCGGCCAACAAGGCAGCCGACGCCGATATGGCCCTTCAGGAGCTGGGGCAGGATATCGCCGGGATGGCCTATGTCACCGCGACCATCGCGGTCTGGGATGCCGATCCCCGCCTTGCCGACGAGAAGCTGCACCTCGTCGAGAAGGTCATCCAGGGCCGCGATTTCACGGCCATGATCGAAACCGTCAATGCCGTCGATGCCTGGCTCGGCTCGCTCCCCGGACATGCTTACGCCAATGTCCGCCAGCCGCCCATCTCGACGCTCAATCTCGCCCACATGATTCCCCTGAGTGCCGTGTGGGCGGGGCCGGAACGGGACGAACATTTGGGTAGCCCCCCCCTTGCTTTACGGCAAGACCGAAGGCTCGACCCCGTTCCGGCTATCCCTCCATGTCGGCGATGTCGGCCACACCCTTGTCGTCGGGCCGACCGGCGCAGGCAAGTCCGTGCTGCTGGCGCTCATGGCCTTGCAGTTCCGGCGCTACGACAACTCACAGGTCTTCGCCTTCGATTTCGGCGGTTCGATCCGGGCTGCGTCGCTCGCCATGGGCGGCGACTGGCACGATCTCGGCGGTGGCCTCACCGAAGGCTCTGAGGTCTCGGTTTCGCTCCAACCGCTCGCCCGCATCGATGATGGCTATGAGCGTGCCTGGGCCTCCGACTGGCTGGGCGCGATCCTCGCCCGCGAACACATGACCATCACCCCGGAGGTCAAGGAGCATATCTGGACCGCGCTGACGTCGCTGGCCTCGGCGCCGGTGGAGGAACGCACCATCACCGGACTCAGCGTGCTGCTTCAGTCAAACGACCTGAAGCAGGCGCTGCGACCCTATTGCGTCGGCGGTCCCTACGGCCGGTTGCTCGACGCTGAGACTGAACATTTGGGCGCGGCGGACGTGCAGGCTTTCGAGATCGAGGGCCTGGTCGGCACGGGGGCTGCGCCTGCCGTGCTCGCCTATCTCTTCCACCGCATCGGCGACCGGCTCGATGGTCGCCCGACCATGCTCATCATCGACGAAGGCTGGTTGGCGCTGGACGACGAAGGCTTTGCCGGCCAGCTCCGCGAGTGGCTGAAGACGCTGCGTAAGAAAAACGCCTCCGTCATTTTCGCCACGCAATCGCTGTCCGACATCGACAATTCCGCGATCGCACCCGCGATCATCGAGAGCTGCCCGACGCGGCTCCTGCTGCCAAACGAACGCGCGATCGAGCCGCAGATCACGGCCATCTATCGCCGCTTCGGCCTCAACGACCGGCAGATTGAGATTCTGGCCAGAGCGACGCCCAAGCGCGACTATTACTGCCAATCGCGGCGCGGCAATCGCCTGTTCGAGCTGGGCCTCAGCGAAGTCGGCCTCGCGCTCTGCGCCGCATCCTCCAAATCCGACCAGACCCTGATCGCCAACCTCCTCGCCGAACATGGCCGCGAAGGCTTCCTGGCCGCGTGGCTGCGCGCCCGCGACGCCGGATGGGCGGCCGACCTCATCCCGAACTTCCCCCAAGCCGAAAAGGAGACTTGACCATGAGAATCCGTTTTACCCACTCGCGCGCCGCGATTCTGGCCGCAACCATGCTTGTTGTTTCGCCCGTCTTGGCGACGCAGCAGGCCCATGCCTTCGGCTTCGGCCGCATCGTCTATGACCCGACGAACTATGCGCAAAACGTCCTGACGGCGGCGCGCGCGCTGGAGCAGATCACCCATCAGATTACGAGCCTGCAAAACGAAGCGCAGATGCTCATCAATCAGGCCAGGAACCTCGCGAGCCTGCCGTTCTCCGCGCTCCAGACCTTGCAGCAGAATGTCCAGCGCACCCAGCAGCTTCTCGGCCAGGCGCAGAACATCGCCTTCGACGTGCAGAAGATTGATCAGGCGTTCCAGAGCCAGTACGGCAACGTCTCGCTGTCGGCGACCGACGCGCAACTGGTCGCGGGCGCGCGCGACCGCTGGAAGAACACCGTCGGCGGCTTGCAGGACGCGATGCGCGTGCAGGCCGGGGTCGTCGGCAATATCGACGCCAACCGCACGCAGATGTCGGCGCTGGTCGGCCAGAGCCAGGGCGCGACCGGCGCATTGCAGGCGGCGCAGGCAGGCAACCAGCTTCTCGCCCTCCAGTCGCAGCAGCTTTCCGACCTGATCGCGCTTCTCGCCGCCAATGGCCGTGCCGGTACGCTGACCGAGGCCGAGCGCGCCGCCGCAGCCGAACAGGGCCGCGAGCAGCGCCGTCGGTTCCTGACGCCCGGCTCCGGCTACCAGCCGGGCAGCGCGCAGATGTTCAACAACGGCAACTGATCGCCAGAAGGGGAGCACCGTCATGGACGGCAAGATGCTTGCCCGGCTGGGCGCAATCATATTCGTCGCGGTCGCCATCACCGCGACCGCGATCGAGATGACCCGCAAGGAAGAGGCTCCGGCATCCGCGCCGGCCAGCCTCCAACAGGCCCTGCGCGATCCGCTGCGCGAAGGGCAGCGCCGGTGCCAGCTTCTTGGCCAGAAGGCGGCCGAGGATAGCGAGTGTATGCGGGTCTGGGCCGAAAGCCGCGACCGCTTTCTCGGCCGCACGCCCGCGCCGCTTTCGCCCCTCCAGAGCGAAGGGCATTGATCCATGGGCGGCGCTGGCGTCATCGACAATTTTCTTGGGGTCTTCACCCGCTATATCGACTCCGGCTTCGGGCTCTTGTCCGGCGAGGCCGCCTTCATCGCGACCACGCTCATCGTCATCGACGTGACGCTGGCCGCGCTGTTCTGGTCCTGGGCCGCCGATGATGACATCATTGCTCGGCTCGTGAAGAAGACGCTGTTCGTCGGAGTCTTCGCCTATCTCATCGGCAACTGGAACAATCTCGCGAAGATCGTCTTCGACAGCTTCGCCGGTCTCGGCCTGAAGGCCAGCGGGACCGGCTTTTCTGCCGCCGACCTGATGCGTCCCGGCAAGGTGGCGCAAACCGGCCTCGATGCCGCCCGGCCGCTGTTAGAGGCAATCTCGCCGCTGATGGGCTGGATCTCAGTCTTCGAGAACCTGATTCAGATCGTGTGCCTGCTCTTCGCCTGGGCGCTCGTGATCCTCGCCTTCTTCATCCTGGCGATCCAGCTTTTCGTGACGCTGATCGAGTTCAAGCTGTCGACCCTCGCCGGATTCGTCCTCATTCCGTTCGGACTCTTCGGGAAAACCGCCTTCATGGCCGAGCGCGTGCTTGGCAACGTGATTTCCAGCGGCATCAAAGTTCTGGTGCTGGCGGTCATCATCGGCATCGGCTCGACGCTCTTCGGCGAGTTCACCAAGGGCTTCGGCGGCACGACCCCGACCGTCGACGACGCCATGGCGATCGTGCTCGCCGCTCTCTCATTGCTCGGCCTCGGCATCTTCGGCCCCGGCATCGCCAACGGCCTCGTCTCCGGCGGTCCCCAGCTCGGCGCGGGCGCGGCTGTGGGCACCGGCCTTGCCGTCGGCGGCGCAGCCCTCGCGGCGGCGGCGGTGGCGGGTCTCGCCCTCAAAGGCGGATCGGTGGCGCTCTCTGGTGGCGCTGCCGCCATGCGCGGCGGGGCGACCGCCGCAGGCGCTGCATCCGCAGCCTATAGCCTCGGTTCGCTCGGACAGTCGGGGGCCGCAGGCGTTGCCTCCGGTCTCGGCGGCGTCGGACGCGCAGGGGCAAGTGCGGCGGGCAATGCCATGTCCTCGCCGCTGCGCCGCGCCGCCGCCAGCATGAAGTCCAACTTTTCCGATGGCGCCAAATCCGGTTTCGGAGCGACCGGCGGCAGCTCGACCATGGGCACCATCGGCGGCGCGTCGGAAAGCCCGGCCGCTCCGGCCCAACCGTCCGCCGATGCACCCGGATGGGCGCAGCGGATGCGCCAGTCCGGTCATATGGGTCGAGCCGCACAGATCGCTGCGCATGCCATCCGCTCCGGCGACAGCCACGGCTCCGGCTCTTCCGTCAACCTCTCTGAAAGTGACCGCTCATGAACCTCTTCAGGCGACCCGCCGCGCATTACGGCAAGACCCCGCAACCCGAAACGCCCTACCATAAGGCGGCCCAGGTCTGGGACGACCGCATCGGCTCGGCACGCGTTCAGGCAAAGAACTGGCGCTATATGGCCTTCGGCTCGCTGGTCCTCTCGGCGGGCTTTGCCGCAGCACTCGTCTGGCAGTCGGTGCAGGGCACCGTCGTTCCCTGGGTGGTGCAGATCGACAATCTCGGCCAGGCCCAGACCGTCGCGCCGGCGACCGCCGACTTCCGCCCGACCGATCCGCAGATCGCATGGCATCTCGGCCGCTTCATCGAGCAAGTCAGGAGCATTTCCGCCGATCCGATCATCGTGCGGCAAAACTGGCTGCG
Organism: Pseudochrobactrum sp. Wa41.01b-1; assembly: GCF_019464455.1. Lineage (NCBI taxonomy): Bacteria > Pseudomonadati > Pseudomonadota > Alphaproteobacteria > Hyphomicrobiales > Brucellaceae > Pseudochrobactrum > Pseudochrobactrum sp. Wa41.01b-1. The sequence goes on along the minus strand of NZ_CP080493.1, from coordinate 1,925,748 downwards.
TGCCTACGAGTGGACCACGGATCGCGGCGCAGGCGCGCTCAACGACTATGCCCGCACCAATGATCCTTTCACCAAGGTCGGCACGCAGCAGATCGCGGTCGACGTCTCCAGCGTCATCCGGGCATCGCCCGACAGTTTCCGCGTTGCCTGGACTGAGCGGCATTTCGAGAACGGCCAGCTTTCGGGGACTGAGCGCTGGACTGCGATCCTCACCATCGCCATCCAGCCGCCGCGCGACGCCGAGAGGCTGAAGGTCAATCCGCTCGGCATCTACGTCAACGCCATCAACTGGTCGCGGGAGATGAGCTAATGAGCCGCCCGGAATTCCGTAAAGGCGGCAATCCGTCTTTCCGTAAACCCGCAATCGCGGTTGTCCTGCTTTCAGCCACCATGCTGGCTGGCTGCGCCACCGCGAAAAAGCCGCCGCAGATCAGCTACGACGCGAGCGTGCCGCCTTTGCCGGCGATCCCGGCTGCGGTGACGGACGAACGGCTGAAGCCGATCCATGTCCCGCCCGCCTGGACGGTCGCGCGTGGCGGGCAGACTACCAGCACAGCGACTGGCCGTGTCGAGAACGCCAATGCCGCCGCCCGTGTGCAGCCGCGCCGCGAGGGCTACTTAACGCCATCCAGGTCTATCCATGGTCGGAGGGCGCGCTCTATCAGGTCTATGCCGCGCCAGGCCAGATTACCAATATCGCGCTCGAACCCGGCGAAAGCCTGACCGGCGCGGGACCGATCGCCGCTGGCGATACCGCCCGCTGGATCATCGGCGACACCGAATCCGGCTCTGGTGTGGCCCGCCGTGTGCATGTGCTGGTGAAGCCGACGCGCGCCGACATCACCACCAATCTTGTCATCACCACCGACCGGCGCACCTACATGCTTGAGATGCGTTCCGGCGAGAAGCCCTATATGCCCGCCGTGTCCTGGTCCTATCCCCAGCCGGCAGGTGGCGGGCGTCAGGCCGTTCCCGCAACGCCGGTCATTCCGGCCGTCGCCGCCCGCAATTATCGCTATGGCCTGACCGGCAGCAGCAATCCGCCATGGAAGCCCGTCGCCGTCTATGACGACGGCCGCCGTGTCTATGTCGAATTCCCGCGCGGCATCGTGCAGGGCGAAATGCCACCGATCTTCATCATCGGCCCCGAAGGCGAAGCCCAGATCGCCAACAGCCGTATCTATCAACACATCCTGATCGTCGATCGCCTGTTCGGCGCGGCCGAGTTGCGCCTTGGCGCTGGCGACCGCCAGCAGACCGTCAGGATCGTCCGCACCGACGGGAGGCCGCAATCATGAGTGAAGCCGAATCCAACGCCGCTCCGATGCGCCTGCGCGCCGAAGCTCCGCGGGTCACGCGCCTGTCGCGCAAGATGCTCGCCAGCGTCGCCGCCGTCGCCATGGTCGGCATCGGCGGGGCGCTGATCTACGCGCTCCAGACCCGCGCACCCGGCGATGGCGGTGAAGAACTTTACTCCACGGCCAATCGCCAGACCGCGGACGGCCTTGCCGGTCTGCCGCGCGACTATACCGGCCCGGTCCTCGGGCCGGCGCTACCCGGCGATCTCGGCGGCCCGATCCTGTCCGCGCAAAATGCCGGTCAACCCGTCGCGCCGCCGGTCGTTCCGACACCTGGCATCGATGAGGCCGAACAACGCCGCCTCGCCGAAGAGGAAGCCGCGCGCCTCAGCACAGTCTTCTTCCAGGCGCGGCAGGGATCGACGGGCGCTGTGGCGCCCGGTGCGATGCCGGGCCTTGCCGGCCTGGATCTCGGCGGGGTTGGCGGGCAGCCGACGACCGCGCAGGACCGCCAGCTTGCCTTCCTCAACGGGGCGGCTGACCGTCACACTGTGACGTCCGACCGTATGACACCTCCAGCGTCGCCCTTCGTTCTTCAGGCCGGTGCGGTCATCTCGGCGGCGCTCATCACCGGCATCCGTTCCGATCTTCCCGGCCAGATCACCGCGCAGGTGACGGAGAATATCTACGACAGCCCGACCGGCAGTATCCTGCTCGTGCCCCAGGGCACCCGGCTCATCGGGCAGTACGACAATTCCGTCCAGTTCGGGCAGCGGCGCGTGTTGCTTGTCTGGAACCGGCTGATCCTGCCGAACGGCCGCTCCATGGTGCTGGAGCGCCAACCGGGCGCAGACCCGCAGGGCTTCGCCGGTCTGGAGGATGGCGTCGATTACCACTGGTGGGATCTCGCCAAGGCCGCCGCGCTCTCGACGTTGCTCGGCGTCGGCGCAGAACTCGCTACCGACGACAATGACCGCCTGATCCGCGCGATCCGCGGCGGCGCACAGGACACGATCAACCAGGCGGGGCAGCAGATCGTCCAGCGCCAGTTGCAGGTCGCGCCGACGCTGACCATCCGGCCCGGTTTCCCGGTCAGGGTCATTGTTACAAGGGATTTAGTCTTTGAGCCTTACAGGAATTGACCATGACCAAACTGAAACTCGGCCCCATCGCCAATGAGAAACCCGTGAAGGTAACGGTGGAGCTGCCCGCGGCGCTCCACCGCGATCTCATCGACTATGGCCGCCTCCTGGCTGAAGGCGGTGCGCCAATCGAGCCCGCAAAGTTGGTCGTTCCGATGCTGGAGCGCTTCATCGCTACCGATCGCGGCTTCGCCAAGGCGAGGCGAACCAGCTCCTGATCTCTCAGTCTCCTGACGCCTTGGTGAGGTGGGCCGTTTCTTGACCTTCACGGGCTTTCCATAGGAACACTTGGCCGTTGGTCGAGAAGGATATCCACGTCGTCGCTCGGCATCGCCCGTCAGGATGCCCGGATGTCGACCCCGTAACAACACGCGGATCGCCAGTCTTGGTCTCGCCCCTTACGGACGAGGTTTCGCGATATGCGGTCGTGCCTCGTCCTCTCAACATGCAGGAGAGTGCAATGGCACAGAACATCTACGACAACCCCGACTTCTTCTCCGGCTACAGCCAGTTGCCCCGTCAGGTGCAGGGCCTCGACGGTGCGCCGGAATGGCCGGCGATCCGGGCTATGCTGCCGGCGCTTGCCGGAAAGGGCGTCGTCGATCTCTGATGCGGCTTCGGCTGGGCCTCGCGCTGGATGCGCGAGCAAGGCGCGGTCTCGGTCCTCGGCCTCGATCTGTCCGAGAAGATGATCGCCCGTGCGAAGGCCGATACCAGCGACGCAGCCATCGAATACCGCATTGCCGATCTTGAAACGCTGGAGCTGCCAGCCGCCGCATTCGATCTCGCCTATAGCGCGTTGACCTTCCACTATCTGCGCGACTTCGATCGCCTCGTGCGCATGATCCACGCCGCCCTGGTTCCCGGCGGTGAGTTCGTGTTCACCATCGAGCACCCGATCTACATGGCGGCGGCGCATCCGCGTTGGATCGCCGACGAGGACGGCCGCAAGACCTGGCCGGTCAACGGCTATTCCGTCGAGGGCGAGCGCCGCACCGACTGGTTCGCCAAGGGCGTGCTGAAGTACCACCGCACGATGGCGACGACGCTCAATGCGCTGATCGGCACAGGCTTCCAGATCCGCCGGATCGAGGAATTCGCGCCGACGCCGGAGCAGATCGAGCAGATGCCGGGGCTCGCCGAGGAAATGGAGCGGCCGATGATGCTTCTGGCCGCGGCGCAAAAGCTCAACGCGGAATAGAGGCGCATCCCGTCATGACACATCCGGCGACGGGCTGCGCTCGTCGCCGGACTATGGTGCCGGGGCTGGCCCGGCACGATCAAGGCGCCTTTGCCCGTGGGCACGGGCGCCTTCGATGCTTACGCGGCGAGGTGCTGGTTGAAGAAGCTGGTCAGCTTGTCGAACGGGATCACGTCGACCTTGTCGTAAAGATCGACGTGGCTGGCGCCCGGGATAATCACCAGTTCCTTCGGCTCCGCCGCCGCCGCGAAGGCGGTTTCGCTGAAATAGCGCGAATGAGCCTTTTCGCCGTGGATGAACAGGATCGGCCGCGGCGAGATTTCCGCAATGTAGGTCAGGATCGGCAGGTTCATGAACGCCAGGGGCGTGGTCTGCGTCCAGGCGTTGCCGGAATTGACGGCGCGCTTATGATAGCCGCGCGGCGTGCTGTAGTAGTCGTGATAGTCGATCATGAACTGCGGCGAGTCCGACGCGACATTGGCGTTATACGCTGCCTGATAGGCAGGCGTTCCGGCTTCGGCATCCGCCCAACGCTGCCGGCTCAATTGCTCCAGCGTCTGCGTGCGCTGTTCGGGGGTGACGCTGTCGTTGTAGCCCTTCGACATGACCCGGGTCATGTCATACATGGTGCTGGCGACCACGGCCCTGACGCGCTTGTCGATAGCCACGGCGCTCAGCGCCATGCCGCCCCAGCCGCAGATGCCGATCACGCCGATACGCTCGCGGTCGACAGCATCGTGCAGGCCGAGATAGTCCACGCCCGCCATGAAATCCTCGGTGCTGATGTCGGGCGATGCGACATTGCGCGGCTCACCGCCGCTTTCGCCGGTATAGGACGGATCGAAGGCCAGCGTGGCGAAGCCGCGCTCGGCCATGGTCTGCGCATAGAGGCCCGAAGACTGCTCCTTCACCGCGCCGAACGGGCCGCTGACGACGATGGCGGGAAGACGGTTGTTCGCCCGGTCCTTCGGCAGGTAGAGATCGCCCGACAACGTGATGCCGTAGCGGTTCTTGAACGAGATCTTCTGGTAGTCGACTTTTTCGCTTTGCGGGAAAACCTTGTCCCAGTCCTGTGACATCGTTTGAGCCTTTGCTTCTGGAGTGCTGAGAAACGACGCTGCGCTGAGGGCCGCGACACCCACGCCAGCAAGTTTGAGGAGATCGCGGCGGCCCGTATCGGGTGCGTCTTGTCCGGTTGCGTTTCGGGGAGTGCTTTGCTGATTCATGTCGGGTTCTCCTTACTGTTTACGGGAAGCCCTCGATCAAATGAGGGCCAAATTGGCAGTGGGGCGCGCAGCACTGAGGATCAGGACAGTGCCTCAGCGCGCAGTGGGAATTCGCCTCGCACCATGAGGGGCGCGATGCCGCCATCAAGGCGGCCGAGACGGATCAGGCCGCGCGACCATCGATAAGGGGCGTAGAACATCACGAGGTTGCCCCAGGGCGCGTAATAGCAAAGGTCGCCGACCGCCTCGTTGCTGATGCGGCTGGTGGTGTCGCCGCTCAGCTTGCGCGGTAGATAGGCGATCTTCTCGTTGTCCGCGTAGTCGCTGATCTTCAAGTCGAGCGGCAGCATCGAGAACAGGTCGCGGGCGGGCGCGGTATTCTCCAGCGTTGCCGTGAAGTCCTGGTCGGCGAAAGTGAATCTGAGGCGCATGGCGGCTCCTTCCTGCGCCAGGGCCTTGCCCGTCAGCGCCGTGATCAGCGTGGGAATGGCGAGGCTGGCCGCACCGGCTGCCAGCAGCGAGCGCCGGGAAATTCGGGAAGCCACCGTCATATCAGGCTTCCTCCGGCTTCAGCATGCGCTGGCCGTTGCCGATCAGCATGACCGCGAGAACGGCCAGAACCACGCTGCCGATAAAGGTGGCCTGGATGGAGATGCCATCCAGCAGGAAGCCGCCGACCACCGCGCCGAGCAGGATCGAGGCCTGGATAGCCGCGACCATCAGGCTGCCGGCAGCCTCGGGCGCATCGTCCGCGTTCTGCGACATCCATGTCATCCAGATGACCGAGAACATGGTGTTCATCGCGCCCCAGATGGCCATGAACAGACCCACGGCGGCGACCGAAAAGCCGAGAAGCAAAAGCCCGGCGGTGGCGCCGCCCATGACCAGCGCCGGCAGCTTCAGGAGGGGGGCAACATTGCCCTTGATGAACCGACCCGCCGCCCATGTGCCGATGAAGCCCGCACAGCCCAGAAGCAGCAGGAGCACCGAAAGCATGGTCACATCGACACCCGTCACCTGCTCAAGAAACGGGCGCAGATAGGTGAACATGGTGAAGGCCGAACCCCAGGACAGCATGCAGGCCACGAGGCCGCGCAGGAAGTACGGGCGTTTCATCAGGCCGAGCATGGCCCGGAAGTCCTGCTTCTCGCCGGCAGGCAGGGACGGCAGCGCGATCACATGCCAGACGAGATTGACGGCGACGATCGGCGTCAGCGCCCAGAAGACTTCGCGCCAGCCGAACATGCCGCCGAGATAGCTGCCGACGGGCGCCGCGAAGGCCGCTGCAATCGCCTGGCCGCCATACATCAGCGCAAGCGCGCGCGGCACATCCTCAGCGGGAACCAGACGCATGATGACCGCGGTCGCCAGCGCCCAGAAGCCGCCGATGCAGATGCCGAGAAGCGCGCGGCCGATCATCAGTACCGTGAAATTCGGCGCGGCGGCGACCAGAACCAGCGACAGTAGCATGAACGCCGTCAGCGCGATCAGCACCCATTTCCGGTTCAGCCTTCCGGCAACAGTGGTCACGAGCATGCTGGCCACGACGGCGAACAGCCCGCTGATCGAGATTGCCTGCCCCGTCTGTCCTTCGGTCGCATGCAGCCCCTCGGCCATCGGCGTCAGCAAGCTGACCGGCATGAACTCGGAGGCGATTAGCATCGCCACGCAGAGCGCCATCGAAAAAACGGCGCCCCAGGCGGCAGCGGGCTTACTACTTACATCTGCTTTGGCGGCATCCATACTATCCGCTTTCTCCTGAAATTTTGGCTGGCCTGAAACTTAGCGACATTGTGATCAAGCGATTAGTCGCCAAAATCCGAATGAAGCAATCGATCTCATCGATTAATCTTCACATATTCATGCTGTACTTGAAGCGACCATATGGGCGCGGTTGGATCGGCTGTGGCCCGCCGTCGTTCGGTAGCGTGCCGCGCCGTGGGTTAGGTGTAGGCGAGGAGCCGACCGGCGAAGATCACACCCGTCCATGCGATCAGCGACACTCCTGCCCCGACGCAGGCGGCGACCGGGGCAACGGCGGCATCCTTCCACTCATCGACCCGGCGGTAGACGCCGTAGTGGAACACCAGCACATTGAGACAGGCGAGGATCAGCAGGCCGAACTTCCACGGTGCAGCTCCAGTACCGGCGACCACGGTCGCCTGCGCGCTGAGCAGCGCAATGCCCGTGGCAACAGCGATGGCCATGCCGATGTGGGAGACCGGCAGTAGATAGCGCGCGGCTGTGGTTACGGACACGACGCGATGCCCGACTCCCAGCAATCGAAGGTCGAAGCTGAAAGCCGGGCCAACGAGGACAGCAATCCCAAGGATGTGGGTGGCTTCGAGCACGGGATAGAGGTATTCGGCATTCCGTACCGTCTCGCCGAGCGCAGAGCCCTGCAACAGCTTCAACAACGAGTTGAGCAAATCAAGCATACTTCGTTCAATTCTGTCTGGCGCTATGGCGGGGGCGGCGGAAACCCACCGCACCGGCTACGACAACGATCTCCTGAGTAGCCGCTTGACCTCCCGATCTCGGAGTCTGGGGCTACGTCTTTGGCATGGTGTTCGGGCTGGCATTCGCATCTGATGCGGAAGCCTAGTCCGGTATCGGCGCTCTTACCGGAAGCGTATTGCCGAGCACCTGGTTCACCGGCACGGCGTCATCCCCGAACCAGAAGACAACCGGACGGAACAGGCCGTCATCCGTCCGATTGATGTAGCCGACAGCCTGGAAACGCTCACCGATCTTCAGCGCACGGCCGAGGCCCCATCTGCCCGACCAGGCCGGCGGCGCAATAATGATCTGAAGCGCCTTGTGGGGGCCTTTGTACGAGAGGGCGGCATTGACCCGGCGACTGTCCTCCGGATTTTGCAATTGCTCTGGAATCGCCAGCTTCGGCGTGCGGGCAGGCAGGTTGCCGTCCAGCGTTATGTCGAAGAGCGAGTGCGGATTACCCCAGGTGCCATCCGAGGAGACCTTTCCCGCGATATAGATGAGACGATCGGTATGGAAGCCGGGCCAGCCATGATGCGCGAACGCCGGCACGGCCATAAACGACGAAAGGAACGGCGCAGCCGCAAGGCCGGCAGTGGCGAGGAGAATACGGCGGCGAACAGGTGATATTGCATCGTCGTCTTGCGTCCGAATTCGGTCTTGTTCAGGCATGCTCGGTCTCCCTTGCTATCCGCTTGATTTTGAAATTCTTGTTGGTCTGTATTGTAACTGCTTTGCGATCAAGCGATTACCCGCTAAAATCCGCATGAATCAATCGATACTGTCGATTAATGTTTTTGTGGACGCAGCAGGCGAGGCACATGGAGCAAACCGATTTCAACCACCTGACCTGGTTCCGGATCGTGGCCGAAGAGCGGAGCTTCACGAAGGCGGCGGCACGGATCGGCGTGGCGCAATCAACGCTCAGCCATACGATCAAGCAGCTCGAAGCGCGGATGGGTATCCGGCTTCTGACACGCACCACGCGCAATGTCGCGACCACGGCTGCGGGCGAGCGGCTGCTTCGCACGATCACGCCGCGCATGGCGGAGATCGAGGACGAGATCGCCGCACTGATGGAGTTTCGCGACAAGCCGTCGGGCTCGATAAAACTCACCCTGTCCGACCATGCGCTGGAAAGCATCGTTTGGCCGAAGCTGAAACCCGTCCTCAAGGACTATCCCGACATCAGTGTCGAATTGCTGCTGGACAGCACCTTCCGCAATATCGTCGAAGAAGGATTCGATGCTGGCGTGCGCTTAGGCGAAAGCGTCGAGAAGGACATGATTGCGGTCCGCATCGGACCGGACTGGCGGCTGGTTGCCGTGGCATCGCCGGATTATCTCAACGCGCATGGCGTGCCAGCACACCCGAAGGATCTCGTCCGGCACATCTGTATCAACATGCGCCACGAGACCGCAGGCGGTCTCTATGGTTGGGAGTTTGCAAAAGACGGTGAGGAGTTGCGGGTTCGTGTCGACGGCCAGCTCACCTTCAATAACTCTTACGCAATGATCGACGCCGCTTTGAATGGTTATGGCATCGCCTATGTGCCGGAGAACATTGTGGAGCGGCAGATCGCTTCGGGCGAACTGGTCCAGGTTCTCGACGACTGGTCGCCGTTTTTCGATGGCTATTTCCTCTACTATCCCAGCCGACGCCAGAACCTCCCAGCGTTCAAGATCATTGTGGATGCCTTGCGGCATCGCGATTGATCAGTGCGTTGGCGATCAACTCATTGGGCAACGGCCCATGCCGCGCTAAACGGCTCGTCATGCGAATACCTGCGGATCAGGCTTTTTCCGAGCTCCCCACGTAGATGCACCACGAGTGTTTTCGATAGCCGAGATGTGGCGCGGTAACAGCGCCACTGCAGACTGGAGCGCGCGTCGTTCCCAACCCGTTATGTCCGTAGAGCTTGCCCAGTAAAAGACCGGTCAGCTCTTGTTTGAAGGCATGAGGGGACGGTGGCCCTCAGTAAGTTCTTCAACGACGCGCTGCGATCAACTGGCGACCATAAGGCTGAAAAAACGATTAGTTCGTGTTCATCCGCAAACGACACAAAAGCCGGTCGAACGTTGGGAAGACTGAATTAGCCGCTCCAACGATGGTGAGTGGCATTCAACGCCAACTCCCTTTACGCGGCCCGATATCTGGCCAAGTCGATCTTTGGCTGAGGAACCCGGTATGGCACACCGAGCCAGTTCAACTCGCGCGCGATGAAGGGGAATAGATTAGGCGACTTGATCGCGGGCCTAATTGGGTTCGGCCTCATTGGCGATCACATGGGATATCAGGCGCCTTTCGCCGTGTCGGTGCTCGTCGACGAGATCCTCTTCACGCTCTGGCATGCCGCTTCCCTGAATCGACCGCGAAGCCATCGTCCGGGCTGTGTCTGCTCGGACGATGATTCGGATGCCTACCACTTCACGCGCAAGCCGAGATTGCCCTTGAAGTTGTAGCTGTCGCCAAAATCGTTTAGGCTGGTCTCGATCGTGCCTTCGCCGTAGAGCGAGAACTGGTCGTCGTTCCAATTATATGTCCCGCCGAGACCGATGCCGCCCCAGGTGCGATCGTTGCGGCTGGCAAGTCGCAGGGCGTCGAGATGGACCCTGCCGTCGCCCAGGAATTCGCGATGCAGATTAGCGATGCCGTAGACCATGGCGCGACGCGTCATGCCGGCCTCGTCCTTCCAGCTCAGACTGTTTTCCACCGCGACGCCCAGCCGGCCGAGTAGGCTCCTGTTGCGGTCCATTTTGATCGTCGCGCTGACCGGGTCGGTGAAACTGTCGAAATCGACATGCGAATAGGCAAGCTGCGCCTGCGGCGTCACCGACCAGTGTTCGTCCAGCATGAAGCGCCTGCCGCTTTCCAAAGAGAGGGCATAGCCGAAGCCGTCATTGTCTTCGGCGAGCGTCGGCGTCAGCGCGAAATCGGCGGAAAGATCACTCCTGTACCATGTCGCGTGGGCCTGGCCATCGATATAGAAGCCGTTCTGCTCATACCAGGTTAGCGTGCCGGACAGACCGTAACCGTCTGTATCGATCTCGCCATCGCCGTAGATCGAGGAAATATCCGCCTTCGCATGGCCGTAATGCGCGCCCAGCCCGCCGATCAGTCTGCCATCCTGCGTTTCATGTAGCAGGCCATCGATACCGGCCCGCAGCTTCCACCAGTCCGCGTCATAGCGAGTGCCGGTGGTGGAGTGGTCCGGCCTGAAGCGGGAAGACGATCCTTCGACAATGCCCCATACGCCATTGTTCTCGACTAGCGCGCGGGCCTGCCGGTCGGGATCAGCATGGGCCTGCGACCAGTAACGGTTGCCGACGCGCTGCTGCAGCGTGCCGACCCGGTTGAGGCTCTGCAAAAGATTGCCATAGGTTTCGTAGACCGGTGCGCCACGCTGGTAGATCGAGCCTTCCGGCTCGCCCGGCCCTTCGCCTGGATTTCCGCCGGGGTTTTCTCCGCCTTCTCCGGGTTCTTCCGGTTGCTTGGCCGCGGCGGAGCGCAGATACCAGTCGCCGTCATCGGCCGTCTCGATGCCGTTCTTGTAGAGCCTGTAGCCATAGGCGCCGGCATAGACCACCTTGTCGCCTTGGAAATAATCCCGGCTGTCCAGCTCGAACGTGCCTTTGGAATCGCCGTCGATCTGCACGATACGGATGCCGTTGACTGTCGGCGCGCCTTCGCCCTGCAGGTTGATGACGCGCACATGGGTGTGGCCATAGGTGCTGCCGGTCACATGTAGAAGATCGGTGCTGGAATTGTCATCGCCCAGAACGGTTTCGATCTCCAGAAGGCCGTTTTCGCCGATATAGTCACCGGCCACCGTCAAGGTGCCGATGGAATTGCCGGGCGCGATCGTGCCGAGATTGAGTGTCGAGCCGACCTCCCCGATGCCCTGTAGGCGGCCATTTCCGTTCACGGTCATGGAGCCGCCGAGAATGCCGTCCACCTGCAGCGTACCGCCATGGACCGTCGTGACGCCGGTGAATTCGGAATTGTCGGCTGCCAAACGGGTCAGGCCCGCATGATGCTCGATCAGCCCGTTGCCATGGAGGGTCGGCTGGAAATCATAGGCCCCGGTTTGCGCTGTGGCGGTATGGTTAAAGACCAGTTGCCCCGCACCGTCGCCGAACCGGAGCGCAGGCGCATCTAGCGTGCCTGCCTTAGCGGCAGCTTCATCCGCGGCCGCCCCGATGTTTAGCATGCCTGTCGCGGTGCCGGCGGCAGCGATATAGATATCGCCGCTGCTGACAAGGGTACCTTCGCCGAGTGTCAGAATGGCTGCGCCAGAAATTCCAACAACCGTTTCCTTGGCGACCGTTATCTTGCCTCCACGTGTGATCCGCAGCACGCCTTGTGAGCCGGGGGCGGCTGCCATCAGCAGATCCGAGCCAACGTCAAGTTCTGCCTGATCTTCCACCGTGGCTTCGACCTGACCGAATTCTCCGATCAATCCCCAGCCTGTGGTCGTGATGCGCGAGTCTTCGCCAGTCAGAAGAAGGCTGGTCAGCGTGCCGTCGTTGCTACCTAGCTGCAACATCCCGGTTCGGTCCGCATGGCCCGTGCCGATGATTGAAATCTGACCGCCATTGCTGACCGTGGTTGAGGTGTCGCCTGTGAACCCGGCTGCTGAAAGGTCTCGGCCCGTGATTGTTAGAAGCGAGCCGTCACCATCCACTGTGAGCGTGCCTGAACCGTTAAGATTGCCGAGGCTGACATTCCAGGCGTCAACCTTCGCGCCATTAAGGATTTCGACATGTCCAACCCCATTGCGGTTGTTGCCGATATTGAGATTAGTAAAGCTATTTCTGATGGAGAGACGCGCATTTTCTCCTGAGATGGCGAGCTTGCCATAACCTGTGGCGCCGATATCGAGCGTGCGGTTCGCATTGACGACTGAGTCTATGATGTTGAACGTGCCGGAACTGTAAGCAGAGCTGTTATGGCCGACATAGATCATGTCGACATCAAAGTTCGAGCTATTAGTCAAATTCAGTGTGCCGCTAGTGCCGCTTGCAGTGCCGACGTAAAGCTGCTGCCCTTTGAAGGTCACACCGGAAGCGGAGGCCATGTTGGGCGTCGTGGTTTCGATCCTGACCGAAGCGTTGGTATTGGTTGCCGGCGCGATCCCGCCGGTCCAGTTCTGCCCGTTGCTCCAGTCGCTGGACTGCGCGCCTGTCCAGCTCTGGGAGAGGCCTGGCGTCGCGGACAGGATCAGAAGAAAGGGCAGAGCGGAGACGCCACCTGCCAGTATTACGATTCTCCTCGAAACAGTGTTTTTGAAGAAACGGTTTGTACGGCGCCCCACACCCATTGTCTACACTCCTATACTTATAAATACATCTTGTTTAATGTAAATACATATTCCCTAATGTAAATACATATTCTCTAAAAGACAGACTAAAAATTATCCATTTTGAGCAGAGCCTACTCAATACGAGGTGGATATTCGCTGAGCTTAGGACTTGTTAAATCAAATCCAGAAGATTACGGCTGCTACGCTGCATATTCTTAAGAAGAAGGTGTGAGCGAAACGGTCATATCTGGTGTGAATTCTCTTCCAGTCCTTGAGCTGGAGTGCTCCCCATTTCACCGGACACGTCGGCTAGATTGATTTAGCCCTGATGAACTGCCGAGGGGAAGCCATCTTGAGAGCGGAATGGGGTTGGATTTCGTTGTAGTCCTCGATCCATCCGTCGATGAGACGGAGCGCTGTTTCGGTTCTGGCAAGAATGATCATGGCCATCCCTGGTTCGGGCGTCTGAAGGGGGCAGTCTTTCCGGTAGAGGTTGCGAAGGAAGCGAGCCGCATTCTTGTCCAAAATGGTGTCCGCGACAGCTGCTGTCGATTGAAATGCACAAAGTAGTAGTCGCTGCCCAGGATCAGCTTTAGGAACTCGATCCACGGTGTTTCGCTACATTCCTGAAAGGGCAGGCTCAGATTGATCACCTTGTCGACCCTGCCTGGATGCAGCTAGGCCACCCACCCCACGCGACCACTGCACCCCAATCATGACCAACAAAGGTCGAATTTAGATATCCGTAGTAATTGAGGAGGGCGATGAGATCGTCCGTTCGGTGTTCGATGTTATAGGACATCACCTCGTCCGGGCGGGACGAGGTGCCGTATCCCCGGTGGTTCGGGACGATGACATGGTAACCGGTAGCTACAAGTAGGGGCACCGGGTGACGCCAGGAATAGGCATGCTCCTGCCAGCTGTGGCATAGCACGATGGGGCTGCCCCTGTTTTCGCGACCAGCCTCGAAAACTGCGAGATCAATGCCGTTGACCGGAAGAAGGGTGACTTTGGAAAATTCAATGTATCAAGCATCACTTTCTCATATTGTTGAAACTCGCTGTCGCAGGCTAGAGGAAAACGGTGCCGCATTTTGTCACCTTTGAAGAACAATGAACCCAAATGAAAGCCCGCTTCCGACAATACGCTATCATGCGTAGCCTTCGCCACAATAGCACATCGACGCTCGCCAGTCTTGCAGAGGCCGTTGGCGCATCCAGACTCACGGTGCTGCGTGACATCAGCGCGCTGCTTGATCAGGGCTTAGTCATGTATTCCGAGTCGGGGCGCGGGGCGGCCTGCAACTGGAGCCACAATCCGTTTAGACTACAGCTCGGCTCTCGGTTACCGAATTTTTGCTCTGCTCATTAGCGTCGCACTGCCAGCCTGCCCTTCTCAAGTCTGCTCGCTGCTGGGTTTGACAAGATCGAGAGAGCTTCCCCCCAGACAACCTGCGGGTCCTGCGACGGATATTGATCTGCTTATATGTTGGGCAGCTTTCTCCGCTGGTCGATATATCGGATATGGGGACGATAGACCCTTGTTGCTATGGACTCTCGAGGCCACATTTCTCCGGCTGCGGCATTTGGGCATTCAATATTGTGACTTGACGAGAATCGTGACCAGCCGAAATGTCGAACCGCAGGCCATGCTTATCTTGCCGCCACTTTGGTATCTGGTGGCCTGGGATCCGGCGCGAGAGGGGGCGCCATTTCGCATGGACTGGTTCGGCTGGCTGGAAATCGAAGAAGGTGTGACTTTTCAGCGACGCTATGTACCATTCGAGGATCATGTTCGCCCGGTTCGTGATTTGTCGCGCTAGAGCGTTTCCGTATTTTTCTGAATCTAATGCGATTTCAAAATCAGTTTTATTCTGATTCATTGATGCTGGCTGTATGAAGGCCAGCATCCGATGACCGCACTGATATCGAATAATCTTCGAGAGCGCGTTGTTGTCGCTGTTCTGAGTGGCGAAAGCGTTCGTTCAGTGGCGACGCCATTTGAAACTGCTGCGTCTTCAGTCGTGAAGTGGTCCCAGCGCTATCGTGCGACCAGATCGGTTCATCCCGGCAAGATGGGCGGACACCGCAGGCGAATACTCGGACCACCTAGTGATATCATTGTGCAACGGCTCGCCGAGAACCTGCACTTGACGTTGCATGGCCAGAAGGCGGAGTTGTCCGAGGGTGGTATTCCGGCTCGCACAATACAATCTGGGAATTCATTCGCTGCGAAGAGCTACGTTAAAAAACGCTGTTCGCTCTTGAGCAGGCGCGTGCCGACGTCACTCACAGATGGCAGCAGTGGAATGCCCTGCAAAATCATCTCAATCCTGAACGGCTGGTTATCATTGGCTTACAGCACCATGTGTCTTCGACAGGCCGATGTGTGGTTAGTGTTTCCGTGTCTATGTCGAGCAGCAGTTGGTGCCGGTGCTCATGCCAAGTGACATTGTCGTAATGGATAATCTCGGCAGCCACAAGTCGGCAACCATCCACTAATTGATCAAAGCCGCCGGTGCGCAACTCTGGTTCCTGCCATCCTATTCGCTGGACCTTAACCCGATCGAACGGGCCTTCTCCAAGATCAAACACTGGATGAGAAATGCACAAAAGCGCACCATCAATGACACATGGTGTCATATTGGTAGGCTGGTCGAAACCATCCAGCCCGCCGAGTGCCAAGATTATCTAGAAAATGCCGGATATGCTTCCCTCACCATCGCCGGCATCGAAGTCGCGCATATAAGCCGTAAAAACCAGTTTGTAAATGACAACTGCTTACCATTTCAGGTCTTTACTGAACTCGCAGCTTAAGTGCGTCTACAAATACGCATACTTAGAGCTTGACAAAAACTTTGCGACAGAACCAACGACGCAATACCAAGACGGCCAAGCTGTTTATTCGTAAACTCTTGTCAAGCCAGCCAGCAAGACCGCGTGTTATGGTGACTGATAAGCTTGGCTCTTATGGAGCCGCTAACTGGGAGATTGGGCTCACAGCCTTTGATCCCTGTCAGCATAAAGTCCTCAACAATTGGGCCGAGAATTCATATCATCCAATCTCCGTTGGCGGTGTCAGACCGCCAGA
The DNA here is from genome assembly GCF_019464455.1 of Pseudochrobactrum sp. Wa41.01b-1. Classification (NCBI taxonomy): domain Bacteria; kingdom Pseudomonadati; phylum Pseudomonadota; class Alphaproteobacteria; order Hyphomicrobiales; family Brucellaceae; genus Pseudochrobactrum; species Pseudochrobactrum sp. Wa41.01b-1. The sequence goes on along the minus strand of NZ_CP080493.1, from coordinate 1,909,990 downwards.
ACATGTGGCGTGAACTCGCATACCTGAAATCCGCGTAATATCAATGGTATAGATCGAGCTGCGTCCGCCCATAGGCTAAGGTTGCAAAGCCGGTAACTCTGTCGCTGTGTTTGCATTATGGTGTATCTGTTCAGCGGGCAGAATTTAACCCTCTTTGCCTGCAAGTCTAGGCTGTTTGTGACAGCCACGATGAAAGTTATATTGTTGGGGATCAGAATGCACTGCTCTTAAGGGTGGCAGTCGAAGCGTCTTAAGGATTCGGATGCTGTCGATTATCGACGGTATATGAGGTTTTTCTGCTTTGGTACATTAATCGCGATTGTTTGATGTATTTCATCTGCTGAGTTTTGCAGGGACTTCGAATATAAGCATTAAATAATAAATTATTTTAGAATAATAATAATTTTATACAAAAAAAGTCGATATTTGCATAGATTCTGAGCTTATAATCAATTTCATTATAAAATTAGAACTATGGCTTTGAAAATCGAACAGAAACTGCAATGAAATTGGGGATGTATTTTTATTTGATTTTCATATGGAGCTTATATTTTATTAGCATACTATAGCAATATACCCGCTTTAATGAGTGCAGTTAATGTTGATCGATTTTCTTTGCTTTTAAATAAGCGAAGGAGAACGTTATGATTGTTGTTGTTACACATAAAAATAATGGTCACGTAAATACTGTTTCTGGAAACAATATCACGCTATCCGAACCCAGCATCGTGAAGTTGGCGCTTAGCCCTCGTGATGTTGGAGATTTTCAGCGAGCAGGTGAAGATCTTTTGATCCATTTACATAATGGTACGACAATACGTATCGTTAATTTTTATAAGTATTTTATTAGCAATCAAGATAATGATCTCATTCTCGAAGACGGTGACGGAAAGCTGTGGGCTGGCCAGTATTCTGATGGTTTGGCAGACTTTAACTTTGCGGAGATTCAATCTGTCGATCAGCTGGTCGAGAAAGATCGGAGTTTACTACCTATCTTGTTAGGATTGGGCGGCCTTGGTGCTATAGGTGCTGCCGTTGCAGGAGGTTCGGGTGGAGGGGGAGATCGAGGCCCTGACGGGCAGCCTGGTGAGAGTGATCCTACACCTCCGGAAGCTCCTGTCATCAAACTTGAAAATGATACTGGAATTGTTGGTGACGGTATAACGAAAGACGGTAGTGTTATTGTCAGTAATCTGGAAGCCGGAGCAACTTGGGAATACAGTATTGATGGCGGTAAAACCTGGCAAAAAGGGACAGGTAACAGTTTTGAGTTAGCAGCCGGTAACTACCAGGACGGAGAAGTGCTCGTTCGGCAGATTGATCAGGCAGGGAACATAAGTTCAAATGGTTCTCTGGGGGAAATTACAGTTGATGTGACAGCGCCGGGTGCCGAGTTTGTTCTGAGTGATCCGGAAGGCGACAATATCCCGACGGCAACAGGCACAACCGAGCCGAATTCTGATGTGACAGTGACCTGGCCGGATGGTACGCAGACGCAGGTGACAGCAGACGGTTCGGGTGAATGGAGTGCGACAGCACCGGGCGTTCAACCGGACGGCGATGTCAGTGTTGTTGTCACCGACCCTGCCGGTAACAGCGGCACGGGTAATGAGAGCTGGACGGCGGATGATATTACACCGCCCGATACCAGTGGCACGACGGTGAGTGTCGGCACGATTGCCGGTGACGGTGTAGTTAATGCGAGTGAGGCAGCCGGTTCTGTTGCGATCACCGTGACGATTGCCAATCCGCCAGCGGATGCAGCGACGACAGCGGTCAATGTTCTGGTTGACGGTGTGCCTTATGCGGCAACGGCGAATGGCGACGGCACCTGGACGGCGTCTGTTCCGGGCAGTGCACTTGCGGGCGCAACGACCCCGACGGTGACAGCGGAAGCCGTGTTCACGGATGCGGCAGGCAATGCGGCTGATCCGGTGACAGGCTCTGCCAATTACAGTGTTGATGTGACAGCACCGGGTGCAGACTTTGTTCTGAGCGATCCGGACGGTGACAATATCCCGACGGCAACAGGCACAACCGAGCCGAATTCTGATGTGACAGTGACCTGGCCGGATGGTACGCAGACGCAGGTGACAGCAGACGGTTCGGGTGAATGGAGTGCGACAGCACCGGGCGTTCAACCGGACGGCGATGTCAGTGTTGTTGTCACCGACCCTGCCGGTAACAGCGGCACGGGTAATGAGAGCTGGACGGCGGATGATATTACACCGCCCGATACCAGTGGCACGACGGTGAGTGTCGGCACGATTGCCGGTGACGGTGTAGTTAATGCGAGTGAGGCAGCCGGTTCTGTTGCGATCACCGTGACGATTGCCAATCCGCCAGCGGATGCAGCGACGACAGCGGTCAATGTTCTGGTTGACGGTGTGCCTTATGCGGCAACGGCGAATGGCGACGGCACCTGGACGGCGTCTGTTCCGGGCAGTGCACTTGCGGGCGCAACGACCCCGACGGTGACAGCGGAAGCCGTGTTCACGGATGCGGCAGGCAATGCGGCTGATCCGGTGACAGGCTCTGCCAATTACAGTGTTGATGTGACAGCACCGGGTGCAGACTTTGTTCTGAGCGATCCGGACGGTGACAATATCCCGACGGCAACAGGCACAACCGAGCCGAATTCTGATGTGACAGTGACCTGGCCGGATGGTACGCAGACGCAGGTGACAGCAGACGGTTCGGGTGAATGGAGTGCGACAGCACCGGGCGTTCAACCGGACGGCGATGTCAGTGTTGTTGTCACCGACCCTGCCGGTAACAGCGGCACGGGTAATGAGAGCTGGACGGCGGATGATATTACACCGCCCGATACCAGTGGCACGACGGTGAGTGTCGGCACGATTGCCGGTGACGGTGTAGTTAATGCGAGTGAGGCAGCCGGTTCTGTTGCGATCACCGTGACGATTGCCAATCCGCCAGCGGATGCAGCGACGACAGCGGTCAATGTTCTGGTTGACGGTGTGCCTTATGCGGCAACGGCGAATGGCGACGGCACCTGGACGGCGTCTGTTCCGGGCAGTGCACTTGCGGGCGCAACGACCCCGACGGTGACAGCGGAAGCCGTGTTCACGGATGCGGCAGGCAATGCGGCTGATCCGGTGACAGGCTCTGCCAATTACAGTGTTGATGTGACAGCACCGGGTGCAGACTTTGTTCTGAGCGATCCGGACGGTGACAATATCCCGACGGCAACAGGCACAACCGAGCCGAATTCTGATGTGACAGTGACCTGGCCGGATGGTACGCAGACGCAGGTGACAGCAGACGGTTCGGGTGAATGGAGTGCGACAGCACCGGGCGTTCAACCGGACGGCGATGTCAGTGTTGTTGTCACCGACCCTGCCGGTAACAGCGGCACGGGTAATGAGAGCTGGACGGCGGATGATATTACACCGCCCGATACCAGTGGCACGACGGTGAGTGTCGGCACGATTGCCGGTGACGGTGTAGTTAATGCGAGTGAGGCAGCCGGTTCTGTTGCGATCACCGTGACGATTGCCAATCCGCCAGCGGATGCAGCGACGACAGCGGTCAATGTTCTGGTTGACGGTGTGCCTTATGCGGCAACGGCGAATGGCGACGGCACCTGGACGGCGTCTGTTCCGGGCAGTGCACTTGCGGGCGCAACGACCCCGACGGTGACAGCGGAAGCCGTGTTCACGGATGCGGCAGGCAATGCGGCTGATCCGGTGACAGGCTCTGCCAATTACAGTGTTGATGTGACAGCACCGGGTGCAGACTTTGTTCTGAGCGATCCGGACGGTGACAATATCCCGACGGCAACAGGCACAACCGAGCCGAATTCTGATGTGACAGTGACCTGGCCGGATGGTACGCAGACGCAGGTGACAGCAGACGGTTCGGGTGAATGGAGTGCGACAGCACCGGGCGTTCAACCGGACGGCGATGTCAGTGTTGTTGTCACCGACCCTGCCGGTAACAGCGGCACGGGTAATGAGAGCTGGACGGCGGATGATATTACACCGCCCGATACCAGTGGCACGACGGTGAGTGTCGGCACGATTGCCGGTGACGGTGTAGTTAATGCGAGTGAGGCAGCCGGTTCTGTTGCGATCACCGTGACGATTGCCAATCCGCCAGCGGATGCAGCGACGACAGCGGTCAATGTTCTGGTTGACGGTGTGCCTTATGCGGCAACGGCGAATGGCGACGGCACCTGGACGGCGTCTGTTCCGGGCAGTGCACTTGCGGGCGCAACGACCCCGACGGTGACAGCGGAAGCCGTGTTCACGGATGCGGCAGGCAATGCGGCTGATCCGGTGACAGGCTCTGCCAATTACAGTGTTGATGTGACAGCACCGGGTGCAGACTTTGTTCTGAGCGATCCGGACGGTGACAATATCCCGACGGCAACAGGCACAACCGAGCCGAATTCTGATGTGACAGTGACCTGGCCGGATGGTACGCAGACGCAGGTGACAGCAGACGGTTCGGGTGAATGGAGTGCGACAGCACCGGGCGTTCAACCGGACGGCGATGTCAGTGTTGTTGTCACCGACCCTGCCGGTAACAGCGGCACGGGTAATGAGAGCTGGACGGCGGATGATATTACACCGCCCGATACCAGTGGCACGACGGTGAGTGTCGGCACGATTGCCGGTGACGGTGTAGTTAATGCGAGTGAGGCAGCCGGTTCTGTTGCGATCACCGTGACGATTGCCAATCCGCCAGCGGATGCAGCGACGACAGCGGTCAATGTTCTGGTTGACGGTGTGCCTTATGCGGCAACGGCGAATGGCGACGGCACCTGGACGGCGTCTGTTCCGGGCAGTGCACTTGCGGGCGCAACGACCCCGACGGTGACAGCGGAAGCCGTGTTCACGGATGCGGCAGGCAATGCGGCTGATCCGGTGACAGGCTCTGCCAATTACAGTGTTGATGTGACAGCACCGGGTGCAGACTTTGTTCTGAGCGATCCGGACGGTGACAATATCCCGACGGCAACAGGCACAACCGAGCCGAATTCTGATGTGACAGTGACCTGGCCGGATGGTACGCAGACGCAGGTGACAGCAGACGGTTCGGGTGAATGGAGTGCGACAGCACCGGGCGTTCAACCGGACGGCGATGTCAGTGTTGTTGTCACCGACCCTGCCGGTAACAGCGGCACGGGTAATGAGAGCTGGACGGCGGATGATATTACACCGCCCGATACCAGTGGCACGACGGTGAGTGTCGGCACGATTGCCGGTGACGGTGTAGTTAATGCGAGTGAGGCAGCCGGTTCTGTTGCGATCACCGTGACGATTGCCAATCCGCCAGCGGATGCAGCGACGACAGCGGTCAATGTTCTGGTTGACGGTGTGCCTTATGCGGCAACGGCGAATGGCGACGGCACCTGGACGGCGTCTGTTCCGGGCAGTGCACTTGCGGGCGCAACGACCCCGACGGTGACAGCGGAAGCCGTGTTCACGGATGCGGCAGGCAATGCGGCTGATCCGGTGACAGGCTCTGCCAATTACAGTGTTGATGTGACAGCACCGGGTGCAGACTTTGTTCTGAGCGATCCGGACGGTGACAATATCCCGACGGCAACAGGCACAACCGAGCCGAATTCTGATGTGACAGTGACCTGGCCGGATGGTACGCAGACGCAGGTGACAGCAGACGGTTCGGGTGAATGGAGTGCGACAGCACCGGGCGTTCAACCGGACGGCGATGTCAGTGTTGTTGTCACCGACCCTGCCGGTAACAGCGGCACGGGTAATGAGAGCTGGACGGCGGATGATATTACACCGCCCGATACCAGTGGCACGACGGTGAGTGTCGGCACGATTGCCGGTGACGGTGTAGTTAATGCGAGTGAGGCAGCCGGTTCTGTTGCGATCACCGTGACGATTGCCAATCCGCCAGCGGATGCAGCGACGACAGCGGTCAATGTTCTGGTTGACGGTGTGCCTTATGCGGCAACGGCGAATGGCGACGGCACCTGGACGGCGTCTGTTCCGGGCAGTGCACTTGCGGGCGCAACGACCCCGACGGTGACAGCGGAAGCCGTGTTCACGGATGCGGCAGGCAATGCGGCTGATCCGGTGACAGGCTCTGCCAATTACAGTGTTGATGTGACAGCACCGGGTGCAGACTTTGTTCTGAGCGATCCGGACGGTGACAATATCCCGACGGCAACAGGCACAACCGAGCCGAATTCTGATGTGACAGTGACCTGGCCGGATGGTACGCAGACGCAGGTGACAGCAGACGGTTCGGGTGAATGGAGTGCGACAGCACCGGGCGTTCAACCGGACGGCGATGTCAGTGTTGTTGTCACCGACCCTGCCGGTAACAGCGGCACGGGTAATGAGAGCTGGACGGCGGATGATATTACACCGCCCGATACCAGTGGCACGACGGTGAGTGTCGGCACGATTGCCGGTGACGGTGTAGTTAATGCGAGTGAGGCAGCCGGTTCTGTTGCGATCACCGTGACGATTGCCAATCCGCCAGCGGATGCAGCGACGACAGCGGTCAATGTTCTGGTTGACGGTGTGCCTTATGCGGCAACGGCGAATGGCGACGGCACCTGGACGGCGTCTGTTCCGGGCAGTGCACTTGCGGGCGCAACGACCCCGACGGTGACAGCGGAAGCCGTGTTCACGGATGCGGCAGGCAATGCGGCTGATCCGGTGACAGGCTCTGCCAATTACAGTGTTGATGTGACAGCACCGGGTGCAGACTTTGTTCTGAGCGATCCGGACGGTGACAATATCCCGACGGCAACAGGCACAACCGAGCCGAATTCTGATGTGACAGTGACCTGGCCGGATGGTACGCAGACGCAGGTGACAGCAGACGGTTCGGGTGAATGGAGTGCGACAGCACCGGGCGTTCAACCGGACGGCGATGTCAGTGTTGTTGTCACCGACCCTGCCGGTAACAGCGGCACGGGTAATGAGAGCTGGACGGCGGATGATATTACACCGCCCGATACCAGTGGCACGACGGTGAGTGTCGGCACGATTGCCGGTGACGGTGTAGTTAATGCGAGTGAGGCAGCCGGTTCTGTTGCGATCACCGTGACGATTGCCAATCCGCCAGCGGATGCAGCGACGACAGCGGTCAATGTTCTGGTTGACGGTGTGCCTTATGCGGCAACGGCGAATGGCGACGGCACCTGGACGGCGTCTGTTCCGGGCAGTGCACTTGCGGGCGCAACGACCCCGACGGTGACAGCGGAAGCCGTGTTCACGGATGCAGCAGGCAATGCGGCTGATCCGGTGACAGGCTCTGCTAATTACAGTGTTGATGTGACGGCACCTGGTGCACCTGCTCTTGAACTGGCAAATGATACCGGTGTCGACGGCGATGGCATATCGAGTGTCGGTACGGTTACAGTCACCAATCTTGAGAGCGGCGCTCAGTGGGAATACTCGACTGATAATGGTGTGACTTGGAACAATGGGACAGGCACAAGCTTTGTCTTGCCGCAGGGAGATTATGCCGCCGGTGCAGTGCAAGTCCGTCAAACCGACAGTGCCGGTAATACAGGAACAGCCGGCTCGTTAGGCGCTACGTCTATTATCAGCCTTCAAGGCGCAAATGATGCGGCTGATGCGGATATGGGTACTCGCGAATCCGTAACGCATGCCCCTGTATCGGATGAAAATCTGCAGCTTCTTGGGCTGCTGGATAATGGCAGTCAGGCCGCGGGTGTCAGCTTTACTGTGGGACAGGGCTCCACAGGCGATATTGTAATCCAGGTCAGTCAAAATGCATTGATCGCTGTTGCTGATGCTTTCAACGTAGAAATCTACGATGCAGCCGGTAATCTTGTTCACGTCCTGACAACAGGTAACGATCCGCTTGTGGGGGATGTGCTTGGTACAGGAGTATTGGGTCTGACAGGTGATAACACTCTTGTTGCCAATATTACCGGACTTGCTCCGGGTGAGTATAAGGTTGTGGTCCGAAAAGGGGAAAGTGCTCTTGGGACATTGCTGGATGCAGACGGTAACGGGGTATCGCTGCAGGAACTCGGACAAGGTGGTGTTGTCCTTGGTCAGGAAAATCAGGCTCTTGTACTGGCAGCAATTGAAAATGCACTGAACGGAGCGCTTTTACCCGGCCTTAATCTGCCTCTGGGAACAGTCGTCAAAAATATTCTGCTGCCTGTTCTTGATACAACGACTGCACTTGGTGCCGGTGATCTTGTTGAAGTGCTGAGTAACAGCCTGAATGCTCTAGGTTTGTCTCATCTGCTTGATCAGGTGCTTGGTGCTGTTGCGCATGCACTTCTCAATAATACATTGACGCTTATTCAGGATACATCAGTGTCGGTCTCGTTGACTGAGCACAGTTTTGCTGATGGCGATACGCCGGTCAGCGGCAATGTGATTGACCCTGATATAAACGCCGACGGAGAGGCCGGAGAAGATCAGGTTGTTCCCGGAACGAAAGTAACCCAGATTGAGAACAGTGACGGGGAGGTCATACAGCTCAATAACGGAAGTGCCACAATAGAGGGTAATCATGGTACTCTGGTTATCAATGCGGATGGTTCATATACCTATACACCGAATGGTAGTCCAGCTTCTGTGGGGCAGTCGGATACATTCAGCTACACAATTTCGGACGGCACAAATTCGACAACCGCGAATCTGACAATCAATATTGATGGTGCGCTTGTAACGAATGATACTGCACAAGCCGGTATTGAGTATGAGTATCTTGTGACAGCCGGCGTTAATATGAATGACGCAATTAACGATAGCTGGACGCTTACGCTTTTTCCGCGTGAACGGACAAGCGCATCGCTGACTGTAGCCCAGAATACCACTCAGGATGTTACCTTAACCATTGATGCCGGTAATCTGTTAGGTCTCGGTGGTTCGGTTGTGGTCTATGTTGAAGTGCGCACGCCAGGAACAAATACCTGGACGAGCCATGCGACCTACAGTTCATCGCAATTGCTAAGCTTGTTAGGAAGCGGGGGGCCGGGTAAAATTCTGGTTCCTGATCTGGACGCGGGTGAATATCGCATCAGGACCGTTACCACAGGGGTTGGTGTTGCCGGAAGTTTCTCGGTGGACATTACTTCTGAAGTTACTCATCTTGATCAATATGCACCAAATCCTCACGCATTTTCTGCTCATGGCGATTTGTTTGCGAATGATCTTGTGGGTGCGGACATTCCGCCATTGTCGATCTCTCATGATGGCACAACATTTACCAATGTTGTATCCGGCACGCCGCAGGTTGTTCAGGGGGCATATGGTTCGCTGCAAATCAATGCAGATGGTACATATACCTATACACCTGATAGCCGTGCTTCTGTTGGGGGTGAATATACAGATACATTCACGTACCGTATTGAACATAACGGAACTTATCAGGAAGCAACACTGACTGTAACAATCAATACGACTGTTCAGGGTGATACTGTAGATTCCGGTGCGGCAATGGTTGCGTTCTCCATTGATGATGCGGATGTTGTTCCTATGAACGACTTGCTGGCGGATGCAGATGACACTCCGGCCGGACAAGATCATAATATGGCAGATCTTTTACAAGATTTTGCCCTTGATGATGGCAGCAATGATGTGACGCTGCCGTTCAGTGATACAATGTCTGATGAATTTGAACCTGCGAGTATTTTCACAGAAAATCTCACGGCACCTATGACGACAATGATACCGGAAGATCCGCTTGCTCATTTGGTCTTGGACCCTCTGATCAAGGATGATGACTTACATTCGATGCATATAGCCTGATCAATATTTTGACCTTCGCTGCGGCTTAAATCGTGGCGGAGGTTAACTACAGCTTTCAGGGGACTGAGCATAACGGATTGTAAATGCAGAAAAATACGGTCTTAGGACGTTTGACAATTATAATATTGTTTTTCTTTCTTTTGTCTGGTTGCCAGACATCAGAGGCTGAACTTGTACCTTCTACAAAAAAAACTGTGCTGCCAAAAACCGGAGAGATATCCTCATCGGATACTATCAATAAAAATGCTGCAGCCGCTGATTATTCAAGTCATTCTGACGTAAGTGGTAAAGCTGGTTCGAAGCGCGCAGATAACGGCTCTCTTACTCTGGAGACTGCAGTCCGGCGGGCTGTCGCATGGCATCCGGCAGTGGACGAGGCAACCGGACGGATTTACGAGGCAGATGAGCGTATACGGGCTGCTGAAGCCGGATATTACCCCCAGTTAAAAGCGGGCATTGGGTCCGGCTATCAAAGTCGCAACCGTGATAGCTGGCGGCCGGATTTTAATATTACCGCTTCGCAATTATTATATGATTTTGGCAAAGTCTCAGGCTCGGTAAATTTTGAGAAGGCGGGGAAAAATCTCAATCATGCACGTCTTCTGGCCGCAGTCGACAATCTTTCACGAGACACAGCCAATGCGCTGATAGAAGTACAGCGATATGAGCAGCTGTCAGGTTTCGCACGGGCACAAGTCGAAGGGGTGAAACGTATCGCCGGTCTGGTTGAAGAGCGGACGAATAAGGGCGCGAGCACCATGTCGGACAAAGTTCAGGCCGATGCGCGTGTCGAAACCGCGTTAGCTACGCAATTGCAATATCAGTCTGAGCTTGATCGTTGGCAAGTGGCATTAGGTTCTTTGATTGGCAGCGCCTCTGCCCGTCCTGTTTCAGATGTCCCTGCATGGCTCAGCAAATCATGCGACGTGGCTAATCCTGTGTGGGAGGATGTTCCTGCAATGCTTCAGGCTGAGGCTGAGAAAGAAGAAGCTAAGGCACAGCTGTCGATGAATAAAGCAGAAGCGTTGCCGACTGTTTCTCTTGAAGCATCCACAAACTATGATCTCAATGGATCATATAATAACACGACTGATCGTGATCGCCGGCTGGATTACAGCGTGGGGCTGAATGTATCTTCCAGCTTATATAATGGCGGCAGAACCAATGCGAAGAAAAGAGCTGCGGCATATGCTCTGGAAACAGCGGATGCTGCAATCAGAAGAGCGCGTTATGATGTGCAGCGCAATTTGATGGAAGCACGTAGTCAGATAGGTTCATTAAGCCGGTTACAAGGTTCTTTAAAGACGCGCGCGAGCATGATGGTACAGACACGAGATCTCTATCGCGAGCAATATTTAGAGCTTGGTACCCGTACTCTGCTGGACTTATTAAATGCGGAGCAAGAGCTGCATGAATCCCGTTTTCAGCTTGCCAATACTGAACATGATTTGCGCCTGTTGAATATTGGCTGCCTTTTTAATTCAGGCAAGCTCAGGAACAGTTTTGGTATTAATCCGGACACACTGCGCGGAGGGGCGTCGGTTCAATGAAGGGCGGGGATGTTTCAAGAGAAGAGCTCAAATTAAACTCCGGCATAGCTAATCAGGAAGCTGACAGACAGTTTCATGATGATATGTGGTTGGAATCTTTATCTTTAATAGCGAAATACTATCGTCTTCCTATCTCTCCGGAGAGTTTGCGCCTGACTGCTCAGGCCGATGACGGTTCCGGTGATGAAGTAAAAATCCGTACAATTGCCCGGCGTATCGGATTAAGCGTTAAGCTCATAGAGCGACCGCAAATAGAACTTTCTGCGTGGCATGTGCCCTTCGTGCTTGAATTGCAAGGCGGGCAGCTGGCTGTTGTTCATAAAATATCCCAAGGCCAGATGGCTGGCGTCTGGCTGAGCGGCGATCAGGGATTGGAACACCAGTTTCCGCTCGACGAGCTGCTTGTCAAAACGCAGCGTGTTTTACTTGCCCGTTTATCAAAAAGTGCTCCTGATGTGCGGGTTGATGCTTATATCAAACCATATGAAGATAACTGGCTGAAGCGGATAATTTTCAGCGATCTAAAGTCATACAGCCATGTGATGATTGCTTCACTCATCGCAAATACACTAGGATTGGCCGGCATTATTTTCTCAATGCAGATATATGACCGTGTTATTCCTGCTCAGTCATTTAACACATTATATGTGCTTTTTAGCGGGGTCGTTCTGGCAATCGCATTTGATTTTATGATGCGCAGAACTCGCATGAGCATAATTGATATGCTTGGAAAAAAAGCAGATCTGCAAATGTCTGATGTGGTTTTCGGGCATGCTTTGAGAATTAAAAACCGCGCCCGACCGGCCTCCACCGGTTCTTTCATTTCGCAGTTGCGCGACATTGAACAGGTGCGGGAGTTGCTGACGTCAACATCGGTCGCAGCAATAGCGGATTTACCTTTTTTCCTGCTGTTTCTTATATTGTTTTGGTGGCTGACAGGATCACTTGTTTTTATCCCTCTTGCCGCTCTTGCCGCTTTGCTGTTGCCGGGAATTCTTTTGCAGCCGCGACTGCGCAGACATGCCAATGAGGCTATGCGCGAAGCCTCCTTGAGGAATGCCATGCTTCTGGAAACTGTTCAGGGCATTGAAGATATTAAGTCCCTGCAGGCAGAGAGCCGTTTTCAACAGCAATGGAACCATTTTAATGCGGTAACCGGTGAAGCGCAGATCCGGTTGCGTTCCGTGACGAATACACTGGGTGTCTGGACACAAAATGTGCAGGCGGGTGTTTATGCGCTGACTGTTTTTATCGGCGCGCCCATGGTGATCAGCGGAGATCTTACGACCGGTGCTTTAGTGGGCGCTTCAATCCTTGGCTCAAGAATGCTTGCGCCTATGGGACAAATCTCTCAAATTGCCGGCCGTTTCCAGCATGCAAAGATTGCCAAGAAAGGTCTTGATGATCTGATGCGGATGCCTGTTGATCATCCTGATCATGAAAACCGCATTCATTGCCCGAATATATCGGGTTCCTATAGTTTTAAAAACGCGCTGTTCCGCTACGGCGGGCAAGACACACCCCCTGTGCTTTTTGTGAAAAAACTACAAGTAAAACAGGGGGAGCATATTGCTGTTCTGGGGCGGAACGGGGCAGGCAAGTCGACATTACTGATGGCAATGTCCGGATTGCTGGATGCCTGTGACGGCGAGGTCTTGCTGGATAATTTGTCATTGCCCCAGATTGATCCTGCGGATGTGCGGCGCGATGTCGGCTTGTTGACGCAGAACTCACGGCTTTTCTTCGGAACACTGCGTGAGAATATTACTATGGGCGCACCTTATGCGTCTGATGAGCAAATTCAACGTGTGCTTGTCATGGTTGGAGTTGATGGCTTTATCAAGAAGCTGCCTGAAGGGCTTGAACATCTTGTTCAGGAGGGCGGAGCCGGTCTTTCAGGCGGGCAGAAACAAGCAATTTTGTTAGCTCGCTTATTGATCCGTGATCCGGCGGTTATTTTGCTTGATGAGCCGACATCTTCAATGGATGAAGCGACCGAGCGGCATTTTATCGAGCAATTCTCGAAATGGAGTACGGGGCGCACGGTCGTTATTGCAACACATCGTATGCGGGTACTGGAACTGATCAATCGGTTGCTAGTCGTCGAGAATGGTCAGATTGCTTTGGATGACACAAAAGAGCGTGGTCTGCAGACATTGTTCGGCATGAGCAAAGTTGCAATGCCCAAAACAGAACTGTGAGGAAGCCGATGGCTGCCATTGGTGACGATTTTGAAAACTGGGTAAACGGAAGTCAGGACGGTCAAAGACTGAACCGTTCCAAAAAACTTGTCCGGCTTGTCTTTCTGCTTTTCCTCGTCATGCTGATCTGGGCTTACTGGGCAGTGCTTGATGAGGTATCCACCGGTACGGGCAAAGTCGTACCGACATCACAAGAGCAGGTGATACAGTCACTGGAAGGCGGTGTTTTGGCTAAGCTGTATGTCCGGCAGGATGATGTCGTCGAGCCGGGTCAAATTCTTGCACAACTTGATCCTACGGTTACGGAAGCGACGGTGCAGGAAAGCGCAGCTAAATATCGGGCGGCACTTGCCAGCTCTGCCCGTTTGACCTCAGAGGTTAATGGTACGGAAGTTGCATTTCATCAGGATCTTAATGGTTTTCCTGAGCTGATTGCATCAGAAACAAAACTATATGAAGCCCGTCGCCGCAGCTTAACAGAGTCGTTGAATTGGATCGCTGAATCTAAAAAACTTGTTGAGGACGAACTGGCGATCAGTCAGTCGCTGACTAAAATGGGTGCAGCGAGTAACGTGGAAGTCATTCGCTTGAAACGACAGCTGGTAGAGCTGCAGTTGAAAGAAACAGAAGTACAATCGGATTATATTGTAAAAGCCCGGGAAGAGCTGGCAAAAGCAAATGCGGATGTTGAGGCGCTTTCATCTGTTATTCGCGGTCGTTCAGATTCACTTCAACGAATGACACTGCGCTCACCGGTACGCGGTATTGTTAAAAATATTGAGGTCTCAACCGTAGGCGGCGTGGTTCCGCCAAATGGTAAGCTGATGATTATTGTTCCGCTTGATGAACAGCTTCTGATTGAGACTCGTGTTTCACCACGGGATATTGCGTATATCCACCCGCAACAAAGGGCCAGCGTTAAGATTACGGCTTATGATTACGCAATTTATGGAGGGATGGAGGGCAAAGTTGTCAGTATCTCTCCGGATACGATCCAAAACGAAGTAAAACCGGAAGAATTTTATTACCGCGTTTTTATTAAGACGGAAACTGACGCTCTTTTTAACAAGAACAATGAACGGTTTCCGATCGTGCCGGGAATGGTGGCTTCAGTCGATATTCATACCGGTAGTAAAACTGTTTTTGAGTATCTCGTGAAACCATTCAATAAGGCAGGGGAGGCTTTGAGAGAACGATAATATTTCAATATTATTATTTTTAATCCTGATTACTTAGCGTGCTCTGCCGGAATAAGGCCTTAACCCGTTGAGGCTTTATTGGCTCCGCGCTTCAATCCGTCTAAAAGCTCAATAAGTTTTGTTAATATAATGTCAGGAAGTTTCTTGCCGAATACGGAAACCCATGAGCCCCAGCTTGAACAGCTAAAGCAAGATATTGCACAACTGCGTCAGGAACTGGTTAGGCTGAGAAAGCATGAAGCTGCTATTACAACATTTATAAATAATGCTCAGAAGCGTAATTTCTGGGTGATTTGCATGATTTTGATCGCAATAATAATAGGTTGGCTGGCAAGCGGCTCGGTTTGGTTGCGATGGTATGTTCTGCCTGTTACGCTTCTCTTATACGGTATATTTTCAGCAGGGGCTGGCGCACTGAAATTTTATGCAACACGTAAAATTGCGAGGCTTGAAGCTGTCGCAGCCAATGCAGAAATTGCCATTTCCGAGTTCAAAATTTGAGATTGAGTTCAGGTTGGATGCAAATTGAAGTTTATTATTAAACCAGCAATTGCTCTCAAATATGTGATTGAAGCAATTGCTGATTTTTTTGCGACAGAGATGATCAGGTGAGTGGCGACATGACACCTTTTTGGTATGCCGGGCGGGATTTTAGTCCTTCATACCAATCTTCCAGAGCCGGCATTGATGGCCGTTCTATAGGAAATGAGAACCACGAATATGCGATAGCGCCTAAAGGGATATCTCCAATCCCTAAGTGGCTGCCTGATAAATAAGGTGTTTTTTCCAGCTGAGCATTTGCCATGGCCATCAAAGGCGTACAGTGTTTAATGCCCAGAGCGATTTCCTCTTCACTGCGCTGCTCGGGGCTATGCCGGATCAGGTTCCAGAATAGATCCCGAAAAGGCATTCCGAAAGACAAGGATGCCCAGTCCATCCATTTTTCAGCCGCATACCAGGTTTGGATATCAGCTGGTGCGAAAGATTCCTGACCGTATTTTTTAGCCAGATAGCGCACAATTACATTGGATTCCCAAAGCACGAATTCTCCGTCTTCAAGGCAGGGGATGCGGCCATTGGGGTTTTTTGCAAGATATGACGCTTCGTTTACGAGCCCGAATTCACCACCTGCCGGAATGGATTCATATTTAAGTTTAAGCTCTTCCGCACACCAAAGTACCTTGCGGACATTTGTTGAGTTAGTTCGACCCCATATTTTCATCAATGCACCTTAAAATTATGCAAATAAGCAAGAACCGGATCATCTAAGCGCCGAGTCTAAAGGATACGCAATGCCTGCGGGATGGTTTCCGGTGCAAGAGGAACATAAATTCGGTGCATCGGTTTGATTGCGGGGAGCAAGTCAGCCGGTGTGAAGATACGAAGGCACAGAAAGACGAGGCCAGAGAAAACTCCGGAGAGACAAATGCGTAACTATCTGGGTTTGGCGGCTTTAATGCAGGAGAAAAACTACCCGCTTCACCGTAAAATAATCAGCATGCATCGTGGCAGTGAGCTGCATTTATTCAAAAGGCTTTGTGGGGGGGGCTGAGTAACTATTTTCTCATTTTCCGAAACTGTGCCGGACTGGAGCCTATAAAACGCCCAAAGAGCCGGGTGAGATGAACCTGATCTGCAAAACCGCATTCATAAGCAATTTGAATAATCGGCATATTAGTGTCAGTTAACAGGCTGCGTGCCTTCTCAATTCTGCGCTTAATAATAAACTGATGCAACGTGACATCTGTTGTGCGTTTAAACAAGCGTGCAAACTGTGCAGCTCCTACTCCTGCCATAGATGCAAGTTGTTCTACGCTAATACGCTGATGAAGATGTGCATCAATAAAGGAGTAAACCTTTTGAAGCACAGGATGGGGTAATCCTGTTTCTAAGTTCGGATTATCCGATGCGCATAATGAGTATCTGGCAATAATGCGGGCGACTATGGTGCGTGCGATATACTGCATTTCCAGCGGCGAGAAATGTCCGCTGGAGCAAAGAGCATTGTTCACTGTACCAATAAAATTTTCAAGGAACCCGTCTATAATTTGAAAATTATGAACTAAATTAAATAATGTGTTTGTTAAAGTTAAAAACTCAAAAGCAATATCTTGCAGTAAATCCTTTGATATGTAGATATTTATAACTTTTGCATGCGTGCATATTGAAGCTTCAAAGGCAACATCAGGAGGCAGGCAAAGTATAAATCCTGGTTGCAGAAAAATATCGCTTACCAAATTTCCGATTTTTAAAGTGCCCCGAATGTTCCCTTCGAGCACCATGGAAATTAATAATGAATCCACAGCGGCAAAATCAGTATTAAATGGGCGTATGACAGCAGTATACACATACACGTTGTGCCATCCACATTGTGCGCTCGTGTTTAGAATCTCTATGTTGTTAATACGTCCAGTATCATGGAAATTAACTGCACGAGTTGTTTTCTGCACGAATAGGCCTCTTTAGCAACATTTATAAAAATACATTCACACGCAAATTTATGCGCTTTCCGTCATTTTAATTGCTATCCCATTTAATTGTCCGATGCTCCGCTATTCTTATTTTTTATTCATTATATACGCGAGAGGAGTCTTTAACTTGATATATTAAGTTCGCAACAATTACAATTATTTAATGTACGAAATATTTCCGCCGTTCAACGCTTGCTAGCGACAGTGCCCTATGGGGGGCGTTTGGGTTCTGTCGCAATGATATTTTGCGTTGTCTGATTTTATCGCAGCCTGGTTGGTTCAGTTGATAATGAGCGGAGACGGATAATGGTCGATTTTAAGGGGGCTACGTTTGCTAAAACTGTCAACCTGCGCGCTATTTTCATTTGCGTGCACTATCCAGTTTCTGAGCGCGATCTTCAAGAAATTCTGGCAGGACGCGGTATATACGTCGATTGTGCAATCCTTACTTTGAAAACCAGTCCTAATTGCAGCGATGTTTGCACAGCCAGATCCGAATAACGCGGCTGACCACCCGCGATCTTAAGATGGGGCGTGTCATGTCGCAAGCACTTCCTCATCCACCCAGAATGCAAGACTGCCACGCTGCCTCAGGCCTGCTTCATAGACCGGCCAATTCGTTACCCTAAACTTCTGCTTTGGGATACTATACGATAGGCAACGTTGTGTTTGAACGGCAAGAATATATGCCCTGAGCCGGGGAAAAGCTGAAAATTATCAGTGATAGCTGACGCTGCATTCCGAAAATTCAGATCCCTACACCAAAGCCATTCGACGTGCTAAGTCGCAGCATCCAGATGTTCAGTCAAGAGCCGAAAGTTCCCGCATAAAGGGGGGGCGCTGGAATGGACGTTTTTTGCTCTTTTTGCTCTCGAGATTGGCGGTACGCATGGCACAGACGGTGACGCTCTGACTGGCGGGGTTAGGCACTTGCAGACAGTTCTTTGCCATCTTTGTGAAGGGTATCGTGTACTGTGACCTGCATGGATCTGTCTGTAGGCGTGATAGTATCTCTCTTTTAAAAGTTGCTAGATCGCGACCTCCAGCGAATGTCGGTATCGGTAGTTGCGCGCCCCCGCAACCAAATAAACAGCCCGCTCTTTGAGCGGGATTTTTTTTGTAACGGGTCGTAGATTTTAAGCCTAGTCAGAGGCCCGCAAGGAGGCAAAGCCGACAAAGCGGGAGACAAAATCACAAATCCTGCGCCCAACCAAGATCTCCCAATAAAATACATTCGAAATTCAATAGTTCTGCAAACCAAGCAAAACTATAAAGGCAGTCCCGTCGGTCTAAAGCCGATAAACAAGCAACTGCTATAAAGCCCTCAACCCCACACGTTTAAGCGACGGAGGGAAAGCTATAAACTGCTACTTACGCTGTCAGAGTAAGCGTTCCTGATAAAGACTGCCTTCCAGACGCAACAGTGCTTCTTTCTTGGCTAGGCCGCCGCTAAAGCCTGTCAGCTTGCCATTGGCGCCGATAACGCGGTGGCAGGGAACAATAATCGAAATCGGATTAATCGCATTCACACGGCCAAAGGCACGCGCAGAACCACGATGACCGGCACGTTCTGCAAGTTCACCATAGGTAACGACTGTACCATAAGGCACTTTTGCAAGCTCCTGCCAGGCAGCCTTCAGAAAAGGCGTGCCAAGCGGTGCTAGTGTAAGATCAAAATGACGTCTCTCCTTTGCGAAATACTCGTGTATCTGTTCAGCGACATGGCGCACAGCCGCATCATCATGCCGCGTAACAGGGATTTGTGTATTGGCCGGATGAACGCGGCTGTCATTCTCAAAATCAAGGCGCATAACCGCGCCCTGATCATTCACAATAACGGTCAGCTCACCAATAGGCGTCCGAATACAGCCTGAATAAAAACATACCGGCATGAGCAATGTTCCGCTTGAATGTTTTGAACGCATAAAATGGTAATAATCTACCACTTTATGCTTGATGGAGCAGGACCAGCAATCGAAGGAAATAAAGGTAAAACCTCTTCTGCCAGCTCTTGTATAATCTCTGATGGCGGACGTGAAGCAAATTGCATACCAAGTGCCGCATGATTAACGCCGGCTTGCTGCCATTCACCGAGAAGGTCAATCAGTCCCTTACGTCCTGTTTTTAAAACAAAGCCGCCATTGAGTGGTGTACGCGGAAAATCAGGATCTTCCGTCAATTCCAGCCACTCATTGGTCACATGCGGGCGAAATCCGCGGTCAGGAATTGTATCGCGCCAGCGACGGATATTCTGTGCCAGACGTAACGGCCCTTCTTGCGTATGCGTCTGTTGCGGATAAGTCAGCCAACCATCCGCATGCTCGGCTATCCATTGTGGTGTTTGCCGGCTTGATCCTGTGACCAGCAAAGGAATTCGTCCATAAGCTGGCTTTGGCAAAAATTCTGCTTGTGCAAGTTCTCCCAAACTCGAGCGTATCGGCAGTGAGCTTTCTGCCAGTAATTGACGAAAATAGATGACCGTTTCTGCAAAACGCTCAGCTCTTGTATCCAGATCTAAGCCATAGGCTGGAAATTCGACCGGCCTGTCACCTGATGCTATTCCAAGAACAAGCCGCCCGCCGGATAAATGGTCAATGGTGCTTGCTGCTTTGGCGAGATCAATCGGGTGACGCAGGGAGAAAATCGCACTGCCGGTTGCCAGTGAAACTCTGGTTGTTTGTGCGGCAAGATAGGAAAGATAGGTGAACGGATCAAAAATCTGGCCGGCATCACCAAAAGACGGATCATATAGCGGAACATCCCGCACCCAGACGGAAGCAAATCCGCGTTGGTCAATGTCTTTGACAAGAGCAGTTTGCCCTTCAAGAACGCGCATATCGCCTTGATAAAAGCGAAGCGGCAGAAATATGCCAATCGTAAGTTGATTGGCAGCAAACATACGGGTGTAACCCGGATGGTGCGCAAAGGCTTCTGATGACATACCGGATGTAATTTCCGAAGCAGACAGATTGTTGTTCATGATAAGGCTTTCAAGGAATAGAAAACTTGGCAGATCGAGGCTAAGGACCGGTAGCCGGTTGCGGCAAAGTAATGCCGCGCAATACAGCAGGCCGCGCAGCAATTTTTTGATGCCAGTTGTTTAAGTACGGATGGTGATCGAAATTGAAGCCGCAAATCTGAGCAATATGTGTCCAGCCGAAGGCCGCTATATCCGCAATGGAATATTCTGATCCGGCAAAATATTCAGCGTTACTCAGCCGTTGATTGAGCACCTGATAAATATCGTTTGTCAGATTTTGGTAACGGGTAATAGCGGGCTGCAATTTGGTTACAGCGAAGATTTCGAAATGAACACGCTGACCAAAAATCGGCCCCATGCTGGACGAAAGGAATTGCAGCCATTGAAGTGCCTGCCAGCGCTCCGCAAAAGATTTTGGCAGGAGCTGGCCGGATTTTTCAACGATGTAGAGCAGAATGGCAGCAGATTCAAACAGCACTATTCCTGTTGTACTGTCTGTGATGACAGGTATGCGCCCATGCGGATTGAGTTTCAGGAAATCCGCGCTGCGGTGTTCACCCTGTTCAATCTGAATATGATGCAGTGTGTAGTCTAAGCCTGTTTCTTCAAGGGCAATGGTTGCTTTGAACCCGTTCGGAGATGAATCGCTATAAAGTTCAATCATTTTTTCCTTTTGATGATGTGTCAGAAAATCTAAATTATGGTAGCATCATCTGAAAACATATTTATTTGGTAATAGTGTATTTCTAAAACGATTGATTCTGATCTTTGAGTTTAGGAAAACTAAATTATGGGTAAGGTTTTGCCATTGCTGGCTTTACGGGCTTTTACCGAGACCGGACGCACGGGCAGTATTAAAAGTGCAGCTGAGATGATGGGAGTAACGTCAGGTGCTGTAAGCCAGCAAATCCGTCTGCTTGAGGAGCGGACAGGCGTAACGCTTTTCAGGCGTACCCGATATGGTGTGGAACTGACGGAAGCAGGGGCGGGTGTTTATCCCGCATTGATGCGGGCATTCGCACAGATTGAAGCGAGTCTTGCCGCTCTTGAGGCAAGCACGGAGCGGCAAACTTTAACTGTCAGCACACTGCCTTCTTTTGCTGCTTCATGGCTGGTGCCGCGTCTGGGCAAATTTATGGAACAAAATCCGGAGATTGAAGTCCGTGTTGAGGCGTCGTCCGGTTTAACCAACCTGCATGGCGGGCGTGTCGATATAGCGATCCGTCACGGGCTTGGTGATTATCCGTCTTATGATGTGCAGCCTTTGATTGCGCCGGAGCTTGTGCCGGTGATGTGTCCTGCATTACTGGCTTCCGGACCTGCTATTGATGAGCCTTCAGATTGTCTGGCCTATCCTTTGCTGCAGGATTCAGACCGTGCTGACTGGCGTTTGTGGCTTGCTGCCTGCGGTGTGGAGCCGACGCCGGAAGCTGAGCGGGGCACCGCTTTCGATGATGATTTCCTGTTATTGCGTGCTGCGGAGGCGGGACAGGGAATCGCCCTTGTGCGGGATATTTATGCCAGACCGGAAATTGCGGCGGGGCGTCTGGCGCTTGCCATAGACCGCCCCTGGCCTACGCAATTTGCTTATTATGTGCTGACCTTACCCGAAAATGCACAAAAACCTGCTGTGAAGCTGTTTATTGAGTGGCTGCATCAGGAGGTGGCTACAGAGAGCAGGTAGCTTACAGGCGGCGCCCAACACGGGATAAGACGATGACCGGCAGGATACCGATGGCAACAATTGCCAGTGCTGCAATCGAGGCTTCCTCATAGGTACCGCGTGCCGCTTCTCCGTAAAGATGGGTTGCCAGTGTTTCGATGTTGAGAGAGCGCAGCAGCAGGGTAGCCGGAAGCTCTTTCACGCAATCAACAAAGACCAGCAACGCCGCTGCACTGAGCGCTGTTTTGGACAGAGGCAAATGAATGTGCCGGAATGTGCCGGTTGCCGTCTCACCCAATGTTCGGGAGGCCTGATCATAGGTGACGGGAATACGGTTGAACCCCGCATCAATACTACCGGCGGATATTGCTAGAAAGCGTACCAGATAGGCATAGATCAATGCTGCGCCGGAGCCCAGCAGGAACAGGCTGACCGACATATTAAACCATGACATGGCGATCTGGCTGATAAAGCGATCCGCTGCGCCGGTGATAATGAGTACGCCGATCGCAATCACCGTTCCGGGGGCTGCATAGCCCATGGTGGAAAAGCGGAAGAACCATTGCGAGGCATTACCCGGACGTAGCCGGATTGCATAGGCAACGATCAGGCCGATGGTGAGTGTAACGATCGTCGCGACCGAAGCCAGTATTACCGTATTGATGATTTCATCATAAAGGCGCGGCGAGATGCCGGCAAAACGCATGCGTTTCCATGCTTCAGTCGCCAGATAAATAGCCGGAAAGACAAAACCGAGCAGGATTGGTGTAAGCCCCAGCAAAAAGAAAATGCCGCCACGTGTTGCACTGACTTTATGTGGCGTGAATTGCTGGCTGCGTTTTGCACTGGATGAAAAACGCTGTTTGCGTCGCGCCCAGCGCTCAAGCGAGACGAGGCAGACAACAATCAGCAAAAGTGCCAGTGCAATTTGTGCAGCCCCCGGCAGGTCTGAACGTGTGACCCATGTTGTATAAATGGAAACGGTGAGCGTGCGGATGCCGAGAAATTCAGCTGCACCAATATCGTTCAGTGTTTCCATCAAAGCGAGACTGATGCCGACGGCAATGGCAGGACGTGCCATTGGCAGAGCCAGACGCCAGAAAATCGCATTACGGGTGACACCTAAAGTCCGTGCCGCATCAATCAATGAAGAAGACTGGGTGAGGAACATCGCCCGTGTCGGTATATAGACATAAGGATAGAGCACAAAACCGAGCAGCAGAATGCAGCCGGTCATGGAGCGGATATCCGGCAGGCGGAAATCGCGCGGGCTGGCAAACCCTAAGAGCGCACGTAATGCGCTTTGAACAGGGCCGATCGGGTGCAGAATATCAAGATAGGCATAGGCGATAATGTAAGTCGGAACAGCAAGCGGCAGCAGCAAAGCCCATTCCAGAATCTTGCGCCCGCGAAAATCATAGGCTGTTACCAGCCATGCTGCAGATGTACCAACAATTGCAACAATAATGCCGACACCGGTCAGCAGAATGAGTGTGTCAACGAATGCAACCGGTAATGTTGTGGCCAGAAGATGTGACCATAAACCGTCAGAACCCTGAGCGGC
This sequence comes from Pseudochrobactrum sp. Wa41.01b-1, assembly GCF_019464455.1. Taxonomy (NCBI): domain Bacteria; kingdom Pseudomonadati; phylum Pseudomonadota; class Alphaproteobacteria; order Hyphomicrobiales; family Brucellaceae; genus Pseudochrobactrum; species Pseudochrobactrum sp. Wa41.01b-1. The sequence continues at coordinate 1,886,616 of NZ_CP080493.1, read as the reverse complement.
TTGTAAAGCAAGCGCCAGCACCGGCAGAAAAACCAGAAACGCGCTGACTGCTGAAAGGCAGAGCCATAAAGATCCGGCACGGAAAAACCGGCTTTTAGAATATGCTGGCATATTAAGGCTCGCCATTATCCGGAGCGGCTTTGATTTGTCCTGAAACGGAAAACCGCTCTTTCTCTCAGTGTTGCAGTTGAAACGAATCGTCGTCGTAACTGCTTTAATATAAAAAACGCCGCTCTTCATTATTCATAAAGAGCGGCGCTTTTTTATTAATTGTCGAAGCCTACTTTGTCGACCAGCTCACTGGCCTGTTTGCGATGGCTTACGATTTCTGTGAGCGGGGTTTTGTCGATTGTCAGCTCACCGAAGGATTTCACAATCGGATCAAGCGGCGCACCGGCTTTAACCGGATATTCGAAATTGGCTTCCGCATAGATTTTCTGAGCTTCATCAGAGACCAGATATTCAAGCAGCTTCACAGCGGCGTCTTTGTTCTTGGCATGTTTGGCAAGGGACGCACCGCTGATATTAACCTGTGTGCCGCCTTCTTTGAAGGTTGGCAGAATGACTTTGAGGCTTTCACCCCATTTGACCTGCTCTTCACCGCCTTTGCCGGAACGCATCAGGCCGACATAGTAGGAGTTTGCAACTGCGATATCGCAAATGCCGCCTGCAATGTCTTTCGCGCCGTCACGGTCACCGCCGGCAGCTTTACGTGCCAGATTGGCTTTGACGCCTTTCAGCCACTCTTCGGTTTTTTCAGCGCCGTAATGGGCGATGTAATCGGCGATCAGGGCTGTGTTGTAAGGATGCTGGCCTGCACGGATACAGATTTTGCCTTTCCATTTCGGATCGGACAGATCTTCATAATTCAGAGCGGTAACATCCAGATCCTTGGCGGCGTAAACAACGCGGGCGCGCATGGACAGGGCAAACCACTCACCTTTAGCATCGCGCAGCTGTGCCGGAACGGCTTCTTCCAGTACTTTGGACGAAACAGGCTGGGTGAGGCCTTTTTCAGTCAGGTCGATCAGGTTGCCCGCATCAACGGTCATCAGAATGTCCGCAGGGGAATTTTCACCTTCAGAGGCAACGCGCTCAGCCAGACCGTCTTTCAGGAATACTGTGTTGACTGTAATACCGCTGGAAGCTTTGAAGGCATCAAGCAGAGGCTGGATCAGACCCGGTTCGCGGGTGGTATAGATATTGACTTCCTCTGCATTCGCAGCGCCTGCGAAAAGGGTTCCGAGGACGAGAGCAAAGCCTGCTTGCGCATATCCGGTTCTGGTCATTGTATCTCTTTCATGATTGAAACTGCATGGACAGAAATTATGATTAATAAAGTCAACTATTGGTTGACTTTGACTGTCAAGTCAAGCCTTTGTGAGCAGGTTGTATGTGCGTTTAATCGCGGAAGAAGAGCGCTTTGTCCGTATCAAGCTGCAAATGTATTTTCTGAATATTGGCCGGTAACCGGAGAGAGGTGCGGATGCGCAGGGGCGTTTGCAGATCACCGGTGCGGATGAGCAGTTCTTCAGTTTCGCCCAGAAAATGACGGCCTGTCACTGTGCCTTCAGTTGTGTTCTGCAGATTATCTGTACCGGCCACCGGAAGAATATGGGAAGGTCGCAGATACATTGTTACCGGTCCGTCGCTGAGCTCTGTATTGCTGACCGGAAAAGTGCCGAGCGGGGTTTCAATCGTCCCGCTTTTGATTGTGCCCGGAATAGCGTTGAAACTGCAGAAGAAATCAGCTGCGTAACGTCCGTTCGGGTGGTCGTAGATTTCATGCGCTGTACCCTGCTGGATGATTTTGCCTGATTTCATCAGGATAATCCGGTCTCCGGCAGACAAAGCCTCTTCGGCATCATGCGTCACGATAATAACGGTGGTGCCCAACTGGCGCAGCAGAGCTATGGTTTCACTGCGTACTTTCTGGCGCAAACCCTGATCGAGATTGGAAAAGGGTTCATCCATCAGCAGAATGTCCGGGGTCGGCGCCAGTGCGCGCGCCAATGCCACGCGCTGTTGTTCACCGCCCGAGAGCATATGCGGATAGCGGGATGCCATATGGGACAAGCCAACCAGAGCCAGCAATTCATCGGCACGGGCCGAGGCTGTTGCCCGCGGTGTTTTCCGCAAGCCGAACAGGACATTTTGCTTTACCGTCAGATGCGGGAACAGGGCGTAATTCTGAAAGACTACGCCGACGCGGCGTTGCTCCGGTTCGATAAAATGCGTACCGTTGACGATAGGCTGATTATTGATGAAAACCGACCCGCTGTCCGGCGTATCAATACCGGAGATAATCTTCAGCAGAGTGGTCTTCCCGCAACCGGAATGACCGACAAGACAGATGATTTCACCGGAAGCAACAGACAGCGAAATATCCTGCAGTGCGGCAGTGGTGTCGAAATGTCTGCTGACGGATGAAACCTCCAACGCAGCAAGTCTGTTATCACTTTGTCCGGTGTGGTCTTTTGAATGCACTGTTCACTCTGCCTGTTTCCGTTCTGATTTTGCTATAACACCGGTTCCGGAGTTGTACTATAAAAACCTGACATTTATTATCTTGTAAAACTGAATATGTTTGGCAATGCCGGAGGAGCACGGGCAATGTTGAAAATCGCAGTGAAACGGATTTACGAAGATGTATCACCGGATGATGGTTTCAGAGTGCTGATTGACCGCATCTGGCCGCGCGGTGTGAGCAAAGAAGAAGCTGCCCTTGACCTCTGGCTCAAAGAGATCGCGCCGACAACGGAACTGCGGCAATGGTTTCATCATCAGGAAAGCAGTCCGGAAAACTGGCAGATATTCTGCGGGCACTATCGTGAGGAATTGCGGCATAATCCCGAACCTGTGAAACTGCTTTTGCAGCATTGTTCAGAGGGAGCGGTTACGCTGCTTTATTCGGCGAAAGATACAGACCATAATCAGGCAATTGTTCTCAGAGATTATTTGTCCGGGCAACAAGCGCCGTAAACGGCGATAGTTTGATGGATGTTTTCTGACTTGTATGAAAAATTGATTGTAATCAATGAATTAATGCAGGAATCTGCAATTCTGCCCTCATATCCGGTAGCAGACATGCACTGCAAAAGGCCATATTGCGGCCGTGTATAGAAGGCATGTTGACCGGCAGGTTTTCGATCCTCAAGACGAAAAGGATATGATTATGACTGTTACCAATAAGGTTGCGTTAGTTACCGGTGCGGCTCAGGGTATTGGCCGCGGCATTGCGTTGCGCCTGGCAAAAGACGGTTTTGATCTGACACTGGTTGATCTGAAAGAAGATAAGCTTGAAGCGGTTGCCAAAGAGATTGAAGCGCTCGGGCGCAAGGCAACGACTTTTGCTGCCGATGTCAGCAAGCGCGATGATATTTACGCGGCCATTGAATATACCGAGAAAGAGCTTGGTGGTTTTGATGTGATTGTGAACAATGCCGGTATTGCGCAGGTTAAGCCGCTTTCCGAGGTCACACCGGAAGAAGTTGACCGGATCTTTAAGATCAATATTGACGGTGTGCTCTGGGGTATTCAGGCGGCGGCGGCAAAATTCAAGCAGCGCGGCCAGAAGGGTAAAATCATCAATGCGTCGTCTATTGCCGGTCATGATGGTTTTGCGATGCTTGGCGTTTATTCCGCGACCAAATTTGCAGTACGTGCGCTGACGCAGGCTGCGGCGAAAGAATATGCCAGCGCGGGCATTACAGTGAATGCTTATTGTCCAGGCATTGTCGGTACTGATATGTGGGTGGAAATTGACGAACGGTTCTCTGAGTTGACCGGTGCACCGAAGGGTGAAACCTATAAGAAGTTTGTTGAAGGGATTGCCCTTGGCCGTGCACAAACACCGGATGATGTGGCGGCGCTGGTTTCGTTCCTTGCAGGGCCGGATTCTGATTATATTACCGGTCAGGCCATTCTGACTGACGGCGGTATTGTTTATCGCTAAGTGTTTCACTTTTTTGGAAAAGAAAGCCCGCCGGAAATTCCGGCGGGCTTTTGTTTTTAGAGCATTTCACAGTCAAGTTGGATCAACTTGACGTCGGGATAATGCGACAAACTAAAAAATCTAGAGCGAGCACTGTGATCCAACATGAACGTAAACCGCTCTAGTCTACCAGAGCGCCATAATGCTGAATGGTTTTGGCTGCGGTTTGCGCTGCAAAACGGATGGCGACCTCGGCATCGCCGGTTTGTGCAAAATGCCCCAAGAATGAGCCGTTGAAACTGTCGCCTGCACCTGTCGTATCAATAATCTGTGCGACAGGCGCTGTTTTGACAGTAAAAGACTGGCCGTCAAAAAGAACTTCAATTTCATCCGCACCGTTTTTGACAATGATCCGTTTCAGTCCATAGCTGCGATAGCGGCTGATTGTGTCTGCTGTTGTCAGATCGCCGAAGCAGGCGGCCTCATCATCAAAACTTGGCAGCACCAGATTGCTGGCTTTGGCACCACGGATCAGTTGTGTGCGCATATGGTCTTTATCTGCCCAGAGGCGCGGGCGGATATTGGGATCGAAGGCGATAATCTTATCCGTATCGCGGAGCTCTTGCAGAATGTTGAGCAGGTTATCAGCCCCGTCACCCTCAAGAATTGCCAGCGTGATGCCGGAGAAAACAACAATATCAGAAGCTTCAATGGCTTGTCGCAATGCCATTTTGTTTTCTGCCAGCAGACGAGCAGCGGATTGCGACCGCCAATAGGAGAAACTGCGCTCACCATTATTGAGATGCACCATATAGAGACCGGGCATGCGCGATGCATGGCGGCCTATATAGTCGGTTCCGATCTGTTTTTGTGCCATGAATGCCAGCATGGCATCAGACATTGCATCCTGCCCGAGCAGGGTGAAATAGCTGACCTGCCAGTCTGCTGGCAGCGCCGCACGGGCATAATAAGCGGCATTGAAGGTGTCTCCGGCAAAACCTTGCCGTAACAAGCCGCTGCCATCAGGGGCAAGCTCGATCATTGCCTCACCGATGGCGAGAAACTGTCCGCTCATGATTAACCTCAGACCAGCTTGCCACGGGCTGCAATCGGCCAGCTTTCCGTGACCATGCCGTTGCGCTGGATATAGAGGCTGTCAAACATATTGGTAACGACGCAAACATGGTTCGGGATGATCCGCACTTTGTCACCGACTTTGAGGTTGATCGGTTTTTCGCTGACCAGACGGCCGTGTTCTTCCGATAACTGATCGATGCGGATATCATCGCGGCCGAGTACATGGCCATAACCACTCAATCCGAACAAATCAGAAGTCAGCGTTTTGCTGCCGGCATCAATAATCGCTCGGTTGTCAGACGGAACGGACACAACGGTTGCCAGTACAAAAAACGCACAATCATCATAGGTGCAAGCGCCGCGCTCAACCAGTGAGCGGTCATTATAAATATAGGTGCCGGGGCGGTATTCTGTAACAACAGGGGCATCAGCCGCGCTCATCATTGAGGGCGTGCCGCCGGAGGTAATGAGCGGAACTGTAATGCCTGATGCTTCGATTTTTTGCTTTGCCTGTTCCATGAAGTTTTCAACCGCAGCATGGGCATTGGCAGGCGGATAGGTCATCAGGCCGCCGAAATGCAGCCCTGCAGCGTTATGAATGGCCTTGGCAAGTTCTGCTGCTGCTTCAGGCGTTGCTACACCGCAGCGGTCTGCACCGGTATTGCACTCTACCAGCACCGTTAAAGGCTGTGTCTCATTGGCGAAAGCTTCGGACAGACCGTTAATCACAGTCATATTATCCGCAACCACACTCAGTTTTGAGCGGTGTGCGAGCGCTTTGAGCCGGTCAAGTTTTTCGCTGCCTAAAATATTATAGGTAATCAACAGGTCAGGGGAGAGACCATATTGTTTTTGCAAGCCGTCGAGCATGGCTTCTGCTTCAGAGATTTTCTGGCAGGTAATGCCGTCTGCGCCTGCTGCAAGCTGGGCATAGGCCAGCGCCGGTAATTTATGCGTTTTGATGTGAGGACGCACCCTGAAACCATGTTGGTTCGCATAGGACTGAAAATTACGGATATTTCTTTCCGCAATATCCAGATCAACGACAATTGCCGGTGTGTTCAATTGGTCCGCAAGTTTTGGTTCCATTTTTCCTCACAAATTCCGCGACCCTGTTGGCTTGCCTTTCAGACGTCAAAAAACGTACCGGTCAGGCTGGTCGCCCCCTTGACAAGTTATGCATACTGTATTGAGATACGTCAATCCGGTAAAATAGACTAATGTCCATTATTTTGGACAAAATGAAAAATCATACCGAGGAGGAGCTGCATCACCTGATGCAGGCAAACAATTGGGGGTTCAGAAAATGCAGGCAATGAAACTGGCACTGTTATTGGGTGCCGCGACAATCGCATTGACACCATCCGCTTTCGCGCAGCAAAAAGGCGGCGTGCTGGATGTGGCAACTATTGGTGAGCCGCCGACACTGGACCCGATGGTCTCAACGGCTGATCTCGTAGGCATTGTCAGTCAGCATATGTTTGAGACGCTTTATACTTTCGATAAAGACTGGAAACCGGCGCCGCTTCTGGCTGCCAACCTTCCGGAAATCTCTGCTGACGGAAAAACCTATCTGATTAAACTGCGTGAGGGTGTTAAATTCCACGATGGTTCGGACATGACATCGGAAGATGTTGTGGCATCGCTCAAGCGCTGGACAACCTTAGCCTCGCGAGGCAAACAGGCAGCAACTTTGATTGAAGCCATTGAGCCTGTTGACGATTACAGTATCAAAATCACGCTTAAGCAGCCTTATGCACCGCTGACATCTCTGCTAGCGTTTAATAATTCCGCGGCCATTGTTTTGCCTTCTGAAAAACAGGCTGAACCGATGACTGAATTTGTTGGCACCGGCCCTTACCAGTTTAAAGAGCGCAAGCCGGACCAGTATATTCAGCTGGTGCGTTATGACGGGTATAAATCGCAGGAAGGCGAGCCGAGCGGTTATGCCGGTGGCCGCCAGCAAAATCTCGATGAAATCCGTTTTGTGCCGGTGCCGGATGCCAATACCCGCGTAGAAGCTGCGGTTTCCGGCCAGTATGGTTATGTGGATGCGCTGCCGGTTGAAGCTTTTGACCGCGTGTCCGGCTCGGCATCTTCGGATGCGGTGATGCTCAAGCCGTTTGGCTGGCCGGTGTTCATTATGAATACTTCCAAAGGCATTGCTGCAAACCGTGATCTGCGTAAAGCTGTTCAGGTCGCATTGAATAATGAGGACATGTTGACTGCCGCCTATGGCAGTAAGGATTTCTTCAGCGCCGAGCCGTCACTTTATCCGTCCCAATTCATCTGGAGCACAGATGCGGGATCGGAAGGCAGTTATAATGTAGGCGATGCGGAAGCTGCAAAAGCCCTGCTTAAAACTGCGAATTATAATGGCGAGCCGCTGCGTATTCTCACCAGCCGTCAATATGAGTTCCATTATAAAATGGCACAGGTTGCCGCTGAATATCTGAAACTGGCCGGTTTCACTGTTGATATGCAGGTTGTGGATTGGGCAACGCTCACTCAGCGCCGTGCTGATCCGGCACTCTGGGATATTTACATCACGCATAGTCCGTTCCTGCCGGAACCGGCTCTGATCGATCCGCTTTCAGTGAGTGCACCGGGCAAGTGGAATACACCGGCGCGTGCCAAGGTGATGGATGCATTTAATGCGGAAGCTGATCCGCAGAAGCGTGCGGCACTCTGGGCAGATGTGCAGAAAGTTGTGTTTGACGAAGTGCCGTTCATCAAGGTCGGTAATTTCAACAATCTGTCTGCCAAATCCAAGAAACTGGATGGTGTGACGCCTGCACCATGGCCATATTTCTGGAATGCTTCCGTTACACAGTAAATAAAATAGGCCGCGCCAGCTTCGGAGGAGAAGCGGCGCGGCTTTAAGTTTTGGGTATTCCCGAATTGGGTGGAGACTGAATGCTACGCTATATCATACAGCGTCTGATAGGCATGATCGTGGTCATGTTTCTGGTTGTGACGATTGTTTTTGTGATCGTCCGCGTTACACCGGGTGATCCTGCAGCCGTCATGCTGGGGCCGGAAGCGACACAGGCTGATATTGAAGGACTGCGGGCTAAACTTGGTCTCGATCGCTCATTGCCGGTGCAATATGGCTATTACCTGCTGCAATTACTGCGCGGTGATCTTGGCCAGTCGATCTTTCTCGGTCAGCCGGTTGCCCATGCTTTGGCAGAACGGGCAGAGCCGACATTCTTTCTGACATTGTTCTCCATTCTGATTGCCAGTGCGATTGCCTTGCCGGTCGGTATTTATGCCGCGGTTAAGCGGGGTTCATTTTTCGATCAGACCGCAACGGCGCTGGCGATGTTTGCAGCCAGTATTCCAAGCTTCTGGCTCGGCCTGCTGCTGATGCAGGTTTTTGCCGTGCGCTACGGCTTGTTTCCGGTCTCCGGTTATGGCGGGCCGGATACGAGTTTCGGCGAACGAATGATGCATCTGGTACTGCCGTCTTTCGCACTGGGTATTGTGTCTTCTGCTTTGATTATGCGTTTTACCCGCGCCTCTATGCTGGATGTGCTGGGCGATGATTATGTGCGCACAGCCCGAGCCAAAGGGCTGAATGGCAGACGCGTGGTGATGAAACATGCGTTTAAAAATGCGCTGATTCCGATTTTGACAGTGATCGGCCTGACCGCAGCTGTACTGATTTCCGGTGCGGTGGTCACAGAGACGGTGTTTGGCCTCCCGGGCGTTGGCAATCTGGTGGTGTCGGCTGTGATGCGTCGTGATTATCCGGTTATTCAGGGGGCATTGCTGGTGATTGCCGCGCTCTATGTTCTGATTAATTTTGCCATTGATATGCTTTATCTGGCCGTCGATCCGAGGGTGCGTTACTGATGACCGGTTCCAGTGTAAAATCCTCAGAAACATGGTTGTTTATCCGTCGCCTGTTGCGTCGCCGCACCGTTGCATTCGGCCTGTTCGTCCTGATCGTTTTCGTGCTGCTAGCCGTTCTGGCACCACTCATTGCACCCTATGCACCGGGTAAATTGTCGATCAGCAATCGTTTGACCGCGCCGAATGGCACATGGTTTTTCGGTACCGATGAATTTGGCCGTGATGTATTTTCCCGCACACTTTATGCGGGGCAGTTGTCATTGGCAGTCGGTGCCGCCGTGGTGGTGCTGGCAAGCCTGATTGGTATCACACTAGGCTTGCTGGCCGGTTTTTTCCAGCGGCTGGATACGCCGATTGCGCGTCTGATTGATGCGATGATGGCTTTTCCGGATATTCTGCTGGCGATTGCGCTGGTGGCAGCACTCGGGCCTTCGCTGACAACAGTGATTGTGGCGCTATCGATTGTCTATGCACCGAGACTGGCGCGTGTGGTGCGTGCTTCAACACTCGTTATCCGCGAACTGCCTTATATCGAGGCATCGCGTGCGCTGGGCATTTCCACGCCGCATATTATGACCCGCCATGTGTTGCGCAATTTGCTGTCGCCTATTTTGGTACAGGGCACGTTTCTGTTTGCGCAGGCCATGCTTGCTGAGGCCGGTCTGTCCTTTCTGGGGCTTGGTGTCAGTCCGGAAATTCCGACATGGGGCACGATGATTGCCTCCGGCCGTCAGTATGTCGGGCAGGCAGACTGGATGACGCTGTTTCCGGGCTTTGCCATCATTCTCGCTGTGCTGTCGTTGCAGATGGTGGGTGACGGATTGCGCGATCTTCTCGATCCGCGTTTGCGTAAAGATATGTGAGGGCATGATGAGCCATTTATCAGACAAACAGCCTGTGCTCCGCGTGCAAAATCTCACAACGTCTTTTCTCGGTGAGGGCGGCTGGCGGCCGGTTGTGAAAAATATCTCCTTTGATGTCGGTGCAGGAGAAACTGTGGCGCTGGTCGGGGAGTCCGGTTCCGGAAAAAGTGTAACGTCTCTTTCGGTGATGCGATTGTTGCAGCCGGATACCAGCCGGATTGAAGGGAATATTCTGCTTGCCGGCAAAGATATCTTGCAGCTGTCCGAGCATGAAATGCAAAAAATACGCGGCAATGATGCCGCGATGATCTTTCAGGAGCCGATGACGTCGCTCAACCCACTTTACACGGTGGGAGATCAGATTTGTGAAGCCCTGCTATGCCACCGCAATATGAGCAAGGCAGAGGCAAAGGCTGAAGCTTTGCGACTGATGGAAAAAGTACGCATTCCTTCTGCCGCAAGCCGGTTCAATGAATATCCGCATCGTTTCTCCGGCGGTATGCGCCAGCGCGTGATGATCGCTATGGCGCTGGTCACCCGCCCGAAACTGCTGATTGCCGACGAGCCGACTACAGCGCTGGATGTAACCATTCAGGGGCAGATCCTCGACCTGATTAAAACCTTGCAGGAAGAGGAAGGCACTTCGGTACTATTTATCACCCATGATATGGGCGTGGTTGCAGAAATCGCTGATCGTACCGTGGTGATGTATCATGGCGATGCGGTGGAAACCGGTGATACGGCCACGATTTTCCGCGATGCAAAACATCCTTATACGCGGGCTTTGCTATCAGCAGTGCCTGCACTTGGTTCGATGACTGGACGTGCGCGTCCGCTGCGTTTTCCGGTTGTTGATATCCGAACCGGCACGGCACTGCCGCCGGTGGAAGCTGCCGATACAGTTGCACAGGATGCACCGCCGGTTCTGGATGTGAAAGGGCTGACGACACGCTTTACCATTCACAGCGGACTATTTGGGAAACTGGCAGGGCGCGTTCACGCAGTGGAGAATGTTTCTTTCTCGCTACAGCCGGGGGAAACGCTGTCACTGGTGGGCGAGTCCGGTTGCGGTAAATCGACGACCGGCCGCTCAATCATGCGGCTGATACAGCCGCAAAGCGGTTCCGTTATGGTCAACGGGCAGGATGTGATGGCGATGGCAGGGCATGAGCTGCAAGGTCTGCGCCGTACCATGCAGATGATTTTTCAGGACCCTTATGCCAGTCTCAATCCGCGTATGCGGGTAGGGGCGTCGATTGCGGAGCCATTTCTGGAGCATAAGCTCGGTACAAAACATCAGGCACGGGAACGTGTGGCCGATCTTCTGGAGCGTGTGGGGTTGAAAGCCGATATGGCGTCTCGCTTCCCGCATGAATTTTCCGGCGGGCAGCGTCAGCGTATTTGTATTGCCCGCGCGTTAGCGCTTGATCCGAAACTTATCGTTGCTGATGAATCTGTCTCAGCGCTCGATGTTTCCATCAAGGCGCAGGTCATCAATCTGTTGCTCGATCTGCAATCCAGTCTCAACCTGTCTTTTCTGTTTATCTCGCATGACATGGCGGTTGTTGAGCGTCTCAGCCACCGTGTTGCGGTGATGTATCTGGGCGAGATTGTCGAGATCGGGCCGCGTGCAGCGGTGTTTGAAAACCCTCAGCATCCTTATACGAAGAAACTGATGGCTGCAGTGCCGGTGCCTGATCCTGCACGGCGCGGTATGCGGCGCGGGCAGATTGCTGATGAATTGCACAGCCCTGTCCGTGCGCCGGATTATGTGCCGGTTGAACGACAGGTGCGTGAGGTTTCAGAAGGACATTTCATATTCCAATGAGACGTCCGGTGAAACAAAACTTCATATGTCTTCGGGCGGGGGAGGCGCTCAGCGGCTGTACCGGATACCGGTCAATGTTTGCCGCTGAGCGCCCGTGCGGCATCCTTCAGGCATTGCAGATAGAAAGCATGGTTCTTCAGCCCGTCATCGCGGGGGGCAACAAGGCACAGCGTTGCTGTGGTAATGCCCTGCGCATCACGCATCGGTACGGCAAAACAATGGGTAAAATTATCGACCGTGCTGTTGAAGGTAAATTGACCGGTTCTGTCGGCTTCGCGTACCTGCGCGATAAATTCAGCCGGATCAAGCCAGCTGCCATTAGGCATCTGAAAATCGGCAGCGGGAATGAAACTGGTAATTTCTTCATCGCTGAGATGGGCAACCAGAAGGCGGCCGGAAGCTGTCCACGGAATAGGCACGGAATGGCCGACATCCGAGGAAATGCGGAACGGACGCACGCCTTCCTTCATACGGGCAACGGTATATTTATTACCATCGAGCACGCAATATTGCGCTGTTTCGCGGGTCTGTTCGGCAATGCGTTCCAGTGCGGCATCGCAGGCGCGCATGAAGTCAAAATGATCTTCATAGGCCGCACCGAGAAAATAGAGTTTGCGTCCGAGAAACACACGACCGTCGCCGCCGGTAAATTCGAGAATACCATTGCGCAACAGCAGATTGACCAGCTCGTAAACCGAGGAACGCGGGGCACCAATTTGGGCGGCAATTTCATTGGGTTTCAGCGGTTCACGCTTGTTGCGCAGAAAATCCAGTATCTCAAAGGCACGATCCAGACCGCGCGCACGTTTGCTGCTGTCTTCTTTGGGCGTGACCGGAGTGGTTGCGGTACTGTCTGACATGCTGCCTCCGATGAGCGCTATAATGTTATTGTGTCTGTTATATTGGATTTTATCATGCAGGCAAGCAGAAGTTTACAATCAGAAGTGACGATGACAGAAGGAAATACGGGTATGATTATGCGTTATCAAAAAGGCAGCCGGATGAGTCAGGCTGTGAGCTATGGCGGCATGGTGCATATTGCCGGTCAGGTGGCTGAAAACCGCAAGGCTTCCATTGAAGAGCAGACCCGTGATGTTTTGGGCAAGATCGACCAGCTTTTGCAACAGGCGGGCAGTGACCGTTCCAAATTGCTGGCGGTAAATGTGTTTCTTCCGGCCATTGTTGATTTTGATGCGATGAATTCGGTCTATGATGCATGGATCGATCCTGAAAATCCACCGGCGCGTGCCTGTGTGGAAGCGCGCCTTGCTGATCCTGATCTGCGGGTTGAAATGACAGCAGTTGCTGCCCTTTAATGCTCAATTAAGTGCCGGAGCCGGATATGACTCAAACGCTCATTCGTAATGCCCGTATCATTGATGGCACCGGCGCGCCCTGGTATCGCGGCGATGTTTTGCTGGGTGACGGACTGATCCGGCAGATCGGAAGAGGTCTGAAAGCAGACGGTGATGTGCAGATCATTGATGCGGATGAGCGTTATTTAAGCCCCGGTTTTATTGATGCCCATTGTCATGATGATCTGATCTTTCTGCGCGAGCGGGACAGGCCGGAAAAGGCGATGCAGGGCGTGACCAGTATTGTGGTCGGCAATTGCTCTTTTTCGCTCTATCCGGCAGCAGAACAGTCCCGCGAATATCTGCGTCAGCATTTCTCCGGCCTTCTCGGTGAAACGCGATCTGATGAGATTTTTGATGATTTCTCGGGATATCATCAGGCGCTGGAAGGAGAGGGGATTGCCCTCAATCTGATCTCGCTTGTCGGCCATGCGGCTTTGCGGCTGGCAGTAATGGGGCATGACCGGCGACCTGCAACGGAGAACGAGCTTGCAGCGATGTGCCGGTTACTCGAAGTGCAAATGACGCAGGGGGCGGCAGGTCTGTCGCTGGGGCTGGTTTATCCGCCAAGTGCTTTTGCTGAGATTGAAGAACTGGTGGCGCTTGGAAAAGTTGTTGCCGGTTTCGGCGGCGTGCTGGCTGCGCATATCCGCTCCTATGAGGCAGGGCTGATGCAGGCGACCGAAGAATTCGCTGAGGCGGTGCGGCTGTCCGGTGCAGCCGGATTACTGTCACATCTGCAATCGGCGGGACGACCGAACTGGGGCAATGTACCGGCGGTGATTGACTATCTGGAAAGCCTGCGATCTGACGGCGTGGATATCAGCTTTGATATGTATCCCTATCCGGCAGGTAGTACATGGATATTACAGCTTCTGCCAGCAGCGGTGATGGATGGTGGTTTGCCGGCTTTGAAAGCGCGCCTGCAGGATATGCCATGGCGGCAGAAACTGGCGCATTGGGTGGAACATGGCGGTGATGATTATCACGGCCAGAGCAAAATCTCGCTGATTGGCTGGGAGAATGTGCGGCTTTCAGCAATCGGTATTGATGTGCTGAAACATCTGGAAGGGCAGACCATACGTGAAGCTGCCTTTACACTTGGCACCACGCCTTTCGATCTGCTGGTGCGCTTTGTTGAAGAAGATGACGGGCAGACGGGGATTATCCTGTTTCAGCTTGATGAGGATGATCTTCATGCGGCCTGTTGCAACCGGTTGTTTATGGCGGGGTCTGACGGCTTGCCGCGCCCAGGCTCTAAACCGCATCCGCGTGCTTTCGGGACTTTCCCGCGCATTGCCGGTCCTTTACGGCGGGAGAAAAAATGGTTTCCGCTTGAGGATGCCGTACGCCGGATGACTTCGGTTGCTGCACAGCGCTTTTCTCTGCATGATCGCGGCCTGTTGCGCCCCGCAATGGCTGCTGATCTGGTGCTGTTTGAAGATGCGATCACCGACCACGCGACTTTTGAAAATTCCACACAGATGCCGTCTGGTATCAGCCATGTTTTTGTCAACGGACAGGCGGTGATTGCGGATGGCAAACCAACCGGTAACAGAGCCGGAAAAGTGCTGCGACGCTGATGATTCCTGTTCTGATGGCGTATTGGTCTGTCTTGTTGTGACGTTTATAAAATCTTAAGGCGGTATTTACCGGAAAACGATATTAATCCTGCTAATATCAGTAATATTTGAAGCAGGAATAATGTCATGAACGGGCAGACCGGTGATCAGCGGTGTCATATCCGCGATCTTATGCCAGCGATTGCATTGCTGGTTCTGTTGCTTGGCGGGATTGCCGTGGCTTTTCTCAAGCCAACCGGCAAAGATGACCAATATATCGTTATGGTCGCTCCCTGGCGCACATTGAACTCTGTTATCAGCTCCATTCAGACCGCTGAAGGTGCGATTATTTCTATCAATGCTTCATCCAGCCTGATTACAGTTTATTCCGAAAATAAAGATTTCCCAAACAGGCTTTACAGTGCCGGTGAGTGGCTGGTTTTTGAACCGCTTCTGCCTGGTGGTTGTTATGCCATTCAGGAACGGACGACAGCCGCATGATCCTAGAACTTGACGACCTTCGCAGCCGGTTTGGCCGGTTTTTGGTGATTTTATTCTGGCTGCATGTCCCGCTTCTGGCGCTGGTTGCTTATATCACCGGACATTCGCCGGTCGGCGCAGCTTTGGCAGGCGTGGTACTGGCTGGCGCCTATCATATGTCATGGCTGCGCTCAGGCATTGCTCCGGTAACGCGCTATATTTCCGGTGTTGCCCTGATGGGGCAGCCCGCATTGCTGCTGTATTTTATGAGCGGTCAGCTCTGGCAAATGGATATGCATATGTATTTCTTTGCTATGCTGGCGCTCACGGTTGCGTGGTGTGACAAGCGTGCAGTTCTTTTTGCCGCCGCTGCCGTGGCTTTGCATCATTTAACGCTGGATTATCTGATGCCAGCAGCGGTGTTTCCTGAAGGCGGGGATATCAAGCGCGTTCTGCTTCATGCGGTGATTGTTGCGTTTCAGGCTGCAGTTCTGGTGTGGTTCGGCGATATGCTTGTCGATTGTTTCAACCGCATTAATGCCATGCGCGATGAAATTATTGCCAAGAATGCGGCACTGGAACAGCGCACATTGGAAGCGGAAGCTGCAAGCAAATCGAAGAGCATGTTCCTCGCCAATATGAGCCATGAAATCCGCACGCCGATGAATGCCATTCTGGGTTTTTGCCATCTGGTGTTGCGTACGGATCTGGATCTGCGTCAAAAAGAATATGTCTCGAAAATCAGCAATGCCAGCACGGCTTTGCTGCGTCTGATCAATGATATTCTCGACTTCTCCAAGAATGAGGCAGGCAAGCTTTCTCTCGAGACACGTCCGTTCAATTTACGCTCTTCTTTGCAGAGCCAGCTTAATCTGGCGGCAATTAATGCGGAGAATAAAGGCGTCAGCATTGAGACCGTAATTCAGAATGATGTGCCTGCGGTTCTGGTCGGCGATGAATTGCGCCTGAATCAGGTGCTTCTCAATCTCGTCAGTAATGCGGTGAAGTTCAGCGAAAAAGGGACAGTCACAGTCACGGTTGATGCGGAAGAACAGCAGGATGCAGGTGTTAAACTACGCATATCGGTGCGCGATCAGGGCATCGGCATGGCGCCGGAACAGCAGGCTTTGCTGTTTAATTCTTTCACACAGGCAGACAGTTCCATGACGCGCCGCTTTGGCGGAACCGGACTTGGACTTGTTATCAGCAAACAAATTGTTGAGCAGATGGGCGGCACTATCGGCGTGGAAAGCATGCCGGGTGTGGGCAGTACTTTTACCTTTACCGTCAATATGGCAATTGGTGAAATGCAGGCTGAACCGGAGCGCCTTGCTTCGGCAGAGATTGCAGGTTTGCGTGTGCTTGTGGCTGATGATAATCCGGCCTCGCGCGAGATTTTCCATGATGTCTTTAATTCATGGGGTTTGAATATTGATCTCGTTGCATCCGGTGAGGAAGTTCTGGGCGCGCTTGAGGCGGCGTGTAAAGCCGGTCAGCCTTATGATCTGGTGGTTCTGGACTGGAAAATGCCTGGCATGGACGGTCTGCAAACAGTACAGGCGCTTCACCGTAATGAGAATCTTTCGCCGCTGCCTTATGTGGTGATGGTGACAGCCTATGGTAATGAGGACTTCCGCGCGGAAACTGAGCGTTCGGGTATTGCTGCCTTCCTGACCAAGCCGATTGTCCCGAATGTGCTTTTTGACACGATTACCGGCTTGTTTGCCCGTGAAACAGCGGCGGATGCGCCGCATGCGGAAATCGGCCAGACTATTCCGATGGTGGCGGAGCAGCTGCGCGGGCTGAAGGTTCTGCTGGCTGAAGACAGTATGATCAACCGTGAGATCGCGGTTGAGCTGCTGCAGGATGCCGGATTGGTGGTTGATGTTGCTGAAAACGGCCGTATCGCCTGCGATCTCGTTCTTCAGGATCCGCTGCCCTATGACGGCATTTTGATGGATATCCAGATGCCGGAAATGGACGGTATTGAAGCCACTTTGCAGATCCGTAAAAAATGGTCTGCGGAGCAATTGCCGATTATTGCCATGACCGCGCATGCCTATGAGGAAGAGCGGCAGAAATGTTTTGCTGCGGGTATGGACGACCATGTGGCCAAACCGGTTGATCCGTTCCTGTTGGTGCGCACGCTTGATCGCTGGTTGAAGCCGCGCAGCAATGAAGCTTCGCATCCGGTCGCAGAGTCTGCTCCGGTTGCAGTGAAGCCTGTAAGCGATCTGCCAGAAAGCCTGCCGCCGTTTGATCTTACAAAAGCGCTGGCGCGTATGAATGGTAAAACATCACTATTGCGTAAGCTGATTATTGATTTTGGACAGAGATTTGCTGCAACGCCGGAAGAGCTCAACGAGCTGATCGGCCGCGGTGCATTGGATGATGCACGGCGCAGCGCCCATACGCTGAAAGGTGTGGCGGGATCGCTGGAACTGGCAGAGGTTTATGAACAGTCTGCCAAGACTGAAGCTGCATTGGCACAAGGTGATGTGGTTGCGGCTAATATATTGATTGCTGAATTGGAGCAGGTACTGAAACCGGCAATAAAAGCGGCTAAGAGTCTTGTAACTACAACAGAAGATGATAATAAACCGGTTCCGGCAGGACAAGCTGATCCGGTCAATATTCAGGCGGAGATTCTGGTTTTCCGCGGGCTTCTGGAGCGCAGAAGTCTGAAGGCACGCAGCAGTTTTGAAAAATTGGCGATTACGCTCGGTATGACACCTGACACTCTGCAGGTTCATCCGGTGAAGATCGCTCTCGACAATCTTGACTATAATCGCGCCCTCACATTGCTGGATGCTGAATTTGCTGATGTTTTGCAAGCTTCACCGGACACTGAGCGTATCGGAGAATAATTATGACAGACCGCGCGGTCATCCTCATTGTGGATGATGAAATCTCAAATATTGAGATTATGAGTGCAGTACTCGAGGACGATTATGAAGTATGTTTTGCGACTTCAGGTGAGGAAGCATTAAAAGTTGCACAGACGGTGTTGCCGGATCTTATTCTGCTCGATGTGCTGATGCCGGGTATTGACGGATATGAAGTTTGCCAGCGTCTGAAAAAAGATCGCATGCTTGCGGATATTCCGGTGATTTTTACAACCGGCCTGAATGATCAGGATGCGGAAGTGCGCGGGTTATCTGCCGGTGCGATCGATTATGTGACCAAGCCTATTCAGCCGGTTATTCTGCTGGCGCGTGTGGCCAATCATGTCGAATTGAAACGTCTGCGCGATCAGTTGGCGCAAATGGCTGTGACAGATGCTTTGACCGGTTTAAGCAACCGCCGTCATCTGGAGCAGACATTGGCGACGGAAACCACGAAACTGGCCCGCACAGGCGACTGGCTGTCGGTTATCATGGTCGATATCGACTTCTTCAAACTGTTCAATGATACATTTGGTCATCCGGCCGGTGATCGTTGTCTGGCGATGGTTGCGGCGGCTCTTACACGCGCGGTGCATCTGGCAACAGATGTAACAGCACGTTATGGCGGTGAGGAATTTGTCTGTGTCTTGCCGGGGCGGGATCATGATGCGGCGGTATTGGTGGCCAAAGAAATACAGGAACAGGTCAGTTCTTTAAGAATTCCGCATCCGGGTTCAACGGTTTCCCCTTGTGTCACGGTCAGTATCGGCGTTGCTTCGGCGTGTTGTCTGCCGGAAATGTCTGCATCGCAGTGGATGGCACATGCTGATCGCCAGCTCTATCTGAGTAAACGTGCCGGCCGGAATGAAATTTTCAGTACTGTTTTCAATGCGCAGGAAATCGGTCTGATTTCTGAATAATTTGGGATCATTGCACTATGACCGGCAAATTCAGCTGTTTTGCCGGTCAGTGATCTCACACAGATGCAACTGAAGCTTATGTGTCTGTATTTTCTCAAAAATATGCGGCGCCGGTGCTTTGTCGGTGATAATAGCATCGACAATATTCAGTGCGCCGAGTTTAACAAGCGCGCGTTTGCCGAATTTGCTGCTGTCGACAGCCAGTAATTTGTGTCTGGATTGGTAGAGCGCTTTGGATACCGCCGCCACTTCTGTCCGGTCATCATCACACAGGTCACCGTCATCATCGATGCCGCTGACAGAAATCACCGCATAGTCGAATTTGAAACGGTTGATGAAATCGGGTGTGTCTTCCTGAAAAATTCCGCCATCTACGGCGCGGACAAAACCACCCGGAATTGCCAGTGCGAAGTCGGAATTCTCGCTGATGAGTGATGCCACACGCAGACTATAGGTGACAATGCGCAAGCCCTGCCTGTTTTTTATCAGCGCAGCGGCAATGGCCTCGCAGGTCGTGCCCGTATCAATGAAAATCGTTGTGTTGTCGGGAATGTAATCGGCTACAAATGCGGCAATTGCCTGTTTTTCTGCGGCCTGATCCAGACGCCTCTGACGATAGGTTCCGGCATCCATCGGAGCCGCGATCGTTGCGCCGCCATGGATACGGCGAACTTTGCCTGTGGTTTCCAGCGCCATGATATCGCGGCGCGCGGTCTGCATTGTCACCGAACAGAGATGTGCGATTTCTTCCAGAGAAATATAATGATTTTGCTCGAGATATTGCAGCAGAAACGCCTGACGGTTGTCTTTTTTGTTGCCGCCGGTTGATGCCGAATTGTCAAATCGCATAGCGCCCCCTGTACTCCACGTATTTCGGACAAAAAAAATTATGCGTCAAGAAAATGATTTTTGACAATCATCCGGATTGTATAAAAACTGACATATGACTCGTCTAATGTAAGAAAAGTGACATTTTATGTCTCAAATCTTATTATCAGGATGATATGATGAAACAGCAGCGGTCAGGCGCAAGGCATAAGCGTAAATTAACGGCAGGGGTAGCAAGTGCAATATTGCTGGCTGCGCTGAATACAAATGCACAGGCAGAACCAGCAAAAACACAGAATTTTTCTCTGACCGTGATGGGTTTTAACATCTGGAATAACGGCCTTGATTCCAAAATGTGGGATGCTGAAGCAAAAAAGAATGACCAGCTGATTTATAATAAGGCGATGCAGGATTTGCTGCGTGGCGTTGCCCCTGATGTGCTGGTTATGCCGGAACTTTACAACAATAGCGGCAGGCCGTTTGGCGATACGACGGTTGTTAAAGCCCATGTGAAAAATACTCTGGATCTGCTTAATGAAAAAGCAGACAAGCTGGGTGCATTTGAAAAAATCAAAGACCATGGTTCCCGTGAAGGCGAAGGCATGGTCTTTACAAGCGGTGAAACGGAATATCTGGCGGCGAATACGGTTGTCGTGAAGCCGGGTAATGGTTTCCCTGATACGGTTATCGCCGGTCGTCATTTCAATTATGCAGACACATCATCTGGCCGTATCGCTCAGGCAAAAGATGCCAACAAACTGGCACAATCTACCCTGACGCCGACAATATTGCTCGGTGATCTGAATGCCGGTGATGTATCGGAACGAGGCCTGCTGAGTGTGGATGCGCAACTGCGCCTGATAAAAAAAGCCGCTGGTAACGCATTTTATAAAACGCTGGCTTATGAATATCTTGAGCGGGCGGATGCAACAAAATGGCGTGCAATCATTCAAGCCGAACACCCGAATGCCAATATTGACAATCTGTCATGGGAGCAGTGGGGCAATGCACTGGACAAAGCCTATCAGGCACAAAAAGATATAGGTTTTGTCGGAGAGACCTATCCGGTAGACAATAATCTTCCGGTGACGATGAATATTCTGAAACAACAATATCAATTGATTCAGCTTGAGCGGAACCGTGAACAGTTCAAACCAAGTGAAGTTGGTGATGAACGTGCGACCTGGACCAGTGACGGTGAAGAATCCACCAATACATGGCCGAGCTGGGATCGTGTGAATATTGATCATATTCTGGTTTCCCGACCTTTCGCAAAATGGGTTGAGATTGTTGATAATGGCCAATGGTCCGGCACACTTTCCAAACCGTCATTACTGCCAAATGGTAATTCGCTGTCGGATCACGATCCGGTTGCACAAGAGCTGCGCTGGGTCGGGCCAAAGCTTGAGAGTTATAAAGACGGCGATGTTGAGAAAAGCCGTTTGATCTGGGGCGCCGGTGCATCCGGTTTTGAAGCCAAAGGCAAAGAGTTTTTCCTGACCCGTAATAATAACCGTAATGATGTTTATCTTGGTCAGGTCGCGGATGAAAACGGCAAACCGATCCTTAAGAATCTGACGCAGGAAGAAAAACAAACACTGCTCAATTGCCAGACAACGGATGTACGCTTTGCGCAGGCTGTGAGAGATTATTGTATTGATAATCACAATTTCATTGGCGAAACCTCGGTTTCTGATGGCGGAACGGTGATTGTTTTTGAAGATGCGGCGCTGGGCAGTGCATCAGCAAATTTACGTCTGAATGATGGTGGTCTGCGCGTGGCCGGTCTGGCAATGAACAGTCTTGAGCGCAAAATCGTGCTGGACGGCAATGGCTGGATTGATGTGACTGAGGCTGCCAATAATCTGAAAGTTAATCAGGAGATCAGCGGCAGCGGTGCTCTCATCAAACGCGGCGAGGGCGCTCTGACACTGAATGCTGTCAATAGCTACAGCGGCGGCACATCCGTAGAGCGCGGCGGATTGATTGTTGGCGATGCAGATCATACCGGTGCTTCAGTGAGCGGTATGATTAAAGTCAGCAATGGTGCATTTCTTGCGGGTTCAGGAACGCTCGGCGGCATTCATATTGCTGCGGATGCTGTTCTGGCACCGGGTAACTCAATCGGCTCGCTGAAAACTTCCGGCGATCTGGTGATGGAGGCAGGCTCTCTTTATCATGCGGAAATCAATCCGGATGGTACATCTGATCTCGTTCAGGCTTCCGGTACTGCAACAATCGACGGTGCCCGCGTTTATGTCGATAAAGCGGGAGGCACTTATATACCGGGCAGCCGTTATACCATTCTCACAGCGGATGGCGGTGTGAACGGTACTTTCGCTGACCTTAGCCAGAATATGCCATTCATTAATCTCGGCCTGATTTATGATCCGAAGGCGGTTTATCTGGATGTGCTGCGCAATCAGGTTGCGTTTGACGACATCGGCGAAACGGCTAATCAGCGTTCTGTCGCAGCCTCTGTTGAATCTCTGGGCAGCGGGAATGCTGTTTATGATGCTGTGCTCGGGCTGGAAAGCAAAGAACAGGCTTTGGCTGCTTTTGATCTGCTGACAGGTGAGGTACATGCATCCGCTAAAACGGCTCTGATGAATACGAGCAGCGATCTGCGTAACGCAGCTCAGGATCGTCTTCGTTCCGCTTTCGGGAATGCACATGCACAGAAGGGCGCACAGGTTGTCTCAGCCAAAGATGCGCCTGCTGCATTGTGGGTTCAGAGCTTCGGCACATGGGCTGAGAATTCTGCAAACGGCAATGCTGCAAAACTCAGCCAGACGACGGGTGGTGTCTTTGCCGGTTATGATGCAGAGATTGCTGAGAATGCCCGTCTTGGTGCACTTGCCGGATACAGTCGCACCAGTTTTGATGTTGATGACCGTACCTCATCCGGTGAGAGTGATAATTATCATCTCGGCATTTATGGTGGTTCGCAATGGGGCAATACTGCTCTGAGCGCTGGTCTTGCCTATAGCTGGCATAAGGTGGATATCAGCCGTTCAGTCCGTTTTGCTGATTTTTCGGATAAACTCACCGCTGATTATAATGCAGGTACTGTGCAGGCTTTCGGTGAACTCAGCCATAAGCTGCAAACCGATAATGCGGTCTTCGAGCCTTTCGCCAATCTTGCCTATGTTTCTGTGAAGACGGATAGTTTTACCGAAACCGGCGGACAGGCTGCTCTGACTGTTAATGGTGACAGAATGAGCACCGTGTTCACAACGCTTGGTATTCGCGGAGCAACAGAGATGATGTTTGGTAATATCAAAGCCGAGCTGAATGGTACGCTGGGCTGGCAGCATGCATTTGCTGATACTGATCCGGTCAGTCGCGCATCTTTTGCAACGGGTTCTGCATTCGATATTTCCGGTATTCCTGTGGCAGAAGATACGGCGCTGGTTCAGGCAGGTTTTGATATTAAGGCCAGTGAACAGGCGGTTTTCGGTATCAGCTATCGCGGTCAGTTCGGATCAGGCTTTCAGAGCAACTCGGTTAACGCTAAGCTTGGCATTAAATTTTGATCTGAAGCATAATGAAATAACGGCCTGCTTTCTATCGGGGAAGCAGGCCGTGTTGTTTTTATCGACAGTGAGCTTCAGGCATGGCATAGGAGCCTGACCAATCACAAGGCCTCCTGTTTCATGATCCGCATTGACAATATCAGTAAGTCCAACAGCCATCGCATTCTGTTTATCGAAGCGTCTGCCGCTTTGAACCGTGGTGAAAAAATCGGCCTTGTCGGGCCGAATGGTGCCGGTAAAACAACGCTTTTCCGTATGATTACCGGCGAAGAACAGCCGGATGAAGGACAGGTTACGGTCGAGAAAGGCGTGACAATCGGCTATTTCGATCAGAATGTCGGTGAAATGGGCGGACGTACGGCCGTTGCGGAAGTGATGGATGGTGCTGGCCCTGTCAGTATCGTAGCTGCAGAATTGCGTAAACTTGAAGCTGCAATGTGCGATCCGGATCGTATGGACGAGATGGATGCGATCATTGAGCGCTATGGTGAGGTTCAGGCGCGCTATGAGGAACTCGACGGTTACGGTCTTGATGGTCGTGCGCGTGAAGTGCTGGCAGGTTTGAGTTTTTCTCAGGAGATGATGGACGGCGACGTCGGTAAATTGTCCGGCGGCTGGAAAATGCGCGTGGCCTTGGCGCGTATTCTGCTGATGCGTCCTGATGTGATGCTGCTTGATGAACCGTCCAACCATCTTGATCTAGAAAGC
Organism: Pseudochrobactrum sp. Wa41.01b-1; assembly: GCF_019464455.1. Classification (NCBI taxonomy): domain Bacteria; kingdom Pseudomonadati; phylum Pseudomonadota; class Alphaproteobacteria; order Hyphomicrobiales; family Brucellaceae; genus Pseudochrobactrum; species Pseudochrobactrum sp. Wa41.01b-1. The sequence goes on along the minus strand of NZ_CP080493.1, from coordinate 1,862,782 downwards.
CTGATCTGGCTTGAGAATTTTCTCAAAACCTATGACGGCGCTTTGCTGATGACATCGCATGACCGCGAATTCATGAACCGCATTGTCTCCAAGATTATTGAAATCGACGGCGGTAATCTCACGACCTATTCCGGTGACTATGTTTTTTACGAAGGCCAGCGTGCTCTGAATGAAAAACACCAGCAGGCACAGTTCGAGCGCCAACAGGCAATGCTTGCCAAAGAAATCAAATTTATTGAACGCTTCAAAGCCCGTGCGTCACATGCCTCACAGGTGCAGAGC
>NZ_CP080493.1:1832500-1857500 GCF_019464455.1 Pseudochrobactrum sp. Wa41.01b-1 | reverse complement strand
ACCCGAAACCGAGTGATCTAGCCATGAGCAGGTTGAAGGTTGGGTAACACCAACTGGAGGACCGAACCCATATCTGTTGCAATAGATTGGGATGACTTGTGGCTAGGGGTGAAAGGCCAATCAAACTCGGAGATAGCTGGTTCTCCGCGAAATCTATTTAGGTAGAGCGTCCAGCGAATACCTCAGGGGGTAGAGCACTGAATGGGTAATGGGGACTCACCGTCTTACTGATCTCAATCAAACTCCGAATACCTGAGAGTACTACTGGGCAGACACACGGCGGGTGCTAACGTCCGTCGTGAAGAGGGCAACAACCCTGACCACCATCTAAGGTCCCTAAGTTATGGCTAAGTGGGAAAGGATGTGAGGATCCCAAAACAACCAGGATGTTGGCTTAGAAGCAGCCATCATTTAAAGAAAGCGTAACAGCTCACTGGTCTAGATAAGGGTCTTTGCGCCGAAAATGTACCGGGGCTAAAGCCATACACCGAAGCTGTGGATGCACGTATGTGCGTGGTAGCGGAGCGTTCTGTAAGCCTGTGAAGGGATACTCGTGAGAGATCCTGGAGGTATCAGAAGTGAGAATGCTGACATGAGTAACGATAAAGAGTGTGAGAGACACTCTCGCCGAAAGTCCAAGGGTTCCTGCTTAAAGTTAATCTGAGCAGGGTTAGCCGGCCCCTAAGGCGAGGCCGAAAGGCGTAGTCGATGGGAACCACGTTAATATTCGTGGGCCTGTGGGTAGTGACGGATCGCGTGTGTTGTAAGGTCTTATTGGATTGATCTTGCAGCGAAGCGGTTCCAGGAAATAGCTCCCACATATAGACCGTACCCTAAACCGACACTGGTGGACTGGTAGAGTATACCAAGGCGCTTGAGAGAACTGCGTTGAAGGAACTCGGCAAATTGCACGCGTAACTTCGGAAGAAGCGTGACCCTTGTTTGCGCAAGCAGATGAGGGTGGCACAGACCAGGGGGTAGCGACTGTTTACCAAAAACACAGGGCTCTGCGAAGTCGCAAGACGACGTATAGGGTCTGACGCCTGCCCGGTGCTGGAAGGTTAAGAGGAGAGGTGCAAGCCTTGAATTGAAGCCCCAGTAAACGGCGGCCGTAACTATAACGGTCCTAAGGTAGCGAAATTCCTTGTCGGGTAAGTTCCGACCTGCACGAATGGCGTAACGACTTCCCCGCTGTCTCCAACGCAGACTCAGTGAAATTGAATTCCCCGTGAAGATGCGGGGTTCCTGCGGTTAGACGGAAAGACCCCGTGCACCTTTACTATAGCTTTACACTGGCATTTGTGGCGACATGTGTAGGATAGGTGGTAGACTTTGAAGCGGAGGCGCCAGCCTTCGTGGAGTCATCCTTGAAATACCACCCTTATCGTCATAGATGTCTAACTGCGACCCGTATATCCGGGTCCAGGACCGTGTATGGTGGGTAGTTTGACTGGGGCGGTCGCCTCCTAAAGAGTAACGGAGGCGCGCGATGGTGGGCTCAGAACGGTCGGAAATCGTTCGTCGAGTGCAATGGCATAAGCCCGCCTGACTGCAAGACAGACAAGTCGAGCAGAGACGAAAGTCGGTCATAGTGATCCGGTGGTCCCGTGTGGAAGGGCCATCGCTCAACGGATAAAAGGTACGCCGGGGATAACAGGCTGATGACCCCCAAGAGTCCATATCGACGGGGTTGTTTGGCACCTCGATGTCGACTCATCGCATCCTGGGGCTGGAGCAGGTCCCAAGGGTATGGCTGTTCGCCATTTAAAGCGGTACGTGAGTTGGGTTCAGAACGTCGTGAGACAGTTCGGTCCCTATCTGCCGTGGGTGTAGGAATATTGAAAGGATCTGTCCCTAGTACGAGAGGACCGGGATGGACGTATCTCTGGTGGATCTGTTGTCGTGCCAACGGCATAGCAGAGTAGCTATATACGGACTAGATAACCGCTGAAGGCATCTAAGCGGGAAACTAACCTTAAAACGAGTATTCCCTATCAGAGCCGTGGAAGACCACCACGTTGATAGGCCGGATGTGGAAGTGCAGTAATGCATGCAGCTGACCGGTACTAATAGCTCGATCGACTTGATTGTTCTCATTATCAATATCCATCAAGCTCATCCAATGGATGAGTTTGATAGTTTCTTCTCTCTCACGCCCTATTCACTTCGTGAATGGCTCCGAGAGGGCGGCCTAACGGCCGGCACGCAGTCGCGTGCTTAGAGACGGAACTGCGCTAATTACGCAGTGCACGAAAAATCCAGCTTCTTATTTGTTTCTGTGCCCTTTGCTGACCTGGTGGTTATGGCGGAGCGGCTGCACCCGATCCCATTCCGAACTCGGCCGTGAAACGCTCCAGCGCCAATGGTACTTTGTCTTAAGACACGGGAGAGTAGGTCGCTGCCAGGTCTGCAAATGGCACAGAAAACAAAAACATCTTCTCAAACATTCAGCGCTAAACGCGCAAATCAATCGCTTACCGATAAGACAATCTTCAAAGCAAATCTTAAGCGATCATATATCTAGGGTGGAGCGCCCGTTCGGCCTACAATCGATAATCAATCGATTGCTATACGGCCTCACCTCATCAGGCTACGCCTGACTTCGCTCCCGGGCTCAAAACCCGAAAATCTTTGACGCGGGGTGGAGCAGCCCGGTAGCTCGTCAGGCTCATAACCTGAAGGCCGCAGGTTCAAATCCTGCCCCCGCAACCAAATCCCCTCAAAGCAATAAAGCCACGGCAGAAATGCGCGGGGCTTTTTTTGTATTTAAAGCATGAGAATGAGAAAAGCGAGGAGAGGGGGGGCGCAAAACCTCTCCATCTAGACAATATGTAATCCTTCTTAGGATTACTGAGGTCATAGTAATGGTCGAACAGCTCTAGGTCGTTTCATTATATATTGTTCACAGTTGAAGTCGTGCAACTCTGGCTAGGTGCGGTTAAACACTCTTATCATTGGTTGTTTTGCTGATTTTAAATGTATCCAGATTTTCCAGTTAGCAGGATGACTTCAAAGCTGCGTCATATTTTTCTAATTACAGTTTGTATTGTAAGACCTGCATTTTTATGAAGTAAATATAGCGATGCGAGCGGTTTATGCTGCGAATTATATGTTGATGACAAAATATACTTATTAACATTGAATACACGTTCAAGTTAACATGGCTGATGCTCAATCTAAAAAATAATTATCTTCAAGAAAATGATGAGCCAGACAGCAGTGCCGTATCTTTGCATGCAATCCATGTTTTCAGTGTAATTGGGCTATTTGTACCGGTTTTTACACTGCGCCTCGTGGATATCTCTGACACAAATAGCTAAAGAAAAAATCTGCATATTATGTAAGGGGACAATATGGCTTATTTTCCAACCTGGCGTTTGACCAATAACGTCACCGTTTTACCTGATGAACGATTGCCGACTTCTGCCGCAATCCCGATGGGCATTCAGCATCTTCTTGCAATGTCCGGCTCCACGATTGTTGCGCCGCTGATCATGGGTTTCGATCCCAATGTCGCGGTCTTCTTTTCCGGTATCGGTACATTATTGTTTTTTCTGATCACCGGTGGCCGCGTACCAAGCTATCTTGGCTCTTCTTTTGCTTTCATCGCCGTTGTTATAGCTGCGACAGGTTATGGTGGCAGCGGTGCTAATGCCAATATTGGCGTTGCATTAGGCGGGATTATTGCCTGCGGTGCGCTTTATGCTTTGATTGGTCTCATTGTTATGGGGGTAGGTACCGGCTGGGTTGAAAGACTGATGCCGCCGGCTGTAACCGGTGCAATCGGTGTTGCTATCGGGCTGAACCTTGCACCTGTTGCTGTCAGTCAGCTTAAAGGAACACATGCGCATATTACGATCGCTCTGATGACAGTCCTGTGCATGGCGATTATTTCCGCCTATGGACCAAGAGCGACACGTCGAGTTGCGGTTTTGCTGGCACTGGTCTTCGGCTATCTGCTCGTTCTGATTTTTGGGAACGGGTTGGGTATGGTTCCGGGCATTAATTTTGATGCCGTCGGTGCAGCTGCTTGGTTTGGTTTGCCGCATTTTGTGAAGCCTGAATTCAGCTGGCCTGCAATTACATTGATTGCGCCGGTTGCCATTGTTCTTGTTGCAGAAAATCTCGGTCATATTAAAGCGCTTGGCTCAATTACCGGTCAGAACATGGATCGCTATATCGGCAGAGGCTTCTTTGCAGATGGTCTGGCAACTATGGTTTCCGGTTCCGGTGGCGGCACAGGTGTAACGACCTATGCAGAAAACATCGGTGTTATGGCAATGACCAAAGTTTATTCGACTCTTGTCTTTGTTATCGCTGCGGTTGTTGCTCTGGCTTTGAGCTTGTCACCAAAATTCGGTGCAATTCTGCAGACCATTCCGGCTCCGGTTCTGGCTGGTTTGGCTGTCTCAGTTTTCGGTCTGATTGCTTCCGCAATGGCACGTATCTGGGTTGTGAATAAAGTTGATTTCGCCGATCCGCGTAATCTTTTCACCGTTGGTGTGGCGCTGATTTTCGGTGCAGGCGACTTTACTGTTACGATCGGTGATTTCGCATTGGGTGGTATTGGTACCTCCACACTTGCTGCATTGGTTTTATACCAGCTTCTTGGCATTGGTCGTCGCGAAACGGCTTAATGATAAAGTGAAACACTGGCCGGAAAGGTTCCGGCCAGTGTTTTTTGTATTGGTAATAAAGACACTATTTTGGTCTTTAATGCAGTGTTGCACGGTCGAAAACGGACATATTCATAAACTCGCCGTCATATTCAGCGAGATAGACCAGACCTTTGCGATTTAAATATTCGACCCTGCCATTTTTGAAAATCAGAAGACCTTCTTCCCGCAGTTCCCGCAACATACGGTTCATATGAATCGGGCTTAGTCCCAACGCATCTGCAAGCTGATATTGCGTGATAGGACAGTAGAAACCCGTGTCTTCACCCATGCCGCAGGCTTTCGCCCTGTCTCCCAGTTCCAGCAATAAATGTGCGGTTCTCACAAGAGCGCTTCGGCAGCCGATATTCGTAATATGCTCGATCAGCATAGATCGTTGTCGTGCAAAAAGCTCAATGAGCACAAAACTGAGTTTTGGAGCACTGTTGATAGCGTGGGCGAGGGAGTTCAGCGGGATTTCAAAAACAGTCATCGGAGTAATGGCGGCGACAGTATTATAACTGCGGCCTGCAGCGGTTCTTAAACCGACAAAATCACTGCGCATCGGAAAATCCAGAACCTGTCTTTCCCCATTGGACAGATCACGATGGACACAGCCCCATCCGCTTTGCACCAGATGGATACTGCGGATGCGCTCACCTTGATTGATTATAGTCTGATCGGTTTGAAAATGGCGCTCTTCAACCTGCAAGCCGGAGATGGCTTGAAGCTCTGTGGTTCCGAAGTCGGCTGCAATGGGCGGTGATGTGAGAAGCTCTGACAGAGCGTTTGTAACGCCATTGGCATTTTGTGATTTATTATGCATCCTCCCCCCCGCTCTTACTAAACTGAAAACGCCGAAATCAGGGTGTTCATATATGGGTTTTGTTCCGAAGCCGGTTTACGGGCTTCGGGATGCGTATCCGTACATTTCCGGAATTAGACTTACACTTTGGAAATGCTCTGTTTATTTGTTTTTATATACGATCCATTACACAGCCGGTTTCTGTTTTGCCGGAAACGCACTAGATCAAAAGATGTAGTTGTTACCCCTATTTGTGTAATTAAATTTCGGCACGCATATTTATAAAATTTATTTTTGCTAACTTAGGTTAAGGACAAGCTTATCCTATAAAAGCAATAATTCAAACCATCCGCATTAGTTTTGTTTAAGCAACGCAGATGGTGCGAAGCTGTTTGCGCTCTTATTATGACTAAAAACATCAAGTATAAGATGAATGTTTATAAAGTAGAGTAGGGAGGAGTGGGGGGATGCAATACAGGGCAGCTTCCGAAGGTGCAGGGGAGTATAAGATGATGATCGCAGAGAAAAATCTGGAAAAACGTCTTGTTCTCATCTGCAAAAATAATCTTGATCGCGAATGTCTGTATAATGGATTACTTAATACAGGTTTGAGGTTGCCAATTGTTTGTTACGAAACATTGGAGCATAGCGACGCTGAATCTGCCGGTTTGAGTGCAGCTGTTTTATTGCTGCATATCGGCACCAGAAAAGTAACGGATCCGGAGCTTTCCGGAGAGATTAAAAACATCAAAGCGGAATGGGATCCCGTGCCGCTCATATTGCTGTCTGAATGTGAAGACTGGGATCAGGTCGTCTGTGCCATCGAGCTTGGCGCCCGTGGTTATATCCCGACTTCTGTTGGTATCCGTGTTTGTGTTGAAGCGGTTCATCTGGCCATGGCCGGAGGGACATTTATACCGGCAACAAGCATTACCGGAAAAGCACAGCCCAAAAAGACAGACACTCATGAGTTAAGCGGGTTGTTTACTGCCCGTGAGATTCAGGTGATTCAGCTGTTGCGACAGGGAAAAGCAAATAAAGTGATTGCCTATGAACTGAGTATGAGTGAGGCGACGGTCAAAGTTCATATGCATAATATTATGAAGAAATTCGGCGCTACAAACCGGACAGAAGTCGCCTATAAATTGAACAATTTATATCAAAATGTATTTTAATACATTCTCCGGAATTGAGAAGATTATTTGAGCGCATTGCAAGGTGTGAGGATTTCTTTGCGCTCAAATAATTTTCAAGTTCCGGTCGTTTAATATCCCAAATCATTTCATCGTTTATTTTAACCGGCTGACTCGCTTGTGCCGGCTGAATCTTAGAGCGGTTCCGGTTCATCTTGAATCGGTAGAACAGCTCTAACTTTTTTGTTTTTGCACATGTCTTTATCCCAAAACCGGTTCCCGCTTTTGGGAGACATGCTCTAGAAATTGTGTAGGAGTGGATGTTGTCCACTCCTACAGAATGAGAGCGGGTATCCTATTGATTCGGACTCTCATTCTTTTCGAAACGGAAGAAGTAGAAACTTCCCGTTATTTTACTCTTTGGGGGCGAAGAGTAAGTTTCAGGCTGCCTGCGATTGCTATTCCCGCTGGCATCAAGAAAATACATTATCCAGCGATAGTCAGGGATTGATGCTGACAAAGCCTGAGGCTGAGCCCATTGCACCACCGGTTGCGCTGGCTGCGGACGATCCACCGAGAAACCCTGTGCTCGAGTTTGCAACGGCACCTGACTGACCGGAAATACCAGAGCTGTAAAGAGATCCGGAAGCACCGATACCAAAGCCAGGTACAACGACGCCGCCGCCGATACCGGTTGTGGTGGCCCAGCCATTGGTTGTGCCATAGCCCTGAGCTGTGGAACCGGCTCCTAAGAAGCCGCCGCCGCTGACTGCGGAGTTACCCATAGTCTGACCGGCGAAGCCGCCGCCCCATTCAACTGTTTGTGCGGAAGCAGGCAGTGCTCCGGCGAGAGCCAGCGCTGAGACTGCTGCAAAAGCAAGAAGTCTTTTCATTTTTATATCCTCCAACTGTTATGGCAAATCTCCCGTTTGCCAGATATATCCGACGATATATCCCGCTGCCCATGGCCGCTCAGAAGGCTTGGCCATGGGCAAAAGGCTATATCCACGAATGGCAAAATTTTTGTCATGTGGTTGATTTTCATGCTCTGTCTGTCTGCTCACATCACAGGACGCGGGCAAAACCAGGCGCGGCCTCTTTGCGCGTCATTGCGCAGTGTGCAGCCTTTGGCTTCCAGATCACTGCTGGAAAGACCAAGGGCTTTCGCAGAGTAAGTCCGTTTGTTGCCGACGGGGGCGGGAGCAGAGGCTCTCTGTACGCGCGGAGCGGGGGCAACTGAAGCGGATGCTACGGCTGTCGGCGTGGTGCGGTATGAGACCTGCCGTGCAGCCACCCCCTGAGAAGGGCAGACAATACCTGTCGCATTCAATGAGGCGCGAACCTCTTTGTTGAGACAGACCAGATCAAGGGCAGCGCTTCTGTGCCCGAGACCTGCCAGAGCTGACGCATAGGCACGACGGTTACATTCCTTCATTTCATAGGTCGAACCGATACCAAAACCCCAGCCGGTTGCACCGATACCGGCACTGGCTGAGCCCGCGCAGGAATGAACACCTGCAGCTACCAACCCCGGAGAAATCGCAGGAACAGTTGTTCTGATCCTGTTCGGGGAGGTATTGGTACTGCCAATGGCAATCGCCGTTGCCCCTGACTGAGAGTTGGAATTGGCATTATTGTCCATTGTAAAGGACTGCGCCAATGCGTTACCGCCAGTAATACTGATAATACCAGCGCACAATAGGATACCCAGTTTAGCCATAGCTAACTCCTTTCCGGGGCGCGAGAACGCCCGGCTTTGTGTGGCTTGATTGTTTGATGACATATGCTGACAAAGCGGATTTGCTTTGCTGAAACTGATTGTAAGTATGTTTCGGGCTTTGAAATGCTGGAAAATTGATTAATCGGAATAATAATATTGATGGGCTTTCTTTACCTGCCTGTAAATTTATTATCCCTATTGTCTATGGTTTCTCTAAACCGGATCTGTATTCCTGTTGTTGTAGAACGTAAGATTTACGCAAAGTTACGTATCTGCAGGTGGTTTAAAACTGCTGCTGCATGTGCGGATCAGCAGAATTCAGGTGAAATTCCATGGCGATTCCACAGACGAAGGACGAGTTGACCGACGCAGTTACTGTAAATTTTGACAGTCTGATGCGGATCGTCCGAAAGGTTCCGGCCGACAGGATCACAGAGAAAAGCCTCGATGGTCATGCCAAAGACACGCAAATGAGTGTGAAGGATCTGCTGGCCTATCTCACCGGCTGGAATGAGCTCGTGATTAAATGGCTGGAGAAAGATCGCGCCGGTGAGCCGATCGATTTTCCGGAGACAGGGTATAAATGGAATGAGTTGGGCAGACTGGCTCAGAAATTTTACAGGGATTATGATGTGCTGACTTATGAAGCGCTGTTGTTGCGTTTGCAGGCCGCTAAAGAAACAATCATTCAGCAGATTTCAGAGCGATCAGATGAAGCACTTTATGGTGCCGGCTGGTACGACAAATGGACGATGGGGCGTATGATACAGTTCAACACTTCATCGCCCTATAAAAATGCATGCGGGCGCTTGCGCAAATGGCTGAAGACAGTTCCGGCTGACAAATCGCAGGCGATGTAAAGGTTGCGAAAACCGACGGCTATCATTATATAGCCACAGTGCAGGACGACCTGCCATTGCATCATACGGGGACGGCCCCTCTATCCGGTGCAGAGCGTATCAGAACCGAGTGTTCCGACCCGCATTCTGCCCTTTTGAATGACGCGCATTGTTCTGAAATTGTTTTTCAGATGCGCTCGAACAGATGGAGAGCAGGGCCTTATGAAACAACGATCTGAACCAGCCGCTATGCCAGCCGTAACTAAGGTTGCATCGCTGCGGTCACTTTTTCCGCCGCTGACAATTATCCGCCTTCTGATTGCATGGCTTGTGGTTGCTGTTTTTGCCATTTGGGGCAAACAATGGCTGAGCGAGCCGTTTGACAGCACAATTGCAGTTCTGTGTTTTCTTGCGCTGTTTGCAACAATCATCATGGCATCTTTTGGCGTTGTGGGAGAGGCGGATCATCTGGCGCATCAGTTGGGTGAACCTTACGGCACGCTTATTCTCACGCTGTCGATTGTCTCTATTGAAGTTATTCTGATTGCATCGGTTCTGCTCGGGCCGGGTGAATTCCCGACAATCGGCCGTGACGCTATTTTTTCCGTCATGATGATTATTCTTAATCTTGTGACCGGTCTTTGTTTGCTGGCAGGCGGTTTGCGCTATCGTGAGCAGGAATATAATGCGCAGGGCGCAGTCACTTACTTGTCGCTGATTACCGTTCTGACCGGACTTGCTCTGGTGCTGCCGAATTATGTTTCCGGCACCGGTGAGTTCAACTTTGTGCAGGCCGTAGCATTTTCTGCCATTACGATAGCAGTGTATGGCCTGTTTCTGTGGATGCAGATCGGCGGTTACAGCCGCTTGTTTATTCAGCCGAAATCAGGCGATATGACCGTACTGGCGAGTGAAGCGCAAATGCTTGCCCAAGACGATGCGGCACCGGCAGTCTTGGATAAACGGGCAATCCTTATCCGCTCGGTTATTCTGATTGCGATGATCCTGCCGATTGTTTTGCTGGCTCATGATCTGGCTATTCTGATTGATTACGGTATTGAGACGGTCAATGCGCCTGTAGCACTCGGCGGTGTATTGATTGCAATCATTGTGTTTACACCGGAGTCGATTACAGCTGTGAAAGCGGCGCTGAATAATGAAATGCAGCGCGCGATCAATTTGTGTCTCGGTGCTTTTGTCTCGACTGTGGGGCTGACTGTACCGGCGGTGCTGATTATCGGTCTGGTGATGAATAAAACCGTGACAATGGGCATTTCCGGCGTTGAAACAATTTTGTTTCTGCTGACAATTGCGCTCACGGCTTTCAGCTTTATCGGGCAGAAAACCTCACCGGTTCAAGGGATTTTGCATCTGGCATTGTTTGCTGTTTTCAGCGTGTTGCTGTTCAGTTCGTAAAATATGACATAACCCGTTCAAAGAAGGATTTTGTAAAATGAAGCTTATGCAAGTGGCCGGTGCCGGTATGTTTGCCCTGATGCTGAGCGGGTTTGTCTCCGGAGCATCCGCCCAGAATAGTAAAGTGGTTGAATTGTATAAATCACCTTATTGCGGATGCTGCGGTGCATGGGGCGACCATATGAAAGCGGCGGGCTTTGAGATTAAAGAACACAATATTGAAGATCTGAGCCCGATCAAAGCCAAATACGGTGTTACGGATGATCTTCAGTCCTGCCACACAGCTATTATTGATGGCCATGTTATTGAAGGTCATGTACCTGCTCAGGATATTGAGAAACTTCTTGCTGAGGGCGGTGAAAAATCCGGTCTTGCCGTACCGGGTATGCCTGTCGGCTCTCCGGGAATGGAGCAGGGCGGTATGAGTGAGCCTTATCAGGTTATCCGTTTCTCAAAGACGGAGCGCTCTGTTTTCGCACAGCATTAATAGCACTAAGACTGTAACAGCTGCAGGGCTGTTACAGTCATTCTTCTCAAGCGGGATTAGCCTTGTGCTTTACTCTTCTCTTTGCTGAGCAATGTGCGTTTGCGCTCCACGCCCCAGCGATAGCCGGAAAGACCGCCGTCATTGCGCACAACACGGTGGCAGGGAACGACAACAGCAACCGGATTGGCCGCACAGGCACCGGCAACTGCACGCGCAGCTTTAGGCATGCCGGCAAGACTGGCGAGTTCCGCATAGCTGACGGTTTGTCCCGGCGGAATCTGACGCAAAATCTGCCAGATTTTTTGCTGAAAGACCGTGCCGTGAATATCCAGCGGTAAGGAAAATTGCGGCTGCGGCTGATCGATAAACTCCAGACAGGTCTTCAGTGTCGTTTCAAAATCACTGCCACCCTGAGAGATTTCAGCTTTCGGGAAGCGTTTTTTCAGATCATTCAGCAATTCGTCAGCATTATCACCGAGCAAAATCGAGCTGATGCCTTTTGACGTTGCCGCAACCAGTATTTTACCAAGGGAGCAGGGTGCAATTGCATATTGAAGCATGATGTCTGCGCCTCCTTTTTTATAGGCAGATGCGGTCATGCCGGAAAGCCTGTTTTTTGAGGCATAGAAATTACTGCTTTCATTATAACCGGAATTGTAAATCGCCTCTGTCACAGAGGTTTTATTGTTTTTAAGTTCCTGTTCAAGCCTTTGCATCCGCAGTGACTGGGCATAGTTTTTCGGTGTGATACCGGTAACCTGCTTAAACAGCTTGTGAAAATGCGATGTGCTGAAACCGGCATGGGCGGCGAGGCTGCTGAGATCAGGTGCGGTTTCATTGTCGCGGATGAGGCGGCAGGCTTCTTCAACAATCCGGTTCTGCTGTTGCTGCAAGGTTTCCTGACGCTGCGGCAGACAGCGCAGACATGGCCGGTAGCCTGCGATTTCAGCCTGACGGGAATGGTCGAAAATCTGCGTATGCTCAGGTTTTGGTCTGCGGGAAGGGCAGGTCGGCCTGCAATAAATACCTGTCGTGCTGATGGCGTAAACAAATGTGCCGTCGGCATCAGTTTTGCGATCCAGCACGGCCTGCCAGCGCGGATCATCAAGGAGTTTGTCTATGCGGGCGTGCTTGTTCACGATCTTACCTTTCTTTGAATAGATCACAGGTTATCGCGTGAATTTTGTTCCTGCACTGCAAATCTTATTTTCAAATTTGAGCATGTATCCCAAAAGTGAGTGCCGGTTTTGGGATAAAGACATGCGTTAAAATAAAGCGAAAGGGCGAGTATAGCGCATCAGATTATACGCAACCCGCTCTAAGCCGCTTTTCTGAAGGTCAGATTGATGCGGTAGCGGCCAAGCAGCGGATGATCTCCGTCTTTCAGTGGCGTAATACCATGATAATAAAGGCGTGATACGCCGCCCCATACCACGACATCGCCGTGCTGCAATGCATATTTGAGCACCGGATCTGTCCGTTTCAAGCCACCGAACTGAAAGGTGGCAGGCAGACCCAGTGACACTGAGACAATCGGATGGTCAGGACTTTTCTCATCTTTATCCTGATGCAATGAGAGTTTGGTCTTTGGCTCATAACGGTTGATGAGGCAGGCATCGGGCATAAAATCAGCATATCCGGCTTTGGCTGCTGCTTTTTGGGCAAGCTGCAGAAAACTCTCCGGCATCTGCGGCCAGTTCCGGCCTGTTTGCGGATCAACAGGACTGTAGCGATAACCACTGCGATCACTGACCCAGCCGAGTGATCCGCAATTGCTCATAGCAACAGACATGGTAAAGCCGCCGGGCGTAACCATGTGCCGGAACGGAGCCTGTTCGGTGATGGCAGACAGGCTTGAGAGCAGATCCTGTTCCGCTGACAGAGCAAATCTGCGTAACAATACAGCGCCTTCAGCAAGGTTTTCCTGCTCTGGTTGCGCGGAGGTCAGTCCTGAAAAAAGATCTTGCATCATCATAACCGGATCAGAAAAGGGCACGAAATATGAGTATAAACGACTGTCGTCTTAGAACATAATTTAAAAAAACCGGGTCAGTTGAAGGTAAATTATGCTCTGATTTTAAAGTGCTCGAGCGAGTTTTGTGTGCTAGAGCATTTCACAGTCAAGCTGGATCAACTTGACATCGGGATAATGTGACAAACTAAGGAAACTAGAGCGGACATTGCGATCCAACATGAACGTAAACCGCTCTAAGTCTGGCACACGGCGCTCTAATGAAAAACGGGAAGTGCGGCAGAGGCGCGTTTAACCGGCGCAACCTGTTCTGAGCGCTTCACCTGAGCGAATTTCTGAATATCCAGAACCGCATTCTGAATTTTCTCGTGCTGCAAAATCGCCTGACGACCGGAGGCGATGGCCAGATCAACCTGTTGTTTCGGCAGGCTGAAACGGGTCGGAATTTTGTTGAGACGGGCTTGCGTGGCACTATCCAGATCACGGAAACTGACGGCTTCGACAATCAGGGACAAATCCCTGCAATTCCAGCCCTGCAAAGTACCGCGATATTCTTTGACCTTGGCTGAAGGCAGTGAGCAGCGATACTGAATGAGATCTTGCTGCCATTGATTGGTGGCCAGTTTCAGAGCATCAAAACCCTCACGCACAGAGGCCGAGATTGCTGTATAGACTGTGGCAGCGGCGACCTCGGTCAATATCGGGCCGTTTACATTTGTTGCCCATGGTTCTTCACCCTCAGTTCCGGCATCCGCAACAATGAAAATCAGCTTGCGCAATTTGACCGCCTCTGCCGGAGACAGCGGGCCGTAAGGGTTTTTTGCGCCAGCCCGTGCCAGCGCGAATGGGGTGACACCGATATTATCGGTCAATGCGCCATCCAGCAGCTTGATATAGCGTTGTTTCGGATCATTACGATAAGCATAGAGGCTGCGTGCATAGGCATTGAGACGCAGTGAAACATCCGGATTGGTGAGTGTCTCCTGTAGCCATTGCGGCGGCTGATAGTTACACTTCTTGTGCATGGCGGAGATAACCACCGGAGAGAACACCACGGGAACTGCCGCTGAGGCACTCACAGCATCGGCAAGATAGACTTTATCGAGATCGCTGCACAAAGCTTCAAATGTATCATCGGTAAAGTGGAACGGCGTACGGTTATAAATATCTGATGCGGTAATCCACACGGTCGGTGCATCACTGCGTCTGAGAGCTGCAAAGGTTTTACCATGAAACAGATTGTCGTTCAGCCATTGGGCAAATCCGTTCCGGTCATTCAGACCGCCGCCGATGGTGCGTACGACATTTTCGGGATGCAGCAATGAGGTACGCAGGCCTTCCTCTGCATTGCGGTACAGAAATTTCTCCCGAAAGTCGCGATATTTATCAGGGCCGGTCATGCCATAATAGGCGGCAGCAACTGCCCCGCCTGAAGCACCGGAAACCAGCCTGACATTATCAATCAGCCGCCGCTTATAGGGATATTCATCAATTACCGTTTCATCCAACGCCTGCAATACACCATAGGCAAAAGCGGCAGAGCGCGTTCCGCCACCTGAAAAGGCCAGTGCTACAACGGTTGATCCGTCATTGCCGTGATCGGCGATATAGTCTGTTCTTTTGCTTTGAATATCCGACTCATGGCTGTTGATCGGGCCGACATCTTTGGACGCGCAGGCGGACAGAGCAAATAGCGCAGCAGAAATCAGACTGATTGATAAACGCACATTCTGCTCCGTTTTATTGGCCATGGGCTGAAACAGACAGCAACCGCAGCCTGCAAGATGCCTGTTTTATTGCATATCCAGCACTTTTAAGAGAGCGGTTTGTTTCCGGCAAGTGAAATTCAAATGGCGGAAAGATAAAACAAAGAAAAACAATTATAGGTGGTGCTTATGTTCGTGCAAATCGTCCATCGAATAGTATAAGAAATACTGATCCTGTAACCATGGCTGTGCATTGATCGGGTGATGCGGAATTCGTAACCGGTATGGACGCGCTGGTTTGCAGGTGATTTGCATATTGGGGCATAATGGGAGTGGGCTATGGGAAAATTTGATTTCAGCAGCTTTTTGCCGGAGCTGATTAAGATAAGGCATCAGCTGCATGCGATGCCGGAAATCGGATTATCTGAATTTAAAACATCGGAATTCATTGCGCAGCATCTGACAAAATGGGGCTTTGAGGTAACGCGCGGTCTGGGACAGACAGGTGTTGTCGGATCGCTGAAGCGCGGCGACAGCAACCGTTCAATCGGTTTTCGTGCAGATTTCGATGCTTTGCCGATTTTGGAGGAAACCGGTCTGCCTTATGCAAGCCAGCATGAAGGCGTGATGCATGCCTGCGGCCATGACGGTCATACGGCGATGCTGCTGGGAGCAGCATATGCTCTGTCGCAGGATCAGGATTTTAACGGTGCGGTTCATATGATTTTCCAGCCGGCGGAAGAGAATTTCGGCGGCGGCAAAATGATGATTGAAGACGGTTTGTTTGAGCGTTTCCCTTGTGAGCAGGTTTTCGCGATTCATAATATGCCAGGGCTGGCGACAGGCGTATTTTCAGCAAAAGCCGGTGCGATGGCCGCATCGATTGATGTGCTGACACTGACTGTTAAAGGCAGCGGCGGTCATGGTGCCATGCCGGAGCTGACCGTTGATCCGGTTGTAGTTGCGTCCAGTATTGTGATGGCTTTGCAGACGCTGGTTTCCCGTAATATTTCTCCGCATCAGCCTGCAGTGCTCACTGTTGGCTCTTTCCAGTCGGGTTCTGCCTGCAATATTATCCCGGATACTGCTGTGCTTGAACTGTCGATGCGAGCAATGGATCCGTCTGTACGGGTAGCACTGCGTGATCGCGTGGATGAAATTGCCCGTTTTCAGGCGAAAAGCTATCAGGCGGAAGTGCAGCTTGACTGGGCTGTGGGCTATCCGGCAACCATCAACAACAAACAAGCCTATGAACTGGCGCGGGATGTGGCGGTTGCCAGCTTTGGCGAGGATGTTTTTGAAGAGCTGGATGTGCCGATGATGGGCAGTGAGGATTTCTCCTTCCTGCTGGAAGCGGTGCCGGGAGCCTATATCTTCCTTGGCAATGGTGACAGCAGCGGGTTGCATACCAGCCGTTACAATTTTAATGATGAGATATTGGAGCGCGGAGCCTCTTTCTTCCATCAGATGGCAAAATCCAGTCTCGTATAGACATAAAGCGGGCGAATCTGCCCGCAATTTTGCAGATCACCAAGGTGATATATCTATCGAATTTATGCATAGCCTCATGAGGGGTGTGCATATAGTCGTCATCAAATCCTAAAAATCGTCGAAACGAAGTTTTATTGCGCAAAATGACGTAAAAATAACGTCTAATTTTAACAAATGCGCAGCTTGCTTTTCATTTCGTATAATGAAAGGCTTCAGTCAAAGATAAAAAAATGCCGGAGCTTTATACCTTGCAAGGAAGGGTAAGGCGAATCGGCATGACGGGAAACAGTGATAATACTGCAGAGCAGAATGCGCGGGAACAAAGCGACGATTGCCTGCAGCAGCATGAAGGGGAGGGCACATCATGTCCGCGAGCGGGATGATTATTGCCGATAAAATTTTGCACAATGGTACCATCTGGTGCGGTTATGAAGAAGGTGCTGTTGAGGCACTGGCCATCTGGCAAGGCAAGGTGCTGGCCGGCGGCAAGTCTCAGGATATTCTGCAGTTTCAGGGGGAAGCTACAGAGCTTGTTGACCTCAAAGGCGCATTCGCCACACCGGGTCTGAACGACGCGCATCTGCATCTGATTTCCACCGGTCTGTCTCTGAAGCGGATTGATGCAACACCTGCTGTCTTGCCGACACTGGCTGATTTGCAGGAAGCGATCCGTGCAAAAGCGGCAACATTGCCGAAAGGCGAATGGATTCTGGCGCGCGGCTATGACCAGACCAAGCTGGATATTGGCCGTCATCCGCATAAATCCGAGCTGGATCAGGCGGCACCCGAACATCCGGTTCTGCTGACCCGTGCCTGCGGCCATGTGGCGATTGCCAATTCCTTTGCGCTGAAACTTGCCGGTGTGGATGAAACAACACCTGTGCCGGATGGCGGATTGATTGAACAGAAAAACGGCGCTCTGACCGGTATGCTGGCTGAAAATGCGCAGGATCTGGTGCGCGCTGTCATTCCTGAGCCAAGCGAAGAGCAGATTATTGAAGCCATTGAAGACGGCGGCAATATGCTGCTTTCCTATGGTATTACATCCTGCATGGATGCTGCGGTCGGTCAGATTGCCGGTTATAAAGAAATCCGCGCTTATAATATTGCCAAGCGTGATAACCGTTTGCCGGTGCGTACATGGTTGGTTCTGCTCGGTGATCCGGGTAAGTCAGTGGTGCCGCAATGCTATGAAAGCGGTCTGGTTTCCGGTGTCGGCGATGATATGCTGACCATCGGTGCGGTCAAACTCTTCCTTGACGGTTCTGCGGGGGGCAAAACCGCATGGATGTCCGTGCCATATCACGGCGATGATGTGGACAATATTGGTGTGCAGATTCTCAGTGATGAAGATTTGCAGGCCATGGTGATGGATGCTCACGCCAAAGGTTACCAGCTGGCTTGCCATGCGATCGGTGATATGGCGATCGAACAGCTGATTACCGCCTATGAAAAAGCGCTGGCTGCCTATCCTGATCCGGATCGTCGCCACCGTATTGAACATTGTGGTTTCTCCAGCGATGAACAGCATCAGCGTATGCTCAAAGCCGGTATTTATCCGTGCCCGCAGCAGGTTTTCATCTATGATTTCGGCGATGCTTATATTTCGGTTCTGGGGGATGAACGTGCCCGTCCGAGCTATCCGCTGAAGACATGGCGCGATCTCGGTTTCAAACCGGCGACCGGCAGTGACAGCCCTGTCTGCCATCCGAATCCGTTTCCGAATCTTTACACGATGTTGACCCGCAAGACATGGAAAGGCACTGTAATGGATGAAAACCAGCGTGTTTCCATCGAGGAAGCTTTGCAGGTTTACACCGAATATGGTGCATTTTCACAGAAGATGGAGACTGTGAAAGGCAAGCTGGTTGCCGGTCAGGTCGCGGATATTGCCGTGTTCTCACGCAATATGCTGGAAGCGACACCGGAGGAAATTCTCAGCGATACGCAGTGCATTATGACATTGCGCGGCGGTGAGATTGTGTTTGCACGCTGAAACAGCGGCAGCGTATCCCGAAAATTGTGAAGCGGTTTTCGGATGAGATACGCGGCAAAAGCAGAGAATAAGGCTGCGGGATTAGGAGACCGCAGCCGGAATAAAAATAAATTCTGAGGAGGGGATATTCTCAATGATGAAACGCTTAGCCTTAATCTCAACAATGGCGGCATCTTTGCTGGCCGGCGTGGCCATGAATGCTTCCGCTCAAGAACCGCGCAAAGGCGGCACGATTAATTTCGTTGCGCCTTACGGTTCAAGCTTCGGTACGCTGGACAATCAGGCAACCACTGCAACGCAGGACGAGTTCCCGACCAAAGCGCTGCATCGCCGCCTTTATTCATGGGATGGCACAGCCAACAAGCCGCAGCTTGATCTGGCAACGGAAGTGAAAGCTTCGGATGATCGTCTGACCTATACTTTCAAACTGCGTCAGGATGCATTTTTCCATAATGACAAGCAGATGACTGCGGATGACATCATCTACAGCTATAAGCGCGCGATGACACCGGGCAAAGCCTATGTCGGTGCCCGCTATATCAGCAATGTTAAAGGCGCGGATGCTTATTCCGAAGGCAAAGTTCAGGAAATCGAAGGCCTGAAGAAAATTGATGATTTCACGCTCGAAGTCACATTGAATGAAGCGCTGGATCCGGGCTTTATTTTCATGCAGCCGAGCACAGTGATTTATCCGGATGGCGAAGCCGATAAAGACAGCTTCAAAAGCCGTCCTGTGGGGCTCGGACCTTACAAATTCGCTGAATATATTCCGGGCTCACGTCTGACCGTTGAAAAATGGGAAAAATTCTACCTTAAAGACAAACCTTATGCCGATAAAATCAACATTATGCTGATGGGTGAAGCCGCAGCCCGTGATGTTGCTTTCCGTAATAAGGAAGTGGATGTTTCGGTTCTCGGACCTGCACAATATGTGACCTATAAAGCTGATCCGGAACTGTCGAAAAACATTCTGGAAGTCGCGGAAGTTTATACCCGCGTTATGGGTTTCAACCGTGATGTGAAACCGCTTCAGGACAAGCGCGTTCGTCAGGCTATCAATTATGCGATCGACTCCGATTTGATCATCAAGCGTCTGGCTAAAGACAAAGCCTATCGTGCTGTCAGCTGGCTACCGCTTTCGTCGCCTGCTTTTGACAAGGATGCCAAGCCATATCCTTATGATCCGGAAAAAGCGAAAGCCCTGCTGGCTGAAGCCGGTTATCCGGATGGTTTTGAATTCGAGCTGACGGCAACGCAGAATGAAAGCTGGGGTCTGACAATCGCAGAAGCGATTATTCCGATGCTGGATAAAGTCGGCATCAAGCTGAAAACCAAGCCGGTTGAATCCGCTGTGCTTTCGGAAGATGTGCCAAGCGGCAATTTCCAGTCCTTCATGTGGTCGCTGGAAAGCGGTCCGGATCCTCTGACAGCGCTGCAGTGCTTCTATTCCAAGACACCGCAGTCTTCCTGTAACTATACAAAATTCAACAATGCTGAATTTGACAAGTTATATGAAGCCGCTCAGAAAACCGCGTCTGAAGATGAGCGCAACGATCTGCTGCGTCAGGCCAATAATATCCTGCAGGATGAAGCACCATACTGGTTCTTCAACTATAACAAGGCCGTTATTGCCTATCAGCCATGGTTGCACGGCCTGCAGCCGAACTCTGCTGAGCTTGCAATTCAGGCTTATGAAGAGCTTTGGGTGGACGACAGCGTTCCGAGCGGTCGTTAAACCCGTGCCCGTTTGAGGCGGGGGGCGTGCCGGAGAGCGGGTTTCTGCTCTCCGGTCCAATTTCAGTCTTCAGAGCATTGTGTTTTTGACCGCACGTGACCGGATTGAGCCTGTCGCGCGGGTTTTATTGTCCAAAATGCTCTCGGTTTTTGTTTCGTCGCATATCGGTACGGAGCGGATGCAGGAAAAATCAGTCGGGTGAATAGGCTATCCTGCGGATATGTTCCGGATTTTTCACGATATGCTGTAGGAAGGGGCACTCAGGTTGCTTCGATTTGTTATCAGGCGAGTATTGCAGATGATACCGACCATTCTGGCGGTGTCTCTTCTTATCTTCGTCATTTTCAGTGTTATTCCGGGCAGTTTTACATCCAGCCAGATTGCTGACGGTAAGGGACGTAATGATCCCAAAGTCGCCGAGCAGATGAATAAAGAATTCGGCCTCGACAAACCGGTTTATGAGCGGTTCGGGACATATGTTGTCAGTCTGGTGCAATTTGATTTAGGCAAGTCATTCCGTACACGTCAGCCTGTGACACAGGTGCTGATGGAGCGTATGTGGCCAACGATGAAGCTGGCGATTGCCGCTATGATGCTTGCAGTGCTGATTGGTGTGCCGCTCGGCTTTATCGCGGCGCTGAAACCGGGCAGTATATTAGATACTTTCACAATGATTGGTGCGGTTTCCGGCCTGTCGCTGCCGCAGTTCTGGCTTGGTCTGCTGCTGATGTATTTCTTCGCGCTGACTTTGGGCTGGTTGCCGAGTTTCGGTTATGGCGACGGCGGTATCCGTAATCTTATATTGCCGGCTGTAACCTTGAGCGTGGCACCACTGGCCTTGCTGGCGCGCACAACCCGTGCGGCTGTGCTTGAAGTGATGGGCACGGATTTCATCCGTACAGCCCGTTCCAAAGGTATGAATGCCTATCGTCTGGTCACATGGCATCTGGTGCGTAACGCGCTGGTTCTGATTATCACCACTGTCGGCCTGCAATTTGGTTCGCTGATGGGCGCAGCCGTTGTGATCGAGAAATTATTCTCATGGCCGGGGCTCGGCTCACTGCTCGTTGACAGCGTATCAATGCGCGATATTCCGGTAGTGCAGGGTGCTATTCTCATGATCGTATTGTGGTTCCTGATCATTAATACTGTTGTCGATATTCTTTATGCGGTAATTGATCCGCGCATCAGCCACGAGTAGCGCCATGAGATTACGTTTCAATCTGTTATTCGGCGGAGTGCTGTGTGTGGTTATTCTGGCCGCCGGTATTTTCGCTCCTTTGCTGGCACATTATGATCCGGTGCTGGATGCTGACCTTATTAATGCGGAGCTGCCGCCGGACGGTGATTTCTGGTTCGGCACCGACGCACAGGGGCGCGATGTGTTCAGCCGTGTGCTTTACGGGGCACGCATTTCGCTGACTGTGGGTATTGTCTCGCAGATCATCAACACCATTATCGGCCTTACTTTGGGCATTTCCGCCGGTTATTTCGGTGGCCGCTGGGATGATTTTGTCTGCGGTCTGACCAATCTGATGCTGTCGATCCCGTCGCTGATTTTTGCACTGGCAATTATGGCGATCCTCGGCCCTGGCCTTGGCAGCCTGCTGATTGCGCTGGGCCTGACCAACTGGTCATGGACCTGCCGTATTGCCCGTTCATCCGCATTGTCTTTGAAGAAGCAGGGCTATGTTCAGGCGGCAAAGACACTGGGTTATAGTGATATCCGCATTATGATTACCCAGATTTTACCGAATATGATCGGCCCAATTCTGGTTATCGGTACGCTCGGCATGGGCGATGCTATTCTGGCAGAAGCGGCACTTTCCTATCTCGGTCTGGGCATTCGTCCGCCATTCCCGAGCTGGGGCAGTATGCTGACCGATGCGCGTGAGCTGATTGCCATTGCGCCATGGGCAGCTATTTTCCCGGGGCTTGCAATCTTCCTGACAGTTCTGGGGCTTAATCTGTTTGGTGACGGCTTACGCGATGTGCTGGATCCGCATATGAGGAGCCGCAAATCATGAGCGATACACCATTATTAGAACTGAAAAACCTACATATTGATATGGTTTCCGGTGAAACGCGGTTTAACGTGGTTGAGAATGTTTCATTCTCGATCGGTGCCGGTGAAACCTTTGGTCTGGTGGGGGAATCCGGTTGCGGAAAATCCATCACTTCGCTTTCCATTATGGGGCTTTTGAATCGTCCTCTGGAAGTGAGTTCCGGTGAGATTCTGTTTAAAGGACAGGATCTGCTCAAGCTGAGCAATCGCGATATGCGTAAATTGCGCGGCAGCCGGATTGCGATGATTTTTCAGGAGCCGATGACTGCACTGAACCCGCTGGCAACAGTGGGGCGACAGATTGCTGAAATGTTTGTGCTCCATCAGGGCGCAACATGGCATGAGGCGGAGAAGAAGGCGATTGAGGCTTTGGCGCAGGTGCATGTGCCAGCACCGGAAAGCCGTGTGAAAAACTATCCGCACCAGATGTCCGGTGGTATGCGTCAGCGTGTGATGATTGCCATCGCGCTGGCCTGCAATCCTGATCTGCTGATAGCGGATGAACCTACGACCGCGCTTGATGTGACTGTTCAGGCAGAAATTCTGAAACTGATGCAGGAATTGTGCTCATCACGCGGAACATCCGTGCTGATGATCAGCCATGATCTCGGCGTGATTGCGAAAATGTGCAAACGCGTCGGTGTGATGTATGCCGGTCATCTGGTTGAAGAGCAGAATGTTGCGGACTTGTTCGGGCATCCGGCACATCCTTATACGCACGGGCTTTTGAGTTCACTGCCCGTTTTGGGGCAGCGGAAACCGGATGAACGTAAAAAGCTTCAGGAGATTGAAGGTGTTGTACCTTCTATTTCGGCTTTTCCGAAAGGCTGCCGGTTTCAGCCGCGTTGTACACGGGCGACTGATATTTGCCTGACAAAAGTACCGCCGCAAACCGAGCTGGAACAGAATGCAAGCATTCAGAACGGGGATACGGAAGCCAAACGCGGTTTCGTGAGGTGTTATCATCATGAGTGAGAAGAACACGCCGCTGTTGCGTATTGAAAATCTCAATGTTCATTTTCCGGTGGCTGCCGGCTTGTTTCGCAAGTCAAAACAAGCCGTGCGCGCGGTCAATAATTTCAGTCTTGATCTGCATAAAGGTGAATGTCTTTCCATTGTGGGGGAATCCGGTTGCGGCAAATCCACTTTGGCGCTGTCAATTCTCGGTCTGCAAAAACCGACTTCGGGTACGATCTATTTTGAAGGTAAACCGATTACCGGTGAAAAAGGGCCAAGCCGTCTTGAGCGGGCACAGATGGCGCAGATGGTTTTTCAGGATCCTTATGCGTCACTCAATCCGCGACAGACGATTTATACCTCGCTTGCAGCACCTTTACGCCTGCAGGGTATGACGACAAAATCGGAACTCAATGACCGTGTTGAGAATACGATGAAGCTTGTCGGTCTGAAGCCAGAGCATGCCAAGCGTCTGCCACATGAATTTTCCGGTGGTCAACGTCAGCGTATCGGAATTGCCCGCGCGCTGGTTCTCAATCCGAAAGTTGTGGTGCTGGATGAGCCGGTTTCGGCGTTGGATGTATCTATCCGCGCACAGATCATCAATCTGTTGCTGGAACTGAAGGATGAATTGCAGCTCTCATATATAATGATCAGCCATGATCTGAGTGTGGTTGAGCATATGAGTGACCGCGTTGCGGTGATGTATTTCGGTCAGGTGGTGGAACAAGGTCCGTGGCAGGATGTGTTTGCCAATCCGACACATCCTTATACCCGGCGATTAATGGGCGCGATTCCTGATCCGTTTGCAATCGTTCGCGGTGAAGAACGCAGCGGTATGGATGAGGCTCCGCCACCGCCTGCAGGCTATGATTATTATCCGCGGGAATTCGGCAAACATGATGTTTATACCGTGCCGCCGGTAACAGAGCTTTTGCCTGTTGCTGACACGCATAAAGTCCGGTTTATCGCTCAGCGATAATGACGGATATTGATGCATAATATATTATAAAGAGAGAAAAGGTCATGAACCGGTTACGGCTCGTGGCCTTTTATTCTGAGAGATGGTGACTGAACACAATGATGAGGGCAGGGAATTGTCAGCACGCCAAAAACTGGATGCAATTTTAAAACGCCTTGAAGATCGCAAGGCTACGGAAGCGGTTTATGTCAAACTCTATCCGGATACAGCGCGCGCTGAAGCTGATGCTGCAGACATGCGAGCGGCAAGAGGGGAGAGCCTTGGCCCGCTGGATGGCAAGATTGTCTCGATCAAAGACCTGTTCGATGTGGCGGGAGAGCCAAATCTTGCTGGCTCAATCATTCGTAAAACAGCAGAGCCGGCGACAAAAGATGCGGTGATCGTCGAGCGTCTGCGTAAAGCCGGTGCGATTATCATCGGTAAAACGCATATGACGGAATTTGCTTTCACGGCTACGGGGCTTAATCCGCATTATCCGGTGCCGGGCAATGCTTATGATGCAAGTCTGGTGACTGGCGGTTCTTCTTCCGGTGCAGCTGTCAGCGCGGGTGAAGGCACATGTGATATTGCAATCGGTTCAGATACCGGCGGATCGGTACGTATTCCGGCGGCATTGAATGGTGTTGTCGGCTTTAAGCCGACCCATGGGCGTGTTTCGCTGGAAGGCGCATTCCCGCTGTCGCCGACCCTCGATTCCGTCGGGCCTTTGGCCAAGACTGTTGTGGCTTGTGCGGATGCTGATGCGATTATGGCCGGTGAAGCGCCGCTGCCTTTAGAAAAGATCGAACTCGCAGGTCTCAAAGTCGGTATTCCGCAGGGCATTGTGCTGCAGGATATGGAAGAGGACGTAGCTGCGGCCTATCAGTCCGTGTTGAAAAAACTGGAGGCTGCCGGTGCGGTATTTATAGAGTGCAGCTTTGACACTCTTATTAATACACTGCGCACGGGCCCGAACAAAGGATCGCTCACTGGCATTGAAGCCGCACATATACATAAAGAGTGGCTGAACGATTTATCGATGCCGGTTGATGAGCGTGTCAG
>NZ_CP080493.1:1597500-1827500 GCF_019464455.1 Pseudochrobactrum sp. Wa41.01b-1 | reverse complement strand
CTGCGAAGTCGCAAGACGACGTATAGGGTCTGACGCCTGCCCGGTGCTGGAAGGTTAAGAGGAGAGGTGCAAGCCTTGAATTGAAGCCCCAGTAAACGGCGGCCGTAACTATAACGGTCCTAAGGTAGCGAAATTCCTTGTCGGGTAAGTTCCGACCTGCACGAATGGCGTAACGACTTCCCCGCTGTCTCCAACGCAGACTCAGTGAAATTGAATTCCCCGTGAAGATGCGGGGTTCCTGCGGTTAGACGGAAAGACCCCGTGCACCTTTACTATAGCTTTACACTGGCATTTGTGGCGACATGTGTAGGATAGGTGGTAGACTTTGAAGCGGAGGCGCCAGCCTTCGTGGAGTCATCCTTGAAATACCACCCTTATCGTCATAGATGTCTAACTGCGACCCGTATATCCGGGTCCAGGACCGTGTATGGTGGGTAGTTTGACTGGGGCGGTCGCCTCCTAAAGAGTAACGGAGGCGCGCGATGGTGGGCTCAGAACGGTCGGAAATCGTTCGTCGAGTGCAATGGCATAAGCCCGCCTGACTGCAAGACAGACAAGTCGAGCAGAGACGAAAGTCGGTCATAGTGATCCGGTGGTCCCGTGTGGAAGGGCCATCGCTCAACGGATAAAAGGTACGCCGGGGATAACAGGCTGATGACCCCCAAGAGTCCATATCGACGGGGTTGTTTGGCACCTCGATGTCGACTCATCGCATCCTGGGGCTGGAGCAGGTCCCAAGGGTATGGCTGTTCGCCATTTAAAGCGGTACGTGAGTTGGGTTCAGAACGTCGTGAGACAGTTCGGTCCCTATCTGCCGTGGGTGTAGGAATATTGAAAGGATCTGTCCCTAGTACGAGAGGACCGGGATGGACGTATCTCTGGTGGATCTGTTGTCGTGCCAACGGCATAGCAGAGTAGCTATATACGGACTAGATAACCGCTGAAGGCATCTAAGCGGGAAACTAACCTTAAAACGAGTATTCCCTATCAGAGCCGTGGAAGACCACCACGTTGATAGGCCGGATGTGGAAGTGCAGTAATGCATGCAGCTGACCGGTACTAATAGCTCGATCGACTTGATTGTTCTCATTATCAATATCCATCAAGCTCATCCAATGGATGAGTTTGATAGTTTCTTCTCTCTCACGCCCTATTCACTTCGTGAATGGCTCCGAGAGGGCGGCCTAACGGCCGGCACGCAGTCGCGTGCTTAGAGACGGAACTGCGCTAATTACGCAGTGCACGAAAAATCCAGCTTCTTATTTGTTTCTGTGCCCTTTGCTGACCTGGTGGTTATGGCGGAGCGGCTGCACCCGATCCCATTCCGAACTCGGCCGTGAAACGCTCCAGCGCCAATGGTACTTTGTCTTAAGACACGGGAGAGTAGGTCGCTGCCAGGTCTGCAAATGGCACAGAAAACAAAAACATCTTCTCAAACATTCAGCGCTAAACGCGCAAATCAATCGCTTACCGATAAGACAATCTTCAAAGCAAATCTTAAGCGATCATATATCTAGGGTGGAGCGCCCGTTCGGCCTACAATCGATAATCAATCGATTGCTATACGGCCTCACCTCATCAGGCTACGCCTGACTTCGCTCCCGGGCTCAAAACCCGAAAATCTTTGACGCGGGGTGGAGCAGCCCGGTAGCTCGTCAGGCTCATAACCTGAAGGCCGCAGGTTCAAATCCTGCCCCCGCAACCAAATAAACAGCCCGCTCTTTGAGCGGGATTTTTTTTGTAACGGGTCGTAGATTTTAAGCCTAGTCAGAGGCCCGCAAGGAGGCAAAGCCGACAAAGCGGGAGACAAAATCACAAATCCTGCGCCCAACCAAGATCTCCCAATAAAATACATTCGAAATTCAATAGTTCTGCAAACCAAGCAAAACTATAAAGGCAGTCCCGTCGGTCTAAAGCCGATAAACAAGCAACTGCTATAAAGCCCTCAACCCCACACGTTTAAGCGACGGAGGGAAAGCTATAAACTGCTACTTACGCTGTCAGAGTAAGCGTTCCTGATAAAGACTGCCTTCCAGACGCAACAGTGCTTCTTTCTTGGCTAGGCCGCCGCTAAAGCCTGTCAGCTTGCCATTGGCGCCGATAACGCGGTGGCAGGGAACAATAATCGAAATCGGATTAATCGCATTCACACGGCCAAAGGCACGCGCAGAACCACGATGACCGGCACGTTCTGCAAGTTCACCATAGGTAACGACTGTACCATAAGGCACTTTTGCAAGCTCCTGCCAGGCAGCCTTCAGAAAAGGCGTGCCAAGCGGTGCTAGTGTAAGATCAAAATGACGTCTCTCCTTTGCGAAATACTCGTGTATCTGTTCAGCGACATGGCGCACAGCCGCATCATCATGCCGCGTAACAGGGATTTGTGTATTGGCCGGATGAACGCGGCTGTCATTCTCAAAATCAAGGCGCATAACCGCGCCCTGATCATTCACAATAACGGTCAGCTCACCAATAGGCGTCCGAATACAGCCTGAATAAAAACATACCGGCATGAGCAATGTTCCGCTTGAATGTTTTGAACGCATAAAATGGTAATAATCTACCACTTTATGCTTGATGGAGCAGGACCAGCGATCGAAGGAAACAAAGGTAAAACTTCTTCTGCCGCTATAGGCACGTTAATGTCATCTATTTACGTGTCGTGCTCTTCTTCGCAATGTCACCGATTCACGGTAACTTACTTCACATGCCTTTGTATTGCGTGACCTAGAAAGGTTCATGCTGAAGTATGTTTTTGGAAGTTTAATAATTTAGAAGTTATGATTATTTATAATTTCAGCTGTAACAAGCAGTAGGACTTTTTATGCCGAGCCAACTTCAGAAAGAAATCAAGCGTTTAAAGCAAGAGTTGGCTGAAAAAGAGAAGCTTATAAAAGAGCAAGCTCAAACATTTTCACACTACAAAAAGATATATGGTCAGTCTTCTATCGTTGCACAAATAGGTATTTGGGAGTGCGCATTACCTACTGAGGAATTGACTTGGTCTGATTATACCTATGATCTGTTTGAATTGCCGCGAGGAACTCGACTTGATAGGTCTCATACCTTGGCTTGTTATACTGAAGTCTCTCGTGCGGAGCTTGTGAAGCGACGTTCAGATGCAATTGCTGCGCGTAGCGGTTTTACATTGGAAGCTGAAATAATAACTTTTGGCGGTAAGAGCCGCTGGATACGTATTACGGCATCAATTGAGTGTCAGAACGACATACCTGTTCGGATTTTTGGCATGAAACAAGATATCACTGATCAAAAACTGTCATTTGATCATATGATGTATCTTGCGGAATATGATCAGATGACTGGTTTAGCGAACAAAAGCCAATTCCTTGTGAAACTATCATCTGCCATTCAAGGAGATCAAGTAGCTAGCGGACATGGATATCTGTTGTTAATTGACTTGGATGGGTTCAAGCCGATCAATGATGAATATGGCCACATCGCAGGTGATGAATGTTTGAAAGAAATAAGTAATCGACTAAAATCGATTAATCACTCTTATAAAGAGATATTCAGAATTGGTGGTGATGAGTTTGCCATTATCACTAGTGAAATTCAGGACATAAAAGCTGTTCAAAAATTTGCACAGCGGATTATTGATTGTCTGAGCGAGCCGTTCATATTCGAGAAGCAATTCCTGAAGCTCGGAGCATCAATTGGTATCGCAAGAGTAGCCGGTGATTCAGCACAAGACGTCTTTGTGAATGCAGATACGGCTTTATATGCGGCCAAAGCGGCAGGAAAGGCCACTTATCGTTGTTATAATCCGAATATGGGTAACTGCGCAGTCCGTATTTCAGTGTGACCTTCTTCGCACTGCTAATGTGGTTTCTGACTGATAATGGCCGGAAGATAGTGTAAGTCAAGCCAATTAAAGTGAATTATCATTCAATAATTATTTGATTTAATAGAAATAACTGGCGGAGAGGGTGGGATTCGAACCCACGATGGAGTTGCCCCCACGCCGCATTTCGAGTGCGGTACTTTCAACCACTCAGCCACCTCTCCGCTGTGTCATCATATGAAAGTTTCAGACTAAACAATCTGTTTTCATATCAAATCATGCGATTTGCTGAATGTGTGTCGCGCTCATAACGCGGACAGCGGATTTAGACAAGTGCTAATCGTTCAGAACTCACCATAATTTCGCAGATAATGTGCTTTATGGTCTGAAAAACCTTGACGCGGCGGTGTTTTTGCCACTATATGCGGCCACGTCGCAGGAGGATGAGAATCCCCTTTGACTTTTGTTGTGTGTTTATCAGACCTTAAACTGATGTTTTTGCTAAGATAAATAATCAAACTGTCACGACTGACAAGAAGACGGTCCCTGCTTGGCGGGAGAACCGGAAACGAACGACCCGAAAGGAAAACAAATGTTCGCAGTCATTAAGACAGGTGGTAAGCAGTATCGCGTTGCCGCCAATGATGTGCTTAAAGTTGAAAAAGTTGCCGGTGAAGCCGGTGATGTTGTAGAATTTGCAGAAGTTCTGATCGTTGGCGAAGGTGAAAACGCCACTGTTGGTGCTCCGCGCGTTGAAGGTGCTGTTGTAACTGCGGAAGTAGTTGAACAGGGCCGTGCGAAAAAAGTTATCGCGTTCAAGAAGCGTCGCCGTCAGAACTCCAAGCGTACACGCGGTCATCGTCAGGAACTGACGACAATCCGCATTTCGGAAATCCTCACCGGTGGCGCAAAGCCATCCGCTAAAGCAAAGGCCGCGCCGAAAAAGGCTGCGCCAAAAGCTGAAGCTGCTGAGTAATCAACGAATTAAAGGAGAATACCGATGGCACATAAGAAAGCTGGCGGTTCATCGCGTAACGGTCGCGATTCAGAGTCGAAACGCCTTGGCGTGAAAAAATTCGGTAGCGAAGCTGTTATCGCAGGCAACATCATTGTTCGCCAGCGCGGTACTCAGTGGCATCCGGGTGCAAATGTCGGCATGGGTAAAGATCATACCCTGTTCGCAAAGGCTGACGGCGTTGTGTCTTTCAAGACAAAAGCAAACGGCCGAACCTTTGTATCCGTGAACCCGATGGCTGAAGCTGCGGAGTAACCGGTGCTCCATTCATATACCGGTGTTCCTGTTGAACCCGATATATGAAGCCTCTTTACGGACAAAATATTGAAGGGGAGACGGGAAACCGTCTCCCCTTTTATTTTTCCCGGAGGATGGCCGGCAGGCCTGAAAGCAACAATGACAAAATTGCAGAGCGGAACAGAATTAAGAAGCGAAAGCAGACAGGCTGCGCTGGCGACGGATGATGATCTCAGAGGTGCGGGGCTGACAGGAGCCTATGGTGCGAAAGTGACTTTGCGGGATTCCCCAGTGCAGCTCACAGAGCGTCTTGTGCTGCGCCCGCCGCATGAAGAAGATATTGATGCGATCGCTGCATTAGCAAACAATATTAATGTGGCGCGTATGCTGGCGCGGTTGCCTTATCCATATTCGCGCGAACATGCGGTTGATTTTATCAAGCTTGCAGCGTCCGGTGCGATCGGGCAATTTGTTTATGCGATTACACTTGCCGATACGGGCGAGTTTATTGGCAGCCTTACATTGCACGATCATAAATATGGCCCTGGCTATGAGATCGGCTATTGGCTGGGTGAGCCTTACTGGGGCAAAGGCTATGCCACAGAAGCCGCAACGGCTTTGATCGATTTGTCGTTCCGTGAATTGTCGCTGGAGCAGATTTATATCAGTGCGCAAAGCCGCAATGAAGGCTCAAAGCGTGTGATTGAGAAATGCGGTTTCAGGCATACGGGCTCTGCCATTGGTCATTCTGTTGTTGACGGAGATGTGCCGGTTGAGTGCTATATCATGACCCGTCAGCAATGGCTGGAATTGCGTGGTGCAGGGCAATAATGCTCTGCACTGCGATATAAGGACAAAAGCCGCTGCTCACTTTGTGTGCGTCTGCACTGAAACTATAGTTTGCAACTGCAGCGGCGGCGGTTTTCAAGTCCGGTTTTTTGCTGTATTGGCTCAGTTTAAATATCTCAGTTAAAATTGCGGTCGCATATATCTGCAATTTATTACCTCTTAATATCGGACTATCCGACAGCCGGCCTGTGCCGGAAAAGGCAAGCACATGAAGTTCCTCGACCAGACAAAAATTTATATCCGCTCCGGAAATGGCGGTGCTGGCGCGGTTTCGTTCCGTCGCGAAAAATTTCTGGAATTCGGCGGTCCTGACGGCGGTGACGGCGGCCGCGGCGGTGACGTCTGGGCTGTGGTCGTGGATGGTCTGAATACACTGATCGACTATCGCTATCAGCAGCATTTCCGGGCGAAAACCGGTATGCACGGCATGGGCCGTAACATGACCGGCGGTAAAGGCGATGACGTCATTCTCAAAGTGCCGGTTGGCACGCAGATTTTTGAAGAAGACAATGAAACGCTGATCTGCGATCTGACCACTGTTGGCCAGCGCTACCGTCTTGCCAAAGGCGGTAATGGCGGTTTTGGCAATCTGCATTTTAAAACCTCGACCAATCAGGCGCCGCGTCGTGCCAATCCGGGTCTGGAAGGTATTGAGCGCACCTTGTGGCTGCGCCTGAAGCTGATTGCTGATGCCGGTCTCGTTGGTCTGCCAAATGCCGGTAAATCGACTTTCCTTGCCAGCGTTACTGCTGCCAAGCCGAAGATCGCTGATTATCCTTTCACCACGCTGCATCCAAATCTTGGTGTTGCCCGTGTGGATGCGCGTGAATTCGTGATCGCGGATATTCCGGGTTTGATTGAAGGTGCAAGTGAAGGCATTGGTCTCGGCGACCGCTTCCTCGGCCATGTGGAGCGTACCCGTGTGCTGCTACATCTGGTTTCGGCACAGGAAGAAGATGTGGCGAAGGCCTATAAGGTGATCCGCGGCGAGCTGGAAGCTTATGGTCACGGTCTGACCGATAAGATTGAGATTGTAGCATTGTCACAGGCCGATACGCTTGATCCCGATGCGCGCAAAGACAAGATGAAGGCGCTGAAAAAAGCGTGTGGCCGTGAACCGTTGTTGCTGTCGGCTGTGAGCCGTGAAGGTATTGAGACAACGCTGCGCGAACTGGCACGTATCATTGATCAGAGCCGTGCGGAAGAGGCGGATCAGGAAGCTGCGAAAGCGGACGGTACAGCCAAGTCGGATTACAAAGGTAAGTGAGCAGATCATGACGATCGGGGCGCTGAAGAATTATCGTCGTATTGTTATCAAAATCGGCTCGGCGCTTCTGGTTGATCGTGCTCAGGGGCTGAAGCAGAACTGGTTGACAAGTATTGCTGCCGATATTGCGGCTTTGCAGGCGCAAGGTG
Organism: Pseudochrobactrum sp. Wa41.01b-1; assembly: GCF_019464455.1. Taxonomy (NCBI): domain Bacteria; kingdom Pseudomonadati; phylum Pseudomonadota; class Alphaproteobacteria; order Hyphomicrobiales; family Brucellaceae; genus Pseudochrobactrum; species Pseudochrobactrum sp. Wa41.01b-1. The sequence continues at coordinate 1,820,181 of NZ_CP080493.1, read as the reverse complement.
TGGAAGTGCTGGTGGTGTCCTCTGGCGCGGTTGCATTGGGGCGCACGGTTCTGGGACTACCGTCAGGTACGTTGAAACTTGAGGAAAGTCAGGCATCAGCGGCAGCAGGGCAGATTGCATTGGCGAAAGCCTATGCTGATGTGCTGGGTGCGCATCAGATTATGGCAGGGCAGGTGCTGCTCACATTGTCTGATACGGAAGAGCGCCGCCGCTATCTCAATGCCCGCGCAACGATTGAAACGCTGCTGAAACTCAAGGCCGTGCCGGTTATCAATGAGAATGATACGGTAGCGACCAATGAAATCCGTTATGGCGATAATGATCGCTTAGCTGCACGTGTTGCCACAATGATCGGCGCTGATCTGCTCATTCTGTTGTCTGATATTGACGGCCTTTATACCGCGCCGCCGCATAAAGATCCGAATGCGCAGTTTTTGCCGGTCGTGGAAGCCATTACACCGGATATTGAAGCTATGGCTGGTGCCGCCGCATCTGAATTGTCGCGTGGTGGTATGAAGACCAAGCTGGATGCCGGTAAGATTGCCAATGCGGCCGGAACTGCGATGATTATCACCTCCGGTACGCGGATGAACCCGCTGGCGGCGATTGATCGTGGTGAGCGGTCAACTTTGTTCAAAGCGTCCGATGCGCCGGTTAATGCATGGAAAGTCTGGATTTCCGGACATCTCGATGCAGCAGGGCAATTGGTGATTGATGATGGTGCTTTGAAAGCGCTGAAATCCGGTAAGTCACTTTTGCCTGCCGGTGTGCGGGAAGTACGCGGTGATTTCCAGCGCGGCGATACGGTTTCCATTCTTAACTTGGAAGGCCGTGAGGTTGCTCGTGGTCTGGCCGGTTATGATGCTGCCGATGCCGTGAAGATCGCCGGTCATAAGAGCGGTGAGATTGAGAAAATTCTCGGCTATTTCGCGCGTTCTTCGATGGTGCACCGCAATGATCTGGTGATCCGTGGCAGCCGCACACAAGGTGCAGCGAGCGCTGAAGGGGAAATGTGCAATGCAGGATAAGCAGGACACTCTGGCAGTTACTGAACTGATGGCAGAGCTTGGCCGCAAAGCGCGTGCTGCTGCTGGCCCGCTGGCGATTGCCAGTGCCGAGCGCAAACATGCAGCTTTGATTGCTATGGCCGATGCTTTGCTGCGTCGCAAAGACCTGATCCTCAATGCCAATGTGCTGGATGTTGCAGCAGCGGAAGCTGCAGGCACTGCCGCATCTTTCATTGACCGACTGAAACTGGATGAAACACGTATCCGTGCGATGGCTGACGGTATTCGTGCGATTGCGGCCTTGAGAGATCCGGTCGGTGAAGTGATGACCGAATGGGATCGCCCGAATGGTCTGCATATTGAACGCGTACGCACGCCGCTTGGCGTGATCGGCGTGATTTATGAAAGCCGTCCGAATGTGACAGCTGATGCCGGTGCGCTGTGCCTGAAAGCCGGTAATGCGGTGATCCTGCGTGGTGGTTCGGATTCCGCGCATTCGTCGCGTGAAATTCATGCCGCATTGACTGAAGGCTTGAAGGCCGCAGGTCTGCCGGAAGCTGCTATTCAGATGGTGCCGGTGACAGATCGTGCCGCCGTTGGTGAAATGCTCAAAGGTCTGAACGGTGCGATTGATGTGATTGTACCACGCGGTGGCAAAAGCCTTGTTGCCCGTGTGCAGGAAGAGGCGCGGGTGCCGGTTTTCGCGCATCTCGAAGGCCTGTGCCATGTTTATATTGATGCCAGCGCTGATCTGGAAATGGCAAAGAAGATCGTTCTCAATGCCAAAATGCGCCGCACTGGTATTTGCGGCGCAGCAGAGACTTTGCTGGTTGATCACAAAGTGGCTGAGACGCATTTGGTACCTGTGTTGGATGAACTGGCAAAAGCCGGTTGTGTGATCCGTGGTGATGCAGAAGTATGCGCGCTATATTCTCAGGCTGAACCGGCGACTGCGGAAGACTGGTCAACGGAATATCTGGATGCAATCATTTCCGTGGCGCTGGTTGACGGGATTGATGGTGCATTGCAGCATATCAACCGCTATTCGTCCCATCATACAGAGGCTGTGATTGCGGAAGATGCTGCCGTGGTTGAGCGGTTCTTCAACGAGATTGATTCAGCCATTTTGCTGCACAATGCTTCAACGCAATTCGCTGATGGTGGTGAGTTTGGCATGGGAGCGGAAATCGGTATCGCGACAGGAAAAATGCATGCGCGCGGGCCGGTTGGTGTGGAACAGCTTACTTCGTTTAAATACCGTGTTCGCGGTAACGGACAGACACGGGTTTAAACACACGCATGTCCAAACCAGTGAAAGATCAATCAGGCAAGACCGCAGTGCCGCAAGCGTTTCAGGATGTTGCGCAAGGCTATCTGCACATGCCGGTTGCACCGGCTGGTGCTAAAATCGGTCTGTTCGGCGGTTCTTTCAATCCGCCTCATGCAGGCCATGTTCTGGTGGCAGAATTGGCACTGGAACGGCTGGGGCTGGATCAGGTCTGGTGGGTGGTGACACCCGGCAATCCGCTGAAAGATGTGAATGAACTGGCGCCGCTGTCCAAGCGCATTGCGCTTAGTGAAGAGCTTATCACTGATAAGCGTATTCATGTGACAGCATTTGAAGCCAGTTATCAGCTGCGTTATACGGCAGATACGCTGGCGCTGGTGCGCAAACATAATCCGGACAAGCATCTGGTCTGGATTATGGGCGCGGATAATCTGATGAATTTCCATCACTGGCAGGAATGGGATGAGATTGCCCGTACCTATCCGATTGCTGTCATCAACCGGCCGGGTTCGAATATGGCGGCGGAAGATTCCGTGATGGCGCAGCAATTTGAGGCGGCACGTCTGCCTGAAACAGAGGCTGCAAAACTTGCAACACAGACGGCTCCGGCATGGGTTTTTATCCACGGGCCGCAGTCTGATCTTTCATCCACGCAATTGCGCCGCCAAGAGATGAGAGAATAAGACGCAAAATCAGCAGGTTATTTTTCCTGTCAAATTTCCATGAGCCCGTGTCTTGAAACAGACACAGGACTCTGCCACTTTTATAGTTACACGGGGAGTAGTTGCCGTGTGGCGTTGTTCTTTACGGAAAGGTACTCATTGAGAACAGCAATTGAAAAGAAGGGTGTTACCACGCCTTCACCAGCTGAGGTCAGCGGCGAAGCCACTGTGTCTCATGCTTTAGAGGTTCTGCTTGCAAGCCTTGATGACTCCAAGGCAGAAGATATCATTTCCATTGATCTGCGCGGTAAATCCGCTTTGGGCGATTATATGGTGATCGCTTCCGGTCGCTCCCAGCGTCATGTCGGTGCTGTGGCCGATCATATGTTGCGTGCGCTGAAAGAAATCGGTGTGCGTGATGTTCAGATCGAAGGTCTTGAAGCAGCAGACTGGGTTCTGGTTGATACGGGTGATATCATCATCCACATTTTCCATCCGGAAGTCCGTGAGTTCTATAATATCGAAAAAATCTGGCTCACACCGGAAGCGGATGAATTTAATCCGCGTAAAAAGTCAGTGCATTAATTTGCACGATGATTTGTAAGATCAGGCATGCCGGATTGTGACGGCATGCTGCTCAAACTGCCTGACATGCTATGGCAGGCAGAGGTTTTTTGATTATGCGTGTTACAGTTTTTGCGGTTGGAAAAATGAAAGCCGGTCCCGAACGGGAACTGGCCGAGCGATACTTTGACCGTTTTTCCAAGTCCGGAACGGCCTTGGGATTTGAGTTTACCGGCGTCAGTGAGATTACCGAAAGCAGGGGCGGCAATGCGGATCAGCGTAAGACCGATGAAGCTGCACGTGTTTATGAAGCACTGGATAATGGCGCAGCGCTGATCCTGCTGGATGAGCGCGGTAAAGAACTTGGTTCTGAAGCTTTTGCCGAACAAATGGGTAAAATCCGCGACGGTGGCAAGAGGCAGCTGATTTTAGCGATCGGCGGGCCCGATGGTCATGATCCGCAATTGCGGGCGCGGGCAGATTTGGTGCTGGCGATGGGCAAGATGACTTGGCCGCATCAGCTGGCACGTATTCTGATTGCCGAGCAATTATACCGTGCGGTGACTATTCTTTCCGGCCATCCCTATCATCGGGTGTAATTTGAGCGTATCCCGAAAAGTGTGAAGCGGTTTCTGGATAAGATACGCGTAATCACAAATAAATAGAGCATTTACAGACGGATTTTGACACGGATAATCTTTGTTATAGATTCACCGCTATAACTGAGTGATCGCAACGGATCAGTATTCGAATTTTGATGAATAACAGCAGCATTTTCTTCCGGCTTTTTAAGATGAGCCGCATTTGTGCCGGACAGGTCAGATGCGTGTTTTCTGCCGGTTTGTTGCTGCTGTTGCCGGTTCCGGCTCTTGCGCAGGAGGCAGCACCATCCGCTCCGCCGCTGGTGCCGCTGGAAGAACAGCATCAAAAAGTCTCGGGCAGTCTGGATGCTATCAACAGCGAGATTGCGCTTTCCAAGGAAAAGCTGCAACAGCTGGAAACAAGCGTTTCAGAACTGAAAAAAGATCAGTCAACAATTACTGCCGCATTGATCCAGTCTGCCAAGACAGACAAGAAACTCTCGGAAGATATTGAGGCCGCGGGGCAGAAACTGACTGCGCTCAGCGAGCAGGAAGACGGTATCCGGCTGTCATTGCGTTCCCGCCGTAAAGTGCTGGCGGAAGTGCTGGCAGCTTTGCAGCGCATGGGGCTGAACCCGCCACCTGCCATTCTCGTGCGCCCTGATGATGCGCTGTCCTCCGTGCGTTCTGCCGTGCTGCTCGGTGCGGTGGTACCGGAAATGCGCGCGCAGACGCTGGAACTGATGGCTGATCTGAAAGAGATGCAGCGTTTGCAGGCTTCGATCAAAGATGAGCAGGAGCGGCTGATTGCCAGCCGCACAGCGCAGTTGGAAGAGCGTCAGAAACAGGAATTACTGCTGGAAGAAAAGCAAAAGCTTTACAGCCAGTCTGAAGAAGAATTGCAGACCGAGCGTGCCCATGCCGCAGAACTGGCTAGAAAAGCGACCAGCCTGAAAGATCTGATTGCCTCACTGCAGGAGCGGATGGATAAAGTCCGCACGGCGGCGGATGCCGCACGCGATGCCGAGCAGCAGCGACTGGCCGACGGACAGGAGCGCGCAGCACAGTCCGGCGAGAATTCACTGGTGTCCCGTGCGAATTTTGCATCTCTGCGCGGGCAGCTTGTGCTACCGGCCAGTGGTAAGATCGTACAAAAATTCGGTCAGAAAGATGATTTTGGCCGCCCGCGCGCAGGAGAAATGCTGCAAACGCCGCAAAACGCCACGATTACGTCACCTTCTGATGGCGTTGTACTTTATGCGGGGCCCTTTCGTTCCTACGGACAACTCTTAATCCTTGATGTTGGCAGCGGATATCATATCGTGATGGCAGGATTAAGCAGAATCAATGTTGCGCAGGGCCGGTTTGTGCTGGCGGGTGAGCCGGTCGGAACCATGGGAGATAAGCTTTTAACCAGTGTTGCTTCACTGGGGAGTGGTAATTCTTCACCGATGCTTTACATAGAATTTCGAAAAGATGGGAAATCCGTCGATCCGACCCCGTGGTGGACCGACAGGCATTCCGGAAGGACACAAGATGATACGTAAACTGTCGCTTCTTTTCGCAGGTGCCTTGATGGGGGCTTCGGCGATGGTTGCTGTGCAGGGGGCTCCGGCTTCAAGTGCAAATGCTGCCAGTAATGATACCTATAAAGAACTCGCAATTTTCGGCGATATTTTTGAACGTGTGCGCCAGCAATATGTGACGCCGCCGGAAGATAAGAAGCTGATAGAAACCGCCATCAACGGTATGTTGACTTCGCTTGATCCGCATTCCTCCTATCTCAATCCTGAAGCCGCGCAGGATATGCGCGTGCAGACAAAGGGTGAGTTCGGCGGTCTTGGTATCGAAGTGACGATGGAAAATGATCTGGTTAAGGTCATTGCACCGATTGATGACACACCGGCATCGAAAGCCGGCGTTCTCGCCGGTGACCTGATCACGCAGATCAATGGCGCGGAAGTGCGCGGCTTGTCGCTGAATGATGCTGTCGACAAGATGCGCGGGCCGGTTGATGAGGCGATTGAACTGACCCTGATCCGTCAGGGGGCAGACAAGCCGATCAAACTGTCGATCAAACGCGCGATCATCAAGGTCAAAGCAGTTCGTTACCGCGTTGAGAATGATGTCGGTTATCTGCGTGTGATTTCCTTCACCGAGAAGACTTCTGACGATCTGACAAAAGCGATCAAGGATATTCAGTCACAGATTCCTGAGAACAAGCTCAAAGGCTATGTGCTCGATCTGCGTCTCAATCCGGGTGGTCTGCTTGATCAGGCTGTGTCTGTATCGGATGCGTTCCTTGATAAGGGTGAGGTTGTTTCAACCCGTGGCCGTGACCCGCAGGATGTTACCCGTTTTGATGCCCGCGCAGGCGACCTGACCAAAGGCAAACCTGTTATCGTTCTGATCAATGGCGGCTCGGCCAGTGCGTCTGAAATTGTGGCCGGTGCCTTGCAGGATCACCGCCGTGCAACGGTTCTGGGTACACAGTCCTTCGGTAAGGGCTCCGTGCAGACCATCATTCCGCTTGGTGAAAACGGTTCGCTGCGTCTGACGACAGCGCTCTATTATACACCATCGGGCAAGTCGATTCAGGGCAAGGGCATTACACCGGATATCAAGGTGGAACAGCCGTTGCCGGATGAGCTGAAGGGCCGTGATGTAACGACCAAAGGTGAGGCCGGACTGAAAGGCCATATCAAGGGCGCTGAGGAAGATGACAGTGGTTCAGGTTCTTCGGCCTATGTGCCGCTGGAGCCAAAGGACGACATTCAGCTGGGCGAAGCTCTGAAGCTGCTGCGCGGTGAAATGGCCAATGCGGCATTCCCGCCGGATCCTAAGAAAGATCTGCCAAAGCCTGATAAACAATAAGCTTGTACACTTCAGAAAAACGCGGGGCAGTCCCCGCGTTTTTTGTCTCTGGTGATAGATAAACGGAATGAAAAACATGACTGAAAAGCGTGACCCCGCATCGCTGCCTTACCGCCCCTGTGTAGGCATTATGGTTTTGAACAGCGAAGGCAAAGTCTGGGCAGGACGCCGCATCATTGAGCCGAATGGTGAGATGGAAGGTGCAACGCAGCTTTGGCAGATGCCGCAGGGTGGTATTGATGCCGGTGAAGATCCGGCAACGGCATCGTTGCGCGAGCTCTATGAAGAAACAGGTATGCGCAGCGTCAGCCTTTTGGCCGAAGCGCCGGACTGGATCAATTATGACCTGCCGGAACATCTGATCGGTATTGCCTTAAATGGCAAATATCGCGGTCAGACACAGCGCTGGTTTGCCTATCGCTTTGAGGGTGACGAAAGCGAGATTGCAATCAACCCGCCACCGGGTGGACATGATGCTGAATTTGATATGTGGGCATGGAAACCGATGATGGAGCTGCCGGAGCTGATCGTTCCGTTCAAGCGCCCTGTTTATGACGAAGTCATTCAGGCTTTCAGACATCTGGTTTAAGATTTTATCTCTTACAAAAACGCCGCTCTTTCGGACGTCTATCTTGTCCGAAAGAGCGGCGTTTTTATGCCGGATCGTAGCGCATATTATTGGCCGGAGCATCGAGCCTGAACTCCAGCCCCTGCGATAAATAATGCAGCTCGGCAGAGCCGCCGAGACTGGCGGCAAGGGTACGCTCAATCAGGCGGGAACCGAAGCCGCGCCGCGCTGGCTTTTCCACTTGCGGGCCGTTCTTTTCTATCCAGTAGAACCGGAAACGGCCGTTTTCCACACGCCAGCTGATTTCGATATGTCCGTCAGGTGTTGAGAGCGCACCATATTGGACGGCATTGGTGCCAAGCTCATGCAGAGCCATGACCATGGATAAAGCCTGCCGTGACCCAAGCGTAACGGGAATGCCGCTGATATTTATGCGTTTTTCACCGGTTCCGGCATGAACGGACAGGCTGTTGGTGACAATATCCGCAAGTTCGGCACTGACAGATTTTGCCCCTTGGGTCAGCACGTCCTGTGCTTTGCTTAGCGCCATGATACGGGCTTCGAAGGCAGTTCTTGCATCTTCCGCGCTGGTCGTACTGCGCAATGTCTGATTGGCAATGCCCTGAATAACCGCGAGAATATTTTTACTGCGATGGGCCAGTTCTGCGGTCAGCATAGCCTGCTGTTCTTCTGCATGTTTGCGGTTAGTAATATCCTGTACAATACCGCGCATACGCACCACAGTGCCCTGATCGTCGCTGATGAGTTCCGTTGAAAGCGCAACCCAGCGCTGTTCATTATTATCCAGCCGGTGAATAAGATATTCGCTATAGCCGGAACGGGGCAAAGCCAGAGAACCGGATTTTGCCGCATCGGTTTTATGCTCGTCACAATTGCGGGGCGACATCAGCTTTTCAAAAAGCTCGATCGTAATATTGGTGTCCGGTGCAATGCCGTAAATCTGCCGGATCTGGTTGGTGACGGTGATGGTGCGGCTGACCAGATTTATATCGAATGCCCCGATCCCGCCGGCCTCCTGAGAAAGACGAAGCATTTCTTCCTGTTCGCGCAGGCGCTCCTGCTGCTCGCGAACGAATGTGCGATCCATGAGGATTTTGAGAAAACCCTGCATATGGCCGTCCTGATCGTAGAGCGGCAAAAGCTGGCCGCTTGCCCAGAACCGGCTGCCATCTTTGCGCATATGCCAGCGCTCCACCGCATCCTGCCTGTGATGCAAGGCGCTGACACGGCGCATTTCCGGTACATTTTTCTCACGCTCTTCCGGTGTGAACAGGATATCGACGGAAGATTTCAGCACTTCCTCTTCTGTCCAGCCGAATAATCTGCGCGCGCCTGCATTCCAGCTGGTGACCTGACCGCTCAGTGTTGTGGTGATAATCGCGTAGTCCAGCGCATTATCGATAATAAGCTGGTTCAGCTGCTCTTTGTGTTGCTGCCGGTGATGGCGCGCCTGCATTTCCATATGCGAACCGGCAATCTGTGCCAGCCTGCGAAGGTCCTTGAGTTGCTCGGCAGATAAATGGCGCGGCTTTTTATCGAGTATCAGCATCGTGCCGAAAATGGTGCCGTCATGGCCGGCCAGTTTTATTCCTGCATAAAAACGGTAAGGCGAGGTACCGGTTACAAATGGTTCGCCGGCAAAGAGCGGCGTTGTGCTTGCATCGCTGACGATAAAAATATCATCGGCGAGCAATGTCTGGCGGCAAAAATTATGTCCGGGAGGAGGGGCGTTCAGTGTCAGGCCATAAACGGCTTTAAAAATCTGCTGCTCTTGGGAAATGAGATTGATAGCCGCGACCGGTGCGTCGCAGAGTCTGGCAGTCAGAGCAACCAGATTATCAAGAACAGGATCATTTTGTCCGTTCATGATTGTAAAGCGCGGTAAAACAGCCTGAAATAATGAAGATGCTTCGGACAATCCGAAAAGATTACTGACTGAGGTATCCCATCTGGCTTCCACCTGCGTATCCCCCATGCGAGCTTGTACTTTAGCAAATGTATAAATTTACACGATTTTAACAAGCGGAATATTTGGAGGGCAGTATCTCTGATTTTGAGGATGAAAATAAGGCGTTTCTTAAAATAGTGTTAATTTGCAATGTTAGGCTTTGTATCGTCTGTTTATGTCTGTGCCTTGTGTTTATGAAAAACCGGCTCCTGATTTTACCGGCACTGCTCTGATCCTGTTATATTTATTGATTTTATTATGCAGCCATGTGGTCTTTAATGCGTTATCCTGATGATGCGACCGGTCATTGTTGTCGGAATAATGAGCGGGATGCAGTAAATTCTGAAACAGGCAGCAATTAATATCGGAGATAATAATGGGTGCAGAAAGTTTACTGGTCTTTCTTATCGTAGGTCTCGTCGCCGGCTGGCTCGCGGGGCAGGTCGTGCGCGGTGGTGGTTTCGGTTTGCTCGGAAATCTCGTCGTTGGTGTGATCGGCGCGTTTCTGGCTGGCTGGTTGTTGCCGCGTCTTGGTTTCGCGATCGGCGGCGGTGTCATTGCCGCAATTGTGAATGCATTTATCGGTGCTGTTATTTTGCTGGTCATACTGAGGCTTGTAAAACGAGCGTGATCTTTTAAAATTCATTATTACAGCCTGCCGGAACAGAGTCCGGCGGGCTTTCATTTGTTCTGACGCTTGTTTTAGTGAGTTGTGATGACGCCTCCCGCCCGTTTGCTGACCGGTCTGGTTCTCACTGCCGTTGCCGGTTTTGTTGATGCGCTCGCTTTCATAGAGCTGGGCGGTTATTTTGCCTCTTTCATGAGCGGAAATACAACGCAGCTCGGGCTGGCAATGAGCGGACCTGATGGTCACGCGCTGCAATTACTGCGCGGACAAAGCCTGTTTATGCCGCTGCTGCTGATCGGGCTGTTTTTCAGCGGGGCATTTCTTGCGTCTTTTATCAGTGCCCGTGAGCAACACTGGTATTCAGCGCGGGTTATGCTGTTGGTTATCACCCTTCTCTTAAGCACCATGTTGCTCAGTCAGATCCAAGGACTGGCATCAATGCCGGTCATTTTGCTGGCGGCGGCAATGGGTGCGCAAAATGCTGTGTTTAAACCGCATGGGGCAGCACGGCTTGGTACAACTTTTGTGACCGGAACGATTTTTAACGCAGCCAATGATCTGGCGCATAGTTTACGCGGACAGGCTCCGCGTTACCGCTGGCTGCAGCATATTTATGTGTGGCTTTCGCTGGTTTTTGGTGCAGCCTGCGGGGCTGTCTTATATACCGGCACAGGTATCTGGTCGCTTTTACTGCCCGTCGCGGTTCTGACACTGATGCTGGTCTTTTACCGGCTCAGAGAGAAGTGAGGATTGCCTAAATAAATAAATGGCGCTCCTGCTCCACCAGACCGGAAATGTAATCAGCAACGATATGGATGCGGCGCAAGGTGCGGGCTGTTTCATGATAGGACAGCCAGTAGGAGCGCTTGATACGTTTATGGGGCAGTATTTCGGTCAGATCGGAATATTCGCGGGCAATAAAACCGTGCAAAATACCGATGCCGGCTGCGGCTTTGACAGCTTCAACCTGTCCCAAAGCACTGGAAACCTCAAATGCAGGCTGCCAGTCGCGGCTGATTTCCCGTGCATAATCCAGCGTCGGTGTGGCAACCAGATCCTCCACATAACCGATCAGCCGGTGATGATTTAAGTCCTCAACAGTTTGTGGTGTGCCGTAACGCTCAAGATAATCTTTGTGCGCATAAAGGCCGAGATTATAACCGGTGAGTTTGCGGGCAATCAGTCTGCCGGTCTCCGGTCGCTCGACACTGATGGCAATATCAACTTCACGGCGTGAGAGTGAGAAAGAGCGGGGAACGGGCACGAGCTGAATGGTCAGATCGGGATAGAGCGCTGAGAAACGCGCCAGTCTGGGGCTGAGAAAATTCACGCCGAAGCCGTCCGGTGCGCCGATCCTGATTGTACCGGCCACAGTAATATCCGCATTGGCCAGATGGGCATGGGCGCTGAGCATTTCTGCTTCCATTTTTTCTGCGGAAAGCAGAAACTCTTCACCGGCCTGCGTGAGTTCCGAGCCATTGGTGCGCCTGTTGAGTAATGTGGTTTTCAGGCTGCTTTCAAGTGCGGTGAGCCTGCGTGAGACTGTTGTGTGGTTAAGGCCGAGCTTCTTGGCCGCGCCGAGAATTTGTCCGGAGCGGGCAACAGCCAGAAATATGCGAATATCATCCCAGTTCATGGCTTAAGCTTATATATATTTTTGCACAACGGATACGCTTTTCGCCTACTTGAAAACTATTTTTTGCAGGGCGATGATGGAACAGAGATTTTAAATTCCGGGAGAGAGTTGTGATGAGGCAGGTCGGGCATTTTATTGGCGGCAAGCATGTGGCAGGCGCAAGCGGCCGGACAGCAGAATTTTATCAGCCTATGGATGGTGCGGTGTTGGGGCAGGTTGCTCTGGCGACCAAAGACGAAGTGCGTGCAGCAGTTGAAAATGCCAAGGCGGCGCAACCTGCCTGGGCTGCGACCAACCCGCAGCGCCGTGCGCGTGTTTTGCGCAAATTTCTGGAACTGGTTGAAGCCGAATATGACAGCCTAGCGGAATTGCTGGCACGTGAACATGGTAAAACCATTCCTGATGCCAAGGGTGATATTCAGCGCGGTCTGGAAGTTATCGAATTCTGCCTTGGTGCGCCGCATCTGCTGAAAGGTGAATTTACAGATGCTGCCGGTACCGGCATTGATGTTTATTCTATGCGCCAGCCGCTCGGTGTTGTGGCCGGTATCACGCCATTCAATTTTCCGGCGATGATCCCGCTGTGGAAGGCTGGCCCAGCGATTGCCTGCGGTAATGCGTTTATTCTCAAACCTTCTGAGCGTGATCCGGGCGTGCCGATGCGTTTTGCGGAATTGTTTATGGAAGCCGGTCTGCCAGCCGGTATTTTCAACGTGGTCAATGGCGATAAAGATGCGGTTGATGCGCTGCTGGATGATCCGGATGTCAAGGCAATCGGCTTTGTCGGCTCCACCCCGATTGCGCAATATATTTACGCACGCGGCTGCGCTAATGGTAAGCGCGTTCAGTGTTTCGGTGGTGCCAAAAACCACATGATCATTATGCCGGATGCGGATATGGATCAGACGGTTGATGCGCTGATCGGTGCCGGTTACGGTTCTGCCGGTGAGCGTTGTATGGCGATCTCAGTCGCTATTCCGGTCGGTCATGACACCGCCGAGCGTCTGATGGATAAGCTCATCCCGCGTGTCGAAGCGCTGAAGGTTGGCCCGTCAACGGATGTATCTGCGGATTACGGCCCGTTAGTGACAAAACAAGCGCTGGATCGTGTGCGTGGTTATGTTGATCTTGGCGTTGAAGAAGGTGCCAAGCTGGTTGTTGATGGCCGCAATTTCAAAATGCAGGGCTATGAAAATGGCTTTTATCTCGGCGGCTGTCTCTTCGATCATGTCACCAGAGATATGCGTATTTACAAGGAAGAGATTTTCGGCCCTGTGCTCAGTGTTGTCCGTGCCAAGACTTATGAAGAAGCACTTTCCCTGCCGAATGATCATGAATATGGCAATGGTGTCGCGATCTTCACCCGTGATGGTGATGCCGCCCGCGACTTTGCTTCCCGTGTTCAGGTTGGCATGGTTGGTGTGAATGTGCCGATCCCTGTGCCGATTGCCTATTACACATTCGGCGGCTGGAAAGGCTCCGGTTTCGGTGATCTTAACCAGCATGGCCCTGATGCTTTCCGCTTCTACACCAAAACCAAAACTGTGACCTCACGCTGGCCGTCGGGTGTTAAGGATGGTGCAGAGTTCGTCATTCCGACAATGAGTTGATATTTCGGCTCTGGCGGGCTGCAAATGGCACTTTGCTCCACTTCCGGTGCTCACGTACCTTAGTACGCTCCGCTCCGGTTTTCGCAAAGCACCACTTTCGCCACGCCATAACCAAAATATAGGCAACACCTCATTCTGAAACCCCGTTTGCAAAAAAAAAACGGGGTTTTTGTTTGTGCATGCAAGGTCATAATTGGTGGACTTTCCTGACAAAATCGCCAGTGAACAAAACCCGTTGCTCCGTGCCATTGATAAACAACCTGTGGTGACCGGACTTCTTCCTGTCGCCAACGGGTGTTTCTGACACGCGGAGTTGTACATCATGTATCTGGAATGTTTTCGCGTCATGGAGAATGCGCCGCAGATTATTTCCGGTCGTGCCGAGCGGGACTGGATGGATGGTTTTCACATCCGGTTTCCTTATCGCTGTTTGCCTCTGACTATGGCGAATACGACCGGTTGGGAAATTCTGTGCCCGACAGATATCCGGATTTGCTGGAATGGCGGTAAGGATAAAACAGATGTCACTATATCTTGCCGCGATCGTGAATTTTCGCATTTTGTGGAATCACATTTCAGCCACGGCGTTGTGACTTTCCATACCGGCTATCTGTTCCGTACACCGCCGCAATGCGCATTGCTGGCAGGTGGTGCGCCCAACCATGTTAAAGATGGTATTCAACCTCTGACCGGTCTGGTTGAGACGGACTGGCTGCCTTTTCCCTTCACAATGAACTGGATCATGACACGGCCGGGCATTGTGCGCTTTAAAAAGGGGGAGCCGTTCTGTTTTCTCCAACTGACGGAGCATCATAAAATGGATGCGGTCAAGCCGGTGATCCGCAGGATCGAGGACGCACCGGTTTTGCAGCAGGAATATGAAACATGGTCAAAGGTGCGCCGCGAATTTAATCAGAATCTTATGAATGGTGATGCGCAGACTGTTAAACAGGCATGGCAGAAATTCTATTTCAAAGGCGAAAAGCCGGATTCTGAAGGTGAGGGGCAGGCGGAAGGGCATGTGAATAAACGACGTTTACATATGCCGGAAATCGCAGATCAGTCATCTGTTGAGATGCCTGCAGAGAGTGTGACTGACGCCTGAGAGACAGATTATCGTCTCTGCAGCCCTGTTTCTTATAAAATTGACTTTACTATAGAATCCGGCGGGGGTTCTATAGCGACATATTTATATTCATGCCGGATATCTTCCATGACCGTTTCTGCGCCGACAAGCACCAATGCCGTAATCATTATTTCCAGCCATGTGGTGCGGGGCTCTATCGGCAACAGAGCAGCTGTCTTTGCACTGGAGCGGCTTGGCTATCCGGTTTGGGCTGTGCCGACCGTTATTCTGCCATGGCATCCGGGGCACGGGCCTGCGGGGCGGATTATTCCTGATGCCGCGCAGTTTTCTTCCTTGATCGGTGATCTTGAACGCGCGCCATGGCTGGGTGAGGTGAGTGCTGTACTGACCGGCTTTATGAGCAATGCTGCGCAGGTTGAAGCCGTCGCGCATCTCATCGCTGCCATGAAAGCCAAAAATCCGAACCTGCAATATATTTGCGATCCTGTGATCGGGGATATGAAGGGGCTTTATGTGGCGGAAAGCACAGCCATTGCCATTCGTGATCTGTTGCTGCCGCTGGCCGACATCGCCACACCGAACCGTTATGAACTGGGCTGGCTGACGGGAACGGAACCGGCTGACAATCAGCAATTGATGGAAGCCACTTTGCGTGCAGGGCCGGAGACCATGCTGGTCACTTCTGCCTTTGCTCTGATGCGCGATAGTATCAGTAATGTTCTGGTGACACGGACGCAGGCTTTGATGGCCGAACACCGGATTGTTCACGGACCCGGCAATGGTATGGGCGATCTGACCTCGGCTTTGTTCCTTGCCCGTAAGATGAGCGGCATGAATGAAGAAAAATCATTGCAGCTGACCACAGCAGCCGTGTTCGAAATTCTTGCCCGCGCAGCGAAACGCGGTGCGGATGAACTGATGCTGGAGGCCGATGCAGCGAGTCTGGAGCGGCCGATGGCCATGGTGCAGTTGCGCCGTCTGGTTCATCCAAATCACGGCCAGGTCGCGGGATGAGCGCCTTAGAGGTGCTCTTTTTGTGTTGTGGGGCATCAAAGCTTGAAATTTTTTGTAGATAAAATTTTTTTTGATAGATTGTTTGATGCGATCAAAAAGAGCGGAAAATAGTCTGATTTTGGATGAAAATAGGTTGTTTTTGCCGGTTTGAGCCGAAAAATGCAGAGTAAATTGAGCAAGGCAATTTCTGCCCGATGTCTGTGCGGTGTGAAATTCTGACTAATCTTTGATTGATCTTGGCAAAATATGGGTTTATCGAAAAATCATGGTAGATCTTCCAGACACACTCCTCGCCGGTTACCGCAACTTCATGGCATCGGATTTTGCCGATGAAAGAATGCGCTATAAGGAACTCGCAGATCAGGGGCAGACACCGGAAACGATGGTCATTGCCTGCTGTGATTCCCGCGCAGCGCCGGAAATCATTTTCAATACCCGTCCGGGTGAAATCTTTGTTTTGCGCAATGTCGCGAATCTCATCCCGCCCTATGAGCCGGATGGTGAATATCATGCTGCTTCTGCAGCACTGGAATTCGCTGTGCAGAGCCTCAAGGTCAAGCATATTGTTGTGCTTGGTCACGGGCGATGCGGTGGCATTAAAGCGGCGCTTGATACGGATAGCAGTCCGCTGTCTCCGGGTGACTTTATCGGCAAATGGATGAGCCTGCTGGCACCGGCCGCTGAGAATGTCACATCCAACACGCTGATGACACAGACGGAGCGACAGACTGCGCTTGAGCGTATTTCAATCCGCTTTTCCCTGAATAATCTGCGCAGTTTTCCATGCGTTGATATTCTGGAAAAGAAGGGTCGCCTCTCCCTGCATGGTGCATGGTTCGACATTTCGACCGGTGAATTGTGGGTGATGGATTCGCAGACCGGCGATTTTATTCGTCCGGATACGGATGAAATGCCGGTGCAGCCTGAAAGTAATGAAACACCGGCTGCCTGAACCTGAATTCTGATAATAAAAAAAACCGGCTTTTTAGCCGGTTTTTTTTGTTGTCTTTAAGTGACGATTATTTACCGTCGATGGCCTGACCCATAATGGCAATAGCCTGCTGGTAAACGGTTGCAGCGTTCCAGCCCTGAATTGCCACATAGTTTGGCTGACCCTGCTGGTAGCCTGCACCGGCGCGCCAGCCGTGAGCTTTCAGGAAGTTGGCGGTCGAAGCCAGCGCATCGGCACGGGAGCCAACCATGTCGATATGGCCATTGCCGTCACCGTCTGCACCAAATTTAATGACGCTGGATGGCAAGAACTGTGTCTGACCGATTTCACCATGCATTGCACCAACAGCATTCGGGCTGAGATCGCCGCGCTGAATCAGCTGCAGAGCTGCATAAAGTTCATTGGTGAAGAATTCCGAACGGCGGCAGTCATAGGCCAGTGTTGCAACAGCTGAAAGCGTGTGCTGTTTGCCAAGATAATTGCCAAAGCCGGTTTCCATGCCCCAGATGGCCAGCAGCGGGCCGGCAGGAACACCGTAGCGCTGTTCAATCTTGGCGAACAGGGCTGCATTCTGCTTTTTCAGGGTTTTACCACGATTGATGATTGTGGTTGAACCGCGCTTCTTCATGAAGTCGTCGAGTGACAGCTTGAAGCTTTTCTGGTTGCGGTCAGCATTAATGGTTGCTGTTGCGTATTTTACATTGTCCAGAGCGGACAATGCATTGCCTTTGATGCCGCGCGCTGCTGCTTCCTGTTTGAAGCCCTGTACCCATGCCGGAAAGCCAGCGCCGGTATTGCCGCACTGAGCTGCCTGTGCAACGCCGGAAACGGCCAGCACAGCGATTGATCCGCCGATTACACGAATTGCCAACTGGCGGAGAGAAGATTTGATAGTCTTTGACTGCATGAAGCTGCCTCGTTAGAACTTTGCTCGGATGCTTTATAGATTTATATGGTTAACAGGGTTTTACAGAAAATATAATTCCGGCCTGTATATATATGAATGACGGCGATGTCTGTTGAATGTGGTATGAATGAGGCGCAATGTTTTTGTACAGTCCCGTTTGAGACTGACCGCGTTTTTTAGGTCACAGTTTAAAATGGGTGGAAGCATTTTATATTTAATCACGCGTCTGATGATTGCTTCCTCTGTAAAGGACGCAGCAAAAGCTTGACTCATAAACTGCAGATCATGTAAAGAACGCGCGATAATTCCGCTATGAGTATATGTTCTCAGGCAGCCGACCGGGACCCGTATGGTATAAAGAGATCCCGGAGGTCAACATCCGACAGCGCAGAGCGCCCTCGGGTGCTGTTTTGCTTTGGATGCAGCTCCGGTTTATAAACCGTCTGTCATATATGATTTCGGGATGAACCTGCACTCAGATCCGGCATATGACCGGTCTGAACAGAGATTGGGAAATTTGGATGTTTGAATCACTTCAGGAGCGTCTTGGCTCTATTCTGAACGGTCTGACCGGACGCGGGGCTCTCTCCGAGTCCGATGTTGCAGGCGCGTTGCGAGAAGTGCGCCGTGCGCTGATTGAAGCGGATGTGTCGCTGGAAGTGGTTCGCTCATTTACTGACCGCGTACGTGAAAAAGCGGTTGGTGCGGAAATTTTGAAAAGCATCAAGCCTGGTCAGATGGTCGTTAAGATCGTCCATGACGAACTGGTGGAAATGCTTGGCACCGAAGGTGTGTCCATTGATCTGAATGCACCGGCACCGGTTGTGATCATGATGGTCGGTTTGCAGGGGTCGGGTAAAACCACCACCACCGGTAAACTTGCCAAGCGCCTGACAGATCGCCAGAAGAAAAAAGTTCTGATGGCCTCGCTGGATACGCGCCGTCCTGCTGCGCAGGAACAGCTGCGCCAGCTCGGTATTCAGACCAGTGTTGACACATTGCCGGTTATTGCCGGTCAGTCACCGGTTGAGATTGCCGCGCGCGCCGTACAGGCTGCGAAGCTCGGCGGTCATGATGTGGTAATCCTCGATACTGCGGGTCGTACGCATATTGACGAACCGCTGATGGTGGAAATGGCGGATATCCGCAAAGCCGCCAATCCGCATGAAATTCTGCTGGTTGCCGACAGCCTGACCGGTCAGGACGCTGTTAATCTGGCGCGTAACTTTGATGAGCGCGTTGGTATTACCGGTATCGTGCTGACCCGTATGGACGGTGACGGTCGCGGCGGTGCGGCGCTTTCGATGCGAGCGGTTACCGGCAAGCCGATTAAAGCGATTGCTACCGGCGAAAAAATGGATGCGCTGGAGGAGTTTTATCCGAAGCGTATCGCTGACCGTATTCTCGGCATGGGTGACATTGTTTCGCTCGTCGAAAAAGCGGCTGAAACCATTGATGCTGAAAAAGCAGCGGCAATGGCCAAGAAAATGCAGGCCGGCAAGTTCGATCTCAATGATCTGGCCGAGCAGCTTAAGCAGATGAAGAAGCTGGGCGGTATGGGCGGTATCATGGGTATGATGCCGGGCATGGCTGGCATGAAAGACAAGGCAGCAGCTGCCGGTCTTGATGACAAGCTGTTTGACCGTCAGCTCGCAATTATCGGTTCTATGACCAAGGCTGAACGCGCCAATCCGGATTTGCTGAAGCATAGCCGCAAGCAGCGTATTGCCAAAGGTTCAGGCAGCAATGCTGCTGACATTAACAAGCTTCTGAAAATGCATCGCCAGATGGCCGATATGATGAAAGTCATGGGCAAAGGCAAAGGCGGCATGATGAAACAGATGATGGGCGGCCTTGCCGGTAAAATGGGACTTGGTGGTCTCGGCGGCATGGGTGGCCTCGGGGGCGGAATGCCGGATCTGTCTAAAATGGACCCGAAACAGCTGGAAGCTCTGCAGAAACAGGCTGAAGCAGCCGGTTTTGGTAAGAGCGGCGGTATGCCGGGTCTCGGTGGTGGCCAAGGGATGGGATTGCCGGGCCTTGGCGGTCCGAAACTTCCTGGTCTTGGCGGCGGTCTGCCTGGCCTGCCTAAGAAGAAGTGAGCACGATGAGCGAAGAACAGACAATTCCTGCCGAACTGCTCGCTTTGCGTGCATCTATCGATAATATTGATGCGGCGTTGATCCATATGCTTGCCGAGCGTTTTCGTTGCACAAAAGCTGTCGGTGTTCTGAAAGCCGAGCGCGGTCTGGCCGCTGCTGATCCGGCGCGTGAAAAACGACAAGTGGAACGTCTGCGTAACCTTGCGCAGGACGCCAGTCTCGACCCTGATTTTGCTGAGAAATTCCTGAACTTCATCGTGAAGGAAGTGATCCGGCATCATGAGCATACCGCCGCAAACCATACCGGACAGTGATGTTCGTTTTGCGGTGTAAAACACCATTGCGATCGTTTTAACGGTCGTATTTCAGAAATTGTTACTGTTTAAGTGACACGACATAAACTTTAAGGAAAACACTATGTCCCTGAAAATCCGTCTGGCACGCGCCGGCTCCAAGAAGCGCCCTTACTACCACATCGTTGTTGCAGACGTTCGCGCACCACGCGACGGCCGTTTCATCGAAAAGCTGGGTTCATGGAATGCAACTCTTGCTAACAAAGAAGAGCGCGTTGTTGTTAATGCAGAACGCATTCAGTATTGGATCGGTCACGGCGCACAGCCAACAGACCGCGTTCTGCGCTTCCTCGATCAGGCTGGTATTGCCAAGCGTGAAGCCGGCAACAACCCAACCAAAGGCGTACCAGGCAAAAAAGCTCAGGAACGTCTGGCAATGGCTAAGCAGGCTGAAGAAGAAGCCGCTGCAAAGGCTGCAGAAGCCGCTGAAGCAGCAGCTGCTGCCGCTGCTGCGCCTGCTGAAGAAGCTCCGGCTGCAGAGTAATTCTGAGCAAAGCATTTCCAGCAAAAGTGGGTACCGGTTTTGCGTAGGATAATGCGCTAAATAAAAATAGAGTTTTTGCGGGTTAATATCCGTGATTAAAAATACCGTGCCTCTGTACAGCGGCACGGTATTTTTTTGTTTTGAAATGCCAGTTTGAAAAGCTGCGCATTATTTGTATTTTTCATATTTATTAAGTGTGTATTTTCAAATGGGATTTTGCGGTTTATTTATAACAAATGATCTGTGCGAAACTTGTGCAAGATGAGGAGATACCCATGACCGGTCAGACTTCTGCTGTAACAACAGTTCCGCTGAAAATGCGCTCGCTGCTTACACTTGTTTTATTGATGTTCATGCCGCTTCTGGCAGCATGCGGTTTCAACACTATTCCGACCAATGAGGAAAAGGCAAAGGCGGCATGGAGTGAGGTACTGAACCAGTATCAGCGCCGTACCGATCTTATTCCTAATCTGGTGGAAACCGTTAAAGGCTATGCTGCCCATGAGCAGGAAACGCTGACTGCGGTGATTGAAGCCCGTTCCAAGGCAACGCAGACACAGATTTCTCCGGAAATGCTGAATAATCCGGAATTGTTCAAACAGTTTCAGGATAATCAGGCCAATCTCAGCAGTGCTCTGTCCCGTCTGATGGTTGTGGTTGAGAAATATCCTGATCTGAAAGCCAATCAGAACTTCCTTGCGCTGCAATCACAACTGGAAGGCACGGAAAACCGTATTGCTGTGGCACGTCGCGATTATATTGAAGCGGTACGCGTTTATAATACCGGTCTGAAGACCATGCCGACCATGTTGTGGAAGACATTGTGGTTCTGGAACAATGAACCGATGCCGACTTTCACCATTGATCCGGCCTCGCAGGCCGCTCCTAAAGTACAGTTCAACTGATGATAGCGGGCAGGAGAAATCCTGCCCGTTCAACTTTTGCTGGCAATTTAGGAGAATGGTATGATTTCTGCCCGTCTCGCCGGTCTGCGTATCATTCCGGAACAAGCTGCTTTCCGGTTTGCACTGAAAATGTTTCTGGCGGTGCTGCTGCTGGCATTTGCAAATCTGGCCTATGCGCAAAGCATTGATAAACCGGCCATTGCTTTAACCGATCGTGTGGTTGATGCGGCGGGGGTGCTGTCATTTGCGCAACAGCAGGAGCTGATTGCCAAACTCAGTGCCTATGAAAAAGAGTCATCCGACCAGATTGTGGTGGCAACGGTTCCAAGCCTCAATGGTATGGATATTGAGACCTATGCTAACCGGCTCTATCGTGCATGGGGTATTGGCCAGAAGAGCGAGAATAACGGTATTTTGCTGCTGGTTGCCCCCAATGAACGCAAAGTGCGTATTGAGGTCGGCTATGGTCTGGAGGGCACGGTAACGGATGCTCTCTCGGCAATCATTATCCAGAATGCGATCATTCCTGAATTCCGCAATGGCGACTATGGCACCGGCATTACCAAAGGTGTCGATGATATTTTGCAGGTTCTGCGTGGAGAAGGGGCAGAATTACAGGCGCGCGCAAAGCGCAATCAAAAAGAGGCCGCAGACCAGACGGACTGGATTGAAGTTATTTTTCTGATTTTCTGGATCAGTATTTTCTTCGGCGGTTTTGGTTTTACTTTGCTGGCTCCGGTTTTCGGCAGAAAAATCGGCCCCGGCCGATATGAATGGCTGGGTGTGACGATTGCACTGGGCGGCGGCGGTGGTTCTTCAGGACGCGGCGGCTATGGAGGTGGTTTCGGTGGTGGCTTTGGCGGCGGTTCATCCGGCGGCGGCGGCTTCTCCGGTGGCGGTGGTTCATCGGGCGGCGGCGGCGCATCGGGCAGCTGGTAAAGGGGCAGGGCTATGACACATTCTCAGCGTAATCATATTTCTCAGGAAGACCGTCAGCGTATTGCCTCTGCCATTCGCGATGCGGAAGCGCAAACAGGCGGCGAAATTTATGCAGTGCTGGCGCAGCGCAGCGATGATTATTTTTATGTGGCGGGATTTATAGCCTGTTGTGGTATGATCATCACTGCGGTGATTGCAGCCTTTGTGGCGCATTATTACTGGTTTGATCTGTCACTGCCGAAATTCGCACTGGCTATTCTGGCGGCCTTCATATGTCTGGTCGCGCTTTTGGCTTTTGTACCTGCATTGCGCATGGTGCTGGTTCCGCATCGGGTGCGCTACCGGCGGGCACATTTGAATGCCTTGCAGCAATTTATCGCCCGCAACGTGCATCTGACAAATAAACGCACGGGTATCCTGTTATTCGTCTCACTCGCTGAGCGCTATGCGGAAGTGGTGGCTGATGCGGGAATTAATGAGCGGGTCGATCAGCAGGAATGGAATGCGATTGTTGCCACGCTCAGCCGCCATGCAGCACAGGGAAGTGTTGCGGAGGGGTTTGTTGAGTCGATTGCCAAAGCCGGCAACCTGCTGGCACAGCATTTTCCTAAAGAGGACGGCGACAAAAACGAGCTGGAAGACCATCTGGTGGAACTATAAGAATTTTATCCACCGCTGATTTTTATTTTTGCAGCGGGTTTATGATTTTTAAGAACGATTTAATTTCACTTTTGCTTGTTTGCGGGTGAAAAAATCGAAAAAAACGGTTCTTTTGTCACAATTTGCTTGTTATTTGAGAGAAAGAGCAGGCCGAAGGTAATTTAGGCAGAGGCGGTCTGTATAATGAGGAGTTTTACAGTGAGTGCCGATACAGACCATACCGCTCAGACCAAATTCGTTGTCGATTATCAGAATATCTCTGAGCCTGTAGCTTCTCAGTTCGCCAAGCTGTTGTTTGAATGGGCGCCGGCGGAAGATATTGCCGCCTATGATGCCGGTGATATGGAAGAAGCTGCAAAGCTCGCTTTGAAAGCTCTTGGTTCCTATCAGGCCGATAAGCCTGTCATCAGCGTCGATAATGACAGTATTCTGCGCCGTCGCGGCCGTCCGCTGACCGTTGTAACTCTGATCAACCGCAATATGCCGTTTCTGCTTGATTCGACGATGGCGGAAATTCTCGAACGTTCCGGCATGATCTATATGGTTGTGCATCCGGTACTCAATGTTGCCTTTAATGGCAGCAGCTATGAGGTTCATGGCGAAGCAACCTCCGGTAAATCTGTTGCAGGAACGGAGCAGGTCAGTGTTATTCAGCTGCATCTGCCGCAACTGGATGAAAGCGCAAGAACAGCTCTGGAGCAGGCGCTCGGAATGGTGCTGGGGCAGGTTTATGCTGCTGTCAGTGACTGGAAACCGATGCTGGCGCGTCTTGATGAGGTGATTGCCTCTTACAGCGCTGTCAAAGGTTTGCCGGAAACAGCGGAAGGCCGTGAAGCTATTGCGCTGCTCAAATGGCTGCGCGATGGTAATTTCACATTTCTGGGTATGCGTGAATTTCGTTACGATGCGGCTCAGGGTACGCTTATTCAGGCTGATGCACCATCACTGGGGATTCTGCGTGATGAAGCTGTCCGCGTTTTGCGACAGGGGCAGGATAATGCCTCGATCGCACAGGAATTGCAGGATTTCCTCAAAGGTTCTGAAAGCCTGCTGATTACCAAAGGCAACAGCCGCTCGCTCGTCCATCGCCGCGAATATATCGACTATATCGGTATCAAACTGTTTGATGCAGACGGTAAAGTAACCGGCGAAATGCGTCTGGTCGGATTGTTCACTTCGACGGCCTATACATCTTTCCTGAGCACGATTCCTTATCTGCGCGGTAAAGCGGAAGCAGTAATCGGTCGTCTGGGTTTCAATGCTGCGGACCATTCCGGCAAGGCTCTGGTGCGTGTGCTGGAAGATTACCCGCGTGATGACATGTTCCAGATTGATCTGGATGCACTGACCGATCATGCCGAACTGATCGTGGCGCTGGATGAGCGTCCGCGTGTTCGCGTCCTGCCGCGTATTGACCGTTTCAGCCGTTTTGTCAGTGTACTGGTCTATCTGCCGCGCGACCGTTACGATTCAGTCGTGCGTGAAGCAATCAGCAATTATCTGATGGATGTTTATCACGGGGAATCCGTGGAGTTCCATCCGGTGTTCCTTGATAAAGGCGTGACCCGCGTTCAGTTCATCATCCGCCGCCATGACGGCAGCGTGAGCGAAATGGCACGCGAGACTCTGGAAAAGCAGATCCGCAGTTTCGTCCGTACATGGGAAGATGGTGTGCGTGATGCGGCAGAGGAAAGCTCACAGACTTTCGCCCCGCGTGTGATCAGTCTGGCTTCCGGTTTTCCGGAATCCTATCGTGAGACTTTTAATGAGTCCGAAGCACTGGTTGATGCTGTGCGCATTGAGGCGCTCACCGAAGAAAATCCGCTTTATGTTGATTTCTACCGTTATGACACACAGGAGCCGCAGGCGGCTTTCCTGAAACTCTATCATTTCGGCGAAGCATTGGCGCTGTCGCAACGTGTGCCGCTGCTTGAGAATATGGGTTTCCGTGTCATCAGTGAGCAGACCTTCGCTCTGCCGGTGCAGACCGCAGCCGGCAGTAAGAACATGGTGCATGTCCATGATATGCTGATTGTTAGCGCATCGGACAAAGCTGTTGATCTCAGCGATGATGGTGATCTGCTGGATGATGTGTTCCGCACCGTATGGAGCGGGCAGGCGGATAATGACGGTTATAATGGCCTTGCCCAGAGCGGACGTCTGACCGCTCGCCAGATCATGATCCTGCGTATGTATGGCCGTTATCTGCAGCAGGCCGGTATCACCTATTCGCAGGACTTTATTGCTGCCGCACTCAATCGTTATCCCGATATTGCCACGCATCTCTACACGTTGTTTGACCTGCGCTTTAATCCGGTTCTGGCAAAACAGGCGGATACAGAAGCGAAAGAACGCGCAGTTGTTGAAGCCATTGAGACAGCTTTGCAGACTGTACCAAGCATTGATGATGACCAGATTTTGCGCCGTTACCGTAATCTGGTTGAAGCTTCTCTGCGCACCAATGCCTATATGCATGACAAGGACGGCAATGCGCCGGTGACACTAGCGATCAAGCTTAACCCGCGTGCTGTTGACGGCCTACCGGAACCACGCCCTTACCGTGAAATTTTTGTCTATGGGCCGGAAGTGGAGGGCGTTCACTTGCGCTTTGGCGCTGTGGCGCGTGGCGGTCTGCGCTGGTCTGATCGCGCACAGGATTATCGTACAGAAGTGCTGGGTCTGGTGAAGGCACAGCAGGTGAAGAATGCGGTGATTGTGCCGGGTGGTGCCAAAGGCGGCTTTTATCCGAAGCGTCTGCCGGTTGGCGGCGACCGCAATGCAGTATTTGAAGCAGGACGTGCTGCTTACATTACTTTCATTTCAACCATGGTTTCCATCACCGATAATATTATCGAAGGCAAGATTGTACCTCCGGTCGATGTTATCCGTCAGGACAGCGATGATCCGTATTTCGTGGTTGCGGCAGATAAGGGCACAGCCACTTTCTCCGATACGGCCAATGCGATCAGTCAGGCACAACATTTCTGGCTGGATGATGCTTTTGCTTCCGGTGGTTCAGCCGGTTATGACCATAAGAAAATGGCCATTACTGCCCGTGGCGCATGGGAAGCGGTGAAGCGTCATTTCCGCGAAATGGATATTGATATCCAGACCACACCGTTCACTGTTGCCGGTGTGGGCGATATGTCCGGTGACGTATTCGGTAACGGCATGTTGCTGTCGCCGAAAATCAAACTGGTAGCTGCATTTGACCATCGCGACATCTTTATTGATCCGATGCCGGATACCGATATCGGTTTTGCGGAACGTCAGCGTCTGTTCAATGTGCCGCGTTCCAGCTGGCAGGATTATGACCGCTCAAAAATCTCTGCCGGTGGTGGTGTGTTCAGCCGCTCGCAGAAGGTGATTACGCTTTCTGAAGCGGCAGCTGAGGCGATTGGTCTGGATAAACTGACCGCAAGCCCGAATGAAGTGATCGGTGCGATCCTGCGCGCGCAGGTTGATCTGCTGTGGTTCGGCGGTATCGGTACCTATATCCGTGCTAATGAGGAAAGTGACGCACAGGTCGGTGACCGTGCCAATGATGCGATCCGTATTACCGGTCGTGAGGTTCGCGCCAAAGTGATCGGTGAGGGCGCTAATCTGGGTGCCACCCAGCGTGGCCGTATCGAATACAGCCTCAATGGCGGTCGCTGTAATACGGATGCGATCGACAATTCGGCAGGCGTGAATTCGTCGGACGTTGAGGTCAATATCAAGATTGCTCTGACGCCAAGCCTGCAGGATGGCCGTCTGACCCGTGAAGCACGCGACGTGCTGCTGGCACAGATGACCGATGAAGTGGCAGCGCTGGTTCTGCATAATAATTATGAGCAGCCGCTGGCTCTGTCTCTCGTTGAAAAACGCGGTGCATCCGAACTGCCATATCTGATGCGGATGATGTCGTCTCTGGAGCGCCGCAAGCTGCTGGATCGCAAGGTGGAATATCTGCCGGACGATCAGGTGCTCGCAGACCGCCAGAAGCGTGGTGAGGCGCTGACCCGTCCTGAACTGGCCGTGCTTCTGGCCTATGGCAAAATGGTGTTGTCCGATGATCTGATCGCCAGCAATCTGCCGGATGATACCTATCTGCATTCGCGCCTGTTCGGCTATTTCCCGCAGGAAATGCAGGAGCGTTTTGCCAAGGATATTACCCATCACCGCCTGCATCGCGAAATCATTGCAACGCTCCTGTCCAATGATGCGATTAATCGTTGCGGGCCGACATTTATCAGCCGTCTGAATGATCTGACAGCTGAGGCACCGGCAGAAATTCTGCGGTCTTATGTAGCTGTGGCTGATGGTTTTGAAACCGAGCAGCTCTATCAGGCGATTAATGCGCTGGATAATAAAATTCCGGGCAAAGTGCAGAATGAATTCTATGCGCTGGTTGGGGAAATGCTGTTCTCAACCACCGCATGGGTGCTGCGCAATAACCGTTTTGATGCGACTTTAAGCGAAATGGTCAGCGCGGTGAAGCGGACACGCATGGCGCTGGAGCCAAAACTCGAAGAGCTGATGCCTGATTTCATTGCGGATCTGATTGCCGCAGATACGGCAAAATATATCGCTAAAGGTGCCGGTGAAGCGCTGGCACGCAAACTTGCCCGACTACAGTCGGCCAAGCTGATGGCGGATATTGCGCTGATCGCCTATCAGGGTAAATCGGAGCTGATGACAGCTGCGACGGCTTATTTCAAAATTGTTGATGCTTTCCGTATTGCCAATATTGAAAAGGCTGCATCTGCGGTGCCGGTGACAGATTATTATGATGGTCTGGCATTGTCCCGTGCAACAGACACGATTACACAGGCAACCCGTGCTGTGACGATGGAAGCGCTCACCAAATTCAAAGGTGAGACCGATCCGGTACAGAGCTGGCTGACCCGTGATGCCGAGCGGATTGACGGTGTGCGTCAGCGCATGATTGCACTGACAGAAGGCGGAGATCTGAGCGTTTCCCGTCTCGCAGTGGCAGCCGGTTTCATGGCGGATCTTGCGGGCTGATTTTGCTCATTTTGCGAAATTCAAAAAGGCCGGTGGTATTTCACCGGCCTTTTTGTTTTATATGAGCCATCTTTTTTGTTACTCGTATCTTATCTGATCGGAGCGGGATAAGAAATCAGTCCAGTGAACTGATTTCCCCGCGTAGACGCTTCACACTTTTCGGGATACGCTTGAATAATGAATTGAGGGCCGTGATTTGAGCATCACACATCCGTCTGCAGAACGACCGGCGCATGACAGCGTGTGGAACAAGGGCATCTGGGGCTGGATGTTTTTCGATTGGGCGGCACAGCCGTTTTTTACCGTCGTCACCACTTTCATTTTTGGCCCTTATTTTATCTCGCGTATGTCGGCTGATCCGGTGGCAGGGCAGGCGGCATGGGGCTATGGGGTAGCTTTTGCCGGTATCATCATCGCAATCCTGTCTCCGGCACTGGGTTCTATTGCGGATAAAACCGGTGCAAGAAAACCGTGGATCGGTTTCTTTGCCATTATCAAAATCATCAGCCTGACTTTGCTGTGGTATGCCGAGCCGGGATCAAGCTATGTCTGGGTTCTGCTGGCCTTCATCTGTGCTTCTGTTGCCGCAGAGTTTTCTATTGTTTTCAACGATTCCATGATGCCGAGGTTGATCCCTGCCTCGCATATCGGGCGGGTCTCGAATTTTGCATGGGGGCTTGGCTATCTCGCCGGAATGATCGTGCTGATCTTTGTTGTCACCTGTCTGGCCGCATCACCGGAAACCGGCAAAACGCTGATCGGCATAGAACCACTCTGGCATCTGGATGCACTGAAGGGTGAGGATGCCCGTATCACGGGGCCGATTGCGGCGCTGTGGTATCTGATTTTCATTCTGCCGATGTTTATCTTCACGCCGGATCAGGAAAAGGGCATGGGGCTGAAAGCCGCCATTGGCGAAGGTCTGGCAGAGCTGAAAGAAACGCTGCATGAAGTGCGCAAAAAAGCGGCTCTGTTCCGTTTTCTGATCGCGCGGATGATCTATCAGGATGGTGTCAATGCATTGCTGGCGCTGGGCGGCGGTTTTGCTGCGGCCATGTTTGGCTGGTCAATCACCGAGATCGGTCTGTTCGGTATTATCCTCAATGTCGTGGCAATTTTCGGCTGCTGGTTTGCCAGCTATGTCGATAGCTGGTTCGGCTCCAAATGGGTGGTGGTGATATCGCTGGTGCTGTTGCTGATTGCCACCTTAGGCATCGTTTCCACAGGGCCGGATTACACGCTTTATGGTCTGGTGCATTTTCCGCCGGACAGTAATACAGGTCTGTTTTCCTCCGGCGGAGAAAAGGCCTATCTGGCTTTCGGGATGCTGATCGGCATTGCTTTCGGGCCGGTGCAGGCATCTTCCCGCTCGTGGTTTGCCCGTAGTGTCGAGCCGCATGAAGCAGGACGCTATTTCGGTATTTATGCGCTGGCCGGACGCGCAACCAGCTTTCTGGCGCCGTTTCTGGTGGCGAGTATGACAGCGGCTAGCGGCTCCCCACGTCTTGGTATTGCAGTGCTGGTACTGTTCTTCGTGGCTGGTTTATATCTGGCGATCAAGTCTCCTTATCCGGCTAAAAATCCAGTGTAACCCACATAAAAAAGGCGGCTGAAAAGCCGCCTTTTTTGTTCGGATATATAGCTTAGTGGCGGAAGTGGCGCATGCCGGTAAAGACCATGGCAATGCCTGCTGCATCAGCCGCTGCAATCACTTCATCATCGCGCATAGAACCACCCGGCTGAATAACCGCTGTGGCACCGGCCTCAACTGCCGAGATCAGACCGTCAGCAAACGGGAAGAACGCATCGGAAGCAACAACTGAGCCTTTGGTCAGTGGCTCGCCGCCGGCAACGGCTGCTGCATCTTCTGCCTTGCGTGCTGCAATACGGGAAGAGTCGATGCGGCTCATCTGACCTGCGCCAACGCCTACAGTTGCACCATCTTTAACATAGACAATCGCATTGGACTTAACGTGTTTGGCAACACGGAAGGCAAATTTCAGGTCAATCATTTCCTGTTCGGTTGGCGCGCGTTTGGTCACGACTTTAAGGTCGAGATCATCAACATTGCCATTGTCACGGTTCTGGATCAGCAGGCCACCGGCAACGGTTTTAGCAGCAATGCCCGGTGCGCGGACATCCGGCAGACCGCCGGTAACGAGCAAACGCAGGTTTTTCTTGGCGGCAACAATTGCCTGTGCTTCCGGCGTTGCATCCGGTGCGATAATCACTTCAGTGAAAATTTTGACGATTTCCTCAGCAGCTTCCGCATCCAGTGTACGGTTGAGAGCGACAATGCCGCCGAAGGCTGAAACTGTATCGCAGGCATAGGCCTTGAGATAAGCGTCTTTCAGCGATGCACCTTCAGCTACACCGCACGGATTGGCGTGCTTGATGATTGCAACAGCAGCGGTTTTCGCCGGATCAAATTCTGCGACCAGCTCATAAGCAGCATCGGTGTCATTGATATTGTTATAGGAAAGCTGCTTGCCCTGAAGCTGGGTGGCGGTGGCCACACCGGCGCGGGTTTCACCGGTCAGATAGAAGCCTGCCTGCTGGTGCGGGTTTTCACCATAGCGCATCACGGAATGCAGCTTACCGGCGAGTGCACGGTGCAGTGGTGCTTCTTCTTTTGTAGTTTCAGCAAACCAGCCGGAGATTGCAGCATCATAAGCAG
Organism: Pseudochrobactrum sp. Wa41.01b-1; assembly: GCF_019464455.1. Lineage (NCBI taxonomy): Bacteria > Pseudomonadati > Pseudomonadota > Alphaproteobacteria > Hyphomicrobiales > Brucellaceae > Pseudochrobactrum > Pseudochrobactrum sp. Wa41.01b-1. The sequence continues at coordinate 1,789,707 of NZ_CP080493.1, read as the reverse complement.
CAGTACGGGCAAAAGCTTTACCGGCCATGCGCTGGCGGAAAGCATAAGGCAGGGAGCCGTTACCGTTTTCCAGCTCTGCAACCACGCTGTCATAATCGTTAGGATCGGTGACGATGGTCACATAGGCATGGTTCTTGGCCGAAGCGCGGATCATCGCAGGGCCGCCGATATCGATATTCTCAACGGTGGTGTCGTAGTCACCGCCCTGATAGCGCACTTCTTCAAACGGGTAGAGATTGATTACTACCAGATCAATGCCGATAATATTGTGGGCTTCCATCGCTGCAACATGTTCCGGATCATTGCGCACAGCGAGCAGGCCGCCGTGAACGCCCGGGTGCAATGTCTTGACGCGACCATCCATGATTTCAGGGAAATTGGTGATTTCCGAGACGTCGCGCACCGGAATACCGGCTGCTGCGATGGATTTGGCGGTACCGCCGGTGGACAGAAGCTCAACGCCCTTTGCGTGCAAAGCGCGGGCAAAGTCTACCAGACCGGTTTTATCCGATACGGAAAGCAGTGCGCGGCGCACAGGGAAAAGATCAGGAGCGGGAATATGTTTGGAGCTGACAGCCATGACGGTCTCTTTGTGCTTTATGTCGGGACAATGCGTCTGGACGGATCTGATTACCCGTCACATACATCAATCCGGTAAAGTGGGACAAAGGCGGCGTATCACAGGCGCGCGAGGAATCCTAGATTTTTATGACATTCATACATACTGACCAAGGCCGGTGCGGGTAAAGCGCCAGCTGACATGGTCACTCTCTGTCGCAGAGAAGGTCAATACGATCTGGCGCGAGCGCACAGGGCCGCGGAAACCGGCGAAGAAGATGGAATCTTCAAGCTGCGGCATGACATCGGCACAGGAAAAAGCCCAGCTGTCATCGTGATCGGCGGTCAGATGCACCACGCCGTCTTCATCCATGCGGATATAGACCTGCGGATGAATATGAAAGCGCACTGTCACCAGATCGGATTGCTGTTTGTTTTTACCGCTGCGCGTGGTTTTCAGATGCGACTTGATAAAACGGTCAACACCTTCAATCAGACTGCCATTATGAGAGAGCACAACCTGCCGCTCATGGGTATAACCAAACAGCCGCACATAACCGTCATGGCTGGCGACAAAACCCTGTTCGCCCATACCTTCCAGCCGTTGACGTCTGACGCTGGTCGGGCCTGCAATAATCGGCGTGCCGAGAACGCTCGAAATGCTGGAATTGAGGCTGAAGCGGCATGACGATGTGTCGTTGATCGTCGCCGTGGAATGGGCCGCTGTGGTGCGGCCAAGCGGGCGGAATTCCGGCGGGCCGTAACGGTCGATGCCGGAATTGACAATATAACGCTGGCGACCCGAGGACATTTCAAATGCCAGACAACCGGCATGGGCATCGCGTGATGCGGTGACCGGTGGCGGCAGACCCGTATCGGCAATGATTGTGGTCGAACCCATATGCAGACGCTCATAGCCGGAATGCGGCGCATGAGTGAGCGGCGCACCGTCTGTCTCGTCATGGCGCAACACGGAAATCAGACGCTCCGGCAAGGTAGGCCCCACGCCATTGAACAATGCCAGACTGCCATCCTGATGACGGAAGAAACGCAAAGCGGGCAACATCCGCTCAACGGTTTCAATCAGAGCTTTGGGCGGCGATTCATTGCCGTTGCTATAGGTCTGGCGCAGTGGCAGCAGATCGGCCAGCAATTCCAGAATAGCAGCAGGATTGCGCGAAATATGGCCGCCATCGGCCAGTATCTGCCGGTTCAGCTCATATTCAAGATGGCGGCGTGCCGAACGCGCCATGGATTGCGAGACCGGCAGTGCAAGACTGGCAAAAGCCAGCGCAATACGTGCACGTAATTTGTCTTCACCATCATCCATCACGCCTGTCATGGTGCGCAAATAGCGTACCTGCATCGCCAGCGAGCGCATGAATTTGCGATAGGTGGCGAGATCGGAGGTGGCAAGAATGATGTTGGAATGCTGGAGCCATGCGATAATGCGCTGCGCGGTAATTTCCGGCGACCAGGAAATGCCTTCAATGCGCTTGCCATGCATACGGATCCAGTCTTCGACCAGAGCGCGGGCATTGACCATAGCCAGTTCGGTTCCGGCAGCACGCATATTGCGAAGCCAGCCAAAGGAATGCAGCGAGGCTTCCCATGCATCTGTCGGTGGTTCAATGGCAAAAGGGGAGATGCCGCCGGTTTCCACCAGACGACCGGCCAACGCATAGCGGCCGTGATAAAATTCCTGTGCCAGCTGCGGATCGGCAACGCGCAAATCCGGCGGGGCAATCAGTACCCGTTCCGGTGTAAAGCCGGAAAAACGCCAGCGAAACATCGGCCCGCGCCGCACACGTCTGCTGAAACGTCGCCAGCCTTGGGCAACGGCCAGTGTCCACAGATGCGGGGTTTCGCTCAGCGCGACATTCACGGCAGGGTACTCCTTAGAGCATGTCGCATGGATAAATCCGGTGGCGATATGCTTCGTTATTCATGCGCTATGATCTATCATTCCACGGCAATAGTGAACTCTTTGTTAACCAAGAGCTGCGGAATGATGTGGATCGGCATGTTTTTTTAAGAAACAGATAAGTTATTGGCTGGTTTTCAGGCCGGACGACGGAAGCGTGCAGCAAAGAAACCGTCAAGACCGGCCATTTTCGGCTCATCATGAGGCAAATCAGCAGGCGTTGAACGCAGGAAGCCCTGATCTGTAATCAGCGGTTCCATGCCCTTCAGTTCTTGCACCTTGAATGGTTCGGATTTCAGCACGCCTTCTGCAAGAATTGCCTGCGCCATATCTTCACCTTCCTCGCGGTTAAGCGAGCAATTGGAGAAGACAATAATGCCGTCCGGTTTGACCAGAGAAATGGCATGACGAAGAAGTTTGGCCTGTACCTGTGCCAGCCGGACAATATCATCTGGTGTTTTTGTCCAGAGTACATCCGGATGGCGGCGCACTGTACCGGTGGATGAGCAAGGCGCATCGAGCAGAATAGCGTCAAACAACTCGTCTGTCTGATAATCGAGAATATTGGTCGCGATCAGTTCTGCGTCCAGCTGCAGACGGTCGAGATTGCTTTTCAGACGCTTGAGGCGGTTCTTATTAATATCAAATGCGGTGACTTTAGCTCCGGCCATAATCAGCTGGGCAGTTTTGCCGCCGGGTGCGGCGCAAAGATCGGCAACGCGTTTGCCTTTGATGTCACCGAGCAAAGTTGCAGGCAGGCTTGCTGCCGCATCCTGCACCCACCATTCGCCTTCCGCAAAACCTTCCAGCGAGGTGAGGGCGCCTTCAAAAGAACCAAGACGTACAGAACCATTTGGCAGCATTGCGCCGCCGAGTTTTTCAGCCCATTCTGCCGGATTGCTTTTAACCGTCAGATCAATGGAAGGCTCATAGGCCTGCATCGCCAGAATGGCTTCTGCCTGTTTCTTGCCATAGGTCTTGGACAGGCTTTCAATATACCATTCAGGGCCATTCGGAATTTTCAGTTCGATAGCGCGCTCTTTATTACGAGTGAGGCGGCGCAGCACGGCATTGACGAGACTGGCATATTTGCGGTTGCGCGGATCGATATTGGCTGAAGTGACAGCCAGATCAACGGCCGCATGATCCGGCACATCGAGATAGAGGATCTGTGCCGCACCGACATGGAGCAATTGCTGCAAGGCAGTCGCATTGGCTGGCAGCGGCCGGTCGAGCAGTTTGCACAGTGCCGTTTCAATGGTGTTGCGGTTGCGCAATGCGGTACCGAGAATGGCGCGTACCAGCGAGCGGTCGCGGTCATCCAGTTCCATATATTGCGGGTGACCGTGATGCGCATCCGTGAGGCCGTCCAGCGATGTGTTTTTGGCAACCACGGCATTGAGCAGTTTGGCAGCACACTGGCGCACATTCAGCCCCGGATGCTCTGCTTCAAGCTTTGCGCGATATTCGGCCTCGGACTGACCAAGATTATGATCCTGATTTTGACTCTGCTTATCAAACGGCTTTTTATCTGAGCGAAAGCCGGTGCGTTTAGCGGCAGGGTTTTTATCGTTCAAGACCACGGTCCTTTATAGGGTTTTTCCGGCTCATCATCCGGTGATGAACCACTCTGCGGCGTTTGCCCCCACGGATTATTCCGTGTCGGTGTGCTGCGCGGGCGGTTCTGTGATTGGTTATTTGTCGGGCTATATGCACCAGTCTGACGGTTCTGGAAACTATTATCTGCATAGTCGGACACAGAATGGATGCCCATTTCCTGCGCAATAGCTTGCAGAGCAGCAATACGGTGTGCCGTATCAGGGTGGGTGGAGAACAGATTATCCGCGCCGCGACCGCTCAAAGGATTGATAATAAACATATGCGCGGTTGCCGGATTATGCTCCGCCTCTTCATTCACAGTTTCATGGGCACCGCGCGCAATCTTGTTGAGAGCGGAGGCGAGCCATAGCGGATTACCGCAAATTTCCGCACCACGCCGGTCGGCCGCATATTCACGGGTACGGCTGACAGCCATCTGCACAATCATCGCCGCAAAAGGGGCAACAATCATCGCGATGATTGTGCCGATCATGCTCAGAGCATTGTTGTTTTCACGATTTCCACCAAAGAACATAGCAAAATTGCCGAGCATGGAAATCGCACCGGCAAGCGTCGCGGTGATTGTCATGGTCAGCGTGTCGCGGTTTTGCACATGCGCCAGTTCATGCGCCATCACCGCAGCAACTTCCTGCTTGTTCAGACGCTGCAACAGGCCGGTTGTGGCAGCAACAGCTGCATTTTCCGGATTGCGGCCGGTGGCAAAAGCATTGGGCTGATCTTCATTGATGACGTAGATTCTAGGTGTTGGCAGACCGGCGCGATCCGACAATTCACGGACGATGCGGTAATATTCCGGTGCAGTATTTTCATCCGCCTCCTGCGCATTATACATACGCAGCACCATCTTGTCGGAATTCCAGTAGCTGAAGAAATTCATGGCAACAGCTATCACCAGAGCAATCATCATGCCACCTGAGCCGCCGATCAGATAACCGATACTCATAAACATGGCTGTCATGAAGGCAATCAGCATGGCAGTGCGCATCATGTTCATTCAGTATCTCCGTTCCGGTTCGTCAATAAGGTCATTTTCATGTGATGATAAAATGGGGCTTGCGCACTATATCTTCAATAAGACACGGGCTATGATACCATCAGTACAAACAATTTTGATATATGCTGCAGACGGACAGGACAAAAACCATGGATAATGAAACACCATCAACGAATAATAATGTGGTTTCATTGGCAGATTATCAAAAATCAGATGCTCCTGCACCACGCAAAAAATTTGAAGACCTGCCGCCTGCCGCCCAGCGTGCTTTGCTGGAGGCTGAAGAGCGCCGCGCCGCAGAACAGCAGGCAGAAGCGGCAAAAGAAATCGGTGGTCGCGGTGGTAAAGATCCGGCGCGTTATGGCGACTGGGAAATCAAAGGTCGCACGATTGATTTTTAAAGGCAGATTTTTCCGGTTCTATGATTCACGTGAAATGGCGGGGAGGTGGGCATAATAGATGTCCCATTCATCCTCGCCGGTTTTGTGAAAGCCGTGTTTTTCATAAAATCGTGCAGCATCGCTTTTTTGTAAGACACTGAGCTTTATAATTTTCTTCACCTGTTCAGCTTCGGTAATCAGTTGCGCTAAAACAAGGCTCCCTAAGCCAATTCCCTGAAATTCCGGCGCTATATAAAAATGCTCCAGAAGCCAGTCACCTTCGTCAGGCCCCAGCGCAACACATCCGGCGAATTGGTTGCCTATCAAGATTAAGCGTGTGTGCTGCGGGCGGAAGCTGTTTTGAAAACGTTCAAACGCTCGCTGCGAGTCAAAACGGCCGATCCGTTCAAGGCTTTCCCGCATGGTGAGCAGGCGCAGCTCCAATAATCTGCTGAAATCTTCTGAACATGCGGGGCTGAAGTGAAAATGCATGATCCGGCCTCATTTGGTTGCAAAGCGGTATGATTATTGCCAGAGCATTGCTATCAGGAAAACAGGTTTTCAAATACGGGTTTGACAGATGAAAATTGCGGTTACCGGTGCAGGCGGGTTTATCGGGCGCAGGCTTGTCATGCATCTGCGTGAACAGGCGCATGAGGTGAGGATTATTGCTCGTCATGAGCTGAGTGAACCTGATTTTTCCGGCGTGGAATGTGTCATCCATTGTGCAGGCATTGCGCACAGAAGCGGAAGCAATGCTGCCTCTCCCGCAGAGATGGACGCGGTTAATCACCGGCTGGTTTTGGCTTTGGCTGAACAGGCACGCATGGCGGGCGTGAAGCGCTTCATCTTTGTTTCGACAATTAATGTGGTTGCGGGGCATCCGTCACCACTGACAACAGATTTGTCCTATCGCCCGCTGTCTGATTACGGGCATACAAAAGCACTGGCGGAGCAGGGGCTTTTGAAAATGCAGGGCATTGAGATCGGTATTGCACGACCTGCGCTGGTTTATGGTGCCGGTGCCCCCGGTAATCTGCGTCTGTTATTGAAGCTCTGCGACAGTGTTGTGCCTCTGCCCTTTGGCTGTGCCAATAATCAGCGCAGTTTTGTTTCTTGTAATAATGTGGTGCGGGCACTGGAATTTATGGCTCTGGCCGGTCAGGCACAAATTGACCGCCGGATTTTCCATCTGGCTGATCCGGTGTTGCTGTCGACAAAGCAGCTTGTCACAAAGTTGCGGCAGGCAATGGGCAAAGCGAACAGAATGGTACCAGTGCCACGCCCGCTGATGAAAGCAGGCCTGACACTCTTGGGTAAAAAAGCCATCTATGAGCAGCTTTTTGAAGATCTGATTATTGATGGCAGTGATCTGGAGGCCGTTGGTTTTACCTATCGTGACGGCCAGCCGGATATGGCCGCAATGGCCGATGCCTATATAAATAAAAAGGCCGGTTGAACCGGCCTTTTATTCTATCACTTACGGTTCTGACGCTTTTCGATCAGATCATCCACCACTGCCGGATCGGCCAGTGTTGATGTATCGCCGAGTGCACCAAAATCATCTTCCGCAATTTTGCGTAAGATTCGGCGCATGATCTTGCCCGAACGGGTCTTTGGCAGACCCGGTGCAAACTGGATCATATCCGGTGTTGCAATCGGTCCGATTTCACTGCGCACATGCTTGGTCAGTTCTTTGCGCAGCGCATCTTCATCATGCTCTGCTTCGCCGGTCATCAGCGTGACATAGCAATAGATGCCCTGACCCTTAATCGGATGCGGATAGCCGACAACGGCAGCTTCCGATACCGAGTGATGCGAAACCAGTGCCGATTCAATTTCCGCAGTGCCGAGACGGTGGCCGGAAATATTCAGCACGTCATCGACGCGGCCGGTAATCCAGTAATAACCGTCTTCATCACGGCGGCAGCCGTCACCGGTGAAATATTTGCCTTTATAGGTGGTGAAATAAGCCTCGATGAAGCGGCGGTGATCACCATAAAGAGTGCGCATCTGACCCGGCCATGAATCGGTTATGCAGAGATTGCCGTCAGCAGCGCCTTCGATCACAGCGCCTTCCGCGTCCACCAGCTGTGGCTTGATGCCGAAGAACGGACGGGTTGCCGAACCCGGTTTCAGATCGGTTGCACCTGGCAGCGGGGTAATCAGAATGCCGCCGGTTTCAGTCTGCCACCATGTATCAACAATCGGGCAGGTCTGATCGCCGACCACATTATAATACCATTCCCATGCTTCCGGATTGATCGGCTCACCGACCGAGCCGAGCAGGCGCAGGGATTTGCGGGAATTGCGGGTCACGAATTCATCACCGGCACCCATCAAAGCGCGGATTGCTGTTGGCGCAGTATAGAAAATATTGACCTGATGCTTGTCGACTACTTCCCAGAAACGTCCCTGATCAGGGAAGTTCGGCACGCCTTCAAACATCAGCGTAGTTGCGCCATTGGCGAGCGGGCCATAAACGATATAGGAGTGACCGGTGACCCAGCCCACATCCGCAGTACACCAGTAAATATCGCCTTCATGATAATCGAAGACATATTCATGGGTCATCGAGGCATAAACGAGGTAACCGCCGGTGGTGTGCAACACGCCTTTCGGCTTGCCGGTCGAGCCGGATGTATAAAGGATGAAGAGCGGGTCTTCAGCTTTCATCGGTTCCGGTTCGCAGACCGCATCGACGCTTGCAACTTCCTGATGATACCAGAGATCGCGGCCGCGACCCCAGTTGATCTTGCCGCCGGTACGGCGAACAACCAGAACCTTGTTTACAAACACATATTGTTTAGCGGCGATATCAATCGCGGTATCGGTATTTTCTTTCAGCGGAATAGGTTTGCCGCCGCGGATACCTTCATCCGATGTGATGACGAATGTGGATTCACAGTCAATAATACGACCGGCCAGCGCTTCCGGTGAAAAGCCTGCAAAGACGATGGAATGCACAGCGCCGATACGCGCACAAGCCAGCATCGCATAGGCTGCTTCCGGAATCATCGGCAGATAGATGGTAACGCGGTCGCCTTTGCGAACGCCGTGTTTTTTCATCACATTGGCAAGGCGGCAAACATTTTCATGCAGCTCGCGATAGGTGATTTTCTTGTCGATATAAGGGTTGTCGCCTTCCCAGATAATCGCGGTCTGATCGCCGCGCTTTTCGAGGTGACGGTCAATACAGTTGTAAGAGACATTGGTGACGCCGTCTTCATACCAGCGGATAGAGACGTTATCTTCGAAAGACGTATCTTTCACCTTGGTATAAGGTGTGAACCAGTCAATACGTTTGCCGTGTTTGCCCCAGAATGCGTCAGGGTCGCTGATGCTTTCATTATACCATGAAAGATAGGTGTCATTGTCGATCAGCGCGCGCGCTTTCGCCTCCGGCAAAATCGGATATTTCTTCTCGGACATAGTTCCTCCTCGCGCCGGCGGCCCTCCTTGCCGGCACATTGCATAAAAAACCGCACCATTGTTAATGCGTGCGGTTCGCATCGTAAATCAGGCAAAAAGTCTGATCTGCTCCCGTATTGGTGTCGGGGTGCCACACAGAGTTCCCTCATAGGGTTCAATGACGGCGTAATCCCTCCGGCACAATTGTCGGAATTGCGCCGGAGTTTATAATTGTTACAGGGTGAAGCAAGACAATTATTTGCGACAAGTTGTTGTACTGTAAGATTACAGTGAAAAACTGCACAGCCTGGAAAGAAGATTTGGTCAGGCTTTTGTTAAAGGCGGACGGCTGCCGAAAATTGCCGAGCCGACACGCACATAAGTCGCGCCGAAAGCAATGGCGGTCTCAAAATCACCCGACATACCCATCGATAATTCAGAGATGCCTGCTTCAGTCGCCAGCTTGCGTAGCAGGGCAAAATGCGGGCCCGGATTTTCATCAACCGGCGGAATGCACATCAGACCGGCAATCTCCAACCCGTGCACATCACGGCAACGGGCAACAAAGGCAACAGCTTCACGCGGATCAATACCCGCTTTCTGCTCTTCGCTGCCGGTATTAACCTGAACGAATAATTTAACAGCGCGGTTCTGCTTCCTGATTTCTCCGGCAAGACTTGCGGCAATCTTTTCGCGGTCAACCGTCTGAATCACATCGAACAAGGCTACAGCATCCGCCGCTTTGTTGGATTGCAGCGGGCCGATGAGATGAAGCTCGACGCCTGAGAATTTTTCACGCAGTTGCGGCCATTTGGCTTCAGCTTCCTGAACACGGTTTTCACCGAAAATACGTTGTCCCGCTTCCAGTGCAGGTGTGATTTCTGCGGCATCAAAGGTCTTGGAAACCGCAACCAACTGCACCGAACCTGCTGTCCGCTGCGCTTCATGTTCACTTTGCGCAATGGCCGTGCAAACTGCTTTGAGATTGTCAGCAAGGGGGCTGGCGGGTGCATTCATGGTATAAATCTCCTTTTTCTGCCGCTTCACTATGGGAGAAGGTTGACGCTTTGGCCAATCCATGATGAAGGTCGCACTACATATTCCATTCTCTTTGCATGAGTAAATACAGCCATGGTAACTGAACGGGCAACCGAACGATATAATCCGCGCGTAAGCGAAGCCCATTGGCAGAAGATCTGGGAAGAAAACAAGATCTTCGAAACGTCCAATGATGATCCACGCGAAAAATATTACGTGCTGGAAATGTTTCCTTATCCGTCCGGCCGCATTCACATCGGCCATGTGCGCAATTACGCAATGGGCGACGTGATTGCCCGCTATAAGCGCGCACGGGGTTTTAATGTTCTCCATCCGATGGGATGGGACGCCTTTGGTATGCCTGCAGAAAATGCGGCGATGCAGAACAAGGTTCATCCGAAAGAATGGACCTATCAGAATATCGCCACCATGAAACGTCAGCTCAAAACCATGGGTCTGTCGCTGGACTGGTCACGCGAATTTGCAACCTGTGATGTGGATTATTACCACCGACAGCAGATGCTGTTCCTTGATATGTTTGAAAAAGGTCTGGTGACCCGCAAAACATCCAAGGTCAACTGGGATCCGGTCGATAATACTGTTCTGGCCAATGAGCAGGTTGTTGACGGTCGCGGCTGGCGCTCCGGTGCGCTGGTTGAACAGCGCGAACTGACCCAGTGGTTCTTCAAGATCACCGATTTCAGCGAAGAGCTGCTCGCCGGTCTGGATACGCTTGACCAGTGGCCGGACAAAGTACGTCTGATGCAGAAGAACTGGATCGGCAAGTCGGAAGGCCTGCAGCTGCGTTTTGCGCTTGCTGAACGCGAAGGCGATATTGAGGTTTATACAACCCGTCCGGATACGCTGTTCGGTGCGTCTTTTGTGGCGATTGCTGCCGATCATCCGCTGGCAAAACAGCTGGCGGAAAGCAATGAAGGTCTGGCTGCTTTCGCCGCTGAATGCCGTCAGCATGGCACATCTGTTGCGACACTCGAAACCATTGAGAAAAAAGGTTTCGACACTGGTTTGCGCGTTCAGCATCCGTTTGATCCTTCATGGACATTGCCGGTCTATGTCGCCAATTTCGTGCTGATGGAATATGGTACAGGCGCGGTCTTCGGTTGCCCTGCACACGATCAGCGCGATCTGGATTTCGCCAATAAATATAAGCTGACCGTTACACCGGTTGTTCTGCCTGCCGGTGCCGATGCGGCAAGCTTCACAATCACCGATACGGCCTATAGCGACGAAGGTACGCTGATCAATTCGCGTTTCCTCGACGGCATGACACCGGAAGCTGCGTTTAATGAAGTTGCAGATCGTCTGGAAAAGACGGATCTCTATGGCAAGCCGCAGGCATTCCGCAAAACACAATATCGTCTGCGTGACTGGGGTATTTCCCGTCAGCGTTATTGGGGCTGCCCGATTCCGATGATTCATTGCGAATCCTGCGGAACCGTGCCTGTGCCGCGCAATGATCTGCCGGTGCAGCTGCCGGATGATGTTGCGTTTGACCGTCCGGGCAATCCGCTGGATCGTCATGACAGCTGGCGCCATATTAACTGCCCGAAATGCGGCAGCAAAGCCCGTCGTGAAACCGATACGATGGATACATTTGTTGATTCATCCTGGTATTTTGCGCGCTTCACTGCTCCTTGGGAAAATGAACCGACTGACCGCAAGGCTGCTGATGAATGGTTGCCGGTCGATCAGTATATCGGTGGTGTGGAACATGCGATCCTGCATCTTCTCTATTCGCGCTTCTTCACCCGCGCCATGAAAGTGGCCGGTCATCTGGAAGTGGAAGAGCCGTTCAAGGGTCTGTTCACACAGGGCATGGTGGTTCACGAAACCTATAAGCATAATGGTCAGTGGGTGTCGCCACTGGAAATCCGTATTGAAGACAAAAACGGTGTTCGTTCGGCAACCATGCTGGATTCCGGTGAAACGGTAGAAATCGGTTCGATTGAAAAAATGTCGAAGTCGAAGAAAAACGTTGTCGATCCGGATGATATTATTTCGTCTTATGGTGCGGATACCGCGCGCTGGTTCACTCTGTCGGATAGTCCGCCGGAGCGCGACATTGTGTGGACAGAAGCCGGGGCGGAAGGTGCGCATCGTTTTGTGCAGCGCGTCTGGCGTCTGATTTCTGAAGCCGGTGATAACCTGAAAGGTGTTGCTCCAAAAGCCGCCTATGAAGGCGATGCCGCACAGATCTCCAAGGCTGCCCATAAGACTGTAAAAGCCGTCGGCGACGATATCGAAAAAATCGTTTTCAACCGTGCGATTGCTCGTCTTTATGAGTTGCTGAATGTGCTGAGCACGCCTTTGCAGGCTGTTGCTGCCGGTAAAGCCGATGATGTGACCAAAGCTGCCACCCGTGAAGCAACCGATATGTTCATCAGCATGATTGCACCGATGATGCCGCATCTGGCTGAACAGTGTAATGCGGTGCTGGGCGCGACGGACTTGGTTGCCACCCGTGGCTGGCCGGTGATTGATGAAGCATTGCTCGTTGAAAATGACATTACGCTGCCGGTACAGATTAACGGTAAGAAGCGTGGTGACATTACAATTGCGCGTGATGCGGATCAGGCAACAGTGCAAGCAGCGGTTTTGGCACTTGACTTTGTTCAGGCTGCGTTGAACGGTAGTCAGCCTAAAAAGCTCGTTGTTGTACCGCAGAGGATTGTGAATGTCGTTGTCTGATTATCACACTAAAGACAAATCTCCGATCCGCAAAAAGCGGCTGGCAGTGCTGACAGGTCTCGTCCTGTCAGCTTTTGTTGCCGGTTGTACGGTGCAGCCGCTATACTCGACAAGCGGCAGTGCCGGTGTCGGCGGTGTGCCTTCCAGTGTTAAAACCAAACTGGCATCTATCAAAGTGGATGATGTGGATTCCATCGCGGCGCAGGCGGTGCGTAACCGCCTGATCTTCGGCCTGTCAGGCGGGGCAGGGGAACCGTCACAGCCGGCTTATCATCTGGCGCTTGGTTTCTCGACAAGTACAGAATCTGCTGTTGAAGTGGATGTTGGTGATTCAACAGAAGGCCGTGCATCTGCCGGTACTGTTCGTATGAGCTCAAATTATGTGCTGCGTGACAGGGATGGCAAGGTCGTAGCCACCGGCCGCCGTCAGGTCAGTTCATCCTATGACCGTCCGCGTCAGGAATTTGCGAATCTGCGTGCCCATCGTGATGCCCAGCAGCGTGCAGCTGAAGAGCTGGCGCAGTATCTTGTACTGTCTCTAGCTCAGGATATGCAGAAACTTCCATAAAAAACGCCTGATCGGCCTGCAAATGGTGATTTTCTTCTCTTCCGGTGCTCACGTACTATAAGTACGCTCCGCTCCGGTTCTCGAAAATCACCATTTTCGTCACGATCATCCGCTTTTGAGGCGCTGCGACATTGTTTTGAATATAAAAAAGCCCGCTGAAAAGCGGGCTTTTTTGTTCATTCGTTTATTGCCGGATTAAGCAATCGACTGACCGGTTTTTGCCCAGTCTGCCAGAAATGCTTCCAGACCCTTGTCTGTCAGCGGGTGCTTGACGAGGGCTTTCAGTGTGGCAGGCGGTGCAGTGATGACGTCCGCGCCGATCAGTGCAGCTTCCTTAACGTGATTGACGGTACGCACCGAAGCCGCAAGAATCTGGGTTTCAAAACCGTAATTGTCATAGATCGTGCGGATTTCACCAATCAGATCCATGCCATTCAGACCGATATCATCAAGACGGCCGATGAAAGGCGAGATATAAGTCGCACCGGCTTTGGCTGCGAGCAATGCCTGATTGGCCGAGAAGCACAGGGTCAGGTTGGTTTCATGACCATCAGAGGTCAGAGCCTTACAGGCCTTCAGACCATCCAGTGTTACCGGCAGTTTGATGCAGATATTGTCGGCGATTTTCGCCAGCACAGCTGCTTCTTTCATCATGCCTGCATAGTCAGTTGCGGTGACTTCTGCGGAAACAGGACCTTTAACGATCGAGCAGATTTCCTTAGTCACATCAATGATGTTGCCACCGGATTTCAGGATCAGCGATGGATTGGTGGTAACGCCGTCAACCAGTCCCAGATCGTTGAGTTCACGGATGTCTTTGACATCGGCGGTATCCACAAAGAATTTCATTTCAGCTTATCCTCCGTTATGGGCTTGCTGTACAGACGGTATTATATCCGACAAAGATAGGATTGTTTAACGCATATTTCCATAAACCGAAACTGCCTTTGGTGAATAACAGCGCATCTCATCAAGAATTGAATATAAGCAGTGTTTGCGGTTAAGTGCAGTTATGAAAAATAGCGGTGAAAACAGCATGCCGGAACTGATCGGGATAATTTTTTGAACGGGAAAACAGAGATTAAGACGCGCCGTGTTGTTCCGGTTCTTGTGCCGATGCCAGCGGAACGTCCCTATAGCTATCTGGTTCCTGAGGAAATGGACGTTCAGGCTGGTTCAATTGTGCGCGTGCCACTGGGGCCGCGCGAAGTGGCCGGTATTGTCACCGATGATGCGAGCGATCAGGTCGATCCTAAAAAGCTGAAATCCATTCTGCATGTTTTCGACTGCCCGCCGGTGAGCCGCGATATGCTGCGCTTTATCCGCTGGACGGCAGATTATACATTGTCACCGCCCGGTATGGTGGCAAAAATGGTGCTGCGTGCACCGGCAGCTTTCGATCCTGAACCGTTCATTCCGGGCTTGCGCTATATTGGCGGCAAAGCTGAGCGGCTGACAGCAGCGCGTGAAAAAGTGCTGGAGGTTGCCAATAATGGTCTGAGCTGGACGAAGTCCGGCCTTGCCCATGCAGCCGGTGTTTCCGGCAGCGTGGTTGAAGGGCTGAAAGCACAGGGGCTGTTCGAAGAGGTGATGATCCCGCCGCCGCCGGTGGTCGGTGAACCTGATCCGTTTTACGGGCAGGCGGAGCTGTCCGAGGATCAGCAGGCGGCAGCGCAATGTCTTGTCGAAGCTGTGGAAGAGCAAGTCTATTCGGTCTCGCTGCTTCATGGTGTGACAGGTTCCGGTAAGACAGAAGTTTATTTTGAAGCAGTGGCGCGCGCTGTAGAATTGGGCAAACAGGTTCTGATCCTGCTGCCGGAAATTGCGCTGACCCAACAATTTCTCGACCGTTTTGAAAGCCGGTTTGGTACACGTCCGGCGGAGTGGCATTCCGATCTGGCACCACGCCAAAGGGAACGTGTCTGGCGACAGATTGCAGAAGGCACAGTTAAGGTCGTGGCCGGTGCACGCTCGGCATTGTTTTTGCCCTTTGCCAATCCGGGGCTGATCATTGTCGATGAAGAACATGACCCTGCCTATAAGCAGGAAGACCGCGTGTTTTATAATGCCCGCGATATGGCGGTGGTGCGTGGTTCTATCGGCAAGTTTCCGGTTATTCTGGCCTCGGCAACACCGTCGATTGAAAGTCTGGTCAATGCCAATCAGGGGCGCTATCGCTATGTGCCGTTGCAGGGGCGCTATGCCGATGCGGCTTTGCCGGATTTAAAGCCGGTTGATATGCGCCGTTCCCCGCCAGTGGCAGGGCGTTTTTTGTCGCCGGCTTTGACGGAAGCTATCGGGCAGGTTTTGCAGCGTAAAGAACAGGCTTTGCTGTTTCTCAACCGCCGCGGTTATGCGCCGCTGACTTTGTGCCGCGTCTGCGGGCACCGTTTTCAATGTCCTGATTGTTCAAGCTGGCTGGTTGAGCACCGTTTCCGTGGTCAGCTGATGTGCCATCAATGCGGTTATCATGAGAAAAGCCCTGAAGCCTGTCCGTCCTGCGGGGCGTTGGATCATCTGGTGGCTTGCGGCCCCGGTGTGGAGCGTATTGCCGAGGAAACTGCTGCAACCTTTCCGGATGCACGGATTATCGTACTCTCATCTGATATGCTTGGCGGGGTGACACGGCTGCGTATGGAGATGGAGGTGATTGCCAAAGGGGAGGCGGATATTGTAATCGGCACCCAGCTGGTCGCCAAAGGCCACAACTTTCCTTTGATTACGCTTGTCGGTGTGATTGATGCCGATCTTGGTTTGGCCAATGGTGATCCGCGAGCCGCAGAGCGCACATTTCAGTTGCTCAATCAGGTGACAGGTCGTGCAGGTCGTACGGGACGTAAAAGTGTTGGTCTCATTCAGACCTATCAGCCCGATCATCCGGTATTGAAAGCGATTATTGCCGGTGATGCGCAGGCTTTTTATGAGCGGGAAATTGAAGAGCGTCAGCGCGGGATGCTTCCGCCTTTCGGACGGTTGGCTGCGCTGATTATTTCGGCGGACAGCAGAGCAGAAGCAGAGAGCCATGCCCGTGCATTGCGACGTGCTGCGCCGAGAGATAGCGAGATTGAAGTGCTGGGGCCTGCCGAAGCGCCTTTGGCAGTGATTCGCGGACGGCATCGCTTCCGGTTGCTGGTGCAGGGATCAAAGCGTTCTGATCTGCAGTCCTATTTGCGGGCATTGCTGCAGGCAGCGCCAAAAGCGCGCGGTTCCTTACGGGTGCAGGTGGATATCGATCCGCAAAGCTTCCTGTAATCTGCGGATTTCAGAAGCTCTGATAAGACTGCTGTCATACCCGCATGCTGATAATTTTGCTTTCCATGACTACGGGTCAGGAATATAGCTCGTTAAATTAGTTATATTCGGAGCTATCAAAGCGGTTGCTGCCCCATCAGGCGTGCAAACTTGCTCTGACGAACAAACAACGACGGTTTTAAGAGGTGTAACGTGGCGTTTTATCTACCTTCAAGTCAGGGTGAATGGCTGGCATGGACTGTGGGCGTTATCACGTTGCTCTTTGGTTTGATCCTGATGTTTGCACCGGGAATTTCGCTGAAAATTCTGCGTCTCAACGCTCCTGATCTGCGTGCAAATGCTCTTTCATCGGTACGGGCGACAATTGCAGGGCCTTATATCGGCCTTGGCGTGGCCTGTCTGTTATTCGCGCAACCGTTTTTATGGATGGCGCTGGGTTGCGTCTGGGGCTTTGTGCTTTTTGGCCGTCTGGTTTCGATGATGTCGGATAAGGCTAACAGTTTTTATAACTGGATTGCCGTTGTGGTCGAGTTGATGCTGGCCGCAGGCCCGTTGCTCTTTGCTTTCGGCTTTGTTGCCTGACTTTTGAAACAGGCCACGCTTCAGCAGAATCTGTCAGACAGAGGCTGAAGCGGGAATCAGTTGCGGCTGAATTATGCTCCAAAGAAAAATCGTATGATGTGAGCATAATTTTGCCGGAATTCTACAAATGGTTAGCGAAATGCCTGTTTGGATAATCCGGCATTTTCTTCGCGGTAAAATCATCCTGCATATTCATTTAAGTTATTGTTATATTTAAATAATTATAAGCAGTGCTGATTTTTGTAGCCTGCAGTGCTTATGAACTTTAGCTCATGAAACTTGTCCGCAGCATCAAAATAGCACTGTAAAGCGCATGAAACGGCGGGATTCGCGTGTTGCGAGTCCTGATTGTCTATGCTAGACGGCTTTCGAATTTCAATGCAGTCAGGCGGGTCGTCCGCAGGGCACAGATGGCGGTGCAAATCGGCACTTCATCGGGGGGTATTGAAAAACATCAATAAAATCGCTGTTTTTGTGCATGGATAAACTATGCGTTAAAAGCGGGATTTCAACCAAGAGAGATGGTTATTCGTGACAGGATCGTCTTCGCTCATTTCCGGTGTTGCTCAGCGCTATGCTGGATCCCTGTTTGATCTGGCGCTTGAGTCTAAATCCGTTGCTCAGGTGGAGAAAGATCTTGGCCGCATCGAGGCTATGATCGGTGAAAGCGAAGAACTTCGCCGCCTGATCCACAGCCCGGTCTTCTCTGCTGAAGATCAGCTCCATGCAATCGCCGCAGTTGCAGACAAAGCCGGTATCACCGGTCTGGTCGGCAATTTCCTGCGTGTTGTTGCTGGTAATCGCCGGCTTTTCGTATTGCCGGACATGATCAAAGCTTTTTATCTGATCGCCGCTGAAAGCCGCGGTGAAGTTGCAGCTGATGTGACTTCTGCTCGCGAATTGACGCAGGCGCAGCAAAATGAATTGAAGGCGACGCTGAAGAGTGTGGCCGGCAAGGACGTGACAATCAATGTCACTGTCGATCCGTCGATTCTTGGCGGTCTCATTGTGAAGCTGGGATCGCGTCAGATTGACACTTCCCTTCGCACTAAACTTTCTTCTCTTAAGCTTGCACTGAAAGAGGTCGGCTGATGGACATCCGCGCTGCGGAAATTTCCGCAATTCTGAAAGAGCAAATCAAGAATTTTGGCCAGGAGGCAGAAGTCTCCGAAGTTGGTCAGGTTCTTTCCGTTGGTGACGGTATCGCCCGTGTATACGGTCTGGACAATGTTCAGGCCGGTGAAATGGTCGAATTTCCGGGTGGCATCCGCGGTATGGCGCTCAACCTTGAAAGCGACAACGTTGGTGTTGTTATTTTCGGTTCTGACCGTGACATTAAAGAAGGCGATACCGTTAAACGTACCGGCGCCATCGTTGACGTTCCAGTCGGTCCTGGCCTGCTCGGCCGCGTTGTTGATGCTCTTGGTAACCCGATCGACGGCAAAGGCCCGATCGTTGCAACCGAGCGTCGCCGCGTAGACGTTAAAGCTCCTGGTATCATTCCGCGTAAATCGGTTCACGAACCGATGTCGACCGGTCTGAAAGCCATTGACGCTCTTATCCCTGTTGGTCGTGGTCAGCGCGAGCTGGTTATCGGTGACCGTCAGACCGGTAAGACCGCAATCATTCTCGACACCTTCCTGAATCAGAAGCCGATCCATGATAACGGCCCTGATAAAGACAAGCTGTTCTGCATCTACGTTGCGATCGGCCAGAAGCGTTCGACCGTTGCCCAGTTCGTTAAAGTGCTCGAAGAGCGCGGCGCACTGGAATATTCGGTTGTTATCGCTGCGACTGCTTCCGATGCTGCGCCTCTGCAGTATCTGGCACCGTTCACAGGTTGTGCAATCGGTGAATATTTCCGCGATAACAGCCAGCACGCTCTGATCGGTTATGATGACCTTTCCAAGCAGGCTGTTGCTTATCGTCAGATGTCCCTGCTGCTGCGTCGTCCTCCGGGTCGTGAAGCTTACCCAGGTGACGTATTCTATCTTCACTCCCGTCTTCTTGAGCGTTCGGCTAAGCTGAATGACGAACTCGGTGCAGGTTCTCTGACCGCTCTGCCGGTTATTGAAACTCAGGGCGGTGACGTTTCCGCGTTTATTCCGACCAACGTGATTTCGATCACAGACGGTCAGATCTTCCTTGAAACCAACCTGTTCCACCAGGGTATCCGCCCTGCTGTTAACGTTGGTCTGTCGGTTTCCCGCGTGGGTTCTGCCGCTCAGATTAAAGCGATGAAACAGGTTGCCGGTTCGATTAAGGGTGAGCTTGCTCAGTATCGTGAAATGGCTGCGTTTGCGCAGTTCGGTTCCGATCTGGATGCTGCAACCCAGCGTCTTCTGAACCGCGGTGCGCGTTTGACTGAACTGCTCAAGCAGCCACAGTTCTCGCCGCTGAAAACCGAAGAACAGGTTGCTGTGATTTTCGCCGGTGTTAACGGCTATCTCGATAAGCTGGCTGTTAATCAGGTTGGCAAATTTGAAGCCGGTCTTCTGGCATCGCTGCGCAACGAGCACAAAGATGTGCTGGATGCGATCCGCGATCAGAAGGCAATCAGCGACGAAATCAAGGGCAAACTCAAGGCAGCTATCGACGCTTTCGCCAAGAACTTTGCTTGATTAACTCTGACGGGATGAACGGATGCCTTCACTAAAGGATCTGAGAAACCGTATCGCCTCGGTTAAGGCGACGCAGAAAATTACCAAGGCGATGCAAATGGTCGCCGCGGCTAAGCTGCGTCGTGCCCAGGAAGCAGCCGAAGCGGCACGGCCGTATTCTCAGCGGATGAGTGCAGTTCTGGCCAATATTGCCCAGAATGTAAGCGGTGATGATGCACCGAAACTGATGGCGGGTACCGGTAAAGACGATGTGCATCTGCTCATCGTCGCAACCGCGGAACGTGGTCTGTGCGGTGGTTTCAACTCGCAGATCGCACGTCTCGCCCGTGAACATGCCCGCCAGTTGCTGGCAAAGGGTAAGACAGTAAAAATCATTACTGTCGGCAAAAAAGGTGCGGACATTCTGCGTCGTGACTTTAGCGGTCAGATCATCGATCACGTTGATCTGCGCGAAGTTAAGCAGCTTGGTTTCGCCAATGCCGACCAGATCGGTCGCAAACTGATCGCGCTTTTCAACAAGGGCGAATTTGATGTTGCGACACTGTTCTACTCGCAGTTCAAGTCGGTGATTAATCAGGTTCCGACTGCTCAGCAGCTTATTCCGGCATCTGCCAATGGCGGAGCTGGTGATGCTGGGGAAGCGGTTTCTACTGGTGGTGCGATCTATGAATATGAGCCGGATGCGGCTGCTATTCTTGACGATCTTCTGCCGCGCAACATCTCTGTCCAGATTTTCAGCGCTCTGCTTGAAAATGTGGCCGGTGAAATGGGCGCAAAAATGAGCGCGATGGATAACGCAACGCGTAATGCGGGCGATATGATCAACAAGCTGTCGATCACATATAACCGTCAGCGTCAGGCTCAGATCACCACAGAACTGATTGAAATTATTGCGGGCGCGGAAGCGCTCTAATCGGAAGGTAAGGATCGATGGCTAAAGCAGCGACACCGAAAACTACCAAGACCACGGCAAAGGCTAAGTCCGGCGAGGCTGCATCTGGTGCAGTCGGCCGTATCAAGCAGGTCATCGGCGCTGTCGTCGACGTCCAGTTTGATGATCATCTGCCTCTGATCCTGAACGCGCTGGAAACCGACAATCTCGGTAACCGTCTCGTTCTGGAAGTTGCTCAGCATCTTGGCGAAAATACAGTACGTACCATTGCTATGGACTCGACCGAAGGTCTGGTTCGCGGTCAGGAAGTACGTGATACCGGCGATGCGATCCGCGTTCCGGTAGGGCCTGAAACACTCGGCCGTATCATGAACGTAATCGGTGAACCAGTTGATGAAGCTGGTCCGATTGTGACTGCTGCGACCCGCGGTATTCACCAGCCGGCTCCTGAATATATCGAACAGTCACCTGAATCCGAGATTCTGGTAACCGGTATTAAGGTTGTGGATCTTCTCGCCCCTTACGCTAAAGGTGGTAAGATTGGTCTGTTTGGCGGTGCGGGCGTTGGTAAAACCGTTCTCATCATGGAACTCATCAACAACGTGGCTAAAGCCCACGGTGGTTACTCGGTATTCGCCGGTGTTGGTGAGCGTACCCGTGAAGGTAACGACCTTTATCACGAAATGATCGAATCCGGCGTTAACAAGCTGGGTGGCGGCGAAGGCTCGAAAGCAGCTCTCGTTTACGGTCAGATGAACGAGCCGCCAGGTGCGCGTGCCCGTGTTGCTCTCTCCGGTCTGACGATCGCTGAAAGCTTCCGTGATGACGGTCAGGACGTGTTGTTCTTCGTGGATAACATTTTCCGCTTCACACAGGCTGGTTCGGAAGTGTCCGCGCTTCTCGGCCGTATTCCTTCCGCTGTGGGCTATCAGCCTACACTGGCAACGGATATGGGCGCGATGCAGGAACGCATCACCACCACAACCAAAGGCTCGATCACTTCGGTGCAGGCAATTTACGTTCCTGCCGATGACTTGACTGACCCTGCGCCTGCGACTTCCTTTGCGCACTTGGATGCGACAACGGTTCTTAACCGTTCGATCGCTGAAAAGGGTATTTATCCTGCTGTTGATCCGCTTGACTCAACATCCCGTATGCTTGACCCGATGATCGTTGGTGAAGAGCATTACGAGACTGCCCGTCAGGTTCAGTCAATTCTGCAGCGCTACAAGTCGCTTCAGGACATCATCGCCATCCTTGGTATGGACGAATTGTCTGAAGAAGATAAGCTGACAGTGACCCGTGCCCGTAAGATCGAGCGCTTCCTGTCCCAGCCGTTCTTCGTGGCTGAAATCTTCACCGGTTCGCCAGGTAAGCTGGTTGATCTTCAGGATACAATCAAAGGCTTTAAAGGCCTTTGCGCAGGCGATTACGATCACCTGCCTGAAGCAGCTTTCTACATGGTCGGTTCGATTGAAGAAGCGATTGAAAAAGCACAGAAGCTGGCACAGGCCGCTTAATGTGATTGGTCAGGCAGGCTTTGGTCTGCCTGACCGTTCTTACAACAGGTGTGTCTCTTCAGACCCTCTTGTAAAACAGTTAAAACTGACAGCGTTGTTTCAATACGCTGACCTATAGAATTCAACGCCGGAACACTGTTTCAGAGCAGCTTGTTCAGGAAATTTGAGTGAGAATCATGGCTGGAACCTTCAAATTCGAACTGGTATCACCGGAACGCCTGTTGCTCTCTGCTGAAGTGAGCGAAGTGGTCATTCCCGGTAGCGAAGGCTATCTGACAGTTCTGGCCGGTCATGCTCCTTTGATGACCACCATCATTCCCGGTAAAGTAACAGTCAAAACTGCTGACGGTAAGAGCGATGCTTATATCGTTTTCGGCGGCTTCACTGACATTACACCGGAAGGCTGCTCATTGCTGGCAGAATCCGCACTTCATATTGATGAAGTTAAGCGTGAAGATATTGCTGCCCGCATCGAACATGCACGTCAACTGATTGATGATGCTGCTTCACCGGAGCATCGCACTGCTGCAGAATTGTTCCTGCATCAACTGACAACTCTTGAAGGCGCTATTCTGCCTGCATAATGCAGGGCGTTTGCAGCCTTTTGATTATAAAAAAACCGCGATAAATTTATCGCGGTTTTTTTGTACCTAAATAGATTTAGAAAATCAGTTCTGTTCAATCGACACGCCTTGCTCACCGATTTTCAATTCGACACCTTTGGGTTTGGATTCCTGCTGATAGGTGTAAATCGAAAAACCGATAATGATTACGATGAGTGCTCCGAGCAGAATATATAATCCGTTTTTATTCATAAGACCTCAGATATGCAATGTTGTGCAGTGATCCCCGTATTACAGGGATCACTCCTGTCTTGCTGAAAATCATTCTCTTAACGGCGGGCTAACAGAGCCAGCACCAGACCGATCCCGGCGACAAGCGCTGCGGTTGCCAAAGGATTTTCTTTGGCTGTTTCGGTCACGACCTGTGCCTGATGTCTGACTTCTCTTGCTGCAACGCGGCCGCGTTTACGGAGAGTCTCATAGGTTTCAGATGCATTTTCGCGGGCATCATCGTAAAATGCAGAACCTTGCTCGGAGAGTTTCTTGGTAACCGAAGCCAGTTCGCTTTTCAGTTCCGCAATCTGGTCTTCAAATGTCTTTTCTGCATCATTACGCAATTTGGAAGCCATAGTGATCTCCTTGTTGATGGACACAAACCGGAGACGGGTATCTTCCGGTTCAGAAAGCTTTTCAAAGAGATAACGATGCAGCGCGAAATAAGTTCCTGAATTTAATAAATTGCCTGTCTTCCCAGCCGGATAGGAGGAACTTAGTCCTGCTGCAAGCGGGTGGAGCAGGGGTCAATCACCACCCCGCCCTCAAAGCTGTTGGTCAGCATCCCGCTGACTTCCACATGATCTCCGGCTTTCAATGCACTATTGTCATATTCAAGACAGATGACTTGTAGTCTCTGGTTCGGGCAAAGCTCTGTTACGGCAATCGGATTGGCTTCATGCACAGCTTTGACTTTTGCCTGCAGGGTAATTTCCGGCCATTGTTCGGATATTTTGTCCCATTTGGCTGCAAGGGTGCCAATGGTCTTGCAACTGGTCACAACCGGTCCCTGATAATCACTCTCAGCTGTTTGCGTAAAACCGGTACTGCTGAACAGGAATAGCAGGCAAGGTGCTGCTAATAATTTCAATGAAAAATGCGGATCAAAAACAAGCATATAGCCGATAAGCCTTTCGGAGATGAAACAGACTTATCGGCAGCAATTACGGCACTTATGGGGTGAGTGTACGCAGATAGGCGATGAGCTGTTTTGCGCTTTCAATGGCGGCTGTTTCATCGCGGGAGACAATTGCGTCAATCATCTGCGTATGGGCAGTTGAAGAATCCTGCAGGCTGTTGTCACGGCGCAGGCGGAACCAGAAGCGGCGGCTGTGGCTTTGCAGAGGCGCGGCCAGACGTGTGGCGTAGCTGTTGAGTGAGGCGCTGCCAAGAACTTCATCAAACGCTTTATCGGCGTCCAGAAATAACGGGATATCCTGTGTCGTGGCGGCTTGCTTCATCATGACCGCAGCTTCGCGCAGTTTCTCATGCTCATAAGCACCGGAATAACGCGCCGCATCGCGGCAAAGAATTTGCTCGACACCTTCGCGGGCATCCAGAACCTTGGTGAAATCCTTAGGGTCAAGGGCCGTAATCGCAATACCCGAGCGCGGCCGCACTTCCATCAGGCCTTCCCATGCCAACCGCTGAATAGCTTCGCGCACCGGTGTTCTGCCCATGCCGGTGAGCTCGATCAGGACACGTTCATTGGTAACACTTCCCGGTTGCAGCTGCAGTGTAACAATATGGCGTTCGAGCAGCCGGTAAGCCTGATCCGAGAGGCTGAGTGCGGTTACTGTCTGCTGGTCGTCGGAATAGTCTGACTGCCCTGACATAAAGGCTTTATCCTTGTTCTTGATAGCAGTTCTGCTGCCGGCAGAATTTGCGGCAAGCTGTGCTCTGCTTTTAGTTTTTGCGAAGCCGATATCGCTGAAGCGCAATATGCAGGATGTATAAATTTCAATGATATTTTTCTGAGAGATACTACAAGAAGCTGGTTTTCTCAATATGAGTGCCGGTCGTCCTGGCTGGGCGATTGTTTATAAGTCTGCATTATCCCGTGCAGAATTTAATTGACGCGCATTCTGAATTTAGATATATCAGAAATATATCAATTGGGAGAATGATTATGTGGTCAGGTATTTTTCCGGCAGTCACAACAAAATTTACTGAAAATGATGCTCTGGATCATAAAGAGATGGAGCGTTGCTTCGGTCTGCAGATTGATGCGGGCATTGACGGTTTTGTTGTCGGCGGCTCACTGGGTGAAGGCCCGATGCTGTTGGGAGAGGAAAAGCTGGAAGTTTTCAAAACCGCCCGTGCGGTTGCCGGAAAACGTCCGGTGCTGATGACCGTTTTCGAGGCCGGTACACGTGAAGGTGCTGCAGCTGCCAAAGCTGCTGCGAAAGCCGGTGCAGACGGACTGATGGTTGTGCCAAGCCCGATCTATTTCACCAATCCTCAGGAAACTGTCACCACGCTGAAAGCCATGGCTGCTGCCGGTGGTCTGCCGGTGATGATCTATTCCAACCGCATGGCCTATCGTGTGGATGTGACCGGTGAATGCCTTGAGGAACTGGCGAAGGACGATCTGTTCGTTGCGATCAAGGAATCCTCGGATGATATCCGTCGCACAATCGATATCGTCAATCAGTTCGGCGATCGTTTTGATCTTTTCACCGGTGTAGATAATCTGGCTTTTGAAGCACTGACAACCGGTGCAATCGGCTGGGTTGCCGGTGTTGTGACTTCGCTGCCGCGTGAAACGGTGGTTCTGTATCAGCTTATCAAACAGAAGCGTTATGATGAAGCGCTGCCGCTTTATCGCTGGATGCGTCCGCTGCTTGATCTCGATGTTTCAACCTATCTGGTGCAGAATCTCAAGCTGATTGAAGTTCATGCTATTCAGTCGAATGACCGTGTTCGTCTGCCGCGCCAGCCGCTGAGCGGAGAGCGCCGTGCACAGGTTGAAAAGATTGTAAAACAGGCTCTGGCGACACGGCCTGAACTGCCAAAAATCTGACAATCTGAACCCCGGTTAATTCAAAAATAATCGGGGTTTTTTCATAGCAAGAATGTATTTTACGGCGTAAGGTCTGCACCAGCTGAAATAACAATAAGTGTAGCAGGCAGGAGGGCACATGGCGTCGGTCAATAGCGTCAATGTGGATGGGAAGCAGAATAATTCTGAAATTATTATAATCGGGGCAGGTATTGTCGGTATCGCTGCAGCAGCTGTGCTGAGCGAGGCGGGGCATTCTGTGCTGGTTGTGGATCGCACCGGTATTTGTGAGGAGACAAGTTCCGGTAATGCGGCGGCACTGGCATTTTCTGAAGTCTTGCCACTCGCTTCCAAAGGTGTGATGAAAAAAGTGCCGGGCTGGCTGATGGATCCGCTGGGGCCCTTCGCTATTCGTCCGTCTTATTTGTTGAAATTGCTGCCATGGCTTTATCGCTTCTGGCGTGCCAGCAGCCCTTCGGCCTTGCGCAACAGTACCGTCGTGCAAGGGCAGATGATGCAGCTTGCCGAGCGCGAAATGCTGGCATTGGCGGAACGTGCCGGTGTGACGGACATGATCCATCATGAAGGCAATCTTGAGCTTTATGAAAGTGAAGCTGAACTGCAGGCGGCTATGCCGGGCTGGGAAGCCAAAAAACAGGCGGGCATTGATTATAGTGTGGTGCGCGGCGCTGAACTGGCAGCCTTGCAACCGGGATTATCACCGCGTTTTGTGGTTGGCTGTTTTGTTCCGAAATGGAAGAATGTCTCCGATCCGAAACTTTATGGTAAAGCTCTGTGGGCTTATGCAGAGAAACTCGGCAGTCGCTATCAGCAGGGTATTGTTACCAAAATCGCGCATATGCAGGGCGGAGCTGAAGTCACGCTGGCTGACGGCAGTAAGCTGCAGTGCAAAAAACTCATTGTTGCCGCAGGGGCTTGGTCACATCATCTGAGTGCCCAGCTGGGCGATGCGGTGCCGCTGGAAACAGAACGCGGATATAATACGACGCTGCCGGTCGGAGCTTATGACATCCGCCGTCAGCTGACATTCCCCGGTCATGCTTTTGTGATTACGCCGCTGACAACGGGCGTGCGCGTGGGCGGTGCGGTCGAACTCGGCGGGCTGACATTGCCGCCGAATTATGCGCGTTCAGAAGCTATGCTGAAAAAAGCAAAACAGTTCCTGCCGCAGATGAATATTGAGGGCGGACGGCAATGGATGGGCTATCGTCCTTCAACGCCGGATACGCTGCCGGTCATCGGTTATTCATCGGCTTCCAAAGATATTGTCTATGCTTTTGGCCATGGACATCTGGGGCTGACACAATCGGCGGCAACAGCACGGCTGGTAACGCAGCTGCTTAATCACGAAACAACCGCACTGCCTGTCAGTGCTTTCAGTCCGAAACGTTTTTGAGAAACATCATGGCAAAACATTCCTTCTTCTGTGTTGATGGTCATACCTGCGGCAATCCCGTCCGGCTTGTTGCCGGCGGGGGACCGAACCTGCATGGCTCAACCATGATGGAAAAGCGGGCGCATTTTCTGGCCGAATATGACTGGATCCGTACAGGGTTGATGTTTGAGCCGCGCGGTCATGACATGATGTCTGGCTCGATCCTGTATCCGCCGACACGGGAAGACTGCGATGTGGCAGTGTTGTTTATTGAAACATCGGGCTGCCTGCCGATGTGCGGACATGGCACGATCGGTACTGTAACCATGGCGATTGAGCAGGGGCTGATCACGCCGAAAGTACCGGGCAAAATCAATCTGGATACACCGGCCGGTAAAGTCGCGATCGAATATGAGCAGAACGGCCAGTATGTGGAGAGTGTGCGGCTGACAAATGTGCCGGCATTTCTCTATGCGGAAGGTCTGGAAGTGGAATGTCCTGATCTCGGCATGCTGAAAGTTGATGTCAGCTATGGCGGAAATTTCTATGCAATTGTTGAGGCGCAACAAAATTACACGGATCTTGCCGATTATTCGGTATTGGATCTGATCGGCTGGAGCCCGGTTTTACGTCAGCGACTCAATGAGTTGTATAAATTTCAGCATCCGGAACTGGCTGATATCAACCGTCTCAGCCATATTTTGTGGACAGGAAAACCGACGAAACCGGAAGCTCATGCACGAAATGCCGTGTTTTACGGGGAAAAAGCGATTGATCGTTCACCATGCGGCACCGGTACTTCGGCGCGTATGGCGCAATTGGCGGCACGCGGAGAGCTGAAGGCAGGCGATGATTTTGTTCACGAATCCGTGATTGGATCACTGTTCCACGGACGTGTGGAGGCAGAGGTGCAAGTTGCTGATAAGAAAGCGATAATTCCGTCAGTTGCCGGCTGGGCGCGCATGACCGGATATAACACGATTTTTATTGATGACCGCGACCCGTTCGCGCACGGATTTGTAGTTCGTTAAAGACGTCGCAAACGGAACATTGTTCAATCTTTGAAACAATGCAGAAGGGCGATTGACCGGCAATAAATTATGAGTAATCTTAAATTTCAGGAGCAGGGCAGGGGGAATATAATACTATATTACTAGTCGTTATTTCTATAGTTTCTGTGTATGCGAGCTATCCGGTTTGGTGCATGTTCAGCCAAAGGCAGGGGGAAACTTGTCTGACTACGCAGAAACTATCGGGGGAGAATTTTGCCTGAAATGCTGAAATGAATAATGCCGGTCTGTCCCTCGGGGCATGCGGCGGATCTATAAATGCTGGGCGGTACCAAGGCAGATTTTGCCTGCCGGATTGTGCAGTAGGAGTAAACGATCTGAAATATAAGGGAAGAGCCTGTTAAAGGTGACAATAATTCAGATCATAAAAGGGTGACTTTGCAATGGAATATTTTATCCAGCAAGTGATCAACGGGCTCACGCTCGGATCGATCTATGGATTGATCGCCATCGGCTATACCATGGTTTATGGTATTATCGGCATGATCAATTTTTCTCACGGTGATGTTTTTATGCTCGGCGCCTTTATGGCGCTTATTGTTTTTTTATTGCTGACAACATTTGTTGGTGCAGTACCTGTCGTACTTGCAATCCTGCTGATGATGATTGTCGCTATGATCCTGACCAGTATGTGGAGTTGGACCATTGAGCGGGTCGCCTACCGGCCATTGCGCGGGTCTTTCCGGCTTGCACCGCTGATTACAGCAATTGGTATGTCCATTGCGCTGTCCAACTTCGTGCAGGTCACACAGGGTCCGCGTAACAAGCCGATCCCTTCGCTGATTAATGACTCTTATTCATTATTCGGTACCAGTGTTATCATCTCGCTGAAACAGATCGTTATCATTGCAGTTACCATCGTTCTGCTCACAATCTTCTGGTATATTGTTAACCGTACATCCTTGGGGCGCGCCCAGCGTGCCTGCGAACAGGATCGTAAAATGGCATCACTGCTCGGTATCAATGTTGACCGCACGATTTCTCTGACCTTCGTTATGGGCGCCGCACTGGCCGCCGTGGCCGGTACGCTTTATCTCACATTCTACGGGGTTATCTCGTTTACAGACGGCTTTATTCCGGGTGTGAAAGCGTTCACCGCAGCGGTTCTCGGTGGCATCGGCTCGCTTCCGGGCGCTGTGATCGGTGGCTTGCTGATCGGTCTGATCGAGGCGCTCTGGTCTGCCTATTTCTCGATTGATTATAAAGATGTTGCTGCGTTCTCGATCCTTGCGATTGTGCTGATCTTTATGCCTTCCGGCATTCTCGGCCGTCCAGAAGTTGAAAAGGTGTAACATGACCAATGCTTTTCAAACTTCTCCGGCGGGTGCACCGAAGGCTGAACCGTCAGATTTTGCAGCCGGTATCCGCGAAGGTATCATTGCAGCCATTCTGGCATTCGGCCTGTTCGTACTGATCGTCGGTTTCAAAACCGAACAGAATATCAATAATGAGCTGGTGCTGGTTCAGCGCTGGGGGCTGTTGTTTACCCTTGTAGCTCTGGCAGGTATCGGCCGTTTTCTGCACCGTGCTTTTCTTGTGCCATATATGGCAAAGCGCGGGAAATCCGAAAAACAGGTTGTTGCCAGCGGTGATGTTTCGTTTTTCCGTAAGAATTTTTCGAAACTGGCAATTCTGTTCCTGTTTATCTATCCGGTGCTGATTGTTCTGACACTCGGTTTTCAGGGCTCCCTGAAATGGGTGGATAATTTCGGCGTACAGATCCTCATCTATATCATGCTGGCATGGGGGCTGAATATCGTTGTCGGTCTCGCCGGTCTGTTGGATCTGGGTTATGTGGCCTTCTATGCGGTTGGTGCTTATTCCTACGCATTGCTGTCCTCCTATTTCGGACTGTCTTTCTGGACGCTGCTGCCGGTTGCCGGTATTCTCGCAGCCTTCTGGGGCATTATTCTCGGCTTCCCTGTGCTACGTCTGCGGGGGGACTATCTTGCGATCGTGACGCTGGCTTTCGGTGAAATCATCAGACTTGTGCTAATAAACTGGACGGCGGTCACCAAAGGTACCTATGGTGTGTCGGGTATTGCCAAGGCCACTTTCTTCGGTATTCCGTTCAAAGCCGGTCCTGATGGTTTTGCTGCCACTTTCGGCCTGCAATTTTCCGCAGCCCATTATAAAATCTTCCTCTATTACGTCATTCTGCTGCTGGCGCTTTTGACCGCATGGGTCACAATCCGCCTGCGCCGTATGCCGATCGGCCGTGCATGGGAAGCACTGCGTGAGGACGAAATTGCCTGCCGTGCGCTGGGTATCAATACGACAACAACCAAGCTGACCGCCTTTGCAACCGGCGCGATGTTTGGCGGCTTTGCCGGTGCCTTCTTCGGCGCGCGTCAGGGCTTTGTCAGCCCGGAATCCTTCATCTTCCTCGAATCCGCGGTTATTCTTGCCATCGTGGTTCTTGGCGGTATGGGATCGCTGATTGGTATTGCGATTGCTGCAATCGTGATGATCGGCGGTACAGAAATCCTGCGCGAACTTTCATTCCTGAAAGCCGTTTTCGGCCAAAGCTTTACACCGGAACTCTATCGTATGCTGATTTTCGGTCTGGCTATGGTTGTGGTGATGGTCTGGAAACCGCGTGGTTTTGTCGGTCATCGTGAACCAAGCGCCTTCCTGAATGAGCGTAAGCTGGTGTCCGGTTCCTTTACCAAGGAAGGTCACGGTTGATGGCGGGGATAAATACTATGGCAAATTCTGAACTTGCTGAAAAAAGACAAAACGCCGATACCATTCTGAAAGTCGAGCATCTTTCCATGCGTTTCGGCGGTCTGGTGGCAATTAATGATCTGAGCTTTGAAGCCAAGCGCGGCGAGATCACTGCGGTGATCGGGCCGAATGGCGCGGGTAAAACCACTGTGTTTAACTGCCTCACCGGTTTCTACAAGCCGACCGGCGGAATGGTGACGATGCAGCATAAAAACGGCGATAAATTCCTGCTGGAACGGATGCCGGATTTTGTGATTACCAAAAAAGCTAAGGTTGCCCGTACTTTCCAGAATATCCGCCTGTTCACAGGTCTGACGGTTCTGGAAAATCTGCTGGTTGCCCAGCATAATCCGCTGATGGTGTCATCCGGCTTTACTTTTCTGGGGCTGCTCGGATTTCCCGGTTATAAAAAGGCAGCGAAAGACGCGGTCGAAAAAGCCCGTATTTGGCTTGAGAAGATCAATCTGATCCATCGTGCTGATGATCCGGCAGGTGATCTTCCTTATGGCGATCAACGCCGTCTGGAAATTGCCCGTGCTATGTGCACCGATCCGGAAATGCTGTGTCTTGATGAGCCGGCAGCCGGTCTGAACCCACGTGAATCTGCGGAGCTTAACAAGCTTTTGCTGGATATTCGTGCAGAGACAGGCACGTCCATTCTGCTGATCGAACATGATATGTCGGTGGTTATGGAAATTTCCGATCATGTGATCGTGCTTGAATATGGCACGAAAATCTCTGACGGCGCTCCGAGCTTTGTGCAGAATGACCCTAAAGTTATCGCCGCCTATCTTGGTGTTGATGATGATGAGGTAACTGATCTGATTGAAGGCTCCGGCGGTGAAGTCGGGGAAGTTGATCAGCTGGTCACGCAGCTTGCAGATGTTGATCCTGCGGATGAGGTTGCTGCACCGGAGCATCTGGCCGGTGGTCTGGATGCCCCGCGTGGCGGTATTGCCGATAATTTGACCCTGATTAAAGGGATCGGCAGTGTCAATGAGACCAAGCTCAATGCCCATGGCATCTATCATTTCGATCAGATTGCCGCGTGGACAGAAGCTGATATCAAACAGGCTGAGATGTATCTGAGCTTTGACGGCCGTATTGCCCGTGAAGACTGGGTAGGGCAGGCACGTCAGCTGGCCAGCGGCGGAAAAACGGAATTCTCATCCCGCGTGGAAGCCGGCAAAGTACCGTCCAGCCATGAGACATCCGAAGAGACAGATTCGACGAAGAAAACTGAGGGGGGTAAATGATGCAGGGTCAGAACCCGCTTCTGGTTATCGATAAGGTTGAAACCTATTACGGCAATATCTGCGCGCTGAAAGGTGTTGATGTCACGGTTAAATCCGGTGAAATCGTCACGCTGATCGGTGCAAACGGTGCCGGAAAATCAACTCTGATGATGACGATTTTCGGTACACCGCGTGCCCGCACCGGACGCATTCTTTTCGAGGGCAAAGATATTACTTCTATGCCGCCTCACGAGATTGCAAAACTGCGTATTGCGCAGTCTCCGGAAGGACGCCGTATTTTCCCGCGCATGAGCGTGATGGAAAATCTGCAAATGGGCGCCAGTCTCGATAATCAAAAATACTTTGATGAAGATGTGAAACTGATGTTTGATCTGTTTCCGCGTCTTAAAGAGCGTATCAATCAGCGCGGTGGTACTCTGTCGGGCGGTGAGCAGCAGATGCTGGCGATTGCCCGCGCATTGATGGCACGGCCAAAATTGCTGATGCTGGATGAGCCGTCACTTGGTCTGGCACCACTGATCGTCAAACAGATTTTTGAGGCGATTAAAGAGCTGAACCGCACCACCGGACTGACTGTGTTTCTGGTGGAGCAGAATGCTTTCGGTGCGCTGAAACTTGCCCATCGCGGTTATGTGATGGTCAATGGTGTGATTACTATGAGCGGCAGCGGGCAGGAGCTTCTGGCAAATCCGGAAGTCCGCGCAGCCTATCTGGAAGGCGGACGTCATTGATGGGAAAGCCGGACAAACAAATTGTCCGGCACTCTTCATAATGTTTAGCTTTAGGCGAATTAACGCAGTTTCTGACAAGCCGGGGCGCTAAAAATCAGCCTCACTTCCGGAAACTGCACCAGCCGGAAATTTCATTCAGAAATCCGGTGAATTGGGGAGAATTATTGATGCAAGGCATTCTCTATGAAGAGCCGTCATTCTGGCTGTTTTTGTTGATTACCTGCATTCTCGGCGGCTGGGCCGCATGGATGACAGGGCGGGCCTGCGCACAAACATGGCGCCCATATGCAATGTTTGTGCTCTATCTCCTGCCTTTGACAGCGATGGTTCGTTTTATTCATTTTGCAATGTTTGAAGGAACATTGCTGTCGCTGCATTACTATCTGGTCGATTTTGTTGTGTTGCTGGTGATTGGCACGCTTGGCTATCGTTTCACAAAGGTGAAGCAGATGGTGCGTCAATATAACTGGCTCTATGAACAGACTTCACCATTTTCCTATAAGTCGAAATAACAGGCGATTTAAAGGAACCAAGAAACAACATCCCTGAGCTGATTATTGAATTTGGGGGTGTTTGAAATTGCAATATTCCGCTTTGCGGGAACGAAGTGAGTATTGTGATACGCCGGTGTAACACTCCGGTATGAACTGCCCGGGAAACCGGTTTCTGCTTAATGATTGTAATAAAAATGACCGGCCGATCATCGGTATTGCACCGCAAAACTTTGATCTCCGTATTTAATAAAACAAGGAAACTGATCTGCGGCAGACGGTTTCCGGCATAATCATTGTAATGGGAGCAGTTAATATGAAAAAATCTTTATTCTACAGCGTAGCAGTGTCGGCTCTCGTGGCTTTCAGCGGCTCGGCTTTTGCGGATGTTCTGGTGGGTATCGGCGCACCGCTGACCGGACCGAACGCGGTTTACGGTCTCCAGATTCAAAAAGGAGCCGAGGCTGCAGCAGAGATCATCAATGCTGAAGGCGGTCTGAACGGAGAGAAAATCGTTTTCACCCTTGGTGATGACGTTTCCGATCCGAAACAGGGCATTTCGGTTGCCAACAAGTTTGCCGCTGACGGTGTTAAATTCGTTATCGGACACTTTAACTCCGGCGTAACAATTCCGGCTTCGGAAGTGTATCAGGAAAACGGCATTCTGGAGATTTCACCAGGTGCGACCAACCCTGTTTATACTGATCGCGGTATGTGGAACACATTCCGTACCTGCGGCCGTGATGACCAGCAGGGTATTGTTGCAGGTCAGTATATTGCTGAAAAGTTCAAAGACGCCAAAGTGGCTGTTGTTCACGACAAAACACCTTACGGACAGGGTCTGGCTGATGAAACCAAGAAAGCACTCAATGCAGCAGGTATGAAAGAAACCCTGTATGAAGGTGTGAATATTGGCGAGAAGGACTTCTCGGCACTGATCGCAAAAATGAAGCAGGAAGGCATTACCGTTATTTATTGGGGCGGTATGCACGCGGAAGCTGGTCTGATTATTCGTCAGCTCGGCGATCAGGGTCTGAAAGCGCAGTTCATTTCCGGTGACGGTATCGTCTCCAATGAGCTGGCTTCCATTGCCGGTAATGCGGTTGAAGGAACTCTGAATACTTTCGGTCCTGATCCGCGCAACAATCCGGCCAATGCTGATCTGGTGAAGAAGTTCCGCGATGCCGGTTTCGAGCCTGAAGCTTATACACTTTACTCCTATGCCGCGATGCAGTCGCTGGCCGGTGCAGCGAAAGCTGCAGGCAGCAATGATCCGGAAACAGTTGCGAAAGCACTGAAGTCCGGCACATTCAAGACTGTGCTCGGAGATATCTCTTTCGATGAGAAAGGCGATCCGAAGCTGCCGGGCTATGTCATGTATAAGTGGGAAAAAGGCGCTGACGGTAAGTTCACTTACATTCAGCAGTAAACCTGTCTTTGAAAATCAGCGGGGCCGGCTCAGTCCGGCCCCGTTCGATTGAAGGCTGTATTGCAGACAGCGGAGACAGTTTTTTGTTTCAGAACAGTTCCGTGTGAAACCGGTTTTCATAGAGGAGCTGTCGAAAGAAATTCTGCCGGATGTCTCATTCCGACAGAAAAATGCCGGTGTTCCGGCGACCTCAGAACCTGCTTTTTGTCAGTTTTTGAGCATATTCACGGGAGTAGGAAATATGAAGAAGTCTCTGTTCTGCGGTGTTGCACTATCTGCAATGCTGGCCTTTAGCGGTTCATCATGGGCCGATATTCTGGTCGGTGTTGGTGCACCTCTGACGGGCGGTGGTGCCGCATATGGCGCACAGATTAAAAACGGTGTGGAAGCAGCTGTTGAAGTTGTGAATGCAGAAGGCGGTCTGAACGGCGAAAAGATCGTTCTTGTTTATGGCGATGATGTTTCTGATCCCAAGCAGGGCATGTCCGTTGCCAATAAATTTGCTGCCGATGGTGTGCAATTTGTCATCGGTCACTTTAATTCGGGTGTAAGCATTCCGGCTTCGGAAGTTTATGCCGAAAACGGTATTCTTGCGATTGCACCGGGCACCACCAATCCGGTTTATACCGATCGTGGTCTCTGGAATACATTCCGTACCTGCCGCCGCGATGACAATCAGGGTATCGCTGCCGCCAAATATATCGTCGATAATTTCAAAGACGGTAAAATCGCAATTGTTCATGACAAAACCCCTTATGGTCAGGGACTTGCGGACGCCACCAAGAACGCGATGAATGAACTGGGTCTGAAAGAGACAGTTTATGAAGGCGTGAATGTCGGTGAAAAAGATTATTCCGCGCTGATCGCCAAGCTGAAGCGTGACGGCGTTACGGTTATTTACTGGGGTGGTCTGCATCCGGAAGCCGGTCTGATTATCCGTCAGATGGGCGATCAGGATCTGAAGGCGCAGTTCATTTCCGGTGACGGTATTGTTTCCAACGAACTGGCTTCGATTGCCGGTGATGCGGTTGCCGGTGTGCTGAATACTTTCGGCCCTGATCCGCGTGAAGATCCGGCCAATGCCGAGCTGATTAAAAAATTCCGCGATGCCGGATTTGAGCCGGAAGCCTATACTTTCTATTCCTATGCGGCAGTGCAGTCTCTGGCTGCGGCGGCAAAGGCTGCCGGTACCAATGATCCTATGACTGTTGCGACAGCCATGAAGGAAAAAGGTCCGTTCAAGACAGTTCTCGGCGAAATTTCCTATGATGAAAAGGGCGATCCGAATCTTTCGCCTTATGTCATGTTTGAATGGCGCAAAGGCGACGACGGAAAATATAATTACTTCCAGAAAAAATAATTCCTGAAATCAGGGAATTATTGCAGAATTAGAATAGTATTCTCTTTCTCGAAAAGAGGTCTAATACTTTGGAATAATTGGCTCAGCAATGCCCGGCACTTGTGTCGGGCATTGTTATTTTAAGACGTATTTTCGCTGTTCTTTCACAAAAAAAACGATCAGTATGCAGACGGAATTTTGCCGGTCACGGGAACGACCGGCATGTGTCAGAATAGAGCATAATTCCTTAAACTTGGATCAGTTTAAGGTGAAATTATGCTCTAATTTTAAAGTGTTAGAGCGACCTTTGTGTGCCAAGTCTGGCACACGGCGCTCTAGTTTTGCAGTGAGGGAGACCTGCTTTGCCTATCCATAAAATTCTTGTCGCAAACCGCTCTGAAATTGCTATCCGCGTATTCCGC
This sequence comes from Pseudochrobactrum sp. Wa41.01b-1, assembly GCF_019464455.1. Taxonomy (NCBI): domain Bacteria; kingdom Pseudomonadati; phylum Pseudomonadota; class Alphaproteobacteria; order Hyphomicrobiales; family Brucellaceae; genus Pseudochrobactrum; species Pseudochrobactrum sp. Wa41.01b-1. Next base: position 1,753,159 of record NZ_CP080493.1, on the reverse strand, counting down.
GCTGCAAATGAGCTTGGCATGAAAACCGTGGCGATCTGGGCAGAGGAAGATAAACTTGCGTTGCATCGCTTCAAAGCGGATGAGAGTTATCAGGTCGGGCGCGGTCCGCATCTGCAGCGTGATCTGGGGCCGATTGAAAGTTATCTCTCAATCGAGGAAGTAATCCGCGTTGCCAAGCTCTCCGGTGCTGATGCCATTCATCCGGGCTATGGTTTGCTGTCGGAAAGTCCTGAATTTGCCGATGCCTGCGCTGAGAACGGCATTATTTTCATTGGTCCGAAAGGCGATACGATGCGCCGTCTCGGCAATAAAGTGGCGGCACGCAATCTGGCTGTTGAGGTCGGTGTGCCGGTGGTTCCTGCCAGCGATCCACTGCCGGAGGATATGGATGAGGTGCGCAAGATTGCCGACAGCATCGGCTATCCGCTGATGCTCAAAGCCTCATGGGGTGGTGGCGGGCGCGGTATGCGTGCCATTCGTGAGGTCAAAGATCTGGCGCGTGAGGTCACGGAAGCCAAGCGCGAGGCCAAAGCCGCTTTTGGTAAGGATGAAGTCTATCTCGAAAAACTCATTGAACATGCGCGCCATGTGGAAGTGCAAATCCTCGGCGATACCCATGGCAATGCTGTGCATCTGTTTGAACGTGATTGTTCCGTGCAGCGGCGTAATCAGAAAGTGGTGGAACGTGCACCGGCGCCTTACCTCAATGATGGGCAGCGTCAGGAACTGGCCGATTATGCGCTGAAAATTGCCCGTGCCACCAATTATATCGGGGCGGGTACGGTTGAGTTCCTGATGGATGTGACTTCCGGTAAGTTCTATTTCATCGAGGTCAATCCGCGCATTCAGGTGGAGCACACGGTGACGGAAGAAGTCACCGGCATTGATATTGTTAAGGCGCAAATCCGTATTCTGGAAGGCGCGACTATCGGCTCGCCGGAATCCGGTGTGCCGGAGCAGAGCAAGATTGTTCTGCGCGGTCATGCATTGCAATGCCGCATCACGACGGAAGATCCGGAGCAGAATTTTATTCCGGATTACGGGCGGATTACTGCATATCGCGGAGCGACCGGTTTCGGCATTCGTCTGGACGGCGGTACCGCCTATTCCGGCGCTTTCATCACCCGTTATTATGATCCGTTGCTGGAGAAAGTGACGGCATGGGCATCGACACCGGAAGAAGTGATCCTGCGTATGCATCGCGCGCTGCGGGAGTTTCGTATCCGTGGCGTATCGACCAATCTGACCTTTCTCGAAGCGATTATTACGCATCCGAAATTCCGCAGTAATGAATATACCACGCGGTTTATTGATACGACGCCGGAACTGTTCGAGCATGTGAAGCGGCAGGATCGTGCGACCAAACTTCTGACCTATATTGCCGATGTGACGGTCAATGGTCATCCGGAAACCAAAGGCCGTGCCTTGCCGGATATGAATGCGGCCGCTCCGAAAGTGCCTTATGTGCCGGATGGAGAAATTCAGAGCGGTACCCGCCAGAAACTGGCAGAGTTGGGTCCGCAGAAATTTGCGCAGTGGATGCGTGAGCAAAAGCGGGTGCTGGTAACCGATACGACCATGCGGGACGGGCATCAGTCGCTGCTGGCCACACGTATGCGTACCTATGATATTGCGCAGATTGCGGAAACCTATGCGCGTTTGTTGCCGAACCTGTTCTCACTGGAATGCTGGGGCGGCGCGACTTTCGATGTGGCAATGCGCTTTCTGACGGAAGATCCGTGGGAGCGGCTGAGCAAAGTGCGTGATGGCGCACCGAACCTGCTGCTGCAAATGCTGCTGCGCGGTGCCAATGGCGTGGGCTATAAGAGCTATCCCGATAATGTGGTGACGCAATTTGTACGTGAAGCGGCACGCGGCGGCATTGATCTGTTTCGCGTGTTTGACAGTCTCAACTGGGTTGAGAATATGCGCGTGTCGATGGATGCTGTGCTGGAAGAGGGCAAGCTCTGCGAGGCGGCGATCTGTTATACCAGCGATCTGATGAATGCGGCACGCCCGCAATATGATCTCAATTATTATCTGAAACTGGCGCGTGAGGTTGAGAAGGCCGGAGCGCATATCATAGCCATTAAAGACATGGCGGGGCTGCTGAAGCCACAATCGGCACGCAAACTCTTCACTGCCTTGCGGCAGGAAACTGATCTGCCGATCCATTTCCATACCCATGATACGTCCGGCATTGCAGCAGCAACGGTACTGGCGGCTGTGGAGAGCGGTGTGGATGTTGTAGATGCGGCGATGGATGCATTGTCGGGTAATACTTCGCAGCCATGCCTCGGCTCGATTGTCGAAGCACTCGCAGGCAGTGAGCGTGATCCGCAGCTTGATCCGGCTTCGATCCGCCGGATTTCCTTCTATTGGGAGGCGGCTCGCAATCAATATGCAGCGTTTGAGAGCGATCTGAAAGGCCCTGCCTCGGAAGTTTACCTGCATGAAATGCCGGGCGGGCAATTCACCAATCTGAAGGAGCAGGCGCGTTCATTGGGACTGGAGAGCCGCTGGCATGAGGTGGCGCAGGCCTATGCCGATGTGAACCTGATGTTCGGCGATATTGTTAAAGTTACGCCGTCTTCCAAAGTGGTCGGCGATATGGCGCTGATGATGGTCAGTCAGGAATTGACAACGACTGATGTGACCAATCCGGCCAAGGATATTGCCTTCCCGGATTCCGTGGTGTCGATGATGCGCGGCGATCTTGGCCAACCGCCAGCAGGATGGCCGAAGGATTTGCAGGCCAAAGTGCTGAAGGGTGAGAAGCCGTTTACAGAGCGGCCGGGTGCGTTGCTGCAACCGGCTGATCTGGAAGCAGAGCGCAAAGAGATTGAAACCAAGCTGGAGCGCAAAATCAGCGATCAGGAATTTGCGTCCTATCTGATGTATCCGAAAGTCTTCACCGATTTTGCCGGTGCGCAGACCCTTTACGGGCCGACAAGTGTACTGCCGACGCCGGTCTATTTTTACGGGCTGGCGCAGGAACAGGAAGTCTTTGTTGAGATCGAGCGCGGCAAGACACTGGTTATCCGCAATCAGGCTGTGGGAGATGTTGACGATCAGGGCATGGTCACTGTGTTCTTTGAGCTGAACGGTCAGCCGCGCCGTATCAAAGTGCCGGATCGCACACGCGGTGCTGCCAAAGGTGCCCGCCGTAAAGCCGAGCTGAACAATGAGACCCATATCGGTGCGCCGATGCCCGGTATTGTTTCGACAGTGGCGGTGGCCAGCGGACAGAGTGTGAAGGCCGGAGATGTCTTGCTGTCGATTGAGGCGATGAAGATGGAAACCGCCCTTCATGCCGAGCGGGACGGTGTGCTGGCAGAAGTGCTGGTACGCGCCGGTGATCAGATTGATGCCAAGGATCTGCTGATTATTTACGCATAAAATTCAGACCGGCAGAGTGTAGTTGCTCTGCCGGTTAATCCTGTTCGCTGAAACTAATCAGACGCGCCAGTTCCACGGCATTACGCGCGCCCATTTTCTCCATAATATGGGCGCGATGCACTTCAACAGTGCGGATGGTGATATCCAGCCTGTCGGCAATCTGCTTATTGAGCAGCCCCTCCAATATCATCGACAGGACTTCATTCTCGCGCGGGGAAAGCTGGGTGCGTTTGCGCCGCAATTCATCGCGCTGACGGTCGGAGGCGGCACGCTCTTTTGCTTTGTGCAGGGCAGCCAGAACCCTGTCGACCAGATTATTATCATTGAAGGGCTTTTCGAGAAAATCCGCAGCCCCCTGTTTCAGACATTCCACTGCGAGCGGAATATCACCATGTCCTGTCAGAAAAATCACTGGCTGACGGGCATGAAGCTTGATGAGCTTGTCGAAAACCTCAAGACCGGACATGCCGTCCATTCGCATATCCAGCAGAATACAGCCCTGAAGATCCGGCGACCAGTTTTGCAGAAAAGCCTCGCCGGACGGCCATGTGACAACGCCCACACCACGGGAGCGAAACAGCCATGACAGGCTGTCGCGAATGGCTTCATCATCATCAACAATATGAACGGTCATTGCGTGATTTCCTGCGTGCTTAGCGGTAAAGAAAGACAGAAGCTGGCACCTTGCCTGTCAGGTGTTGCCTGCAACCATAAGCGGCCTTTGTGCGATTCCAGAATGGAACGGCAGATCGGCAGCCCCATACCCATGCCTTCCGATTTTGAGGAGATAAAAGGCGTGAAAATCTCGTTTTCCATGCCTTCCGGAATACCGTGCCCGTGATCGGTGATGGTGATAATGGCTTCATTTTCATCACTCTCAAGGCTGATATGTAATTTCTGCCGGTTACGCGGCAGGCCTACGGCTGCCTCGCGGGCATTGCGGATCAGGTTCAGCAGGACCTGCTGGATCAGCACCGCATCAGCCCGCACGGCTACCGGCGCATCGGGCAGGCGCATGTCGATATGACCGCCACCCTTGATAATATCACTGCTGACAAAACTGGCAGCATCCTGCAAAATTTTGCGCAGGTCATGCTGCTCCGGCGTTACGGAGCGCTTGCGCACAAAATCATGCACACGGTGGACAATTGTACCGGCACGCTGTGCCTGATCGGAGAGTTTTTGCAGGGCTCCGGTCAGATCAACCGGCTGCACCGTGCCTGATTGCAGCAGATTGAGACTACCGGTGGCATAGCTGGTAATGGCGGCCAAAGGCTGGTTCAACTCATGTGCCAGTGTGGAGGCCATTTCTCCCATCGTAATCAGGCGGGCATTATGCTGAAGTTTTTCAGCTTCGGTCTGGCGGGCCTCTTCCAGTTTCTTTTTCTCGGTCACATCAACAAGCGAACCCATCCAGCCGATATGGGTGCCATCCGCATCAATCAGCGGGGCTTCATAGACCTGAATATCAATCAGCTTGCCATCAGGCCGGATGAAACGTGTTTCAAATTCACGCGGGGCAATGCCGGTACTGCGCATATCATTCTGGCGCTGGATGCCTTCCGACATGATTTCCGGTGCCCAATAGGGATGCGGCGGCATCATGCCGATCAGCTGCTTTTCTTCATAACCGACCATGCGGCAGAATTCCGGATTCACATAGATGATGCGTCCGTCGCGGTCGCGGGCACGCATGCCGATGGTCAGGGAATTTTCCATCGCCTGCCGGAATGCATATTCTGTGCGCAAAGCGTGTTCAGCTGCGGCTCTGCGCCGGTTCTGGCGATAGGCCATCCAGAGATTGATAATCACCAGAATGGTCAGGCCGATAATGGCGGCGGAAATGACAATCGGGCCTATAGCGGCACGGCTCTGATAGGGCGTGACAGTGATATAGGTGCCGGTCAGTGGCGGGTCGAAAGAAATCGTGTGACGCGCCTGATCATTGGTCGGCATGATGCTGGATTTTGAGATCAGGGGATCGCCGCCGGAATCTGTGAGCGAGACCTGATATTTTCCCGCAACCCACCAGGGCACATTGCGCGACAGCAATCTGTCCAGTGAGATGATGACCCAGATTGTACCTGCGGAACGGTTATTATTATAAACCGGCGCAACCATATCGACCACCCAGCCTTCACTCGTATGGCGGGGAGAAGAATAGACCGGTTTGCCGAAAAGGCGACTGTGTTCGGCCAGTGCCGGTTTATAGTCGGCGATAACATTGAGACCGGGCGGTGCGCTTTCCAGCAATTGGCCGTCCGGCATGAACCAGCTGATATCGATGAATTCCGAATGGATGGAAACCAGATGCTGAGCCTTGGTTCTGATCGTGTCTTTCTGCTGCGGATCGCGTTCGATATCTGCTCCGAGATCGCGTAATTCTGTCTCAAAGGTTTGCAGCTGAAAACGCAGATATTGCTCAACCCAAAGCGCATCAGTTGTAAGTTTTTTCTCTGTTTCTGACTGGTTATCACGCGAGGTCATCCAAATCAGCGCAACGATCAGGGTCACAATCAGCAGGATCGCGAGCAGGGGAATAGCCAGCGTATAATCACGCACAGATGCGCGGAAGCCGGAGAGACTCTGGCTGTTGTCTTGCGGATTTGCTGCTGTATGACGAAATTTCATGCGCTCGTCTGAATATCCTCACTATGCTTTATAAGCATAACCTCTTGTCTGCACGAAGTTATGCCTGTGGTAAACCACAATAGAAATACTGTGGTATTCCACAATAGAATTGAGGCTCTACTCCTTTTAAGGATTTTATCTGATTTTTACTCCGTTTGGAGTCCGTGCCGGTTTATCCGCCGGAATGTTTTACTGACAGATGCAGGCTTGGGAGGGCCTCTCAATGAAATTTCTTACAACTGCCGGTCTTGCTGCAATTCTCGCTTTTGGTGTGAGCACAACTGCGCTTGCGCAGGCAATTACCATTAAATTCAGCCATGTTGTGGCACCTGATACACCAAAGGGCAAAGCCGCCGAGAAGTTCAAGGAACTCGCTGAATCCTACACAGAAGGCAAAGTGAAGGTCGAGGTCTATCCGAACTCGCAGCTTTACAAGGATAAAGAAGAGTTGGAAGCCCTGCAGCTTGGCGCTGTGCAGATGCTGGCACCGTCTCTGGCAAAATTCGGCCCGCTCGGCGTGCGTGAATTTGAAGTTTTCGATCTGCCGTTCATTATGAAAGACTATAATGATCTGCGCAAAATCACCGATGGTCCGGTTGGCCGTGCGCTGCTCGACAAGCTGGATGCCAAGGGCATCAAAGGTCTGGCCTATTGGGATAACGGCTTCAAAGTGATGTCGGCAAACAGCCAGCTGCATGTGCCGGATGATTTCCTTGGTCTGAAAATGCGTATTCAGTCTTCCAAAATTCTGGAAGCACAGATGAAGGCGCTGGGTGCCGTGCCGCAGGTTCTGGCTTTCTCCGAAGTCTATCAGGCTTTGCAGACCGGCGTTGTGGACGGTACGGAAAACCCGCCGTCCAATATGTATACCCAGAAAATGCATGAAGTGCAGAAACATGCCACGGTCTCAAACCACGGCTATCTGGGCTATGCGGTGATCGTCAATAAGGCGTTCTGGGAAGGCCTGCCGGAAGATGTGCGCACCCAGCTTGATAAAGCCATGGCTGAATCAACTGCCTTTGCCAACGAAATCGCTCAGAAAGAAAATGACGATTCTCTGGCGGCAATGAAGGCGGCCGGTACGACCACATTCTACGAACTGACACCGGAAGAGCGTGAAGAATGGGTTGCAGCGCTCAAGCCTGTGCATACTGAAATGGCTGACCGCGTAGGCGCAGACCTGATTAAGCAGGTTTATGAAGCCGTCGGTATGAAAGAGTAATCCTCTCAAGCCCCGCTGCCGGAGTTTCTCCGATCGCAGCGGGCCTGCCTGCCCTGACGATGGTGCTTGGGGCAGGCACATTTTCCGAATTCTGTTTTCAATCACATTTGTGCGTATCGGCTGTTATCACGGCTGGTTTTTTGCGCTCATAATTAACAAGACGGAGCACCGAAAAGCGGTGCGCCCTCACATGAGGAGCATCCTATGGTGTTGCGTATCCTCGACCGCTTTGAAGAAATATTGCTGTCTTTTTTGATTGCAGCGGCCGTTGTGCTGATCTTTGTCGCGGTTGCTCACCGTTATTCTATCGGGCTAGTTGCCGATGTGCTGTCCTGGGCACGCGCCAATGATTATGCCGAATTGCAGGGCTATGCCCGCAGCTTTTATCGCTGGCTGGCATCAATCAATCTGACCTGGGCTCAGGAAGCCTGTATTTATCTGTTTGTATGGATGGCGAAATTCGGCGCGGCCTATGGCGTGCGTATTGGCATCCATGTCGGCGTTGATGTGCTGGTGGAGCGTATGTCACCGAAAAACCAGCGCCTGATGATTATTATCGCTTTTCTGGCCTGTATCCTGTTCACGGGTATCGTGGCGTGGATCGGCACGGATTTCGTCTGGCATATTTCCAAAACCGGCCAGATTTCCGCTGATCTCGAAATGCCGATGTGGATTGTTTATCTCGCCGTGCCGCTCGGTTCCGCGCTGATGTGTTTCCGCTTTATTCAGGCGCTGTGGCTCTATCTCACCACAGGCACTATCGCCCATCACGATCATGGTCATGTTGACGGGCTGGAAGATGCGGAGGCCGCACGATGACCGCTCTGATTATCTTCCTCATTCTGGCACTGTTGCTTGTGACAGGGATGCCGGTTTCCATTGCGCTGGGTCTGACGGTTTTCACCTTCCTTTTCGGGTTCACCTCGATCCCGATGGATTCAATTGCGCTGAAACTGTTCACCGGTATTGAAAAATTCGAGATCATGGCGATTCCGTTTTTCATCCTTGCCGGTAACTTCCTCACCCATGGCGGGGTAGCCAAGCGCATGATCCGCTTTGCCACCTCGATGGTCGGGCACTGGTATGGCGGTATGGGGCTGGCAGCAGTTGCCGCCTGTTCGCTGTTCGCCGCAATTTCCGGCTCTTCTCCGGCAACGGTGATGGCGGTTGGTTCCATCCTGATACCGGCAATGGTCAAGCAGGGTTATCCGCCGCAATTCGGTACCGGCGTTATCGCGACCTCCGGCGGGTTAGGCATTCTCATTCCGCCGTCGATTGTGATGGTGATGTATGCGGTGGCAACCTCCGGCATGGTGGTGACCGGCCCTGACGGTGCGCCTGTCATGTCGGCCTCAATCGGCACATTGTTTATGGCCGGTGTTGTACCGGGGCTGATGCTGGCGGCAATGCTTGGCAGCACAACCATCTGGCGCGCATGGAAAAACGGCTATCCGCGGATGCAGAAAGCCAGCTGGCGTGAGCGTTGGGAAGCCTTCCGCTCCTCCGTCTGGGGGCTGATGCTGATCGTCATCATCATGGGTGGTATTTATGGCGGTATTTTCACACCGACTGAAGCTGCTGCGGTTTCTGCCGTCTATGCATTCGTGATTGCAGTCTTTGTCTATAAGGACATTAAACTGCGCGATGTGCCGAAAGTGCTGCTGTCTTCGGCAGCGATGAGCGCGATGCTGCTCTATATCATTACCAATGCGGTGATGTTTGCCTTCATCCTGACCTCGGAACAAATTCCGCAGCAGATGAGTGCATGGATCGTTGAGCAGGGCTTTGGCATGATCGGCTTCCTGCTGATGGTCAATATCATTCTGTTGCTGATCGGCATGGTGATGGAGCCTTCTGCCGTGGTGCTGATTATGGCGCCGATCCTGTTCCCGATTGCCGTGAAGCTCGGTGTTGATCCGGTGCATTTCGGGGTGATGATGGTGGTGAATATGGAGATCGGTCTGTGTACACCGCCGGTGGGGCTCAATCTCTATGTGGCCTCATCCATATCGAAAATGGGGCTGACGGCGGTGACCAAGTCGACATTGCCGTGGATTATCACAACGTTGATCTTCCTCGGGCTGGTCACCTATGTGCCGCAGATCACACTCTGGCTACCGCATACACTGGGCATGAAATAAAGCGCTAAACAATCAGACAAAAGGCGGCTTCGGCCGCCTTTTTCTTTGGCTGCAACGGCTGACAGGCTTGTGACGGACAGGTGATTTCTTTTGTCATAAAAATCGACTAAACAGAGGCTCAAGAGCAACTCTCGCTTTTCGGGATATGCTTTAAATAATGTTCTGAACCTGATGGAGCGGTTTTGTGAGCGGAGATGCAGGGATCAGTACAGTGCAGCCTGCTGTTATAGACAGTGGTACGCGTTATTACCGCTGGGCAGTGGCGGGTGCGTTTTTTTCCAACGGCTTTGTCACCGGCAGCTGGGCTTTGCACATTCCGTTGATGATGAGCCGGTTGGGCGTTTCTGAAGGTGTCTTCGGATTGCTCATTTTGGTTTTCGGCCTTGGTGCTCTGGCGGCCATGGGACTGTGCGGTCCGTTGCTGGCGCGCTATGGCTCGGATCGCGTGACCAAAAGCTTTGCCGTCGGCGTGGCGTTCTGGCTGATTGTTGTTGCTCTTACCAATAATCTTTATCTGGCTGTGCCGGTACTGTTTATGCTGGGCGCGGTCTTCGGCGGTATGGATGTGGCGATGAATGCCAATGCCGTTGCGGTGGAGAAAACGCTCGGTCGCGCGCTGATGTCTTCTTCTCACGGTTTCTGGAGCCTTGGCGGTTTTGCAGGCAGCGCGCTTGGCAGCTTTTATCTGCACTATCAGGGCGCATTCAGCCATGCGGTTCTGGTGAGCGTGATTGCCGGTATCATTATGCTGATAACTTTGCCGCGGCTGGTCATGGATCGTCAGCAGCAGACCAGCGAGAAAATCCGCTTCCGTTTGCCTAATCAGCCGGTGATCTATCTGATCGGTATGATGGCGCTGTTTGCAATGGTGCCGGAAGGTGCGGTTCTGGACTGGGCAGCGGTCTATATTCAGCAGGCCTTTTCCGCAGATCTGACCACCGCCGGTTATGGCTATGCAGCTTTTTCCGCGACGATGGCGCTGGTTCGTTTTCTCGGGGACGGCGTGCGTAATCGCTTCGGTGCCGTGCGGACATTCCGCGTGTCGATCATTATTGCCGCAGCGGGCTTGTTTGTCAGCGGTTTTGCACCACATGCGTGGATAGCAATTCTGGCTTTTGCTGTTGCCGGACTTGGTGTGGCCAATATTGTACCGATTATTTTCTCGGCGGCAGGCAATCAGAGCGGCATCCATGCGGGCACGGCGTTAAGTCTTGTCACATTGATGGGCTATTCAGGCATTCTGGTTGCACCGTCACTGATCGGCTATATCGGCGGGCATATCGGTTTCGGCCCTGTCTATATGGTGCTGGCGCTGATGCTGGTGGTGGTGTTTATGCTTTCATCGCTCGCAAGTGCCGCAGATCAGAAAAGAGAATAGAAGTTTTGAACGACCTGCTGTAAGACTGTCACAATTGCGGTTCAAAAGCTGTTCCGTCACGGTTATGGAACAGCATTGAACCGAGATGTTTCCGTATCACTGTAAGATTGCCCACTTTAAGATTGTATAATTATGGCTTCTGATAATCTGCACTATTATGCCCATCCCTTTGCCCGCCGTACATCTGTCGGGGTCAATGTCGGCGGCGTGATTGTTGGCGGTGATGCGCCGGTGGTTGTGCAATCCATGACCAATACGGATACGGCGGATATTGACGGTACAGTTGCGCAGGTTGCAGCGCTGCATCATGCGGGTTCCGAACTGGTACGCATCACGGTTGACCGCGATGAATCTGCTGCCGCTGTGCCGAAAATCCGTGAACGTCTTGAGCGCCTCGGCCTCAATGTGCCGCTGATCGGTGATTTCCATTATATCGGCCATAAGCTGCTGTCAGACCATCCGGCCTGTGCGGAAGCGCTGGCGAAATATCGTATCAATCCGGGCAATGTCGGTTTCAAAGACAAAAAAGACAAGCAGTTTGCCGAAATTATTGAAATGGCAATCCGCTATGACAAGCCGGTACGTATCGGTGTAAACTGGGGTTCTCTGGATCAGGAATTGCTGACCACTCTGATGGATCGCAATCAGGCTGCCGGTGCGCCAATGACCGCGCAGGAAGTGATGCGCGAGGCGATTATCCAGTCTGCACTGATTTCTGCTGATCTGGCTGAGGAAATCGGCCTGCCGCGCGAGAAGATCATTCTTTCCGCCAAAGTCAGTCAGGTACAGGATCTGATTGCGGTTTATGCGGAACTGGCCAAACGCTGCGATCATGCGCTGCATCTGGGGCTGACCGAAGCCGGTATGGGCACCAAGGGCATTGTGGCGTCTTCCGCCGCGATGGGGATTCTGTTGCAGCAGGGCATCGGCGATACAATCCGTATCTCCCTGACACCGGAGCCGAATGGCGACCGTACCCGCGAAGTGCAGGTCTCGCAGGAATTGCTTCAGGTGATGGGTTTCCGTCAGTTTATCCCGATTGTTGCGGCGTGTCCGGGTTGCGGCCGCACCACCTCAACGGTGTTTCAGGAACTGGCGCAGACCATTCAGAATGATATCCGCACCAATATGCCGATCTGGCGTGAGAAATATCCGGGCGTTGAAGGCCTGTCTGTTGCGGTGATGGGCTGTATCGTTAACGGGCCGGGTGAATCCAAACATGCGGATATCGGTATTTCTCTGCCGGGAACCGGTGAGACACCATCCGCACCGGTTTTCGTAGATGGCAAGAAAGTCGCCACATTACGCGGTCCGGCAATCGCTGAAGATTTCCAGAAGATGGTGGCCGAATATATCGAAAACCGTTACGGGCTCGGTGCGAAAAAGCCGGAAGCCGCAGAATAAGAATAATAAAAAAGCTCTCATAAAATATGAGAGCTTTTTTATTGCGACTTTTATTGAATTTAGTTCTGACGCAGAGCGATAAAATGCGCGGCTTCTTTTAGAACCTGTGCTTTTTCACCGAAAGGTGCCAGTAGGTCTTCTGCCTGCGCGACCAGACCGGCCAGCTGTTTCTTTGTCCAATCAATGCCATGCAGTGAAACAAGAGTCGCTTTGCCTGCGGCGGCATCTTTGCCGGTGGCTTTACCCATAGTGGCTGCATCGGCGGTTACATCCAGCAGATCATCGGCAAGCTGGAAAGCCAGGCCAATGGCCGAGCCGAATTCGGCAAGGCGCTCACGCTCTTCCGTGCTTGCATTGCCGATAATGGCACCGGCTTCACAGGCGAAGCGGATCAGCGCGCCGGTTTTCATCGCTTGCAGGGTAATAATGTCTGCTTCATCAGGGCTGGCGGTTTCAGCCATCAGATCAAGTGCCTGACCGCCGACCATGCCGCCGACACCGGAGGCACGCGACAAAGCCAGCACCAGATCAAGACGGGTTTTCACCGGCAGTTCTGTGGCATCATCAGCGATGATGTCGAAAGCATAAGTGAGCAAACCGTCACCGGCGAGAATTGCTGCCGCTTCATCATAGGCTTTGTGAACTGTTGGCTGGCCGCGACGCATATCATCATCATCCATGGCCGGAAGATCATCATGAACCAGCGAGTAGCAATGGATACATTCCAGCGCTGCGGCAACGCGCAATGCAGCTTGGGGATCCGCATCATAGAGGCGGGCGGTTTCCGTGACCAGAAACGGGCGCAGGCGCTTGCCGCCATTCAGCGCACCATGACGGATTGCGGCCATGAGGCGTGGCGGACGGATAACCTCGCCGAGACGCGGGCGCTCATCCAGAAGTGAGACCATCAGTTGCTCAACGGAAGCGGCATGAAGTGCCAGCCGCTGTCCGAAACCGGAAATGTCATGATCGTTTTTCATGGACAAGGGCATGAACCATTCGCCTGTAATAATCAACTCCTGTCCGGTCGGCTCAATATGAAATTTCTGTATCAGAGGTGATGCAGAAAAGCCGCGAAATGTTTTTTACCAACAAAAAATGCCTGAAAACTGATATGTCTTGCAGCGCCGGCTTTTCAATCGGCTGAAATTATGCAGTAACGATATGGCAAGTAACGGAGACACTGCGGGCACAATGACAAAATTTGTCATGTATAAGGAGGACGGAGATAAAGGGGACGGTCATCATGAAACCGCAGCTCCGAAAACCGTCGCCAGCTTTGTGGCGGATCCGGTGAACGTGCGGCCGTGGTATTGGCTGAAGCGCATTTTGCTGTTGCTGGCTATTGCGCCTTTCGCTCTGCTTTTTCTCTACAAGCTGCCCTTTGTGCATCCGGTATCAACCCTGATGATCAAGGATCTGGTGACGCTGAAAGGCTATGAACGCCAGTGGGTGCCGCTGGAGGATATTGCTCCGGTACTGGTCAATTCGGTGATGATGTCTGAAGACGGGCAGTTTTGCAGCCATTATGGCATTGACTGGAATCAGCTGAAACTGGTGCTGGGCAGTGACGGTGAGCCAAGCCGCGGTGCCTCGACAATCCCGATGCAGACGGTGAAAAATCTGTTTCTCTGGAACGGGCGCTCTTATGTGCGCAAGGCACTGGAATTCCCGCTGGCGCAGGCCGCCTCATTGATTCTTTCCAAGCGCCGGATGATGGAGATTTATCTCAATATCGTGGAGTGGGGTGACGGGATTTATGGTGTTGAAGCTGCTGCCCAGCATTATTTCAAGCGTCCGGCATCCAAATTGACGGCGCGGCAGGCCGCTTATCTTGCAGTCACGCTGCCGAATCCGATTCTCCGCGATGCATCCAAGCCAAGCCGCGGTATGGTGCGGATTTCCCGTATTATTGAGCGAAGAGCCCAAAACAGCGGCGCTTATGTCGGTTGCGTGCAATAAAATCAGCAAAATTTGAGCAAAAGCGCGAAATCTTTTGTCCTTTGGCCGGGAATGATGCTATAGGGCAGCGACTGAAATACATTTCTGAGCAGGTTTTTAAGCCGGTAAATCGGGATTTGCATAAAAAAAATGCGAGTCCTGCTGGTCAAAAGACGTTTGAGCGTGTATAGGCAGCAAAACTTTCCGGAACAATGTCCGATGTGACAGCCTCGCTATGAGGCACCGGACATTCGATTGACTAATCACTGGAGCAGAATCAATGGCTGTACCTAAACGAAAAACTTCCCCTTCGAAGCGCGGCATGCGTCGTTCGGCTGATGCGCTGAAGGCTCCGACATATGTTGAAGACAAGAACTCCGGCGAACTGCGTCGCCCGCACCATATCGACCTGAAAAGCGGTATGTATCGCGGCCGTCAGGTTCTGGAGCCAAAGGAAGCGTAATTTCGCTTTTTCTTGGAGCTTTTAAAAAAGACCGGCTTTTCAGCCGGTCTTTTTTTGTCTGCAATTTGCTTGTCTATTCCGCCAGCGCATCACCTGTGCAGCGAGGACCGGTTGTTTCTAGCGTATTTTACGCAAAAGCACGGCAATCTGCCTGTAATGCAGCACGGGGTTATGCGAAAAATTCAAAACCTTGATCGCAATTAGTGCCAGCATCATTTGTAACTGACGCTATACTGAGGAAAAGCCCGTTCTGCGTATATGCGGAAAACAGGCACTATTGGGATGTGAGGAAGTTATCTGTCATGAGCAAAGAAACAACAGTCGTCATTGCCAGCGCTGCGCGTACTCCTGTCGGTTCATTCAACGGGGCTTTCGCCAATGTGCCTGCCCATGAGCTGGGTGCTACAGCAATTAAGGCTGCGCTGGAGCGCGCCGGTGTTGCTGCCGCTGATGTTGATGAAGTGATTTTCGGTCAGGTGCTGACAGCAGGGCAGGGGCAGAATCCGGTGCGTCAGGCTGCAATCGCTGCCGGTTGCCCGATTGAGACAACGGGTTTTGCCGTGAACCAGCTTTGCGGCTCCGGCCTGCGCTCTGTGGCGCTGGGCTTACAGCAGATTGCCAATGGTGATGCATCGGTGATTGTTGCCGGTGGTCAGGAATCCATGTCGATGGCTCCGCATTGCGCGCATCTGCGCTCCGGTACCAAAATGGGCGACATGACCATGATCGATACCATGATGAAAGATGGTCTGACGGACGCTTTCCACGGTTATCCTATGGGCGTAACAGCCGAGAATATTGCTGATCGCTGGCAGCTGACCCGTGAGGATCAGGACAATTTCGCTCTTGCTTCCCAGAACAAGGCTGAAGCTGCACAAGTCGCAGGTCGTTTTAAAGACGAGATCGTGCCTGTGGTTATCAAAACCCGTAAGGGCGAGGTGATTGTAAGCGAGGATGAGTATATCCGCCACGGCACCACGATTGAGGCTTTGCAGAAGCTGCGTCCGGCTTTTGCCAAAGAAGGTACAGTCACAGCCGGTAATGCTTCCGGTATTAATGATGGCGCAGCCGCAACAGTGCTGATGAGTGAAGCGGAAGCAGAGCGTCGCGGTATCAAACCATTGGCACGCATCACCTCTTGGGCAACAGCAGGTGTTGATCCGGCAGTGATGGGCACAGGACCTATTCCGGCCTCACGCAAAGCGCTGGAGAAAGCTGGCTGGACAGTGAAAGACCTTGATCTGGTTGAAGCCAATGAGGCTTTTGCGGCGCAGGCTTGCTGTGTGACCCGTGAACTGGGGCTTGATCCGGCTATCGTCAATGTGAATGGCGGTGCTATTGCTATCGGTCATCCGATCGGCGCTTCCGGTGCCCGTGTTCTGACTACGCTGCTTTATGAAATGCAGCGCCGTGATGCCAAGAAAGGTCTGGCGACCCTGTGTATCGGCGGTGGCATGGGTGTTGCGCTCTGTGTTGAGCGCGACTGAACGTATTTGCCGATAAGTTAACAAGGCGCATTGTTACGAAAATCGAAGCCCCGAAGGAAATTAACTTTTTCGGGGCTTTTTGCTGCTGTGAATATGCGTTTCACAAAGGTCTAATACTATATGTGGTGTGCATTGATCTTTTTGATGCTGTATTTTGTGAAAACGAAACGGGAACTTTCATATATCAGCGATTCGTCGCCGATTCGTTCAGGGTTTGGCCGAAAGCTTAATGAAAGCAGGTTGTTTCTCTGAAATGCGGGGCATTCCGGCAATGTATTTTTAATCTTTATTAATGCTGTGCGGGTTTTTAAATTGGTATTATGTGCGTGTTACCACATCGCTATGTGCGGAAGGTGGTAAAAGTTAATTTCTCCGCTTTTTATCGCGCCGTTCCTGTGTTGCTGAATCTGTATATTGTGCCTCTGTTTACAGAAAACACAGGATGTTGTTTTGAACAAAATAAGAACTCGTGAAAACCATTGATTCGTAGCCTCTTTGTTCTTCTCGTGTTCTTTTCATTAAAATACAGGGTTTTTGCGGGCATTTTAGTGGATTCTAACGCCTGAAATGTGCGTAAAATTCTGACAAGATCGGGTTTTTGTGAAGAGTTGACATGGTTTCCTGTCATTTTCTGAAGTTTTGATACAAAAGAAGTCATAAAGGTGCCGTTGTTACCCTTTTAGTCAGAGACAGATAATGCTACCTGCTTTGCTCAATCTGTACTGGCTGACGGCAGGCAGACAGAAAAAATGGGGTTTGCCGGATCGGGTTGGCTATATTGCAAAATATGGCACTGACCTGCGGGGCGGATTTCATGTGTAACGACTTCATGAGACGGGGAATAATCAATTCCGCATGAATGACCAGAAGAACTCATTGACGCCTCCGCCTGGGGCGGCGTCTCTGCATCAGGGAACAGCGCCGCTTATTGTGAGTGGGCGCGATGTAACCGCTGTGCTCGGGCCTACCAATACCGGTAAGACTCATCTGGCGCTGGAGCGTATGCTCGCCCATGAGAGCGGGATCATTGGTCTGCCGCTGCGCCTGCTGGCGCGTGAAGTCTATAATAAGCTGGTTACCAAAGTCGGCCCTGAAAAGGTGGCGCTGGTCACCGGCGAAGAAAAAATCATTCCGGCCGGTGCGAAATATTCCGTATGTACAGTTGAGGCTCTGCCGCGCCAGACCAATGCAGCTTTCGTTGCTATTGATGAAATACAGCTGGCTGCCGATCTGGAACGCGGCCATATTTTCACAGATCGTCTTTTACATTTGCGCGGCCGGCAGGAAACCCTGCTGCTGGGCGCGGCAACTATGCGGCCTATTCTCGAAAAGCTGCTGCGCGGTATCAATATTATTACCCGCCCGCGTTTGTCGCATCTGGCCTATGCGGGTTCGAAAAAGATTACCCGTCTGCCGCGCCGCAGTGCCATTGTCGCTTTCTCTGCCGATGAGGTCTATGCGATTGCCGAACTGATCCGCCGTCAGCGCGGTGGCGCAGCTGTTGTGATGGGCGCTTTGAGCCCGCGCACCCGCAATGCGCAAGTGGAACTTTATCAGTCCGGCGATGTGGATTTTCTGGTTGCGACCGATGCGATCGGCATGGGACTTAACCTTGATGTTGACCATGTGGCCTTTGCGCAAGCGCGTAAATTTGACGGATTTCAGTATCGCGATCTGAACCCCGGCGAGCTCGGGCAGATTGCCGGTCGTGCGGGTCGCCACCTGCGCGACGGTACATTCGGCGTCACCGGTCAGGTTGATCCGTTTGATAAAGATCTTGTCGAGCGGATAGAATCGCATAATTTCGACGCGGTTAAAGTGTTGCAATGGCGCACGGCTCAGTTTGATTTTTCATCTGTTCGCGCATTGAAGCACTCATTAGACCGTTCAGCGCCTTTGGAAGGGTTGACACGGGCGCTACCTGCGGTTGACATGCAGGCGCTTGAAAATCTGGCGCGTGATGAAGACATTATGCGGCTTGCGGATACACCCAAGCGTGTGGAAATTTTGTGGGATGCCTGTGCGCTTCCCGACTATAGAAGGATTGCGCCGGCACAACATGCCGATATTATTGCCGCAATCTATAAGGATATCATCCGCAAAGGTTTTGTGGATGAAGACTATATGAGCGAGCAGGTGCATCGGTCCGACAGGACTGACGGTGAGATCGACACTCTATCTCATCGTATTGCACAAATTCGCACATGGACTTTTGTGTCGCATCGGCCGGGCTGGCTGGCAGATCCGGCACATTGGCAAGAAAAGACGCGCGAAATTGAGGACAGATTGTCTGACGCGCTGCATGAACGGTTGACGAAACGCTTTGTAGACCGCAGGACAAGCGTGCTTATGAAGCGCCTGAGAGAGAATGCCATGCTAGAAGCAGAAATTAGCCCGACAGGGGATGTACTTGTCGAAGACCACAATGTCGGGCAGTTGGAAGGATTCCGATTTACCGCCGACGTCAAGGCCGAAGGGCCGGACGCAAAAGCGGTAAAGGGGGCTGCACAAAAAGCGCTGGCCGCTGAATATGACCGTCGTGCAGAGCGCTTCTCTGCTGCGGCCAATGGCGATTTTGCCCTTGGCTCGGATGGCATTCTGCGCTGGGTCGGCGCTCCGGTTGCAACTCTGGTTGCCGGTGACAGCGTGATGCGCCCGCGCAGCGTTCTGCTGGCTGACGAGCAGCTGACAGGTGCTTCCCGCGAGAAAGTACAGAGCCGTATTGACCGCTTTGTCGCTCATCATATTGAGACAGTTCTCAAGCCGTTGCACGATCTGACTGAGGCTGATGCCCTGACCGGCATGACCCGTGGTCTGGCTTTCCGTCTGGTTGAGAGCTTCGGCGTGATCCAGCGTCGCGACATTGCTGAGGAAATCCGTGGTCTCGATCAGGATTCCCGTGCAGCTCTGCGTCGTTTCGGCGTACGCTTCGGTGCCTATCATGTGTTTATCCCTGCCTTGCTGAAACCGGCACCTGCTGGTCTGATGACATTGCTCTGGGCGCTAAGCAATGACGGCCGTGAACGTGCCGGTTACGGTGATGTTGTTCATGTTCTGGCCGCAGGCCGTACCTCGGTTGTTGTTGATCCGGCTTTCGATCCGGTTTTCTACACACTGGCCGGTTACCGTGTTCTTGGCCGCCGCGCTGTGCGTTTCGATATTCTGGAACGTCTGGCTGATCTGATCCGTCCGGCTCTGGCCTGGCGTCCGGGTGCGGGTCTGCGCGCCGAAGGTGCCTATGATGGTGCCCGTTTCATGGTAACGCCGTCGATGATGTCTATTCTCGGTGCGACACCGGAAGACATGGAAGAAGTGCTGAAAAGCCTCGGCTATCGTCATGAAGCGATGGAAGCACCGGCTGTTGCTGCCAAACTTGCAGAACTGGATGCTTTTGCTGAAGCTGATGCTGCCAAGCAGACCGGCGAAGCTGTAACAGAAGCTGCCGCTGAAACTGAAGAACAGCCGGAAGCTGTGGCAGAAACCGTGAATACGGAAGAAGCTGAAGCACCGGTTGCAGAAGCGGCTGAGACTGCTGATGCTGTTGCAGAAGAACCAGTGAAAATGGTTCTGCTGTGGCGTCCGGGGCGTCACGACAACCGTGGCCGCGAGCAGGGCAAGGGACGTGAGCAGAACCGCAACCGTCCGCAGGGCAATCGTCGTGCACCTGCTAAAGACGGCGCACCGGCTGATGCAGCTAAAGACAATGCGGGTGATAATCAGAACCGTGAAGGTCGCAGCAAGCGGTTTGAAAAAGCCGCACGGGTTGACTTCCGTAACGGTGAGCAGAAATCCGGCCGTAATGAACATCATGGCAAGCCGCGTCATGGCAAACGGGATCATGCTCAGGATCAGAAACGCGTTGAACGCAATGAGCGCCCGGTGCAGATCGATCCTGATTCACCATTCGCCAAGCTGCTTGCTTTGAAAGAGCAGCTGAAGAAATAAGCGCATGAATACGGGTGCTTTAAAACAGCGCATTGATAAATGGTTGTTTTTCACCCGTGTCGTTAAATCACGCTCGCTTGCGGCAAAACTTGCTGCCGGCGGGCGTGTTCGTATTAACCGTGATAAAATAGATCAGGCATCTCACGGAATTAAAATCGGAGATGTGGTGACGGTTACGCTGGATCGCCGCATATTGATTTATAAAGTGCGCGAACTCGGAGAGCGTCGCGGCTCTTTTCCCGAAGCGCAATTGCTCTATGAAGATCTGACACCGCCAGCTGAAAAGACGGAAGAGCAGATGGCTGCGGTTGGTGAAAAACGGGATGCCGGTTCCGGCCGTCCGACAAAACGTGACCGCAGGGCAACGGAACGGCTGAAACAAGGTGGTTCCGGTTTTGATGACTTTTGAACTGATGTGAGTCGCATTCAGAGCATAATTCCGCAGGCTGACCGGTGTTTTCAGAAGCTGAACTATGCTTGAGATACTGAGTCGGGTCTGACCATTCTTTCAAATCTTCGTGTTGGCTTGTTTTCTGTCCGGAATGAAGAATGATGCGGCGGAAGGATTGTGCTTTGTTAAAAGCCAGCGGGGACGCAGTTTTTCAGAAATTACGGTGATACAGAATGTGGTTCTTTTTTGCGGCGGAGCGTCGCGGCTGAGGGAAAACCCTCTTGCAAGCTGCGGCTAAAGCCTTTACCTGACAGACAGGTTTTCTGCCGTATTTCATATAGCGCAGTTGCTGAAAAACGGCATTCTGGTTTCGCAGGCCGGATGGCAGGATCAGTCAGTTATCCTGACACTCTGCCGGATGTTATGCCAAATGATATGATTGTAATTTTGGCCGCAGATTATGTGTGGCAGTTCAAAGCTCTGGGAGTTCGACAATGACTTATGTCGTGACCGATAACTGCATTCGTTGCAAATATACGGATTGCGTGGAGGTCTGCCCTGTCGATTGTTTCTATGAAGGCGAGAATATGCTCGTCATCAATCCTGATGAGTGTATTGACTGCGGCGTGTGTGAGCCGGAATGTCCTGCTGAAGCGATCCGTCCGGATACAGAGCCGGGTCTTGATAAATGGATTGAGCTGAATTCTGAATATTCAGCGAAATGGCCAAACCTGACCGTCAAAAAAGATCAGATGCCTGAAGCCGCTGAAATGGATGGCGTCGCTAATAAGCTTGAACAGTTCTTCTCGGCAGAGCCTGGCGAAGGCGATTGATTCTCCGCTGATATGCCGGGATAACCACAGGATCAGCCCTGTCAATTAACGGTTTATTAACACAAATCGCCCGGTCGGGCGGCTTGTGACGGCATTTTGTTGATTCTGCCGGTTTTTTGTGTTACTGTCCACGATAATGTCGATGAGCAGGCGTCATTTCGTGGCGGCTACAGGTATTCACTGAAAGGCTGATATAAATTACAGGCTGAAATAGTGCCGGGGCAAGTTTGTTTTTAAATTTTGCTCCCACCGTTTATCCTGTGATTTTTTTTGCTTAAGTTTTGCCTCAGCATCCCTTTTACATTCTGTTTCGGCACTTGTTTTAATCAGCTGTTATGCCCGTTCCGTTTCCCGCGGGGCTGGTCGCAGGACTGATTGTATCACCGCGTGTAAACCGGCGCCCCAGGTGCCGGACACTACAGGGAGTATTGAAGCGTATGTCATCCCAGCAGAAGAAGGCCGCCGTCCGTCAGGGTTTTAAGACGGGTGAGTCGATTGTGTATCCGTCGCATGGTGTGGGACAGATCGTTGCAATCGAAGAGCAGGAAGTTGCAGGCATGAAGCTTGAGCTTTTTGTTATTGATTTCGATAAAGATAAGATGCGCCTTAAAGTGCCGGTGGCTAAAGCGGCTACTATTGGTATGCGTAAATTGTCAGAAGGTGATTTCGTAGAACGCGCCTTGAAAGTCTTGCAGGGTCGTGCCCGTATCAAGCGCACCATGTGGTCGCGCCGGGCTCAGGAATATGATGCAAAAATCAATTCTGGTGATCTGATTTCCATTGCAGAAGTTGTGCGTGATCTTTTCCGTGCAGAAAACCAGCCGGAACAGTCTTATTCTGAGCGTCAGCTTTATGAAGCAGCTCTGGATCGTATGGCGCGTGAAGTTGCAGCTGTAAACAAGCTGTCTGATACAGAATCTGTACGCCTCATTGAAGCTAATCTGGCTAAAGGACCGAAACGCGGTGCTAAGACTGATGAAGCTGAAGTTGAGGATGATGAAGCTGAAGCTGCATAATTTTACGCAACTCAGGCTGAAACATAGTCTTTTATAACAATAACGCCGTTCTGTTCACTCAGATCGGCGTTATTGTTTTATGTATACGCTGTCGCTACATACCAACGATTGCACAGCATGTATCTGCTCTGAAGCATGTGCTGGAGCACAAAAAATGTTTTTCAAGTTCTCTGTTCAAAAAAATCATAAAATTAGCAGAAGATGAAGGAACCGGCCTTCCATTGATGCGTTTAACTCCTAGCGGATAACGTGATCCTCATAAGCAGGTTGCGTTGATATTTTCGTTATGGAGATTGAAATGAAGCCTGTAGCGTCCTCCTCCACCGAAGTTACGAAACGTACCGTCTCTTTTGTATCCTCCAGAAATCTTATTCGCAGTGCTATGTCGGCGCCTTATCTTGAACGGGAGCAGGAACAGGAACTTGTTCAGCGCTGGAAAGAGCAGGGCGATCAGCATGCGCTGGATGAAATTACCTCATCCCATATGAGGCTGGTGATTTCCACCGCCGGACGGTTCCGCAAATTTGATCTGCCGATGGCTGATCTCATACAGGAAGGGACAGTGGGGCTTATGGAGGCTGCTTTCCGCTTTGAACCGGAGCGGGAGGTGCGTTTTTCCACCTATGCGATCTGGTGGATCAGAGCATCGATACAGGACTATATTCTGCGCAATTGGTCGATTGTTCGTGGTGGTACAAGTTCAACGCAGAAAGCTTTGTTTTTCAATCTGCGCCGTTTGCGTGCAAAACTGGTGCAAAGCAATGAAACCCTGTCGAAGCGCGAATTATATACCCGTATTTCCGATCAGCTCGGCGTGTCTGAAAAAGATGTGGAACTAATGGATTCCAGATTATCCGGCCCCGACAGTTCTTTAAGTATGACTGTTTCGCCGGATGACAGCAGCAGCGCGGAGAAGATTGATTTTCTGGTCGACGATCACCCGCTGCAGGATGAAATTGTTGAGAATATGATCGACAGTGAACGGCGTGTCAGCTGGCTGAAACAGGCATTATCCGTGTTGAATGACCGTGAATTGCGCATTATCCGCGAGCGTCGTTTGAAAGATGATGCCGTAACTCTGGAAATGCTGGGAGAGAAACTCGGCATTTCTAAAGAGCGTGTCCGCCAGATTGAAAACCGTGCTTTGGAAAAACTGCGGGCTGCGTTGCTTTCCCAGAATGGCATTGCAGCCTATCACGCCTGAGCACGACTAATGTGCCTATAAAAAAGCCCGCTTTAAAGCGGGCTTTCTCGTTTCAGGTTGAAGGTGTTGTCAGATGCCTGTCAGGCCGTCCATACCGATATAGGCAATGCGCAGCATATTGGTGTTGCCAGGAGTTCTGAGCGGCACACCGACAGTGATAATCACACGATCACCCGGTTTAGCGAATTCTTCCCGATGGGCAATATGGCAGGCACGATTGACCACGTCATCCAGATCGCGCGCATCTTCAGTCACCACGCAATGCAGCCCCCAGACGATCGACAGACGACGTGCAGTCTCAACGACAGGAGACAGGGCAATAATCGGCGTCAGCGGGCGCTCACGCGACGCTCTGAGGCCTGTGGTGCCCGATGAGGTGTAGCAAATGATCGCCGAAAGGTTCAGCGTGGTAGCAATCTGGCGGGCTGCCAGTGATACCGCATCCGCACCGGTGGCTTCCGGTTCGGAACGCTGATTATTAACGATCGACGGATAGTTCGGATCGCGTTCCACTTTTTCAGCAATCCGCGCCATAGTCGCAACCGCTTCCACCGGATAGTCACCGGCGGCAGATTCCGCAGACAGCATCACCGCATCGGCACCGTCAAACACAGCAGTGGCCACATCGGAGACTTCCGCACGGGTCGGCACCGGAGCTGTAATCATGGATTCCAGCATCTGGGTGGCAACCACAACCGGCTTACCGGCTTTGCGGCAGGCACGCACGATCTGTTTCTGAATGCCAGGAACGCTTTCCAGCGGCATTTCTACACCCAGATCACCACGGGCAACCATCAGCGCATCCGACAATTCGATGATTTCATCGAGACGGGTAACAGCCTGCGGTTTTTCAATCTTGGACATCAGAGCAACACGGCCACGCGCAATCTTACGCACTTCCGCCAGATCTTCCGGTCGCTGAATGAAGGACAGGGCTACCCAGTCAATATCTTCCAACAATACAGCATCAAGATCACGGCGATCTTTTTCTGTCAGCGCGCCGACCGGCAATGTCGTATCCGGCAGGCTTACGCCTTTGCGGTCAGAGATTTTGGTGCCGGAAACAACTTTGCAGCGGATGGATTTGCCGTCACTGGCTTCGGCCAGCAATGCCAGACGACCATCATCAATCAGCAGACGATCACCGGCCTGCACGGCTTGCAGAATTTCCGGATGCGGCAGGAAAACACGATTTTCATCGCCCAGTGTTTCATCGTCATCAAGCGTGAAAATCTGACCCGGTGTGAGTTCGACTTTGCCGTCTTTGAATTTGCCGACACGCAGTTTCGGGCCCTGCAAATCTGCGAGAATACCGATCGGGCGTCCGAGCTTGCGCTCTACATTGCGGATGCGGCGCACCAGCTCACGCATCAGATCGTGATCGGCATGGCTCATATTGATGCGGAAGACATCGGCACCGGCCGCGAATAATTTCTCAATAACCGCTTCATCCGAAGATGCGGGCCCAAGTGTTGCGAGGATCTTTACCTTACGCGCACGTCTCATTGGTGATTGGTTCCTGTCACTGTGGCATTGCCGGCCGGTGCATCATCAGTCAGCTGCACCATCCAGCTTGATTGTTCGCCCGTATCATATTCCTGAAAACCGGAGCGCTGATAACCGCGGGCAAAACAGTCATTCACGCCGTTAATTTTGAATTCGTTTTCAGCCACACACATATTGACCTTGCCGTCCCAGCGGCCGCCGCCTTCTGAATCCTCAGCATAAACATAGTAATAGCGGGAGGTCAGCGGGCCTTCGATCAGGGTCTTGCAGCTTGATCCGTTAATATGCCACCAGCCTTCCGTGATCCATCCGCTCTTGGCACGATAGCCGATTGCGACACCGACAAGATTTTGCGTCGAATTACAAACGCGAAAATCGGCACGGGCTTCAGGTGCGGAAAAGATAACAGAAATCAATGTGACCGAAACAAAAGCCAGACAATAGAACAAGGTAGAATGAAGACGCATCCGCCAGAACCTTTCAGCGCACGGTACTGCTTAAATATGACAGCAAGGTGTAACAGCCTGACCATTACCACCGGACTGCATCTTTTGTTCGGCTCGGTTTCGGGCAGAAACAAATGATACAGCACTGTAAACAACCGGGTTGCGGCACCGTATCTGCTTCACCATGAAAATGCGATGCCGTAAAGCCGCATAATTCACGCAAGTTGCAGGCAGACTCAAGAGCCTGAGGTCAGTTTTCCGCTGTAAATCAGAACTAATTGCAAAATAGCCTGCCTTGCCGGTCAAGCCGTTATCGGCAACCTTTGCAATCATCTCCGGCAGATAGTGACGGATCACAGTCTGAAAAATACCTCCTGTTTTGCGAATTCAGTGGTTTTCAGTTGTCGCAATTATAATCAAATCGATTTAATTGCTGTTTTGTCTATAGCCCACACTCCGACCGGATACTAGAGCGTGTTGCGTTTAATTATATCCGCTGCGTGTGCTCTATCTTTTTGTTTTTACGCCTATCCATTTGAGCCAGACATGCTCTGGCCTATCTTGCAAGATGGGGCGCCGGTCACAAATGGCTCGCAATTCCTTGCAATCCATTTATATGTTGTTCATCCAATCCATAGCCGGAAACAAGATGACAGGTTTTTCCCCTTTTGAGACCATTGACGGTGATTTTGCGCAAGGCCTGCTGCTGATTGCCGATCATGCCAGCCATGCAGTGCCTGAGGACTATGGTACGCTCGGGCTGGAACCGCGTGTTTTTGAGCGTCATATCGCTTATGATATCGGCGTTGAGATGCTGACCAGAGCATTGGCAGAAAAGCTGAACAGTCCGGCTGTGCTCGGCGGTTTTTCGCGGCTGCTGATTGATCCGAACCGCGGCGAGGATGATCCGACGCTGATTATGCAGCTGTCTGACGGTGCTGTTATTCCGGCAAATTATCCGATGCATGAAGAAGAGCGGGAAAACCGGCTGAACCGCTTTTACCGCCCTTATCACAATGCGGTTGATGCAGCCTGTAACAAGATGCTGCAAGCCGGTGGAAGCGCCCCTTTTGTCGTCTCTGTTCATTCCTATACGCCGGTCTGGAAAACCATACCGCGTCCGTGGCAGGTTGCATTGCTCTGGGATAATGATGACCGGGCGATAAAACCGCTTTTGTCGATGCTGCGTGAAGACGGCACATTATCTGTCGGCGATAATGAGCCCTATGACGGCGCTCTGCGGAATGACACATTGTTTCGCCATTGTACCGCTAAAGGCTATGCCAATGTGCTGATTGAAGTGCGGCAGGATCTGATCGCAACACCGGAAGGTGTGCAGATTTGGGCCGATCGCCTTGCGCCGATGCTGGCACATATCAATATGATGGATGGTATTCACGATATCCGCCATTATGGTTCACGCACCGGTTCCGTTGAACGGATTTGAGCTGCGAAAGGAAATTGCATGACAAATATTACAGATAATCAGCGTTTGGCCTATGAAGCGGCCGCTTTTCGCAAGCTGGTTGAGCATTTGCGCAACCGCACCGATGTTCAGAATATCGATATGATGAACCTGACCGGCTTTTGTCGCAACTGCCTGTCCAACTGGTTTCAGGAAGCGGCCAATGCTGATGGCAATGCGCTGACCAAAGACGAAGCACGCGCCGAGATCTACGGCATGCCTTATGATGAATGGCGGGAAAAATATCAGACACCGGCCAGTCAGGCGCAACAGGATGCTTTTTCTGCACGAAAACCAAGCCATTAATAAAGCTGCTTCAGAAAAAGTGGCCACCGCCTCCGCGGGGTAATCAGTCCACCGGACTGATTACTTTTCCCGCTGCGATCCGCCCGAAGCAGCGACAGATAAAAAACAGAGTGGGTTTTCACTCGAAAATTGAACCACTCTGTAGATTTTAACCAGTATCTTACCGCTTAGCGGCTAGTTTAGATTTCAAGATTCTTAAATCCATTGCTTGACCATGCGCTGCATGTGAGGCAACCAAGACCACCTGTTTTAAGGCCTGCGACTCGCCCAGCGTTTCATATGGTCTTGTCTATAATCGGAGAATGATATTGAGCGACGATATTACCGGCGACAACGCCCAGTCCATTGCAGTCGGCCAGCTGCGTGCATTTATTGAACGTATTGAACGTCTGGAAGAAGAAAAGAAAACCATCTCTGACGATATCAAAGAGGTTTTCGCTGAGCTGAAAGGCTCCGGCTTTGACTCCAAAGCTGTACGCACCATCATTCGCCTGCGTAAGAAAGAAGCGCATGAGCGTCAGGAAGAAGAAGCGATGATCCAGCTTTATATGGACGCGCTCGGCATGAGCTGATTTCAGCAGTGCTGAAACAAAAAGGGGGCTTTCGCCCCCTTTTTTATTGCTGAAAATCAGTCTCAAACATCAAGCAGTTTCTCAAAACCACCATAGATCATCCGCTTGCCGTCAAAAGGCATGGATTCACCCATCGCCTGCATGCGGGGATCTTCCATCATTTTTTTCCAGGTTGTATCGCGCACAGTTTTGTTCGGAAATTCAATCCAGCTGAACACAACAACTTCGCCGTCTTTGGCCTGTACGGAGCGGCGGAAATCCGTCAGCTTGCCATCCGGCACATCATCGCCCCAGCACTCAACAATGCGGGTGGCGCCAAATTCTTTAAAAATCACAGCCGCTTCAGCTGCATGTTTGCGGTAGTCTTCTTTGCGGTTTTCCGGCACAGAAGCGACAAAACCCTCGACATATCCCATTTTCATTCTCCTCCTTGTGGGCAACTTTATTCTTGCGTTGACTTAGTATGTTGATATCAACATAATTGTAAAATGTCAATGAATGTACCATTTTCGACCACACTGGAAGTCCGTGATACATGTCTGTGCCTGCACGCACAGCGCGCAGCCCGTGCTTTAGCCCGTTATTTTGACGATGCTTTGAGGCCCTTCGGACTGACAAACGGCCAGTTTTCTTTGCTGATGGCTTTAAACAGGCCTGAACCGCCATCCATCGCACCGGTTGCCCAATTGCTGGCGATGGATCGTACAACTTTAACGGCCGCACTCAAGCCGCTTCAGAAAAAAGCACTGATAGAAATTATACCAGATGCAGCGGATAGGCGCAGCCGATTATTACTGCTGACACCCAAAGGTTCAGCTCTGCTGGCAGAAGCCGTGCCTGTCTGGCGGCAGACCCATGCAGAACTGGAAAATAACCTTCTGAACGGTAACGGTGATTTTTTGCGCGCAATGCTGCTCAGCCTTGGGAATATCACTCCGGCATGAAACACAAAGCTGTGTTATCAGAATAGTTTGCCGCGCTTTTTCTTCCCCTCCGCATCTTTTTAGTCATAATCCGCTTTGATCGAATAATGCATATCCTGCGGAGGAACCGGAATGCGCTTGAAACAACTCGGACGGTCAGATTTACAGGTTTCACCTTTCTGCTTCGGCGGCAATGTGTTCGGCTGGACAGCCGATGAAACTACATCTTTTGCCTTACTCGACCGTCTGCTCGATGCTGACCTGACATTTATTGATACGGCCAATGTCTATTCCCGCTGGGTAGACGGGCATAAGGGCGGTGAGTCGGAAACCGTTATCGGTAACTGGCTTAAAAGCCGTGGCAGTCGTGACAAGATGATCATTGCCACCAAGGTCGGTGCCGATATGGGCGAAGGCTTTACCATGGCACCTGCTCATATCCGTGAATGTGTTGACGCTTCGCTCAAGCGCCTGCAAACAGATTATATTGATCTCTACCAGTCGCATTATGATGATCCGAATACGCCGTTTGAGGATGTGCTCGGTACATTTCAGGATCTGATCAAAGCCGGTAAAGTCCGTGCAATCGGCGCTTCCAATATTACCGGTGAGCGCTTGCAGAGCGCATTGGAAATCTCTGAGAAACATAATCTGCCGCGCTATAACTCATTGCAACCGTTGTATAATCTCTATGATCGCAAGGATTATGAAACCACGCTGGAGCCGGTGGTAAGCGCCAATCAGGTTGGCGTTATTCCTTATTATACGCTGGCGGCCGGTTTCCTCACGGGGAAATATCGCAGCGAGAAAGATCTCGGCATTAGCCCGCGTGGCAACAGGGTTGGCACCAGCTATCTCAATGAACGCGGGTTGAAGATTCTGGAAGAGATGGATCAGGTGGCGGAGCGCTATAGCGTGACAGTGGCGCAAATTGCGGTTGCATGGATGATGGCTCAGCCGTCAATCACAGCGCCGATTGCCAGCGCCACCAAGATTGAGCAGCTGGAAGAGCTGATTAAAGCGACTCAGCTGACGCTCGATCAGGACGCACTAGATGTTCTGAACAAGGCCAGCGCATAAAACAAAAAAGCCTGCCTGAAACATCATTCAGGCAGGCTTTTATCGAGCATTGCGAAGGAAAAATCAGCCTTCAATTTCCTCCCGCAGCATTTCCAGCTCAAGCCATTCTTCTTCATGGGCTTCATTTTCACTGCGTTTCTTTTCAATCTCAGCAGCGATCTTGGCAAACTGCGCAGGGTCTTTGGTATAGAGCGCCGGATCAGCCATTTTCGCCTCAAGTGCTGTAATTTCTGCACTCAGCTTTTCCATCTTCGCCGGCAGTGTTTCCAGCGCAAATTTCTGCTTATAGGACAGTTTGCGCTTTTCATCGCGTTTTGGTACGGGTGCAGCTTCCGCCTTGTCACCGCCTGCAGGCGGTGCAGATTTTACCTGACGACGTGCCAGCGCTGTTTCTTTACGCTGCGCCATCATATCCGCATAACCACCGGCATATTGCAGCCAGCGCCCGTCACCTTCCGGTGCAATCACTGATGTTACAGTGCGGTCGAGAAAGTCACGATCATGGCTCACCAGAATAACGGTGCCTGCAAAACCGGATACCAGTTCCTGCAACAGATCCAGCGTTTCCATATCCAGATCGTTGGTCGGCTCATCGAGGATCAGCAGGTTGGCCGGACGCGACAAAACGCGCGCCAGCATCAGACGTGCGCGCTCACCGCCGGATAATTCACGGATCGGTGTGCGTGCCTGTTCCGGCTGAAACAGAAAGTCTTTCATATAGGAGACTACATGGCGCTGCTCGCCATTCACTACCAGCGATTCACCGCGCCCGTCGGTCAGATAATGAGACAGGGTTTCATCGGGATTGAGCTCACGTTTCTGATCCAGCTCGGCAAAGTCCAGATTAACACCGAGACGGATTGTGCCGGAATCGGGTTCAAGTTTACCGGTCAGCATCGACAGTAATGTGGTTTTGCCTGCACCATTTGGCCCGACAAGGCCGATACGGTCACCGCGATTGACGCGGATGGAGAAATCCTTGACCAGCACGCGCTCATCATAGGCTTTGCTGATCTTATCTGCTTCAATCACCAGCTTGCCGGATTCTTTCACATCGCTGGCCTGCAGCGTTGCCACGCCTTGCGCATGACGATGGGTGCGGAATTCATGGCGCATTGTGTGCAGCTCGCCAAGGCGGCGCATATTGCGCTTGCGGCGGGCAGTCACGCCATAACGCAACCAATGTTCTTCCCGGACGATCTGACGGCCGAGTTTCTGATGATCGCGCTCTTCCTCTTCCAGAACCTTATCGCGCCATTCTTCAAAATGCGCGAAGCCCTGTTCAATACGACGTGTCACACCGCGATCCAGCCAGATCGTGGCGCGGCTGACATTTTCCAGAAAACGACGGTCATGGGAAATCAGCACAATCGCCGAGCGGATTTGGCGTAATTCCTGTTCCAGCCATTCAATCGTTGCGAGATCGAGATGGTTGGTCGGTTCATCCAGCAGCAACACATCCGGCTGCGGGGCAATGACCCGTGCCAGCGCTGCACGACGTGCTTCACCGCCGGAAAGCTGCTCCGGTGTTTCATCGCCGGTCAGTCCCAGATTTTCCAGAAGATAGGCCACGCGATACGGATCATCAGTCGGGCCGAGACCTGCTTCCACATAATCACGCACATTGGCAAAACCATCCATATCCGGTGCCTGCGCCAGATAACGAATGGTTGCGGAAGGGTGGCGGAAAACTTCGCCGCCGGTCGGTTCAACCATGCCGGCTGCAATTTTCAACAGTGTGGATTTGCCGGAGCCGTTACGCCCGACCAGCGCAATCCGCTCTCCTTCGCTGATCGACAGGCCTGCATCCTCCAGCAGCGGTGTGCCGCCAAAAGTCAGGCTGATCTGGTCAAGTCGGAGAAGAGGAGGAGCCATGGATAATTACGCTTTAAAAAGAGAGGCCGAAGATTGTTACTGCTCATTACTGCATATTGCTGCAAACAGGAACCCTCGCGGCAAATTTCCTGAGCTTGATACGAGGGCATAAAAAAACAGGCCGGAGACCGGCCTGTTTTTAAATTCAATTTTGTAACTATTAGTTACAAGGTGCTTCGTAAACGCGGCCGTAATTGTCGCGGTAGCGGCAATACTGAACACCGTTACGGGTCTGTGCTGCACCGAGCAGGGTACCGGCAACCGCACCGATTGCAGCACCGGTCAGGGCGCCACGGCCGTTACCGCCAATTGCGCCACCGGCAAGCGCGCCGAGTGCTGCGCCGCCCACACCGTAACCGGCGGTGCGCTGTTCGCCTGTTGTACAGGCAACAGTCGAAAACGCGAGCACTGCTGTTACTGCGATCATAGAAAGACGTGATTTCATCTAAAGTTACTCCCGTTGAGGCTACTCACTTGCCATAATCTCCTGCATTTTATAGCAAAAAGAAGACGGCAACTATCAAAACAATTTACAGGTTTTTACGTTCAGTCACATCAGATTGAATCAATGGCAGGCGATGCGACTAAAATTGCCGCGCCTCCACCTAACGTCACTGTTAAGTTTTCTTTTACCCTATTTGAAAGCGTTAAAGAAGAGCCAAACGGTACAGTCACATTATCCAGCGGCCATTCGGCGCCGGAAATTGATAATCTGGTTAATGTCTCAAAGCCCAGAATACTGAATAATGTTTCTTCCGGCAGGTCAAAACCGGTTTTCCCGTAGATCAGCGGTGTTGCTTCCTCGTGGCCGCTGGAGAGAAATATTTTACGTCCTGTATGTGCCTGCGCTACTGCCATGCTGAGATGCAGAAATGTGTGATCTGTGCGTTCGCCACCGAAAGCACCGGCCAAAATCACTTCTGTTGCGCCGCGCTCATAGGCTTCATGCAATGCCAGCTCGCCATCGGTCATATTCTTTGCAACGGGAAAGACCTGCCGCTCAATGCTCTCATATTGTGCGGCCAGTGCCGTATCGGTGGAATCAAAGTCGCCGAGCCATAATTCCGGCACCACGCCAAGGCCGGCCGCATGGCGCATACCGCTGTCTGCTGCCAAGACGCGTGCACCGGCAATCTGCTTTTTCAGCCGCGAAGTGACGGTCAGATCACCGCCGAGAAGAATGAGAAATTTTGACATGGTGCTGCATATCACGCTGTTTCACAGACCGGAAGTCTGGAGCGTGTCGCGTTTAATCATACCCACTGCGTTCGCTCCAGATTTTTTAATTGTCGCATGTTCGCAGTAGCTCAAATCAAGCCATTTGAGACCGACATGCTCTAACAATCCTCTTGCTCCACGATGCTGTTTTATCCTATTGTCCGCTCGCTCTAACGGGGTGCCTTCGGTTTCGGAGGCTGAGAGGCCGGTCTCCGGCTAACCCGCTGAACCTGATCCGGTTTGTACCGGCGGAGGGATTAGATGCTGTCCGGCTTCCGGCGCTCAATCCTTGGATCAATTCATAACCAGAGGAGAGCCCGCGCGGCTGTTATCTCATGCTTATCAGAAATCTACTTTTCACAACCGGTCTTCTGTCCGTTTTGAGCTTCGGCGCAAGTGCAACACAGGCTCAGGATCTGACCATCTATACCTATGACAGTTTTACATCTGACTGGGGTCCGGGTCCGAAGGTTAAAGAGAATTTTGAAAAATCCTGCGGCTGCACTGTCAATTTTGTAGCCGTTGCCGATGGTGTGGCTTTGCTCAACCGCCTGAAGCTCGAAGGCAAATCCACCAAGGCCGATATTGTTCTGGGGCTTGATACCAATCTTATCAATGATGCCAAAGCCTCCGGCCTGTTCGCCCCGCACGGATTGAGCGATGTGAAAAGCAATGTGCCTGATAATTTTCAGGACGAAGTTTTCCTGCCTTATGATTACAGCTATTTCGCTGTGATTTATGACAGTGAGAAGATGAAAAATCCGCCGAAATCCATGGCAGAACTGATTGACGGCGATGTTTCGCAGAAAATTATTCTGATGGATCCGCGCACATCCACACCGGGTCTGGGCATGATGCTCTGGGTGAAAGATCTCTATGGCGACAAGGCTGGGGAACAGTGGCAGAAGCTCAACAAACGTGTGCTGACAGTTACGCCAGGCTGGTCTGAAGGTTATGGACTGTTCACTAAAGGCGAGGCGCCGATGGTGCTGTCCTATACGACTTCTGCCGCCTATCACATGATCTCGGATAAAACCGAGCGCTATAAAGCGGTGACTTTTGAAGAAGGTAATTATCTTCAGATTGAACTGGCCGGTCAGACAATAAACGGTGCTAAAAACCCGCGCGCTGCAGAGTTTCTGAAATTCATGACCACAGACGGTTTTCAGGATGTTATCCCGCAGACCAACTGGATGTATCCTGCCTATGACACATCTGCGCCGCTCGATGCGGCTTTCGATAATCTGCCAAAACCGGATAAGAGCTTGCTGATTGCTTCTGAAACCGTTGCGCAAAACCGCAAAGCATGGGTTGATGAGTGGCTGAAAGCCATGAGCCGCTGAGGCCAATTGTTTCTGAGCTCAACAAGACTGCTTCCGCCGCATCGTGCGGCGGGGCATTTACGGAGAATTATGCAGGCCTTCCGTTTTAAAACTGTCTCAGGCTTTATCGCGCTGATGCTGCTGCTGGTGCTGACCGGCGGCGCTTTGCTGTCGCTTGGCATTCAGGGGCTGCAATCCGATAGCGATGCACTTGCCGCTTTTGACAGTTACTTGTGGAATATTACGCGTTTTACGCTGCTGCAGGCGCTGTTGTCAGTTCTGCTTTCAGTGCTGTTTGCACTGCCGGTTGCCCGTGCGCTCCATGCCAATACCGCATTTCGTGGTCGCAAATTGCTGCTGCGCTTTTTCGCGGTGCCTTTGACATTGCCGTCTTTAGTCGCCGTCTTCGGCATTACCAGTATTTACGGGCGCAATGGTTTCATCGCGCAGGGCAGTACGGCTTTAGGTCTGCCGCTGATACCGGATATTTACGGTCTGACCGGTATTTTGCTGGCTCATGTGTTTTTTAATATGCCGCTTGCTGTACGTCTGCTGCTGGCCAGTCTCGAATCCATTCCGCAAGATTACTGGAAACTCTCGGCGCAATTGGGCATGGGCAGTTTTGCGCGTTTCCGGCTGATCGAATGGCCGGTGATTGCCCGAAACCTGAGCGGCATTGCAGGGCTGATCTTCATGCTCTGCGCCAGTTCCTTCACCATCGTGCTGACCTTAGGCGGAGGCCCCCGCGCAACCACGCTGGAAGTCGCTATTTATCAGGCCTTGCATTTCGACTTTGATCTGGCGCGTGCTGTTGCCCTCACGCTTACCCAGCTGCTGCTGACTATTGGCGTGTTGTGCCTGCTGCGTCTGACCGGCAAACCGACAGAAGAGGGGCTGTCGCTGGTCACGACTAACAGGGATTATATTCACCACGGCAGATGGTCTAAAATCTCATCAGGTATTATTATTCTCATTGCCACCTTGTTCATTGCTTTGCCGGTTTTAGGCATGGTTCTGTCCGGTCTGGGTTCTGATCTGTGGCGTTTGCTGAATGAAACCGTGGTACAGCAGGCCATTATCACCTCGCTTTTGCTGGCTTTTGGCGCAGCCGCTCTTTGCGTGATGCTATCGCTCACGCTGGTCACTGCACGTGAATATAGTGCCACACAAAATCTTAAATCCCCAAAGCGGCTGCGCAGCTTTTTCACCACCGCTCTCGACAGCGGTTCCAGTCTGGTGCTGATTATTCCGCCGATTGTGATCGGTGCGGGCTGGTTCATATTGCTGCGCCAGTTCACCGATGTGTTCACGCTCGCGCCTTTCATGGTCATTGCGGTGAATGGTGTCATGGCCATGCCTTTTGCGGTGCGCTTGCTGCGCCCTGCATGGGACAGCGCAGCAGCACAGAATAACCGGCTCTGCACGTCGCTCGGTATCAGCGGGCTCAACCGTCTGCGTCTGATCGACTGGCCGGTCATCCGCCGCCCGCTTATCCTGAGCTTTATCTTTGCCATGGCGCTTTCTATGGGAGACCTAGGCACGATTGCTCTTTTCGGCAGCGATGCGGTGCAGACCTTGCCTTATCTTCTGTTGCAGCGCATGGGCAGCTATCGTACCAGTGACGCGGCAGGCCTTGCGCTGATCCTTGCCGCTATTTGTTTTGCACTGATGCTTATCACTGATAAAACCGGCAACCGGATCAATTCAGGCAAATCTACTGAGCGGAATGCCTCATGACACGACATAATGCTGCAATCACCCTTGATAATGTTCGTTTCTCCTATGGAGCGACAGACATGCTGTTCAACCTGCATTTAAAGGCCGGTGAAACCGGTGTGATTGTGGGGCCGAGCGGTTCCGGTAAATCGACACTGCTCAATCTGGTTGCCGGATTTGAAGCACCGCTATCCGGCCGTATTCTGATCGGTGACGAGGAAATCAGCAGCGAAGCCCCCGCCGGACGGCCGGTTACGATGGTGTTTCAGGAGAATAATCTGTTCGCGCATCTTGATGTGCGCGCCAATGTCAGCCTTGGCCGGTCACCTTCGCTCAAACTGAATGAGGCGGATCATCTTGCGGTGCAGAATGCCATTGACCGTGTGGAGCTGACCGGCAAAGAAAACCGCAAACCGGAAGCGCTTTCCGGTGGCGAGAGGCAGCGTGTTGCGATTGCCCGCGCATTGGTGCGTGACAAGCCTGTTTTGCTGCTGGACGAGGCTTTTGCTTCTCTCGGCCCCGCCTTGCGACAGCAAATGCTGGATCTGATCCGTGAATTGCAACAGGAAACCGGTATTACCATTCTGATGGTGACGCATACGCCGGAAGATGCACTGCGTTTCGATTCAACGTTGTTTTTTCTCAAAGACGGGCAAATCAGAGAGCAGGGTGATGCAGCCATGATGCTCTCGCCCTCCGGCCCTCAGCCCGTGCGTGACTATATGGGCACGTCAGAGCATAAAACATCCTGATTACAATATGATAATCAGATTATCATAGCGAATGACGTGATATTGACACAAAGCATGCGCAGTTAAATGCTCGACTTGAGCCGCCGCCTATGCGGCTGTTCAAGCAATCCGGTGCGGATGCATTACGATCATTTAATGCGACCGGCTCTGGTTAAACAGAGAACCAGCCTATATCTACTAATGATGCAATAGCTGACAATTTGTGAAATACCGCAAAAATCATTTCACTTCTATTCAGAAGAGCATTGTTTATATTGCGGGCAATTCGCTTGCAGACGAGCAGACAGAATCGCTGAACAGGCCGTGCAACCGGCACCGCCAAATCAGCTTTGAAGTAAACGGGGACACGACACTGGATATGCTTTTAAGGGCAGCACGGTTTTCCGCAGCGGAAAAGCCCTCTATTTCTCCAGTTTTCAAACGATCAGCCGCTATTGGTCTGGTCGCGCTTTTATCTGCCTGCCGTACTGTAGATTTCAGTGATCCCGATGTGATTGGCCCGTCGTCCAATCCGGTTACGGTTGCCAATGTCAGCAAGAATGACAAGCTGGCACAGCTTGGCGCGCAGCAGCATCCGCGTATTCTCGCCACCTATGGCGGGGAATATAAAGATGCCAAGCTTGAGCGCATGGTTGCAAAGATCGTCGGCAATCTCACAACGGTTTCTGACAATCCTGACCAGACATACCGCATTACAATTCTCAACAGCCCGAATATCAATGCTTTTGCGCTGCCCGGCGGTTATCTCTATGTGACCCGCGGCTTGCTGGCGCTTGCTAATGATTCATCCGAAGTGGCTGCTGTAATCGCCCACGAAATGGGGCATGTCACGGCCAATCACGGTATTCTGCGACAGGCAAAAGAAGCGGAATCGGTACTTGCCAAACGCGTTGCCTCCGAGGTGTTGCATGATGATGCGGCCGGTCGTGAGGCGGCAATCCGCAGCAAGCTGCGCCTTGCCCAGTTCTCGCGCAATCAGGAATTACAGGCTGATGCAATCGGCATTAAAATGATCGGCGCTGCGGGTTATGATCCGTTTGCCTCGGCGCGTTTTCTGCAGTCGATGGAAGCCTATACGGGGTTCCGCTCTGTCTCCGGTGCGACCGATGCCAGCCTAGACTTTCTGGCCAGCCATCCGGCTACACCACAGCGCGTTGATCTGGCTATCGGCCATGCACGCCGCATCGGTGCGCCGGGTGTCGGCACCACTGACCGCCCTTCATTCCTGAACGGTATTGACGGCCTGCTCTATGGTGACACGCCGCAGGAAGGTTTTGTGCGTGAGCGCACCTTTATTCACCCGAAACTCGGTGTGACTTTCAGTGTTCCGCAGGGCTTTACGATTGATAATTCAGCCAGTGCCGTTATGGCCAGCGGTCCGGGTGAACTGGCTATCCGTTTTGACGGTGCAGCACTGCCACAGGGCGGTGATCTTGCAGCCTATCTGCGCAGCGGATGGGTGACAGGCCTTGATGAGCAGTCTGTGCAGACAACCACAATCAATGGTCTGCCTGCAGCCACTGCGCGTGCCAGTGCCGATAAATGGCAGTTTGAAATTGTTGTCATCGCTTCCGGCCAGAAAGTTTATCGCTTCCTCATCGCCGCACCGAAAAACAGCAATGCTTTGAGTGCCACAACACAGGCGACCACACAAAGCTTCCGCGTGCTGACACCAGCCGAGCAGGCTGCAGCGAAGCCTCTGCGCATCCGTGTGATCAGTGTGAAAGCCGGAGATACGCTCGGTTCATTGGCCAACCGGATGCAGGGGACAGATCGCAAGCTTGATCTCTTCCGCCTTCTGAATGCGCTGCCGAGCGGCGGTACGGTTTCTGCGGGCGACCGTGTGAAAATCATCAGTGAATAAGCTAAAAGCCCCGTAAGGGGCTTTTAGAGCGCCGTGTGCCAGACTTGGCACTACACAGGGTCGCTCTAACACTTTAAATTATGCTCTAATTGCGGGTTCAGAGGGCGGTATCGCTGTCGGCTTCCGTGAGCTTCAGCATTTCATCCTGCGCTTCTTTCATCATCGGATAAACACTCAAAGCCTGTTCATAAAGCCGGAGAGCACCTTTGCGGTTTCCGGTTTCGCGCAGCAAAGTTGCATAATTGATGAGAACATCAAAATTGCGCGGTTCTAAAATCATCGCCTGTCTGATGTCATTGAGGGCAGGAGCCAGCTCGTTGCGGCGCAGATGCAAGCGGGCGCGCAATTGCCAGACCGTTGCATTGTCAGGGCGCTGTGCCATCACCTCATCAATATAATCCTGTGCTTCCGCATCGCGTGATTGATTGAGGGCTGTTTCTGCCCAGCGCAGCATCAGATCCAGACTGTCGCTGCCGGTGCGCACAAAGCTCTGGCGCAGGCGGCTGGCTATGGCATGGGACTTCTCCGGCGTGGATGCCTTGCGCAAATCCGTGAACAGCTGCTCCTGTTCTTTCCGGCGGGTTTCTGTGAGCGGCCCTGCCATTTCCACATCGGGATTTTTCGGTTTTTCTTTGGGTTTTGCCGCCGTGTTGTTGATTGGTGCCGGTTTCGGAGCTTCAGGTATGGTTACAGCAGGCGGCATGGGCTGCGGCTCTGTTTTGCCGGTAGCACTGATATCTTCTGCCGCAGCAAAGCCCGCAGCGCCCGTGATCATCAGGGCTGATATCAGAGAAACGGTGAGGGAGCTGCGTGTCTTGGTCATAGTGCTATCATAAAGCAGAAACCGGCTGATTAAAGGCATAAAAACAGCGCCGGTAAATTAATACCGGCGCTGTTAAAATTCTCTACAACTTACTGCACTGGGATCGTCGTTAAACTTTCCCGCTCAGCTCATTAACCCCAAGATTAACCTTGGCGGGCTTTAAAGCGAGGAGCAGTTTTGTTGATGATGTATACGCGGCCCTTACGACGAACCAGCTGGCAGTCACGATGACGGCCTTTGAGCGCTTTAAGCGAATTCTTGATCTTCATGTTACTCACCAATGTGTTTGGCCCGAATTGGGCATATTCCTGGAACGTGTCTCATTTCATTAGAAACGCTGCGCTCGTTCCAGCTCTTTGTTTCTATACATGCCTTGTTCCCAAAACCGTTTCCCGTATTTGGGAGCATGTTTCAGAGCGAGCCAAAGAGCACGTTTGAATGGTTGAGGTGAAATAGTCAATGAATGGGTCAATTGTCAACCATTGATGCGCACGGAACCCGCAAAACGGTGTTATTTTCCGTTTTTAATGCGTGTGACATGCCCCATTTTGCGTCCCTCACGTGCTTCGGCCTTGCCATAGAGATGCAGTACCGCATCCGATTCTGCCAGAATCGCCGGAACTTTGAGTACATCATCACCGATCAGGTTTTCCATAACGCAGTCACTGTGACGTCGCGGATCACCGAGCGGCAGGCCAGCCACGGCACGGATATGCTGCTCAAACTGCGAAACAGCACAGGCCGCTTCTGTCCAGTGACCGGAATTATGCACGCGCGGTGCAAATTCATTGGCAACGACAGAACCGTCCGGCAGAACGAAAAATTCAAAGCCGAGCACACCAACATAATCCAGCGCATGAAGCAGCTTCTGTGCGGCCTCGGTGCAGGCGGCTGCGGTTTCAGAGCTGATTGATGCCGGTATGGTTGAGGTATCGAGAATGCCGTTCTTGTGAATATTTTCTGCAATGTCATAAAGGCGGACATTGCCTGCCTTGTCGCGTGCGGCGATGACAGAAACTTCACGGGTAAATTCCACAAAGCCCTCAAGAATTGCCGGAGCATTTTTAATGGCAGCAATGGCTTCAGCCGCAGCGTCATTATCGAGGCTGTTCAGGCGCACCTGACCTTTGCCGTCATAGCCGAAACGGCGGGTTTTCAGAATGCCGCGCTCGTTCAGCGCGCCAAGCGCTGCGACCAGATCCTGCACATCGTCAACCACACGCCATGGTGCGGTGGCAATGCCGCTCTCATTGAGAAACTGTTTCTCGGCAACGCGGTCCTGCGAGATTTCCAGAGCCAGCGGTGGCGGGGAGACAATGTTTTTTGTTGCCAGAAACTGTGCGGCTTCTACCGGCACATTTTCAAACTCATAGGTGATAACATCGCAGGCTTCAGCCAGTTCCAGCAAGGCGGCGCGATCATCATAGGCAGCCACGATCTGACGATTGGCGACCTGTGCGGCAGGGCAATCCGCCTGCGGTTCCAGAATAATGGTTTTGAAGCTCAGGCGCGCTGCCGCCATGGCCAGCATACGGCCAAGCTGACCGCCGCCGATAATCCCGATTGTTGATCCTGCTTGCAGCATGGCTCAGTCCTCATCTTTCGGGGCGGCAGCCACGGCATCGGTCTGGGCTTTGCGATAGGCATCCAGACGGTCTGCCAGCGGCTTGTCATGCAGTGCGAGAACCGCAGCGGCAAGCAGTGCAGCATTGGTGGCACCGGCATTGCCGATGGCTACTGTGCCGACAGGAATACCCGCAGGCATCTGGACGATGGAAAGCAGCGAGTCCTGACCCGACAGTGCTTTGGACTGTACCGGAACACCAAAGACCGGCAGTGGTGTCATGGATGCAACCATCCCCGGCAAATGGGCGGCACCGCCTGCACCGGCGATAATCACATGAAAGCCCTGATCGCGTGCCGTTTTGGCAAATTCAACCATGCGATCCGGTGTGCGGTGCGCAGAAATAATACGGGCATCATAAGCAACCCCCAGCGTATCCAGTGCCTGCGCTGCATTGCGCATGGTTGGCCAGTCGGACTGGCTGCCCATAATGATGGCGACTTTCGGGGAAGTTGGTGTGTTATCTGCCATGAAATGTCCTGTCAGGTGCTGGATTTA
Organism: Pseudochrobactrum sp. Wa41.01b-1; assembly: GCF_019464455.1. Lineage (NCBI taxonomy): Bacteria > Pseudomonadati > Pseudomonadota > Alphaproteobacteria > Hyphomicrobiales > Brucellaceae > Pseudochrobactrum > Pseudochrobactrum sp. Wa41.01b-1. Next base: position 1,711,714 of record NZ_CP080493.1, on the reverse strand, counting down.
AAAAATAAAAAATCGGTCAGGCTTCGTAAAAGTCTGCCGGTCTTTTATCTGCGGTGAGAATATGAAGTGATCGGATCAGGTTCAGGCCCGAATTCATGCCCAAGTTCAGGCAATAATATCCGGAATGATTTTATCTTCCAGCTTGCTCAGCTGATCTTTGATCGCGAGTTTTTTCTTTTTCATGCGCTGAATGCTGAGCTGATTACAGCCGGTTTGCATCATCGCATTAATGGCAAGATCAAAATCCGTGTGTTCCTGGCGCAACCGTGCAACGGAGAGGCGAATTTCGGCTTGTTCCTGATCGGCCATGGCATATTCCATCTGATCTTGTCTTCACAGCGAGAACAGAACCGCAGACATCTGCATTTGTCGCGCACCAATATGGGTTGCGATTTTCACAGAAGCACCGCAGGTCAGTATAATCCGCCCTTTTTCAGCTTTGCCGTAGCACAAATTTGGCAAAGTTGAAATGTGCCAAATATGAATTCGACATTAATCAAATCTCATGCAAGACTGTCATTGTTTTGTCATAGTCTGGTTCGAGGCTGGGAACTGTCACAAGCAAGTTCCTGCAGACCGAACGGGTCTTGGAGCCTGATCTGCTGACAAAATGAGAGTGACGCGTAAATATAAAGGAGAAGCAATAATGGCACTTGAATCCCATCTTGCCTCACTGGAAAAGAAGCATGATGCACTGGAAAAGGAAATTTCCGACGCCGCAGCATTGCCAGCTACTGATACGCTGACGATCGCCGATCTTAAACGCAAAAAGCTGTATCTGAAGGAACAGATAGAAAAGCTTAGGACACAAGTCACCCGACATTAATTACGCTAAACTGTAAAGCACAGTTTCAGACAGAACCGCCGGATGGGCAGGCTCTGAAAGATGAGGTGCAGGCCGGATATCAGGCCCGCACCGGATTTATTTTCTTGTGCTGATGAGCGTGATTATCAACGAAAGCAGTGCAAGTCCTGCTGCCGTCAGCAAGGTGACAGTAAAGGCAAATCCGACGGATTTTGCAGCTGCATGAACAAGCTCTTCCTGTCCCAGTGCGGTAACAAATATTGTGGCCATGACAGATGCGCCGGTCATCAGTCCCAGATTGCGCGACAGGCCCAGCAATCCGGACAAGATACCGCGCTGGTTTTCGGGTGCTGCAAGCATGATGGCTGTATTATTGGCGGCCAGAAACAGCTGAAAACACGGTGTCAGCATTATCAGCGATAAAATATATCCTGCAGTTCCGAACCTGACGGGCAGTAAGGCCATGCAGATGAGTGCAATGCTCATGACAGCCAGTCCGTAAGCCAGCGCGCGTCTTATACCAAACCGGTCTGTAATGCGTCCGGCAGGGATACCGGCCAGCGCCGCAACAACAGGGCCGACAGCGATAACCAGTCCCGTTGTCGCTTCCCCCAGCAGCAGGCCGAATGACAAGAAGAATGGCCCGATCACCAGCATTGTCATCATCACTGAGCTGATGAGCAGATTGGTTATCAGCGAGGCGCTGATAACAGGATTGCGCAAGAGTGACAGAGGCACCAGCGGCGAAGAAGACCGGCTTTCAATACCCACAAAAATTATCAGGGCAACCAGAACCGCCGGAATGGTGACAACCATATCCCAGTTCAGTCCGTTTTTATTTCCGGTCGTAATCACTGCATAGAGAAACAGCACAATAGCCAGTAAGGCCGCGCCTGACAGATCCAGCGAGCGGCTGGTTTTATGATTTGGCGGTGATGCCGGTATCACCTTGATAGCAGGAACCAGTAAGATAAAACCGGATATTGCCAGCAGGATAAAGGCGGAACGCCAGCCAAAGACAGCAATCAGGATGCCTCCGAGTGCAGGGCCAAGCGCGGTTCCGATTGCTGACATGGAACCGAGAAGCCCCATGGCGGTGCCTGTCTGTTCACCGGAAACCATGCCTCTTATGATTGAGACCGGTAATGCCATGAGAATGGCACCGCCTATGCCCTGTATCGCTCTGGCTGCGATGAGCATTGTGAGATTTGGTGCTGCAGCGCAAAGCAGCGAACTGATTGTAAAGATTATCAGTCCGGTCAGCAAGATAAAACGATGGCCGAACAGATCGGCACAACGCCCCGCCAGCACAATTACTATTGTGACGGACAACAGATAAATCAGCACAATCCACTGAACCGCAGACACAGGAGCATCCAGTGTTCTGCTGAGCGCCGGTAATGCGACAGCGGTGATGCTCACGGCCATGGAGGCCAGCAGCATGGAACCTGAAAGAGCAAGGATTGCAAGGCGAGGAGAAGTATCAGAGAGGGCGAAACGCACAGCTGTTCCTCTTGTGGCTTGTTTGAGTCGCTGTTACATTGCCACTTCAAGTCAACTTGAGGTCAAGTATGAAACTTCTTGATATAGGTGTGCTGGCGGAGAAGAGCGGAGTGTCACCTTCCGCACTCCGTTATTATGAGGAGATCGGTCTGATCGAATCCTTCAGCCGCCATGGTTTGCGCCGTCAATATGCACCGGAAGTGCTGCAGCAACTGGCTTTGATTTCGCTGGGGAAGATAGCAGGCTTTCCGCTGTCCGAGATGAAAGGCATGTTCGGAAAAGACGGTTCGGCTGATCTGCCGCGGCAGGCGCTGCATCAGCGGGCAGACCAGCTGGATTTGCAGGTCCGCCAGCTGACAACACTCAGCAAAGCCTTGCGGCATGTAGCTGAATGCCCTGCAGAAACCCATACGGAATGTCCGAAATTCCGCAGGCTGATGCAGGCAGCACTTCATGCGCGTAAATAGCTATATCGGGTAAAAGGGCTAACTGTCCGTGTGTCAGTTCTCTGATTTCGCCGGTTCCGGTACAGGGGCGGATTTCTCTTCCTGTGCAGCCTCAGAGCGCGGATCAAGCAGCACACTTTCCTGTGTGGCAGGGCGTTCCGCAGCCATGCTCTGGAACTGTTCTTTTTCTGATGGCAAAGGCGAGGCGCGTTTACGCGAGCGCAGAATAGCATAACCGGCAATGGCAATATGCGAGACCGCCGTCACCAGAAACAGGCCGGAAGGCCATAAATTATTCATCGCTTCCGCAGCAATCAGCGGCCCGAGCATGGTGCCGAAACCATAAAGCAGTAGCAGACCGCCGGAAACCTTGACGAAAGTCTCAGGTGTTGCGTGGTCATTGGCGTGGGCAACGGCAACCGGATAAATCGCATAAGCAAGCGAACCGTATAATGCGGTCATGACCAGAATGAGTGTGCCGTTGGTTGGTGCGATTGCAAAAATCAGAAAACCGATAAGAGCGGCAGAACCGGCCACGCTGGCCATGACATAGCGGCGGTCGATACGGTCGGAAAAGCGTCCGACAGGGATTTGCATTAATGCACCGGCAGCAATGGTGAAGCTGACCATCAGTGCGATTGTGGTTTTATCAATACCGCTGAGCGAGCCGAAAACCGCACCGAGTGTACCCCATGCACCATTGGCAATGCCGATTAGGATCACGCTGACAAAGGCAACCGGTGAATTGGCATAAAGCTTTTTCAGATCAAGCTGCACTTCGGTCAGCGGGCGCGGCGAAGATGCTTTGGAAGCTGCGGTTGGCAGCAGCGCAAGGCAGAAGAAGATCGCGGCAATCATGAACAGCGAACTGCCTTCGACATCGCCGGTAATCACCAGCATCTGGCCGGTCATGACGGCACCGTAGTTGACCATCATATAGAGGCCGAAAATTTTACCGCGTGTTTCATTGGTGGCTTTTTCATTCAGCCAGCTTTCAATGACCATGAAAATACCGGCCATCGCAAAACCGGTAATGGCGCGCAGAACCACCCAGATTGAAGCGTCAACCATCAGGCCGGTCAGCAAAACCACAATTGCCGCAGTGGATGCGAAAAAGCCGAAAGCCCGCACATGTCCGGCACGGCGCACCAGGCGCGGTGCAAAAATACAGCCAGCAACGAAACCGCCTGCCCATGTTGTACCGATCAGACCCAGAGCCGTGACCGAGAAGCCTTCCACATTTCCGCGCAGTGGCAATAAAAGACCGTGCAGACCTGAACCGATCAGCAGAAAAGCGGTGCCGCAAAGCAGTGCGAAAATCTGGACATAGGAACGGAACACGCAGAATCCTTTATTCTATTGCAGGCTATTTTACAGTTTTCTGATCTTGAAACCTGTTCGTCCGAAACTGCAAGGTGAAATTGCCGCTTCGGACAGATTGAGTGTAACCATGCTGACCTATCACTTGAAAGAGTGCAAGGCTTTGTATTGATGAGATATTGTGTCAGGTAAAATAAAAAGAACCTCCGCCTGTTTGAGAGCAGAGGTTCTGAAACTATGGTGTATCCGGAAATAGCAAAGGCTTACAGGCGAAACAGTGCCTCAGCAGCCGCACGGCTGCGATTCCTGTCATTGCGATCAGTTTCCAACCGACGGATCTCCGCTTTAAGCAAGGCAATGCGATTGTCGATTTCAGCCGCTGAAAGCAGGGTCACATCCTCACCGATATGGTGATTATAGGTTGTTGTCTCCTGCGCATTATCATCAAAGAACATGGCGTTTTCCTCACTTCCTGCTGCAGCCTGTCCACGGCAGCTTTCAATATGGTTCGCAATATTCGTGACCTGTCAGCCTTTAAATGCAGGGCGGGCAGGCCACATAAGTTTTCAGCATCTCATAAACCTGCATCATTAGCGATATGATTTTTATAGATTGCATTTTTTCTACATAATATGGCTAGTGGATTGAATTTGCCGTTTGAGCTCCCGTCGACACAAATGTTGTTTCAAACGGCAAATTCGAAAAATCCACTAGCATTATTTAGTTGCTAGTGGTCTTTTTGATTGCGACATTTGCTCTGCGCCTGTCATGAACGGGCGCAAATGCCGTAATCTGACCACTAGATCAGGGAAAGCGCTTTGGGCGGATCAGAGAATTTAAGGAGCGGATATGACAACGGAACTTGCTTCCCAGATGATGGCAATTGCGATTGAACAGGCCGGTGCGCCATCGGTACTGAAATCGGTCAGGCGTGCCGTGCCGCATCCGGGTAAAGGCGAAATTCTGATCCGTGTGAAAGCTGCCGGAGTGAACCGTCCTGATGTGCTGCAACGACAGGGGCATTATCCGCCGCCAGCCGGTGCTTCAGATTTGCCGGGGCTGGAAGTGGCCGGTGATGTGGTGGCTATTGGCACAGATGTGCAGCGTTATAAGGTCGGCGATGCGGTGACTGCCCTTTTGGCAGGCGGCGGTTATGCTGAATATGCCGTGGTTTGTGAAGGTAATGCACTGCCGCTGCCTTCCGGTTATGGTTATGTGGAAGCGGCGGCTCTGCCGGAAACACTTTTTACCGTCTGGCACAATGTGGTGCAGCGCGGGCAGTTGCAGGCCGGCGAGACATTGCTGATTCACGGCGGCAGTTCCGGTATCGGCACAACGGCAATTCAGCTTGGTAAAGCGCTGGGTGCCAAAGTGATTGTGACGGCCGGCTCTGCGGAAAAATGCTCCGCCTGTCTGAAGATTGGAGCGGATGTTGCGATTAATTACCGCGAGCAGGATTTTGTCGAGCAGGTTAAAGCTACAACCAATAATAAGGGTGCAGATGTTATTCTTGATATGGTTGGCGGTGATTATGTTGACCGTAATTATGACGCCGCGGCGATTGAGGGGCGCATTGTGCAGATCGCTTTTCTTGGTGGTGCCAAGGCGAAAGCCAATTTTGCCAAGCTGATGACCAAGCGTCTGACCCATACCGGTTCGACCCTGCGTGCGCGTGATGTGGCTTTCAAAGCGCAGATTGCAGCGGAACTGGAATCAAAAGTCTGGCCGTTGCTGGCAAGCCGCACTATTTCTCCGGTGATGGATATGATCTACCCGCTGAAAGATGCCTGGCGCGCCCATGAGCGCATGGAAGAGGGCAATCATATCGGCAAAATTGTCCTCGACGTCGGTTGATATTTCGCCTCTGGCGGCCTGAAAATGGCGTTTTTCTGTGAGTCCGGTGCTCATGTACTGGAGCGGTTCCGGTTTAAAAGGAATCGTTGGAACCGCTCTGTTTTTTGTTTTGTCGCATTGTCCTACGCAAAACCGCTATGCACTTTTGCTGGAAATGCTCAATGCTACACTCCGCTCCGGTTCTCAAAAAACACCATTTTCGGCACGTCATAACCGAAATCTCCCTGCAAACAGGGGGAGTGAGTTACAAATGCGCTGAATTCCTGTGCAGGGTTTTCTTGCTCATTGTGTAAAATTTGGTTATAGAGGGAACGAATTCCCGGAAATTGTGGTTTACCCCACGTCCCGCGCTACCGGAGCGGGCGAACGAGAGGATTATATCTTATGGCCACTCAGCTTCTTATGCCTAAGGCAACAGCCGTATGGCTTGTCGATAATACTGCTCTGTCTTTTGACCAGATTGCAACTTTCTGCAAACTGCATGTGCTTGAAGTGAAAGCGATTGCGGATGGTGAAGCTGCACAGGGTATCAAAGGTCTTGATCCGGTCATCACCGGCCAGCTTTCCCGTGAAGAAATCGCACGGGCTGAAAAAGACATTAATTACCGTCTGAAACTGTCCGAACCAAAAGTGCGTGTACCGGAAGCCAAACGTAAAGGCCCGCGTTATACGCCTTTGTCCAAGCGTCAGGATCGTCCGAATGCGATTCTCTGGCTGGTGCGTAACCATCCGGAACTGAAAGATGCCCAGATTTCCCGTCTGATCGGCACCACCAAATCCACCATCGAACAGATTCGTGACCGCACTCACTGGAACTCGGCTAACCTTCAGCCGATGGATCCGGTAACACTGGGTCTCTGCTCGCAGATTGATCTGGATATCGAAGTTGACCGCGCAGCGCGCAATCGTCCGATTGAGCCGGAATCCGGTGATACATTGCTGCCGGCATCGGCAACAGAAAATCTGGATTACAGCCGCAATGACGAATCGGATGAGCTGGATGCGGATAAAGTCTTCGCCAAGCTTTCTTCGATGAAGAGCGCACCGGAAGACGAAGAAGACGATCTGTAAGATCAGCTTGTGCTATAGTTTTGAAAAGCCGCCGGATCATCTCCGGCGGCTTTTTTTGTATCTGATAATTGTCAGGCCGCAGGTTTTGTTGCTTCGGAGCAGGTGCCGATGCCACGTTGATGAAGGCAGTCACGGATATCATCCAGTGTCTGCGGATCTTCAATCGTTGCAGGCATTTTCCATGGCTCGTGATCGGCGATTTTCTGCATGGTGGAGCGCAGAATTTTGCCGGAGCGGGTTTTGGGTAATTTATTGACTGTCAGAACTGTGCGCAGCGCGGCAACAGGCCCGATCTGATCGCGTACCCGTTCCACACATTCTGCTTCAATCTCACTATGGGCTTGCGTCACACCGGCCTTGAGCACGATGAAGCCGCAAGGGATTTGTCCTTTGAGCTTATCGGCAATGCCGATCACCGCACATTCTGCGACCTGTGGGTGACCGGCAATCACCTCTTCCATCGAGCCGGTAGACAGGCGATGTCCCGCAACATTGATGATGTCATCAGTGCGGCTCATGATGAAAATATAGCCGTCTTCATCCATGTAACCGGCATCAGCGGATTTATAATAGCCTTTGAATTCATCAAGATAGGCTTCATAGAAGCGCTGGTCGGCCTGCCATAAAGTCGGCAGACAGCCGGGCGGCATCGGCAGTTTGATGACAATATTGCCGAGCTCGCCGGTTTTCGACGGATGGCCTGCATCATCCAGTACCTGCACATCGTAACCGGGCATTGGCACGCAAGTTGAGCCGTGTTTGACCGGCAATATGCCAAGGCCGCGCGGATTACCGGCAATCGGCCAGCCGGTTTCGGTTTGCCACCAATGATCGATCACAGGGCGGTTGAGCATCTGCTCTGCCCATTCCAGCGTATTCGGGTCTGCACGCTCTCCGGCAAGATACAGTGCTTCAAGGCTGGAGAGATCATATTGATGCAGCAGCTTGCCTTCAGGGTCTTCTCGCTTAATCGCGCGAAGAGCGGTTGGTGCAGTGAACAGCACTTTCACCTTGTGCTCAGCAACCACCCGCCAGAATGTACCGGCATCGGGCGTGCCGACCGGTTTGCCTTCAAACAGCACTGTTGTGGCGCCGATCAGCAGCGGGGCATAGACAATATAGGAATGGCCGACCACCCAGCCGATATCCGATGCTGTCCAGAAAATATCACCTGCATGAATGCCATAAAGTGCGCCCATCGACCATGCGAGCGCAACCATATAGCCGCCATTATCGCGCACAACGCCCTTGGGTTTGCCTGTGGTACCGGAAGTGTAGAGAATATAAAGCGGATCGGTGGCGGCAACCGGAGTACAAGGCACATCACGTCCTGCTGTCTGCTCACAAAGCTCTGTAAAATCGTGATCGCGGCCTGTGATGAGCTCGCAGCGATATTGTTCGCGCTGATGGATCAGACAATGCTTTACCTGATGTTTGGCTGTGGTGATCGCTTTGTCGAGCAGCGGTTTGTAGCTGACTGTCTTATTGGCTTCCAGCCCGCAGGAACTGGCGATAATCAGGGCAGGGGTGGCGTCATCAATACGTGCTGCCAGCTCATCGGCTGAGAAACCGCCAAAGACTACAGAATGAATTGCACCAAGGCGGGCACAGGCCATCATGGCAAATAATGCCTGCGGCACCATCGGCATATAAATCAGTACCCGATCGCCTTTTTGAATGCCGAAATCCCGCATCACGGCACTGAGCCGCATCACCTGTTCCAGAGTCTCGCTATAGGTGAAACGAGCCTTCTGGCCGCTGACAGGACTGTCATAGAGAATAGCGGGAACATCACCACGACCGGCCTCGATATGACGGTCGAGCATGTTGTAGCAGGTGTTGCATGCAGCGCCTGCAAACCATCGTCCGTAAGGGCCTTGTGCAGGATCAAAGATTTTTGTCGCTGGTTTATACCAGTCAATGAGTGCAGATGCCTTGCCCCAGAAAGTTTGGGGATCATTTTTCCATGCCTGATAAATTTCGGGATAAGCCGAAGTCATGTATTCCTCCCATTGCAATGCAAGCTGTGCTTGCACCTCTCAGGCGCAGAATAACTTTCACCGGATCTTTGTGCGGTTTTGAAAAATATAAACTACGCCATTCTCCTCAGCTGATATTAATCCACACTGTTAAAGTGACGTCCATTCGACTAAAGAGGGGGCAAGATACAAGTCAGGCCGCAATAATATTCAGAGGATGCGCAATGGCAAAGATTGCACCGGTTTTATTGCTGATCCTGATGGGATTGCATTTGCTTAAGCCATTGGGACTGCCGGGGTTGAAGCGGCGCAGTGATTTCTGGAAAATCGCCGTTGCGGCCATTGCGGTGATGATGATTACAGTCTTGCTGCAGGCTCATACCGGTTATTAAAGGTCAGATATAAAAAAGCCCGCGTTAAACGCGGGCTTTTTCAATGCATCAGTAATACTGATTAAGCATTCTTTTCCTGTGCTTCAGTCCATGCGCCGGTCGCGGCAAGGCCGTTCATACGGGCGCGATGGGTGAAGGCAGCCTGTGCTGCAGGAACGTTTTCGTCTTTACCGCCCCATGCCTTGATGGCAGCAGCCTGCAGAGCGCGACCATAGGAGAAGGTCAGGTTCCAAGGCATATCATAACCGGCATTCATTGCGGAGAGATGTGCAGTTGCTTCAACATCCGACTGGCCGCCGGAGAGGAATGCAATGCCCGGAACTGCGGAAGGAACATTGGCTTTCAGTACGCGAACGGTGAGTTCAGCAACCTGTTCCACAGAAGCCTTACGAGCGTTCTTGCCGTCGATAACCATGTTTGGCTTGAGGATCATACCTTCAAGCTTAACGCGGGCATCATAGAGTTCGTTGAAAACGGTTTTCAGAACCAGATCGGTCACTTCATAGCAACGCTCAATCGAATGGTCGCCCGGTACGCCGTCCATCAGGATTTCCGGCTCAACGATCGGCACGATACCGGCTTCTTGACACAGAGCTGCATAGCGAGCCAGTGCCTGTGCATTCTGACGCACTGCGCCCCATGTCGGCAGCTTGTCGGAAATTGCGATAACACCGCGCCATTTGGCAAAACGTGCGCCGAGTTCGTAATATTCGTTCAGGCGTTCACGCAGGCCATCAAGACCTTCGGTGATGGTTTCGTCAGCAAAACCGGCCAGAGACTTGGCACCGGCATCAACCTTGATACCTGGGATAGAGCCGGCTGCTTTGATGAGGTCTGCAAGACGAGTGCCGTCACGGGCGCTCTGACGCAGGGTTTCATCATAGAGAATAACGCCGGAAATGTAGTTCTTCATCGCATCATCTGCGCGGAACAGCATTTCGCGGTAATCGCGGCGCGCATCTTCTGTCGAAGTCAGATTGATGCTGTCAAAGCGCTTCTTGATAGTACCGGAGCTTTCATCGGCGGCAAGAATGCCTTTGCCTTTTGCTACCATGGCAACTGCAATATCTTCGAGACGTTCGCTCATAAAAAACTCCGTGTTAAGAAGGGCGTTGGAAATTGGTACCCTGCCGATAGCAGATGTGCCGGATAAAACAAATACTGTGCCAAGCACTTGAACCGATTGAATTAATTTTAACCGATTAAGTTCGGACAAGTTTTCTTAAAACTGGTTAAAATTACCGGATAAGTTTATCTGCACAACAGACTTGTCAACAGCCGCCGGATTGCGTTTGATACAGCCAGTCATAATCAACCGGTCAAGGGGGAGAGCGTGCTGAACGGACGCGTCAAGATTACAGGTCTGAAACATGCAGGCATTCGTTATTTTCTGGCCTCTGCAATAGCTGCCAGCCTGTTCAGTCCGCCGGTTTTTGCATCCCAATCTGTTAATGCCGGTGGCCGCGCAGCAGTTGCTGAAAATCCGTTTAAAGTGCAGGAAATTGCCGAATTTAATACGCCGTGGGCGATTGCTTTTTTACCGGATCAGCGTCTGCTGGTAACGGAAAAAGCCGGACATATTTTTCTGACGGATCGGACCGGTAAAAAGACCGAAGTCAGCAATGTGCCTGCCGTGTCTTTTGAAGGTCAGAACGGCCTGCTGGATATTGCTGTTTCACCGGATTTTGCCTCTGACCGGCTGGTCTATTTCACCTATGCTGAGCCGGAACGCAGCGGGAAAGATATTGTCAGCTCGCTGGTGCTGGCACGGGCAAAATTGAGCGAAAAGGATGGCAAAGCTTCGCTCGATGATCTGACTGTGATGTGGCGGCAGCTGCCGAAAAGCAAATGGGGGCAACCGGGCGGCATTATCGCTTTCTCACCGGACGGAAAATATCTGTATTTAAGCTCCGGTGACCGGATGAATCCGAAAACCGCGCAAGACCCGAAACTGGCTCTGGGTAAAGTGCTGCGCTTTAACCGCGACGGTTCTGTGCCGCAGGATAATCCGCGTGCCGATCTGGCAGGGCAGGATGAGGATAATGCACGGGCGCTGACATGGACAACCGGCCATCGCAATCCTTACGGACTGGCTTTTGCTCCCGATGGCAAATTATGGCTGCATGAAATGGGCCCCAAAGGCGGGGACGAGCTGAACCTGATTAAACAGGGCTTGAATTACGGCTGGCCGGTGGTGTCGAATGGCACGCAATATAGTGGTGAGCCGATCCCGCATCATGAGACAAGACCGGAATTTGAACCGCCGGTTGTTTATTGGACACCGGTGATTGCCCCTGCCGGACTGGTATTTTACGAGGGAAGTTTGTTCAAAAACTGGAAAGGCTCTGCTCTGATCGGCGGCCTTGCTTCCATGGCTTTGATACGGGTTGAGTTCAAAGAGGATGGCAGTGCCGATGAAGCGGAACGCTATGATATGGAAAACCGTATCCGCGATGTGGCGATTGCCAAAGACGGTTCCGTCTATGTGATCGAAGATGATATTCCGGGGCGGTTACTACGCCTGACACCGAAATGATCAGATATTAAAAAAAAGCCCGCTGAAACTCAGCGGGCTTTTTTGATTTTCTGATATGTCTTATTTTGCTTTCAGCACGTCTACACCCGGAAGCGGTTTGCCTTCCATCCATTCAAGGAAAGCGCCGCCTGCAGTGGAGACATAGGAGAAGTCATCGCTGACTTTGGCGTGGTTCAGCGCTGCAACAGTATCACCGCCGCCGGCAACGGAAACCAGCTTGCCCTGTTTGGTGCGTTCTGCTGCATGTTTGGCTGCGGATACGGTTGCCGCATCAAAAGGATGCAGTTCAAAAGCACCGAGCGGGCCGTTCCAGACCAGAGTGGAGGCATCGCTGATTGCCGCATTGATGCGGTCAACCGAGAGCGGGCCCACATCCAGCATCATGCCGTCATGCGGGATGGCATCCACACCATAATTCTGGTGCGGGGCATCCGCTGCAAAATGCCATGCAACCACAGCATCAACCGGCAGGATAATCGCGCAATTGGCGCTATCCGCTTTTGCCATGATCGCACGGGCTGTATCGGCCAGATCATGTTCGCAGAGCGATTTACCGACATTGTGGCCTTGTGCTGCAAGGAAAGTATTGGCCATACCGCCGCCGATCACCAGAGCATCAACCTTTTCAACGAGGTTGGAAAGCAGGTCGATCTTGGTGGAGACTTTGGCGCCGCCGACAATCGCGATTACCGGACGGGCTGGCTGGCCGAGGCCTTTTTCCAGTGCAGTCAGCTCGGCTTCCATGGTCAGACCGGCAAAAGCAGGCAGAACATGCGCCAGACCTTCGGTCGAGGCATGGGCGCGGTGCGCAGCCGAGAAAGCATCATTGACATAGATATCGCCATTGGCAGCGAGCGCCTTGACGAAATCGGCATCGTTCTTTTCTTCGCCCTTATGAAAACGGGTGTTTTCAAGGAGCAGAACATCGCCGTCTTTCATGGCGTTAACGGCTGCAGCAGCTGCATCACCGATACAGTCTTTGGCGAAAGCGACATGGTGCTTAACGGCATGTGCCAAAGCAGGCACGATCTGTTCCAGCGAGAATTCAGCTTTGACTTCGCCTTTCGGGCGACCGAAATGCGCAAGCAGAATGACTTTGGCGCCACGTTCACGCAAAGCATTGATGGTCGGGATAATGCGGTCGATACGGGTGGTGTCCGAGACTTTGCCGTCCTGCATCGGTACGTTCAGGTCTACGCGGACAAGCACGCGTTTTGAAGCAACATCTGCGTCTTTAAGAGTGCGGAAATTCATAAGAGGTCTCCGGTTTTGCGGAATAAAAAAGCCGCGCGTCCAGTGAGGTCACGCGGCTTCGGCATATTTGGTCCGAGCAGAAGCTTAGATCAGCTTGCCAAGCGCAACCGCAGTATCGCTCATGCGGTTTGAGAAGCCCCATTCATTGTCGTACCAGGTCAGGATACGCACCATAGTGCCGTCCATAACTTTGGTCTGATCCATATGGAATACAGATGAATGCGGGTTGTGGTTGAAGTCGATGGAAACCAGCGGCTCATCAGTAAAGCCGAGAATGCCTTTGAGGCGGCCATTGGCAGCTTCGCGGATTGCATTGTTGATTTCTTCAACAGTTGTGGAGCGCTTTGCTTCAAATGTCAGGTCAACAACGGAAACATTTGGGGTTGGTACGCGGATTGCAACGCCGTCGAGCTTGCCTTTGAGTTCCGGCAGAACCAGACCAACAGCTTTAGCCGCACCGGTTGAAGTCGGGATCATCGACAGGGCAGCAGCGCGGGCACGATACAGATCCTTATGCATGGTATCCAGCGTCGGCTGGTCACCGGTATAGGAGTGGATCGTGGTCATGAAGCCTTTTTCAATGCCGATTGCGTCATTGAGAACCTGAGCCACCGGTGCAAGGCAGTTGGTGGTGCAGGAAGCGTTGGAAATGACCAGATGATCTTTGCTCAGCTTGTCATGGTTGACACCGTAAACAACGGTCAGGTCAGCATTGTCCGCAGGCGCGGAAACGATAACGCGCTTTGCACCGGCTTCCAGATGAGCAGCAGCTTTATCGCGGGTTGCGAAAATACCGGTGCATTCCAGAGCAATGTCCACGCCTTCAGCTGCCCATGGCAGTTCAGCAGGATTGCGCACAGCATGAACTTTCATCGCGCCGCGGCCAACATTGATGGTGTCGCCTTTGACAGTCACTTCTGCCGGAAAACGGCCGTGAACGCTGTCATAGCGCAGCAGATGCGCATTGGTTTCAACCGGACCCAGATCGTTGATTGCTACAACTTCGATATCGGTACGACCCGATTCGATGATGGCGCGCAGGACGTTACGGCCGATACGACCAAAACCGTTAATAGCGACGCGAACTGCCATATTATGACTCCCGAAACTGTTCGATGTTTTTCAGTCTGCTTTTGCAGGCTGAGAGAGAAAAAGGAGTAATCAGGTCACCTGATTACTCCTGATAAATTAGCCCAGCTTGGCTTCTGCTGCGGCAACCACAGCTTCTGCAGTGATGCCGAAATGCTTGTAGAGATCATTGATCGGGCCGGAAGCGCCGAAGCCCTTCATGCCGATGAATGTGCCGTTCTCGCCGATGAAGCGTTCCCAGCCCATGGAAATTGCAGCTTCAACCGCAATACGAACCGGTGCAGTACCAATCAGTGCTTTCTGGTAGGCTGCTGTCTGGTTTTCAAACAGCTCAAAGCAAGGAACGGAAACCACGCGGGTTGGAATGCCTTTGGCTTCCAGCTGTGTGCGGGCATTGAGCGCGATTTCAACTTCCGAACCGGTGGCGAAGATGGTGACTTTTGCATCATCCGAAGCCGTTGCCAGTTCATAGGCACCATAGGCGCAGAGATTGTCATCATCGTGCTGGGTGCGCACGGTCGGCAGGTTCTGACGGGTCAGAGCCAGTGTTGACGGTGTTTTTGTTGAGTTCAGCGCAATCTGCCAGCATTCTGCAGTTTCAACCGCATCAGCCGGACGGAATACGAAATGGTTCGGAATAGCGCGCAATGCAGCCAGATGTTCAACCGGCTGGTGTGTCGGGCCGTCTTCACCAAGACCGATGGAGTCATGGGTCATGACATAAGCAACGCGGATGCCCATCAGTGAGGACAGGCGCATAGCCGGACGCGCATAGTCGGAGAAGCAGAGGAAGGTGCCGGAATAAGGGATAACACCGCCATGCAGCGCCATACCGTTCATTGCAGCGGACATGCCAAGCTCACGGATACCGTAATGGACGAAACGGCCATGGTAATTATCCGGTGTAATCGGCTTGGTCTGCGAGGTCAGCGTGTTGTTAGAGCCGGTGAGGTCTGCGGAGCCGCCGATGGTTTCCGGTACAACGCCGTTGATAACTTCCAGAGCCATTTCCGAAGATTTACGGGTGGCAACCTTCGGCTTATCTTCCGAGAGCTTTTTCTTATAATCGATGATTGCCTGATCGAAGGCGCTTGGCAGATCGCCGCGCATACGACGTTCAAATTCTGCACGAACCGATGCGTCAACGGCAGCGAAGCGCTTTTCCCATTCGATACGCTTCTTCGCGGAGTTCAGACCGGCCAGACGCCATGCATCAAGCACATCCTGCGGGACAACAAATGGCTCATATTCCCAGCCGAGTGCCTTGCGGGTGGCTGCAATTTCTTCTGCGCCGAGCGGCGAACCGTGAACCTTGCTGGTGCCAGCCTTGTGCGGCGAACCAAAACCGATGGTGGTTTTGCAGGCGATCATGGTCGGCTTGTCAGATGCTTTGGCGAATTCAATAGCCTTGGCAATTGCATCCTGATCATGACCGTCAACTTTCAGCGTGTTCCAGCCGGAAGCTTCAAAGCGGGCACACTGATTGGTGGAATCGGACAGGGAGATCGGACCGTCGATGGAGATGTTATTGTCATCCCAGAGAACGATCAGACGGTTCAGCTTGAGGTGACCGGCCAGCGAAATCGCTTCCTGGCTGATACCTTCCATCAGACAGCCGTCACCAACCAGAACATAAGTGTGGTGGTTGACAAGTGCATCACCGAATTCTGCATTCAGAATACGTTCTGCCAGTGCCATACCAACGCCGTTGGCAATACCCTGACCGAGCGGGCCGGTTGTGGTTTCAATACCGGCAGCATGGCCGAATTCCGGATGGCCTGCGGTGCGGTGACCGAGCTGACGGAAATTTTTGATTTCGTCGAGCGTGATGTCTTCATAGCCGGTCAGATACATCAGGGAGTAAAGCAGCATCGAACCGTGACCTGCGGACAGGACAAAACGGTCACGGTCAGGCCATGTGGTGTTCTGCGGATCATGGGACATGAAACGGGTGTAAAGCGTGGTCGCAATATCAGCTGCGCCCATCGGCAGGCCCGGATGGCCCGAATTGGCTTTTTCTACTGCGTCCACAGACAGGAAGCGGATTGCGTTGGCCATCTGGTTCTGTTTATCGGAATTACTCATGGTTTCGGCTGTCTTTCCTGTGGTGCCTGCAGAATGTGTAAAGAGCTGTTAGCCTCAGACATCGGCAGATTTGTGAGCATTAGGACATAACTTGCAGTAAAAAGATAAAAAGAGCTCTGCTGCAAGGGTTGGCGACACATAACATTTGCATGAAGAGAGTCAACAAAGCGCTGGCATTCTGCACGTATAACAGGGGATTTCAGGCCTGCATGCGACACAGTGTGCGCGCTTAAAACGGTTGAAGTTACAACTGTGCTTGTCAAACCCCGTTGTAAATATGGTGTATGAGTTAACGCCTTTGTGTGACATTTGTTGCTTCACAGCATTGTGCTTATTAAAGTGATGGCAAATCTGCCGCTTCCGGCATGACGATTCGGCCTTATTTTGAAAAGCCGTTATCGGCAAAGGGAAAGAATATGGCTTCAGAAATTACGCTCAGACAGGCGATTGAACAACTGGAAAAAGCAATGACTACTCTTGAGCAGGCTGTTGAATTACGGCTTGAAAAAGAGGGGGACTTTGTGGAAGCGGAAGAAGAAGTACAGCGCATGAATGCTGACCGCTCCAAACTGGCACAGGAACTTGATTTGTCTGAGGCTCGTGCCGAGCGGCTGGAGACGGCCAATCGTGAAGTCTCGCGGCGACTGGTAACGGCTATGGAAACAATCCGCACGGTTCTCGATCGTTGAGGCTCTTGCCGGACAAAATTTAGCAGCTATTTATGTTCTATAGCTTGCACGGCAAAATAATAAAAAACGGCAGAACGGAGGTCCCATGGCTACAGTAACAGTGACAATCGATGGCAAAGCCTATCGTATGGCCTGTGACGAGGGGCAGGAAGAGCATCTCTCCGGTCTGGCTGATCGTTTTGACCAATATGTTATGCATCTCAAAGGCTCTTTCGGTGAAATCGGCGATCTGCGCCTGACCGTTATGGCCGGTATCATGGTGATGGACGAGCTGGCCGAATTGCAAAAACGCTTGCAGGGGCTGGAAAATGAAGCGGAAACGCTGCGTCGCTCCCGTGATGATGCTTTGTCCCGTGCCGATAAAAGCGACAGCGCTTTGACACAGGCAGTGGCACGTGCTGCCCATCAGATTGAAGGTCTGGCTAAAAAAATTGCACCACGCGGCAATTGATCGGGCAGTTCTGATTTATTGTGATGAGTTGAATAAAAAAATCTGTATCCGCGAGAATGCCCTCTGGTACAGGGGCATCAGAATCCCTATAATAAATACAGGCGTACTGCTCTTCACGACAGAAGGTTTAACATCCCCGGGGCCTTATTGATCTCTAAGGGAACTGTCCCTGAGGAGGCTCGAGGGCTTCTTCATATGGTGCCCACCTACGTTGTAGGTTCCCGGGATCAATCGCTTCATCGGTCGCTGTGGTTCGCCGCTCTTTCCTTTTTCATATTTGCCTTTTTTCGCGTCTTTCTGTTTTAATCGGAAAGAGGCGTTTAGGTGAGTGAAGTAAAGGAAAAAGAGCATGGCGGATGGTGATCTGAAAATGCAGAAGGCCGATTTGCGAAAATCCGTTCTGCAGGCGCGCAATGCTCTCCCTGAAATTTTCCGTAACACTGCTTCTGAGACCATTGTTCAGAACTTTCTGAATGGCATAACGCTGCCTGAGAAGGCCTGTGTCTCCGGCTTCTGGCCGATCCGCTCGGAAATTGATCCGCGACCATTAATGCGGGTGCTTGAAGCGCGCGGCATGACACTTTGTGTGCCGGCGATTTTGGATAAGCAAACTATTGAATTCCGCACCTTGTCATTTGGCGATACGCTGGTTGAGACGGGCTTTGGTACAATGGGGCCACCGGCCGATGCGCCGGTTGTTGATCCCGATATTATGCTGATTCCGCTGGCGGCATTTGACCGTGCAGGCAACCGGATCGGCTATGGTGCGGGCTATTATGACCGTGCAATTGCAGCTTTACACCATAAAAATAAGCATCCGCTGCTGATAGGTGTTGCGTTTGATGCCCAACGGGTAGATCACATAGCCCATGAGCCGCATGATGTGGCATTGAATTATATTCTGACTGAAACCGGACTTATTGCGGCATCGCCAGTGTGATATTTGCGGAAAATCCAAAAGCAGGTTTGAAGGATCTATGCGTTTTCTTTTCTTGGGTGATATGGTTGGCCGCTCTGGTCGCACAGCAGTTTTTGAAAAATTACCGGGTCTGATTTCTGATCTGAAACTGGATTTTGTCGTCGTTAACGGTGAAAATGCTGCCGGTGGTTTCGGGGTAACGGAAGAAATCTTTCATGAGACCATCCGTGCCGGTGCCGATGTTATGACCACCGGCAATCATGTCTGGGATCAGCGCGAGGCTCTGGATTTCTCCCGCCGCGAAGATCGTTTTTTGCGCCCTGCGAATTTTCCGAAGGGTACTGCGGGTAAAGGTTCCGGTCTCTATATTGCTAAGAACGGTGCGCGCGTGCTGGTCGCCAATATTATGGGGCGCGTTTTCATGCATCCTGATCTGGATGATCCGTTTAAGGCCGGTGAGGAAATTCTCGGAGCCTGCCCGCTTGGTGAACAGGCAGATGCGGTGATCTTTGATTTCCACGCGGAAGCCACCAGTGAAAAGCAGTGTTTCGGTCATTTTGTTGATGGTCGCGCCAGTCTGGTTGTGGGAACGCATACCCATGTACCGACCGCTGACTGCCAGATTCTGACCAATGGGACGGCCTATATGTCTGATGCCGGTATGTGCGGTGATTATGATTCATCGCTGGGCATGGACAAAGAAGAGCCGCTCAACCGTTTTCTCTCCAAAGTGCCGAAGGGGCGCTTTGAGGCTGCCAGCGGCCCTGCAACCATCAGCGGTATCGGGGTTGAAATCTCAGATCGTACAGGTCTGGCAGAAAAGGCGGCGCCATTGCGCATCGGACCTCGGCTTGAAGAAACCATTCCGTCTTTCTGGCGCTGAAGTATCATTTTACTGAATAAAATTATAAGACCCGCATATTTTACGGATATGCGGGTTTTTTGTTTGGCTGAACATGCGAAATATTTCAGACAGAAATAAAATGTTGGGCTTCTGTTTTATTGAAAAACAGGCATTCTTTTCCCATGTGCCTGTCTCGTGATTTCATGAGATTGTAAAATATCTGTGCGTGTTCAAGTCTTTATTGCCTGTATAGGCGGTTTATAACCGGAACATGGACTGAGTTTTGAACTGTTTTGTCATAAGTAAAATGACGCAGCTCACCTGTCTCTTTGGCTTTGCGCACTATCTGATGCAGAGCCGCATGGTATTTGCCGGATATGCTTACATTACAGATCTATCAATAATTCTTCGACGCAAAGGGCGCCTGAATGGAATTTTTCGCTGAGTATTTTGGTTTTTTGAACAGCCCTGCGGGATGGGCTGCCTTGGTCACATTGCTGGTCATGGAAATTGTTCTCGGCATTGATAATCTGATCTTTATCTCGATCCTCACCAATAAGCTGCCGCTGCATCAGCAGGCAAAAGCCCGAAAAATCGGTATTGGTGCTGCGCTGATCCTGCGTCTCGGACTGCTTTTCACAATTTCCATCATCGTACAGATGAAGGATCCGGTGATTGAGCTGTTCGGTAATCAGTTCTCATGGCGCGATATTATTCTGATTGCCGGTGGTCTGTTCCTTGTCTGGAAAGCGACCAAGGAAATTCATCACACGGTTGATCCTCATGACGGTGCCAAAGCCGGTGCAGGTAAAGTTGTGACATTGAGCATGGGTGCTGCAATTACACAGATCCTCCTGCTTGATCTGGTCTTCTCGGTCGACAGTATCATCACAGCGGTTGGTATGACCGATGAGATCGTGATCATGGTGATTGCTGTTGTCGGTGCTGTAACAGTGATGCTGCTGGCTGCTGACCCGCTGTCGCACTTTATCGGTAAGAACCCGACAATCGTTATGCTGGCGCTGGGCTTCCTGCTGATGATCGGTATGACCCTGATTGCTGATGGCTTCGGTTATCATGTGCCGAAAGGCTATATCTATGCTGCGATGGGCTTCTCGGCGCTGGTCGAAATCCTCAATATGCTGGCACGTCGCCGCAATAAGCCTGCTGAGTAAATCAGTATAAAATCCGCATATGAAAAAGCCCCGTTGCAGTGATCTGCAACGGGGCTTTTATTTTTACCGAAGCTCAAAAGCGATTAAGCGTCTTTACGGAAAGAAGCTTTCAGGATCGAAGCGCCGAGAGCGGATTTGATCAGTGCGCCGATCAGGAATGGTGTAACACCAACCAGTACAGCTTTTTCAACGCCGACTGACAGGCTCAGCCATGCTGCGCCGAGAACCAGAGCCAGAATATTGGCTGTCAGGAAAGCGGCGAAAGCTTTTGGCAGGCTGCTGCCGTTCCAGCCGCGTTCGGCCAGATAGCCGGTGAGGGCTGCGATAACAGGGAATGCAAACAGGTAACCGGCTGTCGGGCCTGCAAAAGCGGCCAGGGTGCCGTTGCCACCGGCAAGAACAGGCATGCCCATTGCTGCTTCACCGAGCCATGCAAGCACGGTCAGTGCGCCAAGACGCCAGCCATAAAGTGCGCCGATCAGCGGAACAACCAGTGTCTGCAGGGTGATTGGCACCGGCAGCATAGGCACTGTGATCTGGGAGGTCAGTGCGAGAATCATGGTGCCGGAAATGACGGCAAATAATTTCATGGCCGCGCTGCGATTGTCGAGATTGAGCGGGCTGAAAGCCGGTTTGCGAACTGCATGTGCGAGAGACATGAAAAGCTCCTTATAGCATGATGTGTATTCAAATGATCTTATTTGACGGGCACGATCATGCAATAAACAAAAACTGAGAGCGGGTGCAGCGGGTAAAATGATATGCGACACACTCTGGTGAAAATTATAGATAGTTTGCAATGCGCATCTATCGTAAAAATCATTAGGTCAATTTGCGCGACTTGGCCAGACAGAATTGTCGTAAAATTGTTTATAGACGGGTCGTAAACAGAGCGGATTGCAGTAAGCCGGGCAAGGGCAGGTTTTAAAACTGCCCGCATCTGCTCTGAGACTTATGAATTGATATATTTTATAGATAATTTATGCGGAATTGGTTTTACTTTAACCGACAATCGCAAAGGCATCGCGCACTTTGCCTGACGGGCTGGTCACCGGCTTGCGGCCAATCCACTGCACATGGCGGGTGAGAATATTCGCGGCCTGCTCCACATCGCCGTCCCGCAGGGCTGCAAGAATAGCCAGATGGTCGTGATCGGTACGGGCTTCCCATTCTGCGCGCCATGAGACGAACAGAAAGCGTGCGCTGGCATCATGCAGATCATCAATCGTCGCCAGCAGACGCGGCATGGCGCAAGGTGTAATCAGCAGACGGTGAAATTTGCGGTTGGCCGCTTCCCATGAGCGCACATCACTGGAATTATCACCGGCATGGGTGGCTTCTTCCGCCTCATCCAGAATGGCGCGGGTCAGATGCGGTGCAGCATGGCGCAAGGCCAGCACTTCCAGTGCGGCGCGCATTTCCGCAACTTCGCGGATTTCTGCAAGCGAGAAAGAGGCAACGCGCACACCACGGCGCGGCTCGGACACTGCAAGTCCCTGCGCTTCAAGACGGCGAAAGGCCTCGCGCACCGGCACATGGCTGGTGCCGAATTCATCAGCAATATGATCCTGACGCAGTTTTGCCCCCGGTTCCAGTTCACCGGCGATGATACGCTGCGACAGAATCTTGCTGATCTGTGCGGCTATCGTGTCGTTTTTCTGTCGCGGTGCGGCTGGCTGTTCGGTCACGTCAATCTATATCCGGTTTAACGGGCAGTTTCAGAGCTTGCCCGTGGATAGAGCATTCTGGGATTCAAATAAAGGTACGGGCAAATAAAGGTTTGAGAATGAGTATAATGCCAGAGATGCGGCATAATATATTCACGTTATTGATAAGGCGCATATCAGAGCGTGTCCAGTTGCAGGGCTCGGAACCGGTGTAAAAAACTATCATCTGCAATGAAAAGACGATATTATCGCAGCCTGCAAAGAAGTGCGGTGTGGTGTGGCTGGACGTGGCGCACCATTTTCCTTATAAAGCGCACATTCCGCAGGGATGAATGCGGATGCCTCGCTCTTGCTGCGCCGCATATTCAATCCCGTGCCCAAATTTTAGAACCTGAACAGGGGTGCTATGGCCGGCCATTCACAGTTTAAAAATATTATGCACCGCAAAGGCAGACAGGATGCCATGCGGTCGAAAATGTTCTCCAAGCTTGCACGCGAAATTACCGTTGCAGCCAAGCAGGGTCTGCCTGATCCGTCGATGAATGCGCGTCTGCGTCTGGCAATTCAGAACGCTAAAGCGCAGTCCATGCCAAAGGACAATATCGAACGCGCGATCAAAAAAGCTGCCGGTGCCGATTCCGAGAACTATGATGAAGTACGCTACGAAGGCTACGGCCCGGGTGGTGTGGCCGTTATCGTTGAGGCGCTGACAGACAACCGCAACCGTACCGCATCCAATGTGCGTGCTGCTTTCACCAAATCCGGCGGTGCGCTGGGTGAAACCGGCTCCGTGGGCTTCATGTTCTCCCGTGTTGGCGAGATCGTCTATAAGCCTACTGCCGGTGACGCTGACACCGTTATGGAAGCAGGGATTGAAGCCGGTGCTGAAGACGTGCAGTCTGATGAAGAAGGCCACGTCATTATCTGTGCTTTTGAAGATCTCGGCGAAGTTTCCAAAGCGCTTGAAGCGGCACTTGGCGAAGCTGAGTCCATCAAGGCAGTTTGGAAGCCACAGACTTCGGCTCCGGTTGACGAAGAAAAGGCACAGTCCGTTCTGCGTCTGATTTCGACATTGGAAGACGATGATGATGTGCAGAACGTCTACGCCAATTTTGAAGTCAGCGAAGAAGTGCTGGCCAAGCTGAGCGTATAATTTAGCATCCTTGCTCAATATTAAAACCTCCGGCAGCTGACGTTGCCGGAGGTTTTGCTTTTTGTGCCATATAATCGTCCTGTTGACCTTGGCAGGTAAAATCGGGACACTAAATTGATAGAGCATATCTGAGACGGGCCGGAGCATTTCACAGCCAAGTTGAATAACTTGGCACTCTTGATTTTATCAGGTTGAATAGTTTGATGGCAATGAAATGCGACGACTCTAAGAATCGAGAGCGATTGCTGTGATTCAATCCGCGCGTAAATCGTTCTGGAGGCGGACACCGTTCCGCAATACGGAAACGGGAGAATGATCTATGCACAGACCGATTGCTGTTTTTGATGCAGGTATCGGCAGCTATGCTGTCGTTGCGGAAATCCGTAACCGCTTGCCGCATCAGGATATTATTTATTTTGCTGACCGTGCCAGTTTTCCCTATGGCGGCAAAAGCCGCGCTGAACTGATTCAGGTGATGCGCCGCACGATTGATTATCTCTCAAGCTTCAATCCTTGTGCGATTGTGATCGCTTCCAATGCACCGTCGATCATGGTGCTGGAGGAGCTCAGTCAGGATATTCATCTGCCGCTTTTCGGTGTCTATCCGCCTTTGCGGGAGGCATGGGGCTTATCCCATAGCGGACAAGTCGGGATCATGGGTGTTCAGTCGCTGGTGGAAAGTCCGATGATCGGTGAATTCGTGGCTGAACACAGCGCCTATAGTGATCGTGTGGCGTTGATTAATGCCTCGCCGATGGTGGAGCTGGTAGAATCAGGTGCGTTCCTGTTTGCACCGGAGAAAACACAGGCAGCGGTTGATGCATTTCTGGCGCAGGTTTTTGCCAAATATCCGGAGATTGATGTGCTGACCCTTTCCAGTACACATCTGCCATGGTTGCGCCGGTTTTTTGAAAATGCCCGTCCGCAGTGCCATTTTCTCGATCCTGCCAAAGATATGGTTTCAAGGATCGGGCAAGGCACAAAAGGGCAGGGGAAAATCCGCGCATTGGTGACGGAAGATGAGCGCTATGATCTGGCGACATTCCGCAAGATGCTCAGCGCGATTGGCGTGGATATTCCGCTGGAGCCGGTGCGGCCATATTAAAACCTGGTGCATTTCCAGCAAAAGTGGGAACCGGTTTTGCGTAAGGCAAATGCACAAAACAAAGAGACAGGTCATAAAAAAAGCTCCGCATTGCGGAGCTTTTTTATTCTTGTCAAGAAATCGAGGATTAGATACCCAGATTGCCGAAGCGGTTCTTGAACTTGGTAACGCGGCCACCGCGATCCATCAGCTGCTGGTTGCCGCCGGTCCATGCCGGATGGCTCAAAGGATCGATATCGAGGTTCATCGTATCGCCTTCTTTACCCCAGGTGGAGCGTGTTGAATATTCGGTACCATCAGTCATAACAACTTTGATGGTGTGGTAATCCGGATGAATGTCTGCTTTCATAGTCAGCTTCCTGAAAGGTTTATGGCATTTAGCCACGCCCCGGCCATCACCGGAACTGCGGCAGATACGCCCACTTGTCTCATTGAAGCTGCAGACAATACGGCTACGGCTTCCAAAAGGGTTGGGGAGCCTATACATCAGGCAGCAGCTAATAACAAGGGCGCAATATAGCAAGCAAGCAGAATGACAGCGACGAATTTACAAAACAAAGCGGTTTCTGAGGCCGAGAGCGGTAAAAAGCCACGCCGGTCCTTAAAGCCGTTGGCGCGAATCTTTCCTTACGTCCGTCAATATCCCCGCTCTGTTGCCGGTGCGCTGGTTGCATTGGTCACTGCCGCAATGGCGACCTTGGTTCTGCCTGTGGCTGTGCGCAGCCTGCTGGATAACGGGTTGATATCGGCTTCGAGCAGTCTGGTTGATACGTCTTTTGCTGCTCTAATTGTTCTGGCTGCGGTGCTGGCTGTGGCCTCTGCTGCGCGCTATTATTTCGTGATTACGCTGGGGGAGCGCATCGTTGCTGATCTGCGGCGCGATGTTTTTGCCCATATTACCCGCCTTTCACCTGCTTTTTTTGATGAAGTGCAGTCCGGAGAGATCGTTTCCCGCCTGACAGCCGATACAACACAAGTGAAATCTGCGGTCGGCGCCACGGCTTCTATCGCCTTGCGCAATCTGATTCTGGTGATCGGTGCGGTGGTGATGATGGTGGTCACCAGTCCTAAATTGTCGGCGCTTGTGCTGGCGGCTATTCCGCTCATCGTATTGCCGCTAGTGGCCTTTGGCCGCTCTGTCCGCCGCCGGTCACGCCGTGCGCAGGATGAGCTGGCGCTGGCGACTGCCTATGCGGGAGAAAAAATTGCCGCAGTGCGCACCGTACAGGCTTTTACCCATGAAGCACCGGCAATTGCACATTATACCGGCGCTGTTGATCATGCTTATGATGCGGCACAGCAATCGATTCTCTCCCGCTCAATCCTGACTGCTTTTGCAATCTTCATCATCTTCGCCAGCGTTGTGGCCGTGCTTTGGTTCGGCTCCCATGATGTGATGAACGGCCGGATGTCTGCGGGCACATTGGGGCAGTTTCTGATCTATGCAGTGGTAGCGGCAGGTTCACTCGGTGCTTTGTCGGAGGTTTGGGCGGAGCTGGCACAGGCTGCCGGTGCGGCGGAGCGGCTGGTGGAATTGCTGAATGAAGAATCAGCTGTCGCTTCACCGGCGAAACCGGTCAGACTTATTCGTGCTGAAGGCCGCGTTGAATTTTCCCATGTGGAATTTGCTTATCCGACACGACCGGATGCACAAGCCCTTCACGATGTGAGCTTTGTGATTGAACCGGGCAAGACTGTTGCGATCGTCGGTGCTTCCGGTGCCGGTAAATCGACACTGATCGCCTTGCTGCTGCGTTATTATGATCCGCTACAGGGTAAAATCCTGCTGGATGGTAAGGATCTGCGGCAATTGTCGCTGGATGATCTGCGCGGTAATATTGCGTTGGTGCCGCAGGATGTGACGATTTTTGCTGCCAGTATTCGTGAAAATATCGCTTTCGGACGACCGGATGCCAGTGATGCGGAAATTGAAGCTGCAGCAAAGGCTGCGCAGGCGCATGAATTTATCATGGCACTTGAAGGTGGCTATGATGCGCCTGTCGGTGAACGCGGTGTAATGCTTTCCGGTGGTCAGCGTCAGCGCATTGCCATTGCCCGCGCTTTGCTGCGGGATGCGCCGGTGCTGTTGCTCGATGAAGCGACTTCGGCATTGGATGCGCAGAGTGAGATGCTGGTGCAGAAGGCGCTGGAACATCTGATGCAGGGACGCACGACACTGGTAATTGCGCATCGCTTGGCGACGGTGCTGAAAGCGGATCATATTCTGGTTATGGATCAGGGGCGCATTGTTGAACAGGGCACCCATGCAAGCCTGAGCCAGTCCGGCGGGATTTATGCCCGTTTAGCCAGCCTGCAATTTCAGCAGGCGGTAAATTAACAAAGCCTGCAATTTCAGCAGGCGGTAAACTAACAAAGTCTGCAATTCCGGCAAACTGTGAAATGAAAAAGCCCGCGATTATCGCGGGCTTTTTATTATCTCTCAGTGAGTTTCAGCTCGATACGCCGGTTGCGGCTGCGGGCATCGGAACTGTCATCCGCCTCCAGTGGCTGATATTCGCCAAAGCCTGCGGCAACCAGCCGGTTCGCCGGTACACCATTGGCAATCAGGAATTTGACCACAGCCGTTGCACGCGCTGAGGATAGTTCCCAATTGTCGCGATAACGACCCGTGCCGGAGAGCGGCACATTATCCGTATGGCCGTCCACACGCAGCACCCAGTTGATATCGTCCGGTATTTCCTTATTCAGCTCTACCACCGCATCGGCCAGCTTTTTCATTTCGATCAGGCCTTGCGGATTGATATCTGCTGAGCCGGTCGGGAACAGCACTTCTGACTGGAAGACGAAGCGGTCGCCGACAATGCGGATATTTTCACGATCGGAGAGAATCTCGCGTAAGCGTCCGAAGAAGTCGGAACGGTAGCGGTTGAGTTCCTGCACCCGCTGGGCAAGTGCCACATTCAGCCTTTTCCCGAGATCAGCGATCTTGGTATTGGATTCGCGGTCACGGGCTTCGGATGCATTGAGTGCGTCTTCCAGTGCGCCGATCTGGCGGCGCAGGGCTGCAATCTGCTGATTAAGCAATTCAACCTGCGACAAGGCTCGGGCGCTGACTTGTTTTTCCGCATCCAGCGTAGCAGACAATTCACCGGCACGCTGCTCTGCAGCTGCACCGGAGCCACCACCGGAAGCGAGCAGGCTTTGCAGGCGGGATTTTTCATTTTCCGCAGCGGTAAGTGATGCCTGAAGGCCGGCCAGCGTATCTTCCAGATCCTGCCCCTTGCCGCGTTCCAGCGACAAAAGCTCGGTCAGTTCGCTGATCTGGCTGTTGAGCCGGTTCAGCACAGAATCCTTGTTATTGACCTCTTGTGAGAGCAGAAACTGCATCAGCACAAAGACGGACAGCAGGAACATGATCGCCAGCAGCAATGTGGACAGCGCGTCCACAAAGCCCGGCCAATAATCAACATGGCGCTCACTGCGACGGTTACGGGATAAGGCCATCGGTTCCGCCTTATTGTTCGCGCTTGGTAGCGGAGAGGATGGTGTTCAGTTTCTCAACAGCCTGACGCAGAGCTTTCTGCTCTTCGGCCTGCCGTTCAACCCAGTCACTCATGCTTTGCTGGTCATGGCGCATGGTTTTCACCAATGCCTGCACACCGTCTGCCAGATTAGCCAGAGCAGCGGTTGTGCGCTGGCTGGTGCCGTTGCCGTCCTGCATTGTTTGCAGGCGGTCGGAGAACAGGCGGATTTCTTCCAGTGTTGTATTGCCGTTTTCCGCATCAACGCGCAGGTCGGAATTCAGATCGGTGACCGAGGACAGCCAGTTTTCCAGTTCCGTATAGAAACGGTTCTGGGCGCGACCGGATTGCAGATCGAGAAAGCCGAGAATCAGCGAACCGGACAGACCGAACAGGGAAGACGAGAAAGCCGTCCCCATGCCGCTGAGCGGTGCCTGCAATCCGCTCTTGAGCGAATCCAGCACCGTGCCGGTATCATTGGACTTCGGATCAAGCGACTGAATGGTCTGACCGATGGAACCGATAGTTTCCAGCAAACCCCAGAATGTACCGAGCAGGCCGAGAAATACCAGCAACCCGATCAGATAGCGGGAAATATCGCGGCTTTCATCAAGGCGTGTGGCAATGGAATCAAGAATAGAGCGCATGGATGTGGCGGATAGTGCCATGGACTGGCGACGGCCGATCATCGCCCGCATCGGTGCCAGCAGCACCGGATCCGTCGCGCCGTCATCACCGTTGCGGAAGGAATTGACCCAGCGGATTTCCGGCACAAGGCGCAGAACCTGAATGAAAGCCAGTATGATACCAACCAGCAATACACCGAGAATCAGGCCGTTGAGGCCGGGATTAGTGACAAAGAAGGTCTGGATCTGCCGTGCCAGAACGAGAGCCAGAAAAGCGACAAGAGCGAGGAATATAATCATAATCATCATGACCTGCCGCGGGCTGGAAAGCCGGTTCGGGTCGTATTCTGTTCCCATGCTGATATCCCGCTGCGCCATAATATTCTCTCGCCTGAGCCTGATGTGTTTTGCTTCAGATGCTGTTCTGCATTGTCTGAAACCGCTTTGTGATACAGGACGCTACTGCAAAATTTTCAAAACTGAAACTTTTATTCCTGTCATATTTCCGACTGTGGCAAGCTATAGCATGTCGCGGAAAAGTGGACACCGGTTTTCCGATAACGACATGCGTAAAAATAAGGCGATAGAGCGAGCGCTATGATCCAATCTGGACGTAAATCGCTCTAGAGCGGTGAAAACGGGAACAGAGTATAAAAAAATCCCCCGCGCATCAGAGATGAGCGGGGGATTGGTAATCTCAACCTGATCGTTTTATCAGACCGGCTTTTTGATTGTCCGCAGCAGCTGGCCGTGAATGAGCTCATTACCGGCTACGATGTTTTTCTGCTCATACATGTCCTGCTGGCCGTTTTTGTCGGAGATAAAGCCACCGGCTTCACGTACCATCAGAATACCCGCTGCCATATCCCAAGGGGACAGCGGCTCATCCCAGTAGCCGTCAACGCGACCGGCAGCGACATAAGCGAGTTCCAGAGAAGCGGCGCCAAACGCACGCATACCGGCGGCTTCGCCCATAACATTGCGCAGTTCAATCAGGTAATGACCATGCTTGCCGCGACCCAGATGCGGCATACCATGGGTAATAATAGCATCGGAAAGCTTGGAGCGGGCTGCAACGCGCAGGCGACGGTCGTTGAGGAATGCACCGCCACCACGCTCAGAGGTATAAAGTTCGTCGGTTGCCGGATTGTAGATCACACCGGCAACAACCTGTCCCTGACGCTCAAGAGCGATGGAAACGGCAAAGGTCGGAATACCGTGCAGGAAGTTGGTGGTGCCGTCGAGAGGATCAACGATCCAGCGGTGCTGGCTGTCAGCACCTTCAACCGCGCCGCGTTCTTCCATCAGAAAGCTATAATCAGGACGCGCACGGCGCAGTTCGCTGAAAATAATATCTTCGGCTTTTTTATCGGCCTGACTTACATAATCGCCCGGGCCTTTGAGCGAAACCTGCAGATTCTGTACTTCACCAAAATCACGCGCCAGTGAGCGTCCGGCCTTGATTGCGGCCTGAACCATAACGTTGAGAATTGCTGAGCGCGCCATATTTTTCGTCCTGTCAGTGCATAAGTCCGGTGCTGGCTGAAGTCTGCATCGCCGGCCGGTACAATTTATGCGTTCGTGTCAAAGAGAAAACCGCTAAGCCTCACCAAAGACGAGGGGCAGTTTTCATGTGTGGAAACCGGCTGGCACAGACGTTAAATGTGAGCAGCGTCTGTTCGCCGGATAATCTTTTATATGCATAAAGATCATGCATAAATAATATCTGAGCTAAAAGCGAGAGACTGTTTAGAGCATAGTCCGGCACGGCCGGATCAGATCGACGCAGCCCAATAATATGAGCACGCGCACATTCTCCGAAAAGTGCTTTCGTTTTCTGGATCTATTCACAAATGTCAATGTGCTTAACAGCTTTTTCATCCGCAAAGCATGCCTTGCGGATGAAACAATATTTAAATCCTGAAGAGTACAGGTGGTATTTTGAGCCGGATCAGGCGCGGGATACGTAGGTCAGTTCGTTGGTGTCAACGATAACGCGTTCGCCGGATTCAATGAAAGGCGGCACGAGAATACGGATGCCGTTTTCCAGAATTGCAGGCTTGTAGGAAGAAGCCGCTGTCTGGCCTTTAACAACCGGATCAGCTTCGGTGATTGCCAGTGTAACCTGATCCGGCAGACGAATGCCGATCGGGCGTTCTTCGTGCATTTCAACGGTGACCATCATGCCGTCCTGCAGGAATGCAGCGCGCTCACCAACAAAGTCTTTGTTCAGTTCGAGCTGTTCGTAGCTTTCGGTATCCATGAAAATCAGAGCTTCACCCTGTTCATAGAGGAAAGAGAAGTCTTTCTGCTCAAGACGGATGCGTTCAACAGTTTCAGCGGAACGGAAACGTTCATTCAGCTTGGTGCCGTCGATAAGGTTTTTCAGTTCAACCTGATTATAGGCGCCGCCTTTACCTGGTTTAACCGCGTTGCATTTAACTGCTGCCCACAGGCCGCCATTGTGCTCAATGACATTGCCGGGACGGATTTCGTTACCGTTGATCTTCATATTCGTTCAATCCGGAATTAGTGTGAAATTTTCTCTGATTTACCCTTTGAAATTCTGCGTCGCTTCGCGCAAAACCGGTGGCGGTTTGGCAAAAAATGCCGCAGGCGGTATCAGAGGGCTCTCAAGCCATATCAATCGGGGTTTTCAAGACCATAAATCTGCAATTTTAGCAAGTCTGATACGATGCTTTGCCGGACTTCGGGCTGTACCAGAGCATAATTTCTTAAACTTGAATCAGTTTAAGCGAAAATTATGCTCTCATTTAAAGTGTTAAAGCGCTGTGCGCCTGATCGGGCACACAGCGCTCTATGTTAATAAAAATGCAATTTTACCGGTCAGCGCAGATTGTTTGCACGGGCGATGGCCTGCTGAATCTCTTCATCTGTCAGCCCGTCCATGAAAGAATCGAGGTCTTTGGCATTGAGTTTTGAGCGCCGCGCCAGAATATACCATGCCGCAGCCTCAACCGAATTGCCGTCTGTGCCGATGCCGTCACGATAAAGCCGTGCCACACGCGCCATGGCTGCAATATTGCCGCCCCGCGCTGCTGTCAGCATCCAACGGAAACCGGCATCATAATTGCGCTCGCCACCACGCCCTTCGACCAGCCATGTACCCAGATCAAGCTGTGCCGTGTCATAATTTTTGCGGGCGGCACGCAATAAATATTCCCGTGCCTGCGCATCATCGCGCTTGATTGTTGCGGTGCCATTGGCAAGCAGCTGACTGACAGCATATTCACCATCGGCCAGTCCGGCATCTGCCGCTTTCTGGAACCATGGTGCGGCTTCATCCAGCCCTTTGGCTCCGGGACGGCGCATCATCAGCATTTGCGCATAATTGAATTGCGCCATGGCATTGCCTGCTTCGGCCGCTTTTTGCATCAGCTCTTCAGCTTTTTTCGCGTCCTTGGTGACGTAGATGCCCTGAAGCAGCATGGCGGCGTAGCGGAACTGGGCTTCATGTTCGCCTTTTTCTGCGGCTAAGCCATACCAGTGCGCTGCTTGTTTCTGATCGGATTTGACGCCAAGGCCACGGGCATAGATTTCCGCCACCAGCGTTTGCGCCGCCGGATCACCGGCTTTGGCGCGCTCCATACCAAGATTGAAGGCTGTCAGATAAAGACCGCGTTGAAATGCACCAAAGGCCGGATCGGCAATTTTGTCCCCGAACCGGTTCTCGTTAAAAGCGGGCATGGCATCGGTTGTTGCCGGTTGCTGAAGCATATCAGACTTTTCAGTCTGATTTTTCGACCATGATCCGGCAAGTTCCGGAATAGTGAAGCCGGTTGAAACCGCCGGTACATCCATAGATGCACCGGTCGGATCTGCCGGTTTATTCGTCTCTGTTTTGTCCGCTTTGGGCTTGTCCGCTTCCGGCACTGTTTTCTCAGGTACCGGTTTTGCGGCCTCTGCAGCCATGACAGTGGTTGCCGGCATAACCGTCGCTGCGGCAACCAACCAGAAAGCACAGGTGCTGTTGAACAAAACGGATTTTTTCAGCATGGTCTAACTCTGTTACTCTTCAGTCTCAGCCGCGCTCATCTCATCGAGCTGGCGGTTTGCATCGGCAATAACCTGTGCAGGATCTTCTGCGGAAAACACAGCCGTACCCAACGCGATAAATTCCGCATGTGTGGCAAAACAAGCCGCGAGATCATCCAGTTTTGCACCGGCCTGCAAAATAGCCGGAATCTCGACCATTGCCGCCCACCATTCAGCCAGTGAAAGATTGCGCGGATGGGCTTCCGGTTTGGTATCTGCACCGATTTTGCCGAAGAACATATAATCCGGCTGCAATTCACCGACTTCCAGTGCTGTGTGACGCTCTTTCACATTGCCGGTGCCGACGATCATTTTCGGCGTATAGCGCTCAACAGCATCTGCAATATCGGCCAGAGAGCCTTCAATATGCACGCCGTCTGCGCCGACACGACCGGCAGTGCGGGTGTCGTTCAGAATAATGGCTGCGGCGCCTGCTGCCTGAATTTTGCCAACGGCCAGTGTTGCAAAAGCCTGAAAGGATGCCTCGTCGGTTTTCCCGTTGTCGAGAATGACGCTGGCAATGTCGCCTGCAGTCAGGGCTTTATCCAGCGTGGCAAGCAGCGTATCTGCCGTATGCTCTTCCGAAGAAGGAGAAGGGACAACCAGCACCAGACGCGGACGGTTTGCAGGAAATTTCATCAGATAAAGCCTCATTGAGCGGGCGCCAATAGCCCATAAAAATGGCAAAGTTCGGGAATTGCACAGTGTAAAATATGCAATATACCGGTCATTATCTTCTGTTTAGAGCATATTTGCCAAAAGATAACGCGGTTTTTAAAGACAGGTGCAAAAACATCGGAGCACGGTCCTTTTTCCCCGAATTTTCCCCTGTGTGTGACGCTAACAACTTATTGTTATTGCCGTTTTGTTTAGTTCTGGAAAATAATGTGATGGGGGTAAGCGGTGGCTTAGCCGCTTTCGTGTCCCATTTGAGTCGTATTGTTGTATGCAGACAAAAACTGTCTGCAGGACATGTTTTCGCTTCTTGAGAGATGAAAACATTCAGGCAAGTCAGGCAAAAGGCAGGCTGGCAATGACAATACATAATGCAGGACAGATGGTGAAAATGCGCGATACGCGTCTTGATGTTTTCAGGGCGCTGGCATTGCTGACGATTTTCATCAACCATGTTCCGGGCACAATTTATGAGAAATTCACGCATCGCGAATTTGGTTTTTCCGATTCTGCGGAAGCTTTTGTGCTGATTTCCGGTCTGGCTGTTGCGCTTGCCTATAGTTCCAAATTTGTTGAAGGCAATCGCCTGTTGCTGTCATTGAAAATGGCACGCCGGTCGATGACGCTTTATATGGCGCAGATGATGACAACGCTCATCACACTGGCGATTTTCGGTTTTACGGCCATTTATATGAAGCGGCCGGAAATGCTGGAAATGATCAATATCAAGACTGTGATGGAACAGCCTGCGCAGGCTTTTGTCGGTCTGGCCACGCTTGGCCATCAGCTCGGCTATAATAATATTCTGTCGCTCTATCTGGTACTGATGCTGTTTGCGCCGGTCATGCTTTATCTGTCGCGGATCAGCATTTCGCTGATGCTGACGATTTCCGGTTCGATCTGGTTTCTGTCCGGCTATTATCATATTGCGCCGGTGAATTATCCGACACAGGGCGTTTGGTTCCTGAACCCGCTGTCGTGGCAGTTTCTGTTTGCCATTGGTATTGGTGCGATGACCTATGTGAAGCAGGGCGGCCGCTTTGATCAGAACCGTCCGCTAATGATTGCGGCGATCGGTTATCTGGTTTTCTCCTTACTGTGGCTGCGTGTGCCGCATCCGAACTGGGATATTTCCTTCGGCCTGCCTGCGGTGCTGACCGGTTTTGACAAGACCTATCTCTCGGCATCCCGTTTGTTGCATGTGCTGGCGCTTGCCTATGTGATTGCCGGTATTCCTGCGCTGTCGGAAAAAGCCCGTCTTGATATGAACCATCCGCTGGCCTTGCTGGGTAAACATTCGCTACCGGTTTTTGTTGCTGGTACTATTCTGGCGATGGTTGGTCAGGCGCTGCGTCATGTTTATCCGGTGAGTCTGTCCTTTGACACCTTGCTGATTGCGGGCGGTATTATGGCTCAGTTTGCGCTGGTCTATTATCTGGAATGGCTGCCGCGCATCGGCTGGAAAGGCAAAGCAGTTTCGAAAAGCCCTGTGCCTGAAATTGCAAGATCTGCACGGGCGGCAGAGAGCCGGAAACCAGCTCCTATAGCCGTGAAGCCGCGTTCGGTTCCTGCTTCCTGAAAGTGATAGAAACCGCATTAACCAAATATTAAAGTTAACAAAAGAATATAAGGCTATCCGGTTTTGCCGGATTCTTACCGAGTGGACTTGGTCCCTCTGTATGACGCCTCCCTGTTAAACTTCTGAGAGCCGCTTTTGCGGCTCTTTTTTTATTTCCGGACCTGCTTTGTTTATCCGCAGTTGAGAGCCGCTTTGTGGATAAAGCACTTCTGCGAAAATCTGCCGACTGGTGTTGCTATTACCTCAAAATACGGGCGATTCTGCTTAACTATCTGAACAAGCTGACTTTATTCACTTGGATAGCATTATTTGCTCTGGCAAGCACAAAATCACAATTCATCTTTCTTTAACCATATTATTGCGCGAGCGTGTATGAGCGTGCATTTTGCTTGGATAGGCCATAGCCAAACGGTTTTTTACGATCACGCTTTGTGATGCAAACGAGTGAAGTGCAGCCTGACACGAGGGGATTCGCCTGTTTGGCCGGTTATAAACCGGAGAAAATACGGTGCCTTACGTGGTCGGAATGCTTGTCAAAAATTACAATTGCGGTTCAGTGAACTGCAGTTGCCAGTGAGCAGAACAAGATGATGGAACAGACACATCGCAGCGAAAACAGAGTGCCGGACAATATGATCCGTCTGTCGGAGCGTATGGTGTTTTCAGACAGTTTCAAACCGCTTTACAGTGAAGGTATGGCGCTGGTGGAAGAAGCCGCCGCTTATCTTGACGGTGAGGGGAAAGACGCTGCGCGTTCTCTGTCTCACAAGGCTGCAACACTTTATGCCGCTGAATCCATGCGTCTGACCTCGCGTCTGATGCATATTGCCTCCTGGCTTTTGCTGCTGCGTGCCAGCCGTTCCGGCGATATGCCGCGCGAAATGGTGGCAAAAGAGAAGGCAAAGGTCAGTCTGGAAACCCATTCTGCCGGTGAAAAAACCGCAGGCTGGAAAGAACTGCCGCAGGCTTTCCGCGATATGATTGCGCATTCGCTGCATCTTCAGGATCGTGTGCGTTGCATGGATGGTGACAGCTATCATCAGCCGATCCGTGAACTGGTTGAGTGCAAGGGTAATCCGGTTTCGGATCAGATCATTCTGCTGCGTACAGCATTTGGCAGTAATTGATCTGCCGGCGCATGTCGCGGAAAAGTGGGAACCGGTACGACATGCGTAAAACAAAAAGACAGAGCGAGCGCAGTGGCTATGATTAAATGCACACGCTCTGGTTTCATTTAATTGTCGCATATTCGCGGACGCTAAATGAATCCATTTGAGCCAGACATGCTTTCGCATCTTCTCCCGTCGTAAAATTGCGATGTTTCCATTTTGTTCACATTTTGATTGTTGAATGCACCTTACACAAGGTAAGGTCAGCATATGAAACAGGCGATTCGCATTATTGGTATTGATCCGGGCTTGCGCCGCACCGGCTGGGGCGTGATTGAGTCCATGGGTAATTCCCTGCATTTTATTGCAGCGGGAACTGTCACCTCAGATGACAAAATGGATCTCGCCTCGCGTTTATGCCAGTTGCATGAAGGATTGAGCGCTGTTCTGCATCAGATGATGCCGGATGAAGCGGCTGTTGAACATACATTCGTCAATAAAGATGCAGGCGCTACGCTGAAGCTGGGGCAGGCGCGCGGTATTGCGCTGCTGGTGCCTGCACAGGCGGGATTGCGTGTGGCTGAATATGCGCCGAATGCGGTGAAAAAATCCGTTATCGGTGTCGGCCACGGTGAAAAACAACAAATTCATATGATGGTCAAAGTGCTGATGCCACGTGCGAGCTTTGATACCAGCGATGCGGCGGATGCGCTGGCGATTGCCATTTGTCATGCCCATAACCGGCACAGCCTGTATAATCTGGCAGAACTGAAGAAAAGCGGGAGGATTGCAGCCATATCATGATCGGGAAACTGAAAGGTGTTGTCGATGAAATTGCTGACGATCATGTCATTCTTGATGTGCATGGAGTCGGCTATGTGGCTTTCTGTTCTGCGCGCACGCTGGGCAATCTGCCTTCCGCGGGTGAAGCGGCCATTCTGCTGATTGAGACCTATGTGCGTGAAGATGTGCTGCGGCTTTACGGTTTCGGCACGGCATTGGAGCGTGAGTGGTTCCGGCTGTTGCAGAATGTACAGGGCGTTGGTGCCAAAGTGGCACTGGCAGTGCTGGGCACATTAACACCGTCTGAACTCGCCAATGCCATTGCATTGCGTGATATTGCTATGGTGTCCCGTGCGCCGGGTGTCGGCAAAAAAGTAGCCGAACGCATCGTAACCGAGCTGAAGAATAAAGCGCCTGCATTTGCCGGTGATGCTGTGGCCAATATCGGACTGAAGCAGGAAATCGGTGCGGGTGTTGCCTCCACTGCGGTGAGTGATGCGGTTTCCGCGCTGAGCAATCTAGGCTATTCACGCGATCAGGCTGCCAATGCGGTGGCCAGTGCCTTGCGCGAGGTGGGAGAAGATGCAGATTCTGCCAAGCTGATCCGGCTTGGATTGAAAGAACTGGCGCGATAAGAGCGTTGCCTGAGAAAATGAAATGCGGGTGTAACTGATGAGTGATGAAGATCGTCTGATTTCTGCGCAAAAGCGCGGGGAGGATACGGACACGGCTTTGCGCCCGCAAAGCCTTGATGATTTTGTCGGTCAGGCGGCAGCACGCGCTAATCTGAAAATTTTTATCGAGGCAGCCAAAACCCGAGGTGAGGCGCTGGATCATGTGTTGTTTGTCGGCCCTCCGGGCTTGGGCAAAACCACATTGGCGCAGATTATGTCCAAGGAACTCGGCGTTAATTTCCGTTCCACCTCAGGGCCGGTGATTGCCAAAGCCGGTGATCTGGCTGCATTGCTCACCAATCTTGAAGACCGCGATGTGCTGTTTATCGACGAAATTCATCGCCTCAGCCCTGCGGTGGAAGAAATTCTCTATCCGGCGATGGAAGATTATCAGCTCGATCTGATTATCGGCGAGGGGCCTGCGGCACGCTCCGTCAAGATTGATCTGGCGAAATTCACGCTGGTGGCGGCGACAACCCGTCTCGGTCTTCTGACCACGCCTTTGCGCGACCGTTTCGGTATTCCGGTACGGTTGAATTTCTATACGGTTGATGAGCTGGAATATATTGTGCGCCGCGGTGCACGGCTGATGCAGCTGAATATTTCCGATGATGGTGCACGCGAGATTGCGCGGCGTGCACGCGGAACACCGCGCATTGCAGGACGTTTGCTGCGCCGTGTCCGTGACTTTGCGCTGGTAGCAAAAGCAGACATTGTGGATGCGAAAATCGCCGATGAGGCGCTGATCCGTCTGGAAGTGGATAATATTGGTCTTGATCAGCTGGATCGCCGTTATCTTAATATGATTGCACGCAATTTTGGCGGCGGACCTGTGGGAATTGAGACGATTGCCGCCGGTCTGTCTGAACCCCGCGATGCGATTGAAGATATTATTGAACCCTATCTGATCCAGCAGGGCTTTTTGCAGCGTACACCGCGCGGTCGTGTGCTGACAGCACTTGCATGGCAGCATCTTGGGCTGATGGCACCGACTGATCTGGCTGCACGGCAGATCACCCTGTTTGAGGACGAAGCCTGATGCCGGATGTAGCAGTTCCAGACGATTTAAGCGCGGCTGAATCTGAAGTGATTAATGGCACGCTGACACCGGAAGGTCACCGGTTGCTGGCAAGGGTCTATTATGCCGATACAGATTTTTCCGGCGTGGTTTATCATGCCCGTTATCTGGAGTTTCTGGAGCGTGGCCGCACTGATTTTCTGCGCCTGAAAGGTGTGCATCATACGCAATTGGAAGAAGGGCAGCTTGGCGAGCCGATTGTCTGGATCGTGCGGCGCATGGAGATTGATTTCCGTTTGCCAGCCCGCATTGATGATATGCTGGTGATTGAGACTTGCGTGACTGAAGCTTCCGGTGCGCGGGTGACAATGCGCCAGCGCATTCAGCGCAAAAATGGCGAGCTTTTGATTGAAGCGCAGGTCGAAGCGGCATTGATTAATAAGCAGGGTCGTCCGAAACGGATGCCCAAAGAGTGGAAAGCGCTGTTTACGGCTTAATTTTCGGCAGAGACTTTAATCATCCAACCCGAATAGTCTGGCAGGTGTAATCCTGCGTCATTTCAAAAATCGGGTGTGATCGCGCAGGCAGTGCTGAATATGCACAGCCTCAAAACCGGCGGCGGAAAATCAGGCGCAGCACGTAAAATTGCCCGCAATCGCGCGAATCCTAACTTATCTTTAACCATAATAGTTCATCTTTAGTCCAAGACGGAGAGGTGAGGGCATGAATCTGCCTGTCGCCTTCCTTTCACCAAAATTAACCGTAAAAAGCAAAACAGCCGGTCATGCACAAGATTGTGTCCGGCACTATGCAGATACGGCGCAAAGCAATTCGGCGGGCCGTGCAGGCAAACAATGCATCCGGACCGCTTAAGGTAACAACAGATCGAAACGGTTGCGCAAGAAAACTGCGCGGTGAACCGTTTTGCTTTTGCCGCCCGGTGATGAGCCGGGCGTTTGGATTCGAGGACAGGTGACAAATGGAAACGCTACCCATTGCAGCACATACAGCTGATGTCAGTCTCTGGGGACTGTTCATGCAGGCCAACTGGGTTGTGAAACTGGTCATGCTGGGCTTGCTGGCTGCCTCAATCTGGACATGGGCGATTATCGTCGACAAGACACTGGCCTATCGCCGTGCAACAAGTGCGATTGAGCGTTTTGAGCAGGTTTTCTGGTCTGGCCAGTCTCTGGAAGAATTATACCGCAATCTCGGTGAGCGCCGTACCACCGGCATGAGCGCCATTTTCATGGCAGCGATGCGCGAGTGGAAAAAGTCTTTCGAAAAAGGCGCCCGTTCCCCGATTGCGTTGCAGATGCGTATTGAAAAAGCGATGGATGTGGCCTTGGCGCGTGAAAACGATAAGCTGGAATCACGCCTCGGTTTTCTGGCCACCATTGGTACATCCGCACCATTTATCGGTCTGTTCGGTACCGTTGTCGGTATTATGACCTCGTTTATGGCGATTGCCGCTTCCAAAAATACCAGCCTTGCCGTTGTGGCGCCGGGTATTGCGGAAGCATTGCTTGCAACGGCGATTGGTCTTCTGGCCGCTATCCCTGCGGTTATTGCCTATAACAAGCTGACCGCAGACTCGGCAAAAATCACCGCACGTATGGAAGGTTTTGCCGATGAGTTTTCGGCCATACTGTCGCGACAAATTGATGAGAAGCTGACGCCGCGCGGATAAATTATCCGGTTTGTGTGCGTCAGCCGTTTTAAATTCAGGCCGGATTTTAGGTCATTAAGATTGAGGCCGGAAGGTTCAGAATATGGGTATGTCACTAGGAAGTCAGGGCGGAGGCGGTCGTCGCAGACGCGGCGGCAAGAAGGCTCCGATGAGCGAAATCAACATCACGCCTTTCGTGGACGTGATGCTGGTGCTGCTGATTATCTTCATGGTGTCCGCACCGCTGCTCACCTCCGGTGTGCCGATTGATCTGCCGGATACGCAGGCCAAGGCGCTGAATGCCGACACCCAGCCGATTACCGTGTCCGTGAATGACAAGGGACAGGTTTATCTGCAGGAAACCGAGATCGACATTGCAGAAGTGGTGCCGAAACTCGAAGCTATTGCCAAAACCGGCTATGAAGAGCGCGTTTTTGTGCGCGGCGATAAAAATGCCGATTACGGTACTGTGATGAAAGTGATGTCACGTATTTCCGCTGCCGGTTTCAAGAATATCGGTCTGGTGACCCTCCAGGAGCAGGATAGCTGACGCCATCATGAAGGCAGGTCTGACTTCCTCAACACTCATCCATGTGGTCATTATCGGCTGGGGACTGTTCTCGTTCTCTTCGCCGAAGCCTTTTGACATGACTGATACTGAATCCTTCCCTGTCGATATTGTGCCGATTGAAGATATTTCACAGGTACAGCAGGGCGATAAAAAAGCGCCGAAAGCGGAAAAAGCAGCACCAAAACCAACGACTAAGCCGAAAACGGTTGAGCAGGCGGAAAATGCCGGCGACAGTGAGCTTGATCTGAAAACACCGCCGATGCCGAATGAAAAGCCGAAGCCGGTTGAAACGGCTGAAGCGGCTAAGCCTGCGGAAAAACCGGCTGAAAAGCCGGAGCCTGTACAGGAAAACAAGCCGGAGCCAAAACCGGAGCCGGTGAAACCACCTGAACCGGTGAAGCCGCCGGAGCCAAAGGTTGAGCCGAAGCCGGAACCAAAGGCTGAGTTGAAGCCGGATCCCGTTGCGGAAGCAATTGCGCAGCAGCCGGAACAGGCTGAAGAAGTCAAATTGCCGGATCGTGTTCCGGCGCCGGAAGCCAAACCGAAACCGCAACCAACGGAAACGGCCAAGGCTGAGGATAAGAAAAAAGACGAGAAGAAACCGGAAAAGCCAAGCACAACCGCGCAGAATACGTCGAAAGATAAAGATGCGAAGGCTGACGAGGTTGCCGTTCTTTTGAACCGTGAGAAATCTGCAGGTGGCGGAGCTAAACGCTCTACCGACAAGGAAGCCTTTGGTGCCAAGAAAACGACCGGCGGAGCCAAACTCAGCCAGACGGAAATGGATGCTCTGAAAGGTCAGATCAGCGACAAATGGAGTATCCCTTCGGGTGTGGCCGATGCCGCTGATTTGCGTATTACCGTTAAGATGCAGCTGAACGAAGACGGCTCGATTAATGGCTCGCCGGAAGTCACTTATACAGGCGGCGATTCTATCGTTGGCCGTGCGGCAGCAGACAGTGCGCGGCGTGCGGTGATGCGTGCAGCGCCTTACAATCTGCCACGGGATAAATATGAAACCTGGGCGACGGTCATCGTGAATTTTGACCCGAGCGAAATGTTCTAAACGGAATACGGACCGGCGCTGCGTAGCGCCGGTTTCAGGGGCTTTCTGTGAAGCTCTTCAATACCAAAGCATGTGAGACGTCTCACAGAACCAAATATGATCAGGACAAACGAGGTCCACGCCATCATGAAAACACTGTTTAAAACCTTATTTTCAGTTCTCGCTGTCGCTGCGGCAGTGAGCACGGCTGCGGTGCTGCCTGCACGCGCCGTTGTGGAAGTAAATATTAACAAGGGTAATGTTGACCCGCTGCCGATTGCTCTGACCGACTTCTTGTCCGGTGATGCGCTGGGTGCGGAAATTACCTCTATCATCGCTGCGGATCTTGAGCGTTCCGGCCTTTTTGCGCCGATCGACAAAAAA
The DNA here is from genome assembly GCF_019464455.1 of Pseudochrobactrum sp. Wa41.01b-1. Classification (NCBI taxonomy): domain Bacteria; kingdom Pseudomonadati; phylum Pseudomonadota; class Alphaproteobacteria; order Hyphomicrobiales; family Brucellaceae; genus Pseudochrobactrum; species Pseudochrobactrum sp. Wa41.01b-1. Next base: position 1,669,706 of record NZ_CP080493.1, on the reverse strand, counting down.
GCATTCATTGAAAAAATCAGCAATCCGGATGTGGCACCGCGTTTTGAAGACTGGAAAGTCATCAATGCGCAGGCACTGGTTACCGGCCGCGTGACCAAGCAGCCGGATGGCCGTTTGAAAGCTGAGTTCCGCCTGTGGGATACTTTTGCCGGACAGCAGCTTGCAGGCCAGCAGTTTTTCACAACACCGGAAAATAAGCGCCGCGTTGCTCATATTATTGCCGATGCGATTTATGAGCGCCTGACCGGTGAAAAAGGCTATTTCGATACTCGTATCGTGTTTGTTGATGAGTCCGGCAGTGCGCAGAAACGCGTCAAGCGTCTGGCTATCATGGATCAGGACGGCGCGAATGTACGTTATCTGTCGAACGGTAAAGATCTGGTGCTGACACCGCGCTTCTCACCAAGCCGTCAGGAAATCACTTATATGTCTTTTGCCGGTGACCGTCCGCGCGTTTATCTGCTGCAGCTGGAAACAGGACAGCAGGAACTGGTCGGTAATTTCCCGGGTATGACGATTGCGCCACGCTTTTCTCCTGATGGTCAGAAAGTGGTGATGAGCCTGCTGCAGGATGACGGTAGCGCCAATATTTACACGATGGATCTGCGTTCGCGCACAACCACCCGTCTGACCAGCAGTCAGGCCATTGATACCTCGGCATCCTATTCGCCGGATGGTTCCAAGATCGTGTTTGAATCCGATCGTGGCGGTCGCCAGCAGATTTACGTCATGGGTGCCGACGGCTCCAACCCGCAGCGTGTATCTTTCGGTAACGGCAGCTATTCGACACCGGTATGGTCCCCGCGCGGCGATCTGATTGCTTTCACCAAGCAGTCCGGCGGTCAGTTCTCCATCGGTGTGATGAAAACCGATGGTTCGGGCGAGCGTCTTTTGACAAGCGGCTTCCATAATGAAGGTCCGACATGGGCGCCAAACGGCCGTGTTCTGATGTTCTTCCGTGAAAGTGGCGGTACATCCCGTCTGTACACGATTGATCTGACAGGCCGTAATGAACGTCAGATTCAGACGCCGAATGCGGCTTCTGATCCGGCATGGTCGCCGTTGCTGAATTAAGATTCAACTAAGCTCTGTGTGCTGAATAGGACACAGAGCTTATTTTTGAGGGCTGATGCTTTAGTCAAATCAGGCTTTTGTGATAACAAGCCGTGTTTTTGCCGCATTGCTTTCTAGGTTGCCGATAAATGGTTCGCTTTGAAATCAGGGAAGAACCACTTGAAACTGTCTCTGTGAATGAGCCGAAAAACGGATTTTTGACGGAGAAATCTTGAGTTTTTATGCTGATTAAGTAACAATTAACCATGTTATTTGAACGGTTTTTAACCTCAGTATGATTAATCATCTGGTTAGTCATACATCATGTAAACGCATTATTCTTAAGGAGTACGGGCCATGCGCCGTTCCCAGTCGATTGCCCGCAGCCCGTTTGCTGTTGCCCTTTTCCTGTCGCTTGCCGTTGCCGGTTGCGCCAACAAGAAAAACCTGCCGAACAATGCAGGTGATCTTGGTCTGAACGGTATGGGTGCCAATGGTGCTGTTGCCGGTTCCGCACAGGACTTCACCGTGAATGTCGGTGACCGCGTGTTCTTCGATCTCGATAGCTCCGTGATCCGCGCTGACGCACAGCAGACATTGTCCCGTCAGGCTCAGTGGCTGGCCCGCTATCCGAACTATTCGATCACTGTTGAAGGTCACTCGGATGAACGCGGTACACGCGAGTACAACCTGGCACTTGGCCAGCGTCGTGCAGCTGCTGCCCGTGATTATCTGGCTTCCCGCGGCGTGCCGGTTAACCGTATGCGCACCGTTTCCTACGGTAAGGAACGTCCGGTTGCAGTTTGCGACAATATTTCCTGCTGGTCGCAGAACCGTCGTGCAGTAACCGTTCTGAACGGTGCCGGCAGCTAATCTGCAGCTAAAAAGTCATTTTTCGCTGCTCGTAACAATTGCGCGATAAAAAAGACACAGACTTATGGGAAAAGCGGCCTCAGGGTCGCTTTTTTCAGTTTGAACATAAAAGCCAAAATTTGGCCGCACTCAATTGCACCATTTCAACTGAGATTATAAAGATTGAACCGGTCCATCTGAGAATGTGATGATGACCCTTGGAACAGAATTCGGGCGCATGAGGTATTGCGAATGAAGAAAGCGATGAAAAGACTGGCTCTGGCTGTCAGTTTGGTGCCGCTGCTGGCTATGGCAACGGGCGGAACAACAGCCTTTGCTCAGGCCAGTGATCAGCGGGTAATTCAGTTGCAGGAGCAGGTTCGTGACCTGACCGGCAAGCTTGAAGAAATGAACTTCCAGATTTTGCAGATGCAGGAGCAGATGCGTAAAATTCAGGAAGATAATGAATTCCGCTTTGAAGAGCTGGAAAAAAAGAAAAAGGCCGACGCCGGTTCTGATGAATCCACACAAACAGCAGCGGCAGATTCTGCCGCTGTAACCTCTGACCGCGCTTCAGCAGATAAGGAACCGCGCCAGACGGCTTCGGCGAATGCGGATAATGACAATGCCGCACAGGATTCATCTGATTTCCAGCCTGCACAGGATGCCAATACAGATAATTCCGCCGCTTCCGTTGCTACTGGTCAGCAAACGCCGGTTACAGTCACATCGCAGGCTCCGCGTGCGCTCGGCTCTATCCGCTTTGATTCCAGTGGCAATGTAATCGGCGGCAGTCTGGATGATACAGCGCAGCAGCAGGTAGTTTCCCTGCCGCAGACCGATAATCCCAATGAACTCTATAATGCCGCCTATCAGTTTATTCTTGCCGGTGATTACCGCTCGGCAGAAGTGGCATTTCGTGCGCATATCGACCGCTATCCGGCCGATCCTATGACATCGGATGCCCGTTACTGGTTGGGTGAAGCGCTGTACGGACAGGATCGTTTTGCGGAATCAGCTACGGTTTTCATCGACAATCAGCGGGATTTTCCTGATTCCAAACGCGGTGCGGAGAATATGCTGAAGCTCGGTATGGCTATGGCCAAGCTTAATGACCGTGAAGTGGCCTGTGCGACGCTGGCAAAAATCAGCAGTCGTTTCCCTTCAGCCGCTCCGGCAGTGCTGAAACGTGCGGATGAAGAGCGTAAACTGAACCGCTGCTCATAAAATATGGCACAGGGGGCTGACGCCGGATGCAGGGCACGGATGTGAATGCTGCGAAGACGGCAATTTCAGACGGTGGCACCGCTACGTTCATGCCGGATTTTCTGCCGCGAATTTTTGCAGGCTTTGATAATGCGCTGGCGGTGCAGCATCCGTCGGTGATGATTGTTGCGGTTTCAGGCGGCAGCGATTCTTTGGCACTGTTACTGCTGACCAGACTTTATTTACAAGAAAAATTACCGGAATGCCGCTTGGTAGCGGTGACTGTCGATCACAAACTACGCGCGGAATCTGCTGATGAAGCGGCGGGTGTTGCTGAGTTTTGTCAGAGTATCGGCATTGTGCATCAGATTTTGTGCTGGACCGGCGAAAAGCCTGCCAGTGGTCTTGCTTCTGCTGCCCGTTCTGCACGCTATGATCTGCTGGTACAGGCTGCACGCCACCATCAGGCTGATGTTATTCTGACAGGACATACGGCTGACGATCAGGTCGAGACATATCTGATGCGTCGGCAAAGAGAAGGCTTGGGAACTGGTCTTGCCGGTGCTGAGCGCGGGCTTGCCGCTATGGCTGTGCAAACTCTGCTGCAAACGAAGGTTCTGCTGTGCCGCCCGCTGCTGGATATCTGGCGGGATGAGCTGAGAGGTTTTTTATCAGCACATAATATCCGTTGGGTGGATGATCCGAGCAATGAGAATCCGGCCTATGAGCGCCCGCGGGTGAGACAGGTTGCGAAAATGCTGGATAAGCCAGCTTTGTTGCAGGCCATTGATGCCGCAGCAGTGCAAAGACGTGCAGATAATCACCGCGTGGCTGATTTGTTGAAACAGGAAAACAGCCAGATCAGGCTGCTTGCCGGTGACAGTTTGTTTTTACCTGCCGGATGGGGTGCATCAGATCGGGATATTATCCCGCTGACACTGGGTTATTTGCTGGCTGCTATCGGCGGGCAGGCTTTTTTACCGGCACTGCGGGATTGTGCTGAGCTTACCAACTGGCTTGATAAACCTTCAGTACCGGCCAAACAAAGGAAAACCCTGCATCGCTGTGTGATTGAAAAATCCCGTCATGGAACCATTATCCGCCGTGAGCGACGTAATTTGCCCGTAATTCCATTGCAGAGGGAAGAAGAAGCCTTGTGGGACGGGCGTTATCATATCCGCAATGAGGGAACAGAACCGCTTGTCATTGCTGCGCTGAGTGAAAAGCAGTTGTCTGCTTATTTGCAACAGCACAAGATAGGAACAGGAGAGGGGAAACAGGGGCATTTTGACCGCAACAGTTTGCTCGCTGCACCGGCTGTCTTTTGTAACGGGGTGGTGACTGGTTTTCCTGCATTGTCCGGTCTGGTTCCGCAAAGTTCTGAAGTTCGGATAAAACGCACTCTTGCCTGTTTTGACAGGGTGCTTTCCGGCCATGATTTTGAGGTCGCACAGGTTGTAAAAGGGCTTTTAACCATGCCTTTCAACCATAATTACAGGTAAATTCTGCAAAGAATGCAGAAGAATCACTTATGAAGCTGTACACCGCCTTGGCAAGGCCGTGCATCGAACCTATGTTAGGTTTGAATATTTTTCCGGAAAGCGCCAAAACGGCAGATGAACCGGAAAGACGTTGGTAATCGATTGGACCCGAGATGAATCCAAATTATCGCAACTTCGCCCTCTGGGCGATCATTGCTCTCCTGCTGGTTGCATTATTCAACCTGTTTCAGAGTCCGGCGCAACGCGCGTCGTCTCGTGAGATTCCTTATTCGCAATTTATTGAAGATGTATCGGGCGGACGGGTTAAATCCGTCACCATTACCGGCCCGCGTATCGTCGGTTCCTATGCTGATAATAATGCGACATTCCAGACCTATTCCCCTTCGGATGCCAGCCTGATCGGCCGCCTTGAAGAGAAAAATGTTGCGATTACCGCAAAGCCTGAAAGCGATGGCTCGGGATCGCTGTTCGGTATTCTTCTGTCATGGCTGCCTATGATCCTGATCCTCGGCGTGTGGATTTTCTTCATGCGTCAGATGCAGGGCGGTTCACGCGGCGCGATGGGCTTCGGTAAATCCAAGGCAAAACTTCTGACTGAGGCGCATGGCCGTGTGACCTTTCAGGATGTTGCCGGTGTTGACGAAGCCAAAGAAGATCTGGAAGAAATCGTTGAGTTTCTGCGTGATCCGCAGAAATTCCAGCGTCTCGGCGGTAAAATTCCGCGCGGTGTGCTGCTCGTAGGCCCTCCGGGAACCGGTAAAACTTTGCTGGCGCGCTCTGTTGCCGGTGAAGCCAATGTGCCGTTCTTTACAATTTCCGGTTCTGACTTTGTTGAAATGTTTGTTGGTGTCGGTGCAAGCCGTGTCCGCGATATGTTTGAACAGGCAAAAAAGAACTCTCCTTGCATTATCTTCATCGACGAAATCGATGCCGTCGGTCGTCACCGTGGTGCGGGCTTAGGCGGTGGTAATGATGAACGCGAACAGACGCTGAACCAATTGCTGGTTGAGATGGATGGTTTCGAAGCCAATGAGAATATTATTCTGATTGCTGCAACCAACCGTCCTGACGTGCTTGATCCTGCGCTTCTCCGTCCGGGTCGTTTCGACCGTCAGGTTGTTGTGCCTAATCCGGATGTGAGCGGCCGTGAACAGATCCTTAAAGTGCATGTGCGTAATGTACCGCTGGCACCGAATGTCGATCTGAAAGTTCTTGCCCGCGGTACACCTGGTTTCTCCGGTGCGGATCTGATGAACCTCGTCAATGAAGCTGCACTGATGACTGCACGCCGTAACAAGCGTCTGGTGACTATGCAGGAATTTGAAGACGCCAAAGACAAGATCATGATGGGTGCGGAACGCCGTTCTTCGGCGATGACGCAGGCAGAAAAAGAACTGACCGCCTATCATGAATCCGGTCACGCGATTGTGGCGATGAATGTGCCTGTGGCTGATCCGGTCCATAAAGCAACCATCATTCCGCGCGGTCGTGCGCTGGGTATGGTGATGCAGCTGCCGGAAGGCGACAAATATTCCATGAGCTATAAGTGGATGGTGTCGCGCCTTGCAATCATGATGGGTGGCCGTATTGCCGAAGAGCTGAAATTCGGTAAGGAAAACATCACATCCGGTGCGTCATCCGATATTGAACAGGCAACCAAGCTTGCCCGTGCTATGGTGACCCGCTGGGGCTTTTCTGAAAAGCTCGGCTATGTTGCCTATGGCGAAAATCAGGAAGAGGTCTTCCTCGGTCATTCCGTATCGCGTACGCAGAATGTTTCTGAAGCAACAGCCCAGCTGATTGATGCGGAAGTTCGTGAGCTGATTGACAATGCCTATGTTGAAGCGCGCCGTATTCTGACAGAAAAGCATGATGCATGGGTGGCCATTGCTGAAGGCCTGCTGGAATATGAAACCCTGAGCGGTGAAGAGATCAAACAGCTGATCGCCGGTCAGAAACCGAACCGCGATACAGGTGATGACTCATCCTCATCGCGCGGATCGGGCGTTCCTAAAGCCGGTGCATCACGCAAGAAGCCGGATGCTGAGCCGGAGGCCGGACAGGATATGAAGCCTGAACCACAGGCATAAGACTTGTACCGGTAACGACTGTGTTAAATAAGAACCGGGCTTTTAAAGCCCGGTTTTTTTATTTCGTTGATCTGAACTGGCACGCTGTGTCATTCGGAGGCAGCAATTTAAATATCCTGAGCGGATCTGTTTACCAGATGATCAGTTTCATGGTCTGGATATTTGACAAGAGATATAAAATCGCTGCATTGCTAGTTTTAAGAGAAGCCTGTTTTCTGTTCTTTAGAATAAGGCAGGTATGGCACTGCGCAAAGAAAAGGCTTGAATATGTCCCGTAAATATTTTGGTACTGACGGCATTCGCGGTAAGGCTAATTCTTTTCCGATGACGCCGGATATCGCTATGCGGGTCGGTATGGCTGTAGGCTTGTCATTCCGCGATGGCGGACAGGGGCAGCGTGTGGTGATCGGCAAGGATACCCGTCGTTCGGGCTATATGCTGGAAAATGCGCTTGTTGCCGGTTTTACCTCCATGGGCATGGAAGTGTTTCTTCTGGGGCCGATCCCGACACCGGCTGTTGCCATGCTGTGCCGTTCATTGCGTGCAGATATCGGTGTGATGATCTCCGCCTCGCACAATCCTTATTATGATAATGGCATCAAGCTGTTTGGCCCTGACGGTTATAAACTGTCAGACGCGCTGGAATTGCAGATCGAAAAGCTGATTGATGATGACATGAGCGCGCATATGAGCAGCCATGGCGAAGTTGGTCGGGCGAAACGCGTTGACGGCGATATTTACCGTTATATTGAGTTTGCCAAGCGTACCATGCCGCGTCATTTGTCGCTGAATGGTCTGCGTATTGTGGTCGATTGCGCTAATGGTGCAGCTTATAAAGTGGCACCGGCTGCTTTGTGGGAACTCGGTGCTGAAGTTATCACCATTAATAATACACCGAATGGTACGAATATTAATGAGGATTGTGGTTCCACCCATCCGGAAGGTCTGATCCGTAAAGTTCATGAAACCCGCGCCGATGTTGGTATTGCCCTTGATGGTGATGCGGATCGTGTGCTGATGGTTGATGAAAACGGCACCATCATTGACGGCGATCAGCTGATGGCTGTGATTGCGGAAAGCTGGTCAAAGAGCGGACGTCTCGTTGGCGGCGGTATTGTTGCGACCATTATGTCCAATCTTGGTCTGGAGCGTTTCCTCGGCGATCAGGGGCTGACACTGGCGCGCACCAAAGTCGGTGACCGTTACGTTGTTGAACATATGCGTGAGAACGGTTTCAATGTCGGTGGCGAACAGTCGGGTCATATTGTGCTGTCTGAATTTGGTACGACCGGCGATGGTTTGATCTCTGCGCTGCAAATTCTTGCTGTTATGCAGGAGCAGGGACGTCCGCTGAGCGAAGTTTGCCGTAAATTTCAGCCCGTGCCGCAGATTCTTAAAAATATCCGCGTTGCCGGCGGAAAATTGCTTGAGAATAAAACAGTTATTCAGGCGATCGAAGAAGGCAAAAATGCTCTTGGCAGCACTGGCCGTGTTGTGATCCGTCCTTCAGGGACTGAACCTCTGATCCGCGTAATGGCTGAGGGTGACGACCATAAACTGGTTGAAACTGTCGTCGATGATATTATCACATCGATCAGAACAGCAGCAAAATAACGGGCCGGTTTACGAATTTGTGCCTGTCTTCATCTGCGGTAATCTGTATCGCTCATGTATAAAACTGAATATTTTCAACGCAAAGAGGGGCATTTTTTGCTCCTCTTTTTTATATGGTTACATGCGTAATTATTAATAAATATCGTGAATAAACAAGGTTAAGTAGCATTTAACCTTTCCGAATTATGGTGTGTCTGAGAATAGTCGTCCCGGTGCTACATGGCCGTGGAAATGCGATAGGACACGCTATGATGAACTTAAAGAATTTGCTTATCGCCGGTGTTGCAGGGCTGACAATGGCGGGCTCTGTTTCCTCGGTCTTTGCGGCGGATATCGTAGATATCCCTGAACCAATCATTCCTGAAGTGGTGGTTCCGCCTGCGCCTGTCGGCGGCTGGTATCTGCGTGGCGACATCGGTTATGCCGGCGCGAAATTCAAAGGTGCCAACTATGCGACGATTGACAAGGGATGTGGCAGCACCTGCTCGGGAACCAGCTTTGGTGAAAATTCACTGGATGGTAAGCTGAAAGGCTCATTCCTGCTCGGCGGTGGTGTCGGTTATCAGGTGACGGATTATTTCCGTACAGATCTGACCGTCGATTATCTGACCCGCGCGAAGTTCAGCGGTTCAACGAGCGGCGTTTGCACAGCCAATAATGCTTATGCCGATTGCGTGTCTAACGACACAGCAAAAATGTCGGCGCTGTCCATTCTGGCCAATGCCTATATTGATCTGGGTAATTTCAACGGTTTCACACCTTATGTCGGTGCCGGTATCGGTGGTACGCGCATCAAATGGGGTGATCTGACCAATACGATTGATCCTGGCTTTGATCAGTCTGGCTCGACGGTTCATTACGGTTCTGCAAGCTGGCGCTTTACCTGGGCTTTGATGGCCGGTCTCTCCTATGATCTGACACAGAGCCTGAAGCTGGATGCCGGTTATCGCTTCCGCCGCATTGAAGGTGGCGAAATGTTCGGTGCAACAAAAGATATCGGCCGTGGCTTTGATCGCAGCTTTGATATTCACGATGTTCGCGTTGGTCTGCGTTACCAGTTCGGCGGTTACAGCCGTCCGGTCGCTTACAATGATGTGACAACACCGGTTTATAAGTAAGTGAATTTGTGCTGCGCCCTAAAAGGCGCAGCACAGTCCGCACAGATTTCCATTTAGTATTTCAGTCTCATGTGAGGCGGAAAACAGAATTACAGGATGCAGATGATGAAAAAATCTTCATTCACATCATTGCATAAAGCAGTGATTGCAGTTTTCGCACTATCCGCTGCAAACGGAGTGGCGCAGGCCGCCGATCTCGATCAGATTCTTTATGCGACACCTGTCGAGCAGGACGTTTACAAGCCGGTGGAAATCGGATCGGGCTGGTATCTGCGCGGTGATATCGCTTATGTGCCGTCAGTGAATGCAAAAGCTCGTCTTAAAGGTGACGACGAATTGTTGCGTGGAAAAGTAAAGGCCACAGCCGCTTATAGTGGTGGCGTCGGCTATCAGTTCACCGATAATATTCGTGGCGATATTACAGCCGGTTATCGTAAGCTGAAGGTTGGCGGAGAACCGATTGAAGCGGATATCTGGGAAGCTATGGCCAATGCCTATTATGATATTGGCAATTTCTCCGGTGTGACGCCTTATATCGGTGCCGGTCTTGGCATGGCCAATATGGATTATAAAGTTGGTTATAAAGACGCAGATACGGGTAAGAATTTAATTGATGGTCGAAATACGACACGTCTGCAATGGGCATTGATGGCCGGTGCAGCGATTGATGTGACCGAGAATATTAAATTTGATCTTGGTTATCGGTATGCCCGTATTTCATCTGGAGATGCAGCGAACGAAGGTGGGAACACCTATGCGGATAAAGGTTTGGAATCGCATCAGATTCGCGCAGGTCTGCGTATGACAACCTGGTGAGCAGGTTAAAATCTCTGCTAATATTGAAATGCCGCGTTTCCATAAACGCGGCATTTTTTGTTTAGCAGGCGGCGAGCTGTGCCAGATGTGTGTTCATATCGGTTGCTTCACCTGCTGCATTGATGGTGTCAAAATAATCATGCCAGCCGGTTGCATGAATGGCTTCCAGCAAAGCTGTAACGGCCGCTTTATCTGTGAATTTCCAGATGGCGAAAAACTGCTGCTGTGCCGGATGGAGTTGAGACGGATCGGTCTGGCCAAAGGCTAGTGGCTCAATGCCAAATTCAGACAGGCTACCCATGCCTGAGCCGATTGTGGCGAAGAACGCCTGACGTTGCGCGGGTGGCAGGGCAAGCCATGCCGCTTTAGGGCTGTATAATTCTGCAAGATAATGGGTCATATCAGTCTCATTTACGGGGAGGATTATTTGTTGAGTGTCCGCAAAGCGCGTTTGCAGATGCGGGCAGTAGAAGGTGAGGTGCTTTCCTGCAGCCAGCGCTCACAAAGGCTGCGCACCCAATCCGGTGTGGTTTTGGAGGCATCATTGAGCCAGTTGGCGACAGAATCCTGCACATAAATTTCCGGATCACTGCGGAGCGCTTCAAGGATAGGTAGTACCAGTTCCGGCTGTGTTTTCAGCAGGTTAAAATGGGCGCACCATACGCCGCGCGGGCGGACAGCCTCGCAGGCATAGCGCCGGATTTTATAGGACGGGTCATTCGTCCATGGCTGCAATAGGCTGAAGCTCTGTTCCGGTTGCGCGATAAGATCATTGCGTAGTGCCAGCCATGCCCATTCGCGCACGCCAAAATGATGATCATCGGCAAGAGGGCGGATCAGTTCCAGCTTCTCTTGCAGGGAAAGCTGCTGTTTCTGGGCGATGAAATAACATGCCCAGCCACGGATTGTGTCTGATTGATGTATATTCAGATCATTCAGGCTGATTTCACCGTGGTTGTGAAGTAATTGTGCTGCCAGTGCCATGCGGGCGGTGATACCAGCCGTAGTACCGCTGAGTTGTTGATGTATTTCTGCCGGAATATCCGGAAAAACAGCCTGCATCAAAAGGGCGAAATCAATGGCCAGACATTCAGTCAGCACAGTGGTTTCAGCTGTACCGTTATTCAGTTCGGCCAATCGTTCCGGTGTGATGTCGCTCATGCGGCGGACAGATTTAACGGGTGCTTTGGTCATGGTCTGCTGGCTCCTGTGCCGCTGTCCAGATTTTACCCAGTAAAGTACTGAGCATTTGTTTCTCTTGTTCATTCAGCGGCGCCATCAGAGAGGCAATCCATTGTGAATGATCGCTCACCAGCGATGTTGCGGTCTGTTTTCCTTTGTCCGCCAGAGTCACGATAATAGAGCGGCGGTCTGTCTGGCTGTGATTGCGAATGAGAAAACCATCGCGTTCCAGCCCGTCGAGCAGGCCGGTTAAAGTGGCGCGGGTGATTCCGGCACGCTCTGCCAAAAGATGGGGTGCCAGTCCTTTAGGTTCCTGTTGCAGCAGAAACAAAATCACAAAACGGCTCTCGGAGAGCTGGTAAGGGGCGAGACGTTGCGCGCAGCTCTGGTCGATCATTTTTGCTGCGCTCAGCAGTTCAAAACACAGGCGCATATTTTGATAATGGCTGTTTTCCGGTGTTTCCGCACCCAAAAGGGCGTGATGTTTCATTTCTAAAATATCCATACGGCAACATATAGTATGGCGCCTAACTAAATGTCAAGATTGATGCGGATGATGTAATTTTGTCGCAGATGATAAATTCTGTGACGGTTTCGTTTCTGACCCACTTGCGCGTGACGTGGCTTTTATATAGCTTAGTCAGTGGGCCACTTCTCCCCAACGGGAAGCGTGCTATCTGAAAGGGTAGATACAGATGACGACTTTTCCAAAGCCAGACATCCGTCCGGCTAATGCACAATTTTCTTCAGGTCCTTGCACCAAGCGTCCAGGCTGGACATTGGAAGCGCTTACAGATGCACCGCTCGGACGGTCGCACCGCGCTAAACTCGGCAAGACAAAGCTCAAAGCAGCGATTGACCTGACCCGTGAAATTCTTCAGATTCCAGCAGATTACCGCATCGGCATTGTACCGGCATCGGATACCGGTGCGATGGAAATGGCTTTGTGGTCACTGCTTGGTGAGCGCGGCGTTGATATGGTCGCGTGGGAAAGCTTCGGTGCCGGTTGGGTCACCGATGTTGTAAAGCAGCTTCAGCTCAAAGATGTCCGCACATTTGATGCGCCTTATGGTGAAATCGTTGATTTCGCTAAAGTGGATTTCGACCGTGATGTGGTTTTCACATGGAACGGCACCACTTCCGGCGTTCGTGTGCCGAATGCAAATTTCATTCCGTCAGACCGTAAAGGTCTGACCATTTGTGATGCCACCTCTTCGGCATTTGCGCAGGATATGGATTACAGCAAGCTCGATGTCGTTACTTTCTCATGGCAGAAAGTGCTCGGCGGTGAGGGCGCGCATGGTATGCTGATCCTTTCCCCGCGCGCAGTAGAGCGCCTTGAAAGCTATAAGCCTCAATGGCCGCTGCCGAAAATCTTCCGCATGACCAAAGGCGGCAAGCTGATTGAAGGTATCTTCACCGGCGAAACCATCAACACACCTTCGATGCTCTGCGTTGAAGATTATCTGGACGCGCTGCAATGGGCGCAGTCGATCGGTGGTCTTCAGGGTCTGATGGCGCGTGCGAATAAGAATTTTGCCGTGCTCAATGATTTTGTTGAAAAGAGCGACTGGCTTGCCAATCTGGCTATTGTGCCGGAAACGCGCTCCAATACCTCTGTTTGCCTGTCGATCAAAGATGCGCAGGTTGCAGCACTGCCGGCAGATGCTCAGGCTGCTTTTGCCAAAGCGATTGTGGCTCTGCTGGAAAAAGAAGGCGTTGCCTTTGATATCGGTGCCTATCGTGATGCACCGTCGGGGCTGCGTATCTGGACCGGTGCAACGGTTGAAACATCAGACCTGCAGGCATTGCTGCCTTGGCTTGACTGGGCATTTCAGACGCAAAAAGCGCAGCTTTCCTAAGATCATTCATACGGCCGCAAGGCTATGAGCATTGTTAGAGCGTGATGTCTTTAGCTGAATAGTTATCCCGCTCTAATCTTTTGATTGCGCATGATCTTATACGAAAACCGGTTTCCACTTTTCGGGATCATGCTGAGTACCCGCTGCAACTGTGTTGGGACGGTTGCGGCACACCACCCTTATTTTCTGCTATCACACAATTACGGAGGCCGTTATGGCACCTCGCGTTCTCGTTTCGGATAAATTGTCACCAACCGCAGTGCAGATCTTCAAAGATCGCGGCGTTGAAGTGGATTATTTGCCGGATCTCGGAAAAGACAAAGAAAAACTGCTCGAAGTTATCGGCCAATATGATGGTCTGGCGATCCGTTCCGCTACCAAAGTGACCGATAAGCTGATTGCAGCAGCAAAAAACCTTAAAGTGGTTGGCCGCGCTGGTATCGGTGTGGATAATGTGGATATTCCTGCTGCCTCGCGCCGCGGTATCATCGTGATGAATACGCCTTTTGGTAATTCGATCACCACTGCGGAACATGCGATTGCGCTGATGTTTGCTGTTGCCCGCCAGTTGCCGGAAGCTGACCAGTCAACCCGCGCCGGTAAGTGGGAAAAGAACCGCTTCATGGGTGTGGAAATTACCGGCAAGACGCTCGGTGTCATCGGTTGCGGTAATATCGGTTCGATTGTTGCAACCCGCGCCATTGGCCTCAAAATGCATGTGGTGGCTTTCGATCCGTTCCTCTCGGAAGGCCGTGCGGAGGAACTGGGCGTTGAGAAGGTCGAGCTGGACGATCTGCTGGCACGCGCTGATTTCATCAGCCTGCATACGCCGATGACCGATAAGACCCGCAATATCATTAATGCGGAAAACATCGCCAAGATGAAAGACGGCGTGCGCATTATCAATTGTGCCCGTGGTGGTCTGATTGTTGAAGCTGATCTGGTTGCGGCCCTGAAATCGGGCAAAGTCGCCGGTGCCGGTATTGACGTGTTTGAAGTAGAACCGGCAACAGAGTCCGAATTGTTTAATTTGCCGAATGTGGTCTGTACCCCGCATCTTGGTGCTTCGACCTCGGAAGCGCAGGAAAATGTGGCGCTGCAGGTTGCCGAGCAGATGGCCGACTATCTGATCAAGGGTGCTGTCACCAATGCGATCAACATGCCGTCGATCACTGCGGAAGAAGCACCGCGCCTCAAGCCGTTTGTAAAACTGGCTGAAGTTCTGGGTGCCTTTATTGGTCAGGTGACGGATGAGCCTATTCAGGAAGTGGAAATCCTGTTTGACGGTTCCACCGCAGCCATGAATACCCGTGCTTTGATGAGTGCGGCGCTGGCCGGTCTGATCCGCCCGCAGGTCTCCGATGTCAACATGGTATCGGCACCGGTGATGGTGAAAGAACGCGGTATTATCGTATCAGAAGTGAAGCGCGATAAATCCGGCGTGTTCGACGGTTACATCAAGATCACTGTGCGCACGACAACACGCACCCGCTCGATTGCCGGCACCTGCTTCTCCGATGGCAAGCCGCGCTTTATCCAGATCAAAGGTATCAATCTGGATGCGGAAGTTGGTCAGCATATGCTTTATACCACCAATAATGACACGCCGGGCATGATCGGCTGGCTGGGTACAGTTTGCGGTAATCACGGCGTGAATATTGCAAACTTCTCGCTTGGTCGTGAGCGCATGGGCGGCGATGCGATTGCGCTTCTCTATCTGGATGAGCGTATTCCAGATGCGGTTCTTGATGTGTTGCGTGCCAATGAAGCCATTGTGCAGGCACGCCCGCTGGTCTTTGATATCGCTGCGGATTGATTAGAGAGCGAACTCTGATTATCTAAAATGAACAGGCATCCCGGAAAGCGTTTTGTGCTTTTCGGGATGTGCTTTATCAACTGACGGGAAATTGACGAAGCATTCCGTCATATGAATAAAGGCAATGATTATGTCTGAGAATAAAGCGTCGCTGACTGCTGACTGGCGGCTGATGCAGCCATCCGACTTGTCGGAAGTGCATGATATGAGCTGCATTGTGCATCCGGATTTTCCTGAGGATCCTGCTATTTTTGCTGACCGGCTGAGTGTCTTTGCTGCCGGTGCTTTTGTGTTGCAGGGTGACAAACAATTGCTCGGTTATAGTTTCAGCCATCCGTGGATGCGTTTTTCCGCACCGGCGCTGAACACGCTTTTACATCAGGTTCCGGAAGGCGCCGACAGTTTCTATATGCATGATGTGGCATTGCTGCCGCAGGCACGTGCATTCGGTGCCGCACGCAAGCTGGTGACACTGCTCGTGGAAACGGCTGAAGCGCATGGTTTCGACTCACTGTCGCTGGTGGCCGTGAACGGATCGCAGCCCTATTGGGAAAAACAGGGATTCTCCGTGCAGGATGTGCCGCATTTGCAGGAAAAACTGCTCAGTTACTCCGAAGATGCCCGTTTCATGATGCGCAATCTGGCAAAATAAGCCAGTTTTTGCAGGAAGAGGTACGATTTCCGGCAATCGGGAGTCGCACTTTTTGTTGTGACGCTGTATAGAAGCTCACGTTCTGTAAAAAATACGGGCTTGCATAAGCACGCGTTTTAGAAAGAGCGGGCCTAAAGCGGCATGTGTCACAGGCTCGATTCAAATTCCAAACAAGCTGTACATTCTGTACTGAGGAGTTTTCTTCATGGCTAATGTGATCGTCGTCGGCTCGCAATGGGGCGACGAAGGTAAAGGTAAGATCGTTGACTGGTTGTCGGAACGCGCTGATGTAATCGTGCGTTATCAGGGCGGCCACAATGCCGGTCATACTCTGGTGATTGACGGTGTAAGCTATAAGCTGGCACTGCTTCCTTCCGGCCTCGTACGCGGCAAACTTTCCGTTATTGGTAACGGCGTTGTCGTCGACCCGCATCATTTCGTGACAGAAGTTGAAAAGCTGCGTGCACAGGGCGTTGAAGTGACCCCTGAAGTTCTGCGCATTGCTGAAAATGCTCCTCTGATCCTGTCTCTGCACCGCGAACTGGATGCGATCCGTGAAGACGGTTCTGCCGGTCTGAAAATCGGCACCACCAAACGCGGTATTGGCCCTGCTTATGAAGACAAGGTTGGCCGCCGTGCCATCCGCGTGATTGATCTGGCTGAGCCTGAAAGCCTGCGTCCGAAAATTGAACGCCTGTTGACCCATCACAATGCGCTGCGTCGCGGTATGGGACTGGCCGAAATTTCGGTCGACAGCATCCATAATGAACTGACAGAAGTTGCTGACAAGATCCTGCCTTATGTGGATCAGGTCTGGAAGATTCTGGACGACAAGCGCAAAGCCGGTGCCCGTATTCTGTTTGAAGGTGCGCAGGGTGCGCTGCTCGATAACGACCACGGTACTTATCCGTTTGTAACTTCGTCCAATACTGTTGCCGGTCAGGCTGCAGCCGGTTCGGGTCTTGGCCCGACAGCAATCGGTTATGTGCTCGGTATTACCAAGGCTTACACCACCCGCGTTGGTGAAGGTCCGTTCCCTTGCGAACTGGATGATGCAATCGGTGAACATCTCTCGACCGTTGGTCGTGAAGTCGGTGTAAACACCGGCCGTTCCCGCCGTTGCGGCTGGTTCGATGCGGTGCTGGTCAAGCAGACTGTACGCACTTCCGGTATTACCGGTATTGCGCTGACCAAGCTGGACGTTCTTGACGGTCTGGACGAGATCAAAGTTTGCGTGGCTTACGAGCTGGACGGCAAGCGTATTGATTATCTGCCAGCCTCGATGGATGCACAGGCACGCGTCAAGCCGATCTATGAGACACTGGAAGGCTGGAAAGACACAACTGCCGGTGCCCGTTCATGGAATGAGCTGCCAGCACAGGCTGTGAAATATGTTCGCTATATTGAAGAGCTGATCGGTACGCCGGTTTCCATGCTCTCGACCAGCCCTGAGCGTGACGATACAATTCTGGTAACAGATCCGTTTCAGGACTAAAATTTCTGAAATCATGTGATTTGAAAAAGGCGGGATTTCGATCCCGCCTTTTTTGCCTTTTATGCCCCTTGATTGCGCAAGCGGAGTGCTCCATGTTGATCAGGGGACGATTTCAGGGTGATAGGGGACTTTTTAACGGTATTTTATCGTTTATGTTCGTCTGTAAGGTGTTGAATTACACAGTAAACTTTGCATTCGTTAAGACTTATGTTTAATAAAACATTCAGATTTCATCTGATTTTCTCATGAATAGGCTGATATGGCGCTGTGCAAAAGCGCTTGGAGAGGCAGATTCAGTCGCCAGTAACGGATTTGGAAGAGTATGGCAGATTTTGCAGCGGTACTGAAAAAGACAATTGATGCTCAGGAAAATCCTGATCAGGCGCTTCGTCAGCGTGTCTATGCGAAGGCCCGCTCCACGATCGAGCAGAAGCTGACGGCTGCAAATGCGCCGGACGCGGTTGCCCAGCGTCAGCGCCAGATGCTCGAAGCGGCGATTGAGGAAGTTGAAACCGATTACCGTGCTGCCGAGCGCGCTGCTGAAGAAGCTGCACAGCCGGAGCAGGCGACTGATCCACTGGAAGATTTTCTGAAGGCAGTTCAGGAAGCCGGCGTTGCTGATGAGCAAAATGCAGAACCTTCTGTCTTGCCGGATGATCCGCATGACAGCACATTGCATGGCAATACGCAGGATGACTGGCAGAACGACCGTGATGACACATCCGGTTTTGCCGAGCGCTCCTCTTATAATGACTATGATGAAGAACCACGCAGCCGCAGCTCCAAAGGGCTGATTGCCGGACTGATTGCAGTTCTGCTGCTTGGCGGTGCCGGTTATGCAGGCTGGACCTATCAGGATCAGATCAAGGATTATGTTTCTTCGCTCACAGCCGGTTCAACGGATAGCGGTGAGGGGACAGATGCAGGCGAAGATGCCGGTGATGAACCGGACACCGGAACAACAACGCCGCCGGAAACAACACCGCCTGCAACGAATAATGACAGTGGCAGTAATGCTGATAGCAACACAACACCGGCACAGACCAAGCCTGAAGGCGAACAGAAGCTGACCCAGCGTTTGCTGCCGGATGGCAGTGAAGTGGATGCAGGGACTTCCGGTGACAAGCCGACAGTCGGTGAGGGAACCTCCAATGCACCGGTGACAGGAACTGCTCCGGCGACCAATGGTCAGCCTGCGGCTAACACGAATACACAGGCGCAGACTATTCCGGTCGGACAACCGGCTTTCTTCTATGAAGAACAGCGCGGCGGTGAAACATCGGCTGCAATCAAGGGTAATGTTGTCTGGTCAGTGGTGCAGGATTCACCGGGCGAAGGTGTGCCGGATGAACCGGCAATCCGTGCCGATGTCAGCTATCCGGACAGAAAAATCAATCTGCGCATGACCCTGCGCCGCAATGCGGATCAGTCAATTCCTGCAAGCCATCTGATCGAGATGATCTATACAGTGCCGGATGATTTCGACGGCGGCGTGATTGAGAATGTGCAGCGCGTGACCTTCAAGGATTCCGAACAGGCCGCAGGTAATCCGCTGGCAGCTATTCCGATGAAGATCGCGGATAACTTCTTTCTTGTGGCATTGAATGATGCCCGTACGGCTGTTGATATGAACCTGTCGCTGATGCGCCGTCAGCAATGGATTGATATTCCGATCACCTATCGCAATGGTCGCCGTGCGCTGATCAGCATTGAAAAAGGTGTGCCGGGTGATAAAGTCTTTGATGAAGTGCTGAAAAGCTGGGGCAACACAGCACCGGCAGCCAACTGATAAGAATAAACAGGGCAAGAGCGTGTGACGCAGATTCAACACGCTAAGCTCTGTGGTAATAAAAAACCGCCTTGTACTTTGTTACAGGGCGGTTTTGTTTTATTCCGGATGCTAAACGGGATATCCGTTTTTATGCAGCTTCAGCAGAGGCCATGACAGCCTCTTGTACTTTTTCAAAAGCGCGGACTTCAATCTGACGGACACGTTCACGGCTGATGCCGAATTCGGTCGACAAATCTTCAAGCGTAACCGGTTCCTCTGCCAGACGACGGGCTTCAAAAATCCGGCGTTCACGGTCATTGAGCTTGGACATCGCTGATTCAAGCATGGTGCGGCGGCTGTTCAGCTCGTCTTCGTCAATCAGAACCTGTTCCTGAGAGGCGCTGTCATCCACCAGCCAGTCCTGCCATTCACCGCTTTCACCTTCCGAAGCGCGGATCGGCGCATTCAGAGATGCGTCGCCGCTCATACGGCGGTTCATGGATACGACTTCTTCCTCAGAAACGCTCAGACGGTGAGCGATTTCTTTCACCTGTTCAGGGTTCAGATCGCCGTCATCCAGCGCCTGAATCTTATTCTTAGCCTTACGCAGGTTAAAGAACAGACGCTTCTGGTTTGCGGTGGTGCCCATTTTGACAAGGCTCCACGACCGCAGCACATATTCCTGAATCGAGGCCTTGATCCACCACATAGCATAGGTGGCGAGGCGGAAGCCGCGTTCCGGTTCAAAGCGCTTGACCGCCTGCATCAGGCCGACATTGCCTTCTGAGATCACTTCACCGATCGGCAGGCCGTAGCCGCGATACCCCATGGCAATTTTGGCCACAAGACGCAGGTGACTGGTAACAAGTTTATGGGCGGCTTCCGGATCAGCATGCTCGCTATAGCGTTTTGCAAGCATATATTCTTCCTGAGGCTGAAGCATCGGGAAGCGGCGGATTTCATCGAGATATCGTGTCAGACCACCATCACCTGCGGTGATAGCCGGTAAAGTTGCACGGGCCATATAGCACCCTCCTTTTTGTGACAGGTTCCCATTGAGGCGAACCCGCGTCTGTATGATAACCATTTCAGACAGTTCGTCGCATAAAGTGAGTATATAGGAAGAATTTAGGCGAAAACACGGTCAAAGTGACAAAACACGAGAATTTTATCAAAATGACTACAGAATTAAATTTTAGAAGCGTGTTTTAATTAACATATTGAAAATCAATAATATTATTGTGACGGAATGTCTGTAGGGAAAAAACAACCGGGAGCAAACATGCCGCCGCTCCCGATTGTTACAATTATTTAATATGACGAACCGGTTTTAATCAGCTTTTAGACCGCCATGGCGGAAGGCTTCGAGCAGAATCTGCATATCTTCCGGCATGTCAGCCGTGAATTCCATAAATTCACCGGTCATCGGATGTTCAAAAGCCAGCAACCGTGCATGCAGTGCCTGACGATGGAAATTCTGTACAGTTGTTTTCAGTTCGTCAGTCAGACGGTTAGCCTTGGTTTTATAAGCGCCGCCATATTCACTATCGCCGATCAGCGGATGGCCGATATGCGCCATATGCACACGGATCTGATGGGTGCGTCCGGTTTCAAGGCGGCACTCTACGAGGGAAGCGAGTGCTGTGGCATCGCTGTTCTCACCGAAACGCTCTTCAATTGTATAATGGGTGATGGCGTAGCGGGCATCTTCACGATCTTCACGCACCACTGCCTGTTTGGTGCGGTCACGATGTGAGCGGCCGAGATGGGCGTCAATTGTACCGGCAGGGCGCTCGGGCATACCCCAGACCAATGCCATATAGGCACGTTCCAGCAGTCCGTTGCGGCCGTGATCGGCAAATTGTGCGCTTAAGTTCTGATGCGCCTTGTCATGTTTGGCGACAACCAGCACGCCGGATGTGTCTTTATCCAGCCGGTGAACAATGCCCGGACGTTTGACGCCGCCGATACCGGAGAGGCTGTCACCGCAATGATGTATCAAAGCGTTAACCAAAGTTCCGGTCCAGTTGCCATTTCCCGGGTGTACAACCAGTCCGGCAGGCTTGTTGACCACAATTATGTCATTATCTTCATAAAGGAGATCAAGCGGAATGTCTTCCGGCTGTGGTTCAGCGGGTTCGGCCTCCGGAATGTGCAGTACAATCGTTGAACCTTCGCGCAATTTGTGCTTAGGCTCACTCACAGTCCGGTTGTCTACCTGTACATGGCCGGCACTTATGAGTGATTGGATGCGATTTCGTGAAAGATCAGGCGTGAGTTGAGAAGCAAGCCACTGATCCAGCCGCTTCCCTGCGGCATCTGCGTCGGCAATTAGCTCTTTCAATCGTCTCTTCCCTTCGTTATCACGCCTCGCGATATCAGTAATCGGAGACCTTAATGCAGGACCACTATTATCAAGAGCACCCGGAACAGCAGCAATATGCTGCTCAGACGTATCAGGAGCCTCAACTCGATCCGGCTATGGAACGTGTGCGTCGTAAAATGGTTCGCCTGCTGATTATATCAATCGCCATTATGGTGATAGGTCTTATGGCGGTGCTGGCTGCGGTTGTCTATAAAATCAACAAGGCACCCGATACAGCAGAAACTGAAACAGCTCAATCGGATATTCCGGGACAGGCTCCGAAAACAGACGCGCAGGCGCAGAATGCAGAAGGCAAAGCTGCCGAGCCGCTGCCAATGGTTGAATCCCAGCTGGAACTGGCTCCGGGGACACGCCTCCTGTCACAGAGCCTCTCGGGTAATCTTGTATCGCTTGAGACCCTGCTGCCGGATGGCGGTACCGAGATCATGATTTATGACTATCGCCAGTCGCGCTTTGTCGGACGTATGCGCCTCGGCAATCTCGAATAGATTTCTGTTTTGACAGATCAGCTCCGCACCGGCAGTACCGGTGCGGAGCTTTTTGTTGTCTGCAAATTTCCGCTGGGCATGTATTGGACATATATAAGTGCGGGATAAACTATTGCACAACAACAGTCTGGCCGGATCAGGGCTTTGCCTGACCGGTATTCATTTATAAGTTGCACATCAGAGATTCTTCATTCCAGTTGGTTTGACGAGAGTTCCAAGTTTTGTAAAAGTGACATCTGAAATCGTCACGGTTCAGTTCCGCTGATGGTGCAGACATAGTATGCGTGTTTCACCCGCAATTGCGCTTGGCGCTGTGTTTAAGGCACAGTGTCGGGTTCTATGGGGATTTTAATAATGAAAAATGATTATGAAAAACAGCTTCGTGATGCGGGTGTACGGATCACGCGCCCCAGACGGGTTATTCTGGATATTCTGTCCCAGACGGACGGACATCCGGATGCGCTGGAAATTTTCAAGCGTGCTGTTGAAGTGGATAACAGTATTTCATTATCGACTGTCTACCGGACCATGAAATTGCTGGAAGAGCAGGGGGCTATTCACCGTCATGCTTTTGACGGCGGGCCGTCGCGTTTCGAGCAGGCAGGTAATCAGCATCACGACCATCTCATTGATATGGAAACCGGTGATGTGATCGAATTTCATTCAGAAATGATTGAGAAATTACAGGAAGAGATAGCCCGCTCGCTGGGTTATGAAATTATCCATCACCGTTTTGAACTCTATGGCCGCAAGCTGAAGAAATAAATTCCGGCGCGTTTCAGAATTTATTTTTAAATAATGCAGTTTCGTATGAAACTTATTGCCTGGATGGGCGTTATGAACCTTGTGAAAGGCTGACTTTCCGCCCCCTCACAAGTTCGGCCTTTCACCGACCGCGGGCACGCCCCCTAATCCCCGGTCCGCGCGCTCACGGAGCTGTTGTTCCGGAGCGCGCTATTTTTTTATGCCATCCAAGAGAATTTAAAGTAGAGCGACCTTTGTGCGCCCAACGGGGCGCTCTGATGCAGCAGATTTAATATTGCGCAATGGCTCAGCAGCGGGATATTTCCGGCGAGCTTAAAAATCGAAATTCCGGTGGGGAATGCGCAGATAATATTCTACGCTCTTATCCTCAATCCTGTAGCAGGCCGTACCACTGACGGCCTGAGGAACGATCCGCAGCAAAACTGCGCTGCCGAAACGGGATGTTTCATAGGATTTTACTTTAAGATCTGACACTTCATCATGCATGTGGTTTTCTGCAGCTAATATATCCGGCGGACGGCCTGACAGATCGTTTTCCGTTGCAGGACTTGTTTCCTTCCAATGAATAATCAAATCCATCTCGCCTTCACCGTCCGGCTCCAGCTCCGCTGAAATCGTCAGGCTGCCGTTTTCACAGGCCAGTGCGCCATAGGAGGCGGAATTGACAATCAGCTCATGGAAAGCAAGGCCGACATGCAGTGCTGCTCCGGGGAAAAGATAAACATCTTTTCCGGTAATCGTCAGGCGCGGATCTTTGGGATGGATGTATTTTTCCAGCTGCGAATGCAGCAATTCCCGAAAGGCTGCGCCATGCCAGTTGGAATCCGTTACCAGATCCTGCGAATTGGAAAGGGAATAGAGACGGCCGCGGAATTTTTGCAAGAACTGATCCACCGAGCCGGAGAATCGTGCTGTCTGCATGGCGATACTCTGAATAATGGCCAGCAGATTTTTTGAGCGGTGGCTGACTTCGCGCAACAATATTTTGAGAACCTGTTCGCGGTGTTTCAGCTCGCTTATTTCAACGGCAGTCGTGACGATGCCGATAGTTTCGCCGCTTTCATCCTTGTCGGAATCGATGAAGAATTCGTACCAGCGGGGATTTTTCTTGTCGGGGAACGAAATTTCCAGACGCTGGGCATCGCCGGTCGCAAGCAGCTGGCTTTTGGCAGTTGTCAGTCTGGCCGCAATATCTTTGGGCATCAGGTCGCTTTCGCTGATGCCCGTGCGCCATGGCAAAAGCCAGAACTCCGGCAGATTTTCCACCCAGGTGTAATTCATATCCGTGGTTTGATAAAAAACCGAAACATTACTGTTTCTTATGGCTCGCAACATAGAGCGCAACCGGATCTGAGCGGCACTGCTATATCCTGAAACGGGCGAAGTAGGAGCCATAGTCTGCGCTTTCTGTGCTTAAAACCGGCATAAGCTGCGGTACAGGATTGCTCCGCACAAGACAGGTTCGGGACGCGTCGCGGGCGTCCCGTTCAGATGTTTTCGGATCGGATTGCTTTGCAGCATTTATGCTTTCCTTATGATGCTGGCGATCAGTGACAGCAACAGTAAGCCGAGGAAAATAAAGAACAGAATTTGCGCTATGCCTGTTGATGCACCGGCAATACCACCAAAACCCAAAGCACCGGCGATAATGGCGATAATCAGAAAAACAACAGCATAATATAACATGTCAACCTCCTCTTGCAGGCAGGTAAAGAATTGCCCGCTTTATGGAATGACCGGATTTTTGAAGGTCATTGCATGTTAAAATAACGCCCGTTGCGGGTTTTGGTTCCGGCTAAAGCATTTTCAGCTCAAATCCCTGTTCAATTTGCCAATTATGATGCTCTTGCCAGCGAACCTTCTTCAAAAAACAGCGCCTGACTGATAAGCGCCTTCACCATATCCGGATTGAACGGCTTGGTGACGAGGAAGGTCGGTTCCGAGCGTTCCCCTGTCAGAAGACGTTCCGGAAAAGCGGTAATGAAGATAACCGGAATTGTATCACTTTTGAGAATATCATTGACTGCATCGATGCCTGAACTGCCGTCTGCAAGCTGAATATCCGCCAGAACCATTGATGGTTTTTCTGCCTTATAAAGTGTCAGCGCTTCCTGATGGGTGCGGGCGATGCCCACAACTTCATGTCCGAGCGTCTCCACCATCTGCTCAATATCCATGGCAATCAGCGGCTCATCTTCAATAATCAGAATGCGGGTGGCAACGTGGCGGGAAATTTGTTCCGAGGCTTCCGTCAACAAGGCGGAAAAACCGGCTTCGTCCTCCTGCATAATCTCTGCGGCTTCTTTTTCATTAAAGCCTTCAACGGAAACCAGAAGGAAGGCCTGACGCGAACGCGGGGTCAGCATTGCCAGATTATTTGCGGCCCGTTTTTCCCATGCATGCTGAGAGTCAGTTTCCGGAATTTCGACAGAAGTACGGTCGAAAATACTGGAATAAAGACGATAGAGCGCTATCTTATCGGATGAGGCCTCAGGAAATACAGAAATATCATCGATCAGAGTTTCGAGAATTGCTGCAACATATGCATCTCCGGCTGACTGAGAGCCGGTCACGGCGCGTGAGAAACGGCGCAGATATGGCAAATGTGGTGCAATACGCGTGGACAATGACATTGAATGCTCCATTTATATGGGCTGATAGGATTACAGCCTGTTTATGGTTCTAACGGCTGACTATAAAAATTGTTCCTGTGTTTGGGAACTAATTATTCACGCCCGCATTATGACTTGGATACAGCGTCTCAATCGGGCAGGGTTTTAGTGCTTGAAACAGGGCCGCACCAAGGCCGCATCAAGATCACATCAGAGCCGCAACAGAGCTCTGGTGGCATTAACCGGAATACGACTGAGATGACCAACACTAAGAAACCGCTTCAGGATCAAGACAACGCTATGACCTCATTTTCGCGCGATTTTTCCGCGCAAGGCGGCTCGCAGGCCGGCAGTTTGAATAAAGGCGATGAACTGGGACCCAATTCCGAGATCGGTTCCAAATTGCGTGCTCTTTATTCCAGTATTCAGGATGAAACGATTCCTGACCGTTTTCTTGATCTTTTGGAGAAACTGGATCAGGCTGAACGTAAATCTGCTTCTCATTCAAGGAATTGACAGGAATGGCGGAGGAGAGAGACGAATTCAAGCGGCTGATGCTTGCGGCCCTGCCGGGCTTGAGGGCTTTCGCAGTATCTTTATCAGGTCAGCAGGATAAAGCTGATGATCTGGTGCAGGATACGATTATGAAAGCGTGGGGCAAGCGCGACAGTTTTGAAATGGGCACCAATATCAAAGCCTGGCTGTTTACGATTTTGCGTAATGAATTTTACAGCCAGATGCGTAAGCGCGGCCGTGAGATACAGGATACGGACGGGTTGTATACGGAGCGGCTGGCCGTTCATCCGTCACAATACGGATCGCTGGATTTGCAGGATTTTCGCAAGGCTCTGAACGAATTGCCGGATGATCAGCGTGAAGCCATTATTCTGATCGGCGCTTCCGGCTTTTCCTATGAGGAAGCTGCAGAAATCTGCGAATGTGCTGTCGGCACAATCAAGAGCCGTGTCAGCCGTGCGCGTGTCAGGCTGCAGGAGTTGCTCGATGTTAAAGGTAATTCCGATTACGGCCCCGACGATACGTCGTCCCAAGTGACGATGCGCTCTTTCTAAACGGTTTTTGCGATCATCAGAGTGTGACCGATTGATTACCTGTCATGCGGAGCGGAGATTTATTTGAAGATTATTGCTGTTCTCAACAGTCAAAGCGGCACTTTGCGGACGATGGATATTGATGCGTTTATTGATGACGCATGCACTGCTTTTGCTGCTGAAGGGCATGAACTGTCCTGTGTATTGACGGATGGTGATGATATTCTTGCCGCTTTGGAAAAGGCCGCACAAAATCATGATTATGATGTGCTTCTGGCCGGTGGCGGTGACGGCACTATTTCTGCTGCAGCTGCACTGGCCTGGCAGAATGATAAAATTCTGGGCGTGTTGCCAGCCGGTACGATGAACCTCTTTGCCCGCTCACTGAATATTCCGCAAAATGTTACTGAGGCCATTCACGCACTGGCAAAGGCCGGTGCTGAAAATGTTGATATCGGCACCTGTAACGGTCAGTCCTTTGTGCATCAGGTGGCAATCGGCCTGCATCCGATGCTGGTCAGATATCGTGAAAAATATAGCTATGCTTCACGGGTGGGGAAAATTCTGGCGAATTTCCGCGCTATGGGGCAGCTGATTACCCATGTACCGCGTGTGAAAGCGGTTGCAGATATTGACGGGCGTTCCGTTAAAGGAGTGTATTCTGCCCTTGCCGTGTCGAACAATCCTTACGGAGACAGCGTGCTGCCCGTAGCACCGGATGTGCAGACAGGCCATCTCGGTTTTTATCTGGCAAAGCCTCTTCCCGTCAGCGGTATGCTTAAGCTGTTTTGGGATATTGCACGCGGACAGTGGCGCAGTAATCTGGCGATTGAGGAAGATCAGGCGCGTTCAGTTCAGCTGAAAATCCTCAATCATAAAGCGCATCAGTATATGTCTGTTGACGGAGAATTGCTGCCCTTACCGGCCGAGCTGGATATCCGGATTCATCCGGCGGCATTGCGCGTGCTGGTGCCGCAGAGTGAGAACTGACTGGTCAGAATTGGCGAGTGTATGAAAAAAACACCGCACAAATCGCTTTGTGCGGAGTTGGTTTATAGCCGGAGCTAGACGTATCCGTGACATGCTCTAGCACAAAGGCTCTCTAAAGCGTTGCTGCGCCGGTCTCATCCGAACTAACACCCAGAGCTTCGAGTGCAAGTTCAATTTCCCGCAAATCCTTGTTCAGCCCGTCATCAGGATCCATGCCGCCTTCTGTTGCGGCGCGCTGAAGATCGCGCGCATCTTCCTGAAGTTTCAGAATAGCAGCAGATTTGTCCAGATTGGTGAGGGACATATCTGCGAGGATCTCATTAAGCTGTGCTTTTGTCGAACTGGTCATCAATGGTCTCCTTAGGGTTTGGCTTTGCGGACTGAGCTCCTTGACCCGAACATTGCGGCCCTGACACTGCGAAGGGAGAGGGGGCGGAACCTATCCGCCCTGATCCTGCTTTTTATTGCCGGATTTTTTGTCCCGCGACAGCAATGTCACTGCAATCAGTCCTGCAAGCGGTACTGCTAAAGTTAAAAGCGGTTTTTTGAGCAAGGTCGGTACGGCGGCAACCGCTGCTGCTGTGAGCGCTGCATTGGTGTCAATCGCAGCGCGTCTTTCTTCTAGACGGCGTTTCTCGGCCTTATCCATCACGCGGTTGACGATATAGGCAAGGATCGCCAGCACCACACAGCCGGTTGTGATCATCAGAGCTGCGATAATCAGACCGTATTTCATCATGAGAATGAAAAAGACTGCGAGGAGCAGAAAGAACGCACCTGTGAGCAGCGCCACGGCCATAATCGCATAGAGAATGGCACTGCGCTTGGCACGCTGCGTTGCGGCCTGCACTTCGCTGCCGATAATGGCTGAAATGACCGGTGTGAACAATTTCAGCATATCAGCGCCGTGTCAGAGCTGCGAAAAGATAACCGAACGCGGCAGCCAGAGCGATTGATGTGACCGGACGTTCCTGAACATAATCGGTGACCTGTTGCTCAAGGGAACAGGCACTGTCCTTCAGGGAGCTCAGAGCATCTTCGCCCTGTTCATAAATATCCTGATAGGCATCGGATGCATCTTGTCTGGCCTGATTGATTTTTCGTGAGCCCATTTCTGTCAGTGTTGCGGCAATCGATGCAATATCTTCTTTAAGCTGGGCAATCTGTGCCTGCAATTCTGCTGTGCTGTCGTCCTGAATGTCATTTACGATTTTGGTATCACGAGCCATGGATGCCTCCGGAAGCTGAAATTTCAAATGACTGAGCAATTTCATTTTCTTTGAAACTGCTCAGTAATATTGTCTGGGTTCAGAAATATAACGTGGCTTTAACGTAATGGTTCCGTGCATTCATCGCCAGAGAGCAGTTGCCGGTATGGAGGACATTCGGCTGCCAAGGTTAATTGCCACAGTTTCCAAATTCAGCTCATGCGGAAACAGGCAGGCATATGCCGGGCATTAGCCTGTATTGGAAACCTGTGAGAAGGTGCAGGAGTGTCAGGCAATCATAAGAATGAGAGCTGCAATCAGAATACAACCGGCTGTCACATAAAAACCGGTACGTAAGACCGCGTTTTCCTGTTGTTCCGGTTCATATGATCCCGCCATTGCGGTACGGGCGGCAGTTTCAATGGTTTGCATGTCTTTGTGCAACATCTACTGTCTCCGGAGCATGATGATATTGGTGTCAGTCAATAACGGTATGCACTGCATTATGCGGCTTTAATGCGTCAGGTTTATGATTGTTCCTTGTCAGGATCTTAATATTTCCCTGATTATCGGGTTTGCGCTCAAACTTGTTTCAAATTGTCATATTATTGTTTTGCCGTTATAGTGCCCTCATAATCTGGAGCTGCGACTCACCGGAGCTGCATTGCGGATGTGAGAAATCCTTGCGACAGTGATGAAATTCGTAAAACATCCGTTTGTTTTGGTGAATAACTTCCGCTTTCCTGTCAAATAACAGCAGAATGACGGGTTTTTTTAAAACATGACTTGCGAAGTCATGTTTGATGGTTGTATTGCATAACCCGAAAAAGGCAGTTGCTGGTTGATGCAGCACATCCGCATAAATGCGGAGCAGGTTGATCCTGTACAGGCTGGAAATAATACAGGCCGGCTGTCCCTGATAATGAAATGCAGTGAGGTCGTCGCGGTGGTTAAGACAGTGTCCAAGGCAGCAATATCATTCAAGACAGGATTGTCAGCTTTCATTCTTTCCGCATTTCTTGCGGGCGGTAATGTGCTGACACTTTCAGCGCCGGTTATGGCGCAGGAAGCGCAGCCACAGCAGACTGCCCCGCAAACCTCTCCGGAAACACAATCGGAAACACAATCTGCGCCTCAGGCAGCGCCATCTGCTCCTGCTGCAGCGCCTGTAGCGCCAGCGGCACAGGCACCGACGTCCGCTCCGGCTACACCTTCTCCTGCCAATGAGCCTGCGGCCTCGCAGCCAGCCACAGGCACTGCTGCTCCGGCAGCAACAAATCCTGCTCCGGTCAATCCCGCAGCTCAATCCTCCCAGTCCGCGCCGTCTGCCGTAACGCCTGCGCAAACAGAACCTGCCGGTCAGCCGGTCACCATTGCACCGGAAGCCGGTCAGTCTCAGGCTGCCGCACCGGTTCGCACTGCTGATAACGGCTTGCAGATTCCGCATGACCTTTCTCCTTGGGGCATGTTCATGGCTGCTGACTGGGTTGTTAAAGCTGTTATGATCGGTCTGGCGATTGCATCATTGGCCACATGGACAGTCTGGCTTGCCAAGACACTGGAAATTACCGGTGCCCGCAGCCGTGCCCGTCGCGCCTTGAAAGAAGTATCCCATGCGGACAATCTGGCTTCTGCAGTGCAGGCGCTGGATAAAACCCGTGGTCCCGGTGCGCATCTTGTTCGTGCGGCACAGGAAGAAGTAACACAATCTGCATCTGCTGCTGCCTATGTCGGCGGGGAAGGCCTGAAAGAACGTGTTGCTTCCCGTCTCAGCCGTATTGAATCCGGCGCAGGACGCCGCCTTGCCAAAGGCACCGGTATTCTCGCAACAATTGGTTCTGTTGCACCATTCGTCGGTCTGTTCGGTACTGTATGGGGGATTATGAATTCCTTTATCGGTATTTCCGAAGCGCAGACCACCAATCTGGCCGTTGTGGCACCGGGTATTGCCGAGGCGCTTCTGGCAACGGCGATCGGTCTTGTCGCCGCTATTCCGGCAGTGATTATTTATAATATGTTTGCCCGTTCGGTGACCGCCTACCGCCATCTGCTGGCCGATGTGAGCGCCGGTGTTGAGCGTCTTGTCAGCCGTGATCTGGATATGCGTGCAGCCCGTGACATTGTGCAGAAACAGGCAGCCCGTCAGAATGCGGCTCAGACTGTTCCGGTTACGAAAGCAGCGGAGTAAAGAATATGGGCAGCCGTTTGCGTGAAGATGCCGGTGATGAACTGCAGGAAAGCCATGAAATCAACGTAACGCCGTTTATCGACGTGATGCTGGTGCTTCTGATTATCTTCATGGTGGCAGCGCCTCTGGCGACCGTTGATATTAATGTTGATCTGCCTGCGGCCAGTGCTACGCCGCAGCCACGCCCTGACAAGCCGGTTTATCTGACGCTGAAGGAAGATCTGAGCCTCAGCCTTGGCAATGATGCGGTTAATCGTGATTTGCTGGCGCCGACACTGGATCGTCTGGCGGCAGGCAATAAAGACACGCGTATTTTCCTCCGTGCCGATAAGACTGTTGGCTATGGCGAGCTGATGAATGTTATGAACCTGCTGCGTGAGGCCGGTTATCTCAAAATCGCGCTGGTCGGTCTGGAAACGCTTGGTGCGGGTGATGCAACCGGTGCGCCTGCAGCGGGATCACCGGCAGGTCAGACTGAAGCTCAAAGCTCGGGCCAGACTTCGGGCCAGAATGCAGGAGAGTGAGACGTGAAGGAATTACCGATCGATCATCCGCCGGTTCGGGGTATGAAAAACGGCTCCGCTGTTGAGCCGTCATCCGGTCTCTGGAAAGATATGGTGCGCTGGCTGGGTGCCGGTGCTGCCGTGTTGATGGCACATGCAGCCGGTGCTTATGCCCTGCATGCATCAGTACCGGAAATGGTGCCGGATGGTGAGCCGCCTGCAGCGATTATGATGGAGCTTGATCCGGTTCCTCAGGCACCGGAAGTGGAAGAAGATTCCATTGCCCCGTCTGCCGAGGCTTCTCAAAATCCCGATGAAGCTGAAATCGAACCGGAAAAACCGGTGGAACAGGTTGAAGAAGTAACGCCTGAAGAACCTGTTGAAGAGCCTCAGGAAGTGGCTGAAGCGGAGCCGGTAGAGGAAGAAGTTCCGGAAATCGTTGAAGCGCCGAAGCCTGAAGTGGTTCTGCCGAAGGTTGTTGAAAAACCGAAGGTCGAAAAGAAAGAACCAAAGCAGGAAAAGCCTAAAGAAAAGCCGAAACCTAAGGAAAAAGCCAAGAAAACTCAGAAAGCTGAGCAGACACAGGCCGCCTCCGCACCGCAGATCAATGCGAAGAATTCTTCCCGTGTTGCGGCTAATGCCAATCGCCAGAGCTCGGCATCTGCCGGTGTCAGTTCGGCAAAATGGCAGTCCAAAGTGCAGGCACATCTTGAGCGCAAGAAGCGCACAGCACAGCGCAAGCTTGGACGCGGCGATAAAGGTATTGTGCAGATTGCTTTTGTGATTGATGCAGGGGGCAATGTATTGTCTGCCCGTATTTCGGGGACATCAGGCAATCCGCAGGTGGATCAGGCTGCTTTGACAGCTGTGAAAGCGGCTTCACCGGTTCCGGCACCGCCGCCGGCAATGGCAGCTGCACGGATTCCGTTTCAGGTGCCTTTTAAATTCAATTGATATAACAGCATTAAAAAGCCCCGCATGAGTTTCATGCGGGGCTTTTTAATTTCAGCTTTACAGAACTCTTATTTGTGGCCGGTTGAGCCAAAACCACCGGCACCGCGTTCGGTTTCGCCGACTTCTGAGCGTTCTTCTATTTCAACCTGCACAACAGGTGAAATCACCGCCTGCGCAATGCGCATGCCGCGCTCGATGCGGAAATCATCATCACCGAGATTGATCAGCAGGACTTTGACCTCACCGCGGTAATCGCTGTCGATGGTGCCCGGAGTGTTCAGGCAGGTGATGCCATGTTTGAAAGCCAGACCGGAGCGCGGACGAATTTGCGCTTCATAACCTTCTTCCAGTTCAAAAATCAGGCCGGTCGGCACAAGTGTACGGCGACCCGGCAGCAGCACGATCTGGCGGTCTTCCGGTACGGCAGCACGCAGATCAACACCAGCAGAACCTGATGTTTCATAGGCTGGCAGATCAAGGCCTGCAGCATGTTCAAGACGGACAATTCCGAGCTTCGGGCGGCTGGATGATGAAGGGGAATTGGCAGACATGATAAACCCTTTTCAGCAATATATGATTTAAAATGAGCACTAAACATATTGAGGCTCTTTTTGAAAGAGCCGTATGCTGATTTCAAAAATAATTAGCGGCTCTTTTCTTATGGTGTGTAACCGAAAAGCGGGATTTCCGTGCTGTCCTTAATTTCTTCCATTACGAAGGAAGCAGAGACATCTGACAGCGGCACACGGGTGATGAGTTTCTGATAGAGCCGGTCATAGGCTTTCATATCTTCAATGCGGGCACGGATAATATAATCAAGATCCCCGCTCATGCGATAAACGCCGACAACCTCTGTCAGCGATGTGACTGCCGCGCGAAATTGCTCCAGCCATTTCGGATCATGATTGCTGGTTCTGATCAGCATGAAAACGGTGAGGCCAAGGCCGAGCTTGTCGGCATCCACGATTGCAACACGGCCTTTGAGAATACCGTCATCTTCCAGCCGTTTCAGCCGCCGCCAGCATGCATTGCGCGACAGGTGGATACGGGCGGAAAGCGCGTCTACCGATAGAGTGGCATCTTTCTGTAATTCCTGAAGGATGCGGCGGTCTGTTTCGTCTATATTATGTGTCATATAGAGATAATTGTCCCAAAAATTTATATTATCAAGGATTTTTTGAGACAAAATATGCGTTTGACGGTGTTAGTATTTCAAATCAGAAACCTATCTTGCTAATTTTAAAATTGATAACGGGGAAACTCATGCAAACCAAAATTTCACGTCTGTTTACGGAGCATCCGGCATCCGTCAACGAAACCTATTTTGAGCATATGGCTTTTGCGGGCAAATTTTCATTCAAGCTTTTTGCGGCCGCTTTTGCAGCTCTGATCCATGCAATTTTGCCATTTTTATTCGACAAAACAGCCAGCACTATTGTCGCGAAGCTTTACGCCAAAACGCATAAGCGCGCGGCTGAATAGTGAATTGTTAACTATAGTGACGGAAGATCACTGTTGTAACCGGCTATAAATAACGGCAGGTTCTGGTCTTTCGCTCACTTGTCAGAGTGTGTTTCATGTGCCGCTGGGCTGCGTATTTCGGATCTGATCTGTATCTTGAAGATATTATCACTTCGCCTTGTCATTCGCTGATTGCGCAAAGCCATCATGCGACTGAGGCGAAAACCGCGACCAATGGCGATGGCTTTGGCGTGGCGTGGTACGGCACGCGCGAGGAGCCGGGATTATACCGCGATCTTCTGCCTGCATGGTCTGACCAGAATTTGCGCAGTCTTGCGCGTCAGATTAATTCGCGCCTGTTTCTGGCGCATGTACGTGCCTCCACCGGCGGTGAAACCAGTCGTGCCAATTGCCATCCGTTCGTGTTTCAGCGCTGGAGCTTTATGCATAATGGTCAGATCGGTAGTTTTGACCGACTGCGCCGCCCGCTGGAAAGCCTGCTGCCGGATGCACTTTACAGCCATAAATCGGGTTCGACCGATTCAGAACTCTTCTTCCTGCTGATGCTGCATTTCGGGCTGGATGATGATCCGCTGCATGCTCTGACGCGCACTGTCGAGACAATTTATGAGGCTGCGGAAAGTGCAAAAGTGCCGCCTTTTATCCGGCTGACAGCAGCATTCTCAGATGGTCATTCACTGTTTGCGGTGCGCTATGCCAGCGATACTTATGCACCAACGCTTTACACCGCCAAAATGGCGTCTTCTACGGGAATATGTGTTGTTTCTGAGCCGCTGGACGGTGTTGCAGAAAACTGGATGGCGGTGCCGCGCAATAGTTTTGTGACCATTAACAAGCCCAATCATATCTGCATTGAGCCGTTTATGGACGAGCAGTCTGTAGTGAAGCCTGCCGCAACGCTTGCTGTTGTGGCAGGCTAATTTTTATCAGGCATTACCGATAAGAATACCGGCTGCGAGTACCAGTGCACCACCGAGTACGACCTGAAAAGCGGCGCGCATGAACGGTGTTTCCATGAAGCGGTTCTGGATATAGGCAATCGCCCAGAGCTCGACAAAGACGACGAATACCGCAATGCCGGTTGCAGTCCAGAAGTCGGTAATCAGATAGGGCAGGGCATGACCGAGGCCGCCGACAGTGGTCATAATACCGCTGGCAAGGCCACGCTTGACCGGCGAGCCACGGCCTGAAAGTTTGCCGTCATCATGGGCAGCTTCCGTGAAGCCCATGGAAATACCGGCACCTACAGAGGCGGAAAGACCAACAAGAAAAGTCTGCCATGTATCCTGCGTGGCAAAGGCCGCGGCAAAAATCGGTGCCAGCGTGGAAACCGAACCATCCATCAGACCTGCGAGGCCTGGCTGGATATAGGTCAGGATCAGTTGTTTGCGCTCACCGGCACGTTCTTCATCCTGCACATTATCCGGTGTCAGTTTTTCTTCCAGATGATGGGCGCGCTGTTCATGATGTTTTTCTTCCAGCGCCAGATCACCGAGCAATTTACGCGTGGCAGCATCGGAGACACGTTTGGCTGCCTGTTCGTAGAAACGTGCAGCCTGCTCCTCCATCTGTGCCGCCATATTGCGTACTTTGTCGATGCCGAGCGGGCGCACCAGCCAGTCGGGCTTGCGCTCATAATAGCCACGCACATGCTCACGTCGGATCAGCGGAATAGTTTCGCCGAAGCGTTGGCGATGCAGTTCAATCAGGCGTGCACGGTGATTGTGCTCTTCCTCTGCCATGGCTTCAAAGATTTTGGCGGATTGCGGATAGCTTTCCCGCAGACCATCCGCATAGCTGAGATAGATGCGGGCATCATCCTCTTCGGAGGAAATGGCAAGTGCCAGCATTTCCTGCTCTGATAGACTATCGAAAGACCGGCGCGAGGGCGAGAAAAGGGAGGAGAACATGAAAGTTCCTTTTTAGAATTGTTCTAAATTTAATAGTTTGGAATAATTCTAAAATCAAGCTCCTTTTGCAGAGCTTGAACAAGTTAGTGCATGTTCAGAGAATGCGTTGCATCAGTATCAGATCAAGCCAGCGGTCGAATTTACGGCCGACCTGTGGCAGAAGGCCGGTTTGTGTAAAACCATGTTTCTCATGCAGGCGAAGAGAAGCAGTATTCTGTGCTTCAATCGCGCCAAGCAGAACATGGATATTATTGCCCGCGGCATGTTCCAGCAAGGCGCGCATCAGCCTGTCACCGGCACCTTTGCCGCGCGCATGACCGGCAATATAAATCGAGAGTTCTGCCGTATGTTTATAACATTCAAAAGCACGAAAAGCGCCGTAGCTGGCATAGCCGAGCAGCTCGTCCCCCTCTGTCAGCACCAGTACCGGAAAACCCGCATTTTGGCGCGATGTCAGCCATTCCGCACGGTTTTGCAAATTGACCTTCTGGCTGATGAAAACGGCGGTCGTATTGGCAATCGCATCATTATAAATATCAAGGATTGCGGGCAGGTGGGTGGTGTCAGCGTGCTGTATGGTCAGCATGATCGGCCTCAAAGCATTTCCAGCAAAAGTGTGAAGCGGTTTTGCGTAGGATAATGCGCAAAAACAAGAATAAAAGTGGCGGAC
The DNA here is from genome assembly GCF_019464455.1 of Pseudochrobactrum sp. Wa41.01b-1. NCBI lineage: Bacteria > Pseudomonadati > Pseudomonadota > Alphaproteobacteria > Hyphomicrobiales > Brucellaceae > Pseudochrobactrum > Pseudochrobactrum sp. Wa41.01b-1. Next base: position 1,633,472 of record NZ_CP080493.1, on the reverse strand, counting down.
AAGAGGATCTTGTTCGCCACTTTTATGCTGCTTGTGAAAAGCGTCAAGAATTTATTTTTGGGCAGCTTTGAACTGCAAACGACGGGCATGGAGAACCGGCTCGGTATAGCCGTTTGGTTGCTCGCGGCCTTTAAAGACCAGCTCACAGGCTGCCTGAAAAGCGATAGAGCCATCAAAATTCGCAGCCATCGGCTGATAGGCTTCATCACCGGCATTCTGCGCGTCTACCACGGCGGCCATGCGCTTCATAGTTTCCAAGACCTGTGCTTCGCTGACAATGCCATGATGCAGCCAGTTGGCGATATGCTGTGCCGAGATACGCAAGGTTGCACGGTCTTCCATCAGGCCGACATTGTTGATGTCCGGCACTTTGGAACAGCCAACGCCCTGATCGATCCAGCGCACAACATAACCAAGAATGCCCTGTGCATTATTGTCGATTTCTGCCTGCACATCTGAAGGTGCCCAATTGGTGTCACGGGCGACAGGAATGGTCAGAATGTCTTCAAGCTTGGCTTTCGTGCGGGACTTGAGCTGGTTCTGCACCGCTGCCACGTCAATCTTGTGATAATGCGTGGCATGCAATGTTGCTGCTGTCGGGGACGGCACCCATGCGGTATTGGCACCGGCTTTCGGATGGGCGATCTTCTGCTCCAGCATTGCCGCCATCAGATCCGGCATCGCCCACATGCCTTTGCCGATCTGTGCATGGCCTGTCAGTCCGCAGGCAAGGCCGGTATCCACATTCCAGTTTTCATATGCCGCAATCCATGCCGCCTGTTTCATCTCGCCTTTGCGGATAACAGCGCCTGCTTCCATAGAGGTGTGGATTTCATCGCCGGTACGGTCGAGGAAGCCGGTATTGATGAAGAAGACCCGTTCTTTGGCAGCACGAATGGCTTCTTTGAGGTTCACTGTCATGCGGCGCTCTTCATCCATGATACCCATTTTCAGGGTATTGGGTTTGAGACCTGCCAATGCTTCAGCGCGAGCGAAGATTTCTGCGGCAAAGGCCACTTCTTCCGGCCCGTGCATTTTCGGCTTCACAATATAGACCGAACCGGTACGGGAATTGAGATGCGTGCCTTTGAGCTTGCCGTCCTGCGTACCGATATCGTGGAGCGCAATCACTGCGGTGAAAGCTGCATCAAGAATACCTTCCGGAATTTCATTGCCTTCGCTGTCGAGAATGGCAGGATTGGTCATCAGATGACCAACATTGCGGATCAGCAGCAGTGAGCGGCCAGGCAAAGTGAGGGTGGAGCCATCCGGTGCAGTATAACTACGGTCGGCATTGAGCTTGCGGGTGATGGTTTTGCCACCCTTGTCAAAGCTCTCCGACAAAGTGCCCTTAAACAGGCCGAGAATATTGCGATAGGCGAGAACCTTATCGGCAGCATCAACTGCTGCAACGGAATCTTCACAGTCCTGAATGGTGCTGAGAGCAGATTCCAGTGTGATATCGGCAATATGTGCCGGATCGGTCTTGCCGATGACATGAGCGGCATCACAGCGGATTTCGATATGCAGTCCGTTATTCTTCAGAAGCACGAGGGAAGGGGCAGATGCATCGCCCTGATAGCCTGCAAAGCCTTGAGTATTTTTCAGGGATGCAGTTTTGCCGTTACCGAGTGTGAGAACAAGCTGGCCATTGGTGACAGAGAAACCGGCAATTTCATCCCAGCGGCCATCGCTCAGCGGGGTGGCTTCATCAAGAAATGCTTTTGCCCACGCAATGACTTTTGCGCCGCGCACAGGATTATAGGCTTTGCCTTTTTCCGCGCCATTGTCTTCGCTGATAGCATCTGTGCCGTAAAGCGCGTCATAGAGCGAACCCCAGCGCGCATTGGCAGCATTGAGCGCATAGCGGGCATTCATGACAGGCACAACGAGCTGCGGGCCAGCAAGGCTGGTAATTTCACTGTCTACATTGGCGGTGGTGACCTGAAAATCTTCACCTTCCGGCAAGAGATAGCCGATTTCGCGCAAATAGGCCTGATAATCCGCCATCGCGTAATTGCGGTTGGCTTTGTACCATGCGTCGAGTTTAGCCTGAATATCATCACGCTTGGCAAGCAGGGCTTTATTGCGGGGCGCCAGTTCTTTGACCATGCCGGCAAGGCCGCTCCAGAAGGCATCTGCTGTAATGCCGGTTTCCGGCAAGACTTCTCTTGTCAGGAAATTGCTCAGTTCCTGATCAACCTGCAGACCTGCATGTTCAATACGACCACTCATCACTCGCTCCCTGTCTGATCTCAATGCTAACCAGCTTGTCTTGCGCAGCTTAATCTGAACGGGCGGCAATGGACAAGCACGGTTACGGCTTTGTTTTGTCAAAGCTGTCAATGTATGTTTACATAATTGTCTACAATATTCAAAGCCGATAATGCGTATAATCAAACACTGTTTACGCTGTCCGGTCTGAATTCCTTATCAAAGCACGGAATTTTGAAAGCGCAGGGCTGATTTTGTTACAGGATTATCCATCGGCAGCATGAATAGAAATTGACTGATAAACAGTCTGGCTTCACAATACTGACATGTCCTGCTTACATATTATGACCGGTAAAAGCATTCGTTTTTCACGTATCATTCTATCAGGTACATTGAAGAGTGAAGCGCCTCAAAAATATAGCTGGCAGAGACGGAATGGAATGCAAGCAGGGTAAACCGCGTGTTTTCTCTGCCTCTTTGAAGCCGCGTTTTGCAATCGCATGAACCGCAGTGTTGCAAGATGCACAAAGGAGGTGTTTCTTGAACATTGCCGCATTTGCCGGCAAATTGCCGGCACTGGTTCTGAACGCGGATTTTCGTCCGCTCAGCTATTATCCTTTATCACTCTGGTCGTGGCAGGACGCGATCAAAGCGGTTTTTCTAGAGCGCGTAAATATTGTTGCGGAATATGATGCGGAAGTCAGCTCTCCGACTTTTTCCATGCGGCTGCCAAGTGTTATCAGTCTTAAAACCTATGTTGCCCCGCCGACCTATCCGGCGTTTACACGATTCAATCTGTTTCTGCGGGATCGTTTTGAATGCCAGTATTGCGGCGCGCATCATGAACTGACATTTGACCATGTTATACCGCGTTGCAGCGGCGGCGAAACAACCTGGGAAAATGTGGTTGCTGCCTGTTCTCCGTGTAATTTGCGCAAGGGAGGCATGATGCCTGCCAAAGCGCAAATGTGGCCGCGACAAAAACCCTATATGCCGAGTGTTTTTGATCTGCATAAAAACGGCAGGCGGTTTCCGCCGAACCACTTGCATGAAAGCTGGATGGATTATTTATATTGGGATGTGGAATTGGAGCCGTAAAGATACAGCTCCGGTTTTTTAGATCACGCTTTACGGGTTTTGAGCGATGCGCCGTAAAAGGCAATGATTGCGAGGATCAGCGAGGCAACACCATTCCATCCGGCAAAGGAAATACCGAGGAAGCGTCCGGCGGCAACATCGCAGGCGGCCGGTTTAACCGCATTGAGATCACCAAGCAGATTGCCTGCGCTGGTGGTGATGGATACTGCACCGGTTGCGCAATCGGCAGGACCTGCCCAGAATTTCCATTCCACACCCGAATGATAAACCGAAAGAATCAGGCCATAGGTCATCAGCAATCCGGCGATCAGCAGGAAAAAACGGGTCAGTTTTTCTGACTTTCCAAGCGCTGCCAGCAATGCACTGAGAAGCATCAGCGGTACGCCGATATAATAGGGAATGCGCTCTTCAAGGCATAATTTGCACGGCAGATAACCGCCAATATATTGAAACGCCAGTGCGGAGCCCACGACACCGGCCATGCTTACCGCAAGAAATGCTGAAATAAGCGTATGTTGCGAACGGGGTGTCTGAGCAGTACCGGTTGAAGACACAGGAAAATCCTTGTTGCAAAAATCAGTTTAAACCCAGCTCAGCCATGACCTTATGGCATAAACATGGCTGCCTGATGCTTTTTAGGCGTGAAGATATTTCACGACCATAAATAACAGAATCAGGATGACGGCAACCGTGGCCGCGATCAATCCGAGACGCTTTTCAATGAAGTTGCGGATCGGTTCGCCAAAGCGCTGCAACAGCCATGCCAGCAATATGAACCGTGCACCACGGGTAATAATAGCTGACAGGATAAACAGCCAGATATTGACGCCTGCGGCACCGGAGAGAATGGTTACAACTTTCATCGGCGGCAGATGAGACAGGCCGGAAGTGATGAGCAACAGCAGAATCATATCGGCGCTGGTGCTGCCGCGCATGGCTTCGAATGTATCGAGCTTGCCGTAAAAATGCAGAACCGGCTTGGCGACGGTTTCATAGGCATAATGACCGATATACCAGCCAAGAATACCGCCGAGCACGGACATGACCGTGGCAATCAGTGCGTAATGCCAGACTTTTTTCGGGCGGGCGATACCCATCGGTACGAACAGGACATCTGCAGGAATCAGAAAGACCGAGCTTTCGAGAAAAGCGATGACGGCCAGCCATGCAGCTGCGGATTTACGCGCTGCAAGGGAAATGGTCCAGTCGTAGAGTTTGCGCAGCATGATGGCCTCTGTCGGTTCTCAGCAATTATGATGATACAGGCCAAAGCCATGCGGAATTTTGATGCTGTGTGTAAAACGAAAAACTTCGCAGGGCAATGTGTGCCGGAATTCGTTATGAATGGTTTTACAATCCGTGAGCAAAGGCTGAATTTTCTGCGCGGGTGAATTTTGTTGAAATAATTTGAAACAAACAGGTTTTGCAGTTGACGGGAAGGTGGTTCTCACTATATTTCGGCGCACCAGTGCAGCGCTTTGAGTATGAAGTGCCTGCGAATGTGCGGGTGTGGTGGAACTGGTAGACGCGCCGGACTCAAAATCCGGTTCCGAAAGGAGTGTCGGTTCGATTCCGACCACCCGCACCACTTTTTCCCTGACAAAATTTCGCCGCAACTTTCTTTCACTTTTTTACCGTAAACTTGAGTAAAATATACCTAATATCTCTTGAAAGATATGCGGACATATTTTACCGAAAGAGAATATTCTCTAGGGCGGAAATTGCAGTGAAGGCCTATTTGATTAATCTGGATCGTTGTCCTGAACGCTTGGTGCGCATGCAGGCGCAATTTGCCAAAGTGTCAGTTCCTTTTGAGCGTGTCGCGGCTGTGGATGGCAAAAATCTCAGCGATCAGGAGTTGGCGTCCATCATTCGTATACCGTCCTGGAAAGAGCCTCTGACACGAACGGAAATCGGTTGTTTTCTGAGCCACCGGAAATGTCTGGAGCTCATAGCGCAGGGTGAAGATCGTTTCGCAGCGATTTTTGAAGATGATGTGACCCTGTCGAAAGATACGCGACAGTTTTTCGAATCCACAGACTGGATTCCGGATAATGCCGAGCTGATTAAAATTGAAACTCAGGGCAAAAAAGTTCTGACTGATAAGCCGGTTGTGACAATAGCCGGTCATTATACGGTGGCACAATTGCGCAGCCAGCATATTCTTGCTGCCGGCTATATTGTTTCCCGTGATTGCGCGAGAAAATTACTGTGCCGTATGAATGATGCGGCCTCGCCGATCGATCATCTCCTCTTTACGCCATCCTGTGGTTTTTTCCCGCAAATGACAGTTTATCAGGTCAGCCCTGCAATTTGCATGCAAGCGGGGCTGGAAAGCACATTGAGTCCTGAGCGGTCTTTGCAATATTGCCCGCCGGCCAAAATGCTAAGGCTGAAACGTGAAGTGAAACGGTTGTTTGTCCGCAGTAAAACCGGTTTGTGGGGACTTTACATCAATTGTTTCACAAAGAAGCGCTGGGGACGGGTTCCGGGCGCCCGTGACTGATTTTCTCAACTTTCGAGCTTTTCGCTTAAGAAATCGAGAAAGACCCGCACCTTGGGTGCCAGATATTGGCGTGACGGGTAAAAGGCGTAAATACCGGTTTCCATCTGCTGCCAGTCGTCCAGTGCTGTAACCAGTCTGTCTTCCGCAAGATCATTTTGCACATAGCTAAGCGGGATCAGGCTGAGGCCGAAACCGGCGCATAAAGCATCGCGCACTGCAAAACTGGATGAAACAATATAACGTCCGGTCACCGGTATACGTTCTGTTCGTTCTCCTTTGCGGAATTCCCATTCATGGACATGTCCGGACAGGCTGTAACGGATACAATTGTGGTGACGCAGATCCGCTGGTTCCTTGGGCTTACCGTGCTTTTCGAAATAAGAAGGCGAAGCGCAAACCACATGATGCAATGTGGACAGCCGTCTGCTTATGAGGCTGGAATTTTTCAGACTGTCGCTGCCTTTGACGGCGATATCGTAACCTTCCCTGACAATATCAATCTGCCGGTCATCAAGGTTCAGTTCCAGTGTGATCTCAGGATAGCGTTCTAAAAATTCCGGTATGAAACGCGATAGGCTAACAATTGTCATGGTCAGCGGTGCAGTCACGCGCAACAGCCCGGATGGCTGATTATTATGTGGTGTCAGCGAGCGGTCGGCTTCTTCAAGCTGTTCGATGATCGGGGCAATCTGCTCATAATAGAGCGTACCGGCTTCTGTCAGGCTCATGCGTCGCGTGGTGCGGTTGAACAGCCGGACTTTCAGATGGGCTTCAAGCTCACCGATGCTTTTTCCGACCGCTGCCGCAGTCAGACCGCTTGCGCGCGCAGTTTCGGCAAAACTGCCCAGCTCAGCGGTTTTGCGGAAGAGACGTAATGCGCTGAGCTGATCCATATCTTGCCTGTAATCAAAATATTCAAAACTTTTGGTTGGTAATATAATCGTAAAACAAGAAATTATCATCTCCAAAAATTGTAATTATGGTGCGCTGTACCGGCATATGAGAACTTACGGAGACAATATATGACATCGACACGCACGGATTTGCTGCTGACAGCATTGGCACCGGCGATCTGGGGCAGTACCTATATTGTCACCACACAAATGCTGCCTGCCGGTTATCCGATGACAGTCGCGATGCTGCGTGCTCTTCCTGCGGGATTGTTGCTTTTGCTGTTTGTCCGGCAATTGCCGCAGGGTATCTGGTGGCTGCGTGTGTTTATCCTTGGTGCGCTGAATTTTTCATTCTTCTGGGCAATGTTATTTGTCGCTGCCTATCGCTTGCCCGGTGGTGTTGCAGCCACAGTGGGCGCTGTGCAGCCACTGATTGTCGTGTTTCTGGCGCGAATGGTGCTAGGAACGAGATTGCGCATTGTTGCGGTAGCCGCAGCTCTGGCAGGGATTGCCGGTGTGGCGCTCCTCGTTTTGAAGCCCAATGGTGTGCTGGATCAGACAGGGATCATTGCAGCGCTGGCCGGTGCATTTTCGATGGCTGCGGGCACGGTTCTGAGCCGCTATTGGCAACCGCCGGTTTCTCCGCTTACTTTTACTGCATGGCAGCTGACGGCCGGTGGTTTGTTGCTGGTACCTGTAGCTCTGTCGCTGGAGCCCGCTTTGCCGGTACTGACACTGACAAACTGGCTGGGGCTGATTTATCTCGGCCTGATCGGCGGTGCTGTCACCTATCTTTTGTGGTTTCGCGGATTGGCACGACTGGAATCATCTGTCGCTGCTTCGCTCGGTTTTTTAAGCCCGCTGACAGCTGTGATCCTTGGCTGGGTATTGCTGGGTCAGCAACTGAACTTGTTGCAAATCACCGGTATGGCGATTGTGCTGTTCAGCGTCTGGCTCGGGCAGCGTGTACAGGCGCGTAAGATCTGACGCTCAGCGTTTCAGCCGTTTTTGCAGACGGGATTTGATGTGGCGGAATGCTGAGCGCAGGCGGTCATAGCGGTCGAGTTGACGGGCTATTTTATGCACGCTCTGCTGGCTTTGGGCGCTCAGGCCAAGAATGATCGTGCCGAAATTCTCGCGCTCATGGAACAGGCGCGACATAACCGGATGATCGGGAATGGCGCAGGAATCGGTGATGCGCAATGCCGGATTTTCGAGATGGTTTTTCAATACTTCAATCATCAGCAACACACCGGGGGAGTAGGCACGCAGAGCTTCGTCATAGGCGGTTTTCCACGTCCATGCCTGATCCCCCTGCACAAAAACTACAAGGCTGGCAATGAGCCTGTCATCCAGTGTCAGGGTGTGAATGCGTACCAGATCACGCTCGGCCAAGGCGCGGACAGTTTCACGGGCAAAATCCGCATCAGTCTGTTTGCTCAGAAAAGCTGTGCCGCGTGTACCTTTCCAGCCTGCAGCTTCCAGTGACAGAAAGTCATTGAATGCATCTTTGATCGCGGTTTTGTCCGCAATGATCTCGTATACCAGACTGCCTGTTTCGGACAGTCTGCGCCACAGGCGGCGATATTCACGGCGATGGTTTTTACCGATTGCATTCGTCAGATAGCTCTCTGCATCGCTGCCATTAGACAAAACCGGACGCTCTTCCTGCCGCATGATATGCAGTGGCAGATTTTGGCGCTGTGCCAGTTCTTTGAGCGCAATTGCAAAAGCTGCATTGAGATTGATATCCGGCAGAATGAGCGTATCCGGCAACCCGAGCTCCGGTTGCTGCAATACAGTCAGCGCTGTTTCCAGAGTGTGTGTCAGGTTGCCTGCAGCGATTAATGGTGTGCCTTGCGTGGCATAGATATTGCTCCAGCCACAAAGAGATTTTTTTAAACCAAGTCCGGCACGGGCAAGCTGAAAGGGCATCAGAAATGCGGTTTCAGAATCATCGTCAAGGACCACTGCGCAATTATCGGATGCGAAATGCGCAAATGCAGGGCGCAAAAAATCCGGATGATTGAAAATATTTGCTTCTGCAACAGACGGGATCTGCAAATTTTTCAGATGCTCAAGAGCTTCAGCTTTCTGCAAGATCTGCATCATAATTTAATCTCCGGCATGGCGGGCTGAAGGGGCAAACACAAACATTGTGATACCCAGACGTTTATAAACCACAAAGGAGAGGGTGGCTGCTTCTGTGGCCATAGCGCAGACCGTGGCAATTGCTGCGCCACTCAAGCCCAGAAGCGGGATCAGGGTAATGTTCAGCGCGATATTGACGATCAGTGCCAGCGCATAGAGCAGCGCGCAGATATTCTGATTGCCGGACATGGAGAGCAGGCTTTCACAAGGGCCGACACTGGCACGCGCAATCACCCCGAAAATCAGGATGAACAGCAGCGGATAGCCTTTGGTGAATTCATGGCCGAACAATGCCAGCAAAGGCCAGCCGGCGGCCAGCAACAGAATACCGAGCAATAAAGACGGCCAGAATGTCCAGCGGGCGGAGTTGCGGGCGAAATCGTTGAAGGCCTGTCTGTCGCCGCCATGCAGCAGCTGGGAATAGCGCTGCGCCACACTGGATTTGACGGCAAAATAAACGAAATGTGCCAGTGCCAGCACCTTGGTGACCGCAAAATACAGCGCTACACTGTCCGGTTCCATCATGCGGCCGACCATCAGCACATCAATATTGATGAGCAGGAAGAAGAAACCTTCAATAAGGAAGATCGGCAGGGATACCCGTATCCATTCCCGTAGATGATAGGTTCCCGCACCTTTTGGCAGAACTGTTGCAATACGTTTGCGCAGGAATAGTTGCTGGCTGATGACGGTCAGCGCAGTGCCGGAAAAGGCTGCGATAAGTGCTGTGGTGGCCTGCGGCTGCCATCCTGTCAGCAGCAGCAAGATGAAGATCAGCAACATCATCAGCGGGCGGAGAATATAGCCGGGGCTGAGTGCTGCCAGAATCCAGCCCTGTGAGCGTGCTGTGCCGTCATAAATATTGCCGAGCGCAATCGCCGGAATACAAAGAATGCCGATAAGGAAAGCTGGCCAATAATAGGGCTCGAATTCTGCACTCAGAATTTTGAGCACTGCAATCGCAATCAGGGTAATGATGCTTGCACTGATCAGTGCGAAAACAGGACCGGTGCGCAGAATGCCGCGTGCATCACCTGTTTGATTCTTCTGCAAATATTGCGGAACATAGCGGATAATCGTGGTGTGGAACCCGAAACAGGCGAGGTCGCCGAGAATAAGCGTAACTGTCCAGACAAGGACATAAATACCGAATTCAAAACTGCCCATCAGACGGGCCAGCACAACCTGACTGAGCAGTGCCAGAGCCGCGCCGGCAATACGAATTGCAAAAGCAATCAGCGAAGAGCGTTTGGCCTGAGCCTGTTCATCCTCGCCTGAGAATAAGCCGTCTGCCCGCTGCAAAAAAGGACGCAACTGTTCTGCCCGTTTTGCAGGCAGGAATCTTTCAGCCAGTGATGTGATCTGAAATTTTGCAGGCAATGCGTCTCTCGGAAAAACTTTGATATGCAGCTGTTGTTGCACAGAATAGTTTAAAAGTCAGTCTATGTGCTTACCACAAAAGAAAACACCGCCTGCGAAGACAGGCGGTGTTCTTTATCAATTTATAGTTTTTTCTTGCGCATTATCCTTCGCAAAACCGCTTCACACTTTTGCTGGAAATGCTTTATCGTTTAAACGAATGCGCCGTGGCAATGTTTGAACTTCTTGCCGGAGCCGCAAGGGCAGGCTTCGTTACGGGCAACACGACCCCATGTCGACGGATCAGCCGGATCACGGTCTGCCGGATCAACAAAGCGGTCGCTGTCTGCCAGACGCGGGCCTTCAGAACCTTCGCCGAAATCATCTTCACCTGTGGTGCCGTCAATATGGTGACCATGCATTTCAGGCAGTTCCGGCTGCGGCTCTTCACGCATGATTTCCACGCGCATCAGCTGCGATGTCACAACTTCACGCAGGTTGGACAGCATGGCCTGAAACAGTTCAAAACCTTCGGTCTTATATTCATTCAGCGGATCGCGCTGGGCATAGCCGCGGAAACCGACAACGGAACGCAGGTGGTCAAGATTGACCAGATGCTCGCGCCACAGATTGTCCAGAGACTGCAGAATAACGGATTTCTGCACATAGGCCATGATCTGCGGGCCGAAGCGCTCTGCACGCTCAGCTGCAGCTTTGTCGGCGGCTTCCTTGATACGCTCTTCGATCTGCTCTTCGGCAATACCTTCTTCTGCCGCCCATGCATCCACCGGCAGGTCGAGATTGAGGACTTTGAGTACCTCTTCCTTCAACTCCGGCACACGCCATTGTTCGGCATAGGCATTTTCAGGAATATGGGCACGCACCATATCCTCAATTACTTCATGGCGCATTTCATCGACCGTTTCGGTCAGATCTTCTGCATCCATCATTTCCAGACGCTGCTCGAAGATCACCTTACGCTGATCATTCATCACATCATCATATTTGAGCAGGTTTTTGCGGATTTCAAAGTTGCGGGCTTCGACCTTTTTCTGAGCCTTTTCCAGCGCTTTGTTGATCCATGGATGCACAATGGCTTCGTCTTCTTTGAGACCCAGCTTCTGCAGCATGCTGTCCATACGGTCAGAGCCGAAAATACGCATCAGATCGTCCTGCAAAGACAGGAAGAATTTCGACTTGCCCGGATCGCCCTGACGGCCGGAACGGCCACGCAGCTGGTTGTCGATACGACGGCTTTCGTGACGCTCTGTCGCCAGAACATAAAGACCACCGGCAGCCAGTGCCTGTTCTTTTTTCTGAGCGATATCCGCTTTGATTTCCTGAATTTTGGCATCGCGCTCAGGACCGGCAGGTACATCCGCCAGTTCCACCTTCACGCGCATTTCCAGATTGCCGCCGAGCTGAATATCGGTACCGCGACCGGCCATATTGGTCGCAATGGTGATCGCGCCCGGAACACCGGCCTGTGCAACAATATAGGCTTCCTGCTCGTGATAACGGGCATTCAGAACCTGAATATTCTTCACGCCGTCTTTTTTCAGACGTTCAGCCAGAATTTCGGATTTTTCGATGGAAGTTGTACCAACCAGAACCGGCTGGCCTTTTTCGTGGGATTCACGAATATCGCGGATGATGGCTTTATATTTTTCATCAACCGTACGGTAAACTTCATCATCGGCATCGATACGGGCAACCGGCAGATTGGTCGGGATGGTTGCAACATCAAGGCCGTAAATATTGCCGAATTCTTCCGCTTCCGTTGCTGCTGTACCGGTCATACCGGCCAGTTTTTTATACATACGGAAATAGTTCTGGAAGGTGATCGAAGCCAGTGTCTGGTTTTCCGGCTGGATCGTTACTTTTTCTTTGGCTTCCAGCGCCTGATGCAAGCCTTCGGAATAACGGCGGCCCGGCATCATACGACCGGTAAATTCGTCGATGATGACCAGTTCGTCATTGCGGACGATATAGTCCTTGTCGAGCTGGAACAGCTTATGGGCACGCAGGGCGTTGTTAAGGTGGTGGACAACAGCCACATTCTCAACATCGTAAAGGCTTTCGCCTTTCAGATGGCCTGCAGCTTCCAGCAGTCTTTCGATCTTTTCGGTGCCGACTTCGGTGAAGATCGCGGTCTTCTGCTTTTCATCAACTTCATAATCTTCCGCTTCAAGCTGCGGAATGAAAGTGTCGATCAGTGAATAGAAGTCTGAGCGGTCTTCCAGCGGGCCGGAAATAATCAGCGGTGTACGGGCTTCGTCGATCAGGATCGAATCAACTTCGTCGACGATGGCGTAGTTATGTTCGCGCTGCACCATCTGGGCGCGCTCATATTTCATGTTATCACGCAGATAATCGAAGCCGAGTTCGTTATTGGTTGCGTAGGTAATATCGCAGGCATAGGCCTCGCGGCGCTGATCGTCATCAAGGCCATGGGCAATCACGCCGACAGTCAGACCGAGGAAGTTGTAAAGCACGCCCATGGTCTGCGCATCGCGGGTGGCGAGATAGTCGTTGACTGTCACGACATGCACGCCTTTACCTTCAAGCGCATTGAGGTAAACCGGCAGCGTTGCCATCAGGGTTTTACCTTCACCGGTGCGCATTTCCGCGATGGAGCGGTCATGCAGCACCATGCCGCCGATCAGCTGCACATCAAACGGGCGCATACCAAGTGTGCGTTTCGCCGCTTCACGCACCGTGGCGAAAGCATGAGGCAGAATGTCATCCAGTGTTTTGCCGCTGCTAAGCTGGGCACGGAATTCATCGGTCTTAGCCTGAAGCTCAGCATCGCTTAAGCCTTCATATTGTTTCTCAAGCGCGGTAATTTCTGCTGCGCGAGGACGAAGGCCTTTGATGCGACGCTCATTGGATGAGCCGAAAATCATACGGGCGAGACCGCCAAAGCTGACCATCGCTGGTCCTTTCTTAAATCTTCAGCCAAGTGTGTCGCCGCCTGCGCGGCGCTCTGTCATCGGCTTTATTTGTTTATGCGAGACTTATGGCAAGAAAACACGCTGTCGAAAAGACATTTCGCGCAATTTCTCTCTGGCAGCTCTCTGGACGCAAAGCCGATGGACAGATAAGAGGGGAGTGCGGCGATGTCAATGATTTGACAACAGTCATAGTCCCGAGCAATGCGATTATATGCGCATAACAAAAGGGACTATTACTGCTGAAATATATATATTGTGCAGAAAATTGCCATATCGCCTAAAAACTATTCTGCTTTATCCGAATGAGAGCGAAGCAGCAAAATTCTGCCTTATTCTTGGGACGGTACTTCGTCCCCGAAGGAGAAATCACTGATGACCCGTACCCGTAAAGTCCTGATTCAGCTTGCAGCCGGTCTGCTTTTGACCACTGCTGCAGGTTCTGCCTATGCACAGGATGCCGCTGCAAAGACTGAAACTGCAGCAAAACCGGCTGAAAAAGCCGATCCGAACAAAGTGCTTGCCACTGTAAACGGCGTTAAGCTGACACAGGGCGAAGTTGATCAGGCTTCGAGCGATCTGGATCCGCAGTTCTCCCGTTTGCCGGATGATCAGCGCCGTCTTGCTGCACTGGCTGCTCTGGTTGATATCAAAGTTCTGGCCGCTGCCGCGAAAACTGAAAAACTCGACGACAGTGCAGATTTCAAACAGCGCATCGAGTTTCTGAAAGACCGCGCGCTGCATAATGAATATTTCCAGACTGCAATCGTAGACAAGATCTCCGATGCAGATGTGCGTGCCCGTTATGACAAGGAAATCGCAGCAATGCCTGCGAAGAACGAAGTCCGTGCGCGTCATATTCTCGTAAAGACTGAAGACGAAGCCAAGGCAATCATCAAGAAGCTTGAAGGCGGCGCCAAGTTTGAAGATCTGGCAAAGGAAAGCTCCACTGACGGTTCTGCCGCACAGGGCGGTGATCTGGGCTATTTCGGCGAAGGCATGATGGTGCCTGAATTCGAAAAAGCTGCCTTTGCACTGGAAGTCGGCAGTTACACCAAAGAGCCTGTGAAGTCGCAGTTCGGCTATCACATCATCAAGCTGGAAGATAAGCGCCAGCAGCAGCCGCCTGCATTTGATGAAGTGAAAGATCAGGTTCGCTCGATCGTCATTCGTGAAAAATATATCGAAATGGTCAAGAAGCTGCGTGACGGTTCGAAAATCACTTATGAAGACGAAGCTGTTGCCAAAGCGATGAAAGAAGCTGCTGACGCACAGGATGCAGCTGCGAAAGCCGCTCAATAAGCTTGCATTTTGCTTTGATGTGATTGCCAATCTGGTAAGTTTAAGGCGAATTTTGATAAAAATGATCACCTGCCCTGATTATTTCGGGCAGGTGATTGCATTTTATGCCTATCCGTCATTTATTGGCCTCAACCTGAGGTGAAATGGCGGGTGATTTGATGTGCCGACAGCATCTGAAAGGCACTCAGGATACGAGCTGTTTTATTTCGGTTAAAATTCATTGGTATTTAGCCGCATGACCCTGACGCAAAACCATTTTCAGTTTTGCCGGTAATGCTCTTATTCTTGAGGCACGCATGTCTTCTTCTGTTTCTCCGCTTGCACCAAAACATTATCCTGCCATGCCGGTGATTACCGGTGTGCGAATGGCAACTACTGAGGCGGGAATTAAATATAAAAACCGAACAGACGTGCTGATGATGGTTTTTGATAAGCCTGCTTCTGTTGCCGGTGTTTTCACCCGCTCCAAATGCCCGTCTGCGCCGGTGGATTTTTGCCGCGAGAGCCTGAAACACGGAACAGCCAAAGCGGTGATCGTCAATTCCGGTAATGCCAATGCCTTTACCGGTAAAAAAGGTCGTGAAACAACGACAGCCACAGCCAAAGCCGCTTGCGAAGCACTGGGTTGTGAGGCGCATGAAATCTTTCTCGCTTCAACCGGTGTGATCGGTGAGCCGTTAGATGCCGGTAAGTTTGCGCATCTGTTTGGCGATATGAATGCGCGTGCCGAGAATAATGGCTGGCTGGAAGCGGCCAAAGCGATCATGACCACTGATACTTATCCGAAAGTGGCAACGGAAACCGTGCTGCTTGGCAGTGTACCGGTGACGATTAATGGCATTGCCAAAGGTGCCGGTATGATTGCGCCGGATATGGCGACCATGCTGTCTTTTGTGGTGACAGATGCGCCGATTGCCTCTGATGTCTTGCAGGGGCTGTTGTCCAAAGCGGTGGATTCCAGCTTCAATGCCGTGACCGTGGACAGCGATACTTCCACATCCGATACGCTGATGCTGTTTGCTACTGGTACTGCTGCTGAGCGCGGTGCGGTAGCTGTAACATCATCCGATGATGATCGTCTGGCAGAATTTGACCGCGCATTGCGTAAGCTTCTGAAAAATCTGGCTTTGCAGGTTGTGCGCGACGGTGAAGGCGCACGCAAAATGCTGGAAATCACCGTGAAAGGTGCGCTGTCTGACGTGTCTGCCAAGCGCATTGGTCTGTCGATTGCCAATTCGCCATTGGTGAAGACAGCGGCTGCCGGTGAAGATGCCAATTGGGGACGCGTGGTGATGGCTGTTGGTAAAGCGGGTGAACCGGCTGACCGTGATCGTCTCGCCATCAGCTTTGGTAATATTCGTGTGGCGGTCGATGGTGAGCGCGATCCTGATTATTCGGAAGCAGCTGCTTCTGCCTATATGAAGGGCGAGGATATTCTCATCACGGTTGAGCTTGGTATGGGCGAAGGAACAGCCACGGTCTGGACCTGTGATCTGACCAAGGAATATGTGGCGATTAACGGTGATTACCGGTCGTGATGTCTGAAACCCGCCAGTTTGAAGAGCTTGGTTTTCATGCATGGCCCGCTTTGCAGGTCACGCATTTAGGGGACTGGGCTGTTCAACTGACACCTTACTATCCATCAAAACGCGGCAATTCGGTTAATCTGCTGAACCCGGCTGATGATGCGGATCTGGCACAGCGGGTCGAGGCCTGTGAAGCGCTGTTTACAGCGCAGGGCAAACAGCCGGTTTTCCGGCTGACACCGCTGGCACCGCCCGCATTGGTCGATTATCTGACTGCGCGCGGCTATACGGCCACGGGCGCATCATCGGTGATGGCCTGTGATTTGCGTGATATTGCGGCATTGAAGACCCCGCAATCGCGTCTGCCGCTACGGCTTGTGCAGTTTCGTGACGGGCAGGAGATTGGCTATAGCCGGATATCCGGTGCGTTTCACGGTCGCCCTGAGCCGCAAGTGGAAGGACTGGCGGAAGTTCTGCGTTCAATCAAACCGCAGAAATATGTCATTGCCGGATTTTCCGGTGCTGAACCTGCTGCAACACTGCTTTGTGTGAGTGAGGACGGCTATACCGGTCTGCTGGATTTGTGTATTGGTGAGGCGTTCAGGCGGCGTGGTTTTGCAAAAGCACTGGTTCTGAATGAGATGGCGCAGGCCTTATCCCGCGGCGATCATTGTTTCTGGTTGCAGGTGGAAAGCGCGAATGCAGCAGCGCGTGCTTTGTATCAGGGGTTAGGCTTCACCACGGTCTATGATTATATTTATTATTGCAGATAGGTAGTATTTGATGACTGAGGGCAAAAAGATTGTGCTGGTGGCAGCCTGTGCGCTGATTGATACGGATGGCCGTATTTTGCTGGCACAGCGCCCTGAGGGCAAGAATCTGGCCGGTCTTTGGGAGTTTCCGGGCGGTAAAGTTGAAAGCGGTGAAACACCGGAAGATGCGCTGATCCGCGAATTGCAGGAAGAGCTGGGCATCACCACCAAACATGCCTGCCTCGCGCCGCTGACTTTTGCCAGCTATTCTTACGATAAATTTCACCTGCTGATGCCGCTTTATATCTGCCGGCGCTATGAGGGCATTGCCCGCTCTATGGAAGGGCAGGCGCTGAAATGGGTCAAACCAAAAGACCTGCGCTCCTATCCTATGCCGCCTGCCGATGAGCCGCTGATCCCTTTCCTGATGGATCTCCTGTAATCCTCCAGCGCATCCTTGATAATTGCCGGTTATTTTTGGTCGTAAGACGGGTTTTTACGATTTTGTTAAGGGATGATTCACTGACATGCCGCATGGTGGGATCATCGCGCCGGAGTATGACGATGAGCAGCAATCGCAGTCAGTATCAGTCAGAATTTCTGACAGACTTTTTTAAAGATGATGAAGAGACAAAATCGGGCTTTATGCCTGTTGCCAAAAGCGGCTTTGTCCGTTGCATTTTGCTGTTCGGTTCCGCAATTCTCGCATTGACGCTGGTCATCGTGCCGGTGCTGAGCCAAAAAGCCAATAAGCAAACCGCGCAATCGCTGTTTCCTGCCGGTGTGGATATGATGTCCACCGGTTCTATTCAGCGCGGCAATACTGACAAAGCCTATATTGAGCGCAAAAGCCTGCTGCAATCCTCACCGGAAGCAGTTTGCGTGATTGCCCGTGACGGCTCACAGCAGGGCGATTGCTGATCTTTCTTGTTATTTTTTCGGTTCTTTTTCCGTAGCAAGCAGGGCTTCAGCCAGTGAAGCCTTGGCCGATCCCGGTTTCAACGGCTGCTGCTGCGAGGCATGGGGTGCCCAGCCGGACATCCAGATGAATGAGAATGTTGCGCGGATGCGTCCGTCAGGATCGCTGAAGCGCTCGGCATAAATCTCCGCGGCCCGCATGAACAGACGACGGCCAACCGGTTTGCGCGAACGGCCGGTGAGTATATTGGCCATGCCCATGGCGCGGATATCGGCCATCAACGCAAACATATTGTCATAGCGCACAGTGACATTCTCAATATCCGTTACCGGCAGCGCAAAACCGGCACGCTGCAACAGGGCACCGCCATCACGCACATCGGCAAAAGGCGCCACACGCGGGCTGACGCCGCCGGTCAGCTCAGACTCGGCCTGCAACAGCGATTCACGCAGCTCTCCGAGTGTGCCGGCACCCGCCATGCAACCGAGAAACAATCCGTCAGGCTTCAGCGCCTGTTTGATCTGCATCATCAGTCCCGGCGTGTCATTGGTAAATTGCAGGGATAAGAGCGAGATAATCAGATCAGCACTTTGTGGTTCCAGTGGCAGATATTCCGTGCTGTCTTTTGACTGATAGTCAATGCTTTCAATCACTTCTGCCTTGCCGGACTGTTGCAAAGATAAAGCAGCAGACGGTGTATAGGGATTGACGATTACAGCGCGGGAAAACTGACGCTCAACCGTTGAAAGACGGTCTTCCAGATCCTGCACCGTGCGCTCCAGCAGAAAATCCGCACCACTTACATTGCGCTGTAGCGCCCGTTTCAGGCGTTGTTGCAGCAATGTGCTGTCGAAGATGGTGTTTGGAGTGGTTTCTGTTGCTGGCATTTTTCGTATCCCGATATCAGGCACCGCTTACTGAGTAGAGATTTCTCTGGACTACACCGGTGCATCTGGCATGGTGATGTAAATGCGTTCAATCGGGGGCGAATGCAATGGGGGAATTGCCGCTTTCTCATGAAACTGTTGTGAGAGAGACAGGTTTTCAGCGCTTGCTGCAAGATATGCAGACCTGTTTGAAAACGCTGCCGGACAGGATTTTTCCGGCACTTTGCGAGGGCTGCGACAGTCCTGTTTCACAGGCAGGCACTTTATGCGGAGCTTGCTGGAGTGAGATGCGCTTTCTGGAAGCGCCGTTGTGTCCGGTGATGGGCACGCCCTTTACCCATGATTTTGGTGAGCATTTTCTCTCAGCCGAGGCAATTGCCGATCCGCCGCCTTTCCGGCGCTTACGTTCTGTCGCTTGTCACGATGGTTCAGCCCGTCATGCCGGTATTTCGCTGAAATATTATGACCGGCTTGATCTCGCCCCCTGGATGGCACGCTGGATGCAGCGGGCGGGGCATGAATTGCTCCGTGATTGTGATGTGATTATTCCGGTGCCGCTGCATCGCAAACGTCTGTGGAAACGCCGTTATAATCAGGCGGCAGAACTGGCGCGGGTTTTGGCGAAGCTCAGTGGCAAAAATTATGAGGCTGCAGCCTTGCAGCGTATCAAGGATACACGCCAGCAGGCAGAGCTCAGTCAATCTGAGAGATTGCGCAATGTGGCAGGTGCATTTCAGGTGCCGGAGGCAGGGCGAAACAGCGTGCAGGGGCGCACTGTGTTGCTGATTGATGATGTTTATACCACCGGTGCAACGGTGAAGGCCGCATGCCGTGCCTTGTTGAAAGCAGGTGCGGCAGAAGTGGATGTGCTGACTTTCGGCAGGGTTTTACCGGACATACAGAAATAATACCCGCGACAACAAACCGACAGCAAATGCTTGGATGATTGTGCAGGCATGGTTATATAGAGCTGAAACTCTGGAGACTCTTGAAATGAATGTTGAAATTTATACCCGTGACGGCTGTGGTTACTGCGCACGCGCAAAACAATTGCTGAATGAACGCGCACCTGGCTATACGGAATTTAATGCGAGTGTTGATCCGAAATATCGCGAAGAAATGATGACCCGCTCCGGTGGTACAACATTTCCGCAGATTTTTATCGGTGATGTGCATGTCGGCGGTTGTGACGATCTTCATGCGCTGGATCGTGCAGGCAAACTGGTTACTCTGCTGGAAACCGGTAAAGCAGACTAATCTATAAGGCATAAAGGGGAGAATAATGTCGATGGTTAAAGTTGCAGCAGTGCAGATGCGCTCAGATGGCGATATGTCCGCCAATATTGAAGCCCTCAGCCGTATGGTCGGAGAGGCTGCCGCCCAAGGTGCGCAATATGTGCAGACGCCTGAAAATACCGGCATTATTCAGAATGACCGTGCGCTTTATCGTGCCAGCCTTCATGCGGAGCAGGATGATCCTGTGGTGCGTGAGGCTTCGGTTCTGGCAAAGCGGCACGGCATTCATCTCCATATTGGTTCCACGCCGATTAAACTTGATAGCGGGCTGATCGCCAACCGCGCATTTGTTTTTGCGCCGGATGGTTCCAAAATCACCACTTATGACAAGATCCATATGTTTGATGTGGATCTGGATAATGGTGAGAGCTGGCGTGAATCTGATACGATTTCCGCAGGGGATTGCGCAGTGGTAGCCGAGCTGCCATTTATGAAACTCGGATTGGCAATCTGCTATGATATCCGCTTTCCGCAGCTGTTTCAGGCGCAGGCTAATGCCGGTGCCAATGTGATTTCCGCGCCTGCAGCTTTCACCCGTCAGACCGGTGAGGCGCATTGGCATATCTTGCAGCGGGCGCGTGCTATTGAAAATGGTGCCTTCCTGATTTCTGCAGCGCAGGGCGGCCTGCATAACGGAAATCGCCAGACCTATGGTCATACAATTATTGTTTCGCCATGGGGTAAGGTTCTGGCGGAAGCCGATCACGATAATCCGGCAGTGGTTTATGCGGATATTGATGTGGCGGACAGCGCTGCTGCCCGTAATAAAATCCCGAATTTGAAAAATGCGCGGGAATTCAAACTGGAAACCATTGTCGCGGAAGGTGAAACGATCAAGGCATGATGCGGTTTTCTCTGCACTGTGACCAGTCCCATGAATTTGAGGGCTGGTTTCGTAATAATGAGGATTTCGACAGCCAGACCGCACGCGGTCTGGTGCAATGCCCTGTTTGTCATTCGCCAAATGTGAATAAGGCGCTGATGGCGCCGTCCGTCACCACCGGTCGCACCAAAGAGAAAATTGCTGCGACAATGGGTGAAACCCAGCGCAAATTGCTGGATGAGATGCGTGAGATCAGCCGCAAGGTGAAAGAGAATGCCGATTATGTCGGCGACCGTTTTGCCGAGGAAGCGCGTAAAATTCACCATGGTGAAACGGAAGAACGCGGCATTTACGGTGAGGCAACGAAGGAAGAAATCACATCGCTCGTTGAGGATGGTGTGGAAATTCTGCCGCTGCCGGTACTTCCTGAGGATTATAATTGAACCGTGCCGGTTCAATGGCTGAGGACTAGAGCGGTTTACGTTCAAGTTGGATCACAGTGCTCGCTCTAGATTCTTTAGTGGTCGCATTGTCATGCCATTCAAGTTGTATCAACTTGAATGTGAAATGCTCTATAACTGATCCGGTTTATACGGATCAGTTTTTCCAAGCATAATTTAGCGGCGTTGTGCCAGAACCATATAATTCACGTCGAGATCGCGTGAGCGGCTCCATGTATCATTGAGCGGATTATAGCTCACGCCGGTTTTTTCCAGTATGGTCAGACCGGCAGCCTGCAATGGTTTTTCCAGCTCTTCAGGACGCACCAGTTTTTCATATTGATGGGTGCCTTTCGGCAGCCAGCGCAGCACATATTCCGCACCGATAATCGCCAGACCCCATGCTTTCAGTGTGCGGTTGATGGTGGCAACAAACATCAGCCCCTGCGGCTTGACCATTTTCGCTGTCGCCGACATGAACAGATCAACGTCGGAGACATGCTCAACCACTTCCATATTCAGCACGATATCGAATTGTTCACCGGCATCGGCCAGATCTTCTGCCGTGGTGGCACGATAATCGATCTCAATGCCCATTTCTGCGGCATGGATTTTTGCGACTTCAATATTGGTGGTTGAAGCATCCGCACCGATAACTGTCGCACCAAGGCGTGCCATCGGTTCGCAAAGCAGACCGCCGCCGCAACCAATATCCAGAATACGCAAACCTTCCAGCGGTCTTGCCGCCAGCGGATCACGGTTGAAATGCTTGCAGATCTGTTCTTTCAGATATTCCAGACGGGTCGGGTTGAACTTATGGAGCGGGCGGAATTTGCCCTGCGGGTTCCACCATTCACTGGCAATGCGCGAGAAATGCGCAACTTCAGCGGGATCAATCGTGGTACGGCCGGATACGGCTTCCTGTGGCTGTTGTGAGCCCGAATGTGCGCTTTTATCTGTCTGTCTGGACGTGTCGGACATAGCTTTCTCCATTTGCCATTCATGGACTTGTCTGTTCATTGATGAAAGTCAAGTATCTTTTCGCCTGTTGCGCTTGCGAAGTGGTCATAATTTCGGTATGTCAGCATCACTTACCTGTCAGGAGTACCTCTCAGTACGATGGCAGGTTCCGTTGGTTCTCATTTTCATTTAGGATATGTCGACATAATGGCGCGCATTGTGATGAAATTCGGCGGTACTTCTGTGGCCGATCTTGAACGGATCCGGAATGTGGCGCGTCACGTTAAACGTGAAGTCGATTCCGGCAATGAAGTAGCAGTTGTGGTTTCGGCTATGGCCGGTAAAACCAATGAGCTGGTTGCCTGGACGCGTGAAGCATCGCCGATGCATGATGCGCGTGAATATGATGCGATTGTTGCATCGGGCGAGCAGGTAACGGCCGGTCTTCTGGCGATTGTGCTGCAGTCTATGGGCGTGAATGCACGTTCATGGCAGGGTTGGCAGATCCCGATCAAAACCGACATGACCCATGGTGCGGCACGTATTACGGATATTGACGGTTCATTTCTGATTAAGCGCTTTGGCGAGGGTCAGGTTGCAGTGATTGCCGGTTTCCAGGGTATCAGCCCGGATAACCGTATTTCGACGCTCGGTCGCGGTGGTTCCGATACTTCGGCAGTTGCCGTTGCGGCAGCGGTTAAGGCTGATCGCTGTGATATTTATACGGATGTGGATGGTGTTTATACGACTGATCCGCGCGTAGAGCCTAAAGCCCGCCGTATGGCCAAGATTTCTTTTGAAGAGATGCTGGAAATGGCATCCCTTGGCGCTAAAGTGCTGCAGGTTCGCTCCGTAGAACTGGCCATGGTGCATAAAGTGCGTACATTTGTACGTTCAAGTTTTGAAGATCCGCATGCGCCGGGCATGGGTGATCCGCTCAACCCTCCCGGAACACTGATTTGCGATGAGGATGAAATCGTGGAACAACAGGTTGTAACTGGTATTGCTTTCGCCCGAGATGAAGCTCAGATCTCATTGCGCCGCGTGGCCGACCGCCCGGGTGTATCTGCGGCGATTTTTGTCCCGCTGGCTGAAGAACATATCAATGTTGATATGATTGTTCAGAATGTTTCCGAAGATGGTTCAAAAACCGACATGACCTTCACCGTTCCTTCCGGTGATATGGATAAGGCTGTGCATGCGCTGGATAAGGTAAAGGCCGAAATTGGCTGTGACTCCATCCAGTCGGAAACCGGTCTGGCAAAAATTTCGGTGATCGGCACCGGTATGCGTTCTCACGCAGGTGTTGCAGCGACTGCATTTAAGGCGCTGGCTGAAAAAGGCATCAATATTCGCGCCATCACCACATCCGAGATTAAAATCTCGATCCTGATTGACAGCGCATATACAGAACTGGCGGTACGAACCCTGCATTCTGTTTATGGGCTGGATAAGCACTAACAGCAGCGTGAATTATAAAGTTTCAGAAAGGCAGTGCTTCGCGGCACTGCCTTTTTTTCTGCCTGTATTCTATTCATTTCTGTTGAGCGGCAACATTATACCAGAGTGTTTCGCGTTTAATCGTATTCATGGCGCTCGCTCTATCTCTTTGTTTTTACGCATGTCACTATCGGAAAACCGGTACTCACTTTTCCGCGACATGCTATTATCTTTTCAGAGGTGAGCGGAAATACAGGGTTTAGCTATGCAGCCATTGCATAGCTGGAGAGTAAGAATAAGAGCAGAGCGATCCGGTTCTGGTCAGAAGCAGGCAGCGGGACGAATAAAATCATTTTTGTTGATGGAGAGGCTTTAATCGGTTTATGCCCCATTTTAGACACGTAAACTGCAATAAGAGCACAATGAATAATAAGATTTGATAATTGTACTCTGGACGATTGTGAGAAAAATGCTCACAAGCAAACCAAACTGAGCTATGCACACAGCGGTGTGATTCGTGATCGGACTGGTCTTGTAGTATCAGGATGAAACAATGCCTGACCGGCCGATCGGAAAAGCGGTAAAAGCCGACGAGTAACCACATACATTGTGTATTGTGGTTTGAGATTGGCATGAGGCATATGGAGGAGCATTGAGACCCTATGCGTGAGCTGACAGCCGGACCCCGGATTTTGCTCAAGCGTCTTCGCGCTTTAATGGCGGAAGCGCTCGAACCGCAGGAACGTCTTGACCGTATCGTGCGCGAAATCGCGCAAAATATGGTGGCGGAGGTCTGTTCATTCTATGTGCTCCGATCTGATGAAATTCTTGAGCTCTATGCAACCGAAGGTCTGAATCCGCAGGCTGTGCATCTGGCGCAGCTGCGTCTGGGGCAGGGGCTTGTCGGTACGATTGCTGCAACCGCGCGTCCGCTCAATCTGACTGATGCGCAGAGCCATCCGGCTTTCACTTATCTGCCTGAAACCGGCGAAGAAATTTATAACTCCTTTCTCGGTGTGCCGGTATTGCGTGCGGGCCGGACGATGGGTGTTCTGGTTGTGCAGAACCGCACCAAGCGGGCTTATCGCGAAGATGAGCTGGAAGCTTTGGAAACAACCGCCATGGTGCTGGCGGAAATGGTTGCGGCAGGCAATCTCACCCGTCTTGCGCGTCCCGGTGTGGAACTGACTAACGGGCGTTCTGTCAGCTTCAATGGCCATGCTTACAATGACGGTGTTGGTCTCGGACATGTGCTGCTGCATGAGCCGCGCATTGTTGTGACCAATCTCTTTAATGAAGATATTGAACATGAAATCACCCGCCTTGATGAGGCCATGGGATCTCTGCGTCTTTCGATTGACGATATGTTGTCGCGCCGCGATGTGGCAGTAGAGGGCGAGCATCGTGATGTGCTTGAAGCCTACCGGATGTTTGCCCATGACCGTGGCTGGATGCGCCGTCTTGAGGAAGCTATCCGCAACGGCCTGACCGCAGAAGCAGCAGTTGAAAAGGTGCAGAGCGATACGCGCGCACGGATGATGCATCTGAGCGATCCTTATATGCGTGAGCGTCTCAGTGATTTTGACGATCTTGCCAATCGTCTGATGCGGCAGCTGATGGGCTATGACCCGAAAACCGCTGCGGAAATGATGGCGAAGGATTCGATCATTGTTGCCCGTTCCATGGGCGCTGCCGAATTGCTGGATTATCCGCGCGAGCGTGTGCGCGGTCTGGTGCTGGAAGACGGTGCAACGACAAGCCATGTTGTGATTGTCGCGCGTGCTATGGGTATTCCGGTGGTCGGGCAGGCCAAAGGCGTGGTAGCACTGGCTGAAAATAATGATGCGATCATTATTGATGGCGAGGATGGCCGTGTTCATTTGCGGCCGCAGTCTGATGTTGAAGCAGCCTATGCGGAGAAAGTCCGTTTCCGCGCTAAAAGACAGGCGCTTTATCGTGAGTTGCGCGATAAGCCGACGATTACCAAAGATGGTCAGCCGGTTTCCTTGCTGATGAATGGCGGGCTGATTGTTGATCTGCCGCAGCTGAAAGAATCCGGTGCGGATGGTGTCGGCTTGTTCCGCACGGAACTGCAATTCATGGTGGCTTCTACTTTCCCGCGTTCAGGACAGCAGGAAAAGCTCTATCGCGCGGTGCTGGAAGCGGCGGGTGATAAGCCGGTAACCTTCCGCACACTGGACATTGGCGGAGATAAGGTTTTGCCTTATTTCCGCTCCAACGCCCATGAAGAAAATCCGGCGATGGGCTGGCGGGCGATCCGCCTTGCTCTGGACCGGCCAGGTCTGATGCGTACGCAGTTGCGAGCTCTGTTGAAAGCTGCGGGCGGTCGTGAATTACGCATTATGTTGCCGATGGTGACAGAAGTGGCAGAGGTGAAAGCGACCCGCGAGATTATCGAACGGGAAGTCAATTACCTGACCCGTTTTGATTATCAGCCGCCGAGCAGTCTGAAAGTCGGGGCGATGATCGAGGTGCCCTCACTGCTGTGGCAGCTGGATGAGCTGATGCGTGAAGTGGATTTCGCCTCGGTAGGATCGAATGATCTGTTCCAGTTCATTATGGCTGTTGACCGTGGCAATGCGCAGATTGCGGATCGTTTTGACCAGTTGTCTCCGGCCTTTTTGCGGGTGTTGCAGCAGATTGCCGAAGCGGGCAAGCGTCACAATAAACCGGTGACACTCTGCGGTGAAATGGCGGGTAAGCCATTAACGGCGATGATGCTGGTGGGGCTGGGTTTCCGTTCTATCTCCATGTCTGCAGCGGCAATCGGACCGGTGAAAAATATGCTGTTGTCGCTTGATGCGGCGCAGCTGAATACGGTTCTGAGTGATCTCGTGCAGAGACCTGATGCCAACGGATCAATCCGCGAACATCTGGTTCGTTTTGCAACCGAACAGGGCATTCCTCTGTAAAAGACCACTAAAAGCGCTGACATTTGTGCAGAAAATTTCGCAATCAGGCATTTCCGTTTGATTGCGAAATGCTTTATGGGTGCCCTCATCAAGCTGAAAACTGAATTTCAGACATAGAATTATATTATCAGGATTATCGCATGGTCGCGCTTCCGCAAGACAGAATGGATCAGTTGTTAAAGCATTTTGTCATGCTTGAAGCGCAGATGGCGAATAATCCTTCGCCGGAAACCTATGTCAAACTGGCGTCGGAATATTCCGAGCTGCAAGATGTGGCGCTGAAAATCCGTGAGTTGCAGGCTGCCCGTCAGGAGCTGAGCGATCTGGTTTCCATGCGCGATGATACGTCAGGCGATGCGGAAATGCGCGCTTTGGCTGAAATGGAAATTCCGGATACGGAAGAAAAAGTCGAGGCGCTGGAAGCCGAAGTCCAGATTTTGCTGCTGCCAAAAGATGCGGCGGATGAGAAAAACGCTATTCTGGAAATTCGCGCCGGTACCGGCGGTTCCGAGGCGGCCTTGTTTGGCGGCGATCTCTTCCGCATGTATGAGCGTTATGCAGCGGATAAAGGCTGGCGTGTTGAGGTTGTCTCTGCCAGTGAAGGCGACGCCGGTGGTTTTAAGGAAATTATCGCGACAATTTCCGGCAAAGGCGTGTTTTCTAAGATGAAATTTGAATCCGGTGTGCATCGCGTGCAGCGCGTGCCGGAAACAGAAGCCAGCGGACGTATTCATACCTCGGCGGCAACGGTGGCTGTACTGCCTGAAGCGGAAGATATTGATATTGAAATCCGCAATGAAGATATTCGTATTGATACGATGCGCGCGTCCGGTGCCGGTGGTCAGCACGTCAATACCACGGACTCGGCCGTACGTATCACCCATATTCCGACCGGGATTATGGTGGTGCAGGCAGAAAAATCGCAGCACCAGAACCGTGCGCGTGCGATGCAGATCTTGCGTGCCCGTCTTTATGACATGGAGCGCCAGCGTGCAGAGAGCGAACGCTCGGAAGCGCGGCGCAGTCAGGTTGGCTCCGGCGATCGTTCAGAGCGCATCCGCACTTATAATTTCCCGCAAGGCCGTGTGACGGATCACCGGATTAATCTCACACTCTATAAGCTTGACCGCGTGATGATGGGCGAGCTTGATGAGCTGGTGGATGCATTGATTTCGGATCACCAGACCGCATTGCTGGCGGAATTGGGTGATAATTGATCGCCGTTATGACTAAACCGGAAACTACAAATAACACGCTTGGTCAGCTCTTAGCCCATGTGCGGCTTGAGTTGCGACAGGCAGAAATTGACGGTGCGGAGCTGGATGCACGCCTGCTGGTGCAGCATTTTACCGGTGCAACACTGACAGATTTTGTGATCCGTTCGGATGCAGTAGTTGCGCCGGATGTGACGGGGCAAGTGCTGGGTGCAATGCAGCGCAGGCTGGCCGGTGAGCCGGTACACCGAATCATCGGTGAGCGCGAATTTTATGGTCTGAACTTTAAATTAAATACCGATACGCTTGAGCCGCGCCCTGATACAGAGGCGCTGATCGGGCTGGTATTGCCGTTTCTCGAACAGAGAGGCTCGGAAAAGGGCTCCGTTGATCTTCTGGATATGGGCACCGGTACGGGGGCAATTGCGATTACCCTGTTGCATGAAATAAAGACCGCGCGCGGTGTTGCTGTTGATATTGCTGAAGGCGCCCTGCAGGCAGCACGGATCAATGCAAAATTGGCGGGTGTTTCGTCGCGTCTGGCTGTTCTGAAAAGTGACTGGTTTGGTGCCGTTCGCGGAAAATATGATCTGATTGTCTCGAATCCGCCCTATATTCCGGCAAAAACAGTGCTTGAACTGGACAGGGAAGTTAAAGATTACGATCCGCGCCGTGCTCTGGACGGCGGAGAGGACGGATTAAATTTTTATCGTGCTCTTGCAAAGCACAGTGGCGCCTACCTACATGATAATGGTATAGTTGCTGTGGAAATCGGGGCAGGACAGGCGGATGATACGGAGGCAATTTTTGCACAATATTCATTCCGTCTGACAAGCGTAGCCGAAGATTTGGCCGGTCATAAACGGGCATTGTCATTTCAGCGTTGACTTTAATGTTTAATATGCCCAAAAAAGACTTGGAATTTACGGCAAACACGTCTAATTTCCTGTCACCGCTACTGCATCGCATGTCCTGTAGGATGGATGAAAGATGCGGTAACAATTCGGACTAATGCGTAATCTCATTTTTAAACCGGCAGCGATTTAAAGAATTATGCATTGGTATGTCGGACAGGGTTGTCAGCCTGAAATTATATGTTTGAATTTGTATCTTTATAAAACCGTGTCATGTGACGCGAAATTATGAGTGATTCAGACATTTTGATCAGCAGCTGTCCGGTGGTTTTTCAACCGACCTCCTTTGCGGAGTTGCTGACACGGCAGCACAAAACTTAAATTAAAATTATACGCTGAAAGTGCGGGGCGCGCTTTCTGTTATTGTAGTTATGAAGTCGCTCAGCCCTTTCAGCTGAAATGATTTCTTCGCCCCTAATCTGAAAAGAGATGAGTATGAGGCCAGGACAGCAGAACAGGCGCATGCGTGGACGGGGGAATAATAACCGTAAGGGCCCTAATCCTCTTTCCCGTAATTACGAAAGTAACGGACCTGATGTAAAAATCAGGGGTAATGCGCAGCATATTGCCGAAAAATATATGACTTTGGCCCGTGATGCGCAGGCGACCGGCGACCGGGTGATTGCAGAAAATTATTTGCAGCACGCTGAACATTACAATCGCATTATTCTGGCGGCACAGGCACAAAATCCTGCGCCGGTGCAGCGCGATGAAGCTTTTGATGATGACTTTGATGATGAAGAAGGTATGGAGCAGGGTCATTCCGGCCAGTCCGTATCGCATCAGGAAGTCTATGATGGCAGCGGCCCGCAGCCTGTGATCGAAGGCACGCCTGCTGAAGTGATGTATGGCGAAGAAAATTCCCGTTCTTCCAACCGTA
Source organism: Pseudochrobactrum sp. Wa41.01b-1 (assembly GCF_019464455.1). NCBI lineage: Bacteria > Pseudomonadati > Pseudomonadota > Alphaproteobacteria > Hyphomicrobiales > Brucellaceae > Pseudochrobactrum > Pseudochrobactrum sp. Wa41.01b-1. The sequence goes on along the minus strand of NZ_CP080493.1, from coordinate 1,604,014 downwards.
ATAACCGTCAGCAAAATAATCGTCAGGATCGCGGCGACCGTAATGATCGCAATGATCGTAACGACCGTAACAATGACCGTCAGGGTCGCATGCAGCGTCCGCGTCGTCATCAGCGTCCGGAATATGGTGCAGATCAGGGACAGGAAGCGCCGGTTGCAGCCGCACAGGTACCTTTTGACCAGTCTGCTGAACAGCCGGTTGTCACGTCAAATTTTGCTGAACCGGTTGTGACTGAAGTTGCGGAAGCGCCTGTTACCCGTCGTCGTCCGCGTGCCGCTGCGCCTGTTATGCAGGACGGTGATGATGCACCGGCAGTGGAAGCGAAGCAGGATGTTGTTGCTGAAGCAACCGGTGCGGATGAAGCACCGGCACCGCGCACCCGCCGTGTTCTGCGCCCGCGCCGCACGACAAGCCGTGCAGCGAAGGCTGATGGTGAAAATCAGGATCAGGATACCGCTTTTGCTGAAACAGAATAATCTGTTTGCATAAGAGAGAATAAAAACCGGCAGGGAAATCTGCCGGTTTTTTTATGTGCGGGCGGGCATGGCTGCGGCTTTGCATAACTGCGGGCGGGGCTTAACCCCTGTTGTGATAATAATTTTTCACCTTCATGCTTTCAGCCCTTGCAGGGAGAGGACTATCGCCCCATATCCCTTGTGACAGGATGCCGGAGCAATTTATTCCATGCATTTCCAGTGAAACTGGTTCTGATTTTTGCCAGAATATTTTGTCCCGTTTATCTAAATCTTCTGAATAATGGTTCCTGCCTTTAAGGGGGAGCCGTCACCCATGATCTGCCGGTGCCTTGAAGGGCTGGCGGGCGAAAAGGAGACATTATGAATATTGAAAAATACAGCGAGCGCGTACAGGGTTTTCTCCAGTCAGCGCAAAGCTTTGCATTGAATTCTGATAACCAGCAATTTGCGCCTGAACATCTGCTGAAAGTTTTGGTGGATGATGAAGAAGGTCTGGCTTCCGGCCTGATCGAGAGGGCAGGCGGTCGCCTTGCTGATCTTAAGCTCGGATTACAGAGTGCCTTGGCTGCACTGCCGAAAGTAACCGGCGGTAGCGGACAGCTATATCTGTCGCCTGCACTTGCAAAAATCCTGACCACTGCGGAAGAACTGGCCACCAAAGCCGGTGACAGCTATGTCACGGTTGAGCGTTTGCTCACCGCTTTCACACTGGAAAAAAGCGCAAAAACCTATGAAATTCTGACACATGCCGGTGTCACAGCCAAAGCTTTGAATGAGGTGATTAATCAGATGCGTAAAGGCCGGACTGCCGATAGTGCTTCTGCTGAAGCCAATTTCGAAGCGCTGAAAAAATATGCCCGTGACCTGACCGAGGATGCGCGTTCCGGTAAGCTTGATCCGGTTATTGGCCGTGATGAAGAAATCCGCCGTACCATTCAGGTTCTGTCGCGTCGTACCAAGAATAATCCGGTGCTGATCGGTGAACCGGGCGTGGGTAAAACCGCGATCGCCGAAGGCTTAGCACTGCGTATCGTCAATGGAGACGTACCTGAATCGCTGAAAGACAAGCGGTTGATGGCGCTGGATATGGGCGCACTGATTGCCGGTGCGAAATATCGCGGTGAATTTGAAGAACGCCTGAAAGCTGTGTTGACGGAAGTTGAAGCGGCGGCAGGCGAAATCATCCTGTTCATCGACGAAATGCACACTCTGGTCGGTGCCGGTAAATCGGACGGCGCGATGGATGCGTCCAATCTGCTGAAGCCTGCGCTTGCCCGTGGTGAGCTGCACTGTGTTGGCGCGACGACATTGGAAGAATACCGCAAATATGTTGAAAAAGATGCGGCTCTTGCCCGTCGTTTTCAGCCGGTATTTGTCAATGAGCCAACCATTGAAGATACGATCTCGATCCTGCGCGGTCTGAAGGAAAAATACGAGCAGCATCATAAAGTACGTATCTCGGATTCTGCTCTGGTATCAGCCGCAAGCTTATCGAACCGCTACATCACGGATCGTTTTCTGCCGGATAAGGCAATTGACCTTGTGGATGAAGCGGCTGCGCGTTTGCGTATGCAGGTGGATTCCAAGCCGGAAGAGCTGGACGAGATGGATCGCCGTGTCATGCAGCTGAAGATTGAGCGAGAAGCGCTCAAGCTGGAAACCGATACGGCTTCGAAAGACCGGTTGCAGCGTCTTGAAAAAGAGCTGACCGATCTGGAAGAGGAATCCGCTGAGCTGACTGCCAAATGGCAGGCAGAAAAGCAGAAACTCGGCCATGCGGCAGACCTGAAGAAGCAGCTTGAAGATGCGCGTAATGCTCTGGCTACTGCCCAGCGTAATGGTGAATTCCAGAAAGCCGGTGAACTGGCTTATGGTACGATTCCGCAGCTGGAAAAACAGCTGAGCGATGCGGAAGCACAGGAAAATACCGGCACAATGCTGGAAGAAACTGTGTCGCCGGATCATATCGCGCAGATCATTTCCCGCTGGACAGGTATTCCGGTTGACCGGATGCTGGAAGGCGAACGGGAAAAACTGCTGCGTATGGAAGATGAGATCGGCAAGCGGGTGATTGGTCAGGGTGAAGCGGTGCAGGCGGTCTCGCGTGCGGTGCGCCGTGCCCGTGCCGGTCTGCAGGATCCGAACCGCCCGATCGGCTCGTTCATCTTCTTAGGACCAACCGGTGTGGGTAAAACAGAACTGACCAAAGCTTTGGCCGCATTCCTGTTTTCCGATGAAACGGCCATGGTGCGGATTGATATGTCCGAATTCATGGAAAAACACTCGGTTGCCCGTCTGATTGGTGCCCCTCCGGGCTATGTCGGTTATGAAGAAGGCGGTGTGCTGACAGAAGCTGTGCGTCGTCGTCCGTATCAGGTGATCCTGTTCGACGAGATTGAAAAAGCGCATCCGGATGTCTTCAACGTGTTGTTGCAGGTGCTGGATGATGGTCGTCTGACCGATGGTCAGGGGCGTACGGTGGATTTCCGCAATACGCTGATTATCATGACCTCCAATCTTGGTGCGGAATATCTTGTTGCGCTGAATGAAGATCAGGATGTGGATAGCGTACGTGAAGAAGTTATGGGCGTTGTCCGTGCATCTTTCCGTCCGGAATTCCTCAACCGCGTGGATGAGATTATTCTGTTCCATCGCCTGCGCCGCTCCGAAATGGGTGCGATTGTCGATATTCAGCTGGCAAGGTTGCAGAACCTGCTGAGTGACCGCAAGATCACGCTGGATGTTGAGGATGATGCCCGTAACTGGCTGGCAGATAAGGGCTATGATCCTGCTTATGGTGCCCGCCCGCTGAAACGGGTGATCCAGAAACAGGTACAGGACCCGCTTGCAGAGAAAATTCTCGGCGGCGATATCCTCGATGGTTCGGTTGTGGATATTTCGGCCGGATCAGACCGGCTGGTTTTCCAGCCTAAGCCGAAACACTGAGCTTCAGGGGTACAATACACCCTGATTGAGTGAAGAGATGGTAAGCGGCATCACTGAATGTGGTGCCGCTTTTTCATGGGCGCTTTGGCTTTATTTAATTGTCGCATGCTCGCGGACGCTCAATGAGTCCATTTAGCTGCGACATGCTTTATAAAAAATATCTGTTGCGGATTGTCTTCTTCATATGCAGTTAAGTTATTAACCATAAAAATGGCCTGATCTGCGACTAAAGCATTTCAGGTCAGGCGACTGGCTGAAGAGACAAGATTTGCGCTTTAAAGGGTGTGGTATGCATAAAATGCGGGGAATTCTACGGAAGACTTATCTCGGACTGTCGGTGACAGCGCTGACGGGTCTGACAGCGGCGACCGCTTATGCGTCCCCTTTTGATATTGGTGGTTCTGCTTCCGGTGAGGAGCGTCCTGTGTTGATGGCACAGCTTTATGATCCGGGTGAAGTTATTTATCAGGATAATAAAGTGCGGGTCTATATTGATGCTTCAGGGCGTCAGGTGACCATGGATAATAGCGGCAAGATTTTGCGTATTCAGGAACAGCCGGGCGGCTATCCGCAACAGCCTCCGCAGCAGCCGAATTCTAATGATAACTGGACATTGAACGGACCGGTTGGTGGCGGCGTGCCTTATGACGGCTTTGCCAATGTGCCGGATGATGCTGGCACGGATTATTTTCCGGCAGCACCGCGTGGCAATACGGGTGTGAATAATGCTGCGGTTGACCGTTCTGCTTTGCCGGATGTCGGTGCTGCACCATCACCGGATGATAATGATTTCAAACCTGCGATTGAAGATCCTTACGGGCAATATCCGAACACGTCTTCCGGCATGTCCGGTTCACAGACACCATCGGTTGTAATGCCGAAAGGTCAGGGCGCGAAAGCTAAATTTGCAGCCTATCAGATTATGCTGGATCGTGCCGGTACATCACCGGGCGTGATCGACGGCAAAGCAGGCAGCAATGTTGACAAGGCGGCCGCGTCTTATCTGGAAGTAACGGGTCTGAGCATCAATCCGGCAGATGAAGCGCAGGTTAATGCCCAGCTCGAAGCCACAGGCGGCCCTGCTTTCACAGAATATACGATTACCAATGAAGATATCGGGCGTTTTTATCTGGCTTCTGTCCCCAATGATTACAGCGAGAAGGCAAAGCTGCCGGAAATGGCCTATGTCTCGCCGCGTGAAATGCTGGCTGAAAAATTCCACATTGATGAAAACTATCTTCAGGAAATCAATCCGGGGATCAGTTTCCGCCAGCCCGGCGAAGTGATCCGTGTACCTAATCTGGGCAAGCAGAAGCGTGCGCCTATTGCCAAAATTATTGCGGATAAGGCGCGTAAACAAGTGCGCGGCTATGATGCAAACGGCAAACTGGTTGTGGCTTACCCGTCGACAATCGGCTCGGCAGATAATCCTTCGCCGTCCGGCATTGTGACGGTTGAGCGTATCGCGACCAATCCGAATTACACCTATAATCCGAAGATTAATTTCAAACAGGGTAATAATGACAAGGTGCTGATTGTGCCGCCGGGGCCTAACGGGCCGGTGGGCACTGTGTGGATTGCACTGTCAAAGCCGACTTATGGTATTCACGGCACCCCTGATCCGTCCCGTATTGGTAAAACAGCCAGTCACGGTTGTATCCGCCTTGCCAATTGGGATGCGGAAGAACTGGTCAAGCTTGTAAAACCCGGAGTGACCGTGGAGTTTACGGAATAAGAAATAAAAAAGCGGCCTGAACGGCCGCTTTTTTATTCTATAAAATTATCAGCTTTTTGCCTGAGATGTATTGGCAACCTTGGCAGGGGCATCTCCCTTGCCATCCAGCAGCTGATCAATACGGTTACGTTCACGCGTAAAGACCTCCAGCTGCTTTCTACCCAGAGACTGACTTTGCGGCATACGGATACGCATCGGATCTACTTTTGCGCCATTCACAATAACTTCGTAGTGCAAATGCGGGCCGGTCGATAGACCGGTTGAACCGACATAACCGATCAGCTGTCCCTGACGAACACGTGCGCCGGGCGTAATGCCGGAAGCAATCGCGTTCTGGTGGTTATAACTGGTCTGATAGCCATTGCCGTGACGGATAATGGTCTGATTACCGTAACCATTGGCCCAGCCGGCTTTTTCAACAACACCATTACCGGCAGCGAGAATCGGGGAGCCGCGCGGTGCGCGCCAGTCGACACCCGTATGCATACGGACATAGCCGAGAATAGGATGACGTCGTCCGCCGAATGGCGAACCGAAGACACCGTTCGGAACCGGTTTACGAATCAGGAATTGTTGGGCACTGCGGCCGTTCTCATCATAAAATTCCACGCCGCCTTCCGGCGACTGGTAGCGGTAGAATTTTTTGGTCGTGCCGCCCATATTGGCGCTGACATAGAGCAGCTGAGATTCTTCATTCGCACTTTCGGAATCTTCCGGCAGGGAGAAGAATGCTTCAATCGCATCGGAGCGGGTGATCTTGGATTGCAGATCGACATCATTCGCCAGCATTTTTATCAGCTGCCGCGCCATATCATTGGTCATGCCATAGGCAAGAGCTGCTTTATAAACGGCATCATAAACAGATGGCAGCTCACCGCGGATTGTCGGCGGCGGTGCATTATCATCAAATGCAGTTTGCAGAAGCGGGGTCATTTCCGGTTCATCAGACGGAACATATTGGTTTTGGTCATCAAGAGCGACCGTAACAATATGGGTTGTTCCGTTATAGAGTGTCACACGGACAATATGATCTTCTTCTTCAGAAGAGGTCACGCCCACACGCAATACGCTGCCAGCCTTCAGGCGCGGCGAATTCATCAACTTGCTCAGGGCTTCAGCAATATTATCCGCATCTTCCCCCTCATAGCCGCTCTTATTCAGAGCATCGATGATTTTTGAATCCGAACGGAAAGGAATAATATCTTCGGAGAAGCCGGTATTGGTTTCTCCATCAAGAAGGCGGTTGCTGACGCTGACATTCTCCTGCGTGATACGCACGCCAAGCGGTTGTGTTAGCGTATAAGGGGAATCGCCGCTATTACCAAAGCGCAGCGGATCGACATAATGAAGAGATGCG
>NZ_CP080493.1:1287500-1592500 GCF_019464455.1 Pseudochrobactrum sp. Wa41.01b-1 | reverse complement strand
TCTTTGCGCCGAAAATGTACCGGGGCTAAAGCCATACACCGAAGCTGTGGATGCACGTATGTGCGTGGTAGCGGAGCGTTCTGTAAGCCTGTGAAGGGATACTCGTGAGAGATCCTGGAGGTATCAGAAGTGAGAATGCTGACATGAGTAACGATAAAGAGTGTGAGAGACACTCTCGCCGAAAGTCCAAGGGTTCCTGCTTAAAGTTAATCTGAGCAGGGTTAGCCGGCCCCTAAGGCGAGGCCGAAAGGCGTAGTCGATGGGAACCACGTTAATATTCGTGGGCCTGTGGGTAGTGACGGATCGCGTGTGTTGTAAGGTCTTATTGGATTGATCTTGCAGCGAAGCGGTTCCAGGAAATAGCTCCCACATATAGACCGTACCCTAAACCGACACTGGTGGACTGGTAGAGTATACCAAGGCGCTTGAGAGAACTGCGTTGAAGGAACTCGGCAAATTGCACGCGTAACTTCGGAAGAAGCGTGACCCTTGTTTGCGCAAGCAGATGAGGGTGGCACAGACCAGGGGGTAGCGACTGTTTACCAAAAACACAGGGCTCTGCGAAGTCGCAAGACGACGTATAGGGTCTGACGCCTGCCCGGTGCTGGAAGGTTAAGAGGAGAGGTGCAAGCCTTGAATTGAAGCCCCAGTAAACGGCGGCCGTAACTATAACGGTCCTAAGGTAGCGAAATTCCTTGTCGGGTAAGTTCCGACCTGCACGAATGGCGTAACGACTTCCCCGCTGTCTCCAACGCAGACTCAGTGAAATTGAATTCCCCGTGAAGATGCGGGGTTCCTGCGGTTAGACGGAAAGACCCCGTGCACCTTTACTATAGCTTTACACTGGCATTTGTGGCGACATGTGTAGGATAGGTGGTAGACTTTGAAGCGGAGGCGCCAGCCTTCGTGGAGTCATCCTTGAAATACCACCCTTATCGTCATAGATGTCTAACTGCGACCCGTATATCCGGGTCCAGGACCGTGTATGGTGGGTAGTTTGACTGGGGCGGTCGCCTCCTAAAGAGTAACGGAGGCGCGCGATGGTGGGCTCAGAACGGTCGGAAATCGTTCGTCGAGTGCAATGGCATAAGCCCGCCTGACTGCAAGACAGACAAGTCGAGCAGAGACGAAAGTCGGTCATAGTGATCCGGTGGTCCCGTGTGGAAGGGCCATCGCTCAACGGATAAAAGGTACGCCGGGGATAACAGGCTGATGACCCCCAAGAGTCCATATCGACGGGGTTGTTTGGCACCTCGATGTCGACTCATCGCATCCTGGGGCTGGAGCAGGTCCCAAGGGTATGGCTGTTCGCCATTTAAAGCGGTACGTGAGTTGGGTTCAGAACGTCGTGAGACAGTTCGGTCCCTATCTGCCGTGGGTGTAGGAATATTGAAAGGATCTGTCCCTAGTACGAGAGGACCGGGATGGACGTATCTCTGGTGGATCTGTTGTCGTGCCAACGGCATAGCAGAGTAGCTATATACGGACTAGATAACCGCTGAAGGCATCTAAGCGGGAAACTAACCTTAAAACGAGTATTCCCTATCAGAGCCGTGGAAGACCACCACGTTGATAGGCCGGATGTGGAAGTGCAGTAATGCATGCAGCTGACCGGTACTAATAGCTCGATCGACTTGATTGTTCTCATTATCAATATCCATCAAGCTCATCCAATGGATGAGTTTGATAGTTTCTTCTCTCTCACGCCCTATTCACTTCGTGAATGGCTCCGAGAGGGCGGCCTAACGGCCGGCACGCAGTCGCGTGCTTAGAGACGGAACTGCGCTAATTACGCAGTGCACGAAAAATCCAGCTTCTTATTTGTTTCTGTGCCCTTTGCTGACCTGGTGGTTATGGCGGAGCGGCTGCACCCGATCCCATTCCGAACTCGGCCGTGAAACGCTCCAGCGCCAATGGTACTTTGTCTTAAGACACGGGAGAGTAGGTCGCTGCCAGGTCTGCAAATGGCACAGAAAACAAAAACATCTTCTCAAACATTCAGCGCTAAACGCGCAAATCAATCGCTTACCGATAAGACAATCTTCAAAGCAAATCTTAAGCGATCATATATCTAGGGTGGAGCGCCCGTTCGGCCTACAATCGATAATCAATCGATTGCTATACGGCCTCACCTCATCAGGCTACGCCTGACTTCGCTCCCGGGCTCAAAACCCGAAAATCTTTGACGCGGGGTGGAGCAGCCCGGTAGCTCGTCAGGCTCATAACCTGAAGGCCGCAGGTTCAAATCCTGCCCCCGCAACCAAATAAACAGCCCGCTCTTTGAGCGGGATTTTTTTTGTAACGGGTCGTAGATTTTAAGCCTAGTCAGAGGCCCGCAAGGAGGCAAAGCCGACAAAGCGGGAGACAAAACCACAAATCCTGCCCCCGCAACCAATCTTCCCTCAAAACAATTAAAACCACGATCCAGACGCCATTCCAATAGGCGCGTCAATGCATCCTCGATCAGCCCGTTCGAGCTAAAATCGATAAGCAATCGATTTTTTAACGCTCTCACCTCATCACACTCATAACCTGAAGGGTGAGCAGGAAAAGCAAGCGATACATTATCAATTGCACAACGAACGGGAAAAATCCCGTAAACAAAACCTATCCCCCCACACATCCCAAGCTCCGGCAGAAATGCGCGGGGCTTTTTTGTGTTTAAAACATGCGAATGAGAAAAACGGGGGAGGGGAAAGTGAACTTAGAAATTCACTTTTACTGATTATAAGCATTGCTATGGATCTGGGCAGTCGGATCAATTTTTAGTAATGAAATGATATTTGTAACCGTTCTACAAGAATGCGGAGTGCCTGAATGATTAAACTATTGTGTGCCGGTGTTCTTGTAAGCCTGATGTTGCCACTGGAAATGGCATCAGCTCAAACTTTTCGTGTTTGTCACGGTTATGATTGTTATTACCGAACCAAAGTGAAGTTAAGTTCAAAGGATGAGAGCCGTATCCGTAATCTGTTGCAAAAGGCTACTCGTAGCGCAAATGACGAGAGAAAAGCGTTGCGGATGGCTGTTGCAATATTCGAAGAACGGGGCACAGTAGTTATCAGTGTCCGTGACAAACCAAAAATGCAGTTCGGCAAAGCCCGCATTAAAGGCCAAATGGATTGTGTTGATGAATCGATCAACACGGATAATTTCCTACGATATTTGGAAACACGCGGTTGGTTAAAGCATCATACTGTCGCTAAACGAATGACGCGTGGTTCATTCATTGATGGCCGTTACCCGCATTGGACTGCGGTAATCAAAGATATGTCGGGTCAAAGTTGGGCGGTCGATTCCTGGTATGAGGCAGGTGGTGGAATGCCTGATATTATGCCGCTTCAGGAGTGGAAACGCCGTGGATATGGCGGCGAGCGTTAATCCCGCAGACATAAGTAGCACTGTAACCGGATACAGACAGCTAATGTGCAGAGATCATACAGATTTCTGCAATTCATTCCTTGCCATTGATAAAGACACTTATATTCTATGTGTGAATGAGTGACATATGGGGAATGAAATGACTCCGGAAGAAATTTTTGTATCGCCGCAATGGGTGAAAGAGCGTCAGAAATCAGGCGGTTTGAAAATTGTTGACGGTTCTTGGTATATGCCGGCGACAAAGCGCATCTGCGGTGAGGAATTTGAGCAGGTTCATATTCCGGGCGCAGTCTTCTTCGATCAGGATAAGATTGTCGATCCGAGCTCTTCTTTCCCGCATACTGTTCCGTCACCGGAAGTCTTCGCGGAAGCTGTGGGCAAGCTGGGCATCAGCGTTGATGATGAGATCGTCATCTATGAAACCGGTGATTTGTTTGCCGCGCCCCGCGTCTGGTGGCTGTTTCATATTATGGGCGTGCAAAAACTGCATATTCTGCGCGGTGGTATTGCTGCATGGCAGGCTGAGCGCTTTGAAACAGAGAGCGGTAAAGTCGCACCAGAGCCTGTTGCATTCAAACCGGTCTATGCCGGTGAAAAAGTTGTTTTCATTGAAGAAATGGTGCTGATTGCCAAACATGCAAAAGCACATATTACGGATGCCCGTTCGGCTGAACGGTTTACCGGTGCCGTACCAGAGCCGCGTGCGAATGTTCGTTCCGGCTCTATTCCCGGTTCTGTCAATGTGCCTTACGGATCGCTCGTAGAAGACGGCGCTTTCAAAGCGCTTGATACAATGAAGGTAATTTTTGAAGCGCAGGGCGTGAAAAAAGACAAACCGGTTGTAACAACCTGCGGCTCAGGTGTGACAGCCGCCGTGTTGTTTCTTGCACTCAATTTGCTGGGTTATGAAAATGTCCGTCTGTATGACGGTTCATGGACAGAATGGGGCACAGTGACCTGAGCGGTTTTTCTGCGTAAATGCCAGTTAATGGTATAATTTTCTTTGAATTTGCACCATAGAAAACTGTTGTTCTTGTAATTGGCTATGTTTTGGAACGTAAATATCGTGAATGCATGAAGTCATTGATCTGAATCAATGAGAAACATTCCTGACAGTCTCAGATGGAGGTGAAGAGACGACTCAGGAGTTCAACATGAAGCTTGTTAAAACACTGGTCCTATGTGGTCTGGGCTTGTTTGGCGCAAGCTATGCTATCGCAGTCACATCGCACCATTGGTACGCACCAAAACAGGAAGCTGACGTTAATATTCAGGATCCGGCACTGATTAAGCAAGGTGAATATCTTGCCCGTGCCGGTGACTGTATTGCTTGTCACACTGCACCCGGCGGCAAGGAATTTGCCGGTGGTCTGGGTATGCAGACACCGCTCGGCACGATTTATTCCACCAATATTACGCCGGATAAGAAAACCGGTATCGGCAATTACAGTTACGGCGATTTCGAGCGTGCTGTACGTCGTGGTGTGCGACCTGATGGCGTGGCGCTCTATCCGGCCATGCCTTATGTTTCCTATGTCGTTGTAAAAGATGACGATATCAAAGCGCTTTATGCATATTTCATGTCGCGCGTGGAAAAGGTTGAGCAGGAAAATCAGGCTTCCACTTTGCCTTGGCCGATGAATATGCGCTGGCCGCTGGCCTATTGGCAGCTCGCTTTTGCGCAGCCGCGTGAATTTACTTCGGCAACAGGTATGGATGCGATGATTGATCGTGGTGCCTATCTGGTCGAAGGTCTTGCTCATTGCGGCGCCTGCCATACACCGCGAGGTATCGGCTATCAGGAAACTGCGCTTAGCGATGACAAAAAGGGCAATTACCTGTCCGGCTCTGTTCTCGAAGGCTGGTATGCGAAGAACCTGCGTGATGAAGGCACCGGCCTTTCCACATGGACTGAAACCGAAATTACTGACTTCCTGAAAACCGGCCGTAATGATCGCACCGCCGCCTTTGGTGGTATGGCAGATGTGGTTGCTCATAGTACGCAATATCTGACGGATGACGATCTGACATCGATTGCCCGCTATCTGAAGAGCCTGCCTGCGCGTGACAGTCATCCGCAGCAATGGACACCGAAGCAAGATGTGACAACTGCAGCTCTGCGTGCCGGTGATTTCTCCGCTCCGGGTGCCGTTGGTTATGTGGATAATTGTGCGGCTTGTCACCGTCTGGATGGTCGTGGTGCGGAACGTGTTTTCCCTGCGCTTGCCGGTAATTCGATTGTTTTTGCGGAAGATCCGAGCTCACTGATCCAGCTGACACTGGATGGTGCAGCAATGGCTGATACGCCGCATGATCCGATGGTGTTCAAGATGCCGGGCTTTGCCCATCTCACCAACAAGGAAATCGCGGATATTCTGAACTTTATCCGTAACGGCTGGGGCAATCACGGCTCACATATCAAGGATAGCGATATTGCCCGCATGCGGCATCTGATTGAGCACAAGCCTGTGCATTATGTTCCGGAGGCAAAATAATGAGTAAGCAATTCTGGATCGGTACAGTTGCAGCCCTTGTCGTAACAATCGCAGCTGCAGGCGCAGGCTGGACATTTCTGGTGAAGCCGTCGCGTGTTGATGCACCGCCGCTGCCGACCTATGATGTGGTGGATGCAGAAGGCAAAGTCGTTGGCAAATATACGATCCCGAGCGATGATCTGATTGCCAAAGAACCGGATGCGGAAGCCATTATGTATGGTAAGCGCCTGCTCAATGAAACAGCCCGTTTACTGCCGGAAAATGTTGGTGCGGGGCTGAATTGTAACTCCTGTCATCTGGCGCAGGGCAAGCTGGATAAAGGCGCGCCTTATATTAACTCCTATAATTTCTATCCGCGGGTGATGCCGCGTGCGGGTAAGGAAGTTAATCTGGTGATGCGTATCAATGGCTGCTTCCAGCGTTCGATGAATGGTAAGCCGCTTGATCCGAAGTCCGAGGAAATGGGCGCTATGATTGCCTATATGAAATGGCTCGGTCAGGGATTGCCGAAAGAGCATATGGTGAAAGTGTCCGGTGCCGGCAAAATTGATGAGTCACTGGTGCCGGATCCTGTCAAAGGCAAGGCGATTTATGCAACCCAATGCGCCGTTTGTCATGGCAATGACGGTGAAGGCAAAAAAGATCAGTTCGGTGATTATGTCTTCCCGCCGCTTTGGGGCGATGACAGCTTTAACATCGGTGCGGGTATGGCACGTACCTATAAGGCAGCGGCATTTGTCAAATATAATATGCCGGTCAGCGTCCATCAGGACGGTATGCTCGGGCAGGGGGGCGTATTGACCGATCAGGAAGCGGTTGATGTGTCTGAATATTTCACACATATGCCGCGTCCGGATTTTGCCGGTAAGGTCAATGACTGGCCGAATGGCAAAAAGCCGAAAGATGCCCGCTATTAGGGCGCCGTGCGCCCCGTTGGGCGTGCAAAGGTCGCTCTACTCACGTGTGGTGCGTGATCGGAAAAGCCGGCAGCAAGAAATTGCTGCCGTTTTTTTGTTCTTGCTTGCTGGATATTTAGGTGACAAACAGATTTCTCATTCTGATCTGCTGCATTGTTGTGCGAAAACGTAAAATTTTGAGGTCCCGTGAATAAGCTGCTGCGAATTATTCTGATTGTTGTGATTGCTGCAATCGCTGTTGCCGGACAGCGTTGGTATAGTTATGTGACCAATACTACAGATCCGTTTGATGAGGTTGGGATTGATCTGCAATCCTATATGCCTGCACCGATCCGCCACTGGGGTTGCATGCAGCTGAAAAAGAATTTCGGCACAAAAACTTTGCCGCCTTATGGTTGTCAGTCACCGGATAACAGCACAAGCTGGATTGAAGGATAAGCCCTTCAGCAAGATACAAAAAAGGCGCGGACAGGTTATATTGTCCGCGCCTTTTTTGTTGTTATGCCGGATCAGCGCCAGCTGAGGAAATAATGTTCAACCCTGCCGATCATCCAGCTGGTAATCAGCCCCATGACGGAGAGGATAGTAACACCGGCAAACAGGCGCTCCAGATCATAGAGCGAACCGGCTTCCAGAATATAGGCGCCGACGCCATATTGCGCGCCGAGCATTTCGGCAGCAACCAGCAGAATAATGGCAATGGCGATGGAAACACGTAAGCCCGACAGAATGCCGGGCAGGGCACCGGGCAACACGATCTTGCGGATAATTGACCACCAGCGCAGGTTAAAACTTTGCCCCATGCGGATCAGGCTGCGATCCACATTATCAACCGCACCATAGGTTGCCACGACGGTCGGGGTGAAAGTACCGAATGCAATCAGCGCATATTTTGACATTTCATCAATGCCGAACCAGATCACAAACAGCGGCAGCAATGCAATTTTAGGGATCGGGAAAATAGCGGCGACAAGCGGTACCAGACCGGCACGGACATAGGAGAACAGTCCGATCATTGTGCCGAGCAGCACACCGGCGAAAATCCCCATCGAAGCGCCGACAATCAGCCGTTGCAATGATGGCAGCAGATGTTGCCAGAGCAGGCCGGTATCATAAAGTTGATAGAAAGTGCCCAGCACCGCAGAAGGGCGCGGCAAAGTCAGATTGGAAATAAAACCTGTGCGGGTGCCGATTTCAGCCAGTGCAATCAGGGCAATAAACAGCAAAGGCGCTATGAAACGTACTTTCACCGGTGCAAAACCGCCGCCGCGAAAGGGTACAGGACGGGTGATGATTGTCTGGTTATCTGATGGTTTTGTCATTTCAGCAGCTCCTGATCCGCAGCCATCGCTTCATCGCGCATAAGCGCCCATAGTTCCTGCTGCTTGGCATCCAGTACAGGGTCTGCGAGATGGCGCTGATCGAGAGGCGTGTCGATTGTCACTACCTGATTAATCCGCCCCGGACGGCGGGACAGCACCACAATCTTATGGCCGAGGCGCACGGCTTCAGCCAGATTATGGGTGACATAGACAGCAGTGAAAGGCTGGCGTGTCCAGAGCGATACCAGATCGTCCATCAGCAATTCCCGTGTCTGGCTGTCGAGTGCCGAGAGCGGCTCATCCATCAGCATGACATCAGGGCGCACAGCCAGTGCACGGGCAATGGCAACGCGCTGTTTCATGCCGCCGGAGAGCTGTTTTGGATAGGCATCGGTAAAATCCGAGAGACGGGTGCGTGCCAGCACATCACTGATGATTGCATCCATCTCTTTGGCGGATAATTTGTGATCTTCCAGTACCAGCCGGATATTACCGGCAACCGTGCGCCAAGGCAGCAATGCAAAATGCTGAAAAACATAGGTCAGCGGATTGAGAGAGGACGGAGAAGGTTCCCCGACTTGCAGAACCTGACCGGATGCCGGCTGTTCAAGACCGCCGATAAAACGGAGCAAAGTGGATTTGCCGCAACCGGATGGGCCGATCAGACAGACGATCTGCCCCTGATTGATCTCTAGCGTGATATCACGCAAAACTTCGACCTTGCCGTAATGGTGGCCGACATTTTTTAACAGCAAATCCATGCCAGTTTTTACTTCTTCTTGTCAGGGCGGCAGGGTTAAAGTGTATCCCGAAAAGTGTGAAGCGGTTTTCGGATAAGCTACACGTAATAACAAAAAGATAGAGTATTTCTATGAATTAAAACAAGCTAGAAATACTCGATCGCTACGGGCCCTGATATTTCGCGGAGGGGAGCCGGTTGAACAAAAGAACCGGCTCAGAATAGAAAATCAGATGGTTTTGACGTAGCTGGTGTCAAACAGCATTTCAGGGGTGATGGTGTCTTTTACCATCTTCTCGTCTTTGAACCAGTTGAGCTGTTCAGTGACAGAGGCAAGAGACAGGGCAAGACCCTTGTTGATACGCATTGCGCCATTGACCAGATTGGTTTTGGCCTGTTCGAACGGCAAATCCATTTCCACATATTTATGGGCGATTTTTGCAATCGCATCGACTTCTTCCGCAGAGGCGGTTTTGTCGACCAGAGCCGCATTGTAATCATCAATGGCTTTGGAATAAGCGCGGATGAAAGCCTCGGTTTTCGCCCGTTCTTCCGCAGCATTTTTGGTGGAAGTGAAAACAGTTGTCACCTGATAATCCGGCGCAACATCAGAGACCAGACCGATCTGCTTGGCTGCACCTTCTGCAATCATCTTCTTGGCAATGCTTGGCTGAATAGCCCATGCATCAATCTGGCCGGAAGTCAGAGCGCCGACAACAGCGCCGACCTTCTGCAACGGGCGCAGGGTGATTTCAGACAGCGGAATATTGTTAGCCTTGGCAATTTTGTAAGCCATGAAATGGAAGGACGAACCGGCGGTAGTAATGCCGAAGCTCTTGCCTGCTAGATGCTTAGGCTCGGTGAGGCCGGCTTCATAGGCTTTGTTTGAAGCAAGAATGATCTGGCCTGCGAGGCCTTTTTCTTCCTGCAAAGAACCGCCGATGACTTTTACAGCATTCTTTTCGGCCAGATTGATCAGGCCGCCGCTCATGGCTGTTACACCGTAATCAACATCACCACCTGCAATGGCTACGGCCATTGGCTGTGCGGCTTCAAAATATTTGAACTCCATATCGAGGTTTTCGGCTTTGAAATAACCGCGTTCCTGCGCGATGAAGCTTGGTGCCTGACTGGCAAGGCGGATAATACCGAGCACGGCTTTAACCTGTGTGCTTTCCGCTCTGGCACTTAAAGAAAAAGGAGCACCCAGCACAGTCATGGCACCGGCTGCACTGAGCCCTGCGAGAGTCTGACGGCGGGAGAGCTGGAATTTCTGCATCTGTTGATCCTTACCAAAAGCGGTCAGGTGTATTGTTATAAGCGACAATATCCGATGATCCGCTGTCCGTGCCCGACGCTTTATTACGCAAAGACATGGAATTTTTTGCAATGATTTCGTGCGTTCTTGTAGAGCAAATTCATCGGGATTTGAAGTTAAAAGCAGTCAGATAGCTGTTTGTTCCTCGTAATTGTGAACGGAAACAGCGATTTTAATTGCTGACCGGCATAAAAATTTTGAATGAGCTTTGTGGTGCAGGGACAGGCATAACAGATCTGTGAGGGCAGAGTCGTTGCATGCGCTTCTCATCTATGAGCGTGCAAAATGCTGTTTGTTAATATTAAACTGACATTTCTTATCGTGCTGCCCTGTTCGTGAAAATGTTGTTTGGTCACAAGGCAGACTCTGCGATACAAGATTATGTCAGGCGGGCTTTTGCTGGCAAGTCCGGATTTTTCCGGTTGCTATTGCCGCCTATGTCAGCGGGAGCGTTATCGTGTGCGGATTAGCAGGCTATGTCGGGCAGATAAAAACAGATCAGGCGCCGGAGATTTTACTGCGCCGCATGGCAGATGCCGTTGCTCATCGCGGCCCTGACGAGCAGGGCGCTGTTGTTTTGAATGGGGCAGGTCTGGCGCATAAGCGTTTGTCCATTGTCGGGATCAGCGACGGCCAGCAACCGATGACAATGGCCGATCAGCGATATGTGCTGGTTTTCAACGGCCAGATTTTCAATCATGCTGAATTGCGCCGCGATCTGGAAGCACAGGGCGCACAGTTTCGTACCCATAGCGATACGGAAGTGATCCTGCATCTTTATGCCCGTTATGGCACGGATTGCCTGCGCTTTATGAATGGTGATTTTGCCTTTGCTTTATGGGATGTGCAGTTAAAGCGCATGTTCATTGCCCGCGATCGTCTGGGTGTGCGTCCGCTTTTCTATACCCATGCGGACGGGGTGTTATATTTTGCTTCAGAGATCAAGGCATTGCTGCGCGTGCCACCAGTACAGGCGGAGCTTGATCCGGTTGCGCTGGATCAGATTTTTACGCTCTGGGCACCGGTTGCGCCGCGCACAGCCTTCCGCAATATCTATGAGCTTGAACCGGCGCATATGATGATCTGCGACGAAAACGGTATGAAAATGCAGCGTTACTGGACGCTGGATTATCCTGATCGGGATGATGCTGCCGTCATTCATGATGCAGATGCCGCCGCAGAAGAACTGGAAGCTTTGCTGCAGGATGCCACAAATCTGCGTATTCAGGCAGATGTGCCTGTCGGCACTTATCTTTCCGGCGGGTTGGATTCATCATTGATTGCTGCTTTTGCGCAGCCGCTGACAAAAGGTGAGCTGCATAGTTTTTCTGTGGGCTTCGAGCAGGCGGATTATGACGAAAGCCGCTACCAGAAAATGGTGGCGCAGGCATTGCACACAAAACATCATTCGATCTCCATTGCGGAAGATGATATTGCCGCTATTTTTCCCGATGTTATTCAGGCTGCCGAAGTGCCGCTGGTGCGCACCGCTCCGGCGCCGCTTTATCGTCTTGCACAATTGGTGCGGGAAAGCGGTATGAAGGCGGTCTTGACTGGTGAAGGCGCGGATGAGGTCTTTGCCGGCTATGATATTTTCCGCGAGGCAAAAGTCCGTCGTTTTTGCGCGCGGCAACCGCAATCGCACATCAGGCCGCAATTGTTTCGCAAGCTCTATCCTTATTTGCCCGGCTTAAAAGCACAGACACCGGAAACTCTGGCTGCGTTTTTCGGTATTCACGGTGCTGATCTGGCGGATCCGCTTTATTCGCACCGGCCGCGTTTTAAGGCGACAAGTGCTGCCAAATTGTTTTTCTCCGCTGGTCTGAAACGGGAACTCGGCGATTATGATGCGGGTGAGGAGCTGGCTTCCAAACTGCCGGAGCGGTTCGGGCACTGGCATGAGCTGCATCAGGCGCAATATCTGGAGTGTCGTTTTCTGCTGCCATCCTATATTCTCTCCAGTCAGGGGGATCGTATGGCTATGGCGCATGGTGTGGAAACGCGCTTTCCGTTTCTGGATTATCGCCTGTCTGAATTTGCAACAAGGCTGCATCCGTCGTTGAAGCTGCATGGGCTGACCGAGAAATATCTGCTGCGCCGTGTTGCAAAACAGCGTGTTCCGGCAGAGGTTTTACAGCGGCAGAAACAGCCTTATCGTGCACCGGACAGTCATTCTTTCACCGGAAAGGGTGAGAAGGAATATGTCCGCGATCTGATGAGTGAAAGCCGCATTGAGGAGAGCGGCTATTTTAACGCTAAAGCCGTATCTAAATTATACAATAAGAATAAAGAACAAGGTCTGACTGGTTTCCGTGACAATACAGCCTATGTCGGTGTGCTTTCTACACAAATATGGCTGAAAAAATTTACAGGTTTACTGAGTTAGTTCGGAAAATTTAAGAATCTTATAGACTTTACTGTCAAAGTTATGTGTTAAGACAGCGAATAAAGTATAGTATTTTACGGACTTCATTAGAGTATTCTCAGATTGTTGCTGTTGCAGCTCTGGGAGTGTCAGAAATGATCGAAACAGGATATGAGCATGAGTGATACAATCAAAGACCGCTTACGTGCGTTCATTATTGAAAATTTTCTTTTCGGCGACACAGATTATGCGCTGGAAGATGATGCATCGCTGATCGACAATGATGTGATGGATTCCACAGGCGTGCTGGAACTGATTGCTTTTATTGATGAGGCCTTCGGGATCAAAATGGCGGATGCAGATATTGTTCCGGCTAATCTCGACAGCCTGTCAAAAATCACTGCCTATGTAACTGCCCGCAAAGCTGCCTGATAGCAGGCACACTGTCCGATGATGCGTATCGAGAACCATCTTAAATTCCATGCACACAATACCGGTCACAAGACTGTGCTGGTAACCGGACAGGTGCGTCTTTCCTATGCGGAATTTAATGCCAAAGCCGAGGCTTTGGCGCATAGTCTGCGGGCGCAGAATGTGCAGCGCGGGGATCGCGTTGTCATTTTCATGGATAATTGCTGGCAGGCAGCGGTATCGGTTTTTGCTATTCTGAAGGCCGGCGCGGTTTTCACGCTGGTGAACCCGTCAACCAAAGCAGATAAGTTCGGTTATATCCTGAACGACTGCACACCCTCTGCTTTGCTGACACAGGCTAAATTATTGCCGGTGGTTGATGAGGCTGAGGCTTTTGCTGCAATACCGGCTTTGATTGCGGTTAAAGGCCCAAGCCGCTCCAAGCGTCCGCATCTGCTATTCGAGACTGCAGTTGAGCCGCAGGAAAATCAGGCTGAAATTATCAGCGGTGGCATTGATATTGATCTGGCCATGCTGATTTATACATCCGGTTCAACGGGGCGCCCCAAAGGCGTGATGATGACACATCGCAATATTGAGGCGGCGGCGACCTCTCTGACAGGACTGCTGAAAAACACAGCTGATGATATTATCCTCTCTGTATTGCCGCTGTCTTTCAATTACGGGCTGTATCAGTTGCTGATGACAGTAAAGATCGGCGCAACGCTGGTGCTGGAAAAGTCCTTTGCTTTTCCGCAGGCGGTGTTTGATATGATGCGCGCGGAGAAGGTAACCGGATTTCCTATCGTCCCGACAATGTCTGCGATTATGATGCAGATGCGTGATCTGACATCCGGTTTTCTGCCCGATCTGCGGTATGTTACCAACACTGCCGCACAATTGCCGGTGCCGCATATCGAGTTTCTGCAACGCGTTGTGCCGGATGCAGAAATTTATTCCATGTATGGCATGACAGAATGCAAACGCTGCACATGGTTGCCGCCGCATATGATCAGCGAGAAGCCGGAATCGGTAGGTATCGCACTGCCGAATAGCGAAGTCTATCTGGTCGATGAACAAGGCGGATCGGTACCTGTGGGTGAAGCCGGTGAAATGGTGATACGCGGGCCGAATGTGATGCAGGGCTACTGGAACAATCCCGAGGCCAGTGCTGCGGTGCTGAGAAGCGGGCGTAATCCGTGGGAAAAGGTTCTGCATACCGGTGATCTGCTGCGTATGGATGCAGACGGATATTATTATTTCGTCGGACGCAAGGACGACATCATCAAATCACGCGGAGAAAAAGTACCGCCGAAAGAGGTAGAGACTGTGCTTTACACGCATCCCGCTATTCGGGAGGCTGTTGTAGCCGGTGTACCTGATACAATGCTGGGGCAGGCGATCACCGCGATGGTGACCACCGCAGATGCAGAACTGACTGATAAGGAGATTATCCGGTTCTGCCGTCAGCATCTGGAAGATTATATGGTTCCGGTTTTTGTTCTGGTTACAGATGAATTGCCGCGAACGGATACAGGTAAAGTCAGCCGTCGTCTTGCGGCGGAAATATTGGCCAAACAATACAGGCAGTTTCAGGATGAATAAGATTCAAGAATTTTCTGCACAGACGATGGTGATTGATGCGGAAGCTGAGGTGGAGAAAATCACCGCTGCTTTACGTCGTCAGCTGCGCGGTCTGCGCCGCCGTGGTCTGGTTGTCGGTATTTCCGGCGGTATCGATTCCAGCGTGAGTACGGCACTGGCTGTACGCGCTGTTGATGCGGATAAAGTTTTTGGTATTTTTATGCCGGAAAATGATTCCGACCCGCTGTCACTGGCGCTGGGGCAGAAGCTTGCAGGCACCTTTGGCGTGCAGACAGTGATTGAGGATATCGGTCCTGCCTTGGCTGCTATGGGCTGCTATCGCCGCCGCGATGATTTTATCCGCTCGGTTGTGCCTGCTTACGGAGAGGGCTGGGCGTCGAAGCTGGTGATCAACAATGCTTCTGAAAATGGCGGCTATAATATTTCCTCGCTGGTGGTGCAGTCACCGGATGGTCAGCAGGAAAAAATCCGCCTGACACCGGAAGCCTATTTAGGCATCGTTGCTGCTACCAATATGAAGCAGCGTACCCGCAAACAGTTTGAATATTATCACGCGGATCGTCTGAATTTTGCGGTTGTCGGCACGCCGAACCGGTTGGAATACGATCAGGGCTTCTTCGTGAAGAATGGTGACGGTGCGGCGGATGTGAAGCCGATTGCCCATCTTTATAAGACGCAAGTCTATCAGCTTGCCGACTATCTGGGTGTGCCTGCAGAAATCCGTCAGCGTCCGCCGACAACGGATACTTTCTCGCTGGCGCAGACACAGGAGGAGTTCTACTTCTCCTTGCCATATAATCTGATGGATCTTTGCCTTTACGCGCTCAATCACAATATCAGCGCGGCAGATACAGCTAAAGCCACCAATCTGGGTGAGGATCAGGTGCAGCATGTCTGGGCGGATATTGCGGCTAAACGCAAAACCACCAAAGCGCTGCATGAGCCACCGCTCTTGGTTGAGCCGGTTAAGGACTTCCTGTCATAATGAGAAAGCCGCCTTTTCAGGCGGCTTTTTTTGTCAGAGTTTAAAGCGGATTGGCATAGAGCCTGTTCCAGAATTCTCCGGCAAGGCCGTTCAGTAAGGCTTTTCCTTCAACAAAAGGCGGCAATAAAGCCGGATCCTGCGCCCAGACCATTGTTGAACATAAATGGGTGAAAGCAATGCGTTTCCCGAGCATCGCTTCCATCAGATCCGGTTGTGTGCGTCCGCGAATGGCGACAGCGCCGTTGGAGGCTGCATGATGGATCAGCGTGTCAATCATCTGGCTTGCTGCTTTCGGGTCGCTGAAGAATTCCAGCACGCGCGCTGTTTTGCCAGACTCTAAGTGATAGAGAAAAAGGCCGAGATTTTTACCGGATTTAGTACCCGCTTTGACCATATAGGCCTTGCCATATTCAGGCTTTTGCACGGCATCTTCCAGACGGTCCAGCAATTGCTCCGTATTCCATTGCGGTCGGCAGGAAAAGCTTTGCGCGTAATGCTGGTAAAGTTCAGCAAATTCTGCTGCATCAATATTCGTGCAGGTCAGTTGCTGAGCTGTTGGCCAATCCGATGGTGTGGCTGACCAGCGCAGGCTTTTACCATGCATGGCATTGCGTTTGCGATCATCAAATTTGCGGGCGAAGGGTTGCAGCATTGCGAGAGGTTTGAGCTTGCTGCCTGCTATTTCTGTCATGAAGCTGAGCGGGCGAATAATCCGCAACCAGTCAAGGCTGTAATTGGTGAGCTGAACCGCATCCAATTTTTTCCAGATCGCTGCTGCAACCTCACTGGCTGTTTCAGTTATCATCAGATCATAACCGTCTTTTTGCAGGCTGCGCATCAGTTTGACACCACCCAGAGGATTATGCTGATGATCCTCAACCATCAATGTGCTGACAATGGCGGTGCGCAGTGTTTTATTGGTCGCCTCACAAAAATAATCAAAATAATTCACGCCGAGAAAGCCGCTGACATTGCCGTTTTTATCGAGCAGAACTTTGGAGGCTGGCACCGTCTCTCCGGCAAAACGGATATAAAGCCGCTGAAGATAGGCGATCAGTTCAGCAGACGGTTCCTTGTCGCTTTTCCGGAATATTTTTTGAAAAAGCTTAGCGACTACCGGTATATCCGCTTCTGCTAAGGATCGGATTTCAGTCATGGTCAGTTTATCCCGTCGTTAGAGTCTGACATTCTGCACATTCATCTGCGCATTATACCTGCTCTGCTTCCCGCTTCTGCTGCTGACAGCTGTCGCTTGGCTCTTGGTTGATAATCATACTATGCGGGAGAAACCCTTTAAAATCTTTTACTTAAATGTTGGGACTGACGAGCAGAAAATTGTGATGAAGATAAACTTGATTCTTTTTATCAAGTTTATTATTCCCGAGGCATAAGAGCGAAACTTACTCTTCAATTGCTGCTTTTCAAAACTTGTCATGATTATGCATGGCAGGACAGACGACGTCTGCCTGCCAAAGGGGGTACTATGTCTGTTGTCAGGCACTGTCTGCGCGCATCTTTTGCCGGTACGATTTTGAGCCTTACGGGTTTGAGCATTGCCGGTCTCGGGATTTTTACAGGTATAGCTGCGGCACAGCAGCGGGAAACAACCGCACAGGATGCGGCAAAAGATAAAGCTGCGGAGAGTGCCACACAGCTGCAAACAATTACAGTGACCGGTGGTCTGAATGGGCCTTTTGCTCAGGGTGACGGAATATATCGCACACCCGCACCAGTCAGTTCTGTCAGCAGTGATGCGCTGCAGGAGCGTTTTGGCGGCGATCCGCAAGCGGCATTGCGCTCTACCCCCGGTGTATTCACCCGTCAGCAATCCAGTCAGCCCGGCATTGAAGTGAATATTCGCGGGATGAGCGGTTTCGGCCGTGTGAATGCGATGATTGATGGTGTGCCGCAGACATTTCGCAATGTGGCAGGCCATGCTTCATCCGGCGGTACCTTGCTCTATGTGCAGCCGGAACTGCTCGGCGGCATTGATGTGAGCAAAGGTGCCGTAGGAGGCGCCGCCGGTATGGGGACTCTGAGCGGCGCCGCAAATTTCCGTACGCTTGATTTTGACGATATTGTTTTGCCGGGGCGTGATGTCGGCGTGCTGACACGCTGGAAAGCCGGAACTAACGGGTTCCGCGGCTCCGGTATGCTGGCAGGTGCCGCGCGTGCCAATCTGAACAATGATAAATCCAGCAATGTCAGTATTCTCGGTGCTTTTGCACGCACATCTTACGGTACATTTAAAAATGGTGACGGTGTTTATGTCGATAGCGGGCGCGATGCTACCAACCGTCCGGGTGGCGGGCTGATCAAATTTGAAATTGCACCATCCTCCGAGCATAATCTCAAACTTGGTGCGCGCTGGTATGAGAACCGGTTTACCTATGCCAATTACGAGCAGGATCTGAAGAACGCGTCTTACACTGCCAATTATGCCTATACGCCGGATGATAATGACTGGATCGATCTGAAGGTGAATGCCTATTATAACCGCACCAATATGGATTATGCGGCAACCGGCGGCAGCTATCGCGGACGTAAAACCGATAATCGCGGCTATGGTTTTGACATTTCCAATACCAGCAAAACAATGCTGAGTGATGATGTACAGCTCAAACTGTTCTATGGCGGGTCTTTTGGCAGCGATGAATATGTCATCAACAGATATCGCGGTGCGAACCCTCCGGGTAGCTTAAAGAAATCCAGCGGTTTTACCGACGCAACTTTGTCGTGGAATATTTTCACGCTGACCGGCGGTCTGCGTTACGATCACTGGAATGTTGAAGGTTATCAGCCGGCTTATGCGGCAGGCACAGGGGATTGTCCTGCTGGCGGACCTGTCTGCGGCAACAAGGATATTGAGCGCAGCAGCGGCAAATGGTTGCCGAAAGTCTCTCTGACCGCGCAGCCTTATGACGGGCTGGAGCTATATGCGACCTATGCCCATACTTTCCGCCCGCCGACAGTGCAGGAAATGTTCTTCTCGCTGATCCCGATCGGTGCAGGGCTCGGCAGTGGTATTGCCAATAATCTCAATCTTGAGCCGGAATATAGTAAAGGCTGGGATATCGGGGTGAACTTCACAGAAGACGGTTTACTGCGCAGCGATGACAAGTTCCGCCTGAAAACCGGTTTCTTCCACAATTCCATTGAGAATTTCGTCGTCAATGATTTTGTTAATGTGCCTAATCGCGGCCCGACAGCAATGTGGATCAACCGCCCGGGCATTACCAAAATGTATGGCTGGGAGATTGAAGGCAGTTACGATCTCGGCTTTTTCTATACCAATGTCTCTTATACCAAAGCCAAGACGGATCAGCCGATTGGTGAGGGTGCCGGTGCGGGGAATGGTGATGCCTTCATGATACCGGATCAGTATGGCACGCTTGATGCAGGTTTCCGTCTGTTTGACGAGAAGCTGACTTTGGGTGCGCAGGCACGTTATTTCGGCAAAAGCAGCTATGCCGGATTTGGTACAGATTTTGGCCAGAAATTCGCACTGCCAAGCTATATTCTCTATGATCTCTACGGTTCTTATAAGCTGAAGGAAAATGCGGAATTGTTCTTCTCGGTTGAGAATGTGGCCAATAAGAATTACCGCGTTGCTGTTTCCGGCCCATTGGGTGAGAATGAATATTCAGGAAAAGGCCGCAGCTTTATATTCGGTGCCAGTGCCAAATTCTGATCTTTGCCAGATAGTCTGATTACAAAAACCGCCGGACAAGTTCCGGCGGTTTTTTATTGTTTGAAGAGAAAATTTCACAGTTGCGTCAAAATAGCCAGTACGTCTTTTTTCAATGTTGCCTATGGTACGGGCATAAGGTTCGCTGGCAGCTTGCACATTGATTTTACAGGCTGTTTGAATTTTTCAGTGTGATTATTACACCGAACCATGCATGATGGAGCATCTGCTTCGGATAGGAAATTCTGCGGTGTCGCAAAGTGTATCCCCTTTAGCCCCGTTTAAACATAAAGCTTTTCGCTCTTTATGGACTGCAACGCTTGCTTCCAATCTTGGCGGGCTGATCCAGACAGTCGGTGCAGGCTGGATGATGACGACCATCGCGCAATCCTCCAATATGGTGGCGCTGGTACAGGCCTCCACCACTTTGCCGGTGATGTTTTTCTCGCTGTTTGCCGGTGCTCTGGCTGATAATTTTGACCGCCGCCGTATCATGCTGATTGCCCAGTTTATGATGTTGCTGGTGTCGCTGATGCTGGCGATTTTCGGCTATATGGGCTGGCTCACACCATGGCTTTTGCTGAGTTTTACATTCCTGATCGGCTGCGGCGGCGCTTTGCATAATCCGTCATGGCAGGCCTCGATGGGCGATATCGTGCCACGCTCTGATCTGCCGGGAGCGGTGGCGCTCAACAGCATGAGCTTTAATGCCATGCGTAGTATCGGCCCTGCGATCGGTGGTTTTATTGTGGCCGTTGCCGGTGCCGCTTTTGCGTTTATTATCAATGCTGTCAGCTATATTCCGTTGATTGTTGCGCTGCTGCGCTGGAAGCCGCAGGTGACGCAATCCACGCTGCCGCGTGAGACCTTTGGTCGTGCCGTTTCCGCCGGTCTTCGTTATGTTTCCATGTCACCCAATCTGATCAAGGTGATGTTTCGCGGCTTTCTTTTCGGCTTGTCAGCCATTGTTGTGCTGGCTTTGCTGCCGCTGGTTGCGCGTGATCTGGTACAGGGAACGGCGCTGACCTATGGTATTATGCTCGGCGCATTCGGCCTTGGTGCGATTGCCGGTGCATTCACCTCCGGTGAACTGCGCGAGAAATTCGCCAATGAAACCATTGTGCGCGGTGCGTTTATTGCTTTTGGTATCAGCGTTTATCTGCTGTCTTATAGTCATTCGGTTATTTTAAGCTGCCTGTTATTGCTGCCTGCCGGTGCGTCATGGGTGCTGGCTTTATCGCTGTTCAATGTGACTGTGCAATTGTCCACGCCGCGCTGGGTGGTGGGACGTGCTTTGGCGCTTTATCAGACCGCTACTTTTGGCGGCATGGCCGCTGGTAGCTGGCTCTGGGGTTCAGTGGCTGATGGTTACGGCCCTGAAACGGCTTTAAGCGTTGCAGCCTTCACGCTGGTTGGCGGTGCGCTGGTCGGTCTGGTGTTCAAACTGCCGGAATTCGACAAGCTCAATCTTGATCCGCTCAATTCGTTTTCCGAGCCGCAATTGCGTCTGGATATCCGTCCGCGCAGTGGTCCGATTATGGTGATGGTAGATTATCATATCGAACATCATAATGTTCATGCCTTTCTGGAAGCGATGGCCGCGCGCCGCCGTATCCGCATTCGTGACGGTGCACAGCAATGGGCATTGCTGCGCGATCTGGAAAATCCGGACATCTGGACAGAGACTTATCATGTGCCGACATGGGTGGAATATGTCCGCCATAATCAGCGCCGTACCTATGCGGATGCTGCAGTATCTGAGAAATTACTGTCGCTGCATAAAGGGCCGGAAAAGCCGCGCGTTCATCGTATGATCGAACGCCAGACTGTGCCTTTGCATGATGATATGCCGCTGAAACCGCATATTGAAATCACCTGATTGGGATGCCAGTCGAAAATTTAAAAACGCCGGTCTGGTCACCAGACCGGCGTTTTTTATTCGCATCTCTGTACTGGCCGGAATGAAATATTTTATGGCACCATGACAGAATGACGCCAGCATGATAAAACTATACTAATTATCTCATATTTTAACGTCGATAACAGGCGTATAGTTTATGAGGCAGATATGCAGATTGATATTCAGGATTTTCCGCTGGTACGGATGGATTATTCCGATGCAGGCCAGCAGGGTATTGAAGAAACATTGCAGATTTTTGAACAATGCCTGCAACGAAAACAAGCTTTTGTCTTTCTTGGCTGGGCTGCGGATTTTGACAAGGATCCGAACGAGAATGTGGCAGACCGGCGCGCCGTTTCTCTATGGATGAAACAGCATAAAGCCGAATTACGCGACTATGTGAAGGCGATGTATTATGTCGAACCAAGTGCAGTGAAGCGCTTAGCGGCGAAAGCTTTTTCGATCATTTACGGTAAGTTCTGGGGGCATCCGATGATTGTCACGGAGAGCCGTGATGAGGCTGTAAGACAGGCCTATGAACTTTTAGGATTATCATCAGAGTAACGGTGATTTTATGTTTTTCACGACAGATTTTCCTGATTATGCTTTGCCGGATCAGATCAACCGTCCCGTGGTGGTCATGGGCTTATCGATGGTTGTTGATGGCTGGGAGTTTCCGCGCCATTCCCATCGCAAGGCGCAGCTTTTATTCAGCGCCAGCGGTGTGGTGACAGTTGAAACGGATAGCGGTGTCTGGGTTGTGCCGCCGCAATGCGCAGTATGGATACCGGGCGGGTTATTTCATAAAGCCAGAAGCTCCGGAGAGGCGCGCGGTTTCGGTCTGTTTGTTGCGCCGGACGTTGTTGACGGTTTGCCGGAGACGTGTTGCAGCGTTTCCGTCTCGCCTTTGCTGCAAAGCCTGCTGGAAAAAGCTGCGGGCTTTGACCCCTGCTATAATGAAGACGGTGCAGAGGGCAGGCTCATCACTGTGTTGCTGGATGAATTGGTGGCTGCACCATTGGAGCAATTACATCTGCCGATACCGGCGGATATGCGCCTGCGAAAACTGACCGATATTTTGCTGGATGATCCGGCAAGCCATGCAACACTGGAAGAATGGGCGCATCGTATCGGCATGAGCGAGCGTAGTTTGAGCCGGTTGTTCAGTCATGAAACGGGCATGAGTGTCGGGCGCTGGCGGCGGCAATTACATGTGATAACCGGTGTGCAATTGCTCACACAAGGGCGGTCAATCCAGTCGGTGGCTTTTGATCTGGGCTATGAGAGTGCCGGTGCTTTTGTCACCATGTTCCGCAAAGCGGTCGGCACACCACCGGGGCGCTTTCTGGCCGAGCGGCGCTCGTCATGGAACCTGTTTCGCGGGGCCGTCTTACAGTAACCGTCAGAGCACTTTCAGTTTAGACAAATATTAAAAATGCTCTGACTAGTTATGATTTACGCGCATCTTATCCGAAAACCGCTTCACACTTTTCGGGATGTGCTCAAGTCCAGAAATAGCGGATCAGGTGGAAGAACACCGGTGCGGCGAAAACCAGACTATCGGCGCGATCCATCATGCCGCCATGGCCTTCAATCATATGTCCCCAGTCTTTAACACCGCGGTCACGTTTGATCGCGGATGCGACAAGGCCGCCGAAGAAACCCATAATACAGGCAATGGCTGCAAGCCCGCCTGCCTGTAGCGGGGAGAATGGTGTGAGCCATGAGAGCGCTGCCCCCAGCAAAGATGTGCTTGCGACACCGCCGATCAGGCCCTCCCATGTTTTGGACGGGGAGACTTTCGGCGAGATGCGGTGTTTTCCGAATAATTTGCCGAAGATATATTGCAGCACATCGCAGCCCTGAACCACGGCAATCAGAAAGGCGATCAGCAGCATTTGCCGGCCTTCAAAGCCTTCAATATGCAATGTGGCGAGAGCAGGCACATGGCTGATGCAATAGACAGAGAGCATAATGCCCCATTGCTGCTCGGAAATGCGCTCCAGAAACCGGCTGGTATTACCCCAAAGCGCTGTGAGCACCGACATAGCCAGAAACACATAAACAGGAATGAAGATGGAATAGAGCCCGTACCATTCCACCCAGACCAGATAATATTGCACCGGAATGACAATGAGGAAGGCACCGAGCAGCAGCCAGTGATCGCTGCGATGGGTATGAGTGAGGGTGACATATTCCCGAAGTGCTGCGAAAGAGACCAGTCCGAACAGAATGACAACGCCGGTCTTTCCAAACAGAAAAGCGATGCTGATCGCGGCAATCATAATCCACCACGCACGAATGCGGGCATTGATATTGCTGAGCGTGGAAGGCAATGGTTTGGCACTGCGCCAGCTGATTAATGCGGCAGCAAGGCTTGCCACAGATAACAGCACGACCAGTCCGATCAGCAGAAGATTGGTTTCTTCAGTCACGATGTTCTCCGTCGGAATGGGGGCTGAGTGTCAGCAAGGCATGTTGTGCACGGTGCAGAAAGTTTTTGCGCTCTTCATCCGGTTGCAATTGCAGCGGCGCACCGAAAATCACACGGCATAATAGCGGTACCGGCAGAAATGTGCCTTTTGGTAAAACACGGGACATATTCTCAATCCAGCAGGGCACCAGTTCCACATCCGGCCGCGCTTTGGCCAGATGATAGAGACCGGCGCGAAAACGCAGCAGCGGATCGTCTGTCATATTGCGGGTGCCTTCAGGAAAGAAAATAAGCGACTGGCCGCTGTCAATCGCGCGCAGCATCACCAGTAACGGGTCTTCACTGCGCTCAACCCAGTTACGCTCCACCAAAACTGTGCCGAGCAGCTGCGTGGCAATGAAGCGGCGCAGGCGGTTGCTGTTCCAGTAATCGGCACCGGCAACGGCGCGGGTTCTTGCGCGTTCGCCTAAGGGCAGTGAGGAGGACAACAGAATGAAGTCGCCATGGCTGGTGTGGTTAGCAAAATAAATGCGCTGTTTGCGGGACGGGACTGTGCCGCTCCAGATCGGACGCACGCCGGTAATGGCGCGGGAGAAAAAAGCCAGAACCATGCCGGAGAAAATCTGTAATACTGAATGCGAGTCCGGATCGGCCATGAAGAACAGTCGTTTTTATTTTGCTTCACATTAAATTCAGCAAGTAACAGAATAAAAGCACTTTCCGCAATCATTTCTTATTTGCGTGAATGACGCTGTTTTATTGATGATCCGGATAAAGACGCACCGGCCTGCCGGTTTTGCGGATCAGCTCTTCAGCCTGCTGACTGTCCGCAGCAAGCCCGCTTTCGACCAGCCAGCGGGCAATGAGATTGGCACTGCGCTGATAGCCCAAGGCACAACAGATCAGTGTCGGGCGCGGCGCATTATGCATTGCCATGACTGCGACCTGCATGGTTGCAGGCTCCGGCTTTGCAAGATCCATCAGCGGAAAAGCCTGCCAGCGGGATTTGATATGGCGTGGTGCGATACATTCTGCCGTCATATCAATGATACAGGCATAATTTTGTGTTTCTGAGCGTTTCGGGAAACGTCCGAGATACAGGCCTTCAGTAATTTTAACCGCTGACGGTTCGCGCCATGTCCATGCGATACGGTTGAGCCTGAAAAAAATGCGCAGCGGTAAAAAGAGCCAAAAGGAAGCGAGGCTGACAGAGCCGTCAGAACGCTTTTGAAAGATTTTTGCGCCGCTGCCGCTATAGCCAAAGCTCAGCATCAGCACGGCCAATGCAGGCCAGAGCAGGAGCAGATTTGCCGGATGCCCGCCGGTGAATGTGAGTGCAAGTAGCGCAAGACCGGCAGCGCCATAAATACGCATGAATTTGCGGGATTTGGGATCACGGGTGAAACGGTAATTCTGCCAGGGTGCATCACTTTCACGGGGAAACAGCCACAGTGCAAACAGGCCGAGCAAAGCACCAGCCGGAACATCAATGAAATGATGCTGCCAAGTGGTGAGAACAGACAGGGCGATCAGCAGGCACCAGCCATACCAAATCATGCGCCAAGGTGCGGGTAGTCTGTCACGCAGTTGATCCCAGATGATAATTGCCAGCGCGATATGCAACGAAGGTGCCTGATTGAACGGCTGATCGAAATTGCCGAGCATGGTGAACAGCCAGCCGGAAAGACCGGTTGTGACAGGTTTTTCCCATGTGATGGTCAGCGGAAAAGCGATGAAACAGACAAAGGCAATGCATTGCGCCGTGAGATAGCGGCCGATCAACCGGTTTTGCGATTGATTGCTGGTGCTGACTAAAACCGCGACAGCGTAGAACAGGTTGAGCGACCAATAGGGAATGATCGTCCAGCCCCAGAACGGGATTTGCTGTTCCCAGTCAAAGACAATCTCCGGCACTGCAATACGCTGCGATGCCAGCCAGTTCGCCAAACCGTAAGTGGCATAAAACAGTGGGGCAAGCAGGAGCAAACACAGTACACCCCGCTTTATCAATGCCGGATTTGTTTTATGCCCTTCGGGATCAAGCTGCATTATTGCTCAATACGTTGCGCCAGTGACACGGTGAAAATGCCCCATTGGTCGATACGCTGTTCAATCTTGCGGAAGCCTGCGGCCTCCACCAGCTGATCCATTTCATTCTGCGTGCGGCGGCGCATCACCCATGCCTGTCCACCACGATGGGAGGTGAGCGCACGGGCAATCATTTCCAGCTGCGGATGCCAAGGCTGATTGGTGTAGATCAGATATCCGCCGCTCTGTACCGCCTGTGCCAGTCCTTCCAGTGATTGCGCGATCTGGTCATTATCGGCAAACAGCTCATAAAGGCCGGAAACAATTGCGAGGTTGGGCGCTGTCTCCGTATCTGTGCCAAGGGCAGCGAGCGCTTTGGTGTCGAACGCATCACCTTCATGGAACTCGGCTTTGCCTGAGAGATTGCGTTCCGCAATCAGTTGACGACCGGCCAGCACATTGATCGGTGAGTAATCCTGCAGACGCACCGAGGCAATTTCATCATCTTTGGTGGTGAGTGCATCCAGCACATAGCGTCCGTGACCGGCGGCAATATCGAGAATACGTGCCGGTTTCCCGTCATCCTGCAAACGGGTAACCGCCTGCCGGATCAGTTCTTCCAGATGGGTTTTACGCTGGCGGATACCGCGCCAGCCAATAGCGTTGAGGAAGGTCTTGTCGGTATAGCGGCCACCCCAGCCTAAGCCCTTCACTTCATTGCGATAGACATAATCGAGCGTAGAGCCGGAATCGAAACCGGTGCGGATACCGGTTTTCAGCCCTTCCGAAAACAATCCGCCGATGCGGATAGAAGCACGGGTCATGCCCCAATAAGCCCCGCGTGGACTGGTAATGGACAGAGGAGTAGCCAGACGGTCTGCTTCGTCGCGGGTAAAGCCCTGAATATGCGCATCAAGTAGTGAGCTTTGTTGTGGAGCCTTGGCAAATTGCTGCTCAATGAAAGGCCGGATTTTGGCAAAAGCCAAGGCGCGGTCACGCTCGCCTAATGTATCGTGATAGAAGCCCTTCAGCACATGACGCTCTTTAATAGGGCCTGCGAGATTTTCGTAAAAACGATGTTGCGGCGCATCACGCACTACCCAGTCACGACCGGAAATCAGCACCTGTGTCGGCGTGGTAATCGCACGGGCATCGCGGACGATGCGCTCTGCATTCTCATAGAGTTCCAGCAGAATATTGGAGGCAATCGGGCGAGTAATCAGCGGATCATTTTCAAAGGATGCAATGCGCTCTTTGTCATGGGTGAGAAAGCGGGCTTTGACATAGGACTTGACGAAGAATGTGCCTTTGAGCTTTTGCCAGAGCCAGATACCTTCTTTGGCCAGCGGCACATAGAGTTTAACATCAAAAGCCGGAGCAGCCAGCACCATGGCGCGGATCGGCGGCGCATAATCATGCACCCATGTGGCACCGATAACGGCACCCACACTTTGCGCAATCAGCGCCATATCCTGCAAAGCGAAGCCGTCTGTCTCGGTGATATGACGGGCAAAGCAATCAAGGTCGCGCACCGTGGTTGCAAAGGAAGGTGAATAGCCGCGCTGCCCTTGGGTAAGACCGTGACCACGAGCGTCCCATGCATAGAAGCTGTAATTATCCAGCCCGAGTTCTTCGACAATATGCGCAACACGGCCGCTATGTTCGTGCCCGCGATGCAACAGAATGATCGCGCCTTCCGGTTTTTCGCTCAAGGCAGGCCAGTAGCGGAAAAAGATTTCCTGCCGGTCATGGCTGATAAAATGCCGCTCAGTGCAATCGCGTTTTACCGAAGTCATAGGCCTGTCTTTCATATGGCGATACAAGAATATAGATGTTGTTGTGCTATTTATTGTAAGTCTTTTAGACTAAACGATGTTTAAGAAAAATGATTTTGCAAAGAGTTATACCGTGTCTGTTTATCAGCTTAAGAGCCGTTTTCAGGATTTATTGCGCCCGATGGTCAGCCGATTGGCACAATGGGGTGTGACCGCCAATCAGGTGACTGTTGCGGCGATGCTGATCTCTGTGGCGGTTGGTTTATGGCTGGTGACTGCTGAAAACAAAATATGGTTCTGGCTAATCCCCGTATGGCTGTTTATCCGCATGGCGATGAATGCGATCGACGGAATGCTGGCGCGCGAATTTAACCAGCAAAGTGCTTTGGGAGCTTATCTCAACGAGATGGGTGATCTTGTCTCGGATATTGCGCTGTTTGCGCCGTTTTTGTGGGTTGCACCGTTTCAGCCGCATTGGATGGGGCTGATTATTGTGCTGGTTTTGCTCACCGAATTTGCCGGATTGCTGGGCCTGAGTGTCGGGGCATCGCGGCGCTATGACGGGCCGATGGGCAAGAGTGACCGTGCTCTGTTATTCGGTATTCTCGGTGGCTGGCTGGCCGTTGACGGTTTTCTGCCGCAATGGATGGTCTGGTTGCAGCCGCTGCTGATCGCCTTGTTGCTGTGGACGATTTTCAACCGTATTCGCAAAGGCTTGGCAGAGGCTGCAAAGGGCTGAGATTACTCAGCCCTGTTTCTCGCGCCAGTCGCGCAAGCGATGAATGGCGGTTCCCAGCGTATCAAGTTTTTTGGCAAAGCAAAAACGCACATGGCTGGTGATATTGCGCTCTGAATAGAAAGAAGAAACCGGCACCGGCGTGACACCGGCTTCACGGGTGAGGCGCTGGCTGAAGGCCAGGTCATCACCATCTTTGTCGAGATCACTGATATCGGCAACCGCGAAATAAGTGGCCGGAGCGGGAGCCATGCTAAAACCGGCCTCACGCAAACCGGCATCGAGATAATCACGGCGCTTGGCCAGTTCCTCCCGCAGGCCGGTGAAATAGCTGTCCGGCAGATTGAGACCGACTGCTACCGCTGCTTGCAGGGCAGGTGGTGTGGTGAAAGTCATATATTGATGGACGCGGGAGATCACTTTCAGCAATTGCGCATCAGCGGTGATATAGCCAACCTTCCAGCCGGTGAGTGAAAAGCTTTTGCCTGCGGAGCCGATCCGTACCACACGGTCGCGGATTTCCGGCAGTGAAAACAGCGAGATATGTTTATTGTCATCAAAGGTGAGATGTTCATAAACTTCATCGGCAATGATGAAGAGATTATGCTTTACCGCCAGTTCTGCGATGAAATTCAGTTCCTCGCGGGTAAAAACCTTGCCGATCGGGTTCATCGGATTATTGACAACGATCATGCGCGTGCGCGGGGTAATCGCATCGCTCAGGGCTTGTAATGGTAATTCCCAATGGGGCGGTGCAAGACGCACCGGCACAACCACACCACCGGCGCGGCGGATCACCGGACTATAGGAATCATAGGCCGGTTCCAGCACAATCACTTCATCGCCGGAATTCATCAGCGCGAAGAAACTGTCGGCCAGAGCTTCTGTGGCACCGGAGGTGACGAGAATTTCCGTTTCCCAATCCGCATCAATATTGAAGAACCGGCGGGCATTGTCGGCCACAGCTTTGCGCAGGGCAGGAAGGCCGAGCATCGGCGGATATTGATGGGAACCGTTGTGCAGAGCATCTGTTGCAGCGGCAATCAGCTCCTGCGGCTCCAGCCCTTCCGGAAAACCCTGCCCGAGATTAATGGCACCGGTTTCTGCGGCCAGTCTCGACATGATTTCAAAAACAGATATGCCGGATGCTGCGAAAACCGGATTGACCATGATATCCCCCTGCAAATAATGCCGTATTATAGAGTTATGTTTTTAAACAGGAAAGCAGGCAACACCTTTCAGGCGCACAGATTACGCTGTCGCAGTGTTGCAACGCGTTCTTCAACGGCACTAACGATAGATTGCACAAATTCTGCGCCAAGAGCACCGCGGCGGATATCCTCCGGCTGCCAGACATTCACATAATAAGGGATGGAATGGCGGATCGGACGGATCAGCAGATTTTGCCCTTCAAAGGCCAGTGCGCTCAAAGGATTGATAACGGATATGCCAATACCTGCTGTTACCAGAGAACCGATGGAGGACGCGGTGGTTGCCTCAATCATAAGTTTACGGCTGATACCGGCATTGCTGAACCACTGATCGACCTGACGGCGATAGTAATCCTCATCGGAATAATAAATAAAGTTATGACCGGAGAATTGCTCAATATCGAGACT
The DNA here is from genome assembly GCF_019464455.1 of Pseudochrobactrum sp. Wa41.01b-1. Classification (NCBI taxonomy): domain Bacteria; kingdom Pseudomonadati; phylum Pseudomonadota; class Alphaproteobacteria; order Hyphomicrobiales; family Brucellaceae; genus Pseudochrobactrum; species Pseudochrobactrum sp. Wa41.01b-1. The sequence goes on along the minus strand of NZ_CP080493.1, from coordinate 1,562,782 downwards.
GTCATAATCCGCAAGCGGATGACCGGCAGGCATGATGCACAGAAGATCACCGGTATAAAGCTCGCGTGTTGCGGAGGCGCTGAGGGTAATATTGCCTTCTACCATGCCGACATCAAAAAATTTGCTCAGCAGGTCGCGGGTGAGGGCGCTTTCTTCCAGCGAGTGAATTTTCACAGATGCTTGCGGATGTTCGTTGAGAAACAGTTTGGTGGCCTGCGGAATAATCGCATGGGCATAGGCGGGCAGGCAGGCGACGGATACACGCTGCAAATTATCGCCGCGAATAGCGCGTGCCGTACGGGCAATTTCTTCAATACTGACAAAGGAGCGCTGCACAATCACGTTGAGCGCAGCAGCTTGTTGTGTGGGTTTTAGCCGGCGGTTATCACGGTGAAATAACGTAAAGCCGAGTGTTGCTTCCAGATCTTTCAGCTCGCGGCTGATGGTTGGCTGCGAGGAGCCGAGATGGTCTGCCGTTTCAGTTACATTGAGGGTGTGCATCAGCGACTGAAAAATTTCCAGCTGGCGGTGTGTCAGACGCATAAAATCTCCCCTTTGGCAGCAAGACCTTTCCAGTATTAAGCATATCGAAAATGAATAATAAAGAGATTATTATGAATTTGACCGCAGATGGATGTCTGATAGCTTGATGGTAGTAATGATGAAGCGGTGTGTCTTGTGCGACCCTCCGCTTCGAGTGTTTGAGGGTAGAATGACCACTGAGTTCTCACGTCCGCATGTTGCGCATTTCGGCTATAAAAACGGGGCTTTAAGCGTTGAAAACGTTGCTGTTTCTGCAATTGCAGAAAAATACGGCACGCCGTTTTATGTCTATTCGGCGGCTGCTGTGCGTGAACGTGTTGCCAGATTGCGTACAGCGCTGAGCGGACTCAATGTGCAGATCTGCTATGCGGTGAAAGCCAATAACAACCTGTCGCTGTTGTCTTTGCTGGTTGGTGAAGGCTGCGGTATGGATATTGTTTCCGGCGGTGAGATGCACCGTGCATTGGCGGCCGGTTCGCCTGCGGATAAAATCGTATTCTCCGGCGTTGGCAAAACCGATGAGGAAATTGCAGCGGCACTCAATGCCGGTGTGCATCAGCTGAATATTGAATCCATCGAAGAGCTGGATGCGATTTCCCGCGTTGCCCGCCAGCTTGGCAAAGTGGCAACCGTTGTGCTGCGCATCAATCCTGATGTGGATGCGCTGACCCATCCGAAAATCACCACCGGCACCAGCAAGAACAAATTCGGTATTGCCTATGCTGATGCGCTGAATACTTATGCAACCGCTTCTGCCCGTGAAGAAATCAATGTGGTTGGTATTGCCGTTCACATTGGTTCGCAGATCACCGATGTCACACCATATCGTCAGACTTTTGAACGCTTGGCACAGCTGACAGCCGCAATCCGTGCCAAAGGTCTGAACATTTCCCGTCTCGATCTCGGCGGCGGCCTCGGCGTTTCCTATGACGGTTCTGCCGGTATTGACGTCGATGCCTATGCCCAGACAATCCGCGATACACTTGGTGATATTGATTGCGAACTGACTATGGAGCCGGGTCGTTTCATTATTGCCGAAGCCGGTGCGCTGGTGACCAAAGTGCTCTATGGCAAAAATCAGGGCAATTCGAAATTCTCCATCGTTGATGCAGCGATGAATGATCTGATGCGTCCTGCACTTTACGATGCCGTGCATCCGGTCTGGCCGGTGCGGGAGCCGGCAGCAGATGCGGAAACCCTGCCGGTCAATCTGGTTGGCCCTGTTTGCGAAAGCTCGGATACATTTGGCGAATTTGATCGGTTGCCCGCGCTGGAGCGTGGTGATCTGGTGATGCTGGGTGTTGCCGGTGCCTATGGTGCAACAATGTCTTCAACCTATAATGCGCGTCCGCTTATTCAGGAAGTGCTGGTTGAGGGCGATACATTCAGACTGGTTCGCCGTCAGTGGACGGTTGAAGATGCACTTATACTGGAACGAGATCTTTAAGATCCGGCCAGCATAAAGGGAACGGTTGGGAGGCCGTTTCCTGAGGCTGCTGTCAAAGCAGCCCGAAGAGAGGGGGAAATATGAGGCCATATTCCGAAGCGGCGCAAACAGGCGCAGCAGGAATTTTCTTCGTCAAGACCCACGGGCTGGGGAATGACTTTGTGCTTGTTGACGGTCGGGAAAAGTCTTTCCGGCCGCAGGCGGCAATGATTGCGCAGATTTGTGATCGTCATCGTGGTGTCGGCGGCGATCAGTTGCTGGTGCTGGAAGCCCCGCAAAATGCCCGCGCTGATGTGCGGATGCGCATTTATAATGTGGATGGCATGGAAGCTCCGGCCTGTTTTAATGCCAGCCGTTGTGCCGCTTTTCTCTGGATGCAGGAAGCAGGCAAAAATTCCGTCATTTTAGAAACGTTTGGTGGCTTGATCGAAGCCTGTATGGCAACGGCTGAAAACGGGCAGCCGCGTATCAGCCTTTATCTGGCGCCTGCTGTTACAGACTGGCAGGCTATACCGCTGGCAGGGCCGCTTGCGAACCATGACGGGCGTCTGAACCACGGCCCGTTGTCCGAACCTTTTGCCGTCAGTATGGGCAATCCGCATCTGGTTTATTTCGTGCCGGATTTTGATGCTGTCGATGTGCTGCTTGAGGCCGCTGTGGTGCAAAACAGTGCCTATCTGCCGGAGCAGGCGAATATTGGTGTGGCTGAACTGCTGTCGTCTGAAGGTGACGAGGCGCTGCTGAAACTGGTGGTTTATGAACGTCCCGGTATTCTCACGGAAGCTTGCGGCAGCGGTGCCTGCGCAGCAGCGGTTGCAGCGGTGCGTAGCGGACGCACAAATCAGAAAAAATTCCGTGTTTTAATGCCGGGCGGGGCTTTACAGGTCGAGTTATGTGCTGATGATACAATTATCCTGACAGGGGATGTTGCTGTCGCATTTTATGGATTTCTGCCTGACGAAGCATAAACAGAATTCAATAAGGATAACGCAAAACTGTCCGTAAGAGACAGCGTTATAGAGGGGAAATAATGACTTTTATATCAGTTGAGCACGTCAGCAAGACCTATCCTGCGACCAGCAACGGCAAGGCGCATCGTGCACTGGCGGATGTCTCTTTCTCCGTAGAGAAGGGGGAGGTTCTGGTAATTATCGGCCCTTCCGGCTCCGGTAAAAGCACTTTGCTGCGTACACTCAATGCACTGGAAGCCATCGACAGCGGCACGATCACCGTCAATAATCTGGCGATTTCCGATCCCAAAACTAATCTCAATCATGCGCGGTCTGAAATCGGCATGGTGTTCCAGCATTTCAATTTGTTTCAGCATAAAACAGCGCTGGAAAATGTGGTTCTGCCGCAGACTGTGGTGCTGAAACGCTCCAAGGCGGAGGCGCTGAAAATCGCACAGGATATGCTGGCGCGTGTGGGCATTGCGGAACGTGCAGGGCATTATCCGAGCCAGCTTTCCGGTGGTCAGCAGCAGCGTGTGGCCATTGCCCGCGCATTAGCGATGAACCCGAAAGTGATGCTGTTTGACGAGGCAACCTCGGCGCTCGATCCTGAAATGGTTGGCGGCATTCTCGATCTGATGAAAGAACTGGCAAAATCCGGCATGACGATGGTGGTTGTAACCCACGAAATGGGTTTTGCCCGTGAGGTGGCTGACCGTGTGATCTTCATGGATGAAGGGCAGATTGTCGAAACCGGAACGCCGGATGTGATGTTTTCCAAGCCGGTTCATCAGCGCACTCAGCATTTTCTCGAACAGGTGCTTTAAAGGGAGGGGGCAGACGTGGGAGACGTCTGTTGAAGGTTACGGAAATGAATGCCCGTAAATAAGGGTAAATCCATATAATAGTGAGGAGAACATTATGAAATTTCTGAAAAAAATCGCTCTGTCGATCGGAATGCTGGCGGGTGTGGCCGCTATGTCTGTCGGTGCTGCAAGCACTGCCAAAGCAGACATTATGGAAGAAATTCTGAAGCGCGGTGAGCTGCGTGTTGCCGTGCAGACGCAGGGCGCGCCGGTCAGCTTCATCAATAAAGATGGCAAACAGACCGGTCTGGCCGTAGAACTTGCCCGTATGATGGGTGAGGATCTCGGAGTTAAAGTCGTGTTTCAGGATTATGACTGGAAAGGTCTTATTCCGGCATTGCTGGCAGGCAAAGTGGATATGATTGCCGCTGACATGACGCCAACCCCGCAGCGTGCGGCGCAGTTGCTGTTCTCCCGTCCGATGTTCTACGAAGAAACCGTTGCGGTGGTGAAGAATGATTCACCGCTGGCCAAATGGGAAGACCTTAATCAGGAAGGTCTGAATATCGGTTCCACACAGGCCAGCTCCTACAGTGAAGCCATTAAAAAGTTCATGCCAAAGGCAACGCTGAAAGAGTTCACCGGCGGTACTGCTGCGGTAGCACAGGCATTGTCTGCCGGTCGTATTGATGCAACTGTTTCCGATCTCGGCAACGTCACCAACTTCGTCAATGAATTCGGTAATCTGAAAATTCTTGACGGCATTATTGTCAAAAACCCGCTGGCCTTTGCCGTGCGCCCTGATGAAGCGCATTTGAAGTTCTGGCTCGACAATTATGTTGAACTGATTACCTCTGACAAACGTCTCGACCAGATGGTCAACTACTGGTGGAACACCACCGAGTGGGAAAAAGACCACAAGTAACAGAAGCCATCTCCTGCCTGCCATTCGGGCGGGCAGGAGCCTTACTGTTTTAAATATTTTGCGCCGCGGCAGACTGTCTGCCTGCGTGAAATATCCGGGACCGGATAATGTCATCATTCATTCTTGATTATTTCAATTACCGCATCGTTGCGCAGTATCTCGACCGCTTTGCAGAAGGTCTGGGCAATACGCTGATTGCAACCGGTGTGAGTTTTGTGCTGTCTTTTGTGCTCGGCACGATCATGGCTGTCATCATGTTTACGCAGTGGAAAGTGCTGCGCAATCTGATACAGGCTTATGTCACATTCATCCGTTCGACCCCGCTGCTGGTGCAGATTTATCTGGTCTATTTCGGTCTGCCTGTTCTGCTGCCGTTTACTGCCAAATGGCCGGAAATGTGGCTTGGCATTGCCGCGCTGGTTATTAACTGTACGCCTTATATGTCCGAAATTATCCGTACCGGTATCGGCTCTGTGCCGCGCGGACAGGTTGAAGCCGCCAAAGCTGTGGGCATGAGTTACGGACAGCGGCTGATCCATATTGTGCTGCCGCAGGCTTTTGCCAATGTGATCCCGCCTGTGCTCGGCCAGACGGCCGTGCTGATTAAAGATACATCGCTGTTGTCGCTGATTACGGTGTTCGAATTCACCAGTGCCGGTCTGTTGCTGAACAGTGAGCGTGTACGTCCGAATGAGAGCTTCCTGACAATCGCTGCCGGATATCTCGCTATCTATTGTGTGATGCTGTTCCTTTCGCATCATGTGAAAAAGAAGCTGGCAGGTCCTGCCTGGGCTGCGAAAGGTTGAGACTATGTTTGAATATTATTGGAAACTTACAGTCTCAGTCATGCCATTTCTCTGGCAGGGGTTCAAAGAGACTTTTACGGTTTCGCTGGTCGCAATTCTTGCGGGATCGATCATAGGTACTGTGATCGGGATTATACGCAGCTATCGCATCCCTGTTTTGACACAGCTCTTCGGCGGCTATGTGCATATTTTGCGCGGCACACCCTTTCTGGTGCAGCTCTATGTTTTCTATTTCGTGCTGCCGAATACAGGGATTGAATGGCTGAGTTGGGATTCCACCACAGCGGCCTTTGTGGCGCTGTCGCTCTATACATCCTGCTATGTGGCTGAAATTGTGTGCAGTGCGATTGATGCCGTACCGCGTGGTCAGTGGGAAGCTGCAACCGCTGTCGGCATGAGCCAACTGCAAAAATTGTGGCATGTGATTTTGCCTCAGGCGTTAAAATTGACAATTGCGCCGATGAGCTCTGTCTATGTGATTATCATTAAGAGTACTGCCATTCTCTCGGTGATCGGGATTGCCGAACTGACCCGTCAGGGCGAAGTGTCGATGCTGCGCTTCCCGCGTGATGTGTTGTTTATCTACGGGCTGATTGCGCTGGTTTATTTCGTCTATTGTTATCCGATCCTCAAATTTTCCAAATGGGCGGAGAACAAGATCAGCGGATCGCAGCGCCTGTCATTAGACTAAAAATTAAAAAGCGCAGCATGTGATGTGCTGCGCTTTTTATCTATGCATTGCGGGCGATTTGCAGACTTTGAATGCCTTGTTTGGAGATGCGGTAAGCACTGCCGTTAAATGAGGCGATCAGCCGTTTGGCGCGCAGTTTTTTGAAGGTTTGTAAATCTGTACCGTCAAGAAACCAGCCCTCGCGGGAGATGAAATCGACATCAATAATTTTGCCATTGTCGGCTTTTTCCGGTTCGATACGGCCGCCTTTGGCCAGCATATCGAGAATACGGCGTTCAAAACGTGAAATATTCATGGCTGTCTCCGTTGTTGGAAACGGACGAACAGCCCACAGAAACCGCCAACACATGGCAGCATGATCTGAGTCATCATGGGAATTGTCCTGATAAGGAGAGAAAGTCGGGCGCAAGCCGTTGTAAGCCTGTGTGTGACAGGCGGCTCTGCATAAGCAGAGGATCAACGATGAAGGATGCTGCGCATAAATCTCCTTAAGACGACTGCACAAAATATAATGCGAAAATGTAATAAAAACAAGTATGGCTATGATGTGCAGGTAAGGCGATTGTTGATCGCAAAAATGCATGAGGCCAGATGATAATAGCGCTTGTTTTCGCTCAACAGGACGTATTCATTCAGGCACAGAAATTTCATTATAAAAGCACGGCACAATGACACAGAAAACAGTATTTCGGCCGATCATCGGCGTGACACTCGACAGCGAAGAAGGCGGCGGCTTTTCGGATTCTCCATGGTATGCAATCCGCCAGAATTATTTGTCCTGCCTTGAAGAGGCGGGTGCTGCACCGGTTGCCTTGCCGCATCTCACAGAACTGGCTGAAACCTATCTGAATATGATTGACGGGCTGGTTGTAACCGGTGGTGCTTTTGATGTGCCGCCTGTAATGTTCGGCGAAGAAGCGCGCACAGACACAATCCGTCTGAAACCTGCGCGGACAGAGTTTGAAGCGGCGGTTCTGCGCGGTGCGCTGGAGCGCGATATGCCGGTGCTGGGGATTTGCGGCGGTCATCAGCTGCTGGCTGTTATCGCCGGCGGTACGCTGGTGCAGCATATTCCGGATGAAGTCGCAGACGCACTGGAACATTCCGTTTCGAAAAACACGGAAAATGCCGGTGGTAAGGAACGTGCAGGGCACAGTATCGCAATTGAAGAAGACAGTCTGCTGGCGAGACTGGTTGGCACAACCGGTCAACATGTCAACAGTTCGCATCATCAGTCGGTGCGCACAGTTAAAGCACCGATGCGTGTGACAGCTACGGCTGAAGACGGTATTATTGAAGCGATTGAACACACGGAAAAGAGCTTTGCCATCGGTGTGCAATGGCATCCGGAATATAAACAGATGGAAGGTGATGTGCATCTGCTGGCAGCATTTTGCGCTGCTGCCGAAGCCTATCATAATCGCTGAGCTGTTTTCGCTTATAACGGCCTGTGCTCAATTGTGCTGGCCGTTTTACTTGTCTTTCATACCAAGATCGCGGGCGGCAAGATCCAGCATTTTATTGGAACTGTTGCGCGCCCGCTCTTTATCGCGCAGCCGTATGGCTTCAATCAGTTCCAGATGTTCGGAAATGGCCTCATCGCGGCTCGCAACTGCATCATTGGATGTGTAAAGCGTATAGCGCAACGCGGCTTCAATAATGCCGCAAAGCTGGCGAAAGACCTGATTATGGCTTGCCCGCAATAGAGCTATGTGGAAGTCGACATCGCCCTGCGTGAAGGCTTCAATATCGCTGCCCGCCTCATTCATTCGGTTCCATGCTATTTCCAGCGCTGCAATATCCATGGCGGATGCGCGTTGTGTTGCCAGTTCGGCAGCGACCGGTTCAATTGCGCGGCGGGCTTCCAGAACGCAGAGCAGTAAATCCAGATCGACGATGCGCGGCCCCAGCCAGTCCAGCACCTGCTGATCCAGCAGATTCCATTCATCCTGCTCACAAATGACTGTGCCGATACGCGGCTTACCGCGCACCAGCCCTTTGGACTCCAGAGTTTTGATCGTTTCGCGGATGACCGTGCGGCTGACACCATATTCTTCACACAAATCATTTTCGCGGGGCAGCATTGAGCCCGGCTTGAAGCGGCCGTTGAGAATGTCAGCGGCGAGCGTCGCAGTGATGCTTTTTTGTACCCTTGGCCGCGTTGTGCGGGAAGGGGCATGCAGGCTCTGCTCAGACATTTCGGTCACGGCTTTTCTTTCGTTTTAATCCGGCCATCCGGTTGTTCAGTTTCCGGCTTTAATGCAGGCTCTGATCATAGTCATAGGGTTTGACAGACGGAAACCGCAAGGCACTCAGTTGTTTAATTATGTATAATGAACAATTTTAAATCATCATACAAGAATTATTGACTGGTATGATGATTTGTTTTAGCGTGACCGGCGATGGAGGACATCAGCGTCATGACAAGGCTGTGGGAGCTTGAGATGACGTGCAATCTTTGGGAGGAAAGATATGCGCTTTTTAAAAACGGCTGCTTTGGCCGGAATGATGGCCGGTGTGGTTTTCACGGCTGTTGCAGGAGTATCTGCAGCCTATGCGGCGGATGTGAAAATCGGCTTTGTTGTGAAGCAGCCGGAAGAACCATGGTTTCAGGATGAGTGGAAATTTGCCGATGTAGCGGCAAAGGAAAAAGGTTTCACTCTTGTCAAAATCGGTGCGGAAGACGGGGAGAAGGTGCAGTCTGCACTGGATAATCTGGCTGCGCAGGGCGCTGCCGGTGTGATCATCTGTACGCCGGATGTGAAGCTCGGGCCGGGTATTGTTGCCAAGGCCGAGGCCAATGGTCTGAAATTGATGACTGTCGATGACCGTCTTGTCGGTGCGGATGGCAAGCCGCTGGAAGATGTGGCGCATATGGGGATTTCCGCCACCAAAATCGGTGAGGAAGTTGGCCGCGCCATCAGCGAAGAAGTCAAAAAACGTGGCTGGGACTGGAAGAATGTCGGTGCAATCCGTGTTTCCTATGACCAGTTGCCGACTGCCGTTGACCGTGTTGAAGGCGCGCTTTCGGTTATGAAAGAAAACGGATTGCCGGAAGCCAATATTTTTGCGGCGCCACAGGCAAAAACCGATACTGAGGCCGCGCTGAATGCATCCACTGTTGTTCTCAACAAGAATGCGGATATCAAATATTGGGTTGCCGTTGGCCTCAATGATGAGTCCGTGCTTGGTGCGGTACGCGCAACGGAAAGCGTTGGCATTCCGTCAGAGAATGTTGTGGCGGTTGGTATCGGCGGTGCGGAATCTGCCATTAATGAATTTAAAAAACCAAGCCCGACCGGCTTCTACGGCACAGTCATCATTTCACCGAAGCGCCATGGGTACGAGACAGCGATGAATATGTATGCATGGCTGGCGGATGGCAAAGAGCCTGAAAAGCTCATTTTGACATCCGGTCAGCTAGCCTTGCGCGATAATTACGCGGAAGTCCGCAAGGAACTCGGCATCGAGTAATCCTGCACGGGGTCGGAGCATTGAGTGTTCCGGCTCCCATTTCTCAGAAATTATTCTTCAAGTGGTGCAACCACTGCTGAGAGACAGGTGCGGCATGGCTGACTTTCTGACGTTTAAAAATATTTCAAAGTTCTATCCCGGTGTTAAGGCGCTGACAGATGTGTCTTTCAGTGTTGCTCAAGGGGCTGTCCACGGGCTGATGGGAGAAAACGGGGCGGGTAAATCCACGCTCATCCGTGTTCTTTCCGGCGATCAACAGGCGAATAGCGGTGAGATCATTATTGACGGTGTGGTGCAGAAATATGCATCCGTGCGCGATGCTTTTCATGCCGGTGTGATCGTTATCCATCAGGAACTGCAATTGGTGCCGGAACTGAGTGTTGCGGAAAATCTGTGGCTCGGCCGCTTTCCTGCTAAAGCCGGCATTATCAGTTTTAAAGCGCTGGTTAGTGCTGTCGGCGAAAAATTGCGGATGATAGGCATTGATATCGACCCTGCCACTAAGGTTGCACAGCTTTCAATCGGTGAACGGCAGATGGTGGAAATTGCCAAGGCTGTGATGCTGGATGCGCGTATTATTGCGCTTGATGAGCCGACGTCATCCCTGTCATCGCGGGAGAGCGAAATCCTGTTCCGCCTGATCGGCCGTCTGAAGGCTGAGGGCAAGATCATTCTTTATATCTCGCATCGTCTGGATGAGATTTTCCAGCTTTGCGATAGTTTGACTGTGCTGCGTGACGGCAAACTGGCCGCCCATCATCCAAGTCTTGAGAATGTCACCCGCGACCAGATTATCTCTGAAATGGTGGGGCGGGAGATCAATAATATCTGGGGCTGGCGCGGTCGCAATATTCGCCAGAATATATTGCTGAAAGTTGAAAATCTCAGCGGCAGTAAATTACCGGAGCCTGTGAATTTTGAGGTGCGTGCCGGTGAAATCTTAGGGTTCTTCGGTCTGATCGGTGCCGGACGTTCTGAGATGAGCCGCCTGATTTATGGTGCCGATCAACGACGCGCCGGTGCGGTGTATGTTGATGGTAAGGTTGTGAAGGCTGATGATCCGCGCAGTTCCATCCGTGCAGGTATCGTCCTTTGTCCTGAAGACCGTAAATTTGACGGTATTGTTCAGGGGCGCTCGATTGAAGAAAATATCGCTATTTCTGCCCGCAGACATTTTTCGCCATTTGGCTTGATCCGCCCGAAAAAAGAGGCGGAACTGGCAGAAACCTATATCGGAAAATTACGGGTGCGTACGCCGTCGCGCAAACAGAATATCGTCAATCTCTCCGGTGGCAACCAGCAGAAGGTTATTCTCGGCCGCTGGCTGGCCGAGCAGAATATCAAGGTGCTGATTATTGACGAACCGACGCGCGGTATTGATGTGGGCGCCAAGGCAGAGATTTATGAAATTCTCTATCAGCTTGCTGAAAGCGGTATGGCGATTGTTGTGATCTCCAGCGAACTGCCCGAAGTCATGGGCATTTCAGACCGGATTATGGTGATGTGCGAAGGGCGGATTGCCGCCGGATTTGATCGTGCTGATTTTAATGACCGCGCCATTCTCACAGCGGCACTACCGGATAAGACCGTTGCTGAAACGGCAGCCGGATCATTACAAAAGGTATCCTGAACGATGGTTTCAATTAAAAAAATTCTGCTTGGTGAACAAGGGCTTGTGGTGATTTTTCTGCTGGCCTTTGCAGTGGTGGCACTGACAGTCCCGAATTTTCTGACTGAACGGAACATGCTCGGGCTTCTGCAATCGGTGGTAACCATCGGCATTGTTGCCTGCACGATGATGTTCTGTCTTGCATCGCGCGATTTTGATCTTTCCGTCGGTTCCACTGTCGCCTTTACCGGCATGATTGCGGTGATGGCGTCCAATGCTACCGGTTCAATTTTTCTCGGATTACTGGCCGCTTTGGCAGGCGGTTTTATCGTCGGGCTGTTCAATGGTGTTGTGATTGCGAAATTTCGTATCAATGCCCTGATTACCACGCTGGCGACGATGCAGATTGTGCGCGGATTGGCGCTGATCTCCAGTGATGGTCGCGCGGTTGGTATAAATGATCCGTCTTTCTATCAGCTGGCACTGTCAAAATTTTTAGGCATTCCGACGCCGATCTGGGTGATGGGACTGCTGTTTGTCATTTTCGGATTTGTGCTCAACCGCACAGTCTTTGGTAAGAACACGCTGGCAATCGGCGGTAATCCCGAAGCGTCGCGTCTTGCCGGTGTGAATGTGGATTCCATGCGTATCTGGATTTTTGCCCTGCAGGGGCTGGTCTGCGGTATTGCCGGTATTTTGCTGGCATCGCGTATCACATCCGGTCAGCCGAATGCGGCAACAGGGCTTGAATTATCTGTCATCTCGGCTTGTGTTCTCGGTGGTGTTTCTCTGGCTGGCGGGCGTGCTGCAATGCTGGGCGTGATTGTTGGCGTGCTGATTATGGGCATTGCCGAGAATGTCATGAACCTGCTGAATATTCAGGCATTTTACCAATATGTCGTGCGCGGTTGTATTCTTCTCATTGCTGTGCTGCTGGATAATCTGCGCTCAAACATGATCGGGTTCAGAGGATAAACACTGATGAATGACGCTGTTTACGCATTGGTCGATTGGGGAACGAGCAGTTTTCGCCTCTGGATGACGGATGCACAGGGGCATGTGCTGGGTGAAAGCCGCAGTGATGAAGGTATGATGCATTGTGCTGCAACGGGTTTTGCACCGGTGCTGGAAAAGCATTTACACAAGCTGGAAGCAGGACCGGATTTGCGGGTTATGATCTGCGGTATGGCCGGTGCACGGCAAGGTTGGGTAGAGGCACCTTATATCAGCCTGCCTGCTACGCTTGATGGTCTGGCAGATTATGCGCTCAAGTTAGAAAATCAGACACAGGATATCCGTATTTTGCCCGGGCTTGCGCAGCGTGATGCATCCGCAGCCAATGTGATGCGCGGTGAGGAAACCCAGCTTGCAGGTATTGCCACATCGGTGCCCGATGGTCTGATCTGTATGCCTGGCACGCATAGTAAGTGGACGAGACTGGAAAACGGTGTTGTGACGCAGTTTGCGACTTTCATGACCGGTGAGCTCTTTGCGGTACTGTCTCAACATTCCATTCTCAGACATGCGGTGGATACAGATGCGGCTTTTGATGAAAATACACCTGCTTTTCTCCGTGCTGTTGAAAAGACATGCGCGGAACCGGCACGGATGGCCGAGGATATTTTTGGTATCCGTGCAGCACAATTGCTTGGTTTTGAAGAGCAGTCTGAGGGCGCAGCGCATCTTTCCGGTCTGCTGATCGGTGCAGAGGCGGGCAGGGCAAAACAGCTTTACGGCACGGGTACAATCGGGCTGGTGGCTTCGGGAAAACTCGGCCGGTTGCATCAGGCCGCGCTGGAAAGAGCCGGTTTCAGCATCACCCTTCTGGATGGCGAGATTGCAGTCCGGCAGGGATTATTTGCTGCAGCGGCCAGAGTGTGGCCGATAACACATCATGTGTGATGGAGAGGGAAGCACAATGTCATCTGTCATCTGGCCGAATTTGAAACGCTCACTGGTGGCGATCATTCGCGGTATCCGCAATGATGAGGTTGAGCCGGTGCTTGAAGCCCTGATTACAGAAGGGTTCGAGATTATTGAGATTCCGCTGAACTCACCGGAGCCGTGGGTTTCGATTGAACGCGCGGTGAGGTTATTCGGTGACAAAGTGCTGATCGGTGCCGGAACCGTGCTGACAACAGAAGATGCACAGCGGCTGGCAGATATTGGCGGGCGGATTATGGTGAGCCCGAATACGGATGCCGATGTTATCCGCCATGCAACTTCCTGCGGGCTGATTACCATGCCCGGTTGTTATACGGCGAGTGAGGCTCTGCTGGCACTGCGTAGCGGCGCTTCAGCATTGAAGTTTTTCCCTGCCGGTTCCCTTGGTCCCTCAGGCATCGCGGCAATTAAAACCATTCTGCCGAAGGATGCTGTTGTCGGGGCTGTCGGTGGTGTTTCCGATCAGAATTTCGGAGATTATGCCCGCGCGGGTGTACGCACATTCGGCATAGGTTCCAGTTTGTATAAACCAGAGGATAGTGCGGAAACCGTGCAGGCAAAAGCCCGACTGACAATCACAGCCTATGATGAGGTGTTTGGTGGTGCGCATGGCTGAGATATTTGTGCCTGCTGCGTTGAATGCACCTTTGTGTAAGCTGGGTGAGGGGCCGGTCTATGACCCTCATACAGATACAGCATGGTGGTTTGATATTCTGCAATCCAAACTCTGCGAATATCAGTTTCAAAACGGTGTGAGCAGGCAACATGATCTGCCTTTTGCCGCCAGTGCCCTTGCGCGGGTGGATGAGTATCGCCAGCTCCTTTTCACAGAGCGCGGCCTGTATCTGCGCGATGTGGCAACGGGCGACCTGTCTCTGCATTGTGAAATCGAAGCGGATAATCGTCTTACCCGCTCCAATGATGCGCGGGTGCACCCATCAGGGGCATTCTGGCTTGGCACAATGGGCTGGCAGGCTGAGCAGGGTGCAGGTGCAATCTACTGGTATTTCAAAGGTGAATTGCGCAAGCTTTACGGCAATATCACGATCAGCAATGCGATCTGTTTTTCACCAGATGGCACGGCCGGATATTTTGCCGATACAGCTTTACGTCAAGTGATGCGTGTGCCGCTTGACCCTGAGAATGGTTTGCCGGTCGGGGAGCCGGAACTGTTTCTCAATGATTTTCCCGCAGGCAATCCCGATGGTGCGGTTGTGGATGCGGACGGTAATTTTTGGGTTGCCCTCTGGGGTGGCTCGCAGATTGCCGGATATGCACCGGATGGCAGTTTTCTGCGTTCAATTGCTCTGCCGGTTTCTCAGCCGAGCTGTCCTGCTTTTATCGGCAAAACTGCCAGCCAGATGCTGGTGACATCCGCATGGGTCGGGTTGGATGACACAGCGCGGCAGCAAAAGCCGGCGGGGGCGATATTCATCATGGATCTGCCGTTTCAGGGCAGGTTTGAAACCGATGTCAAAATCATCTGACCGGAGGCTGCCATGAGTATCATCACGTTGAAAAACCAACAATTTGAAGCGCATATTGCTAGCCATGGCGGCACGGTACATGGCTTGTGGTGGCACAATCAGGGGCGGATTATTCCCCTGCTGCGTGAAGCCAAACATGCCGATGCAGCACCGGTTGAAACAGGTGGTTTTCCGCTTATCCCGTTCGGCAACCGTATTCCGCAAAATCACTTCAGTTTTGAGGGGCGGGATTATCATTTTCAGGCGAATACAGATGATGATCCGCTCTATATTCATGGCGAAAGCTGGCAAGGTCTCTGTCAGATTGCAGAGCAGTCAGAGAACCGGCTTGTGCTGCGCTTTACCCATGACAAAGCCGATGCTGCTTTTATTTATGAAGCGGAACAGAATTTTGCACTGGATGAAACCGGTTTCACTCTCTCCATGCGTGTGACGAATAAAGGGGATAAAGCCATGCCGTTCGGCCTTGGCTGGCATCCTTATTTTCATCTGACTGAACAAACGCAGCTACAGCTCAATGCGCAGAAAATGTGGACGCAAGGTGTGGGTTATTTACCGGAAAACTGCGTCAATATTCCCGATGATCTGAATTTCAGCAGAATGAAAAAAATTCCCGATCATTGGGTGAATAACGGGTTTGAGGGATGGGACGGCACTGCGACACTTGTCTGGCCGGAACAGAATACAGCCCTGACCATGAGTGCCGACCCGTTGTTTGACCGGTTTTTTCTCTATGCGCCGCATGGTGTGCCGGAGCCGCAATCCCGTTCGGATTATTTTTGTCTGGAGCCGATGTCTCATATGGCGGGCGATCATTGCCGTGACGATTATGGTGGTCTGAAAATATTGCAACCGTCTGAAAGCCTGTCGGGAATAATTCGTTTGCAGCCTGAGCAAACTAAAGCATTTCCAGCAAAAGTGTGAAGCGCCTTCGCGGGGAAATCAGTTCACTGGACTGATTTCTATTCCCGCTTCGATGCGTAGGATAATGCGTAAAACAAAGATTTAGAGCGGTTTAGACAATTCAGTTCTAACTGGAACCGCTCGAAAAATCAGGTCTATAAAAGGGTAACAGAATGAAAATCACCAAGCTCACGACCTATATTGTGCCGCCGCGCTGGCTGTTTGTGAAAGTGGAAACCGATGAGGGCATTTCCGGCTGGGGAGAGCCGATTGTTGAAGGCCGTGCGCTGACAGTTGAAGCGGCGGTGCATGAGCTGTCTGATTATCTGATCGGCAAAGATCCGTTTCTGATCGAAGACCATTGGAATGTCATGTATCGCGGTGGGTTTTATCGTGGTGGTGCTGTGCATATGAGTGCCATTGCCGGTATTGATCAGGCACTGTGGGATATTAAAGGCAAGGCACTGAATGTGCCGGTGCATCAGTTGCTGGGCGGACAATGCCGCGACCGGATTAAAGTCTATTCATGGATCGGTGGTGACCGCCCGTCTGACGTGGCACGCAATGCGAAAGAAATGGTGGAGCGCGGTTTTACAGCATTGAAGCTTAACGGAGCGGAAGAGCTGCAGATCGTTGACAGCTATGCCAAGATTGATGCGATTGTCGAGACGATTGGTACCGTGCGTGATGCGGTTGGCCCGCATGTCGGGATTGGGGCGGATTTTCATGGCCGTGTGCATCGCCCGATGGCGAAAGTGCTGGCCAAAGCGCTCGATCCGTTCCGGCTGATGTTTATTGAAGAGCCGGTTTTATCCGAGAATTATGAAGCGCTGAAAGAGATCGCCAATCATACGTCCACGCCGATTGCTCTGGGGGAGCGTCTTTATTCCCGCTGGGATTTCAAGAATATTCTCTCCGGCGGTTATGTGGATATTATTCAGCCTGATCTGTCCCATGCGGGCGGGATCACCGAATGCCGCAAGATTGCTTCAATGGCTGAAGCCTATGATATTGCACTGGCTCCGCATTGCCCGCTGGGGCCGATTGCTCTGGCTGCCTGCCTGCAGATTGATGCGGTGAGTTATAATGCCTTCATTCAGGAGCAGAGCCTGAATATCCATTATAATCAGGATAATGATATTCTGGATTACATCACCAATCGTGAAGTGTTTGATTACAAGGACGGCTTTGTGGCTATTCCGCAGGGGCCGGGTCTGGGTGTCGATGTTGATGAAGCCTATGTGATTGAACGGGCTAAAACCGGCCATCGCTGGCGCAATCCGGTGTGGCGTCACGAAGATGGCAGTTTCGCTGAATGGTAATGCGGGCGTTCAAAAAGGATAAATATCATGGCTGATCGTCTGATCGGAAAACGCATTGTTGTCACCGGCGCAGCACAGGGGATCGGCCTTGCGATTGCGCAATGTTTTGGCCGCGAGGGCGCGGCGCTGTTCCTGATTGATACGGATGGGGCATTGCTGGAAAAAGAGGTACTGGCCTTACGAGAAAGCGGCGTTACGGTGAGCTTTGCTCAGGCTGATATTTCCGATGCCAAAGCGATTGAAAATGCTTTCCTGCAGGCCGATGCGGAAATCGGGCAGATTAATGCGCTGGTCAATAATGCAGGGATCAATGTCTTCAGCAAGCCGCTGGAAATGGATGATGAAGCATGGAACCGTTGCTTCGACGTTAATCTGAAAGGCGCGTGGAATTGTTGTAAGGCTGTGTTGCCGCGTCTGATTGAGCAGGGCGGCGGTGCTATTCTCAATATTGCTTCCACCCATTCTTTCACGATTATCCCGCACACATTTCCTTATCCGCTGGCGAAACATGCCTTGCTGGGCATGACCAAATCTCTGGGGCTGGAATATGCGCCGCAGCAGGTGCGAGTGAATGCTATTGCACCGGGCTATGTGCTGACGCAGAAAAATGTCGATTATTGGAACAGTTTTCCTGATCCGGAGGCAGCAAAAGCTGAAACCATGCGGTTGCATCCGGGCGGGCGCATTGCCAGCACGCAGGAAATTGCGATGGCGGCCGTGTTTATGATTTCAGATGAGTGCCCGTTTATGACCGCAACCTGCCTGACAATCGACGGTGGTTTAAGTGTTTTGCAACACGCGGTCTAATAGTGCGCAAGAGTGGAAGATCAGTCCGCCGGACTGATCTCCTGTTTTTGCAAGAAGGCTGTGCCGCCTGCAGCCTGCACGGCAAGACTGCCGGACTGAATACCGGCATTGAGTGCCGTTTGTGCATCTGCGCCGGAAAGCCATGCATTGATGAAACCGGCATTGAAAGCATCGCCTGCACCGGTCGTATCAACAACCGGTACATTCTCGGCTTTTGCATGAAGATTATGCTCATTTGCGCGCAGCCATGCACCTTCCGCACCGCCTTTTAAGACTGTGACGGGAAAGGTTTCCGCGAGTTTATCGAGAGCATTTTGCGGATCTTCAAAACCGGTAATCGCCAGTGCTTCTTCCTTATTCGGCAGGAATATATCAATACCTGCGCAGGCGTTCAGCAAGGCCGGATCATAGATCAGGGTCTCATCCCAACTTGGATCAAGCGAGACTGTGAGGCCGTGTGCCTTGGCACGGCGCACAAGATCAGGAATCTCATGCAGCGTTGCATATTCCGCAATATGCAAATGACCAGCCTGTGACCAGTTGAGCGCGGCATCCAATGTTGTAGGCAGTGCAGTGCCTGCACGCCGCGACAGGAAAGCACGGTCATTACCGATGACGCTGGCGACAGTCACCTGAGGGCCGGCATCTGCCGAGCGCTCCAGAAATTGCAGATCAATGCCTGCGGCTTCCAGCTCCGGTGCCAGACCGGCGGACAGAGCATCCAGACCGAGCCGCGCCACAAGCGCGGTTGTGCGGCCGGTATGCGCCAGATGCGCGGCGGTGATATAGGCACCGCCACCGGCTGCCATTTTCAGATTGTCGGCAAAGACTTCACGTCCCGGTTCCGGCAAAGCTGCCAGACCGGTAAAAATCAGATCGCAGTAAATCCGCCCGATGCTGAGAACGGCCGGATGCTGATTGTCTTTCAAACTCATAGACGTCCCAGACTTTTCTCTGTCGCCTTGTCAAACAGATAGAGACTGCCACTGGCTGCGCGTGCAGTCAGTGTGCTGCCGGTGGCCGGAATGAATTTGCCCGATGCAGTAGCGATTACTGCTGTACCCTGTACATCAATATGCACCAGTGTTTCAGGCCCCAGCGGTTCAGCCGCAGTGACGGTGCCGGTCAGTTCAATGCCTGCCGGTGTGGAGGCATCATTGCCGGTGACAACCATCAAATCATGCGGACGAATGCCGACCAGAACATCGCCATCTGTTGCAAATTCCACGCTTTTGCCGTTTTTACGGCCCGAGATCAGGTTCATCGACGGGCTGCCGATAAAGCGGGCGGTGAACACATCAACCGGATTTTCATAAAGCTCGGTCGGTGTGCCGGTCTGCAGAATATTTCCGTCCCGCATCACCACAATACGGTCAGCCATGGTCATGGCCTCAACCTGATCGTGGGTCACATAAACGGTTGTGGTCTTGAGGCGCTGGTGCAGGCGTTTGATCTCAATACGCATCTGGGCGCGTAACTGTGCGTCAAGATTGGACAGAGGCTCATCAAACAGGAAGGCAGACGGATTGCGCACCATCGCACGGCCAATGGCAACGCGCTGACGCTGGCCACCGGAGAGCGCAGCAGGGCGACGATCCAGATATGGCTCGAGGCCGAGAATTTTTGCGGTTTCTTCAATACGGGCATTCTTATCCGCATTGGAGATTTTGGAGGTATAGAGACCGAAACCGATATTCTGACGGACAGTCATATGCGGATAGATCGCATAATTCTGGAACACCATCGCAATATTACGCTGTTTCGGGTCACGTTCATTGACGACTTCATCGCCGATTTTCAGCGCGCCGCCGGAAATATCTTCCAGACCGGCAATCATGCGCAGGGTCGTGGATTTGCCGCAGCCGGAAGGCCCGACGAAAACCACAAATTCGCCGTCGGCAATTTGCAGGTCAATGCCGCGCACGGCCTCAACCTTGCCATAGCGTTTAACCAGCTTGTTCAGTTCGATCGTTGCCATCAGCGTTTCTCCACCAAGGCCTGAAATCTATCATTGAGCTCGCGCGCGGCTTTGGCCTCGTCTGCGGCTTGTCTGTCTGCAAGGCTTGCAAAGGCATTGGCCTGATCGCGATATGCTGTCAGTGCCTCAGCCATTGGTTCCGGTGCAGGGCCGCCGAAACGGTCGCGCACGGCGATGAAATGCTCCGGCGAAACCAGCTCTTCAAACTTTGCGCGGTCGAAAGACGGCTCTCTGCCAGCCGCATGTTTGAAGGCTTCCAGAAACGGCTCATAGCCGTCCTGTGCCAGACCGCCACCTTTGGCGACAACGGCTTTAGCCACGGTTGCGGCAATTTCATGCGCCTGACGGAAGGACAGGCCTTCAATGCGCACCAGTGAATCTGCCAGTTCGGTAATGGTAATGCAGGAGCGGCGGATATTATCGGCAACACGCGCCGGATCAATACGGATGGCCTGCACAAAGGCGGCCAGCAGATCAAGCACACGACCGGCAGAAGCAAAGGCCTCATAGCCCATTTGCTGCGTTTCACCTTCACTGTCATTCATATCGGTGAAAGGCGTATTATGGATCACATCCAGCACCGTGCGGGCGCGTCCCATGGTCTGGCTTGCCAGATGACGCATATGCTCAATCGGCACCGGATTGCGTTTCTGCGGCATGATCGAAGAGATTTGCACAAAAGCATTCGGCACATAGATCTGGCCAACCTCGAAGCTCGTCCAGAACTGGAAGTCCTGAATGAGACGGCCGAGATGGATAAACATCAGCTCAATCGCGGAATAGGTTGAGGTGATGTAATCCGAAGCGGCAATGCAGCTGTAAGAATTGCGCAAAGGCGCGGCAAAGCCCAACAGGTCAGCCACGCGTGCGCGGTCGATGGGAAAACCTGAGGTGGTGATGGCTGCCGCGCCCATAGGTGACAGGTTGACGATTTCACGCGCTGTTGCAAAACGCTGCATATCGCGGATCAGCACTTCAATCGCTGCGGACAGATAATGGCCGAAGGTTGAAGGCTGTGCAGGCTGACCATGCGTATAGGCAACGATCAGTGTTGCCTGCTCGCGGTTTGCAGTTTCAATCATCGCATTAAGCAGATGACGGGACTTGGCCAGCAGAACATCAATATGTTCTTTGAGGCCGAGCTTGAACAGCGTGTGGTCGATATCATTGCGCGAACGTGCGGTATGAAGGCGACCGGCAATATCCGCGCCGAGGCGGGACTTCAGTTCCTTTTCAATCAGGAAGAAGAAGTCCTCAACTTCACCGGTATAAGTGAGGGATGCCGGATCAATATCACGGTCGATTTGTTCCAGCGCACCGGCGATTGCCGATGCCTGTTTTTCGTCGAGAATGCCGGTTTCCGTCAGCATGACCAGATGGGCGCGGTCAATACGGCGGAAACTTTCGACATGATGAGTTTTAGCGCCGTCAAAAAGCGGTTTCAGCACGGTCTCCTTGTAGACCGGATCAGGGAAAACGCTTTTATCGGCAAGGCGCGGATCGTTTACAGACATTATAGTATCCTTATCCCTTCAGGCCGGCCAGCATGACGCCGCGCACGATATAGCGCTGCAGTAACAGGAACACGAGCAGGGTTGGCAGGGTGGCGATAGCGGCGCCGGTCATAATCATTTCCCACTGGATCGATTGCTCGACCGCGAAACTCGAAAGCCCGACAGGCAATGTGTAGAGTTCCTTGCTGGTGGTGACGATCAGCGGCCAGAAGAAGGCTGTCCAGTTGCCGAGGAAGGTGAAGATTGCCAGAGCCGACAGTGCCGGTGTGACCAGCGGCATGGCCACTTTCCACCAGATCTGGAATTCGTTCAGACCATCCACACGGGCGGCTTCGAGGAAGTCATTCGGCACGCCTTCAAAGAACTGCTTCATCAGGAAGGTACCAAAAGCCGTCATCATGCCCGGGAACATGATGCCCCAATAGCTGTCGAGCCAGCCGAGTTTGCTGGACATCAGATACCAAGGGATCACCAGCATTTCGGTCGGGATCATCAGGGTTGAGAGAATGGCGAGAAAGATGAAATGACGGCCACGGAACTGGAATTTCGCCAATGTGTAACCGACAAGACTGTCGAAGAACACATTGGAGAGCGTGACAATCACAGCAACCAGCATTGAGTTGAAGAACCAGCGCAGGAAGCGGCCGTCAGCCAGAATGGTCACATAGTTCTGCACAGTCGGGTCAGCCGGTATCAGACGCAGATCATAGACCTGACTGGCGGTTTTGAACGAGGTGGAGAACATATAGGCCAGCGGTGTGACCATGATGATGCCGCCGATGAACAGCAATGTCCATGTAAGGACGCGGTCTGGCCGGATATTTGCAAACGGGAGTGCCGGTGTTTTGGTTTCAGCGGTCATTTCTTTTCCCTCAAGATCCACAGCTGCAACAGTGAGACAACCAGCAGAATGGAGAACAGCACGACTGTCTGCGCAGCGGCATAGCCCATGGCGTAAGACGAGAAGGCGGTTTGATAAATCATCAGCACCAGTGGCTTGGTGGAGCCAAGCGGACCGCCCGGATCATAGGTGGTCATGTTATAGACCTGATCGAAAATGCGCAGGAAGCCGATGGACGAGAAGACGACCAGAAATACGGTTGTCGGTTTCAGCAGCGGAATGGTGATTTTGCGCAGGATTGCCCATTCACCCAGGCCGTCAATGCGGGCAGCTTCGTAATAGGTGTTGGGAATAGCGCGCAGACCTGCCATGAAAATGATGATCTGGAAGCCGAGACCCGCCCAGATGGATGTTGCCATAATGGAATAGAGTGCCTGATCCACCGAGCGCAGGAATGTCTGCTGTGGCAGGCCGATGGTATTGAGCATATTATTGATCACGCCGATCGGAGCAGGCTGATAGAACCAGCGCCAGACCCAGCCCATTGCCGCGGCAGTGGTGAGAAACGGCAGGAAATACAAGCCACGGATCAGCCCGTGCATGAAGCGCACGCGATCAAGATAATAAGCGATCACAAAAGCCAGAAACAGGCTGACCGGCGTGCCGATAAGCAAGTAAGTGAATGTGTTTTTGAACACTTTCCAGAATTGCGGATCAGCGAACAGTTTTTCATAATTCGCAAGGCCGATAAATTTCGGCGGTTTCATCAGATCCCAGTTGGTCAGCGACAGCCAGAAGGCCTCAACCGTGGGATAAAACCGGATGACCGTGTAAAACAGAATAGGCAGGGCGAGAAAGCTCCACACCCAGATGAGCCGCCTTGTGCGCATGGGCAGGCGGTTCCAGAAAGTATCACCGGAGCGGGCAGCCGTCACAGTCATGGTTCAAAATACCTTATGGTACGGAAGCATATCCGGCAAAATGCGATGCGGTTTTGCGGGACTATGCGTCAAACAAATTTGGGGAATATAGCCGGAGGTTCAGCACATACCGGAAATATTCTGGCGGAGAGCCGGAACCCATCCGCAGTTTCATGCAGTCTGAAGATGATGAAACGATATTCCGGTGTGCCGCCGATTGATGACAGCGGCACACCGTCTTTTCAGAGATTACTGTGCATCATCGATGATGGTCTGTTCTGCTTTTGCAGCTTCAGCCAGTGACTCTTTCACAGGCTGTTTTTCCAGAACCACACGGTTCACCATATCCATAGCGGTCTGACGCTGGGCTGCTTCATCCACAAACATGGTGGTGTGCGCATAGTCCAGACCTCTGAGGAACGGGCCGTAGATCGGGTCTGCCAGATTGGCTTCAGTCTGGGCAACCGCACGACGTGCAGGTAGTTCACCAACTTCCTTGAGCCAGATTTCCATCGCTTCCGGCGAGGAGATGTAGTTCAGGAATTTCTTGGCAGCTTCCAGTTTTTCGCCTTTTGCATTGGCGCCGATACCATTTGCAAAATAGCTGGCATAGTTGGAACGTACACCTTCAGCATTGGCTGGCAGTTCGGTAACGCCCCATTCAAAATCCTTGATGGTGCGGAATGCGCCGAGGCGGAAAGTACCGTCAACGGTCATGGCAGCCATGCCTGCACGGAACGCAGCCTGACCTTCATCCATGAATTTCAACTCGCCGACTTTTTTCTCTGTCTGCAGGTCGGTGTAGAATTTCAGAGCCTTTTCACCGGCTTCGGAATCATAGGTGACTTTGCGGTCATTGTCGGTGTAAGGCGCGCCACCATACTGGCGGATCAGCACTTCACGCCACCAATGGTGATCCTGTCCGGCCATATCCAGAGTGATACCGGCGGTGGTCAGATTGCCGTTTGCATCGCGCTTGGCTGTCTTTTCTGCTGCTGCAACCAGTTCATCTAGTGTCTTTGGCGGGTTTTTCGGATCCAGACCGGCTTCTTCAAACAGTTTTTTGTTGTAGAACAGCGCCAGTGAGCGCACGGCAGTCGGCAGACCATAATAGTCTTCGCCGCGCTTCATCGCACTGGTGATCGGGAAGAAATCGCTTTCGATCTTATCATGCGGGAATGTATCGGTTGGCAGCGGCTGCAAAATGCCGCCTGCTACGAATTTATCAAGCCAGCCGTAGAAAAGCTGCATGACATCAGGGCTGTTGCCAGCCATTTTGGCTGCAATTACGCGGGTCTGATAATCATCATACGGGAAGGTGGTGTGCTTGACCTTGATGTCCGGATTGGCTTTTTCGAAATTCTCGATCAGCTTGTCCATCGCTTTAACGCGCGATTCAAAGACATATTGCCAATATTCAATTTCAACAGCCTGCGCTGCATTGAGCGCCATTGTGCTGAAGCCTGCGAGCAATCCCGCAAATAATAGTTTACGCATGTGAACCTCCCCTTATGACCTCCGGCTGTTGCCGGTATCAGGCAAAAATACAGTTTTGTGCATGTTGTTTCCGAAACGGCAGCCCGTTTTGGGGTGACATGCGTCAGCGATCAGTGTTCGGAAATTGCATCTCGTCAAAGACCGGTTGGCAGTTTTGCCCCTTCAGATGCGTTTTCCTCCGCAGAGCTGCCCTCTACGGTCACTATTTTACAGGCTTTTGTCAATAAGATAATTTACTTGAGTTAATCTATTGCGGTTATGAAGGCTCTCGCTTATCATTTTTTTGAGACGGGCAGGACGGAGCAGCATGGGCGCACAGCCGGTAGGTACACAATCGGGCACAGAATCAGGCACACAGCTGATTACTTTGGGTAAAAACCCCGAGCGAATCCGCGATCACAATCGTCGGGTGGTGCTGGATATTGTGCGCCAGCACGGCTCCTTGGGGCGGATGCATATTGCGCGTTTGACCCATCTGACGGCTCAGGCAATTGCTAATATTGTCGATGAACTGGTCTGTGAAAATCTGTTGATGGAGACCGGAAGGCTCAAATCCGGACGCGGCCAGCCGCCTAAACAATTCGCAGTCAATCCTGACGGCGCTGTAACGATGGGTGTTGAAATGGCATCCGATCACATGGTGACGACGGTGCTTGATCTGACAGGACAACCCCGTTCCCGCCATATTACACCGGTGCATGATACCAGCCCTGACGCGCTTTCCGGCTTGTTGCGTATACAGGTTGATACTGTGAAAGCGGAGTTTTCCGCACCGTTGCTGGGTGTCGGTGTGGTGATGCCGGGGCCGTTTGATATTGAGGGTATGACTTCTGTGGGGCCGACCACTTTGCCCGGCTGGTCAGGTGTGGATGCGGCGGCGCTTTTAAGTGAAGCCTGCGGTGAGCCGGTTACCGTTGAAAATGACGCGAATGCGGCAGCGGTGGGAGAGCGCCTGTTTGGTGCGGGACATGCCATTTCCTCTTTTGCTATGATCTATTTCGGTGCCGGTGTCGGTCTTGGCATGATTCAGGACGGTGTGCCGTTTCGCGGCGCTTTCGGCAATGCCGGTGAAATCGGACATATTGTGGTAGCGCCAAAAGGCAGAGCTTGCCCCTGCGGTCAGTCCGGTTGTCTGGAGCGCTATGCATCGCTGTATGTCCTGCGTGAAAAGCTGGCTTTGGCGGGCGTTACAGAAACAGATTTTGACGATCTACAGAAATTGCATGACAGCGCCCATCCGGTGCTGATGGAGTGGATGGATGAGGCCGCACTCTATCTGGCGCCGATGATTGCCATGATCGAAAATATTCTCGATCCGGAAACGGTAGTGCTGGGCGGTATGTTACCCGATGCGATTATCGACGGATTGATTGCACGGATGGGGCAGTTGCCGATTTCCGTTGCGAGCCGTCGCAGTCGTGCTTTGCCGCGTGTGTTGCGCGGTCATACCGGACAATTTACGGCGGCTTTGGGCGCCGCTGCTCTGCCTTTGTTTGAAGCGATGACCCCGAAACTGGATACGCTCGCTGACTTGTAATTCATCTTTGTGAGGAGGCATCCGGTGCTGACTGACCGCCAACGTATCGAACGACAAAAATCGGCACCGGCTCTTATGCGCCTGCATCATGCATTAAGCCGGTTGCGCTCGGTGGTTACAGTGATGAATACCGGCGCACATCCTGATGATGAGCAAAGCGGATTGCTAGCTTATTTCCGCTTTGGTGCGGGTATGCGGGTGATTGTCGGTTGTTCCACACGCGGTGAGGGCGGGCAGAATGCACTGGGGCCGGAGCGCGGCGGTGCGCTGGGGCTGATGCGCTCCCGTGAAATGGAAGAAGCCGCGCGGATACTGGACTGCGATATTGCTTGGCTTGGTCACGGGCCTGATGATGCAGTGCATGACTTTGGCTTTTCCAAAGATGGCGACCGGACTTTCGACCGCTGGGGCGAGGAACGTATTGTCGAGCGCCTCGTGCGGGCTTATCGGCGTGAGCGGCCGGATATTGTTATTCCGACATTTCTTGATGTGCCGGGTCAGCATGGTCATCACCGTGCGATGACCCGCGCAGCGGAACGGGCCATCGCGCTGGCTGCTGACGATCAGGCTTTTCCTGAGCATTTTGCGCAAGGACTGAAGCCTTGGCAGGTCACCAAATATTATCTGCCTGCATGGTCTGGCGGGGGCGATACTTATGATGATGAGGTGCCGCCGCCGGAAACAACATTGACAGTGCGAGCTGAGGGACGTGAACCGGCAACGGGTGCGGATTATGACCGCATCGGGGAATGGTCGCGTTATTATCATGCTTCTCAGGGTATGGGGCATTGGCCGGAAGAGCCAAAAACGCAATGGCCTTTGCATTTGCTGCTGGCAGAAAAGACCGGCGCGGAGGTTTCCGTTCTGGATAATCTGCCAGCTGATCTGGCGGCCTTGGCGGCTCATGCGGAGATGTCTGAAGTTATCCTCCAAGCATTGCAGGATGCGCAAAAAGCGATTGATAGCGCCATTGCCGCATTCCCTGACCGTGATGCAATTATCGCTTCTCTAGTATCGGCTGCGCGCAATATTGATACTATCCGCGCCAATGCATCAGCAGATTTTCTATATGCACAGGATCATCGCCTGTTGCGGAAAAAGACCGAGATTGATGCTGCGCTGATTGAAGCTGCAGCGATTTTTGATAGTGCGGAGCTGAACCCGCCGGTGATGTCACCTGCCGGTGAAGCTTTGCTACAGGTACGCTTTGGTGCTGGTCATGTGCAGTATTTGGCGCAAGCTGAACCAGTTCTGCCAGAATATTGTGCGGCTTATGTGCATGAGACAACCGCGACCACTCAGTCCTTTGATATAAAGGCCGGAGCAGAGGCGGCTTTCAGTCCGCTTTATCGGCCGGTCTGGTCTTCGCTTGGAGGCAATGGTGATTTTTATGTGCGTGTGACGGCACAGTTTTCGGACTATCAGGCCAAAGCGAGTTTCGATCTTGCTGAACAGTTTGCGCTAGTGCCTGCCCAATCTGTGCGGATTGAGCCTGAGGCGGTGATTGTTCAACTTGATCCGGCAGGCAAGACACAATGGCCGGTGAATGTAACTGTCAGTGGTGATCCGCAGCCTGTGCGTTTTATCAGCACCGGTGGCTGGACGGTTGTGCAGAGCGCCGATAGCACGATACTTCACGCGCCGGAAAAACCGAAAGCCGGACTGTTCCGCTTACAAGCACAAATTTCCGGTCGTGATGCGGTGCGGCAGACGCCGATTACCTATCCGCATATCGGGCAGGTGATGTATCGCGAGCCGGAATTATTGAATGTGCTGGCGCTGGATCTGAAACTGCCGCAAGGGGCGCGCATCGGTTATATCGGCGGTGGCGCTGATCGTGTTGGTCTGTGGCTGAGCCGTATGGGGCTTGATGTAACAGAGCTGGAGCCAAAACATCTGGCCGGTGATTTGCAGCAGTTTACGTGTATCGTTGTCGGTATTTTTGCTTTCGGTTTAAGGCAAGATCTGGCTGAGGCAACAACACGCTTACATAGCTATGTTGAAAATGGCGGTCATTTGCTGACGCTTTATCATCGCCCGACCGATGGCTGGAACCCGCAGTTAACACCTGTGCGCCCGTTGAAAATCGGCTCGCCCTCACTGCGCTGGCGGGTGACTGATCCCGCAGCGACTGTCACCGTTCTGGCACCGGAGCACATATTGCTCAACTGGCCGAATTGCATAACAGATAAAGACTGGCAGGGCTGGAACAAAGAGCGCGGGCTGTATTTCGCCTCTCATTGGGATGAGGCCTATCAGCCGTTATTGTCGATGCATGATGCCAATGAACAGCCGTTAACCGGTGCGCTTCTGTCTGCACGGATTGGCAAAGGGCGGCATACGCATACCAGTCTTGTGCTGCATCACCAGATGGACAGGCTGGTTGCGGGGGCATTCCGTCTGATGGCCAATCTGGTGAGTGGCGCTGATGATGAGAGTTTGTCTGATATTTAGGACAGTCTAGTGCAATTCTACTGACTACTGCAAAAATCTGAACTGATTATGTTTCTGTCAACAACGCACTTTGGTGCTTATTCCTGACACAGGAACAAACGGACAGGTGTACTCATGCAGTTTGGAATTTTTACCGTCGGTGACGTAACAACTGATCCGACAACCGGCAAAACCCCGAGCGAACATCAGCGGCTGATGTCGATGATGAAATATGCGCTGAAGGCGGAAGAAGTCGGTCTCGACGTTTTTGCTACCGGCGAACATCATAATCCGCCATTTGTACCGTCTTCACCAACGACCATGCTCGGCTGGATTGCGGCTAAAACCAGCAAAATTCAGCTGACGACCTCGACAACGCTGATTACCACCAATGATCCGGTGAAGATTGCCGAGGATTTTTCGATCCTGCAGCATCTGGCCGGTGGTCGTGTTGATCTGATGATGGGGCGTGGCAATACAGGGCCGGTTTATCCGTGGTTCGGTAAGGATATCCGCGAGGGTATTCCGCTGGCGATTGAGAATTATCATCTGCTGCGCCGTTTGTGGCGTGAGAAAACAGTGGATTGGCAGGGTCAGTTCCGCACGCCTTTACGCGGCTTTACGCTGGCTCCGGCACCGCTGGATGATACGCCGCCATTTGTCTGGCACGGCTCGATCCGCAGCACGGAAATTGCTGAACAGGCTGCGTTCTACGGAGATGGTTTCTTTGCAAACCACATCTTCTGGAACAAGGAACATACCCAGCAGATGATTGATCTGTATCGTTCGCGCTTTGAACATTACGGTCATGGCAGTGCTGATCAGGCGATTGTCGGTCTTGGCGGGCATATTTTCATGCGCAAAAACAGTCAGGATGCCATTCGTGATTTCCGGCCTTATTTCAATAATGCGCCGGTCTATGGTCACGGGCCATCTATGGAAGATTTTATGGAAATGACCCCGCTGACTGTCGGTTCGCCGGAGCAGGTGATCGAGAAAACACTGAGTTTTGCTGATTATGCCGGTCATTATCAGCGTCAGTTGTTCCTTGTCGATCATGCCGGTCTGCCGGAAGAGATGGTGCTTGAACAGATTGAGCTACTGGGCACGGAAGTGGTGCCGGTATTGCGCAAAGAGTTTGAAGCACGGCGCCCTGCGCATATTCCGAGTGATCCGCCAAGTCATGCAAGCCTGCGTGCACAGGGCGAGGACGGCAAACACCGTAAGGTCATTCCGGTTGAAAGCGCAGAACAGCCAGCCTGAGGCAGGTTTGATTAAGGGGCAGGGATATCTCTGCTCCTTCCCTGCCAATGAACGGAGATAATTATGACACGTCGTATTCTTGTATTGAGTGCAGGTCTGTCACAGCCATCATCAACCCGTATGCTGGCAGATCAGATTGCACAGGCAACAGCCGCGCAAATCGGTGCGCGCGGTGAAGAGGCGCAGATTGAGGTCATCGAGCTGCGTGAACTGGCTATGGATTTGGCCACGACTATGGCAACCGGTGGCATTCCGACACCGCATCTCTCTGAAGTTAAAGAGAAAATCTCTGCGGCTGACGGACTGATTGCAGTCACGCCGGTTTTCACCGCCAGTTATAGCGGATTGTTCAAAATGCTGTTTGATGCTCTGGAAACCAATGCACTGAACAATATGCCGGTGATTATTGCGGCAACAGCAGGAACAGCACGCCATTCACTGGTGCTGGATCATGCTTTGCGGCCGTTATTTTCTTACCTGCGGGCGATAGTTGTGCCGACCGGTGTATTCGCTGCGACTGAAGATTTTGGCAGTGGTGAAGCCGGACATGATCTGTCTTCGCGTGTGCAACGTGCGGCCAGCGAATTTGCAGCGTTGGTTGTTGCGGAAAAGAACGGTGTCGGTGGTTTTGTCCCGAATATCGGCGATCAGCGCAAACGGGATTCCGGTGTGCAGCTCAGCCAGACGGTTACGCCATTTGCACAATTGCTCAAAGGGCGCACCGGCACAGCCGGTTGATAAACAGACAGCGACACATATTTAGAAAATTCAAAGTGCGGGCATTGAGATGCCGCACTGAAAGGAGCCAGTATTATGGAACTTGGCGTTTATAGTTTCGGCGACGTACAGAAAAATGCACAGACCGGTGAGCTGGGCTCAACGGCAGATGCAACACGCAACCTGCTGGAAGCCATTCAGCTGGCCGATGAAGTGGGGCTGGATTATTTCGGTATTGGTGAACACCATACACGGGAAATGCCTGCTTCTGCGGCAACGGTTATTCTTGGTGCTGCGGCAGCCACAACCAAAAATATTAAGCTGGGCAGTGCAGTAACCGTGCTGAGCACCGATGATCCGGTACGCGTTTATCAGCAATTTGCGACGCTGGATGCGGTATCGAACGGACGTGCAGAAATCACAGCCGGTCGCGGTTCTTCGACGGAGTCTTTCCCGCTTTTCGGTCATAGCCTGAATGATTATGACGAGCTTTATGCGGAAAAGCTTGATCTGCTGCTGAAGATCAATGAGAGCGAAAGCGTGACATGGCAGAGCAAATTCCGTCCGGCTTTGAACGAGGCGCTGGTTGTGCCGCGTCCTGACAATGGTTCTCTGCCGATCTGGCTGGCAACCGGTGGTAATCCGCATTCATCGGTGCGCGCCGGTATTCTCGGACTGCCGATTTCTTACGCGATTATCGGCGGGCAGGCTGCGCGTTTTGCACCTTTGGCCGAGTTGTACCGCCGTGCAGGTGCGCAGGCTGAGATTGCACCGGAACAGCTGAAAATCTCGGTCGCAGTCCCAGGTTTTGTTGGTGAGAATGCCAAACAAGCCAAGGATTTTTTCTGGACGCACTGGCATGCGGTGATGGAACAGCTGGGCAAAATCCGTGGTTTTGCACCACCCCCACGCTCGCATTATGACAGTGAAGCCAGCGGTGGTGGCGCGATTTTTGCCGGTGAGCCGGAAGAAATTGCAGAACGTATTATCACCTTGCAGAAACAGCTCGGGCATATGCGCCAGTTTTTCCAGATGGATGTGGGGCAGATGCCGCATAAGGATTTTCTGCGTTCGATTGAATTGCTGGGAACCAAAGTGAAGCCTCTGGTTGATGCGGAGCTTGGCGTGGATTGAGTATTTTCGGTTTAAACCGAATTGTTGAAAATACTCCATCCGTTGTTTCTGCGCGTATCTTATCCGAAAACCGGTTCCCACTTTTCGGGATACGCTTTCAAGTAACAGGAGATTGCTGATATGCAAATCACCGAAGTGAAAACAATTGGTATTCTGGGTGCCGGCCGTGTCGGCACCGCTATAGCCCGTCGCGCGATTGCGGCAGGTTATGCGGTGAAGATTGCGACATCCAAATCACCGGCAGAGATTGCGCTGTTGCTCGAAATCATGGTGCCGGGTGCCGTTGCTGCAACCGCGCAGGACGTGATTGCAGAAAGCGATATCGTCATCCTTGCGCTGCCTTTGTCCAAATATCGTCAACTGCAGCCGGAACTGCTGGCGGGCAAAATCGTTATTGATGCAATGAATTACTGGGCACCGACAGACGGAACTCTTGCTGAATTTGAGACAGGAATTTCGAGTAGCGAAGTGATCCAGAAATTCCTGCCGCAGTCGCGGTTGGTGCGCAGTTTCAACCATATGGGCTATCATGAGATTGATGAGGAAGCCCGACCAAGCGGTGACCCGCAACGCCGTGCGCTGGCCATCGCCGGTAATGATGCGGAGGCCCGCAGGCAGGTTGCCGGATTTATCGACCGGATTGGGTTTGATCCGGTCGATGCGGGGCTTCTGATAGAAAGCCGGATGTTTGATACTGGTACACCGGTTTTCGGTGCGCCGTTTACCCGTGCGGATATGCTGGAAGCACTTACACTGAGACAGGCAAGCTGACAGGCCACAAGTTCAAAAGGAGAGGGTTGAATGACTGATATTCGAATGAGCAAGGAAGACACAGACACACGCCACGGCCGCTATGTGGCGCGTGTTGACGGTGTTGAAGGCGAAACCGAGATTACTTTTACCCGCCGTGCGAACGGCGTTATCAGTGCGGATCATACCGGCGGGCCGGATTCCATGCGCGGTACCGGTGCAGCTGCCGCACTCGTAACCTATATGGTTGAAGATGCACGTAAAAACACTTTTCGCATTCTGCCGCTTTGTCCATATGTGCGGGCGCAATATCGCCGCCATCCGGACTGGGCGGATGTTATGACGATTGCACCGGGTGAAGAGCCGTCACTTTAAAATAATACTGGATAGTTTTACTCAAGTATAATTGTTTTAACGTCCAAAATACCTGATTGTTCGTGATTTTTAGATTCGATTGTCAAAAATAGCCTTATATTCGTAGGAATATAAGGCTATTTTTTATGGAAAACTGATTTAAAATCAACGTGTTAAATGTTCTCGTTTTCGTGATCTTGAAACTGTTCTAAAATGTGTTAGCCCTATTATATTAGCTGAATATTGGTCGGGTTTGCGCAGATTTCACTCATTCTCGTCGATGGTAATTTCGTTTGAAGAATGATGATTGAGTAAGGCATAAATACACCAAATCTATATCCGGACGGATAAATATGCAGGCATTGATTTAATCTGTCTGCGCTCTAATTCCGGATATTTAATACTACGTAATGTTGAGTAGTTTCAGTAAAATTCAGATCTGAATTCACCGTTTCTTCGTCGGAGGAGCCGGTTCGGACAAAGATTGTTTTGTAATATTGTAAGTAACGCTGGGAGTAATTCATATGACACCGACACGCAGGGACTTTCTCAAGTTTACAGCGTCCGGAATTGCGGTCACTATTCTTCCGATCCGTGCAGCCCGCGCTGCATTGTTTGAAAAGCAGATTCTGGACTTACCGCTCCCGCAAGGCACAACCCAGCTTAAGCGCCGTGTTGACGGCGTGGCAAAGGTGACAGGTTCCAAGGTTTTTGCCCGTGATATCCGCGCCAAGGATATGACTGGCTGGCCGAAAGAACAGGCGCATGCTTTCGTGGTCTGGTCGACCCGAGCCGATGCACCGTTTCTTGATCTTGATCTGTCTTTGCTGGGTGAAGATCTGCAGCCGGATTATCTGGTAACCGCCGAAGACACGGTTAAAGCCGGTCTGGATTTCTACGATCCTTATACTTACGGCCAGAAAATGCTGTCGCCGAAAGGCGAAGTACCGCTGTTTCTCGGTCACCCGCTGGCAATCCTGATCTATCGTGATTTTGCCCGTTTCTCCGTTGCCAAGCGCATTTATAAAACCAAGCGTGATGAGATCATCCGCTATGGTGAAACAACTGCGCCTGTTGAGCAGGGCCCGTTGGCTAATTTCCGCTTTGTCCGTGTTGAGGGCGAAGGTGGTGCGAAAGCCGAGAAAGACCTGTTTAATCCGGTTGATGACGGCTATGTTTTTGCCACTTATGACAAGAATGATGTCAACTGGCCGAAAGCTGATGCATCCGGCGATGCAATGGGACGCGGCATGGCTTATGCCGAGGGTATCCGTGCAGAGCTGAACACGCCGCCGGAAGACTGGCATGTAATCGAGCGTGAATATTATTCACCGTTCATTGATGCGGCAGCGCTTGAGCCGGACAATTGCAATTGCTGGTATGATGCAAAATCCGGCAAACTTGAAATTGTTATGGCCAGCCAGAGCCCGCATGAGGTGATGACTGGTACCGCTGCCATGCTCAAGAAAAGCACCTTTGATGTGCGCGAGCTGAAAGGCCATCCGGCCTATACAGTTGGTTACGGTACCAAGGAACACAGCCCGTTCCCTTATTACGGTATTGTTGCTGCGCTCTTTGCTGAAGGCCGTCCGGTGCGTTTGGCGCTGGATCGTGAAGAACATTTCCAGACAGCAATCAAGCGTCACCCGCTGCGCATGAAATATCGTCTCGGCATTAACCGCAAGACACTGAAAATGCAGGCCCTTGCGGCGGATCTGGAGCTGGATGGCGGTGGTCGTCAGAACTATACCACGCCGGTGACACAGGTTGCCGCCGGCGCGGCACAGGGGATCTATTATTTCCCTAAGAACGATATTGCGGCGATTGCACATTCGTCCCGTGCGCCGATGTCCGGTTCTGTGCGTGGTTTCGGCTCGCTGGAAGCACAGTTCGGCACGGAAATGCTGGTTGAAGAACTGGCTGAAGAGCTGGGTGTGGACGTGATGGAACTGCGTCTGATCAATGCGTTGCAGGATGGCGAACGCAGTTCTGCCGGTGCATTCCCGCTGAGCCTGTGCCGTATGCGCGAAATGATCGAAGCTGATCGTGCGCATCCGGTCTGGGCAAACCGCACGAAGCGTAAAGCCGAGTTCGAAGCCGAAAATCCTGCGCTGAAATATGGTGTTGGTTATGCGATTGCCAAAAAAGGTTTTGGTAACTCCAACGAAGCGGTGGCAGCCTCGATTGTTCTGACACCGGAAGGCAAAATCCGACTGCATCATATTGCCGTGGAAATCGGCACCGGTGCGGTTAGCACGCAGGCACTGATGTGCTCGCGCTGGTTGGGTAAACCTGCCGATGAGATTGAAAGTGCTGCCCTTGACTGGGCGCCGCTGGAAATGTTTGCCACGCTCAATCCGTTTGTAATGGACAAAGCGCATCAGGATGAGATGTCACCGGATCCGCGCTGGACACCGGCAATGGCTTCGGCATCGAGTGCCACCAATAGTGCATTCTACTTCACCCATGGTACCCATGAAGCTGGCCGTCTCATTTATGAGCGCGGTATTTTGCCTGCGGCAGCGGCATTGTGGAATGTCACGCTGGAAGAGGCAGCCGCTGCCTCGTGGAAAGATGAGAAATTCACGCTTGCCGATGGCCGTGCGCTGACGCTGGCAGAACTTGCCGCCAAAGCGCATGAGCTTAAGGGTATTACCGGCGCGATGGTTCACGCCTTTGACCGCTGGGGCTGGGGTGAAGCTGATTACGACATTCTCGGTGAAACCAGCCGCCGTCCGATTGACGGTCTGGCAATTCAGACCGGTTCCGATCAGTGGCAGCGTATTGAGCGCCGCAATATGCATTACATGGACCCGCAGGTGGATAATGCCAGCTGGTCACGTTTTGCACCGGCATCGGCACTGATTGAAGTCAGTGTTAACCGCGGTACCGGCGAAGTGAAAATTCTGTCGCATCATTCCTCCATGGATTGCGGCCGTGTGTTGGTGCCTGAATTCGTATCCGGTCAGTTGCAGGGTGGTATCGGCATGTCGGTCGGTCATGCGCTTTATGAAGGCATGCCGCTCTATGAAGACGGTCCCGGCAGCGGCGACTGGAACTTCAACCGCTATCGTCTGCCACGTGGCAAGGATGTAGCTGTCTGGAACCAGACGGCAAATATTCTACCGGTTACAGAACAGGAAGATCATCCGAAAGGCATTGCAGAAGTGGTGCAGATTCCAACCATTCCTGCGGTCGCCAATGCGGTTGCGCATGCCGTTGGCAAATATCTGCGCGAACTCCCGCTGACGGAAGAAAAGATTAAAGAGGCATTGTCATGAGTATCCCGACACGCGAAATCAAGCTGAACATCAACGGTCAGCAGGTAGGGCCGATGACGGTTCCTGAAGAATTGTCGATGGTGGATTTCCTGCATGAATATGCAGACCTGACCGGCAGCCGTTTTGGCTGCGGACAGGGACTGTGCCGCGCCTGTACCGTGATTGTGGACGAGCCGGATGGTACCAGCCGCGAAATGCGCACCTGCATTACCGGTGCCCATTATTTCAACGGCCGCTCTATCCGCACAGTTGAAGGTCACGCGACCAAGGGCGAAGACGGTCAGCTGAAACTGTCTGCCATTCAGGAAGCCTTCCTCGACCATTTCTCCTTCCAGTGCTCCTATTGCGCACCGGGCTTTGTGAATGCTGCTACCGTTCTGGTGGAGCGTTTGCAGAAAGAGCCTGTGGCAAAAGAAGAAGTGAAGCAGGTCATCGAAGATTCCCTCAATGATCATATCTGCCGCTGCACCGGCTATGTCCGTTATTACAGTGCGGTGCATGATGTTGTCATGAACACGCCGGGGCTTGTTAAATGAAACCAGTAATCAAATGGATTCTCGGGCTTGGTGTTGTCGGTGGTGTGGTTGCGGCCTCAGTACCGTTCTGGCCGGCAAAGACTGTCTATGATGATAAGGCCGCCGAGCAGCGTCTGGCCGTGTCCGGCGAAGATAAAGCCAAGCTGATCAAGCGCGGTAAATATCTCGCCGCTGTAGCAGACTGCGCGGCCTGTCACCAGTCGCCGGACGGTGCACCTTATGCCGGTGGTCATCCGATTGAAACGCCTTTCGGCGTGATCTACGGCACCAATATTACGCCGGATAAAGAAACCGGTATCGGAAATTATACATCGGCTGATTTCTATCATGCGGTGGTGGATGGTGTACGCGCAGACGGCAAACGGGTTTATCCGGCGATGCCTTATGTGTCCTATCACACAATCCGTCCGGAAGATTCCGATGCGATTTATGCCTATCTGATGGATCAGCAGCCGGTAAAACGTGCCAATCCGGAACTGGGCCTGTCTTTCCCGTTTAATCAGCGCTGGGCACTGTCTTACTGGAATCTGGTCAATCCGAAGCTGCAAATGCCTGCCAATGCCACACCGGAGCAGGCCAATGGTGCTTATCTGACCGATGTTCTCGGTCATTGTCAGGAATGTCATACGCCGCGTAATGCGATCGGCGGTCTGAAACTGGCATCTGCCTATGAGGGCAGTGTGCTGGGCAAAATTACAGGCCCGAGCCTGAAGCCTGAAGCGCTTGCTGCCCGTGGCTGGACGACTGAGGATCTGCGTAAATTCCTCAAGACTGGTATGTCGCCACAGGGCACAATGACACTGGAAATGTATCCGGTATTGCTGCACTCATCCCAATATATGACGGATGAAGATATTGCCGCCATTCAGACCTATCTGACCGGCGACAAGCTTCCGGCAGCACCTGAGCAGACACCGGTTGCGATTGACGCTGCACTGCGTCAGAGCGGTCGTGATGCCTATATGGCTGTTTGTGCCGGTTGTCATGGCGTGGATGGTGAAGGCAAGCCGCATATTGCACCGGCAATGACTACCAATACCAGTGCGATGCTGGCTGATCCGAGCAATCTGATCCATGTGATTGTGGATGGTATTGCCGAGCAGCGCCTTGGCAATGGTGAAGTGATGCAGGCGATGCCGGGCTTTAAAGATGCGCTGACAAAGCAGCAAATTGCTGATCTCGTCAATTATATGCGCGCTGAATGGGGCGGCCAGCCTGCAAATATCACCGTGCAGGACATTGAGAAAGCAAGCCACTAAATCAGCTTGTTTAAACCGGCGGGTGCAAATCCGCCGGTCTGTTTTTGAGACATAATTTTTATAAGGCATCATTGCTATGGACGATGGTATCGTACCCGATAAAGTCGATGTGCATCGCTTATTTCATACAGATCAGACGATTGATCTGCTGCGCTTTGCGCATGAAACTGTGCAGCAGGGTAAGCCTTGTGCGCTGGTTATGCTGACGGAAATTATCGGCGGGTCTTCCCGCGCTGCCGGTGCCATGATGGCTGTAAATGCCGCGGGCGGTTATTGCGGCATGGTATCCGGCGGTTGCGTCGAGGGTGTCGTTGCACGCGAGGCTGTGCAAGCGCTCGCGGAGCAGCAGGACAGAATATTGCGGCTCGGCAAAGGGTCTTCCTATTTTGATGTGGTGTTGCCCTGCGGCGGCGGGATTGTGCTGGCTATCCATGTGTTGCGGGATGCGCAGGCGCTGGAAGCTGTGCTGGGCTATCATGCGCGCCGACAGGCGGTTGCATTGCTTTATCACCCTCAGCACCAGACTTTGACCTGTTCCGAAATATCGCGCAACACCGGCTGGCATGAAGGCCAGTTCGCCGTTGCTCTGCCGCCTGCATTGCGCCTTGTGCTGCTGGGGCAGGGGCTGGAAAGCGAAGTGCTTTACCAGGCTGCAACAGCGCTGAATATTGAAGCTATGCGCGATGCATTGCCTGCGGATACAGATGAAGCGACGGCGGTGGTGTTTCTCCAGCATGATCTTGATAAAGAGCTGCCGTTGCTGAAACAGGCGCTGAACAGCCGTGCTTTTTATATCGGCTGTCTCGGTAGCAAGCGCACCCATGCGGTTCGGCTTGAGCAATTGCTGAAAGACGGTTTTTCGCAAGAGCAGATTGCGCGGTTGTCCGCGCCAATAGGCCTGTTCGGGCCTGTACGGGATGCACGATCTTTGGCTGTATCGGTTCTGGCTGAGATTATGGCGCGTAAGACAGAACAAGCCAAGGATGTGCGTCATGGTTGATGCGTCTTCGGTTGCTGTTCTGGTGCTGGGAGCAGGGGCAGGCTCGCGCTATACGGATGGTGATAAGCTGAATGCCATGCTCGGCAGCAAGCCTGTGGCGCATCACATATTGCAAGTGCTAGACGGCTTTCCATGGGGCAAACGAATTGTAACCTGCCGCAGCTTTGCACCGTGGACGAATGCCTATGCGGATGCAGGCTTTACGCTGGGGCTGACAGAAGATGTTGACGCAGGCATGCTTGGCTCCCTGCATCGCGGTCTGGCGGAAATTCAGGCGCAGTCACGGGTGCTGATTTGTCTTGCGGATATGCCGCTGGTGCCGCACTCTCATATTGAGCATTTATTGCATTTGGCTGCGCACAGCACAGCGCCGGTGATTGCATCTTCATCCGGTGATTATAGCGGCCCTCCGGCTTTGTGCCTGACAGAGCATTTGAGAAATTTGCCGCTTGCAGGTGAGGGCGGAGCGCGCAGTCTTTTACCTCAGGCAGAATTTGCAGAAATGGCTGCACCGGCCTTTGCCGATATTGATACGATGACGGATTTCGAGCAGATCCGGCAGATTTTACAGGCGCCGCTCTGACAGCTCTTTTACCCCTATAGAAAGCGCATTTTGGCGCTTTTTTATCATCCGTACAGGTCGAATTCCTGTCCTGATTAGTCTGCACTGAATAATTGTCCTGTTTTTAGAACAGTGCTTATTAAAATCCGCTCTACACAGCAGCGCGCCAGAGGCTTATTGTTTAACCATACGAGCGGAACTGGTTTTCAGTTCATTCCCTAGCTCTCCACCACAGAAAACAGTGCATGTCGAAATGCAGGTTTGAATCGGATGATAGCAAAGCAGAGTGGCTCATTCTGTTTTGTGTCACATGCCGGTTGAAGAATGCATTTGCTGTACTAATTTTCAAATGCCTAAAACAGGAATAACAAAAATGAAGAAAATTATATTGCCGCTTCTTGCTTCTTTGCTGACCGTTTCTGCTGCGCAGGCGGCTGACTATAAGCTGGATCCCGATCATACAAAGGCAGTATTTTATATCGATCACTTTAATACCTCTACCAATACCGGTGGCTTCTACGGTATTAAAGGAGATATCAGCTATTCACCGGAAACGCAGACCGGTTCTGTGAAAGTGTCTATTCCTGTCGATACTTTGAATACAGGTATCAAGGGTTTCGATGCGCATATGAAAAGCGCTGATCTTCTTGATGCAGCGAAGTATCCGACAATCGACTTTACATCTACCAAGTGGAATGTCGCTGATAACAAGCTGGTTTCGGTTGACGGTAATCTGACCATCAAAGGCCAGACACATCCTGTGCAGCTCAAAGCGACCAAGTTCAACTGCTACCAGAACCCGATGTTGAATGCTGAAGTTTGTGGCGGTGACTTCGAAGTTACAATCGACCGCACCAAATGGGGCGTGGATTTCCTTGTCAAAGAAGGCATGGAGAAAATGGTCACTCTGAAAATTCAGGCAGAAGCTGTCAAACAGTAAACAGTCAA
The DNA here is from genome assembly GCF_019464455.1 of Pseudochrobactrum sp. Wa41.01b-1. NCBI lineage: Bacteria > Pseudomonadati > Pseudomonadota > Alphaproteobacteria > Hyphomicrobiales > Brucellaceae > Pseudochrobactrum > Pseudochrobactrum sp. Wa41.01b-1. Next base: position 1,522,544 of record NZ_CP080493.1, on the reverse strand, counting down.
TCGGCGCAAAGCCGGGAGTTTGTACGATGAAAACATTTCTTAGCAAAAAATATGCAGTATCGCTGAGCGCAATTGCGCTTGCTCTTTCCCTTGGCGTTGCTCATGCCGCTGACTATAAAGCCAGCACCGCGGAAGGCCCTGTCAAGATCACCAATCTGGGTGAACTTGAAGCTCAGGTTAAGGCCAATATGGATAAAGGCGCTTTCGGCTATATTCGTGGCGGTGCAGAAAACGAGCAGAATCTGCGCTCCAACACCTCGGTGTTTGACAAGAAATATATCATGCCGCGCGTCATGCAGGGCATTGAATTGTCAGACATTGATCTGAAGACTAATTATCTTGGTATTGATCTGAAAACCCCTGTTATTCAGGCACCGATGGCGGCACAGGGGCTGGCACATCAGGATGGTGAAATCGCTACGGCCAAAGGCATGGCAAAAGCGGGTTCGATCTTCTCTCTGAGCACCTATGGCAATAAAACCATTGAAGAAGTGGCTGCGGTATCCGACGGTAATCCGTTCTTCTTCCAGCTCTATATGAGCAAGAATGAAGCGTTTAATGAGTTTACTCTGAAACGTGCCAAGGATAGCGGTGCCAAGGCGATTATTCTGACCGTTGACTCACCGGTCGGCGGTTATCGTGAAGACGATATCAAGAATAACTTCCAGTTCCCGCTGGGCTTTGCCAATCTGGAACTGTTTGCCAAGCAGAATGATGATGGTTCCAAAACCGGTAAAGGTGCAGGCATCAGTGAAATCTATGCACAGGCCAAACAGGCATTCACACCAGCCGATATTAAATATGTAAAAGACATGACCGGTCTGCCGGTGATTGTGAAAGGTATTCAGTCGCCGGAAGATGCTGACGTGGTGATTAAAGCCGGTGCAGACAGTATCTGGGTTTCCAACCACGGTGGCCGTCAGCTCGACAGTGGTCCTGCTTCTTTTGATGTTCTGCCTTCGATTGCCAAGGTCGTGAATAAGCGCGTTCCGATTGTTTTCGACAGTGGTGTGCGTCGCGGTTCACATGTGTTTAAGGCGCTGGCAAGCGGTGCGGATGTGGTCGCTGTTGGCCGTCCGATCCTTTATGGCCTTAATCTCGGCGGGTCGGAAGGTGTCAACTCCGTGATCCAGCAGCTGAATAAAGAGCTGACCATCAATATGATGCTGGGTGGTGTGAAAAACATTGAAGAAGTGAAGAAAACAAAACTCTATAGCGATAAAGATTTCGAATAATTATTATCGATATGCAGTGCGTGAGGCGGCCGGTTTTCCGGCCGCCTTTTTATGTCTGCAGGTCACAATTGAGAAATGACATGAGTAATTTGTTCGCCGTCTTCTTTGGTGAAACTGGTAGCCGGATTTTCCAGAAGATCAAGAACAAGCTCTGACGGACGACAAAGCGCAGCGCCACGTGGTGACACCACAATCGGTCTGTTCATCAGGATGGGATGCTGCACTATGAAGTCGAGCAACTGATCGTCAGACCATTTGGGATTTGCCAGATCCAGCTCCGCAAAAGGCGTCCCTTTTTCCCGCAATAAATCACGCACGGGGATTTTCATGGCTGCAAGAAGTTCAGACAGTTGTTTTTTGGAGGGTGGTGTTTGCAAATATTCAATGATTACAGGCTCTTCACCGCTGGCGTGGATCATAGCGAGTGTATTGCGTGAAGTACCGCATGCGGGGTTATGATAAATTGTAACGGACATCAGAGATTGACCTGCCTTGGTTCGATCATTGCCTTACATATACCAGTTTTTGGGCCGGTTAATCATCTTGATCATGAAAGCATTAGGTGCCCTAATATCGGGATCAACGCACTAGATGATTGATGTGTTTTAGAATCGATCTTTGATTAGCTCTATCCATGAAAGAGTGGTAATTTCGTTGATTGCCTTGGATGATTAAATCTTAGGTATGGGGGACAAGATTATGAGCGGAAATGTAGACTATAGTTCTATAACTTGGTCTGTCGAGATTTATGAGAAAGACGGTGATAAGTTTATAAAAGAGTATGTGATTGATAAAATTTCTGTAAGCGATATCCGTAGGATTTTAAATAAAAATACATATGATTCAATATTTGATACATATTTTTTTGACGAAGAAATGGCGATTTTTTTTCAAAACTATATTGATGAAAAAATAGATCTTTCTAAATATGATTACTTTTTTTGCGGGTTTAGAAAGTAGTAGTGTAACTACGTCGTCAAAATTGAAATAAAAATATGTCTAAGTTGAGTGAATTGTAAAAATGAGGCCTAAGAATAATTTAATCTTGTTTTTTAGGGGGGGCGGGCTGATTGTTTGAATCAACGTTATGTATGTTAATTGATCCTCAATAAGTATGGTCGGCTATATTTCAGAGATTTATTGGTTTTCAAAGGGAGTTGGTGAGTATCTAATCGATACTTGTGAACTATTCAGATGCATTAAATGTTTAAACTTGATAACTGGCGGAGAGAGCGGATGACGAAATCGAGCTGACGCAATTGTAAGTATTTGTTTTTATTTGATAAAATTTATTGATATTATGATTTTGCGTGCCAGTTTGTGTACCAAAACGCTGCTATCTATTTGGTACACAAGAGTTTTTATTGGCTGTTAAAACTTCTCAAGAGAAAATTTCAGTCTGTCTTCAAGTTTCTTCATTTCCTCAATAACTTGATTTTTTTGCTTATGGTACATCAAGATGACTATTAGAATTAAAGGGAAAAAGATTAGCAAAAAGATAATGAATGTTATCCAGAACCAGCCATTGGTTCCGATTTTTCCATCATATATGTACTTGCACTGATTTTCTCTGATGCTCACCTCAAGTTTTCCTTTGAAGGAAGCTATGGGATTGAAAACAGATGGTTTAACTCTACCAGAAATCAGAAGACCTGAAGTTGAGCTTTTTGATTTCACCTTATTGAATGTTGCAGAGAGCTCCTTGAGGAATGCTCTTTCAAATTCATTGGTAGACATACCTTGGTTGGTTTCAATTTTACCAGATACAGAAAAATCACTCATTAAATAGACTCCCACATTCTTGCAGAAATTTGCTTCTGCTCACTGCCAACTGCATTTGTATAAATTGCTGTGATTTCTATTGCTGAATGACCCATCCATTTGGACAGCATGTTCAAGGGGACACCTGAGGATATGGCATTAACTCCATATCCATGTCTGAGCCCTTTGGGGGAGGTGTGTGGACCTTGCTGAATTCTTGCTTCAGCCATAACAACCTTGATATGTCTCCAAGCTGTTACCCTAGACCAACTCCAGAGCTTTCTGTTCAACTTGCCAGGCTTTCTGATGTGGTGAACCAGCTCTAATATGTTCAGGAGGTTGGAAGGGACTGGAACAGACCTAAAAACACCTGTTTTTCTCTTTTTTAAGGTCTCAAAGACCACCACTTCATTTTCAAGGTCAATTCTATCAACAGTGAGATTGAGGGCTTCAGAAATTCTGCAGCCTGTAAAATGAAGAATTTCACAGAATGATCTGATGTCACCAGACATCTTCATAGCTGTTTGCAGAAATGCATGCCTTTCTGAGGCTGTGAGATATAACCTTTTCCCATAGGGGTCATTTAACATTTCAATTTGCCTATAAACTACAATTTAGACCTGCCTAATGAAGTTCAACCTTGGGCTGGAACCATTAAGACGATTCGTAGTTCTATAATACCACGTTTTATCAAACGTCGTATTAAATGAATTGAAATGCTCATTTCTGACAATGGAGATTCAAGAGCTGCTAGCACTCAATCTAAGAAGAATTAGAGTGTCCAAAAACATATCTCAGGAAGAACTAGCTCTGCTTGCAGGGGTTGAGAGAGCTTATGTTGGCCATATTGAAAGGGGGAAAAAAAACCCTACAATTCTCACTATAGAAAAATTAGTAGTTGCATTGGGCTGTGAAGCTTATGAACTCTTTTCTAATGAGTATATTGATAATCTTGATGTCAAACCTCTTAAAGGAGGTAGAAAAAAGTGATATAATAATTAACCATGATAAAGTTAAATGGTTAGTAATACTTGTAGAGTGATATTGACATGGAAGATTTTAATAAAATAAAAAAATTAGATGGCATTCATTTGCAAGCTAAATTAGAAAAGAAAAAATCTAAATGTGATATTTTTATTGCAGGACCATATATTAATATAAAAAAATCATCAAAACATGCAGTCAACAACTCCTGTGTCATGACTACTAATAGGTATAAATTATGGGATTCTTATACTAAAGAAGGATATATTGTTTACTTAGGTGAAGATGATCGATTGAAGGAAATCGGCAATATCAGCTTTGGAAAATATTCCAATGCTGTTGTTTATGAAATTGATCATATTAAAAAACATATAGATGCACTAATTGTTTTTCCGTCTGGGGCTGGGGTTTTTTGTGAGCTGGGTAGCTGGGCTATTTTAGAGGTAATTTGTGAGAAGATGCTTGTTATTATAGATAAAAAGCATGAAAAAGATAAAAGTTATATGAATCATGGAATTGTTAAAGCTGTTAAAGCATATAATTCATCTGTTTTATATATTGATTACAATGATTATGATAAAATAAAAAAAAGTTGTGATGAATTCTTGTCTGATAAAATTGATTTATTGGAAATGAAAAAGGCACTAAAGGATGGATGAAGAATTTATAATAAAATATCTTGCTTGTTTAAAAATTATACAGCCAGCAAGAGTGCAGGATGTGTCAAGATATTATAAAGAATTTTGGGGGAGCGATAATTTAAATGTTGAAACTTATGACTTCAAAAAAACTCATAATTATTTAAAAAATAATGGAATGTTGGTTAAGGTAAGAGTGGGAACTTATATATTATCTATGGCCGCTGTTATTTTGGTTAGCAATTTTATGGGTAATAAAGAGCTAGATAATAGAAGATTGTTCTTGCTAAAAAAACAGAGAAAATTATATTGTAAGTGACGAGGCGGTAATTTGGAGGCTGTAGCAGTCTTCCGGGTGTTTAGGCTCAATTTTGTAAGAGATCGTGATTAGTAAGAGAAGAAGGGCATCGCCTGACTCTCAGACAATCCCCTTCTTCTCTTACTAATCACGCTCTTAAAGCAATCTATGATTGGTGAAATATGCCGCCTCGTTCTTATTATCATTCCCCGCGACATAGTGATTATCTAGCTTACTTCACTGCTTATTTCCCAAATGAGTTACAAGTATGTAGAGCCTTTTTGGAGGCAACAAATTATCCATACATAGGGAATATTCATCATCTTGCAGCTTATATTGGCGTGTCATCCGCACTTTTAAAAAAAATTATAAGTAATGTTAACTATCATTATAGTGACTTTACAATCCCAAAAGGAGGTGGGAAGGAACGTGTTATATATTCTCCTAAAACATATTTAAAAGTAATCCAATGGTGGATTTGTGATAATATTTTTTCTAATTTGAAATTTAATGAGAGTGTATATGGCTTTGTTAAGGGCAGAAACTATATAGACAATGCTAAGAAACATTTTGGTAGAAAGTATATTTTAAATGTGGATGTTAAGAATTTTTTTGATAGTATATCGACTGAAGATGTAAAAAAAATTTTCTTAAAGCTTGGATATCCTATTAGTTCAAGTGAAATTTTATCTAAATTATGCACATTAGATAATAGATTACCAACTGGTGCACCGACTAGTCCAGTTATTGCTAATCTATATTTTAAAGATATTGATAATATTCTTGAATTAGAGTCTATTAAAAATGGATGGATTTATACAAGATATGCAGATGATTTAACCTTTTCAGCAAACACAAAGATTAATTTTGATTTTTTGGAAACATTAAAGAATGTGCTTGATGAATATCATCTGAAGCTGAATGATAAAAAAACTAAATTTATGGGGCCAGGAAGCAGACAAGAGATAACTGGAATTGTGGTTAATTCAGTTATTGGTATGCCAAAATATTGGAGAAATAAAACTAGAGGATTTTTACATAATGTAAGAAAAGATCCTTCTAATAATTTGGATAAAATACAAGAAGTTAAGGGGTTATATGGAGTTTTAATTTATTTGGACCCTGAAAAAAATAGATCTATTACCAAACAGGCTTATGAGGTTCTAGGAATTTTAAAAAGTCATAAAAAACCGCTCCATGAAACAAAACATAAGTGAACGGTTTCAAATTAAGACAAATAATTACTTATTTGGTATGAAATTTTGTGTATTAGAGATAATAATGAAACAGAATTGTATATTCTGTTTCAGGTGTTTTGAAGTGAATTTCTTCCTTTGAACCTATAAAAAGGATAGTTTTTAGCATCCATATTTGGGTAGGCTTCTAACAATGTTGTATGTCTTGGACTTGATTGCTGCTCTCTGGCATATTTGGATGCATAGGTTAACATGGGTTCAATCCCTCTGCTGTCATCCTGAAATTGCTTGATATCAATTTTAGAAATATTTTTATCCCTGAATTGCTGGGCTTTGGGGGAGAGAAGATGAGCTTCAAAGCTATCCTGATTTTTTGGATGGACTAATAGACAAGCATGTATATGTGGTGTTTGAAAAACTGATGCAGGTACACCATGAGCAGTACCTTCAACATCCAGAGAGGCAACAGCAAAGGGCTGATATTTGATCTGTTTGTTGGCTTTTGGCCCCATAACAGTTTTTATTGTATCTAAATACCAGAATTTGAAAGATTCAAACATCGGTCTTGAGTTGTATAATGAATAAGAATTTTTGGCTGCAAAGAGACCTGTCTTGAAATGTATGGTTACAAAATACAGGTTCTTTTCAAAATGAGACGGGCTGTATTTTAAATTTAAGTCATTGTGATCAAACCTAAATTTATCCATAAATAAGTCATGAAGCCATTGGTCATGACTAGAGTTAATAATTGATCTGCCTGTCGGCAGATATCCATGAATGGATGGGTTTAAGATGTTCATATTAATGGTACTTTCAAATTTTAAATAAGTTTATCAATTGCCCTGGGAATGGCTACCCAGGACTTAAGTTCCGATCGGCTTTATTTTATAATTCACAATCTAGGGCAAAATCACCCAAACACTATTTAGACCGCGGCTGTCTGCAGCCGCGATCAACAAAATAATTTATATTAATTTATTTACAGGAAAGCAGTCCTAATCAACCCCATTGAGGAGTCGATCGATTTTTTAAAGTTTTGATAAGAGCATCATAATGATTAAACAGGGGAATGAGTTCATTATACTCTAATTTAATTATAATTGCACCAATTTTTTTTAGTAAATTACCATAATATTCAAGTTCAGATTCAGTAAAGTCCATTCAGTTCAAACAACTTGCCAAAGGTTCCTTTAGGTTGGGCAGTTGCTGAATTCCTACATTATTTATTTCCCCCAATATACTATGATTTGCATGAAAAAGCCTATCAAATGCATTTTGGCTATTGACCAGATGCAAATGATAGGCTCAGTTTTAATTAAGTTATTGGAAAAGCTTATTATTTCCAGTCGATTTCTAAAAGCTTCATATAGTCTTGGCTGTCATTTAATGAGTATCCACTCCCATAATATGCCCCCATTGACCCATCTTTGTGCCCCATCAGGTAGTTTTGCAGCTCGGGTGGAAGCCTGTGTTTTCTCATTCTGTCTTTGAAAGTGTGTCTCAGGCTGTAGATGCCATGAGCTTCTGTTTCACTCAGGCCATGCAGCTTGAGGTATTTGTTCACATTGGCTGAAAAATTGTCTGCACCTGTTGGGTGAGTGTGAGAAGGGAAGCCTTGTGGATATTTTTTGAAGGCAATCAGGCTTTGGCCTACCAAGGGGATTTCTCGACCTCTGTGGCCCGTTTTAAGCTTCCGGAACTTGTTGGGCCTGATCTTTATATGAGGAACCTCATGGTCCAGATGGATATCTTCAGGGGCCAGCCCACAAATTTCCTTTAGGCCGCCTCCTGTATCCATAATGACATAGAGAATATGCAAAGATTCATCATTGAGGGATGAGAAGGGAGAACCTTTGAGCCATTTTTCTTTGAGAAACTCAATGGAGTAGGCTGGACGGGCTGTCTTTTCCTCAGTCAGGTGTATTTTGTGGAAAGGGTTGTCCTGCTTAAGGCCATTTTGGTCTTGATAGAAAGTGATGATCTTTCTCACATGTGTAAGCTGCTTGTTGGCTGTACCAGCCTTCATCTCCTCAGCTTCAACCCAATCGACAAGATGTGACCTATAGGCTAGGGCAAGCTGTTTTGTAATCTGTGTGTATGGTATACCTTTGCCAAAGAAGTTATTGGCTCTATTGACTGCCAGTTGCACAGGAGACTTTTTCTTTGAAATCTCTCTGGGGTTTAAGCCAATCAGTTTATCTCTGGTGTGCTCATTATAGAAGTCCAGAACATCATCCAGAGAAGGCTGGTCAGGTGCTATTCCAAATAAGGCTTGGATGGAAATCGGATCTGGATTTTGCTGCTTGCAATGATCAGTCTTTGGGCAAAGGTAGCCAAATCATTCTCTTGGATCAATTGCTCCTTGGACCTGTATTGAACACCCAGATTTGCACTGATTGATTTGAGGTTTTTCAAAGACTCGATTTCAGTGCTGTTGATGCTTTTGCCTGTCTTTAGATGCTCCATCAATCTTTCATAGTGAGCATGAAGCTGGCCATATTTTTCTATGACCTGATTGTGGTTCTTGCACTTCAATGAGGTCTTGAACTCAGAATGGCCATCCGCCAGCTCTTGATATTGAGCAGGGATTCGCCTTCTGTAGAGGTAATTGCCATCACCTCTTTCAAACAGGTACTTAGCTTCAAATCCTGGAATCACAGCTTTTTTCATAAGCACATGCGTACCGAATTGTGTACCAAAAGTACATGCTAAGTGGTTGATTTCAATGAAAACAAGGGCTTAAAAAGCAAATCTGGCGGAGAGAGCGGGATTCGAACCCGCGATACGGTTCCCCGTATACACACTTTCCAGGCGTGCGCCTTCAACCACTCGGCCACCTCTCCACTCAAGACTGATATTTATAAATGATATCAATCACAACGGCGTATCTTCAAACAGTGGTCAGCTGTTAAACGACCGTTTCGGCGCGGAATATAGCTATAAAAGACGGATGTTCAACCATTATTTCGTGTTTCACTGAATTCATTTAATTTTACAGGCAAAAAACGGTGAAATTATATAAATAATCAGATGGTTTATTTGTTTAACTTATTGAATTTATTGATTTTAATATTTTTGAGGCTCTGTGGAAAATATCATCGAATTTCGCGCCGCCAGAGCATGATTTTACCCGTTTTTGACTGATCTTGCTGAAACTCGTGACGAAACTGGTCGAATCTTATGTCCAAAAGGACAAATGTTTTTGTTCAACGGAGGGGGGGACTTACGGTCTTTTCCGTGAATTATAATTTTATATTAGAAAAATTTAATAGCCTGTCTGTCAGAAAGAGCCCTTGTGATAGAATGATATTCAGAGTTGTTTTTTGAGTTCTGAATTTCAGAAGACGGATATGGGTTATTATGCGTGTATTTTTTAATTTTCTGGCGCTCTGGTCGTTGGGTGTCAGCTTGTTATTTGCTGTTTTTGATATTGCGCGATCAATTGCGCAGCTTCGTTTGGTTGTGACGCCGTTTCTGCAGAGTTTGCAGGATTATCTGCCTGAATATTTAGCTGCTTTTGCCGGTTTTATACGGCAGGTCTTCTGGAACGGCTTTTGGAACAACTGGATGGTTCCGGTGTTGAATATGCCCGGATGGTTCTTATTTTTAGTGCTGAGTATAGTGTGTTTTGCTGCCGGAACGATCGGGCGTAAATCTTATGCACGTTAAGAGTACAGATATGTGTAAGCCCGTTCCGGTTGCTTGCCGTTAAAACTAACAAGTATACAGTATTTCCGTTGTTGCTGTTTAAACCGGAAATGCATCAGACAGGGACTATGATGATGTTCAGACAATATCCCGAACACAAGTTGCGTATGCCGACCAGTAATGAGGCGCTTGCCGGTCGTACTGAGGCGATTGCGACTTCCGAAGACCATTTTGTTTCCGGACTTCCTCTGCACGGGCCATGGCCGCATAATATGAAGAAAATTCTGTTCGGTATGGGCTGTTTTTGGGGTGTGGAGCGTTTGTTCTGGCAGGTGCCCGGTGTTTATGTCACCGCTGCCGGTTATAGCGGCGGTCTGACACCGAACCCGACCTATGAGGAAACCTGTACAGGCCTGACAGGGCATAATGAAGTAGTGCAGGTGGTCTATGATCCGGCCGAGGTGACGCTGGCGCAGCTTCTGCAGATTTTCTGGGAAGAACATGACCCGACGCAGGGTATGCGGCAGGGCAATGATATAGGCACAACATATCGCTCAGGGATTTATGTTTATTCGGATGAAGATCTGAAGACTGCTGAAGCGAGTAAAGCAGCTTACCAGCAGGCGCTGACCGCCCGTGGTCTTGGCGCAATTACGACGGAAATTCTGCCTGCTTCTGATTTTTATTATGCTGAAGGCTATCATCAGCAGTATCTGGCGAAAAACCCTCAGGGTTATTGCGGCTTGCGCGGTACAGGCGTTTCCTGCGTGATTTAAGGGCGGCGCGGTGTGTTCTAGCAATGAAATATGTGTAAGCGCATAAATTTAAGATGAAAAAAGTTCCGGACCGTGCCAGATTGCCGATTATTAAAATCTGAGCGGGCGGTAAAAAACAGAATAATTTACCGAACACGGGTGGGTATTTTCTCGCGCAGAATTACTGCGCTATCGGAGGTGAGTGGTAATGAAGCGTATCGTTATGGGCCTGTTGGCCGCGACCCTGAGTGTTTCAGCAGCCTATTCGGCAGAACTGAAGCCGGCTGTTGTTTATGACTTTGGCGGAAAATTTGACAAGTCTTTCAATGAAGCCGCTTATAATGGCGCAGCCAAATATAAGGCAGATCACGGCACCAATTATCGTGAATTTGAAATTCAGAACGATGCGCAGCGTGAGCAGGCTCTGCGTAAATTTGCGCAGGACGGTAACTCACCGGTTGTGATTGCCGGTTTCTCGGCTGTTTCCGCAATTGAGAAAGTTGCCAAGGAATTTCCGGACACAAAATTCGTAATCATTGATGCCGTTGTGGAAGCACCGAATGTGCGCTCCGTTGTCTTTAAAGAAGAAGAAGGCGGCTATCTGGTTGGTATGCTGGCAGCGATGGCTTCTAAAACCGGCACTGTAAGCTTTGTCGGTGGTATGGATGTGCCGCTGATCCGTCGTTTCTATTGCGGTTATGCCGGTGGCGCAAAAGCCGGTAAAGAAGGCACAAAAGTTCTGAATAACTGGACCGGCGATACACCTGCCGCCTGGAATGATCCGGCTAAAGGCAGCGAAATCACTAAAGCCCAGATCGATCAGGGTTCTGACGTGATTTATCATGCTGCCGGTGGTACCGGTATTGGCGTGTTGCAGGCTGCGGCTGATGCGGGCAAGCTCGGCATCGGTGTTGACTCCAACCAGAACGGCCTGCATCCGGGTCATGTTCTGACCTCGATGGTTAAGGGTGTTGATACTGCCGTTTATAAGGCTTTTGAAGATGTTGCTGCTGATAAATTCACAGCCGGTATCGTTCAGATGGGTCTGAAAGATGATGGTGTGAGCTATGCGATGGATGAAAACAACGCCAAGCTGATTACACCTGAAATGAAGGCCGCGGTTGAAGCTGCAAAGGCCGACATCATTTCCGGTAAAATCAAGGTGCATGACTACACCACAGACAATAAGTGCCCTTACTAATCCGGTAGGGCTATTCATAGAAAAGGGCAGTGGTGACACTGCCCTTTTCCATTTGAAATTTCTTTGTGTCTTACCAGTGGGGCGGTTTGGTCACGGAGACTTCCGGCGCTGTTTGCTCTTCCAGCTCAAGAAAGCGATCAGTCAGCGCGCTGAGCTTTTTGTTCAGCGCGGTAATCAGCTTCCATTGCTCGGCAATCTCACCGGACAGGTCTTCAATTGTCTTTTCCTGTTCCGCATTGCGAATTTCCAGCTCTGTAAGCCGGTCGGACAGATTTTCAGACATGGGTGGTTTCCTGACAGATCAGAGGGTGTTTTGTATTCATATAGTGCACGGAAGTGATATTTCACGCTATTATGAGGGGTGAAATGCGGCTTTGTGGTGGTTTACACACAGCTTTATGCAATAGCATATATTGTTAACTGCGTGGCGGAATCAGTTAAAGCAGAACATGTCAGATGTTTTCATTTGATGTTCGCGATATGTTATTTGATAAAAATGCTCCGGCAATGCGATGTCGATGATTAACGGATGGGATAATGGCGCAGCCTGCACTTGAACTGACAGGAATTGATAAGCGTTTCGGCGCTGTGCACGCAAACCGTGCTATTGATCTGCGGATCAAAAAGGGAACCATCCACGGGATTATCGGCGAAAACGGCGCCGGAAAATCGACTTTGATGTCGATTATCTACGGTTTCTATCAGCCGGATAAAGGCACGATCAAAGTCAATGACCGGCAGGTGCATATATCCAATCCGGATGCGGCAATCGCTGCGGGCATCGGTATGGTGCATCAGCACTTTATGCTGGTTGATAATTTTACAGTGCTTGAAAATGTGATGCTGGGTGCGGAAGGTGCGCCTTTATTATCAGCCGGCATTGCAAAAGCACGCGAGCAGCTGAAAGCGCTCGAAAAAGAATATGCGCTGGATGTTGACCCTGATGCGGTGGTCGAAGATCTGCCGGTTGGTCTGCAGCAGCGCGTGGAAATTCTGAAAGCGCTGTATCGCGGCGCGGAAATTTTGATCCTTGATGAGCCGACCGGTGTGCTGACACCATCAGAGGCTGACCATCTGTTCCGCATTTTGCGGCAGCTGAAAGATCAGGGCAAAACCATTGTTCTGATTACCCATAAGCTGCGCGAGATCATGGCAGTGACAGATAATGTCTCGGTGATGCGTCAGGGCACGATGGTTGCCACCCGCAAAACCGCTGAAGCAAGCGTGGAAGAACTGGCTGAACTGATGGTTGGCCGCCGTGTTTTGCTGCGCGTGAACAAGCAGGTTGCGACACCCGGTGAGCCTGTTTTGCAAGTGAAGAACCTTGTCGTGCGCAATGCGCAGAAAACCACAGTTGTGGATACGGTGTCCTTTGATGTGCGTGCCGGTGAGATTGTCGGCATTGCCGGTGTTGCCGGTAACGGTCAGTCAGAACTGATTGAAGTCATCGCCGGTATTCGCCGTGCCGAGAGCGGTGTGGTGATGCTGAATAGCCTGCCGGTCAATGTGACCGGTAATGCGCATCCGGCGGAATTGCGCCGTCGTGGTCTCGCCCATGTACCGGAAGACCGCCATCATATGGGGCTGGTGCTGGCCTATGAGGAATATGAAAATTCCATTCTCGGCTATCACGATGATCCGCGTTATCTCAAAGGACCGTTCCTGAATATTGAAGCGATCATGCAGGATGCTAAGGGCAAGATTGCGCAATATGATATCCGTCCTGCCGATCCGCGTTTGAAAACTGCGAATTTCTCCGGTGGTAACCAGCAGAAGATCGTGCTGGCACGTGAGATGGAACGCAATCCGGATGTGCTGATTGTAGCGCAGCCGACGCGCGGCGTGGATGTCGGTGCGATCGAATTTATTCATAAACGTATTATTGAAATGCGCGATGCCGGTAAGGCCGTGCTGTTGATTTCTGTTGAGCTGGACGAAATCCGTTCGCTGTCCGACCGTATTCTGGTGATGTTTGCCGGACGTGTTGTCGGTGAGTGCGGACCGGAAGCCGGTGAGGGGGAAATCGGCCTGCTGATGGCGGGCATTCAGGATGAAGATAATAAGAAAACCGAAAAGGGCCTGCATTGATGATTAGCTCAACACCGGCATTGCTCATCATTGATATGCAAAAGGCTATTGATGATCCGAAATGGGGTCGCCGCGGACAACCGCAGACAGAAGCGAATTTACAGCGCCTGCTGGAAGCATGGCGCGAGCGTCGTCTGCCGGTGGTGCATGTGCGCCATGATTCAACCGATCCGCAGTCGCCTTATCGCTCTGGTACGGCAGGTAATGACTTCAAAGCAGAAGTCGAGCCTCAGATCGGTGAACCGGTCGTGGATAAACGTACCAACAGCGCTTTTATCGGCACAGATCTGATGGATGTGCTGGATGAGTTGCAAATCCGCACGCTGGTTATTGGCGGTGTGCTGCTGGAAAATTCCGTTGATGCAACAGTGCGTATGGCCGCTAATCTCGGTTTTGAGGTGATTGTGCCGGAAGATGCGGTTGCCAGTACAGACCGCACAGACCTGCAGGGGCGTCTCTGGAGTGCGGAAGATGTGCATGCGCTGACACTGGCCGTGTTGCAGGGCGAATATGCGCAGGTAAAAACCACTGACGCCGTGATCGGAATGTTGCCATGAGCCAGCCTTTTGCAAAATTACCGCGCTGGGTGGATTATGGTCTGATCCCGACACTGAACCTGCTGGTTGCGTTTCTGGTTGCAGGACTTGTGGTGCTGCTGGTCGGAGAAAATCCACTGGATGCGGCACTGCTGATGGTCAAAGGCGCCTTTGGCTCCGGTGAAGGCATTGGCTATACGCTGTTTTATGCCACGAATTTTATCTTTGCCGGTCTGGCTGTGGCTGTCGCTTTTCATTGCGGGCTGTTCAATATCGGCGGTGAGGGGCAGGCTTATATCGGTGGTCTTGGCGTGGCGCTGATCTGTCTCTGGCTGGATGCATCCATGCCGTGGTGGATTACCATGATTGCGGCATTGCTTGGCGGTGCTATTTTCGGCGCGCTGTGGGCGCTGATACCGGCATGGCTTCTGGCAAAACGCGGTTCGCATATCGTGATTACCACGATTATGTTCAACTTCATTGCCGCCAGTCTGATGGTCTATCTGATTATCAATTTCATCAAACCGATTGGCGTGATGGCACCGGAAAGCCGTGGCTTTGCAGAAGGTGGGCAACTGCCGAAACTCGACTGGCTGATGAACCTGTTCGGTATGGAAATCCGTTCGGCACCGCTGAATATCAGCTTTTTGCTGGCGCTGCTGGCTTGCTATCTGGTGTGGCTGCTGATCTGGCGGACAAAAATCGGCTATGAAATCCGCACCATGGGGCACAGCCCGCGCGCCGCTGAATATGCCGGTATCAATCCGTCGAGAACGATTATTATCACCATGCTGATTTCCGGTGCGCTGGCCGGTATGATGGCACTGAATCCGGTAATGGGCGCGCAATATCGCCTGCAGCTGGACTTTGTGGCCGGTGCCGGTTTTGTGGGCATTGCTGTGGCACTGATGGGGCGCTCGCATCCGGTGGGGATCATTCCGGCGGCGATCCTGTTTGGTATGCTTTATCAGGGCGGTGCGGAAATCGCTTTTGATATGCCGAATATTTCCCGCGACATGATTGTGATTATTCAGGGTCTGGTGATCCTGTTTGCCGGTGCGATGGAGCATATGTTCCGTCCTGCTTTCCAGCGGTTTTTCATGCGTTTTGCATCGCGAAATGCTGCCGGTGCAGCCACGAAGGCAGGGGAGTAAGCGCCATGGACAGCTATGTAACTCTTATTCAGCTGCTTGATTCAACCTTGCGCCTGTCTGCGCCGTTGCTGTTTGCCTGTCTTGCGGGGCTCTATTCAGAGCGCGCAGGGATTGTTGATATCGGTCTTGAAGGTAAAATGCTGGCCGGTGCTTTTGCGGCCGGTACTGTTGCTGCCATCAGCGGGTCTGCCCTTGCCGGTCTTGGTGCGGCTTTGCTGGTTTCGATGCTGTTGTCGCTGGTGCACGGTTTTGCCTCGATCACCCATCGCGGCAATCAGATCGTTTCCGGTCTGGCAATCAACTTTATTGCTGCGGGTACAACAATTATTCTCGGTCAGGCATGGTTCGGGCAGGGTGGCCGTACACCGTCTTTGCCAAACAGCGCCCGTTTTACATCTATTAATTTTCCGGGTGCGGAAGCCGTTAAAGATGTGCCGGTTGTCGGCTATCTTTATGCGGAGCTGATTTCCGGTCATTCTATTTTGGTTTATCTGGCGTTTCTGATGGTGCCACTGACATGGTGGGTTCTGTATCGCACCCGCTTTGGTCTGCGTCTGCGTGCGGTGGGTGAAAATCCTGCGGCGGTTGATACAGCCGGTATTTCAGTGACATGGCTTCGCTACCGTGCAGTGATTATCTGCGGTCTGCTCTGCGGTATGGCCGGTGCCTATCTGGCGACAGCACAGGGCGCAGGCTTTGTGAAGGATATGACTGCCGGTAAAGGCTATATTGCTCTGGCCGCACTGATCTTCGCCAAATGGCGTCCGGTGCAGGCGATGTATGCTTGTTTGCTGTTCGGCTTTCTCGATGCGCTGGGCATTCGTCTGCAGGGTCAGTCACTGCCGCTGATCGGTGATGTACCGGTGCAGTTCATGCAGGCTCTGCCATATATTCTGACCGTTATTCTGCTGGCAGGCTTTATCGGCAAGGCCATTCCGCCGAAAGCGGGTGGGATACCATACGTGAAAGAGCGTTAAGATTAAAAATGAGGAGGGGCTGATATGGCTCAGGATCTATTTGATGCAGCTTATGCTGCAATGCAGAAATGCCATGCCCCTTACTCGAAGTTTCCTGTTGGTGCTGCTTTACGTACCAAAGACGGGCGGATTTATTCCGGCTGCAATATTGAAGTGATTTCTTTCCCTGAAGGCTGGTGCGCTGAAACCACCATGCTGTCGCATTATGTGATGGACGGTGGTGGCGAGATTGCTGAAATTCTGGTGATGGCTGAAAAACTGGAAAAATGCTCTCCTTGCGGCGGTTGCCGTCAGCGTCTGGCAGAATTTGCCGGTGCTGATGTGCCGCTGCATTTGTGTGACAGTTCCGGTGTTGTGCAGACCGTGACGATGCGCGAATTGCTGCCATTCAGCTTTCAGACTGATGTGATTGGTTAAGGCCATGACCGAAGCAGCTTTGATTTTACGCGCCCGTTTGAATGAAGCTTTTGCCGGTGAAACGCTGAAAGTTGCTATTGTGCTGGGTTCCGGCCTTGGCGGACTGGTCAGCGAACTCGATGATCCGGTGCATATCCGTTATTCCGATCTGCCGCGCTTTCCGAAAAGCGGCGTCAGCGGTCATGCGGGCGAGGTGGTTGTCGGTCGGCTAATGGGCAGGCTGGTAATGGTGCTGGCAGGGCGTGCGCATTATTACGAGCAGGGTGACGCAGCGGCGATGCGCCCTGTGCTGGAGACACTGAAAGCACTTGGCATTGAAACCCTGATCCTGACCAATGCCGCCGGTTCTGTGGTGCAGGAGATGGCACCCGGCAGCGTGATGCTGATCGACGATCATATTAATTATTCCGGTATGAACCCGCTGATCGGCGAACATACAGATGCGCGTTTTACCGGCATGACAGCGGCCTATGATGCAGACCTCAAGCAGGCTTTCCGCGATGCGGCGCGCGCTGCTGATGAGAAGCTGTATGAGGGTGTCTATATGTGGTTCTCCGGCCCGTCTTTTGAGACACCGGCAGAAATCCGCATGGCGCGGGTGCTGGGTGCTGATGCTGTGGGCATGTCCACAGTGCCGGAAGTCATTCTGGCGCGCTTTCTGGGGCTGCGGGCTGCCGCCTGTTCGGTCATCACCAATTATGGTGCAGGCATGAGCGGTGATGAATTATCGCACCATGAAACCAAGACTATGGCGCCTTTGGGCGGCCAGAAACTGCAAAAAATTATCAAGATACTGGTTGGCGAAATCGGCTGATCGTTAAAAAGGTGCCGCTATGCTGCCACAGGAAATCATTCGGGCAAAACGCGATAGACAGGTTTTGAGCGCGGAGCAAATCAAGGCATTTGTGCGCGGTATTACCGATGGCAGTGTGAGCGAAGGGCAGATTGCCGCTTTTGGCATGGCGGTCTATTTCAACGGTATGAACCGTGATGAGGCTGTGGCGCTGACAACGGCGATGCAATATTCCGGCGATGTGCTGGAATGGCGCGATCTTGACGGACCTGTGGTGGATAAACATTCGACAGGCGGTGTCGGTGATAATGTGTCTTTGATGCTGGCACCCATTGTTGCTGCCTGCGGTGCCTATGTGCCGATGATTTCCGGTCGTGGCCTTGGTCATACGGGCGGCACATTGGATAAGATGGATGCCATTCCCGGTTATCAGAGCTATCCTGATAAGGCTTTGTTCGACAAGGTGGTGCGCGGTTGCGGTTGCGCGATTATCGGTCCGACAGGTGACCTCGCTCCGGCGGATAAGCGTTTCTATGCTGTGCGTGATGTGACGGCGACGGTGGAATCCATTCCGCTGATTACCGCTTCTATTCTCTCGAAAAAACTGGCTTCCGGTATTGGCGGGCTTGTGCTGGATGTGAAAACCGGTAGCGGTGCTTTTATGCCGACATTTGAAGCATCGCAGGCTTTGGCGCAAAGTCTGGTGCAGGTGGCCAATGGTGCGGGGTTACCGACCAGTGCGCTGATTACTGATATGAATGAGCCATTAGCCGATTGCGCCGGTAATGCGGTGGAAGTGCGCAATGCTGTTGATTTCCTGACCGGTGCCAAGCGTCAGGCACGTCTCGCGGAAGTGGTGCTGAATTTTGCCGCCCATATGCTGGTCACAGCAGGGCTGGCTCAAACTGTTACTGATGGTTTGGTAAAAGCGCAAGCGGCTCTGGATAATGGCAGTGCCGCAGAAAAATTCGACCGTATGGTTGCAGGGCTTGGCGGGCCTGCGGATTTTGTTGAAAGAGCTGCGCATTATCTGCCGGTTGCGCCTCTTCAGGTGCAGGTGCGTGCTGAGCGTGATGGTTATATCAGCGCCATTGATACACGCGCAGTCGGTATGAGTGTTGTAGCATTGGGCGGCGGGCGTATGCGCCCGCAGGATCAGATTGATCCTTCTGTCGGTGTGACCAATATTCTGCCGCTGGGCAGTGCAGTCAAAGCCGGTGATGTGCTGGCATTGGTTCACGCGCAGACGCAAGACAAGGCCGAGCAGGCTGTGCAGATGGTGCAGCAGGCCATGATGCTGAGTGAACACAAACCGGCACTCAATCCGGTGATTTATGAAACGGTAACCGCATAAAAAAAACGGCGCTCAGAGCGCCGTTTTTATTTCATTTTTGGTGCCGACCATACGGTCGCTTTTTAGTTATTTGGTGCCGTACATACGGTCGCAATCTTATTATTTGGTGCCGTACATACGGTCTCCGGCATCACCAAGACCCGGAACAATATAGCCGTCTTCATTCAGCTTCTCATCAATGGCCGCTGTGTAGATCGGCACATCCGGATGCACTTCCGCAAAATGCTTGATACCTTCCGGCGCTGCCAGCAGGCAGAGGAAGCGGATATTGCTTGCGCCGCGCTCTTTCAGCTTGGTGATCGCTTCAACGGCGGAATTGCCGGTTGCCAGCATCGGATCAACCACAATAATCAGACGGTTGACGATATCTTCCGGTGCTTTGAAGTAATATTCCACCGGCTGCAAAGTCTTGTGGTCGCGATAGAGACCGATATGGGCAACGCGTGCCGCAGGCACCAGATCTAGCATGCCTTCCAGCAGACCATTACCTGCACGCAGGATGGATGCGAAAACCAGCTTCTTACCGTCCAGGATCGGCGATTCCATCGGCTGCATCGGTGTTTCGATCATGGTGGTTGTCAGATCGAGATCGCGGGTCACTTCATAGCAAAGCAGAAGGGAAATTTCTTTCAGCAACCGCCGGAAGCTGGCGGTTGAAGTTTCTTTCATGCGCATAATGGTGAGCTTGTGCTGAACAAGCGGATGACTAACTACCGTAACGCTCATAATATCCCGCTGCTTTCAAAATTTATTTTTTGCATTATTAGCCGAAGCCGATGAATTTTCCAGACCGCAATAAGCGAAAATACGGGTATGGAAAAGCAGCAGGGCTTAAATTTATCCCGTTTTATACAATTCTCTCAAAGAGAATGCAGGCTTTATGGATGAATGCGCAGAGCTACACGAAACTGTGACGGGTTTTATGCGCCAAAAGAATCATTATTACCGGCGCTTTGCGACGCAAATTTTGTTAAGTCATATCAAACTTTGCCGTATTTGCTTGTAACATCGCGCCCAGCCTTTATATGCTACTGGGCAGATGTTTCATCAGGCATAGCTTGAAATTTGCAGTTTCGGGTCTCTATGCAGTGTTTTGGTTCCGACGGGTAAGTTGGGCGGGCAGGACAGGATAAATAAATGAGCCAGCAACACGAAAATTCTACCGTGGATCAGGGTGCAGATGAGAGCCGTGTCGGTGCCCATGGTGGTATGGAGAATTCTTTCGGCTTTCAGAAAGTCGATGAAGAGTCCAAGCAGGGGCTGGTGAATGAAGTTTTTCACAGTGTAGCCAAGCGCTATGATGTGATGAATGATCTGATGTCCGCCGGTCTGCACCGTGCATGGAAAGATGCGATGGTTGCCTGGCTGGCACCGCCGAAAATCCCGTCGCATATTCAGAACTGGCGCTCGCTCGATGTGGCCGGTGGTACCGGTGATATTGCCTTCCGTATTGTTGAAGCATCAGACCGTCAGGCGCATACAACTGTGCTTGATATTAACGGCTCAATGCTGGCTGTCGGGCAGGAGCGTGCGGCCAAAAAAGGTCTGCTGAATAATGTGGATTTTGTCGAGGCCAATGCCGAGAAACTGCCTTTCGACGATAATTCCTTTGATGCCTATACGATTGCTTTTGGTATCCGCAATGTGCCGCATATTGACTGGGCGCTGGAAGAAGCGTTCCGTGTGCTGAAACCGGGCGGCCGTTTCCTCTGCCTCGAATTCTCCGAAGTGGAAATGCCGCTGCTGGATAAGATTTATGACCAGTGGTCGTTCCATGCCATTCCTGCCATTGGCAAAATGGTGACCGGTGATGCGGAATCCTATAAATATCTGGTTGAATCCATTCGCAAATTCCCGAAACAGCAGGATTTTGCCAATATGATCACAGCGGCCGGTTTCTCCCGCGTGACATGGCGCAATTTCACCGGCGGTATTGCCAGCCTGCATTCTGGCTGGAAAATCTGATTATTATTTCCCGCGCATTTTAATTCCGGAAATTACTACAGGATTTCCGGAATGCGCTCTGTAAAGTGAGTGAGTTATGGGCCGCATTGCTGCTAGTTTCCGACTGATCCATGCCGGTTGGGTGATGACCCGTGAAGGTGTAATCAGCGCATTGCCGGCAGAAGGCCTGAGCGGTTTACCTGCTTTTGCTCATCGTGTTGCAGGGGCTCTGGCGCGTAAACGCTCGCGCGATACGGCGCGTTCGGAACGCATGTCGCGGGCGATGAACCGGCTGGGGCCGTCTTATGTCAAGCTCGGTCAGTTTCTGGCGACGCGACCGGATTTCGTCGGCAAGGAAGTTGCGGATGATTTGCAGCTTTTGCAGGACCGGATGGATTTCTTCCCCGAAGAGGCTGCAAAGCGCACGGTTGAGGGTTCCCTCGGACGCACGATTGATGATCTCTATACGGAATTTGATGCGCCGATTGCTGCTGCATCTATGGCGCAGGTGCATCCGGCATTTGTTGGCGGTACGCGCAAAGTTGCCGTTAAAGTCATTCGTCCGGGTGTGCGCCAGCGTTTTGCGCAGGATCTTGAAGGTTTCTTCATGGTTGCGCGTTTGCAGGAGCGCTTTGTGCCGGTAACGCGCCGTTTGCGTCCGGTCATGGTGGCTGAAACGCTTGCGCAAACCACGCGCATCGAGATGGATTTGCGGCTGGAGGCGGCCGCACTGTCCGAAATTGCCGAAAATATCAAGGGTGACGAAGGTTTCCGTGTGCCTGCCGTGGATTGGGAGCGCACCGGTCGCGATGTGCTGACCATGGAATGGATCGACGGCATTAAAATGTCGGATGTCGAGGGCTTACGTGCTGCCGGTTTTGATCTGCAGAAACTGGCGCGTACACTGATCCAGTCCTTCCTGCGCCATACGCTGCGTGATGGTTTTTTCCATGCGGATATGCATCCGGGCAACCTGTTTGTAGATGCCAAAGGCACGATTGTTGCTGTGGATTTCGGTATCACCGGTCGTCTCAATAAGCAGCAGCGCCGTTTTCTGGCAGAAATTCTCTATGGTTTTATCACGCGCGATTATCGCCGTGTGGCCGAGGTGCATTTTGAGGCCGGCTATGTGCCGCATCATCATGATGTAGCGAGCTTCGCACAGGCCATTCGCGCGATTGGTGAGCCTATTCATGGTCAGCCTGCTGAAACCATTTCCATGGCGAAGCTGCTGACCCTGCTGTTTGAGGTAACTGAGCTGTTTGACATGGAAACCCGTGCTGAACTGATTATGCTGCAGAAGACAATGGTTGTGGTTGAAGGTGTGTCGCGCACGCTTGATCCGAATTTCAATATGTGGAAGTCGGCAGAGCCGGTTGTCGGTGGCTGGATCCGTAAAAATCTGGGGCCTGTCGGTATTGCGGCTGATGTGAAAGAAAGCGGCATGGCATTGCTGCATTTCATGCGACAGACACCGGAGCTGACCAAGCGGCTGGAGCGGCTTTCCGGAGAGCTGGACAATATGGCTGCCAATGGTCTGCGTTTTGATGATGCGACCGCTGCGGCTATCGGCAAAGCAGAAGCACGGCATACGCGCTCAGGCCGGATTGCCCAGATTGTGATAGCGGTCTGCGTGGTGATCCTGACGGTAAAATTGCTTTTTTGATTGCATTGATTGCATAAATGATTGCAAATCTGAGTTTAAAAGCGATATTCTGAAAGGAGTATCGCTTTTTTGTTGGGGTTTTAATGATGGCCAGCATCACAATCCGTAATCTTGATGAAGATGTAAAAGAGGCACTACGCCGTCAGGCGGCAGCCAATGGCCGCTCGATGGAAGAAGAAGTGCGGGTTCTTTTATCGGGCGAAACACAAGTGCCTGCTCCTTTGGCTCCGGCATCTGATCCTGTAGCGCAGAGCTTGAGCGGCAAGCGGATATTGCTGATTATCGGCGGTGGCATTGCTGCCTATAAGGTGCTTGATCTGATCCGCCGTTTGAAAGAGCGTGGTGCGCAGGTGCGGCCGGTGATGACGCAAGCAGCGCAGGCTTTTATCACGCCGCTGTCTGTCGGTGCTTTGGCTGCCGACCATGTTTATACGGATTTGTTTTCCCGTGAGGATGAGCAGGATGTCGGCCATATCAGGCTGGCGCGTGATGCCGACTTGATTGTGGTTGCACCAGCGACCGCTGATCGTATGGCGCAGATGGTGGCAGGGCTGGGCGGTGATCTGGCAGCGGCTATTCTGCTGGCGCGCAAAGTGCCGGTATTGATAGCGCCTGCAATGAATCCGGCCATGTGGAATAATCCGGCAACACAGCGCAATGTGAAGGTTCTGCATCAGGATGGTGTGCATTTTATCGGCCCTGAGCGTGGTGAAATGGCTGAGAAAGGCGAGGCAGGCACAGGGCGCATGAGTGAACCTTTGCAGATCGTGGCGAAGATCGAACAATTGCTGTTACCTGTGCAGTCTCTGTCGCTGGCAGGTAAGAAAATCATCATTACATCGGGTCCGACCCATGAGCCCATTGATCCGGTGCGTTATATCGCCAATCGCTCGTCGGGTAAGCAGGGACATGCGATTGCTGCGGCTCTGGCGCGGCTTGGTGCGGATGTGCGGCTGGTGGCGGGACCAGTGACAATTCCTGATCCGCAAGGTGTTAAAACCATCCATGTGGAGACCGCACGGCAAATGCGTGATGCTGTTGAGGCGCAATTGCCTGCTGATGCGGCGGTGATGGTTGCAGCTGTTGCAGACTGGCGCACGGCCAATGCGGCGGATCAGAAGATTAAAAAACAGGCGGGCGAGGCGGCGCCGTCTTTGCAGATGGTGGAAAACCCCGACATTCTGGCGACGATCGGCCATCACGCACAGCGTCCGCGTCTCGTTGTCGGCTTCGCTGCCGAGACGCAAAATGTAGTCGAAAATGCCCGCAAAAAGCTCGATAAAAAAGGTGCAAACTGGATTGTTGCCAACAATGTGAGCTTTGCCGAGGATGGTTCCAGCGTGATGGGCGGCGATCATAATCAGGTGTTGCTGGTCAGCCGTGATGGCGTGGACGAATGGCCGCTGCTGGATAAGGATGAAGTGGCATTGCGGCTGGCTGAAAAGATTGCTGCTGCTTTAAGCTGAATAGTTATTTTTAAACTGATTGCCTAAAAATAAGGCTTGCATATATGTGCTGCTTTATTTTTAGGCAAATCTGTTTTTAACGAGTGTCTGCTCTTTGTGCTCAACGAATATCAATAGTACTTGTCGTTAAAGAATCCATTTTTTAAGTGGAAATATTTTTAACATAAAATCAGCAGCTTATTATTTTGACTCTGTTCCTGATTAATGATTTTTCACAGTTTGGCATGAAAATTGCTCTGTCTCTGTTGAGCCACAGAAGCCTGCCTGTTGCGGGACTTCCGGCAGATACGGGAGATTTTGATGCTTATTTTGAGAGGGCCCAGATTATCAGCACGCAGTTTATTCAAAGCTGCATTCGGTGCTTTGGCTGTATTGATAGTTTTTCCATATGCGCAGGCATTTGCGCAGGATGCGACAGCTGTGGCAGACACCGGTGATACCGCGTGGATGCTGACCTCCACAGTGCTGGTTTTGCTGATGACCATACCGGGTGTGGCGCTGTTTTATGGCGGCATGGTGCGCGGTAAAAATGTGCTGGCAACCACTATGCAAAGTTTTGCAATTGCCTGTGTGGCTTCCGTTTTGTGGATGGTGGCCGGTTACTCGCTGGCTTTCAGTGACGGCGGCAGTGCCAATGCTTTTATTGGCGGATTGTCGAAAGCATTTTTTGTCGGTGTAACACCTGCCTCGCTCACCGGCACAATTCCTGAATATGTGTTTATCACTTTTCAGATGACATTTGCGATCATCACGCCCGCACTGATTGTCGGTGCATTTGCCGAGCGGATGAAATTCTCCGCGCTGCTGATCTTCACTATTCTATGGCTGCTCATTGTCTATGTGCCGGTGGCGCATTGGGTGTGGGGCGGCGGTTTTCTTGGTGGTGACGGCGTACTGGATTTTGCGGGTGGTACGGTCGTGCATATCAATTCCGGTATTGCCGGTCTGGTTGTGGCGCTGATGCTGGGCAAGCGTGACGGCTACGGACAGGTGAATATGGCGCCGCATAATCTGGTCTATTCGCTGATTGGTGCATCGCTGCTCTGGGTCGGCTGGTTTGGTTTCAATGCAGGTTCTGCCGGTGGTGCCAATGGTATTGCTGCCGTGGCCATGGTGAATACGCAGGTTGCCGCTGCTGCGGCTGCGCTGAGCTGGATGGTTGTGGAATGGCTGGTGACAAAACGACCGAGTGTGCTGGGTATTATCTCCGGCGCGGTGGCTGGTCTTGTGGGAATTACACCGGCCGCAGGCTTTGTTAATCCGGCAGGGGCGCTGATGATCGGCGTGGCTTCAGGTGCGGGCTGTTATTTCGCGGCAGTCAAGCTCAAGCACTGGCTTGGCTATGATGACAGTTTGGATGCCTTTGGTGTGCATGGTGTCGGCGGTATTATCGGCGCGCTTCTCACCGGCCTGTTTGCAGATGCGGCGATCAATCCGCTCTCAGAGGGTGCGACGGTTCTCAAGCAGCTCTATGGTGTGGTGGTGACCATGCTTTACACGGCGCTGATGACTGCCCTGATTGTTTTTGTCATCAGAATATTCATGGGGCTGCGAGTGTCCAAAGCCACGGAAATCGAAGGCCTCGATATCAATCTCCACGGCGAGACTGTGCATTCATAAAAAACAAGTTCAGCCGCAGAGGGGCTGCCGCGTAACCGGCTCTGTCAGATCATCCGCAGAAGATGACAGCAGAAACCGGTTACGTGGATTTTTTGGGTTACTTCTTAATGTCGCGAACCTGATAATCTTTGATCGCGGCAAATTTGATCGCTTTCCAGCGTTCTGCTTCATAATTCAGCGAGAATGCATTCGGCGTCAGATAGACCGGATCATTATCCAGATCATGGGCTATATCGGCGCGATGGGTGGCGATGAAACGGTTCAGCTCTGCCGGATCATCGGAAGAAATCCAGCGGCACAGGCTGAAGCGCGACATTTCAAAACCGACCGGCAGCGAGTATTCGATTTTGAGACGCTCGGTCAGCACGTCGATCTGCAGGGCGCCGACCACGCCGACAATCGCCGGAGAACCGTCATCTGGCAGGAACAGCTGTACCACGCCTTCTTCAGCCATCTGCTGGAGAGCTTCGCGCAGTTTCTTGGCCTTCATCGCATCATCAAGACGCACACGACGCAGAATTTCCGGCGCGAAGTTTGGCACACCACGGAACAGCAGGTCTTCACCCTCGGTCAGCGTGTCACCGATGCGGAGCGTTCCGTGGTTCGGAATGCCAACCACGTCACCGGCAAACGCCTCATCGGCAATCTGACGCGAGCGGGCGAAGAAGAACTGCGGAGCGGAAAGACTCATCGGCTTGCCGGTGCGCACCAGCTTGGCTTTCATGCCACGGGACAGTTTGCCGGAGCAGACGCGCAGGAAGGCAATACGGTCGCGGTGGTTCGGATCCATATTCGCCTGAATTTTAAACACAAAGCCGGTCATTTTTTCTTCGTCAGCTTCAACGCGGCGGGTATCGGCATCCTGCGCGCGCGGGCTCGGGCCGTAATCGCAGAAAGCTTCGATCAGATCGCGCACACCGAATTTCTTCAGCGCGGAGCCGAAATAGACCGGTGTCAGATGACCTTCACGGAACGATTGCAGATCAAATTCACGGCAGACGCCGCGTGCCATTTCCACGCTTTCAATGAAGTTTTCACGTTCATTTTCCGGCAGCAGACCGGCGGCCAGTGCATCGTCAGGGCCGCTGACCGGAGTCGGCTGCTCTTCGGTATCCTGACGGCGGATCGTGTTGTTATGCAGGTCATAAGTACCGGCAAAGCTTTTGCCGGAACCGATCGGCCATGTGATCGGCGCAGTATCCAGCGCCAGTTTCTCTTCGATCTCGTCGAGAATTTCAAACGGATCGCGGGCTTCGCGGTCCATCTTGTTGATGAAGGTGACAATCGGAATGTCACGCATACGACAGACTTCAAACAGTTTCAGCGTACGCGGTTCGATACCTTTTGCGGCATCGATCACCATGACGGCACTGTCAACAGCTGTAAGCGTACGATAGGTATCATCGGCAAAGTCTTCGTGACCCGGTGTATCGAGCAGGTTGAAGATGCAGTCTTTATATTCAAAGGTCATCACCGAGGTGACAACGGAAATGCCGCGGTCGCGCTCAATATTCATCCAGTCGGAACGGGTCTGGATGCGGTCTTTCTTTGCCTTAACTTCACCGGCAAGCTGAATAGCGCCACCGAATAGCAGCAGTTTTTCAGTCAGCGTGGTTTTACCGGCATCCGGATGCGCAATAATCGCGAATGTGCGACGATGCGAGGCGGGAGTAGTTTGTTCAGGCATAAAGAGCTCGGATAATACAAAATTGGACAGGTGTGCCTTCTAGCAGCATCGTGGCAGTTCGTCGACCTGAAATGCAAAAGGGCATTTTCTGCCGTTGAAAGCAGAAAACGCCCTTCTCATAAAGCGGTTTTATCAGCCGCGCATGGTCTTGAGGCCAAAGCCCAGTGCGATCATCGCCCAGCCCTGAAAGACCAGATCAATGGCAAGGAACATGCCGAGAATCCAGAGGCTGTTGACCGGCCAGCCGATTGCAATAACGATGCCGGCGAGGGCAGTGATGAGACCACCGGCGAGCATCCAGCCCCAGCCTTTAACGCTGCGGCTCTGGAATGCGACCCACATACGGAACACGCCCGAACCCAGCAGTGCTGCGGCGATGAAGATTGTGAAAATGCTGGATGCGAGCAGCGGGTTGAGGAAGGTCAGAACACCGGCTGCCGCATAAAGCGCACCGCTGATCATCCAGAAGAAGAAGCTCTTCCATGTCTGAACACTGAATGCATGGATGATTTCAACAATACCAGCAATCAGAATAGTGATACCTACGTAATAGACCGATGCCACGGTCGCAAAAACGAGATTACCGAAAGCAATACCACCGAGCATCAGCATGACAATGCCCAGAACGATAAACCAGCCCCATTTATGAGTGAGGGAGCTGATGGCCTGCGCCGGAGTTTTAATATCTGATGATAAAGACATGAGTGTCATCCTGTTGATGAAGTAACGCAACTCTTATTAAAAGATGATCATATTAAATTTATTGCAAAATTCAAATGATTATAATGTGATCCTGCTTCACTATATTAAAATCAGGATCTTTAATGCGGCTGAAAAACGGGTTGGAAACTGCAAGTTTTGCTCTGTGTTTTTAAAGCGCATCTGAATTTTTATCCGGCAAGTTGTGTATTATAAAACAGGCGCGAAATTCTTTTGCCAAAGCTCGGTGATTGCTGATAATTTGCCTGCATGTTTGACGCGTTGATTTCATATTGGCCGGTTTACTGGCCGCATATTGTGCTTGGTTTTTCGCTGATTATCGGTGCGATTGCTGCCATTCATGCGACGATGACCAAAGAGGAAGTCCGCTCCGCTCTCGGGTGGGTCGGCGTTATCATGCTGTCGCCGATTATCGGTGCCGTGGTCTATGCCATTGCCGGTGTAAATCGTATCAGACGCACCTCGCTGAGTATGCAGCGTGCGGGTATGACCGATATCGAGCTTTATCACTTGTCGCATTATGATGCCTCGCCGGATGAAGTGCGTGATGCCAGCGGCAATAATTTTATTGCGATGAAACGGCTGGGCGATGTTGTCAGTCGCTGTAATCTGACGTCGGGCAATAATATTGAAGTTTTGCAAAGCGGTGACATCGCTTATGCAGCCATGCTGGAAGCGATTAGCAGAGCAAAACGCAGCATTCTGCTGGAAACCTATATTTTTGATAATGATGAAATCGGCAAGCAATTTGCCGAGGCGCTTGGCAAGGCCGTTATCCGCGGTGTGGAAGTCCGCGTGCTGGTGGATGCTGTCGGCGCCCGTTATTCCACGCCGAGTATCGTTGGTTTGCTGCGCTCCAAGACCGTGCAGGCAGAGGTGTTTAACGGCAAGCTGATTATGGGGTTGCGTCTGCCTTATGCCAATCTGCGTACGCACCGTAAAATTCTGATTATTGACGGGGAAATTGCTTTTACCGGCGGTATGAATATCCGTGCGGGCTTCACCACGGAGTTTGCCCGCGATCACGCGGCGCAGGATACGCATTTTCGCCTGACAGGGCCGGTCGTGACAGATTTGTTCAATACGGCATCCGAGGACTGGCGCTTTACTACCGATGAGCATCTGAGTGGTGCTGCATGGTCTGTGACGCCACCGGCTTTTTCACCCGGTGAGGGGTTGCTGGTACGGGCTGTGCCTTCAGGGCCGGATAAGAGTCTTGAAACCAATCATAAAATCATGATGGGCGCTTTTTCCGTCGCTGAAAAACATATCCGTATCATGACACCTTATTTGCTGCCGGATCGTGAATTGGTCAGTGCGCTGGTAACGGCTGCGCGGCGTGGCGTTACTGTTGATATTGTTGTGCCTGCGCAGAATAATCTGGTGCTCGTAGATATGGCGATGACGGCGCAGTTCGATCAGTTGCTGAAAGATGGTTGCCGGATCTGGCGAGCTAAAGGTGCGTTCAATCACTCGAAGCTGATGAGCGTCGATGATGTCTGGGCTTATGTCGGCTCGAGCAATCTTGACCCGCGTTCTCTGCGTCTGAATTTTGAGATCGATCTTGAAGTCTATGATGCCGGAACGGCAAAATCCATTTCCAGACGCATTGATCAGCATGTCGCGCTGGGTACAGGTGTCAAGCTGGCCGATCTGAAGGCGCGGCCGTTCTCCCGCCGTTTGCTGGAGCGTATTGTCTGGCTGGGTTCGCCGTATCTTTAAGCAGAAAAGCGCGCCTGTATCGGATTAGGTAAATCCAGCGCTCTGAGGTCGAGATGGGCTTTGATCGGTAGATGATCCGATGCGATACGGGCAAGCGGCGTGTTATGCACTTCTACCGAGGTGACAAGTTTCTGCGGGCTGCTGAGGATACGATCCAGCGCCAATACCGGAAATCTTGAAGGAAAGCTCGGAACGGCACCCGCTGTGAGGTTGAACACCGGTTGCAAAGTTGCCAGCGAGGAGCCTTTGCCGACGCGCCATTCATTGAGATCGCCGATCAGAATAGTCGGACGCTCATTATCCTCACGGATCATCGAGAGCAGGGTTTCTGCCTGACGGGAACGGGAATGTTTCAGCAGGCCGAAATGCGCGGCAATAATCCGCAGCGGGCCTTCTTCCAGATCAATATCTGCAACCACGGCACCGCGCGGCTCCACACCCGGTAATTTCAGCTGGTGAATATCTCTGATAAGCCCCTGCCGGAACAGCAGCAGATTGCCATGCCAGCCATGGCCGTTGGGCGACATAGTCTGGATCGGCACCGGCACTAAGCCGCTGTCTCTCTCCAGATGTTGCAGATTGAGCAGGCCGTGGCGTTCACCAAAACGCTTATCGGCTTCCTGAATAGCGATGATATCGGCATTCAGTTCGGAGATGACCTGAGCCGTGCGTTCGGGGTCGAATTTTTTGTCAATGCCGATACATTTATGGACATTGTAAGAGGCGACGATTGTATCGCCGCTCGGATTATTATCTGCCAGCGGCCGGTAGCCGCGCCGGTTGCGTATTGCTCTCAGAACCGTCTGGGGTAATTTCCTGTCATGCAATTTCTTACGCAAGCGCAGTTTCCTCATTGCAGATCACTAGAGTCTATCCGGATGTTGTTATGGCGCCGGAATAGTGCAGTCAGAGATCGTGTATATAGGGTGCTGAGCACCCCCGAGCAATATCATGCGTGATTTTTGCCAAACCCGCAGATGATACTTTCGTATATTTATAGACCAGGAATACGGTTTAAACAGGTCTAAAGCATCGACTTGTCAAAACGGACAGCGCAATTGCGGCCACGGGCTTTGGCTGTGTAAAGTGCTTTATCCGCATGGCGGGACATTTGCTCGCTGGTGCGGCCGTCCTCGGGTACCAGCAATGTGCCGATACTGACGGCTGAATGAATATCATGCCCGTTGATTTTGAATGGGATGCGGAATGCATCAACCAGACAGTCGGCAATCGTTTTCAGCGTATCATCGCTTTGTGTTTCCGGCAGAATGATACAAAATTCATCGCCGCCGATACGGACGGGAATATCATCAGACCCCAGAACGGAACGGATTCTTTCTGCCGCCTGCCGCAACAATCTGTCACCGGCCGGATGTCCGTGCGTGTCATTGATGGTTTTGAAATTATCCATATCCAGCAGCAGGATGCCGGCAGAGCGTTTTTCATCAAAATGCTGACGGAGAAACGGCGAGACATATTCCTTCAATGCGCGGCGGTTGTAGAGCTGCGTCAGCGGATCAGTCAGAGAGTTTTTCCATAAATTGGTTTTGTCATTTTGCAAAACAACATTCTTGCGCTGCAGCCGGAGCAGGGCGCTGGCGAGAAGGGCAAAGCGGCGCATCTCCTCGCAATCATCATCACTCAGTGTACGTGGCTTTGTATCAATGATGCACAAGGCACCCAATGTCAGCCCTGCATCAATCTCCAGCGGAAACCCTGCATAAAAGCGGAAGGACGGATCACCGGTAACATAGTTTTTGCTGTTGAAAGCGGGATCGCGCGTCATATCCTGCACAATAAACTGTCGGCCGGATTGAACGACATAGGTACATGCAGATTGCTCGCGCGGACAATCTTCCGCCTTGATACCTGCCGTTGAGGCGATGCGTTGCCAGTCTTCATCAATAATCGTCACGGCGCAGGATGCCGCGTGGAAAATATTTTTGACAAGCGTTGTGAGAATGTTCAGCTCATCTGTAATTGTGAACTGAGAAGGAAGCAGGCTGCGAACAGATACAAGACGTTCAGCTTCATTCGCAGGGATTTCAAATGGCCGGGTAGCATTCTGACTGATCAAGATATGTTCCAGATTTCTGTTTTATAAGAAAGGTGGCATGCGAAGACGGGTAGTATAAACGACAGTGCTGCTGGTCGTGTTTGGTGTTTTTTCGTTTCGCCAGCAGATGTTACCTCAATATTAGTGCGCTCTTACAAAAAAGGAAACGGGATAATCTGATAAAAAATATCCGAATTATTCCTGAACCATTAATCCGTCGAAAACATCAATCAAGGCATCGGAAATTGCTGAGCCGAGGTCGGCTGCAGTTCTGGCCAGTTCTTCTTCATTCATATCGCGTGCTGCCATCGCCAGTGCGGCGCCTTGCTGCGTAACGATTTCCTGCGCACGCTGAATAGCCCAGAGAGCAAATTCGCTGCGATTGTCAATTGCGACAGTTTCCATAGTGTTTCCTGCTGAGGAGAGGGGGAGCTATATCGTTCGATGAAATACAGATACAAAAAAACCCGCTTGCGCGGGTGTTTTTGTTAAAGACCTTGGTAGTAGTCTTTATATGGTGCCCAGAAGAGGACTCGAACCTCCACGCCCTTGCGAGCGCCAGCACCTGAAGCTGGTGCGTCTACCAATTCCGCCATCTGGGCGTTGAGTGACCGTTTAAAGGCCAGAGTGATTCATGTCAACGGCATTTCATCGAAAATTGCAGAAAATTTGTATTTTTTTGAAGTTTTTTTGTTTTTTCGTCTCAGGATGGAAAATAAAATCATTTCAACACCTTAGACGTGTGTTGTTTTCCACATTATGCAAAGAAAAAAGCCGGACACATGGATGTATCCGGCTTTGAATCACTCTGGGCGAATGGCTCTGATTATGCGCTCAGCACTTTCTTGGAAGCGATTGTGCTGTCTGCATTCAGTTCATAAATGATCGGTACGCCGGTATTCAACTCCTGCGCAATGATCTCATCGCTGGTCAGGCCTTCCAGAGCCATAATCAGAGCGCGCAGGGAATTGCCGTGAGCGGCAACCAGTACTTTTTCACCGCGCAATACATGCGGCTGAATTGTGTGGAGATAATAAGGCCAGACACGTGCGCCGGTATCGCGCAGGCTTTCACCGCCCGGAGGCGGCACATCATAGGAACGGCGCCAGACGTGAACCTGTTCTTCGCCCCATTTGGCGCGGGCATCATCCTTGTTGAGGCCGGAAAGATCGCCATAGTCGCGCTCATTCAGCGCAACATTGCGGATGGTCTGCAGATCAGACTGACCAAGCTGGTCAAGAATATGCTGGCAGGTGATCTGTGCACGGGACAGATCGGATGTGTACGCAATATCAAATTTCAGACCGGCATCTTTCAGGCGCTGGCCTGCGGCTTTGGCCTCTGCATGGCCCTGTTCGGTCAGGGACGGATCACGCCAGCCGGTAAACAGGTTTTTCAGATTCCATTCGCTTTGGCCGTGGCGGACAAGAACAAGGGTGCGGGACATAAGTTTATCTCCGATTGAATAGACGAATAAAAACGGGGTCAGAGGCCGAGAACGTCACGCATTGAATAAAGACCCGGTTTTTTGCCGTGTCCCCATAATGCCGCTGCTACCGCGCCTTGTGCGAAAACGGAGCGATCCTGTGCCTGATGGGATAGAGTGATGCGCTCTGAAAGACCGGCAAAAATCACAGAATGATCCCCGACAACAGAACCGCCGCGCAAAGAAGCGAAACCGATTGTGCCGTCCTCGCGTGCGCCGGTATGGCCGTCACGCACACGGACACTGTGATCTTTCAGTGTAATGCCGCGGCCATCTGCTGCTGCTTCTCCAAGGAGCAGGGCAGTGCCGGAAGGGGCATCGACTTTATGCTTGTGATGCATTTCGAAGATTTCAATATCGAAAGCGGAAGGGCTGAGCGCACGTGCCGCCTGTTCCACCAAAGCAGACAGGAGATTGACGCCGAGGCTCATATTGCCGGACTTGATAATTGTCGCATGACGGGCGGCGGCGCGGATCTTTTCCTCATCATCTTCCGAGCAGCCTGTAGTGCCGATCACATGGACAATGCGTGCCTGCGCGGCAAGCGCTGCATAGGTCAGCGTCGAAGCGGGTGTGGTGAAATCCAGCACACCTTGAGCCTCGGCAAAAACCGGCAGCGGATCGGCAGAGATGGGGACACCGTTTTTACCGCAGCCTGCTATTTCACCGGCATCCTGTCCGATCAGCGGTGAACCTTCACGCACAATCGCGCCGGAAAGAACTGTCTCCGGATTTTCCGCAATGGCACGAATGAGTGCTTTTCCCATACGTCCGCCTGCGCCGGTGACAACAAGGCGCATCGGGGACGAAGAAGTCTGCATGGCTGAAACAGTTGAGGTCATGACTTATCCGATCAGGGTTTCATTCTCAGGTGCTGATTGCAGCTGGTAGAAGCGGGCGTAAATCCCGTTCTCAATGGAGATGAGATCGGCATGGCGGCCTTCTTCAACAATATTACCCGCTTCCATAACGATGATTTTATCCGCATTGACCACAGTGGAAAGCCGATGGGCAATCACAATCGTGGTGCGGTCCTTCATGATGGTTTCCAGAGCCTGCTGCACCCGTTTTTCAGAATCATTATCGAGTGCGGATGTGGCTTCATCGAGCAGCAGGATCGGCGCATTGCGCACGATTGCACGGGCAATGGAAAGGCGCTGGCGCTGACCGCCGGAAAGTGTCACACCGTTCTCGCCGACAGGACTGTCATAGCCCTGCGGCTGACGGATAATGAATTCATGAGCATTGGCGAGTTTCGCGGCCTCAATGATTTCTTCTTCTGTCGCATCGGGGCGGCCATAACGGATATTATCGGCAATGGTGCCTTCAAACAGGTAAGGCTGTTGCGAAACATAGGCGATGGAATGGCGCAGTGAATTGACAGTCACACCGGCAATATCCTG
Source organism: Pseudochrobactrum sp. Wa41.01b-1 (assembly GCF_019464455.1). Lineage (NCBI taxonomy): Bacteria > Pseudomonadati > Pseudomonadota > Alphaproteobacteria > Hyphomicrobiales > Brucellaceae > Pseudochrobactrum > Pseudochrobactrum sp. Wa41.01b-1. Next base: position 1,487,739 of record NZ_CP080493.1, on the reverse strand, counting down.
ATCGTCAATGAGAATACGCCCGTCATTGACATCATAGAAACGCTGGATCAGCGCAATCAATGTGGACTTACCCGCTCCGGACGCACCGACAATCGCCGTTGTTTCTCCGGCTTTTGCGATAAAGCTGACGCCTTTGAGAACCTGCTGATGCTCAGGTGTGCCCTGCGCATGATAGGCAAACTGGACATCTTCAAAACGGACAGTTCCGTTCTGCACCTTCAGTTCAACAGCATCGGGACGATCGCTTTGTGCCGGTTGCAGATCAAGAATTTCATAGATCATACGGGCATTGACGAGCGCACGTTCCAGACTGACCTGCAGACGCGCAAGGCGGCGCGCAGGGTCATAGGCCAGCATCATTGAAGTGATGAAGGCGAACATTGTGCCGGGCGGCTGCTGCTCAGCGATGGCGCGGTAACCGGCATAAGCAATGACGGAAGCGATAGCGATACCGGCGAGAATCTCGGAAATCGGGGTTACACGCTCGGAAACGCTGGCGATTTTGTTGGAACGGGTTTCTGCCAGTTCGATCAGCCCGTTGATTTTACCGCGCAACTGATCTTCCATCGTGAAAGCTTTCACAATGGCGATACCCTGCGTGGTTTCCTGCATGGCGCCGAGCAGATGGGAATTCAGATGCACAACCTCGCGTGTGACTGTGCGGATACGGCGTGACACATAGGTCACGGTCAGAATCAGCGGCGGCGCGATCAGCAGTGAATAAAGCGATAAATACGGTTCCTGATAGACCATGATACAGATCAGGCCGACCAGCATCACCGCATCACGCGCCAGCGATGTGATCGTCATATTCATCAGATCGCGCATACCGCCGATATTCTGATTGATCTGTGCTGCCAGATGACCGGAGCGGTGATCATTATAGAAATTCAACCCCAGCTTCAGCAGATGGGCGAAGACGCGTTTCTGATAGATCGCGGCCAGATTGTTACCGATCTTGGCCAGTTGTACCGCCTGAATATAGCTGCCCAACCCGCGCAAAACAAAAGCGAGCAGGATAGAACCGGCAATATAGGCGATCAGATCGGCGCGCTGCTTGTAGAAAATGTCATTAATGACATCGCGCATAATATAGCCGACAAAAACGGTAGCGCCGGAAATCATCAGAGAGCCGGCAATGGCTTTGGCATAGGATAATTTGTGATCGGAAAAATTTTCAGAAAGCACACGACGGATCATCTGTGTGGTTTCTGCGGGATCAATCTTTTTTTTCTTTTTAAATAAAGTCACGGTCAGGGAAAATCCTGCTGCTGGTTATCTGTAAGCATCGGCAGGGTTTGTTGCGCCTGTCGTCATTCCTTTTCTATAAAGCTGTATAAAGCATTTGACCATGCTCTTTGCGCGAAAGCATGGTCAATAAGGTTTATGACTTATTATTGTTCAGAGCATTTCACCGCCAAATTGGATCAATTTGGCGGCTGTGATAATGCGGCCACTAAAGAACCCAGAGCGAGCACCGTGATTTAATCTGAATGCAAACCGCTCTGGAAATTAGCGCCAGCGGCGGCCATCTGTGTGAATGTCAAAACGGGCAGGGGTGCGTGCATAGGCAGAAAGCCCTGCAATAGCTGCCAGCGGATGGGTAATGACATAGACAGGGATGGATTTGAGGATCAGCTGATGCGGTGCTTTGTCCTCAAAAGCTGCACGGAAACTGCCCGTACGCAAGGCGGAAATAATGCGCTGCGGAATGCCCCCTGACAGATAAACGCCGCCATGTGCCATGAAAATCAGAGCAAGATCACCGGCGAGACGGCCGAGATAGATCACGAAAAGCTCTAAAGTCTCAACAGCCTGTGCATTGCTTTTGTCCAGCGCCGCATCGGTAATTTCAGCCGGTGTAACGAGGGACGGCTTTACACCATCAGCCTGACAGATTGCCTTGTAAATATGCTGCAGACCACGTCCGCAAAGCAGCTGCTCTGCAGAAACACGGCCGTCAATCTTTTCAATAAACGGAAAAATCTGCAGATCGCGCTCAGAGCGCGGGCCAAAATCCACATGTCCGCCTTCCCCCGGTACCGGAACCCATGTCTGGCGCGAGCGGATCAGACCTGCAACACCTAGCCCTGTGCCGGGGCCCAGAACCACACGCTTTCCGTTCGGATGAGCGGCTGCACCGCCGATATTTTCCAGATGGTGATCGTCGAGGGAGACAACAGCCAGTGCCTGTGCTTCAAAATCATTGAGGACGGTGATGTCCTGCAGGTTGAAGCGCTCCATCATCTGGCGTGGCTTCACAACCCACTGGCAATTGGTGAGCGGAATTTCATCGCCCTCGACAGGGCCGGCTATAGCAATCACTGCCGAGCGCGGCTGGATAGATGTGTGATCCAGGACAACAGTCTGGATTGCATCTTCCAGCGTTGCGAAATCTTTGGTCAGCAGAACCGGAAATTCTTTCGGCTCGGCGTAGGAATCAACCAGAATAGCAAAGCGGGCATTGGTGCCGCCGATATCACCGATAAGGACAGGAAAAACAAAGTTCGGATCGATATTAGGCATTGTTAATACTGCTTCTCACTCTGAATGTTTGTTTTATTGTTGCAGAGAAAGAGCGAAGCGATGATTGCTGTCTGCTCCGGCTCTAAATCGTTTTAATTCTATATCGGATGCGCTGGTTGAAGAAAAGCGCAATAGTGTGACAGATTTGGCGATTACGGTTTCTGCGCGGGCAATGGCACAGATGCCGGTGCTTGCTCCGGTGCAAAGGCACTGGCATTATCGCCCTTCTTCAGACCAAAAGTCACGTCTTGTACAGAAGCCGGAGCCGGTGCATTCAACAAAGATGCGCAGGCCTGCGGCAGTTGCGAGACCATCATAATCTTTGGCGGCTTTGGTTTTTCACCGGGTTTGGCAGGTTTTGCCGGTTTCCACGGCTCATCGGTAAACCACCAGTCAAGGGATTTGCCGCAACCGTCATCTTTGCCGGTTGGCTCCTGCGGTTTGCAGTCCGGTGATCCGGCCTGACAGCGCAGGCGCACATGGAAATGATAATGGTGCCCCCAATAAGGACGCACTTTTGCCAGCCAGCTGCGGTCACCGGTTACAGTTTCACAGAGTTGTTTTTTAATGCCGGGATGTACAAAAAGCCGCTCTACTTCCGGATAGCCGGCCGCATGTTTGAGCAGTGCCGTGCGTGACGGCGTCCATTTGTTCTGATCCACATAAAGTGAATTTGCTTTGAGCATGGAAACCGCGCTCACATCCTCACGCTCCTGATTGGTGAAGCGGCGGTTTGGCATCGGCGTCAGCCAGATATCAGCATCCAGGCCGACCTGATGGGAAGCGTGGCCGGTGAGCATAGGGCCGCCGCGTGGCTGGGAAATGTCACCGACCAGCAAGCCGTTCCAGCCGGTTTTTGCACTGTCGCGGGAGAGTTTCTCCAGAAGCGCAATCAGGTTCGGGTGTCCCCAATTGCGATTACGGGACAGGCGCATAACCTGCCAGCTTGGCCCGTCAACCGGCAATGCAACCGCACCGCTGATGCAGCCTTTGGAATAAAAACCGTAGGATTCCGGTGCAGTGACTGACGGTAGTTTGACCGAGCCAAAAGCCTGTTTGGCCGGTGCATCAGCCTGTGCGGAAAATAATGCACTGCCTGAAATGGCAACAGCCAGTCCAACTCTTAAAAACAATGCGGATAATATACGGGGGCGAAACGTCATCAGAACAGGTTCCGGTCATTTATAAATTCGCGGACAGCATCGACTGAGTTGCCTTGGCTGACAAGCGTAAAAATATCACAGTCGCGGCGGGTTCAGAGCCCTTCGCCGCTTTGCAGAAGTTTTTTCAGCCCTGTCCGATAATCTGGATAAAGCAACTGATAGCCGGTTGCTTTCAATGCGGCATTGGAAGCTCGCTTGCATTCCTGATAAAACGAGCGCGCCATCGGAGAAAGCTCAGCCGTTTCATAATCAATGACCGGCGGCGGAGTAACACCCAGCAATTCTGCGGCATAGGAGATGATTTCATGTGCCGGTGCCGGTTCATCATCGGCAAGATTATAAATGCCGCCCTGATTGTTCAGTGCCAGATGTGCCAATGCACCGCCAATATCTTCCACATGAATACGGTTGAAAACATGGTCCTTTTTAATCAGGCGATGTGCACGGCCTTGTGTGATATTGGCCAGAGCATTGCGTGCCTGCCCCTGAAAAGACGGGCCGTAAATTCCGGCAATCCGTAAAATGGCACAGGCAATATCTGTGCCTTCTACCTGCGCCAGCCATTCCTTCTCGGCGGTCACACGGGCGGCAGAGCGGGCAGAAAGCGGTTTCAGCTCTGATGTTTCATCCACCCATGCGCCCTGATAATCGCCGTAAACACCGATGGTGGACAGATAGCTGATGAAACGCGCATTCGGCGCGTGATAGGGCAGACCTTCCGGCATGAGGCGCAGGATCGGGTCTGTTTCATCTGCGCTGCCGGTTAATGGCGCGACAGACGATACGATATGGGTTGCTTGTTGCAATTCATCGCGCAATGCTGCGCTGAGGCCTTGTTCCGCATCAAAGAAAACAGGTGTGATACCGTTTTTGCGTAGAAACTCTGCCTGTTCCGGACGGCGGACAGTTCCGGTGATTGAGCTGATTTTTGCTGCCGGATTTTGCTTGAGTGCTTTGATAAAATAATGAGCGGAATAGCCGGAGCCGAACAGAAAAATATGCATTATTTGTTTCTCTCAATTTGCACTGCGGCAGTCAGCCATTCTTCGATCACTTCCGCGTCTTGTTCAAGGGGAAGATGCAGGTTTTTCTGATGCAAAAATTGCTGCACATCAGCCAGTTGAGACAATGCCCAGACAGCTGCCCCGCGTGTTACCGGTGCGGGATCACTCAGTAATTGCTCAACAATTGGGAGATAGGCTGGATTATCTGAATTCCCGACTGCAATCAGCACATTACGGATAAAGCGGTCACGCCCGATCCGCTTGACCGGTGAGCCGCTGAACAGCGTGCGGAAAGCGGGATCATCGAGTTGTAGCAGAGTATCAAGAGCCGGTTCTTTCAGCTCTTCCCGTGCCTGCAACTTGGCTTCGCGAGATACTTGAGCAAATTTGTTCCACGGACAGGCCGACAGACAGTCATCACAACCATAGATACGGTTGCCCATCATAGTGCGAAATTCGTGCGGGATAGGGCCTTTGTTCTCGATGGTGAGATAGGAAATGCAGCGCCGCGCATCAATCTGATAGGGGGCAGGAAATGCATCTGTCGGGCAGGCATCAAGACAGGCGCGGCATTTGCCGCAACTGTCTTTGCCCGCACGATCGGGTTCCAGATCCGCGGTGGTGAAAATCGAGCCGAGAAACAGCCATGAGCCATATTCGCGGCTCACCATATTGGTGTGTTTTCCCTGCCAGCCCATGCCTGCTGACACCGCCAGCGGCTTTTCCATCACCGGAGCCGTATCGACAAAGACTTTCACCTCATGGCCGGTTCGTGCCGCAAAGCGGCTGGCCATATGTTTGAGCTTGCCTTTGATAATATCGTGATAATCGCGGTTCTGCGCATAGACCGAGATCGCCCCGCAGTCTTTTTTGCTTTGCAGAGTGCGCGGGTCATGGTCTGGGCCGTAATTCATCGCCAGCATGACGATGGAGCGCACTTCATGCCAAAGCTCAGACGGGTTCGAGCGCCGGTCAGCTGTTTCTTCCAGCCATTCCATAGAGCCATGGCGGCCGTGGTCGAGAAAATAGCGCAACCGCTGCGGTGCCTGCGGAATGGCGTCCGGCGTCGTAATCGCCACAACGTCAAAACCCACCGCTGCGGCCTCTTCCATTAAGAAGCGCTTCAGACGGACGGCAGGAGGCTCATCGCTTTTCGGCAGAGGTTTCTTTGGTGCGCGATCAGAAGTCGAGGTCGCCATAATGGGATGCCGGAAAAATGCCGCGCACACGATCAGCGAGAAGCGGACGGAAAGAAGGACGGGATTTCATGCGCGCATACCATTCGCGGGTAGCGCGGTGTTCTGCCCACTCAATCTCCCCCAGATAATCGAGAATGGAAATACCGGCAGCCGCTGCCATATCGGCATAGCTTGGTGTATCACCGGCCAGCCAGTTGCGGGTCGCGGCCAGCCAGTCTGTATAGCGCAGATGCTGGCGGATATTGGCACGGGCGGCGCGGATTGCTGTGGAATCCGGCGCGGATGAGCCCATTTCCTGCGACATCTGCAATTTGAACACGCGTTCACGGGCAAGATGACGGGTGACTTCATTTTCAAATTTAATCAGAAACCAGTCGACGAGACGGCGCACTTCGGCGCGCTCCATCGGGGTTTCCGGCAGCAGGCGGCGATTGCGCTTCAGCGCACCGCGGGTTTCATCCATATATTCGGCAATCACTGTGGCGCCGACAACCGGCCAGTCATTTTCGGCCAGCAAGACCGGCAAAGTTCCGGCAGGATTGAGTGCCAGAAACTCTTTTCTGCGTGACCATGGACGTTCCTCAATCATTTCCGCTTCCACGCCATATTCATTGAGAATCAGACGGACATAACGGGAGGTTGTAGACATCGGATGGTGAAACAGCGTGAGCATGTGGTTCGATAGTACTTTCAGGTGTGGCTTGGAAGCGGCATGGTCTGGGACATTGCCACCGGTGAGCCGGTAATCGGACTGAATAATCTGCCAGCTTGTAGCCGATCTGCAAAAGAGTCAGACCTTACAGAAGGTTCCGGTCCGGCAGAGGGTTAAGCCTGAGCGGCAGATGAGGGGTTAGATTAAAACATCAGACGCAATAAAAATGCGGTTGTAGAGCATTTTGCGTAATTATACAGGCTTCCTATAAATAATTGGTTAGGACGGGTGAGTTACATAAAGATGCATTGCATTTTGAGTAAAAACATTTCAACAGGCTGAATTTAAGGCAGGGCGATTGTTTTTCTGCTCATGTTCAGCTTGCTGACAGGATGTCTGCATAAATCAGATGTTTAAAGCCTGTCAGAACCGGCAGCAATTTTTATATAACGCAGACAAAGGTATTCAGCATTATGGACGCATGGGCAATATTCGAGGCTGCGATTCTCGGTCTTCTGGAAGGTCTGACCGAGTTTCTGCCGGTTTCGTCTACAGGCCATCTTTTGCTGGCAGGACATTTTCTTGGCTTTGAATCAACCGGCCGCACTTTTGAGGTGCTGATTCAACTTGGAGCTATTCTCGCAATCTTAAGTGTTTATTTCGGACGTTTGTGGAAGCTGCTGACTGATCTGCCTCGGGATGCGGGTGCAAGGCGCTTTGCAACCGGAATCATATTGGCCTTCTTGCCGGCGGCCGTGATCGGCGCAATGGCACATAGCTATATCAAGCAGGTTTTGTTTGAAACGCCGGTGCTGGTCTGTTCGATGCTGATTGTCGGCGGGTTTGTTCTTCTGTGGGTGGATCGTCTGCCGCTGCGTCCGCGCTATAATGATGTGACGCAATATCCGCTGAAAATGTGCTTCATGATAGGTCTTGTACAGTGCTTGGCAATGATTCCGGGTGTGTCCCGCTCCGGTTCGACCATTGTCGGGGCACTGCTGATGGGCTCGGATAAGCGTTCCGCTGCAGAATTTTCGTTTTTTCTGGCAATGCCGACAATGGCCGGTGCTTTTGCCTATGATCTTTATAAAAATCATGCGCTGCTTTCGACCAATGATATGGCGCAGATTGGTATCGGCTTTGTTGCGGCTTTCATCTCCGGTGTGATTGTTGTGCGTTATTTGCTGGATTATGTTTCCCGCCACGGTTTTGCATTATTTGCCTGGTGGCGACTGATCGTCGGTTCCGCCGGCTTGGCCGCATTGATGGTCTGGGGTTAAGCTTCAAATATAAGAAACAGAAAAGGCCCCGCGAGGGGCCTTTATTTTATTCAATTTATGGCCGTTTAGCGGGCAAGGCTTGCCTTGTCATACTGACCCAGCACACGGTAGCGCCAGAGATAGGATGGCAGGATTGCATCAATTGCCTGTGGTTTGATGCCAAGACCTTCCAGTGTCAAATCTGCATCTGCAGCTTCCTGTGAAACCACATTATTGCTCTTCAGCAATTTAACATGGTCGCTGGTCAGCGGCGGGTTTGGCAGCAGGCCGAGAATTTTGCCCTGCAGGCTGGCAACCCACCAAGGCAGGTTGATGAAGGCGCGCTTACGGCCGATCACTTCCAGCGAAATTTCCATGCAACGACGCAGGGTCAGCACTTCAGCGCCACCCAGCTCATAGGCTTTGCCTGCCTGCAATTTGCCTTCAACTGCGCGGGCAATGACTTCTGCCACATCACCGACATAAACCGGCTGGAACTGGGTCTTGCCGCCGCCGATCAGAGGCATGAACGGGGAGAAACGGGACATGCTGGCGAATTTGTTGAAGAACTGGTCTTCAGGGCCGAAAATCACGCTCGGGCGCAGAATGACCGCATCCGGCTTTACGCTCAGTACCTGACGTTCTGCTTCTGCTTTGGTGCGGGCATATTCGGATGCGCTTTTCAGATCTGCACCGAGTGCTGACATGTGCAGCAGTGGCAGACCGGCAGCGGCAGCAACTTCAGCCACATGTTTTGCACCGATGGCATGAACAGTGTTGAAACGCTGTTTGCCGCCTTCAGCTAAAATGCCAACCAGATTAACGACATAATCCGCGCCTTTGACGGCACGTTCAACTGACCAGCGATGGCGGATATTGGCCTGAACCAGCTGGATCTGACCGATATTGCCAAGCGGCTGCATATAATAGGCAATTTCCGGTTTACGCACAGCAACACGCACACGGTAACCGCGCCGTGCCAGTGCATCAACAACATGACGCCCTACAAAACCTGAACCACCGAAAACTGTAACCAGCTTTGGTGTTGTGCGGTGATTAAGCGTTTGCGTGTCCATGACCTGTCTCCTGCGCCGGTCCTATTGCGGCATGATAACTGCTAGCGATGTGTCCATCTCTATGCAGTGAACTTTCCAGTGCTGCCCCGCGATGTCTTGCGCGTTCTGCCAGCTTTGGGGTCACGCTTTACTGGTTTTTTGCCGTTTCGCAAAGGGGACATAATGCACCATACCCCGAAAGATTACACTTTAAGCTTTGTTTTGCCCCGATTTGCATGAATCCCCTTTGCCTTTGCGCAAATCTGCTGCTAAATCGCGCGCATGAGCACACCACTTGACCATATCCGGAATTTTTCCATCGTCGCCCATATTGATCATGGGAAGTCGACACTTGCCGACCGTTTGATTCAAGCAACCGGCGGCCTTGATAATCGTGAAATGAAAGAGCAGGTGCTCGACTCGATGGATATCGAGCGCGAGCGCGGCATCACGATCAAGGCGCAGACCGTTCGCCTGAATTATCGTGCGAAAAACGGTGAGGACTATGTTCTCAACCTGATCGACACGCCGGGCCACGTTGACTTTGCCTATGAAGTTTCCCGCTCGCTGGCGGCCTGTGAAGGTTCGCTGCTGGTGGTGGACGCTTCTCAGGGCGTGGAAGCGCAGACGCTGGCCAATGTTTATCAGGCGATCGACAATAATCACGATCTGGTTGTTGTGCTGAACAAGATTGATCTGCCTGCGGCTGATCCTGAGCGCGTGAAAGAACAGGTTGAAGATGTGATCGGTATCGATGCATCGGATGCTGTAGAAATCTCCGCGAAAAGCGGTCTGGGTATTCCGGATGTGCTGGAAGCGATTGTTGAGCGCCTGCCGCCGCCAAAAGAAGGCGACCGTGATGCACCGCTCAAAGCCATGCTGGTGGATAGCTGGTATGACACTTATCTCGGCGTGATCGTGCTGGTTCGCATCATCGACGGTGTGCTGAAAAAAGGCCAGACCATCCGTATGATGGGCACAGGTGCCAAATATCCGGTGGAGCGCGTTGGCGTATTCACACCGAAAATGGTGGCTGTTGAAGATCTGGGGCCGGGTGAGCTTGGCTTTATCACTGCTTCGATCAAGGAAGTGGCAGATACCCGCGTCGGTGATACGATCACCGAGGATAAGCGTCCGACAACAACCATGCTGCCGGGTTTCAAACCTGCGCAGCCGGTGGTTTTCTGCGGTCTGTTCCCTGTGGATGCGGCTGATTTTGAAGATTTGCGTGCTGCCATGGGCAAGCTGCGTCTCAATGATGCGAGCTTCTCCTTTGAAATGGAAACATCGGCCGCTTTGGGCTTTGGTTTCCGTTGCGGTTTCCTCGGGCTGTTGCATCTTGAAATCATTCAGGAACGCCTTTCCCGCGAATTTGATCTTGATCTGATCGCTACCGCACCTTCCGTTGTCTATCGCATGAATATGCTCGATGGTTCGGTGAAGGAACTGCACAATCCGGCGGATATGCCGGATGTGGTGAAAATCACGTCCATTGAAGAGCCGTGGATTAAAGCGACGATTCTGACGCCTGATGATTATCTCGGTTCGATCCTGAAACTCTGTCAGGAGCGTCGTGGTATTCAGGTCGATCTGTCTTATGTCGGCCCGCGTGCGATGGTGACCTATGAATTGCCGCTCAACGAAGTGGTGTTCGATTTCTACGATCGCCTGAAGTCGATTTCCAAAGGTTATGCATCTTTCGATTATAATCTGTCGGAATATAAGGAAGGCGATCTGGTGAAGATGTCGATCCTCGTCAATGACGAGCCGGTTGATGCGCTCTCCATGCTGGTACACCGTTCTGCTGCTGAAAAACGTGGCCGCGTGCTGTGTGAAAAGCTGAAAGACCTGATCCCGCAGCATATGTTCAAAATTCCGATTCAGGCGGCAATTGGCGGACGTATTGTTGCGCGTGAGACGATCTCGGCTCTGCGTAAGGACGTGACGGCGAAATGTTACGGTGGTGACGTTTCGCGTAAGCGCAAACTTCTGGAAAAACAGAAGGAAGGTAAGAAGCGCATGCGTCAGTTCGGTAAGGTGGAAATTCCGCAGGAAGCCTTCATTCAGGCGCTTAAAATGGGTGATGAATAATCACTTCAGAGATTTCGAGCAGACCCGCCTTCCGGCGGGTTTGTTTTAATTAAATATAGGATATTGCGATATGACTGCTAAACCACGTATTACCATTGAATATTGTATCCAGTGTAACTGGATGCTCCGTGCTGCATGGGCGGCTCAGGAATTGTTGCAGGCATTTGGTGATGAAGTCGGTGAGATCGCGCTTATTCCGGGCGGCGATGGCAATTACATCATTCGTCTGAATGAGCAGGTGGTATGGGATCGTAAAGCTGAAAACGGCTTTCCGGAAAGTGATGCACTGGTTGCCCGTATTCGTGAGACAATGAAGGGCTGATCAGGCTCTGGTCTTTATATGATATATAAAGACGTAACTAGATGATTTTTATTGTAGAATTAAAGCCGGATGCAATGTGCGTCCGGCTTTTTTATTTATCGTGCAAAGTGTTGCGGGCATCATTTGAGGCGGAGATTCCGCTGCGGCTGTCCGGTTTTTGTGCGGATATATATGAGCTGCATAGACGCGGATTGCCGGTTTCGTCTTTATTTATTGTGGCGCGGATAGCTTAAATGGTTAATTTTATTGCATAAAATAAGGTTTTGATGCGCCTTGAACGGGATTTTTTCCTCATTCTGCAAAGGCTTATAATCCCGTTTTCAGAGATAGATTCCGCGAGATTGCTCCCTATAAAAAGCGTGGTGCAGAAGGGGCACCGTTCTGTGGTAAAGACTGTTGCTGCGGCGCTTTTTTCTGTTCGTGATTATCCGGATTGTCGCCCAGTTCCAATGCTTCAATCTTGGCACCGCGACGGGTGACTTTGGAGGATGAGATCAGAATATCGTCAATGTCACGGCTGGCCTGTGAGAAATGGGTTTGTAATTTGCGCACCCGTTCATCAAGCCGCGATACATCATCCATCAGCCGCACAACTTCTCCCTGAATGAGATGGGCCTGTTCCCGCATCCGCGCATCTTTAAGCACGGACTGGATGACCTGAATGGAGAGCATCAGCAGAGAAGGCGAGACAATGACCACGCGGGAGCGATGTGCCCGCTGAATAATCACCTCAAAATTCTCGTGAATTTCCGCAAAAATCGATTCTGATGGTACAAACAGAAAGGCCGTATCCTGTGTCTCACCGCTGATGAAATATTTGGCGGCAATGTCACGGATATGTACCTCCATATCGCGGCGGAACAGCTGTTCGTAATGACGTTTGGCTTCCGGTGTTTCCGAGGCTTTTAATGCATTCCAGCTTTCCAGCGGGAATTTGGCATCGACCACCAGTGAGGCTGTGCCATTAGGCATCCGCACCAGACAATCAGGCCGCATACCATTAGAGAGTGTAGCCTGAAACTCATAGGCACCCATTGGCAGACCGTCGGCAATAATTGCTTCCATCCGCGATTGGCCGAAAGCGCCGCGTGTCTGTTTATTGGCGAGGATGGCCTGCAATTGCACAACCTGACCGGCGAGCGACTGGATATTGTTCTGGGCGGTGTCGATCACCGCCAGCCGTTCCTGCAACTTGCTTAAGTTTTCATGGGTTGAGCGGGTCTGTTCATTGATGCTGCGGCCAAGATGACTGGTCATGCCGTCGAGCCGGTCGCGGATAGATTTATTGAGCTCTGCCTGTCTGGCGCCGAAAAGCTCTGCCATCGTCTGCATGCGCCCCTGCATCTCTGCCTGACTTTTCAGGATCGACTGCATTTGCATTTCTGCCTCGCGCGCCCGCTCTTCCGACTGAAACTGCGCATGGATCATCGCCCTGCTGTTACGGCCGGAGAGCCAGAACAGCAGGAGGATAATGAACAGTACAAAACCGCCCGTCACCAGCAAAAACTGGGCGGGGCTGAGACCGAGTGCACTCGCAAAGGATGCCGGTATTTCTGAAGCAGATAATGTTTCCATAGATAAAGATTACACGATTCGCGGTAAATATAAGAATAAAACGTGAACAAATTTTTGTTCATCTCATGTAATTTATTGACGGCGGAGTGCTGAGAGATTAGATCGGACATCATTCCGATTGTGCCTGCCTGCGCGGGTGTCAGATATTTTCAATCATTTGCAACACCGGATCACTGTGATGACCATTAAGCCGATTATTTTTATTCCTGATCCGGTATTGCGTCAGGTTTCCAAACCCGTTGAGCGTTTCGACGCGGATTTGCGTAAATTCTCCGATGATATGCTCGCCACGATGTATGATGCGCCGGGGATTGGTCTGGCTGCAATTCAGGTGGCTGAGCCGATCCGTATGGTGGTGATTGATCTGGCGAAAGAGGGCGATGCCCCCGCGCCGCATGTCTTTATCAATCCGGTGATTGTCGAGCGTTCGGATGAGCCGAGCAGCTACGAAGAAGGTTGCCTCTCGATCCCTGATTATTATGCGGAAGTGGAACGCCCTGCGACTGTGCGCGTGACCTATCAGGATCTGGACGGCAAACCGCAGGAAATCAAAGCTGAAGGCCTGATGGCTACCTGTCTGCAGCATGAGATTGACCATCTGGATGGCGTGCTTTTTATCGATCATATTTCCAAGCTTAAGCGGGATATGGTGATTAAGAAATTCAAAAAATTGGCCAAGACCCATGTGCCGGCTTCAGGTAAAAAAATCTGAAATACAGGCTGAATTACGGTCAGGTCAGAGAGTGTAGGTAGGATAGTCTATGTCGTTACGTATTGTGTTTATGGGCACGCCGGAATTTTCTGTTCCGGTGATGACAGCGCTGATCGGACAGGGCTATGAGATTGTTGCTGTTTACAGCCAGCCGCCGCGTCCGGCCGGTCGTCGTGGTTTGGAACTGACAAAATCGCCTGTGCATGAAAAGGCTGAAGAATTCGGTATTCCTGTTTTCACGCCGAAAAGCCTGAAAAGCGAAGAAGAACAGCAGATTTTCCATGATCTGAATGCGGATGTCGCTGTGGTTGTCGCCTATGGCATGTTGCTGCCAAAGGCTATTCTCGAAGCGCCCGCACTTGGCTGCTATAATGGTCACGCTTCGCTGCTGCCACGCTGGCGTGGTGCGGCGCCGATCCAGCGGGCGATTATGGCTGGTGATGCCGAGAGCGGTATGATGATTATGAAAATGGATGAGGGGCTGGATACCGGTCCTGTGGCCATGGTCGAGAAAATTACCATCACTCCGAATATGACCTGCGGTGAATTGCATGATCGTTTGAGCATTACCGGTGCCGATCTGATGGTGCGTGCTATGGCTGCACTGGAGCGTGACAGTCTGAAGCTCAATCCGCAGTCAGAAGATGGCGTGACCTATGCCTCCAAGATTGAGAAGTCTGAAGCGCGTATTGACTGGTCGCAACCGGCGCAGGCCGTGCATAACCGTATCCGCGGTTTGAGCCCGTTTCCGGGGGCATGGTGCGAGATGGAAATCAATGGTCAGCTTGAGCGCGTAAAAGTGCTGCGCTCGGTGATCGCTGATGGTGCAGGCAAAGCCGGTGAAGTGCTGGACGGCCAGCTGGTAATTGCCTGTGGTGAGGGTGCGGTTGCGCTGACGCTGGTGCAGAAAGCCGGTGGCAAGGCTGTCAGCGCTGCAGAATTCTGCAATGGCGTTAAGCTCGCAACCGGTACAATTCTGCCATGAGTCATTCTCCCGTCAAGCAGCCGGATATACGCCCCGTCAGAGAGCAAGATCGCTCAACGATTGATGGTGTGATTGCCGCTGCTTTTGACGGGGCTGATGAGGTTGCATTGGTGCGCAAGCTGGCCGCTGATGGTGACATTGTGCTGGAACTGGTTGCGGAAATTGCCGGTCAAATTGCCGGACATATTCTGTTTTCCAGATTATGGGTCGAACAGTCCGGCAATCGTCTTGCTGCTGTTGCTTTGGCACCGCTTGCTGTGTCATCGGAAATGCAGCGGACGGGGCTGGGCAGTGCGCTGGTTGAGGTTGCGCATAAGCTGCTGGTTCAGCAAGGTGAGGTTCTGAGCATTGTCTTAGGCGATCCTGCCTATTACGGACGCTTCGGTTACAGCGTTGCCGATGCTGCCGGACTTGAGAGTGTTTATCCGGCTCAATATTTGCAGGCAAAGCACCTCACGGACACAGCCACTCTTGCGCCTTTGCAAGGTAAACTGATTTATGCTTCTGCATTCGGAGAAAATTGAGTGCCGCGTTATCGCCTGACAGTTGAATATGATGGTTCACCCTATGCCGGATGGCAGCGGCAGGATAATGCGCCGACGGTGCAGGGGGCTATTGAAGCTGCGATTTTTAAATTTTGCGGTGACAGCAATTCAATCGGGGCTGCAGGGCGTACCGATGCCGGCGTTCATGCTTTTCAACAGACAGCCCATGTTGATCTGACCAAGGATTGGGGCGCATCCAAAGTACGCGATGCCGTCAATGCCTATCTGGCACTGGATAAAGAGAGCGTCTTTCTGATTAATGTCGAGAAAGTGCCGGATCATTTTGATGCGCGTTTCAGCGCGCTGGGACGGCATTATATTTACCGCATTATCAATCGTCGCACACCTTTGGCGCTGGAAGCCAGCCGTGCCTGGTGGGTGGCGAAAAAGCTGGATACGGATGCCATGCAGGAGGCCGCACAATTGCTTGTCGGCCTGCATGATTTTACGACATTCCGCTCTACACAATGCCAGTCCAAAAGCCCTGTTAAAACGCTTGATCTCTTGAGTGTTCAGCGTCATGGCGAGTTGATTGAGGTACGGGCATCTGCGCGGTCTTTCCTGCATAATCAGGTGCGTTCACTGGTTGGCAGCATCAGCGAAGTGGGGACAGGCCGCTGGACCAATGACGATCTGGTGGCGGCACTGGAAGCACGTGACCGTAAAGCCTGCGGTGTCGTGGCACCTGCCCATGGCCTCTATATGATTGGTGCGGATTATCCACTGATTTTATAGAGCAGGTATAAAACCTGCCAGATTTTGCAGTATGATTGTCAGCATAATACTGCCCAGCACCACAGAAATGAAAAATGGCGCGGCGAAACTATGTGGCCGTTGCAATGCTGCACGGGTGAGCCTGTAGCTCAGCACTAATGTCGCCAGAAACAGCCCGAAACCGATGCCTGCGAAGACCGGAGACAAGTCCGGCAGCAGCAGATTGAGGAATGAGAGCGGGGCATAGATCCACGCAAATAACGCGGTTGTCCAGTTTGTAGCGACTACATAGGTAGAAAAACGGCGTTCAAGGCCAAGGCTGCGGCTGAGAAAGCCGATAATGAGCAGCGGTAATAGCCAGACAATCATATCAATAGCGCCGAGCTTGACCGTATTGATAAGGCGCAATGCTGTTGCATCGCCGCCTTCTGTTCCTTCGGTAAGGCGGGCTGCGATTTCGACCCAGCCGATCAGCATTGGCGGCAGGGAAATCAGGATTGCATAAAAAGACCGCCAGAAACCGTCTGCATCCGTATTCAGATCATTCAATGCTTCCGGATGGCCGGTCATGGTGCGCCAGACTGCGGAGAAATAATACTGAATCTCTTCAAAACTGGGCATGGGCAACCTGTATAAGTGACGACGAAAGAGGTGCCTGTGTTTTCAGGGCAGGCACCCGAAGTAAAATGACTCAGGCAAAAAAGCCCTCAAGGAATTTTTCGTAAATTGCGGTGAGATTTTCAAGGTCTTGCAGTGATGTCCGCTCATTGGCCATATGCATGGTCTGGCCGACAAGACCGAATTCCACCACAGGGCAATAATCCTTGATGAAACGGGCATCGGATGTGCCGCCGGATGTGGAAAGTGTGGCCTGTTTGCCGGTCACCGCTTTGATCGCATCGTTCAGAGAGTCAATCAGCTTGTCATTGCGGGTCAGAAATACATGGCTCGGACGTTCGCTCCACTGTAACTCATAGTGAAGTGGCACCGATTTATCCTGCCGGAACGGATTGTCCTGTGCAGCATCGCTCAGACGACGTGTAACTTCGTCTTGCAGAGTATCGGCTGTCCATGTGTCATTGAAGCGGATGTTGAATGAGGCGATTGCTTTTGCCGGAATGACATTGGTTGCCGGATTGCCGACATCAATCGAAGTGATTTCGAGATTGGTTGCCTGAAAATTCTCTGTACCCTTATCATAGGCCGGTATCAGCAGGCTGTTCAGCAGAGCCATAATACCGCGCACCGGATTGTCCGCATTATGCGGATAGGCCACATGCCCCTGCGTACCATGCACTGTTACCGTGCCGGTGACAGAGCCACGGCGGCCGATTTTAATTGTTTCACCCAAGCGGTCAGGATTGGTTGGCTCCCCAACCAGTGAAGCATCCCAGCTTTCGCCTTTGGCTTTTGCCCAATGCAGTAATTTATCGGTGCCGTTGATTGCAGGGCCTTCTTCGTCGCCGGTAATCAGGAAAGAAATATTCGGCTTGCGATCCGGAAATTTTTTCAAATAGCGGGCGGTTGCGGCAACAAAACAGGCTATTCCGCCCTTCATGTCTACTGCACCACGGCCATAGAGTTCACTATTCTCAATAACGGCTGCAAAAGGCGGGTGCTTCCAGAGCGAGAGATCACCGGTCGGCACAACATCGGTATGGCCGGCAAACATCAGATGCGGGCCTGTGCCTTTGAGGCGTGCATAGAGATTTTCTATGTCCGGCGTGCCGTCTTCAGTGAAGACAGGACGCTCGATTTTGAAGCCGAGCGGTTCCAGCATTGCCTGCAGCGTTGTGAGAGCTCCGCCTTCTGCCGGTGTAACTGACGGGCAGCGGATAAGAGCAGCGAGATTTTCAGCGGGATCAAATGTGGTCATCATGCACAAGGCTTAGCAGATGCCGCAAGCTGGCGCATCTGGAATCTATCTTTGATGAGTCACACTGTGATTTGCCGGTATCTAATTCCAAAAACAGCACTGTAACAGCCGGTAATAATATTGTGATAAAACTGTTATTGTTCATCAATTGGGAACGATACAACGAACGGAATGTCTCTATTTAGAGAACGATACAGCGAATATTGAAATATCTGCCAAATTTTTAAACTGTTAAGTTCTTGATTTTATTGAGTTGATATGTGTTAGTTGTTTTTTCAAGGAAAGATTGTGTCAGAATTTTTATTTAGTCGTAAAATTTATGTGAGTTGAAATCATAAACAATGGCTCCTATCTCAGGGTCATCGGAACGGCGCTTCTCCCAAGCACGTTCACATAAATTGAACAAGGAATATGAAAATGAAAAAGATTGCTTTGACTGTTGCTGCACTTGCTCTTTCTGCCGGAGCAGCTTTTGCTGAAAACCCAAATGCGGGTATTCCTGATGATCTGTACAGCAATGACAAGACACCTGTGATCACCACTTCAACTGTGAAAAGCACACAGGCTGAAACCTTTACAGACGGTTCCGCACACGGCTTCGGTGATAATGCACCATCCAGCTATAACGGCTAATTTAGCCGGTACATCCTCCGCATAATATCAACACTATGAATGACAGCCGGATTTCAACGTCTGATGAACAGACCTCCCAACTGATCCCGTTGAGAATAACCGGCCTATAAGAGGAATATGAAAATGAAAAAGATTGCTTTGACTGTTGCCGCCCTTGCTCTGACCGCCGGTGCTGCTTTTGCTGAAAACCCAAATGCGGGTATTCCTGATGACCTGTACAGCAATGACAAGACACCTGTGATCACCACTTCAACTGTGAAAAGCACACAGGCTGAAACCTTTACAGACGGTTCGGCTCACGGTTTCGGTGACAATTCACCAGCCAGCTATAACGGCTAATTTAGCCGGTACATCCTCCGCATAACATTAACACTATGAATGACAGCCGCATTTCAACGTCTGATGAACAGACCCTCCCAACTGATCCGTTGAAAATGACCGGCCTATAAAAGGAATATGAAAATGAAAAAGATTGCTTTGACTGTTGCCGCTCTTGCTCTTTCTGCCGGTGCCGCATTTGCTGAAAATCCAAATGCCGGCATTCCAGACAATCTGTATGGTGCTGACCAGACATTTGTAACTGCGAATGCGACTGTAACCAGCACACAGACCGAAACCTATAGTGACGGTTCCGCTAACGGCTTTGACGATCATTCGCCTGCAAGCACCCGTCGTTAATTGACGGTATAACAAACAAAAAGCGGCGGGCTTGAGGCCCGCCGCTTTTTGTTGTTTTTGATAGGCTGTTTTTAGTCGCGCAGCAGATCATTGATTGAAGTTTTCGAGCGGGTTTTCTCATCAACACGCTTAACGATAACCGCGCAATAAAGGCTCGGGCCAGCTTCACCATTTGGCAAAGGTTTGCCCGGCATAGTACCGGCAACAACAACCGAGTAAGGCGGTACTTCGCCATAGAAGACTTCGCCGGTGGCGCGGTCGACGATTTTGGTGGATTTGCCGATATAGACACCCATACCAAGCACCGAACCTTCGCGGATGATGCAGCCTTCCACAACTTCCGAACGGGCGCCGATAAAGCAATTGTCTTCGATGATGGTTGGTTCGGCCTGCAGCGGCTCAAGCACGCCGCCGATGCCGACGCCGCCGGACAGATGCACATTCTTGCCGATCTGAGCGCAGGAGCCGACAGTTGCCCATGTATCAACCATCGTGCCTTCCCCGACATAAGCGCCGAGATTAACAAAAGACGGCATCAGAATGGCATTTGGTGCAATATAAGCGGAGTGACGCACGACGCAGTTTGGCACGGCGCGGAAACCGGCCTGCGTAAACTCATCTGCACCCCAGCCGTCAAACTTGGAGGCGACTTTATCCCACCAGACGGATTCACCCGGGCCGCCTTTGATGATTTCCATCGGGTTAAGACGGAAGGAAAGCAGAACTGCTTTTTTCAGCCACTGATTGACTGTCCAGTTACCGTCTGCCTGTTTTTCGGCAACACGTACTTTACCCTGATCGAGCAGCAAGAGGGATTGTGCGACGGCATCACGGATTTCTCCGGTGGTTGATACCGAGACTGTGTCACGCTCATCAAAAGCTTTTGTGATAATTTTTTCGAGAGCTGACAGATCAGGCTGGGACATATTACTGCTCCTGAGGTGTTGAAACGGAATTAAATCGCATTTATTTCGTCATTCAGACGAAATGCCTGACGAAATATACAGATTACGGAATATTTTCGGCAAATGATTAGGCTATGCTCAAAGCATGGTCAATCTTGGCATTGCCGCTTTTGCACTATATGCCTCAGTATCTGATCTAAAAGTCGCCATGCCGGCCTGCAAAGGGCAATTTCTGGGCTTACCTAGATGAACGTACAATAGGTACGCTCCGTTCCGGTTCTCGAAATCACCCTTTTCGTCTCGGCCTGACGATTTTTGATTCAGACACTCAATATGGAAACACGAACAGTGGCTTGCTTTTTTATAATTGATGTCGCTGCCACAACAGGATGATATTGCATGAATCCGCTTGAGAAAGATGGCTGGACACCTTTCAGCAATTCCGGTGAAACTGTTAAGCGCGTCGCTGCGGTGCCGGATACACCGCAAACCCGTGCGCCGGCCTATAAGCTGGCATTCAGTGATGCGGAATTTATGACCAAGCGGGAACTGCGCCCGATCCGCCTGCAGCTTGAGCTGCTGAAGCCGGAAATGATTATGGAAGAGCGCGGCATCAAGTCGACTGTCGTACTGTTCGGTGGCGCGCGTATCCCTGAGCCGGGCGGCGAGGCATGGGCTGCGAAAAACGAAGTTCAGAAAAAGAATCTCGAAGCCAATTCGGTTTATTATGAAGAAGCGCGTGAATTTGCCCGCCGTTGTTCGGAATACTCGGCTTCAACCTATTACCGTGAATTCGTCGTCGTCACCGGTGGCGGGCCGGGTGTGATGGAAGCGGGCAACCGTGGTGCCGCTGATATTGGTGCGCCGTCTATCGGTTTGAACATTGTGCTCCCGCATGAGCAGGCGCCGAACGCCTATGTCACGCCGGAATTGTGCTTCAACTTCCACTATTTCGCGCTGCGCAAGATGCATTTTCTGTTCCGTGCCAAGGCTTTTGCCGTTTTCCCAGGTGGTTTCGGTACCATGGACGAGTTGTTTGAAACACTTACATTGATGCAGACTGGCCGTATGGAACGTGTGCCGCTGGTGCTGTTCGGCAAGGAGTTCTGGACGAAGGCGATCAATATTCCGTATCTCTCCGAACAGGGCACAATTTCGCCGGAAGATCTGGAGCTGTTCCATTATGTGGATACGGCTGATGAAGCATGGAATGTCGTGAAAGATCACTACGATCTGTAAGCGCTGATAATGAGAAATTGAAACGCCGGTGTGCAAACGCATCGGCGTTTTTTATTATCTGTCGTCCGGCTGTTTCGGCGGATGAATAACGGTCACCAGCACCACGGAAATTATCATCAGCAGATACCATGCGCCGAGTTTCGACAGTGAGACCGGCACCCATTGGTCATGTTGCCCCGGATAGAGCCAGACGCGTGACCATGTGCCGATATTTTCGGCAATCCAGATAAACAGGGAAGTCAGGAAGAACGCCAGCAGTAACGGCATACGGTGACGAAAACGGAACACGCGGTAATGCATGCTGGTGCGCCAGAACATCAATGCGGTGACGGCAAAGAGCAGCCAGCGCATATCCGGCAGATAATGGTGGCTGAAGAAATTGATATAAATGCCGGTGGCGAGTGCAAAAGTCAGCGGTAATGGCGGGTAGTATGCCAGTCTGATATCAAAAATACGGTTGATCCGCGCCATATAGGAACCGACTGCCGCATACATAAAGCCGGAGAATAGCGGTACGCCACCGATGCGGAACAGATTTTCCTCTGGATAAATCCACGACCCCATATGGGTTTTGAAGATTTCCATTGCTGTTCCGACAATATGGAAAATCAGGATGACCTTGGCTTCACGTAAGGTTTCCAAGCGGCTCAGCAGCATCAGCAACTGAATGGTAACTGCTGACAGAAACAGGAAATCATAGCGTGTGATCAGTTGCGGCAGGGCAGAGCCGTCTGCCCATAGATATTTGCTGAGAATAATCAGCCCGAGCATGACGCCGCCGAACAGGCATGCCCATGCCTGTTTCAGCCCGAAAACCAGAAACTCAACCAATGCACCGGAGAGACCATGTTGTGGCAACCGGTCAAGCAGCCGGTGTGCGGCTGCATCGATTACAGCTTCCAGTGAAGTGAAATGGCGTTTGCTGTGCACGGGTTGATGCATTTACGGGTGCAGCGCAGTCAGAAACTCTGTCAGATTATCCGTGACAAAATCCACGCTGTCAGTAAAGGCGGGATCGCTTTCCCAAATCTCACTGAAATCCGGTTCAAAATTATTCGGCACAATCAGAACTGTGCGCATGCCGGTGGATTTTGGCACTGTGAGATTGCGCGCCAGATCTTCAAACATCGCTGCTTTTTGCGGATTGATACCGCATTGTTTGTAAAACAGCTCATAAGGTGCACGCTCCGGTTTTGGCACCAGTTGTGCGGCAACAATGTCGAAAATATCGTCGAAACGGTCGAGAATACCAAGCTGTGCTGCCGCATTTTCCGCATGTTTGCGGTCGCCATTGGTATAGATGAATTTGCGGCCGGGCAGGCGGGCAATGGCTTCACCCAGAAGCGGGTCGGGTTTCAACCATGTATAGTCAATGTCATGCACTTTGGCGAGAAAGTCGTCGGGATCAATCTTGTGACATTCCATCAGACCCTTCAGCGTGGTGCCATATTCCTGATAAAACCGCTTCTGAACCTTGCGTGCCTCATCGCGTGGCAGCTGCAGCAGTTCCGAGACATAAGATGTCATCCGCACATCAATCTGCGAGAACAGATTAGTGTCGTGCGGGTAGAGTGTATTATCCATATCAAACACCCAGTCAGTGACATGGGCGAAGTGGCGCGGTTCAGGTAAATTGGTCATGCAGGTGTTATGCCACGAAGTTTTGTAAAGATCAGCCTTTATTTATCGTGACACTTAAGCGCTAATACCAAAACCCCATGAGTATCACTCATGGGATTTGGGTTAAGCCCGAGTGGCGATTGAACTTTTTCAAGGCGTGATGCGTCAGCATCTTATCGCCTTGGTATAAAGCGGGTGGCTTGTAATTAGCGGCAGGGCAGGGCAAACAGAGCCTGATATATTTCTATAAAACAGAAAAGCACTGCATAATCATGGAACTCTGGATACCTATTACGATTGCCGCTGCCTTTATGCAGAATGTGCGCACGACGCTGCAAAAAAAGTTGCAAGGCAAGCTCGGCACCAGAGGCGCAAGCTTTGTGCGTTTTGGTTATGGTTTTCCTGTCGCCATTCTTTATGTGCTGGGTCTGCATTTCTTTGCGGGCTTTGCTTTGCCGCAGCTTAACGGTGCATTCCTGTTCTGGAGTGTTGTCGGCGGGCTGGCACAGATCTTCGCCACTATCATGCTGGTTTATTTGTTTACCCTGCGCAATTTTGCAGTGGGTACAGCCTATTCCAAGACTGAACCGGTGCAGGCGGCTATCTTTGGCCTGATCTTACTTGGAGAACGTCTGACAACCGGTGCCGTGCTGGCAATTATTGTTGGTGTACTGGGTGTAATGCTGATTTCAGTCGCGCGTATGCCGTTAAGCTGGGGCAATTTGTTTAAAGCTCTGGTCAGCCGTACAGCTTTGATCGGTATCGCTTCGGGTGGTGTATTCGGTATTTCTGCCGTGGCTTATCGCTCCGCAGCGCTTTCGCTGGACGGTCCAAATCCGATCATGCAGGCCGCTGTGACACTTGCTTGTGTGACGACATTCCAGACGGTTTTCATGCTGGTATGGATGCTGATCAAGGACAAGAATGAAATTGTTCTGGTGCTGAAATCATGGCGCTCATCATCGCTGGTTGGCCTGTCCAGCGTACTGGGATCAATGGGCTGGTTTACAGCTATGGCCTTGCAGCAGGTGGCCTATGTGCGTGCGCTCGGGCAGATCGAACTGATTTTTACTTTCATCTCGGCAGTGTTCATTTTTAAAGAGCGGATCAACCGCATGGAAGTCGCCGGATGTATCTTGATTGTCACCGGCATTCTGTTTTTGTTGTTATGGCAGTAAGAAAAAATCCCGCAATTGCGGGATTTTTTTATAAGGTCTTTTAGTTTACGGCACGATCAACGTGCATTGTTAGTTATGGCACAATAAGTGTGCCGGCACCGTGTTCCGTAAACAATTCCAGCAATACGGAATGCGGGGTTTTACCATTGAGAATAACCACGCCTTCCACACCGCGGCGGATTGCATCAATACAGGTTTCAACTTTCGGGATCATGCCGCCGGAAATTGTACCGTCTTCAATCAGTGCCAGCGCATCTGCAACCGACAATTCCTTGATCAGGTTTTTGTTCTTATCCAGAACACCCGGTACATCGGTGAGGAACAGCAGACGTGTTGCGCTCAGCGCACCCGCAATCGCACCGGCAAAAGTATCCGCATTGATATTATAGGTATTGCCATCACGGCCCGGTGCAACCGGTGCAATCACCGGAATTACAGCCGAACGTGCAAGCAGATCAAGCAATGTGCGATCCACTTCTACCGGCTCGCCGACAAAGCCCAGATCAAGCACGCGCTCAATATTGGAATCCGGATCGCGATAGGTCTTATGCGCTTTTTCAGCAAAAACCATATTGCCGTCTTTGCCGCACAGGCCGATTGCCCATTCGCCTTCGGCATTAATCATCGCCACGATTTCTTTGTTGATTGAACCGGCGAGAACCATTTCAACCACTTCAACCGTCTTTTCATCGGTAACGCGCAAGCCGCCTTCGAAACGGGATTCAATGCCAAGCTTGCCAAGCATTGCAGCAATCTGCGGACCGCCGCCATGAACAACAATCGGGTTGATGCCGGATTGTTTGAGCAGCGCGATATCGCGGGCAAAGGCCTTGCCCAGTGCCGCATCGCCCATGGCATGACCGCCATATTTGACGACGACTGTTTTATTCTCATAACGCTGCATGAAGGGCAGGGCGGCTGAGAGGAGTTGTGCTTGGATTTCAGGGCTTGTCGCGGTCATGGAGCACTCCACGGCATGAAGGGTTATGTGAGTGATAAAGAAACCACCTTGCGTGGTTCCTATTCCTTGGTCAGCAGAGCAATCGCAGCGCGCACTGCATCAAAGCCGATGGCTTTTTCGGAGGATGTGGCGAGAATCTGCGGGAAAGCGGCCGGACGACGTGCAATCGCTTTCTGTGTTTCTGCCATCAGGCGCGGGACGCCTGCTTCCTTGATCTTGTCGATCTTGGTGAGAATGATCTGGTAGGAGACGGCGGCTTTATCCAAAAGATCCAGCACATCCGCATCATTCTTTTTAATGCCGTGACGAGAGTCAATCAGCACATAAACACGCTTCAGCGTGGTGCGGCCGCGCAGATAATCGAAGACCAGACGTGTCCATGCATCGACCATGGATTTCGGCGCTTCAGCAAAGCCGTAGCCCGGCATATCAACGAGTGCCAATGGCGGCAGGTCACCATTCTCGCCGGAATAACCATCCGGCACAAAATAGTTGAGCTCCTGCGTACGACCCGGTGTGTTGGATGTGCGTGCCAAGCCGTTCTGGCCGACAATCGCATTAATCAGCGAGGATTTGCCGACATTGGAGCGACCGGCGAAAGCGATTTCAACAGGGCCTTCCGGCGGGAGAAATTTCATGGACGGCACGCCGCGGATAAAAATCCATCGCTTGTTGAAGAGAGCCTTACCCTCGGCAACAAGTGCTGCATATTTCTCTGCTTCTTTTGCGACGGCCAGTTCTGCTTCGGTCACTCAATTCTTCCTGTGGCTTATATCCGTGTCATTGCAACATAACACTGTTCTTTATGGCATTGAGCTTTCAGTGGCTTTTGTCAACCGTCAATGCGCTTCAGATATAAAAAAGCCCCCGTAAAGGGGGCTTTTCTGTTTGTTTTATTTCTTGGCAGGCTTGTCGGTTTTCGCCGGTGCCGCAGGTTCTTTCTTTTTGAACATGCCTTTGAGGTTGTCAAAAAGTTCGATCTTGGCACCCTGACGTTTCATGATCATGCCCTGCTGGAGAATGGACAATGTGTTGTTCCATGCCCAGTAGATAACCAGACCTGCAGGGAATGCAGCCAGCATGAATGTGAAGATAATCGGCATCCATGTGAAGATTGCAGCCTGTGTCGGATCCGGCGGGGTCGGGTTCATGCGCATCTGCAGGAACATGGTGACACCCATAATCAGCGGCCATACACCGATCATCAGGAATGCAGGAACATCCCAAGGCAGCAGGCCAAACAGGTTGAACAGCGATGTCGGATCCGGCGCAGCAAGGTCATGAATCCAGCCAAAGAACGGCGCATGACGCATTTCGATGGTGACATAGAGAACCTTATAGAGCGCAAAGAATACAGGAATCTGCACCAGCACCGGCCAGCAACCGGCCAGCGGGTTGATCTTCTCGCGCTTGTAAAGCTGCATCATTTCCTGCTGCTGCTTAACTTTGTCATCCGCATATTTCTCACGGATTTCCAGCATCGCAGGCTGCATCATCTTCATGCGGGCCATCGACTTGTAGGACTTGTTGGCCAGCGGGAAGAACAGGGCTTTCAGCAGAACGGTAACCACCAGAATAGCGACACCGAAATTGCCGGAGAATTTATAGATCCAGTCGATGAGGTAGAACATCGGCTTGGTGATGAAGTAGAACCAGCCCCAGTCGATCAGCAGTTCGAACTGTTTGATGCCCAGTTTTTCTTCATATTCTTTGATCTTGGCAACTTCTTTGGCGCCGGCAAAAACATGGTTTTTGATGACAGCGTTCTGACCGGCAGCAATGGTAACAGGGCTGCTCAGGAAATCTGCCTGATAGCGCGGTGTGCCGTCAGTGAAGTAAGAGAAGCGTGCTTCAAAGCTTTCGTTCTGCGGCGGAATCAGTGTCGCAGCCCAATATTTGTCGGTAATGCCAAGCCAGCCGCCTGTTGCTTTGGCGAGTGGCATGTTCTTGTTGTCTTCGATCTTGGAATAGGAAATTTCCTGCAGACCCTGATCGCCGACAACGCCGATCAGACCTTCATGCAGCACATAGGTGCCGCTGGCATGTTCAGGCTTTTCAAAACGGGTTACGCGACCATAGGAGCTGAGCGAAACGGCAGCATCAGTCGGGTTGGTGATCGTATCCTCAACGGCGAACATATAGTTCTCGTCCACGGAGATCACGCGCTTGAACTGGATGCCTTTTTCATTGGCATAGGTCAGGGTTACCGGTGTTGAAGGGGTGAGCTTGTCATTGCCTTCAATATTCCACTCGGTTGCAGGACCCGGAACAGTGCCGATTGCATCATTGCCGGAGAAGCCGAGTTCAGCGAAATAGCCCTTTTTCACGCCTGAAGGCGCAAGCAGTTCAATTTCAGGGGATTTCGGATCAACGGTTTCGCGATAATCTTTCAGGAAAAGATCATCGAGACGGGCGCCGACAGTATTGATCGAGCCGCTGACGCGCGGTGTATCAATGCTGATGCGTTTGCTCTGAGCCAGTGCGGCTTCACGGGTAACAGGTTTTGCTCCCTGAGCCTCTGCTGTCTGACCCGGAATACCAGCCTGAGGCGCATTGCCCTGCGGGATATTGGCGGATGTTGCCTGCGCATTCTGAGTATTCTGCGCTTCAATCCGTGCCTGTTCTCTCTGAGCCTCAGTCTTTGGCCCCAGATAGAATACCTGCCAGAGCGTGAGAATCAGAATCGACAGGCCAATGGTGAGAAAGAAGTTACGATTTTTTTCCATTGACGGGTCCTGGTTCCTGTCAGTTCATTACAGCTAAGTGCGCAAAACCGCTGCGCTGTCCTAGCGTATAATATGCTGGCTGACAGAGCGCTGTGCAGAATATGCCCCATACCTGTCAGAGTTAAGTGCCTGCCTTATAATACGAGCCATTCAGAAAAGCGAACGCTGAGACGATATAATTCAGGCCTATTTTGAGAAACGGTCATTTAAACCGCTTTGAGAGCTCTCTGGTCAGTGCGCTGAAGGGGGCGTTTAACGCTTCCCTGCGTGCAACAATAACATAATCAGTTTGCGGAGCCATTGCGGCTTCGCTGAGTGCAGCGGCGGCTTTCAGGCGGCGGCGGATTCTGTTGCGGATAACCGCATTGCCGTTTTTCTTGGTAACCGTGAAGCCGACACGCGGGTTTTCACCGGTTTTTGCTTGTTTGCTGGTTGCCTCATCGCGCTGTTTTACTTCCAGAAGGAAATATTTGCCGCGACGCTTTTCCCCGCTGCGAACAGCCAAAAACTCCGCTCTCTTGCGAAGGCGGAGTGTTTTGGTCTGCTTATTTGCTTGTTGTGTCACCGCTCTACGCGGAGCAACAATTATGCAGAAAGCTTGCCGCGACCGCGTGCGCGGCGGGCTGCAATAACTTTACGACCGCCTGGAGTAGCCATGCGCGAACGGAAACCGTGACGACGCTTGCGGACGAGTTTAGATGGCTGATATGTGCGCTTCATTTGTTTAATACCGCGGTGTGCGGCCCTTCTTAAATCTGTTTTTTAACAGGAGCTGGTTCAGACGCGGTCGATGAACGACCTTGCAAAAAATATCTGAACGTGGGGCGGCTTATAGATGCAGGCAGGTTTTGAGTCAAGAATGGAGCGGAATATTCGGTCAGCATAAGGATTGCTCACATTATTCCGAAAAAATATGTGCTGTTTTCCGTTTTCTTAACCCTGACAAATAGTCTTGGCGCGCTTTGATGCTTATAAGGCTTTATCGAATTTACAATGAGAGGAAGAACTATGTCTGTTAAGCGTTTCGAATCCGGCAAGCGTATGAGCGGTGCGGTTGTCCATGGCAACACTGTTTATCTGGCCGGTCAGGTTGGTACAGAAAATGCAAGCGTGACTGAACAGTGCAAAACCGCGCTGGCTGAAGTTGATCGTCTGCTGGCTGTTGCCGGTACCGACAAATCCAAAATCCTTCAGACCATTATCTGGCTGGATGATATGAAAGATTTCGCAGAAATGAACGCGGTTTGGGAAGCATGGGTTGATCCTGCTAACACACCGGCACGCGCAACCGGTTCTGCCCATCTGGCAACTCCGGGCTACAAAGTAGAGTTCATCGTAACTGCTGCTCTCGACTAAAGCATGTCTCCCAAAAGTGGATACCGGTTTTGGGATAAAGACATGCGTTAAAATAAAGAAACAGAGCGAGAGCCGTAGGTTCTATTAAACGCAACACGCTCTGGTTTTCTCGGTGCCGCATTATAATGATGCGGCACCGGATATTTTATTGTGCAGCTGCCGGCAGCGGCATGGCAGGGTTACGGATACGCTGCGAATAACCTTCGCGGCTGCCCTTTGCCTGTTCACTGATATCGGCGTTGAGACGCATCGATTGCGTATTATCCTCCGCCGTTACAATCAGTTGTTTTTCAAACATATATTCAGGCAGATAGCCGGAGAGCAGTACGCGATAATCAAGTGCTATCGACGGATCGAGAATTCGTGCCATGTCGAAGACAACCGTCGTGCAATTGGCGGTCAGCGTATTATAAAAGCCGGCTTCTTTGCTCAGGCGGTTGGCTGTATCAGTATATAGTCTGAAAAGCTGCCGTGCCTGTTCCGGTTCAATATCCACATGATAGCGATAGACATGCTCACCACGCACATTGGTGCGCAGATAGATAATGTCGCTTTCTTCTGCCGCGATCATTGCCAGTTCAAAATCTTTGAAGAATCCGCCGATTTCAGAGAAGGCTTGTCCGCGTTTTTTACGGATTTCTGCGGAGAAAACGACCTGTCTCCCGTCTTCAAATCCGAAGCTGACCAATGTGTGGGCAATCGCAGGCCCTGCCCAATAGGACAAGAACAGGTCAACGCTTTTAATCTGGCTCAGATCATAATCGGCACTTTTCCAGTTAACGGTAAAATCCTTTTCCGTACGCCAGTCAAAATCACGGATATGATCGAGCCGCACCATATCGCCACTATACTCGGCGGTGACTGTTTGTGCGACTTCCGGTGCCCAGTCGCGGTTCAGCGATGGCTTGACGCCGTGCCACCAGATCAGCAAAATTGCGAACAGGATTGCAAAGCTGATAAATGCGGCTCTGCGATAATGTTGCAGGTCGGTGAACCAGAGTGTGCTGAGTGCAGCCAATGCCACGAGTACCCATATGCCGATTGCAGCATAAGTGAGCAGGCGCGATTCTGTCAGCTGATAATGGAGTGCAAGACTGCCCCAGACGGTGATGATAATCAGAACCAGACTGAAAAAAGCCTGAGCCAGAAGTGTTAAGAAGACCAGAGCTGGTTTATATGTCATTTGGTTCCGGTATTGCTGATGAGGCGGAATATCTGGTGAAGATATTTATTATGCGGCATGAAGTTAAAATAATTATTGATGGCATGTTTTCGCCGCGATTGAGATTTAGAGAGTGGCCTGTTTTGAGCTTGCCAGAATTGCAACTCTCCGTAAAATGCGCCTTTACAGGCACGCAATGCATCAATTTACCGACTTGTTAGATTATTTTAATATTTGTCCGGCAAAACTTCTCCTATGGTAAACAAATTATTCTCTTTTTCCGCTTCTGCCGCTGTGGCAGCTATGCTGATCTCGTTTCTGCCGCAGGCTGTGCTTGCGCAGGAGGCGCCGTCCCGTGCTGAAACAGCTTCTGGTAATGCGGCATTTATGAAGAAATCAGATATAATGACACCGGCCACAGGCGCGGGGCTGACCATGCGTAATCCTAAAGCGGATGCTGCTGAAGCAGCGAAAGATGTGAGCAAGGTGGTAAAAGAGGCAATTTCCCGCAGTCAGAAATTTGTTTATCACTTTACCAAGCCGGAAAACGGCAGCGGTGAAACGATTGTCCTGCTGCATGGTTCCGGCGGTAATGAAACCAGTCTTGTGCCGTTTGCGCAGAAGGTGTGGCCGCGTGCCACGCTGCTCGGTATCCGCGGGCGGGTTTTGCAGGAAGGTCGCACACGCTGGTATGCCCGCATTACGCCAGTAAAATTCGACCAGAAAGATGTGCGTAATGAAGCGGATGCTTTTGTCAGTTTTCTGACCAAGCTCTCTGAAGACGATCAGATTGATTTGAGCCGCACCACTTTTGTCGGCTATTCCAATGGTGCCAATCTGCTGGCCGCTACGATGATATTGCATCCTGATCTGGTGAAAAAAGCTGTTCTGATGCGCTCTATGCCGGTGCTGGATCAGACACCGGCAGCTAATCTGAGTAAAGCTAAAGTGCTGGTTGTGACCGGCGCTGATGACAAGATGTATGCGCCTTTTGCGCCTGCACTCTCGGACTTGCTGCGTACCAGCGGTGCAAAAGTGGATGCGCGCGTGGTGAAGGCCGGTCATATGATCGGCGCAAAAGACGTGTCGCTGGTGACTGCATGGCTCTCGGGGCAGGGGCCGGATGGCGCACCTGCAATGTCGCAGGCTGTGACGACAAAGACCAAAGACAAAACGGATAAATTGAAAGCCCTGCCGGAAGCACAGGAACCGGCCACTCAGAGCGAGCAGGCACTGGAACAATCGAAGAAGTAATTTCGATCTTAGATGTTTTAAAAAAAAGCGGCTTAGAGCCGTTCCAGTTTAAACGAGTTGCTGGAACGGCTCTTTCTTTTTATTTTACGCATTGTCCGACGCATCGTAGCAGGAAAAGAAATCAGTCCGGTGAACTGATTTCCCTGCGGAGGCGCTGCGCACTTTTGCTGGAAATGCTTTGAAGCCGCTTTTTTCTTTGTTACCACTGAATATTAATCAGACCGCAATCACCGGTTTCCGCACCATAGGCGAGGCGCGTACCGTTTTTATCCCAGCCCATTGAGCTGATGGCGCCTTTGCCCGGACGACGCAGCAGCACTTCTTTCTGATCGGCAAAACGGCAGAGCAGTACCATTCCGTCCTGATAGCCGACAGCGACAATATCTTCGACCGGATGACAGGCAACAGCTGTAACCATTGTGTCGCCGCGCAGGCCAAGTTCCAGCGGCGCTTTGCCCATCGGGCCGTCTTTGCCTGCAAACGGCCAGATGATTGCCGCAGGAGCACCGGAGGTGGCCAGCCATTTGCCCTTAGGGCTCCATGACCAGTCTTTCACCTTGGCCGGATAGCCGGTCATGCGCATATTGCGGTTATCTTCCAGACGCCAG
Organism: Pseudochrobactrum sp. Wa41.01b-1; assembly: GCF_019464455.1. Classification (NCBI taxonomy): domain Bacteria; kingdom Pseudomonadati; phylum Pseudomonadota; class Alphaproteobacteria; order Hyphomicrobiales; family Brucellaceae; genus Pseudochrobactrum; species Pseudochrobactrum sp. Wa41.01b-1. The sequence goes on along the minus strand of NZ_CP080493.1, from coordinate 1,455,741 downwards.
CCATGCAGAGCATTTTCCTGCATGGTGGTAATCAGAAAACGACCGTCCGGTGAAAAGATCACGCCGGTATGTGCGCCTTTCCATTCCAGATCAACCGGTTTACCGGCCGTGCCTGCCCAATGCAATGTCGCGCCATTATAACGGGCAATGGCGAGGCGAAGACCTTTGGGTGCGAAGGCAACGCCTTCAACACTGCGCTCATGGGCAAATTCGGTGGTTTTGCCATTGGCTTCACGTACCCATGCGGTACGGCCGGAAGCATAGGCCACTGCACCATGAGGGCCACTGGCAACCGCAGTGATCCATTTGCGCGGCAGAACCGCCAGTTCCTGCACATTGCCTTTTTCGTCAGTCTGACAGATGCGTCCGTCTTCACCGCCGGTGATCAGGGCTTTATTGTCAGCCGTTGGTGCAACGCAGAGCAAACCGTCATGCATGGTTACGGTTTTATGCGCTTCATCCAGCCAATGGAGTGTACCATCGGCCAGTGCATAATAGGCATTATCATTGAGGAAGCCGGCTTTCAGGCAGTGGCTTCCCAGATCAATAGGGGCAATCGTCGGCATGGTTATTTACATTTCTCGAAGCCGGAACGCAGTGCCTGCTCATTCAGATTACGACCGATAAAGACCAGACGGCTTTCGCGCTTTTCATCCGGTTTCCACGGACGCTGGTGATCGCCTTCGATAATCATATGCACGCCCTGTACCACATAGCGGTCATCGTCACCGGCAAAAGCGATGATACCTTTGAGGCGCAGAATATCCGGCCCCTGAACCTGCGTTACATTCTGAATCCACGGGAAGAATTTCGCAGCATCCAGCTCACCGGTGCGCAAGGATACGGACATGACGGTTACGTCATGGATGGCTGAAGCATGCCCGTGGTCGTGCCCATGGTCATGATTGCAATCGGGGCCGCAGGTATGGTCGTGATCATGATGGTGGTGATGACCATGATGGTCGTGTCCGTGGTCATGGTGATCGTGGTCGTGATCGCAGTCAGGGCCGCAAACATGATCCGGATGATCATGATCGAGGAAATGCGGATCATTTTCCAGCGCACGCTGGAGATCAAAAGCACCGCGATCCAGAACTTTCGTCAGATCAATTTCTGCGCGTTGGGTACGATGAATAATCGCATGCGGATTGATGGCGCGGATAGTCGCTTCGACAAGGCTAAGTTCCTGCGCATTAACCAGATCGGTTTTGTTGAGCAGAACCACATCGGCAAAAGCGATCTGATCTTCGGCTTCTTTACTGTCTTTCAGACGCAGTGGCAGATGTTTGGCATCAACAAGGGCGACCACAGCATCAAGCTGGGTTTTGGCGCGCACATCATCATCCATGAAGAATGTCTGGGCAACCGGCACCGGATCGGCAAGGCCGGTGGTTTCCACAATGATCGCATCGAAACGGCCAGGACGGCGCATCAGACCTTCAACCACGCGGATCAGATCGCCGCGCACGGTGCAGCAGATGCAGCCATTGTTCATTTCATAGATTTCTTCGTCGGACTCGACGATGAGATCATTATCAATGCCGATTTCACCGAACTCATTAACGATGACAGCATAGCGTTTGCCGTGGTTTTCGCTGAGAATACGGTTGAGCAGGGTGGTCTTGCCGGAGCCGAGATAGCCGGTCAGCACAGTAACCGGAATTTTAGGGAGTGTGGTTGCGCCAGTCGCAACCTGATCTGCTACAGGGCTATCGCTCATGGGTAGAGTGCCTCTTCATTGTCAGAATTTTTACCGGATCGGGTAACTGGTGTTGAGCCAGAGCCGGTTTATATGTTGAAATCTCTGTGCATATAAGAATTGCGAAACCGTAATTCTATAGAACAGACTAGCTATATAGAGCAATCTCTTCTGAAGCTTTGCTGACAGTTTTCAAAGTGAGGGTGTTTGCCCAAAGACCGAGATATCAAACCGGTGGACATCATCCATCAGGCCGGTCAGGCCGCTTACTGCATGGGCAATGATTTTCTCGCCATCTTGCGCATTGGCACGTAAAGCATTGCCGGCGGCACCCTGCTTGTTCAGATCGCTCATCATCCAGCCAAAAGCGTGCGGGCCATAGGCACGCAAATACTGAAACTCTTCAATGAATTTTACCTGTTCATTGATGTAATTCTGCGCCTTATCCATCTGCACAAGCTCCGGTGCCAAGGCCAGCATGACAGAGGTTTCGATATAGCCTGCATGGATATCAAGGTGTTTCTGTTCCGCACTGATGAGATCTTCCGGTATGCCGAACCTTGTCCAGTGGGTTGCCACGGCCAGCATGCCTAAACGTGCGCGCAATTCTGTGGCGACTATGGTTGCCAAAGGAGAGTTGCCGCCATGGGCATTGAGTATAACCAGCTTGCGGATATTGGCGGCACAGAGATTTTCACCGATGCCGATCCAGCGGTTCACTGCTTCAGAAAAAGCCAACGTACGGCTGCCTTCCACATCCATATGTTCAACAGAATAGCCAACCGGCTCAGTTGTCAGAAAGCGCGCGGTAATATGCTCCGGCAAATTTTCTGCCAATCGTGCGGCTATGCCCTCGGCGATAATCGTGTCTGTCTCAAAAGGCAGATGAAGTCCGTGTTGCTCATGGGCACCCAGCGGTAAGACAGCAATGAGATTTTCAGGAATAGTATCCTGCAGCGGCTCAGTTACGAGAGCCTCACTGGTTTGCGGCACTCTGTCAGAAAGGGCGGAACTGGCGTGCTGGGTGATCTCCGGCAAAATATTTCTCCTCTGATATGTGCAAGTGAGAGGCATCATAACGGCTGAGTGTGGCCGCGGCTATTCTAAATACGCCTTTATGCCCGTTGTCCTGACTTTGCAGCTGAGACCAGACTGCTGCTTGTCAGTCATAACACCTTCAATTAGGTTGTTTATGAAATGATAAACGGACAGGTAGGGTGCATATGAGCAAGTCAGGCAAAACTGCTATTCTTCAGCCGTTACAGCACAATGCGCGGATGATGCGCACGATATTAGCCACACGGCTGCTGGAACACGGATTATATGCTGGGCAGGATGCGGTTTTGCTGAAACTTGCCGAAGAAGACGGCCTGCCGCCCGGTATTCTGGCGCAGCGTCTGGGTGTGCGACCCCCGACCGTGACCAAAACGATCAGCCGTTTGCAGGCACAAGGTTTTGTCACCAAACAGGCATCGGAAAGCGATCAGCGCCAGACACATGTGTTTCTGACCGATCAGGGGCATGATGTTATCCGTGTGATTGAAAAGCTGGTACGCAAAACTGAGAAAGACTGTCTGCGCGGTTTTGAAAAGAAAGAACGGAAAGTTCTGCTGAAACTGTTGGCGCGGATGGAAAATAATCTGAATGCGGTTGCTGCCGGTCGCCCGTTGCGCACGGCTGCCAGTGATGAGGCCGATACGGCGGATGATCTGGCAGATGATGATGCCGATTAAAACGGAACAATGCAGGTGAGGGTGGCTCTGTGTTCCGTATTGAATAATTTGCCGGATAAGTTGCTAAAAACTGTCTCGCTATTTGTTAAACTATATTCTAGATATTGATTAACTAAGATTACTGAAGATAACTATACCGCAGAACTGCCGGTTCCGGTGAATATGATTGTTGAATAAGGGGCGGACGGCTTTTGGCCCAGAAGATCAAACTTTCAACCATTGCTGATGCGCTTGGCGTGTCAACGGCCACGGTTTCTCTGGCTTTGCGTGACAGTCCTCTGGTGGCGGATCAGACCCGCGACCGTATCAAGGAACATGCCCGCGCCATCGGTTATATTTATAATCGTCGTGCCGCATCGCTGCGCACATCGCGCTCCGGCATTATCGGTGTTGTGGTTCATGATATTATGAACCCGTTTTTTGCGGAAATCTTGCGCTCCATTGAAACGGAGCTGGATCGCTCCCGCCAGACTTTCATTCTCAGCAATCATTATGACCAGCTGGAAAAGCAGCGCACATTTGTTGATACGCTTTTGCAGCTCGGCGCGGACGGCGTAATCATGTCTCCGGCTATCGGTACGCCTGCGGAAGATATTGAACTGGCAGAAAATAACGGTCTGCCGGTGGTGCTGATCGCCCGTAATGTGGAAGGTGCGGATGTGCCGGTGTTTCGCGGCGATGATGCCTATGGCATCAGCCTTGCGACCAATCATCTGATTTCACTCGGACATACACGCATTGCGATGATCGGCGGTACGGATCAGACCTCTACAGGTCGCGATCGCTATCAGGGTTATGTCAATGCGATGGAAAAAGCCGGACTGACTGTGAAGCCGGAATGGCGCATTCCGGGGCCGCGCACCAAACAGGGCGGCTTTGAAGTGGCACCGCAATTCTTGTCTCTCAAAGACAAGCCGACGGCAGCTGTGTGCTGGAACGATCTGGTCGCCATTGGTCTGATGAATGGTATTGCCCGTGCCGGTCTGGTGCCGGGTGAAGATATTTCTGTGACCGGTTATGACGATCTGGAAGAGGCGGCAATTGCTACACCGGCACTGACAACGGTTTGGAACGGCCAGCGTGAAGTCGGGCGTCAGGCAGCGCGTGCGTTGCTGGATCAGCTCAACGGTGTTGAAATGCATAGTGATCAGCCGCTGATTAAACCGGAATTACATATCCGCCAGTCGACAAGTAAACCTGCCTGATACGCATAAACAGGCAGGTTTCAGTATTTTAGTATTTGAAATTTTGTAAAATTATATTCTAAATGCTCCCTGTATTCATAAGCGGGGGCGTGTTGTGAAATCTGTATCAGCAGTTATTTGCAGTCAGTTTTTGTTAATTGCAGTTTTGCCGGCCGGTGCCGCAGATTTCAATCCCACGCAAGTCACAGATATACGGATCAGCAATCCCGATTTTTCTTTTCTGGGCGGAATTGGTTACATCCATCTGCAAGGGGATGAGCTGGTTTATAATAATACCGGCAAGAAGATCAGCCATCTGATCTGGAAGACGGATGCTCCGGTTCTGACCGCAACTGCCAAAGCCGTATTTGATAATGACTGGACGCTGTCAGGCAATGTGATGGTCGGTTTCAGCGGCAATAACCGGATGAAAGATTATGACTGGCTGATGGATCCGCCAGCCGGTTATGGCTCCGCTGCGTGGTCACATCGCTCAATCCATCCTGATACACAGCTTAACCGCTATATAACGGCTGATCTGGCGCTGGGGCATGATTTCCGCCTCAATGAAACAGCGCTGCTTAATCTGCATGGCGGCTTTAAATATACCAATGTGAAATGGGATGCCTATGGCGGCAGCTATATTTATAGCCGGAATGAATTTCGTGATGATGTCGGTGACATTCCTGATGGTGAACGCACTATCAGTTATGAACAGAGTTATCCGACAGCATTTGTAGGGCTGGAAGCAAGTAAGAGCTTTGAACAGTGGACGTTCTCAGTGCAGGCAAGGGGTGGTTTGGCCTTTAAATCCAGAGATGAAGATCATCACTGGCGGCGGAACCTGCGTTTTACTGAGAAATATGATAGCCTGGCATTCATGTCCGTCGGTGCGCGTACAGAATATGCCTATACCGCGCAGACGTCATTTTTCCTCGCCGGTAATTATGAGCGCTATTTCAACAAAACCGCTGATACAACAATGTATAATCTGACCAGCGGAGAGGTCGTGGAATATTTTCCGGACGGAGCCGGAATGAAATTCCAGTCTTTTTCTTTAAGCGGCGGATTGAAATACCGGTTCTGAAACACAGATCGCGGGTTTCACAACCGCGATCTGTAACACTGTATATTTTTTTACTCTGCTTTGCAGGCATGTTTGCGCACAGCATCACCGAATGCCTGAAAGATTTTGGCTGAAGGTGCATCGGAGCGCACCCAATATTCAGGATGCCATTGCACTGCGAGCGCAAAATCCTGTGCGTCTTTCACAACAACCGCTTCAATCGTCCCATCTTCGGCTACGGCTTGCGGTTCAAGCTTGTCGGAAAGGCGGTCAATCGCCTGCCGGTGCACAGAATTGGTGTTAACTGCAGTGCTTTCCAGAATCGCAGCAAGGCATGAGTTTTCAGCAATCTCCAGCGGATGCGAAATCGCATAGCGCTCATCACGGATTGTGGAAACCGGCGCGCGGTGGTCGTTTTTGCCGTTGAGCTCCTGAATATCATTGGCCAGCGAGCCGCCAAGCGCGACATTCATTTCCTGCAAACCACGGCAGATACCAAGCACGGGAATGCCCCGTTCCAGTGCAGCGCGGATCAAAGGCAGGGTGGTCGCATCGCGGTCCGGATCAAACGGGCCGTGCTGCTCTGTGGCTTCCTGTCCGTAATGTTCCGGATGCACATTGGAACGGGAACCGGTGATGAGCAGGCCGTGCACCGCCGCGAACAGGGCGTCGTGGTCAACCTTGTCACGGATATTCGGCACCAGAAGCGGTGTGACCTGAGCGACTTCAGCAAGCGCTGTAATATATTCCGAAGGTGTTGCGTGCCAGTTATTGCCGTCAATATCACGAATGTCAGAGGTGACAGCAATCAGAGGGCGGGATTTTTGCATGATAAACAAGCCTTGTCGTGGTTGCGCAGTCGCAGGCAGTTGGTTAGTTTTACGATTATGCAGTGAGGCAGCGTTTCTGTAAGAGCCGGAAAAATGCAAAACAGGAGCGGGAATACCGTCCGGATTGTCAGTTTTCAGCGGCCTGAATTTGTCTACTGTAAAGCGGCGTGATTGGGAATAATTATTGTATAATTTTGCGCTGTGTATGACGGCAAAGTAATTGATTGAGAGGGCGATGTCCGCAAATCATCCGAATATATTTTCTGTCAAAGATAAAGTTATTGCGGTGACAGGTGGTTCGTCAGGGCTGGGGCATCATATGGTGCACACACTTGCCGCACATGGGGCAAAAGTTGTGTCCATCGCGCGCAGTCATCCTGTGACCTCCTGTGCTGATTGCGAGACTGTAAAGCCGGATATCCTTCATATTTGTGCCGATGTTGCCGACAGTGCGGATATTGCTGCCGCCTTTGACGAAGCGGAGAAGCATTTCGGTACGGTCAGTGTGGTGTTTAACAATGCCGGTATTGCCTGCAAAGCGAGTGCTTTGAAAACAACCGCCGAGATGATGGAGCAGGTTTTCGCGGTTAATGTTGTCGGGGCGTTCAATGTCGCGCAGGAAGCTGCACGACGGATGATTGAGGCCAAAATTGCCGGTGCGATCATCAACACCACCAGTATTTTGAAAAACATGCCGCAGAAAGGCGCTGTTGCTTATTCCATGTCTAAGGCAGCCTTGGCGCAGATGACACGTGCACTGGCACTTGAATGGGCAGCACATAATATTCGCGTGAATGCTATTGCTCCGGGCTGGTTTCCGACAGGCATTAATCAGGAGCTTATGACAGGACCGGCAAGTAATTATCTTAAGGCGAAGAACCCGATGCGCCGGCTTGGAGAAAATGGTGATCTGGAAGGCGCATTGTTGCTGCTTGCCTCCAATGCAGGTGGCTATATGACGGGTACAACCATCACGGTTGATGGCGGACACAGCCTGCAGGGGTGAAATCTGCGACTGTTGGCGGATTGATTTTCAGGTGGGATCAGCGGACAGTCTGATTGCGCGGGCTGAAAGCGCTGTGTTTGCGGGATATATCTTTATTGTAGAACTTACGAATATCATAATTTTTAAATATATTTTTATAGTTCCCGGCGATAATAATCCTATCAAAGGGGGTAGCAACCTATGGCATTGATTTTAATGTAAAAACACTCAGAAGTAGAAAAATTTGAAACTTATTTTTAAAGTATTTTTGTCATTCTTCCCCGGCGAGGGGGAGCAGTGACAAATGACATGGTTATTTAAGACCAACATTCCGGTGGACGTTCGCCTGTCATTTGTCAGAGCGCTTTATGGCAACCGGGAAACACTTTGGTTCGGACTGGCCGCACATATGCTGGCCTGCATGGTTATTTATTTTAAAACCGGCGACATTGTCTTTGTTATCTTCTCCGGCCTGTTCGCGCTGACTACCAGTATCCGCATGTATGATATGCATGTGTTTGACAGGGCGGATTTCAGCAGACTCACCCACGACAAAATCAATCGCTGGGAAATGCACTATCTTTTGGGTGCCTGTGCAATTTGTCTGATCCTCGGGCTGCTTTGTTTCTACAGCACCTATGTGATCGATGATCCGTTTGCCGAGCTGGCCAGCCTGTCTATTCTTCTTGCCTCCGTTGTTTCGATTGTCGGCCGTAATTATGCGTCGCGTAATGCCGTTGTCATGATGTCGGTATGCGCTCTGGTGCCGGTTCTGTTCGGATTTATTCTGGTCGACAGTATTTATCATGTGATTATAGGCGCATTGCTGGTGCCGTATTTTCTCAGCAATATTCAGATGGCCAATGGTCTGCGACAATCACTATTTGCGGCCGTAATGAACGAGCGCCGCCTCAGCACCGTTGTCAGCCGCTTTGATACGGCGTTGAATAATATGCCTCAGGGGCTGGTGATGCTGGACGGCCGTGCATCAATTGCTGTGGTCAATAAGCAGGTGCGGGATATGTTGAATATCTCGCAAAATATCAGCCTTCTGAACCGTCCGTTTGAAGTTGTTCTGCGCTATTGCAGCAAGCACGGATTGTTTCCGCGTGACGAGCTGGACAATGTGCGCATGCGGATTGACGAGTTGCTGGAAGGCCGCCGTCAGCGCGATGTGTTTCATTTCGGCAATAATCGCTACATCGAGGTGATGTGTAATCAGCGTCGCGAAGAGGGAGCGGTGCTGATTTTTGATGATGTGACAGGACGTATTGAGGCCGAAGCGCAGATCCAGCATATGGCGCGCTATGACGGGCTGACCGGATTGCCGAACCGTTTCTATTTTGAAACGCTGGTTCGCGCACTGACCGCAGGCAATAAGCCTGACGACCTCGTTGCGCTTGCCGTTATTGATCTTAATCACTTCAAGCATGTGAATGATTCATACGGCCATCACACGGGCGACGAGTTGTTGCGGCAGTTTGCGGAGCGTCTCGGCCAGCTTGATGCAGAGCGTTTCGTGGCATCGCGCTTTGGCGGTGATGAATTTGTGCTGTTCATTCAGGGTATTAAAGACCGCTCGCATATTAATGCGGTGATGGATGAGGTCACGGCTTATCTGAGCGGTGTTTATGAATTCGCGTCCCAGCAGATCTATCTGGATATCAGCGCCGGTGTGGCGGTTGATATTATGAAGAATGTCGATCTTCGTGGCCTGCATGTGAATGCCGATCTGGCGCTTTATGAGGCCAAAAGCAGCGAACATGATCGCTGGGTTGCTTTTGTGGAAGCGATGGATACGAAATACCGCTCACGGCAGAAGCTTAAAAATGATCTGCGAGAGGCAATCAATGCAGGCAGTCTGACGGTTGTCTATCAGCCGATTGTCAGCCTGAATTCTCTGCGTATTGTGGCGGTTGAAGCGCTGTCCCGCTGGCATCATCCGAAATTCGGGCCTATCGGTCCTGCGGACTATATTCCGCTTGCCGAAGAGATGGGGATTATTACAGAACTCACGCAGTTCATGCTGAACCGTGCCTGTCAGGATTGCGCGGGCTGGGGACATAAAATCGGTGTGTCGGTCAACCTCTCTGCCATTGATCTGAAAAATTCCGGCATTGTCGATATGGTTGTTGATGCTTTGCAGAAAGCGCAATTGCCGTCTTACCTGCTTGAAGTTGAAGTGACGGAAAGTGCAATTATCAGCGACCGCGTCAAAACCTGCGAAATGCTGCAGCGCTTGAAAAATTCAGGCATTAACATTGCTCTTGATGACTTCGGCACCGGTTATTCCAGTCTCAGCTATCTGAACACATTGCCGCTGACAAAGGTTAAAGTTGACCGTTCTTTCGTCCGCGATATCGTGACGGACAGACGGGCCTTTATGCTTTTGCGCGGTGTGACGCAGCTCTCTCATGAGCTTGGTTTCGGGGTTACTATTGAGGGCGTGGAAACTGAGGAACAGCTGAAACTGATTCGCGGAACCGGCGGTGCAGATCTGGTACAGGGTTTTTTGCTCGGCGCACCACTGAGTGCCGACGAGATCAGTGCGCAGCTCGGGCGCTCGCTCTCCGTGATGTCGAATAATCATGCAGAGGCTGCGCAGGCGGACGAACTTCCTTCCTGATCAGCGGTTCTTTCTGAGAATATGCCGGTGATATTTGTCTCCGGCGATGCATTCATTTCGCGGCAAATATAAAAAAGATTAATTGTGCCGGTCTGGACCCTTGCTTTTTGTCACACATAAAGAGAAATGGTTACCAGCATATTTGTTTCCTCAAATCAGCGGGCAGATATGCAAGGTGATGCCCGTGAGGGCTATTGCTGTTTCCTGAATATATTATGTTCCGGACATAAGACATCTTCCGGAATGGTTAGTGCTTTGAAATTACGCTTTATTTTAGATTTTGCTTATAGGGGGCGGGTTTAAAATAGGATGTGTATTCCTGTATATTTTACGGAATATGAAGCGTGGCATATTCATGAAACGGCTGCACCAGAGCTTTAGTTTATTGGTGGCGGACATTATAGATGACGGTCTCTCAACCGGTTGCGAAAGCACCAGTCCTTTCGAACTTTGCCCGGCACATGCTGGAGTTTCTGGATCGAGTGGAATACCGGCGGGTTATACACGCGGAAGATCTGGAAGAGGTCGGCCGGCTGCGTTATCGTTCCTATATGACGCGCAATGTCATGGACGACAATTTTCTTGGTACCATTATTGATGAAGTCGACCGTGATCATCAGGCCTATGTGTACGGTGTCTATATAGACGGTATTCTGGTCAGTACGCTCCGTGTTCATCACATTACAGCAGAGCATCGCATCGGTACCAGCGCCAAATTATTTCCCGATATTCTGGGGCCGATGCTCGATAATAATATGAGTTTTGTTGATCCGACACGTTTCGCTGCGGATCCTGCCTATCTCGCTGAATTTCCCGCCATTCCCTATCTGACATTGCGCATTGCCGCGATGGCATCAGAATATTTCAATGCAAGCTTTTGCCTTGCCGCAGTCAAGCCGGAGCATATGGCTTTCTATAAACGCATCTTTGGTTCGCAAATGCTGGCAGACCCGCGCGATCATGAAGGCTATGGTATTCAGGTGGGCTTAGGCGCTGCGGCGGTCAGTTCAATCCGCGATGCGGTTGCTGTGCGGTTTCCGTTTTTTAAATCTCAGGCGCATGAGCGGCGCAATATGTTTGCTGATGTTCGTGCAGGTAATGTTCCGCTGACTATTCTACCGACGGCTAAATATACCGGACTGGGGATCTAAGTATTTGATCCGAAACCACCGGACTTGGCTGCAAATTTTTGATTCAGATACTGAGGCGCCTGTAAACTTCAGCATTGCAGCAGATTGTCGCAACACTGGTGGTGAAGTGAAGCTTGCCTATTGCTTCAGAACTGTGTCAACTGTGGCCAGATAAGATTTCTGAACCGGAAGACGGCCGCAAAGGAAGATATCTTTGGGGAGGGAGAAAGAAATGGCAGAAATTCAGCACGGTCCTGCAGAGCTTGGCGCAGAGATGGATTATCCTGAGCATGAGCGCACCTATCATGGTTTTACCTTTTTGGTAAAATGGGGAACGATTGTGCTTTCCGCTTTGATGATCGCGATGGCATTTGCATTTTTTGCTGCCGGCTGGTTCTCGGGTGTTATTCTGTTTGCGCTGATTATGGCTGCGGCAGTTTTCTTTGCCTGAGATATGTCAGAGGCAGACTGAAAAATTTCATTTCAGAACCGCATGGAACCTATAAATTATACCGCCATTTTGGCGGTATAATTTTTTGCGCCCTGTTCAGAGCAAAAATCTCTCCATAATTGCGTATTTTCGATCACATAAGAAATTTTTTGCATAAAGAGTATTGCGGCCTGCTTTTTCCGTGATTTACTGCGCCCGTCCAAAATGTTGTTCCGGAGGAGACCGGTGCGGATTTTGTGAGTTTTGGGGATAGGGAAAGTGAGGGCAGTTTTGTCTCAGGTAATATTCATTCCCGTTGAAACTGATCCGAGTGAAACACGGGTGGCGGCAACGTCGGAAACCGTGAAAAAGCTGATCGGTTGCGGATTTAAGATAATCGTGGAAAGCGGTGCAGGTATTGCGTCGCGTATTACGGATCAGGCTTTTGCCGATGCCGGTGCGCAGATCGGTAAGACCGCCGATATTAAAACCGCGGATATTATTCTTAAACTTCGCCGTCCTTCATCCGCTGAACTGAAAAATTACAAAACCGGTGCCGTGCTGATCGCGATGCTTGATCCTTATGGCCATGAGGACAGTGTAGCGGCCATTGCGCAGGCAGGGCTGACTGCATTCACCATGGAGTTTATGCCGCGCATTACCCGTGCGCAGGTGATGGATGTGCTGTCATCGCAGGCCAATCTTGCAGGCTATCAGGCGGTGATTGATGCCGCGGCGGAATATGGCCGTGCCATGCCGATGATGATGACCGCTGCCGGTACAGTACCTGCAGCCAAAGTTTTTGTGATGGGGGCAGGGGTTGCCGGTCTTCAGGCCATTGCGACTGCGCGTCGTCTTGGTGCTGTGGTGACGGCGACTGATGTACGCCCTGCAGCCAAGGAACAGGTGGCATCGCTTGGTGCTAAATTTGTTGCTGTAGAGGATGACGAGTTCAAAGCGGCCGAGACTGCCGGTGGCTATGCCAAGGAAATGTCGAAAGACTATCAGGCAAAGCAGGCAGCGCTGGTTGCTGACCATATTGCCAAGCAGGATATTGTGATTACTACAGCGCTTATTCCGGGGCGTGCTGCGCCGCGTCTGGTGAGTGCGGCGATGGTTGCCAGCATGAAACCTGGTTCGGTGCTGATTGATCTGGCTGTTGAGCGTGGTGGGAATGTTGAAGGTGCGGTAGCGGGACAGGTTGTTGAAAAAGACGGCGTGAAAATTATCGGCCATATGAATACGGCCGGTCGCATCGCTGCTTCTGCGTCACAGCTTTATGCACGCAACCTGTTCGCTTTCCTTGAAACGCTGATCGACAAAGACACCAAACAGCTTGCAATCAATCTTGATGATGAACTGGTGAAAGCAACGGTGCTGACTCATCAGGGCGCCATCGTGCATCCGGCTTTTGCTGATGCGAAAGCAGCACCGGTTGCTGTTGATAATAAGGCTGAAGCCGCACCTAAACCTGCCGTGAAGAAGGCTCCGGTCAAAAAAGCTGCCCCGAAAAAACCGGCTGCTGCAAAATCGGCAACCAAAACGGGTGCAGGTAAGAAAACCGTAAATGAAGCCGGAAATAAGGGGGATGAGGCATGAGTGCGGATTCTTTGAAAGAGGCACTGGGTGGTCTCGACAAGGCGGTTGAAAACCTGCGTCAGGCTGCGGAAGGTCTGGGGAGCTCAGACTCAATCAGCAATGCTGTGCATGCCGCGAGCGGCGGTGTGATTGATCCTTTTGTATTTCAGCTGGCGATTTTCGTGCTGTCGATTTTTGTCGGCTATTACGTTGTCTGGTCGGTAACACCTGCCTTGCACACACCTTTGATGGCGGTGACCAATGCGATTTCATCGGTGATTGTCGTTGGTGCATTGCTGGCCGTCGGTCTTTCCCTTTCTGGCTGGGCAACCGGCTTCGGTTTTATCGCTTTGGTGCTGGCAAGCGTGAATATTTTCGGGGGTTTTCTGGTCACCCAGCGCATGCTCGCCATGTATAAGAAAAAAGACAAGTGAGGGGCTGAAACATGAGCGTTAATCTGGCAGCCTTTCTTTATCTCGTTTCCGGCGTGTTATTCATTCTGGCATTGCGCGGTCTCTCTCATCCGACAACCAGCCGTCAGGGTAATTTTTACGGTATGCTCGGTATGGGCATCGCCATTGTCACCACGTTGATATTGGCGCAGCCGTCTTTTGGCGGACTGGCGCTGATTGTGCTGGGGCTTGCAATCGGTGGCGGAATTGGTGCCGTTGTTGCCAAGCGTATTGCCATGACGGCAATGCCACAGCTGGTGGCATTCTTCCATTCGCTGGTTGGTCTTGCTGCGGTGATGGTGGCCGCTGCGGCTCTCTACTCGCCGCATTCTTTCGGTATCGGTGAAGTCGGCTCGATCCACGCACAGGCATTGGTGGAAATGTCGCTTGGCGTGGCCATTGGTGCGATCACCTTTACCGGCTCGATCATTGCCTATCTCAAACTGGACGGGCGTATGTCGGGTAAGCCGATCATGCTACCGTCACGGCATATCATCAATGCGGCGCTGTTTATCGGCATTGTCGTTCTGGTGATCGTGCTGGCGATTACCGAAAGCCATCTGGTGTTCTGGGCGATTGTGCTGTTGTCCCTGCTGTTCGGTGTGCTGATTATTATCCCGATCGGCGGCGCGGATATGCCGGTGGTTGTGTCAATGCTCAATTCCTATTCCGGCTGGGCAGCGGCAGGTATCGGCTTTACGCTGGGCAATCTGGCACTGATTATCACCGGTGCGCTGGTCGGTTCTTCCGGTGCGATTCTGTCCTATATCATGTGCAAGGGCATGAACCGCTCGTTCATTTCTGTGATCCTTGGCGGTTTCGGCGGCGACACATCTGCTGGCGGTGCGGCTGGCGAAGTTGAGCAGCGTCCGGTCAAACAAGGCTCGGCAGATGATGCGGCCTTCATCATGAAGAATGCCGCTAAAGTCATCATCGTACCGGGTTATGGTATGGCGGTAGCACAGGCACAGCATGCGCTGCGTGAAATGGCCGACAAGCTGAAGGAAGAGGGCGTTGAGGTCAAATATGCTATTCATCCGGTCGCGGGTCGTATGCCGGGACATATGAACGTGCTGTTGGCGGAAGCCAATGTGCCTTATGATGAGGTCTTCGAGCTGGAAGATATCAATTCGGAATTTGCGCAGGCCGATGTGGCTTTCGTGATCGGTGCGAATGACGTGACCAATCCGGCGGCGAAAACAGACCCGCAGTCTCCGATTTTCGGTATGCCTATTCTTGATGTGGATAAGGCCGGAACGGTGCTGTTCATCAAGCGCGGCATGGGCTCCGGCTATGCGGGCGTGGAGAACGAATTGTTCTTCCGTGACAATACCATGATGCTGTTTGCTGATGCAAAGAAGATGGTCGAAAATATCGTCAAAGCGCTGGATTAAACCGGTGCACGTCGGTTGGTAAAAGAAAAGGCGGCTTTTGAGCCGCCTTTTTTATCGTGATTTAGAAGTGTTTAATGCTGCTTTTAATCGGAAAAATATCTTCTTCTGGTTGAAATTCGTGCACAGACAAAGACTTAAATTCGTCGCCTGAGAAAAAGAATCTCAAGTGATCTGGCACCGTAAAACCCGCTTTAAATTGGGATTTTTAATCTGAATATTTTCATCTTTATTCTCCTTGTTAAAGGAGGAAAATGAATGAGATTATTTACTAATTTATATCGCAAAATGTTGTTTCTTGGTGTGTGCGTTTGTTCTCTCTCAGTGGCAGCCCATGCAGACGTGAATAAGGTTTATCTAACGTCACCTGGAGCTGAGGCGGCAGTAAAAGTGGGTAAAATTTATTTTACCGCTGAGGTTAATGCTGACAATATATCTAATCTGGCACGGGTACTTGATGAGCTGAATATCAGCTATAAAAATCTGGAAACCATCAATCTTTATATCAGTAGTTATGGTGGTGATATGGATAGCGGTTATGTGGGGTATTGGCTTGTAAAGGGATCTCGCATTCCGGTGGCGACAGTCAATATCTCAACGGTCGGATCTGCCGCGAGTATGATCTTCTGTGGTGCTGAAAACAGACAGTTGTTACAGGGCGGACGCTTTATTCTGCATCCGGCCAGCATTACACGGAAAAGCTCTTATTTTAGTCCGGACGTTATAGAGATAGCGCAGTCTGATCTGGCTGCTTATAATCAAATGTTCAAAGATATTTATAAGAAATGCACGAAGTTTCGTGATGATGAGGTTAGTTCATTATTAGCTAGAGAAGCACAAAGGCAGTTTCTTTTGCCGGAACAGGCAATGGAAAAGGGCATCATCTCTAAAATAGCGGATGATGTAACGCATGCACAAGTTGTCTATTATATTACGGACTCAAATAAAAAATAAGACTTTCGCCTCCGGAATAATTATCATTCCGGAGGCGAAAAATTGCTGAATTTATTCTAGCTACCGTAAACCAGCTTGTCCTGACGGGCGCGCAATTCCGCAAGGCGGGAGCCGGCAGGCAGAGCCGCATTGTCATAGGTTATCAGTTCACCTTTTTTGATCGGCTTCAGTACTTCGGCGCCGGTCAGCATGCCGCATGGAATGGCTTTGGCAGCGCGGGCTTCACCGGCGGTCATGATCCATGCGCGGTAGCAATATTCACCGATCGCATCGAGGGTTTCGCCGACTGCCATATCCTTCTTGGCAACGGCTGCAACTTCTGCGGTCGGTTTGCTCAGCGGTACCATGTCGGCTTTGCCATAGAGCACTGCACGGGCGCAGGTCAGCGGCACTTCCAGCGAGGTCAGGTGATAAGGACGATGGAAGGTGAAATACGGGCCTTTGCCCATTTTCAGATCTTCCATACGCTCACTAATACGCGGATGGGACATGTCCGCAACAACAAACACGCCCGGCGCCACGCCCTTGCCGATGGTATAATCAACCACGCCCACACGGGAGAGCACACCACCATCTTTTTCAGGGATCAGGGTTGAGGACAGCTGATCGAGCGTTGCCGCAGGGCCATGCATACCGGCTTTATCCGGTACCAGACCGGTGGCATTAGCGATAGCCGCCATTTCCACCATGGTTTTGGAGCCGTCCACAAATTCCACCAGCAGGCGCACATTCATATTCCGGCGCGTGGCTTCCTCGATATAATTATCAGGGATCGCATCAATATTGAGCGGATTGTTTTTACCCTTACCGGCGGCAACAATCGGATGCCCCATGGCGGTGACAAATTCGATCAGTTCCATGCAGGCGGAAGGTTCGTCACCGGCACCGAGCGAATAGACAACGCCAAGACGGTCGGCTTCGCTTTTCAGATAAGCGCCGATTGTCACATCAGCTTCAACATTCATCATTACGAGATGTTTGCCGTGCTCCATGGCACGCAGACCGATTTCCGCGCCGACGGCCGGAATACCGGTCGCATCAATCACAACGTCAATCAGGTCGTTATTGAGAATGAGGTCTGCATTATCGGTAACAGCAATTTTATGAGCTTCGAGCGCGAGGCTCAGGCCAGAGCCGGTATTGATCTCACGGGCATGGCCTTGCTCGCCATAGGCGATTTCGGCGGCTTTGAGAGCGCGCTGCGGATTTGTTTCCGAAATGGCGCCGATTTCAATGCCGGGCATATGGGCGACACGGGTCACAATATCGGTTCCCATTTCGCCGCAGCCGATCAGGCCGATGCGGATGGGTTTACCGGTATCGGCGCGGGCTTTCATATCACGAGCTAAGCCGGTGAGTGCGACATTGGTGGCCATGTTTGTTCTCCGGAGATAGTGTTTTGCGGGAGAATAACCCGCCTGATAATGACAGTTATAAAAGACTAGATTAAATATCAATTACTAAGGGGCTGCATCCGTGCGGCATGACAGAGCAGGAGTTCAAAGTGCTGGACAGCGCAACCAATAATAACTGGGATCTCGTGATTTTTGACTGTGACGGTGTGCTGGTTGACAGCGAGCCGCTGGCTGCGCTGGCTTTTCATAATGTTTATGCCCGTCATAATATGCCGATTCCTGATGGTACGGTAGCCAAAGGCGTGGGAATGAAACAGGCGGATATTATTCGTCTGATCGGCGATCTGACCGGTCATTATCTGCCGGATGCAGCGCAGGATGATATCTGGCCTGAAACCCATCGTGTGTTTTCTGAGGCCTTGCAGCCTTGTTACGGCATTGCCGGTGTGCTGGAACGCCTGAAGACCCGCAGTTGTGTGGCCTCATCGTCTTCGCCGCAGCGTATTGCTTTCAGTCTGGAAAAAACCGGTCTGATTAATGCTTTTGATGGCGCTCTTTATTCATCCACAATGGTCAAGCGCGGTAAACCGGCACCGGACTTGTTCCTGTTTGCCGCAGAAAAGTTCGGCGCTGATCCGGCACGTTGCGTGGTGTTTGAAGATTCACCATTTGGTGTGGAAGGCGCTGTTGCCGCAGGGATGACAGCGATCGGTTACACCGGTGGCGGACACACTTATGCGGGACACACGGAAAAGCTTTTGGAAAAAGGTGCAAAAGCGGTTTATAGCAGCTGGAAAGAGATAGAGAATAACCTTCTCTGAAATTGCGAATCCATCATAAAGGTCTATAGCAATGAAAGATGCGATCACTCTGGATCAGCTGCGTGAAGCGATCGGCACAGAAATCGGCTGCTCCGAGTGGCGGGTGGTGACACAGGAAATGATCAACCAGTTTGCGGATGCAACAGACGATCATCAATATATTCATGTCGATCCGGTTCGTGCAGCAGAAACACCTTTCGGCGGTACAATTGCCCATGGTTTTCTGACGCTTTCATTGCTCTCGACACTTGCTTTTGAAGCGCTGCCGATGCTGCAGGGCGCAACCATGGGCATCAATTACGGTTTTGACAGTGTGCGGTTTATGTCGCCGGTCAAAACCGGAACCCTTGTCCGCGCCCGTTTCAAACTGGCCGATGCGGATATCCGTCCTTCCGGTCGTGTGGTCAATCATTATGATGTGACACTGGAAGTGGAGGGCATGGTCAAACCGGCTCTCACTGCGCGGTGGTTGACTATTGCCGTCGTCCCACCTGCGGAGTGAAGTTTCAGGCCAGAACGGGCTGCAAATGGCGTTTTTCTCCGCTTCCGGTGCTCATGTACTTAAGTACACTGCGCGCCGGTTCTCGAAAAACACCATTTTCGCCTCGTGCTGACCAGAAACGCGGCAGTGCCGTTTTAGTGTAATGTATCCAGCGGTGCAGGCTGATCGGGGTAATCGGTCAGCAGGGTTTTGAGCGCAAATGGCCCGTGCAGGAACATGCCGATATCATAGGCGTTTTTCTTCTGGCTGCCGGAAATAAACAGCAAATGCATTTTGAAGAAGTTGCCCTTGGCCTGTTTGTAGCGGACAGGGGAGTGAATGTGTTTGAACCGGATATGGCTGACCAGCGGCGGATTATTGGTTTGAATTTTCAGCGCCTTGGCAGGCTCTGAATTATAAAAATGAATGATATCCGTCAGCGCCTGAAATTCCGCCCAGAAAACCGGACTGTCGTTCAGTAATACACTTACATCTTCGCGCAAGGCTTTAGCGCGCGGATGCAGGGCAATCATCAGCAAACAGGAGCCGGCAGCAAGCAAAGAGACCGGTTGTTTGCGCAGGAGCTGCGGTTCGGTGCGCCAGACTTGAGCCAGCGCTTCAATCGCCGGTACAGTGCCGAGACTATGCCCCATAATTATGACTTCATCGGCATCACTGCTGCGCAGCTTTTCTGCAAGCATTTTTGCAAAAACCTGTTTGCGCTGGCGCAGACTGGAACTCTTGTCATAAATCCGGTCATAGGCGGCTGACCAGTCGTCGAGCAGATAGGAGATGAAGAGTTTTTCATCCAGCGCCCGTATCAGGCCATAGCAAATACCGAGAGCCAGCGGCAGCGACCAGAGCATATGCAGTGGTGAGAAACCGGCCAGTGCCGGTGCAGCGGTGATGCCGAGCGTTAAGGCCAGCATGGCCAGCACCATCAGAAACGGCCACATGAAAAACATGACAAACCGCCAGCTGGTGCGGCCATAGCGCCATAAGGTGCCGGTGAAGAGAATGTTCAGAAAAGCGCGGCTGCCGGTGAACAGGCGGTGCGGCAGGGAGCGCGCTGCATATTCATCAAAAATATCTGCAGTACCGAACTGGCAGAATTCGCTTTGCGTTTCCCAGTTTTCACCTTTGGCTGTTACCTGCATGGTGCCGCTGCCGTGATCTGCATCGGCCATCGGAGACAGGCTGGTTTTTGTGCCCCACAGCTTGTCAAAATCGCTCATAATCTTGCGGTGACGCACGCGCACTGCCTTAGGGTGCAGCCCTTCATAACCTGTGAAATTGATGATGAGACGTTTTTTAATGGTCATGAAAATGGTGCTTGTCAAAACAGAAGAGGGCAATGCGGCGCAGAAGATGCTTTAGTGCGGTCTGCTGTAAATGAACAATCACATTAAAGCTATTATGCTTGCTCAAAATAAAAGTACCGCGCCTTTTAGAAGACGCGGTGCTTAAAGTGTAATTATGACAGTTTCAGGACGTTGAGAGTATCGTCAGACGGCTGCGTCCAGTACACCTTCACTCAACAGTCCGAAAACATAGGTGCCAAAAGAGCGCCAGCATTCCAGCCGGAATTCTGTTTCAGACAAGCGCCAAAGCACGATCTCAGCCTTGCCGAAAATTGTGCGGGAGGCTGCGCCGACCGGAAAAACGGCCAGCGACAAATCCTGCGGACAGCCCGCATTGATTGTTGCCTCTGCGCCTTCACCGGCAATGATGATCCCGATATTGCGGTGGGATATATCCGTTGCGGCATGCAAGGTTTCAACGCCTTGCAAATCCGCAAAAGGTGATTGTCCGCCGGTGTCAATCACCAGCCATTCGTCAGGGCCAAGCCACAATGCCGAGCGCTTGCCTTTGGTGGTGCTGTGTTTCGGTTTTTGCGGCAGGACGACGCCAAGGGCTTTGGACAGATCGGCGAGATCATTGACGCGGGCGCGCAGCGAAATACGCTCCGCCGGTTCTGCCGGAATGATCTGTACCGAGCCGTTGCCGGCACGGCGGTTGCCCAGAACAGTGATGCGCTGCGCGCTTGCTTCGGAGTTAGACATGCAGGCGCTCTCCCTTTTCGTCAATAAAGACGGGGCCGGTTACTTCAACTTCAATTACACGATCCAGCATCGGCACGAACAGAGTTTTACCATGCAGATTAAATCCGTCATGCACCACAGCCATGGCAATGGAGCGCCCGAGATTGGATGACCAGTAAGATGAGGTGACGTGGCCGAGCATTTTCATCGGTTTCGGCTGGTTCGGATCGGCAACGATCTGTGCACCTTCATCCAGCACTGTGTTCGGGTTCTTGGTCAGTAGTCCAACCAGCTGCTTGCGGCCTTCCGCCACCAAATCGGGGCGGCGCATACCGCGAATGCCGACAAAGTCGGTTTTCTTCTTGGAAACTGCCCAGCCAACCGCTGCATCATGCGGGGTCAGAGTGCCGTCTGTATCCTGACCGACAATGATGTAGCCTTTTTCAGCACGCAGAACATGCATGGTTTCCGTGCCGTAGAGGCAGGCGCCCATGGCCTTCGCACGCTCCCAGACGGCTTCCAGCACAGACTGACCATAATCGGCAGGGACATTGATTTCAAAGCCCAGTTCACCGGTAAAGGACATGCGGAACAGACGGGTCGGTACACTGCAGAATTTACCTTCTGCCACACTCATATGCGGGAAGGCTTCGTTGGAAATATCAATGCCTTCAACAAATGGCGCGATAATCTCACGGGCTTTCGGCCCCTGAACGGCAAGCACCGCCCATTGTTCCGTTGTGGAGGTCAGCCAGACATTGAGATGCGGGAACTCGGTCTGGAGATAATCTTCCATATGATTGAGAACACGCGGTGCGCCACCGGTTGTGGTGGTAACGTGGAAACGGTCATGTGCTATGCGACCGACCACACCATCATCCATCACGAAACCGTCTTCACCGGTCATGATACCGTAGCGGCAGCGACCCGGTTTCAGCGTATCCCATGCGTTTGTATACATCAGATTGAGGAACTCAGCGGCATCAGGGCCGACAACTTCAATTTTACCCAAGGTGGAAGCATCAAAAACACCGGCCACTTCGCGTACGGTTTTACATTCGCGGGCAACTGCATCATGCATGGTTTCACCGGCCTGCGGATAATACCATGCGCGTTTCCAGTTGCCGACATCCTCATAAACCGCGCCGTTCTGAGCCTCAAAATGATGCAGCGCAGTCTGACGTGCCGGATCAAACAGATGATCGCGGGACGAGTTGATGAGTGTGCCGAACGTCACCGGCGTATAAGGCTGGCGGAAAGTGGTGAGGCCGACTTGCGGGATTGGCTTGTTGAGCGCTTCCGAGGCAATCGCCAGTCCGTGCATGTTTGACATTTTACCCTGATCGGATGCCATGCCGTTGGTGGTGAAGCGTTTGATATGCTCGATAGAGTGCATACCTTCGCGCACGGCATTGCGGATGTCCTTGGCGCAGACATCATGCTGGAAGTCGATAAAGGCTTTCACATTGTTGTCAGGACCTGCACCGGCTGTCGTGCCGACCATGCCGCCGCTCCAGCTATAGGCTGTTGTTGCGCTGACAGTGGTGGTTGCTGATGCCTTGCCGCCGGTTGCAACACCGGCAGATGTGCCTGCTGCAACGGCCTCATCAATTGCTGCCTGCAAATCGTCGGTGCCGTTACAGGTGCCGACGCAGATGCAATCCTGTGCGTAGACATCCGGCAGGAAGCGCTGTTTGGCATCATCAAAGCGCAGCTTGCCGCGCGATTGCGAGAACAAATGTACCGATGGTGTCCAACCGGAGGAGGTAATCAGCGCATCAATCGTATATTTGCTGCCTGATTTCGCGCCATTGGTGGCAACAGTCATGGATTTGACCCGCAGCTTGCCGCCGACAGTCAGCACACAATGATTGGTCAGAACCGGAATATTCAACCGGCGGGCTTCCGCCAGCACAGCTTCACCCGGATGGGCGCGGGCATCGACAATCACCGGAATATCAACGCCTGCATTTTTCAGATCAAAGGCGGCTTCATAGGCGCTGTCATGGGCGGTGAATACACCGACATGCGATCCGACAGCTACACCGAAATGATTGAGATAGGTGCGGGCAGCCGAAGCCAGCATAACCCCCGGACGGTCATTATTGGCAAATACCATATGCCGTTCAATCGAACCGTTCGCGAGGATCACGCGTTTGGCCCGCACCTGCCACAGGCGCTCACGCGCGGTGTTCTTTTCTGGTAAAGCAACATGGTCGGTAACGCGCTCGGCCAGAGCCACAAAATTATGGTTATAATAGCCGAAAGCCGTGGTGCGCGTGAGAACACGCACATTCGGCATGGCATTGAGTTCAGCCGCAGTGATTTGCGCCCATGCAAAACCATCTTGCCCGTCGATCTTGGTGCCGTTTTCATGATGCAGGGCACCGCCGACCTCAGGCTGTTCATCGCAGAGAATGACTTTGGCACCGGTGCGGGCAGCAGCCAGCGCAGCACTTAAACCAGCTACACCTGCACCGACAACCAGCACGTCACAATGCTCATAGCGGCCTGCATAGCGGTCAGGATCAGGTTCTGTCGGCGTAACGCCCAGACCGGCAGCGCGACGGATGATCGGTTCGTAGACCTTCTCCCACGCCTTTCTCGGCCACATGAAAGTCTTGTAGTAGAAACCTGCACCAAAGAAAGGCGAAAACAGGTCATTCACCGCGCCGATGTCGAAAGACAAAGACGGCCAGCGGTTCTGCGATTCCGAATGCATGCCGTCGAAGACTTCCTGCACGGTTGCGCGCACATTCGGTTGACGATGCGCTTTGTCGCGGGAAATATCCAGCAGTGCATTCGGCTCTTCCGGCCCTGCGGACAGAAAGCCACGCGGACGGTGATATTTGAACGAACGTCCGATCAGGTGAATATCATGGGCAAGCAGCGCGGAGGCGACAGTATCACCTGCCAATGCTGTATAAGTCTTGCCGTCAAAGGTAAAACGGGCGGTTTTCGCCGGTGTCAGACGGCCTTTGCCAGTAATGCGTTTTGAGCCGCTCATTTACCACTCTCCTTGGCCGCAACACTGTTTGTCTGTACGATTTGGCTCAGATCCGGTTTTGGCTCTCCGGCTTTATAGGTGAGAAGGAACCGGTCACTCACCGTATCGCGCGCTGCATTAAAGAAGCGACCGCAGCCGTGAATATGCCGCCAGCGTTCAAAGATCACACCTTTGGGATTGTCGCGCCAATAGAGAAACTCAACGAATTCCTCGTCCGAAAGCTCGGTAATATTGGTCGGGCGGGCAATATGAGCATCATGCGCGCTGCGGAATTCCAGCTCCGAGCGGTCTTCACCGCAATAAGGGCAATGGATCAAAAGCATGATAATTATCCTTAGTGGGCTACGGCTGCTGCAGCAGCTTCGTCAATCAGACGGCCGGTGCGGAAGCGATCCAGTGTAAAGCCGGCGGCCAGCGAATGCGGCTCACCACGGGCAATCAAATGGGCGAACAGATGGGCGGAACCCGGTGTTGCTTTGAAGCCGCCGGTGCCCCAGCCTGCATTGACGAACAAGTTCGGCACAGGGGTTTTGCTCTGGATCGGTGCGCGGTCGACAGTGTTGTCGGTGACACCACCCCATTGGCGCATCATTTTCACGCGACGGAACATCGGGAACAATTCACAAATCGCATCCAGTGTATGGGTAATGATCTGCAAGCCGCCGGTCTGCGAATAGGAATTATACTGGTCTGTGCCCGCGCCGATGACAAACTCGCCCTTGTCCGACTGGGAAATATAGGCATGAACCGCATTGGACATGACCACGCATGGCACAATCGGCTTCATCGGTTCGGAAACCAGTGCCTGCAATGGAGAGCTTTGCAGCGGCACACGGACATCGGCCATATTCATGATAACGGAGGAGTGGCCTGAAGCGGAAACACCGATTTTCTTGGCGCCGATAAAACCACGATTGGTTTCAACGCCGCTGACACTGCCGTCCGCATTGCGGCGAATTCCGAGCACTTCGCAATTCTGGATGATGTGGACGCCACGGTCAGAAGCTGCACGGGCATAGCCCCACGCCACCGCATCGTGACGGGCGACACCGCCGCGACGCTGCAATGCTGCGCCATTGATCGGATAGCGGGAATTTTGTGAAATATTCAGCGGCGGGCAATAGGCTTTGGCCTGTTCCGGTGTCAGCCACTCATTGTCGATGCCATAGAGACGGTTGGCATTGACGTGACGGCTGAAGGATTGCTTGTCATGGATATTATGCGACAGCATCAGTACGCCGCGCGGCGAGAACATGACATTGTAGTTGAGATCCTGTGACAGGTTCTCCCACATCTTGAGCGAATGCTCATAGATATTCATGCTCTCTTCATAGAGATAGTTGGAGCGGATGATAGTGGTGTTACGGCCGGTATTGCCGCCGCCGATCCAGCCTTTTTCCAGTACTGCAATATTGGTGATGCCGTGTTCTTTGGCCAGGTAATAGGCGGCACCCAGACCGTGGCCGCCGCCGCCGACAATAATCACATCATAGTGAGAACGCGGTTCCGGCGAAGCCCAGTGCGGCTCCCAGCCTTTATTTCCGCGCAGTGCTTCACGGGCAACTGCAAATACTGAAAACTTACGCATAATGTCCCCTTATCTGGGCGCGGAAGATTTTTTCCGCCTGTTGGTTTAAAGTTAAACCATATGCCGACACTGACTTTGCCATTTTGCGACGGGTTTTGGCGTATCATGCGGTTTTTGTTTGCTGAAAAGCTCTCGCATCGCGGCGGGATGTCAGTGCGAAGGACTCACTTCATTCCGCATGAAAATTAGCGGAAAAAGCGACAGAGAATCTCTGTGAAATACGGGGTAAATTTTGCATTTGCAGATTAAAACCAATGCAATGTCCGCAAAGAAAAATGCAAATAAAACGTGATTTTTACGGTTAAAACTGTAATAATGAGGTTGATAAGGCCTGATCGGGCGCTGTGTTACGGATTCTGTGTGGACAATCGCGCCGGATACTGTTAAACGGCACTCGAATTTGCATCGGAAGGCCGTTGCGAAGTCTTAAGATTTCTCAGCCATAAGACGGCTCCTTTACCGGAACTGCCAGACTGTTTTTTCTTCGGGGCTCACCGGTGCCTTCAGGCTAAACTGAAAAATCTAACCGAAACGGAACGGGATTACACGTGCAGGTACTCGTACGCGATAATAATGTTGATCAGGCTCTCCGCGCTCTTAAGAAAAAGATGCAGCGTGAAGGTATTTTCCGCGAAATGAAAATGCGCGGTCATTATGAAAAGCCATCTGAAAAGCGCGCCCGCGAAAAGGCTGAAGCCGTTCGCCGTGCACGCAAGCTGGCTCGTAAGCGCGCACAGCGTGAAGGTCTGGTAGGCGGCGGTCGCGTAGCGGCTCGCTAATCAGACTGAACGCGTGGCTATAGGCTGCGTCGTTTCTGATCAGATATACTGATTAAGCAGCGCATGATCTCAGGGTCATGCGTTTTGCTTTGCGTTCAGGTCAGCTTTTCAGGCTTATTATGCCGGTTTTTGAGAACTGATGTAATATGAAGCTTTATTGTAAAAGTTGACCATACAGATATGTTTGCATCGCTGGAAAACAGCTTTAAGGTGGGGTGAGTATTCACTTCCGCCTTTTTCTGTATGGGCTAAGTGCATTGGCATGTCATAAAATATATGCAGTCTTACCATTTTCCGTCAGATACTGTGCAGAGCACAGGCCGGAATCTCAGGCCACAAGACTGCTTTTGAGGAGTGCGCGAATGGGATCTTTGGCAAGTGTGAAATTGACTTTGCGTGAACAGCGCCTTTCTTTGAATAAGGGTTTGCTGGTTGCAGCATCCTGTGCAGTTCTGGCTTTGGCGGGCTGTCAGAGTACTTCCAATTCCATGCTTACGCCGGTTGATCTTGCGCAGGGTTCCAGCGAGAATATCGGTTCGCTGACAACCGTCATTCAGAGCAATCCGCGTAATCCTGAAAGCTATAATGTGCGCGGTTCGGCCTATGGTAAAGCAGGGCGCTATCGCGAGGCGATGAAGGATTTTGATACGGCGATCCAGCTCGATCCGAATTATTATCAGGCCTATGCCAATCGCGCGCTGATCCAGCGCTATCTGAAAAATGATGCGGCGGCTGTGCAGGATTATGGTCGCGCCATTCAGATTAATCCGCAGTATGATGCAGCCTATATCGGGCGCGGTAATGTCTATCGTCAGGCAGGACGTCTGGATGAAGCGATGACGGATTTCAACCGTGCAATTCAGCTGGATACCACCGATGGCCGTGCTTACCACAATCGTGGCCTGATCTATCAGGCGCGCGGTCAGCACAAACAGGCAATTGAGGATTTCTCTGCTGCGGCTTCCCTGCAGTCGAATGCGCCGGAGCCTTATAATGGCCGCGGTATTTCCTATGCGGCGCTCGGCGATTATGACAATGCCTTTGATGATTTCAATACGGCTATCGGGCTGGATGACAAGATTGCCGAAAGCTGGGCCAATCAGGCGCTGGTCTATGAGCATCGCGGGGACAAGAAACGTGCTGCGGCTTCCTATGCCCGCGCGGTGCAGCTTGATCCGCAATATAAGCCTGCCAAGGATGGTCTGAGCCGTACACGGTAATTGATTAGATCGAGCATAGTAAGTTAAAGAGCCGCAGGATTCAGTATCCGGCGGCTCTTTTCTTATTTCTGAAGCTCTCTATATTATTGGCTATGTCTTTATTCGACCATATCGGCTTTGAGAGCCGGGATATTCCGGCATCCTATCAGTTTTACTCCGGCAGCATGGCTGCACTGGAGCTTAGGGTGCTGCAGACGGCGGATAATTTGTTTTTTGTCAGCGGAAATGCCCGCAGCCCTCTGCCGTTCTTGCGGATTGTTGCGGCAAAACCTGCAAATGGTGCAGATTCTGCATCACAGCCGGGTCAGCATTTACACCTTAAATTCAGCGCCAAAAGTCATGAGCAGGTTGAGGCTTTTCATCAGGCTGCGCTCAGATCCGGCGGGCGGGAAAGCAGTGCGCCGTCCTATCAGGGGCCGAAGGAGATGGGTTATTTCGCGGCTCTGGTTTTTGATCCTGACGGTAATACGGTCGAAGTCGGTGTTCATGAGAAACACGGCTGACTTGACAAAGAGATAAAGAAAAGGCCGGTTTTCACCGGCCTTTGTTTTTGCGCATGTCTTTCTCCCAAAACCGGTATCCACTTTTGGGAGACGTGCTTTAGCGCTTAACGACGCGTTTATCGACTTTTTGTACCAGCCGGTCCCCGATCCACTGGATCAGGCAGACAAACACGATCAGAACAGCAACTACAGCGGCCATGATCGGATAGTTGAAACGCTGATAGCCATAGCGGATAGCAAGGTCACCGAGACCGCCTGCGCCAATCGCACCAGCCATTGCAGATGCACCGATCAACGTGACGATGGTAACAGTAAAGCCCGCAATCAGACCCGGCATGGATTCCGGTATCAGCACTTCCTTGATGATCGTCCAGCGGCTTGCACCCATGGAGCGGGCGGCTTCAATCAGGCCGTGGTCAACTTCACGCAGCGATACTTCAGCCATACGGGCATAATAAGGGATGGCGGCAATCGACAGCGGCACGATGGATGCCCATGTGCCCAGTGCAGTGCCCATAATCAGGCGTGTGAACGGGATGAGGGCAACCAGCAGAATAATGAATGGTACCGAACGGAACGCATTGACGACCGCGCCGATAACGCGGTTGACCGGAATATTCTGAAGCAGGCCGTTACGGTCTGTCAGGATCAGCAACAGACCAAGCGGCAGGCCGAAAATCAATGTGAAGAAGCTGGAGAAACCGGTCATAATCAGGGTTTCGCCTAACGAGCGCCAGAGCAGATCAAGCATTGCGGGTGTCAGGAACTGAAACATATCCGGCAACCTCCGTTTCATCACAAATTGTCTTCAGAAAACCCACAGCCTTTTGCAAAGCTGTCTGGTCATGGGCGGGGAGGCCAAGGAATAATGTGCCGACCGGCTCTCCCTGAATCGTATCTATGCCGCCATGAACGAGGCGTGCATTGAGACCGGAAGCGGCGGCAATATCATTGATCAGCGGTCTGCGTGCAGATTCACCGGAGATACGCAGGCGGACAATCGCTTCCGAGGCTGATTGCGGGTTCTGTGTCAGCTGTGCGGCAATGATTTCCGGCAGAGCAGGGGTCAGCATTTTCAGCAGGCTTTTGGTTGTATCAGCTTTCGGGCGTGCAAAAACTTCCCAGACTGGGCCTTCTTCGGCAATATGCCCGTGATCCAGCACAATCACACGGTCTGCAATTTTGCGGATGACATCCATTTCATGGGTAATCAGCAGAATGGTCAGGCCGAGTTTCTGGTTGATATCTTTCAGCAGTGCCAGAATGGACTGGGTGGTTTCCGGATCGAGAGCGGAGGTTGCCTCATCCGACAAGAGCAGGCTCGGTTTGGCTGCAAGTGCACGGGCAATGCCGACACGCTGCTTCTGACCACCGGAAAGCTGTGCCGGATAATGCTGTGCACGCTCTGACAGGCCGACCAGTTCCAGCAATTCAGCAACGATTTTCTGGCGTTCCGGTTTGGTAATGCCGGCAATTTTGAGCGGCAGGGCAATATTCTGCGCTACGGTTTTGGCGGACATCAGATTGAAATGCTGGAAAATCATGCCGATACGGCGGCGCACCGGCTGCAACTGGCTTTCAGTGAGACCGGTGATTTCCTGACCTTCAATGATGACCGAGCCGCTATCAGGCCGTTCCAGACCGTTGAGGCAGCGGATCAGTGTCGATTTGCCCGCGCCGCTGCGGCCGATAATACCGAGAATTTCACCGCGCTGAACCGAGAGAGAAATATCATCCACGGCAGGTGTAGTGCCGAACATACGTTTAATATTGGAAAGTTTGACAACTTCGTCGCCGGTCACGGGAGGCTGACCGGATGCGGAAGGCAGCTTTTGCTGCATATTCTTTGTTGGAACTGAAGTATTCACTTTATCCTCTGGAGCGCATCCCGAAAAATGCGAAGCGATTTTCGGAAAAGATGCGCGTAAAAACAAGTAGATAGAGCATTTTCAAAGAGTTGATTTAAAATGAAAATGCTCGAGCTCTTTCTTTAAATTGAGGCAATAATAACGGAGCAAAATGGCAATGCTCAGAGTGCAAAACGGTCCGGATAAATCCGGACCGTTACTATGCGCGGTTTAAGCTTGGTTTGACAGCTCTTATTCCCAGGCAGGAATACCTGTGCTCTTATAAGCACGGTCGAGTTCTGCTTTCACCGGCTCGTTCTGGAAAGCTGCAACAAGCGGTTTCACCCATGCTGCATCCTTGTCTTCAGTGCGGATGGCAATGAAGTTACGGTACGGATTGTTTTCTTTTGCTTCCCAGCCGATAGCATCCTTCACAGGATCCAGACCGGATTTGGCTGCCCAGTTATTGTTGACGATGGCTGCATCGAGATCATCAATGGAAAGACCGACAACACCGGCATCCAGTTCTTTGATTTCAAGCTTTTTCGGGTTTTCAACAATATCAATCGGAGTTGCAAGAATACCTGCATCCGGATTGAGTTTGATCAGACCTTTACTTTCAAGAACGCGCAGGGCACGGCCTTCATTGGTCGGATCATTCGGAACACCGACGATTGCGCCTTCTTTCAGATCTTCCAGCTTTTCAACTTTGCGGGAATAAATACCAATCGGCCAGAGGGCAGTGTAACCGGCAACGGAGATTTTGTAACCGTGCTGCTTGATCTGCTCATTCAGATATGGCTCATGCTGAAACGCATTGGCATTGATTTCTTTACGCTCCAGCGCTTCATTCGGCTGGGTGTAATCGTTGAAAATGACGGTTTCGATTTTGAGGCCTTCTTTTGCAGCCTGTTCAGCAACAACTTTCCACACATCTTCGTCTTCACCACCCATGATGCCGACTTTGATCGTTGTGTCCTGTGCCTGAACCGACAGAGGTGCAGCAAATGCAACGCTCATGGCAACAGCGGAAAGCAGCATCATTTTCATGCCGGTGCGGCGCGAAATTAAGGTTTTGACGCGGGCGATATCTGACAACGACATTGCTGTTTTCCTTATAATTTTGGTCATTAAGCGGTCTCTCGCTTAACGGTTTTGCCTCACAAATCTCATACCTGTTTTCTCTCAAACGGAGGCAGGCGGATTGTGTGAGTATATTCTTCACAGAATGGTGTGTGATAACAAGGAAGTTTCGTCTACGTATTAAGTTTTATTAGAATATTTTTGCGTAATTTTATTAAATCGCGAATAAAACTATCGCAGATAAATATATGTTTATATTTAGCATTGTGCGTTTGGTAATAAGTTGCAGCTGTGCGGAATCGAAATTCATCACATAAAAACGCCCGCAATGCGAAGTGCATTACGGGCGCGATGATGTGCCGGTATGAGCTTAGTTCTAATCGATGAACACGCGCACGCTGGCGGCACGGCCAACCGCGTCAATCACGGTCAGTGTGGAATAGCCTGCACCATCGGGCTGCCAGAGGCCGGAGCGCTTGCGGGAGGCTTTGTCCAGCGGCTTGCCATTGGCCAGCCAGATGAACGGTGCGCGGCCGCCCTGCATTTTCAAAGCCAGCGGTGCGGTGCTGCCGTCAGGCTGGTTGGTCAGCTCAACCCGCGCACCTTCCGGCGGAAACAGGATTTGCGGTGCGGATTCCCGCACGGACGCACTGACTAGTGGTGCGAGATAGGGTGTAAAGCGCCGCAACGATACCGGCAGCTCGGATTGGCGCAGCCTCATTGTACCGACCGGTGGGGCTGCAAGTGGGGTAAAGCCGACACCGGATTTGGAAAAGGCTTCAAACAGGATCGGCGCGGCGGAACCATAACCGCTCAAACCCGGCACGGCGCCATTATCAGCACGGCCAACCCAGACACCCAGCACATAGCGGCCGTCAAAGCCAACTGACCATGCATCACGATAGCCATAGCTGGTGCCGGTTTTATAGGCGAGGCCGCGCTGGAGTGATCCCAGCGGCGGTTTAACGCCTGCCAGCACATCGGCCACCTGCCATGCGGCGGCGGGCTGCAGCAGCGGCTCGCCGGAGATTACGCTCTTGTCATCTTTTATACGGTCATCCACGCCATTGGAAATGACGGCGGTTTTGCCACGATTGGAAAGGCCGGTGTAAAGCTGCACCAGATCTTTAAGGCTGATGCCAAGCCCGCCAAGACCAATAGCCAGACCCGGTGTTTCACCCGGCGGCAGTGTGGTTTTAATGTCGGCGCGGCGCATCCGCACCATCAGACGCGTTGCACCGACACTGTCGAGCAGGCGCACGGACGGCACATTGAGCGAGAGTTGCAGCGCCTCGCGCACTGTCACATCGCCCTGATAGCTCATATCAAAATTGCGCGGACGATAGCCGGAGAAATTGGTTGGCCGGTCTTCGATAATGGTTTCCTGCATCACCAGACCGTCTTCAAATGCCAGTCCGAAGATGAAGGGTTTCAGCGCGGAGCCGGGGGAGCGCTGCACATTGGTCATATCAATCCAGCCTGAGCGGCTGGAATCAAAATAATCCGAGGAGCCGACTTCACCGATAATCTCACCGGTCACCGCATCGGCCATCACCATGGCGACAGAGATTTTAGGGCCGAGGCGTTTGGCGGAATCCATCGCCACAGTTTCCAGCGCCTGCTGCACGGAGCGCTTGAGCGTCACATGATGGACATTGGCTTGAGGGTCTTTGCGCAGAGCGGTTTCGCTGACATGCGGGGCAAGGGCGGGCATGGCTAAGCGGCGTTTTGGTATTGCCAGATGTGCGGCACGGTCGGCCTCGTCATTGCCGATCAGCGATACCACGGCCAAGCGGTTCAGCACCCGATCACGGGCGGCACGGGCATTCTCAGGATAACGATCGGGGCGACGGCGCGCCGGCAATTGCGGCAGAGCAATCAGCAGAGCTGCTTCCGAGGTTGTGAGCCTGCGCGGTTCTTTGCCGAAATAAGCAAGGCTCGCAGCACGGATACCTTCAAGATTGCCGCCAAAAGGCGCAAGCGTCAGATAGGCATCAAGGATTTCTTCTTTTGACAGGCGACGCTCGATTTGCACAGCGCGCAGCATCTGACGGAACTTGGCAATAAAGGAGCGCTCCGTGCGCGGTTCAATCAGGCGCGCAACCTGCATCGACAGAGTGGAGCCGCCGGAAATAATGCGCCCGTGGCTGGCAAGCTGTATGGCTGCACGCCCCATAGCGCGGGGATCAATACCGCCATGGTCGCGGAACCGCTGATCTTCATAGGCAATCAGCATGTCTATAAATTGCGGATCGACATCTTTATGGGTGGTGGCGAGCCGCCAGTGACCGGAAGGAATTGCAAAGGCACGCAACAGATTGCCGTCACGATCCATCACTTCTTTGGATGTCTGGCTGACAACTTCTAATGGTGGCGGAAAGGCCTTGTCGAGAATTTCCAGACTAGCCCATGTCACAGCCAGAGCGATTGCAGTGCCGCTCAGGATCATGAGCTTTTTATGCAAGCGCGTTTTTTTAAGAGGCTGGGTCTCGGCCAAAAGCTGTCTCCGCCTGCATGAACAGGCTAATCCGGAACGGTTGATTGTACCGCTCTTATATTATTGCATATAACAGAGCGGAAAATAACGGGGAACACCATGATCGACAAGCTGGAATATTTCATTGCGCTTGCGCGGGAAAAGCACTTTGGCAAAGCGGCAGAGGATTGCGGCATTACCCAGCCGACATTGTCCGCTGGTATTCGTCAGCTTGAAGATACTCTTGGCGTTATGCTGGTGCAGCGCGGCTCGCGTTTTCAGGGGCTGACGCCGGAAGGGCAGCGTGTGCTGGAATGGGCAAGGCGCATTGTCGGTGATGCGCGGACGATGAAAGAAGAGATGCGGGCAGCGCGTTTCGGCCTTGGCGGTCATATCCGGATAGCGGCAATTCCCACCGCGCTGGCTATGGTCTCGCAACTGACAACCCCGTTCCGCGAGAAGCATCCCGATGTGACTTTTACGATCATTTCCCGCACTTCTGTCGAGGTGTTGGCTGCGCTGGACAATTTCGATATTGATGCCGGAATCAGCTATCTGGACAATGAACCGCTGGGAAAAGTGACAGCGGTGCCGATTTATCGTGAGAGCTATCAACTGATTACATCGGTCGGCAGCCGGTTTTCAGAGCGTGAAAATGTCACATGGGCGGAGGTCGGCAGTTTACCGCTATGCCTGCTGACAAGCGATATGCAGAACCGCCGGATTATCAATCAGCATCTGGCGCAGGCGGGAGTAACCGTGCAGCCGACGCTGGAATCCAATTCCATGATTGTGCTGTTTTCCCATATCCGTACAGGCAAATGGGCGAGCATTATGCCGCTCAATCTTTCCCAGATTCTGGGCTTTAGCGAGCCGATCCGCTCTATTCCGATTGTTGAGCCGCAGGCCAGTCATAGTGTCGGGCTGATTGCCGCGCAGCGTGAACCGCATACGCCGCTGATTGCGGCTTTGCTGCATGAAGCAAGAGCATTGTCGCGTATTATGATGCCGCTCACTTGATAGATTTTTTCTATTGACTGACGGTTTTACCCTATTGAATCAGGGGCGCAGTTTTGATCTGTTCTAAGATGGGGAACAGAAATATAAATTTGCGGGAGGCTTTGACGTCAATGTCAGGCTCGGATTCAGTTTTTACCAGAAGCGCAGGCACGTCATCTCAAAAGTCTGATGTCGCCGAGCGCACGATAGATGTTATCAATGAGTATAAAGCCATTGAGGGCCCGCTGCTTCCTGTCTTGCACGCCATACAGGAAGAATTCGGCTATGTACCGGCAGAAACGCTGACACTGATTGCCGAGGCACTGAACCTGTCGCGCGCAGAAGTGCACGGCGTTATGACTTTTTATCACGATTTTCGCGCATCGCCGACCGGTCGCCATGTGATCCGGCTGTGCCGTGCTGAGGCTTGCCAGTCTATGGACGGCGACCGCGTGGCAGAAGCGGTGCAGAAATTGCTCGGTATCGGCTGGGGTGAAACAACCGGCGACGGTAAAATCACGCTTGAGCCGGTTTATTGTCTTGGTCTGTGTGCCTGTGCACCGGCAGCGCAGGTGGATGACCGGCTGATCGGTCGCCTGAATGAAGGCAAGGCAGAACGATTAATTGCGGAGGCACGGGCATGAGTGTGACGATTTATGTGCCTTGTGATGCTGCCGCTCTGGCGCTTGGTGCCGATGAAGTGGCGTATGCCATTGCCAATGAAGCCGCAAAGCGCGGTCTGGATATCAAGCTCGTACGCAATGGCTCCCGTGGAATGGTCTGGCTGGAGCCGCTGGTGGAAGTGGCAACGAGCAAAGGCCGCGTTGCCTATGGCCCTGTGGATGTGTCTGATGTGGCCTCGTTGTTTGACAGCGGTCTGCTTGAGGGCAAAGACCATCCGCTATCGCTGGGACTGACCGAAGAAATCCCGTTTCTCAAAAAACAAACCCGTCTGACTTTTGCCCGTTGCGGGTTGACCGATCCTTTGTCGCTGGAAGATTACCGCGCCCATGACGGGCTTAAGGGGCTGGAAAATGCCATTGCAATGCAGCCTGCGGATATTGTGGCGCAGGTCACGGATTCCGGTCTGCGCGGTCGCGGTGGGGCGGGCTTCCCGACCGGTATCAAGTGGAAAACCGTTCACGATGCACAAGGCGCACGCAAATATATTGTCTGCAATGCTGACGAGGGTGACAGCGGTACTTTTGCCGACCGTATGATTATGGAAGGTGATCCTTTCGTTCTCATTGAAGGTATGGCGATTGCCGGTATCGCAGTGGGTGCCACCAAAGGCTATCTCTATACGCGCTCGGAATATCCGCATGCGATTGCAATGATGGAGCAGGCTGTCGAGATTGCGCGCAAAGCTGGCGTTCTCGGTGCTTCGGTGCTTGGCTCGCGTTTCGCCTTTGATATGGAAGTGCGCACCGGTGCCGGTGCTTATGTCTGCGGTGAAGAAACCGCGCTTTTGGAAAGCCTTGAAGGTAAGCGCGGACTGGTGCGTGCCAAGCCGCCATTGCCTGCCCATAAAGGCCTGTTCGGCAAACCGACAGTCATCAATAATGTGATCTCGCTGGCCTCTGTTCCGGTGATTATGGACAAGGGCGCTGCCTATTACCGTGATTTTGGTATGGGGCGCTCGCGTGGTACAATTCCGTTGCAGATTGCCGGTAATGTTCAATATGGCGGGCTGTTTGAAACGGCTTTCGGTCTGACACTGGGCGAGATTGTCGATGAGATCGGCGGCGGTACCGCAAGTGGTCGTCCGGTTAAGGCGGTTCAGGTCGGCGGGCCGTTGGGTGCTTATTTCCCGCGCGCATTATTCGATACGCCGTTTGATTATGAAGCCTTCGCGGCCAAAGACGGTCTGATCGGTCATGCCGGTCTGGTGATCTTTGATGATCGGGCAGACATGCTGAAACAGGCGCGGTTTGCGATGGAATTCTGTGCCATTGAATCCTGCGGGAAATGCACCCCATGCCGTATCGGCTCGACACGCGGTGTTGAAGTGATCGACAAAATTGCAGCCGGTGTTGAGACCGATACGCAGATCGAAGTTCTGACAGATCTTTGCCAGACCATGAAGTTCGGCTCCCTTTGTGCGCTGGGCGGCTTTGCCCCTTATCCGGTGATGAGTGCTCTGACGCATTTTGAAGAGGATTTTCGTCCGCGCCCTGAAAGCCAGACTTTCGTGCAGGCAGCGGAATAGGAGTGACAGAAGATGAGCTTAATTAAAGAAATCGATTACGGCACACCTGTTTCACGCTCGGACAAAATGGTGACCCTGACCATCGATGGCAATCAGGTGACTGTGCCGGAAGGCACCTCAATCATGCGGGCTTCGATGGAAGCCGGTATTGCCATTCCGAAGCTTTGCGCCACCGATATGGTGGATGCGTTCGGTTCCTGCCGTCTGTGCCTCGTAGAAATTGAAGGCCGTAACGGCACGCCATCCTCCTGCACTACACCGGTGATGGAAGGGCAGGTGGTTCATACCCAGACCGGTCGTCTGAAATCTTTGCGCAAAGGCGTGATGGAGCTTTATATCTCCGATCATCCGCTGGACTGTCTGACCTGCGCGGCCAATGGCGACTGCGAATTGCAGGATATGGCCGGTGCTGTGGGCTTGCGTGATGTGCGCTATGGTCAGGACGGCGCGAACCATGTGTTCAAACAAGGTCGCAATGACGGTGCGCTGAATGCGAAATGGATGCCGAAAGACGAGAGCAATCCGTATTTCACCTATGATCCTTCCAAATGTATTGTCTGCTCACGCTGCGTGCGTGCTTGTGAGGAAGTGCAGGGTACTTTCGCGCTGACCATTGAGGGACGCGGTTTCAACTCCCGCGTCTCACCAGGTATGCATGAGAGCTTCTTAGGCTCGGAATGTGTGTCCTGTGGTGCCTGTGTACAGGCTTGTCCGACGGCGACGCTGACAGAAAAATCGGTGATCGAAATCGGTCAGCCTGAACATTCCAAAGTCACGACCTGTGCTTATTGCGGTGTCGGCTGTTCTTTCAAAGCGGAAATGCGCGGCGAAGAACTGGTGCGAATGGTGCCGTATAAAGACGGTAAGGCCAATCGCGGTCATTCCTGCGTTAAAGGCCGCTTTGCTTATGGCTACGCCCATCATAAAGACCGTATTCTCAAACCGATGATCCGTGAGAAGATCACCGATCCTTGGCGCGAGGTGTCATGGGAAGAAGCCTATGGCCGTGTGGCCAGCGAGTTTAAACGCTTGCAGACGCAGTATGGTCGCAATTCCATCGGCGGTATTACCTCGTCACGCTGCACGAATGAAGAAACCTTCCTTGTGCAGAAACTGATCCGCGCCGGCTTCGGCAATAACAATGTTGATACCTGTGCGCGTGTTTGTCATTCGCCGACCGGTTATGGTCTGAACCAGACTTTCGGCACCTCTGCGGGTACGCAGGATTTTGATAGTGTTGAACATAGCGATGTGGTGATGGTGATCGGTGCCAACCCGACCGATGGCCATCCGGTATTCGGCTCGCGTTTGCGCAAGCGTTTGCGTCAGGGTGCCAAGCTGATCGTGATTGATCCGCGTCGTATTGATCTGGTGCGCTCACCGCATATTGAGGCAGTACATCATCTGGCACTGCGTCCGGGTACCAACGTAGCGATTATGACTGCGCTGGCGCATGTGATTGTAACAGAAGGCCTGCAGGATGATGCCTTCATCCGCGAGCGTTGTGAAAATGAAGAGTTCCGCGATTGGGTGGAATTCGTCTCCCAGCCGCAATACAGCCCTGAGGCAGTGGAACTGCTGACCGGTGTTCCGGCGCAAGAAGTGCGTGGCGCAGCCCGTCTGTTTGCAACCGGCGGCAATGGTGCAATCTATTACGGTCTTGGTGTAACCGAGCATAGTCAGGGCTCCACCACCGTTATGGCGATTGCCAATCTCGCGATGGTCACCGGTAATATCGGCCGCAAGGGCGTGGGCGTGAACCCGCTGCGTGGTCAGAACAACGTGCAGGGCTCTTGTGATATGGGCTCATTCCCGCATGAACTGCCGGGCTATCGTCATATCTCTGATCCTGCAACCCGTGAGATTTATGAAAATATCTGGGGTGTAATTCTTCAGGATGAGCCGGGTCTGCGTATTCCGAATATGCTGGATGCGGCGGTGGAAGGCACCTTCAAGGGCATCTATATTCAAGGTGAGGACATTCTTCAGTCCGATCCGGATACCCGCCATGTGGCCGCGGGACTGGAGGCTATGGAATGTGTGGTGGTGCAGGACTTGTTCCTCAATGAGACCGCCAATTTCGCCCATGTTTTCCTGCCGGGTTCGACCTTCCTCGAAAAGGACGGTACTTTCACCAATGCGGAACGCCGTATCAACCGCGTGCGCAAGGTAATGACACCAACCAACGGCTATGCTGACTGGGAAGTGACGCAGAATCTTGCCCGTGCAATGGGGCTGAACTGGAATTATACGCATCCGTCGCAGATCATGGATGAGATTGCCATGACCACGCCGACATTTGCCAACGTGTCCTATGAATTGCTGGAGCGTGAGGGTTCCGTGCAGTGGCCATGTAATGCCAAAGCACCGCTCGGCACGCCGGTGATGCATATTGACCATTTCGTGCGCGGCAAAGGCAAGTTCATGCGCACGGAATATGTGGCAACTGACGAGCGTTCGGGCCCGCGCTTCCCGTTGCTGCTCACCACAGGGCGTATTCTCTCACAATATAATGTGGGTGCACAGACCCGCCGTACCGAAAATGTGGCATGGCATGCGGAAGACCGTCTGGAAATCCATCCGCATGATGCGGAAGTACGTGGTTTGCGTGACGGCGACTGGGTGAAGATCGCCAGCCGCTCCGGTGAAACGACTTTGCGGGCGCTGGTTACAGACCGTGTGACACCGGGTGTGGTCTATACGACCTTCCACCACCCGACGACACAGGCCAATGTGGTGACCACCGATTTCTCGGACTGGGCGACCAACTGTCCGGAATATAAGGTAACTGCGGTGCAGATCAGCGCATCCAACGGCCCGACACAATGGCAGCAGGAATATCGTGAACATTCTGATGCCAGCCGCCATATTGAAACAGCTTTGGATACGGTGAGCTAAGCTATGAGTGAACATACTTATCACAGCCGTATTCCGATGATGGCATCGCAGATTGCCACATTTTTCAGCTCGCAGACGCAGATCGATCAGGCGGCGGGTGTCGCCAAACATATCAATATGTTCTGGG
Source organism: Pseudochrobactrum sp. Wa41.01b-1 (assembly GCF_019464455.1). Classification (NCBI taxonomy): domain Bacteria; kingdom Pseudomonadati; phylum Pseudomonadota; class Alphaproteobacteria; order Hyphomicrobiales; family Brucellaceae; genus Pseudochrobactrum; species Pseudochrobactrum sp. Wa41.01b-1. The sequence continues at coordinate 1,416,248 of NZ_CP080493.1, read as the reverse complement.
AGCCACGCATGCGTACGCAATTATTTAATCTGATTGATGCAGGCGGAGAGGGGCTGCATCCTCTGGTGCTTGAGGCCGCGCCACTGATTAAACGTCCGGTCTCATAATACGCAATTTCAGCCGGATACAGTCCAGTATCCGGCTGAAATGATTCAGCATTTAAATAATTTCATTCTGACAATTAAGGGATGCTCACGGGAGATGGGCAGGCTGCGGCGCGTTCGCAGAAGGGAGGATTTTGATATGAGTGCAACAGATCAAACCCTGGGAGGTTTGAGCGGGCCGGGGATTCTCGACCGCGAGCGGATTATCGCCAAACCCGGATTTAACCGCTGGCTGGTGCCGCCGGCAGCACTGGCCATTCACCTGTGTATCGGTATGGCTTATGGTTTCAGCGTTTTCTGGCTGCCGTTGAGCCGTGCGCTCGGCGGAGAAGCTGCAGCTGCCTGTGCGGATATGAGCCTGCTGACCGCACTCTTTACCACCAGTTGTGATTGGCGTGTGGCTGATCTCGGCTGGATTTATACGCTGTTTTTTGTGCTGCTTGGCTGTTCTGCTGCCATCTGGGGCGGCTGGCTGGAGCGGGTAGGCCCGCGTAAAGCCGGTTTTGTGTCGGCGCTGTGTTGGTGCGGCGGTATGGTGATTGCCGCGATCGGCGTGATGACCCATCAGCTCTGGCTGATGTGGATCGGTGCCGGTTTCATTGGTGGTATCGGCCTTGGCCTTGGTTATATTTCACCGGTTTCCACACTGATTAAATGGTTTCCTGATCGCCGAGGGATGGCGACCGGCATGGCGATTATGGGTTTTGGCGGCGGTGCTATGATTGGCGCGCCGCTGGCTGACCTGCTGATGGAACATTTCAAAACACCGGATTCCATTGGTGTTTGGCAGACATTTCTGGTGATGGCTGCCGGTTATTTCGTATTCATGATGGGCGGTGCCTTTGGTTATCGTATTCCGCCTGCGGGCTGGAAGCCGGAAGGCTGGGTGGCACCGCAGACCAAAAAGGCTATGATCACCACTCGTCACGTCCATTTGCGTGATGCGCATAAGACCCCGCAATTCTGGCTGATCTGGGCAGTGCTGTGTTTGAACGTCTCTGCCGGTATCGGTGTGATCGGCATGGCTTCACCAATGTTGCAGGAAATTTTCGGCGGCAAATTGATCGGTGAGGCAGGGCTGAGCTTTACAGAACTGAGCACCGAGCAGAAAGCTGCGATTGCAGCGATTGCAGCTGGTTTTACCGGTCTGATCTCGCTGTTTAATATTGGTGGCCGTTTTTTCTGGGCTTCTCTGTCTGACCGCCTTGGTCGTAAAGCCACTTATTTTACATTCTTCGCCCTTGGCATTGCACTTTATACTTTGCTGCCGACAGCCGCGCATATGGGCTCGGTCACACTGTTTGTGGTGATGGTCTGTATCATCCTGTCGATGTATGGCGGTGGCTTTGCGACTGTGCCTGCCTATCTGGCAGATATTTTCGGCACGCAATTTGTAGGTGCAATCCACGGGCGCTTGCTGACCGCATGGGCAACGGCGGGTATCGTCGGGCCGGTTGTGGTGAATTATATTCGTGAGTTCCAGATTGCTGCCGGCGTGCCGCGCGCTCAGGTCTATGATTATACGATGTATATTCTGGCCGGTATGCTGGCGCTTGGTCTGATTGCAAATTTCTTCATCAAACCGCTGGGCGATAAATGGTTCATGTCGGATGCGGAAGTTGCCAAACTGCAAGCAGCAACAAAAGCGGAAGCGACAGGGCCGAGCGGTTCCTTCGGCATCGGCACAGGCGGGTTGGATGCCAAAGCTGCTCTTGCATGGGCAGCTGTGGGTATCCCGATACTCTGGGGTGTGTGGACAACCTTTGAAAAATCTCTGATCCTGTTCCGCTAAATCTGAGACTTCAGGTTGGTTGAAAACTCCGGCAGCAGTGCCGGAGTTTTTTATTTCCCCATAAATTTCAATAGCTTTCTTCGAATGAATAGCTATTGAAAAGAGTGGTTTTGAGGATTTTTATGCAATGTCGAACAAAACTATTCTGTTTTGGTATAGGTAGTCGGAAATTGCATTGGCCTTGAAAGCTGTTCGCTGCCTATAAATTTCACGTCTGAAATTAAAAAATAAATGCCGCAAAGAGGCAAATCAATTCAGACGCAAGAGTGGTGAACGGAGTGCTGTTTGTAACAAACAGCAGCAGGAGGATGGGCCGTGGCAGAATTGCGCCAAGTGCGTGACAGCTTTCGTCTGAAAGTCAGCGATATTCATGAAATTGCGGTTTATGATTACGGCAATCCGGACGGTATTCCGGCTGTGTTTTTGCATGGCGGGCCGGGTGCCGGTGTATCGGCCAAGCAGGTTGCCAGCTTTGATCTTGATACCTATCGCGTGATTACTTTCGATCAGCGCGGTGCCGGACAATCGACCCCTGTTGCAGAATTGCGCGAGAATACCACGCAGCATCTGATTGCAGATATTGAACGTATCCGTGAGCATTTCGGCATTGAGCGCTGGTTGGTGACCGGCGGTTCGTGGGGCTCCTGCCTGTCGCTGGCCTATGGTCAGGCACATCCGGAGCGCTGCCTTGGTTTCCGCATTCACGGGATTTTTCTTGGTGACCGCGAAGACAGTGACTGGTGGTTCCATGGTTCCAGAACGATTTTTCCTGATTACTGGCAGGAATTTGCAGAATTTGTGCCGGAGGATGAACGCGGCGATCTGCTGAAAGCTTATTACAAGCGCCTGACCTGTGGTGATCCGGCGGTAGAACATGCAGCGGCGCAGAGCCTGCGCGGTTTCTCTGCCCGCACACAAACATTGGAGCCGAGCGCCGAGCATGTCTCGACCTTGTTGCAGAGTGATGCGGCTTTAGCTGTTTCTCGTATTTTCACGCATTATTGCATGAATGGCGCGTTCATGCCTGCCAATGCACTGCTGGATAATCTCGACCGTATCCGCCATTTGCCTGCAGAAATTGTGCAGGGGCGTTATGATACAGTGACCCCGATGGTGACAGCATGGAAGCTGAAAGCCGCATGGCCGGAAGCCAGTTTCACCATTGTTACTTTGTCTAATCATCAGTCGACAACCGGTCCGATGGCCGTTGCTCTTGCGGATGCCTCTGAGCGTCTGGCTAAGGCCGTCAAAGCACCGGTTCAAGCATAACTTCTTTTAAAATAACGGGCAGCTTCATGTTTGATACACTGAAATCCGATCCTTCCGCCGTTGCAATGTCCTCCTATACGGAGATCCGCAAAGCCGTAAAACCGGCTATCTCACCGGATGGCGAATTGCTGGCATTTTTGAGCGATGCAAGCGGCACTGCACAGGTCTGGATCAAGCCTTTGGCCGGTGGCGAAGCGAAGCAACTGACTAATCTGCCGGAGCCTGTCGGCACACTGTCTTTCAACCCGAAAAGCCGTGATCTGCTGATCAGCACCGATTGGGGTGGTGATGAGCGTCACCAGTTCTGGCTGATTGAAAATGCTGAAGGCGAACCGCGTAAGCTGACTACGGATGCAACTGTGGTGCATGGCTGGGGCTGCTGGTCACCGGACGGCACGCAGATTGCCTATTCCGCCAATTACCGTGACCGCACCCACATGGATCTCTATGTGATGACGGTCGCTACAGGTGAAGCCAAATGTGTTTATCAGGGCACCGGCTGGCGCACTCCGGCTGCCTTCACACCGGATGGTGCAGCACTGCTGGTCAATGACTGTACCCGCGCTATGACGGATCAGAATTTCTGCCGTCTCGATCTGGCAAGCGGCGCTTATGAAGATATGCTGCCGCATCAGGGACGCGCTTCCTATCAGGCAGCGAAATTCCTCAAGGATGATTCCGGTATTTTGCTGATTTCCGATCAGGGACGTGATTATTCCAGCGTGATGTTCAAAGCCCATGACAGCAATGAACTTGTTGAAATTGCCGGTTTTGAAAAACAGGATGTGGAAGCATTGGCTATTGCGCCGGATCAGCAGAGCGTAGCGCTGGTGCTCAACCGTCAGGGCTGGAGCGAGATCGTTATCATTGACCGTCAGGGCAAAGTTCAGAAATCTCTGCCAACCCCGATGGCTTGTGTAATTGCGTCTGTGGCATGGACACAGGATGGTGCGGCACTGGTGATGCCTGCGGAAGGTGCGGCAACCTCCGGTGATATCTGGCGTTGTGAGGTGGCTACAGGCACCTATAGCCGCCTGACCGATGCGCCAAAGGCAAAAACCGCTCTGCCGGACTTTATTGAGCCGACTGTAACCAGTGTTGCGAGCTTTGACGGGCTGGATGTTCCTTACTTCGTCTATCAGCCGACTGTTGCTGCGCCTGCAAGCGGCTATCCGGTGATGATCATTGTCCATGGCGGCCCTGAAGCTCAGTGGAAGCCTGATTTCCGCGCCGATATTCAATATATGCTGGCACGCGGCATCATGGTGGTTGCACCGAATATTCGCGGCAGCACCGGCTATGGCCGTCCTTATCAGCATCTTGATGACCGAGAATTGCGTATGGACAGCGTAGCTGATCTCAAAGCCGTGCGTCTGGCTGTCGGCAGTCGTGCGGATGTTGATGACAGCCGTATTGGTGTATTTGGCCGCTCCTATGGCGGTTTCATGGTGCTGGCTGCACTCACTGAATATCCGGATTTGTGGAAACTCGGTGTGGAATATTACGGCATAGCCAATTTCCTGACGCTGATGGAGACCACCGGCCCGTGGCGCAAAGTCCTGCGCGAAGTAGAATATGGCGATGTTGCCACGATGAAAGATGCGCTTGAGCGCTTCTCTCCAATTCACAAAATGGCCGAAGTACAGGCACCATTAATGGTGGTGCACGGGCTGGAAGATCCGCGCGTAACGCCATGCGAGAGCGAGATGGTTTATTCCTGCCTGCGCGGCTTGGGCAAGCCGGTGGAAATCCTGCGTATTCCGCATGAAGGCCATGGTTTTGCACGGATTGAAAACCGCCACACAGTGTTTGATGCGCTGGGACGTTTCATCGACGAAAACCTGTAAAGACAACACGGTTTCAGGCGCGGGTGGAGGCTCGCTCCTGAAACTGTATTCAAATGACATGATAATCGGGAGGAACACCATGAAGAATGGTGCGGTGATCTGGGATCTGGTTGATGCGAAAAAGCGTGAGTTCGAGGAACTCAGCGACCGCGTTTGGGGTATGCCGGAAATTGCCTATACGGAATATAAATCCTGCGCCGAGCATACTCAGATGCTGCGCGATCAGGGTTTTAAAATCACGGAAAATGTGGCCGGTATTCCGACTGCCGTGATCGGTGAGGCCGGTGAAGGCGGGCCTGTTATCGCTATCCTCGGTGAATATGATGCATTGCCGGGTCTGTCACAGGAAGCCGGTATTGCCGAACCTCGTCCGATTCCGGGCACAGGTCATGGTCATGGCTGCGGCCATAATATGCTTGGTTCCGCAGCGCTTCTTGCAGCCACTGCTGTGAAAGACTGGCTGGAACAGAACGGTAAAAAAGGCTGCGTGCGTTATTACGGTTGCCCTGCGGAAGAGGGCGGTGCTGCCAAAGCCTTTATGGTGCGCGCCGGTGCTTTTGACGATGTGGATATTGCCATTTCATGGCATCCGGCTTCGTTCACGCAAGTGGATGATGCGCAGTCTCTCGCCAATACCCGTATGGACTTCGAATTTACCGGTCGTGCATCGCATGCTGCTGCTGCACCGCATCTCGGCCGCTCCGCACTGGATGCGGTTGAGCTGATGAGCGTTGGCTGCAATTATCTGCGCGAGCATATTCCGGCGGATTGCCGTCTGCATTATGCCTATCTCAACGCCGGTGGTATTGCACCGAATGTGGTGCAGGCCAAAGCCAAGGTGCGTTATGCAATCCGTGCAACCGATCTGCCGGGCATGTTCTCGCTCAATGAGCGCGTGAAAAAAGTGGCGCAGGGCGCTGCAATGATGACCGAAACCACAGTCGATATTTCGATCATGAGTGCTGTGTCTAACCTGCTCGGCAATACACCGCTGGAAATCGCCATGCATTCCAATATGGAGCGCCTCGGTGGTGTGCCGTTTGATGATGCTGACCGTGCTTTTGCTGCAAAAATTCAGACAACTCTGTCGGCCGAAGATATCGAAACCGATTACTTGCGCGTTGGTCAGCCTTTTGCTGAAAATGCACCGCTTTGTGATTATGTGCTGCCGCGTGAACAGACCGGCGTGCCAATGATCGGTTCTACCGATCTGGGCGATGTCAGCTGGGCGGTGCCGACCGTGCAGGCACGCGTTGCCACCCATGCGATCGGTTCACCTGGTCACTCATGGCAGATCACTGCGCAGGGCAAAATGCCTGCCGCGCACAAAGGTATGGTCTATGCGGCTAAAGTTATGGCCGGAACCGCGCTGGATGTGATGCAGGATGAGAGCATTCTCAATGCTGCCAAGGCCGATCATCAGGCCCGTATGGCAAAAACACCTTATACCTGCCCGATCCCGCCAGAGGTGAACCCGCCGCTGCAGCCGCGACCTGCTGAATAAGTGGCGGAATAAACGAATTGGCATGGCGGTGCATTGCCGCCATGCCCTTTATCAAGACTGAAAAATCATAAACAGGGGATAAAGATGAAGACCAATAAATATTTGAACCGCAGTTCCGCTTTGGCAATGATTGCCGGCACTGCTGCTCTCGCCGGTGCAACATTTACATCAGAAGCTGCCTCGCCGCCAAATGCGCTGGTTATGGCATGGAATATTGATGCGATCAGCACATTCGATCCGGCTCAGATCGGCGAAGTGGTGAGCAATGAAATTATTCAAAATACCTGCGATCCGCTGGTTGATTTTGACCCGAAAGATGAAACCAAAATTCTGCCGCGTATGGCCAAGAGCTGGGATGTTTCGGAAGACGGTTTGCAGATCACATTCCATCTGCGCGATGACCTGAAATTTGACAATGGCGACAAAGCAACTGCCGGTGATCTGGCATGGTCAATGCAACGCGTTGTTAAGCTTGGTTTTGGTAATGCTGCAACACTGACGGAATATGGTTTCGTCAAAGACAATGTTGACACTGCGATTACAGCGCCGGATGATCAGACGCTCGTCTTCAAGCTTGATAAACCATATCCGGTCAATCTCATCTTGTCAGCTATTGCTGCAAACCGTGTTTCAATTCTGCTCAATCAAAAAGTGCTGACGGCCAATCAGGTCGAAGGCGATATGGGCAATAAATATCTGGCCACCCGTACCGAATGCGTGGGCCCGTATAAACTGATGCGCTGGAACCCTGCAGAAGTTGTGCTGCTGCAGGCGAGTGATAATTACTGGGGTGAAGCACCAAAGCTGAAACAGGTTCTGATCCGTCACGTATCGGAAGCCGGTACGCAGCGTCTGCTGCTGGAAAAAGGCGATATTGATATTGCCCGTGACCTGACACCGGAAGATCTGAAAGATCTGGAGGCACAGGATAAAGTGGCGGTTTCACGCGCTTTGAAGCCGACTTTGTTCTATTGGAACTTCAACAATGCTGATCCGATTTTCAACAATGAAAAAGTGCGTCTCGCTATGCGCTATCTCATTGACTATGACGGTCTGGCAAAGACTGTGATGCACAATGTCGGCGTGCCGCGTGCAAGCTTTGTGCAGCTTGGTGCTTTCGGTGCATTGGATGAAAAAGAAGGCCAGCCATTCACACTGGATGTGGAAAAAGCCAAAGCGCTTCTTGCTGAAGCCGGGCATCCGGATGGTTTTGAAACCACCATGTTTATCGGTACTGCGCCTTATGCTGCGCCGATTGCCCAGAGTATTCAGGATGCTGCTGCCAAAGCCGGTGTGAAAATCAAGATCGAACGTATGGCTAATGCCCAGCTGTTCAGCCGTATCCGTGGCCGTGAATTCCAGACCTCGCTGATGGGCTGGGCGACCGGCGTGCCGGATGCGCATGGCAATGCCTCGCGTCAGATTTTCAATCCGGATAACCGCATGGAAGCCAAGCAGACCATGTATCCGAGCTGGCGTGCGAGCTATTTCGATGAGGCCGTGAACAAGCAAGTCGATGCTGCCCTGTTTGAAAAAGATGAAGCCAAACGTGCCGAGCTTTATCATGCCCTGCAGAAAGAGATGATGGAAAAAGGCCCGCAGGCCTATATGTTCCAGATCTATAATGTTGCCGGTATTAACAAGGGTATCACGAATTGGGAGTGGAACGGTTTCCGCACCTATTATGATACAGCCGCTAAATAACTGACCGCGAAAGACCTGCCGCTTGCATTGCGGCGGCAGGTAACTTCCGGAATTGATATTCCGGCATTCAGTCAGGTTTGCAGCACATTCTCTTTATTTTACCGGCACCTTTGCGGTGCTGAAAGCCCTGTGCTGCAAATTCTCCTTTTCCCGATATTGACGGAAACATTGCCATGACGACGCCCGAAACTTTGCAAGATACGGAGTTTGACAATGAGGTCTATCATGAACCTCATCCCGTTCTTCTCTTTCTCGCCGCCGCCGCACGCCTGATCATTTCCGTGGCGATTACGCTGCTTGGTCTGGTCACGCTGACTTTTTTCATCAGCCGTCTTTTGCCGCTTGATCCGGTGATCGCGATGCTGGGGGATAATATCTCTCAGGAAGCCTATGATACGATGTATCGCAAGCTTGGTCTCGATCAGCCGTTGATCGTGCAATATGGTCTTTATATTAAAAATGCCGTGATGTTTGATTTCGGCAATGCGCTGACCTCCGGTCGTCCTGTGCTGGAAGATATCGGCCGCGTGTTTCCGGCCACCATCGAACTGGCAACCGTTGCGATTATTATCGGTACCGGCTTTGGTATTCCGCTCGGCGTGTTCTCGGCAATGTATCGCAATTCACCGCTGGATCATCTGGTGCGTATGCTCAGCCTGCTCGGCTATTCCACGCCGAACTTCTGGCTCGGTCTGATGGCTCTGCTGGTGTTTTATGCCGGTCTTGGCTGGATCGGTGGTCCGGGACGTATTGATTTTATTCATGAGTTCTCCGTCGAACCGACAACCGGTTTCCTGTTGCTCGATAGTGCGATGCAGGGACAGTGGGAAGCATTCGGCAATGCCTTCAGCCATATCATCATGCCTGCGCTCATTCTGGCTTTTGGCTCCATGGCCTATATCAGCCGTATGACACGCGGTTTCATGATTGAGCAGCTCAATCAGGAATATATCATCACCGCCCGCGTGAAAGGCCTGTCATGGTCGCGCACCGTCTGGGGACATGCATTCCGCAATGTCGCCGTGCAGGTAGTGACGGTTGTTGCACTGTCCTATGCGTTCCTGCTCGAAGGTGCCGTGCTGACAGAAACCGTGTTCGCATGGCCGGGTTTTGGCCGTTATCTCACCAATGCTCTGATGGCCGGTGATATGAATGCTGTGGTCGGCTGTACGCTGATCGTGGGTATTCTCTTCGTTGTCATCAATCTGATCAGTGATCTGCTTTACCGCGTCTTTGATCCGCGTACACGATAGGTGCTTTCATGACTGATACTTCCAATTCCGCACCTAACACTTCGTCATTCCGTGAATGGCTGCGTGCGCCGGTGCCTTCCTCCGCCCTTCAGGCCAATGTGCAGCAATTGCGCCGCTCATGGCTGAAGCTTCTGACCAATACATCCGCAGTTTTCGGCCTGTTCGTTATTCTGCTGCTGGTGGCTGTGGCGATCTTTGCGCCTTATATCGCGCCTTATGATATTGGTGCGAATAATCTGGCCAATCGTCTGCAACCGCCGTCATGGGCGCATTATTTCGGCACCGATGAGCTGGGTCGCGATATTTTCAGCCGTCTAGTCTATGGTTCACGGATTACGCTATATATCGTGACGCTGACGGCAATTATCGCTGCACCAATCGGCCTGATTGTCGGCACCACTGCCGGTTATATGGGCGGCTGGGTTGATACAGCGCTGATGCGTATTGTTGATATTTTCCTCGCATTTCCAAGCCTTGTTCTGGCGCTGTCATTTGCTGCGGCGCTCGGACCCGGCATTGAGAATGCGGTGATTGCGATCTCGCTGGCTGCATGGCCGCCGATTGCCCGTTTGGCACGTGCGGAAACACTGACCATCCGCTCGTCCGACTATGTGGCAGCCATCCGCTTGCAGGGTGCCTCCACCATGCGCGTGATCTGGCACCACGTTGTGCCGATGTGTATCCCGTCCGTGGTGATCCGCATTACCCTCAATATGTCGTCGATTATTCTCACAGCCGCCGGCCTTGGCTTTCTCGGTCTTGGTGCGCAGCCGCCAAGCCCTGAATGGGGTGCGATGCTCTCCAGCGGACGTGAATTCATGATGACCTCCTGGTGGCTCGCAGCCATGCCCGGTTGTGCCATTCTGCTCGCCAGCCTTGCCTTCAACCTGTTTGGTGATGGTCTGCGCGATGTGCTTGACCCGCGTAACGGATAAGAGGAACGGATAAATCAAATGACCAAACCTCTGTTAGAAGTTGAAGATCTGTGGGTGTCTTTTCCGGGTGTTGACCGCTCAATCGATGTGGTGCGTGGCATCAGCTTTTCCATCGGGCGCGAGAAAGTCGGTATCGTAGGGGAGAGCGGTTCGGGTAAATCCATGACCGGCCGTTCGATCCTCAAACTGACCCCGAAAGCGGCACAGATCAAAGCCAAAAAACTGCAATTCGGCGATGTTGATTTGCTGGGTGCCAGTGAGCGTCAGATGCGCTCGGTGCGCGGCAATAAAATCTCGATGATTTTGCAGGATCCGAAATATTCGCTCAATCCGCTGATCCGTATCGGCGACCAGATTATGGAAGCCTACCGGCTGCATCATCGGGTGAATAAGCAGGAAGCTCGTCAGCGCACACTGACCATGCTGGAAGCCGTGCATATCCGTGATGCGGAGCGGGTGATGAACCTGTTCCCGCATGAGATTTCCGGCGGTATGGGACAGCGCGTGATGATCGCGATGATGCTGATCCCTGAACCGGATATGATCATTGCGGATGAGCCGACCTCTGCGCTGGACGTGACAGTGCGCCGTCAGGTGCTGACCGTGCTGGATGAGCTGGTAAGCCGTTCCGGCACCGGACTGATGTTTATCAGCCATGATCTCAATCTGGTGGCGGATTTCTGCGACCGCGTGCTGGTGATGTATGCTGGTCGCATCATGGAAGATCTGCCTGCCAAAGAACTGCACAAAGCGCAGCATCCTTATACCCAGGCTCTTCTTGCCAGCCTGCCGCGTCTCGACCATCCGGTGGATATGCTGCAAGTGCCGGAGCGCGATCCGAGCTGGCTTTCAGGTGCAACCCTCAGCGGAGGTCAGAAATAATGGCAGATATTATGAGCGAAAATGCAAAGCCGCTGGTTGATGTGTCTGACCTGTCTGTCAGCTTCGGCAAGGGACGCAAACGCTCGACAGTGGTCAAAAAAGCCCGTTTTCATATTGCCCGTGGTGAGGCCTATGGCCTGATCGGGGAATCCGGTTGCGGTAAGTCCACGATCCTGCGTGCGCTGGCCGGCCTGATCCCGCATTATACCGGCAATTTCAGTTTTGACGGCACATTGCTGTCCGGTGAGCGGGAGAAGTCGTTCTTCCGCCGCGTGCAGATGGTGTTTCAGGATCCTTATGCCTCGCTGCATCCGCGCAAGATGGTGCATAAAGTGCTGGCGGAATCTCTCACCATTCACGGCATGGATCGCAAGGAAGAGCGTATCCGCGATGTTCTGACAGCTGTCGGTCTGGGACCAAGCTTCATGTATCGCTATCCGCATGAATTGTCGGGCGGTCAGCGTCAGCGTGTGGCGATTGCCCGTGCACTGATTATCGAGCCGGAAGTGCTGTTGCTGGATGAGCCGACCTCGGCACTGGACGTTTCTGTTCAGGCGGAAATTCTCAACCTGCTTAAAACCCTGCGCCGAGAACGCGGTCTGACCTATCTGATGGTCAGTCACGATCTGGCGGTGGTTGCGCATATTTGTGAGCGGGTCGGCGTGATGCATAAAGGTATTATTCTGGAAGAACTGACGGCAGATGATCTGCGCCAGTCCCGTGCCAGCGCGCCTTACACGCAGGAATTTTTGCAGGCCAGTGTTGAGGCTGTGGCGCATAATTAAACTGGGGGAAGAGATATGAGTTATCAGCATGCGGCCAATCCGGCGGCAGAATGGGAACGGGTGCAAAACCCTTCTCAGTCCGGTTGGTCTGAAGCGGGTCTGCAGGCGGTTGAAGCCTGCGCCGAGAGCCAAGAGACCGATGCGCTGATGATCGTGCAGAGTGGCAAGATCATCTACACCTATGGTGACGTTACCCATAAATATCTCTGCCATTCGATCCGCAAAAGCATTCTCGCTGCCTTGATGGGGCAGGATGTGGCGGATGGTACGATTGATCTGAGCCTGACGCTTGAACAACTCGGCATCGACGACAATGACGGTTTGAGCGAAGTTGAAAAGCAGGCAACAGTCTATGATCTGCTGACGGCACGCTCCGGTATTTATCATGCGGCAGGATATGAAACGCCGTGGATGCGCATGATCAAGGAGAAGCGCCATTCCCATGCACCGGGCACCTTCTGGTGCTATAATAACTGGGATTTCAATGCACTGGGTACAATCTTTGAACAGCTGACCGGCAAGACCGTGCATCAGGCTTTTGAAGAGCGCATTGCCAAGCCGTTGCAGTTTGAAGATTTTTCGCTCAGTAGTGATAAGCCGGATGGCTGGCATGATCGTTTCACCGAGAGCCGTCATGCGGCTTATCCGTTCCGCCTGTCGACCCGCGATCTGGCACGTTTCAGCCAGCTTTATTTGCGTCATGGTCGCTGGAACGGTGAAGATGTGCTGCCAAAAGGCTGGGCGCAGGAATGCGTAATGCCTTATTCTGATGCCGGTGCGCGCGGTGCCTATGGCTATATGTGGTGGCTGGAGCGTGACGGTGTGTTTTTCCCCGGTGTTGTAACTCCTAAAGGCAGCTATGCAGGCTTTGGTGCAGGCGGACATTTTTGCATTACCATTCCGGCGCTGGATATGGTGATTGTGCATCGGGTGGATACCGATATTGCCGGTCGCCAGCTTAACCGGCACAAATTCGGCCGTCTGCTAAAACTGATCTTCGACGCATTTCAGGGATGAGGGAAATGCGGGAGGAGGAAATGACGGTTGCCGGAGCGATTGCGCAGGTCTGTGCAAAGCCGGTAACCAGTGCAAAGGCGCGTCTGCTGGCGCGTGATGCGATTATCGACACGCTGGCCTGTATGGTTGCAGGGCGTGAAGATGCAAGCATCAAAACAGTGTTTGAGGCTTTTGCTCAGACCGGCAATACGGGAGAGGCGCTGCTGGTCAATGGCAAAACATCAAGCCCGATTGTGGCTGCGCTGGTGAATGGTACCGCTGCTCATGCGCTGGATTATGACGATAATTTTCTGCCCGGTATGAGCCATGCTTCAGCGGTTATCGTTCCGGCTTTGCTGGCTGTCGCGGATTTTAAAATAACATCCGGTACACAATTGATTGATGCCTATCTGGCGGGACTTCAGGCGCAGGCTTTGATTGGCGATGGCGTTGGTCAGGCGCATTATACGGCAGGTTGGCATGGTACCTCAACTATCGGCAGTGTCGGAACAGCAGTTGCGGTTACGCATATGCTGGGGTTGGATGAAGAGGCAACAGCGCGGGCAATCACCATTGCGGTCAGCTATGCATCCGGCACCAAAGGCCAATTCGGCACGCTGATTAAACCATTCCATGCAGGTATGGCGGCACGCAATGCGGTGGAGGCCGCATTGCTGGCCAAAGCGGGTATGCAAGCGCGGCCTGATATTCTGGAAGGTGCGCAGGGCTTTCATAGCCTGTTTGCCGGAGATCAGCGCCGTGGCTGGAAGGCGGAAGCGATCATCGCTGATGCAGAGCATATTATTGAGACCGCAGGGGTGATGCCGAAGAAACATCCGTGTTGCGGTTCAACCCATCTGATTGTGGACGGGTTGCTGGATCTGATGCGCGAGCACAATTTCACGGCAGAGGATGTGGAAAGTATCGAGGCATTGGTTGGTATCGCCAATTACCGTAATCTGACCTATCCGCAGCCGGTCGATGAAATGCAGGCACGCTTTTCCATGCAATATTGCGTGGCGAGAGCATTGCGGCAGGGACATTTAAGTCTTGCTGATTTTACGCCGCAAGCTGTGCAGCACTATGCAAGTGATGCCTTGCTGAACCGTGTGACAATGCTGAGTTACAGTGCGGATGAAGAGCGGATTGCACAGGACAAGCTCCCGCATGTTGTGACCATGAAATTGCATGACGGGCGCGTGCTGACAGCATCTCGAAATTATGCTGTTGGTGGCTTGCAGGAGCCTTTCACCGATGCTGAACGCCTCGAGAAATTTATGGATTGTTGTGGTGCATCGGATAATGCTGCTGTTGTTTATGAAGAGCTTTTGGCTCTGGATTATGCAAAAGACCTGAAAGCACTGAAATTCTTATTCAGTTCTGCCACCAGTTAATATCTTTGGCGGCGAGTGCTGATGCGCGCCGCCAGAAACGCTCGGCATAATCCGTGCGAAAACGCTGCGAACGATAGACGCGGATTTCCACATCCAGATCATAGTCCTGAACGCCTGCACGCACCAGAATGCCGCGTTTCCATTCATCCGGCATCAGGCTTTGCGGAATCCATGCCACGCCTTGACCGGAAACCGCCATGGCTTTCAGCCCGACGGCCATGCCGTTCTCATAGACCATATTCAGATTGAGGCCGCGACGCTCCACAAGCGGATCGAGAACCTGCGCAAAGAATGTTGTGTCGCGGTAGCGCAGATATTCTGTCGGCAATGTATGGTTGCCCAACCGGTGCAGAGGTTCGCCGGCGGCATCTGCCGCTGAAACCGGTATTACCTTTTCATGCCCGAGGGATAAATAAGGGAAATTTCTCAGATCTTCCATCTGGCTGACCAAGGGATGAGCATAGGTCAGCAGAAAATCGCAATTACCATTGAGAAGGGTTGAGACATTGCCGAGAAATGAGGGATGTGGATCAGAAAAACGGGTGCGGAAATTATCGCCGTTGCTTTCAATCCGTGCCATCAGCGCCGGAAAAAAGGTGAGCGACAGAGTGTTGAGTGTCGCAAAGGACAGCACTTCCATCATCGGCGTATAGCGGGCGCTCAGCTCATCTCTGGCATGGGTGAGGAGACCGACCGCATCATGCGCACGGAGCAAAAAACTCTGTCCGGCAAGGGTCAGACGAATAGGGTAGGTGGAACGGTCAATCAGCGGTACGCCGACCCAGGCTTCAAGCTGCCTGATCCGGCGTGACAGCGCGGATTGTGTAACATGCCGCTCATTAGCCGCGCGGGAGAAATTTAAGTGTTGTGACAGGCAGAGAAAATCTTCGAGCCACTTCAATTCCATAGAAGCATTCCGCACTAAGCATGCCGCAGTTAAATGCTGTCATTTAACGCCCGCGCACATGCGATAAACTAAAAAACCCAGAGCGCTTGCGGTGGGTGCAATCAAATACAACATGCTCCGGCACTTCAAACGTCTTAAAGACTTGTTTCCTCTTTAGAATAAAAACCGGTCATGGTCATCCAAAATTTATGATACTGAATTAGTGATACAGCATGTATTCTCATATCTGATCTATAAAATGCTTTTGCTTCTGTTGTCTTGATTGCTCGTCTGACTTGACAAGAGTCTCCGGGCAAGTTTCATGGCTGAATCAAATTTAATTGACCGGAGAATCCCGATGTCGATGCGTACTGTCTTTGCAGGCCTGATATTGTCTGCTGCGCTTTCACTGTCTGTTCAAACTTCCATTGCTCAGACTGCTCAAAACGGAACAAGGACGATTGAAACAACGCAAAACGGTGATTATCCCGGTTTTGATCTGCGCACAGTGAAGGATGTCGGCCTTGACCAGTGTGAGAATATTTGTCTGAAAGATGAGGAATGCCGTGCTTTTACCTATAATGTGAAAGCAAAATGGTGCTTCCTGAAATCCGATTATAATCAGCTCAATGCTTTTGAAGGCGCAGTAGCGGGTAAAGTGCTGGATGCTGCCGCTGCGGAAGCGGAATTGCCCGCACCTGCACCGATTACCTTTGTTCCGGCCAGTGTTCTGGATGAGGCACGCACCTATCGCAATAAACTGAACAGCGGTGAAAAGCCTGCCGGTGATGTCAGCAAATTGCTGCGCGCTGCCCAAAGAAATTACGAATCCGGCAGTGTTTCTTCATCAGTGATTGATTTTGCCAGCATTGTGCCTGCTGCAAAAGAAAACAGCGCTGTCTGGATGGGCTTGAGCCGCGCGACGCTTGGTTCTGCACAAAGCAACGATGCCAATTGGCAGATCAAACGCGCTGCCACATCTTCGGCTATTATTGCCTATCAGCTCAGCCGCACGGTTTCCGACCGTGCTGAAGCCTTGAGCAATCTGGCCAAGGCTCTGGAATTGCGCGATAATTTCCGTCCTGCTATCGACAGCTATAAAGCCAGCCTCGCGCTGCAAAATTCTGCTGCGGTCAGTGCCGCCTATGAAGACCTGCGTATGCGTAAAGGTTTCCGCGTGGTCGATCATACGGTGGACAGCGACAGCGCCAATCCGCGTGTTTGTATCCAGCTTTCAGAAACGCTGATGAAAAGCGGCATTGATTACGCTTCTTTCGTAACTGTTGATGATGCAAGCCCGAAAGGTCTGGAGGCCAAAGAAAAGCAAATCTGTATTGAAGGTTTGCAGCACGGTAAAAATTACCGCATCGGTATCCGCTCCGGTCTGCCTGCCGCGATCGGTGAAATGATTGAAACACCGGTTGCGCTTAATATCTATGTGCGTGACCGTGCGCCGACTGTGCGCTTCAACGGCGATGCTTTTGTGCTGCCAAGCACCATGCGCCGCGGTATTCCTGTTGTCAGCATCAATGTCAAAACCATTGATCTGGAAGTCTATCGTGTGGGAGAGCGTGCTCTGACCCAATCGATGGATGGTATCAGCTTCTTCGGTCAGCTTGACGGCTATGCCACATCGCAGATTGTCAGCTCGCTGGGTGAAAAAGTTTACACCGGCAAACTGGATGTTGAGAGTGAGCTGAATAAGGAAATCGTCTCATCCTTCCCCGTGGATGAAGCGCTGCCGAAGCGTAAGCCCGGCATCTATATTATGACAGCCAAGGCTGAAGGTGACCGTTCGGAATATTGGTCATCGCAGGCGACACAGTGGTTTCTGGTGTCGGATACCGGTCTTGCAACTTTTGCCGGTGAAGATGGTCTGAATGTTTTTGCCCGTTCCCTTGCAACAGCCAAGCCGTTGAGCGGCGTGGAACTGCAATTGCTGGCGGCGAATAATGAAGTTCTGGGGACTGCAACTACGGATGGTGATGGTCGCGCGACCTTCACCGCCGGTCTGATGCGCGGCACAGCAGCGATGGCGCCTGCCATTCTGACAGCACGCTCCAAGGGCAATGGCGATGAGGAAGATTATGTTTTCCTCGATATGAAACGTGCCGGTTTTGACCTCTCGGATCGGGGTGTAACCGGTCGCCCTGCACCGGGTGCGCTGGATGTTTACGGCTGGACCGAGCGCGGTATTTATCGCACCGGTGAAACCGTTCATGCCGCCGCGCTGGTGCGTGACGGCTCCGCGAAGGCCGTTGAAAATCTGCCGCTGACATTCTCTTTCCTGCGTCCTGATGGTGTGGAAGACCGTGCGATTGTCAGCACCTCACAGGCTGCCGGTGGTCATGCTGTGGAATTGCCGCTGGCAGACAACGCCATGCGCGGTACATGGACATTGCGTATCCTGAGCGATCCGAAAGCCACCCCGCTGTCAGAGAAGCAGTTTCTGGTTGAGGATTTTGTGCCCGACCGCACAGAATTCGACCTGACTTCGGATGTGAAGGAAATTCAAGCCGGTGATGCGGCTGTGGTTAAAGTGGACGGCCGTTATCTTTATGGTGCGCCAGCGGCCGGTCTGACACTGGAAGGCGAAGTCAATATTCGTCCGACACGGACATGGGATCTGTTCCCGAAATATGTTTTCGGACTGGCCGATGAGGATCAGCCGGAAGATACACGTATTACGCTGGATGATCTGCCGGAACTGGATGAACAGGGCAAGGCCGAAATTCCGGTACTGCTGAATGACCTGCCAGCGACAACACAGCGTCTGAACGCGGATATTGTTGTGCGTATGCGTGAAGGCGGCGGCCGTGCGGTCGAGCGTAAGCTGACTTTGCCGGTTGCATCCGACAGCGCCATGATTGGTATCAAGCCGGAATTTGACGGCGACAGCCTGCCTGAAAACAGCAATGCGCAGTTCTCGGTGATTGTCAGCGATGCTGATGGCAAGCGCGTGGCCGAAGAAGGGCTGGAATGGACGCTGGTTAAAGTCGAGCGCCAGTATCAGTGGTATCGCAGCGGCAGCTCATGGAACTATGAGCCGGTGAGCTATACGAAAAAAGTCGCCGACGGTACTGTTTCTGCTGATGAGCAGACTGCAGGCAGCATTCAGGTGCCTGTGGAATGGGGACGTTATCGTCTTGAGATCGCGACCTCCGACCCTGACGGCCCGCAGACCAGCATTGAATTTGATGCCGGCTGGTATGTTGAAGCACGCTCGACTGAAACACCGGACGGTCTGGAAGTTGCGCTTGATAAAGACATTTATAAAGACGGCGAAACCGCAAAGCTGAAAGTCTCTCCGCGTTTTGCCGGTGAGCTGCTGGTTACTGTCGGTGCTGACAGTTTGCTGATGACCAAAACCGTTTCGGTTCCTGCTGAGGGTGCTGAAGTTGAAATTCCGGTCAGCGGCGAATGGGGTGCAGGTGCTTATATTACCGCTAGCCTCTATCGTCCGGGCGAAGCACAGGAAACCCGTATGCCTGCCCGTGCCATCGGTATCCGCTGGCTGGCTGTTGATCCGGCAGAGCGCAAGCTTTCAGTGCGGATTGAAGCGCCGGAGAAAACCGAGCCGCGTCAGGCTCTGACTATACCGGTTTCAATCGGCGGTCTGAAATCCGGCGATCAGGCTTATGTCATGATCTCGGCTGTGGATGTGGGCATTCTCAATCTCACCAATCACAAACCGGCCGATCCGGCTGGCTGGTATTTCGGTCAGCGTCAGCTCGGTCTTGAAATCCGCGATCTTTACGGTCGTCTGATTGACGGTTCACTCGGCACGATGGGTCGTCTGCGCACCGGTGGTGACGGCGCGCAAATGGCCGCTGAAGGCTCGCCGCCAACCGAAAAACTGGTGGCATTTTTTGCCGGTCCTGTTGAGGTTGGTGCTGATGGCAAAGCCAATGTCAGTTTCGATATTCCGCAGTTTAACGGTACTGCGCGCATCAGCGCTGTAGCCTGGACAAAAACTGCGGTTGGCAATGCGCAGTCGGATGTCATCATCCGTGATCCGGTGGTTATCACCGCCGCTCTGCCAAAATTTATGGCACCGGACGATCAGGCACAGTTGCGTCTTGATATTGCCAATACGGATGGCCCTGCCGGAAATTACACTGTGAGTGTGGCCAGTTCCGGTCTGGTTTCTGTACCGCAGGAACAGGCACCGGCATCGGTGACACTGGCACAGGGCGAAAAGAAATATCTGACACTGCCGCTGAAAGCGGAACGAGCAGGAACTGAAGAGCTGACGGTACAGCTGACCCATGAAAGCGGCCTGAGCATTTCGCAGGATCTGATCCTGCCGGTGCGTGCATCGTCTTTGCCGGAAACGACCCGCAAGGAAGTAACACTGGCTGCGGTTAACGGTTCTCTTGTTATCAATAAAGAACTGCTTGCCGGTCAGCGTATGGACGGTGCTTCAGTCAGCATCAATGTTTCCAATGCATCCGGCTTTGATATTCCGGGCTTGCTGACATCGCTTGACCGTTATCCTTATGGTTGTACTGAGCAGACAACCAGCCGTGCTTTGCCATTGCTCTATATGAGTGAACTGGCCAAGCAGGCCGGTATGCCGATGCAGGACAGTGAAGAAGAACTGCACAAGCGCATTCAGGACGCCATTTACAAGGTTCTGAATAATCAGTCCTCTTCCGGCAGTTTTGGTCTCTGGTCGCCGGATAGCGGTGATCTGTGGCTCGATGCCTATGTGACAGATTTCCTGACCCGCGCCCGCGAGCAGAAATTTGATGTGCCGCAGCAGCCGATGATTTCGGCACTGGATAATCTGCAAAATGCACTGTCTTACGATGTTTCGATCAAAGATAACGGCAATTCGATAGCTTATGCTTTCTATGTTTTGTCGCGTAACCGTCGTGCATCCATTGCCGATCTACGCTACTATGCGGATACCCGTCTGGATGAGTTTGAAACGCCGCTGGCGCGTGCTCAGCTCGGTGCAAGCCTTGCCCTTTATGGTGACGGTGCACGCTCCGAGAAGGCTTTTGCTTCGGCTTTCCGTCTTGCCAATAAAGGCAATATTTCCTGGGCGCGTTCGGATTACGGTTCGAACCTGCGTGACGGCGCGGCCATTCTGGCTCTTGCCGCAGAAAGCCGTCCGGTACCAAGCATTGTACCAGAACTGGTGAAAGTGGTTGGCGGTCTGAGCAATGAAGCGCGCTATACCAGCACGCAGGAGCAGGCATGGTTGTTGCTGGCTGCCAAGGGGCTGAAGGATGAAGATGCCAATCTGACCTTGCTGCTCAATGGTGAGGCCCGTCAGGGTGCGTTGTCTGAACGTCTGACAGGTGAACAGCTTGAAGCCGCGCCGGTGACTGTGGGCAATACCGGTGACAGACCGGTGACCGCTGTGATTACGACTGTTGCGGCACCGGTGGAAGCACCACCGGCAGGCGGTGACGGTTTCAGCATTGGCCGCAGCTATTACACGCTCGACGGTGAAGAGATCAGTGTTTCTGAAGCAAAACAGAATGAGCGCTATGTAGTTGTTCTGAAAGTAGCTGAATCAAATAACTGGGCTTCCCGTGTGCTGATCACAGATTTGCTGCCTGCCGGATTTGAAATTGATAATCCGCGCGTTGTGAACAGTGCGGATCTGAGCAATTTCGGCTGGCTCGGTGACACGACCGTTGCTCATAGCGAATTCCGCAGTGACCGTTTTGTTGCGGCATTCAACAGCAGCGGCGGCAATGCCCGCGAATATACGGTCGCCTATATTGTGCGGGCGGTAACACCGGGCACCTATGCGCATCCGGCACCATTTGTGGAAGATATGTATCGTCCGCAATATTTTGCCCGTGGTGCAGCCTCGATGATGCAGGTGCAGCCT
This sequence comes from Pseudochrobactrum sp. Wa41.01b-1, assembly GCF_019464455.1. Lineage (NCBI taxonomy): Bacteria > Pseudomonadati > Pseudomonadota > Alphaproteobacteria > Hyphomicrobiales > Brucellaceae > Pseudochrobactrum > Pseudochrobactrum sp. Wa41.01b-1. The sequence goes on along the minus strand of NZ_CP080493.1, from coordinate 1,395,046 downwards.
GCTAATTAAGTAGCGGTAACAGACCAATGAAAAAGCCCCGCCTGATTGTTTCAGACGGGGCTTTTTTGTTTTTTATCGTGTCAGAAAACGGATGATGAAATTGGCAAAGCGACCATAGGGCGGATGCAGATAATCAGTCGCCGCGGGATTATATTTTCGCAGCACCGGCATGGCTTTGGAGAAAGTTTTGAAACCTTCCTCACCGTGATAATGTCCCATGCCGCTCATGCCTACGCCGCCGAATGGCAGGTCTGCACAGGCAAACTGATAGAGCGTGTCGTTAATGCACACACTGCCTGCCACAATATGTGTAAGCGCAGTCTCAATGGTCTCATTACTATTGCTGAAACAATAGAATGCCAGCGGCCGGTCGCGGCTGGTGATAAAACCAATGGCCTCATCATAAGTGCGGTAGGTTTTTACCGGCAGCAACGGACCGAATATCTCTTCCTGCATAATGGCACAGTTATCATCAGGATTGATAATCAGCATCGGCGGGAGAATATGATATTCTCCGGCTCTCTGTATATCGCTCAATGTCAGAAGCGGGATGGTCTTATGACCACGGATACTGGCATCATCCAGCAAATGGGTGAGGCGTTTATACTGACCTTCATTGATAATGGCTGTGTAATCCGGTTGCCGGTCGAGCTCCGTATAGCGACGGGCGGTCTGGCTTTTGCATTCTGCGATAAAAGCGTCCAGCATATTCTCCGGCAGCAGCACATAATCCGGCGCGATGCAGGTTTGTCCGGCATTGAAGAGTTTACCCGTCAGGATGCGGCTAACACTTTTAACAAGATCGGCATCGGGGGCGATCAATGCAGGCGATTTACCGCCAAGTTCCAGAGTGACCGGTGTGAGATTTCGTGCTGCTGCGGCCATGACTTTTTTGCCGACCGCGCCGGAACCGGTGAAAAACAAATGGTCAAAGGGCAGGGCAGAAAATGCTGCGGCAATGTCCGCACCACCCTGAGCGATGCACACACGCTCTGGCGGGAAAATTTCCTGCAACAGGCGGCTGAGATAGGCATTGGTATGCGGGGTATGTTCTGAAGGTTTCAGATAGATATGATTACCCGCCGCAAGTGCAGAAACCAGCGGTGTCAGGGAGAGGTTTACCGGATAGTTCCATGGCGCCATGATGCCGACCACGCCCAGCGGCACATGTCGTATTTCTGCTTTCGCCGGCCAGAACTGCCATCCGGCTTTACGCCTTTGCGGCTTCATCCATTTTCTGAGATGGCGCAGACAGAAGTCGATTTCCTTGAGCACAATCACGGCTTCGGCCATCATGCTTTCATGGGTAGAGCGATGCCCGAAATCGCGCGATATTGCTTCGGCCATCTGCGGCAGGCTGGCTTTGAAGGCTGTGCGCAACCGCAACAAATCTTCACGGCGCTGCCGCTCATCAGGGCGGTTTTTCAGCCATGCTTCACGCAAAATCGCAAAATTCGTGCTCAGTTGCTCAGTCATTTATGTCCCTTAAAACAGAACGGGCAAAGCACCATTGCGCTGCGTAATAGGTGCCGAGTACCCAGACCGGATTCAGCGGAATATCAAAACGAAAACGCCCGTAAGCCAGAATACTATCACTGACAACAAAGAAGATGCCGCCAAAAGCCGCAATCTTGGCTGCCTGTTTTGTGCTGCGGTCGGCGATTGTCATGTTGATAGCGCGGTTGAGTGCCAGTGCAGCCATCAGCGCCAGTGCCACCGCATAAATAGCGACCGGAATATGCATGCCATCAGGCAGGCTGTTCCACAGGCCGGAAATAATTAGCAATGCAATGGCTGCAAAGCCGATAAAGACAGCGGGTTTGAACGCAGCATGATCGGACAGTAATGCATAAATATAGGCGCAATGGGTGAGCAGAAAGCAGATAAGTCCCGCCATAAAATAATCCTGCGGCAGCATGAGGAAGAAATCACCGCCAATGGCAAAGGCCAGCCCGAGCGCAATAGCATTGCGATAATGGCGGGATGCAGGATGTTTAATCTGCAAAGTCAGAAACAGCAGGAAAGCCGTAGCCGTCGGCTTGGTCAGATAATGGAGCCAGCGCCATTCAGGGCTGAGTGAGCTGCCAAGCAATGCGCCCGCAATGGCTCCTGTAGCCAGCAGAATATAGATCACTGTTGCAGTATGATGATTATTGATTGTCTGTGATGTGTTTCCGACCGCCATGCATTGTCTCCCCCTTTACACAGCCTGTTCAGAGCATAATTCCTTAACCCTGGATCAGTTGAAGGTAAAATTATGCTCTAATTTTAAAGTGTTAGAGCGACCTTTGTGTGCCAAATCCGGCACACGGCGCTCTAATTGACCTGAACGTAAACTGCTTGCTAGGCAGAGTAGCGCAAATCTGCATTGCTGCAATCACAATTACAGTTATGGCATTGTGATGTTGAGAGGAGGGGGCGGTGTTATCGGGCTTCGGGCGCGTCCGGTTGTGTGCCATAGGCCGCGAAGAACATATTCACTGCGGATTCCACATTATAGCGGATTTGCTCTGCTGTCGGTGCCTCTTCCATATAAGCGAACAGCCGCTGGCGATATATGCCTGCGAGAAACAGTTCTGCCAATTGATAGGCGGAATGCTGCACGTCCGGCACACGGATAATGTCTTGCTCGGCCAGCTTTTCAATATAGGCCTTCAGCACCATCAGCCCGCGCCGCGGGCCGCGCTCATAGAAGCGCACACCCATTTCCGGTTTCCGCTCTGTAACACCGAGAATAGTGCGCTGGGCGCTGATAACCATATCCGATGTGACAAGCGTCACGAGCGCCACACCATAGGCAATCAGGCTCTCTTTGCTGGATAGGGTATCGCCGTTAATTGCACCGATCTGCGAAAATAAAACGCTGCGATGTTGCTCGCAAAGCGTTTCAAACAATTCGTCTTTGCTCTCGAAATAAACATAGATTGTGCTTTTGGACACACCGGCTTCACGGGTGATGTCATTCATACTCGCAGCATCAAACCCCATGCGCAGAAATACATTTTGCGCACCGTCCAGAATTTTCTGACGCTTCGCCGGATCTTGTCCGGCGCCGTGACGGCCATTCTGTGCCTGTTTGGTGTCTGTCATATCAGTGTGTTTCCGCTTATGTGCCGACGATAAAAATCATCAATTCGAACCGATCAGTGCGATTTCAATTGATATGCCGTCTCTCTTGCTTTATGTCAACATCGAACCGATCGGTTTGAAGGGTTCTGTAGCGCCTGTCAGGAAGGCAGAAGCAGACATCACTCTTAGTTCGGTTTCGGTTCTTTTTTAAAATTCTCCTTACCGGGATAATCAATTCAATAAAGTTTATTGGCAGTACGGCCTGTTTTTCTCAGAAAGTTGCCCCCGCTATGTCCGCTCTCAAGCCCGTTGCGAAATCAGTTCAGTCGAATCATTCCTCGTCCGATCAGGACAACACACAGAGTGTTGCTCAGGTTGATTTCAAGCGAGCGGCGCAGAATGATGACAACAGAATGCCGGACGATCCGCTGCGTGCTGAGCAGTCCCAACCCTTCAGCGAACAGACGACAGCGCCGGAAACATCAAAGCCTGCATCGGGTAAACCATCGCGCAAGCGTAAAGTCCTGAGTGTTCTGCTGCTCGCGGCTTTGGCCGGTGGCGCATGGTATGGCTATGACTGGTGGACGACAGGCCGCTTTATGGTTTCGACCGATGATGCCTATATTCACGGGGATATCATGGCGATGTCGCCTAAAGTGACCGGCTATATTGATGATGTGCTGGTGAGTGCCAACAGCCATGTTAAAGCCGGTGATGCTATTTTCCAGCTCGATCAGGGTGATTACCAGATTGCGTTGAATGAGAAAATCGCGGCATTGGCCAGCCAGCAGAAAACGCTGGCACGGATTGAGGCACAGACTGTTGCGGCAGAAGCCAGTCTCACACAGGCGCGTGCCTCTCAGCAATCTTCCGCTGCCGGTCTGACCAATGCGCAGGCAACCATGGAGCGGATCACCAAGCTGCATGATACACGTTTTGTCTCGCAGTCGGAGCTTGACCGCGCAACCACGGCTCTGGCACAGGCACAGGCGGCGGATGCTAATGCACAGGCGCAGATTGCAGCGGCTCAGGCCAATATCGGCGTTTTGAAAGCGCAATATCAGGAAGCTGAGAGCCAAACCCGCAGTCTTGAACTGGCGCGGGACAAGGCGCAGCGTGATTTGTCCTTCACCACATTGCGTGCGCCGTTTGATGGTGTTGTCGGCAACCTGACCGGTAAAAAAGGTGATCTGGTCAGTGCAGGGCAGCGTATTGCCGCGCTGGTACCGGTCAATGCGCTCTATATTGACGCGAATTTTAAAGAAACCCAGCTGAAAAATCTGCATGGCGGCGAGACGGTGCATTTCACCGTTGATGCACTGGGCGGAGAGACATTTGAAGGCAAAGTCGCATCGCTGTCACCGGCTTCCGGCTCTGTGTTCTCCCTGCTGCCGCCGGAAAATGCCACAGGCAATTTCACCAAGGTTGTGCAGCGTGTTCCGGTGCGCATTGCCATCCCTGAAGCGGCTCTGGCGACCGGTAAGTTACGCGCAGGTCTGAGTGTTGTTGTGGATGTGGATACCCGCACAGCACCGCAAAACACTCCGGCTGCACAATAAAAGTATTCAGCCATGGCTGTATCAACCACCATGCAGGCAGTGCCTGCCGCTGAAGAAAAGATTGATCCGAGAAAAGCTCTGGCCTTTCTGGCCATGGTCTTCGGTATGTTTATGGCCATTCTGGACATCCAGATTGTGTCGGCCTCGCTGGCTGAAATTCAGGCGGGACTGGGTGCCAGTTCTGATGAGATCTCATGGGTGCAGACCTCCTATCTGATTGCTGAAGTGGTGATGATCCCGCTTTCCGGCTTCCTTGGTCGTCTGCTGTCTACCCGAGTGCTGTTTACTGTTTCGGCGGCGGGTTTTACCGCTGCCAGCGTGCTCTGTGCGACCGCGACCAATATTGAGCAGATGATCGTTTACCGCGCTATTCAGGGTTTTATCGGCGGCGGTATGATCCCGAGTGTGTTCGCGGCGGCTTTTACAATTTTCCCGCCGTCCAAGCGTTCCATCGTCTCTCCGATTGTCGGGCTGGTGGCAACACTGGCGCCGACTGTGGGGCCGACAATCGGCGGTTATCTTTCACACGCTTTTTCATGGCACTGGCTGTTTCTGGTCAATGTCGGCCCCGGCATTCTGGTGGCAATTGCTGCATGGAATCTGATTGATTTCGACAAGGGTGATAAATCCCTGCTGGCCAAATTCGACTGGTGGGGACTGGCTGGTATGGCGGCATTTCTCGGCTCGCTGGAATATGTGCTGGAAGAGGGGCCACGCAATGACTGGTTTCAGGACAGCCATATTGTGATTATGACCATTGTGCTCGTTGCCGGTGCGCTGATGTTCTTTTACAGGGCATTCACTGCGGAAGAGCCGATTGTTGATCTCTCGGCCTTCAGGAATATGAACTTTGCGCTTGGTTCCAGCTTCTCATTCATTATGGGGGTAGGGCTTTACGGGCTGACTTATCTCTATCCGCTCTATCTTGGCAGTATCCGCGGTTATGATGCGCTGATGATCGGTGAGGCTCTGTTTGTCAGTGGTCTGGCGATGTTTATGACAGCGCCACTGGCAGGTTTTCTCTCCACACGGATGGATCCGCGCCTGATGATGATGATCGGCTTTATCGGCTTTGCCGCCGGTACCTATCTGATGACGGGGCTGACAGCGGACTGGGACTTCTACGAATTGCTATTGCCGCAGATTCTGCGTGGTTGCTCGATGATGCTGTGTATGGTGCCGATCAACAATCTGGCGCTTGGTACATTGCATCCATCCCATATTAAAAACGCCTCCGGCCTGTTTAATCTGATGCGCAATCTGGGTGGTGCGATTGGTCTGGCGGTGATTAATACGATGCTGATGCGGCGCGGTGATCTGCATTATGCGCAATTGTCGGAGCATCTGAACTGGGGCAATCGCGAAGCACAGGAAATGCTGGCCAATCTGACTGCGAAATTTAATGCGGCGGGTATGGATGGTGCCAATATTGCATTGATGAAACTGTCCGGCATGGTGCGTCAGCAGGCAACGCTGATGTCTTTCATCGACGTGTTTATGATCCTGACAGTGTTGTTTGTCTCACTGGCATTTTTTGCGACGATGATGAAAAAGCCCGGCGATGTGCCGAAAGACGCAGCAGGTCATTAAGACGTATCAGTTCAAATAAAAACGGCGGGATTTCCCGCCGTTTTTATTTGATTATTCTGCCGCTTGTATTTTCGGGGATGACCGCCCGCTGTCCTGACGCATCAGATAGAGTGATGCGCCGACAATCAGCAGGGCACCCGGCCAGAAATTGATGCTTGGAGTAGCCGCAAAAACGATCCAGCCGAGAATAACATTCAGCGGCAGTTTCAGATCGTCAAAAGGCTGCAGATAGACAGCATCTGCCACGGAATAGGCGGCGATCTGGAAATATTGCGCCATGGCGGTCAGTACACCAATGGTGAGCAGGATTGACCAGATTTCCATGGATGGCGATGCGATCTCCGGAAAACCGACACCTGATGCAGCCCAGAGTGCGCCGTTAATCGGTGTGAGCAGAATCAGCATATACATGGAGATACTGGCTGTTGTTTCAAAACGGGTCAGATATTTGGTCATCACCGAATAGCCTGCCCACAGTGCCGCCGCGAGAATTGGCAGCAGGGAATAGACTGTATAGGTGTCAGACCATGGAGCAATGATAATTAATGCGCCGATGAAACCTGCCAGAGTGGTGAGCAGGCGTGTCTGTGTTACAGCCTCGCGCAGGAACAATCTTGCACAGAGAATAACAAAAAACGGCGAGGTCATGGACAGTGCAATCACCTGCCAGATCGGCACATGGGTGAGGGCGAAAATCCACACCTGCACACCGGCGGCAGCCAGTGCGACACGAATAATATGCAGGCCGAGATGATTGGTGCGCAGTGCCCGCGCGCCTTCGCGGATCAGCAGCGGTAAGGTCAGTACAAGGGCGATGACATATTGCCAGAAAGCAATAATAACCGAAGGGATACCGGTGCGTATGCCCGCCCATTGGGTGGCGACATTGACGCCCGCATAAGCCGCTCCGGCTGCCAGCATGAGTGCTGCACCGCGGACGGTTGGTTTTAATGTTTGAACAGAGGCAATTGGGCTCAACGTTTTTCTTCCTGTCTCGTAAGCCGTTACCCCAGGGATTGGGAAATGCTACGGGAAGAAAATTACACAATGGCGGCAAAAATCACCGCGTATGATGCCATTTCAGCCCCGCTCTCTCTCATCCGGACTATGACCGTCGGCTTCGGAATTGCACCGAATCTGCTGACCTTAACCGACATATTTTGTCTCTGACGGCTTGCAAATGTCGTTTTTCTACGCTTTCCGGTGCTCATGTACTCAAAGTACACTCCGCTCCGGTTCTCGAAAAACACCATTTTCAGCACGCCATAACCAAAATCTGAGCCTGCAAGATGATGATATACATCATGCCGGCATCATTCGATTAAGCGCTCGCGGGCTTCAGACTTCCGCCTGTTACCGCCGGTGGGGAATTACACCCCGCCCTGAGAACGATTAAAATTATTATCAGCAAAGCGCCGGACAGTTCCGGTTCCTGCTGCATGTGCCGAATTTATGGTGCGGGCAGGGATAAATCAAGTCGCATAACCGGCAACGCTGTGTCCTGAAAACACTGTTTAATATCGTGCGATATATCAGGCGAAAAATAATGTGAAAATGACGGTCATTGACCCGTGTTTCAGTCTTTTGTCACCTGCGAAATCACTTTTAAAAGACTTCATCATGCGCTTATGCAGTTAAATCTGCTGCTTTGAATCGCATTATGACTGTTATTTCAGTGATTTTGCATGCCTTTTGTGTCATTTCCGGCAAATGTTCGGGTGGAAGCCTGCGCTTTTTTGGCGGAGACATAGAGGCAGGGAGCAGAGCAGCATGTATTACGATAAAGTACAAAAAAATAAAATCACGCAAAAACCGTGGTTTTTGGGCGCATTCGCCCTTGTTACCTTCATTTTTATAGTCTGGAAGAACTGGCATCTGACAGGCGCAGCCGATGCTGCCGCTACGGGTTTGGCCGGATTATTGCAAACATCGGGCGGCATAATTGCGGTTGCAGCCGTCACTTCGCTGGTTCTGACGCTGATTATCAACCTTGTCGGTAAATTGCCGATGCAGATACAGACGATTGTTGTCTGGCTGGCATTGCTCTCTGCGGCTCTGTATTTCTTCTACAGCTTTGATCTGTCTTATACTTTCATCCTGTCGAAGCTGCCGTTTCTGATTACGCAGGGCGTATTCACCACCGTTTATATCTCGGCGATTTCCATTGCGATTGCTTTTGTGCTGGCGATTATCGGTGCGGTTGCCAAACTCTCGCAAAATGGTTTTGCGGTTGCTATCGCCTCATTTTACACGTCATTTTTCCGCGGCGTGCCGCTGTTGATCCAGATCTATCTGATTTATCTGGGTATTCCGCAGCTTGGCTATGTGATTGATGCGGTTCCTGCCGGTGTGCTTGCTCTGTCGCTCTGCTACGGCGCTTATATGACCGAGATTTTTCGCGGCGGGATCATGTCCATTCCGCGTGGTCAGTGGGAAGCTGCCCGTGCCCTTGGTCTGCGTCCGTTCACCACTATGCGCAAAGTAATCATGCCGCAGGCGATGAAACTGATTATTCCTCCGACAGGAAACCAGTTCATTGCGATGCTGAAAGACTCATCACTTGTCTCGGTGATTGGTGTCTGGGAGCTGATGTTCCTTGCCCGTACGCAGGGTCGTGAAGAATTCCGCCATCTGGAAATGCTGATCACTGCTGCTCTGCTGTACTGGATTTTGTCGATTATTCTCGAACGCTGTCAGGCAGTGCTGGAAAACCGCATGAAGCGTCAGGAACGCTGATGAATACGGACGGTCAGCCGTTCTGACCACAACTATCTATTGTTGTTCGCATAGCGTTTATTCCGGTGAGGTTACTCGAATAGCACTATGCTCTGGGGAGGAAACCATATGAAGAATGCAATTTTATCTGCTGCCGTTGCAGCACTGGCACTGACTGTCAGCCTGCCTGCTTTTGCCGGTGAAACGCTGGATCGCGTGACCAGCAAAAAAGAACTGGTTGTGGCAACTGCCGCGAACTGGCCGCCGCAGTCTTTCATGAAAGACGACAAGCTGGTGGGTTTCGACATTGATGTTGCAACCGAAGTTGCCAAGCGTCTGGGTGCGACTGCCCGTTTTGTGACACCGGAATGGGGCATTATCACTGCCGGTCACTGGAATGGCCGCTGGGATATTTCTGTAGGTTCCATGACCCCGACATCAGGCCGCGCCCGCGTGCTCGATTTCCCGATTGTTTATTATTACACGCCTTATGTTTTCACCGTGCATAAGGATTCCAAGGCTGAAAAGCGTGCGGACCTGAACGGCAAGACTATTGGTGTTGAAGGCGGCACAACCACCGAAGATTATATCAATGGCAGCCTGAAGATTGATGCCGTTGGTGTGCCTGAATTCAAATATGACGTGAAGCCGGGCGATATTAAAACCTATGGCGACAGCGTAGGTCCGCTGGATGATCTGCGTCTTGGTGACGGCACCCGTCTTGATGCGACAGTCTCCGCTATGCCAACCGTGGAAAATGCGGTGAAGCGCGGCTATCCGATCCGTGCACTGGCTGATGAGCCGGCATTCTACGAGCCGCTGGCTGTTGCCGTTGACAAGGGTGATCCTGAATTTTCAGCTAAGGTTAAAGAGATCTTTGAACAGCTGAAAACAGACGGCACAATGTCTGATTTGTCCGTAAAATGGTACGGCGTGGATTATACCAAGCTTAAATAGTCAGTCTGTTTGTGCATGCCGGTTTCTGGACTTCCCCCGTAGTCAGAAACCGGTATTGTCTTTTACAAACTGAAACGTATTTTCTGTAAGAAGCAGTATCATTATGAGTTCATATCCGGCTACCTATTACAGCGCCACCCGCGTTGCTTCATCTTCTGCCTATGAAAGCTTGCAGCAAAATTTGCAGGCCGATGTTTGTATTGTCGGCGGCGGACTTGCCGGTTTGACAACCGCATGGGAATTGCTGAAACGCAATAAATCCGTGATCGTGATTGAAGCGAATAAAGTGAGCTGGGGTGCGTCGGGGCGCAATGGCGGCTTCTGTCTGAACGGCTGGGCTGAAGGCTTGGGCGCGATTGAAAAACGCAGCGGCTTTGAGGATGCAAAAAAGCTGTTTGCCATGTCGGTTGAAGGCGTGGAAATTGTCCGTGAGAATATTGAGCAGAATAATCTGCCCGATTGCAATATTGTCAAAGGCAAGCTCAGCGTTGTGCGCTATGAGGCTGCGGACCAGATGCAGCGCTATCGTGATCGTATGGCGCAGCATTTCAATTATGAATATGAATATCTCGACACTGCAGCTGTTCGTCAGAAGCTGAATACGCCGATCTATAAACAGGCATTGCGTGACAGTACCGGCTTTCATTTCCACCCACTGAATTATGCACTGGGTCTGGCGGATCTGATCCGCGCCAAAGGCGGCCGGATTTTTGAAGACAGTGTGATGCAGTCCTTCACCCGTAACCCACAGGCCGGTGCCACAGGGCGTTATACGGTGAAAACCGCACAGGGTTCTGTGCAATGCGATGATGTGGTGTTGTGCTGCGGTGGTTATGGCGGTTCTCAGTTCGGCAAGCTGCGCCGTTCATTCCTGCCGATCGCCACTTATGTTGTGCTGACTGAAAAACTGGGCAATCGCTTGCAGGATTTCATCCGCACCACAGATGCGGTCGGGGATGACCGTCGCTCATCCGATTATTATCGCGTGGTCGAAGGGGATCGCATTCTCTGGGGCGGGCGCATTACCACTAAGAATGAGCAGGATGAGACACGTCTCGCTGCAATTTTGCGCAAGGATATGTGCGATGTGTTTGCCGGTCTGAAAGATGTGAAAATCGAAAAGGCATGGTCGGGTCTGATGGGTTATTCGCGCCATAAAATGCCTCACATTGCCAAAGTTGAAGATGGTGTGTGGGCATGCAGTTCTTTCGGCGGTCACGGTATGAATACGACTGCTATCGGCGGACGTGTTGTGGCTGAAGCTGTGAGTGGCGAAAGCGACCGTATCCGTCTGTTCAAACCTTATGGTCTGACTTGGAATGGCGGTATTTTCGGCCCGCTGGCTGCTGAAAGCGTCTACTATTATCTGCGCCTGATGGATTACTTTCAGGAAGGTCGCTATAAGGGCGCGCATCGTTAAGACACGGAATGACCACTATGCAAATGACCGATAAGGATAAGCAGTTACTGGCGTTGATGCAGAAAAACGCCCGTGAATCTGTGGCGTCTCTGGCGCGCCAGCTTGGCGTATCCCGCACGGCTTTGCAGGAGCGTATCCAGCGGCTGGAAACCAACGGGATTATTGACGGTTATTCGGTGCGTCTCGGTTCGAATGTGAACCGCTCACCGATCCAGTGCTTTACCTTTGCTGCACTGAACAACAAGAATTTTCCTGACGTTATCAAACAGCTGAAAACACTGACAGCGGTACAGGCTGTACATTCGATCTCCGGTGACTGGGATCTGATTATTCATATCTGCACGGATACGCTGGAAAAGCTTAATGCCGAGATCAACAAGATCAATGAAATGATGGGCATTGTCCGCACAACATCGAATATTGTGATGGAAACCAAATTCAATCGTGGCGTAAATTTGTAAAAGAAAGGCGGGAAGACCCGCCTTTTTTATTTGCAGATTTAATGACTGATCATCCACGGGCGGGCGGAAGGAAAACTCTTCGCGCCGCTTGCCGAGACTTTTGCCTTGGATTTCTTGGATTTTGATCCGCAGCAACCGCAATTCGGCCCGTGTCCTAATGACTTTGAGCTGATCGGTTCATGAGAACTGCGTTCATTCACCGCCATTGCAGTGCGCTTATTTGCATTCATTGATGCAAGATTGGGCGCTGTCAGCATGACGCGTTTGGCAGACGTCTCACAGTCCGGACAGGCGCAGGGCTGATCATATTCCGACATCGGACGCAGAGCTGTGAATGGCCCGCATTCTTCGCAGGCATATTCATAAACCGGCATGTTTCACCTCAAAGATCATAGGCAATCGGCATATCAACGGAGCCGTCGAGGAACTTCTTCGGTCCTGCTGCCGACGGGCTGATATCGAAATCGAAGATTTCGGTTGGCAGCCACAGGGTTGCACAGGAGTTCGGAATATCCACCACGCCGGAGAAATGTCCCTGCACCGGAGCCGACCCTAGAATCGAATAGGCCTGCGCACCGGAATAGCCAAATTTCTTCAGATATTCGATGGCATTGAGGCAAGCCTGACGATAAGCGACATTGGCATCGAGATAATGCTGATGACCCTGTTCATCGACAGAAATACCCTGAAAGATCAGATAGTCTTTATAATTCGGCACCATCGGCGATGGTTTGAAGACCGGATTGCGAATGCCGTATTTTGCCATACCGTCTTTGATCAAATCGACTTTGATATGCAGCCAGCCGCCGGCCATTTCGATGGCACCGCAGAAGGTGATTTCGCCGTCGCCCTGACTGAAGTGGAGGTCGCCCATAGAGAGACCGGCACCGTCAACATAGACAGGGAAATAGATTTTTGAACCGCGCGACAGGTCTTTAATATCGCAATTGCCGCCATGTTCGCGTGGCGGAACAGTGCGTGCGCCTTCTGCTGCGATCTTGTCGAAGGTTTCACCCTTCTTGATCGAGCCAAGATGAGCTGTGCGGGCGTGTGGCGGATTCGCCAGTGGCGGGACGCGGTTTGGCTCTTGAGCGATCAGACCAAGCTCACGGGTGTTCCACATTTCCAGCATTTTACGGTCAGGCAGCGTACCGATCAGACCCGGATGGATCATACCGGCAAAGCTGACGCCCGGAACGTGGCGGGAGCGGGTAAACATGCCCTCATAATGCCAGATGGATTTCTGGGCGCTCGGGAAATGGTCGGTCAGGAAACCACCGCCATTGGTCTTGGAGAAGAAGCCGTTAAAGCCCCATTCATGCCCCTTGAGTGTTCCGGCATCGAGAATATCGACCACGAGAAGATCGCCGGGTTTGGCACCTTTGATACCGATCGGGCCGGAGAGAAAATGCACCGTTGTCAGATCGACATCGCGGATATCTTCCGCGGAATCATTGTTCTTGATCGCACCGCCGGTCCAGTCGACAGTCTCGACAAGAAAGTCATCACCGGGATCAACCCAGACATTGATCGGAATATCCGGATGCCAGCGATTATGCAGGTTCTCATTGTCATAAGCGGACTGTGAAAGATCAACGGAAATCAGAGTCTCAGGCATGGTCTCTCCTCTTTACACACACCATTTCCGGACTGTTTTGAGCCGGAACTGCGATTGTCTTGTGCATCTGATAAGGAAAGCAAAAGGCCGGATTATTATTTATATGTCTCTGGTTTTATTCAGATATTGGTTTGATGGCCGATGCTGAAATATCAGAAGCAAGGAAAGCCTATTTTGTCAGCAGGGTGAAGTAAAGCGGGGTGCCATGAGGCATTTTTACCTGTTGGTATAATAAATTAAAAAAATCCCGCCGCTTTTGTTGAAGTGGCGGGATTTTTATTCATGCAATGTACCATTTGGCGGATAATTTTTGCAGTGCCTCATAGGCTGAGAGCACCGTTTCCATTTGCGCCGTATGGCCGCGAATGAAATCTTCGCCGTAAATGGTTTCGTCCGGATATTCGGTGATCAGCGTCAGCGGTACCGTATGACGATCATCAACACCGATCAGGCAAGGGAAGCCGTTGATGATACGGAAGCCGGTTTCGCCTGCATGTTTTTCAAACAAGGCGATCTGCGCATTATTGTATTCCACCAGACCATCAATGGCTGAGAGATGGCGGGTGACATGGTCAACCAGCTCTTCGGATTGCTGCGCCCAGTCAGAGTGATGGCGGACGATGAGGAAAAAGCCCTTCGGCAGTGTCCACATGCCAAAGCCACGCGGAATATAACCGGAAAGCGGGCGCGTCCATTCATGGGACGGATAGCCATGCAGATTCACGTGAAGCTTGGCACCGGTCAGCGCTTCGGCCTGTGTGCGGATGGCCTTTTCCCAGAGTTTCTCGCCGCTCCGATATTCGAGATCATCGCCCATTGCGGTGTAACGCGCTGCATGGTGCATATGTTTCGGATTATCAGCGCAAAGGCGACGATGCAGTTCATAGCCGTCAGGATTTTCCTGCGGCGAAATGGTGAAATGCGCGCCTTTACGGGATTTCAGCTCGTGGGCTGCACGCAAGGCACCGACCACGCCGGTGGTTTCATTGGCATGCTGACCGCCGCTGATAATCATCGGCTCATCAGTGCCTTTGATATAGCGGCCAAGAACGCTGCGGCCGGAACGGGATTTGGCCTCAAAAGCCTCACCGCCGATATGTTCCAGTTCCTGTGCGATCTGCGCTGCAAACAGCGGTGCCTGTGCGATGGCAAGCGTCTGGCTTTCGCCGGTGCTGTCTTTGGTCGATAAAGCGCGGGCAGTGATGCGGATTGAAGGTGCAGCATCTGCATAGATGATTTCCGGTACAATCTGTCCTGGCTGCAAACCACGGTCGCCGAGCGGGCGGCCGGATTTTTTCTGAAATACTTCCAGTAGTGCAAAGTAAAAATCTTCGTGCAGTGCTTCTGTCAGGCTGATTGCTTCTTCCGCGTGAGTTAGCTTCTGATCTGTGATTGGTAGCGAGACAGCAATATTCAGCTCTTCAAAATAAGGCTCTGTATCGCCCCATGCATGATTGGCCGCAGCAGCAATACCGGCATGGAACAGCTGTTCAAAATCTGTCTCAAAGCGCTCGGATGTGGTTGTGCCTTGATGCGTGACTTTCAGCCAGCCGGTCGGCGACAATAAGGTTTCGCCAACCGCATCCTGATGGATGCGGTTTGGTGCGAAAACCGCGTGCTGCGTAACGGTGCCGTTTTTATCTGTCAGTGTAACCTGATAGGTGAAATCCTGTTTGCCTGATGGCTTGAAATCCACCTCTGCATCGCCAACAAGTTTGCTCAGCGGATAGGTTTCCAGCAAAAAGCGGTTTGGTGCGCAGGCCTCATGGGCAGGATAGGCGATGCTGATGTGCTTGAGATTGCTGCAGTCCACATCTTCAAGAAAGAAATGCACTAGCGGCTTATAGGCACTGTGCAGCTTGGCTTTAACACCAAGTGCCTGCAATTTTGCTTCCGCAGCTTTGCGGCTTTGCAGATCACCGAACAGCCATGCCTCAACCGTTGCGCCTTTCATTGACGCATCGGAAAAGCGGGCAACAAGTGCATCGAGGCTGCGCTCAAAGCTTTTTTCAAAGATCATGCTCATCGTGATGTTCTCCCTGTCGGATCAAGGCTGTCACGCAGCCAGTCGCCCAGAAGATTAAGACCAAGCACTGTCAGCAAAATTGCCAAGCCTGGGAAAACACTGACCCACCATGCGGTTTGCAAGTAAGTACGGCCATCGGCTAGCATACCGCCCCAGCTCGGAATGGTCGGATCAACACCAAGCCCCAAGAACGTCAGGCTGGATTCCAGCAGAATATTATTGGCAACATTCAGCGTCATCAGCACGATCACCGGACCAAGCAGGTTCGGCAGCAGATGCTGGAAAATAATGCGCCAGTCTTTCACGCCGATTGCACGTGCGGAGAGGATGAACTCACGCTCACGCAGTGCCAGTACCGAACCGCGCACCAGACGGGCATATTGCACCCATTGGGAAACGATCAGCAGGATGATGGTGTTCATCAGGCCGCCACCGACAATGGCGATAAAGGTAATGGCCAGCAGGATGAATGGCAATGCGAGCTGCACATCGGCAAAGCGCATCACCACCATATCCCAGAAACCGCGATAGTAACCGGCAATCAGACCCATGATAACGCCGACAACCACGGCACCGGCAACTGAGACAAAGCCGACCAGCAGCGAGATTTTACCGCCGGTGACTACGCGTGCCAGCACATCGCGGCCGAGCGGATCGGTGCCGAAAATATGGGACATATTGGTGAATGGCGGCGTAAGACGCGCCATCAGATCGATCTTGTCCGCACCGCCGGGAAACAACAGGCCGGAGAACAGCACGGCAAGACAGATAATGGCTGTCAGGCCGACACCGAGGATAAATTCAAGGCTGAACAGGCGGGAGAACAGCAGGGAAGAGGAAGTTTTCGCGGCCATTTTCTACTCCGTCCGGATACGCGGATCGACAAGACCATAGGCAATATCGACCAGAAGATTGACACCGATAATCATGAGCGACAGCACGGTGATGCTTGCCTGCAGAACCGGATAATCACGACCGGAAACCGCATCGAAAGCCAGTGTGCCCATGCCGGGCCAGTTGAACACGCGCTCAACCACCACAATACCGCCGAGCAACCCGCCGAATTGCAGTCCGAAATAGGTAATCAGCGGAATGGCGCAATTGCGCAGTGCATGTTTGTACAGCACTTTGTTTTCGCTCAGGCCCTTGGCGCGTGCCACCATAATATATTGGGACTGCAAGGTCTCAAGCATCGATGTGCGCACCAGACGCACATTGGTGGCGGTGAGGATAATCCCCATTGTCACAGCAGGCATGATAAAGCTGGCAAAACCATCCATACCGCTTGGCGGCAGCCATTGCAGACCAACGGCAAACAGCAGCACCAGCATGGTTGCGAGCCAGAAGTTAGGGAAAGACAGACCGACAAGCGACAGGATGCGGATCAGCTGATCTGCCCATTTGCCGCGTGATACCGCTGCTTTAATACCGAGCGGGATCGAAATAATGATGGATACGGCCATGGATGCAAAAGCCAGCAGCAAAGTGGCAGGCAGGGCATCTTTAATCAGCAGGGAAACCGGAGTGCCGCCAAGGAAGCTGCGCCCGAAATCCAGCGTGAACAGGCCTTTGATGAAATTCATATATTGCACGATGAAAGGCTGGTTCAGACCCAGACCTTCACGGATGCGCTCCAGATCGGCCTCGGTTACGCTGCCTGCACCTTGGGTGAGCATCAGCGCCGGATCACCGGTCATACGGATTGCGAAAGCGACGGTCAAAGTCACGACAATGACGACAAAGATCGCCTGTAAAATTCGTTTGATCAGAAATCCGGCCAAAATTCTTATCCTTTATAAGATCAAGGAATTACCGCGCCGATGAAAGAACCGGCGCGGTTGATGCTGTATTAGTCAACGCTGACTTCGGTGAGGCGCAGACGGCTGTCCGGTGCCGGTACGAAATCTTTCACGCGCTTGTTGATGCCGTAAATCGCTTTGAGATTGTAAAGCGGCATTTCCAATGCGCGGTCGGCGGCGTATTTCGCGATTTCCTTGAGGATTTCTTCACGCTTGGCACGATCGGTAATGGCGCGCTGGGATTCCAGCAGCTCATTCATTTTCGCATCATTGTCATACGGGTTCCACTTTTCACCGGCGTGATACATGGAATAAGCGGTGTTATCGTAATCGAATGTCCAGCCGCCCCATGATTGCTGGAACATCGCGCCGGTTTTACCCTGCGGGATGATGTCATTCAGCAATACGTTGGTTTCATATGGCTTGATGGTCGCATTGATGCCGATGATCTGCAGATAGCTGGAAACAGCCTGCACAACTTCGTTGAAAGTTGCGTCATTACCGCGAATGTCGATCTGCACGGCTGCACCCGGTTTAACACCGGCTTCTGCCAGAAGTTTCTTCGCGCCTTCCGGATCGTATGGCAGTGGCTTCATTTCGGCATCATAACCGAAGGAAAGCGCACCCTGAAGGCTGGCAATCGGTTCAGCCTGACCACCAAGAATGGACTTGATAATGGTATCGCGGTCAACACCGAGGATCAGCGCCTTACGTACGCGCTCATCGGCGGTAATACCGTCGCGGGTATTGTAACGCAGCGAATAAACGGTCGGACCGGCAGTGGTGACGATCGCCAGATTAGGATCAGCTTCAATGGTCGGGATCATACCGATTGGAATTGTCGGCGGGATCACCAGATCAACGCGGCCTGCCTGCAATTCAGCAACGGCTGTCGAAGGCTCGGTGATGAAGCGGTATTCCAGCTCTGAAAGCTTTGGTGCGCCGCCCCAATGGTCAGCAAAAGCTTCCATCTGGATGCCGACTTTTGGCTTGTAGCTGGTGACTTTGAACGGGCCGGTGCCGACAGGATTGGCATTGAAGAAATCATCGCCTTTTTCCTGAATGTATTTTGGTGGCACGATCATCGCGCCGTAACCGGCGAGCTTGGTCATCAGAACCGGATCGGTCGCTTTCAGGTGGAAATCGACAGTTTTGTCGTCGATGACTTCGATTTTTTCAATCGCAACATAGTTCGAGCGCTGCGGGCCTTTGGCACCTTCATCACCGAGCAGACGCTCAAAGGTGAATTTGACAGCTTCCGCATTGAAAGGCTCGCCATTGTGGAATTTTACATTCTCACGCAGGTTGAAGCGGATACGCTTGCCTTCGTCCAGCTCTTCCCACGAGGTTGCGAGCGCCGGTACGATTTTCAGATCAGGGCCGCGATAGACCAGACCGTCATAAATATTGGTGGCAACAGATGCCCAGTTGACCAGAAATGTGTCAATCGGGTCCCAGCTGCCCGGATCCTGCGGTGAGGATACAGTCATTTTACCGGCTGCGAATGCCGGTGCGGATGACAGGGCAACAGCAGATAATGCTGTGCCGACAGTCAGTGCTGTGAATAATGCTTTAAGCTTCATAATCTCGACTCCCCTTTTGTAAACAATGAAACAGATGTTAGATTTTATGCGCTGCGGGCAATGAAATGCCCTTTGGCGATTTCTTCATGCTGCCAGATCTGCGGCTTGTCCTCGATCCGGCGTGTTGTGCTCGGAATTTCGCCTTCCAGCATTGCGCGGTTGGTACGCGCCAGCGGATCGGCGACAGGAACGGCAGAGAGCAGGCGGCGTGTATAATCATGGGACGGTGTTTCAAACACCTGACGGCGCGAGCCTAATTCCATGATCTGACCGAGATAAAGCACGGCCACGCGGTGGCTCATTTTCTCAACCACAGCCATATCGTGGCTGATGAAGAGATAAGCGAGGCCATGTTCTTTCTGCAGGTCCATAAACAGATTGATGATCTGTGCCTGAATGGAAACGTCTAGCGCGGACAGGGCTTCATCGGCGATAATCAGCTTCGGATTGGAAGCAAGCGCGCGGGCGATACAAACACGCTGGCGCTGGCCGCCGGAAAACTCATGCGGATAGCGTCCGGCAACGGCTGAACTCAGACCCACGCGTTCCAGTAATTCGTCAACGCGCTTGGTGATTGCAGCTTCATCAAGGATAAGGCCGTGGGTGCGGATCGGCTCGGCAATCGAGAAGCGGATGGTCTTGCGCGGGTCAAGCGAGGCAAACGGATCCTGAAAAATATACTGCACTTCCTGACGCATGCGGAAACGCTCTGCCGAACTCATTTCTGAGAAGGCTTTGCCGTTAAAGCGCATGTCGCCGGAAAGCGGGTTCTGCAATTGTTGAATTGTGCGGCCGATGGTGGATTTGCCGGAGCCGGATTCGCCAACCAGTGCCAGTGTTTCGCCCGGATGAATGTCAAAACTGACCTGCGATACCGCATTGCACACATGGGTGGTGCGGCCGAACAGGTTCTTCTTGATATTAAAGCGCACGGACAGATCACGCACCGACAAAAGCGGTGCTTCATCGAGACGGGCTGTGTCCTGAATACGGGTTTCACCGACCAGAACCGGCTTATTATCTTCCAGAATTGTGACCGGCATGCGTTTCGGGAAATCTTCACCGGCCATGCTGCCGAGTTTCGGCACGGCTGACAGCAGCACTTTGGTATAAGGATGCTGCGGATTGGCGAAAATATCGCTGACCGCGCCTTCCTCAACCTTTTTACCCTTCCACATCACCACCACATCATCGGCCATTTCCGCGACAACGCCCATATCATGGGTGATGAAGATCACGGCCATCTCCAGCTCTTTCTGGAGGTCGCGGATAATATGCAGAATTTGCGCCTGAATGGTTACGTCGAGCGCTGTGGTCGGCTCGTCGGCAATCAGCAGTTTAGGACGACAGGCCAGTGCCATTGCAATCATCACGCGCTGGCGCATACCGCCGGAAAGCTGATGCGGGAAACGGCTGAGCATGCCCTGCGCATCCGGCAGACGCACCATTTCCAGCAGGCGCTGGCCTTCTTTCAAGGCGGCTTTCTTACTCATTTTTTCATGAAGCATCAGCACTTCGGCAATCTGGTCACCAATGGTGAAAACCGGATTGAGCGAGGTCATCGGCTCTTGAAAAATCATGGCAATTTCTTTGCCGCGAATGCCGCGCATGGTTTTCTGTTCGGCTTCGAGCAGGTTCATCTGTCCCTGTGAGCCGGTAAACAGGATTTTGCCCTCAGGGAATTTTGCACCCAGCATATCTGCCAGACGCATCACTGACAGAGAGGTAATGGATTTACCGGAACCTGACTCGCCGACAATCGCCGTTGTGCGGCCGGAACGAACGGAAAAGCTCAATCCGTCCACCACGCGGGCGGTGCCGAACTCTACCGAGAGATCTTTGACTTCCAGCAGAGGCTGGGTTTCAGCTGTTTGGCGAAGCTGTGCGTCGTTCACTCCGGTCATCCTTATAGTGTAATGGCAGAACGGGCTGCCTGATTAAATGCACCCGACATAAAGCGCAGCAGAGCCGCCACTTCCGACAGGGTTTCTTCCGAAGGGCGGGCATTGGCAGTGGAATCCACGAGCAGACGCTCACGGATTTGCGCATAGCGCGCACAGGCTTCAGCACCTTTATCGGTAATACGGACGGTCTTTTCTTTTGCGGCCTTGCCGGTGGTCAGCAAGCCGGCATTTTCCAGCTTGCGTAGAGCGTAAGTCGCAATATGCGTGTCTTCAATATCCAGAACCAGACAAATATCAGCCAGCTTCTTTTCACGACCGCGATGGCGGATCGAATGCAGGATCAGAATTTCAATCGGGGAAAGGCCGGGCAAACCTGCAGCAGCCATGCAACGTACCATCCAGCGGGAGAATGCATGGGACGCGAGAATCAAACCATATTCCACTTCGGATAAAGCGGTGGAGCCGCCTTCTGCCAGATGTGCGGAAGAGACAATAGGGCCGATGGAAGGGACAGGGCGCAAATGCTTAGGCAGGCTGACCTCGGCCATAAATGACTCGTCATTATGATCCGCCGGTGGCGGCGATTTTTTCCTGCTCATATTGCCAGTCTCCCAATCCTGTGTATTTTATGTCACCATCTTATCGACATTTTGTCAATAAAATGAAACTATGTTTTCCAATAAACATTCAGCGTAACGGCATAATTTTGTGAGGGAGCCGATAATGAGCGCAGCGACACAAGAGATTTCAGGGGCTTGGGACTTCTGGATTGATCGTGGCGGCACATTTACGGATGTTATCGGTCGTGACCCGCAGGGCGTGCTCCACGCCCGCAAAGTGCTGTCAGAGAATCCTTCTGCCTATAAAGATGCTGCCGTTCAGGGTATCCGCCTGCATCTGGGGTTGAAAACCGGTAAGCCGGTGCCAACCGGTGCAATCGGTGAAGTGCGCATGGGCACAACCGTTGCCACCAATGCACTGCTTGAGCGCAAGGGTGAAAAGCTGGCGCTGGTGACCACCAAAGGTTTCCGTGATGCGCTGCGTATTGGCTATCAGGAACGCAAGAATATTTTTGCGACGGAAATCATCAAGCCGGAAGCGCTTTATGACCGCGTTGTTGAGATTGATGAGCGTGTGCTGGCCGATGGCAGCACTGAATTGCCGCTTGATCTGGCTCAGGCAGAAACTGCGCTGCGTGCTCTGAAAGCTGAGGGCTATAATGCCGTCGCTATCGTCTTCATGCATGCCTATAAATTCCCTGCTCACGAAGCCGCTGTGGCCAAAATCGCCCGTGAGATCGGCATTGAGCAGGTCTCCGTCAGCCATGAAGTTTCGCCGCTGATCAAGCTGGTTGGCCGTGGTGATACCACCGTTGTTGATGCCTATCTGTCGCCGGTTTTGCGCCGTTATGTGGCGCAGGTTTCCCGCGAGCTGGACGTAGAGCGCACCGGTGCGCGCGTGATGTTTATGATGTCCTCCGGTGGTCTGACGGCTGCTGATATGTTTCAAGGGAAAGACGCGATTCTCTCCGGCCCTGCAGGTGGGGTTGTCGGTCTGGCACGTACCGGTGAAACCGCTGGTTTTGGTCAGGTTATCGGCTTTGATATGGGCGGTACATCAACGGATGTGGCGCATTTCGACGGCGAATATGAGCGCGCTTTTGAAACCGAAGTGGCTGGTGTGCGCGTTCGCGCGCCGATGATGCTGATCCACACGGTTGCTGCGGGCGGCGGTTCCATCCTGCATTTTGACGCTGGTCGTTTCCGCGTTGGTCCTGATTCTGCCGGTGCCAATCCGGGGCCTGCCTGTTACCGCAATGGCGGTCCCTTGGCTGTCACCGATGCCAATGTGATGCTTGGCAAACTGATTCCGGATTATTTCCCTTCGATTTTCGGACCAAAGCAGAATCAGCCACTGGATGTGGAACGTGTTCGTGCGCTGTTTACGCAGATGGCTGATGAAATCGGCGATGACCGCTCACCGGAAAGCGTGGCAGACGGTTTCATCCGTATTGCCGTTGCCAATATGGTTGAAGCGATCAAGAAAATCTCCGTACAGCGCGGTTATGATGTGACCCGTTATGCACTCAGCTGCTTTGGCGGTGCCGGTGGTCAGCACGCCTGTCTGGTGGCCGATGCTCTGGGCATGAAGAATATTCTGCTGCATCCGATGTCCGGTCTGTTGTCTGCCTATGGTATGGGCTTGGCGGATATCCGCGCGACGCGCCAGAAGGCGCTGGGTGTTGATCTTGATGCGGATGCGCCAGCAGAATTGCAGCGACTTGGTGCAGAACTGGCCACTGAGTGTGTGGCTGAACTCACCGCACAGGGCGTGGAAGAGCAGGTTATTACCAAGCATCTGCGTGCACATATCCGTTATGCGGGCACCGATACTGTGCTTTCCGTTGAGGCAACTTATCCGGCTGTTGATGCGGCTCAGCGCCTGCGTGCTGAATTTGAAGCAGCGCATAAGCGTCGTTTTGGTTTCATTGCGGAAAATAAAGCGCTGGTCATTGATGCTGTTGAACTCGAAACCGTCGGCGGTGGAGCCGGTGAGGGCGAGGCAGCAGGCAATATTGGTGAAGCATCTGAAGCGCAGGCTGACCGTCAGACACGCTTCTATTCACAAGGTGCGTTCCATGATGCAGCTGTTGTGGTGCGTGAAACCATGCAGCGTGGCCAGACCGTAACCGGTCCTGCAATTATTATTGAGAAGAACCAGACCATCATCATTGAAGATGGCTGGCAGGCACGCCTGACCGAGCATGATCATGTGGTACTAACCCGCATTAAAGCGCTGCCGAAACGCGTGGCAATCGGCACAGAAGCTGATCCGGTCATGCTGGAGATTTTCAACAATCTGTTCATGTCAATTGCGGAACAGATGGGCGTGACGCTGCAGAACACCGCTTATTCAGTGAATATTAAAGAGCGCCTCGATTTCTCCTGCGCGGTCTTTGATGCGACAGGCAATCTGGTTGCCAATGCGCCGCATATGCCGGTGCATCTCGGCTCGATGGATGCCTCTGTTGCCACAGCTATCCGTGAAAATCCGGTGATCAAACCGGGCGATGTTTTCCTGATTAATGCGCCTTATAATGGCGGTACGCATTTGCCGGATCTGACCGTGTGTACGCCGGTCTTCGATGATGAACAGACAGAAATCCGCTTCTGGGTTGCCAGCCGTGGTCACCATGCTGATATCGGTGGTATTGCACCGGGTTCGATGTCACCGCTGGCGGTGAATATTGAGCAGGAAGGTGTCTATATCGACAATTTCAAACTGGTCGATCAGGGGCAGTTCCGTGAAGAGGCACTGGGTAATCTACTCAACGGTGCCAAATATCCGGTGCGTAACCTCACGCAGAACGTCAACGATTTGAAAGCGCAGATTGCCGCCAATGAAAAAGGCGTCGCAGAACTGCGCAAGATGATTGTGCATTTCGGTGAGGATGTTGTGAAAGCCTATATGGGGCATGTGCAGGATAATGCAGCGGAAAGCGTGCGCCGTGTACTGGATCAATTGCCGGATGGTCAGTTCACCTATGAGCTTGATCAGGGTAGCAAGATTGAAGTGAAGGTAACGATTGACCGTGTGAAGCGTGAAGCGACGGTTGATTTCACCGGTACGTCTGAACAGCGTCCGGACAATTTCAATGCCCCGCAGCCGGTTACCCGTGCCGCCGTGCTTTACGTCTTCCGCGTGCTGGTGGATGGCGATATTCCGATGAATGCCGGTTGTCTGCGCCCGATCAAAATCATCGTGCCGGAAGGCTCGATGCTGTCACCGCATTATCCGGCCGCTGTTGTGGCGGGCAATGTGGAAGTCAGTCAGGCTGTGACCAACTGTCTGTTCGGTGCGACCAAGGCCATGGCTGCGGCACAGGGTACGATGAACAATCTGACCTTCGGTAATAATGAATATCAGTATTACGAAACCATCTGCTCCGGTGCGCCGGCAGGGCCTGGTTTCAATGGTGCCGATGCTGTGCATACCCATATGACCAATTCACGCCTGACCGATCCGGAAATTCTGGAAACCCGTTTCCCTGTGATGCTGGAAGATTTCCATATCCGTGAAAATTCCGGCGGTCGCGGCAAGTGGACAGCGGGTAATGGTACACACCGTACCATCCGTGCTCTGGAAGAACTGGAATTTGCGATTCTCTCCGGCCATCGCCGCGTACGGCCGTTTGGTCTGGAAGGCGGTGAGGACGGCCAGCTGGGACGCAATGAAGTCCGCCGTCAGGACGGTGCTGTCGAAGTGCTGAAAGGCTGCGATCAGGTAGTTCTGAAAGCCGGTGAGGCTTTCACCATCATCACACCGACCGGTGGCGGCTACGGCAAGAACTGAACTTTGACATAAGTGCGAAATGAACAAAGCCCTTTGCCTGAAACGCAGAGGGCTTTGTTATAAATGCCACAGGTCATCCAGAAAACTTATTATTTCATACGTTAATTCTGTTTTTACCATGTTGTTGTCATAGATGTGGGTTCTCAGGTTTCAGACTTGCTGAATGAAAAACGCAGCCTCCCGCGTTCAGTAAATCAGAAAAGATAAATGAATGAAGTGAAAGATCCCGTGACTGTTCTTAAGCCTGACTTAAGGACAGACATGATAGTTCGGGATCAATTCCAATGAAGATTGAGCTATAAATGTCTGAATTTGCATTCTCCCGTCGTCATTTCTTGCTTGGAGCCAGTGCTCTTGCTTTGACGGGTTGCGTTTCTACCGGTGAAACCAAGCGCCCTTCGGCTGATCTTGCAGCCAATAAAATCAAGCCTGTCACTCCGCCAATGTATTATGCAGTGTGGGATGAAGGCTATCAGATTCCTGAAGTCGATGTGTCGAAAATTCCGGAAAAATTCTGGCGTACGGAAGTTGACTATATCACGGATGAAAAGCCGGGCACGGTTATCGTCGATACCCCGAATAAATATCTCTACCACATTAAATCCGGTGGCCGTGCAACCCGCTACGGTATCGGCGTCGGTAAAGACGGTTATGCATGGTCCGGCCGTGCGAAAATTGCCTATAAGCGTAAGTGGCCGCGCTGGACACCACCGGATGAAATGGTAGCCCGTAATCCGGCGCTTGAACCTTACAGCATCGCCAATGGCGGCATGGGGCCGGGTTTGCAAAATCCTCTCGGTTCCCGTGCCCATTATATCCATAAAGACGGACGCGACACGATCTACCGTATTCACGGCTCGCCTGAATATTGGACCATCGGTAAATCCGTTTCTTCCGGTTGTATCCGCATGGTCAATCAGGATGTGATGCATCTGTATGATAATGTTCGTGACGGCAGTGATATCGTCGTTATTCCGGACCTGAACAAAACCGGACAGGCGCATTCAGTGATGGCCGCCGGTTAATCAGCTTTGTGGTTTACGCTCTTAATGAGTGTAAACCACACGCTTTTACGCGTGGTCACCGATATGCCCGTGCTTACCTCACTGTGTATTTTAGCGTAATTTTTAAAAGCTAGTTCTTATTTCGAGCAATTTGCGACAGAACAAAATCCTGTCCTGAAACCATGATTATTATTCACGCATGGTTTGTTTATTCTCTGAAGACTTCCGGTTTAAACTGACCTCCTGAAAACGCACCGGAATCAAGATTCTGTCTATGACGGGGGATTTACATGCAAATAGTTGAGCTGGATGTACGGCCGGTGCTGCGTGAGGGCGGTGAGCCGTTTCCGCTGATTATGCAGACTGTTTCCGGTTTGCAGGAAGGGCAATCCCTCAGACTGCTTGCAACTTTCCGTCCGGTGCCGTTGTTTCAGGTCATGGAGCGGAAAGGTTTTTCCTGCGCTGCCCGTGAAATTACCGGCGGTGACTGGGAGGTCATTTTCTCGCCGGCAATTTCAGAAGAAACCGCAGAAGAGATAAAACCGGTCAGCCTGTCTGCCCGAACCGTGGTGCCGGAAATCTGGCCGGATCCGATGCATTATCTGGATTATTCATTGCCGGATCAGAAAACTGTTACGGAAGAAATTCTGCGCCTGCTTGGCAGAATTGAAGAGGGCGCGGTTATCTTCGCGCTGTTCTCCGCCGAGCCGCATTTTTTGCTGCCGGAGCTGGAAAATGCAGGTCATCAATGGGTTGGAAATTTTGATGTTAGCGGCGAAGCATACCGGATGATGATCCGCTCCGGTGCTCATTGATTTGTTTTTATTCTGCCCGCTGGCGGCGATCCTGCAGCAGCATCGGTGCATATTCGATGACATACAGAGCGAAAGCCGCGATCCATAACAGTGCTGATACTGCCAGAATTGTATGGAAATAATTCAGGATAATTTCCGCAAATGGTCTGATGAGCGCTGAGGCAATCAGACAGACATAGGACAGAATGGTGAGCGGAGATGCGCTGAGCACATTGCCGGTGTGTCCGCGTGTGGCACGCCCCATCACCGCCAGCATCATGGTTGCGACAGCGCCGACAGTCAGAATATGCAATGTTGAATAGGCATTGAGCATATCAGCTGCAGACAAAGCGATAGCGATAAAACCTGCGGGAATGAAAGCATAGGCAATATGCAGGATGAGCAGGAGCTTTTCCGGTGCGGTTTCCCAGCCGCGCCAGCGTGCCAGTCTCGCAATATGCAAGATCGCAGCCAGACTGGCGAGCACGAGTGTGACCGGTGTTTCCGGTGTAACTATCCAGCTTAGAAGCGTTAATGCGCCTGTGATGATGCAAAGCGCATCGTAACGGTTAAACGGCACAGGAAAACGTGTTTTCTGATTGCGGTTGAGCCAGTTGCGGGTGAAGCTCGGCACGATACGGCCGCCGATAATCATAATCAGCAGCACATAGGCACTGACAGCGATACGGCTGGCAAAAGCAATATCACCATCGGTTATCACGGTATAATGGAAGATCAGATTGGCGATGGTGAGAAGTGTGACACCGATCAGCACTTTCAGATTTTTCCATTGTTTGCCGGCAATGATTTCTCTTGCGCAAATGACCAGCAACAATGGCAGAAACAGGCTTTCCAATGCGATTGCCGCATAGAAATGGATGAGATCCGGATAGAGAAAGGCCAGACGTCCCGCCAGCCAGAAACCGGCAAGAATGATCAGTGGTGTGCCGGAGACCGGCAGGCTGCCGGTCCAGTTCGGCACAGCGGTCAGCAGAAAACCTGCCAGAACCGCAGAGCCGAAACCGAACAGCATTTCATGGGCATGCCAGTTGAGTGCATCATAAGAACCGCCCAGCGGCATGCCGAGTGTGAGGGATAAAATCCATAACAGCATGGCAAGCACAGCCCAGATACCGGCACCGAGGAAAAACGGTCTGAAACCATAGCTGAAAAGCACAGGGCCGGTCATTTTTAACCCGCGCGGCACCGGTTTTCTGGTTTTGGTGTTTTCGTTTTTCAGATGGTCAGCGGTATCAGGGGCGTTCACAGCGGTGTCCTCATCTCAACATGCGGGCCGGTATGCAAACCTGCATCAGGCAGGGCTGTTATTTTTGTGCGCTGGCAATTGCTTTTTCGAGGCGCTGCTGCACCGGCTTTGGCTTCTTCGCAGCGACAATGGCATCGAGATTAGCCGGATTGTCACCGACAACGATCAGCGCGACCATGCCCATAGAATAATGCGGTGTGCATTTAACCAGATAAGCGCCGTCCCGCTGGACAGTCAGCGTGTAGTTCTCATTGATTTTGCTTTTGAACTTTTCAGCGCCTTCAGGGATCATATCTTTGACCGACTCGACATTGTGACCTTTATCCGTCGGGATGAAGATGATGTTGTCGCCGGGATTGGCCTTGATATAGGCTGGTTCAAAGACCATCGCGCCTTCTGCGCCTTTATTGAGCATGTGTACTTCAATATCGGCAGCCAGAGACGGCAGGGTGAAGAGGGCGAAAACGCCTGCTGTCAGAGCCAGTTTTGTTGCGGTAAGTTTCATGTCAGTCTCCGAAAAAAGGTAACCGCTTCAGCGGCTGCCCGTTTCTTAAGACAGATTGAAACACACCTCTTTGTCGGGGCGCAAAGAGGCTGAAAAACCGGACAAAAATGGTGAAGTATTTTAGTCTTCGTGCTCGGCCAGTCTTTTAAGGCCAGACAGATTGGAAACCAGAAGCAATTGCCGTCCGCCTTTGACCAGTCCTCTGGTTTCCCAGTTGCTGAGTATGCGGGAAACCGTATGCAATGTGGTGCCGGTCATTTCGGCAATATCCTGCCGCGAGATCGGGAAATCAATGCGGATATCGGCGCCTTCATGAATGCCCGCTTCCTGCGCCAGCCGGATAACCGTATGAGCAATACGACGCTCCACTTCCTGCGTGGACATTTCACGGATGCGATTGTGCGCCTGATCCAGCCGTTGGCCGATCATCTGCATGGCATTAATCGCCAGCGTCGGATTGCGCTCCAGAAAGCTGTTCATCATGTTCATCGGCCATGCGAGCACAATACTGTCGGCGACAGCAATCGGTGTGCCCGGATATTCTGTGCGCCCGATTGCCAGAGCAAATCCGAATAAATCACCGGGATGAACCACGCGGACGATGAGCTGCTGGCCACCGGCGGTAACCTGCATCACTTTCAGCCTGCCTTGCAGGAGCAGATAGAATGAGGTTGCTTTTTGACCTTGCTCGAAGACTTTAGCGCCTTTGGCAACAGGGCGCTGAACCGCATTGGAGAGCAGTTTGTCCAGAGCGCTTTCTTCCATGCCTGCAAAGATCGGCAATGCGCTGACAAGCGTCCGGTCAATCATACTCATCCCTTTGCAGTCATGATACGCTATAGAGCCGTCGCCGTGACCGACCCTGTGTTCATCAATGTGGGATGAGTAGTAAAGCTTTGTGATGCGTGGCGCAATTCAATATATTGCTATCATTTTCAGACTTTTAACCGGTGAAAACCATCTTTTTCAGTTTTTACATAGACAGAAGTTGCGGACATATTTTGCAGGATTGCACGGATTTCTGCCTGCTCCATCAGGCTGAAGGCTGTTGCCCATGCATCGGCAGAGGTTGCGTCAGGCGCGATAACTGTCAGGCGCTGATAGCGGGATGAGGACAGTTCACGATTATTCGCGGCTTTCGGATTGAGCAGATGGTTGAAATGTCCGTCCGGATCAAACCGGAAACCGGCACCGCCGGATGTGGCCAGTGCATTGCCGGAGAGTTGCAGCATCGCATCGGGCTGCGGGTCGGTTTCAAGATCGGCAATACCGATCTGCCAGGGCGTACCATCGGGCTGATTATCCAGACTACGATATTCACCCAGATTCACCAGCGTATTGGTAACGCCGTGGTCTGCCAGCAATTGCGTAATCAGATCAGTTATATAGCCTTGTGCCACACCATTGAGGGTCATGGCCATATGCGGGCGGTCAAAAACAATCCGGTCTTTACTGAAGCGCACGGCATCAAAGCCGGTTAAAGACTGCGCCTGCTGCAATTCCTGTGCGGAGGGGCCGGAGGCGGCGGCATGTTCTGCGGAGAAATGCCGCGCAAGACATGCCCAAAGCGGCTGAATGGTCGGGTCAAACAGACCGCCGCTTTTCTCCCAAAAACCACGGCATTTTTCCAGCAACTCAACCAGCTCCGGCGATGGCATCGCCAGAGCACCGGAGCGGTTGAGCGAGGCAAGTTCAGAGTCTGGCCGGTAAAGGCTGAAAATACCTTCCAGACGTGCGATTTCCGCACGAACCTGCCGGAGGAGGGCTTCTGCGGCCCTCTTATCGGGATGATGCAGAATGATTTTTGCCGGTGCGCCAAGGGCAAAGCCCTGCCAGATCACTGCATTATTATGTGCAGATGCACCGGCATGAAACGGCAGGAGGCTCAGACCCGCAGCAGCACAGCTGATACCGATAAAACGTCTGCGATTGATACGGCTTGTCATGGCAGCCTCCGTGCAAATATTCATGAGATTAGTGATGTGTGCTCATTGGTGCTTCAGTTGGCGCGTCTGAGGTGCCGAGAACATAGTCCTGCGGAATGTCGGCAAAGGTAACGATGTCGCCGCCTTTATCTTTGGCAAATTGCTCTGCCGCTTCACGGGTAGAGAAGGGCACGGTTTCTTTAGCCCCCATGCCGCCGGTAGCATTGCTGTTGATGACGAAAAAAGCCTTTTTCGCATCAACCCAGTTTTGTGCGCCCGGTTGCTCCCAGCTTGGGGCCTTGGCCATATCGGAGACATAGATTGCCGCGATATTTTTCGGCTCTTCCGGCAACATGGTAAAAGCCAGCGTATCACGGGCAGAGGAGAACCAGATGGCTTCACTTGCCGGATGAAGAATGATCTGACCTTTCGGGCCGCTGTGTTCCAGAACATTCATGCCGCAATAGCGCCCCATAGCCGCTTCAGTCAGTGCAAACGGCGCCGGTGCCTCGGTCTGTTTTTCAGGCGAACAGGCGGACAGGGTAAGAGCGGCAATGACGGGGATGAAAAGGGAGATCAGTCTCATAGTTCTTTCCTTGAAAAGATGAGTATGGAAAGGCCGAGCGGAATGGCAGTCCATAGTCCCAGCGCCAGAGTGAGGACACCTGCGCTCAGCGTTGTGGTGCCAGCAACGCCACCCATGCCGGTGAGGGCACCGGCACCGCCTGTGCCGAAATTGAGCAAGCGATAGGCATCTGTCGGGTTGATAAGCAGCAAAATATTGAGCAAAGCAGTGCCGATCATCTGCCCCTGATCAAAAACCAGTAGGCCAAGCAGCGCCATGTCATAGATCAGTACAAAGAGCAGCCAGATGCCGATGGCAATGCCCGCAGCAGTGCTGCGCTCACGGACGATTGTGCTGGCGAAAAAGCCGATGGCGATGAATACCGCGCCGAGCAGGACAGAGCTGCCGATCAGTGACAGTAAAGCCAGCCAGCTTGCCGCATCAATGCCGCCGCCTGTCAGCGCAAGCACTATGGCGGTGCTGCCATAGCCGAACAGGGTCGCGAAAGCGAGAATAGTGAGCTGTCCGAGAAACTTGCCAAGAATGACCTGTTTGCGCCCGATCGGGTAACTCAGCAGCAATAGCATGGTGCCGCGTTCCATCTCGCCGACAACAGCATCATGAGAGATCAGCAGCGCAATCAGCGGGATGAGAAAAATGGTGAGGCTGGAGAGACTGACGATCACCACATCCAGCCGGTTGGAACCGATTGTGCTGCCGGTCGGTGCATTGCCGAGAAAGCTCATGCTGAGTGCCAGTGCAGCCAGCAGCAGAGTGGTTGCCAGCACCCAGCGGTTGCGCAACCCTTCCTGAATTTCCTTACCGGCAATATGAATGAGATTTTTCATTCTGCGGCCTCTTTAACTGTGAGGAAATGGGCGTAAAGCTCATCCAGTGTCGGTGCCATGACATCAATGTCCGTGATGTTATGGTTTTGAGCGATAACGGAGTTCAGAACCTGCATTTTATCTTCTGCGGAAACATCCGCCTCAAAACTTGCAAAGCCGGTTTTCCGCCAGCCTATCCGCAGGGATTGTCCGGTGCTGTGGGGTGCAGTTTCACCTTCAGCTAAGCTGACGCGGATACGCACCGGCAGACGTGCAATATGGCGCAAATCATCCAGTGAACCGTCAGCAATGACCTTGCCGCGATTGGCAATAATCACCCGTCCGACACGGTTTTCCAGTTCGGTGAGCGCATGGGAGGACATCAGTATGGTGGTGCCTTCCGCACGCATAACCTCCAGCAAATCGTAAAAGTTTTTGCGCAGGGCAGGATCAAGGCCGGTTGTCGGTTCATCCAGCAGCAGCACGGCGGGTTTGCCGAGCAGTGCCTGCGCCAGACCCAGCCGCTGGCGCATGCCTTTGGAATACGTGCCGACACGCCGGTCTGCCGCATGGGACAGGCCGACATGATCGAGCAATGCTGCGGTTTCCTTCACGGGAACGGATTTGAGCTTGGCATAGAAAGACAGCGTCTCCCGTCCGGTCAGCGCCATATTGAAAGAGACATGCTCGGGCAGATAGCCAAGCTTGCGCCGTGCCGCGAATTGTCCTGCTGCAGGGTCTTCACCCAGCACCAGCACTTTGCCATGTGTCGGGCGGATCAATCCCAGCATCAGCTTAATCATCGTGGTTTTGCCTGCACCATTATGGCCGACAAGGGCAATATTCTCACCGGCATTCAGCACATAGGACGCATCGCTGATGGCATTGAATGTGCCATAGGTTTTGGTAACACCGGCAAGCTTTACGGTTTCAGTCATGATTTATTTTCGCCTCCGGATTTGACCGGCATCGCAGGCGGTTTCATCAGCGGATAGCTGTCAATGACACCACCCGGCATCAATGCGGGAAATTGCGTCTGCGCCCAGCGGATTGTCTGGATCGCCGGACTGTTGATAAGAATTTTGGCCTGTGGTGCTGTCCACAGCACTTTGTCGATCAGATCATTCGGCCGGTAGGGGCTGTCGGCGATGCCGTCGCCATTGAGATCAAAGGCGGGATTGTCGCTCCAGAAATTGCCGCGCCCTTTGGCCGACCAGTCGAGATTACGGGTGCCGACATATTTGACCTGATTGCGGTTGTTGATGAAGGCATTGCCGCTCATCACATTGCCTTCGGAACCAGCAGTGAAATGAATGCCGATACTGCAATTTTCAAACTGATTGCCGGTGAATTTGTTTTTATTGGCGTTGTAGATGAAAACGCATTTCTCAGGCCCCAGCCGCAGGTTGCCAGTCTCTGCAGACGGGTCAGTTTCCGGTGCTGGCATGCCGTGCTCGGCGCTTTGCACACCGGCATCCATCCAGCGGTCAGAGGATTGCATTTTGCCGATCACCCGATTGCCGGTGATGACGGAACTGTTGGCATAGTTTAGCAGCAACCCGTGATCGCGGTCACCCTCCGAAAGATTGCCGGTAATTTTGAGCCGGCTGGTATACATAATGGCAAAGCCGACAGAATTATTGCGCGAGATATTATCGCTGACTTCGCTGTCATTTGTGTACATGTAATGGACGGCAAAGCGCACATTTTCCATGAGATTGCCACGGAAGATGTTTTTGCGGCTGGCATTGGTATAAATGCCGTCACGGCCATAGCGGATGATATTATTCAGCACTTTGGCACCCGGTGCATTCCAGATGGAAACACCGCTGCCGGTTTGCGCCATACGCACACCGCGCTTGCCAATAATCTCATTGCCTTCGGCCACGGAATCCTTGGCACCATGCAGATAGATACCATAGAGATTATCAATCAGCCGGTTATTCTCCGCCCGTGCGCCGGTAGCGGTTTTGGCGATGAAAATACCGGAATTGAGATCAAAGAGATTGTCGCCGGAACCACGGATTTCCAATCCGCGAATGATGGTTTCCGGTGCATTGACGGTAATCGTATTGCCCGTGCCGGAGCCGTAAAGCACGGCTCCGGCTTCCCCCTCCAGCATGACTGTCTTGTCAATGACGACTGACCCGTCATGCCGTCCTTTGAGCAGGCGGATCGTTTCCCCCGCCGGTGCCTGATCAAGGACGGTCTGCAGATTTTGTCCGGCAGATACGGTGATTTCTCCGGCCAGTGCCGGAGAAATCAGTGTGGGCAGCAGGCCGGAAAAACACAAAGCCGTGGCCAAAGCATAGTGCTTCATTGCGGGCGCTCTGTGCTCCGGTAAAGCTGCGGAATTGCGTTTTTCCTTATGGCGCTGATGCTGCATGATGTTTACGCGCCTTTCGGCTCAACAAGCATACGGCCTTTCATTTCCATATGCATGGCATGGCAGAACCACGAGCAGTAATACCACCACACGCCCGGCTTATTGGCGATGAAGGTGACCGAGGCTGTAGCCTGCGGTGCCACTTCCATATTGATCCCGTAATTGATGATCGAGAAACCATGGGTCAGGTCTTCGATTTCATCAATATTGGTCACATAGACAGTGACTTCATCGCCCTGTTTGACGGTGAATTCCTCAAGACTGAAGGCCGGTGCGGCAGAGGTCATATAAACGCGGACTTTATTACCGTCGCGAATGACCTCAGCAGCCTCCATCAGATCGACACCATCGGCCTTTGCCTGTGCAACAGCATCGGCAAAGAACGGATCTTCACGATTCCAGGCATTGACCGGATTGATCTTGGAGCGATGTACGATTGTTGCGTCATGCGGTTCGGCAAAGCTTGGTCCATCATGGACAATCACCATTTTATCTCCGGAAATATCAATGAGCTGGTCATTTTCCGGTTTGAGAGGCCCCACATTGAGATAGCGGTCTTTGGAGAATTTATTGAGGGAGATCAGCCATTTACCGTCAGCCTCTTTGGTCTGTCCCATCGAGGTGTGGTTGTGTCCCGGCTGATAATGCACATCGAGTTTCTGGCGGATCGGATCGACCTTTTCGCCCTTGAAGGCACGTTTGGCATCCTCAATGTTCCACTTACAGACCTGACTGTCGATAAACAAGGTCGTATAGGCATTGCCCTTGCCGTCATAGGCCGTGTGCAAAGGCCCGAGACCGAGTTCCGGCTCAGCCACAACGGCATCACGCGGATTGATCTTATCGTCAAACAGGTCGTCAAATTTGCGCACATCGAAAACAGTGACGGTCGGCGACAATTTACCATTAGCCACAATGTGGATGCCGTCCGGCGCGGTATTCATACCATGCGGGCTGTTCGGCACCGGAATATAGCGGGTGAATTTGGAACCTTTGCGTCCGTCAATCACCGGTACACCGTTGATTTCCTTGAACTCGCCTTTGGCAACCGCTTCTTCAATGCGTTTCAGGTTGAAGATAACAATCCAGTCCTGCTCACTGCCCATCATTTCGGCCAGTGTTGTACCTTCTTCGGAATTGTAGCAGGTGGCAAAAGCATATTTGCCCTGATAGTCACAGTCGACATTGTCGAGATTGCCGCTGACCATCACCTGCCATGCTACCTTCATGCTTTCGCCGTCAACGGCGGTGAAAATCGCATGATAGTTTTTGGTATCTGTCAGATTTTTACCGTCATTCGGGATCGGCACGCGGTCTTCACCATTACAGAAGACATAGCCGGTCTTCGGATATTTCTGCACGCGCAGGCCATGAACCGTATGCTGGTTCGGCAGCTGAATGATCTTGTCGCATTTCATCACATCAAGACGGATACGGCAGACGCGGGTATTGGCCTTGTCATTGGCGTAGAGATAACGGCCGTCATAGGTGCCGTCGGTAAAGGAAAGATGCGGATGGTGCAGATCGCCATTGTCGAAAACGCCGCCGCGGTCTTTCATAAACTCACGGTCTTCAGGCAACATGCCGTCACGGAGAACTTTCAGACTTTCATTGGTCTGCCCCCAGCCGGTGGCACTGTCACGGTTGAAAACCGGAATGCGCATCAGCTCACGCATGGATGGCAGGCCGACAATACGTACTTCACCGCTCTGGCCGCTGGAAAAGAATGTGTAATATTCATCCAGTTCGCCCGGCTTGACTTCAGCGCTTGAACCGGATGCGGATGCCGCCATGGCCTGCTTCGGTGCGCCGGCCATGACAAGCGCACCGCCCATGCCGCTGGCACCGGCAGCGGCCACAAAAGCCGAGGTGCCGAGTAATTGCCGTCTGTTCATGCGGGTCTTATTTTCTTGCTCAGACATTGTTTTGTCTCCAGTTGAAAATTTCAGGATGCTGCGTCCGGTGCGGATGCGCCGGTAACAGGTTGTCCGTTATGGGTGATGATGGTTTTTGACTGGCTGCCGGTACGCTCTGCCGGTGGCGTATAAGGCGCGTTGCGGGCAGCGAATTTCTCACGTTTGACGCGCACCTGAATCATATGCGGGCAGCGCTGGTCATCGTGGTAAAGCTCCTGACAATGCATGCAGTAGATGCATTCATTGACATTGATCTGGCCTTCCGGATGGATGGACTGCACCGGACATTCAACGGCGCAGCGCTGGCATGGCGAGCCGCATTCCGGCCAGCGTTTCAGCCATTCAAACATGCGGATACGGCCGGGTATGGCGAGTGCCGCGCCGAGCGGGCACAGATAGCGACAGAAGAAGCGCTCGATGAACAGACCGGCAGTCAGCAAGGTCAGGGCATAGATGACGAACGGCCATTCGCGGGCGAATTTCAGGATGATCGCGGTTTTGAACGGTTCAACTTCAGCGAAAACTTCGGCCAGAGCCACGGAATAGAGCGACAGACCAAACAGGCCGAGGAAGATAATATATTTGATCGGCCACAGGCGTTCATGCAGACCCCAAGGCAGTTTGATCTGTGGTACTTTCAGCCATTGTGCCAGATTGTTGCTCAATTCCTGCAGCGCACCGAAAGGGCAGAGCCAACCGCAGAACGGGCCGCGTCCCCAGAATAGCAGACCGGCAGCAACCGAGCCCCATAACAGGAAGGTCAGCGGGGAGGTCAGGAAGAATTCCCAGTTGAAGCCGGTGATAAGCGAATTGGTGAAAGTCAGGACATTGACGACCGACAATTGGGTGTTGGTATAGAAGCCAAGCCAGACAAGGATGAACAGAAGATAGCCGCGTCTGACCCATGCGAAGAAGCGCGGGCGTCTGACCAGATGGTTCTGGAAGAAGAAGATTGCGACCAGCACCAGAATGGCGAAGGCAGTAATCACAATATTGATTTTGTTCATCTGCCACATCTGAATCCACAGCGGATTATCTTCACCGAAGAAATCAGGCATGGATGCTTCACCGACCGGTGCGCTGACATGCGGGTTATTCGCAGTGGCAGCATCTTGTGCAGGCTGCACGGGAGCCTGGACAGGTTTGGCAGGTGCGGTGATGGTCACATATTGATCGGGAAGTGTATAACCGAGGTCATAGAAGATGCTGGCTTTGTCGCGGGCTCCGAAGCCACGTTGTACCAGTAATTGCAGTTCCCATGGTTTTGTTACGTCGAAGGCGAAACCTTCCGGTACTGTAAACAATGCGATTTCACGCAAATCCGGTGCGCCTTCAGCGGCAATGTCACCGATACGCGTATGATTTTTATCCCGAAAACGGATACCCTGACCGTCCTGCAACAGTTCGATACGGTCGAAAATACCGCCGCGTACATAGCCTGATCCCTTGAAGGAATAGGCACCGTCACCGGCAACCAGTACGGCCTGCTGGCCGGGTTTAAGCCGTTTCTGCATCTGGTCATAACCGGCCTTACCAAGCAGGCTGAGGCCTATGGATGGCACCGAGACCGGCGCGACATAGAGCTCGATAAACTGGTCTTCCGGAGCGGATGTTTCAGGGTTTTCTGCCGCACGCGGTTGCTTGGCATCAAGGAAGGCTTGTGTTATTTCGCCGACACTGAGCTTCAGGCTGCGGACAGAACCGTCACCGGTCAGTTCCTGCCAGTCCCGGATATCCTGTTTCGACAGATCAACAGTGCGGGTTTCCTGCGGTGCCGCGACTTGTCCGGCAGCAAGCTGATTGCCCAGACGGCCGCTACGGATCAGCCCGACAGCCGAGCGCACCACACTGTCGCCCATGACCAGAACAGTGACCGTGGCACCGCTGACAATCTCGACCTGAGGCGGTTTGGCAGTGCCTGAAGCAACGGCATTGAAATCGCTGTTAATCAGGGAGTTGAGCGCCGCCACCACTTTGGCTTCGGGAATGCCGATCAGCACAATCGGCTCTTTATGGTCGGCAAGTTTGATGCCGCGAATGATACCTTTGGTATCAATGCCAACGAGAATATGGATCGGCTTGCCGGAATAGCCGACTGAACTGGTAAAATCCGAATTCAGATAAATATAGCCGAGCAAATCCTGATTTTTATAGACCGGCGCAATCGGCGGTTCGCCTTGCGGCGTGCCGATACGATCCGCATCCTGAAATAGTTCCTGCACTTTTAGCACAGGCAGATACTTATCCAGCTGAGCGGCAAAGGCTGTCGTTTGCAGGCTGATGAAGCCGCTTAACAGAAGACAGAACAGCAGGATCAGTTTTCTGATGAAAAATGCCGGACGATCATGAAAGCGGTTCATATCAGGTGCTCACTGCAAGTCAGGTGCTGCAGCAGCAGGCTGCTCAGCGGTTATGCAGTGGACTTTAATGAAGTGGCGGAATGTGTCTTTGCGTCAGAACAAACTGACGATAATTGCAGGTGTTAATTATCTGAATATGTGTTGTTTGCTGTCTTAGCGGAAATACACACGGTATAAAAATTCCGGCAATGTATGATTGCGGCGGATATATATTCTCGGAATGCCAAACGGGTCATCATTTGGTTTTGCGCGTGCGGCAATTGTCGTAACCGCAGTCTGAAAACCTGCCTCGCGTGCCATTACGCGGTGTGTTTGGTTATTGGCACCGTAGGGATAGCAAAAATGAGGAACCTCTGCGCCCAGCATGTCCTCCAGACGTGATTTTGATTCACTGATCTGGCGGCGGGCTTCATTATCAGGTGTGTCGTTCAGATTGACATGATCAAGCGTATGGGCGCCGACTTCATGTCCCAATGCTGCCCATTCCCGCATTTGCGTAACGGACATACATGCCATTTCCGGAATGCCGATTGCCTTATCCCAGATATTGCTGCCACCAATCTGGTTGGCCACAAAATAATTCGTGGCGGTGAAGCCGCATTCTGCCAGAACCGGCGCGGCATTTTCCAGCACATTCAGGAAGCCGTCATCAAAAGTCAGAACGGCAACCTTTCCGGTTTTTTCTCCCTTAATGTAAGGCATGGCATCCCGCACAGAGAGCCCCTGATAGCCGAGTTTTTTCAGCCAGCGCATCTGACTTGCAAAGCGTTTAGGATGCACAAAAAGGCTGCGAAAAGGGACGCTGCTGCCGACAGCCGCAATATGATGATAGACAAGGATCGGTACTGTCATAGGCAGATGCTTTTACTCTTCGGGCAGGGGGAGCTATCAGTAGCCGTCAATATCAACATAATGCATGGATTTTTTGCCACGGGCTCCATCGATAAAGCCGACCAGACTGCCTAAATTCGCAGCAATCGTTAGCAGGCCTCTTTCACGATAGATGGGCAGTAGTAAGCTGCCGACAAGCACTTTATAAACACGCGAAAGAACGGATTTGAAGGTGCGCCATAAGCTGCCGCTCTTCTGGTTTTTCATGCGTTCCAGATGTACAGTTCTGGCATGATCGCGGTTACGGCGATAATAATAGCTCAGTTTCAGGCGTGAAGCGGGAACGGTTTCATAGGCAATGGCGTGCGGTGTCCAGCCCGTTTTAGCGCCGAGGGCTTTTGCCTCGGCCCATAGCTGCCAGTCTTCACCACCGGCCTGACCCAAAGCCGCGTCAAAGCGCAATCCTGTCGAGCGGAAAAAGTCGAGACTGCCCATCCAGCTGCCGGTAGCAAGTTTCAGCTGTCCGGCTTTGCCTTCATCGCGCTTTTTAATGGAGCGGTTTTCCGCATTGCGGTTTACTTTATCGACGCCCTGCCAGACAATTCTTTGCCAGAATGACAATTTGCCTTCCGGTGGTGCAAAACGTACCGGTGCGCCGACAATATCAAGATCGAGGTGATCGCGTTCTTTCAGCAATTCCATGAGCCATTGCGGCTCTACCTGCTCGTCATCGTCAGCAAATGTCAGCAGATCATAACCATGATCAACAGCATAATTGAGCACGTGATTTCTGGCGGATGCGATGCCTAAAACCGGCTCAACAGCATAGACGACTTCAGCAGGTGAAACTCTTGCCTTAAAGTCATTGATAATCGAGCAGGCTGTTTTCTCGTGATTGTTTTCTACAATTAAAAAACAGACCTGTATCCCCTCAGGAATAATCAGCCGGGCATAAGACATCAGCAATGTTTGCAGCATAACGGGGCGATCTTTTGTGATCGTGCCGATGCAAATTTTCCGGTGCGTTTTTGAAACCAAAAACAATTCCCCCTGTGACCCCGACTTTATTCCCATCTATTTGCCCCACCTATCTGCATGCGAGATAATTTCCCCACAATCTCCCGAGCAGATAGTCGCGATGAGAATTCTTATAATATCATAAGATAACAATTTAATGTTATGTAAAAAAGCCGGTTTCACTCATAAAAATGCGTATTATTTTGAAATTTATTGAAAAAATGTGATCTATTCTGGTTTTGTATGGTCAAATTGAAGATAAAGGAAAATTTTTATTAGATACTATATAATATACTAGCGTCGATATGGTGCTGTATTTAAAGGTGATTTGGGGGGGCAGGTTGCGGTAGTGATTGCTCGCCGGATGTGGCATTCATTCCTTAGATTTCAGCACGAATAATCCTGTTGCTAAAGGTTCTCAGATTAGCACATGAAGCTGTAAAGCTTATTTTTTGTGATGAATAGCTGTTGCTGGACAGACCAGTGCCCTTTTGCCTCTTTAATGACCAGTAGAAGAGGTGGAGACATTGCTCCTAGGAAGTGAGAAAAAGCCCAAGCCTGAGAGTGCAAGTGCTTGATTGTGCCATTGAGGTATCACGAGGCTTCATGGATGATCATTGGCCAATCTATTTGCGTTTGGATTGTTATATAAATTATGCGGCCAAGATGGATACTGACAGGCAAAAAACATAATGCTGACAAACGTAAGCAACATGCATAAACCAAAATCGAACAGCCGGTAAGAATAAGTCGTTGGACGATAAGCCTGATGTTTTGCACCTTTGAAAAAACAAAGGGGAAGAACATGAAGCAATCTCAACATCAGGCATCCCGTATTTTGATTTTGGCCGCTGCCGCTGCCCTGACGGGTGTGGCACTGCCAGCGATGGCTGCAGATATTACCGTGATGGGCTATCGCGGTGCATTTCAGGATAATTATATTCAGGCTGTCATCGAGCCTTTTCAGAAAGAACATCCGGATATTAAAGTGACCTATTATGGTGTGCAGAATGCTGCGACATCACTTGGTAATATGCGCGCTCAAAAGTCCTCTCCGCAAACTGATGCAGTTATTTATGATCTGTCCGTTGCTAAAATCGCCAGTGATGAAGGGTTGGTCGAAGGCCTCGATACTGCTGCTCTGAGCAATTATGCCGATCTGGCAGATATCGGCAGAGAGCTTGCCGGTAAAGCCATTCCGATTACATTCGATACATTGTCACTGATCTATAATCACGATGCTTTTCCGGAAGAGCCAACCAGTTGGGAAGCGCTGTGGGATAAAAAACAAAATGGCAAAGTCATTATCGCAGCGCAGGGTGGCGGTGATATTCAGGCCATACTGCTGACAATTATCACCAACCGGCTCGCCGGTGAAAATGACTATGTAAAAACCATCAAACCTGCTGTGGCAAAGCTTATAGAACTGGCACCATTGGTACAGACATGGGAACCAAAACCTGATGCCTATACATTGGTGGCGAATGGCACCGCGAACCTGTCGATCGGTTATAATGCCCGTGCGCAGTTTTACTATGATCAGACCGGCGGCAAGCTACGTTCTGTAGGGCCTTCCGAGGGTACAGCAGCGCAGATCAATGTGATCAGTGCGATTGCCAATGGTAAAAATCAGGATGCGACCAAGACTTTCATCAATTATGCGCTCAGCCCTGAGGCACAGGCGCGTTTTGCCAAGATGATGTTCTATGCGCCGACCAATACCAAAGCCGAAGTTGATGAGGCCACGCGCGCCCGCATCCCGATGATGAATTCTGAACAGCGTGACAAGCTCATTCCCGTGGACTGGATGACGATCGGTGATATTCGCGGTAAAATTCTGGATCCGTGGCGCCGCCAGATCATCCCTGCCGGCCGCTGATTTTCAGCTGACGGACTTCCATTTCTTATGACTGCAAAACCGCTCTGCCTGATCTTGATCAGGCGGAACGGCACAGAATAATTCGGGTTCTGACATGACGACAGACAATACATTTCTGCAACTCAAAGCCGTCTCAAAACTCTATGGTCTCAACTATAAGGCCGTTGATGATCTGCATCTTGATTTGCCCAAAGGCAAACTTCTCGGGCTTTTGGGGCCATCCGGTTGTGGCAAGACCACAACGTTACGCATGATTGCCGGATTATTGCCGATTACAGACGGCAATATTTATATCAATGGCGAGGATATCTCCCGCAAACCACCACATCAGCGAGACATTGGTCTGGTGTTTCAGAATTATGCGCTGTTTCCGCACATGACAGTGGCAGAGAATGTGGCTTTCGGGCTGGATATGCGCCGCGTGCCTAAACATGAAGCGCAGGCACGGGTTGAAGAGGCACTAGAAATGGTGCGTTTGCCCGGTTATGGCCCGCGTAAACCGAAAGATATGTCCGGCGGCCAGCAACAACGCGTTGCACTTGCCCGTGCTTTGGTGATCCGGCCACGCATTTTGCTGCTTGATGAGCCGCTCTCCAATCTTGACGCGAAATTGCGCGATGATATGCGCATCGAAATCCGCGAAATCCAGCAACGCATGAATATCACAACAGTTTTTGTGACCCATGATCAGGTGGAAGCGCTGACCATGTGTGACGTGGTCGGTGTGATGCATAATGGCAAACTGGCACAACTCGGCACACCGGAAGAAATTTATGAGCGTCCGTCCTCATTGTTTGTTGCGGAATTTGTTGGACGCGCCAATGTGCATATCTGCCAGATCATTGCAGAGAATAGCTGCCGCCTGGGTGACAATGTCTATCGCTGTAACACTCATGGTGCGACTTCCGGTGAGGGGCAGATTGCGATCCGTCCGCATCGTATCAGTCTGACGCCTAACCGTGACCAGTCGCTGATCAGCGTGACCACCAATAGTGCCCGCGGTAAGGTCGCGCGGATTACCTATATCGGCGATATTGTTCAATATGAAATCGAGATTAATGGCGGCTGCCTGAAGGTTGAAGTGCCGACGACCAGTGGTGGCCATGGTTTCCAGCTTGGCGATAAGCTGTTGTGCGAGTGGAAGCCGGAAGACATGCTGGTTTTCGGAGGTACGCAATGACTGCACTTGCCTCTGCATCCAATAGTCTTGTGAAGCCAAAGCGCGGCTGGTTTCCTCTGATTGCCGTCGGGCTTTTACTACCGATGGCATTAATCAATCTGATCGCATTTATTGTGCCGGTAGCCAATCTCGCGCAAATTTCATTTCTGGAGAGCCGCAGCGGCGGGGTTCTGACCGACAATTATACGCTGGAGAATTATCTCAGTTTCTTCACTGACAGTTTCAACTGGGAGCTGATTTTCAACTCTTTGTGGATCAGCACATTGATTACAGTGATGACACTGGTCTGCGCTTATCCGATTGCCCTGTTTTTGCATCGCGTATCGCCGGTATGGCGTAACTTATTGTTTGTTATCACCGTTTCACCACTGCTGGTGAGCAGCGTGGTGCGAACCTATGGCTGGATGGTGCTGCTCGGCGATCAGGGGCTTATCAATGGTATGCTGATGAGCACGGGTCTGATTTCAGAACCGTTTCGTCTGGTCAATAATACGCTTGGCGTTTTCATCGGTATGGTGGAAATCCTTATCCCGTATATGGCACTGTCATTAATTGCCGGTTTTGGCCGTCTGAATGTGACACTGGAAGAGGCCGCAGCTTCGCTCGGCGCCAATAGCTTCACCCGTTTTCGCCGTGTGATTTTCCCGCTGACTTTGCCCGGTGTGGCACTGGGTTGCCTGCTGTGCTTTGTGCTGGCCATCAGCTCTTTCATCACACCGAAACTGCTTGGCGGTGGTCGTGTCTTCATGCTCGCAACCGAGATTTATGATCAGGCGGTTATCCAGCTTGAATG
Organism: Pseudochrobactrum sp. Wa41.01b-1; assembly: GCF_019464455.1. Taxonomy (NCBI): domain Bacteria; kingdom Pseudomonadati; phylum Pseudomonadota; class Alphaproteobacteria; order Hyphomicrobiales; family Brucellaceae; genus Pseudochrobactrum; species Pseudochrobactrum sp. Wa41.01b-1. The sequence goes on along the minus strand of NZ_CP080493.1, from coordinate 1,350,743 downwards.
GCCGCGTGCGGCAGCAACATCCGTCATCGTTCTCATCATCTTCGGACTGGCTTTGGTCGTGTACTCACGCATTGCCCGCCGCATCGATTAACCGGCAGGGGAAATCTCATGATTGGTACTATGAAACTGCCGTTTAAAATTCTGGTTGCAGCACTCTACCTGTTTTTGCTTGCACCTATTCTGGTGGTGATCCCGCTGTCTTTCAGCAATGATAATTACCTGACCTTTCCACCGCAAAGCTGGGGTGTGCGGTGGTATGGTGAAATGCTGCATCACGAGGCGCTGATCAATGCTTTGTGGATCAGCCTTGGCGTTGCCAGCGTCGTGACTGTTCTGTCGCTGATAGCCGGTATTCCTGCAGCTTATGCGATCCGTCGCTATGAGTTCCGCGGGCGGGAATTGTTGCTCAATATTTTTACTGCCCCGTTGCTATTGCCGTCAATCGTGCTGGGTCTGGCCATTCTGCTGGTCTTTGTGAGGATGCAACTGCTCGGTACTTTTACAGGGCTTGTTATCGCGCATCTGATCGTGACCACACCCTATGTGATCCGCATTATGATCACAGCTTTTTCAACCCTGCCGCCCTCTGTGGAAGAGGCTGCGACTATGCTGGGTGCTACACCATTCACCGTATTTCGCCGTATTACCTTACCGTTGATGATGCCGGGTCTGGTTGCCAGTGCTGCCCTGTCATTTCTGTTGTCCTTTGACGAGGTGGTGATCTCGCTGTTCATCACAGGACCGCGCCTGACTACCTTGCCGGTCGAGATTTTCAACTATGTGGAAAGCCGTACAGATCCGATGACCGCCGCGATTTCTGTGGTGCTGATTATCGCAACTTTGCTGATCATTTTCCTGATTGAACGCACGCTTGGCCTGTCCCGAACCATCGGTAAGTCTTCTGAAAATACCAAATAACTGCATTCGCATTGCATGAATGAAGAGACGAGGAGGTCTCGAAAATGGAAAATATCGCCCTTTGGATGTCGCAGCCGCATTTCGGATATCTTGAGATTGCTAAAACCTGCGGTTTCACATCTTTCGTGCTGGAGTTGGAGCATGGCACATTTGACTTGGGCACGCTTGATCAGTTTTTGGCTTTCACCAAAGCGCAAGGCCTGCCGACACTGACCAAGGTGCTGGCTCCGACCACAGAAGCTATTCAGCAGGTGCTCGATTTTGGCACAGATGGTGTGATTGTTCCGCATATTCTGGGTGTGGATCATGCCAGAGAGGTCACCAAAGCAGCGAAATATCCGCTGACCGGCACACGTTCTTATGCCGGTGGCCGCGTGTTTGGCTATAGCCGTCCGGCATCTGATGCCTTCGAAAAAGAGAATAAGCGAACCAAATGCTACGCCATGATCGAAACGGCTGAAAGCCTTGCTGATGTCGAAAAGATCATCGCACTGGATACGGTCGATGGCCTTTTCCCGGGGCCTTCTGATCTGGCACTTGCCCGTGGTCGCGGTGCTTATGAATTCAATGATGCTGACAAAGCTGATCTGCGCCGTTGCGCCAAAGCTGCCCGTGATGCGGGTAAGCCATGGATCATGCCTGCATGGACAGAAGCCGAGCGCCGTTTTGCCTTGGATGAAGGCGCATCAATGTTGGTTGTTGCCACACAAAATATGACTCTGCGTCAGGGCATGATGACCACTGTCAATGCGCTTAAAAAAGAAGCGCTTATTGCTTGATTTTATTTCTATTCAACGAGCTTGGAGGAGCATGATGAAAGTAAGTTTGATCCAAACCAATCCGCAGGCTGATAAAGCCGCCAATTTGGCTGCAACCCGTAAACTGATGGAAGATGCAGTGCGTACAGATGCGCCTGATCTGATCGTTCTGCCGGAATATTTTGAATATTATGGCGGCAGCCCTGAGGGTAAGCTGAATGAGGCAGAAACTGCACCCAATGGTGCTGCCTATAAAATGGCGCAGGACTTTGCCCGTGAGCATAAAGTTTTTGTCCATGCCGGTACGATCATGGAGAAAGTTGAAGGCGAGGCACGGATTTATAATTCGACATTTGTCTTTGACCGCTCGGGCAAAGAAGTCGCCCATTATCGCAAAATTCATATGTTCGATATCGTGGCACCGGATGGCACAGCCTATAAAGAATCCGCAACGGTGAAACCGGGTGAAGATGTTGTGGTCTATGATCTCGACGGTTTCAAAGTCGGTTGTGCTATTTGCTATGATATCCGGTTTGCTGAACTGTATCTCGAGCTAGAAAAGGCCGGTGTTGATATCATTATTCTGCCAGCGGCTTTCACGCTGCAAACGGGCAAAGACCATTGGGAAGTACTGGCACGCGCCCGCGCCATTGAAACCCAGACTTACTTTGTCGCCTGCGGACAGACCGGCGCGGTGGTGAGCGGCGGCGAAAAACGTCATACATACGGACATTCTCTGGTTTGTGACCCTTGGGGTCATGTCGTTGCCCGCGCATCAGACGGTGTGGGTTTTGTCACCGCCAGAATTGATCGCGAGCAGATCAACCGCGTTCGCGCTTTAATTCCTATGGTGCAGCACCGCCGGTTAGGCAAACGTCACGAAGCCTGTGCAGTGTAAGGAAATCTCATCATGTATGTTATAAATGCAATGCCTGAGCAGGTGGAACAGGCTGATCTGGATTTGCTGTCCGGCGTGGAAACAGCAACTGTCGGCCACTGGCGTTTCTTTGGTTTTATGAACCATTCCATTCAACCGCTGCTGCCGAAGCGCCGGATTGTCGGCACTGCCGTCACCATTGCCATTCCGGGGCCGGATTCAACGCTTTTGCATCATATCACCGGTATGCTGCGTCCGGGCGATGTGCTGGTAGTCGACCGTATGGGAGATGACCGTTATGCCTGCTGGGGCGGGGGGGTGACCATTGCCGCTAAAGCTGCCGGTGCGGTTGCCGGTATTGTTGACGGGCCATGCACAGATCTGACCGAGATTGAGGATTCCGACTTCCCGATGTGGGCACGCGGTATTTCACCGATCACCACCCGTCTTTATGATCTGGGCGGCGGGATCAATATTCCGGTTTCCTGTGGCGGCGTGGTTGTCAATCCGGGCGATGCCATTCTTGCCGATGAAAGCGGAGTGCTCGTACTTCCGCGTGGCGAAGTCAACGAAGTTGCAATCAAAGCGCTGGCTATTCAGGAACGCGGGAAAGAACGTGAGGCTTCTGTCAAAACCGGCTTGAAGCTAGGCGAAGTTTCAGGCGCTTCCGACAAAGTCAAAGCGCGTATGGCGGTATAAAAATCTGAACCGGAGCGGCGCGGCCATTCAGTTTCATAGTCGGTCGCTCCGGTTATTTCTCAGTAGGATCATATTAAAAAATAAGACATAAGAATTCAGTCACATAATATGCGGAGGGGAGACTGCATATCGATGAATATCCGGTTTCTTGAGACGGTGATCTGGCTTTCGGAATTGCGCAATTTCCGGATCACTGCGGCGCGCATGAACATGACACCGGCCGCAATTTCCAATCGCATTGGTGCAATCGAGCAAGAACTCGGCTTTCGTTTATTTGAGCGTGATGCCCGTGACGTCAGCCTGACAGCCGAAGGGGAGGTGTTTGTTGAGGGGGCACGGGATATTGTGCTGCGCTATCACAACCTTGTTGAAAGCGTTAGCCCAAAAAATAGTGTCGAAGGACAGCTTAAACTCGGTATTGTTCCGAGCCTGGCAATGACAATTTTGCCTGATGTTTTAGATATTTTACGTCAGCGTTATCCAAAAATCAGAATTTCAATTACCACAGATTCCTCCAAAGTCCTGACACAACAACTTGAGCAGCGTGAGTTGGATATTGTGTTTGCAATACGCCCCGAGACAGCGGCAACACTGCGCAGTGTTAACATCTGCACATTCGGAATGTTTTGGATCAGCCGAACACCTGACGTTCTTATTAGTCCCGAAGACTTGTTCTCACGTGAAGATTTGCTGAACTATCCGATTATTTCCTATGAACGAGGGGCGCATAATCATCAGCAAATCATCAACTATTTTTCAGAAGATCGTATTAAAGATGCAACGGTGCATTATTCCAATTCTCTTACTACAACCATCAACATGATCTCTGCGGGTGTTGGCATTTCGGTTCTTCCGCCGGTTGTTATCCAAAAAGAACTGCGGCAGGGGGAGCTGAAAGTTCTCAATACAAATACAATGTTTCCCGCTACCAATTATAGTGCGATGTATCTGGAGGCATCAGCAACACGATTAATTACGTTGGTTGCAACAATTGCCCGAGAAGCAGGGCGCAACTTATGTAATCAGTACAGTGATAATCTCGCTTATCAAGAAATTGCACCGTAAGTACAATATATTGCTTATTTTTGTTGGAACTGACATGGATAATACATGTGAATATTTAATGTCAGTTCCAAAAATTATTGATATTACATATTTTTTGAAAATAATATTGTTACCTTGATGCAGAAGTTTGCATCTTGAACATTTGCTGGATCGTTTGTCCGCTTCGTATGCCGTCGAGCCAAGCTTTTTCTTTGTCGAGATGTTCTTGTGCGGCCGCGAGTATTTCTTCCGCTCGTTCCAAGGGGACAATCACCACGCCGTCATCATTGCCAAGCACAATATCTCCGGGGTGGACAACGGCGCCGGCCATTGAAATAGCACCGTCAATGATGCCGCCAAAGCCATGATGCGGACCACGGGGGACAATCGCTTTACAGAACATGTTGAATTGCAGTTGCCGAACTTCTTCAATATCGCGGATAGCGCCGAAAACGACTGCACCGCCAAGTTTCCGGTGGGCTGCTTCTGCCGTCATGATCCCGCCCCATACCGCAGTGTCTTCTACGCCACCGGCATCAACCACAATGACTTCACCGGCTTCTGCCACACCGATCAGTTCACAAATACTGCCGCAATCTCCCGCCATAGCAGTAACGGTTCGCGCCTGACCGCAGAGTGTGATGCCCGTTGAGACGGGTTTGATCGCAGCGCTCATTGCCTGCGTCCGGTTCAGGCAGTCGGAAGCGACTGCAGGCGGGATGGTGCGCCATGCATCAAGAGCAGCACTAGACAGTTTTTGAAACGGGGCGTTTACTTTTTGAAATGCCATTGTGGCACACTCCTCGGCACACTGTATGTCAGTGGTTGTATTGTTCCCAACCGGGATTGACGTTGTTGCGGACTTTGTTGCGCAGAAGAAAATCCAGCATAATTTCAGCTGAGAATGTGCGCATGTCGACATAGCCGGCTTCAGAATAAAAAGCCGCATGGGGCGATACAATGAACCGTCCTGCAATCCACGCTTCATCATTGCGCCATGCTTCAAGCAAGGCGGGAGAAGGGGATGGTGGTTCAACCGGCAGAACATCGAGTCCGACAGCAGCTAGTCGTCCGCTCTGCAATGCGCGGTAAAGCGCATCAATATCCACCAGACCACCGCGTGCAATATTGATGAAAACAGCATTGGTACGAAATTGGGCAAGCAGGGTATCATTGATCATGGAACGGGTTTCAGCGGACAATGGTACATGCAGACTGACAATGTCCGATGTCGATACCAGTTCTTCCAACGTCTGCTTGCATTCAAAGCCGATACCCAATTCATGCCCTTCAGGCAGATAGGGATCGTAGTAGGCAATTTTCATGTCAAAGGCCGCAGCACGACGTGCGATTGCAGTGCCGATGCGGCCGAGGCCGATAGCTCCGAATGTCAACCCGCGCAGCCGCCGTACAACAGGGGCGCCTTCTGCGACAAATCCTTTGACGGGATCAGCTTTAAGGCGTTTCTCATAGGTGCCGAGGCCGCGTGTCAGATAAAGCAGCATGGCAATGGCATGATCTGCCACTTCTGTTGTGCCGTAATTCGGAACATTCGATACGGCAATGCCAGCTTTACGGCAGGCATCAACGTCCACATTGTCAAAGCCTACACCAACGCGGACAATAAGCTTGCAATTGTCCAGCAGGGCAACTGTTTGCGGGGCAATGCGCATGCGGTGCCAGACCAGAATGCCATCGCATTCCCGCCAATGCCGTTCCGCAATGGCAGAAGGATCAGTCTCATCATAAATCAGATATTCAAACCGGTCGCCGGAAACGGCACTTTCAATTGCCAAATCGCGCAGATGCGCATCCGGTACCAGAATTTTATAAGTCTGCATAAATTCCTCCCGAGAATTAATCAGAGAACTTTAGATAGGAAAGATTTGAGGCGCGGGTCACGCGGCTGGCTGAAGAATGTTGACGGTTCGCCACGCTCGACCATGATGCCGCCATCGGTGAAAAACACCTGGTCGGCCACTTCCTGTGCAAAACGCATTTCGTGGGTAACAAGCACACAGGTCATTCCTTCAGCTGCCAGATCGCGGATGACATTGAGGACTTCCTGCACCATTTCCGGATCAAGAGCGGCCGTTACTTCATCGAACAGGATGATTTCCGGCTGCATTGCCAATGCCCGCGCAATGGCTACGCGCTGCTGCTGACCACCGGACAGCTCTCCCGGATAGGCATTTTCTTTGCCTGACAGCTGAACTTTGGCGAGAAGCCTAACCGCGCGCTCCCGCACGTCCTGCGGATTGTGTTTCAGCACTTGTATGGGGGCCATCATAATATTCTGCAGAACTGTCTTATGCGGAAACAGGTTATATTGCTGAAACACCATTGAAACCTGATGACGCAACGGAACCAGTTCTTTTTCAGAACGCAGTTTTTCAACCTGAAAATTACCGACACGGATGCTGCCGTGGTTGATCGGGACAAGACCGTTCAGGCAACGCAAAAGTGTGGATTTTCCGGAACCGGAAGGGCCGATGATACAGGCAACATCACCCTTCTGAATTTCCATTGAAATGCCCTTCAGCACCGCAACAGAACCATAGTTTTTATAGATGTCAGCGACTTTGATGATTGGTGTGGAGGATGTGGTCATGTCATTTGCCTTTAATCAGGCGGCGCTCAAGAGCACGCGTCCAGGTCGCTAACGGATAAGCGAAGAGAAAAAATAGCAGGAGAATGTAGAGGTAGATTGCCGTCGCATATTCATCGCCGTCACTGGCAATGACTGTTTTGCCAATGGAGAGAACATCTGAGGTGCCGGTAACGACTACAAGGCTCGTGCCGATAAACAGCATTGCATAGGTCGTCATCAGGTTGGGCAGCATCATTGGCAGTGCCTGAGGCAGAATAATGGAGCGTAAAATCTGACCGCGGCGATAACCAAGGGCACGGGCAGATTCCCACTGGCCATCCGGTATTGCGCGAATTCCGTTCCGGAACCCCTCAGCAACATAAGCGGTAACGGGCAGGGACAGACCGATGACAGCTTTGAGGAACGGTGACACAAAGATGCTGATGCCGAAAAATGTCATACGAAATGGCAGCAGATAAAGCATCGCATAGAGCACGACCAACCACGGTGAGGAGCGCAGCAGATTCATGATCAATATGGCAGCGGTTCTGACCGCCCGATTAGGCGATACCATCGCGCCGCCAAGGAAAAACCCTGCCACGAGCGCGATCATCATCGAAAAAATGCTGATAATCACATTTGCGGAGAAGCCGCCGCCAAAACCGGTGAAACCAGCACTACCGGTGAGTAGCTGTGATGAGCGGCCGATAAGAACGCCGATAGCAGCACCGCTTGCCTGCCCATAACTTATCAACAGAATGGCCAGCAGCGTGATGATAACCCCGAAAAAACCAAGAATAGCGGAGATTGCGTCTCTGTTCATTGTACTTCTCCTGCACCAAACCCCGGAATTGCAAAGGCTTTTGCGATTTGTTTGGCGAGCAGAACGACCGCAGTGGTTATGGTCAGATAGATCAGCCACAGCACGATCATCACTTCGAGGTTGAGAAAGGTTTCCAATGCAATCTGAGTGGAAAAAAACATAATATCAGTTACAGCAACGAGCGCTGCCTGTGCAGATGTCTTGATCAGGCTCACAACATTGCTGGTCATATTGGGAATGGTCATGCGCAGTGCAATCGGCAGTTCAATCCAGCGAAAAATCTGCAACCGGCTATAGCCCATGCTCCGGCCGCCCTCGACTGTCTGACGCGGTACGGAATTGATGCCTGAGCGTATAATCTCAATAGCAATTGATCCATTATACAAGGCCAGTGAAATGACCACACAGGCAAAACCGGATAAGAGAGGCACCCGTTCTCCTGTCGTTGCATCTGTATAGGTCATGCCTAAATCAGACAGCATGAAATACAGAAAAAACAACTGCACCAGAGGCGGCGTGTTTCTGAACAGGTCGATCATGATAATCGTCAGAGATCGGGCAACCGGGACATTAAAATGAATGATCGCTGCTCCGGCAATGCCGATAATCAGCATTAATATTGTGCCCAGAGCAGTGATTGCGAGTGTGGTTTTTAAGCCCTCAAACAACCAGCTCTGATAGAGCGGATCTGCCAGCCATTCAAAATCGAGACCGAATATCATGAATTATTTCCGATGAATTTACCGGTTATCAGTTTGGCTACACAGATATGCTCGCGAATGATAACCGGTTTTGTTCTCAGTGCAGATCAATGGCCGGCAGCTTTGGCGTCTGCCGCGCGTTTGGTCACGTATTCGCTGGAACCCATATCGTAGGCTTCTTCTGCTTTAACGAGCAGGCCTGCTGCTTCTGCGGAGAGAATGGCTTTGTTGACCTCTTCCAGAAAGCGCGGTTCGTTTTTACGTACGCCGCCCGCAATCGGAATGTAATCAAATGTATCCAGCGCGATTTTGTACTTTGCGCCCCATTCAGGATCTGACAATTTTTGCTGGAGGATAGGACCATCAAAGGCAACGGCGCTGCAGCGGCCGTTCTGAAATGCCTTGAACATATCCGCGGTACCGGTGAGCAGTACAGTTTGTGCACCGTAAGTTCCGGTCAGGGTACGATTGTAAAGATTGCCTTGCATGCCGCAGAGTTTCTGCCCGCGTACATCTTCCCATTTGGCGATTGTGCTTTCTTTGGGGGTAAGCAGTACAATGCCCGCCATATTGTAATATTCTTCGGTAAAATCGATAACTTTTGCGCGCTCTTTATTAACACCGAGCGTTGCCAAAATCAGGTCAATACGACCGGCATTTAAAAGCTCGATACGGTTGGAAGCCACCACCGGCACAAGTTCGATTTCTGTTTCAGAGCCGACAATCTTTCCCGCAACATATTTTGCCAGATCGATTTCAAAACCTTTCAACTCATCCTCTTTGGTCAAAAATCCGAAAGGTACATAATCGTTCTTAATGCCGACGATTAACTTCCCTCTGGCTTTTACGTCATCGAGCTGATCCGCTTGAGCTGCCATGCACAATGCCAGTCCGGAAAGAACAGTTGTCAATGAAAGTTTGGCAAGTAAGTTAGCACGCATAAAAATCCCCTTTTGGTATGTGCATTTTCATTATTGGCACCACAAAATCGGATGACCACGAAATGCTTTCTTCAAAGCCTATCGACAATATTATATAATTAATAATACTATTTTCTAAGATAATTATAAGAAAATCTAATAAGGAGGAGCGGTGTATATCAGGCAGCTTGAGGCGTTTAAAGCCGTTATGTCGATGGGGAGTGTCAGCAGAGCGGCAGAACTGCTGTGCATTTCTCAGCCAGCAGTCAGTCAGCTGATCAATCAGCTGGAATTTTATTGCGGCTTTTCTCTTTTTGAACGCAAAGGAAAGCGTTTACACCCGACTAGAGAGGCCGAAGCGCTGCTGGTAGAGGTTGAAGCAATGTTTGCCGGCGTAAACCGCGTTTCGCGTGTTGCCACAGCTTTGAGAGAACAGAAATGGGGAGCGCTTACATTCGGTGCCTTTCCGGCAATCGCTCGCCGTGTCCTGCCTGAAATTGTTGCAGATTATGCTGCTGAAAGACCCAATATAGTTTTTCATTTGCAGAGCATGCGCTCACGCAGTCTGATTGATGCTGTTGCAAGCCATCAGCTGGATTTCGGGATCAGTTTTATTCCGGGGGACAGGGATGAGATTGAAAGCATACCGCTGCAGACGTTAAAAGCGGTATGCATTTTGCCGGTCGGGCACCCATTATCAGAAAAACAAAGCATCAAAGCACAGGATCTTGCCGGTCAGCCTTTTGTATCTTTGGGACCACAGGATCAGTCACGTATGCTGATTGATAAAATTTTTGATGATTTACAGATACCGCGCAAAATGCAGATTGAGACAGGTCAATCAGAAACCGCCTGTTCATTTGTGGCGTTAGGGGCGGGCGTATCTGTGGTTGACCCGATAAGTGCAGCCGGTTATCGGGATGGAGAGCTGGTTGTCAAAAAATTTGAACCTGAGATTAAGTTTAATATCTGGTTGATACGTCCGCGTATGCAGGTTCAATCCAGTGTGCTTGATAATTTTATCCAGTTTATGAGTGACAGCTTGTCTGCTTCAACTCTATGAAAAAGTGCATCTTACAGCTGCTATGGAAAGGTGCAGTAAATGCCCCTAATCTGTAACTTGTTGGAAAAATGAGTGCAATTGTAGTTTAGCTTGAGGCATGAAATACAAAAGTAAAATCAATGAATTCGGATGGTGGGCGTAACAGGGATTGAACCTGTGACCCCTACAATGTCAATGTAGTGCTCTCCCGCTGAGCTATACGCCCATCCGATGACGCGCATACACCATATTGGTTCGCGCGCGTCAATGCCCTTTTGAAGAATAAAGAGAAAAAACTTTGTTTTACCTGTTGTTTTTCAACAGGCTTATCCCGATACCTGAAATCAGGCTGCCAGCAACATTTTCTCGATCTCATTCACGAGATCACGCAGGTGAAACGGCTTGGACAATACCTTGGCTTCACGCGGTGCGTTTGAATCAGGATTGAGGGCAACAGCAGCAAAACCGGTGATGAACATGACTTTGAGGTCAGGATCAATTTCGGTTGCACGGCGTGCCAGTTCAATTCCGTCCATTTCAGGCATAACAATATCCGTCAGCAGCAAAGAGAATGGCTCTTCGCGCAGACGCTCATAGGCGCTGGCTCCATTGTCGAAATGGGTGACATGATAACCGGCTTTTTCCAGTGCTTTCACCAGAAAACGGCGCATATCATTATCATCTTCAGCAAGCAGAATTCTTTTCATTGGTCCGTCCGAATGTCTGTACGCTTTTTATCTGCGTGTCCCCAGCATGATATTGCGGTGACAAAATGGCAAGAAAAGCGATTCAATCTGATCCTATAAGACGCTGCTTTGGTAAATATCGGATGAATCATTCCCATTAATCTGCCCCGTCTCTGCGACCGGCAGGGCAAAAGTGTTTTATTGCCTATGCATTTTGGCAGGCAAGAACGACGTTAAAAATACAATATAGGGCCGTTCAAGAAAATGTCATGTGCGATGGTATGAAATTGTTCTTAAATAATAAACTGAATGCCTGCTGCCGGTATTTTCTGGCAAAATATGACAATTCCGGCTTTGCTTTTCCGGATTATCAGTTAGGCTTGAAAAATGAACCGGCTATCCGGCCAAATAATCCGGGCATATGCCTTTGCAGTATATGAAAGTGAAGAATGAGCCTGCAACGGGATTTTCAGACAATCACTCCTTTTGAAGTCTGTGCTCCGGCGCAACAGCGCATACCGTTCGTTTTTAATTCGCCGCATAGCGGCAATTATTATCCGGCGGCATTTCTGCAACAATCCCGTCTCAGCCCTCATGATATCCGTCAGTCGGAAGACTGCTATGTGGATGAATTATTCGCCATGGCTGTGCCGCTGGGCGCGCCATTGTTGCGTGCGCATTTCCCGCGTGCCTATCTGGATGTGAACCGTGAGCCCTATGAGCTCGACCCGAAAATGTTTAACGAACCTGTGCCGTCTTATGCGAATATCAGATCAACACGTGTTGCAGGCGGTTTAGGCACAATCGCTAAAATCGTTGGCGAAGGTCAGGATATTTATAAATCCAGACTGCCATTATGTGAGGCGCTCGACCGGATAGAAACCATCTATAAGCCGTATCATCATGTGCTTGGACAGTTGCTGAGCGATACGCGGGCACAATTTGGCTATGCTGTTCTGGTGGATTGCCATTCTATGCCAAGCGGAATGGATCTGACTGATAATGCCGGTCAGAACGGGATTGCAGGGCGACCGGATTTCATTATCGGTGACCGTTTCGGACGGTCCTGTTCGGATGCCTTGTCATGGGCGGCAATCGAGTTGTTGCAAAATATGGGCTATAATGTTGCGCATAATAAGCCTTATGCCGGCGGTTATATTACCGAGCATTACGGACGCCCGCATCGTGATTTCCATGCTTTGCAGATTGAAGTGAACCGCGCACTCTATGTCGACGAAAACAGCCTTGAGCACCTGCCGTCATTTGCAGGGCTTTGCTGTGATCTGACACAATTCATGGCAGATTTGACGGCCTTGCCGGATTATGTATTTTTGCAGAAACCGCAGGCCGCAGAATGAAAAATACATAAAAAAAGACCGCACAAAAGTGCGGTCCAAAATCTAGGGAGGAAACGCCCTTGCGGGCGAAAACAGACATATTGTCCGTTAACTATTTTATTTTGCCGGTGAGTTACGGTCAATTCGGAATTCGGAAAAATCAGACATTTTTATGAAAATTCTGAATTTTCTGAAGTTACAATCAAATTAACTTATTGATATATTTCATCAAAATACTTTGGCTAAAAGCTATAGCTCAAGCATTTTGATGAGAGATATCGCCGAAATTTCGTCGAAATGCTAAAATCCTGCTGTGAAATGGAGTGAATTTTCGTGGTGAATTCGTCGTTTTTGAAAGAGGTTGCGCTGGCAGCGTCTGAACAAACCCTGCCGCGATTCCGGCAAAAAATCGCAATCGATAATAAATATACTGTCGGTTTTGATCCGGTAACCGAAGCGGATCGCGAGGCTGAAAAAGCCATCCGTAAAGTGATCAATCAGCATTTCCCTGATCACGGAATTCTGGGAGAAGAATTTGGCGGCGAAAATCTCGACAGCAGTCATATCTGGGTAATTGATCCGATTGACGGCACCCGTGCTTTTATTTCCGGACTGCCGGTTTGGGGTACGTTGGTCGGCCTGATGGTCGATGGCGATGCCCGTATCGGCATGATGTCGCAGCCTTTCACCAATGAGATGTTTTATGCGCTGGGCGATGGTGCGTTCTGGAGCGGGCCGGAATATGCAGGCAATGGCGGGCATGTGCAGCTGAAAACCCGCCAGACAACAGACTTGTCGGAAGCAACGGTTTTCACAACGTCACCGGCTTTGTTCAAAGACAAGCAGCGCGAGGCGTTTGATCGTCTGGAAGCACAGGTGCGTTTGTCCCGTTATGGTGTGGATTGCTATGCCTATGCAATGCTGGCTTCCGGTTTTGCCGATCTGGTGATTGAGAGTGGTTTGCAGCCCTATGATGTTATGGGGCTAATTCCGGTAATTGAACAGGCAGGCGGTGTCATCACGCAGGCCGATGGCGGGCCTGCGGAGAAGGGCGGCTATATTGTTGCTGCTTCTTCGGCAGCTCTGCATGAACAGGCTCTGAAACTGCTGAACGCCTGATTACAGCGGCCTATGCTTCAATCAGCGCCGGTTCAGTATTCTGTTCCGGCGCGTTTGATCCTGGTATGAATGCATCAAATGCTGCCCAGACCTGCTCCCGATAAAAATCGCTTTCCTGCAATAATTCATGTCGCGCACCGTCAATGGTAATCAGAGAGGCACTGCGTAGTTTTTCAGCAAGACGCATTGCTGCTTTACCATCGACAACACGGTCGGCACCGGGAACGATAAACAGCGTCGGAATCGCAAAATTCTCGTAAAATTGCGTATTATTGATGCTGTGAATAGCATTGAGCGTTTGTGCCAGCCAGCGGATTGTCGGCCCTGCGATACCCAGTTGCGGATGATCGCGGGTGATTGCGGCATTGCGCAGATAGCGGGTCTGATCATGTGTAAGCGGGTTGCCGTCAAAACTCTCCGGCGGCAGTTGCAAAGGGACTTTACCAGCATAGCGGCTGCCAAAACCGGATGATGCCAGCAATGTGGCAAGCGGCCTAAGCTGACGGTCTGAAAAGATGCTGCGCGCCAGCCCGAGAAAAGGGGAAACCAGCACCATGCGGCGGATACGCGATTGCAGCATTTCATGCGATTGTAACGCGATTAATGCGCCGGTTGAATGTGCCAGAATATAATAGGGCGGCGGGCAGTCCGGCATGATGATGGTTTTGAGAAAAATCTCGAAATCACTGCGGTAATCGGAAAATTTGCGGACATAGCCACGCGCGGCATCTTTGAGAATGCGGAACGATCCGCCCTGACCACGCCAGTCCATTGTCGCAACACAAAAACCGCGCCGGTTCAGATCACTGATCGTTTCATAATATTTTTCAAAGGCTTCATTGCGCCCGTGGAGCAAAATGACAGTGCCGTTGCGCGGTGTATCTTCCGCATAGGGGCAAAAGGCATAGCGCAGCTCAAACCCGTCGGCAGACTGAAAATAGCCTGCCTGCAATCCTGCGGGTGCCTTGTTATTTTCTGTCTCAAAAAACGGATTTGTCATTGCTGCTACTCTTGTCATTGCGTGCCGGTGAAGCTTCGATGCTTCTTATATGGTCTGCATATAGCGGGATCATGGCGGGCGGAAGACAAATTGTAAATGCCGGAATTGCCCCCTTGAAATATGTTTTCTGTAATACCAGATCATTGGTGTAGCCGCCTGATAAGGGGCTGCGCAAACGAGAAAGGCTCGCCGATAACGGGAGTTTTTCAGACAGTCTTTTAACGCAACGTCGCTCTGAAGGAGGGCATTTTATGCGTCATTTTGATTTTTCTCCGCTTTACCGTTCAACCGTTGGTTTCGACCGTTTGTTCACGATGCTGGACAGTCTCGGCCAGCCGGAAAGTGCGCAGGCTTATCCGCCTTATAATATCGAGCGCACCGGTGAAAGCTCTTACCGTATTACCATGGCTGTGGCCGGTTTCGATCAGAATGAGATTGAAATTGAAGCGCACCGCAATCAGCTGACCATCAAAGGCACCAAGATTGCCGATGAAGCGGACAGTGAAAAAGAATTCCTCTATCGCGGGATCGCATCGCGTGCGTTTGAACGCCGCTTCCATCTGGCTGACCATGTTGAGGTCGCCGGTGCGAGCCTGAAAAACGGCCTTCTGCATATTGATCTAAAGCGTGAGATTCCGGAAGAACTGAAGCCACGCAAGATTAATGTGACGAGTGTTTCGGGCGATACTGCGCAAAGCATTGATGCCAAAACAGTTGATGCAAAAGCAATCAGCAAAAACTGATCTGCACATATTGTGAATAATGAAAAAGGGCAGGAAATTTCCTGCCCTTCTTTGTTTAAAGAGCTTTGATCAGGCTGACGAATTTATCTGTCTCGGCTTCCGTAGTGGCGAAGCTGGTAACAAGACGAATGAAAGTTTCGTCCTCAGCAATAGGATCAGCGCTGTGTGGCGGGTTCCAGTCATGGAATACTGCGCCCTGTGCCAGTAGTTTTTCACTGTCTGACTTTTTCAGAATGGCGAAAATTTCATTGGCTTGCGGCTGCCATGCCAGCTTCACTTTGCCGGAAGTTCTGATGGCATCTGCCATTCTGGTTGTCATGGCATTGGAATGACGAGCAAGATTGAGCCACAGGTCATCTTTGAGATAAGCATCAAACTGTGCAGCAATGAAACGGGTTTTGGAGAATAACTGTGCTGCGCGTTTGCGGATGAAAGGCAGGTCTTTCGCCTGTTGCGGGTTCATGAAAACCAGAGCTTCCGCACACCAGCAACCGTTTTTGGTGCCGCCGAAAGAAACAATATCCACGCCCTGTTTCCACGTCATTTCTGCCGGTGTAACACCCAGCGTCACCAGAGCATTGGCAAAGCGTGCACCATCAAGATGCAGCGGCAGATCATGTTCACGGCAGATCGCTGAAATCGTGGCAATTTCATCAAGCGAATATAGCGTGCCGATTTCGGTAGCCTGCGTAATTGTAACCGCCATTGGCTGACCGGCATGGATGAAGGCGGGGTTGAAGCGTTTCAGTTCCTTGCGCAGATTTGCCGGATCCATTTTACCCAGAGCGCCGTCTACCGGATGCAGACGGGCGCCGCCGGTGAAATATTCCGGTGCGCCGCATTCATCTTCGATCACATGGGCTTCACGATGGCAAAGCGATACACCGCCCGGACGGTTAACGCTGGCCAGCGCCAGAGAATTGGCGGCTGTACCTGTGCCGACAAAATAAACCGCAACTTCACGCTCGAATAATTCGTTGAAGCGCTGCTCGACCTTTTTGTCGATCTCACTGGCACCATAGGAAGCGGCAAAACCACCGCCATGAGCAGTAATATTGGCATTAATATCAGGATGGGCACCGGCCCAGTTATCGGAAGCGAAGAACATCAAGAGCTCCGTATGCATCAGGACTAAGAACTAAACTGCAAATCGTTTAGAGGGTGCAGTTTAATGTGATGCGTGTTTATAGCTGGTTTTTTCTGACACACGAATGAAACCTGATATCAAGTTTCGGTGTGGTCACATTGACGCAGTTTTTCTCATTTGCGTCTGGTGCTGCCAGCTAAATCCTTGTTTTTTCATATGCTGAAATTGAATACGCAATAAAATTACAAAAAATCGATTTAAAATTGAATATTTCGTGCTTGTAGAGCAGAAAATATTCTGCAATAAAATGATAGGGCAGCAATGCTGACCTATTGAGTGAAGTTCGGTCTAAGGAAAATCCGGCGAATTTTGCTGCAATTCATGCTAAGATTTCACCTGTTTTCCGCAATGGCAATCAAAGCAGCCGTTGCGATAACCGGTGAGAGCATTCCGTTCATGCGCACGCCATAGCGTGCTTAGCAACAAGGGAGGCCGGTCAATGATTAATCTGATGTATTATGCTGTCTGCTTCCTTTGGTGCGCTGCACGGACAGGCATTTTCACAAACTCATTTAACAATTCTGCTGTTTCAGCTCCGGTCTTTATCCCGTCCGGAGGACGGGTTGGTGCCGCACGCCTGAGCCGGCACATGGCCCTGTACCGGGTCTAAGGAGGTTTCGATGTTGATCAAGTCGCATTCTGTTGGGGCATTTCAGGCTCATACGCATACAGAAAAAGGCGGCAAAACCACAACATCGACTAAAACCACCAAAACATCCCGAACTATGCCCAAGAAACAAGGGCTCTATGATCCGCGACATGAGCATGATGCCTGTGGTGTCGGCTTTATTGCGCAGATGAAAAATGTGCCGTCGCACCAGATTGTGCTGGACGGCTTGCAGATGCTTGAAAATCTCACGCATCGCGGTGCCGTGGGTGCCGACCCGCTGATGGGCGATGGTGCCGGTATTCTGGTGCAGATTCCGCACCAGTTTTTTGCACAGGAAATGGCAAAAGCCGGTATTCATCTGCCGGATGCCGGACATTATGCTGTTGGTCAGATTTTCATGCCGCAGGATGTAAAACTGCGTGCGCATCTGGAGCGGGTGATTACGGAAGTGATCGCCGCAGAAGGCCAGACATTGCTCGGTTTCCGCACCGTGCCGGTGGATAATAGTTCACTGTCCAAAGCGCCGGAGATCGCTGCAACCGAGCCGGTGCATCGTCAGGTCTTTATCGGCCGCAATCCGAATATTGCCAGTGATGATGATTTCGAGCGCCGGTTGTTCGTGCTGCGTAAGGTGATTTCCAACCGGATTTTTCAGGAAACTGAAGGCCGTGACAACGGTTTCTATATTGTTTCCATGTCCGCCCGCACTATTGTGTATAAGGGCATGTTTCTGGCCTATCAGGTCGGTGCTTATTACAAGGATTTGGCTGATCCGCGTTTTGAGAGTGCCATTGCACTGGTGCATCAGCGCTTTTCAACCAATACTTTCCCGTCGTGGAAACTGGCGCATCCGTATCGTATGGTTGCCCATAATGGCGAGATCAACACGCTGCGCGGCAATGTGAACTGGATGGCTGCGCGTCAGGCTTCGGTTGATAGCGAGCTGTTCGGCAATGATATTTCCAAGCTTTGGCCGATCTCCTATGAAGGCCAGTCGGACACGGCTTGTTTTGACAATGCACTCGAATTTCTGGTGCAGGGCGGTTATCGCCTGAGCCATGCGATGATGATGCTGATCCCTGAGGCTTGGGGCAATAACAAGCTGATGGCGGATGAGCGCAAGGCATTTTACGAGTATCATGCCGCCTTGATGGAACCTTGGGATGGCCCTGCCGCCGTTGCTTTCACCGACGGTCGCCAGATTGGCGCGACGCTGGATCGTAACGGTCTGCGCCCTGCACGTTATCTGGTGACGGATGATGACCGTATTATTCTGGCATCGGAGGCGGGTGTACTGCCGGTGGACGAGAGCCGGATTGTCAAAAAATGGCGGTTGCAGCCGGGGCGTATGCTGCTGATTGATCTGGAAGAGGGGCGCATTGTCAGTGATGATGAGCTGAAATCCCAGATCGCCAGCGCGCATCCATATCGCCAATGGCTGAAAAACACACAGCTGGTGCTGGAAGATCTGGCACCGGTGGAACCACGTGCACTACGCCGTGATGTCAGCCTGATCGAGCGTCAGCGCAGCTTTGGTTACACACAGGAAGACACCAAACTGCTGATGGCACCGATGGCGACAACGGGGCAGGAAGCGGTTGGATCGATGGGTACGGATACGCCGATTTCCGCGCTCTCGGACAAGGCCAAACTGCTTTATACCTATTTCAAACAGAATTTTGCACAGGTCACCAATCCGCCGATTGATCCGATCCGTGAAGAACTGGTGATGAGCCTCGTATCTTTCATCGGGCCGCGGCCGAACCTGTTTGATCTGGTCGGCACATCACGGCGCAAGCGTATGGAAGTGCGCCAGCCGATCCTGACCAATGCTGATCTGGAAAAAATCCGCTCCATTGGCCATTCGGAGGACCGTTTTGACACCAAGACACTGGATATTACCTATCCGGTGAATGAAGGCGCGGCAGGTATGGATGGCACATTGGCGCGTCTGTGCGACCGTGCGGAGGCGGCGGTGCATGGCGGCTATAATATCATCATCCTGTCTGACCGGCAGGTCGGGCCTGACCGTATCGCCATTCCGGCTTTGCTGGCAACGGCTGCCGTACACCATCATCTGATCCGCAAGGGTCTGCGTACATCTGTGGGGCTGGTGGTTGAGAGCGGTGAACCGCGCGAAGTGCATCATTTCTGCTGCCTTGCCGGTTATGGTGCCGAGGCGATCAATCCGTATCTTGCTTTTGATACGCTGACCGACATGCATCAGCGCGGGGATTTTCCACCTGAGGTGGATAGCAGTGAGATTGTCAGCCGTTATATCAAGTCGATCGGCAAAGGCATGCTGAAGGTGATGTCAAAAATGGGCATCTCCACCTATCAGTCCTATTGTGGTGCGCAGATTTTCGATGCCATCGGCTTAAAACAGGATTTTGTTGACCGGTATTTCTTTGGCACCGCTTCGATGATTGAAGGTGTGGGGTTAACTGAGGTGGCGCAGGAAACTGTGCTACGGCACAACACGGCCTTTGTGAAAGAAATCGGCGGTACCGGTGCGCTGCCTGCGGGCGGTGAATATGCGTATCGTATTCGCGGTGAGGCGCATATGTGGTCGCCGGATGCGGTGGCCAAGCTGCAACATGCTGTACGCAATGACAATCCGAAGAGCTTTGCGGAATATTCCGAAATGCTCAATAGCCGTTCTGCGGCAGCCAAAACCATCCGCAGCCTGTTCCATCTCAAGCGTGCAGGTGAACGCGGAAAGAGGCCGGTTGATCTGGCAGAAGTTGAGCCTGCGGCTGAAATCGTCAAGCGCTTTTCAACCGGAGCCATGTCCTTCGGCTCGATCTCGCGTGAGGCACATACAACACTGGCCGTTGCCATGAACCGTATGGGTGCCAAGTCCAATACCGGTGAGGGTGGTGAAGAGCCGGATCGTCTCTATCCGCTGCGTGACGGTTCACCAAACCCGCAGCGCTCGGCGATCAAGCAGGTGGCATCAGGACGTTTTGGCGTGACCACGGAATATCTGGTCAATGCCGACATGATCCAGATCAAGGTGGCGCAGGGTGCAAAGCCCGGTGAAGGCGGTCAGTTGCCGGGACATAAAGTGGATGCGACAATTGCCAAGACACGTCATTCAACACCGCGTGTCGGTTTGATTTCGCCGCCGCCGCATCATGATATTTATTCCATTGAAGATCTGGCACAGCTGATTTTCGACCTGAAGAATGTCAATCCGCAAGCGGATATTTCGGTCAAGCTGGTGTCGGAAGTCGGTGTCGGTACGGTTGCTGCCGGTGTTGCCAAGGCACGTGCCGATCATATTACCGTTTCCGGCTATGACGGCGGTACCGGTGCATCGCCGCTGACTTCGCTGAAACATGCCGGTTCCCCTTGGGAAACAGGTCTGGCGGAAACCCATCAGACATTGGTTCTCAATGGTTTGCGCTCGCGTATTGCATTGCAGGTCGATGGTGGTTTGCGCACAGGGCGCGATGTGATTATCGGTGCTTTGCTGGGGGCGGATGAGTTCGGTTTCTCCACCGCACCACTGATTGCTGCCGGTTGTATCATGATGCGCAAATGCCATCTCAATACTTGTCCGGTTGGTGTGGCGACCCAAGATCCTGTGCTGCGCCAGCGCTTCAAAGGCACACCGGAGCATGTGATCAACTTCTTCTTCTATCTGGCGGAAGAAGTGCGTGTGCTGCTGGCCGAGCTTGGCTTTACCAGACTGGAGCAGATTATCGGCCGTTCAGACCTGCTGGAAAAACAGGCAGCGATTAATCACTGGAAGGCACAGGGACTGGATTTCAGCCGTATTTTCTATCGCCCTTATGCGGCCATTGCTGGCGATGAGGCACAACTGCGCCATACGCAATTGCAGCAGCATCCGATTGATGATGTGCTGGATCGTGATCTGATTGCAGCTGCCGCACCGGCACTGGAAAATCGTGAGAAGGTTACACTTACCCGCAGCATTAAAAATACGGATCGCTCGGCAGGGGCGATGCTGTCCGGTGCGCTGGTCAGCCGTTACCGCCACAAAGGTCTGCCGGAAGATACGATTCAGGTGCGTTTCAACGGGACAGCAGGGCAGTCTTTCGCAGCCTTTCTGGCACATGGCATCAGTTTCGAACTGCATGGCGAAGGCAATGACTATATCGGCAAGGGCTTAAGCGGCGGGCGGATTATTATCCGTCCGAGTGAAGACAGCCGGCTCAAGGCCGATGAGGCGATTATTGCGGGCAATACTGTGCTCTACGGCGCGATTGAAGGTGAGTGCTATATTCGCGGACAGGCGGGCGAGCGTTTTGCTGTGCGTAATTCCGGTGCCGTTGCAGTTGTTGAAGGCGTGGGTGACCACGGCTGCGAATATATGACCGGCGGTGTGGTGGTTGTGATTGGCGAGACAGGGCGCAATTTTGCGGCCGGTATGTCCGGCGGCGTGGCCTATGTGCTGGATGAAGCCGGTGACTTTGCCCAGCGTTGCAATATGGCGATGGTCGAACTGGAGCCGGTGCCAGAAGAGGACGACATTCTCGAAAAGCTGCATCATCACGGCGGTGACCTGATGCATAAAGGCCGCGTGGATGTTTCCGGCAATATGACCCGTCACGATGAAGAGCGTCTGGCACAGTTGCTGGCCAATCATCATCATTATACGGGGTCTGAGCAGGCACGGATGATCCTTGATAACTGGGAACAGTATCGTCCGAAATTCGTCAAAGTCATGCCGGTCGAATATCGCCGTGCCTTGGAAGAGATGGAACTTCTGCGCAATCCGGTTGCCGCAGAATAATCCGCACTTCAGAAAAGAACAGGTTTTTAAAATGGGTAAAGTTACAGGTTTTCTGGAGATCGACCGGCAGGTTGCGCAATATCAGCCGGCATCGGATCGCATCAGGCATTTTCGTGAATTCACTCTGCCGATGAGTGAACCGGAAGTGCAGAAACAGGCAGCACGCTGCATGGATTGCGGTGTGCCGTTCTGCCATGGCGATAAAAGCGGTGACAGCGGTTGTCCGGTGAATAACCAGATTCCGGACTGGAATGATCTGGTCTATGCGGGGCAGTGGGAAGAGGCGATTGCCAATCTCCATTCCACCAATAATTTTCCGGAATTTACAGGGCGGATTTGCCCTGCGCCGTGCGAGGAATCCTGCACGCTCAATCTGGAAGATATGCCGGTGGCCATCAAAACCGTTGAGCAGGCACTGGCCGATAAGGCTTTCGAACTGGGGCTGATACAACCGCAAATCGCGGCTGTTAAGACCGGAAAACGTGTTGCGATTATCGGCTCGGGTCCTGCAGGTCTGGCCGCTGCACAACAGCTCGCACGGGCTGGTCACGGTGTTGATGTTTATGAGCGGGAAAGCCGTGCGGGTGGTTTGCTGCGCTATGGTATTCCTGATTTTAAAATGGAAAAGCAGCTGATTGACCGTCGTATCGCCCAGATGGAAGGCGAGGGCGTGACTTTCCATTGCGGTGTGGAAATCGGCAAGGACATTGCGGTCAAGCAATTGCTCAAAGATTATGATGCCGTGCTCTATTGCGGCGGGGCGGAAACACCACGCGATCCGGCTTTGCCCGGTTCTGATTTAAACGGCGTTTATGATGCCATGCCTTATCTGGTGCAGCAGAACCGCCGCGTTGCAGGGGAAGATGAACAGTCGCGTGCTTGGGCATTGGAAGACAGTATTTCGGCAGCAGGCAAACGGGTTGTGGTTGTCGGCGGTGGCGATACGGCCTCTGACTGTGTGGGCACGGCGTTCCGGCAGGGCGCAGTGCAGGTAACGCAGCTGGATATTCGTCCTGAACCACCGGCACGGGAAGATAAGCTCGGCGTGTGGCCTTATTGGGCGACAAAGATCCGTATTTCGTCCAGTCAGGCGGAAGGCGCTATGCGTGAGTTTCAGGTGGCAACACTTGGCTTTGGCGGCGAAGACGGCCAACTGACCCATGTGCTTTGCAGTGCAGTGGACGAACGACGCAAGCCAATTGCCGGTTCTGAATTCATTTTGCAGGCTGATCTGGCATTCATTGCCCTTGGTTTCAGCGGCCCTGCCAAGCAAGGCGTGTTGCCGGAACTCGGTGACAGGCTGAAGCTGAAAAAAGATGCCCGTGGCAGTGAGAGCGTGATGGCCAATGAGACGGATTATCACACATCTGTACCAAAACTCTTTGCAGCGGGTGATGTGCGTCGCGGTCAGTCACTGGTCGTCTGGGCAATCCGTGAAGGGCGGCAGGCTGCAAGAGCTATTGATCTGCAATTGATGGGTGCAAGTCTTTTGCCTGCGTGAATGAAGAAAGGCCTCGCTAAAGCATTTCCAGCAAAAGTGTGAAGCGGTTTTGCGTAGGATAATGCGTAAACTAAAAGATAGAGCGGCTCCAGCTATTTAATCTTAACCGGAGCCGCTCTTGAGGCTTTTTTTTAAGGGCGTGGCCAGCTGAAATCATCCGCACGGCCATGCGGAGCAGTTTTCAGCGCAGGCTTGTTGCCTGCAGTAGCGGTTTTGCTGATTACTGTTGTATCACCCAGCAATGTATCATCACCGGACTGATCCAGATCATTGAGTTTCATTGGCCCGATACGGGTGATTTCTTTCTGCACCGGCAAAGCCATAGGCTCATTGCTTTTACTGTCAGATGAAACAGGAGCATCCGGTGATGAGAGTTTTAGCAACTGGCGTAATGGTTTTTCTGCATAGAAAGCCAGCTTTCGCTTGCCGGCTGCGGTCATATTGATCCCGTCATTGCCACGCAGGCGTACCGTCTGACCGTTCACATCAACACCGGTCTGAGTAAAGCTGCCTTTATCATCGACAAAACCGTCCCAGACATCGGCGAAAACAACCTGAGGTGTTGTATCTTCCGTTGTGACGGCTTGTTCTGCCGCAGTTTTATAAATCTTGTTCAGCGACAACATAGTCTGAGACAGCGAAGAAGATTGATAGGGCGGCTGGCCGATCCAGACAACAGGCACGCCGGATTTTGCAGTGACCTGCAGAAATTCATCAACCCGCGACTGATACAGTTTCTTCCACTCATCCGTATCGGCTGCAACACTGACGCTTTTCTGCGTGAGTGGCTGGCGGTCATTCGCCCCGATCATCATAACGACGACGGCAGGTTTCTGCTCAGTCAAAATGGCCGGAAGTTCTTTGCTCCAGTTATAATAATCCTGACGAACAAAGCCTGATGAGCCATTGGTCCGGTTGATGACCTGTAAATCTGTTGTCTGGGAAAAGGTCTCTGTCAGCCCTTCGGCAAGACCACCGGCGATGAAATCACCGATAACCATAATCTTCCGCGCATCGGGATTCTTTACGACGGCTTCCGGTTGCGGCGGTGTAATAATGGCTGGTTTAGGCTTGGTGACAACGGGCTTTTTCTTCACTGGTGCCGAGCGCCGCTGCGGCTGCTGTACCGGAGGGCGGGTGACTTCCTGCTGTCTGGGCTGTGCGGGATTGCCGAATAATATATCCAGCAATGTACGGCGTTTTTGTTGCTGCGGATATTGCTGGGCAATGAGAGCAGGGGCACTGTCCGGCTCTGCCATTTGTGTCTGTGCAGTGGCGGGAGCTGCCAGCAATGCGGTCAGGCCGAAAGCCACAGTTAAGGATTGCAGGCTGAGCAAGCCCGCTCTGATCTTGTTCTGTGTGACTGTTTGATCTGTCATAACGGGTTTCAACCCTTAAGCCTTCTGCTGCATGTGCCGTTTAGAACGCATATATGCGGCAGTATAAAGGATCAGGCCGGATTAACCGGCCTGACAATAAGTCGTATTTAGCGGCGGCGCAGAACGCTGAGCACTTCTTTGCTCGGATGACCGTCGGGTGACAGTCCGTTGCGCTGCTGGAAGGCCTCAATCGCTTTACGTGAACTTGAGCCGATTTTGCCGTCAATATTGCCGTCATAATAGCCGAGTGCACGCAGATGCGTTTGCAGTTCTTCACGTTCTTTCATGGAGATTGGTGTGAAAGGACGGTTCCAGTCCTGCACCAAACCCTGATAACCGGCAACGCGGTCGGCCAGAAGACCCACGCCGAGAGCGTATTTATCTGCATTATTATAGCGTTTGATAACGAAGAAATTCTTGGTCATCAGGAAAGCAGGGCCACTGCGGCCATCCATGACTTTCAGCGTGGCTTTTTCAGCATCACTCGGGAACGGACGGCCATTGGCGCGCACCAATCCCAGACGACGCCATTCAGCAATGCTCAGGCTGCCGGACGGGAACTTACCCGAAGCAGGCAGAACCACTTCGTAACCCCATGTGCGGCCTGGCTCCCAGCCGTTTTTACGCAGAAGATTGGCAGCGGTTGCCAGCGCATCCGGCACGGAATTCCAGATATCGCGTTTGCCGTTACCGTCAAAGTCAACCGCATAGGCCTGATAGCTGGTCGGGATAAACTGGGTATGCCCCATAGCGCCAGCCCATGAACCGCTCAGATGTCCGCGGTCAATATCACCGGTCTGCAGAATCTTCATCGCTGAAATCAGCTGCGTGCGGGCATATTTGGCGCGGCGCTGATCGGCATAGGCCAGTGTAGCCAGTGAGCGGATCGCATCGCGCATTACATCCGGACGCTGCATCATCTCGCCATAGCCGGTTTCCATCGACCAGATAGCCAGAAGCACATTTTTGTCTACGCCATATTGCTTTTCAATCGCATTGAGGGCTTTGCCCCATTTGCGCGCCATGGCCTGACCGGTACCGATAGAATGCTCGTTGACACGGTTGTCGATATATTCCCAGACAGGGGACGTAAATTCAGGCTGATAACGCGCTTTTTGCAGCACTTCCGGATCAATGGCATTCACACCGGCAAAAGCACGGTCAAAAGTGGCCGGAGCAATCCCGTTCTGAAGGGCTACAGGGCGAAAACCGGAAACCCATTTGCGAAATTGTGCATCGGCTGATGCATAGCCGGTTGTCAGAATAAGCGACAAGGCAGCCGCAGAGGCTGTTGTTGCTGCGGTCTTCCAGAAGCGGCTTTTGAAAATATGGGTTCGAAGCATGCTTTTCTCCCTGAATATAAACTTTAGCATTTCGCATTCTAACAATGCATACAGGCATTGTTACGGGTACGAAAATGCAATCAATCAAGAGCGTCGTTCAGTTTGCCGGTGCTCACTACGCTCGGGTAATGGTTTTAGCCGCATTATCCGGATGCAAAATCACTTCACAATTTTGCGGGAAATGGTCTAGGTTCATTGTTTATGCCACACGGAAGTTAGCATTTAGTTTACCATGCAGTACCGGAATTAAGAACCGGCAAAAAACTGTTAAGACAGTGCAGATAATAATCAGACAATGAATGATCTGCATATGTGTAATTTCGGCTTGTCTGAATTACTGCATCATTGATGAACCGGACGTGAAGAAACTCCTGTCCGGGCATGAGAGACGCTCAACTGCGTTAATAATCGCACATGAAATGTGACCGTAACTTTTAGAAAATGCAGGCTTTTTTCATAGTTTGGCTGTAATGGCTTTTATAGATCAGGTTTAGCAAGAGACTAGAGTACAGGTTGATAATAGAAAAATTATAACCGGCGGCTTAGGTTTGTTTGATGTAGGTTGAAACCGGACAAAACGGGAAGTGACATGAGTTCAGTTAAAAAAATCCGCAAAGCAGTTTTTCCTGTCGCCGGACTGGGGACACGTTTCTTACCAGCCACAAAATCAATCCCGAAAGAAATGCTGACCGTTGTTGATAAGCCGGTCATTCAATATGTGGTTGATGAAGCGCGCGAAGCGGGTATTGAGCATCTGATTTTTGTGACCGGCCGCAATAAAGCGGTGATCGAAGATTATTTTGATGCTCAGGTTGAACTTTACACAACGCTACAGGAACGCGGTAAGCTCAATGAGCTGAACCATATGCAGAGTTTGCAGCCGCAGCCTGGTACGACCAGTTTCACGCGTCAGCAGGTGCCGCTTGGCCTTGGCCATGCAGTATGGTGTGCCCGCGAAATCGTTGGTGACGAGCCTTTTGCACTATTGCTGCCGGATATGGTGATGCAGTCGAAAAAAGGCTGCCTCAAGGAAATGGTTGAGCTTTACGAACAGACCGGAGGCAATGTGATTGCTGTGCAGGAATGCGATCCGGAAGAAGCGCACAAATATGGTATTGTCGGCAAAGGCAATGCAATCGGCAATGGTTTTGAAATCAACCAGATGGTTGAAAAGCCAGCCAAAGGCACCGCGCCGTCAAATCTCTATATTAACGGCCGTTATATTCTGCAGCCGGAAATCTTCGACCTGCTGAGCAAGCAGGAAAAGGGAGCCGGTAACGAAATTCAGTTGACTGATGCGATGCTGAAACTTGCGAAAGAGCAGGATTTCTACGGCTTTAATTATCAGGGCCGTACCTTTGACTGCGGCTCCAAAGAGGGCTTCATTCAAGCCAATGTGGCTTTTGCTCTGTGGCGCCATGATATCCGCCCGCTGGTCGAAGTCAGCATTGATGAGTTGCTGAAAACTATCAAACTCTCTTGAGTTTAAATAAAAAAGCCGGTCAGTGACCGGCTTTTTTGTTACGGATTAATATGTCAGCGGCGAAGTTTTACACCGAGATAGACGCTGTTACTGCTATATTTACGGCTGGCCACATCGCTGTTGATGAATTCATGGCGCAATTTGCCGTCCACACCGAAGAAGCGGTTGAACCAATAGGTTGCCCCGATTTCCGCGCCCATACCATAATCGGTACCACTGCCGTCACGATTATCACGGATAGAAGCATCAAAGCGGGCATTCACGCTGAGATCAGCGCGGATCATGCGGGTGACATCAATATTGGCGAGATACAAAATGGATGAATTGCCACCAATATCCGGACTGCTGTCGAGATAAGTGCGCAGACCAAAGCGAACATCGGTGCCGCGCTGCGGTGACCAGTTCATCGCTGCATCCACCGACAGGCCGCCGGTATCTTGCAGACGGTCATCTGCACTGCGTGCGCCTATATAACCGACAGAGAACTCGCCATTCAGTTTTTCACCGGTATTGATCTGCAAGCCGGTACGAAGCCCGAGCTGGGTTGCATTGCGATCCAGACCATTATCATTCTGGTAAAGCCGGCGACCCACTTCAACTTCCGCAAACGGGCGGATGGCGGCGCTCAGCTCAAAACCGCCGCGCAATGTCATGCTGACATAGGTATTATTGCGGTCACTCTGATCCAGCTGGTCGCCATTATATAATTTGGCTTTGCCGTAGCGGGTATTGTTTACACGTGCTATCGCACTGGCAAAAATCTTGCCGATATCGCGCTCAATACCGGCCTGCGCATTCAGGCTCTGTACCAGAGGGCGGGTGCGTGCGGCGCTGATACCATTCGGATCAGATGAATCTTCACGATTGACAGAATAACCAAGCCCGAAATTCAGGCGGGTTTCATCACTCATATCCAGCCGTAATGCAGCATCAATCTGCCCGCGCGGATTGGAAACATACTGGCCGGAGAGATTTCTCTCGAAGATACCGGATGCATCCAGTGTTGCCAGATGGCTTGCCCAGTCTGAACGGGCATTCAGCCGCAATGCGGTTTCGGACAAGACACCGCTGGTTCCGGTTGCGCTGTTATCGGCATTATTGGTGGCGCGGATACCCTGATCCAGCGACGGACGTAAGATGAAACTTCCGGCGCGAATGCCCTGCGGTTCAAACGGATCAGCTTCGAAAGGTGCACGCGGGCGGCCTTCAAGGGCGCCTTCCGGCATATTTTCCCGCCCTTCGCGAACGGCTCTGCCTGCATCTGCTGGGCCGGTGCGTAAACCGCTGATATCTTCGCTCAAAGGAACAGCGCTGTCGGCAACAGGGCGTGCAGCCGGAACTGCAGGATTGATTACAGGCTGTGCAACGATACGGCCATTGGCATCATAAGTTATATTTTCAGTGCCTTCGCTCTGCGCAATAACATCGGCAATTGCATCATTTTGAGCGCCGGAGGGCACAGTTTGTGCCTGGGATATGGTCACGGATGAAAACAGCACAACGCCCGTCAGCAGAGCTGCCTGACGCAGCCCGTACAGGGAAAGCGGGGCGTAATGAGCCGGTTTGGCTGTTTTTTCCATTGTCCTGCCAAGAGTTGTGCACGCAACTGAGAATGCCTGCACGGAGCAGGCTTGTTACAGGACGGTAAATGATCATGGTTAATACAAAGTTTCTTTTGCTGTAATGGGCTGGCTTTATTCAGCTTTTCAGCTTGTGCTTTATTAATTACAGGGAAATATGTGCTGTGTTTCTGCAGGCAGGGAGGCTGGACAGGAAATATGTAAAGTTTTACCTCATAATTCGTTTTGCAGAATGCAGCTCCGGTTTCTATATAGAAGAAGCACTATTGACCGGATGAATGAAGTGAGAGAAGTCCATTGAGCAGCCACAGCCCAGCTATCCGCTCCGCCCTGAATACAATCGCAGTTGAAAAAGCCGGTATGAGCGCTCTTGAAGATGCGCTGCAAAACGGGCTTGCAGAGCCGTTTGAGCAGGCGGTTCAAGCTATTTCCGCGATGAAGGGACGGGTTGTTGTGACCGGTATCGGCAAAAGCGGTCATATCGGCTCCAAGCTGGCGGCCACTTTTGCGTCCACCGGAACCCCTGCGTTTTTTGTGCATGCGGCGGAAGCCAATCATGGCGATCTCGGCATGATTAACAGCAATGACGTTATTCTTGCCCTGTCCTGGTCGGGTGAGACTGCGGAGCTGAAAGGTATTGTCAGCTATTCCCGCCGTTTTAAAGTGCCGCTGATCGCACTGACTTCCGGTGAACATTCCACGCTCGGCCGTGAATCTGATGTGCTGCTGCTATTGCCGAAAGCAGTTGAAGCTTGTCCGCATGGTGTTGCACCGACCACATCAACTTTGATGCAGCTGGCAGTCGGTGATGCACTGGCACTTGCTCTGCTGGAAAGACGCGGCTTTACCGCCAGCGATTTCCGCGTATTCCATCCGGGTGGCTCACTGGGTGCCAGCCTTTCTCATGTGAAAGATATTATGCATCGCGGTGAGGAGTTGCCGTTGGTCAAGATCGGCACACCAATGCCGGAAGCGATGCGCATTCACTCGCATAAGCATTTCGGCTGTGTGATTGTTGAGAATGAAGACGGCACACTGGCCGGTATCATCACGGATGGCGATCTGACACGCAATGTCGATCGGCCTATGGCGACGCTGAAAGTTGATGATATTATGACCCGTACACCGAAGACTGTCAGCCCTGACCAGCTGCTCGGTTCAACACTGGCACTTTTGAATGAAGCGCGTATCGGCGCGGTGATTGTGGCTGAGAATAACCGTCCTGTCGGGCTGGTGCACTTCCACGATCTGCTGCGTGCCGGTGTGGCTTAAAACGCTCTCTGCAGGATAATAAAAAGGCGGCTTATCAGCCGCCTTTTTTGTTATTTCACTTCTTCAACTTGCAACAATCCGTCGTGATATTCCCGCACGATAATTGTCTTACCGGCGGGAAGATCAGGGCCGGTCACACGCCAGAGTGTATCATCAAAACGTGCACGGCCATGGCCGTTGATAATCGGCTCTTCCAATGTGGTGCGCATGCCGATCAGCTGATCGGCTCTGCGGTTGAGTAGCGGTTCATCGCTGTTTTGTACCCGCGGATTAAAATATTTGCGCCCGATCAGTACAAAGATCACGGACAGAACCATGAAGAGCAGCAGTTGCGCTTGCCAGCTGTCGATGAAGCCGAGGCCGGTAAACGCAATCAGGCTGGTAACCAGAGCAGCAAAACCGATCCAGATCAGGAAGACACCCGGTGTCACCAGTTCCAGAAACAGCAGAACAAGGCCAAGGACGACCCAGTTCCATATCCCCAATGCTGCGAGCATATCCGGCATCAGCGTGATCCTGTCGGCGGTACACGATTGCCGATAATGTGGTTCGGAACCGAGACATAATCAGCAGAGCCGCTGCGGGTTGTACCTTCGCTACGGGCAGCCGGTTTGGCAGGTGCTTTACGAGCGGCCTGTGCGCCTTGGGTGGTGGTATTCGCACCGGAATCCGAATTATTGCCGAAGACTTCTTTGGCAATCGCACCAATACCGCCCAATGTGCCGATCAGCGACGAGGCTTCCAGCGGCATCATAATGATCTTGTGATTTTTGGCAGAGGCCATTTCGGAAAGCGCATCGGTATATTTCTGTGCAACGAAGTAATTCAGCGCCTGCACATCACCCTGCGCAATCGCTTCGGACACCATGGTTGTCGCTTTGGCTTCCGCTTCTGCCAGACGCTCACGGGCTTCCGCTTCACGATAGGCGGCTTCGCGCTTACCTTCCGCTTCAAGAATCTGCGACTGTTTCAAACCTTCAGCGCGCAGAATCTGCGCATTACGGTCACCTTCCGCTTCCAGAACCTGTGCACGCTTGTCACGTTCGGCTTTCATCTGGCGCGCCATGGAATCGATCAGATCTTTCGGCGGATTGATATCTTTGATCTCAACGCGGGTGATTTTGATGCCCCACGGATGCGCCGCCTGATCCAGTACGCGCAGCAGACGATCATTGATGGTGTCGCGGTTGGAGAGCAATTCGTCCAGATCCATTGAACCCATAACGGTACGGATATTGGTCATGGTCAGGTTGAGGATTGCATATTGCAGATCGGAAACCTGATAGGCAGCCTGTGCCGCATTCAGCACTTGAAAGAAGGCGACAGCATCCACGGATGTGGTCGCATTATCACGGGTAATGACTTCCTGTGTCGGTACGTCCAGTACCTGTTCCATCATATTGAGACGCGCGCCGATACGATCAAAAAACGGGACGATCATATTCAGACCCGGCGATAAAGTACGGGTGTAACGGCCGAAACGCTCGACAGTAAAATTGGAACCCTGAGGCACAATTTTAATACCGGCATAAAGTGTGAAAATAACCACTGCAGCTAAAATCAGCAGGGCAATATTGGCACCGAATTCCATTCTGTTTCCTTTTTAAAATGCCGGAAATGATGATGGTCTTGTTTTATAAAAGTCTCAGACCCAGCCCTGCAGTTCACGGCGTACAAGGTCTTCAATCACGCGCATACCGAGTTCTGTGTCATTGAGGCACGGAATATGGCTGAAATTTTCGCCGCCATTCTCATGGAAGGATTCTGCCGCTTCATTGCCGATTTCATCAACAGTTTCAAGGCAGTCAGCCACGAAACCCGGATTGAATACGGCAACGGATTTGATGCCCTGTTTCGGCATTTCCTCGATGGTTTTATCCGTATAAGGCTGGAGCCATTCCTCAGGACCAAAGCGCGACTGGAACGTGCTGATCAGCTTGGTTTCATCCCAGCCAAGGCGCTCACGCAGCAGGCGTGTGGTTTCAAGGCATTGCTGCGGATAAGGATCGCCGCGGCGTGCATAGCTCTGCGGAATGCCATGATAGGAGGCAACCACGACCTGCGGATCAAAATCCAGCTTGGCAATATGGTCTTCAATCGAGCGTGCCAGCGCATCAATATAGACCGGTTCGTGCTGGTAGGACGGCACTGTACGCACGGCAGGCATAAAACGCAGCTTGTTCAGTGCGTCATTGAGTTTTTCAATCACACTGCCGGTGGTGGAAGAAGAATATTGCGGATAGAGCGGGAAGGCGACAATACGGGTGCAACCCTGTTCGCGCAGGCGTGTCAGCACATCTTCAATCGATGGCTGGCCATAACGCATTGCCCAGTCCACAACCACATTGCCGAGATCGGAGAGGCGGGCGCTGAGCTGATCGCTCTGGGAACGCGTGAAGGTACGCAAAGGTGATTCATTACGCTCACGGTTCCAGATACGGTCATAGGCGGCACCGGATTTCTTAGGACGTGTATTGAGCACAATACCGAACAGGATCGGATACCAGATCGCCTTCGGCCATTCGATAACACGCGAATCCATTAAAAACTCGCGCAGATAGCGGCGCATGGATGTGTAATCAGTACCATCAGGTGTTCCCAGATTGATCAGCATTACGCCTGTTTTTTCAAGAACAGGTTTTGCTGAAACCGGCTGGGAAGTCGCGGATTGGCTCATCACATTATCATGCATGTCTGTGTCTCTATCCTGAGGGGGCGGTGCTTTCACTCGAACAAACACAATCTGTATCTGCGTGCGCGCAAGCTGCCGAACAAAATTTGCCTATCATAACAGTATTATGTCCGGCATGACCAGAACATAACCATAACATGATGAGAAAACTCAAATTTAAAGTGGTTTTTTATTGGGAAGGTGCTCCGGTTTTTAAAACAGCGCCAACCGGCAGTTTCCGTGGCTTGTAATTCGGGTTCTGACGGAACAGGCGTTTCCATTCTGTGCCATTGCCATAGAGCTTCTCTGCAATCGACCAGTAACTGTCGCCTTGTTTGATTTCATAAGCCTCGGAGACAGGCATTTTTGCTGCGGGCTGTGCAGCATCTGAATAGGGCGAATGTTCCTGCAAATATTCAGCAACGACCTGATCAAGTGAAGGGCCGTAATCATAGGCTTTTTCAGCTTTTTGGGCGATCATGTCATAGCCGTCACCGCCTGTGCGCAGATAATCGGTTGCGGCAATGCCATAGAGCTTATTGTCATCAAGTGGCTGCCAGTTGCTTTCCGCATCCTGCATTTCGACAGTGGTAATGCGCTGTCCGGCAGGTTTAGCCATATCCAGTGTGAATTTTATGCCTGCAACCTGCGGATAGCGGCCGCTGCCTTTTTCAATCTGGCTGACACCATTCTCCAATGCTGATCGCAGATCGCTGCCTTTCATCTGAAATGTTGCAACCGTATTCTGAAACGGCAGCACCACCAGTACATCACCCATAGTGATGTCACCGGCCTTGATTGAAGCGCGCAATGCACCGCCATTTATCAGCGCGGCAGTGATACCCTGATCGCGCACACGATCAAGCATGGCAGTGGTGACCAGATCGCCCATAGGACATTGCTGCGTGCGGCAACTGACAGCAGAGCCGTCAATCAGCCTGGTTGTCTCAGCGACACGGCGGTTTTTCAGCTCTTCAATCGGCTTGGCCATTTCCGCGATGCGGCTGGCCAGTTGTGCATCCGGCTTGATGGAGGCATCCAGCCGGAGCGGAGCGCCGGAGGCTGATGTGAGATTGCCCGTATCGTCAAAATTCAGCACCAGCCTGCCCAGATATTGCGTATAGGCATAGGCCGTGACGACCGGCACCATTTTGCCGGACGGGTTTTTGACGAGAGTAGGATAGGGGCCGGAAGCGCGTAAGGCATTATCGCCAAGTAATGTATGGCTGTGCCCGCCGACAATTGCATCCACATTATCCAGTTCTGCTGCCAATTGCTGATCCGCATCATAACCCAGATGGGTAAGGGCAATGATCTTGTTCACGCCTTCTGCCTTCAGGTCTGTGATCATGCGCTGCAATGTTTCCTTGGCATCAAGAAAACGGATGTCCTTGCCCGGACGTGCAATTTCCACTGTGTCCGGTGTGGTCAGGCCGACAATGCCGATCTTTTCATTGCCAATTGTTTTGACAAGATAGCGTGCGAATTTGCCGTGGATCGGTGAACCGGCAGTGGTTTCAATATTGGCAGACAGAACCGGCAGTTTGATTTTATCCAAAAAGGGTGCCAGCCCTTCCTGCCCAAGATCAAATTCATGATTGCCGAGTGCCATCGCATCATAGCCGATGGCATTCATGAATTCGGCATTGTCTGTGCCTTTATAAGTGGTGAAAAATAAAGAGCCCTGAAACTGATCTCCGGCATCCAGCACCAGCATATTGCCGCCCTTGGCGCGCTCGGCATCTATGGCCGCTTTCAGCCGCGCCATACCGCCGAAACATTGCTGCTCTGCGCTTTCTTTAGCCGAGCAGGTCGCGTCATATTTATTGACCTCTTCAATGCGGGAATGCGTGTCATTTGTGTGCAGAATGGTCAGCGTGTAATCGGCATAGGCAGGCAGTGACAGGCTCACGAGGCTGGCGCTGCAAAACAGAATCTTGAACAGTCCGGACATAGCTCTCTCCGTAGACATTTGTCGGGGCAGAATAGCATAGTAATATGACGAATGCTGTTTGCATCTCCCAAGTTCGGAGAGAGCTGAGAATAGCAAAACGCCCGCAGCAGAGCCGCGGGCGTTTGTATATTTTCTTGTCTAATTTCAGGCTTTACGTGTCAGCGAGAATTGCGAACCGGTAGATGTGGTGCAATTGAGCTGCGACGGAGTAACCTGTGCGCAATTCACTTTGGATGTAGTGCCGCGTACGATCGAACGCATATCAATTTCCACCAAACGCGGTGACAGGTAACGGTAATTACCTTCTGCCAGCTTTTCATTGGTGTCAGTTGTGCGGGTTTCAAAAACGCCGCCGTTGAAATTCGATGTAATGCCATTGGCATCAACCCAGCCACCATCAATACCGGCATTAGCCGGACGGGTCGGCATGGTGTTGCCGCCGCCGCCATTGACTGGTCCGTATGTGGTACAGGCAGCGAGTGTGGCAGCCAGACAAAGGGATGCGGCCGTGCGGAATGTTTTCATAAGCGAGCTCTCCCGGGATTCTGCAAAATTTTATAATAATTTGATGTATGTAAATGCGGGTAAATACAAGAGCTTTATAGGTTCCTTAACCATGAAGAGCCTTGTATCTGTTGCTTTTTTACCTCACATCTTTGTGTGTGAAGCGGTTTTGTTGGTCTCAGACAGCAAAAACATTATATTTTATAATGGTGTAATTTAAAGAGCGGCTGATATCAGAATGCATCGGCTAAATGCGCTCGTATCATGCCGCGCAGAGAATTGCCGACAAAAATCCGGTGCGCTTTTTGCAAGTGCTGAAGCGTGAGAACGGCAGTTTTGGCTTTATCCTGTTGCAGTAGTTCCTGCCGCAAAACGCCATTCAGCAACCCGCATTCCAGCGGCGGGGTCAGCAATATACCATCCCCCATATCCGCAAAGAGCGAAGTTATCGTGCCTTCGCAAAGCTCGCCTTTTTCATTGAGCAGCAGAACTTCATCGGCTTGTGCCGGTGTAAATTCCGCCCGCGCGGCTTCATAGGTTGTTCGGCGTGTTGTTTTGTGGCGCAGCAGCTCATCGGCGCTGTTCAGGCGGGTTTCGGCAATTGCCAATGTCCAGATCATTTGAGGCGGCAAAGGCTGAAAGACTGCGGTGATGATATCTGCTGTGCCGTCTGGCCACAGGCAAAGACGGACACGTAAGGCATGAGGGCTGTTTGCGTGAGCTTGCAATTGTGCACGGATAGCACCTTCATCAAAAACAAAACCGAGTTGCGTCGCAGATTGCTGCAGACGCTGTAAATGCTGTTCAAGGCGCAGAAAACCATTGGCAGGCTCAAAGCGCAATGTTTCGATCAGGCCAAAATTCAGGTCTTGCATGTTTCACCCTCGGGTGCCGGAGACTGTGTTCTCACCGGTCGCATAACGGGCTTTCAGCAGGCACTCGGCATATTCTGCTTCTGCCGCTGAATCATAGACCACACCGCCGCCGACATTGAGGACTGCTTCTCCGTCAGGATAGAGCGACAGAGTGCGAATGGCGACGTTGAAACGCATTTCGCCGGATGGTGCGATCCAGCCGATGGAGCCGCAATAAATATCGCGTGCCTGTTGTTCAAGCTGGTGCAAAATCGTCATGGCGCTGATTTTCGGTGCGCCGGTCACCGAGCCGCACGGAAACAAAGCTGCAAAGATCTGACGCAAAGTGAGATCGGGCAACAGTTTCGCCCGCACATGACTGACCATCTGGTGCACAGTCGGATAGCGCTCGACATGGAAGAGTTTAGGCACAGAAAGACTGCCGACTTCGCTGATCAGCGAAATGTCATTGCGCAGTAAATCCACGATCATGCGGTTTTCGGCCTGACTTTTTTCGTCATGGATCAGAAAATCGCGCAGGGTATCATCTTCTTGTGGTGTTGCCCCGCGCGGTGTGGTGCCCTTCATCGGGTGGGTTTCAATCCAGCCGTCTTTATCGATTTGAAAAAACAGCTCCGGTGAGCGCGATAGAATAAGCGGTGCCTTGTCCTGCGCTGTCAGATTGACATATGCGCTGTAACGCACAGGCTGGCGGTTGCTGAGATCGGCAAACAGCGCCTCAGGCTCACCGTGATAGCGTGCTGAAATCGGAAATGTCAGATTGCCCTGATAGCAATCACCTTCACGCAAATGACGATGCAGGCGTTCGAAACGCTGCTGATAATCCGCTTCCGACCAATGGGCATGAAAATCAGAAAGATGCACATTGGTGTGGGTGTTTCTATTTCCGGCAGGGATATCCGCCGGAGGTTCACTAAAGACACCAAAGCAAATCAGCGGAACACGGCGTTCCTTCGGCAGCAGGGGAGCCAGTTTGGGCTCCAGCAGAAAACCCGCCTCATAGCTGAAATAACCTGCAAGCCATTTGCCCTGACGATGCGCTGCTTCAAGCGCGGCAAAGCCTGCCTCAAAATCGGAAGCCTGTTCAATAATAATCAGCTGTTCCGGCCTGTTGAACAGCATGGATTGCTGTTCAACATCATCACGAAACAGAATGAAAGGCTCAGAAGATGCAGGCATTGCTCGCTCAACCATAATGCGATCAGTCTTCCATCGCTTCCAGTTCGTCGATCATGCCTTCAATAACTGACAGACCCTGTTGCCAGAAGGCCGGATCAGAAGCATCCAGACCGAATGGTGCCAGCAGTTCTTTATGATGGCGGGTACCGCCAGCCTTCAGCATATCGAAATATTTGTCCTGAAAACCTTCAGGATTGTTTTGGTAAACCGCATAGAGCGAATTTACGAGGCAATCGCCGAAAGCATAGGCATAAACATAGAACGGCGAGTGGATGAAATGCGGAATATAAGTCCAGAAGCTTTCATAACCCGGATTGAGGCGGATTGCAGGACCTAAGCTTGAACGCTGCACTTCCATCCAGATTTCACCGATCTGTTCGGCTGTCAGCTCACCGTTTTTGCGCTCGGTGTGAACTTTACGTTCAAACTGGTAGAAGGCGATCTGGCGGACAACCGTATTGATCATATCCTCAGTCTTCTGCGCCAGCATTGCTTTGCGCTCGCGCTTGTCCTTTGCTTTAGCAAGCAGGGACTGGAAGGTCAGCATTTCACCGAAGACGGAGGCGGTTTCTGCCAGTGTCAGCGGGGTTGAAGCCATCAGCGCACCCTGTTTGGCGGCAAGAACCTGATGCACACCATGGCCGAGTTCATGGGCAAGGGTCATAACATCGCGCGGCTTGCCCAGATAGTTGAGCAATACATAAGGATGTGCGGAAGGCACAGTCGGATGGGCAAAAGCACCCGGTGCCTTGCCTGCGCGGGTCGGGGCATCAATCCAGTTCTTGTCAAAGAAGTCGCGGGCAATATCGGCCATTTCCGGTGCGAAGCCTGCATAGGCATCCAGCACAGTTGCTTTTGCTTCATCCCAGCCGATAGTGACCTGCGGGGTTTCCGGCAGCGGCGCATTGCGATCCCAGTTGTCGAGCTGTTCAAGGCCGAGCCATTTTGCCTTCAGTGCATAGTAGCGATGGGAAATACGCGGATAGGCATCATTCACGGCGCTGGCCAGTGCATCGACAACTTCACGCTCAACGCGGTTGGCAAGGTGGCGGCTGTCGGCAATATCCTCAAAACCGCGCCAGCGGTCGGAGATTTCTTTATCCTTAGCCAATGTATTGGTGATGAGCGTGAAGAGGCGTAGATTTTCACCAAAGGTTTTGGACAAGGCATCCGAGGCTTTTTTACGGGTTGCACCATCCGCATCCTGCAACATGGTGAGCACCGGTTCAATCGGTAGCTCTGCGCCGTCAATTGTAAAGCGCAAACCGCTCATGGTTTCGTCAAACAGACGGTTCCAGGCAACAAAACCGGTGACAGAGATGTCATGGAATAATGTCTCAATCTGGTCATCCAGCTGGTAAGGCTTGTCTTTGCGCAGGTCGATCAGCCATGGCTTATAATGGCCGATAGCAGGATTTTCAGCGATAGCCTTGTCGAGCAGGGCGTCATCAATACGGTTGAGTTCCAGCGAGAAGAAGATCAGATGGCTGCCTGCATCGGTGAGTTTCTGCTGCACATCGCCATAGAGTTTGGCATTGGCGGCACTGGAGGTGTCATCCGCATAGAGCAGGCCGGCATAGGAATAGATGCGTCCCATCAGTTCCTGAAGCTGTTCGAATTCTTTAATCGCGTCGGCAAAATTACCGCCCTGAGGCTTGGAGGCTTCAGCTTCGAGCTTGCCTTTCCATTTATTCTCAAAAGCAACTGAGCGCTCTGCTGAAAGCTGCAGGTCGCGGGTCAGTTCCGCACTGTCCGGTGCAGGATAAAGATCGGTGAGGTTCCAGCATGGCAGATTGCTCAGCTCGGAAGCTGCGGAAACCTGTGCCTGCGGGGCATCGGCAGGCATACGGAGAAATTCTGCATGGTTGCGTAAATTCATTGCGGTTCAACCTCGTACGATTCTTTTTAATGCTGCAGTCTATATAGGATGTTCCTGCGCAGATTTCATGCGTTTCAGCAGTATTGAAATTGCGGGTCAAAGTCGGGTGCTGACAGGCGCTGTTAAGATATAAAAGGGTGAAATCAGTATGCCGGATCAGGTGGCTGTGGTGCAATTTTGTGTTTTTTCGACTCAAAAGCAGAGCCAAAACCGATTTGGTTCCCGAAATGAGGCTCTTTATCCCATCACATTGCGTTACATTGACGAAACAATGTGAGTAAAATCCGGTAAATTTTATGTGCTTAAGACCTATTATACTGCTGAAATATTATATGAATTTTCTGATTGGCGTTCTTTGTTTTTCAGGCGCTGAAAACCACAAAATATCGCATTATTTGTTCTGAAAATTAAATATTTTCAATCAGATGGTGCATATATGCCACAGGACGCTGTTTGTGACGCTGGGCGCGTGTATAGATAAAATCATGCTTCCTCAGGTTGTAAAATCTGTTCATAAACTCTTTACCATGATGGAAAGTCCTTCCCGAATGCGTTTTTTTTGTCATGCTGAAAACTCATTGTCTGTTCAATAAGTGTCTATTAACCATTAAATCCGATATTCATCTGAATAGCGTGACTGTAAACGGTAAGGCATTCGAAATTGGAAAACAGCAAAACATCTAAACTGGCGGGCTGGGCAGGCAGAGTTTTTAAACTCAGCGCGCAGCTGGCACTTGTTTTCACGGCTGTTACAGCTTTCGCGCCGTCTCAGGCTGCAGCCGAAACCCGTACACTGAAGCTGCATTTTGTGCATACCGGTGAACGTGCAGAAATCACGTTCAAGAAAAACGGCCGCTATCTGCCGGATGGTTTGAAGAAGCTGAATGTCTTCCTGCGCGACTGGCGCCGCAATGAGCCGACCAAGATGGATCCGCGTTTGTTCGATCTGGTCTGGCAGGTCTATCAGACCGCCGGTGGCCGCGATTATATTACTGTTGTTTCCGCCTATCGTTCACCGGCGACGAACTCCATGCTGCGTTCGCGTACCCGCGGCGTTGCCAAAAGCAGCCAGCATACGCTCGGCAAGGCGATGGATTTTTTCATTCCGGGTGTTCCGCTGAAAAAGCTGCGTGACACCGCGTTGCGCTATCAGATCGGCGGCGTTGGTTATTATCCGACTTCCGGTTCGCCATTTGTGCATCTTGATGTCGGCAGTGTGCGTCACTGGCCGCGCCTGAGCCGCCGCGAATTGCTGGCTGTGTTCCCTGACGGTAAAACAATTCACGTTCCGACCGATGGCAAGCCATTGCCGGGTTATGAACAGGCGCTTGCTGCCTATGAAGCCCGTAAGGCCAATGGCGGTACAATCCAGATGGCTTCTGCCAAGCCGAAGAGCAAATCTCTGTTCGGTATGTTGTTTGGCGGCGGTGCGGATGAAGAAGAAGATAATGGTGAAAGCTCCGGTCGTGCTGTAGCAACTGCCCGTCCGGCGCGTACAGCACCTGCTGCCGCAGTTCCTGCCCGTCAGGCTCCGGTACCGGCAGTGCCTAACCGTGCTGTACCTGCACAGCCTGAGCCTCAGGTGCCGCAGGAAGCGTTGATTGCTGCTTTGCCAGCCCGCGATGCACCGGTGCCGCTGAATGCACCGCGCCCTTCTGCCGGTGTGGAAATGACACCGGATGCACAGGCGGCGATGGCTTTTGCTGTGCCTGTTCCGGTGAAGCGTCCGCAGTCGGAAGCCGAAGTGCTGCTGGCTATGGCGCCGCCACCGCCAAATACACTTGAAGCGCAGGCTTTTGCGGGTGCCACAGGTGCGCCTTCCGCACCGGCTCAGCCTGCCAATGACCAGATTGCCGCGCTGGTTGCAGCAGACACAACTGTAAATACCGGCGCTATGCTGAGCGGATATGTGCCGGTTCCGGTACAGCGTCCGCAGGGTGCAGGACAGGCGATCAATACCGTTCTGGCCGCTGCTGTTCCGGCAACACGTCCAACACAGGCTCAGGCTCAGGAAGTCTCCGTTGCCCGTGCTGAAGCCGGTCAGGATGCGATTGCTGATCTGCTGAGCAATAATGATCACACTGCATCTATTCCGGCTCCGCGTCCGCAGGCTCAGGAACAGCAGGTCGCTATGGTGATGCCACAGGATACACGCAACAGCCGTCCGTCCTCCCGTCCGGTCGTAAACAGCGAGAATACTGCCGCAGCAACTGGTGCTGACGCTGTACGGACAACCGCTAAAGCCGGTCGTTCAGATCGCCCGGCATCAAAAGCGGCTGCCAATGCAGTGCTGCAGCCTGCCGATGCCGCGACAGAAGTTGCGATTTCGAATGAGCCTGTAGCCAAGGTTGTACCGGTGTCCAATCCGGTTCTGCGGAACGATGCCATGCGTCAGGCACCAACCGTTGTTTATACCGCTGGCTTCCAGAAAGACCTGCCTGCCGGTAATGCAAACCGCTTTACAGGCAATGCTGTGACTTTCATTCCGATTGCTAAATTCTCTAAGATTAACTGATCGGTACAAGAATGAAAAAAGGGAGCTTTGAGCTCCCTTTTTTATTGCCTGAATTTTAATGTTGATCAGGATTTGAGCGCGGCGGCTGCGGCTGCCAGTGCTGTAATTTCATCCCATTTGCCATCATTGACCAGCTCTTTCGGAGCAATCCATGAGCCGCCGATGCACAGCACATTCGGCAGGGTGAGATAATTCATGGCATTGCTGAGGCTGATGCCGCCTGTCGGGCAGAAGAAGGTACCGGCAAGCGGGGAGGACAGGGCTTTAAGATAGGCCGCTCCGCCTGCCTGTTCCGCAGGGAAAAATTTCACATGAGTATAGCCGCGCTCGCGCAGGCTCATCACTTCGCTTGCTGTTGCGCAACCCGGCAACAGAGGAACAGGGCTGTTATCTGCGGCTTTCAAAATGGCATCTGTTACGCCGGGGCTGACGATGAATTTTGAACCGGAAGTGACAGCCTGCTCATAATGGGCGGCATTGAGGATGGTTCCGGCGCCGACAATGGCTTCCGGCACATCTTCTGCCACGGCACGGATAGCATCCAGTGCCGCGCTGGTGCGCAGGGTAATTTCGATGGCAGGCAGACCGCCTTTTGCCAGAGCGCGTGCAAGTGGCACGGCATCTGCTGCTTTATCAATCAGCAGAACAGGGATGACGGTTTGTCCCGTCATGACGGGAATCAGGCTTTCGGTTTTCTGCGACATCTCACCCTCGGAATTATTGTTATAATCGATTTAACGTTCCGAAGATATTTTGTCTATGCTGTTCGTATATCAAGGGGAGTGAAGGCGGGAAACAAGGGTTGATACAGCGCATAGTTTTGAGCCAGTTTCCGGTCATAGCGGTTTTTGGCATAGAGCGAGCCGTTATAGCTATATGCGAATTTTTGCCAGTCGTGCTTGTTCAGCACATCCCGCAGATTGCTGTAGACGATAAAGCGGCTCATCAGTTCAATCTGCTCCGGCACGGCGCTGCGCACGGTTTCAACCATTTCAGCAACGGACACATAGCCCAGCCAGTGCCAATGGGCACCCATAACTTGTCCTATACCCCATGATGTGGATTCATAAGCGGCATCGCGGTTGATACGGCAGGCTTTGTCCAGCATCTGCCATCGTGCCGCCTGATCCGCCGGATTGGGAATGGCTCCGGCGCGGGGAGAGGAGAGCTTCAGCGCTCTGGCTTTTGCCTGATCGGCAGGGGCGAGGCGTTTATCAAAATAATGCCCCTCAAAACGGATCAGTGGTTCATCACGACCATTGATCCGTGTGGTGACAATGCCGCTGCTCTCTGTCTGCGCCACAGCGGCAAGGGCTGCGGGATCGAGATGATGCGCTTGCCCCGCTTCTGAAAACAGCGTTCTGATTTCTGCGCGAAACATGGCACTCTCTCCTGACTGATATACCCTTTGCACTGTGTCATGCGTAGCGAGAACGGGGATAGATTGTCGCTTCGTGGCAGCAAAATTTGATGCTGATCTTGAAATTGCTCCGCAGCGGCGTTAGAGCACAGGCAAGCAGATTAATCTGTTTTCGGCTGTCTGACTGACCCTCAGGGTGCTCAGGCGGAATATCACGGCAGCGCCTTTGCGAGGCGACCAGCTATTGAGGTTTATTTATGTGTGAAGCACATTTCACTGTTGCTGCGCTTTATTGTTTTGCGCGTTTTCCGGATTTTGAAGCCTATCAGGCACCGCTGACTGAGCTTTGTGATGAGCAGGGTATCAAGGGCACTTTGCTGCTGGCTGCTGAAGGACTGAATGGCACTGTTGCCGGAACACAGTCCGGCATTGCCGCGCTGATTGCTTTCATTGAAGCTATTCCTGCCTTGCGTGAGCAGAATATTGAACTGAAATATTCAACAGCTAGCCAGATGCCGTTTAACCGCATGAAAGTCCGTCTCAAGAAAGAGATCGTGACCATGGGTGTGGACGGGATTGATCCGTTGCAGAGCGTCGGCACCTATGTGCAGCCG
The DNA here is from genome assembly GCF_019464455.1 of Pseudochrobactrum sp. Wa41.01b-1. Taxonomy (NCBI): domain Bacteria; kingdom Pseudomonadati; phylum Pseudomonadota; class Alphaproteobacteria; order Hyphomicrobiales; family Brucellaceae; genus Pseudochrobactrum; species Pseudochrobactrum sp. Wa41.01b-1. Next base: position 1,306,858 of record NZ_CP080493.1, on the reverse strand, counting down.
CAGGAGTGGAATGCGCTGATTGATGATGAGAACACGATCCTCATCGATACGCGTAATGATTATGAATATGCCATCGGCACTTTTAAAGGCGCGATTGATCCGAAGACCAAGACTTTCCGCGAGTTTCCGCAATGGGTTGAAGACCACCGCGACGAGCTGGAAGGCAAGAAAATTGCCATGTTCTGCACCGGCGGTATCCGCTGCGAGAAGGCCACGGCTTTTGTAAAAGGTCTGGGCTTTGATGATGTTTTCCACCTCAAAGGCGGCATTCTGAAATATCTCGAAGATATGCCTGCGGAAGATACACGCTGGGAAGGTGAATGCTTCGTTTTTGACGAGCGTGTTTCCGTTGGTCATGGTCTGGTAGAGGGTGATGTGGAACTCTGCCGCGCTTGCCGTAATCCGGTCACGCCTGAGGGCAAACTGTCGAAATTCTATCAGGAAGGTATTTCCTGCGACACTTGCTATCACGAGCGCAGCGATGCTGACCGTGCCCGTTATGCGGAACGTCAGCGTCAGGTTCTGCTGGCGAAAGAGCGCGGTGCCAAGCAGCATATCGGTGACTGATTTCTAGTCCGTCCTCAATTGCAAAAGGCTCTCCCTTCGGAGAGCCTTTTTTATTTGCTTGAAGCATAGGGCAGGAATCGATATGCATGATGAAATATAATGATTGGAAAATATTGAGGGATATCATGATCAGATTTGTTGTTGCACTTGGCTTGCTTGCCGGAACTGCTCTGCCAACCTTAGCGGCAGAGAAGATTGTTGTGTTTGCTGCGGCCAGCATGAAAGATGTGATTGATACAGCCGCAGAGAAATTTAAGGCTGAAAACGGTGCGGAAGTAACAGCGTCTTATGCGTCTTCCTCTGTGCTGGCGAAACAGATTGAAGCCGGTGCACCAGCTAGCATTTTCATCTCAGCCGATCTCGACTGGATGGATTATGTGCAGGAACGCAAGCTGATCGATAATGATAGCCGCGCTGTGATCGCCGGTAATGCGCTGGTTATCGCCGGTGCCAAAGATACAAAACCGGCAGAAGCTGCGGAAATCCTCAAAGCCGGCCGTTTCTCCATGGGCGATCCGTCAAATGTGCCTGCCGGTAAATATGCCAAGGCTGCTCTGGAAAAGCTCGGCATTTGGGGTGATGTGTCTGCCAATGCGGTCTTCGCGGAAAATGTGCGCGTAGCTCTGCAATATGTTTCCCGCGGTGAAGTGAAAGCCGGTATTGTTTATGCATCGGATCGTGCACAGGTGCCTGAACTGACTGAAGTTTATCGTTTCTCTGCGTCTAGCCACGCGCCAATTCTTTATCCTGCGGCACTGGTCGGCAAGTCTGATGAAAACTCCAAGGCATTTCTCGCATTTCTGCGCAGCGATGCCGGACAGGCAATCATTGCCGATAAGGGCTTTGTGCCTGCGGCAGAAGCAAAATAAGGCTCTGATCTGACTGATGGCAATGCCGGAAATGGAAATTATCGCTTTGTCTTTGAGGATAGCAGGGCTTGCTATCCTCGGAGCCTTGCCGGTTGCATTTGGTTTTGCGTGGATACTGGCGCGCTATAATTTCCCCGGCAAAAGCCTGTTACAGGCGGTGCTGACAATGCCGCTGGTGCTGCCACCGGTAGTAACCGGTTATTTTCTGCTGGTGCTGTTTGGCACGCGCGGCGCTATCGGAAGTCTGCTTTTGCAATGGTTTGATTTTACCTTTGCTTTCCGCTGGACAGGGGCGGCTTTGGCTGCCGGTGTGATGGCGCTGCCATTGCTGATCCGCCCGATACGGCTGGCGATTGAAAATATCGACAAGGGCTTGGAAGAAGCTGCCCGCACTTTGGGTGCAGGGCGCATCAAAGCCTTTATGACTGTGACGCTGCCTTTGCTGATACCAGGCATTATTGCCGGTAGTGTGCTGGGTTTTGCCAAGGCGCTCGGCGAATTTGGCGCTACAATTACTTTTGTCTCGAATATTCCGGGCGAAACGCAAACCTTGTCGCTGGCGATTTATGCGCTGATGCAAACGCCGAGCGGTGATGCCGCTGCCCTGAAGCTTATTCTGGTTTCCGTTGTGCTGTCTGTGTTGGCGGTGGTGCTGTCCGAATGGTTGCAGCGCCGGTTGAGCGGAGCTGGCAAATGACACACCAAATCAGCTTCAATACCCTTGATTTCAATGTTAAAGGCGGCAATGGCGGGTTTCGCGTTGAGGCTGCTTTTCGTGCTGAGACTGGCGTTACAGCATTATTCGGTGCGTCCGGTGCCGGTAAAACCACTTTGCTGCGCATGATTGCCGGAACACTACGCCCTGAGGAAGGGCGTATTGCCGTTGGCAATCTGGTGCTGTTCGACAGCGCCAGAAACATCAATCTCCGTCCTGAAGAACGCCATATCGGCTATGTTTATCAGGATGCCCGCCTGTTCCCGCATCTCAGTGTTTTGCGCAATCTGACATATGCGCAATGGGCGGGTAAACGTGAGCCGGAGCGTAAGGTTGAGGAAATAACCGAGCTGCTCGGCATCGGCGCTTTATTACAGCGCAAGCCGCATCAATTGTCCGGCGGTGAGAAACAGCGTGTGGCGATCGGGCGGGCATTGCTGTCCGCACCGCGCCTGCTGTTGCTCGATGAGCCTTTATCGTCGCTGGATCATGCGCGGCGTCAGGAAATTTTACCCTATCTGGAGCGTTTGCGTGACGAGAGCGGGCTGCCGATTGTCTTTGTCAGCCACGAGGTGGATGAAGTCGCGCGGCTGGCGGATACGCTTGTGCTGCTGGAGCAGGGACGGGTACGGGAAAGCGGTTCAGTGTTTGATATTTTCAGCCAGATTGATGGTACGGGCGATACGACCAGTGTGCTTTTGCAAGGGGAAGTCACCCGCAGTGATGATGCCTATGCCATGGCTGACATTGCCATTGGCGGGCATAATTTTCAGCTGACAGACCATGCATTGCAATCGGGGATGAAAGTGCGATTGCGTATCCGCTCGCGCGATGTGTCTCTGTCGCGCTTTGCGCCGGTGGATATCAGTATCCGCAATATTTTTCCGGTAACGATTGTTGCAATCTCAACCGATGACGGGCCGTTTGCGGAATTGCGCCTGCAATTGGGCGATGTGCAATTATTGTCCCGTATTTCTCGCAAATCTGTGCAGGATCTCAATCTGAAAACCGGCGAGCAGGTTTTTGCACTTATCAAAGCAGTGTCGATAGATCGCAGTGCCGCAAGACTGCAGCAAAGTGAAATCAGTTTGCAATCTGCATAAAATATGGTCATTTCTTCAAGTTAAGAGGAGAATGATTATGCAGGACTTGTCTGGGTGGACACCTTGCCCTTTGCCGGAGCGCAAAGTTCTTGAAGGGCAGTTTGTGCGGCTGGAGCCGCTGAGTGTTGAAAAACACGGGCAGGGGCTGTTTGAGGCGTCAAGCGTTGCCGATGCGGACAGCCGTTTCACATGGTTGTTTGATACGGTGCCTGCAACTCTCGAAGAGATGCTGCCATGGCTGGAGAAATCCGCTGCAAGCCAGACGACCATGTTTTTTGTCACGATTGACAAGGCGACAGGTAAAATTGCCGGTCGTCAGGCGCTGATGCGCATTGATGCCGAGAATGGCAGTATTGAAATCGGCAATGTCTATTGGGGGCCGCTGATTTCACGCAAACCGGCTGCGACCGAAGCCCAGTATCTGTTCATGCAATATATTTTTGATGAGCTTGGTTACCGCCGTTATGAGTGGAAATGCAATAATGATAATCTGCCGTCAAAGCGTGCGGCGGAGCGTTTCGGCTTTCAGTTTGAAGGTATTTTCCGGCAGCATCTGATTGTTAAAGGTAAAAACCGTGACACTGCATGGTATTCGGTGATCGACAGCGAATGGCCTGCATTGAAACAGGCCTACCAAAACTGGCTCGCTCCGGACAATTTTGACGCGAACGGACAGCAAATCAAAAAGCTGGAAAGCTTCTACGCCGATACAGGCCGGAGATAAGCGCATGGCATCCCCACAGCAGAATAAGAAGGATACGCGCAATTCCGCTATAGCCGCGGCACTGATTATGGTGGTTTTCGGCGCGCTGTTTTACTCCATGCCGATCATCATGCTGGCGGTCGGGCCTTACAGTCATGTGCTGGCGGCGCTGATTGCAGTCGTCTTTGTGATGGCCTTTTTTGTGGTGTTCTGGCTGCGGGCGAAATCACAGCGAAAACACCACAAAGAGAATTAACTCAGGGCAGCAATCAGCAGAAGCACGCCTGTCAGAATGATGAATAATGCAGCGGCGATTTCAATCGCCGTTTGCAGCCGTGCTGACATCAGCGGATTCTTGACCAGGCGCAGCGCTGTATTTTTAGCAGTGACAGCCAGTGTTGCCAGCAAGGCGACGGTGATGAAAGTGCCGAATGCCATGGCAAAGGCAGAGAGAATTCCGCCCAGCATCAGGCCGTTGAGCATTGAGAATGTCAGCACGATAATCGCGCCGGAGCAGGGACGGATGCCGACGGCAATAATCGCTGCCCATGCGGTTTTCCAGTTGAAATCACCGCTCAGAGTGGACGGATCAGCAAGGTGACTGTGGCCGCAGGCTGTGCAATTGGCACCATTCCCTGAAAACTCATGGTCAAACACGGCCGGTTTTGTATTGGCAGGCTGATATTTGAGCCGTATGGACGTGTTTAATGATGATGGTTTTTGTGTTGCCGAGGCTGAGAGCGAACCTTGCCAAACGGGAGCCGGTGCCATTGTTTCAACCGCTATTTCAGGAACACGTTGCGGCTTTGAGCGAAGCTTGCGGAAGATGATATAAATACCGCAGAGAATGACCAGCACATAGCTGGCTATTTCCATGCCACGCCCTGCTTTTCCCATTGAAATGCCGATACCACGCAGCACAAACCATGCCATGCCGACCAGAAAAATGGCGGACAGTGCCTGCAAAACGGATGAGATGAAGGAAAGAAAAATCCCGCGTCGCAAAGCTGTTTCATTGGCAATCATATAGGATGAGATCACCGCTTTGCCGTGGCCGGGGCCGGCGGCATGCAAAATACCATAGACAAAAGACAGGCTGACCAATGTCCATGCAGCCCACGGATCATCCTTCATCGCTTTCAGCGCGGTGGTCATCATCAGATAGAAGCGTTTTTGCTCGGCATTAATCCACAATATCAGCTTTGCAAAAGGGCCGGTTGGCTGCAATGTGACTTCACTGGCGCCGATACCTAATGAAGACTGCGCCCATGCCTGACTGTGAAGCACAAATAACAGGCAGGTGCATATGGTCAGCAGCAAAGCACAGGCTCTTAACGGGGGCAGAGTAAGAGTGGGTTGCTTTGCGTGATTCATACCGGAATGCCTCTGATGATATAACGTAACAAATTTGAATTTTGGCCAATCCTTATGCGCTGGCCGGTGACTTGTTATTTACAGGTGATCTCTATTCGGGTTGCGAAGAATTTTGACACGTCATTGGTCATCGCCGCTGCTTCGTCGAAGAATGCCTGTGTCAGACTTTGCTGGTTCTGGGCAAGTGCCTCATCGGGATCAGGGCGGACAACGGCAGAACTGCAGCCGGATGGCATGCCCTTCACCACCAGATCTTCGTCTTTCAGATAATCAATCGCCGTATAGAAAGTCGGGTCATAGACGCCGAAACTGACTTTATGGCCGGGTTCCAGTTTCAGCGGTTTTTCCGGCTTGCTTTCAAACAGGACGATCAACTGATTATCCGGCAGATCGGCAATCAGATGCTCAGGCTTGTTCATGGCAATATCTTTGCCATCCTGCGTAACTGTCTGAAAATATTTATACTCGGCAATGGATGTGTCGATCGTGGTGCTAAGTTCATTCAACTCGGCGCTGTCGAGTTTCAGCGTGCCTTTCTTGTCGAACTCCATCAATACGGTTGACGAGAACAGGTCGTCAAAGCGCCAGACATGCGCCAGTTTCTCAACGGAACGATCCGGTGTGATTGTGATTTCCAGCCTTGCTTCGGCAAAAACATGCGGATGCGCTGATGCCGCAACCACACCAAGCCCTGTCATGAGACAGGTCAGGCCGAGGACATTCAGTAAAGACTTGTTTTTGCTGCTGGTCATGGAAACGAAAATCACTCTTTTGAGCGGTCAATGCTGGTTCGGAATTTGGAGAATGAGTGAGGCAAAACTACGACGACAGTCTACGGGTTTTACGCCTCGTCATTGGTCAGCTCTTTGCACGGATTATCTTTGAACCATTTGGCGAGATAATCGACCAGCAGGCGTACTTTGGCAGGCAGATAGGTACGGTGCGGGTAAACGGCATAAATGCCGCCGTCATTAAGCATATAATCTAGGAGCACCGGCACAAGTGTACCTTTATTCAATTCGCCATCGGCGACAAAACGCGGCAGAACGCTGAAGCCCAGACCTTTGACAGTCGCTGCCATGGTGGTGAGCGGGCTGTTGACCTCCAGCGGGCCGCGGATGGCGACTGTCATCATCGAGCCGTCCTGATTGCGGAACTGCCAGTTATTACGAGAACGGCTGTTGGTATCAATGATGCAAGGCATTTCCCGCAATTGCTCCGGTGTTTCCGGCATGCCCAGCCGTGCGATCAGATCAGGTGAGGCGCAGACAACAGTGTGAAATGCGCTCAGCCTTTTGGCGATCAGCGATGAATCCTGCAAGCGGGTGATGCGGATGGCAAGGTCAAAGCCTTCCTCAACCAGATCAACAAACCGGTCATCAAGGTGGATATCCAGCGCAATCTCCGGATGATCTGCGCAGAAATCAATCAGTGACATGCCCAGTGAGGCATCCGCAAAGCTGCGCGGGGCTGTCAGTTTGATCTTACCGCGTACATCACCGCTGCTTTCGGAGATGGAGTCTTGCAGATCATCCAGCTCGCGCAAAATCTCCGTTGCGCGGTGATAATAAGTGTGGCCGCTTTCGGTAAGCGAAAATTGCCGAGTTGTACGGTTCAGTAGCCGCACGCCCAGATCATCTTCCAGCTCGCGGACATATTTGGACAGAAGGGCTTTGGAACGACCAATTTTGCGCGCAGCTGCTGAGAAACCTTCGGCCTCCACAACATCAATAAAAGCACGCATCCGTGTGAGTGTGTCCATAAGCTCTGCCCTCCAGATCAGCGACTAAACCGCACCATATATCGCGATCCTGAATATTCAAAATGTCTCAGAAATATCAAAGTGATTCGCTGCATTGCAATCAATAAGACACCTGTTTTTATCATCTACATAAAGCACTGCGCCGTATTTTGAATAAAGAAGTGATTTATTAACCAAAAAAAATCAAACCGGCGCAAATTTGTCATTGTGTGGACACATAAATCATCTTATATCGCGCTTGCCCAAAGTCGCACGTGCCTGTGGGTGTCCGCCGGTATTCTGAATGGAGAATAGACCGGTACGGTAACCTGGACCTAACCGCTCCAGTTGATCTGATGGCCAACCATGGATCAAGGACACCTTGAAGCAACGACGGTGCGGGCCTTTCTGGTGTCTTCCGGCTCTCCACAGGTCGGGAACTCAAAGAGGCACACCCTCATTGCCCTAAGTGCGGAACCGGGTTTTTCCCATTCCAAGCCAAGGCAGACAAAGCGGAAAAACGCTAAATTCAGGGCGTTGATCCATCTGCATATGTATTTGTTCCGTGTTTCCTGCATCTCCAAAGGCCGGTTGCGCGAAGAGCTGATTCATATTTGCCGCAAGGCAGTTTGTCCCTCTGATGGCTTTTGATGCGTGTATGCGCAGGTATTTGCTCATCAGTCCTTTGAAACCATGCTCAACCTTGTGCGTCATTGCACGGGGGCAGGCTTTCGCATCGCAAATGATATGAAGATGCGGCTTTTTACTGCTTATTGCAGTTCAGGAGATCAGGATGGCTACACAGCGCATTATCGACTTTCTCGCCACCCGACGTCCGGAAGGCCCTTGCCTTGTCGTTGACCTCGACGTTGTGCGTGAAAATTATGAACATTTTGAAAAGGCTCTGCCGGCCTCGCGCATTTTCTATGCGGTAAAGGCAAATCCTGCACCGCAGATTCTGTCGCTGCTCGCCTCCATGGGCTCGAACTTCGATACAGCGTCGGTTGCGGAAATTGAAATGGCACTCAATGCCGGTGCAACACCTGACCGCATTTCTTATGGCAATACCATCAAGAAAGAGCGCGATATTGCACGCGCTTATGAATATGGCATTCGCCTCTATGCTGTTGATTGCGTTGCAGAAGTGGAAAAAGTTGCCCGTGCGGCTCCTGGTTCCCGTGTGTTCTGCCGCATTCTCGCTGACGGTGAAGGTGCTGAATGGCCGTTGTCGCGTAAATTCGGCTGCGTTCCGGAAATGGCTGTTGATGTGCTGCGTGCAGCCCATCAGCTGGGTCTTGATGCCTATGGTGTATCGTTCCATGTCGGTTCACAGCAGACTGATCTGACTGCTTGGGATCGTGCTCTGGCCGATACCAAAGGCGTGTTTGATCTTTTGGCTAAAGAAGGCATCAACCTGCGCATGGTCAATATGGGCGGTGGTTTCCCGACCCGTTATCTCAAAGATATCCCGACCGCACAGGCCTATGGCGAAGCTATTTTCGACGCGCTGAGCCGTCATTTCGGCAATCGTCTGCCGGAAACCATTATCGAGCCAGGCCGTGGCATGGTTGGCAATGCCGGTGTGATCAAAACCGAAGTGGTTCTGGTTTCCCGCAAAGCCGACAATGACAATCGCTGGGTCTATCTTGATATCGGTAAATTCGGCGGCCTGGCTGAAACCATGGATGAAGCGATCCGTTATCAGATCGTGACTCCGCGTGACGGCGATATTCTGGAGCCTTGTGTTCTGGCAGGCCCGACCTGTGACAGCGCCGATGTGATGTATGAAAAGGCACCTTATCCGCTGCCGGTCTCGCTGACCATCGGTGATGAAGTGCTGATCGAAGGCACCGGCGCTTACACAACGACCTATTCGGCTGTTGCGTTTAACGGTTTTGAACCGCTGCGCTCCTATGTGATCTGATACTGATATGCGTCTCGACAGAGACGCATATTCAGCCTCACATTGCGAATGATACCGGTGAAGAGATTTCACCGGTCTTGTCACACAACATTTTTGCTTTGTGTTTATCCTCATACATATGTTTGAGGAAACAATGCCCCTTACCGCTTTGTTTTAGCGCATTTGCCTCACGCAAATGCTTTAAGGTTCACGCTGATGTCTGCTTCTTCTGTTGCGGCCGGAACCACGGCTGAATTGTCAGCCGCGCAAATCACTGCTCCGGCACCGGTCTCGTTTAGTATTGCGCATGAAACGTCTGCGGACAGCAGCGCGCGTGAGGCTTTGCTCGACCGTGTGATGGGCGAGGGACGCAAGCGCAAATCATCGGAAAAGCTGCGCCGTAAACGCGTGCCTGCCTATGGGCTGGCATTGATTGCCCGCGATGCGCATGGCGTGATGATCGGCAGTGTCCGGCTCTGGCATATTTCTGCCGGTAAAAAAGCCGGCGGAGAAGCTGTGCCTGCTTTGCTGCTGGGGCCTTTGGCGGTTGAGACAATTTATGCGGGGCGGGGTGTCGGCGCTGCATTGATGCGTCAGGCTATTCACAATGCGCAGGCGCTTGGCCATAAGGCGATTTTGCTGGTGGGCGATCCGGAATATTATGGCCGCTTCGGTTTTACCAGCAATAAAATGGCTGATCTGGCTATGCCGGGGCCCGTGGAGCGTCATCGTTTTCTGGCACTGGAGCTGGAAGAAAATTATCTGGACGGTGCATCCGGTGTGCTGACTGCTACCGGCAAGCTGATTGCTGAACGTGCGGCCATTGCTGTTTGAATAGAGCGGAATTTAAAGAAAAATAACCGGTTTCAGTTGTCAGTCTCTGCTTTCAGTTGAAACCGGTTTTGAATAGCATACCTATATAGAACGAAGAATTATGCTCCGGCTATTTTGCCGGATAGTTCACATATAGGGAAAACAGAATGCAACTGGCAGATATCGGACTGATCGGGCTTGGCGTCATGGGTTCTAATCTGGCGCTCAATATCGCTGAAAAAGGATATCGGGTTGCAGTTTATGACCGTGAAGCGCCGGTATTAGAAAAGTTTTACGCTTCCAGCGGTGAGTTGCAGGAACGCATTATTCCCTGTGCGACTATGGAGCAGCTCAGCCAGAATATTGCCAAGCCGCGCCCGATTATCATGCTGATTAAAGCAGGCAGTCCCGTTGATACGGAAATGGCCAAGCTCAAGACCTTTCTGGAAAAAGGCGACATCATTATTGATTCCGGCAATTCCGATTACCGCGATACGGTGCGTCGTCTGAATTCACTCGGCGAAAACGATCCGACTTTTGTCGGTATGGGCATTTCCGGTGGTGCGGAAGGTGCGCGTAACGGCCCGTCCATGATGGTGGGTGGTACGCCTGAAGCCTATGCGCGGATTGAGCCGATACTGGATGCGGTTGCCGCGCGTTATAAAGGCGAACCATGCAGTGCCCGTATGGGGCCGGATGGTGCGGGGCATTTCGTCAAAACCATTCATAACGGTATTGAATATGCCGATATGCAGATGATTGCGGAAATCTATGGCATTTTGCGTGATGTCTGCGGCTTGAAGGCGGAAGAAATCGCGCCGATTTTTGCAAAATGGAATACAGGCGCTCTGAATTCCTATCTCATCGAGATTACGGCAGAAGTGCTGAAAGCGCTTGATCCTGAAACCGGAAAGCCGGTGCCTGATATTATTCTGGATGCGGCAGGACAAAAGGGTACCGGACGCTGGGCGGCGATTGAAAGCCAGTTTCTCGGTGTTCCGGCGACAGGTATTGAAGCGGCAGTTGCTGCACGCTCGATCTCTTCCCTGATTGCGCAACGGCAGAAACTGGCAAATGCCTATGGCGAGCCGGTGCAGACAGGCTCAATCAAGGCGGATCAGGCTTTTATTGATGCATTGGAGCAGGCATTGCTGGCCGCAAAGATTGCTGCCTATGCGCAGGGCTTTGCAGTGATGGCCGCAGCTTCACAAGAGCATCAGTGGAACCTGCCACTGGCGACGATTGCACGGATCTGGCGCGCCGGTTGTATTATCCGTTCACAGTTTCTGGATGAAATCGGTGAGGCTTTTGCTGCGGGTGAGGTGGATAATCTGCTTCTGGCACCTGCATTTGTTGAGCAAATGAGCGTGGCTGCCCAAAGTCTGCGTCAGGTTGTGGCTGCGGCAGTGACTGCCGGTGTGCCGGTGCCGGCACTGAGCTCGGCAATCAGTTACTTTGACGGTTTCCGCCAAAAACGCGGTTCAGCCAATTTGATTCAGGCGCAGCGTGATTTCTTCGGGGCGCATGGTTTCAAAAGAATCGACAAAGATGGCGATTTCCATGGCCCTTGGGGCGACGGACTGTAATTGCTGCTTACGCAAGACAAGGAAAAGGTCGGACTTGATAAAAGTCCGACCTTTATTTTTATTTGCCCAAAACCAATAAATCCTGCGCAGCAAAATGGACAGTGATTTTATCACCATGCTGCGGCGGGCGCACCGCCGGATTATTGAAACTGTCGAAAGACAGTTGATTTGCACCCAGTGTTACACGGGTACGAATGACTGAGCCTAAGAAGTGCACATCCTGCACAATGACTTCAACACTGCTGTCGCGGGCAGGGGAGGCATCAAGGCTAATGGTTTCCGGCCGCAGAGCCAGAGTGATAGCATCACCTTTATTGTAAGATGCCAATGATTGCGGGACGGTGATGGTGGTGCCGCCAAGATCCGCTTTATTCTGCTGCGGGTCTGCCACACGGGCTTCCAGCATGTTCAGCGTACCAACGAATGATGCCACGAAGCGCGTTGCCGGACGGTTGTAAATATCAAACGGTGTACCGATCTGATCCGCTTTGCCTTCATGCATCACTACGATCCGGTCGGAAATAGACAGTGCTTCTTCCTGATCGTGGGTCACAAATACGGTTGTGATGCCAAGCTGACGCTGGATGGCGCGGATTTCTTCACGCAATGAAATACGAATTTTCGCATCCAGTGCCGAGAGTGGTTCATCGAGCAGCAGCACCTGCGGCTTTGTGGCCAAGGCACGGGCAAGGGCAACACGCTGCTGTTGGCCGCCGGACATCTGATACGGGAAACGATCTGCCAGATGCTCAAGGCGGATCAGTTCCAGCATCTCTTTGACCGTTGCATCAATCTCGGCTTTTGGTTTGCCGGACACCCGCAGACCAAAGGCAACATTCTGCGCCACGGTCATATTCGGAAACAGCGCATAGGCCTGAAACACCATGCCGATATTGCGCTTGTTTGGCTTGAGATCGACAACATCCTGACCGTTGATTTCGATCACACCCTGATCGGGTGATTCAAAACCGGCAATCATACGCAGAACAGTGGTTTTTCCGCAGCCCGATGGCCCGAGAAATGAGATGAACTCACCTTTCTCAACCGCCAGACTGAAATCATGAACAACAGTATTGGCGCCGAAGCTTTTTTTGAGATTATTGATATTGAGAAAAGCCATGACTTAATTGCCTGCTGTCTTAAATTTGGAGAAGCGGGTGACAAGCTGCAGCATAATCATGCTCAGCCATGTGATGCCGAAGGCAATGATTGCCAGTGCTGACGGTTCATAAGCGCGGTTCGCACCGACAAGCTGTAAATAAGGGCCGAAAGCCGGACGATTGAGCAGCGAAGCCAGCGTAAATTCACCGATAACGATCGCAAAGGTAATGAACGCACCGCTCATAACGCCGGAAAGCACATTCGGGAAAATCACCTTGAACAGAATGGTCGGCCAGCCTGCGCCCAGACTTTCCGCGGCTTCTGTCAGCGTGCGCACATCAATCGTACGCATGGCCGTATCAATCGAGCGATACATATAAGGCAGCGCCAGCGTCACATAGCCGAACATCAGCAGAATATCGGTTGCGCGTGTCGAGCCGGTAAATGGCAGCCATGAGGACGAGTTATAAATCCGCAAATAGCCGAATACGATAACAATCGCCGGAATAACCAGTGGCATCAGCGTGATAAATTCAATGACGGGGCGCAAGTAAGGCATGCGCAGACGCACCCAATAGGCGGTCGGTACGACCAGCAGCACGCCGAAAATAATCGTCATGATTGCCAGCATGATGGAATAGCCGAAGGTCGCCTGAAAATTCGGGTCTGTCAGCACCACACGATAGGCATCAAAGGAATATTCACCACGACGCATGCGCAGAGAGAATTCAAATGTACCGATCAGCGGCACAACGAAATAGATCGCGCCGATCAGAAAGGCGATCCATGCGCCGAGGGTTTTTGGAATGAAATATTTCAGCTTCATTTCTGCCACCGTTCTGCACGCATGCGCAGCCAGATATAGAGCAGATTGGAAATGCCGGTAATCAGGATCATACCGAGTGCCAGCGCATAGCCGAGATTCTGATTGTGCAGAACATCACCACGAATCTGCGCATAAAGCAGGATAGGTACGATATTCAGCGAAGAACCGGTCAGCGCATAGGCTGTTGCAATGGCGCCAAAGGCATTGGCGAACAGCAACAGGCTGGTGCCGAGCAGGCTGGGCCAGAGAATCGGAAAGGCCACCATGCGCCAATATTGGAATGTCGTGGCACCGAGAATCGATGAAGCCTCACGCCATTCTTTTTTCAGACCATCCAGAGCAGGGGTGAGGATCAGCACCATCAGCGGAATCTGGAAAAACAGATAGGTCAGTGTCAAGCCGAAAAAGCTCAGCAGGTTAAAACCGGTGGCATAGAGATTAAATCCGAACCATTCGCGCAGCAGAATCGTGACAAAACCGGTGCGGCCGAGCGTGGCAAGAAAGGCGAAAGCCAACGGAACGCCGGCAAAGTTGGACGCAACGCCGGAGAATGTGAGTACAGTCGGGCGCAGAAAACGGGGCAGTTTACCCAGTACAATCGCCCATGCCATGAACGAGCCGATCACAGCGCCACCCAAAGCGGAGGCAAAGCTGATTTTGATCGAGACCCAATAGGCGCTCATAATGCCGGGTTCAAACAGATCTATAATATTTTGCAGGGTGAAATTACCCTGACTATCCTGAAATGCACCGACAACCAGATACATGGTCGGCCAGAGCAGAAACAGAATTGCGAAGGCGAAAAAAGGGGCAACACCGAGCCACTCTAAAGGCAGACGGCGCTTGGCGCGTCGCACAGGGGGCGTGTCAGATGTTATGCCATTGCTGGACAGGCTCATATGATTTTTGCTTTTTATCGTCTGCGTCGGTGATGGCTTCCGCAGATTGAGGTGCTGAAATCTGCAGGCATACAGCAATGTTCAGATTGCGGTGCCGGCTGAGTTATTTTTTATGATGATATGTGTCGTATAAAAATGCAAATTGCAAAACCTGTTACGGGCGGGTGTTGCCGCCCGTAACAGCAGCATTCAGCTGTTCAGCTTACTGAACATTCGCGCCGACAACGCTATCCCAGTTCTTGGTGATGACAGCCTGAGACTTGTCGAGTTCTTCCAAAGTCGGGAAGACAGCTTTCTGGTAAGCTTCTGCCGGTGGCAGCTTGTCGAGCAGTTCCTGAGGAATCTTGCCTTCTTTAGCCATGGCGTTGAAGCGGATCGGGTGGCAATAGCCTTTCAGATAACCGATCTGGCCTTCATCGGAATAGAGATGTTCCATCCAGAGTTTGGCTGCATTTGGATGTGGTGCATAGGCGCTGATGCCCTGTACATACACACCGGCTACAACACCGGTTTTCGGAATGATAACTTCAACTTCCGGATTGCCGTTCAGCGTATCACGGTCTGCCAGAGCATTATAGTCCCAGCGGATAACGATAGGGGTTGAGCCCTGTGCCAGCGAAGCGGCCTTGCCGATGACAGGTACAAAATTACCGGCCTTATTCACGTCGCGGAAGAATTCCAGACCCTTCTGAGCTGCTTCTTCACCCGGCTTGCCGCCAAGAGAAAGACCGGCAGCATACACGCTCAGGATTGCCTGTGTGGATGCACGCGGATCACCGGAATGCGCAACGGCATTGGCAAATTCAGGCTTGAGCAGATCAGCCCAGTCCTGCGGTGCATCTTTGATGATGTCTTTGTTCACTTCGAAAGCCAATACGCCGTAATAGTCGCCGTACCAGTAACCTTCAGCATCCTTGGCATCATCAGGGATCGAATCCCATGTCGATACTTTATAAGGCTGGAGCAGGCCGTCTTTTTTCGCGGTGGTGCCGAAGGTAAAGCCGACATCGATCACGTCAGGCGCCTGAGGGCCTTTATTGTCTTTGTTCGCTTTGATCGCTTCGATTTCATCGCCGGAGCCTGCATCCGGATTCAGTTCATTGACCTGAATGCCGTATTTATCTTTGAAGCTCTTGATGATTTCACCATAGCCGCACCAGTCATGCGGAAGGGCGATTGTGGTCAGCTGACCCTCTGCTTTCGCGGCGGCGATCAGTTCTTCTGACGGAGCTGCCACGGATAATGTGGTGCCGGCAAAAGCGATCGCTGTTGTCAGGGACAACAGCCGTGTTGTTCTGTTAAGCATTGACATACTCCCCTTAAAGCTACGGGAGGCCTGCTTTCAGGCATCCTCGCATTTTTTCGATAGGCGCGTCATATGAAAGTACCATGACAGCTATCGTTTTTCTTTATCCGGGCAGAAGTGAACCATGTTTTTTTATCGCAATCAATTGAATGTTGCAGTTTAGAGAGACGGAAATGAATAAAAAACAACAATATACTTAATCTCTTGAATATATTGATTTTTATCGGATGATAATCTGGCTGTGCGGCGCCGTTCTGAATATCAGAAAAGATTCATAGGCTTAGACGTAAATGTCGCTAAGCGGATAGTATGAGCGGGCAATTAGTTGGTAATTGTGCATTGTGACAAAAACATTTTAATAAAATAAATGTGCCGAATAATGAGATTCTGTTCAGCGATGAAATGATCTTAATTTTAAGGTGCTGATTTTTAATTATTAAATTTGCAGAAGAGAGTTTTGGGCCGGTTTCCGAAGGGAGGGGATGACCGGAGATTCGTTGCAATGGATCAATATTGTTTTATCTTATTTGCGTCATCGCGTTGAAATAGTATTTTTGCTGCATTCATGTCTTAGTTGAGAAGAGGCGCGCAAATTATGTGCGTTTATTTTCGAATCATTTTCATATTCGCGCGTTTTTATGCGCTTTAATTTTTATGTTTTCATTTCGCTGATTTTTACAGGTGTTTAAAACGGAATTTTTTCATGGAATTTGAATTTATCCATTTCCCGGAATTTCAAAACAGTTTCTTTGGCAAAGAATATTGTTCATCTATTCTGGAAACATATATCGCCGTTCGTAAAAAACTTTCCTGCAAGCATATTACGCATATTACGCCTAAGCATGCGGATGCGGGCATGGCTGATAATATCAAGACTGTGGTGTCGACATTTCCGGCAGACTGGATCGTGAATTACGCTGCTAAAAGTTATTTTGATATTGATCCGCTTTTTCATCAGAAATGGTCTGATCCCGAGCTGCCTCATAGTGTCAGCATTACAGAGATTTACAGTCACAAACAAAATACACCGGCATTGCAGAATTTTGTCGATGATTTGAGAGCGCATAATTTTGGCGATACATTTATTATGGTGACACAGCGGCTGAACGGCAGCGGTGATGCCCATACTATTTATGCGTTTGATACGAAAAAGGGCAAAAACAATCTCAATGCCGAAGATCTCATCCGCTTGCTGGAAAAAGACTTTTTGCAGGCGACTGCGCAATTGCATGAATCTGTATTGTCAGCAGTGAGCGACTATTCATCACAAAAGAAAGAAGTTCAGTCGCTGGTTTCTCTGACACCGCGCGAGATTGACTGCCTGAAATGGGCTGCGCGGGGTAAGACCGATGGTGAGATTGCCGATATCCTTAGCATCGCCCGCTGGACAGTGGTGACCTATCTGCAAAATGCCAAGATCAAGCTGGGTTGTGCCAACCGCACATCTGCGGTGGCCGTGGCGATGTCGCTCGGCATTATACCGTTGCCGGATACATCGCATTTACAGGGCTGATTTGCAAAAACACCCCGCATTTTTTGTGCGGGGTGTTCTGTTATTCCTGATCAGTTATGTGCACAGCTTGCGCAAAGGCCGCGAATTTCCAAAGTGGTTTTGCTGGCATGAAAATGGTTCTTCTGCGTCCAGTGCTGCACGCAATCTTCGATTTCCGGCTCAGAAAATTCCGAAGCTAAACCGCATTTATCGCAAATGGCAAAAGCTGCGATACCATGCAGATGGCCGTGCTCATGGTGGTGCGGATGGGCGCAGGCAATAAAAGCATTCAGGCTTTCAAGACGATGGATCAGGCCGTATTCGAGCAATTTGTCCAGTGCACGATAGACTTGCAGGGGGGCACGGAAGCCTTCTTCGCGCAACTGGTCGAGAATTGTATAGGCGCTGAGCGGAAACTCAGCCTTTGCAAGCGCTTCCAATACGAGATTCTGATTGCGTGTGAGTTTCGGAGCGCGCGCTGTCACAGATGCAGTTTCTGTATGCGTATGAGCGGTCATTATGAAGTCTCCTTATCGCGCGCAACCGGCAAAGATGCTTTGAGTTTTTGCCATGGTAGCAAGCTTATAACAAAAAACACCACAGAAGCCACGACTATGGATGGTCCTGACGGCGTGTCATAATTTAATGAGCCGAAGAGACCGGCAATAACCGAGCAGGCGCCGATAAATGCCGCATAGATGGCCATTTGTTCCGGTGACAATGCAAAGCGGCGCGCCGTGGCTGCCGGAATAATCAGCAGGGCGGTAATCAGCAGAATACCGACGATTTTCATGGCAATGGCAATCAGCAGCGCCAGCAAAATCATAAACAAAGTGCGGTGCAGCTCCGGTTGCAGGCCTTCAGCCTGCGCAATATCTTCGCTGATGGTCGCTGCCAGTAGTGGTCGCCAGAGTTTAATCAGACCCGCGAGAATTAATGCTCCACCGGCATAAATGGCGATAAGATCGGAGACGGATACCGCGAGAATGTCGCCGAACAACAGTGACATCAGATCAAAGCGGATCCATGTCATGAAGGCGACAAGCACCAGCCCGAATGCCAATGTGGCGTGGGAGAGTATGCCCAGCAATGAATCGGCTGAAAGTGAGTGGCGTTTTTGCAGGACGACCAGTAGCATGGCGATGCTAAAGGCGATCAGAAAGACGGAAACCATAATATTCAGGTCAAACAGCATGGCAAGGCCAACACCAAGTAGCGCCGAATGAGCCATCGTGTCGCCGAAATAGGCCATACGCCGCCATACAATAAAGCAACCGATAGGGCCGGTAATTAAAGCGAGGCCGATACCGGCAAGCATGGCGCGGATAAAGAAGTCATCAAGCATGATTGTGTCCACCGCTTTGGGAGTGATTGTGGTCTTCGCAGTGTTCATGATGATGGCCGTCATCATGGTGACAATGATCGGTTATCGTGCCGTCTGCATGTTGCACCCGTCCGTCAGCCAGATGGGTGTGGTCATGATGATGCGTATAGACCGCAAGTGATGGCGGAATTTCCATGCCGCGCGGAGTGCGCAATCCAAAAAGCTTGGCATATTCAGGGCTGGCCGCCACATCAACTGGTGTGCCGCTGCAACATATATGCCCGTTCAGGCAGACAACGCGGTCTGTTGCGGCCATAACAATATGCAGATCATGGGAGATCATCAGGACACCGCAACCGGTCTGATCGCGGAATTTTGCAATTTTCTCATAAAGTTCGGCTTCACCGGCAAAATCAACACCTTGCAATGGTTCATCCAGCACCAGCAAATCCGGTTTGCATGCAAATGCACGGGCAAGCAGCACACGCTGAAACTCGCCGCCGGAAAGATGGACAACTTGTGCTTTGATGAGTTGCGGAATGCCTGCAAGTTCCAGAGCTGCTCCGATTGCTTCTTTTTTTATAGGAGCAGTCATGCGGATCATACGCTCAACTGTCAGCGGCAGGCTCGGATCAATCGAGATTTTTTGCGGGACATAGCCGATGGTCAGGGATTTCTCGCGTTTCACCGCGCCTTCATCAGGCTTATGAATGCCCAATGCCATTTTGGCGGTCGTGCTTTTCCCTGAGCCGTTAGGGCCGATGAGCGTAACAATTTCACCTTTATGCAGGGTGAGATCAATGTTGCGGACAAGCCAGCGACCGTTCCGCTCAATCCCTGCATTTTCAAGGCGCAGAAGAATGTCAGGTGTCTGTCCGCTGACGGCAGCTGATAATGGATGATGCATTGTACGCTTTCGGAATGATAGAAAAGCAGATCCTGCTCTTGTCACGAGTTATCTCATACGTTATAGCATTACGCAATAATGTAACTTTATAACATATTGTTCCGATGCGCTGCCATTTCAATCGCTGGC
>NZ_CP080493.1:0-1282500 GCF_019464455.1 Pseudochrobactrum sp. Wa41.01b-1 | reverse complement strand
GAAGGTTGGGTAACACCAACTGGAGGACCGAACCCATATCTGTTGCAATAGATTGGGATGACTTGTGGCTAGGGGTGAAAGGCCAATCAAACTCGGAGATAGCTGGTTCTCCGCGAAATCTATTTAGGTAGAGCGTCCAGCGAATACCTCAGGGGGTAGAGCACTGAATGGGTAATGGGGACTCACCGTCTTACTGATCTCAATCAAACTCCGAATACCTGAGAGTACTACTGGGCAGACACACGGCGGGTGCTAACGTCCGTCGTGAAGAGGGCAACAACCCTGACCACCATCTAAGGTCCCTAAGTTATGGCTAAGTGGGAAAGGATGTGAGGATCCCAAAACAACCAGGATGTTGGCTTAGAAGCAGCCATCATTTAAAGAAAGCGTAACAGCTCACTGGTCTAGATAAGGGTCTTTGCGCCGAAAATGTACCGGGGCTAAAGCCATACACCGAAGCTGTGGATGCACGTATGTGCGTGGTAGCGGAGCGTTCTGTAAGCCTGTGAAGGGATACTCGTGAGAGATCCTGGAGGTATCAGAAGTGAGAATGCTGACATGAGTAACGATAAAGAGTGTGAGAGACACTCTCGCCGAAAGTCCAAGGGTTCCTGCTTAAAGTTAATCTGAGCAGGGTTAGCCGGCCCCTAAGGCGAGGCCGAAAGGCGTAGTCGATGGGAACCACGTTAATATTCGTGGGCCTGTGGGTAGTGACGGATCGCGTGTGTTGTAAGGTCTTATTGGATTGATCTTGCAGCGAAGCGGTTCCAGGAAATAGCTCCCACATATAGACCGTACCCTAAACCGACACTGGTGGACTGGTAGAGTATACCAAGGCGCTTGAGAGAACTGCGTTGAAGGAACTCGGCAAATTGCACGCGTAACTTCGGAAGAAGCGTGACCCTTGTTTGCGCAAGCAGATGAGGGTGGCACAGACCAGGGGGTAGCGACTGTTTACCAAAAACACAGGGCTCTGCGAAGTCGCAAGACGACGTATAGGGTCTGACGCCTGCCCGGTGCTGGAAGGTTAAGAGGAGAGGTGCAAGCCTTGAATTGAAGCCCCAGTAAACGGCGGCCGTAACTATAACGGTCCTAAGGTAGCGAAATTCCTTGTCGGGTAAGTTCCGACCTGCACGAATGGCGTAACGACTTCCCCGCTGTCTCCAACGCAGACTCAGTGAAATTGAATTCCCCGTGAAGATGCGGGGTTCCTGCGGTTAGACGGAAAGACCCCGTGCACCTTTACTATAGCTTTACACTGGCATTTGTGGCGACATGTGTAGGATAGGTGGTAGACTTTGAAGCGGAGGCGCCAGCCTTCGTGGAGTCATCCTTGAAATACCACCCTTATCGTCATAGATGTCTAACTGCGACCCGTATATCCGGGTCCAGGACCGTGTATGGTGGGTAGTTTGACTGGGGCGGTCGCCTCCTAAAGAGTAACGGAGGCGCGCGATGGTGGGCTCAGAACGGTCGGAAATCGTTCGTCGAGTGCAATGGCATAAGCCCGCCTGACTGCAAGACAGACAAGTCGAGCAGAGACGAAAGTCGGTCATAGTGATCCGGTGGTCCCGTGTGGAAGGGCCATCGCTCAACGGATAAAAGGTACGCCGGGGATAACAGGCTGATGACCCCCAAGAGTCCATATCGACGGGGTTGTTTGGCACCTCGATGTCGACTCATCGCATCCTGGGGCTGGAGCAGGTCCCAAGGGTATGGCTGTTCGCCATTTAAAGCGGTACGTGAGTTGGGTTCAGAACGTCGTGAGACAGTTCGGTCCCTATCTGCCGTGGGTGTAGGAATATTGAAAGGATCTGTCCCTAGTACGAGAGGACCGGGATGGACGTATCTCTGGTGGATCTGTTGTCGTGCCAACGGCATAGCAGAGTAGCTATATACGGACTAGATAACCGCTGAAGGCATCTAAGCGGGAAACTAACCTTAAAACGAGTATTCCCTATCAGAGCCGTGGAAGACCACCACGTTGATAGGCCGGATGTGGAAGTGCAGTAATGCATGCAGCTGACCGGTACTAATAGCTCGATCGACTTGATTGTTCTCATTATCAATATCCATCAAGCTCATCCAATGGATGAGTTTGATAGTTTCTTCTCTCTCACGCCCTATTCACTTCGTGAATGGCTCCGAGAGGGCGGCCTAACGGCCGGCACGCAGTCGCGTGCTTAGAGACGGAACTGCGCTAATTACGCAGTGCACGAAAAATCCAGCTTCTTATTTGTTTCTGTGCCCTTTGCTGACCTGGTGGTTATGGCGGAGCGGCTGCACCCGATCCCATTCCGAACTCGGCCGTGAAACGCTCCAGCGCCAATGGTACTTTGTCTTAAGACACGGGAGAGTAGGTCGCTGCCAGGTCTGCAAATGGCACAGAAAACAAAAACATCTTCTCAAACATTCAGCGCTAAACGCGCAAATCAATCGCTTACCGATAAGACAATCTTCAAAGCAAATCTTAAGCGATCATATATCTAGGGTGGAGCGCCCGTTCGGCCTACAATCGATAATCAATCGATTGCTATACGGCCTCACCTCATCAGGCTACGCCTGACTTCGCTCCCGGGCTCAAAACCCGAAAATCTTTGACGCGGGGTGGAGCAGCCCGGTAGCTCGTCAGGCTCATAACCTGAAGGCCGCAGGTTCAAATCCTGCCCCCGCAACCAAACAAAATTCAAAATACTCAATTAATTCAAATAATTGGATGATGATTTTTGTTTGTCGAAAATCCCTGAAAAGCATCGCAAACTCGTTTTATCAGTTATAACAGTGCTTTAGCTAAAACAGGTTCAAATCGGGGGTAACGAACTACGCAACCACATACAATATTTAATGATCGTAGTTTTTTTGGGGGGGAGGCGGAGAACCCAAAAGGTGCGAGCGTGGTGGTATATGATGATGTTCGTCTAACGTAGGTTGTTGAAGCCCTAAGATAATCGAAAGGCAGCTTTGCTCGCCCATGTTGGATGTTCGAGCTGCCGAAAAATTTGCAAGCTGAAAGACTGTTTTGGAAAACAACCTTGTTATACCGCTGATCAACTGGACGGTGACCTTGGCAAAAGCTGATGCGCGATGACAACTGCTTTTAACGCCATGATCAAGCTACCATTACCCTCTTTGCAAACTGCGCTTGGGGTAGATCAACAGATGTTTCTAAGTGCACGCTCTGCGACCTATGAAATAGGTCAAAACACTGGATTAGCCTTTAGTAAAAACCAGTGGGTTTAATCTGGTGACAGGCTCTTGGCTTTGCAACTTTGAGTATGTGATATCTTTAACTAATGACGAAAAGCGACGATTGACGATTTTGGTGGTCCGTTTACTTTAGATCACAAAGACGGCTTGCCGTCCTCCAGAGCCTTATTGTGATGTGGCCGTTTCAAGTGGTAACAAGATGCTGATGGGCGAATATTTCCGTATTGGCGCTGGGATTGAGGACTACATCATGCATAAAATACTATATTACATCGTCGCACTGACTTTCTTACCATCAAGTGTAATGGCCGGAAACCTTTCGGAAAACATGGAGAAACGCGTGTTAACCGAGCTTGCAAACCGAAGTGGTATTTCGGTTAGTGATTTGCAACTTATGCTCGACGATTGTGAATTAAATAAGCGCAATATGAACCTGTGTGCATTTCAGCGTGCTATTCAGGCGGAATTGTTGCTGGGTGATGCGATCAAAATGACTGGTGCTAAGACAGATAGCGACTATGCTGCGTGGAAGAAACAGCTTCAGGCTCGCTGTCATGCTGATGCTGATAAAGAAACTGGGAGTGGCGCAATCTTACCGAATATAATTTCTGAATGCAAAGAACTAGCTATGTTGGCAGAGCGCTATACGATTTTGGGGGCAGAAAGCTTTCCGCCGCCACCGCAGCCGCCACATAAATGGGATTAATATCTGATTTTGGGTTTGATTATACGTAGTTTTTTGATCTTATGCTTTTTTACATTGCCAAGCTTCGCTGATGATCCGCTGCCCTTAGCAGACTGGCGCTATAATCTTGAAGGCACATCTCGTGAAACGGTTGGCAATAAAAACGCGGCACAAATTAGCAATCAAATGATTAGAATAGCTGAAATTCAATGTGAATTTTCAGAGCAAAATTAATTGGTGGCGATGAATATTCATTGAAAGCAAAATGCGAGCAACCTGAACTACGTGCAGAATTTTTGAATGAAGCACAGCTTAAAATACTTGCGTCGGACAGGTTTCATTTCGACGATGGCTTGAAACTGCGTTCATATAGGCTTTGCCCTACGCAAAAATAGCGTTTTTCAACACTTTTATATAGTGTTTCAGTTGCATTATTCAGCCTTTGTATCGAACAAAGCTTGCGCCAGCCAACCAGCCAAACAGTTGAGAATAGTTCCGCCTAGAGCATTGATAAATTGATGGCGATAAAGCTGAAAAATGGAAACTGCAATCGTTATGCTCTAAACGGTGCTTATAAGATTGCGTAAGGGGTAATATTTTTTCCAGAGAGCCCAAGCAGCCAAAATTGTGAGCGTGACACGCAAAGATGGCAGACTATTCAATAGTGAATCATAGCGAATTAGAACACTAAGCATATATGCGCTGAAAGTGGTTTGGGTACGCGAAACCTTGCCGTTTATCTTCTACCGTCTTGATGATCTGCTGTATTGGTAGAGGAAAAATGGTAAGCGCCGCCTGATCCCGGCTGACGCGATCCGGCAAGTCATGACTACAGCACGGTTATCCATACTTGATTATCGGGCGTTGCAATATTGTGATAGTTCGCTGCGTTTATGGCTGAAAATAGAAGATTTTGCGTTTGCCTGTCAGGATATCACGCTTGGATTGTAACAAATTGCGGATGATTTTGGTCTGGTCTTACCAAAACTTGAATTCCATGAGGTGGTCAGTGTCGGTGTCTTAAATAAGTGGCGTATGGTCATTTGCTCTGATGCGGATGTGCCAGAAGGCAGATAGTCTACTTTCTGGCACATCAGAATATGGCGGAGAGCCTTAACGCTTAACTACTTCGCTATCTTCATGGACAATGCGGTAGTTGTCTTGTAGGTCCAGTACATAAGTGAAATTCGAGGTCCCGCTGGATTGCTTGTTGCGGTCAGGACTGGACACTGTGTAATCATAAAGACCGTAGACTGCACAAAGGCCATTTTCACATTTGGCTTTCAGCGAGCTTTCATCAACGACAAAACGTCTGACCGGCCAGCGGCTGAAATAGCTGTTTTTATCCTGCAAAATTTCTGCTTTGGGGCGCCGTTTTTTGAAGTAATCGACAGTATCGGCGTAATATTCATTCACGAATGCCATCGCATCATCATTATTGGCACTGCCAGTCTGGATCATGAGGGCGGCAACATTCATGGCCTTATTCTCATCATTCATTGCCGGCATGGCGCTTGGCGCATTGTGCTGTTGCTGAGGATTGGCATTGGCATCACTCGGGCGGGCGGCTTGTTGCGGTGCCTGAGCCGGACTAACATGATTTGGTGTAGTAACATTGCCGCTATTGGGCTGGACCGGTTGCACTGAGGCAACTTGGGTTTCACCGGTGCGATTGATACCGTATTTCACCACTTCCTGCGGGCTGAAATAATACATATCCTTGGCTGGTGTGCTGAACATAATGCCCAGCACATCGGCTGATACGCCATATTTTGGCAAAGTCGCCACAATATCCGATACGCCAAATTGCGCTTGTTCTCCGCTGAGTTCCGGTGCGGAAATCTGGTGAACGCCAAGACGGCCATCGGCAACACGGTTTTTGCCTGCAAAGAACACAAAGGAGCAGGCTGAAGCGCAATATGAATCCGGCGGAATATAAGTATTCATGCCCCGCTCATAGACTTCTTCCGCGATAACCAGCCCGATATGAACCAGACCACCTGGATTGTTGCTCAAAATAAGCGTGTTGACAGCAGGGTTCTCGCGCAATGCTTTTTTAAGATTGAGCAGGTCATTTGCGCCCACCTGACCGGTATAAATGAGAAGCTCAGGCTTATCAGGAAAGAAGAAAAACGGCCCATAGCGCTCGAAATTGGCTTCTTGCTGTTGTGGTGTCTGTGCACTGACCACAGCAGTGCCGTTGAGTGAGAAGGCGAGGCAGGCACTCGCTAATAATGACTTGTAATTGATCATGATTCCCGTACCCCTCTTATTCCAAGCCGTTCGGATAAGGCTCGATCGCATCGGCCTGTACCCAGCCTTGCGGACAAGATGAAATTTTGCCGTTCTTCAGCTGTTTACAATTTTCCATAGTCGTGCGGTAAGGCTCCGGCAATGGTGCAGAGACGCGGCATAAAACATTCACACCGTCGCATTTACCGAACCGATCTATCGGCATTGCCATGACAAAATATTCAGCATCTGAAATACCGGTTTTGGCTGTCGCTTTGATGCAGATGAGCTGATCCTCGGCCAGACTGGCGACTATTTTCTGATCACTGCCGCCAGCGCGTGCGCTGAGCTTGGCAGGCCCGCCATAGATCGCGCCATAATAGGGTGCAACCGCACAATCACTATGAATGGTCACTTCGTAATTTCCTGCGCTACAGTTAAGCCCCTTAGTATCGCTGCATTGAATGCCGGATTGCTCCAGCAATTCGCTGAGTTTGGCGCCTTCCAGATCGCCTTCTGCTGCATCCGCCTTTGCAGATAATGGCTGCGACAGGCTTAAGGCTGCAACGAGCATCAGACCTGACAAAATTTTAAAGGTGAATCTATTGCTCATAATTGGCATGCCTTTTTCTTATCAAATCCATCGAGAGCCAACACAAGTGCCTTGCCAAATTGCATAGCATTGACGTCGCATCCTGCAACAGCAACCATTGCGCCGCCTTTGTCTTCATCGGTGATGTCGCCATGAACAAAGGTTTGCAGCGACGCAGAATTTGTTCCATTGACCTGTAAAGCCTGAAAACGCAACGGATCCGCTTTGCCGCTATCGATCAGGATCACTTTGCCTGTGGCTTGGGGAAGAAAATCGGCCAGATAAATGGTACAGCCTGTATTCGCTTCCGTTACTGCGCATAGGCTCGCATAATTCTGAAACAGATAATCCGGCATCAGCGTAACAGCATTGCGGGTTATCTGCTGGATTTTCTCATTGTCCGGCACAAAAACCGCCTGCTCAATGAGCTGATCGCGCAGTTTAAGCCCCTGTGTAGGCGTGATGACTTGTTCCGGTACGGATAGTGGTTTGGATTTTTCAGGGAGCAGCGTGCCCAGAAGTTTTCCAAGCTCAGGCTTGTCGACAACAGCTTCTCTTAAGGTTTTGAGGGCATCGGCACCGGGTTGCCCCCATTTCATCAGCTGCTTGACACTATTCTCGGTAAAGCGCGCATCTCCCGCCAAGGCCATGCTCACTTGCTGCTGTGCGGCAACTCGTAGCGGCGAGAGCGCATCCGTCAAAGCCAGAGCAAAAATGCAGTAAACCGGAAGCACCATGACAAGATTGATGCAGCGTAAACGCTGTGCCCATGATGTGCCGCCGGTTAGCGCCCACAGATAGGCAAAACCATAGATAAGCCCGATGGCTGTCAGGTAAATGAAGGTGACATCAACCGGCACCAGCCCGAAACTTTGATAATCGCCATAAAGCAGCCATGCGGTCAGAAACCCGAAAGCCAAAACCGCAAGCACTGCAATTTTACCGAACCAGTCATAACCATCTTGCAGACGCTCTGCTTCATTACGCTCGGCAATGATGGTGGCAATAATTGACCAGCTCAGCATGGCCCATAAAGTGAGGCTGATTGAAAACTGAGAGTCATTGACCGCTTCTGTGCTGAAAAATACGATCAGCATCATCATTGCCATGAGCGGCAACAGCAACTGCGGCCCGATCAGATGTGCAATGAAGCGCGATCTTGGCGAGATGAAAGATGGCTCAAGCCGATCTGTTAATATGGCAACCACACCGGCTATCGCTCCACCAATGAGCCATGGAAAAAAGCGCATCAGTTCCGGATCGACAATATCTGAACCGATGCCCGAGGCGGTTGAATAAATCGCGACCCAAAATAGGCTGGCAAGCGCTCCGAAGACGCGCCAGCAAATATTCCATGCGGATTGATAGACGATTGCATAATCAAAATGACGGGTCTGCGCATAAGAAACCCAAAATGGCAGCGGCAGCAAAATGATCATCAAAAGCGGTGTGGCTACCACTGTTTGCCCGGTAAATTCACCTGTCAGAATACCGTTGGATGCAAAATAGGCAAAAGCCGCAATGAGTAAGCCGTTGATAACAGCGCCTGCAATGACCCATAACAGGCGTATTAATCCGGCAATACCAAGAATAGTTACTGCTGCAGCACCAATACCGTAGCCGGTAATATTGCTCAAGCCTTGATCAGCTATAAAACTGCTGACATCCAGAAAACCAAAAATAGTACCAAGCACCAGACTGGCTATCAGAATGAAGACAGGTTTTTGCATAAGTATCCTTGATTCGTTATTTCAAAATGCAAATGCTTAATGTATACGCCCTATGTGTCAATCTTAATGCACGTTGATTCAAGTATATAAGTTTCTTTATTTTGTGGTTTATCTTTATGAGAAATAAAAGCCTTGTTACTTCCTTTTTAACACTGCTGGCACTGGGCGGGGGGCTAGCAGTGGTTGATACGGAACTTGCATTCGCTGCGCCTGATTGCTCGGGTGAAACATTTATTTCCTGTAATGTTGCCAAGAATAAGCATCTCCAAATTTGCATTGAGCCGGAGAATGGTGATGCAGCCCCGAAATTTACTTATCGATTTACCGAAAAGGGCAAAGACGGGCTCTCGTTGAGTGAGGCTTTTTCTGCCAAAACGGTAGCGCCTTGGAAAGGTGTTGGCAGAGCCATTAATTCAACTGTTACCTTTAATAATGAGGGCTACAAATATCAGGTGTGGCAGAGCTTCGACCGGCTTGATGAGGAGGCCGAGCTGGAAGCAGGTGTTCACATCTCCAAAGGGGACGAGGATATCGCGTCCTTCACTTGTCAGCGTGATGGGCAAACCAAAATTGCCCCGCTATTCGCGCTTGAAGATGCCATGGAGCAAGCTGGTTGGTGCTATGATTCAGGCAAATTTGAATGGCTGCACTGTGAGAATAAAAGCCAATAATACTTAGACGATACTATAATTTTATCATTGAAAGCTATTGCAGGGTGCTTTACGCAGGCCAGCAGCTTTTATTTGGCTATTTATTTTGGGAGAATTTCTATGTTCAATTCAAGTGTAACAAAAACGTTATTTGCGGCCGCCTTATGCGCGACTGTGTTTGTGCCAAGTGCTGTTATGGCGCAGGAAAAAGAAAATATGGCAAAAATCGCCGAGTTCGGCGGCGCGATGCATGCCATGGCTGAAGAATGTGGTAGTTATTCTGCTGATCAGCTGAAAGAAATGAAGGCAGGACAACAATCTGCATCTTCCGCTGGCGGACTTTCATCAGCAGAGTTCGACACAATTTTTACCAAAGGCTATGAAGAAACCAAAGCTAAAATTGCTGCAGGCAGTGCAAGTCAGAAGCAGACCATGTGCGAACAGATGAAAAAAATGCAGAACTAAGCTCTGCGCATATAAAATTTCGTGCTTGTGGCTCTCCTATAGGAGAGCCTGTGCGTATCTTGATCAAAAAGTCTATCGTGGTAATCAGCGCAAATATGTGAGTAAGGGCTTAAGATTTTATAACATTTAAAAGATTTATTTTAATGAAATTGTTACCCTTTATTGGGTTGCCATCCTTGGTTAATCTTCTCTCGATTTCCAATGCATTCGCACAGGCTGAAATGGTTTAGGCTACGCCGCTGCTGGCTGTTTATGCTGGAAAATATGTCTATGATGAAGTGGATGGCACGCGTTTTCTGAACCACCCGCAGGTGCGCGCTGCTATTGAAGCCGCAGTGCCGACTGGGGACGTGCGCGATATTCTTTATACAGAAGTGAGAACGTCACACCGATCATGAAGGTGGTGAAAAACTTCTTTATACACGTGGTTTTGAGCCAGCGAGTGGTGGTGACGTGAATTGGGGCGTGATGATCGCCGCTGACGGGAGTGTGGCTGCGGTCTGCTATGGACAATTTGCAGATAAGAATGCCCAAGAGGCAGCTTGGTATGCAGAGGGTGAAAAAACTTTTTCACTTGTGATGATGTGTCCATCCGAAGCTTCGGAAATTGAGGTAAGTTTCGGTGATTGGCCTATCGGCTCCATTCCGGGCTAAAATTTTTCCTCAATTGTCAGGCCCTATATTCGCAAAAGAATAAGCATTCATATTTCAGCTTCATATCTTAGGGTGTCTTGCTGGTGCGCGATCTAGCTTATAAGATCTGTCTGGTGTTGTAATGATGCAAATTCATGGATTTTGGGTTCACTTTCACTTGAAATGATAGGTTCAGCTGGCGCGAAACTGCAAATATGACAAGCGGCGCTACAAACACGCAATCGCATCGAGATCATGTTCGGCCGCCTCATGGACTGGCGGCGCGTTGCAACGCGAACCGCCGATGTCCGGAGACTTTCCTCTCAGCCATCCTCCTCGCCGCAACCGTCATCTTCTCGCTGTGAAACTCAATGAGTCTGGAGCCTAATAGATAAGCTTAAATTTCAATTGAGAATAAATGTCGGTATCGGTGGTTGCGCGCCCCCGTAACCAAATAGAACCGAGAACTCTCAATTAATTCAAATAGTTAGTTGATGGTTTTTGTATTTCAAAAAAA
This sequence comes from Pseudochrobactrum sp. Wa41.01b-1, assembly GCF_019464455.1. Classification (NCBI taxonomy): domain Bacteria; kingdom Pseudomonadati; phylum Pseudomonadota; class Alphaproteobacteria; order Hyphomicrobiales; family Brucellaceae; genus Pseudochrobactrum; species Pseudochrobactrum sp. Wa41.01b-1. Next base: position 1,271,789 of record NZ_CP080493.1, on the reverse strand, counting down.
CCTGAAATGTATCGAAATCTCTTTTTATCAGTTATAACAGTGCCTTAGCTAAAATAGGTTCAAATCGGGGCGTAGCGGACCACATATAATATTTAATGACCGTAATGGGTGCAGGTATCTGTTTTAGCGATATTTTGTGTGCAGAAATCCGTCTGCTTTTGGTCCAATTGATGCCGTAGCCAATTTTAAATCTGATACTATTACTCATGGAAATAGAGTTGTTTTTCCATATGTTTAAGTTCTCTGGATGGCATCTCTTGCGATTAAAAACGAATGACTGTTTGGGTGCAAATTCAGATGGTTCAGGTCAGGTTTGGGTTTCCCAAAATTAAGTTTGGTTTTAATTGTGTAGTCATGGCTTCATTGTTCATCAGATATATTTATAATGATAGTATTTTTACTTCTACCAAGTTTCAGTGATAGCTTTTCCTGAGATGCTGCTTTTTATATCGTTATTCGATAGTAATTTAAGCAGGCAGAGGGGCATCTTGATGAAACTGAGTTCTATACTGGCATTGGCCTCGACAACCTGTTTATCTGCGGGGTTGTTGACGAGTCTTTACTCCGGTAGCGCTCATGCTTTCACCCCCCATATAATTACTGATGCGAACGGCAATCCCGTTTTTGAATTGCGGATGTTTTACCCGCAACACGGGAAATTTTTCAGGGATGATACCTCAACCTGGGTCTTTGATCCTGCAACACTGGAGCGCACCTATTCCGCTGCGCAATATTGGGCAGACATCATCAAGATCACTCCGGGGCAAAATCCAGCCATCATTAATGTGGGCACCATGGAGGAGGATAATGCCTATGCATCTAGTGACATTTCGCAATGGATGAATGGTGCAGGCTCACTTATAAATTCCGCTCTGAATAATGGTGTGATCGACCCGGAGCGCTTGCTGGACGGAGCGCACGGGATAATCGGGATAGGAAAAATGGATTGGGATTGGGAGCAGCCCTTTGTTCCATCACAACTGATCCAAACCCCTAAGGTCGATATGACCAGCACGCTCATGCATGAAGTAGCCCATGCGCTCGGAATATCCGCAACAGTCTATTCTCAACAATCAGGTAACAACCCTGTTAAGGCAAAGTTTGCACCTGTTCTGAATGCCTGGACCAGTCATCTGATTGATAGCAATGGCAAGGCTGCCGCACCTGATCAAACGATTATTTGCAATTTTTGTGAACCCGCTGCGGCAGGAGCTGATACATTTGATGCCGATGACGGATTTGCTTATTTTACAGGGTCGAATGTAGATGCAGTGCTCAATGGTGCCATGCCGGGTGTTCCTGTGCGTGTTGATTCAAATCTGGTGCCTGGCTATAAGGACGACCCGTTTTCGCATACTGAGCTTAGGAACAGTATGATGAGCCATCAACAATATTCAAATTATATGTCGCTGATGGAGGCTGAATTCGCAGCCTTACAAGATATTGGCTACTCAATTGATCGCCGTAACCTGTTTGGCTACTCGGTCTATAATGATGGCATTACCTTGATCAATGATAATCCCTTCTTCGCTCGCAATAGTGAAGGCACTGCCTATATCCCCAACAGCTATAACACCGCGACCATGGGGCTCGGCCTTCATATCTATGGAAGCGGCAATATAATTGCCCAACGTGCAGATTTGCTATCCGCAGGGGCGGGCGGTGCAGGTATTCGTGTCGATGGTATCGGCAATACGATGACTATTTTGCCCGGAACACGGGTTCACGCCAACGGTGAGAACGGTCTTGGTGTGTTGTTTGCTTACGGAAAAAATCACACCCTGACTCAACGTGGTGATGTGCAAGCACTGGGTGAAAATGGTATCGCGGTCAGTTTTGACTTTGGCCATAATTCACTAGGTGACAACAATGAATATCGCGGTTCTTATTTTGTAACCTCGGGAAAACGAGATTTAGAAAATTATTTTCCCGATTATTATGAAACGGCTCTGAATGAAGTGAACGGGCCACTTGTTTCAAGTTTCGATCTGACCGGCCGTGTTGCAGGTAAAAAGGCTGCGATTTATATGTCAGAAAGTGGCTATGTCGGTGCAATTAATGTCATGCAGGGTGCCAGCATCACTGGTGATATTATTTCCGAGTATGCAGAAGAAGATGAAGATGGCCATCTGCGCCTGACGGAACTGAGTTTCGGTTTGAAGGCTGATGCACAAGGGAATTCGACTGGCACAGCTGATACGGATTTCAGACTGGCTTACGGTGGCAATATCAAGGGCAAGAATATTTCGCTGCATCTTGATGGCGGCACATCTGTTCTGACTGGCAACCATCAAGTCTTTGATGTCGGTGTGGCGCAAGCAGCAACGCTTTCCGGTCAAGGGATTTACCAGATAGATGCAGCTCAGCAGTTCCGCAATAGCGGGATATTAAATCCTTCTGTTGCTGGAACGGCAATCACTATTGACGGCAATTATGCTCAGTCAGCTACCGGCACCTTGCAACTCGCATTCAATGATCAGTCTGACATCAGCAGCCTAATTGTAAACGGTAGTGCTGGTCTTAATGGCACGATCAGCTTTGCACCTGATCGGGGTTATTATCGTGATGGTTTCACCGTCACTTCAAACGAGTGGTTACAAGTGGACGCAATGAGTGGTAACTTCACAAATGTTAGCACCACATTGAGCTCGCCGACACTTAACGCTAGTGCGACAGATAATGGTAATCTGTCTTATACCGTATCATTGAGCCGTGATGCGAATGCCTATTCGCAATATGCGGGAGATAGTGAAGACCGTGAAGTTGGCGCTGCATTGGATAGTCTCGCCAATAATGCTGCGACAGAGTTTAAACCATTGCTCGCAGCACTGGATTTTTCTGAATCTGACGGCTCAACCATTCGCTCAAACCTGCCGCAACTAAGTGGTGAGGCCTACGCATCCGCAAGTGGCGTTTTGCTCAATGCCAGTGGCATCACCCGGTCATCGGTCAATAATCGCCTGTCTCAGGCATTTGGCGGTACACCGGTTAATCCGGTGTCTGTGATGGCCTATGGTCCGAAAGCCGAAACCAGCCAGGCAGGCAATGCCATTGATCATGTTGCTCCGGTTAATGTTGATGATCTTCAGCGCTATGCCGCATGGGGAGCAGCATTCGGCAGTTGGGCCACACAATCTGCTACAGATAATGCCGCACGCACCAAGTCGACCATTGGTGGGTTCATCACCGGTATTGACGGTGATGTTTATGATAATTGGCGCTTGGGTCTTATGGCCGGATACAGCCGTTCAACCTTTAAAACACCAAGCCTTTCTTCATCTGGCTCCAGCGATAATTACACGCTTGGTGCTTATGCGGGCACTGAATGGGCGACGGGCCAAGGTTCCATCGGTTTCCGCTCAGGGCTTTCCTATTCCTGGCACAATATCGAGATGAGCCGCTCGGTTGCTTTCAATGGCTATTCCGACAAGCTATCCGCTGATTACAATGGCGGTACGTTTCAGGTGTTTGGCGAGTTGGGCTATAAGCATGATCTCAGCCCGCGCGCGATCATCGAGCCTTATGCCAATCTTGCCTATGTCAATGTCAGAACGGACAGTTTTACAGAAACAGGTCATAATGGCGCAGCGCTCAGCGTACAATCCGGTAAGATGGACACAACCCTCTCAACCCTCGGCATGCGTCTCTCAACCAGCTTCGAGCTTGGTAATACACTGACAACCGCACGCGCTGATCTTGGTTGGCGACATGCTTTTGGCGATGTGATCCCGTTATCGACTGCGAGCTTTGCTGCAGGCTCCAATGCGTTCACAGCATCGGGCAGTCCGATTGGCAAAGATACCGCACTGATTGAAGCCGGACTTGATTTCGCCATTACGAAAAATTCCAAACTTGGTGTCTCATATCAGGGGCAGTTTGGTTCAGGTATCACTCAAAACGGCGTGAATGCTAATTTCAGCGTGAAGTTTTAGACTGAGTAAGAATAAACTGGATTTGGAGAGCTGCATGTAGGTAAATTTAGCCGTTAAGTTTCATGCGGGTAAATTATCTTGTATTAGATTGTGTAACCCTTACGGCCTTCTTGAGGAGCCAACCTATGTCTTTAGGTGCAATAGCAATCAATCTAATTTTGCCTGCGCCGGTACTTATCGTTGAGGACGATATGCAGGTTCGCTTGAGGCTGGAAAATCTTCTACTACAATTTGGCTATAAAATTGATGCCCTTATTTTTGCTGCTTCACTGAGTGAAGCGCGCGCGCAATTGTCAGATCAGCCAGTCGCCTTGGCGCTGATTGATATTGGCTTACCGGATGGTAGTGGTATCGATTTGATATCCGAGCTGAATACGAGTGATCCTGGCCTCTCCATTTTGGTTATCTCGGCATGGGCCACAGAGGACGTCATTCTAGGTGCCTTGCGTGCCGGTGCTGTCGGTTATGTGCTTAAAGAGCGGGATGATCTGGAGATTGCTATTGCATTGCGTAGTGTTTTACGCGGGGGTGCGCCAATAGATCCTTTTATTGCAAAGCGCATTATCGATGAACTGCCTTCCAAGGCACTGGAAAAAGACGGAGACAATAAAGACTTGTGTCAGCAAGTGCTGACCGCACGCGAAAATCAAATTTTATTGTTGGTCGCCGACGGACTTGGCAATAAGGATATTGCAGACCATCTTTCTTTGTCGCGCTATACGGTTGAATGCCATATTAAACATATTTACCGAAAACTCGCAGTCTCTTCACGCACACGTGCTATTCATGCGGCGAGAGAGCGCGGTTTGTTAAAGTGAAGTGGCTGCTTATTATATGGTTCAGCCTTATTGCTATGCCTGCTTCGGCAGAGACCACTTCAGCGCAATGTTCCGCAGAGATCATTGATATTTCTGCCGCAAAAGCTGGTCCTGATGGACGTAAATCTGAAAATTTACGGTGGGAAGCCGTAACTTTACCAAATTATTGGAACCAACTGCATTCAGAATATTCAGATGAAGTTTGGTATCGCATTCATTGGCGACAGACATGTTCTGAAGCAGGCCATAATCCTGTTGCGTTGTTCATACAGACAATCAATATGGCCGGAGAGGTTTTCGTTAATGACCATTTTCTCTGGCGTGATAAGAATCTGACAGAACCATTATCGCGTAGCTGGAATATGCCGCGCTATTGGGTTCTGCATAATGCATGGCTGACTGAAGGTATCAATACACTTTGGGTTAAAACTGTTGGTGTCAAAGGACAAGCACTTGGGCTAGGCTCTGTTATCATTGGTGAGCCAACGCAGGTCCAAAGTATTTATGACAACTACTGGTGGCGGCAACGTACTTTATATGTTGCAAATGTGATAGTTTCCGGCGTTATCGGTATCTTGTTTTTTTGTATCTGGATCATACGCCGTGATCAGACCTACTACGGGTGGTATGCATTTTCGTCACTGTTCTGGCTTGTTTTCATAGCTAATATTCTTGTGACCACGCCTTGGCCTTTTTCGAATTCTGTAACATTCGTAAGAGTTAACGCAATTGCCTTATTGCTGAATATTGCATGTTTTTGCATGTTTACATTGCGCTTTGGCGAGCTGGTTTTAAAGCGTTATGAGCGTTTTTTATGGGGGATTTTCAGCGTATTTATTGGCGCACTCATTCTTACACCACAAGATTATCTTGGTGCGATCCAAATATCGAGTGTACTCGTTGCGTTAGGCTTTTTCTTGTTTAACTGTGTGCAGTTTCCGCTATTGACGTTTCAAAAGCGCAATAACGAATATTTTTTGTTCTCAATTTGCTTATTAGTACTTTTTGTGACAATTCAGTACGATGCGTTGCTCCTCTTTCGGCCTGATCCGGAAAAATTTCCAATATTGCCATATGCGAATATTGTCATCACATTGTGCTTGGCGGGGATACTGGGGCTGCGTCAGGCGCATAATGTCAGACGCATTGAACGGTTTAATGTTGAATTAGCCGAGAGCATTGCGAACGCACGTTCAGAACTAGCCGTTACATTAGAGCGAGAACATTTCTTAGAGCTAAAAAATGCAAAATTAAGAGAGCGTTTGGATATCGCCCATGATCTTCATGATGGTATCGGTGGAACGCTCGTTCATATGATGGCAAAAGTTGAACAAGGCAGTGAGCAGGTTCATCGCCCCCAAGTCATTTCCATGTTGAAATTGCTTCGGGATGATTTGCGCCAAACCATCGATCATAATTCCAGTCCTAGCACTAAAGTTCCAGCTACGCCGCAGGAATGGATTGCCCCATTACGTCATCGGTTTAGCATTCTTTTTGATGAGCTTGGCATTAAGTCCGACTGGCAATTTCCATCGGCTTGGCGGAGTACACCCAGCACATTACAATGTCTGGCACTCACACGTGTTGTTGAGGAGGCATTAACAAATCTCATAAAACATAGTCGCGCGCAGCAGATGTGCTTTCGCTTGCAGCAGCAAAGCCCAAATGAACTCGTACTTGAGTTGGAAGATGACGGTATCGGATTTGATGTTTTAGCGGTGCAAACAGCTAATATCAGTGTTGGTATGAGAAGTATGTCAACAAGAATTCTCAAAGTCGGTGGCAAGTTAGAAATTTCATCAACGCCAGGAAGAACCGTCGTAAAAGTGATTATGGCACAACTTTAATTTCCGATAGTCACGGATATTAAAGTTGTGCCAGCTATCTTGTCTCTCCATAGACCAGCTAGCTGATAAAGCGGTTAGCTATCTATCAACGCAACCTTTTAAGTGTGTTTAGGCGCGGTAGTGGCGTGCTGCGCGTCTCCGCTTATTACATCTAGTAAAATAGCTATATTTTCTAATGTAGCACTGAAAATTTTAATAACTTGTCTTCCACAAATGGACAGTTATTTGTGTGACATCAATTCGGTGCTTATTTTAATAGATAAGGCTTAAATTTCAATTGAGAATAAGTGTCGGTATCGGTAGTTGCGTGCCCCCGCAACCAAATCCCCTCAAAGCAATAAAGCTCCGGCAGAAATGCGCGGAGCTTTTTTGTATTTAAAATATGCAAGAGGAGGGGAGGCGTGGGTAGTTTTTTAGCTGCTTTGCAGGTTGTTTAATGCTCATGTCTGATCCTGCGGCATTACAGGCAGATAATCCCTCTTGAGCTGTGAAGGTGAGTGGCTTATGCCTGAGTGCAAAGACACATAAGCGGGAATGAAATTTATGCAAGCCGTTGATAAATCAGCAATTGATGCTGTGATGCTGAGCCTCTCCGAACAATATAAAGGACCGGGAGGCGTCGCTGCGGTTCTCAAAGATGGTGGGGTTATAGCGAAGCAGGTTTGGGGCTATTCTGATCTGGAGAAAAGGGTGCCGATGAGTGCGGCGACCATGATGCCGATCTGCTCCGTCAGCAAAGAGTTTACCTGCGCAGTCTTGTTGGATATCTTTAGTGAAACCTCTGTTCTTGATGATGCGCTGGCTACCTATCTGCCTGACTTTGAAGGTAAACGCCCTGCAATTGCTGATCTATGTAATAATCAGTCCGGCCTGCGGGATTACTGGGCGCTGACTGTAGTTAATGGCGCTGATCCGGAAGGTGTTTTTACGGCAGATAATGCTCGTCAGCTTCTTGGAAAAATCCGAACAACCCATTTTGAAACCGGTACACATTATTCCTATAATAACGGCAATTTCCGTCTGCTGTCTTTTTTGATTGAAGAGAAAACCGGTCGTTCACTGGATGAACTTCTGCGTGAGCGTATTTTCCTGCCTGCAGGCATGAAAACTGCCGGACTTTTCCCTGACACATCTATAACGCCTGGCGATGCAATCGGTTATGAGGGCAATATTGTCTCCGGTTTTACAGCGGCAGTGAATAATATTCACTGGAGCGGGGATGCAGGCGTTTGCGCCTCTCTGGATGATATGATTGCGTGGGATCAGTTTATTGATGCAACGCGTGGAGACGAAAACGGTATTTATAACCGTTTGTCCCGTCCGCAATTTTACACGGATGGTAAACCGGCTTGTTACGGCTATGGCCTTAACCATGTCAATTTTGACGGTGTTAAAATTACCGGTCATGGCGGGGCGCTGCGCGGTTGGCGCTGCCAGCGGTTCCATGCGGCTGATGCACGTGTATCTGTTATTGTGATGTTTAATCATCAGGCCAGCGCCTATGGTGCAGCTGAGCAGTTGATGCGTGCTGCTTTGGGCATTCCTAAAGCGAAAACTGAAGTTCTGCCTGTTGATGCAGGTTGGTATGGAAATTATTTTGATCCGGCCACGAAACTGAGCCTTAGCCTTACACCGGCTGTCGGCGGGCAGGTTCATGCGCGGTTTGCCACTTCACCAGAAATGATGGATATGCAGACCGATGGCAGTTTGCAATCTTCGGGAATGGTTTTGCAGCGTAAAGACGATGAGATTGCTCTTCGTCGCGATGGCGAAAACCTCTCCGCAAAATTGCATCGTGTTTCCGGAAACGGGCGACAGGATATTGCCGGACGTTATCATTGCGCGGAAATGGATGCTGATTTTGTCTGTGAAATTGCAGGTAGCGCCGCCTATGCAGCATTTGAAGGCTTTTTAGGTAAAGGGCCAATGCAACCGCTTTATGCGATTGCTGAAGATATCTGGCTTTTACCATGTCAGCGCGGAATGGATGCTCCGGCACCGGGAGACTGGACTGTGGTGGCCGAACGCGATACGTCCGGTGCGATCTCGGGGCTGACAATCGGCTGCTGGCTTGCCCGCGGCATAATCTATAAAAAAGTCTGATATTAAAACCCCGCCGGATCATTCCGGCGGGGTTTTCACTTGTTAGTTCTTGATAATATTATGTGTATCACTTTCGGATGCAATTTTAAAAAATGCATTGATAAGTGTGCCATTGCTGCGTTCCTGAAGGCAGATCAGCGTTTCATCCATCAGCTCTTCACGCGTATTGATCGAAAGCGGATGCAAGCGGCTGTCATTGCTGAATTCGGCTAATGAAACAAAGCCGATACCGGCACCGCCTGCAACAATCTCACGAACGGCTTCGCGGCCTTCTGCCTCAATAGCAGGTTTCAGCACGACATTCTTCTCAAACGCGAGATCTTCCAATTTCTGGCGCGTTTTTGAGCCTTTTTCACGAAAGACCAGCGGCCATTGCAGCAGTTCTGCGAGGTCAATATTAGAAAAACGGCTGAGCGGATGATCTCTGGCGACAAAGGCGATGATCGGAGAAGAGTTCAGCTTATGGACGAGAAAGTCCCTTGCTTTGGGTACTTCGCCCAGCACGCCGATATCCGCTTCATAGCGATAGAGGCTGGAGATAACTTCCTCACTATTGCCGGTTTGCACACTGATTTGCACGGAGGGGTATTTCTCCCTAAAGGCTCCGAGAATACCAAGAATATGGTGTGCCGCATCGGCCATAATACGCAATTTACCTGCACGCAGCACCCGCGATTCTGACAGGAAATCCAGTGCCTGCTGCTCTACTTCAAATAGCCGGTGAGTGATCTCCAGCAGTTTTACACCGGCATCGGTCAGGCTGACTTGTTTCTTATGACGGTTGAACAGCAGCACATCATATTCTTCCTCCAGCTTGCGCACCTGATCGGAAATAGCAGGCTGTGTCAGGCATAAAGCTTCCGCAGCGCGGGAAAATCCGCCGGAAATTGCCACATAATGAAACGCCCGTAACTGAACATAGCGCATGGATTTCTCCTGATGCCGAGTGTTTTCTGACTGTAAAACGAACTCTAACATAGAGGAATTCCGGCACAAGTTATATCTGTAAAACTTATAGTTTGATTTAAAATAACGATTTTACAAATAATTACCTTTGCCTGAGGATGAAGCAAATCCGCATTTATGCAAGCTATCCGGAGGGACAGGAAATGCAATCAGCCGGTGAAAAACGACCGCAGTCAGGAGCAGATATGCTTCCGCACTGGAAAGCTAATCAGTTTCTGGCGCCGGCATTGGGAGAACCCTATTTGCTGACACCGGGGCCTTTGACCACCGATTATGCGGTGAAGCAGGCGATGTTGCGGGACTGGGGCTCATGGGACGGTGATTTTCGGGCAATGACAGCCGAAATGCGTGAGCGCTTGCTGCGTGTTGCTGGTGATGACAAGCATGAATTTGATTGTGTGCCGATACAGGGCAGCGGCTCCTTTGCGGTTGAAGCCATGCTCGGGACATTTTTGCCGAAAGACAGCAAAATTCTGGTGCTGATGAACGGTGCTTACGGGCAGCGCATTGTGCAGACACTGAATTATCTGGGGCGTGCTCATAGTAAAATTGACAAGGGAGACTATCTCCCGCCACGTGCGGATGAGGTTGCGCAGGCACTGGATGCCGATCCGGCAATCACCCATGTGATTGTGGTGCATTGCGAAACCAGTTCCGGCATTCTCAATCCGGTCGCGGAAATCTCAGAAGTTGTTTATGCCAAGGGGCGCAAGCTGCTTGTCGACAGTATGAGTGCTTTCGGCGCGGTTGATCTGAGTGTGAATAAAATCCGCTATGAAGCCATGGTCTCCTCGGCCAATAAATGTATCGAAGGTGTGCCCGGTTTTGGCTTTGTGATTGCCCGCAAAAGCGTACTGGAAGCATCTAAAGGCAACTGCCATTCTCTGAGCCTCGACATATATGAACAATGGGCAACGATGAATAAAACCGGCCAGTGGCGCTACACGCCGCCGACCCATGTGGTTGTTGCGTTTCTGGTTGCATTGCGTATGCATGAAGCCGAAGGCGGTGCTGAAGGACGCTTGGCGCGCTATACCAATAATCGTGATGTGATGGTGGAGGGGATGCGCCAGCTGGGTTTTGAAACGCTGCTGCGTGATCGCTGGCTATCGCCGATCATCGTAACCTTCTTCAATCCTGCTCATCCGAAATTCGAGTTTTCCCGCTTCTATGATCTGATGAAAGATAAGGGCTTCATCATCTATCCGGGCAAGCTGACCGTTGTCGACAGTTTCCGTGTCGGCTGCATCGGGCGCATGGACGCCAATATTATGCGGCAGGTTGTTGCTGCCGCCGCAGACAGCCTGACAGAAATGGGTGTGGACACGGCTGCCCCGCCAGCCGCCGCACTGGATGAACGCGCTAAGCTCGCAGCCTGAGTTTTAAATTTAAAACAGCAGGTTAGCGTCATGCCGCCTGCGGAGGATAATGAAGTGAACAAGATGACCAAGGTAACCGTAACCGTGAACGGCCGTGATTATAACTGGCCGAACGTCCCCGCTATCGCGATCTGCCTTGACGGGTGCGAACCGGCTTATCTGGATGAGGCAATTGCTGCGGGGCTGATGCCGACACTGAAACGCATTAAAGAAACCGGCACGGTACGCACCGCCCATAGTGTTATTCCGAGTTTTACCAATCCGAATAATCTTTCCATCGCCACGGGGCGTCCGCCTGCAGTCCACGGCATTTGCGGTAATTATCTCTATGACCGTGAAACCGGTACGGAAGTGATGATGAATGATGTGCGCTTTCTGCGTGCACCGACCATTTTCAAAGGCTTCTATGATGCCGGTGCGAAAGTTGCTGTAGTGACAGCTAAAGACAAGCTGCGGGCTTTGCTGGGGGCAGGCCTGCAATTCGGCGATAATCGCGCGATTTGTTTTTCGGCAGAGCGTTCCGATACGACAACGAAAGCGGAAAACGGCATTGATAATGCATCACAATGGCTGGGTATGCCGGCGCCTGAGGTCTATTCCGCAGAGCTTTCAGAATTTGTGTTCGCTGCCGGTGTGAAGCTGCTCAAAACTTTCCGGCCTGATGTGATGTATCTGACCACAACAGACTATGTGCAGCATAAATATGCACCGGGTGTGCCGCAGGCCAATGCGTTTTATGAAATGTTCGACAAATATCTGGCCGAGCTGGATGCTTTAGGTGCGGCCATTGTGGTGACTGCGGATCACGGCATGAAGCCGAAACATAAGGCTGATGGCTCACCGGATGTTGTCTATGTGCAGGATGTGCTCGACGACTGGCTGGGCAAGGATGCCGCGCGGGTTATTCTTCCGATTACAGATCCTTATGTGGTGCATCACGGTGCGCTTGGTTCTTTTGCAACGGCATATCTGCCGGATGGTACGGATATCGGTGATATTATGAAGCGGCTGGCTGCCATTGAAGGCATTGATGTGGTGCTGAACAATGCTGATGCTGCTGAGCGTTTTGAACTGCCTCAAGACCGTATCGGCGATATTGTTCTGGTGTCATCGGAGAATAAGGCCATTGGCACCAGTGAGCATCGCCATGATCTTGCAGCATTGAATGAGCCTCTGCGCTCGCATGGCGGGCTGACAGAGCAGGCCGTACCTTTCATTGTGAACCGTCAGATGCCGGATTTGCCGGAAGCACCGGTTCTGCGCAATTTTGATGCGTTTTTCTATGCGGTTACAGCTGCGGTAGCTCAGTCGTAAATTGAGGAAAAACATTCCCCCGTGCCGGTAAACCGATCTCTGATCTTAAAATCAGAACGGTTTCCGGTGGGGTGAATTGAAGGGAGAGCCTTTGTGGTGAAGCCGGAAACAATCATTAAAACCAGACATGAGCCTATGCGGATCGCCGGTAAAAAGGTCGATGCGGATGCCGTTTTTGATGTGCATTATCCTTACACAAATGCGGTTATCGGTACGGTTCCGGCAGGGCGTGCCGAACATGCCCGCGAGGCTTTCAGGATTGCCGCAGCCTATAAGCCGAAGCTGACACGCTATGAGCGGCAGAAAATCCTGCTGCGCACCGCTGAATTGCTGGTGGCGCGCAAAGAGGAAATGGCCGATCTGATTACTTCAGAACTGGGCATCTCCAAGATGGATTCCTATTATGAAGTAGGCCGTGCCTATGATGTGTTTACGCTTGCAGGGCAGATGTGCCTGCATGATGACGGGGAGATATTCTCCTGCGATCTGACCCCGCACGGCAAAGCCCGCAAGATTTTCACATTCCGTGAACCATTACGTGCGATTTCGGCAATCACACCGTTCAATCATCCGCTGAATATGGTTTCGCATAAAGTGGCACCGGCGATTGCCACCAATAATTGCGTGGTGGTAAAGCCGACCGAACTGACACCGATGACTGCATTGCTGCTGTGCGATATTATGTATGAAGCCGGATTGCCGCCGGAAATGCTGTCGGTGGTGACAGGCCTGCCGAAAGATATCGGTTCGGAAATGATTACCAATCCGGATATTGATCTGATTACCTTTACCGGTGGTGTTCCTGTGGGCAAGATGATTGCCAATACTGCAGGTTATAAACGCACAGTACTGGAACTCGGCGGTAATGATCCGCTGATTATTCTCAATGATCTGAGTGACGATGATCTGGCAAAAGCGGCTGATCTTGCTGTGGCGGGGGCGACGAAAAACTCCGGCCAGCGCTGCACGGCCGTTAAACGTATTTTGTGTCAGGAAAGCGTGGCCGACCGTTTTGTACCAATGGTGCTGGAACGGGCAAAGAAAATACGCTTTGGTGATCCGATGGATCCGAAAACAGAACTCGGTACCGTCGTACATGAACAAGCTGCCGCACGGTTTGAAAAACTGGTCTATATGGCAGCCGAGCAGGGGGCAAAAATTCTCTATGATCCGGGTCGTCAGGGCGCTTTACTGCCACCGATTGTGGTTGACGAAGTGCCGCACAGCTCGGAACTGGTGATGCAGGAAACTTTCGGACCGGTTATTCCGATTATTCGCGCGCCGGATGATGATGATGCGCTGATTGCGCTGTCTAACTCGACAGATTTTGGCTTGTCATCGGGTGTCTGCACCAATGATTACCGGCGTATGCAGAAATATATCCGCGGGCTCAATGTCGGTACGGTCAATATCTGGGAAGTGCCGGGTTACCGTATCGAGATGTCGCCTTTCGGCGGGATTAAAGATTCCGGCAATGGTTATAAAGAAGGTGTGATTGAAGCGATGAAAAGCTTCACCAATGTCAAAACCTTCTCACTGCCATGGGAGTGAGACGCGGGAGAAGGGCTTAAAACAAGGTTCGCGATACGTAAAATGCAATAAAGTATAACAGGCATACGTATCGCAACCGCCACATTATCTGAAAACCGTTCGGGGAGGCGGCGAGTATGAAACTGGCAGTGCACACAGAGGGCGAGTCCAACCGCTCCGAGGCAAGGCAGCGATGGCAGGCGCAGCAAAACAGTTCTCACATGAAGGAAGTGCTGCGCCGTGATGCGGATGTTTTTCTGCATCAGAGCCTTTCCAGCCCTTGCCTCACAGCGATTGTTAAGGCGCAGGGTATCTGGATTGAAGATGCCAACGGGCGCCGTTTTATGGATTTTCATGGAAATAGCGCCCATCATATCGGCTATGCCCATCCTAGACTGATTGCTGCGGTAAAGCAGCAAATGGATGATCTGAGTTTTGCACCACGCCGTTTTACCTGTGAACCGGCAATTGAACTGGCCGAGAAGCTTGCTGAAATAGCACCGGGCAATCTGGGTAAAACGCTGTTCACTACCGGCGGGTCAGATGCCATTGAGGTTGCGCTGAAAGTGGCGCGTGCAGCCACAGGACGATTTAAAACCCTGTCTTTCTGGGATGCCTTTCACGGGGCTGGCTTTGGCGCCTCTTCAGTCGGAGGGGAAGCAACATTCCGTTCGGGTATTGCAGGTCCTTTATTGTCCGGCGCAGAACATGTGCCGCCTTTTGCCTGTTATCGCTGTCATTACAAGCATAAAGGGCCTGAGAGCTGCGGCATTGCCTGTGCGGATATTGTGTCTTTTGTACTGGAACGTGAGGGTGATATTGCCGCTGTGGTGGCTGAGCCGATGCGCGCCACACCCTATCCGCCGCCGCCCGGTTTCTGGCAAAAAGTGCGTGAGGCCTGTGACCGTCACGGAACTTTGCTGATTTTTGATGAAATACCGACCGGACTTGGCAAGACGGGCAAGTTTTTTGCGTCCGATCATGATGGTGTGACACCGGATATGATTGTGCTCGGTAAGTCGCTGGGTGGCGGTATGCTGCCGATCGCAGCGGCAATTGTGCGCCGTGATCTGGATGTATGCGGTGATTATGCGATCGGGCATTATACCCATGAGAAAAATCCGGTGACGACGCGCGCCGCGCTCACCACAATTCAGATTATTGAGGAAGAAGGGCTGGTTCAGCGTGCGGCCGAGCTTGGCCAATATGCGATGAACCGTCTTCGGGAGTTGCAATTGCGCTCACCGCATGCGGGAGATGTGCGTGGTCGTGGCTTGCTGTTCGGCGTGGAGCTGGTGCGCGACCGGCAAAGTCGTGAGCCGGATAATGCACTGGCTGAGGCGGTTTATTATCGCTGTCTGGAGGGCGGTGTCAGTTTCAAGATCAGTCAGGGCAATGTGCTGACTTTATCACCGCCGCTCATCATTACTCAGCAGGAGCTTGAACAGGCACTGTCCGTTGTCGAAAGAGCGATATTGGAAGGCGCATAGATTTTTCTGTCCGGAGGAAACGCTCTCTAACCTATAAGTTTTGGAGGGCGATGTATAAAATAAATAGATTTTACTTATTGAACTGCGGTTCGCACTATGAGGAGCCATAAGAGGGAACAGCCTGCAAAAGCAGGTATAAAAATAAGCAATCAGCTATCAAATACATAACAAAAAGCTGATATAACAATGGGGAAATATGAAATGAAAAAGCATCGCGCTTTTATTCTGTCCCTTGCTGCCGGTATTGCTTTGGCATCAAGTGCTTATGCACAAACAGAACTGACTGTTTATACTGCTTTTGAAGCGGTTGATCTGCAACGTTTTGCAGAAGCTTTTAATAAAGATCATCCGGATATTAAAGTGAACTGGGTACGTGACTCCACAGGGGTCATGACCGCCAAGCTGCTGGCCGAGAAAAATAATCCGAAGGCAGATATTGTCTGGGGTATTGCGGCCACATCGCTGCTGATCCTTAAAAATGAAGGCATGCTAGAGCCTTATACGCCGAAAGATGTCGACAAGCTGGATCCGCGTTTTGTGGATAAGGATCGCCCGACCAGCTGGATCGGCCTTGATGCCTATGTGGCCGCGGTCTGTTTCAATACGGTTGAAGCAGAGAAACTTGGCCTGAAACCGCCGGCAAGCTGGAAAGACCTGACCAAGCCTGAATATAAAGGTCATGTGGTCATGCCTAATCCGGCATCGTCCGGCACCGGCTTCCTCGATGTGTCATCCTGGTTGCAGATGTTCGGTGAAAAGGGCGGCTGGGACTATATGGATGCCCTGCATGAGAATATCGCCAATTACACGCATTCCGGCTCCAAACCGTGCAAAATGGCCGGTGCGGGTGAAATACCGATCGGCGTTTCCTTTGAATTCCCTGCCTCTCAGGTAAAGAGTGCCGGTGCGCCGGTGGATATTATTTTCCCTGAAGAAGGTTCCGGCTGGGAGTCCGAGGCCGTGGCAATTATGGCCGGTACAGCGAATATGGATGCCGCCAAAACCCTGATGGACTGGACACTGACACCGAATGCCATGGAAGCGCTCAATAAGAGTTTTGCCGTGGTCGCGTTGCCGGGCATTGCCAAGCCTGTGGAACATATCCCCGCTGATCTCGAAAAGAAGATGATTAAAAATGATCTGGAATGGGCGGCGAATAATCGCAAAGCCATTCTGGAGGAATGGTCGAAACGGTACGATTCAAAATCTGAATCCAAAGGCTGATCGGAACGCTGTCTCATTGAGCGGCAGAATTTCTGTCTTCATATGGTTTCGGACACAGACCGGTTCCCGTGTTTTCCGAAGCTGCTCTAACAGACACGCATAATGCGACTGCGAACGCGGGCTTTTCCGCGTTCGTTCAGGGAGTGTGACCATGTCAGTCCAGAGGAATGAATTCGTGAAACATGAAATGGCTACAGATGCTGTTCGTATCGGTCAGCAGGCATATAATGCCGGCGATGCGGCAGCAAACAGACAGGAATATCTCAAGGTTGACGGCCTCTGGAAAGCTTTCGGAGAGTTTTATGCGCTGAAAGACATCAATCTGGAAATCAGAGAAGGCGAGTTTATCTGTTTTCTCGGGCCTTCCGGTTGCGGCAAAACCACATTGCTGCGTGCCATTGCAGGGCTGGATCTGCAGACAAGGGGGACGGTTCATCAGGCTTCCAAAGATATTTCCTGCCTGCCGCCAGCACAACGCGATTACGGGATTGTTTTTCAGTCCTATGCTTTGTTTCCCAATCTGACCATTGAAAAGAATATCGCCTTCGGGCTTGAAAATATGAAGAAATCACGCGCTGAGATTACGCAGCGTGTTGCCGAATTGCTGGAACTGGTGGGACTGGCAGATCAGGCGAAAAAATATCCTTCACAACTTTCCGGCGGACAGCAGCAGCGTATTGCGCTGGCAAGGGCGATAGCGATTTCTCCCGGTCTTTTGCTGCTTGACGAGCCGCTATCCGCGCTTGATGCCAAGGTGCGCGTTCATCTGCGCCACGAGATTAAAGAATTGCAGCGTAAGCTCGGCGTGACAACAATCATGGTCACCCACGATCAGGAAGAAGCGCTGGCTATGGCTGATCGTATCGTGGTGATGAATAAAGGGACAATCGAACAGGTTGGCACGCCGCTTGATGTTTATCGCCAGCCAAGCAGTCTGTTTGTGGCCGATTTCATCGGAGAGACCAATAAATATCCGGTCACAATCGGTGCGGATGGCACCGCCGTTTCCGGTGATCTGGTTCTGCAATGCAATGAGCATAATCTGCCGGAGGGCAGTGAGGCGGTTGCAGTGATCAGGCCGAATGATGTGATCCCCCATGGCCGCGCTGTGGATGCGAGTTCCTCTGCCGGAAACGGGGAAAATCTGATTGAGGTGCAGATCGAAGCCATGGAATTTCTCGGCTCTTTCTGGCGCACGCATATGCGCAGCACCTATTTGCAAAACCAGCAGCTGATAGCAGATTTTTCCATCAATGCGGAACGTCGCCTCGGCCTGACAGAGGGTATGACCATTCTTGTTGAATTGCCGAAAAGCCGTTTGCTGATTTTTGACGGAAAGGGCAGGCGATGAGTGCTGTAAGCGATTATTCTACCGCGCCGCTCATGCCGGCGGGCAAGGCTATCCGTCAGAAGGTCAGTTCGGACGACTGGATCAAGCGCGGTATGATGCTGATTATCGGCGCGTATCTGCTGATAACACTGGCGGCGCCGCTTTATGTGATGCTGTCCAAATCTTTTGCCAGTTACCAGTTTCAGCTGGAAAACTATGAAGTGCAGGTTGGTGACGGCAAAGGTAACTGGGCTCCCGCGCAGTCTTTGAGCCAGCTGAATGCTGAACTGAAAACCATTTCAGAAGATGAGCTGGCAACCTCCAATAGTGGCCGTTTGTCTCCGGTTGCCTTGTTTCCGGAATTCAGCTTTCGCGGACCCGAGCATTATCGTATTCGTGGTTTGACGGATAACAGCCGGTTTCTGATCGGCTCTGCTCCCTATCAGGGGCAGGAATGGCAGGAGGTGGATTCCAATAATTTTCGCCGTGTCATGCTGATGCCGCATCAAACGACAGGGCTGGATAATTATCGCACTTATTTTTCATCACCGGCGCTGTTTCAGTCGATCAGGAATTCTCTGGTGATCGCGCTGGTCAGCATGGTGCTCACCGTTTCACTGGCTTTTGGTTTTGCCTATGCGCTCAACCGTTCCAAAATGCGCTTTAAAGGCTTTTTCAAGCTGGTGGCGGTGATGCCAATTCTTGTGCCGTCACTGTTGCCGGGGATTGCGCTGATCTATCTGTTCGGTAATCAGGGGATTTTGAAAGAGCTGCTGTTCGGCCTGCCGATTTACGGGCCGCTGGGCATTGTGCTGGGGTCGGTTTTCTTTACTTTTCCCCATGCCTTGATGATTATTTCAACGGCTCTGGCTGTGTCGGATGCCCGTCATTATGAGGCCGCGGATTCCCTGCGGGCAAGCAAATGGCGCACATTCTGGACTGTGACAGTTCCGGGTGCCCGCTATGGTTTGATTTCAGCAGCTTTTGTGGTGTTCAATCTGGTTATCACGGATTTTGGTCTGCCAAAGGTTATCGGCGGCCAGTATAATGTGCTGGCGGTGGATATTTATAAGCAGGTTATCGGCCAGCAGAATTTTGAAATCGGTGCCGTTGTCTCTGTGATGCTGCTGTTTCCCGCTGTGATCGCCTTTGCCGTTGACAGAGTTATCCAGCGCAAACAGGTTGCCTTGTTATCTGCGCGTGCGGTGCCGTTTGCTCCGAAAAAGAAACCGCTGTTTGACAATCTGTGCCTGCTTTATTGCGCTCTGATAGCTGTTTTCATCACCGGCCTTTTGCTGGTCTGCCAATTAGCGGCCATCGTAAAATTCTGGCCTTATGATCTGAGCCTCAGCCTGCGCAATTTTGAGTTCGGGCGTATGGATGGCGGTGGCTGGAGTTCCTATTATAATTCTATCCAGCTGGCTTTTCTGACGGCGATTATCGGAACTGTGGTTGTGTTTGTCGGTGCCTATGCGGTTGAGAAGACCGAGGGCTTTGCTAAAGGCCGCGCCTTGTTCCAGTTTCTGGCTATGCTGCCAATGGCTGTGCCGGGGATGGTGCTGGGGCTTGCCTATATTTTCTTCTTTAACAATCCGGCCAACCCGCTGAGCACTATTTACGGGACAATGATAATTCTTGTCATCTGTACCGTGACGCATTTTTATACAGTGTCCCATCTGACGGCGCTGACCGCACTGAAACAGATGGATCCGGAATTTGAATCGGTTTCGGCATCACTCAAACAACCATTCTACAAATTATTTGCGCGGGTGACCGTGCCGGTATGTCTGCCGGCCATTCTGGATATTTCAATCTACCTGTTCGTCAATGCGATGACGACAGTCTCCGCCGTGGTGTTCCTGTATTCTGCTCATACTACGCTGGCTTCCGTGGCCGTGCTGAATATGGATGATGCAGGGGATGTGGCACCCGCTGCCGCTATGGGGATGATGATCTTCTATACCAATGTCGCGGCACGATTTGTGCATTATGGCTTGTCGCAAATGCTGCTGCGCAAGACACAGAAATGGCGGGGCACCTGACAGTGATTAAACGGCACCTTCTTCGGGAGGTGCCGTTTATTTATTGTGGCGCTGCTGCCAGAGTTGCTTTGCCTTGGTGTGGCAGGCGCTGAAGTCGGGATCATTGTGCAATGTCATCAGGCCGAGCGCCGCTGTTGCTGTGACAACGGTTTCAAGACGCGGGTCAATGGCAGTTCCTGCCCAGATAGCCTGCCAATATTCAAAGGAATCCATGCCGATACGGGGCAGGGCTTCCGGCTCATGCAGTGCTTTTATAATAATGTCAGAGCTTTCCGTGCCGCTGAGGCTTAAAAGTGTTGCCACACGGAAAGGATAAAACTCCGCAACATCGCGATTGCCGCTGAGAACGGTCAATTGTCGCTGGCTGTTTCCATAAACAGCAGTGCTATGCGTTTCCGGCAGTTCCTGCAACAGCTTTGCCGTATCTCTGTGCAGTTCCCGATAGGCCGGTCGGGATACACCCAGCAGGCTGGCACGCGCTTGCAACGGATTGAGAAGATGTACACAGTCGCCCACCGGAGAGCGCGCGGCAAATAGCGGATAGAGCGCCATCATCGATGCAAGAGCAGGCGCAAAACCTGTTAATGGCATATAGACAATGTGGCTGTTTTTCAGTGTCTGACGGGCATCGGCAAGGTTTTGTGCAACAGGAATGCCAAGCGCATGTGCTGCCTGTTCAATCTTACCGCTATTCATGCCGCTGCCATTGCTGCCATGCAGTGCGATTTTATATCCGGCCTGTGCGAGCAGTTTGGCGGCCTGTAAAAACCATGGTGCACGTGGTGAATTGGGGGAGAGATAGGCCGGCCAGTCCAGATCCGCCTGCGGACTGAATGTATCATCCAGCTGATAATATTGGCGTGCAGCCCTGACCATACCTGCCAGTTCCTGAGCGGCTGTTCCGCGATAATGGATCAGGCTGAAAAATGCGCTGGCCTGCATCGGATCAACCTGTTGCTGCAGGATCAGGGAAAAGGCTTCCTCTGCCTCCTCAATCGTCAGCGGACGGCTGTTACCGGCACCACGACCGAGTATGCCCAGAAACCGCGAAAACCGTAAAACAGGATCATGACTGCTGCTCAGATTAGCGAGCTGATTGGCGAGTTGTTTGGGGCTGGGTTGCCCGCCGATCAGTGGTGTTCTGAGCGATAAAGGCGGAACGGCGAGTAAAGCCTGTTGCTGCCAGCCGGTTTCCGCCGGTGTCTGCGTTGCCGGTATATCGGGGCTGAGCAGGTTTTCAGCCTCATCCGCAAGAGCACGCAGGCGCAGGCGCAGCATTTCTGCGCGCGGAGAGGGGATCATCCGGCGGCCGGAACGCACTAAAATGGGATCGTTGAAGGCTTCCCGAATCTGGTTGAGCAGACGACTCATCGCCGGAGCGCTGAGATTCATGCGCTTGGCAGCCTGCTGCACGCTGCCCTCCACAAGCAATGTATCCAAAGCTATCAACAGCCTTAACTGCCCTAAGCGGGACGCGGGCAAGGCGCTGTTTGTGCTGTCTTTGGCTGACTTCTTGTCATCAGGCACAGTCTTTTCACGCATTTAACTGTTCCTTCCGGCTTTGGTGCAGAGCAAAGCTTTTTTCAGGCGGTGCGATATCTTCATTATGCGGAATGCAAAAAGCTGATGTTGGAATAAGTCTGAAACATGGCGATTGACCTGTTACCTTGCCACACATAAGGGGAGTAAATAACTCATATTTGTGGCAGAGGGCAATTGAAATGACAGATATCGGACATTCAAGAGCGGAAATTCAGACAGTTTCCGGATCTGAGATGTTAAAACAGGTCAAAATGCGTCGTCTCGCAGCTCTTGCATGCGGCACAATTCTGGCCGGAACAATGCTGTCTTTCGCCCTTCCGGCTCAGGCACAGGCTGTTAAAAAGAAGCCGGTTGCGGCTGAGGCGCAGGCCGAGCAACCAACGGAACAAGTTGCGGATCAGGCCGCTGAGCAGGCTGCAGCGCCGGCAGGTACAGTGCGTCTGGATCAGATCGTTGTCACGGCCACCGGTTTTGAGCAAAATGTTAAAGATGCGCCGGCCAGCATTACTGTTGTACCGCGCGAAGAGCTGGAAAAAGGTGCTTTCCGCAACCTGACCGATGCGCTTAACAGCGTGCAGGGTGTCAGCGTGACCGGTATCGCCAATGAGCAGGATATTTATATCCGCGGTTTGCCGGGTGCCTATACGCTTATTCTGGTCGATGGTAAGCGCCAGAGCACCCGTGATGCCCGCACCAATGGTAATGCCGGTTTTGAACAGAGTTTTGTTCCGCCTGCATCGGCCATCGAGCGGATTGAAGTGGTGCGCGGCCCGATGTCTTCGCTCTATGGTTCGGATGCCATGGGTGGCGTTATCAATATTATTACCCGTAAAGTTGATGATGCATGGCATGGGGAACTGACGCTTGACGGTACCGTGCAGACCAAATCACGCTACGGCAACAGCGGACAGGCTTCCTTCTATGTCAGCGGACCACTGGTACCTGACGTTGTCGGTGTTCAGGCCTGGGGACGTGGTCTGAAGCGCAGTGAGGATAAATTCCTCAATGGTACGCAGGAACAGCGCGATGGTGATCTGGGCGGAAAGCTGACAATTACGCCGAACGAAGATCATGACATTTTCATCGAAGGTGGCGTCACCCGTGTACGTCGTGAAGGCAATGTCGGTGATACAATCGCTTTGACCGGAACAGATACTTATAATTACAACGACCGCAAACATTGGTCGATCAGCCATACCGGCCGCTGGGGTCCGACAACGTCTGATTTCTCGTTCTCGCAGGAATGGGCAGAACGCACGAATTTCAACTGGGATAAAGCTCAGGGCTCCTATGTGGAAAATCTGCGTTCACCGGAAATCCGTAACTCTGTACTCGACGGTAAATTCACCACACCGTTTGAATTTTACGGCGATCATACGCTGGTCACCGGCGGTCAGTTCATTGATGCACAGCTGACAGATCAGAATCCGGGACGCCGCACCGGTCTTGATGAGACATTCAGCATTCGCCAATGGGCGGTCTTTGCTGAAGATGAGTGGTGGATTACACCGGACTTCTCGCTGACCGGTGGTCTGCGTATGGATGACCACGAAATCTACGGTTCCCATCTCAGTCCGCGTGCTTATGCCGTGTGGCATGCAACGGAGCAGCTGACGCTGAAAGGTGGTATTTCCACGGGCTTTAAAGCACCGGAAATCCGCACAATCGCACCGGGCTATGCTTATACAACTGGCGGCGGCGGCTGTTTCTATGGTCCTGAAGCGAGCCTGCCATCCGGCAAGAACCCTTGCGGTGTGATTATTGGCGATGAAAGCCTGAAAGCAGAAAAGAGCACGAGCTATGAACTGGGTGCCCTGTGGGACAATCAGGACGGTTTGCAGCTTGGCGCGACGTATTTCTACACGGATTTCAAGGACAAGATCTCCAACAAGCAGATGCTTGATGCAAATGGCAAGCCGATCCGCTGGAGCGAAAACACCAATTATGTTCTGTGGAGCAGCTTCAATATTGATAATGCTGTGATGCAGGGTGTGGAACTGACCGCAAACTGGGAAGCCACATCTGATATCCGTTTGCGCGCCAGCTATACCTATACGCATTCCCGTCAGAAGGGCGGGGACTATGATGGTCTGCCACTGACACGTACACCTGAACATATGGGTAATATCCGTGCGGACTGGACTACACCGGTTGAAGGTCTTTCTGCATGGACGGCTGCCAATTACCATGGCTCGGAAACGAATGCCGGAGCCCGTATCGGCAGTAACGGTAAGCCGGTTTACAAAAACGGCAAGGTCATTGCCCGTAAATATGATGCCTATATGACTTTCGATATCGGTACGAGCTATGAGTTCAGCGAGAATGTTACATTCAATGCGGCACTCTACAATCTGTTCGACAAGCGTATTGAAGAGAGTGATTTCAACGCTTCGGTTGACGGACGCCGTCTCTGGGTCAGCATGACCTCGAAGTTCTGATTGTTCAGCTGTTAAAAATGAAAAGCCCTTGTGTTCTGCACAAGGGCTTTTTTGTCAGATAAATGCTAGTTCACCAGACGCGGTTGACCGGCGCATTGACGGGCAGTGCTCTTTTTGTGTTGTGTGGTATCCAGCGCGGAAACCAGATGGCGGAAGAGCAATTATTATTGCTTGATCTGACCGGCGGCGGTTGTTTTCTGCGATTGGTATTTTCCGAGGGCGGATGCATGACCGTAATCTCCGAAAAACAGGACTTCCGCATTCTCTGCAATTTCAATGAACAGCGCATGACTGTTGTGCAACGCATTTGTGATAAGTCCGGCACTCGTTCGCATCATTTGCATGGCCGGATTGAAATGTCGTTATCAGACTATTGCGCGAAAATGCATGTGGCATGGCGAACTGCAAAATAAACGTGCATTTTGCGCAATTTTAAAAAGAAACCCTGATATTTTTGATAGTTTTCTTGCTTTTAATCGGATAGACCATTGCGATCAGAATGCGCCGGATTCCGGTTTTCGGTGTCGGTGGTGCATAATTCAGGTCAGTCCTTTTCTTTTTAAACGGCTGTTCTGCGTCGATATTTCAGCAGGTCTGCGGGATCGGATTTTACACTCGTAAACTTGCGCAAACAGGATAAAAAAATGAGTGTTTCCGGTGCCCCCCGGAGTGCAGTTGCCGGTAAAAACGGCCAGGCAGCTCCGGCCTTGAATTCGCCCGCGCGCGTGCTGTTTGCCAGCCTCGTGGGAACAACAATCGAATTTTTCGATTTTTATGTTTATGCAACGGCTGCCGTTCTGGTGTTTCCGGCTGTGTTCTTTCCGGCCAGCGATCCGACTTCGGCCATGTTGCAATCTTTTGCTACATTCTCGATTGCTTTCTTTGCCCGTCCGTTTGGTGCCATGGTTTTCGGCCATTTCGGTGACAAAATCGGCCGTAAGGCAACATTGGTTGCCGCACTGATGACCATGGGTCTTTCGACCGTCATCATCGGTTTGCTGCCAACCTATGCGCAGATCGGTGTGGTTGCGCCGCTGTTGCTCGCATTGTGCCGTTTCGGTCAGGGACTTGGCCTTGGCGGTGAATGGGGCGGTGCTGTGTTGCTGGCAACCGAAAACGCGCCGGAAGGCAAGCGTTCATGGTATGCAATGTTCCCGCAGCTTGGTGCGCCGATCGGCTTCATCCTCTCTGCCGGTACATTTATTATTCTCGGTGCCACACTGAGCAATGAGCAGTTCATGAGCTGGGGCTGGCGTATTCCGTTTGTCGGTTCGATCCTGCTGGTTGCTGTTGGTCTTTATGTTCGTATCAAGATCACCGAAACACCTGAATTCCAGAAGGCAATGGACAAGCAGGAACGCGTTCAGGTGCCGCTGGCGGCAGTCTTCAAACATCACAAGCGTGCGCTGGTGCTCGGTACTTTCTCGGCGCTGGCAACCTTTGTGCTGTTCTATCTGATGACCGTATTCATGCTGTCATGGGCAACACGTCCGGTTGAACAGGCCGGCATGGGCTATTCCCGTGAGCAATTCCTGTTCATTCAGATGGTTGGCGTTGTGTTCTTTGGTCTGTTGATTCCGGTTTCCGGTCTGTTGTCTGACCGTTTCGGACGCCGCTTCATCATGATCCTCACCACAATCGGTATTGGTGTGTTCGGCCTGTTCATGGCACCACTGCTGGGTGCCGGTGTTGTCGGTGCTGTGATGTGCTCGATCATCGGTTTCGCACTGATGGGCATGACCTATGGTCCGATCGGTGCGGCGCTGGCTTCGCCGTTCCCGACTGCCGTTCGTTATACCGGTGCTTCCATGACCTTTAACATGGCCAGTATTTTCGGTGCTTCGCTGGCGCCATATATCGCGACATGGCTGGCTACAACCTACAGCCTTAGCTATGTTGGTCTGTATTTGCTGGCTGCGGCGGCAATTACTTTGCTGGCCATTCTCGGTCATAAAGACAAAGAGTTTTCTTCCTGATCGTTTCATGAAGATGATTTGCAAAAGGAGCCGCTTGCGGCTCCTTTTTTGTTGGTTTGCATAATTAAAATTTCTGAAACTGGTAAGCACGGAGATTTGCTCTATGTATAAAGAATGAAAATAAGACAGGAGAGATGATCTATGGTGCAGGTGACCCCGCAGGATATTCTGGATTTCTGGTTTTCTGATGCAACGGAAGCGCATTGGTTTGTCCGTTCTGATGATCTTGACCAGCAAATCAAACAGCGTTTCAGCGCGGTATATGAGCAGGCAGTGGAAGGTGAACTTGCGCATTGGAAGAATGATGCCAAAAGCGCTTTGGCTCTGACTATTATTTTTGATCAGTTTCCGCGCAATATGTTCCGCGGTGATCCTAAGGCTTTTGCGAGTGATCCGCTTGCCTGTGCACTGTCAAAATATGCGCTGGAGCATGATTATGACATGGCTGTGGATGAGAAAGCACGGCAGTTTTTCTATCTGCCGCTGATGCATAGCGAGGTGATTGAAGATCAGGAGCAATGCGTGAAGCTTTATAAAGCGCTAGGCAATGATTTTGCTCTCGGCTTTGCCAGAGAGCATCGTGATATTGTCGAGGAATTCGGCCGGTTTCCGCATCGCAATGCCGTACTCGGCCGCAAAAATACGCCGGAAGAAACCGAATTCCTGAAAACCCATACAGGCTTTTAAACTATTCAGGCGGCGGAACGGGCAGCCATGCGCTTTTCGTGCTCAAGCAGCCAGCGTTTGCGCCATAGACCGCCGCCATATCCCGTGAGTGATCCGTCCGAGCCGATGGTACGATGACACGGGATAATAATTGACAGCTGATTAGCGCCATTGGCATTGGCCACGGCACGTATGGCATCAGGGCGTCCGGTCAGTTCTGCCAGCTCGGCATAGGAGCGGGTTTCACCCAGCGGAATTTCCTGCAATGCATCCCAGACCGAGCGGGTAAAGGCCGGAGCATAAAGCGCCAGCGGCGTTTTAAAACCGGTAAAACCACCGGTGAAATAGAGCTTCAGCTCTGCTTCAATCTGATCAATCGGCGCAAGACGGCCAAAGCTGATGGATGATTTGGTATAGAGGCGCAGTTTTTTCAGCTCATTGGGCAGGCCTTTGCGCTCAAAAAATTCCAGCAAATGCAGATGATGCTGATCGGCTACGGCCAGCATGGAGCCGATCGGTGTTTCCAGCCAGTCGGCTTTCAGCAGATCCCGGCCTTTCAGCTGGGCAGGCGTATCACCGATCAGCTGCGTAATGGCTTCGCGAAAACCGCTGCCGGAATCATAACCGGCCTCAAGCTGCGCATCGATCACGGAATGACCGGCTGCAATGCTTTCAAGCCCGCGTGCTTTCCGGCGTAGTCGTGCCATATCCAGAAAAGTCATACCCAGATGGCGTTTGAAAGCACGGCGCACTGTGGAAGGATCAAGTTGCATGCCGATGAGGTCATCTTCGCACCAGAAATGATCCGGTCGGGCATCCAGACAATCCAGTAATTTGGCGACAACCGGTTCCTTGCCACGATAAAAATCCAGAGGACGGCAGCGCTGACACGGCCGGAAACCTGCTTCCATACAAGCGGCCGGATGATCGAAAAAGCGGCTGTTCTCGAATTTCGGTTTACGCGCCGGACAGGACAGACGGCAGAAGATGCCGGTGCTGGTTACACCAACAAAAACATGGCCGTCATAGGACTGGTCACGATCAAGAAGCGCCTGATAAAGAGTGTGCGGGTCGGGTAAAGAAAATAGCATAAACAGACTTTATCATGATTTGTTTGCGGTGCCGCCGGAAATCGGGCGTCTATTTTTCTGTTTCGTCAGATTACTGGCAGATGCGATAGGTACAGGATTTGCCGTGGCAGCCCATATCAAGATGCAGATTGGTTTCATGGGCGCTGTCGGCCTCCGGTCCTAAGACTGTCATGAACAGTTTGCAGCTTTCCTTATGTAATTCGCGCCAGAATTTCTTTTGTTTTTCACTGCCGTTCCAGTCTGTGGCAAGTGTGGTTTTTTCACCATTGGCGAGTGTGAAAGACATGATATCCAGAGCATTGCCAAAAGCATGTTCGGATACACGTCCTGCCGAGCCGTTATTCACTTTCCGGCACTGATAATGCGAACCGGTGCCGATGGTTTTGATATCGCTGCCAAGATGGGTTTTGGCCAGATTGTTAGCCTGCTGCACCCATTCAGTGAGAGCGACAGTCATCGTGCAATTGGTTGTTATCGTCTGATCCAGTTCTATCGGGACAGGTTTGGTGAAGGCCGTGATTTCCAGCGGGCTTTTGATCTGGCATTGCCCTTCATTGACAGGCGGGATGACTTTGCCGGTCACTTCATTTTGCACTAATGGCAGGCAGGCCGCCTGATAAATCCGTTCGGCTTTCGGTGTCTCCGGTTTTGATATATCCGGCTTTGGGGGAGCGGGCGGTTCTTTTAGTTCCGGTTTTGGGGCAGGGGTAATGGTTTTATTCTCTTCCGCTGCGGGTTTTTGTGCAGGTATCGGAACAGTTTTCGCTGTGGCCGGTATTGTCATCAAAGTGCCGCTACTCAGCACTGCAAGCAAACAGAGGGGCAGAAAATATCGCATCAAAAGCCTTTCCGTGAGTGCAAAATCACGACTGATTTTGCAGGGAATGCCTGAGTAAACCGCTGACCTGCCGTTTCAGTTCCCGTTTTTCTTGGTTTCTCCTGAAAGTCAGCACTTCTATGCGGCGGATAAACTATGTTAGAGGGAGGCATGAGCACATACTCTTCCGCTTCTCCTGTTTATAATCCGCCTATGGATCCGATATCGGTGATCTATCAGGATGCGGATATTCTGGTGCTGGATAAGCCGAGCGGGCTGTTATCTGTGCCGGGGCGTGATCCGGCTTTGTCTGATAGCTTAGCGACGCGGGTGCAGAAGCAGTTTCCAAAGGCACTGATGATCCACCGGCTGGATAAGGATACATCCGGCGTGGTGCTGATGTCGCTGAACCGTAAAGCCCATGCACAGATTGCCAGACAATTTGAAGAGCGCAGCACCGAGAAATCCTATGTCGCTGTGGTCTGGGGTAATGTAGCTGAGGATGAAGGTCTGATTGATCTGCCGCTGGCGATTGATCCGGACAATAAACCGCGTCACCGTGTGGATTACGAACATGGCAAACCGGCACAAAGTCGCTGGCAGGTGCTGGAGCGCGGAGAGCAGACAACAAGGCTGCGTTTGTTTCCACTGACCGGCCGAACCCATCAGCTGCGTGTGCATATGAAAGCCATCGGTCATGTGATGTTGGGTGATGAATTCTATGCAGAGGGCGCTGCTTTGCAGGCAGCAGATCGCTTGCTACTGCATGCGGAGAGCCTGAGCTTCCGTCACCCTGATGGTCGTGCTGTTACTTTTACCATACCTTGCCCGTTTTGAGAGAACCTATGCAGCAAGCAGATGATAATAACCTGATTGTTGATTTTGTCGGCGGGGCTGTCGGTCATCGTTTCCGCTCCGGTGAAGGACGCGGTCAGGCGCTTGCCAAAGCGGCAGGGCTGGTGCGCGGTGCAACACCGGATATTGTGGACGCTACCGCAGGGCTTGGCCGCGATGCTTTTTTGCTGGCATCACTCGGTGCAAAAGTGACCTTGATTGAGCGGTCAGAAAAAATGCATGCTTTGCTGGCCGCAGGGCTGGAACGCGCCGCGGCAGAAGGCGGGCGCTTGGCGGAGACCGTGGCGCGGATGACGCTGCTCTTTGGTGACTCCTGTGCCTTGTTGCCGGAGCTGAAGCCGCAGGTAGTTCTGGTTGATCCAATGCATCCGCCACGCGGAAATACGGCGCTGGTCAAAAAAGAAATGCGCCAGATCCGCGAGATTGTCGGTACCGATCCTGATGCGGAAAGACTGATGCATGTGGCGCTGGAAGCTGCGCAAAACCGCGTTGTTCTGAAATGGCCGCTGCGTGCGGAACCAATGGCAGGTATCCGCAAACCTTCGCATCAGATATTAGGAAAAAGCACCCGCTATGATGTGTTTGTGAAAGCGAAGATTATTTAAACCTTGATCCAATCCAGCATACCTTGAGCTGCCGCGCGGCCAGTTGCGAAGCAGGCGGTGAGAAGATAGCCTCCGGTCGGAGCCTCCCAATCCAGCATTTCACCAGCAACAAAAACGCCCGGTAATTTGTGCAGCATATAAGTGTCGCTGACCTCATCCCAGACAATGCCACCGTCAGAGGAGATCGCCTCTGCAATCGGGCGCGGACGCAGCAAAGGCACTGCAAGATTTTTAATCTGCTGCGCGAGATTTTCCGCGGAGAGCGTATGAGCATCCGGCACCAGTTCGCGCAATAAAGCTGCTTTCACACCTTCAAGGCCGGTGGCTTTGCGCAGGCGGTTGGAGAAGCTGCTTTTGCTGCCTTGTTTGATAAGGTCGCGTATCAGCCGTTCAACTGACCGTGCCGGTGTCAGATCAAGATAGAGACTGGCGGTGCCGGTATTATTCAGCTGATCGCGCAATGCAGCGGTGTGGGCATAGATCAGACTGCCTTCAATGCCGTGCTGCGAGATAACAAATTCGCCCTCAATCCGGCCTGCCGGAGATGTGACGGCAACCGATTTGATCGGTGCACCTGCAAAGCGCTCGCGAAAGAATGTGCTCCAGTCAACATCAAATCCGCAATTGGCCGATTGGAAAGGTGCAATATTGATATTCTTTTCCTTAAGCCACGGCACCCATGCGGCATCAGAGCCAAGACGCGGATAGCTGGCGCCACCCAGAGCCAGTAATGTGGCATCAGGGCTGATCTGTTTTTCACCTTCCGGCGTGTCAAGCAAAAGAGCGTCGCCGCTGAAACCTTTCCAGCGATGACGTTTCAGGATTTTGATGCCTTGCGCTTCCAGCCGTGCCACCCAGTTGCGCAGCAATGGCGAGGCTTTCATCCGTTTCGGAAAGACGCGGTCGGAACTGCCGGTGAAGACCTCAATATCCAATGCTTCTGTCCATTCACAGATATCAGTAGGTGTGAAAGCATCGAGTGCTGGAATGAGGCGGGAGCCGCTGGAACCATAGCGGGTACGAAAGCGTTCATAGGGTTCTGAATGGGTGATATTCAAACCGGATTTGCCTGCCAGCAGAAATTTGCGTGCAACAGTCGGCATGGCTTCGTAAACAGTAACGTCATGACCGTGCGCGGACAGAATTTCTGCCGCAGCAAGGCCTGAAGGGCCGCCGCCAATAATGGCAATGGTCTTGCCGTTGGTATGTGTGTTTTGAGACGTCATCCGGTTCACCTGCTGTTCAGGTTGTTTTAGCTAAGTTCAGTGCTGACGCAAGTAAGAAGCGAAGACGGAGAAGCCTGTGAAAAAGACCTTTATTATACCTGTTGTAACTGCGGCCATTGTTGGTGCCGGTCTGTTGTCGATGCAGCAGGCGAGTGCAGCCGGTAAGAATGAGGTGCTTTATATCAATAACAAGCTGGTTGATTGTGTTGGTGTAGGGCCGCAAAAATGCATGCAGGTGCGCAAAAGCCCGAAAAGCGAATGGACATTATTCTATGGCGGTATTGACGGTTTTCGCTATGAGCCGGGTTATCGCTACAAGCTGAAAGTGAATGTGAGCAAAATCAAAAATCCGCCTATGGACAGTTCCAGCCTGAAATATAGTCTGGTGAAGGTGCTGAGCAAGAAAAAGTAATCAGCAGCACGAGTGCTCCATCAAATGAGCCCGCCTTTGGCGGGCTTTTTTATTGGCTCGCAATAAGAATCATTAGTGGGAATAGCTGCTTTAAAGGTCGCATTCGCCTTGTCAAAGCTCATGGCAAAAATGTCACGTCTTGCAAAAAGCGTTTCAGACAGCTTTTCATCTTTTAGAAAATTAGATTTATCAATCTATATTATTCAATAAATTTTCATGGTTATTCTTAAATATTTGTATCTTTCTTAAGATGTGAACATATTTTGTGAAATTTATTCTAATTGATTGTCATTTTTTATTTGAATTGTTATTCTTTGGTTGTCCTGATTTTTTATACTGTTTTATTTTTATTGATATTTTAAAATAAGATAAGGTTTTTCCGATGAATATATCGCGGCCAATACTTTATGGTGTCAATTTAACAGATGTACAGGAAATTGAACTTGTCGATATTATCAGTAGTCATGCGGTGCGGCTTGGCTTTGACTATTACAGTTTTGTTCTTCGTATCCCGCAGTCACTGACGCGCCCGAAAATTCAGGGTTTCGACAATTATTCTGAAGGTTGGCGCAGTTATTATGTGCGCAATGAATGTATTCTGACCGATCCCGCAATTCAGCAGGCGATGCGGTCTTCCAAGCCGGTCGTCTGGACTGAGAAACTCTATCAGCAGAATAAAATTCTGTGGCAGGAAATGAGGCGTGAGGGCCATTCTGTGGGTATTACGCAGTCCTGCTGGGGGCCGCAATCGGTTGCCGGCTTTCTGTCTTTCAGCCGAACCAGCGATGCAATCAGCAAAGCTGAGCTGAAAGAGCTGGAGCCGGAATTGCGTGAGTTGAGCCTGTCTCTGTTCACAAGATTTTATGATCTTTATCGGCTGGATGAGACCTATAATACTGAGGATCAGATTATTACACTGCGGGAGCGGGAAATATTGCGCTGGACCGGTGACGGTAAAACCGCTGAGGATATTTCAATCATACTCAATATCACGCCGCGCACGGTACATTTTCACATGAACAATGTTCTGAATAAGCTGATTGTTTCCAACAAGGTTCATGCGGTGATGAAGGCGCATCTGATTGGTCTGCTCTGAAATGCAAAACGCCGCCGCAAAATTTGCGGCGGCGTTTAAGCGGAGGATGTAATTTTACTTGTAGCGTGACAGGCCGAGATCTGAAGTATCAATATCCGGTTTTTTGCCGGAGATCAGGTCGGCCATAACGCGGGCAGAACCGGCAGACATTGTCCAGCCGAGTGTGCCGTGTCCGGCATTGATATAGAGATTGTCGTATTTTGTGCCGCCGATAATCGGTGTTGAATCCGGTGTCATCGGACGCAGACCCGACCAGAAAGTTGCCTTGGACAGGTCACCCGCACCACCGAACAGGCCGCTGACGGAAAGTTCCAGCGTTTCGCGGCGTTCAGGCAGCAGACGTGTCACATAATCGGTGACTTCAGCCATACCGCCGACGCGGATACGGTCGCCGAGACGGGTAATCGCGATCTTATAGGTTTCATCCAGAATGGTCGAAACCGGTGCGCGGGATTCATCGACAATCGGAATGGTGATCGAATAGCCTTTGACCGGATAGATCGGCACATTGAGGCCGAGGCCTTTGACCAGCTGCGGCGTGAAGCTGCCGAGTGCGGCTACATAGCGATCAGCAGTGAAGATGCCTTTATTGGTTTCAACCGCAACAATCTTACCGCTGTTAAGCTGGAAGCCTTTAATATCCACATTGTAGTGGAATTTTACGCCCAGTTCTTCAGCCATTTTGGCCAGTTTATTGGTGAATGTGAAGCAATCGCCGGTGCCGTCATCCGGCATGCGCAGGCCGCCGGTAATCATGTGCTTTACATTGGCAAGGGCTGGTTCTGCCTTGGTGCAGCCTTCGGCATCCAGCACTTCAAATTTGATGCCGTCCTGACGCAGGCTTTCAATATCCTTGGTCATTACCGCATCAAAATCTTTCTGACTGCGGAACAGCTGCAAAGTACCTTTTGAACCTTCATCATAGGTGATGCCGGTATCATTGCGCAGTTCGGTCAGGCATTCGCGGCTGTAATTGGAAATGCGCAGCATGCGGGCTTTGTTGGTCGCATAGGCCGATGCGGTGCAATTGGCCAGCATGGACATCAGCCAGCTATACATTGCCGGATTGCAGGTCGGACGGAAAATCAAAGGTGAGTGTTTTTTAAACAGCCACATTGCCGCTTTCTGCGGAATACCCGGAGCAGCCCATGGGGTCGAGTAACCATAGGAAAGCTGACCGGCATTGGCGAAACTGGTTTCGAGCGCCGGTCCTTCCTGACGGTCGAGCACAGTCACTTCATGGCCGGCTTTTGCCAGATAATAGGCGGTCGTTACGCCGATCACACCGCTGCCGAGTATTGTAACTTTCATGGTCTGCCTCTGTCATATCCTGTCTGATGCCGCATGTGCAGGCTTGTTTGTTCTTCAGGCAAGAATGTCGTTAATGTAATTGCGATGATATCTGTTCCCCAGAGATGTCAGAATCTCATAGGAAATTGTTCCGGCATCCTGTGCCACTTGTTCAAGGGTCTGATGTGCGCCGATCAGCTCCACAAGGCTGCCGAGTTTTAATGTGCCTTCCGGCAGGGCGCTGACATCCAGAGTAATGGAATCCATGGAAACACGGCCGATAATAGGCAGGCGCACAGCACCATAATATGCTGCGCCTTTATTGCTTAAATGCCGTGGCCAGCCATCTGCATAGCCGACGGCAATCGTGGCAATCCGTGTCTCGCCCTGTGTTTCGTAGCTGCCGCCATAACCCACCAGAGTATGTGCCGGAACGGTGCGGCATTGAATGACGCGCGCCTGCAGCGACACAACCGGCAGCATCGGGTTCGGTGCATTTTCCTGTGGTGCGCCGCCGTAGAGTGCGATGCCCGGACGTGCCAGATCAAAATGATAGCCGCGCTCCATGAAGCTGCCGCCGGAATTGGAAAAAGCAACGGCATAATGCGGCAGAAGTTTAAGAGCTGCCTGCATGCGCTCCAGCTGGGCGTGGTTCTGCGGGCTCTGCACATTATCAGCAGAAGCCAGATGGCTGATAATGAATTTTACATCAATGCCGTCCAGCAAGGAAATATCTGCCAGCAGTTCTTTCAGTTCCTGTTCGGAAAGACCGAGACGCGACATGCCTGTATCAAGCTGAAGCAGTGCCGGAAGCTTCCGGTTGCCGGCCTTGCCCAGAGCTGCCCAGTTGCGCAGCTGTTCCAGCGAATTCAGAACAGGGATAATATTATTATCCGCGCAGAGTTTTTCTGTCTGCGGCTGCAGGCCGTTGAGAACATAAATAACAGCATCTTTGCCGATATGCGGTTGCAGCTTCAGGGCTTCTCCCAGATGTGCAACGAAAAAATCGCGGCAACCGGCGGCATAAAATTGCGGGGCGACTTTATCTGCGCCCAGACCATAGGCGTCGGCTTTCACAACAGCTGCGGCTCTGGTCGGGCTGAGTGCATCGGCGATCAGCTTGTAATTCGCGCGCAAAGCGGCCAGATCAACGGTAAGAATACCGCCGGCCGCGAGGATTTCCGGATTTTCACCGGCAGTTGTATCAACAGGCGCTGCCGCACGGGTTTCAGAAAAGAGTACAGACATAAGCAATTCCGCATTGTCATGTTCAACACGTTGGTTGGCTGCCAGTATGCATATCCGGAAAACTATAACACAGTTTCAGGTTATGCTCTGCATGCAGACCATGCCAGAGATGCCAAACAAATTTTATAAGAGGCAGCATCGTTCAGCGTCGTAACTTTACGAGCGGTATCACGTGCCGGAACTCTCTCCCTGTTTCTCAGTGTAGTCGAATAGTCTTCGAATGTTTTTGCTATTTTTCGCAATTTATGCGAATTGTAGCTAAATCAGCACGATAAAATACTATGAATTGGAAGATTCTGCGTGTCGACTTTAGATGCTATTGATCGTAATATTATCCGCTGTCTGCGCCGTGACGGGCGTATGACCAACAGCCAGCTGGCTACAGAGGTCGGTTTATCGCAATCGGCGTGCCTGCGGCGTGTGCAATTGCTGGAAACAAGCGGGGTTATCCGCGGCTATACGGCGATTATTGCGGCACCCGATGCTGATGACCGGTTGGTGGCGCTGGTGCGCATTACGCTGGAGCGACAGACGGAGGAATATCTCAATCGTTTTGAAGAAGCGGTGCGCCGTCATCCGGAAATTCAGGAATGTTATCTGATGACGGGGGATGCCGATTATATCCTGCGTGCCGAGGCAGAAAACACGGCAGCCTATGAGGTCATTCACAAAGAAATTCTCTCACGCCTGCCGGGTGTGGTGCGTATTCACTCCAGCTTCTCGATCCGCAGTGTGCTGCTGAGCAGAGCGCCGGTACAAGCATTTCGTCATCAAGTTGAAACAACTTGATGGATACGATACTGCGTCAGCTAAAAATTAGAGCGGTTTTGCAACGAAGTTGCGTAACTGCTCTAAGAACGGCGCTCTATTCGTGTAAGAATACTCAGTCTTTATGCAGGATTGAGGCATCCACATCCGTGATACGGCGTTTGCCACACAGAGCCATAGTCACATCTGCCTCACGGGCGATGATGTCCAGTGCTTTAGTCACGCCGGCTTTGCCCATGGCGCCAAGACCATAAAGAAACGGCCGACCGATATAGGTACCTTTCGCGCCGAGTGCCACGGCTTTGAGCACATCCTGACCGGAGCGGATACCGCCGTCGAGATGGATTTCCACCTTGTCACCGACTGTATCGACAATGCGCGGCAACATCGAAATGGATGATGGTGCGCCGTCGAGCTGGCGGCCGCCATGATTGGAGACGATAATCGCATCGGCACCGGTTTTGGCTGCCATCAGGGCATCTTCTTCATCAAGAATACCTTTGAGGATCAGCGGGCCGCCCCAGAGTTTTTTGATCCATTCCACATCATCCCAGTTCAGTTTCGGGTCAAACTGCTCGGCCGTCCATGAGGACAGGGATGAGAGGTCGCTGACACCTTTGGCATGACCGGCAATATTGCGGAAGGTGCGGCGCTGGGTTGCCAGCATACCGAGGCACCATTGCGGGCGGGTCATCATCTGCCAGATGTGTTTCGGCGTGAATTTCGGCGGAGCCGACAGGCCGTTGCGCAGGTCTTTATGACGCTGACCGAGAATTTGCAGGTCGAGCGTCAAGACCAGAGCTGAACAACCGGCCGCTTTGGCGCGTTCAATCAGATTGCGCACAAAATCACGGTCTTTCATGACATAAAGCTGGAACCAGAACGGCTTTTTCGTTGCCGCGGCAACATCTTCAATCGAGCAGATGCTCATGGTGGAAAGGGTGAAAGGCACGCCGAATTCCTGTGCGGCCTGTGCTGCCAGAATTTCCCCGTCCGCATGCTGCATCCCTGCCAGACCTGTCGGAGACAGGGCTACGGGCATAGCCACATTCTGGCCGATCATGGTTGTTGCCAGAGAACGGTCGGTCATATCTACCAGTACGCGCTGGCGTAGTTTGATTTTGGCAAAATCACTTTCATTCGCCCGATAGGTCGATTCTGTCCATGCGCCGGAATCTGCGTAATCGAAAAACATCTTTGGCACGCGGCGGCGTGCCAGTTTTTTCAGATCGGCGATTTCCAGAACAGTGCTCATATCAGTTGCTTTCTAAATTCAGTTTTAAAGAGTTATTATCATCCCGATTTTATAAAGTCAGGCTCAGAAAGACTATTAATACCGGAATGATCCGCTATGTTTGCTGTAATGCAATAGGTATTTTAAAGGTTGTGAATTTGATGGTCAGACGGCGCAGACACATTCTTCTTCCTGTTCCCCTCGCTTCCTTTATGCTTGCGTCTGTTTGCAGTGTTTTTGCTCAGGCCAATCCTCCCTCGCAACAGCCTGTCACTAATGCCCATAGTGTTGCAGTCAGCGCGCAGACCGTCCGTGTCAGCGATTATCGCCCGAAGCTGGTACAGACCGGCACAATTGCTGCCCGTAATCTTATCAATCTTGCTTTCCGCGCCTCCGGTCAGGTGACAGAGCGCAGCGCTGATGTGGGACAAAAAGTTGAAGCCGGTGAATTGCTGGCGCGTATTGATGCTGTGGAGCAGCAAGCTGGTCTGCGCTCGGCTCTGGCCTCTCTGAATGCGGCGCAGGCGCAATTAATACAGGCAACTGCCAATTACACACGCCAACAGGCATTGCTGGATCAGGGGTTTACCACGCGCAGTCAGTTCGGCACTGCGGAGGAAACCAAGCAGCGTGCCGAAGCGGCTCTTATCAGTGCGCAAAGCCAGATGAAAAATGCGCAGGATATGATGAGCTATACGGAGTTGCGTGCGCCGCGCGCCGGTGTGGTGACTGCCCGTAATATTGAAACGGGACAATTGGTGCAGGCGGCACAAACCGCCTTTGTGATTGCTGCCGATGGTGAGCGGGATGCTGTTTTTGATGTGCAGGAAGCGCTGGCTGCCCATGCGGAGTCCATGGAACAACAAGGCGGGAAACAGGCGCTGCCTCAGGTGAGTCTGACACTGGTTTCCGATCCGTCTGTCACTGCAACCGGCCATGTGCGTGAGGTTGCACCGGTGGTGAATGCCACAACCGGCACAGTGCGGATTAAGGTTGAGCTGGATACGCCGCCACCTGCCATGACACTCGCGGCACCGGTAACCGGTAGTCTGCAATTGCCGGTGGTGCGTGCGGTGATCTTGCCATGGAGCGCGATGACATCACAGGGCGGAAAACCGGCTGTGTGGGTACTTGATCCGCAGACGAAAACGGTTTCTTCCGCTTTGGTGCGGATTATGGACTATGAGCGGGAAAAAAT
Source organism: Pseudochrobactrum sp. Wa41.01b-1 (assembly GCF_019464455.1). Classification (NCBI taxonomy): domain Bacteria; kingdom Pseudomonadati; phylum Pseudomonadota; class Alphaproteobacteria; order Hyphomicrobiales; family Brucellaceae; genus Pseudochrobactrum; species Pseudochrobactrum sp. Wa41.01b-1. The sequence goes on along the minus strand of NZ_CP080493.1, from coordinate 1,233,352 downwards.
CATTATTTCTGAAGGTTTGCAGGACGGGCAAATGGTCATAACCCGCGGCGGACAGTTGCTGAGTGAAGGCGCTGTTGTGGAGCTTCTGGTGGCTGATGAGCAGAAAGTAACACAGTGATGCGGGCGACGGGTTGGACGATGAAGCGCAGAATTTTCAGAACAGCTGCGGCAGGATCAGTTTTGCTGATGCTGGCAGCCTGTGGTGAACAGGCCGATGAAGCGAAAGAACCGGTTGTCCGGCCGGTATTATTTGTTGTTGCAAAAGCGGAAACCTCGCAGCAGAGCGGTTTTGCCGGATCTGTGGAGCCGCAATTCAGCACGGATCTTGCCTTTCGCGTTTTGGGGCGGCTGATCCAGCGTGATGTGGATATCGGTGATTTTGTCAAAAAAGATCAGGTTGTGGCGATGATTGATCCCGCGCAGCTTGATCTGAATTTGCAGGCAGCCAAAGCCGACATGGCCAGTGCCGAGGCGCAATATGTGAATGCGCAGGCCACAGAGGACAGGCAGGCGCGTTTGCTGGCCATGCGCAGTATTCCGCAGGCGGTTTATGACAGTGCCAAACAGGGGCGCGATACTGCGGCTGCCGGTCTGGAAAAAGCCCGTGCCGCCTTGCGAAAGGCTGAAGACGAGCGTGGTTTTGCACAACTGGATCCGGATTTTGACGGTGTTGTTTCCGCGGTGAATGCCGAGGTCGGGCAGGTTGTGGCTGCCGGACAGAGTGTTTTGACCGTGGCGCGGCCGGATGTGCGTGAAGCCGTTGTCGATGTGCCTGATCACATTGCGGAGACGGTCAAAGACGGCGATAGATTTATGATTTTCCTGCAGGCCGATCCGACTGTGCAGGCAGAAGGTCATGTGCGGGAAATTGCACCGCAGGCGGATAATGCCACGCGTTTACGCCGTGTAAAAATCACGCTTGATGATGCACCGGAAGCTTTCCGTTTAGGCACAACAATCACAGCGCTGCGCAGTAATGGTGACCATCAGGAACAGATTGCTCTGCCGCTATCCGCTTTGCTGGAGCTGGAGGGCAAGACCTATGTCTGGATCGCTGATCCGCAGAGCCAGACTGTTCGCCGTCAGGCCGTTGAAGTTGTCAGCCGCAGGGACGGGCAATTTATTGCCAAGGGCGTGGAAGCCGGTCAGCGCATTGTCAGTGCAGGCGTGAACAGTTTGCAGGATGGCCAGAAGGTTAAGCTGCCGCAGGGAGAGGAATAATGAAGAAATTTAATCTCTCTGACTGGGCGCTTAATCACCGCTCGCTGGTCTGGTATTTCATGCTGGTGTTTCTGATTGCCGGTATTGCCGCCTATATCAATCTCGGGCGCGAGGAAGACCCGCAATTCACCATTAAAACCATGCTGATACAGGCCAACTGGCCCGGTGCATCGGTAGATGAGACGATCAATCAGGTGACTGATCGGATTGAGAAAAAGCTGCAGGAACTCGACAGTCTCGATTTTACCAAATCGGTGACAACGCCGGGTAAAGCGGTGATTTTTGTCAATCTGAAAGCGACGACCAAAGCGCGGGATGTGGAGAAAATATGGCTCCAGACCCGCAATATGATCAATGATATCAAGGGGAATTTCCCTGAAGGCGTCTACGGGCCTTTTTATAATGACCGCTTCGGCGATGTGTTCGGTAATATTTACGCCTTCACGGCTGATGGTCTGAGCCACCGGCAATTGCGTGATTATGTGGAGACTGTGCGCACACAGGTTCTGCAATTGCCGAGTGCCGGTAAAGTTGATTTGATCGGCGCGCAGGATGAGGTGATCTATCTCGAATTTTCATCCCGTCAGATTGCGGCGCTGGGGCTGGATCAGCAGGCGATTTTAAAGAGCCTTCAGGATCAGAATGCGATTACCCCGTCCGGTGTGATTAATGCGGGGCCGGAGCGGGTTTCTGTGCGGGTGAGCGGGCAGTTTACCTCGGAAGAAAGTCTGAAAGCGGTCAATCTGCGGGTCAATAACCGCTTCTTCCGTCTCAGCGATGTGGCGGAAATCAAGCGCGGCTATACCAATCCGCCGGAAAGTCTGTTTCGCGTGAATGGTGAACCGGCAATCGGGCTGGCTATCGGCATGAAGCCGAATGAGAACCTGCTGGATTTCGGCAAGGCGCTCAATGATTTGATGGCGCGCGTTGAAGGGGAACTGCCGGTTGGTATCAGCGTGCATCAGGTGGCCGATCAGCCGGATGTGGTGGATGAGGCTGTATCCGGTTTCACCAAAGCCCTGTTCGAGGCGGTGATTATTGTTCTGGCCGTGAGCTTTATAAGCCTTGGCGTGCGTGCCGGTTTTGTGGTGTCGCTGTCCATTCCGCTGGTTTTGGCGATCACCTTCCTCACCATGCAATATATGGATATTTCGCTGCAGCGCGTGTCACTGGGGGCGCTGATTATTGCTCTCGGCCTGCTGGTGGATGATGCGATGATTGCCGTGGAGATGATGGTTGCACGGCTTGAGGCGGGCGATCCGATCAATAAAGCGGCGACCTATGTCTATTCTCACACCGCCTTTCCGATGCTGACCGGTACGCTGGTGACGATTGCCGGATTTATCCCGATCGGTCTGAACACCAGTCAGGCGGGTGAATATACTTATACTTTGTTCGTGGTGATTGCCGTTTCGCTGGTCGTATCATGGGTGGTGGCTGTATTGTTTGCGCCACTGCTTGGCGTGACACTGCTGCCAAAGGTGATGAAAAAACATGAGGAAAAGCCGCGCCGTGTCGGCAAGGCTTTTGCCGCGGCTTTGCTGTGGTGCATGCGTCATCGCTGGACGACAATCTTTGCCACGGTCGTGCTGTTTTTGATTTCTCTCGGTGGTATGACACTGATTGAGCGCCAGTTCTTCCCGTCTTCGGATCGGCCGGAACTGGTGATTGACTGGAAATTGCCGGAGAACAGTTCAATTGCCGAAACGCAGGCGCAGATGCTGCGTTTTGAAGAGACGATGCTCAAAGGCAATGAGGATATCGACCACTGGAGCAGCTATATCGGGCAGGGCGCAGTGCGTTTCGTACTGACTTTCGATGTGCAGCCGGTCAATCCGTATTTCGGTCAAATGATTATTGTCGCTAAGGATGTGGAGGCGCGCGACCGGCTGAAGCAGAAATTCGATGCGGTGCTGCGCAAGGATTATATCGGCACCGATGCTTATGTGAAATTCCTTGAGTTGGGACCTCCGGTTGGCCGCCCTGTTCAATATCGCGTCAGCGGGCCGGATATTCAGGCTGTTCGCAGCTATGCGCATCAGGTTTCTACGATCATGGCGCAGGATCAGCGTCTGGGTGTTGTGGCTTATGACTGGAACGAACCGGCACGCGTGGTGCGGGTTGATGTATTGCAGGATAAGGCGCGTAAACTCGGTGTTTCTTCTAAAGACATCTCGATGACGCTCAACAGCGTGGTCGGCGGTCTGGCGATCACACAGGTGCGCGATGCTACCTATCTGATTAATGTGGTGGTGCGGGCACAGGCGCAGGAGCGTGACCGGATTGAAACTCTGCGTAATCTGCAGATCGGTACCGGCAACGGGGATTCCATCCCGCTCGCCTCGATTGCCAATTTCCGTTACGAGATTGAGCAGCCGGTTGTCTGGCGCCGTGACCGCCTGCCGACAATCACAGTCTCTGCCGGTATTCTCGACAAGACCATGCCGGATACGGTGGTGGAACAGATGAAGGGGCAGGTTGATGCCTTCGCGCAGAAACTGCCGCTTGGTTATTCCGTCCATATTGCCGGTACTGTGGAAGAAAGCGCCAAAAGTCAGGGGCCGATTGCTGCCGTTGTGCCGCTGATGCTGTTCGTTATGGCGACGATTTTGATGCTGCAATTGCAGAGTTTTCAGCGACTGTTTCTGGTGGTGGCGGTTGCTCCGCTCGGCCTGATCGGTGTAGTGGCGGCCTTGCTGCCAAGCGGAAAACCTCTGGGCTTCGTCGCTATTCTCGGTGTGCTGGCGCTGATCGGCATCCTGATCCGCAACTCGGTGATCCTGATCGTGCAGGTGGAGGATCATATCAAAGAGGGGATGCATCCGTGGGATTCTGTTTATCAGGCTTCCCAGCATCGTATGCGTCCGATTGCGCTGACCGCAGCGGCGGCCAGTCTGGCGCTGATCCCGATTTCCCGCGAAGTGTTCTGGGGGCCGATGGCCTATGCCATGATGGGTGGGATTATTGCCGGAACGGTTATTACATTGCTGTTCCTGCCTGCGCTTTATGTGGCCTGGTTCCGTGTGAAAGAGCCTGAGCATCCGGAGCCGGAAGATAGCTCCGAGATGCCACCGGCTGAGCCGGTGTTAGTACAATAGCTCAAATGCTAAAGGGCAGTTTTCCAAACAGAAGCTGCCCTTTTTATTTTGAGCTGGCAGATAATTCCATTTGTCATTGGTATTAAAAAGGTATTATAGTCTGGGTATGGATAATACCAGATTACTTCCTCTTCTTCAGCGCGGATTAGCGGCGCAAACGACCGGCGGGCCGCTTTATAAGCAGGTTTCCGTGGTGCTGACCAATTTGATTGAGGATGGCAGTCTCGCCGCTGGCAGTAGTTTGCCGCCTGAGCGTGAACTGGCGCAGGCGCTTGGTCTGGCGCGGGTCACCATCCGCTCGGCCTATCAGGCGCTGCTTGAAAACCGGTTGGTGGAACGCCGTCATGGCAGCGGCACCTATATTTGCGAACGTCCGAAAAAGATCAGTCAGCCACTCTGGCAGCTTACCTCATTCTCGCAGGATATGATCGCTCGTGGTAAAGTACCGGGGGTGCGTATTCTATCCGGCGGTATCGGGCAGCCGTCACCGGAGGAAGCATTCCAGCTTGGCATTTCCATGCAGGATCTGGTGGTGCGAGTGGAGCGCCTGCGTCTTGCCGATGATATGCCGATGGCAATTGAACGTGCAGTGGTGCCGCAGCGTCTGCTGGGTACCGCTACATTATCTGCCGCCGGACAGGAAACGGAACTGGCACAGGCTGTGCTCAGCGGTGCGCTGTCGCTTTATACAGCACTGGAACAGCATGGCTATAAGCCGGTGCGCGCTTTGCAGAGGCTGACTGCTGTTGTGCTTGATCCGGTCAATGCGCGTTTGCTTGGTGTGGCTGACAAGGCTGCTGCCCTGCAAATGGAGCGCGTGTCGCGCACGCAAACAGACCGGATTGTTGAATATACCCGCTCGCTTTATCGCGGCGATGCTTATGACTTTATTGCAGAATTGAAAACGGGAGAGGTCCGATGACCGTATCACCAACACTCATGCTTCAGGAAACCGAACAGGCTGCTTCAGTTGTTGCCGGCATGTTAAAAGACCAGAAGCCGGTTTTTGAAGAAATCGCGGCGGTCTTTGCCTCCCGTAAGCCCGCGCTGATTTCGACCTGTGCACGCGGTTCTTCTGACCATGCTGCAACATTCTTCAAATATCTGGCAGAAATCCGTTTAGGCTTACCGGTGGCAGCAATCGGCCCGTCGGTGGCATCAGTTTATGATGCACCGTTGCAGCTTGGTTCTGCCGTGCATTTTACCGTTTCGCAGTCCGGTGCCAGCCCAGATATCGTTGCTATGCAGCGCGCGGCTAAAAAGGGCGGCGCAGTCACAGTTGCTGTGGTCAATGTGACAGACAGCCCGTTGGGCAATGAAGCTGATATCGTACTGGGGATCGGTGCAGGCCCAGAAAAAAGTGTTGCTGCGACCAAATCTTTTATCGCTTCTGCTGCTGCGCTTGCTGGCGTGATTGCTGCGGTGAGCAAAGACAGCACAATGCAGGGCGGACTTGATCAGCTGCCGGAAGCTCTGGGTGCGGTTCAAGTTGATGCAGGCAATGCGCTTGAGAATATTCTGGCTGAAAAACAGTCGCTGTTTATCGGCGGTCGCGGCCCTTCAATGGCGATTGCGCTTGAAGCAGCGCTGAAAGCCAAGGAAACTTCGGCTATTCATGCAGAAGCCTTCTCGCTGGCCGAGCTGATGCATGGCCCGATGCGTCTGGTGGAGAAAGGCTTCCCGATTGTGGCCTTTGTCTCGCAGGATCAGGCCTATCAGCATAATCTGCAGGCGCTGAAACATCTGGAAAGCATTGGCGGCAATATTCTGGCGATTTCACCACTGGATCTGCCATGGAGCCAGATTAAAACACCGGCAACCGGTTCGGCGCTGCTTGACCCGCTGGTATCGCTCGGTGCCTATTATCGTGTAATCGAAGCGGTGACGCGCCGCCGTGGTTTCAATCCTGATAAGCCGCTTAATCTGAATAAGGTAACGGAGACTGTCTGATGGGTTTTCAGCTGCTGCGTGGTGCGCGTGTTTTTGACGGTCATCGTTTTCATGAGCGGACAGCCGTTCTGATCGAGAAGGGCAGAATTGTCCGTCTGGTGCAGGATGGTGACGCATTGCCGGAAAATCTGCAGATTATTGAACTGGACGGCGGCATTCTTGCGCCCGGTTTCATTGATGCGCAGGTCAATGGCGGCGGCGGGGCAATGCTCAATGACGGGCCGACACCGGAAATCATGTTCACCATCGCGGCAGGCCATCGCCCATATGGCACAACCAGTCTGTTGCCGACGCTGATCACCGATACCGGTGATGTGACAGAACAGGCAATGACTGCCGCAGTGGCTGCGGTGCAGGCTGATAAAGGTGTTGCCGGTCTGCATCTTGAAGGGCCGCATCTGGCACCGGCCAAAAAAGGTGCGCATCTGGCTGAATTGATGCGCCCTGTAGAGGCAGCTGACATTCAGGCGCTGACTGCAGCGGCACAAAAAATCGGTTGTCTGCTGGTAACAATGGCTGCGGAGCAGGTGACGCCGGATCAGGTACGTGAACTGACTGAAGGCGGCGTGATTATCAGCATCGGCCACAGTGACAGTTCCTATGAAGCCGCAATGGCGCGGTTCGATGCCGGTGCGCAGGGTGTAACTCATCTGTTCAATGCGATGAGCCAGTTCGGTCATCGTGCGCCAAATCTTGTCGGTGCGGCGCTGGATCATCCGTCCGTTTGGGGCGGCATTATTGCTGACGGTCATCACGTCGAGCCTGCGGCTCTGCGCGTGGCTCTGCGTGCAAAACGCGGTCAGGGGCGATTGTTCTTTGTCACCGATGCGATGTCGCTGGTCGGTTCCGGCCGCGATACATTCCAGCTCAACGGCCGTACGGTCTATCGTGTTGAAGGTGGTTATTGCCCGAAACTGGTGCTGGAAGACCGTGTGACATTGGCAGGTTCTGATCTCGATATGGCATCGGGTATCCGCTATGGTATGGCGATGCTGGATCTCTCTTCCGAAGAGGCTCTGCGCATGGCGACATCCTATCCGGCCGCGTTTTTGCAGCTGAAGGATCGTGGGGTGCTGGCACCGAAAAAGCGTGCTGATCTGGTCTGGCTGGACGATCAGTGCCATGTCAGAGCGACATGGATTTCCGGTGTGCGACAGGATCAGCAGGCATGAGCATTATCAATGATTATTTCGACCGTCTGACTGCGCATCTCACGCAATTGCGTGACAGTCAGGCCGAGGCGATGAAGCAGGCTGTTGCCATGATCGGCGAGGCTGCACGCAATGATAAGCGTGTCTTCGTGTTCGGTACCGGCCATTCGCATATGCTTGCCGAAGAAGTGCATTATCGTGCCGGTGGTCTGGCGATTACCGTGCCGGTTCTCTCGGCTTTCACGATGCTGCATGAAGGCGCATCTTCCAGCACCAAATTCGAGCGTATCAGCGGCATGGTTCAGCCTTTGCTGCAACGCTATGATATTGGTGCCGGTGATATTCTGCTGGTTGTTTCCAATTCCGGTGTTAATGCCGCGCCGGTTGAAGCCGCACGCTTCGGCCGTGAAGCCGGTGCAAAAATTATCGCGCTGACATCCGTTTCCTATTCTGCCAGCGCGGCCAATGGCCGTGTGCGGCTGTCTGAACTGGCTGATCTGGTGCTGGATAATGAAATTCCGGCCGGTGATGCGATGATGCAGCTGCCAAACAGCGGGATGAAAGCGGGCGCGGTTTCCACCGCCGTTGGTGCTACCATTCTCCATGCGATCTTTACCGCGGTTGCTGCCGAACTGGCCGCAGAGGGCGGAGAAGTTCCGGTCTATCGCAGTGCGAATATGCCGGGTGCCACGGAAATCAATGACCGTCTGATTGAAAAATATAAGACCCGCAATCCGCATTTGTGAGTTTTACATACCACCCATAAGTCAGGAAATCATCACCTGTAACCTGAGATTATGGGTCATGCAGATTTGTCTGCAAATGGCAGGAATCCGTCAAACAAAAGCGTAATCGGGACTGTTAAGCGCTGAAATTCTGTGTAAGAGCTTCATACGGAACCGGAATTTTCCGGTTCATTCTCATTTGAACTGTTGAAGCTTAAGGGACACTCCCATGCAGAATTATGTGTTGACCGTCAGTTGCCAGTCACGCCTCGGTATAGTTGCCGCTATTTCCGGATATCTCGCGGGTATGGGGTGTAACATCGTTGACAGCGCACAGTTCGATGATCTCGGTGCCGATAAATTCTTTATGCGCGTCAGCTTTATTACCGAGCAGGGTAAGAGCTTCGAAGAAATCGCCGGTGGTTTTCAGGAAACTGCTGACAAATTCGGCATGGCCTATGATTTCCACGATACCCGCAAGCCGGTGAAAACATTGCTGATGGTTTCCCGCTTTGGCCATTGCCTCAACGATCTGCTCTATCGCTGGAAAATCGGCGGTCTGCCGATTGATATTGTGGGTGTGATCTCCAACCATTTTGATTATCAGAAGGTTGTGGTCAATCACGATATTCCTTTCCACCACATTGCGGTGACTAAGGAAAATAAGATCGAAGCTGAAGCCAAGATGATGGATATCGTCAACCAGACCGGCACGGAACTGGTGGTTCTCGCGCGCTATATGCAGGTTCTGTCTGATGAACTGAGCCAGAAAATGTCCGGCAAGATTATCAATATTCACCATTCCTTCCTGCCGTCTTTCAAAGGCGCCAATCCTTACAAGCAGGCCTATGAGCGTGGCGTGAAGCTGATCGGCGCCACCGCGCATTATGTGACCGCTGATCTCGATGAAGGTCCGATTATCGAGCAGGATGTTGCCCGTATTACTCATGCACAGTCGGCTGCTGATTATGTTTCCATTGGTCGTGATGTGGAAGCGCAGGTTCTGGCACGCGCCATTCACGCGCATATCCATCACCGCGTGTTCCTCAATGGCAACCGGACAGTTGTATTTCCGGCGTCACCAGGGTCGTACGCCTCTGAACGCATGGGCTGATCAACCCACCGTTATTCACGCACTGACGGTCTGCAAACGGAGCATTCCTCCGCTTCCGGTGCTCATGTACCTCAAAGTACATTCCGCTCCGGTTCTCGGAATTACTCCGTTTTCGCCTCGTCATTGCAAGAATTCCGGCAGGTCGAGGGCGTCGTGCCCTGAAGAAAATTAAAGCCGGAATTTCCGGCTTTTTATTTTTGCAGAGAAGTCTGGCATTTCTCTTCAACAGCATTTCTGAAGTCAGACATATTTCTTACCCACGCATTTTCCCCCTCAACCAGAGGTCTGGAATAGGCATCCAGAATGACCGTCTGAAAAATCTCATGCACCGCCGGATCAAATTTGACCTCCAAAAGATCAGCCAGCGGCTTTCCCTGCAAACGTGCCGCCATCGACCGTCCCGCAAGCTCCCCGAGTTTGGTGCAAAATACCGCATTATTCTCACTCGCATGCGCTGCGGGCAGAGGCGCAGTATAAATAATAGTCGTCAGGGCTGCTAAAAATAAACGCATGTGAGCCTCCGTTGCGGAGAATTTTGACAAGATATGCGTGAATGCTGCGTCTAATAGAGACCTGCGTGCGATTTTAGTCAATAAAAAAGCCCCTCGCGAGAGGGGCTTTTCTTTGTCATCAGGAATGATGATTAGTCAATATCGAAGGATACGCCCTGTGCGAGCGGCAGTGCCTTCGAGTAGTTTACAGTGTTGGTTGCACGGCGCATATAAGCTTTCCATGCATCCGAACCGGATTCACGACCGCCACCGGTTTCTTTTTCACCGCCGAATGCACCACCGATTTCAGCACCGGATGTACCGATGTTGACGTTGGCAATACCGCAATCCGAGCCGGATGCAGAGAGGAAACGCTCAGCTTCCTGCAGATTCAGTGTGAAGATCGAAGACGACAGACCGGCACCAACTGCGTTGTGCAGTTCGAGTACGTTGTCGAAATCGCTGTATTTCATCACATAGAGGATCGGTGCGAAGGTTTCTTCGAGAACCGGACCAGCCTGTTCCGGCATTTCAACGATTGCTGGCTGTACGTAGTAACCTGTGTCCGGACCTACGGAAACGCGTTCACCACCGACAACTTTACCGCCATGAGCCTTGGCTTCTGCCAGAGCTTTCTGCATGCCGTCGAAAGAAGCTTTGTCGATCAGCGGACCGATCAGTGCAGGGGTTTCCAGCGGGTTGCCGATGGATACGCTCTGATAGGCTTTGACCAGACGTGGTACCAGTGTGTCGTATACGCTTTCGTGTACGAACAGACGACGCATGGTGGTGCAACGCTGACCTGCAGTACCCATGGCACCGAAAGCAATCGCGCGCAGAGCCATGTCGAGATCGGCTGAAGGGCAGACGATACCGGCATTGTTGCCGCCGAGTTCGAGGATAGCGCGTGCGAAACGCTTGGCCAGACGCGGGCCTACATCGCGACCCATGCGGGTTGAACCGGTTGCGGAAACCAGCGGAACCTTCGGATGGTCAACCAGAACTTCACCGATTGTACGGTCGCCGATGATAACAGCAGACAGACCTTTAGGGGCATCTGCGCCGAAACGGGCAGCCGCACGGTTGAAGATCGCTTCACAAGCAAGTGCTGTGAGAGGGGTCTTTTCGGAAGGTTTCCAGACAACAGAGTCACCGGCTACCAGTGCCAGAGCCGCGTTCCATGACCAAACAGCAACTGGGAAGTTGAAGGCGGAGATAACGCCGACAACGCCAAGCGGATGCCATGTTTCCATCATGCGGTGACCGGCGCGTTCAGTCGCAATGGTCAAACCGTAAAGCTGACGGGACAGACCAACTGCGAAATCGCAGATGTCGATCATTTCCTGTACTTCGCCGAGGCCTTCGGAGATGATCTTACCGGCTTCGATCGAAACGAGACGGCCGAGATCAGCTTTGGAAGCGCGCAGTTCTTCACCGAGCAGGCGGATCAGTTCACCACGGCGTGGAGCCGGAACATCGCGCCATGTGCGGAATGCTGCATCAGCTTCTTCGATCATGCGGGCAGTGTCTGCAGCCGAATGAGTCTTGAGGGCGCCGATCTGTTCGCCGGTAACCGGGCTGAACGAGGCAAGATCACCGCCTGTATAGGCAGCGCTGTCAACGCCAAGCTTGGCGAGAATGTCAGCAGCTTCCTGCTTAACGTTCACTTTTTTATTTTCGGTGCTCATAAATCGCATTCCCTATTGTTTATCGTTCAGAATATCAGGCGTTTGTTCGGGTAAGGGAACAGACCTGATATTCTATCTGGTACGGTGGAGCAGTAATCTGCTCCGGAGCATTTCGCAGTTAACTGGCTTCAGTTAACGACCGCGATAATGCGACAACTCAAGAATCTAGAGCGAGTGTTGTGGATCAAATGAAGCGCGACACGCTCTAGTATAAACAGCTGAACGGCAATCCGCTTTGAGGGCAGATTGCCGTTTTCATATGTTATCTAGTTATTCTGCTGCAGCTTTAAAGGCGAGAGCCTTCAATGCACCCTCAACAGATTCGCGTTCGATGCGTGCATAGTGTTCAAATTCATTGAGCACGGTTGCGCCGAGATCAGCTTCGAAACGCTTCTGGTTCGGGCTTTCAGTGAATTCCTGTGTATCATCGTCGCCGAGATTGGACTGGAAGATACCAGCGGCGCTGACCGGCAGGAAGTCTTCATAGACAATCGGGTCAAACTGGATTGCGCCTTCAGCAATCAGGCTGTCGAGATTGGTGGCGGTCAGTTCGCTCTTGGCTTTGGAACGATCTGCAACGCTGTAAGCGAAATAGCCGAGACCCTGTTCACGGATTTCTGCCCATGTATCCGGGAATTCTTCGAAAACTTCACCGAGAATGCGAACATATTCAGCAGCATTCGAGCCATCCGGCGCAGGGCGGATACGTGCGCGGGTCTTGTCGAGTAGCGCATCATAAAGGCCGCGGCCCTTTGGTGTCAGTGCAATGCCGCGCTGTTCAATTTCACCAAAACGGGCAGTGTGTGTACCGGCTTTCCATTCGCCTGCAGCATCAGTGAAAGAAACGGATTCTTCGAGCGCTTTAAACGAGGTCTGACGCAGCAGAACCGCACATTTACGGGTTGGCGGGCCTTCAACAACAGCTTTAGGCGAAATATTGCGCGCCGGCATCTGCGCCTGCACGGCATCAATATCGAGTGTGCGCGGTGTCAGATGGTTGATATGCGGGCCTTTGAAAGACACAACGTCAGCAATCAGACGATGGGCGTCGTGCAGACGGTGATAGAGTTCTGCACTCACATTGGCTTTATCGTGCCAGCGGAATGTTTCCAGAACTTCGGAAACGAATTTGTCAGCCTGTTCCTGTGTGAGGCCGCCCTGTTTTTCAGCAATCTCGATCAGTTCAACCGCACCGGCAGTGAAGATATTGCGTTTTGCGAGTGTTTCTTCAGCTTCCTTGCGCAGCTTCTCGTCAGCGATCAGGTCGAGGCGCAGCAGCGAGGTGAAAACGCGGAACGGGTTGATCTTCAGCGATGCATCATCAACCGGACGGAAAGCTGTGGAATGTACAGGCACACCGGCAGCGGACAGGTCGTAGTAACCGACAGGGAACATGCCCATAACTGCATAAGCGCGGCGCATCATGGAAAGTTCAGCGGCGGTGCCGAGGCGGATCGCGCCGTGACGCTCTTCAGAAATACGATCCAGAGAATCGGTATCTTCGAGACGGGCGAGCAGTTCAGGCTGGGCTTTCAGGGTCGCAGCATTAACATCTGCAACCAGTTCCATCAGCGTACCGTAAGCAGGCACTTCTGTACGGTACATTGCGGACATTGCGGCTGAGAATGCAGCGCGGATGCTGTCGGCTGATACGAAATTCATGGTTTGCCTCCTTGAGGGCTTTCCGTATGCGAGCTGTTATCTGTCTTGGGAGAAGATAAAGCCCTGTCTGTTTTGCTCTTGGTGCAGTTCCATAAAGAAAAGCGGATGACGTTTTTCCTGAAACTGCCCTAACACTGCTTAGTGTGGTTGATTTGTGCTCTTTGGGAGTCGCACAAAACCATCCTGATGTTGTTATAAAGGCCTATCTGATCCGAAAAATGTCAGCCAGTTTTCGGGATATGCTTTAAATTTGATGCGTAATTTCTTTTTAAATCGATTTTCGACTATCAGAAACACGTATCAGATGTTGATATCATGACTAAAATTGATCATATCAGCTGTAGTGGCCGCATGATTGCGACGAAACCGACTATGTTTATGCGAGGCAGGAATGAAGCTCAGCCGACGACTGATACCGGATATCGCCATTTTGCAGGCTTTTGAATGCGCTGCACGTCACGGAAGTTTCACGCAGGCAGCCCACGAGCTGAACCTGACGCAAAGCGCGGTGAGTCGTCAGATCAAGGATCTGGAAGGCCAGCTCGGCGTTTTGCTGTTTGAGCGAATCCGTCAGCGTATCCTGCTTTCCGATGCGGGACGCAAGTTTTTGCCGGAAGTACGCCGCCTTTTGAACCAGACCGAAGATACGATGTTGCGAGCGATGGCCTCGGCACAGTCTTCTTCGGCTTTCAGCGTGGCGACATTGCCGACATTCGGCGCGCGCTGGCTGATGCCGCGTATTCCGAATTTCATCGAAGAAAATCCGGGCGTAGCGTTTAATGTCGGCTCACGCACCGGTGTGTTCGACTTTGAAGAATATCCGTTTGATATGGCTATTCATTATGGTCAGCCGGTTTGGGCACATGCCACCTGCAATTATCTGTGCAGTGAAATGGTGGTGCCTGTTGCCAGCGATGCTTTGATCGAAAGCCACCGCATTGTTGAGCCGGAAGACCTGCAGAAAGAGCCTCTGCTGCATCTGACAACGCGTCCGAAAATGTGGACGCAATGGTTTGAACTTTGCGAAGTGGATGCACGCAGCACATATAGTGGACATCGTTTCGATCAGTTCTCTATGGTGATCGAGGCGGCTGCCGCAGGACTTGGGATCGGATTGCTGCCGGTTTATCTGATTGAGCAGGAGTTGCAGGAAGGTCGTCTGCGAATTCTGTTTGATAAGCCGATGCGTACCGAGAATGATTATTATCTGGTGGTGCCGGAAGGCAAACATGAGAACCCGCTGATACAGACATTTTCCAGCTGGATTCGCGGGCAGGTCGGCCAACACGATTATATGGCGCTGGTGCATCTGAACGCAGAATAAGATATGTAATGCAATTTAAGTGGACAGGTCATTCCGCAAATGAATGATCTGTTGCGCAAAAATTGCTACTTTTGCCAAAACCGAAAGGTGTATGGCTACTCAGGCGCCAGAAGAAAAAGACGATAATAACACTGGTAAATAACAAGCCGGATGATTTTCCGTGTTGTGCTTCAAATTTCAAACACTCAGAGTGTTGTGTGTGTATCCGCATTATATATACGGCGCTCTTTATCCATTTTGATCGTTGACCTTTTGTCTGAGCCGCTTTTGCGTGGTGCGTATATTTCAGGCGCATAATCGTAGGCTTGTTGCTGCAATTCAGGCTGACATAAGTGGCAACGTTGTTTTTGAGAAATGAACTGACATGTTGAATAATCCCCGTTCTCACGGTCTCTGGGAAAAATCCGCTCCTGCCGCTCCGGTTACATCTACCCTACAAGGCGAGTTAAACGTTGACGTGGTTGTTGTCGGCGGTGGTTTTACCGGCCTTTCAACCGCACTGAATTTAAGTGAACGTGGCAGTAAGGTTGCCGTGCTTGAAGGCGTTGAAATCGGTTTCGGCGGTTCCGGCCGCAATGTCGGTCTGGTCAATGCCGGTATGTGGGTTATGCCGGATGATCTGCCGGGTGTGCTCGGCCAGAAATATGGTGACCGTCTGCTCGAAGCGCTCGGCAATGGCCCGAAGATGGTTTTCGAGCGTATTGAAAAACACAATATCGCCTGTGAAGCGACCCGCACCGGTACGCTGCATTGCGCTGTCGGCCAGAAAGGTCTGCGCGAATTGCAGGATCGTGCGGAGCAGTGGCAGCGTCGTGGTGCGCCGGTCACTCTGCTGAGTGCCGAAGAAACTGCAAAGAAAGTCGGCACCAAGGCCTATAGCGGCTCGTTGCTGGATATGCGTGCAGGCACCATTCAACCGCTGGCCTATGTGCGTGGCCTTGCTCATGCGGCACTTGCTGCGGGTGCACAGATTTTCACCGGTTCTCCGGTGACTTCCACTGAACGTGTGGGCAATGACTGGGTGGTTCGCACTGCCAAGGGTTCAGTGCGTGCGCAGTGGATCGTGGTGGCAACCAATGCCTATACACAGGCACCATGGCCGCAGATTCGTGCAGAGATTATGCATCTGCCTTATTTCAATCTTGCTACCAAGCCGCTGACCAAAGAGCAGCAGGCACAGATTCTGCCGGAACGTCAGGGCGTATGGGATACCAAACAGGTGCTGTCGTCTTATCGCTATGACCAGTCCGGTCGTCTGGTGTTCGGCAGCGTTGGTGCATTGCGCAATACCGGCACAGGTATTCATACGGCATGGGCAAAACGCGAAATGAAGCGTCTGTTCCCGCAGCTTGGTAAAGTCGAATTTGATTATGAATGGTACGGTCTGATCGGCATGACCAATGACAGCCTGCCGAAATTCCATCGCTTTGATAAGAATGTGATCGGCTTCAGCGGTTATAATGGTCGGGGCATTGCCACCGGTACAGTATTCGGCAATGTGCTGGCACGTCATATCAGCGGTGAAATCAGTGAAGCTGATCTGCCATTGCCGGTGACTGAGCCGGAAACACAGTCCTTCCTCGGTATTCGTGAAGCCTATTATGAAACCGGCGCACAGATCGCGCATTTTGCCGGCGCTCGCTTCTGAGCGCCTAAATCAAAGAACATGCTCGCTTCTGAGCGCCTAAATCAAAGAGCACGCAAGATTCTGAGCCAACTGCCAGAATAGATGAGGTTTTAACAGGGCATTGCTGGTTCAATGCCCTGTTTCTTTTTGTTTTCTGTGGTGACTTTATTCTTTGTCATAAACTTGTAGTGTTCATTTAATAAATGAACGGCGAGTAACCGGCTCACTCCGGTGTCGGATGAATGATTTCAGGGATAAAAATCATGTTGCAGAAACGCACGTCACGTAAAACAGTTCTGGCTACTGCTCTGGCAGTGTTTATGGGCGCAACTGCGGTGAATGCAGAAACGCTCAATCTTTACACCTCGCAGCCGGAAGCTGATGCGACCAAAACCGTGGAAGCATTCCGCAAAGCCAATCCTGATATTGATGTGCAGGTGTTCCGTTCCGGTACCAGCGATATTCTTAGCAAGCTGGCTGCTGAATTTGCTGCCGGTGCGCCGCAGCCGGACGTGCTGCTGATCGCCGATGCCGTGTCGATGGAACTGCTGAAAAAAGACAATCGTTTGAAAGCCTATGAAGGCGCGAAGACTGAAGGTCTGACTGAGGGTTCGTTCGACAAAGACAAAACCTATTTTGGTTCCAAGCTCATCACCACCGGTATCGCCTATAACACACAGGCGAAAAGCAAGCCTGAAAGCTGGGCTGATCTCGGCAAAGAAGAATACAAAGGCCAGATCGTGATGCCAAGCCCGCTTTATTCCGGCGCGGCTGCTTATCTGCTCTCCGGTTTTGCGCTGAATTCTGAACTCGGCTGGGATTATTTCGAAAAGCTGAAAGCCAATGAGCTGATCAGCGTGCGCGGCAATGGTGCTGTGCTGAAATCCGTTGCCAGCGGTGAAAAGCCTTACGGTATTCTCGTGGATTTCATGGCGCTGAATGCCAAGGCAAAAGGTTCGCCGGTTGAGTTCGTATTCCCGAAAGAAGGCGTGCCAGCTGTGACTGAACCTGTTGCAATCATGGCGACAGCCAAGAATGTTGCCGGTGCAGAGAAATTCGTTGATTTCATTCTCTCTGATGATGGTCAGAAACTGGCACTGGAGCAGGGCTATCTGCCTGCCAAGGAATCTGTTGGTCGCCCGGGCTGGTTGCCGGAAGGTACAAAAATCAACATCATGTCGATCGATACGCTCAAAGTTCTGGGTGTGACAGAAGCCGACAAGAAGCGTTTTTCTGAACTGTTCGGCGGTTAAGGCATTATTGGATGTCAGACAAAATATTTGGTCAGAGCCGGGATACGGCTCTGATTTTTCTTGTGGCGGCAGTGGTGTTCACGCTGTCTCTGTGGCCGATGCTGCGGCTGGCCAGCGAGATCATTGCGCCGAATGGTCAGCTCTCTGACAGTGCATTGCGCTCGGCGCTTTCTTCAACTTCCACATGGGTTGCCACCCGTAACTCTTTAATCACCGGCTTTGGCGGCACACTTGCTGCTGTTATCCTTGGTAGTGCCGTGGCGCTGCTGGTAAGCCTTACCAATATTCGCGGACGCGGCGTATTCGTGCTGATGTTTGTGGTGCCGCTGCTGATTGCCCCGCAGGTGACAGCACTGGCATGGTTGCAACTCTTTGGCCCTGCGAGCCCGTTTCTCAAAATGATCGGTATGGCGCCGGAGCTTGGCAGCCGTAATCCGCTCTATTCGACCACCGGTATTATCGCACTGCTCGGCATTCAATATGCGCCGCTGGTGTTCCTGATTGTGCGTGCCGGTTTGCGTAAATTACCGCGTGAGCTGGTTGAAGCCGCTTTGAGCAGTGGTGCCAGTAAGTGGCAGGTAACGCGCACAATTATTGTGCCGCTGATGACACCATCGGTAATCGGTGCTTCTGCACTGGCTTTTGTTTCCTGTGTCGGCAATTTTGGTATTCCAGCATTCTTAGGTATTCCGGCCAATGTGCTGGTATTGCCAACATTGATTTACCAGAAACTTGCCGGTGGCGGACCATCGGTGCTGTCGGAAGTCGCTGTGCTTTCGCTGCTGATTGGTGTCATCGCGATGGCGGGTATTCTCTGTCAGGATTATATGGCACGCCGCCGCGATTATCGTATCGCTTCTACCTCACTGCCTGCCGCACCTTTCGAGCTTGGCTCATGGCGTCTGACTGTTGAGATCGCTTGCTGGCTGCTGATTGCCGTGGTGCTGGTGCTGCCGATGTTTGGCCTGTTGCTCACCGCATTGGTGCCTGCTTTTGGAATTCCGCTGAGTTGGCAGACCGCAACTCTGGATAATCTGAAATTTGTGCTGCTGGATCATGCAGGGGCTCGCCGTGCGCTGGTCAATTCTTTCACACTGTCGCTTGCTGCTGCCGGTTTTGCAGTGCTGGTGGCGGTGCCGCTCGGCTATCTCATCACATGGCGTTCGCGCTGGTGGACACGGTTGCTCAATCTCGCAGCCGAACTGCCTTATGCTCTGCCGGGTGTGGTGCTGTCGATTGCGGCATTGCTGATGTTCCTCAAGCCTTTGCCGGTTGTAGGGCTGCATCTCTATAATACGATCTGGATTATTCTCTACGCCTATCTGGCACGGTTTCTGGTGCTGGCACTGCGCCCGACCATTACCGGCCTGCATCAGATCGACCGTGCTCTGGAAGAGGCGGCGCAGGTGGCAGGCGCAGGGCTGCTGACACGGCTGCGCACTATCGTGTTTCCGCTGGTGGCACCGGCAACATTGGCTGGCGGTGTGCTGATTTTCATGACCGCTTTTTCGGAGCTGACAGTTTCTGCACTATTGTGGTCATCAGGGTCGGAAACGCTGGGCGTGGTGATTTTCTCTTTTGAGCAGGGTGGCGATTCACCCTATGCGGCTGCAATATCTGTGCTGGTCGTGTTGATTACATTCTTACTGATGCTGGTGACCAATATGTTCGCCAGATATCTGCCTGACGGAGTTCTGCCATGGCGGGATTGACTATCTCTCAGCTTTCCAAAAGCTTTAACGACACTAAAGTGCTGACCGATGTGTCGCTGGATATCGCCAATGGTGAATTCATTGCCGTGCTGGGGCCTTCCGGCTGCGGCAAGACTACATTGCTCCGCATGATTGCCGGATTTGAACAGGCTAACGACGGTGTGATCTATGTCGGCGATAATCTGGTGACCGGTAAAGGACAATTTGTTCCGCCGGAAAAACGTCGTGTCGGTATCGTGTTTCAGAACTATGCACTCTGGCCGCATATGACTGTTTCGGAAAATGTCGGTTATAGCCTGAAAATTGCCAAGGTGGAAAAGGCCGAGCGTGAGCGCCGTGTGCAAGAAGCGCTGAAATTGGTTGATCTGCAGGGCTATGGGGATCGCCGTCCGGCGAACCTGTCCGGCGGGCAGCGTCAGCGCGTGGCACTGGCACGTTGTCTGGTGGCTGCGCCGTCGCTGGTGCTGTTTGACGAGCCGCTGGCCAATCTGGATGTGCATCTGCGCGCATCGATGGAAGATGAGTTTGCGCGCTTCCATAAGCGTACCGGCACGACGATTATCTATATTACGCATGATCAGGCCGAGGCGATGGCACTGGCGGACCGTATTGCGGTGATGGACAAAGGCAGGCTGATGCAGTTTGCCTCGCCGAAAACGCTCTATAATGAACCGGCCAATGCGATGGTCGCGTCCTTTATCGCGCAGGGCATGGTGCTACCTGCGGAAATTTTGAGCGTCAATGGCAGTGGTGCTTGTGAGGCCTTGGTGCTGGGGCAGCAGGTGCGTTTGCGTTGCCGTGCCGATGAGGTGGTGCGTAAAGATACACAGATTTGTATCCGCGAAGATGATCTGGAACTGGTGAAACAGGACGGATTTGCCGTGCGGGTTACACGCTCGGTCTATCAGGGCGGTGCATCACGGATTGAAGCTGTTGCCGAACAGGCACCGGAACTGAACCTGCATTTCAATCTGCCGGATCCGCTGCATCTCAAAGCGGATGATGTCGCGCAATTGCGTATCCGCTCAGGCTGGGTGATCCCGCAAGCAGGTGCCGTATGAAGATCAATCTCTATGGCGGTTTTGGTGAAAAAGGACGTTTAGGCGTTGGTATCAGCACGACTAAAACTAGGCTGCTGTTTGATGTCGGCATTAAAGTCGGAGTCACAGGGCGTGATTATTATCCGCTGATCGAGGCCAATGCGATTGCCGCTTTGGATGCGGTGCTGATTTCCCATGCCCATGAGGATCATGTCGGTGGTTTGTTGTGGTTGCAGGAGCAGGGCTTTCAGGGGCGTATCCTGATGACTGCCGAAACTTTGGCTGAAACCGCTCAGACCCTGAAGAATTATGCCGAACAGCATCATCTCGATAATGTTGCATTTCCGCATGAGCGCATTGAACTGTTCAAAGCTGGTGATGTGCTGACCATTGGTGATGCGGAAATCATCACGGGTCGTTCCGGTCATGTGGCTGGCGGCGTGTGGTTCTGTGTTGAGGCCGAAGGGCGTAAGGTTCTCTATAGCGGCGATGTGGTGCCGGATAGTCCGGTGCTGGAAATGGATGCATTTCCGCACTGTGATCTGTTGCTGTTGGATGCTTCTTACGGTGCTGATGCGGTTTCGGGTGCTGCGCGAGCGCAGCAAATACGCGAATGGATTTTGCAGAACCGTGACGGTTGCTTGCTGCCGACGCCACTCTCCGGTCGTTCACTGGAACTGATGGCGCTGATGCCGGTTAATTTTGCCATTCATGCGGATATGCGTGCTGCACTGGCTGAGCAGATTGCAGCGTCTGGTGCCTTGCGGGATGGTGTGGCCGGACGGTTGAAACAATTGCTGCATAATGCACAGGACTGGCGGGAGGATCAGGCGCTGCCGCGCTGCCCGCTGCTGACATTCGATGCAATGGGGCAGGCAGGACCTTCCGCCTATGCGATGAACCGTGCGCTGCGCACCGGCTGGCCGGTCTTGCTGACCGGCCATGTGCCGGAAGATACACCGGCTTTTGATATGCTGCGTGATGAGCTGGCGGACTGGATAAGACTGCCAACCCATCCGACACTGAGCGGTATGGTCGCGCTTTGGGAGCAGGCGGGTAAGCCTGACATGCTCGGCCATTCCTGCTCGGCTCAATTGCTTGGCGAACTGGCAGAGCATATCCCAGTTGTGCGTCAGGATGTGAAGAGCGGTGATGTGATAGAATTGGGAGCAGCCTGATGCGTATTTTGCTTTGCAATGATGACGGTATTGATGCGGATGGTTTGGCTTTTCTGGAACGTGCTGCACGGGCATTGAGTGATGATGTGTGGGTGGTGGCGCCGGATGGTAAGCGCACGGCTGCGGGTGCATCCATCACTATCGGCAAACCACTGACTATGGTGAAACGCGGTGAGCAGCGCTATTCCTGTTCCGGCACACCTGCAGACTGTGTTGTGTCGGCGATGACTTGGCTGTTCAAAGATCAGGGTAAGCCTGATCTGGTGCTGGCGGGGATTAATGACGGGCGCAATGTGGCGGAAGATCTGGCCTATTCCGGCACACTCGGTATTGCCCGTGAGGCAACATTCTGGGGTATTCCTGCCATTGGCTTCTCACAGGTCAAGCAGCCGCGCCGTGGCGAAGACGATCTGGCCGCGCTGGTGCAGTTATTGCGCAACCTGTTAGAGCAGTGCACCGACTGGCAGCGTGAAGGGCATTGGCTGAGCATTAATCTGCCGCATAGTTTGCCTGCGCCAATTGCCCAGCCGCGCATTGGTCGGGACAAGATTGCATCTGCCGCAGATGTGGTCAGTACAGATGGCGATCAAACAGTGCTGATGGTGCCGCGCGGTCGCCCGCATTCATCTTCTGAAGGTGATGATAATGATCTGATTGATCGCGGATTTATCTGCATTAACCGGCTTAACTGGTTTGGTGAGACGGAGCTAAGTGAGAGTCTTATCAAATCCTTAGACAGATAAGTTTGTCTTTCGATTCAAATATGAAAAAGGCCGCTCAATTTAGCGGCCTTTTTATTTGGTTATTTGCGTTTCATGGCTTCAAGCAGTGCTGCACCAAAACCGCCCTGAGTCTCAGCGGGTTTTTCCTGCGGCTTGGCTGTGAAATGTTTCTGTGCCGGACGTTGTCCGCGCTCACCCATAGGCTTAGGAGCCGCTTCACCGCCGCCGTCTTTGCGCATGGTCAGGCCGATACGTTTGCGCGGCACGTCAACTTCTGTCACGCGCACTTTGACCACATCACCGGCTTTCACGACTTCATGCGGGTCCTTGACGAATTTATCGGCAAGCTGGGACACATGCACAAGACCATCCTGATGCACACCGATATCAACAAAAGCACCAAAGGCGGCAACATTGGTCACGGTGCCTTCCAGCAACATGCCAGGTTTGAGGTCTTTGATGTCGTCAATGCCATCGGCAAAGGTTGCGGTTTTGAATTCCGGACGCGGATCGCGACCGGGCTTTTCCAATTCCGACAGAATGTCTTTCACCGTTGGCAGACCAAAGCGCTCATCGACAAACAGTTTCGGATCAAGCGCACGCAGCGCACTGGCATCGCCCATCAGCGAGCGCACATCGCGGCCGCAAGCGGCAACGATTTTTGCAGCCACGCCATAGGCTTCAGGGTGCACGGATGAGGCATCAAGCGGTTCGATACCGTTTGGAATACGCAAGAAGCCTGCGGCCTGTTCAAAGGTACGGTTGCCGAGACGGGCGACTTTGAGCAGGTCTTTACGCTTCTTGAACGGGCCGTTTTCATTGCGGTGCGCAATAATGGCTTCGGCAAGTGATGTGCCAAGGCCGGAAACACGGGCGAGCAGTGAAGCGGAAGCAGTGTTGAGATCAACACCCACAGCATTCACTGCATCTTCAACAACCGCATTCAGCATATGGGCGAGGCGTGCCTGATCCACATCGTGCTGATACTGACCAACGCCGATGGATTTCGGCTCGATTTTCACCAGTTCTGCCAGCGGGTCTTGCAGGCGGCGGGCAATGGAAACCGCGCCGCGCAGCGACACATCAAGCTGCGGAAATTCTGCTGCCGCTGTTTCCGATGCTGAGTAAACCGATGCACCGGCTTCTGAAACAATCACTTTAAGCGGTTTCGGAGCAGGCATGTCGCCGAGCAGGTCGGCAACCATGCGCTCAGTCTCACGGCTTGCGGTGCCGTTGCCGATAGCGATCAGTTCAACTTTATGCTTGCGGATCAGCGAGGCGATTTCAGCCTGTGCACCGCGCAGATCATTGCGCGGCTGGAACGGATAGACGGTTGCTGTGTCCAGCAGCTTGCCGGTACCGTCAACGATGGCCACTTTAACGCCGGTACGGATACCCGGATCAAGACCCATAGTAGCACGCGAACCGGCAGGGGCTGCCAGCAGCAGGTCTTTCAGATTGCGGGCGAAAACGTTGATCGCTTCTTCTTCCGCGCGTTCACGCAGATCACGCATCAGATCGAGGGAGAGGGACAGCGAGAGTTTCACACGCCATGTCCAACCGATCACTTCCATCAGCCATTTATCACCGGCCAATGTGCCTCCGACCTGATAGCTATGGGCGATCATGCGCTCAACCGGTTTGACAGGTGATGTATCCTGCTGGTCTACAACAATATCAAGTGTCAGGAAATCTTCATTACGGCCGCGCAACATAGCAAGAGCGCGGTGACCGGCAACCTTGTTCCACTGTTCGCTATGGGCAAAATAATCGGAGAATTTTGCGCCTTCTGTTTCTTTGCCAGCTACGACACGGGACTGTAGAACCGCATTGTCCTTCATGTAGCTGCGCAGACGGCCGAGCAGGTCAGCATTTTCGGTAATACCTTCGGCGATAATATCGCGCGCACCCTCAAGGGCGGCTTTTACATCGGCCACATCCGGCGTGATATAGGCGGTCACCAGTTCGGCAGGTACCGCAGCGCGGTTATCGAGAATAGCCTGCGCCAGTGCACCAAGGCCACGCTCACGGGCGATTTCCGCACGGGTACGGCGCTTTGGTTTGTATGGCAGATAGATATCTTCAAGCTCAGCTTTGGTGCTGACATTCGCGATTTTCAGTTCCAGCTCCGGTGTGAGCTTTTCCTGTGTACGGATGGATTCCAGAATGGAACTGCGTCGTGCTTCCAGTTCACGTAAATAGGTCAGACGCTCGGACAGGTTACGTAATTGCGTATCATCAAGACCGCCGGTCACTTCTTTACGGTAGCGGGCGATAAACGGCACGGTCGAGCCTTCATCAAGCAGGCCGATAGCGGCAACCGCCTGTTCCGGTTTGGCATTGATCTCACCGGCAATGATGGCGGCAATCCGTCTGGTAATGTCTGTCATAAGAATCTCATGCTGATAATAACGCCTTTATCATAGAGCTTTGATGCGGCGCATTGAAGGCGGGAATCATATCCTTGCCGGAATATGACGCAGAGAGTTTCACGACTGAGCAATATTGTTTTGTGTATTATAAATTTCTGATAAAATATTTGCTGTACTCATGATGAGGACGCACGGAACTTTTCAACTTAGCGTTATCAGCAGCCGTTAATGCCGTTTTACTCATATGCGCCTTGTTCTGGCACTAAAACCAACATTTTTTGGCCTTGTTTGCACAGGAAGTGCGGCCTGTTTTTCGCTGAGTGTATTTAATCACTGAAACTTAATCTTCAGATCAGGAGACAGGCAAATTATGGATGTGAGTAAACACCCCATAGCCATTGATCATGTGCCCGCATTTATTACGGCACCGGGACAGACCGATATTCTGTTTAATTTCGTCATTGTTTTTCTCATTTGCATGATCTTTGCCGTTGGCACCCTCTATCTCCGGCTTCATGCTTTGCCGGAGCAAATGGCACATCGTACCAATAAGGTGCAGTTGCAAGTTGTTGCGGTTCTGGCGCTGATTGCGCTCTTTACCCATAATCAGCTTTTCTGGATTGCTGCCCTGTTGCTGGCGATGATTGAACTGCCGAATTTTATTACGCCGGTCACTTCGATGGCCAAGTCTCTGAACAGGATTGCGCGCAGCACTTATGTGCCGCAAAACTATCCGCCTGCATCAGTGCCAGCCGCGCAACAGCCTGCTCCTGTAGCGGAAGCTGCCGCTAAGCCAGTGGAACCAGTGCAGCCGCAGGCAGCACAAGACGGGCATTCATCTCATAATCCGGATCAGAACGGGGAGAAGCAATAATGTTGGAATTTCTTCTCTGTTCAATGGTGACGATTTTGCCGGATTATCTGTTCCGGCGTTATGGTCAGGGTAAACTTATCGGCCACCATATCACGCTTTATTCGGTGTGGTTTGAGCTGCGCTGGGGGATTACAGCCTGTCTTATTCTGACAATCTCGCTGATTACGATGATCTTTTATTATCACCCTTCCACATCCAATGTGACCGCCGCTTATCGCACGGTGACAATCCTGCCGGAAATTCCGGGGCGTGTTGAAGAGGTCTATGTGACCCGCTTTCAGAAAGTGAAAGCCGGTGATCCGTTGTTCCGCCTTGACAGCAGCAAACAGGAAGCTGCGATGAAAACTGCAGAGCAGCGTATTGTCGAAGTGCAGGCAGAAACTGAGGTGGCAAAATCTGAGATTGCTGCAACAGATGGTGCGATACAATCAGTTGAGGCCGCCTATTTGCAAGCGCAGATTGATCTCAATACACAAACTGAGTTGCAACGCCGCAACCCGAATGTGGTTGCCCAGCGCGAAATTGACCGCCTGACATCCAGCCTTGAAGGACGCAAAGGCGCATTGGCTGAGGCAATAGCAAGAAAGCAGACACTACAGACCAAGATCAGCACATTATTGCCTGCGCAAAAAGCCAGTGCAGAGGCCGCATTGGAAGAAGCACGGGTGCAGCTGGATAAAACCACTGTGCGTGCCGGTGTGTCCGGTACCGTACAGCAGTTTACCTTGCGCACGGGTGAGGTGGTGAACCCGCTGCTGCGCCCTGCAGGTGTTCTGGTGCCGGATGATGCCGGACGGGGCAGGCTGGTTGCCGGTTTCAACCAGATTGAGACACAGGTTATCAAGACCGGCATGATTGCCGAGGTTACCTGTATCGGTCAGCCTTTTACAGTTGTGCCGATGGTGGTGACTGAGGTTCAGGATGTGATTGCAGGCGGGCAGGTGCGTGCCAGCGATCAGCTGGTTGATGTGCAGCAGCTGAGCCGTCCTGGTACGATTACCGCGACGCTGGAACCTCTTTATGAAAATAGTTTTGGCAATGTGCCTCCGGGCAGCAATTGTATTGCCAATGCCTATACCAGCAATCATGAAGAGCTACAGGCAGGCACCGCAGGGCCATTGCGTTCGGCATTCCTGCATGCGGTGGATGCCACCGGCCTCGTTCATGCTGTCATTCTGCGCATTCAGGCGATTATGATGCCGGTACAGGTGCTGGTGCTCGGCGGACATTGATGCTGCTGAAAATGACTAGTCAGTCAAAATGAAAGACCGGTGCCGGAATTATCTTCCGGCACCGGTCTTGTGAAAATAACAGGTCTATCCGATTGATTCTCAAGTGATTCCCAAAACGGGAAAAAATGTCTCATGCTCGAAGCATTTTACATAATGTCGTCGAAGTGAAGCAAATATCTCATGCTTAAAACAGGAGAGACATTCATAATATTGTTCTATGATTGGGAAAATTTGTTGGTAGCGGAGGACGGATTCGAACCGCCGACACAAGGATTATGATGCCTTATATCTTTATTGATTTTATACGGTAATTTATATTCATGTTGCGCTCATGTCGCGTTTAATGGCTTTAACACCCTCTATTAGCTGAGGAGGGCGTGTTCGGCCGCCGCAAGTTCATCTGCGTCATCGCCACGTGGGAATAAGTGGCCATATGTATCTGCGGTCATAGTGACTGTTGAGTGCCCCATGCGCTCCTGTACGACCTTGAGAGGCAATCCAAGCCCACCATCCTCGAGCCGGTTAATGCACCATGATGCGTAGAAATGGCGCAACGCATGAAGGCCAGTGTACTTGGCTTTTCCTGCTTGTCCGTCTTGTTGGATGATGTTGGCTTTGATCTGAACGGGGATCAGACAGCGATTGATGATGTTTGCGTGGCTCTCGATTTTACCTAAGCCATTCGGGAATACATAATGAAGTTCCGTGGCGGGATTGCCGTTAGGATCCAGTCTTACGGTTTCTCTGCGTGGGCAGGCTAACTTCCACTCGCGCAATGTGTTGATTACAAGAGGTGGAACCGGAATAGTCCGTTCACCAGCACAAGATTTCGGCCGGCCAATCTCTCCGAACTCGTCTGCCCGCTGATGCACGCTGATAGCGCGCTTCTCAAAGTCCACATCTTGCCAGCGTAAACCGCGTAGCTCTGACGATCTCATGCCGGTAAAGATTGCTGTGATGAGCAATGGCTTCCAGCGTCCCTCTAGGCTGCCGACAATGGCTTTGATTTCTTCTCGGGTTGGAATGTCGATCCCAACCTTGATGCGGCCATTCTGGCGGCGCTCTGCTTGTCTGTCTTTTCCTGTGCGGCGTGTGCCGCGCATATCTTTGACTGGATTGCGAACGGTCAGGCCACGTTCTTGCGCATCGGATAAGATTGAACCAAGCGAACCAATGACTTTTTTAATCATGGCAGGCGACCTACCTTCGTCGCGTAACTTATCCTCAAACTCTCGTATTGCCGGAACATTCAGGCGTGAGAGCAGCGCATTGCCTATGAAAGGCTCAATGTGCAGCTTTACGTGTCTTTGGCGCTGGTTGATGGTGGAGCGTTCTAAGCCGTCATTTTCACCGCTAGCGACCCAGAAGCCGCATGCCTGTTTTATTGTGGCGCTTGCGCTGTCAGCAACATGGACACCATCGCGCACCTCAATCTTAGCGGTGGCCGAGAATGCATCTGCCTCTTTTTTCTTTGCAAAGGTTTTTAGGCGGCGTGTGCCCTGGCTATCAACATAGTCGACAACCCATGCCTCTTTAATGAGGTCTTTTGGCGTGGTCCATTTGCGTTTGCGTATCGACATCAACATTCACTCCAGCGAGCTGAAACAACCTTTCGATTAACTCGAATGGTTAAAATTCAATAACGACATCAGTCTGGAAAATCTGGATCGTTATTACGCGCAAGGTAACGCTCTTCAGCAGCATCTTGGCGATTTCTTTCGTTTTCAGCTTGCTCGAGATGCCACTCATCAAGACATAGACGAACACGCTTTTGGGTTTCTTCGTCGATATCAGGAACTCTACCGGAAACTATCCCCTCTACAGTTTCTAACAGTCCGTCTGTAAGCTCATTGATTGCCCCCTCATGCCCTCTCACTTTGCGCAAAGCAGTAAAAAGCCCAAGTAAATCCTTTAGGCGAGAATCTAAGGGAAGTGGCTCGGGAAATTCTCGCTCTAATACGCGAACGATCTCAGTATTCATGGACCGTCCGTGTAGCTCCGACCTTGCTTTAATCCGATCTCGCAAGGCTTCTGGGAGGCGTATTTTTAGTTGAGGGTATTCTCTCGACATTCTTTGTACTCCACTTTTATTTCAATTATGGACCACGATGGTCTTGACTGCAATAAACCACCGTGGTTTATGGATCACTGTGGTTACCAATACGTTGCACTAGGAGACACGGATGCCAAACGAAGAAAGCACTATAGAACTGATCTGGGGAATTAATGCGATAGCACGTCTTATCGGGCGGACTGACCGACAAGCGTTTCACATGGTGAGTACAGGTCAGTTACCTGCAAAAAAAGTTGGCGGCCGCTGGGTGGCAGAGCGAAGCAAGCTCATTGCATTTTTCATGGATGATGCCGCATGAAGAGCGCCGACAAATCTATTTTCCTCGAAAAATCTTCCTTCGATGTGGACGGGGGCAACCTCATAGGCCGCAACCCTCACGAAATTTCGTTGGCGGAAATTCGCCAGCTGGAACACGTAGAAAGCCCGATTAAAGCAATCCGCGCAAAGTGCATTGATTGCTCTGGTAAGAGCGCGGTGGAGTCTCGGAAGTGCGTGGCTATAAATTGCCCGCTTTGGCCGTTGCGTATGGGCGTAAATCCCTTTCATGCATCCAGTCGGGTGGCCAAACGTGAAGTGGCTAATTTTGCCATTTCCAAGAACACAGAGGGCACTTGTGATGTCTAGCACGATCCTGGAAGCAAAAGGCTCGGCGGAGGCGGCAACCTCAACACCGAGCCAGAGTTCAAGCAAATCCCAGCAAGGAAAGAAGAACATGCAGAGGAATAACACAAAGAGTGTTCCGCAGGCAACTACGGTGATAGCGCCTAAGATAAACGAAGCTCTGTTTAATCTTGAGAATCCGATCAATGATTCAAAGAACATGGCTTCAATCCTCGGCGGGTTGCTACATGATGTCTTCGATAAAGATCATTCGTCCGTAACCGGCAATAGTGAGTTTTACTTTGTGTCTGAAAGTGATGCGTCGAATATCATTTTTGCGGCCGGCCAGCTGCAGCGCTTCATTAAGTCCAGTCTTGATACATGGAATGAAGCCCTTGAGCACAGCGCGGGAGCAGGCCAATGCGCTTAATCCTCATTCTTATAGGTCGTGCTCATCTTGCTCTTGCCGATTGGCATCATAGACAGGCCACCCACTGTGCCAAGGCCGCGCAGGCTAGAAAGAGGTCTGCATGACCAGAAAGCACAACAATAAAGGCCGTAGCACATCTGATGGGCGTTACTTTCAAATGTATGAGTGGTTCATGAGAACGGCTGCATGGCAGTATGCGACAGTCTATGAAAAGGCACTCTATATTGAGATCAAGCGGCGGTATAACGGTAAAAATAATGGTGATATTTCAATGTCGCATCGAGAAGCGCAGGATTTATTGCAATGCAGCAATCGCCCGATCAGTGCAGCTTTCGCCGGACTTCAAGAAAAAGGATTAATCAAAGCCACAGTTAAAGGAGCGTTTGACTGGAAAGTTGCTCGTACCGGTTACGGAAGCGGAAGGGCAACGCGATGGGAATTGACTGAGTTGCCGCGTGATGTACCGATGAAAGTTTTGTCTGGAGGTTCCAAGGAATTTATGTCTTGGCAGCCGCCGATAGAAAAAACACCGGTACGCTTAGAGCATACCAATGGTACGCCCACAGCACACCATTTCGAAAACAAGGTATGCTTAGAGCATACCATTAACGCCGGAGCGTATGCTTATGGCACACCATAATCCTGAATTTCATGCTCTCATCGTATGCTTAGAGCATACAGTATTAGTTACCATGTATGGTGGTCTTGGGAGGCTTCTACATGTCTCGTTCTAAACTTCCTCTTTTGGACTGGCAGCCAGAGCCTAAGGTATTGGTATTTCCCCTCGATGCCAGAATTGGAAAGGTGCGGCGTACTGCCTCTCTGCTTTTCAAAAAACAAGGTGAGGATGCAGATTTGTACTGGAAGCAGGTCATTGCTGCTAACCGCAAGCACCTGATCCGAATTGGTCTGACGGCCGAGCAGCAGCATGAACAGCTTTCGGGGTTTTCACATGCGGTTCAACGTGAGTTAAGTTTGATCGCATCCGTTCCTAGTGGTGGAGGGGCGGCATAATCAGTTCTTACTGTAGCAGGTAGCAGAACGGTGGTTCGTTTAGACTGGGGTATTATCCCCCAGTCAGGAAACAGAAGCTCATATTCTCATATGGCAAACCTATTATACGGGGCGACCAGCAACGTGGCGCCGATGATGTGCCAGATGGTCAGTATGAGGGCAATCTGCCGGATTTAATGGGGAGCGTAATCTGCGGCCGTTTAGATATTCATACTCGCTACCTGATAGGCGCTCAACGAGCTGAATGATGCCATGTGGATCTACATAAACTAAACCTTTGTCGAAAAGAGTATGCAAGTCAGCTCGGAGTAATAGTCCATTGTCTATACGGTTTGTGTGCGCACCGCGGTAAGGATAGATGTGGGCAGCTTCTAAAATTTCAGCAACGGCACATCCAGTAATGGCGCACTTGCCTTCATAGGCTTTAAGCAGAGCATTGCGGAACTCATGTTGACCTTCGCGAAGTGCTATCGCCCTTAGTTCCCTGACGCGTGCATCAAACTCATCTTCAATTGCCGGTTTGCCTTCTAAAGAAATCTGCCTGTGTGCTTCCTCTAGAGCACAGCTAATTGAACTGATTTGGACTGCTTTCCAGATGCCTTCAGAGTCGGGGCGGATATCCCAGATGCCGTGTTTTGAACGATCATATTCGACATATGTTATCTCGTTCAAATATTGTTCACGAAAAAGAACATCCTTTATGTTCGGATGGTCGCTTCGGAAATTTTTTCTGCCTTTATCGTAATGCCGGCGGTTATGATCATTTACGCATAAAAGACTGGCATTTTCACGAACGTCGGTATGGTTCTCGTCAGGGTATTTCTCTCCTAACCAGCGAGTTAAATCTTTGATATTTGCTCTGCCATTCAACGCTACAACAGCATCATATACATGCCAGTACTTCCAGTTTCCACGATTAGATCTGTCCATGATAAGCTTCTCTCAAGACGATAGAACTTCGGTAGGTGATGCAGCAACTGTCTCAGTTAGCGCTGGCCGTCGCTGATGCACTAGCTATGTAAACTGCTTAGCGAAACCGCTCTAGATCGAATTGCAGCAATAGTATTTATTTTGTTGTCTTTAATTCCTTATCTCTTTGTTATTAGTTGATAAATTGATGATTTTTATCTTCTGTGCTATTGTCTTGGATAAGTAAAAATCGGTGGACTTACAAGGATATTGCTGTGAAAAATATTGCGCCACACTTATTTACTGCCGCTGAACGTATTCTAGGTAGCGAATGGCACCCTTTCGCTAAAGAGGATGACTTTGTCTGTGCTGTTGCTATTGCATATGAAGCAGTTGGTTTTGGATCATCTAACGCTGAAATCTTAAAGCGTGCGGAAGCTGTATTTGCAAAAATGCAGGCAAATGCAGTACCTTCGGCCGAACCTGAGCCGCTTTTAACCCCGCAACAAGCGGCCTCGGTAGCACGAATATCTGAGCGGACACTTTGGCGATGGGTACGGGAGAGGGACATATCCATCAAAGTTGGTGGCAGGTTATGGGTGAATAAGCGAAGACTATTTGGACAATAAAAGCAGCCTTCGGGTTGTTTTTCTTTCTCTGGCAGTCAATGGCGTATTCTGTCAGACGATCTCGCAATGTGCTCCTGCTACGGTTTGGTAAAGAACAACCGGTGGAGACAATGTTATGAGTTTCTTAAAAGCCCGACAAGTTTTGTCAGATACCGTTGCAAATCTAAATGCAGCATTCGATGTCTCTGGGGGGATTAATTCCTCTGCTGTTGCTGGTTCGACCGGATTGCCTGATATGGCGGCCGAAAAACTTCGTCGCGCGCGTGCTGATCGTGAGGATGCCCACATTCTCTATCTTCGCGCCTCGGATGTTGAGCGTGAAGCCCGTACCGACTTATTAGGCGCACAGAGTGTAGCAAACAGGCAGCTAGAGGCACCCAGAGGCTATTCGTTTGATGCTGGTACTGTCGCAAAGCCTGCTGCAGACGATAAACTCACCGCGCGTATAATGGCGCCGGTACATAAGGCTGAGAGTGCTCTAAAAGCCGCTGTATCTGATAAAGAAAGAGCAGCAGAGCGTTATTCTTCGTATGATTATGTACCAGTAGTCGAGGAATGGCTTTCTCGTTTCGGTGGCCATAGCAGTTTCCAAGAAGTTGAGACCATTAAGCCCACCGTTAAGGGTGACATTTATGCAGCGGTTCTTTCAATTCGGTCTGAAATTGCGAAGTTGACTGAGGAGATAGCACAGATTGAAGCTGCTCCTACGCCGGCCGAAGTACTGCGTTCTCAAGCTTACGCCGAAATTGATAATGTGGCAGAGCAAGGTGCATTAACAATTCATCCACAATCCCGCAGTGGTACACCGTTACGCCTTAGTGAAAAGATGCTCATACGCACGGGCAACAATGGCGCAATTATAGGCGATGCCGGTAGTGATATTTGGGCTTGGCTTCTGCGCGATCAATTAAAAGCCAAGGTTGATCAGATGATTGCCGATCTTGATCTTAATGGTGCGATGACCGTGGACGAGCAGGATACAGCGACACGCGCGATTGCACATAAACGTCTAGAACTTGAACGTCAGGAAGAAGCTCTCATTGTAGCTGCTGAAGTTAGTGGACGACCAGTTACCCGCCGTGTTGATCTCGATCCACGCGCCTTTCTCGGTATTGATGCCTAATCTAATCGTCTGGAAAACGGGTTTCCATCCCAGCAGTCCCCAGACGTAGCGAGGCGAGTGAGACCGCGCCCTTACTCGCCTCGATTAGTACAACAACAAGCTTGTCCATTTGTGCAATAGAGCGGCCTGTACAGGCGCGGAATGGTTCATGGCAGATAAGTCATTAGTTTACCTCTGCCGCTCTGTGCGCCTCTGCATTGCAACGTCAAGGGGCAAAGAAAAGGTACCTTACTCCATAGGCAAGCTGTGCGGTCACGCTGCACCCCTGAATATGAGCGTTTTCCAAATTTGGAAAATCGGAGTTTGCTTTGCATTTTGAGGAAAATCGAAATGGCAAAAAAGGCCACAACATCTTCGACCTCGTCCGCAATCATCGACCTTACGGGTGAAGAAATGCTGTCAACGAGTGGGGCATCTCCACTGTTGGGTATTACATCTCAATGGCTTCGTCAGCTATCGGCGAATGGTTATATCCCCGTGGCAATCAAGGGAAAGTACCCACTGGTTGCTGTTGTACAAGGTTATGTCCGCTCCCTTAAAGACGAGGAACGAAGGTCATCTAAAGCAGCAGCCGACAGCGGCCTTAAGGCCGCACGGCAAAGAGAGGTCGAACTCCGGATCGGGAAAGAGGAAGGTCGTATCGTTGAAATAGACGATGTTGAGCGCCGACATTGTGGTAAAATAGTGTGCGATAGTGGAAAATAGCGCTTAAAAATAACACTGCGGATTTCTTCCTCCGGGCTTGCTGTACGCACTATTACCCCCACAGCGCCTACCATTGCGCATTA
Organism: Pseudochrobactrum sp. Wa41.01b-1; assembly: GCF_019464455.1. Taxonomy (NCBI): domain Bacteria; kingdom Pseudomonadati; phylum Pseudomonadota; class Alphaproteobacteria; order Hyphomicrobiales; family Brucellaceae; genus Pseudochrobactrum; species Pseudochrobactrum sp. Wa41.01b-1. Next base: position 1,199,351 of record NZ_CP080493.1, on the reverse strand, counting down.
GATCATAGGGACAGTCACATGTTCCAACATATGGCCGACGAGTTGGCTGACCTGCACGGCTCTGTCTGACTGGTGCGGTTGCTTGAACAGGCAGATTTCTTGTTGTAGTCGGTGCTGGTCGAATAACGGGTTTTTCGCTGGTAAGAAGGCTGCTGCTTATCCAGCCTGTACGGTTGCGGTATTCAATGCTGTACCAATCACCGCGAACATTAAGAACTTTCACCAACTGTCCTTTATCAATCACTGTGATGATTTGGGATTTAGTTGAGGCTTCCGCCCTCATATTGGCACGCTGTGCCGTGTATAGACTGGCACCAATGAACGGCGATGGTTTTGCGACTGGTGGCGGGGTGTTTGTTGACCGCTGCGTTTGCTGAGGCTGGATAAGGCCAAAAGCCTGCTGTGTGTTTTCAGAAACGGTGTTTTGAGGTGTTGATGTAGACGGGGCGGATTTATCATCCTTGCCGCCTGCAAGATAACCAATGCCTATAAAAGCAATAACAAGCCAAAGACTTGGTTTTTTCATGAGCTTCCCCCATTCGCTCAAACCGAAGTCTTATTGTTCAGAGTCGTTTAATAAAAGCTCTAGTTATAAAGTCTAATATGTTTTTCTTTTTTAGTAGAAAGGCGTTGCTTTAGTGCTAGTGAGTACGCATCAAATTAAATGATGATTACTTCCGTGCTTTTCCACCTTCAGCAATGATTTTGCCGTTCTGCACATCAATAACATAATAGAAACTGGCAGTTCCGCTGGCTTCTTTATTGCGTTTAGGGCTGCGAACGTACCAGTCATATTCCCCTGTGACGGCGCATGTCTCATCTTCACACAGCACGCGGATCGTGTTTTCATGTACATAGCTTTTTCTGATCGGCCAGCGATCAAAATACTTACGTTTGTCTTGCATGACCTGTCGATGCGTCAGAGGTTTACCAAAAAAATCGACGTGACTTGAATAGAGCTTGTCAGCAATACGTAGAGCTGTTGTGGCATTATTGTTGCTGTTAATCATCAGCGTTACCAACTCCACTATCGTTTCGTCCATGGTGTTGGTGTTACGTTTAGGTGCGACAGGCGCGGGCGCTTCCACCTGCCTGCGGGTTTCAAACGCAGGTGCTTCGGATGTTTTAACTGGACTATCTGCATAGCAGGCGATCTGGAAAACTGACTTGGAAACCTTTTCTGCAAGATCAGCAGAAGATAAAGGTACATTGTCCGTGCTTTCATCCTTCGTGTAGGTGATATTTCTGGACTGCAGGAAAAGCTCAAGAATACTGCTCTTAATTGCAAAGTTCACGTTTTGCGGGATGCTACCACTACGCTTAATAGCATAATCATCATTTAGACGGGCGGAATTGATCCCAACCAGATAACCGCTCCTATCCACAAGCGGCCCCCCAGAATTGCCAGGCTGGATCGGTGTGGAGATTTGCAAATAGCGAGTATCATTCTCAAGGCCAATGAGAGAATTGATATTCCCCATCGTGATTTTTATTCCATCAGATAAAATCTGCGAAAGAGGGTAGCCAAGTGCTGCAACGTCTTCGCCTAAACGTGATGGTGTTTTACGCAGTTTCAAAGGCGCTGAAGTGGAGGGAGATGGTTTAAAGCGTAAAACTGCAAGGTCATTCTGTTTATCCAGCTGAATGTCAGACGCCTTACCAAAAGAGGACACCTCTACGTAGCTGCAGCCTTCAACAACATGGGCATTAGTTACAACCCATCCTTCTTTGGAAATTAGAAAGCCAGTGCCTGTCCCCGTTTGCTCAGCAGCTTCGGCGGGTTGATTGAATACCGCTGCTCCTCCAGCTGTCGCTACAATAACCAATGCATGCCATAAACGCATAAATCATCCCCCCGATAAGTCATACAAGTCTATAAGCATGGGGCTATCTTTGAGTCCATGCCGCTTATGTATTGTTGATAATACTATGCAGGGTTTTATTTGTAGTGATTTTGATAGCTATCAGTTTTTTGCAGAGCAGGAGAAGTAACCTTAGTCTGGGCAAAAAAAGTTGATACAACGCTGATTGCAGGGCATTTATTTTATGCTGATAACAGCATTATAGCAGCGTGAATTTATGCTCGGCCGGATGAATATTGAGTGCTGAAACTGTCTGAAAATGCTAGGAATAATATTACCTGAATTCAGACTAAGAGGTGCTTTATGGCTAAAGGTCGTCTTGATAGTACAATGGATCAATTGGGCGTTAAACTGGTGCCAACGTACCGGCGCAGGGCCCGCGGCCAGAGCCATGCACGGGGAACCATGAAAGCCATACGGGATGCACACGGCGAGGGGCATTTAATCTTTGTAGTGCGCACCATCAAACAAAGCGCCGGCAATATTGATGAGCTTTGGTCTGAAACCATCGGAGCGGTATCAGACATAGTGCTGCAGCGCCCAGATTGGGCAGAGAGGCGCGCCGGTGATTTTATGGCAGCATTTGACAAGGTCGATCTTGCATCGCTTCGTGGCCGTGCTCTGGCGCTTAGGCCTTGGCCTGTACGCGGGACACTGCGGACGCTGATATTGTCAGAACTTGAAAGATTGCTAGTACCAGCATGTACAGCATAAATCATTCCACAGGTAGTTAAAAAACCCGGAGCTGTAAAACGCCCAACAACCTATGGTCACGAGAAAGCTCACCACAGGGAAACTTCGAAGGATTTAGAAGGTATGGCGGCTTAAACGTTATGGGATTCAGAGCGGTGATCCTGTTCAACTTCGTTCGGTATCTTTGAGGTGGCTTTGCGGGGTGCAGTAGAAGACTTGTTTGCCTTGCTCTTAGGTTTGCGGGGGGGCACTTTTTGCTTGACCTTTGCAACATTCTCGTCAGTAGCTTTTTTCTTAGCAGGGAGGATAAATGAGTCATGAATGAAATCTTCAAGAATATCCATGAGCGTGTTCAAGTCTTCAATATGAGGTAGCCACCCTCTATGCGCTGAAGCACCTCCCGCATTAATAACAACTTCGAGATGATCTTTTTGTGAGTTAGTAATTAGTTTTTTATCTACCATTTCTTGGAGTTTTTTATTGAATGGTAGCTCAGTATCTATACCAAGAATTTCTGAGGCAATGTCAAATACAGTTCGTGTCCCAATGCCTGCAAGAACATTTAAGTCACCATCTAGTGCCTCATAAACTTCCGTTAAACACTTCTGTAGATCGATAGATCTGTCGTGATTGTTTTGATAGCTTATTTCTTCGAGCCAGACTGGGCGCTCTCGTTTGAATGGAGCAGGCCATCTGCGAATGGTTTCATCTGGTGCAAATACTGGATTCCCTTCATAATCTACATCTATGACATCATAAGACTCGGAGTCACCTGATACGGACTGAAAAAAAACGTGTTCACAACCACAGCAAATTAGTAAGTACCAATCGCGCCACCACGAAATTCCGGAGCGTTGGTCGCTTTCGTTCACACTATGATGTCCCTTAACTTCACAGTTACGGTCACCTTTACAGCTGGCGCAGAATGCTTTTAATTTAGTTCCAATTCGGCTTTTAGTAGACATTGTTTCCCCACAATTTTCGGCAAGCTGGCAGAAGCAAGACAGGCGGTCAATGGTGCCCCCAAATTTGGGGTCTCATCATAATAACCTTGTCTGGCTTCCGGTAATGGAGGTTATCGGAAGTCAGGAATAACGGTGGATTAGACTTTTCCTCAAGTATGGATTGGCTTATTTCAATCGTACGATTTAAGCAAAAGGTTGGGAAGGCGATATTGCTTACGTATTGGGCAGCATTTGATCAGATTGATCTTGCTGCGCTCCGTGGTCGCGCTCTGGCACTCAGTCCGTGGCCGGTACATGGAAAACGGCGCACACTGATACTTTCAGAGGTAGAGCTACAACTTAAACAAGTGTATATTGGATAAACGGGTAGCTTAATAATTCGTTTGAATCCTCATATTACTGCCTAACTATTGTTAGTAACTATGTGATTGGAAACAATGGTAGTTTCCGGCCAGTGTGAGGGGCGCGGTATTGGGGAGGGCTGAAGTGATTTATTATCAATTTGCGTGGCCGGAACGGTCAGACTAAAATAGTATTGTATGCCGAAGAGCAATGAACCGCTAAGGCCTACAGAGAGAGCAACACTGAGGATTGACAAGAGCCATTTTATTGATTTTCGAGGTTGTGATTTACCATCAACAATCAAAATTCTACTAATACGTAGCCAGAAGACTTTAGCTTCATCTAAATAGGTAGGGGAGCCATCTAAACTGGTAACATGCATGTAGGAAGTGAAGTATTTCCAGTGCTTCTTCGGTAGCCTTTTCTTGTTTAAATTAGCAGCGTCATTAATTACGTCTAATATAATGACGCTTTCAATGGGGCGCAAATTTTCTGTTTTTGAAGGGTAGAGGAGGCAGTAAACTGATCCTGTATCTGTTCTTTCGTAGAATAGACGAGCTCCATCACTGACAAGTAATCTTTTTTTAGTGCCTGCAAACATATTATCTGGGTCTGCGAACTCTGTAATTTGTTCGTACGGGGTAGCCCCATATTTAATTTCTACAATCCGCTCATCAAAACCGCCCATTGCCCCGCCTTTTGCAACTATAAGGCCGTGATTATTTTCGAGCGCAATTTGTCCGGGCGTGTTAGCGGCAAATTCTTTGAATGTTTTTTCAGCAGAAAGCGCAAACTCCTTGAAACGTTCATTCCTTACGTTCCGAAGGTTTTTTCCGTCTTGTCTTCGCCCAATTACTTTGTGGATTAATTGATTGATTTTCAAATCATCCCCTATTCTGCGCTCCGAGCCAAGCTTTGCTCATAACGGTGTTCATGGTTGTTTTTGTTTATTGGCAGAAGCGTTATAGAGGGCAAAATCTTACTTGCCCTTATCGAGCTATATCTATTTTTTCTCAGAGTTCATCAAGGCAACAACAATATTTTTTTTACCAATCAAAACTTCGAGTTCACGAAACTTCCAATAAGTTGCATCAATGAGCATCGCTTTTTTCTTAAATTTATAAGCGTCGGAAAGTGGTTTATGATCTTCGCTTAGGTGTTTTAGGCATTCTGAGAGTGATGTTGCAGCTTTTTGGTCTGACCAGCTCCAAAAAAAACCATCCTTAATCGGTGTATTCTCTACTAGCTGTATTGCTTTGATTGACCCGGCTAATATTTCTTTTAAAAGATCCCTAAAATTCTCATGTGAGCGATGGTTTAGTTTGAATATTGTGTCATCGCCGTTTGTCGAGAGCTGTATTGCAGACTGTTCTTTTGTTGTCTTCGTTTGGTAGATGCTCAGTTCCTCGATGTCATAGCACATATCTAAAGCCACAGTTATTTTAGCATCAAACTCATGGTCAGCCTCTTTTTGCTCTCGAAGCAGTTGTTCTTTTTTAAGAATTTCAGTTTGCTCGCTGAATAGTCGTGTTGAGGCTCTTGTTTCGGCAACTTGCTCTTTCATAACGGCACGAGTGTCCGTTAACTCTTCCCGTTGCGCTTTTAACTCTTGAGATTGAATGTACACGGCACCAGCGAGCCAGAGGAAAGCAATCGGAGCAAAGGCGCCAGCAAGTGAATCACCCAATTCATTGATAGTGATGCAGCTAAGAAAACGCTCAAAGATACCCAGTTCTGGGACTTTTATATTATGCGGAAAAAACTGGCCAAACCATTGTGGCATTATTGAAGCATCTGGCGCACAGGTTTTTGTTTCTGCTAAAAGGAAAAGAAAGACAATAAAGTAAGCAAGGCTAGTTCCGATCAACACAAGAAAAGCTCTGTTTCTTCGTGCGCCTTTTTTATTAATGCCATGACTGCCAGACATCGATATGCCCTACGGTTGGTAAAAGTTAGCCCAAATAATCTAACGTCACCATGTTGCATTGCATGTTGCATGGAATCGCCGTGGCTGTGTGTAACTATTTGAAATTTAACGAATCTAGTTTGCAGCACAATGCGACATAAAATCTATACGATGTTCTGTATTTGTTTTTAATAATTATTTGATTTTATTGGGAAATTTGTTGGTAGCGGAGGACGGATTCGAACCGCCGACACAAGGATTATGATTCCTCTGCTCTAACCTACTGAGCTACTCCGCCCCACGATGCTTCAGAGCTTTTCAGCTGCTTCGCGAAGCAATGTTCTCGTTGGGAACGGGGGTCGTATAAGTCGGTATGCGCATAGCTGTCAAGCACTGTTATGCATTAATCGGTATTGAAATCCAACTTTTGCAAAGTTATTGAGTTTTCAACAAGCAAAGGCAGGAAAATATGGCACCGCGTATCGCAGTTCTCGGTTGTGGCTATTGGGGCAACAATCATATCCGCACTCTTAAAGGTCTGGGCGCACTCGTTGCTGTCAGCGATATTGATCCGGCACGCTCCGCAAAATTTGCTGCGGATTATGATGTGGCGCAAATCAGTGTTGATGATCTTTTTGTTTCAAAAGACATTGATGCGATTGTTATGGCGCTACCTGCGCAGTTCCATGCGCAATATGCCATCCGCGCTGTTGAAAACGGCAAGGATGTGCTGGTTGAAAAGCCGATCGCTCTGACTGTTGCCGATGGTGAGGCTGCAATACAGGCGGCTCAGAAACATGGCCGTGTGTTTATGGTTGGCCATATTCTGCGCTTCCATCCGGCATTTGAGAAATTGCTGGAACTGGCACAAAGCAGTGAACTCGGCAAAATCGGCTATATTCAGGCGCATCGCATTGGTCTTGGCAAATTCCACGGCCAGAATGATGCTCTGTGGGATCTCGCACCGCATGATTTGTCGATGATTCTGGCGCTGACCGGCTCTGAACCTACTGAGGTGCGTGGTGAAGGTGCGGCAATGATCGATCATTTGAGCGATTTTGCACATCTGCATATGGAATTCCCGAATGGTATTCGCAGTCATTTGTTTGCGTCACGCCTGAACCCGATCATGGATCGCCGTCTTGCGGTTGTCGGCGACAAGGCGATGGCTGTTTTTGACGATGCTGAGCCGTGGGAACGCAAGCTGACCCTGTATCGTCATAAGGTCTGGCAGGAAAACGGGCAGATCGCATTCACCAAGGCTGATCCGGAATATGTGCCGGTACAGGAAGGCATGCCGCTGACCCGCGAGCTGGAACATTTCATCCATTGCATTGAAACGCGTGAAACACCGCGCACCAATGGTGAAGAAGCTGTGAGTGTGTTGCGGATTTTGACCAAAGGCACTGTGAACCATCCGGTTCGCTAACCGGAATCACAGATATTTGAGATATCCGGCTCTTTGTCATGCTGACGGTACTGATAGATTGGCCCATAGTCTGAGGGGCTGAACGGGATAATCAGACTGTATCCATGTGGACAGACTGCAGGATGCGAATAAAACAACGCGATTGAGCGGCTTTTCTGGTATAAGCACCGGCGAGCCGGTCTTCGCGACTGCTGTGCGGAACAAGGGAGACGCGATGTTCCGCCATTGCTTCAAGCTGTGTTACATTGTTTGCCAAACAGTGAAGAATGCACCATGGCGAAGTCTCTTATGAGGGACTACATACTACTCGATTCGCGGGTGTGCGCGTGCATGATGCGGATCAATTGATATTGGAGCCGACATGCAATTCATTGATCTTGTGAGCCAGCGCGCTCGCATTGAAGACCGTCTTAACGCTGCTGTTCTTAAAGTGGTCGCGGAAGGCAAGTATATTCTCGGACCTGAAGTTGCTGAGTTTGAGAAGCAGCTTGCCGATTATGTTGGCGTCAAACATGTTCTGGCCTGTGCCAATGGTACAGACGCATTGCAGATGCCGCTGATGGCTATGGGCGTCGGCCCCGGCGATGCAGTTTTCTGCCCGAGCTTTACCTTTGCAGCAACCGCTGAAGTGGTCGCGCTGGTTGGTGCGGAAGCGGTTTTTGTGGATGTCGAGGAAGACACCTACAATATGAATGTGGAACAGTTGCAGGCTGCTATTGATGCAGTGCGCAAGGAAGGCCGTCTGACACCAAAGGCGATCATTCCGGTTGATCTGTTCGGTCTGCCTGCTGATTACCGTGCCATTATGGCAATTGCTGATAAAGAAGGCCTCAAGGTTATTTCCGATGCTGCCCAGTCGATCGGCGGCAAGCGCGACAATGCGATGTGCGGTTCTTTCGGTCATGTCGGTGCAACCAGCTTCTACCCTGCCAAGCCTCTCGGCTGCTATGGCGACGGCGGCGCAATCTTTACCAATGATGACGAGCTGAACGATGTTCTGCGCTCCATCCATTTCCACGGTAAAGGCGAAACCCAGTATGACAATGTGCGCATTGGTCTGAACTCCCGTCTGGATACAATTCAGGCTGCGGTTCTGCTGGAAAAAATGGCTATTCTCGAAGACGAAATGGAAACCCGTCAGAAGGTTGCCAATCGTTATGCCGAAGGTCTGGGTGACATTGTTAAAGTAACCCGTCCGGCTGCCGGTATCCGTTCCGCATGGGCGCAATATTCGATTGAAACCGAACGCCGCGATGAGCTGAAAGCCCATCTGCAGGCGAAGGGGATTCCTTCGGTTATCTATTATGTGAAGCCGCTGCATCTGCAGACTGCTTATAAGCATTATATGGTTGCACCAGGTGGTCTGCCGGTGTCTGAAGCTCTGCCTTCACGCATTCTCAGCCTGCCGATGCATGCTTACCTCTCCGAGGAAGATCAGGAACGCGTTATCGCTGCGATTCGTGAGTTCCACGGTAAATAACCGGAATTTTTCGGTTTCAGTTATGATCTTAAAGGCCGGATGGAAACATCCGGCCTTTTTGCTTTTTCAGACGGGCAGTCAGTGTGACTGCAAATTAAAATATGAATTGAAAATTCATATTATCGGGTGTTAGCTGCAGATAACCCGCCGGTTTTAACCGGCAGAGACTGCAGGAGAGATGATGAATAAGCCTGTATTTATTGCACAAACGGAAGTTTCCTCCGCGCAGGCAGAGATAATTTTCGAAAATCTGCTACGTGTTTATGGTGAACATTATGCCGTGGTGCGCACAGGGAATGAAGGTACAATTCCGCTGCTGATGGGTGTGGCAAAACTCAGGCTGGAACAGGAGCGTTTTACCGTAACCGCCGAGGCTGCCAATGAAAGCGATCTGTCTTATCTGAAATTTGCTGTCGCGGAAGGCATCGTCCACCATGCGGGTGCCGAAACTGTGAGCTTCCGCTGGGAAGGCGATGGCGCAGGCGAGGGCAGTCTGCCACCGTTTTTCCGTGAAATGAAGGTCATTGCCGTGCGCAATATTACGCCGCATATGCGCCGGATCAGATTGCAGGGCGATGATCTGGGGCGTTATGCCAGCGGCGGGCTTCATATCCGCCTGATATTGCCGCCTAAACCGCCGCTCAAGCCGAAATGGCCGCATCTGGGTGCTGACGGTCGTCCGGTCTGGCCGGATGGTGAGCACCGTCTGCAAAATCGTGTCTATACAATCCGGACCATTGATGTTGAGCAGGGCTGGGTTGATATTGATATGGTCGTGCATCCCAGCACGGTTGAAGCACCGGGAACAGAATGGGCCATGCAGGCGCAGACCGGTGATATTATCGGCATGACCGGCCCCGGTGGCGGGGATATGCCTGCGGGTGATGATTTTATTCTGGTCGGCGATGAGACTGCCTTACCCGCTATTTCCCGTATTCTGGAAAGACTGCCGGCGACGGCATCGGCAATCGTGCGTATTGAAGTAACTGACAGTGCGGAAGAGCAGCTACTGGAAACTCGGGCACAGCTTGATCTGAAATGGCTGCATCGTAATGGTGCGGAAGCCGGAACGACAACGCTGCTGATCGATGCGGTAAAACAGGCCATGCCGGCGCAAAGCGAAGGGCGCCGGTTGTTTGCATGGGCTGGCTGTGAGTTCGATGCTTTTAAAGCTATTCGCGGCTTCTGGCGTAAAGAATGCGGCCTGAAACGCGATGACCACATGGCGGTTGCCTATTGGCGGCGTGGCGTTGTGGACGATCATTAAGCGGATGGTTCTGGCTTGGTTTATGTGATTTTGAGGAAAGCTACTGCCAAATATGAGGGCGACCTGTGTGCCAGATCCGGCACACGACGCTCTCAGGTCAGGCCGTGATCTTTTTAATGCGTCCGGCCAGACTTTTCTGTTTTGATGCTTTTGCTTTTTTGGTGTTTTTAGTTGGAGCAGCCGGTTCCGTATCCGGCTCTTTCAGCAATGTGTGGATAGGGGAGGTTTCACCTTCCTGAGCAGCTGTTCTGGCAACCATTTCAGCAGCGAGATCGCTGATGGTTTCCCGTAGCTGATTATCTTCATCACTCAGCGTCCGGCTTTCATTCTCAGCGGATTTTTTGCCGGAGCGCATGGTTTTGCTCTGTCGTTCGAGTTTTTCCTGCGCATCAGAGAGTTCTGAAATCAGACGATGCAGTTTCTCCTCAAGCGCCTGATTACGCTGTTTCTCGCTTTCAAGAGATGTTTTCAATGATGCCACCTGAGAAGCCAGTTCTGACTTCAAGCTGTTAAGTTGTTTCTTTTCCTGCCGCAGGTCGCCTGCCTCACGCCGCAACCGGTCTGCTTCGCTTTCACGACGGGAGACCTCTTCACGCAGCGTATCACTGAGATGGCTCAGGGCTTCGTTTTGGCGTTGCATCCGGCCGTTTTCGTCAAATGCCGCCTGCTGTTTCTGCTGAAGCTTTTTCATCTGCTCCTGCGCAGCGTTTAAAGTCTGCCGGTCGTCTTTCTGCTGTATTCTGGCAATTTCAAGCTCCTGCTGCAAAGGCAGAATCTTCTCAATTTCATGACGATCCGCGCTGATTTTCAACAATGCCTGAGTGTGCTTCTCGCGGATTTCCAAGACCTGCATTTCCGCTTTACGGAGCGCGGCCGCATGGGATGCACGCAGCATATCCCTGTCTGCTTCAATAGCTGTCAGCGAAAGCGGCAGCTGGGCATTCATCTGTTTTTGCCACAGATAATTCGCGCGTCGCCAGAACAATGGCGCTGCCAGCAAAATCAGAAAGACTGCGCATAAAAAGCCCAGCAGGAAAACCAGTACGGATTGTATCACGATCTGCCGATCTCCGGTGCTTTCAGATTATGACATGAATGCATGAAATTTAAATCATTCAGAGTGAATCCGGTATGATTTAACCGGATTGCCGCTCTGTCCTTTGACTGAATGGGCATCAGATCCGCAAAATATACGGGATGCGCCTGTAAAAGAGAGAATTTTCCAATTCTCTCTCCGGTCATATGTCTGCGATCAGAACGGATTCCATGTCGCGCTTGGTGTCAGCTTGAGATAGCCGATATTGACGCCGAGACGGCCGCCTACACCGGTACGGATTGGTACCAGCAGAATATTGCCGCGTTTCAGCACATTAAAACCTGCACCGGCAATAATATAGGCAGAGCCGGAAACGCCCGCATAGCGGCCATAGAGCATGTTTACATCATCAAGATTGTAAACGAGCATCATAACGCGCGAACCCTGGCCGCCGAAATCCCAGCCAAGGGAAGGCCCCTGCCAGTAGGTTTTGTGGTCGCCGGCATTTTTGGTATAGAGCGTGCCTTCACCGTAAGTGAGGCCGCCTACAAAGGCGCCGGAGCCTTCTTCACCCAGAATATAGCCGTTTGGCAGGCCGTAACTCTGGAACGCTTTTTCAATGGCGGAGGCAATGCCGCCTGAGGTTGAGCCAAAGAAACGGTGGCCGGAGGCAACAATTTCCTCCATGCTGAAGCCTTCATTGGCTTTGGCCTGCTGCGGTATGACGCTGATCAGAGCCAGTAATCCTATTATGACCGATGCAATATGCACGCGGAAAGAGGACAGGTTTAGGGTAGCCATAAAAAAATCCTTCTGGCTGCTTGGCTCATTCTGTCTGACGGGACAATGAGCACCCTGAACAGGCGCTGTTGTCCGTATTTCCAAACATATGCAAATGACTGCTGCACATGTTTAAATCCCTGTCCGGAGCAGCAATTCTGATGATTGCTTTATCCGGTATGTATCTTGCCGGAACTGCAGGATACGGTGGTTTGGCGAAACGGCTGTTTGATTTTTATAGCCTTCCGCACGGATATGACCCTTATTGTAGCGTCAAAAACCTTGTTGAATTGTTTATATGAAAAATTGTCCTTTCAATGGCTTAATGAAAAAGCATTAAAGCTGTTTTTGTCCTGTTATTTGGTAATCATTAAGCCTATTGGCGCATAATCGCGGCACAAGGATGCCATGGCGTCCTGTTATCAGTTTATGTTCCGGTGATTCGTTTTGCGATGTGCCAGATTTTGCCCGCAAGGCTGAGCCGGAACTTTGATCGAAGCCTGCCGGCAGGCAGATATGAAATTTGGAGATGCAATCAATGTCCTTGCCTGTTGTTCTTTCCGCGGTTGATCTCGGCGCATTGCTGTGCAGCCGCATTTGCCATGACATTATTTCACCGGTCGGTGCGATTAATAATGGTCTGGAATTGCTGGAAGAGGGCGGTGCGGATGAAGATGCAATGGCGCTGATTGCTGCCAGCGCACGCAATGCGTCTGCCCGTCTGCAATTTGCCCGTATCGCTTTCGGTGCTGCCGGTTCTGCCGGTGTGCAGATTGATACCGGTGATGCACAGAATGTTGCCACCGCTTATATGGCGAATGAAAAGCCTGAATTTACCTGGACCGGCAACCGCGCTTTCCTGCCTAAAAATCAGGTGAAGCTGCTGTTGAACCTGATCCTGATCGGTATTTCTTCCATTCCGCGTGGCGGAAATCTGGATGTGGTGCTGGAAGATGCGGAAACTGATCCGAAAATCAGCATTAAAACACGCGGCCGTATGCTGCGCGTTCCGCCGAAATTTAAGGAATTGCACGACGGTATCATTCCGGAAGAGGCAATTGATGCGCATTCTGTGCAGCCTTACTACACGCTGTTGCTGGCACAGGAAGCCGGTATGGAAATCATTATTGATGTGAGCGAAGAGGAGATCGTCTTCCGTGCGCAGAAAGCAGAAGTTGAACCCGCTTTTCAGGGTGATGTGCCTGAAGCCGATGACGGCACACTCGCCGCAGACGCTGGTACACTGGCTGACGATTAATCAGCTCTGACTACCAGTTAAATTTGAAAGCCGCGCAGTTTTGAATTGCGCGGCTTTTTAATATTGCTGACGCAGGGCAATAAAAAACCCCGCTGAAGCGGGGCTTTTTGAAACCGGAATTGCATAAGAACTTATGCGATTTCGCGGTGATCCATGCTGTCCTGATCGCGCAGCACATAGCCACGACCCCAGACAGTTTCAATATAGTTCTGGCTGCCGGAAACAGCATCGAGCTTTTTGCGCAATTTGCAGATGAAAACGTCGATGATTTTCAGTTCCGGTTCGTCCATGCCGCCATAGAGGTGGTTGAGGAACATTTCCTTGGTGAGGGTTGTGCCCTTACGCAGGGAGAGCAGCTCCAGCATCTGATATTCTTTGCCGGTGAGGTGAACGCGCTGGCCGCCGACTTCAACAGTCTTGGCATCCAGATTAACGATCAGATCGCCGGTGGTGATAACAGACTGTGCATGGCCTTTCGAGCGACGAACGATTGCATGAATACGGGCAATCAGCTCATCTTTATGGAAAGGTTTGGTCATATAGTCGTCAGCGCCGAAACCGAGGCCGCGAACCTTATCTTCAATGCCAGCCATACCGGACAGGATGAGGATAGGTGTCTTTACCTTGGACAGGCGCAATGTGCGCAGCACTTCATAACCTGACATATCCGGCAAGTTAAGATCGAGCAGAATGATATCATAGTCATAGAGCTTACCCAGATCGATGCCTTCTTCGCCCAGATCTGTCGTATAAACATTGAAGCTCTCTGACTTGAGCATCAACTCGATGCTTTGTGCGATTGCACTATCGTCTTCAATCAAAAGAACGCGCATCTTCAGAATCCTTTTTTCCGCCGCTTAACCTGATCCAGCAGTTAATTGCCTAACAGCACTCGCTTTGAACCAAGTCTGCCACCGAATGGTTAACAAAATATGATTCTCATTGGCAATAGTAAATATGAGTCTTATAGAATTTTCAGTTAACTAATTGAATTTACAGGATAATCACTCGAAAAATTTCTTAACAAATTAGTTTAAGAAATCGTTATAAGTGACTCATTGGATTCAAAGTTTTAATGTTGCTGAAAAAACACAGTTAATTTACCTAGCCTTAAGTCCTAACGGCTATGATTAACGCTGTACGTAAAGGAATGGTTACCAAAAGCCCGAAATCTTAATTTTTTGTTTCGAAATTAAGTGATTTCTTTGCGTAGAGGGTGGTCGCAGGCAGCAAGTGTTGAAAAATTGCCTGGGAACTTGGTGTTCAAGGAGTAATGCGTATGAAGCCACGTGAGAGTCTTGTCCGGCTGAAACTGTTTCAGGTTAAAGAAAAGCGCCGGCAAATTGGTCAGCTGGACCTGATGATGGGCGAGTTTGAGCGGATGGCCGGTGAGCTTGATGCGCAAATCCAGTCAGAAGAGCGTAAAGCAGGGATTACGGATACCACGCATTTTGCTTATCCGACCTTTGCCAAAGCTGCCCGTCAGCGCCGCGACAATCTTTTTGATTCGATCCGCGATCTGATGTCTCAGAAAGAAGCCGCCGAAGCCGAACTTCTGGAAGCCGAAGCCGATCTCTCCCGCGCCGAAGCTCTCGAAACCCGTGACGGCAAGCTCAAAGAGATTGAAGAGGCTCCGGTCTACGACCGTCGCGTCATGATCGGCTGATATTTCGGTCTGGATTTCGGCTCTGATGGCCTGCAAATGGCAATTTTCTCCGCTTCCGATGCTCACGTACTATAAGTACGCTGCGCTTCGGTGCTCGAAAATCACCATTTTCCTCTCATCATAACCAAAATCTACCAGTCCTGCTTCGTCGAGCCGCTCTGGTATAACCAAAGCGCGACTACAGTTTTACAAATGCATAATTCCTTAAACCGCACGGTCTAAGGAATTATGCATTATTTTGTTTTTGGATTTGGGAATTGTTGGTGAGGTAAGAGGGGCAGGGTTTTGTTTAAGCCCCTGAAAACAAAGAAAGCCGGAGAGCAGAACTCTCCGGCTTGATCTGTAGAATGCGCCGCGTACGGCATATCCTTATTTTGTTTTCATCAGCCCTTAAAAGAGGGGAGATGAAATTAGTGTCTGTATTGTTGAATGCGTGTTGTCCGCAAACCGGCGAGACCATGCTCGTCGATGGACAACTGCCAAGACAGAAACTCTTCGACTGTCAGCGTATAACGCTGACAGGCTTCCTCAAGACTGAGGAGGCCGCCGCGTACAGCGGCAACAACTTCAGCCTTGCGGCGGATAACCCAGCGCCGTGTATTCGACGGCGGAAGATCTGCAACGGTGAGCGGACTTCCGTCCGGACCGATGACGTACTTTACTCGTGGTCTTACCAGATCGGTCATTGTACTCTCTACACAACACTCAAGGACCTAATCACGCTTCACGATAGCGTCACAGCTTTAAAAAAGAGCTAAGCACTCGGTAAGGCTCTGGTAATAAATAATAATTTTCATTAAAGATTATGTAGAAAGAGCTTGAAAACGCCATATTTAAGCCGTTTTGAGGCTTTTTTACTCGTTTTCAGCTCAAAATATTTTATTAAAAAATCTCCTTTTCCCTGCGGCATCTTGGCAAGGCGGGTTACAATGGCCTATATAAGGGGAGAATTTGAAGCAAGATATCGGGCTTTGACCCCGGATATGGACCTAATCATGAAACTGAACAGCCTCGATTTGCCGGGAAAGCCGGAAGATACGCGCATTGTTGTTGCAATGTCAGGGGGCGTTGATTCTTCGGTTGTTGCCGGTATTCTCAAGCGTGAAGGCTATGATGTTGTTGGTGTAACCCTTCAGCTCTATGATCATGGCGCTGCCGTGCACCGTGCCGGTTCCTGCTGCGCAGGACAGGACATTGAAGATGCGCGCCGCGTTTCCGAAAGCCTTGGTATTCCGCATTATGTACTGGATTATGAAGCGCGCTTCCGTGAAGCGGTTATCAATCCTTTTGCCAACAGCTATGTGAGCGGTGAAACGCCGATCCCGTGCGTTGCCTGTAATCAGACTGTAAAATTTGCTGATCTGCTGGCCACAGCGCGCGATCTGGGCGCGGCAGCGCTTGCGACCGGTCACTATATCCGCAGCGGTGCAAACGGCGCTCACAGAGCTCTGTTCCGCCCAGTTGATGCGGATCGCGACCAGAGCTACTTCCTTTTCGCCACCACGCAGGAGCAGATCGATTATCTGCGCTTCCCGCTTGGTAATCTGCCAAAAGCGCAGGTTCGTGAAATGGCTGAGGAAATGGGGCTGACTGTTGCCAAGAAGCAGGACAGTCAGGACATTTGCTTTGTCCCGCAGGGCAAATATTCCGATATTATTTCGCGCCTGAAGCCGGAAGCGGCGACACGTGGCCATATCGTGCATATTGACGGCCGTGTTCTGGGCGATCATGACGGTATTGTTCATTATACGGTTGGCCAGCGCCGCGGTATTGGTATTGCGACCGGTGAACCGCTTTATGTTGTGCATCTCGATGCTGCCCATGCGCGCGTTATTGTCGGCCCGCGTGAAGCGCTTGAAACACATAAAGTATTCCTGCGTGATATGAACTGGCTCGGTGACGGTCCGCTTGCTGATCTGCCAGCGGAAGGTATGGAAGTCTTTGCCAAGGTGCGTTCAACGCGTCCGCCAAAGCCTGCTGTTTTGCATCATGCGGACGGTCAGACCTGGGTTGAGCTGATTGATGGTGAGAGCGGTATCGCTCCGGGACAGGCCTGTGTGCTCTATTCCGACGACAGCAATACGGCGCGCGTATTCGGCGGTGGTTTTATTGCCCGTTCCGAACGTGCTCCGGAAGCCGAAAAAATGCTGCGTGAACTGACCGGCAATGGCGCAGGAGCGACATCAGGCTCAGTGTCCGCAGCCTGAGCTGCATATGAGTGTTGAAGACTATGATCCGGAGTAAACAGATGAATGATACATTTGTTTGCTCTGGATTATTTATGTGCTAAACTTATCTTCAGAATATATATGCTTGCAAAGCTGTGTTTTGGATATATTCATCGCTCCTGTGATTGCGATAACCTGTCAGATAAGTATTTCATCTTGATCTGATATAGCCGGCATCAAAAAACTCCTGAAATACACGGCACTTGAGTAACAGCCAGAAGCTGAAGCCAATATTTTCAGAATTGATACGCTTCATCAATAAAATTGAGCTTAGATTTTCACCCGGAAAAGAGTGTTGAAATTCATATATTTGATGATTTACTGAACTGATAATTTAGAATTTAATAATTCTATTTCAGGTTGTATGTATCCAGTATTCTGTTCAGTCAATTGATGCTGAGGTTTTGCGGCATTGCCCGCGTTACAGTGAAATGATTTGTTTGTTTCCGGTGGTATGAAACGAGCGGCTTCAGTTTGAAATCAGGTAGTTTAATCAAAATTTGCGCGGCTCAGGCAGGATAATGCGATGCCGGAGGCTGTTGCTACATTCAGGCTATCAAAGCGTCTGGACATAGGTATGCGGGCGCTTTGCAAAGAATTGAGCAAATGCTGCGGTAATCCTTCACCTTCAGTGCCCAGCAATAGCGCGGTTCGCCCTTTTACAGGCAAATCATAGAGCGATTGCGGGCTTTGCGGTGACAGTGCAATGAGGTTGATGCCGGCTTCGGCAACGGTTTTTACAATATCGTCAATATTGCCGTTATGGGCATAGGGCATTTGTAATGTTGCGCCGACTGAAACACGGATTGCTTTACGGTAAAGCGGATCGCAGCATGTTTCATCCAGCATTACGCAACTGACTTCAAAGGCGGCGGCATTGCGGAAAATTGATCCGATATTGTCATGATTGGATATGCCGCAAAGTATCAGGATAAGGGCATTATCCGGCAAATTCTCTATGAGATTCTGGATGTTATGAAGAGTTTTTCTTTGCCCTACAGCGAGAATGCCACGATGGACATTGAAGCCCGCAATCTGATCCATATCGGATGGCGAAACTGCATAAACAGGGACGTGATCCGGAACCAAAGGCAAAATATCCTGAAGGCCGGCCAGTTTGTTTTCGGTGATAAGAAGAGATTCAGCTTCAAACTGCGATGAATTCAGCAGAACGCGTAAGACGACCTTGCCTTCTGCAATGAAGCGGGACTCGCGCCCTGTAAGGTCTTTTTCTTTAATATTGAGATAAGCGCCGAGGCGCTTATCTGCTAAGTCATTAATAAATATGACGGAATTATTTTTAGTCTGATTATGCATCAGTTCAGTTTAAGCAAACGCTTCCCGTCTTTTCTCGCTGCGTGCCAGATACAGACTGCCTAATGTTGAAAGCACCAGCTCAATATGCGGAGATGAAACAACATAGTAGATTGTCTGGGCGTCCCGTCTTGTGGAAACAAGATTGAGTGCGCGCAGTTTTGCAAGGTGCTGTGATAATGCAGACTGGCTGAGGTCGATTGCTTTTGCAAGACTCCCCACAGACATTTCATTATGCAACAGCTTGCAAAGGATCAGCAGCCTTTTATTATTGGCCAGAGCCGACAGAAAGTCGGCAGCCTGATCCGCGTTATCGACAAGATTTGCGTAGATATTATCATGTTTCATGTGCAGTCCTACCCCCGTATGACAGCAATTTTGATAGTGCGCTTATAAGAAAGAAATCAGCGCACTATTACAACTACCAATAGAATTGATATTTGCAAGAATTATTTTAAAACGTACAGAATAATTACTCTTTAAGGGAGTGATAAATCGATTTGAAATTAATTAGTTTATTTCATATTTAGCATTTTCTAAAATATTGAAAATGTCATTTTAAACTAAAATATTAATAATAAATATTGGCGCTTTGGGTAAGAAAATAATCGTTGAATTTCAAAATTTATGAGCAGGCTTTTGAGTAAGTACACATTTTTGTGATCTTGTTAATTTAGAGTATTGATAGAGAAAAAATCTAAGTCAAACACAGGCAGATAAGACGAAGCTCAATCCAGTTGAGCTCCGCCATGTCATTTAAAAATTATCATTTAAGACGCAAATGTCGCATGCGGGACATAGGGAAAATCATCGATATTTATTGCGGCAGTACAATATCTTCGGTTTTTAAGTGGAAAGCTTTTCCGAAACCACCATTGAGGCCGGCACTTTCTACATTGAGACGGAAAATAACAAAATCGCCGAGATCAATATAAAGTTTAACTTTAGGGCGTTTTTCGAGGAACAAATCCCGCAGGCGCTGATATCCTTCCTGACCACGCATGAATTTCTC
Organism: Pseudochrobactrum sp. Wa41.01b-1; assembly: GCF_019464455.1. Classification (NCBI taxonomy): domain Bacteria; kingdom Pseudomonadati; phylum Pseudomonadota; class Alphaproteobacteria; order Hyphomicrobiales; family Brucellaceae; genus Pseudochrobactrum; species Pseudochrobactrum sp. Wa41.01b-1. The sequence goes on along the minus strand of NZ_CP080493.1, from coordinate 1,180,113 downwards.
TGCTGAACAGGCAAGGGTAATACGCGGATGAACCAGCGGATCACCTTTATCGGCCGGTTCGCCAAGCAGTAGCGAACAGACAGGATTGGCATCCAAGGCCGGTGTATGGGTGGCAAGACCGGATGCCAGAAGCAGGGGAGTGTTATCCGTATCGGTGGTGATTGCAACGCGTGTTACACTCGGACGGCCGGTTGCCGGATCAAGCACAGCGAGTGAGCCGTAAGTAGCATTTGTAATCAGCTGAACAGCGAGTACACGTGCTTCTTCTGTTGTCTGCTGGATGACGTCTTTCTTTTCACTCATAATCCTGCCTCATTTTCCGTGTCTTGTCCTGATCTATCAATAGCTTGCGTAACGTCCGGTACTGTTCCGATTCTGACAGGAACCGGCGCAAACAGGCTGATTACTAGCAGCTAATCACAAAAAAATCCTGCGTGCTTTGTGAAATTGAAACGGTTGAAAAGCCGAAATTATCATTAAAAATCAAATATATATTTTTTATGTCTAATTATGGAGCGGAATTATTTTTTCTGCACCGTTGACCAAGACGTAAATTCAACTTGCCTTTTTGCCGCGCAAAATGCTTCTTTACGCCTCAGACTGCGACGTGAGGCGTTGCAGCTTGTTATCGGGTGGAGGCCTATAATGAAATTTCACACTAAACTTCTTGCTGCGACTGCGCTGACCGCTGCCATGATGGCGGGTTTTTCCGGCGCTGCATCTGCAAAGACGCTGGTATATTGCTCGCCGGCATCGCCGGAGGGATTTGATCCGGCACCTTACACAGGTGGTGATACTTTTGATGCGTCTGCGCATCCGGTTTATAACCGTCTGGTTGAATTTGAGAACGGCACAACTGTTGTTGAGCCAGGTCTCGCTGAGAAATGGGAAGTGTCCGAAGATGGTCTGGAATATACATTCCATCTGCGTAAGGGCGTAAAATTCCAGACAACGGATTATTTTACACCGACCCGTGATTTCAATGCTGATGACGTTCTGTTCTCATTTGACCGTCAGCGTAACAAAGACAATCCTTGGCACCAGTATACTGCCGGTATTTCCTACGAATATTTCGACAGTATGGAAATGGGCACACTGATCAAGGATATCGTCAAGGTTGACGATAATACCATTAAATTCGTGCTGACACGTCCTGAAGCACCATTCCTCGCCAATATTGCGATGCCTTTTGTATCCATTATGTCGAAAGAATATGCGGACAAACTGGACGCAGATGGTAAAAGAGAAAACCTTAACCAGTTCCCAGTGGGTACCGGTGCGTTTACTTTTGTAGCCTATCAGAAAGATGCGGTTATCCGCTTCAAAGCGAACCCTGATTACTGGGGTGAAAAGCAGAAAATCGACGATCTGGTTTTCGCAATCACAACCGATGCTGCAGTTCGTGCGCAGAAGCTGAAAGCCGGCGAATGCCATCTGATGTCTTATCCGGCTCCGGCAGATATCAAAGGCCTGCAGGCTGACAGCAATCTGAAGGTTGATGAACAGGCCGGTCTGAATATTGCATATTTTGCATATAATACGCTTGTTGCACCTTTCGATAAGCCGGAAGTACGTAAGGCACTCAATCAGGCTGTGAACAAGCAGGCGATCATTGACGCCGTGTTCCAGGGTTCCGGTCAGGTTGCCAAAAACCCGATCCCGCCGACAATGTGGGGTTACAATAACGCGATTGAAGACGACAAATATGATCCTGAAGCCTCGAAAAAGGCTCTGGAAGCTGCCGGCGTTAAAGATCTGAAGATGAAGCTTTGGGCTATGCCTGTAAGCCGTCCTTATATGCCGAATGCACGTCGTACAGCTGAGCTGATGCAGGCCGATCTGGCCAAAGTTGGTGTAACAGCTGAAATCGTTTCGATGGAATGGGGTGAATATCTCAAGAAGTCGGGCGAAAAGGATCGTGACGGTGCGGTGATCCTCGGCTGGACCGGTGATAATGGTGATCCGGATAACTTCCTCGGCGTTCTGCTCGGCTGTTCCGGTGTTGGCAGCAACAACCGTGCACAATGGTGCTACCAGCCATTTGAAGATCTGATCCAGAAGGCGAAAGTGACTTCCGATCAGGCAGAGCGCGTTAAGCTTTACGAGCAGGCACAGGTAATTTTCAAGGAGCAGGCTCCTTGGAACACACTGGCACATTCCACAGTTTATGTGCCGATGTCTGCCAAAGTTACGGGCTTTAAGATGAGCCCGCTCGGTGATTACCGTTTCGACGGTGTTGATATTTCCGAGTAATTCTTAAAAGGAGAATGACCGGGCGCTGGATGAAATATTTCAGCGCCCGGTCTTGCTATATTCATGATACGATTCATTTTAAGCAAAATTGCCTATCTGATACCGACATTTTTCGGCATCACTATTCTTGCTTTCGGCTTCGTACGCGTTTTGCCGGGTGATCCGGTCCTGCTGATGGCAGGTGAGCGCGGCGTATCACCGGAGCGACATGCGGAGCTGATGAAGCAGTTCGGTTTTGACAAGCCGATGTGGCAGCAATATCTGGATTATATCTGGAATTTGCTACACGGCGATTTCGGCATGTCCATGGTTACCAAAAAACCGGTTATTACCGAGTTTTTCACGCTTTTTCCGGCGACAGTCGAACTGGCGCTGTGTGCTATTGTGCTTGCGGTTCTGATCGGTATTCCTGCCGGTGTTTTCGCGGCGGTTAAGCGCGGTTCGTGGTTTGATCAGACATCGATGGGCGTAGCACTGGTCGGCTATTCCATGCCGATTTTCTGGTGGGGCCTGCTGCTTATCATTCTGTTTTCGGGTATTTTACAGTGGACACCGGTTTCCGGCCGTATTTCACTGATGTATTTTTTCCCGCCGGTTACCGGTTTTATGCTGATTGACAGTCTGCTATCGGGGCAGAAGGGGGCTTTTACCTCTGCGCTTTCGCATCTGATCCTGCCGACAGTCGTATTGGCAACAATTCCGATGGCGGTGATTGCACGTCAGACCCGCTCGGCTATGCTTGAAGTCTTGGGTGAGGATTATGTCCGTACAGCGCGCGCAAAAGGTCTTGGCCAGCGTCGTGTTATCGGGCTGCATGCTCTGCGCAATGCGCTTATTCCGGTTATTACCACAATCGGTTTGCAGGTCGGCGTTTTGCTTGGCGGTGCTATTCTGACTGAAACTATTTTCTCTTGGCCGGGGATCGGCAAATGGATGATCGACAGTATTTTCCGTCGTGACTATCCATCTGTTCAGGGCGGTTTGCTTCTGATCGCCATCCTTGTGATGGTCGTTAATCTGGCTGTTGATTTGCTTTACGGCTTAATCAACCCGCGCATCCGGCATAAGTGAGGCTTCCAATGAGTAATTCTACTGTACCAATGGAAAAGTCAGTTGATGTGTCTTTGCGACGCCAGCTTGCCGATTTCTGGTATTATTTCAGCGTGAACCGCGGTGCGGTTCTCGGCCTGATCGTTTTCGTAGCGCTGGTTCTGGTGGCTGTTTTTGCACCTTTGCTGGCTCCCCATGATGCGACACAGCAATATCGTGACGCATTGCTGACCCCTCCGGTCTGGCAAGAGGGCGGTAAAGCTGCATTTCTGCTCGGTACAGATGCGGTTGGCCGCGATGTTCTGTCCCGTCTGATTTACGGCTCGCAATATTCGCTCTTTATCGGCCTTGTGGTTGTTGTTCTGTCGCTGGTTTCCGGTGTGACCGTTGGTCTGATCGCCGGTTTCTTTGGCGGCGTGGTTGATACAATCATCATGCGCGTGATGGACATCATCCTGTCCTTCCCGTCGCTTATTCTGGCGCTGGTTCTTGTGGCAATTCTCGGACCTGGTCTGATGAATGCGATGATCGCTATCGCGCTTGTTTTGCAGCCGCATTTTGCGCGTCTGACGCGTGCAGCCGTGATGGCGGAAAAGAACCGTGAATATGTGATTGCTGCCCGCTTAGCCGGTGCCAGCCGTCTGCGCCTGATGTTCAAGACTATTCTGCCGAATTGCATGGCACCGCTGATCGTGCAGGGCACTTTGTCCTTCTCCAATGCGATCCTTGATGCTGCTGCTCTGGGCTTTCTTGGTATGGGTGCACAGCCACCGACACCGGAATGGGGTACAATGCTTGCTGAAGCACGTGAATTTATCACCCGTGCATGGTGGGTTGTTACATTCCCGGGTCTTGCTATCCTGATTACGGTTCTCGCGATCAATCTGGTTGGCGATGGTCTGCGCGATGCGCTTGATCCAAAACTGAAGAGGAGCTGATAATGGCTCTTTTAGAAATCAAAAACCTGACAGTTGCCTTTGATACGTCAACAGGTGCTTTCAAAGCCGTAGACGGCATCGATATTTCTGTCGATGCCGGAGAGGTTCTGGCCATCGTTGGTGAATCCGGTTCGGGTAAATCCGTTGGTATGCTGGCGGTGATGGGATTGTTGCCGAAGACTGCAACAGTCACTGCGGACAAGATGCTGTTTGACGGCCGTGATCTGCTCAATATGAGCGATAAAGAACGCCGCGCAATTATCGGTCGTGAAATCTCCATGATTTTTCAGGAACCGATTGCCAGCCTCAACCCGTGCTTTACCGTTGGTTTCCAGCTTGAGGAAGTTCTGCGCTTTCACCTGAATATGGGTAAAGCACAGCGCCGTAGCCGTGCGATTGAGCTTCTGGAACTGGTGGGCATCCGTGATGCATCTGAGCGTCTGGGCAGCTATCCGCATCAGATGTCCGGTGGTCAGTGCCAGCGCGTGATGATTGCCATTGCGATTGCCTGTAATCCGAAATTGCTGATTGCGGATGAACCGACAACTGCGCTTGATGTGACCATTCAGAAGCAGATCCTTGATCTCTTGATGCGTTTGCAGGAAGAGCACGGTATGGGCCTGATTATGATCACGCATGATATGGGGGTTGTGGCAGAAACCGCAGACCGCGTTATCGTGCAGTACAAAGGTCATAAGATGGAAGATGCGGATGTGCTCTCATTGTTTGAGAATCCGCAGAACCCTTATACAAAAGCACTGCTTTCAGCCCTGCCGGAAAATGCAACCGGTGACCGTCTGCCAACGGTTTCGGATTTTGTCTTGCAGAATGCCGCATCGTCAGGAGCTGCCCAATGAGTGAGATCGTTCTTGAAGCCCGTAATATCGTGCGGGATTATCACACTGGCGGCGGTTTGTTTTCCAAGGCGAAAACTGTGCATGCAGTGAAAAATGTCAGCTTCTCGGTCGAGAAGGGTAAGACACTGGCTATCGTCGGTGAAAGCGGTTGCGGCAAGTCAACACTTGCCCGCATCCTGACTTTGATTGACCCGCAGACATCCGGTGAATTGCTGATTGACGGTCATCCGGTGAATATTGCCACCGATGGTCTGACCCGCGAAATGCGCCAGCGTGTGCAGATTGTGTTTCAGAACCCCTATGGCTCGCTCAATCCGCGTCAGAAAATCGGTGATGTGCTGGCGGAACCACTGCTGCTGAATACCAATATGACAGCGGAAGAGCGTCAGGAAAAAGCGATGCAGATGTTGCTCAAGGTCGGTCTTGGCCGTGAGCACTTCAATCGCTATCCACATATGTTCTCCGGCGGTCAGCGTCAGCGTATTGCGATTGCCCGTGCATTGATGCTCAGCCCGCGCCTTCTGGTGCTGGATGAGCCGGTCTCGGCACTCGATCTCTCGGTGCAGGCGCAGGTGCTTAATCTTCTTGCGGATCTGCAGGAAGAGTTTGAACTGACCTATGTTTTCATCAGCCATGATTTGTCTGTGGTACGCTATATCGCCGATGAGGTGATGGTGATGTATTATGGTGAGGTTGTTGAATATGGCACACGTGACGAGGTGTTTAATCATCCGCGTCATGACTATACGAAGAAGCTGTTCGGAGCCACTCCGCGTTCGGATATAGAAAGTATTCGTCAGCGTGTGACTGAACGTGCGAAAAAGCGTTCAGCAGCCTAAACCGCGATTACAGTGATAACAAAAACGCTGCGCTGATAAGATCAGCGCGGCGTTTTTGTTTGCAGGTTTAAAATTATCTTCGGTGACGGGTGAGGCTACGCACCACATCATCGGCAGAAATTTTGCCGACAATCGCACCATTATGCACAACACCGACATCGCCATTATTGCGCACCATCGCCTGCATAATATCCTGAATAGCGGTTTCCGGTTTTGCTGTTGCTGCAAAAGGGCGGGGCGGCGCACTGCGGTCAAGAGGAGACATGATATCGGCTGCAAGCAACACACCCAGAGGGTTCATATTGGCCACAAAATCCGCCACATAATCATTGGCCGGATTAAGCAAAATATCCTGTCCGCTGCCGCATTGAATAATACGGCCGCCCTCCATGATCGCAATGCGGTTACCGAGTTTCATTGCCTCATCCAGATCATGGCTGACAAAGACAATGGTCTTTTTCAGATGATCCTGCAAATGCAGCAACTCATCCTGCAAGCGCGCGCGGATCAACGGATCAAGCGCGGAGAATGGCTCATCCATCAGCAGGATCGGTGCGCCGGTAGCAAAGGCACGGGCAAGACCGACACGCTGCTGCATGCCGCCGGATAATTCACCGACCTTGCGCTTTGCCCAATCCTGCAATCCGACCAGTTCCAGCTGGTTCTGTACCGCTTCCTTGCGCGCCTGTTTGCTTAAGCCCGCAATTTCAAGGCCGAAGCCGACATTGTCCTCGACCGTACGCCATGGTAGCAGACCGAATTGCTGAAACACCATGGACACCACATGAGTGCGCAGAGCGCGCAATTGTGCAGTGCCGGCTGCGGTTACGTTGATTTCGTCACCTTGATTATAGACGGTGACGCAACCGCGGCTGATCGGGTTCAGGCGGTTAATCGCGCGCAAAAGCGTGGATTTTCCGGAGCCGGACAATCCCATCAGGACGAGCAGCTCACCCTCGCGGATATCGAGTGAGCAATTATGTACGCCGAGAATATGGCCGGTCTCGGCCTGAATTTCCGAACGGGTAAAGCCTTGATCGGCAAGATCCAGTGCCTTGTCCGTTTTATTGCCAAAAACAATACTGATATTCTGAAGACTGATAGAGGCCATGATTATTTTTCCCTGCCCGGACGGAAAATGCGGTCGAGGATGATGGCGACAACCACAATCACCAGTCCCGCTTCAAAACCGAGCGCGGTATTGACCGAGTTAAGGGCACGCACAACCGGCACGCCAAGACCATTCGCACCGACAAGCGCTGCAATCACAACCATCGACAAAGACAGCATGATGGTCTGGGTGAGACCGGCCAGAATTTGCGGCATGGCATAAGGCAGTTCAATCTTCCAGAGCAGCTGGCGACGCGAAGCACCGAAAGCCTCTCCGGCTTCTCTTAAATGTTCCGGCGTTGAAGAAATACCGAGATGGGTGAGGCGGACAGGCGCGGGCAGCACAAAAATGGCTGTTGCCAGCAGACCCGGCACCATACCAATGCCAAAAAACACAATCGCCGGAATGAGATAAACAAAGGTCGGCAATGTCTGCATCAGATCAAGGATCGGGCGCACCACCGCATAAAGCTTTGGCCGGTGTGCCGTAGCAATGCCGAGCGGTACGCCAAGCGCCATACAGATGAAACAGGCTGACAGAACCAGCGTCAGGGTTTCCAGCGTCTGATCCCAATAGCCCTGATTGAGGATGAATAAAAATCCGATAATCGTCAGAATGACAGTCGAGATTTTTCTTTGCAGCCCCCATGCGATCGCGGCAAAAATGGCAATCAGAATAAAGGGATGCGGAAATTTGAGCGCGGCCAGTAAACCGTCAATCAATGTCTGCATGATGGCGGCAATACTATCAAACAGCCAGCTCAGATTTTCAGTTAACCAGGTGACAACATTCTTCGCTGTACGCCCGACGGGAATTTTTTGTGATGTCAGCCAGTCCAAAAGTCAGGTCCCCGTTTTCCTGTCAGTATATTTTTCAATCGGGTTTGGTTTGTTAAAACCATGAATAGTCGCGCGGTCAATCTGCTGCCGGTGTAATACCGGCAGCAGATTGTCTGTGTGCGGTCAGAGACCGAAAGTTTGTTTGACAGCCGCAAGACCGTCTTTACCGTCCAGAGTGGTAACGTCTTTCAGCCATGCATTAAGCGCATCCGGATTGGCTTTGATCCATGCCGTTGCTGCTTTGGCCGGATCTTCACCATCATCCAGAATTTTACCCATGATCTGGTTTTCCATTTCAAGGGTGAATTCAAGATTGGTCAGGAACTTTCCGACATTCGGGCATTGTTCCGTATAGCCGTTCCAGACATTGGTCTCGACTTTCGCACCACCAAGATTAGGGCCGAAAAAGTCGTCGCCGCCTTCCAGATAACGCATTTCAAAACGGGAATTCATCGGATGCGGTTCCCAACCGAGGAAAACGACCGGTTTCTTGGTTTTAATATCTTTGGCAACTTGCGCCAGCATACCTTGTTCGGAAGACTCTGCCAGTTCAAAGCCCTTCAGATCAAAAGCACCTTTGGAAATCATGTCGAGGATCAGGCGGTTGCCGTCATTACCCGGTTCAATACCGTAAATTTTATTGCCGAGCTGATCTTTGAATTTGGCAATATCAGCAAAGCTTTTCAGGCCTTCATCATAAGCGAAAGCAGGCACCGCCAATGTGTATTTCGCGCCGGTCAGATTGGTGCGCAGGGTGATGACGGTCTTGTCATCAAGATATGGCTGGAGATCAGCAGCCATGGACGGGTTCCAGAAACCGAGGAAAACGTCGATATCTTTTTTGCTGAGCGAAGCATAGGTCACCGGCACAGACAGGATTTTGATATCTGTTTTATAGCCTAGACCTTTGAGAATTTCTGTGGCAACGGCTGTGGTCGAGGTAATATCTGTCCAGCCGACATCTGAAAAGCGGATTGTGGAACAGGCTTCAGGTTCTGCCGCCCATGCACCGCCTGCGCTGCCCGCCATAAGAGCGGCACAGGTAAACGCCAGCACGGATTTGCGGCTTTTGGCTAAGGACAGGTTGGCAGGGTACAGATGTTTCACTGGCAGAAAACGCATGAATATCTCCATTGACCGGATTATATTTATTTATAGCAGAGCATTTCCGCTTCCCCGAAACTGCTCTGTTGTTTGTTTTTATGCAGTTTGAACAGAAAACCGCAGCACTGTTTTGCGCGACATGTCCCGGCCCCAAATCTAAACAAGCATCAAAGTCCGGAGTCTTCAAGCAGTTTTGTGATCCTGGAATCCGCAAACACGACAATTAACGTCGGAATGAGGCAGGCTAAAAATAATATGCAGTAATTTCAAGGCTAAAGCTGAAAATTAAATTCAGACTCACCGGTTGAACCTGCGCTGTTGCGGTTTATATCAAAGTCGTAATGACATTATTTATTTGTAAGGCGCAGGTGCCGGTTATGCGGATGCTGTTTGTGCCGGTTTCAGGTAAGACGTGCTGGGCAGGTTGTGCCGGATTGAATGATTGCTGTTTAAAAAATCCGGCGCTGTTGCGTATTTCTTTGAAACTATGCAAGGGTTTACAGGAAAAATACCTTTCGGGCTGCGTTCTGTTCAGGATGCGGGGCAAGAGCTGACACAAAGGACAAGATCGTGACGGTTATCGGAAATATCTTTGCTTTTATAGGGCGTATGATTGCAACGCTGTTGCGGCTGATCGCTGTGCCTTTCGGCGCTTTGTGGCGCGTTTATCAGAGCCTTAGCGTCTTGTGGAAAACCCTTATCGCTGTGGCCGTTATCGGTTGGGCGGGCTTGTATGGTTATTTCGTAGTGCAGACACAGGTCTGGACGAATTTTGATCCGGATTATCCGGCAAAATATGCCTATCAAAGTGCTGTTACGCCGGGTGAAATTGTCGAGCCGTCAAAAGCGCTTACATCACCGGCAGCGCCATCACCATCACCGTCAGAAAGCACATCGCCTGCCGATCCGACGGCACTGCCAGCGGAAAATGCCACGGGGAATACTGATAGCACAACCAATAATGCAACACCTTCGACTGAGCCGGTAACACCGCAGCCTGCGCCGCAAATGGCCCTATCGCAGCCGGCAGGGGCGCGGGTTTGTGCACCATCGGCTCTGGCCGAAGTGACTGCTGAACTGACCGATTTCAATGTGAACCAGAATGCATGGGTCTCTTCCATGCTGTTCTATAAAACAGGTTTCTTCGGGTTGGACTGGGATCGGACACCGTTTCTGGATAATAAAGCCTCATTCCAGCGCGGTGTGCATTCGGCAGTACGCCGCACAACGATTGAACTGGTGGATTCTCTCGGCCGCCTGCGCGGCACCTCGCAGATTGATAATGATCTGCAAAAGGCGCGCGGAAACATGCAGTTCCGTGAGGATACATGGTATTTCGGTCTAAGCCCGTTTGGTCCGAAAACACCGACACCAAGCTATTATCGTTCCGCTATTAAAGAGCTGCGTGCTTTCAATGCGCGTCTTGAAAAATGCGAGGCAACTTTCGATGCCCGTGCGGACAATCTGATCCAGTATGTGGATCGTATTGCCAGCGATCTCGGCTCGACATCTGCCATTCTGAAAGACCGTTCTGATAATTATCATGCAGGCTGGTTTGATACCCGTGCCGATGACCGGTTCTGGTTCGCCTATGGTCAGCTCTACGCTTACTACGGGCTGATCCGCGCAACGCATTCTGACTTTAAAGCTGTGTTGGCTGAGAAGCATCTCGATGGTTTGTGGGATACAATGGAACAGCAATTGCGCTCGGCACTGGATATGCAGCCAACCATCGTTTCCAATGGTCGTCAGGATGCATGGTTCACGCCGTCCCATCTGACGACGATGGGTTTCCACATTCTGCGCGTACGCTCCAATCTGGTGGATATCCGTCAGGTTCTTGAACGCTGATTGCCGCAATTGTTAATGTTTTAAATTGCTCTGTCGCGTGTTAGAGCGCGGCAGAGTTTTATACGTGAGATAGAATTATGGAATTACCGGCAGCATTGAGACAGGCTGTGGATGCGCAGTTGCAGGGTGTGGCACTGGCGGATCTGCAGTGGGCTTCCGGCATCCTCAGCCGTCGTTACCGTGCCGAGACGCGCGATGGAAAATGGCATCTATCCGACGAACTGGCAGCACATGCCTATCTGGCTGCGCGTTTGCCTGCGACTTTTGCCGCTGTGACCTCTGCTTTGCAACATGCGGCTGATATCATCCCAGACTTTGCCCCGCGCAGTCATCTGGATATTGGTGCAGGACCGGGAACCGCATTATGGGCGGCATCTGCTGTCTGGCCGGAGATTGAAACATCGCTTCTTCTGGAAGGCAGCAATGCAATCCGTGCTGTGGGCGAGAAGCTTTCCGCTCATGCACCGGTGGCCGATGTGCAATGGCGTGCAGCCGATGTGACAACGGGGCTGAAAGATGCCAAAGCTGCAGAACTTGTGACACTGGCCTATGTGCTGGATGAACTGAATGAGCCTGCACGGCAACAGTTGATTGCGCAATTATGGAACCTGACGGAAGGTATGTTTGTGATTGTGGAGCCCGGAACACCGGCAGGCTGGCAGCGCATTCTCGATGCCAGAGCACAATTGCAGGCTCTGGGTGCGCATATTGCAGCACCTTGCACCCATAGTCAGGCTTGCGCTGTGCAGATACCGGACTGGTGTCATTTCTCCCGCCGTGTGGCGCGTTCCAAAATCCACCGTCTGACCAAAGAGGCTGATGTGCCTTGGGAGGATGAGAAATTCAGCTATCTGGCGATCAGCCGTCAGCCGGTATCCCTTTCAGGTCAGCGGGTGCTGATGCAGCCGAAAACCGGTGGCGGGAAAGTTATTGCTAAACTATGCAGCACTGACGGGCAGGTTGCAGAACATCTGATTACCAAGCGAGATAAAGACCTGTTCGGACAGGCGCGACGTGCCGATTGGGGGGATCTTATCGGTGCAGAATAAGATTTGAGATACAAAAAAAGCCCGCTGAAAAGCGGGCTTTTTTAATGACTCATATCAGAAGCGGTAGGTGATACCGGTACCGATCAGCCATGGGTCAAGTTTGGCTTTACCGCTCATCTGAGCGCCGCCAACGGTTACATCAAAATCAGGACGCAGATAGAGTTTCTTCACGTCGAAGTTGAAGCCCCAATGATCGTCGATCATATAGTCGAAACCAACCTGTAATGCGCCGCCGAAAGTGTTTTTAACTTTCAGATAATCAGCATCATGAGATTTCTGGTTGTAGAAGATGCTGTAATTCACACCGGCACCGACATAAGGCTTGAATGCGCCGAAATCAGTGAAGTGATATTGCAGGGTCAGAGTTGGTGGCAACAGCCAGACTTTACCGACATCCAGACCATCGATTGCGCCTTTACCATCAACATTGGCATAGGTCGTACCGAGGATCAGTTCAGCTGCAATATTATTGGTGAAGTAGTAGGAAATATCGAGTTCAGGCACCACTGTGTTGGAATATTTCAGGCCGGAACCCGGAACTTCATTCACATGGCCTTTGTTTTCTGTGATGACGCCAAGCGCACGTACACGAACCTGCCACGGGCTGAGCGCTACCGGAAGCGGTTCCGATACCTGCGGTTCAACCGGTGCGATAACCGCATCTGCGGCCAGTGCAGGCTGCATAGCGATAGCGGTGAGAGCAGTTGCAGCAAGAAGAGCACATGTATGACGATTTGCCGGGAGGATAGCCATGTCTGTTTTCCTTAAAGTCTGAGAATGAAGGCAAACTGACAGCGGGCAGGTGGCTTTCCATTGATTGAAATCAATTGCAGATAATAAAACACCGCATAGCGGGATGTTCGCTATGCGGTGTGATAAAACTGTCACTTAATATGTGAGCTTAGCTGAAACGGGCACGGTCATGCGGTGCATCATAATCAAGCTGCGGGCCGAGGGGGACAACACCGGTCGGATTGATTGTTTTATGGCTCATATAATAGTGGTTTTTGATATGTGTGAAATTCACCGTACCCGCAACGCCCGGCACCTGATAAAGCTCACGCACATAGTTTGAGATATTCGGATAGTCGGCAATCCGTGCTTTGTTACATTTGAAGTGACCGACATAGACCGGATCAAAACGGATCAGTGTGGTGAACAGACGCCAGTCCGCTTCAGTCAGACGGGAACCGGTGAGATAGCGCTGTTTGCCGAGAATGGTCTCGATCCTGTCCAAAGCATCAAACACATTGCTATAGGCTTCCTCATAGGCATCCTGAGAGGTGGCAAAGCCTGCTCGGTAAACGCCGTTATTGATGTTCGGATAGACGAACTCATTCATTGCATCAATTTCTGCGCGGAGATCTTCCGGATAGAAATCAAGCGACGCGTCACCGAATTCATTGAAAGCAGTGTTGAGCATACGGATAATTTCAGCGGATTCATTGGAGACAATGGTCTGTTGCTGTTTGTCCCAGAGAACCGGAACAGTCACGCGGCCGGAATAGTTCGGGTCGGCACGGGTATAGATTTCATAGAGGCGTTTGGCACCATAGAGATGATCCGGCGTTGCGCCGTCTTTGCCGGTCAGTGTCCAGCCTTCTTCCGCCATCAGATAGTCAACGACAGAGACGCTGATGACATTTTCCAGTTTCTTCAGCGCGCGAAAAATCAGTGTGCGATGCGCCCACGGACAGGCCAGCGATACATAGAGGTGATAGCGTCCGGCTTCAGCTTTGAAACCGCCGGTGCCGCTGGGGCCTGCGCTGCCATCTGCTGTAATCCAGTTGCGGAATTGCGAAGCGGAGCGGACAAAACGGCCGTCTGTGGCTTTCGTATCATACCATTGGTCGTGCCATTTGCCGTCAACTAAGAGACCCATAAGAATATTCCTTATATTGGCCGCGTTAATCCGGATAACTCAACGGCAGCGGCAGAGAATTCTGATCCTTAATGTAATACATAATGCGGGAAAGTCTCGCCTGATCTGGCTGTTTTTACGAAACACGCTGTCCTGAAAACAGGACGATGTTTTGTTTTTCAGCACGGCTCTTTACGATCAAAAAAAATGATGTTAAGCAAACACACCGCATCAGTTTGCGGCTATTCACCTTTCAGGAGAACGGAATTGACAGGTCTGCAGTTCATCCGACGATGAAATTGTAAACGGTGCGCGGCACCGGTGGATACCTGTTTGCGTTTTTATGCCCGATAGCGGCGACAAATCACGCGATAATTCTGAAGTCTAAATCTCTGAAATAGTGATGTGCCATGTTGCAGTCTGAACTGACTTACACGCAGGAAACCTGCGCCCACGATGCGGAAATCGAAGAAATCAATGCGCTAGCTTTTGGTCCGGGCAGATTTGTCCGTGCAGCTGCGCGTATCCGCGAGGGCGGAGCGCATGACCGCGATTTGTCTTTTGTGGCTCTTCATGGCGGCAGACTGATCGGCTCCATCAGAATGACACCGATTGCTATCGGCACCACACCTGCTTTGCTGCTGGGGCCGCTGGTTGTGCGGGATGGCTGGAAAAGCCGCGGCATTGGCCGGATATTGATGAACCAGTCGATGGAAGCCTCAGCAAAAGCAGGGCACAGGCTGAGCCTGCTTATCGGCGACGCACCTTATTATAATGCTTTCGGCTTTGTGAAAGTGGATGCCCATAAGGTGATTATGCCTGCACCGGTTAATCCGGAGCGGCTGCTTGCCTGTATTCTGCCGGGCGCTGAAACTCTGTCAGGCCCTGCGCTCAATGAGCTGGCAGGGCAGGTTAAGCATCTCAACCAGCTTTGATGTAAAAAGCGGTTTCAGTGATCTGAAACCGCTTCATTTCCTTATTTGCCGCGTATCTTTTCCGATCGAAGCAGGACGAGAAATCAGTCCAGTGAACTGATTTCCCTGCGTAGGCGCTTCACACTTTTCGGGATACGCTCTGGATTCTTGAGCGGTCGCATTATCACTGCCGTCAAGTTGATTCAACTTGACTGTGAAATGCTCTAACGCCCTTCACGATACCATGTGCCGCCGAGAATAAGCAGCAGTGCGGCTAAAGCCAGCAGGCTGGTGAAAAGCGGAATGCGATGTACCGCTACCAGACTTGTATCCTGAGTAGGGCGCAGGCCCAGAAGAGTGGCAGGACTTTGTTTTTGCGACGGGTTCATCAGCGAAACATCAGGCACGGAGATTGCAGCCTGTTCAGCCGTTTCTTTCAGACGCAGAACATTGCCGCCGCTGGCCTGCGCCACAGGCAGTAATTTTTGTGTCGTGGAAATACTGTCGCGCAGTTCCGGCGTGTCCACATTGCCGACATGGGCAAGCACGGAATAATCGCCGTTCTCAATCTTATACAGTCCCTGTTCATCGGCTGGTAATTGCGCTGTGAACTGTCCGGCAACGGATTGTGTCAGCGGCACTTCAATGATTTTGCCGGATGGCGTGGTAACTTTGGCCGGAGCGGCCTTGTCGCTCATGGTCTGGCGGGTAATCTCCAGACGATCGGCAGTGCCTTTGGCCGTCAGCGCTTCTTCTTCCAGCTCCGGTTCCTGCATCAGCCAGTGTGCCATGCGGCGATAGAGCGATGCATAAGGCCCGCCGCCTTCAAAATCACGCGCCCAGAGCCAGCCCTGATCGGACAGCAACATACCGACACGGCCTTTACCCTGATGGCCGAGCACCATCAGCGGCTTGTTGTCAGGCCCCTGCATGACGGTTTCGCCTTGCGGTGTGGCAATATCAATCGAGCGGAACCAGCGTCCCCATTGCGGCGGTTCCTGTTCACTGCCTTCCAGCCCGCGTGTGACAGGATGGCGCTTACCGGCTTCCGTCAGACGCGGATAAAAGCCTTTTTCCGTGACATCACCGGTTGGCAATGCAGGCAAAACGCTGAGCAACGGCGTACGTGCAATCGACATACTGTCTGCATATTCAGGGCCTGCGGCGATCAGCAGGGCACCGCCATTTTGCACATATTGGGCGATATAATCATAATAGAGCAGCGGCAGCACATTGCGGTGCTGGTAGCGGTCGAAAATAATCAGATCGAAATCTTCCACCTTATCGACGAATAATTCGCGCGTCGGAAATACAATCAGCGATAATTCATTGATCGGCGTGTCATCCTGCTTTTCCGGCGGACGCAGAATGGTGAAATGCACGAGATCGACAGAGGTGTCGGATTTTAGCAGGTTACGCCATGTGCGTTCGCCATTATTTGGTTCACCGGATACCAGCAGCACACGAAGATTTTCGCGGATGGCATCAATCAGCGCCACCGCCTGATTATTGGCGGCGGTGACTTCACCACTCAACGGTTCTGTGGCGATTTCCACAATATTGCGACCGGCATGAGGCAGGGTGATCTCGGTTTTGACATCCTGACCAATGGCTGCCGGAACTGTGGCGACCAGTTCGCCATTGATACGGATGGTGACGCTGGACTGTGAGGCATCCACCGGAATTTTACCGGCATCTTCAACACGGAAAACCAGCTCCTGCGGCTTGCCGCTGAGGCCGAAGCGCGGCACACGGATGAAACGGATACTGCGGTCGAATTCATCGCCGGTACCGGTAATCAGCGCATGAAGCGGTGCCTTGAAATTCAGCTCGTCTGCTTTGGCAGGCACATCATGAACCTGACCATCGGTAATCATAACCGCACCGCCGATGCGTGATGGCGGCACGTCGCGCAGGCCTTCATTCAGGGCTGTAAATAAGCGTGTATTGTCACGGTTTTCAGTGCCGGAACCGGCTTCGATAATCCGCGTTTCAATATCGGATTGTGCGCCGAACTTTTGTTTCAGTGCTTCAAGCGCAGCATCCGTATCCTGTGTACGACTGCCCTGAGACTGGCTGGCGCTGCGGTCAACCACAATGCCGACAATGGTTTTGAGCTGCTCGCGCTGCTCGCGCGTAATCTCCGGATTAAACAAGGCCAGAGCAAGCGCTGCAAAACCGCCAAAACGCAACCAGCTGCCGCGTTTGCGTAAAAACAAGCCAGCCAGAGTAATGAGAGCCAGCGGAGCCAGACAAAGTCCGAGCCAGAGCGGTGAGAGCAGGGGTGAGAAATGCAGGGAAAACAGGCTCATTATCAGTTCCCCAGCCGTTCGAGCAAAGCAGGCACATGCACCTGATCTGCTTTGTAATTACCGGTCAGCACATACATAACCATATTCACACCGCCGCGCAGCGCATAAATGCGCTGCATCGGATCATTCGGCACGGTCGGATATAGCGGCTGCCAGTTTTCATCCATTGCCCATGCACCGGCCAGATCATTGGCGGTGATGAGGATCGGGCTGACACCATCACCATTGCGCACAGGCCTGTCGGCAGGCTGGTCAGCGGCATCCGGATTATCGACAGGGGCTTCTGCCCAAAGCGGGCTGCCGCGATAGCGTCCGGGAAAATCCGGCATCAGGAAAAAGGTTTTGCTCAGCACATGATTATCAGCAACGGGTGCAAGAGGCGGAACATTCATTGCATCCAGCATATCACGCAGCCGCTGCGTGGCAGGGCTGGTGCCATTCAACCCGCCGGTATCACCGGATAACTGGTCGCGGGTGTCGAAAATCACCGTGCCACCCTGCTGCATATAGGCATCAATGCGCTGCAGCGCTTTTTCACTCGGAAAAGGTGCTTTTTCATCAACAGGCCAATAGATCATCGGATAGAAAGCGAGCTCGTCTTTTTCCGGATTAATACCGACCGGTGCACCGGGTTCCAGTGAGGTTTTATCTGCAACAAACTGATTGAGACCGCTAAGCCCGACACGGCTTACATCATCTGTCGCTTTGTCGCCGGTAATCACATAGGCCAGATGTGTGACATCCAGAACGTCAATTTTTGCCTGATCGTCGGGCTTGCTATCGTCTCTGGCCTGCGCTTCCTGTGCCAGAACCGGCTGCACTATGAAGGGCATAGCTGTCAGACTTGCGGATAAAGCGAACAGGATAAGCAGGGATTTCACGGTGCCGGACGCTTTGCCGGTGAAATTGCGCGACCTGTTCCGCGAGAAGGTGCCGCCGATCCACAGCATCAGCAAGCCATCGAGTGCGAGCAATATTGCGGCCAGCGCAAAGAACGGGCCTTGCAGATTAACGGTCTGTGCCTTGGTGGCCGGTACCATTGCAAGATTGGTCGTCATTTCCGGTTTGGTAAGCGGGTTCAGAACTGTGTCACTCTTCATCAGGTTCAGTGCTTTATAAGCCTGTTCTGTGCCGTAAAGTCCGGGCGGATTAAGCAGGGATGCTTCCGGTGCCTTGCCTTTTTCAATCACCAGCGGCTGTGCTGCGGCGGGCTGGCCAGTCAGATTACCTGCGGCATCCAGCAGGCGATAGGCAGGCAGTGTCACTGTTTGCTCACCGGCTGCATTGGCGGCCTGTGCGCCGGATGTTTCGGTAAGTCTGCGCAGAAGATCAACAAATCCGCCTGAGAGCGGCAGATTAGACCAGCCGATATCCGGTGCGATATGAAACAGAACCAAACGTCCTGCACCACGGTTCTCGCCGGTAATCAGTGGTGTACCATCGGCAAGATTGAGCCAGCTTTTTTGCATCAGATCCGGTGACGGTTCTGCCAGAACCTGGCGCAATACTGTGACATCATCAGGCAGCTGAATATTGCGGAACGGGCTGTTTTCCGGTGCGGGAGCGACGGGCTGCGGCGTTGACCATGACAAAGTGCCGCCAAGATTGCGCTGGCCGCTGCGCAACTGTACCGGCAGCAGCGGATCGCGTTTGGTGTCCGTATCGCTTTGTGCTGCCGCCAGACGCGGGCCGGCAAAGCGCAGCAATGTGCCGCCGTTTTCAACCCATTGCATCAGTTTCGCCGCTGTGCTTTCCGGTAGTCTGCCAATATCCGACAAAACAATAACAGAGGGTTTCTGCTCCAGCAGGCGGTCAACAGACTGGCTCAGGTCGCGGTCATTGGCGTTAATAAGGTCAGAAAAAGGTGCCAGCGCCGAGGAAATATAATGTAATGGCGACAGCAGCGAATGGGCTTTGTCAGCATTGCTTGCATCCAGCAGGCCGACACGGCGGCGGCGGTTATTCTCATCCAGCAGCCACGTGGCTGCGGCATGGCGCATCTGATCTGCCCGCACCATGGCAATATCATTGCGCAACTCAACCGGAATGGTCATTTGCGCTACGGCCTTGGTTTCTTTCTCGGCAAAATCCGCCTGTGTTTGCGCCAGCACACGCCCCTGATTATCATAGGCGCTCAGCTGAACTTTGGCTGCCTGCACATCATTGGACGGACGCAGTAAGTCAATCACCAATGCATTCTGCTGATTGGCTACACCCTGAACAGCAAAAAGCTGCTGACTGTCCGGCATAATCAGCTGAATAGTTGTAGCTTTCAGCTTGTCGAGAGCCGTAAAGGCTTGCTGATCCTGCGCAGTCTCCAGTCCGTCATTCAGATAAAAAATGCGGCTGTCAGCTGTATTGTTCAGAGCAGTGCTAAGACGTTCAGCGGCAGCCATACGTTCAACCGGAACAGCGTGCGGTTCCAGTGCCTGTAGGCGTTCCAGCGCCTGCGCGGCAGTAAAAGGCCCGCTTGCTGTGTTTTGCGGATCGGCGGTGGCAATCAGATAGACCGGAGCATCATTTTTCTCAGCATTGGAGATCAGCCATTGCGCCTGATTTTCATAGGCCGCCCATTGCGGGGCAGAAGCCCAGCCATTGTCGATCATGATGACAACCGGCTGCGGGCCGGTGAAAGTGATCGGCTGTGGTTTCCACACCGGTCCTGCAACGGCGAAGATCACCAGAGTGGCCAGAACCAGACGCAGCAGCGTCAGCCACCACGGGCTTTTACTGGCTTCCTGATCGTGACGGGCAATTTTTGCCAGAATGGCCAGTGGCGGAAACGGTTCCTGTGCCGGTTTCGGCGGCGTTGCACGCAGCAGCCACCAGATTACGGGCAGAGTGAGAAGACCGGCAAGCAGCCACGGGGCAGTAAAAATCAGCGGCATTTACGCGGCGCCTCCGCCGGTGGAAGAATGATGTCCGAGAAAGCCATGGAGTGTGGTCAGAGCCTGTGCTGCCGGTTTATCTGTCGCGCTGGTGATAAAACTCCAGCCAAAATGGGTGCAGGTTTCACGTAAAAAATCACGCTGTACCTGATAGAGCCTGCGATAATCTTCCGCATAATTCTGCGCCCGACCGGCGACGAGAATTTGACCGGACACAGGGTCTCTGAACTCTGTGCGGCCGGAAAACGGAAAATCCGCTTCCGCAGGATCGGCAATGGCGATGAGATGCGCACGGATACCGCGTCTGGCAATCTGATCAAGCTGCGCGCTGAGTATATCGGCAGGCTGCAGAAAATCACTGATGAGCACCAGTTCATTAAAACGCTGCAAAGGCTGGAGATCAGGTTGCGCTGCCAAAGAGCCGGTTTGCAACAAGGCTGTTGCCAGACGCTCTGCACCATTGCGGGCGAGCAATGGCGGCAGCACATCAGGATAAGCAATACGTTCACCGGAGCGGCTGAACAATTCGGCCAAAGCCAGTGTCAGCACCAATGCGCGATGCTGTTTGGAAACCGGACTGAAACGGGACTGATACAGCATGGACGGCGACGGATCACACCATAACCAGATTGTATGCGCCGTTTCCCATTCACGGTCACGCATATAGGTATGATCGTCGCGGGCTGAGCGCCGCCAGTCAATGCGCGAGAGCATGTCGCCCTGTGCATAAGGGCGGAACTGCCAGAAATTATCGCCGGTGCCGCGTTTGCGTCTGCCATGCCAGCCATTGATGACAGAGCCGGCAATATGGCGTGCCTGCGTGATCAGATCAGGCATCAGTGCGGCCTGCCTGCGCGATGGCGCCAGCAGGTCAACGGCCTGTTCAGAACGGGTTATGGCACCGGTTGTTGTCATCAGTTGAGCGCCTGTGTCAGTTTGGCAATCACATCACGCACGCCCACACCATCGGCACGCGCGGCAAAATTCAGAGCCATACGATGCTGAAGAACCGGCTCTGCCAAGGCCTTCACATCATCAACAGAAGGAGCAAGGCGTCCTTCATAGAGTGCGCGCGCACGGGTGCAGAGCATCAGCGCCTGACCGGCACGCGGGCCGGGACCCCAGCTGATATGGTTTTTCGCATGGTCATTATCCGCATCAGGACGGGCAGAGCGCACCAGCTTCAGAATGGCTTCAAGCACGGTTTCCGGCACCGGCATCTGACGGATCAGCTGCTGGATTTCCTGCAGGCGTGTGGCTTCAATCACTTTGGCTGGCCGTGCCTGCATTGTGCCGGTGGTGTTGAGTAACACGGCACGTTCTGCATCGATATCCGGATAGTCCAGATCAATCTGCATCAGAAAGCGGTCGAGCTGAGCTTCCGGTAGCGGATAGGTACCTTCCTGTTCCAGCGGGTTCTGGGTCGCCAGCACATGGAACGGGCTTGGCAGATCATGGCGCTGACCGGCCACGCTGACATGATATTCCTGCATCGCCTGCAACAAAGCAGACTGCGTGCGCGGGGAGGCACGGTTGATCTCATCGGCCATCAGCAGCTGGGCGAAAACCGGCCCTTTAATATAACGGAATGAACGGCGTCCGTCGCTGTCCTGATCCATGACTTCAGAGCCGATAATATCGGACGGCATCAGATCAGGTGTAAACTGGATGCGCTTTTCATCAAGGCCGAGGACAGTGCCCAGCGTTTCTACCAGACGGGTTTTGGCAAGCCCCGGTACACCGACGAGCAGGGCATGGCCACCGGCCAGCAATGCGACCAGTGTATTTTCAACCGCTTGCTCCTGACCGTAAATAACCTGTCCGATTTGCTGACGGATCAGATTAATGTCACTGGCAGCCTGATCGGCAGCCCGTATCACGGCATCAGGATCAATTTTCGACGCAGCGGTAAAATTCATGATGTCCTCTTTATTCCAGATCAGATGCTTTATCTGGTTTACTTGAATCATCGGGCAAGACTATGTCATGCTGACGGGAGCGTAAATGGCACAGTTCGCATTAACCGGAATGCAGCCGACGATCAGGCACAGGTCTTAACAGGAAACTGAAATGAACAGCGGTAATATATCGAAAAATAAAGAAACTGCTGATGTTGATGCCGGTTCTGTCACCAGTTCTGCCACCAGTCCTTCAAGCGGGCTTGATGCGTTGATGCGTCGTGCCGCCAGCCAGTTACCTGAAGGAAAAGAAGGCAAAGGTCTGCCACCGGTGGAGCGCTGGGAGCCGGATTTTTGCGGCGAGCTGGATATGGAAATCAAAGCCGATGGCACATGGTTCTATATGGGCACGCCGATCGGTCGCCCTGCATTGGTGCGCCTGTTCTCAACTGTGCTGCGCAAGGATGCCGACGGTAAAACCTATCTGGTAACACCGGTGGAAAAAATCGCCATCCGTGTGGAAGATGCGCATTTCAATGCTGTGGAGATGCATGTTTCCGGCGAGGGGGAGGTGCAGGTTCTCACCTTCCGCACCAATGTCGGCGATGTGGTTGAGGCGGGGGAGCAGCATCCGCTGCGTTTTGTAACGGATAGTGAAACCGGCGGTTTCAAACCTTATATATTGGTGAGAGGGCGGCTGGAGGCGTTGGTCAGCCGTGCGGTCATGTATGATCTGGCAGCACTCGGAGAAGAACTGATGATCGACGGAAAGCTGATGTTTGCCCTGCGCTCCAATGGCCGGATATTTCCGGTGATGCCGGTTGAACAATTACAGTGATACAATGAAAAACTTGATGACTGATACAGGTTTTACCGCACAGGATCTGATGCGGAGAGTTGAACAAAAACAAAGTTTTATGACGGTTGCTGATGAATTTGATTCAGGCGGCCTGCCTTTGTCCGGCGATCATGCGCTCAATCCCCAATGGACTGCCTCTCATGTGATGGCGGGAGCTGATCCGAGGCTGAAAATTAAGCTCAAACCGGCGGCGGTGCTAATCCCTGTGGTGGATCACGGTGACCATGCCAGTGTGCTGCTGACCACGCGCAATGCGCAGATGCGCAGCCATTCCGGCCAGGTTGCTTTCCCCGGCGGCAAGATTGATGCTGAGGATCTGAGTCCTGAACATGCGGCTCTGCGTGAAGCCCATGAGGAAATCGGACTGGATGCAAGGCAGACGCAGACACTCGGCCGTCTGCCGCAATATATGACCGGCAGCGGCTATACGATTACGCCGGTGCTGGCGGTGATACGGACACCATTTGAACTCCATGCCAATCCCGACGAGGTGGCGGATATTTTTGAAGTGCCGCTGCATTTTCTGATGGACCCGCGTGAGCATCAGCGTGAGAGCCGGATGTTTGCGGGGCATGAGCGGTTTTTCTATGCCATCCATTATCAGAATCGGAATATCTGGGGCGCAACAGCGGGGATTATCCGCAGCCTCTATGAAAGGCTCTATGCGTGAGTGAAAAGACAACAACTGTGCTGAATATTGCAGATCGTGCGGAGTGGCTTGCCGTGCCGTCTTTGCAGCAATTGCTGGCAGCACTGGCTGAAGATGGTGAAGAGGCGCGGGTGGTTGGCGGTGCCGTGCGCAATACCTTACTGGGCGAGCCGGTGGGCGATATTGATATTGCTTCCACAACCCTGCCGGAAGAGACAAAAGCGCGCGCCGAGAAATGCGGTTTTAAAGTTGTACCGACCGGCATTGACCATGGCACTGTGACTGTTGTTGCCCATGGTGTGCCCTATGAGGTGACGACGCTGCGCGCCGATGTGGAAACGCACGGACGGCAGGCCACGGTCGCTTTTGGCCGTGACTGGCAGGTTGATGCCGAGCGGCGGGACTTTACCGTCAACGCGCTTTATGTGCGTGCCAATGGTGATGTGGTGGATCATGTCGGCGGGCTTGCAGATATTGAAAAGCGCGAGTTGCGTTTTATCGGCGATGCGGAAACGCGGATTACGGAAGATTATCTGCGTATCCTGCGCTTCTTCCGTTTTTTCGCCTGGTATGGTTCGGGGCGGCCGGATGCGGCGGGGTTGAAAGCCTGTGCCAAGCTGAAAAACCATTTACAGACATTGTCCGCTGAGCGGGTGTGGTCAGAGCTGAAAAAGCTGCTTTCTGCCCCCGATCCGTCACGGGCATTGCTATGGATGCGCCAGTCCGGTGTGCTGACCCAGATTTTGCCGGAGAGTGAAAAATGGGGCATTGACGCTATTCATGCGCTGGTACGCAGTGAACGCGATCTGGACTGGAAGCCGGATGCTCTGTTGCGCTTGCAGGCGATTGTGCCGCCGGATGCAGTGCGCATGGCCGAGCTTGGCAAGAGGCTGCGCCTGTCCAATGCCGATAAAGCCCGTCTGGAAGGTTGGGCGCTGGCTGATGTGCCAAAGCCGGAACTGTCGGAGACAGGTCTGGTTAAGCTGATCTATAGCGGCTCACGGCAGGCCTTGGTTGACCGGATTAAGCTGGCTCTGGTTGCCGCGCGTGCAGAAGCTGAAAATGATAATCAGGCGATGATACGCGCAGGTCAGTACAACCGTTTGCTGGATGTGGCAGTACTGGCTGACATACCGGTATTTCCGGTCAGCGGAGCTGATCTTATGAAGCTGGGTTTTGAAAAAGGCCCCGAGCTTGGCAAACAGCTCAAAGCATTGGAGGCGGCATGGCTGGCTTCCGGATTTGAGCTCAGTAAAGAAAATTTGTTAGCAACATTATCCTGACATATCGGGGCGGAAATTCCGCCCCGTTTTTGTTTTTAGCTGCCGGTTCAGATGATTAATGCGATTTCTGCAGGTTATGATTCATCTGAGGTGATTTAAATAATTTCAGAATTCCGGAGTTGCGTATCATGGATAAAAAATTGCGATCAGCGGCATTATTGGCTTTTGCGCTGACAAGCGGCACGAGTTTTCAGGCTCAGGCCGGAGAGAAGGGGATTGTAACGGAATGTGCTGTGGTCATGGATGCCGCAACGCAGAAAATCCTTTCCCGTAAAGGTGTCTGCGACAAACGCTTTACACCGGCATCGACGTTTAAAGTGCCGCTTGCCGTGATCGGTTATGATAAAAATATCCTTCGCTCTGAGCATGATCCGGTCTGGCAGTGGAAGCCTGAAATGGAAGCGCCGGAACGTGACCGGATTGCCGTTGATCCGGCACGGTGGCTGGAGCAATCAGTTGTCTGGTATTCGCGTGAGATTACAAAACAGTTGGGACAGAAGCAGTTTTCCGAAGCTGTTGCAGCTCTTGATTACGGGAATAAGGATGTTTCTGGCAGAGCCGGAAAAAAGGACGGGCTGACAGGTTCATGGATCGGCTCTTCACTGGAGATTTCACCGGACGAGCAGGTGCAATTTCTGAATAAACTTGTGCATGAGACTTTGCCGGTTTCCAAGCAGGCGCAGCAGAAAACCAAAGCTGCCATGACGGTTTTTACATCGGAAAAGGGCTGGAAAGTTACCGGCAAAACCGGCGCTGCGCGGTTGCGTGATGCAAATGGCAAATTTGCAGGGGAGCAGCGCTTAGGCTGGTTTGTTGGCTGGGCGGAAAAGGATGGCCGTCAATTGGTTTTTGCGAATATGCAGGTCTTTGACAAGGCATTAAAGACCAGCCCTGGGCTACTGATCCGCGGGCAGTTCCTGAAAAATTTTGATCAATAAAGAACGGCGCTTTCATAAGAAAACGGGGGCTGGTGCCCCCGTTCTGATTTTTTATTAAGGCCATTTCACCACTGGCGGCATGGAAGACAGGATCGAGGCGATATTGCCGCCGGTCTTGAGACCGAAGATCGTGCCACGGTCATGCAGCAGGTTGAATTCTACATAGCGGCCGCGACGGATCAGCTGTTCCTCGCGGTCAGCATCTGTCCATGGCTGGTTAAAGTTCTGGCGCACGATATGCGGATAGACGACGGCAAAGCAGCGGCCAACATCGCGGGTGAAAGCGAAATCGGCATCCCAGCCGCCCTGTTCATCGCCTGAATGCAGCCAGTCATAGAAAATGCCGCCGATACCGCGCGGTTCCTGACGGTGCGGCAGATAGAAATATTCATCGCACCATTGTTTCATGCGGTCGTAATCGGCAATGCCTGCATGTTTGTTGCAGACGAAATTCAGCGCCTTATGAAAAGCCTGACTGTCGGTATCTTCCTGCGTGCGGCGACGGTCAAGCACAGGGGTCAGATCGGCGCCACCGCCGAACCACTGGCGTGTCGTCACAACCATACGCGTATTCATATGCACTGCCGGTACATTCGGGTTTTGCGGATGGGCAATCAGCGAGAGACCGCTCGCCCAATAGCGCGGATCTTCATCGGCACCCGGAATCTGGGCGCGGAACTCCGGCGAAAACTCGCCATAGACAGTGGAGACATGCACGCCGACTTTTTCAAAAACGCGGCCATGCATCATCGACATAACACCGCCGCCGCCACGGCCTTCGTCTTTTGCCCAAGGGGTGCGGATAAAGCGGCCGGCTTCACGGTCGCTGAGCGGGCCTGTCAGTTCGTCTTCAAGGGTTTCAAACAGGGAGCAGATACGGTCACGTAATTCTTCGAACCAGTTTTGTGCCAGTTGTTTTTTGTCTTCAAGATTATCTGGAAGATGAGCTGGAAGATCCGGACGTTGCATGCTTGGTTCCTTATTATGTTTTGGGAGCTTTGGGCGAAGCCGCAGCGCCAGCATATCAGCAGCTGTCAACAGGTTATATAGTCTTCATAAACCGGATTATGTTTATGAAAGCTTTCTGCTTTTCGGAAAATGACAGATTTCGTTCATACTTTACAGCGATAACAGGTGCGGAAATGACTCGTTTCGGATGAGATTCTGCTGTAAATTACAATATATGGTTGTGATGGGTGCATCTGTGGATTGTAACCCTTTGTAACTCATAATTTATGTCCGCTTTGTCTTTTGCCCCGTTGCGGCGCTGTAAAGGAAATCGCTTATGACATCCATTCCGCCAAAGCCACCATTGGAAGGTTTGCGCAGGCAGATGCGCAAAGCAGCATCCGGCGTGAAGCCGAATATCAGCGACGGCTATATCCGCGAAACATTTTCACTGCCACGCAGCATAGCGCGGGTTAAGGCGCGGGAATGGTTTGAAACCTATCCGAAAGCTGCTTACTGGACAGAAATTGAAAGCTGGTATGTGCGCCCGAATGATGTGATCGAATTCACCATCCGTCGTCTGCCAAGCTCTGACTAAACAGGTTAGCGCTGTTTGCTCATATTCTGATTCAAGAGGATCAGAATATGATTCTGTTTTTCTTTTTAATTGACTGATATTTTAAGATTTATTCTAAATTTACCCTGTCTAATAAATTCTAGCTTTTACCTTGTCGAATAGCTTCTAGCCTTTAACCTGTCGAATAGCTTCTCCGGCGGCCATCGCCACCGAAAGCGCGAGGTTGAGTGAGCGCGCGCCTTCGACCATCGGGATGATGATCCGTTCCTCACAGGTCTCATGCACATAGTCCGGCACACCGGCAGATTCACGGCCAAACAGCAAAATGTCGTCCGGCCGGTAGCTGAAATCTGTATAGGGTTGCGCCGCCTTGGTGGAGAGCAGCACCAGCCTGCGGTTTTCAGACAAGCGCCAGTTGTTGAAATGCTCCCAGTCGAGATGGCGGGTCAGCGCTGCCTGTTCCAGATAATCCATGCCCGCCCGTTTCAGCCCGCGATCGGAGAGGTCAAAACCGGCAGGTTCAATCACATGCACCGCCAGTCCGAGACAGGCTGCCATACGCAGGATGGTTCCGGTGTTGCCGGGAATATCAGGCTGGAAGAGGGCGATATGTATTGTCATCAGGCTTTTGCTTCTGTTTCGGGTGACATCAGATAAGCGGCCTATAGCATATAATTTCAAACAATAAGAATTGTGTGCAATCTGTCACAGTTTAATGTGTTCTCGGTAAAGTGAAGAGAAAAGAACCTGCAGTGACTAGCCGGTAAAATAACATAGTGCTATACGGATCATCCATTTTATCAGATTGACTATGAAGGAGGCTGTGATGAATATTAAGATTTCTTTGAATCTTTGCCCAGTTGCAGCCGCACCTGTATCCGGCGTGATTAACCCCGCTCCGGTAGCTTTCATGGCGGGTACCGCACCAATCGAAGCTGTGGTATCTTTTCCCGAATTGTTTTTGCGGGCGTTGCGCTGAACGGGACTGTTAAAATGAGCGTATATATCAGATTGCTGTAGCAAACCACCTGATAGCCTGAAACCGATGATGAGTTGTGCCGTCGGATCCGCAGGTCAAATACGATTCTTCCATCTATCTTCCGGTTAAGTGTACTCACGCATTTAATCCTCAAACCGCATCTGAGTGTTTCGGGTTCTGTGCCCGTTGATTTTCCGATGCTTTAAAAATGCTGAAATTCTGCCTCATATTCAGTTGCTGAAGTGAATGGCAGAACCCAAATGAATCAAAACTGACCCCTGCCGTCTTCGTTTTACGAAAATGATGCGGGGGAATTGGTTTTCGCACGGGATAGCCCGTATTTGAGGTCGAAAATGTTTCGTTGGTTCGAAAAGAAGCTGAACGCCTATCCGGATGTTCCGCTTGAACAACCGCCGAAGGGCTTGTTCAAATTCTGTATGTATTACAGCCGCGGCGCGTGGGGCTGGATTATTGTGATGGCCTTTCTGACAGCGCTGATCGCAATCTTTGAAGTGTCGCTGTTTGCTTTTCTCGGCAATGTCGTGGACTGGCTGAGTGAGCATAATCGTGAAACCTTCCTGCAGCAGGAGGGCTGGAAACTGGCGCTGATCGGCGGCGTTGTTCTGGTGATTTTGCCATTGATTGTTTTGCTGCAATCTCTGGTTCTGCACCAGACACTGATCGGGAATTTCCCGATGCGCATACGCTGGCTGATGCACCGTTATCTGATCCGTCAGTCGATGACATTCTTTCAGGATGAATTTGCCGGACGCATCTCCACCAAGCTGATGCAGACAGCATTGGCTGTGCGTGAAACGGTTATCAAACTTGCGGATGTGATGGTCTATGTAGCGGTCTATTTTACCGGTACAATTTTCATCGCAGCCACGGCTGACTGGCGCCTGATGATCCCGTTCATTGTCTGGCTGCTGGCCTATGTCGGTCTGCTTCGCTATTTCATTCCGCGCCTGCGGGTGATTTCCGAAGCGCAGGCCGATGCCCGCTCCGAGATGACCGGCCGTATCGTTGACAGCTATACCAATATTGCCACGGTCAAACTGTTCTCGCACACACAGCGCGAGGAAGGGTATGTCCGTGACAGTCTTGAGCAGTTTCAGGGTACAGTAAACCGCCAGATGCGTATGGTGACGCAGTTCTTCGGTTCACTCTATTTCATGAATTCTTTGCTGCTGTTCTCAGTCGGTGCATTGGGTATCATGCTGTGGATGGACAATGTTGCTTCTGTAGGTGCGGTGGCCATCGGTATTGCGCTGTGTTTGCGTCTGAACGGTATGTCCCAGTGGATCATGTGGGAAATGTCGGCACTGTTCGAAAATATCGGCACAGTGGAAGACGGTATGCGTTCGATCGCACAGCCGCGCAAAGTGATCGACCATGAAGGTGCAAAGCCGCTGCATGTGCGTTCCGGTGAGATCACCTTTGACCGCATCGGTTTCCACTATGGCAAGGGCAAAGGCATCATCAATGATCTGTCGCTGAATATCCGTCCGGGTGAGAAGGTTGGTCTTGTCGGCCGCTCCGGCGCGGGTAAGTCCACACTGGTCAATCTGCTGTTGCGTTTCTACGATCTGGAGCAGGGCAAAATCCTGATCGACGGTCAGGACATTTGCAAAGTCACACAGGACAGTCTGCGCGCCAATATAGGTATGGTGACGCAGGACACCTCGCTGCTGCATCGTTCCGTCAGGGATAATGTCGGCTATGGCCGTCCTGATGCAACGGATGAAATGATGCTGGAAGCGGTTGCACAGGCGCAGGCCGATCAGTTCCTGCCGCATCTGACTGACCCGAAAGGCCGTCAGGGCTTTGACGCGCATGTCGGTGAACGTGGTGTGAAACTATCCGGCGGTCAGCGCCAGCGTGTGGCAATTGCCCGTGTGATCCTGAAGGATGCGCCGATCCTTATTCTGGATGAAGCGACATCTGCGCTTGATTCCGAAGTGGAAGCGGCAATTCAGGACAGCCTGTACAGGCTGATGGAAGGCAAGACTGTGATTGCCATTGCCCATCGCCTGTCGACCATTGCCGCGCTTGATCGTCTGATCGTCATGGATCAGGGACGCATTATCGAAGACGGCACCCATGAAGAACTGATTGCGCAGGGCGGCATTTATGCTTCGTTGTGGGCGCGTCAGTCCGGCGGGTTCCTCGGCTTTGATGATGAGGAAGAAAAACAGGCACTGCCTGAGCCTGCTGAATGATTACTGTTCAAGCAGAGAAAAATACCTGCCGCCGTTCTACTCGAGCGGCGGCGGGTACGTTTTCAGTCTTTTAAAGATGACGTCCGGCGTTAATCGCGGACGGAAAGTTTTTTATTTTATATATTAAAAACATCAGCAACTTGCTTGCCGATTCTGTTTTGCATGCGCCTTCCTGCCTGTAATGATTGCGGGATGCTGCGGAAAGGCCTTCCCGATGAATATGATTTACCGTCTGTTTGAAAACTGGATTGATCCGTTGCAGGATTTCGACGGTAAACGCCCGCCGCAAACCACAATGCGGTTTCTCTGGCATTATATTTATCAGGCGCGCTGGCCTTTGCTGCTGGCTCTGATCGTTGGTGGTATTCTGCCGCTTCTGGAAGCAGGCCTGTTCTATTTTACCGGACGCATTGTTGATATTCTTGACCAGAGCGCAATGGAGCGTAGCTGGCACGGTCTTTATATCAGCGCCGGTTATGAATTGCTGGCGATGGGGTTTATCGTGCTGGTGGTGCGGGTGCTGATGACCGCGCTCAGCTCCTTGCTGGATGACCAGACAATCACGCCCGGATTTTACAATCTGATCCGCTGGCAGGCCAATTCCTATGTGTTGCGTCAGTCCTATGCGTTTTTCCAGAATGATTTTTCAGGGCGTATCGCTACCAAAGTCTGGCAGGCAGGGCAGGCGGCCGGTGATCTGATTACCAGTTTCATTCAGGTTGTCTGGTTTATGATTATTTACAGCATCACAACATTGCTGCTGTTCGGTCAGCTCGACTGGCGGCTTGCGGTACTGGTGGTGGTATGGATGGTGCTGTTTGCATGGATCGCACGTCTCTATCTGCCGACTATGCGTAAACAGGCTGAGGCCAGTGCTGAGGCCGGCTCGCTGATCAACGGCCGTATCGTCGATAGTTATACCAATATTCAGACCATCAAGCTGAATACGCCGGATATGGATCAGGCCTATCTGCGGTCAGGCTTTGCCAGCTATATCAAGACCATGCTGCCTTTCATGCGCACGCTCACAGGAATGCGTGTTTCCATGACTGCACTTTCCAGCCTGATGATTGTGCTGGTTGCGGCATTCTCGATTGATTTGTGGACCAAAGGTCAGGCGACAGTGGGTGAGGTGGCTTTTACGCTCGGTCTGGTTCTGCGTCTGAATATGCTGCTTGGCCGTTTGATGATGCAGATGAACGGTATGCTGCGTTCCTATGGTGTGATTGAAAACTCCATGCGGCTGATCTCTGCACCGCTTGGCATGGAAGACAAACGCGATGCCAAACCGCTGCAGGTGACCTCCGGTGCTATTGATATTGAGCATGTGACTTTCCGTTATGGCTCCGAGAATGAAAACAAGATGAAGGCCGGTGTGCTGAGTGATATCAGCCTTGCCATTCGCGGCGGCGAGCGTGTCGGTCTGATCGGTCACTCCGGTGCTGGTAAAACCACGCTGATAAATCTGATGCTGCGGCTCTATGATGTAGATACCGGCTCTGTACGCATTGACGGGCAGGATGTGCGCGATGTGACGCAAAGCTCATTGCGTGCGGCTTTTGCGGTGGTCAGTCAGGAGACGGCACTGCTGCACCGCTCTTTGCGGGACAATATTATGCTGGCAAAAGCCGATGCATCTGAGGAAGAGCTGCGTTTTGCCGCCAGTCAGGCCGAAGCTGAGGAATTTATCGGCGCCTTGGAGGATTACAAAGGTCGTAAAGCCTATGATGCTTTTGTCGGCGAGCGCGGCGTTAAATTGTCTGGCGGACAGCGACAGAGAATCAGTATTGCCCGTGCCGTTTTGAAAAATGCGCCGATTCTTATTCTTGATGAGGCCACATCAGCTCTCGATTCAGAGGTCGAGGCAGCCATTCAGGAAAATCTGGCACGGCTGATGGCGGGTAAAACCGTGATCGCTATTGCGCATCGCCTGTCGACAATTGCACAGCTGGATCGTCTGGTTGTGCTGGATCATGGCCGGATTGCCGAAAGCGGCACACATGACGAGCTGATTGCTTCCGGCGGTATTTATGCCGGTTTATGGGCGCGTCAGTCCGGTGGCTTTCTTGGAGAGGCCGATGAGGAAATCTGAATGGCGGGGAGAATTCTCCCCGCGTGAACTTTGCGCGTGATCAGTCAAAACAGAGTTCTTATGCCGGTTGATGACGGAAATGCAGCGTTTTATGACGTTTTTGTAACTCTTTATGCGGTTGTTGCATCTGCGGCCTGCCGGTTCTTATTTTATATTGCATATCAGTAAACCGGATTTCCTGACTGGTTCGGGCAGAGTGCCGCTTTCTTTTAAAAACTGTTCGCAGGTAATTTTATACAGGCGTGAAACTGCCGTTTGCCTGTTCTGCCCCGTGTGATTTTGCACGAAATGGTCACAGGTGCTTTGCCATTGATACGGGTGAGGAAAGCCGTTTTTTGACCATTGTGCGGCCTTCACTTTGCCGGTTTCCATGCCTGCGACATGGTGCCGTAAGTGCCTCAGATGACTGGACAAGCTTTTTTATCATGCCTAAACCTTGAACAAGGTGGGGGAGTTATGTCCGGTTTGTATCTGTTTTCAGGTCTTACAGCTCTCAGCACAAAACGTCACATAATTACGGACGAATGTGCTCGCGGACAACAGAGGACAGTTCAACATGCAAGTCAAAAAGGAAGTGGTACGTGAGCGCACACGACACAGCTGAGCCGACACGGCGTGATTTTCTGTACATAGCGACGGGAATGGCCGGCGTAGTCGGTGCTGCCGGCTTGGCATGGCCATTTATCGACCAGATGCGGCCGGATGCTTCAACCCTTGCGGCGGCATCCATTGAAGTGGACGTTTCGTCCCTCGCGGAAGGCGGATCGCTGACAGTAAAATGGCGCGGTAAGCCGGTATTTATCCGTAACCGTACGGCTAAAGAAATCGAAGATGCCAAAAACACGCCGATGTCTGCATTGAAGGACCCTCTGGCGCGTAATGCCAATCTGGCAGCAGACGCACCGGCTTCGGATCTGGAACGCACTGCCGGTGAAGGCAAAGAAAACTGGATAGTCATGATCGGCGTGTGCACCCATCTGGGTTGCGTGCCGCTTGGTGAAGCCGGTGAATTCGGCGGATGGTTCTGCCCGTGCCACGGTTCGACTTATGATACGGCTGGCCGTATCCGCAGCGGTCCGGCACCGGAAAACATGCACATTCCGGAATTTGCATTCATTTCCGATACCGTCATTAAAGTCGGTTGAGTGGTCTGAGGAGAAATTTTATGAGCGGCGGACACTCTTCATATACGCCAAAGACCGGTATCGAAAAATGGGTTGACGCAAGGCTGCCTCTGCCGCGCCTCGTCTATGACTCGTTTATTGCTTATCCGGTTCCGCGTAACCTGAACTATATGTATACATTCGGCGGCATTCTGGCCTTCATGCTGATCGCTCAGCTGTTGACCGGTATTGTGCTGGCTATGCATTATGCAGCATCCACCCAGCTGGCTTTCGGCTCGGTTGAAAAGATCATGCGTGATGTCAATTCCGGCTGGTTGCTGCGTTATATGCACTCCAATGGTGCATCCTTCTTCTTTATTGCGGTTTACCTGCATATCGCCCGCGGTATGTATTACGGTTCCTACAAGGCTCCGCGCGAACTGCTGTGGATCCTCGGCGTGGTCATTTTCCTGCTGATGATGGCAACCGCATTCATGGGCTATGTGCTGCCATGGGGACAGATGTCTTTCTGGGGTGCGACCGTTATCACCGGCTTCTTTACGGCGTTTCCGATTATCGGTGAACCGATCCAGCAGCTGCTGCTTGGCGGTTTTGCCGTGGATAATCCGACACTGAACCGTTTCTTCTCGCTGCACTATCTTCTGCCGTTCATGATTGCCGGTGTTGTTGTGCTGCACGTATGGGCACTGCATGTGACCGGTCAGACAAACCCGACCGGCATTGAAGTGAAAACGAAGACAGATACACTGCCATTCACACCTTATGCGACGATCAAAGATGCATTCGGCGCAGTCGTGTTCTTCATCTTCTTCGCCTATTTCGTCTTCTATATGCCGAACTATCTCGGCCATCCGGATAACTATATTGAAGCAAATGCGATGGTAACCCCTGCGCATATCGTTCCTGAATGGTACTTCCTGCCGTTCTATGCGATGCTGCGTGCGATTACCTTCAATATCGGCCCGATCGACTCCAAGCTCGGCGGTGTTCTGGTGATGTTTGGTTCGATTGCTATCCTGTTTGTGCTGCCATGGCTTGATACATCGAAGGTACGTTCGGCGGTTTATCGTCCTTGGTTCAAGATGTTCTTCTGGGTATTTGTCGCCAATGCGATTTTCCTCGGCTGGCTCGGTTCCCGTCCTGCTGAGGGTGTCTATACCCTGATGGCACAGATCGGCACGCTGTATTATTTCGCATTCTTTATCATCATTCTGCCGGTACTCGGTTTGGTTGAAAAGCCGAAGCGTATACCAAACTCCATCACTGAAGCGGTTCTCGGTTCGGATGATGAAGTTGCAAAAGCAGATGCTAAAGCCTGATTGCAGCACCAGATAGGAAGAGTACAGTTATGAAAATGTTCTTTACCGGTCTTGCTGCTTTCGGTCTGGCCACAGCGCTCACACTGGGCGCTGTACAGGCTGAGACTGCGGGCAGTGAAGCAGAACCGGCACATTACCCGATCAAGCATCCGACACAGGAAAGCTGGTCATTCGCAGGGCCTTTCGGCACTTATGACAAGGCACAGTTGCAGCGCGGCCTGAAAATCTACAAGGAAGTCTGCTCTGCCTGTCACTCGATGAAACTGGTACCGTTCCGCACGCTGAGCGATCTTGGTTATAATGATGACCAGATCAAAGCTTTTGCTGCGGAATATGAAGTGCAGGACGGACCGAATGCTGACGGTGAAATGTTCACCCGTGCTGCACGTCCGGGCGATTATTTCCCGTCACCTTTCGCGAATGCGGAAGCCGCGGCCGCTGCCAATAATAATGCAGTTCCGCCGGATTTCTCGCTGATCGCCAAGGCGCGCGGTGTTGAACGTGGTTTCCCGACATTTGTGTTTGATATTTTCACGCAATATGCGGAAGCGGGTCCTGATTATATTCATGCCCTGCTGACCAGCTATGATGAAACACCACCTGCAGGTATGCAGATTCCGGAAGGTACGCATTATAACCCTGCCTTTATCGCCGGTAAGTCGCTTGCTATGGCCAAGCCGCTCAGCGATGGTCAGGTGACCTATGATGACGGTTCGCCGGAAACAGTTGAACAATATTCGCGCGATATTTCTGCGTTCCTGATGTGGGCTGCTGAGCCGCATATGGAAGATCGTAAGAAAACCGGTTTCCGCGTTATCGTGTTCCTGCTGTTGCTGGGTGCAATTGTTTACGCAACGAAACGTCGTGTTTTTGCGGGTATTAAGCACTAATTGGCTTCACACTGATCGTGTGATCCTATAAATAAGAAAAAGGGCGCTTAAGGCGTCCTTTTTTATGTGAAGTTTGATCTGTTTTATCTGCTTACTGTGCGTAGCCGGTAAACAGAGCGCTATAACGCCGGATGGCGATTATCTGTCTCAACAGAGGATTGAACGGATAGAGCCAACCAGAGAGTTACAAATGAGGATTTGCCATGAATGATGAAACCAAAGAGTTTCTGAAGGCTTCGTTGCGTACAATTCCGAATTATCCGCATCCGGGCGTGATGTTTCGTGATGTAACAACTCTGATGGGTAATCCCCAAGCGTTTCGTCGTGCGATTGATGAACTGGTATTTCCTTTTGCCGGTGGCAAGGCTGACAAGATTGCCGGCGTAGAAGCCCGTGGCTTTATTCTCGGCGGCGCAATGGCGCATCAGTTGTCGGCCGGTTTCGTGCCGATCCGTAAAAAAGGCAAGTTGCCTTATGAGACTGTGCGTATTGCCTATAGTCTGGAATATGGCCTTGATGAAATGGAAATGCATAGCGATGCGATCCATCCGGGCGAACGGGTCATCCTCGTTGACGATCTGATTGCAACCGGCGGTACAGCTGTTGCTGCGGTCAATCTGCTGCGTCAGATGAAAGCTGAAATTGTTGCTGCCTGTTTCATTATCGATCTGCCTGATCTTGGCGGACGCAAGAAACTGGAAGAGCTCGGTGTGCAGGTTCGCACCTTGCTGGAATTTGAAGGCGATTAAGTCTGCTTATCTGTGAAATTAATAAGAAGCCTGCCTGAGCAATCAGGCAGGCTTTTTTATATTTCTAATATACTTGTGATCAGGGCAGCTTTACCAGAGCGGCACCGTCAAATTGCATTACGCGCTCGCCATGCTGATTGGTGCCTGTGGAGTGATGGCTGAGCATAGACCAACCCGGCTTCGTCGCCAGCGGGCGAATACCGGTGATCTGTGCGGTATAGGCGATCACATCGCCTGCAAAGACCGGATGCTCCCAGCGCAAATTTTCAAAACCGGGTGAGGGGCCGAAAACCGGCGGTGTTTCTCCGCGCTCCATGCAGGTTTTAACTATACCAATCATGGACTGCACGTTGAGTCGCATCCACACAGCAGTGGTGTGCCAGCCTGAGGCGCAGAGCGCACCGAAAAAACTCTCTTTGGCTGCAACTGGATCGGTATGAAAGACCTGCGGGTCATATTTTTCTGCAAAGCGGATAATTTTCGCCTCGGTAAATTCATAAGAGCCGATGGTAACTGTTTTGCCGATATTCTCTTCAAGAATGGATGGCTTGCTGGTCTTTTCCATCATCACGCCTCCTGAATATTTACGCGCATGAAAATTGAACCCTGTGCTTCACAAACCGGAATATCATTCTGATTGGTGATTTTGTGGTTCAGCCGGATGATGCCGAGTGCAGGCTGCGAGCGAGAGATACGCTTTTCCAGCACTGTTGTGGTTGCGCTGATTGTGTCTCCGGCCAATACAGGTTTCAGCCATTTGACATATTCCACGCCGGGTGCACCCTGACTGTCGGAATTACTGATAAACCGGTCAGCCATCATGCGCATCAGCATGGCACAGGTATGCCAGCCGGAAGCGGAAAGCCCGCCGAGAATTGACGCCTTGCCTGCTTCTTCGCTCATATGAAAAGGCTGCGGGTCAAACTCGCTGGCAAAGGCAATGACTTCTTCCGCAGTTACCAGCTTGGAGCCGAGTTGCAGGCTGTCGCCGACGATAAAATCATTATAGGTGAAATGGGGCTGGCTCAACGGCACTCTCCTCCGTTTATATGACAAGCTGCCGTGCAATAGTGATATGTGGCTGCTTTGCTTTCGGTGTTGTATCCTATGATCTTTTACGTAAACGTCAAATGATGTTTTGTGAAATTGCACAGATACAAAAAAAGCCCTGCAGAGCAGGGCTTTAAATTCGGCGATATATAAAATCAGGTGTTGAACTTGAACAGCATCACATCGCCGTCCTGCACCACATATTCCTTACCTTCATCGCGGGCTTTACCGGCTTCTTTGGCGCCGACTTCACCTTTAAAGGTAACGTAGTCATTAAACGCGATAGTCTGCGCGCGGATGAAGCCGCGTTCAAAATCAGTATGGATCACACCAGCTGCCTGCGGAGCTTTAGCACCGCGATGCACAGTCCATGCACGGGTTTCTTTTGGTCCGGCAGTGAAATAAGTAATCAGATCAAGCAGGCTGTAGCCCGCACGGATCAGACGGTCGAGACCTGGCTCTTCCAGACCCATTTCGCCAAGGAACAGCTGTGCATCTTCGTCAGGCAGCTGCGAAACTTCCGCTTCAATCGCTGCGGAAATGATAACAGTTTCCGCCCCCTGTTCTTTTGCCATTTTGGCGACAGCTTCGGTGTGCTCGTTGCCGTTTGCTGCATCGCTTTCAGCGACATTGCAGACATAAAGCACAGGCTTTGAAGTCAGCAGGTTCAGGCCTTTGAGGATCAGCAGATCATCCGGTGCAATGCCTTTCAGCAGCATGCGAACCGGCTCACCATTCTGAAGCAGCTTCAGGGATTCTTCCATCATCGGCAGAACGGTTGTTGCTTCTTTGTCTTTGCCGGTGGCGCGCTTGCGGATCTGGACGATGCGGCGTTCAAGACTTTCGAGGTCGGAGAGCATCAGTTCGGTTTCAACAGTCTGCGCATCGGAGACCGGATCAATACGGCCTTCAACATGGGTGATGTCATCATCTTCAAAGCAGCGCAGCACATGAACAATGGCATCTACTTCACGGATATTGGCGAGGAACTGGTTGCCCAGACCTTCACCCTTGGAAGCGCCGCGTACCAGACCGGCAATATCAACAAAGTTGATACGGGTCGGGATCAGTTCTTTTGAACCGGCAATATCTGCGATCTGGCGCATGCGGCTGTCCGGTACTGCAACTTCACCGGTATTCGGCTCAATGGTGCAGAAAGGATAGTTTGCAGCCTGTGCGGCAGCTGTTTTGGTCAGTGCGTTGAAGAGGGTGGACTTGCCGACATTTGGCAGGCCAACGATACCGCATTTGAAACCCATGGTAGAACCTTATCCGGTCTGGAGCGAATTTTAAGAACGACCGGCAATGGCGCGGTTCAGCCCTTATCCTTCAGCATGAAACGTAATGAATATTGCTATTGCCTATGCGCTATGGGGCAAGCACAGGTCAAGGGCAGTGGCGTAAATTGCGGGAAAAAGCCGCTGAAAATTGCAGCTTGCAGCGCGTTTTGTGGTTAGTCGCCCTTTTTGCCAAAGAGTTTGGCCAGCATATCGGCCATAGGGCCGGTTGCGGGAACTTTGGGGGCAATTGTATTATTCTGCCGTGCCTGACGGATATGGCTCTGGGCTTTGGGTGCAGCTTTTACCGGTGCCTCTGCTTTGGCATCCTGCTTGCCACCCATGACAAGGGAGAGCTTATTCATGAAGCCGTTATCGTCTTTTTTGACGAGATAGGACAGATTGTCAGCAATGCCGGTAAAGAGCAGATCCAGCCATTCATTATCGGCTTTGGCAAAATCACCCAGCACATAATGATGCACCAGATCTTTCGAACCCGGATGGCCGATGCCAAGGCGCATACGGCGATATTCCTTGGAGTTCAGCAACCCGTGCATATGCTGGTCAATGGACTTGATACCATTATGGCCATTGGCACTGCCACCGGCTTTGACCCGCAATTTGGCAGGGGGCAGATCAAGCTCGTCATAGACTACAATGAGATCGCTGATTGCCAGCTTATAGAAACGCATCGCTTCGCCGACAGACTGACCGGAAAGGTTCATAAAAGTTTGCGGCTTGAGCAGCAGTACCTTTTCACCATCAATCATGCCTTCGGAAATCAAGCCCTGAAACTTTTTCGACCATGGCGAAAAGCGATGGCGGGAATGAATTTCATCCACGGCCATAAAACCGATATTATGACGGTTTCGCGCATATTGCGCACCGGGATTGCCGAGGCCGGTTATCAGCAGCATGGTCGTCTCCGAGAATAAGATATGGCAAGCGTTTTATCAGGCTGTGCTGGTATCACAAACAAAAACATCTCCGGTTTGCACCGGAGATGTTTGATAAATCAGAAGCCTGAAGGCTCGAAATTTATGCTACGCGGATGAAGTCTACGTGCAGAGGCGTGTCTTTAACGCGATCCATCTGGTAGTCTTTAGGCTGAACTTTGATGATCTGGCCGTCAACATCAATGTTGAAAACGGTAGACTTGAAGCCGCCACCATAGATCAGGTAGTAAATGGTTTTATAGTCGATAGCGACCGAAATAGCAGGCTGCTTGTCACCATAGATGACTGCTGGAATCTGACCGTTGTCGCGAAGTGCACGGGAGGACCCCTTACCAGCCCGTTCGCGTTTTACGGCCTTGAGAGTTTTAACTTCGCTCATGGCTTTTCCTTATCAAGTAATTTGGAGTGTTCCGCAAAATCAGGTGAGATTCCGAAACATGATATATCCGCGAAATACGCAGCAAAAACAGCGATGATGCGGGCATATCATTCCGCGTTGCCTCCAAGGGTGTCTACGCGGATGCGCTCTCATAAGCGATAAAACCCGTGAGTGCAAGTTTTTGTGCACAAGACAGGCATTTTTGAACCTTATAGGGCCTGTCGCTGTGTATTCCGCAGCAGCCGTGCTAAATGCGCACGCTTCGTGGCTTGGTGTTATGATACATAGCTGATAGACAAGTTCCATATCCCGAATCTTATTTTATCACACCCGTTCATCAGGGTGTTTTTTCACGTGTATTTCAGGAGGTCATATGAAGGTCGGCATCGACATGGGAGCCACAACGAACGGCACCGCGGCTATGCTCGATCTCGAAGAGCTTCTGGCCACACGTCTGCTGGTTCAGGGTAATTCCGGTTCCGGTAAATCCTATCTGCTGCGCCGCTTGCTGGAGCAGAGCGCGCCGTGGGTGCAGCAGTGCATTATTGATCCTGAAGGCGATTTTGTCACGCTGGCCGATGTTTACGGCCATGTGGTGGTTGATGCTGCACGCACCGAGGCTGAACTGACGCGTATTGCCCAGCGTATCCGCCAGCACCGTGTGTCTGTGGTGGTTAATCTCGAAGGTCTGGATATTGACCAGCAGATGAAAGCCGCTGCCGCATTTCTCAATGGTATGTTCGATGCTGACCGTGATTACTGGTATCCGATGCTGGTGGTTGTCGATGAAGCGCAGCTTTTTGCACCTTCTGTCGGTGGTGAGGTTTCGGATGAGGCGCGTAAAATCTCGCTGAGCGCCATGACCAACCTGATGTGCCGCGGCCGTAAGCGCGGACTGGCCGGTGTGATTGCCACGCAGCGTTTGGCAAAGCTTGCCAAGAACGTGGCGGCTGAAGCTTCCAACTTTCTGATGGGGCGTACATTCCTTGATATTGATATGGCGCGTGCAGCCGATCTGCTGGGTATGGATCGCCGTCAGGCAGAACAGTTCCGTGATTTGCAGCGCGGTCATTTTGTGGCGCTGGGACCTGCTTTGTCGCGCCGCCCATTGTCGGTGAAAATCGGTAAAGTGGAAACATCTGCACGCTCATCCAGCCCGAAGCTGATGCCATTGCCGGATTCTCCGGTTGATGCGGCTGATCTGATTTTTACGCCAAGTGCGGCTGAAGCGAAGATGATTGTGCGTCGTCCGCCACCACCGCCTCCGCCGCCGCGCCCGATTGCTGAAATTCTGGAGCAGGTGGTGAAAGCCAAACCGGAAGCCGAAGTGCCGGATGAGCCGCTGTTTCCGGGCTTGGTGGAAGCCGAACGTGAAGAGCT
The DNA here is from genome assembly GCF_019464455.1 of Pseudochrobactrum sp. Wa41.01b-1. Classification (NCBI taxonomy): domain Bacteria; kingdom Pseudomonadati; phylum Pseudomonadota; class Alphaproteobacteria; order Hyphomicrobiales; family Brucellaceae; genus Pseudochrobactrum; species Pseudochrobactrum sp. Wa41.01b-1. Next base: position 1,138,678 of record NZ_CP080493.1, on the reverse strand, counting down.
GCTGGATAAGGTGATGACCGAGATCATTGAAGATCCGGAAGCCGCCTATCGTACTGTTGCGGTGCTGTATCAGGATTTTCTGGTGCGCTGCCGTATTCATCGTGTGCCGGGGGAGCCGCTTGCACTGCCTGCATTCCGTCGTCGTCTTGCTGTGGCGCAGGCCAGCGGCGGGGATGAGCTGATTGATGATGAGAAATGGCAGACTGCACTGCAATTGTCAGAAAGCCTGACCGATGATGTGCAGGGCGTGTTCCTGATTGTGGCGCAGGCTGCGGTCAAAGGTGCGCCATGTCCGTCTGATGCCACATTGGCGCGTGCCTATGGCAGTCACTCCACCAGCCGCGCCCGTCGTCTGCTGACTTATTTTGAAGAGCGCGGCCTGCTGGTTGTGCGAAATGACTTCAAGGGTATGCGTATTGTTGCATTTCCCGATATGGGCTGTGAAACCGCAGCCGGTGATCCGAACGGGCCGGATGAAAGCGCAGACGGCGCTGAGGCTGCAGAATAATCAGGCTTTCATTTTCGCCATGTCGGCATCATCGAGCGCTGTTGCCCGTTGCAGGGCAGGGCGTTCCAGAAGTCTTTGGCTGTAAGCGATAAAGCTCGGGCGTTTTTCAATTGTATTGAACCCCAATCCGAAATTTACTTGCGCACCAACATAGACATCGGCTGCGGTAAAGCGGTCGCCGGTGATGTAGGGTGTTTCTGACAGTGCCTGATCCAGCACATCCATAACGGTTTCATAGGAGCCGTATCCGATAAACCGGCCTTGTTCCTCTGTCGGATTAAAGCCGCTGGCATGGTTGCTGACAGCCGCTTCCACAGGTCCTGCGCCGAAAAACAGCCAGCGATAATATTTTGCCCGCTCGTCTGCGGTTGGCGCCAGTTTGGCATCCGGAAAAACATCAGCCAGATAGGCGATGATAGCAGCGGTTTCGGTGATGATATGATCGTTATGCTGAAGTGCCGGTACTTTGCCCATCGGATTGATTGACCGGTATTCCGTATCTTTCATAACCGGACCGAAAGGGATGAGCTGCGTTGTGTAGGGAGAGCCGGTTTCTTCCAGCATCCAGCGAGCAATACGTCCGCGCGACATCGGATTCGTATAGAGTATGGGGTCTGACATGATGCATTCTCCTCCGTTTGAGAGAAAGAATGCACTGTCTTTGTGAAGAAGAAAACAAAAAAGCCGGATCACTGATCCGGCTTTTTCAATTCATATGACTGACAGTTGTTAGTCAAACAGGCTGGATACGGATTCTTCCGCAGCGGTGCGGGCAATCGCTTCACCGATCAGACCGGAGATCGACAGAACGCGGATATTGTGTGCCTGATCGATTGCAGCAGTTGGCTGAATGGAATCGGTGATAACCAGCTCTTTCAGCTTGGAATTGGTGATACGGGCAATCGCGCCGCCGGAGAGAACACCATGGGTGATATAGGCGGTAACGCTGGTTGCGCCTTTGGCCAGCAGGGCTTCAGCCGCATTGCAGAGGGTGCCGCCGGAATCAACGATATCGTCGAACAGCAGGCAATCTTTGCCGGTCACGTCACCGATAACGTTCATCACTTCCGATTCACCCGGACGATCACGGCGCTTGTCAACGATTGCCAGCTGCGCATCAATGCGCTTGGCCAATGAGCGGGCGCGTACCACACCGCCAACGTCAGGCGAAACCACCATCACATTGGATGTGTCGTAATTGGCTTTAACATCGCGGGCGATAACCGGAACGGCATAAAGATTGTCGGTCGGGATATCGAAGAAGCCCTGAATCTGACCGGCATGAAGATCAAGGGTCAGAACGCGGTTTGCACCGGCTTCAGTGATGAGATTGGCAACCAGCTTGGCGGAAATCGGTGTGCGCGGGCCTGGTTTACGATCCTGACGGGCATAGCCGTAATAAGGCAGCACTGCAGTGATGCGGCGTGCTGAAGAGCGACGGAATGCATCGATCATGATCAGCAGTTCCATCAGGTGGTCATTGGTCGGATAAGAGGTGGACTGCAGAACGAAAACGTCCTCACCACGCACATTTTCCTGAATTTCCACGAAGATTTCCTGATCGGCAAAACGCTTCACAACGGCTTTGCCGAGCGGAATATTCAGATGTTTTGCGACGGATTCTGCTAGGACACGATTGGAGTTGCCCGCGAAAAGTTTCATGCTTTTTTGCCTCTGGCGCTGGTTTGCCTAGCGCATAAACCTTGAATGCATTTTGCATTGGTCATGCGCGGATTCCCTGTATCCGGGTTTGATTGTGAGAGTTCAGGGTCTGCAACCCGTCCGTCTCATAGAATTTCAACTTCAGCAGCTATGCATCATTTCTTCATACAACACTGGCTGGATGAGCGGCCTTTTACAAAGCTTGGCCAGTATTGCAAGGGTACAAAAGCCGCAGGGCAGCATTAATGCCCCGATATTTCACAAAAGCTGCATTTTCATGCTCTCTATAGGCCAAAAAGACACGTTTGTGTGAAGTTTCTGAGAACAGGCTTAACATGACCGGCAGGATCAGGTGAAACTGAGTCTCACCTGATGTTTGATCGCGATTGAAGCTATTTACGGAGCGTTGGACGAGACCCAGCGGAAATAGTCCGCCAGCGTATCATCGGCAATTTTACCCATCACAGTCGCAGGAACGGAAGACCAGCCGTTTTTGCCGGAGACTTTCTCCTGACCTTGCAGGCGATGTACGCGATTGCCCTGCTTATCCATAACATCCCAGACATAAAGCACAGAAGTCTGATTATTCTCGGTGAGGTTAGACAGATAGCCTTTGAGAATATAATCGGCTTCGGTTTCCATATTCGAGGCGAGAGTGATGGATTGTGTTTTTATGATTGTGTCAAAACGCAATGAGAGCGGTGTCACAATCTCCAGCGGTGCGCCGATGATCGGTGCAATATAGAGTTTGTAATTACGCACCTTGGCCATATTCAAAGGTGCCTGAGCAGCCTGTGCGGGCTGACCAAAATCAGAGGTCAGCGGGGCAAGCGCCGCGCTTTTCTCACTGGTCGTCTGCGCGGAGCAGCCAGCCAGCAGAAGGACTGATGCCAGCAACGGTATTGTTGCGGAAGACTTAAAAAGCAACAGCGGTGTTGCTTTCCGTTTTAAAGAAGCATCAACAGAGGCAGATAAAGTAACCGGCATCGGCTTCAGTTCCCGTTAAATAATCACCAGATCAAGACTGCTCTTCGACAGGCTTTCGGCAGGGCCGTTGGTGGTCAGATAGGTCTGGCCTAAGGTCATGGCCGTATTGGTTTCAGAATCCATAATAATCATATGGGCAAACAGCGTCATATCCGGCTCAATACGCTCGGTATTGCCCGCATAGAACATCTGCGGATCCATCCATGACGGTGTGAAGCGCGCACCAACAGAATAGCCGCAGGCATTGAGGCGGTGCCGCGTCAGGGAATGGGCTTCCAGTGCTTTGGCATGGGCTTCAAAAACATCACCGAATGTTGAAGCCGGGGTCAGAGCAGCTTCAACAGCCATCAGGGCTTCATGTGCTGCCTCATACAGTTCCTCATGGCGCTTGGTGGCTTTGCCGGTCAGTACTGTACGCATCATCGGCGCATGGTAATGGCGGTAGACACCGGACCATTCCAGCGTGAGCTGGTCGTTTTTGTGCAGCTGCCTGCGGCCGGATTTATAACGGCAGAGAAGAGCATCGGGGCCGGAGCCGATAATATATTCATTGGCCGGAAAATCGCCGTCGCCGAGGAAGTTTGCTTCCATCATTGCGGCAAGAATATTCGCCTCATTGGCATTGCTGCGTACCTGCTCCAGCGCCGCATCATAAATGGCATCGCTCAAGGCTGCAGCCTTGCGGGCATAATCGGCTTCTGCAGGGCTTTTCAGCAGGCGCAGGCGATCAACCATGCCGGAAGCATCAATCACCTTGGCAAAGCTGTTCAGCTGCTCATCCAGTTTGCGGCCATTGGCTGCAGTCAGTCCGTGGGTCTGGTATTCAACGCCGATGCGGGCACCAAGCAGGTCCATATCATTGAGCAGATTGCGCAGATCAACCGCAGGATTGGCGTTTTCGCGATCTGTCCATTGCACGATATGTTCAATCGTAGAGGTGTGGCGCGCCTGACGCAGGTCGGCGGAGCGTGTCATCAGCACCATGCTGCCGTCCTGTTTGACAACCAGACACTGGAAAAAACAGAAACCGAAAGTGTCATAGCCGGTCAGCCAATACATGCTTTCCTGGGAGAACAGCAGCAATGCATCAAGCTTGTTCTCAGCCATGCAGAGCATCAGCCGGTCACGGCGTGCCGCAAATTCTTCCGGTGCAAAATGAAGTGCCATAATTATCTCCGCATTGAACAAACGACTGTGCCGCTTGCCACTCTGTGAGCAGCTCAGCAAGATCATCTATGTTTTCAGAACCGGAAGCGCTTACTTCCGGATGGCAATCGCGGCGATCTGGCGTCCGTAATCCGGTTCCTTGCGATGGGTGGTGCGGCGATAAGAGAAAAACCGCGCTTCATCGGCATAGGTACAGAGATCAAGAGACGCTGTCTGGATACCGCAGGCTGACAGACGATCAACGATAAAGCTCCAAAGATCAAACATTTTACGTGCCGGATCGCTCGATGGGCGGAAATATTGTTCATAAGTCTGATCGCGGGCAGTGAATTCCGCAACGAATTCAGCGCCGACTTCATAATTGTCCTGACCAATGCACGGCCCCAGAACTGCGCGGATTTTTGACCTTTCACCACCCAGATTAATCATGGCTTCCACGGTGTTTTCCAGAACACCGGCAAGCGCACCACGCCAACCGGCATGTGCGGAGCCGATAATGCCCGCTTCCGGCTCACAAAACAGCACAGGACCACAATCGGCGCTCAATGCCCCCAGAATCAGTCCCGGTACATTGGTCACCATCGCATCGGCTTGCGGCCGTGGCGAAGGCAGGGCTTTAGTGATGGTCAGAACGGTTGGTGAATGCACCTGATAGAGAGTTTGCAGATCTTCCGGCTGGAGGTCGAAATAGGCCGCTACGCGACGGCGGTTTTCTGCAACAGCATCAGGATCATCTTTAGAACCTGCGCCGACATTGAGACTGTCATAAATGCCGGAAGATACGCCGCCGAGACGGGTGAAAAAACCATGTGCGATGCGGTCATTGGTTTCGAGCAAAGGAGAGCGGATCGGATCAGGCATATTGGTCATGATAGTCTCTCTGGAAAATGAAATATCAGATTGTTTTCAGGTCGGGATAAGTGACGCTTAAGACTTTAAACAGGCTGCCCATCTGGTTTGGCGCAGCCAGCCGCTCGACATCATCACGGATTTGCTCCTGCACGCTGGCTGATTTACCGGCACCAAGCTGACCGGCACGGCTGAGCAGCCCCATTCTCAGCAGGAAGTCGCTCTGTTCCTCAGCTTTTGTCGTGCAGCCAAGGCCAGAAGCGATTTGCGCGAGAGCGGCAAAATCCACATGGGTAGTAATGTCGGCCTGACCGGGAGCGATGAACACATCCTGATAGGCATGCTGATAGAGCGCCTGCAAGGTGTCGCCGAAACCGGCTTCATGAGAGCCGTAGTCAATCAGCAGTGCCGCACCTTTGTGCTTGCGGATATGTTCGCTGATTTGCTGCATCAGCGCAGAACGCGCCGGTGAGGCCTCGAAAATTGTGCCTTCCGGTGCTGCTTCATGGCCTTGAGGCAGAAGGGCAGGATCAATGCCGCCGGTTCCGGTGGTAAAGCAGAGTTCCGGTTCTGCCTCATTACAGGTGGCTACCATGCGCTCAACAAAGCGGCCCTCATGTTTGACATATTGATGATCCGGCAGGGCATCGAACAATTCATTGGCGACGAGGATCAGCGTGTTTTGCGGGACTTCCCCGAAGCTTTTATACCAAGCCATGTGAGGCGCGGCACCCTCAAGCTTTTTCTTTTGCACGCCTGTCAGGCGGTCGCTGGTTTCCACCATCGCAATATGGGCGGTACGCAGCAGGTCCGGTGCCAGTTTGCCAGCCGCGCGCAGCAGATCGCTCATCAATGTGCCGCGACCACCGCCAATTTCGCAAATGGTGCAGTTTTCCGGTTTGCCTAAAGCTTCCCAATGGCTGACGACCCAGATACCGATCAGTTCACCGAACATCTGGCTGACTTCCGGTGCAGTAATGAAATCACCTTTCGCCCCGAACGGTTCACGGGTCATGTAATAACCGCCGTCATGATCGGCGAGGCAGTAAGCCATATAATCTGCCACGCTGATCGGCCCGCCATTGGTAATCAAGCGGATCAGACGCTGTTTCAGCTTGTCTGCGGCGGGGATTGTCGTTTCTGCCATTGTTTATGCCTTTGCCGCAGCACGGTTTCCGCGCCACATTGCCCAGACACCAAGCAGCACCATTGGTACGGACAGAACCATGCCCATGGTCATCCAACCGCCGACGAGATAGCCGAGTTGTGCGTCCGGCTCGCGGAAAAACTCCACCAGAATACGCGACAAGCCGTAACCGGCGACAAAGGCACCGGCAATGAAGCCCGGAGCTTTGAGCTTGTTGCCCTTCCAGATCATCAGAGCGAGTACGCAGAACAATACAAAACCTTCGAGCGCTGCTTCATAAAGCTGACTCGGGTGGCGTGGCAGCGGCCCGCCATTCGGGAAATAGACCGCCCATGAAACATCGCTGACACGACCCCAGAGTTCGGAATTGATGAAATTGGCAATGCGCACAACGCCAAGGCCGATCGGTACACCGGCGGCGATAGTGTCGAACATGCTCCAGACAGGAATGCCGCGCTTGCGGGCAAACAGGATCATCGCAACGGTCGTGCCGAGAATGCCGCCATGGAAAGACATGCCGCCGTCCCAGACGGCCGGTATTTCCAGCGGATTGCTGATATAGAAACCGAAATTATAAAACAGCACGTAACCGAGACGGCCGCCGATTACGACACCAAGCGCTGCCCAGAGTACAAAATCATCCAGCGCCAGCGGATCCATTGGCGCATTATTGTTCGGCCACAGACGCGCATTGTTGACGAGCTTTTTACCATACCACCAGGCAAACAGAATGCCGATGACATAGCCGATACCATACCAGTGCACGGAGAGCGGCCCTATGGAAAACAGCACAGGATCAATATTCGGGAAGGGCAGTGCAGCCATCATGATCTGCGGTTCGGTCATTCTTCACTCCGTTATGGCTGCGTCTTCTATCATGCGTTCAGCACTGGTTGATGCTGTTATGCATGAGGCATAGCGAATTTTTGTTCAGGATAAAAGTCCGTTGCTTTTATGGCTTTATTCGGGTTTTAGCCTTAAGCTGGTCTTAAATCTCCGGCAAAGTCGTTTTGTTTTTAAAGCTTCGCAGTCTTGCATCATTTATAATGCGGGCTTATCTCAGCATTAGAGATTTATTTCCGCCTGTGGCGGCTAAAAAGAGGTGATCCAATGAGTAATGCAACCGGTAAAGTTCTTGATGAACTCGCAAAACTCGTCACTGATGCTGCGGGTGCCGCGCAGGGCGTGCGTCGTGAAGTCGAGACAGCAATGCGCTCTCAGGGTGAAAAGCTGCTTAACACTTTGGATGTTGTGCAGCGTGAAGATTTTGAAGCCATGCGTGAAATGGCAGTTAAAACCCGTACCGAAAACAGTGCCCTGACGGTCAAAATTGCCGAGCTCGAAGAGCGTATTGCTAAAATCGAAGCGGCACTGGCAGAAAAACCAGCGAAAAAAGGCGCTTAAGGTCTAAAAATCTCAAAGATTTTTTAACTTTTTATTCACAGGGGCGAATGCCTAAAAGCCCTTATTCCAGAATCGGTTACAGCGGCGCCCACTCGGGCGCCGTTTGTTCTTTCCACATGGTTTCTTAGAGTTTTGACAAAAAGGACTGGTACTCTGACTCAGCATCAATAGACTGAAAACACTGCATGATTCGTAATTGAGTCATGAAGCATGGCAGAAACGGGGAGTGGCAGGACAATAAGTTCAGCCGCACAGATCCGGTTGATGCGTCAGTGTAACAGTCATGTGTTTGCGCGTGTGTTGGAGGCGGGGTTGCAGCGTTTGGCAACATTTGTCTCGGCCTATTAACCAGTGTGTCTTTTTTGTGGCGATTGCTGCGGGGGATACATTCCGGCTGCGTGTTTATGACAGCCGGAATCCGGGTTTTACTCTTGCGGGTAAGCCCAAAAACAGGGAACGAACATGAACCTTCTTGAGCTCGATATCGCTCGCGATGCACATCCGGTGGATGTCATTGAACAGGTTGCGCATGCCAATGACTGGGCTTTTGACCGTACCGGTGACGATGAGATTGCAGTTTCTGTTGTCGGTAACTGGACAGATTATCACCTTTCATTCTCGTGGATGGAAGAGTTTGAAGCGCTGCATCTGGCCTGCGCCTTTGATGTAAAGGTGAGTGAGCCGCGCGTGAATGAAGTCATGCGTCTGCTCTCTTTGATTAATGAGCAGCTGCTTATGGGGCATTTTGATCTGTGGCGTCAGGAAGGGGCGATTATGTATCGTCAGTCCCTGTTGCTGGCGGGCGGCGCTAAGCCAACCAGCCGTCAGGTCGAAGTATTGCTGGCCAGCGCTCTGGAAGCCTGTGAATGCTATTATCAGGCTTTCCAGTTTGTAGTCTGGTCGGGTGTGCCGGCGAAAGAAGCTTTGCAGGGCGTGCTGTTTGAAACAGTAGGCCGAGCTTAAGGTGATAAAACAAGCGCTGCCTGTTTAAAAAGGCAGCGCTATAAGTATGAGCAGGGGGGCGGCGTGTCTGAGCAGCAGGAAATCAGTTTTGCGGATTTTGAAAAAATCGACATCCGCACCGGTACGATTGTTGAAGCGGAAGTTTTCGCCAAAGCCCGCAAGCCTGCCTATAAGCTGAAAATTGATTTCGGTGATGTGATCGGCATTAAAAAATCATCCGCACAGATTACTGTTCATTATACGCCGGAAACGCTGGTCGGCCGTCAGGTTCTGGCCGTTGTCAATTTCCCGCCGCGCCAGATCGGCCCGTTTATGTCTGAAGTACTGACGCTCGGATTTGCTGATGAAAATGGTGATATTGTGTTGGCAGCAACAGAGCGAAATGTTCCGAACGGGCAGAAGCTGATGTAATATTATGGATTCAAATAATATAATTATCACTTTGAACTATATTATTTGATGTTTTTGTTTTTAAATTAGCAATCTTAAATATGACATGAATTTCTTTAATAAATCCGGTGTCTATATCGGAGTTATTTTATGATTAATAAAAAAGTTATTTTATTTTCTGTTTTATGCGCGTCTGTAGCTGGTAGTGCTTATGCTACACCTAAATCATTTAATGAAGCGGATGCAGTTATTGTGAATTCCAAACTGCGCAACCAGTCAGTTATGGCTGTTGGTGACAAACTGCAGTTTTCCAAGACATTCGATGTCATTATTATGAATGGCAGCGCCAAGCCGCTCAATCTTTCGGCCGGATGCTTCAAAGCGGTAATGCCTGACAAAACTGAACTTCCGGTTGATACGATTGAGAAAGTTCTGATGAAAGGCACTCTGAAACATGGCGAGAACCTGAAAGGTTTTGTCAGTTTCTCATCGCCCGATGAAAGCGTTTACAATGCTCAGGCTGTGAAGTTTCTGCCGTCGTGTAAGTAAAGCTGTGCTGCAGATCAGATAGAATTAATTCAGGTGCCGGATACAATTGTGTTCAGTACCTGAATTTATTTGGAGAGTTTCCATCAGGCAGGAATACTGACAATGGCACGCAGGCCGCCTGTCGGGCTGCTGTCCAGTGTGATATCGCCACCGTGATTGCGGGCGATGTCGCGGGCAATCGCTAAGCCCAGACCGGTGCCGCCTGCATCCTGATTGCGGGCTTCATCCAGACGGACAAAGGGTTTGAAAACTTCTTCCCGCTTGTCTTGCGGTATGCCTGCGCCGTCATCATCGACGACAATGGTCAACCAGTCATTCTCATGGGTTGCCGTTAAATGCACGGATTGCGCATAGCGGAAAGCATTGCCGACGAGATTGCTGACCAGCCGTGTGAACGCATTCGGGCGGACGTGAATATTGCTGTTGCCGTGCATTTCGGCGGAGAAACCGCGATTGCGCAGCCGCGCTTCTTCTTCCAGTTTTGTGATGAGGATTTGCAGATCCAGCACACCTTGCTCTTCACTGCCTTCACCGCGTGCAAAAGCCAGATAGCCTTCCAGCATATTCTGCATGTCGGTAATATCCTGATTGAGCGGCACCGTATCAATCTTGCTGCCCGCAATGGCCAGCTGCAGTTTAAAGCGCGTGAGAATGGTGCGCAGATCGTGACTCACGCCGCTGAGCATGGCTGTGCGCTGTTCAATCTGCCGCTCAATTCGTTCGCGCATCTGAATGAAGGCAATGCCCGCCTTGCGCACTTCTTCAGCACCATGAGGCCGGAAACCGGCAGGCATCGGCTGGCCTTTACCAAAGCTTTCAGCCGCTTCTGACAATTGCTGGATCGGTTTGATCTGATTGCGCAGGAAGGCAATCGCAATGGTGAGCAAGACCAGAGCGGTGCCAATCATCCATGTGAGGAAGATCAGCGTATTGGATGCATAAGCCTGACTACGCTTGGCAAAAACACGTAAGACTTTGTCATCCAGCTGAATGCGGATTTCTACCAAGTCAGAATCGCCGACCGTATCAATCCAGAACGGGCGATTGATCTGGCGGGTGATTTCCTCATTGAGAAAATAATCAAGGATGGAGAAAAACGGCTTTGGCCCCGGCGGCGGTAGCGGCGAGGGCGGCAGAACAGATACGTTGAGATCCAGCCGCTGTTGCGCAATGCGGATGATATTCGCGTAATCGGGTTCCTGCGGATAGGTTTCCAGAATATCAATAATAGCAGAAATATCGCGCACGACCGCAGTGGACAGACGCTCTGTCACCATCTGCCAGTGCCGCTCCATAAAAACGAAGGCAATAACCGACTGCAACAGCACCATCGGAGCGATGATGATGATGAGCGAGCGCGCATAAAGCCGCTTGGGCATACGCAATGCCAGCCAGTCGGAAAACCTTTTCCAGAGCAACTGCTATTCTCTCCTGTCCATCAGGATTATGTTATTGGCGACGAGCGCTTTTATTGCTCAATACTCAGCTTGTAGCCGATGCCGCGCACTGTTTGCAGCCAGATCGGATTGGCAGGATCGACTTCAATCTTGCGGCGCAGACGGTTGATCTGCACATCGATTGTTCTTTCTCCGACTTCCCCGTCCTGACCTGTCAGCTCATGACGCGGCACTGTCTCACCGGCGCGTTCAGCGAAGATCGTCATTATATCCTGTTCACGATCCGTCAGTTTGATAACTTCGCCGCCCTGTTTGAGTTCCTTGCGCGGAATGGAAAAAGTGTAAGGGCCGAAAACAATCTGCTCAATAATATGTTGTGTCGGCTGGGCACCGCGGCGCAGAATATTATTGATACGCAGGGTCAGTTCACGCGGATCAAACGGTTTGGAGAGATAGTCATCGGCACCGGCTTCGAGGCCGCTGATGCGGCTGTCAGTTTCTGAAAGCGCGGTAAGCATCAGAATGGGCACATTCTTCTGTTCACGCAATGAGCGGGTCAGCTCCACACCGCTTTCGCCCGGCATCATGACGTCGAGAATAATGAGATCGAAATCAATGCCTTCGAGCTTGCGGCGGGCTTCCTGCGCATTGGCTGCCATTGTGACACGGTAACCGGTGGTGCTCAGATATTGCGAGAGCAGGCTGCGGATACGGGTATCATCATCAACCACCAGCAGGTGCGGGGCATCGTCGGACAGAATTGTGTCTTCGCTGGTCATTGGTTTACCCTTTCAGTACAGAGCTTTTCCTGCCTCAGGCGAGGCGTGTATTCAGCTTGTTATCTCGGCTTCTGCAGTCTGTTTATCTGTGTGCACGGCCTTCGGATATACACACTATGTGAATGAAGGCTGTTTATATTTACCGGCTGAGCGGCAGGCTGTCGATCTGATCGCGCTGGTCGCTGTTGACCATGGCTTTCAGGAAATTCTGGATAATCTTTTTTTCCGCGACATTGCTTTCAGCCAGAGCCGCGGCAATGCGGTTTGACTGTGGCTGTGTCAGCGAAAGAATAAGCTTGCGGCCGGAAACAGTCGGATATAATTCCCGCTGGCGGCGGTCGGTTTCACCGGTCAGCTGGATAATATGGCCGTTATCGACCAGTTGTTTCAGAACACGGGCAAGGCTCTGCTTGGTGATTTTCAAAACATCCAGCAGTTCCGCAACACTCATGCCGGGCTTGCGGTTGACGAAATATAACACACGGTGATGCGCGCGGCCGAAGCCCATGGTTTCAAGCTGCTTATCGGGATCTGCTGTAAAATCGCGATAGGAAAAGAACAGAAGTTCAATGATGCCCAGATCGTTGACCTCATCTTCTGAGAGGGCGGCACGAATAGTAGTATCATTGTGATTGAAACGCACGTCCGGTCTCCGGTTCATTCATATTTCGGCCTGCTAGTTCTATCAGCCTGTTTGTTATGCGGATAGATTATCTGCATCTTACTTTCCATTATCCGCTTTAGAAACAACCATGGCAATATTTTGCGGCGCAACATGCTGCATTTTCACACTATCTGCCGTTTAAATCTGATTCTGTGTGAAATCGCATGATTACGGGCAGCGCCGAGGGATGAAACATGCTGAATTTAACAGGTAATAATTATAAGAATTGACAGTCTCCTTTTTCTTGTCATCATCAAGATGTCAAGGCGTTCTACTTTGATGTTTAACATTAATTGGGGTGACAATTATGGATGCCATTATTCCTATTCTTGTGCAGTTAGTCGCCGGTGCTGTCGGCGGCAATCTGGCCGGCGCAGTTAAGAATCTCAGCCTTGGAACAACAGGCAATACAGTTGCCGGTGGTATCGGCGGTCTGATCCTCGGTCAGCTACTGCCAATGCTGGCCGGTGGCGGTGTCGATTCTGCATTGAGCGGTATTGTCGGACAGTTGATCGGCGGCGGTGCCGGTGGTGCCGTTCTGACAGCCGTAATCGGTCTGATTAAAAACAGCATGGCTAATAAAGCCTGACCATAAAAACTCGGGATTAATTACCTTATGACCGGCAGGGCGGGATGTCGTGCCGGTCTTATAAATATGTTTTTCTTCAAGTGGTGCGTGTTGCACTGCTTTTTTGATTTATCCGGCCTATATAAAGGACAGCTCCGGCTGTCCTTTTTGTTTGCACCAGAGCGTGCCACGCTTAATTATACGCATGGCACTTACTCTGGATCCTTCTATGGTCGCATGTTCGCGGGAGCTCAAATGGATCCATTTGAACCAGACATGTTCCAGTTAAACGAAAACCGGTCAGAGCACGCAAACGATAATCGGGTGATAAATGAGCAAGCTTCAGGCAATCATAGTGGCAGTCACGCCTTTCCGGCAGAATTGTACAATCCTGTTCGATAAGGACAGTAAAAAAGGTGTTGTTGTTGATCCGGGCGGTGATGTTGATGTGCTTAAGGAAGTGATCGAGAACAATCAGCTGAAAATCGAAGAGATCTGGATCACCCACGGTCATGTCGATCATATCGGTGCTGCCGCTGATCTGCGTGATGCTTTGCAGGTGCCGATTATCGGCTCACAGGAAGAAGATGCGTTTCTCTACGATAATGTTGAAGCCTCGGCGGCCAAATTCGGTCTGGGAGAAGGCTTCCGCAATTTTCAGCCGGATCGCTGGCTGAAAGAAGGTGATGTTTTACAGGTTGCCGGTGAGGATTTTGAAGTTCTGCATTGCCCGGGACACTCGCCGGGACATGTGGTTTTCATCAATAAAGCCATGCATTTTGCAATTGTCGGCGATGTTTTGTTCAACGGATCAGTGGGCCGGACGGATTTGCCGGGCGGCGATCATGAAACATTGATCCGCTCCATCAAGGAGAAACTGCTGCCACTTGGCGATGAATTCAGCTTTATCTGCGGCCATGGCGCAGGCAGTCGCTTTGGTGATGAGCGCAGAGGCAATCCGTTTCTGGTGTGAATGAGTTGCCACGGGCACCTAAAACTCTAATAAAAAAACCGCCGGAGTGACCGGCGGTTTTTTCATCTGAACGGGATCAGTTTGCGACGCAGAAGTGATCCTGACCATCATAGCCACGGAATGTACCGGACTGCGCATTGAAGGAGCGGTATTTCTGGGAGCACCAGTTATACCATTCGCGTGTCCATGGCTGGTAAGAGCCACGGTAGTCGCGGCCATAATTTCCGCGTGCCGGCTGGGCCGGGTAGAAAGTCTGTGGTGGCGGTGCATTGTAAATCGGTTCACGATAAACAGGCTGCGGTTGCGGCTGCGACATGGCACCGGCGATAATCGCACCGGCTGCAAGGCCAAGCACGCCTGCGGCTATCGCATTGTTGCGATCACGGCGACGGTCGCGGCGATCCCAGTCTCTGTCACGGTTGCGCCAGCCATTATCATGATTCCAGCCGCCATTGTTCCAGCCCCCGTGGCGGCGTCCCCAGTCATCAGCGGATGCAACTGAAAGATTGCCGGCTATCGTGGCAATGGAGAGGCCTGCGATCAGAGCGGTCTTGGTCAACTTATTCATCATAATCTGTGCCTCCTTACGAAGCTATACGCATTCGATAATACCGGTTTTGGTCTTCTCTCAGCAGCAACTTTATGTGCTGTGATAAGATGATGACCAATCATTAGAGCAGGGCATATGAATGCTTGCTGAACAGAAAATAGGGGGAATGTTCAGCTTTTTAAATATCTCCGTATGTCACGATTAATGACAAGCAGCGTGGATTTGAAAACATGGCTTCATGTGCCTTGAGAGTGTGCGGACACATTGCTTAAACGTAATCAGGCTTCAGCTGTAAGACATTCATGAAAACAACGGGATAGGAGGCTCTCTAATGAAAGGATCAATCCCGTAATGCTCTGCGTGCTGGTTTGAGCCGTCTTTTTTGGTTTTCAGACTGTATCAGAAAGTGAACAGCGAACGCTCACAGGAGCCGCTCTGCAGATAATAAAAAACCCCGGCGGAACCGGGGTTTCTGGATAAAGCACTGCTTGCAATCTGACTTCTGTGAGAATGTCACGCAGAAATCGTATATAGGCAGTTGGTGCTTTTTACTCGGTAATGCTGATGTCTACAGCTTTAGGGCCTTTGCCGCGACGATCCGGTTCAGTTTCGAAAGAAACTTTCTGATTGTCAGCGAGGTTTGTGAGGCCGGAAGCCTGAACAGCAGAGATATGTACGAAAATATCTGGTCCGCCATTATCCGGTTTGATAAAGCCAAAGCCTTTTTCACCATTAAAGAATTTGACTATGCCGGTTTGTGCCATGGGATACGTTCCTTTTCCTTGGCGCCGTCTTGGCCTTTCAGCCGCAACGGAATTTTTCGAACCGCTATGCGCACCACACGCCCAGCGGTAGGGGTATGCAGGCAGTTATCGAAATCAGGAAAGGAGCCGATCATTGTCAGTTGCCTGACCCGGAGCTTATAGCGGTTCCGGCGCGCCGTTCTTCCAGTCTTCCATTGTTCGCCAAATGCCCGAACATTTGAAGACTGATCTATAGAGAGGTATTTGGCAAGCAAATTTTTGTTATGACGCTGTTTTTTCTTTGCCAAGATGGGCTGTAATAAAAAATAAATAGTCATAAATACAAAGATACTTCACTAAAAAGAAATTCAAGATGACTTAAGTTTTATTTAGTTTTGAAAATTGTTGTATAATAACTGAATTATGTAGTTCTTTATGGTTGGAAGAAGTCGGATCACTTAAAAAATCGTATATTTTGAGAAAAAAATACACGAAAAGGCTGCGTTCGATTTTAAAGAGCGTTGTTTTCACTGCTGAAATTGAACAATTGCTGGCATTCCGGTTGTGTATTCGCGTTGTCGCTTATTCCGGAAAGTGATGCAGCCCCGTGTATTTCACTTTCATTGTCGCCAAAGGCTCTGAAAGTTTCAGCGGTTTCTGCGAATGATGCACGAGCCGCCACTGATTCTGATGGTCTGGCAGAGATTATCCGCTGTCTGACGGCTATTCGCACCGAGGCGGGCGACATAGATTCCTCTTCTGCCGATCGGGCTGCGGACACGGGAAATATAGATTTCCCGACCGGCAAACAGTTTCGGATTCTGTTTGCGCAAACGGTTCCATTGTGCGCTGACAACACTTTGACGGAAATTTCCTGCCACCTGAACCGCCCATGGAAACGGATTAAGCTGTGCCATAGAGATTGAGCGGGATTTGATGACGGGTAAAAGCTGGCAGGCTTGCTGAAAGGGCAGTTTGTCATCCAGCGGCGTGTCAGTCAGCTCTTGTCCGGTACTGAAATGATCCACGCTTTTTCCGGTAATGGAGAGAACATAATTTTCTGTCTCCAGCGGCAGAAAACCGCCATTCTTCATCCAGTTGGACAGGCGTGTCGGCCCTGCATTATAGGCCGCTGCTGCCAGCCCCCAATTGCCGAAACTGCCATGCAGATCTTTCAAAAACGATGCCGAGGCGGGCAGAGCCAGTTCAATATTAAAAGCATCGGTCAGGCCGCGTTCTTTAGCTGTATAGGGCATGAATTGCGCAATACCCTGCGCACCGACAGGGCTGACAGCCAGATGGTCAAAGCGGCTTTCTTTCCAGATCAGGCGGGCAAAGAAATTCGGCGGAATGCCATGTTTTTCAGCCGATCCGGCAATCAGGCGGCAGATTTGCGCAACATCCGGCGCAGGTTTCGCAGCGGTGTCAGACTTCTCGCTCTGTTTTTTCTCCGTTACGGGAGGGGCGGATTCGGTTGGTTTTTCCTGCTGCTGCTGTGCAAAGGCAACAGACAGACCAGAGACCGGAACAGACAGCATGAGTGCAGCAAATAATCCGGCCGGAAGGCGCATAGGCTGATCCTGTCAGAATATATCGCAAAAGTCCTGCGCGGGTTTTGAGACATATGTTAATGCCAGAGCATAATTTCTTAAACTTGAATGAGTTTAAGGTAAAATTATGCTGCAAATATAAAGTGTTAGAGCGATTTTTGTGCGCCCGAAAGGACGCGCGGCGCTCTAAGAAATGGAAAACGCACATCGCTTTCATGCGTTTTCCGTCTTGTGCTGTCAATACGGTCAAGAAGCAGACGCTATTTGCCGGGACGTCCGGTCTTGCCGGAGCGGCGGGTTTTACGCTTTACATCTACCGGATCTTCATAGGAGCCTGCACCGGCACGATGCCGCCTGACAGGAGCCGGATCGTCGTCGCTCTGCGGGCCGAGCGGTTTCGCCATATCTGTTCCGGGTCCCATATTGTCGAGCGACGGTTTTTTAAACAGTGATGGTGATGGCGATGTTCTGCCACCTCTGGACGGCCGTTCAAGAGACAGTTCCGCTTCGCGCGCCAGTGGATCATCGGCAATGGCCAGTTCTTTTTCACGCAGACGTTTGATTTCGTCACGCAGTCTTGCAGCCGTTTCAAAATCAAGATCAGCTGCGGCGTCACGCATCTTCTTCTCAAGATGCTCAAGATGTGCTCCGAGATTATTGCCGACCATGCCGCCTTGTTCTGCAAAGCCGCTAATATCCGCGCGCACATGATCCCGCTCATAAACGGAATTGAGAATATCCGAGATATTCTTGCGCACCGATGCCGGTGTAATGCCATGTTCGGTATTATAGGCAACCTGCTTCTCACGGCGGCGGCTGGTTTCCTCCATCGCGCGCTGCATGGAGCCGGTGATCGTATCAGCATAAAGAATAACGCGGCCATCGACATTTCGCGCTGCACGGCCGATTGTCTGCACCAGTGAAGTTTCTGAGCGCAGGAAGCCTTCTTTATCCGCATCGAGAATAGCGACGAAACCACATTCCGGAATGTCCAGACCTTCGCGCAGCAGGTTGATCCCGATCAGCACATCAAATGCACCAAGGCGCAGGTCACGGATAATCTCGATACGCTCCAGCGTATCAATATCCGAGTGCATATAACGAACGCGCACACCCTGTTCATGCAGATATTCTGTCAGGTCTTCGGCCATGCGCTTGGTAAGCACTGTGACCAGCGAGCGGTAGCCGTTCTTTGCGGTTTCGCGGATTTCCCCCAGCACATCATCGACCTGCGAACGGGCTGGACGCACTTCAACCGGCGGATCAATCAGGCCGGTCGGACGGATCAGCTGCTCGGCAAATACACCGCCGGATTGCTCCATTTCCCATTTGCCCGGCGTTGCTGAGACAGCAATGGTTTGCGGGCGCATGGCATCCCATTCCTCAAAGCGCAGCGGGCGGTTGTCCATGCAGGATGGCAGGCGGAATCCGTATTCCGCCAGTGTCGCTTTACGGCGGAAGTCGCCGCGATACATGCCGCCGATCTGCGGAACGGTAACGTGGCTTTCATCAATGAAAACCAGAGCATTATCAGGAATATATTCAAACAAAGTCGGCGGCGGCTCACCCGGTTGGCGGCCGGTGAGATAACGTGAATAATTTTCAATACCGGCGCAGGAGCCGGTTGCCTCAAGCATTTCCAGATCAAAGGTTGTGCGCTGTTCAAGACGCTGAGCTTCGAGCAGTCGGCCGGCATTATTCAGTTCGACGAGGCGGTGCTTCAGCTCTTCCTTGATGGATTTGATCGCCTGATTAAGTGTCGGGCGCGGGGTCACATAGTGCGAATTCGCATAGATTTTGACGGATTTGAGATCGCCGGTTTTCTGACCGGTCAGCGGGTCGAACTCGGTGATGGTTTCAATTTCATCGCCAAAAAGCGAGATACGCCATGCACGGTCTTCCAAGTGGGCAGGGAAGAGTTCAATCGTATCGCCGCGCACACGGAAAGAACCGCGCACGAAATTGATATCCTGCCGCTTATATTGCTGTGCAACGAGATCGGCGAGCAATTGGCGCTGATCGAGACGGTCGCCGATCGTCATTTCAAAGGTCATCGCCGTATAGGTTTCGACGGAACCGATACCGTAAATACAGGAGACCGAGGCGACGATAATCACATCATCGCGTTCCAGCAGTGAGCGGGTTGCGGAGTGGCGCATCCGGTCGATTTCTTCATTGATCGAGGATTCTTTCTCGATGAAGGTATCGGAGCGCGGCACATAGGCTTCCGGCTGATAATAGTCATAATAGGAAACGAAATATTCGACCGCATTATTCGGGAAGAAGCTTTTGAACTCTCCGTAAAGCTGGGCGGCCAGTGTTTTATTCGGCGCGAGGATAAGAGCAGGGCGCTGGGTGCGCTCAATAATATTGGCAACGGTAAAGGTTTTACCTGAACCGGTCACGCCGAGCAGTACCTGTGTCTGATCGCTGTTTTCAATACCTTCTACCAGATCGGCGATGGCTGTCGGCTGGTCACCGGAAGGGGTATATTCGGTTTCCATTTTAATCTGGATGCCGCCCTCAGATTTGGCAGGGCGTTCCGGCCGGTGCGGTGTCCAGAGTTTACCATTTTTGAACAGCGGATTGCCGGATTCAATCAAAGCAGACAGAGCTTCCACGGTTGCGGTGGCACCGCTGGAAGGCATATTGGCTGCATCTTCCATGGTGATATCCATGCCGGAGACAGGATTAAGTCCTGCCGCGACGCGTTCTTTCAGCGTGGCTGCCTTGGCGCGAGATGAAGGTGCTTTTTTCGCTTCTGTCTTTTTTGCTGCCGTTTTTTTAGCGACTGGTGCGGAAGGCATAGTTTCCGGCTGTTCCGCCATTTCACTGATCATCCGCGACCAGTCTCCGACCGAAGAGGAGAGCGGAATGCCGGAAAATTCTGCCTGAGGTGTTTCACCGAAACCATCAACTTGCGGTGCTTCGCCGAAACCAGCGTCCTGTTTCTGCTTGTTCAAATCAGCAGGGGGCTGTGATGACTTATCTTTTTTGGACATGTCAGAACTCTCTCGGCAAGCAGAAGCGAAGGACAGGTGATGGATACAGCCAGTCTGTAACCCGATCACAAGAAAGCGGGTAGTCAGACATTAGCGAATATAGGCATATAAGTATAGAACGAAAAGGGTACGTTTTCATTCTGGTCGATAATTATCAGAAACAAAAAAACGCCGCAGAAAATCCCTGCGGCGTTTTTAGAGGCTCAGTGATTACTGGCCGTGCGGACCATCACCGCCGCGACGCGGGCGGTTCCAGTGAGGGCGTCCCGGACGATGGCCGTTTTCCCAGCCCGGACGACCCGGACGGTATCCATCCCAGCCCGGGCGATAATTCGGCCTGTAATATGGGCGGTGCGGGCGATAATATGGACGATCCCAGCGGTCATACCTGTCATTGTTGATCGCCGAGCCGATAACCACACCGGCAATCAGCGGAATGCCGATAGCGGCAGCCGTATTGCCGAAATTATTATTACTGTAGTTGCCGGATGATCCTTCACGCACTGCGAGATAGCGTGAGGATGCCCAGCCGGAGCGTCCTGCGTAATTGACCCGACACCAGCCATAGCCGCTGGTGCAGCCGTTCACATCAACGCGTGCACCATTCGGAATAGAGCCGAGCGTGCGATAATTCGTGCCAGGGCCGGTACGCAGATTAAGATTGGTTGTTACAATCGCATTCGCAGCCTGTGCGGCTGTGGCGGAGAATAAAGCAAGGGCAATAATTGCCGATTTGATACCAAGTTTCATTTTTCGGTCTCCCCGTGATGAATTGTCTGTTTTTGCAGCAGAACAATCTGCGCGCTTTTCATGTCAGAGGCTTTCTGAGCTCAGAGCATCAAAGGGCGCCATGAATTATAAACGAATAAGCACCTGTTCCGGTTCCGTCATGCATTCATTCGGAATGTGGACGGATGGATAGCGGAGCTTTTTCGTTTGTCAGAATCTATACGGAATTATGTGAATACAGCCTGAATGCTTACTGGCTCAATATAGGCTTTTATTGATAGGGATAAAATCAATATTGCAAAATGTGGTTACTGCAGAAAACAGATTTTACACCACCCCCGAAGTCAAAACAGGTCGGGGATGGTGTGAGAGCTTGACACTATTGCTGAAAGCCTGTGGCAGCCGCAGTTAAAATACGTCCCGGCAGATAGATAACCATAGAAGCGGCACCGGTAATCACATTTGTACCATCGGCCAATATGGCCTGACCGGAGGTCTGACCTTCGCCTTTCAACGTATTGAAGGACAGGCTGCCGTCACTAACCAATGCCATCAGCGTTGGCGAAGAGGCAAAGACACTGTGATCTCCGCCGTCAACCGTGCTGGCATCCAGCACGGCAATGCCATATTTCTGCAGTGTTTCAATGCTGGAACCGTCGCCGACGCGGGAATGTCCGCCGGTAATGCGGCCTGAAATATTGAGCGCGCTGTCATTACGCGAAACCAGAACGGCCATAGGAGGCAGAGGCTTCACATCTTTGACCTGCTTTTCAAATACGTCCAGATCAATATCAGGAGCGGCCAGCAAAACATTGGTCAGACGGTTCAGTGCAGTCCGCTCTTCATTGAGTGCCAATGTGCGCAGGGCTTCCATGGTGACAAAACTGCCCATGGAGTGCCCAACCAGCAAAATCCTTTTGGCTTTGGTCTTTGATGCCAGTTTCAGCAATTCTGCCAGACCGTCGCGTGCAAAATTGGCGCTGTCGCGGTCATAAACATAAAGGCCGAGCGAGGCCGCAGACGGCCATGCATAATGCACGGTCACGGATTTTAACCCGTAATCATGGGTAAACTGGGCAGCGCGGAACGTGCTGTCCGCAAAATTATTGTTATAGCCATGCACAAAGATCAGCAGTTCCTGATCTTTTGCCGAGTGCTGATCCAGAGCCTGATTCAGCTGATTGACGAAAATCTGGCTGTTATCAAAAGGCTGGAAGCTGACTGCCGCGAAATGCTTGGCCGGATCCGGCTTATAGCCGGTCTTTTCCACAACGCCTTTCACATGGGATTTCGGGATGCCGATATCAACGCGTGAAAAATTCAGCTTGTCTGAACGTTTCGCATTGTAAGGCATTGAAAAATCATCACTGCGCTGACGGCTTGTGGCTACATAAACAGGGACAACGGAAGCTGGCTGAGCCGGTTTGATGATGGCAGCATTGGCCGCAGCTACAGAAGCCGGATTGGAATTGGGGCCGTGCCAGAGCACTGCGCGGGAGCCGGTGCAGCCGCTGATAATGATGGAAACGAATGCCAGAAACAAAATACGAGTCATTCGCTGCTCTATCCTTGCCAAGCCTGTTACTGTTCAACCAAGCGGAACATCTTCCGTGTACGTAACCGGATGTTCAGTGTTTTTAAAAGCAGTAATTAACAAGTCTGGCAATCTGTAAAACTAAACCGCACAGATAAATCCGGCGGTTTAACGTGCTGTCGTGTCTTTTAAACCATAGCTGTAACGGCTTGCCTTACAGGTTTTCTGCCGGAACCTCTGAAAGACTTGTCTTGCCAGCTGTCGGTTTTTTGAAGCGCAGACGGGGTACAATTTCGACCATCAGCATGGACAGGAAAATCAGCGCACAACCGGCAAGGCCGATAAATGGCAGGCGTTCACCGAGCAGAATTGCGCCGAACAGGGCTGCGAATAACGCTTCGGAAGACAGGAAAATAGCCGCCTGCGGTGCGCTGGTGTAACGGGTGCCGATGGCTTGCAATGTAAATGCCACGCCGGATGAGAACATGCCGGTAAACAGAATTTCCGGCGCTGCGGCCTGAATGGTTTGCCATTCGATCTGTTCAAAAATCGCAGCGCAAACAATGCCGGCAAATGCAACGACTGCGAACTGAACGCAGGCCATGGTAACCGGTCTGCCGATACGCAATGCATAGCGGGCAATGAACAGCCCTTGCAAAGCCCAGAAAAATGCACCGGCAATCATCAGCCAGTCGCCTTGGCTGAAACCGTCAAGCGAACCGCCGGACAGCATGAATATGCCTGTAAGGCTGAGCACGGCGCAAATCCAGACGACCGGATGCGGCCATTGGGAAAATAAAATCACGCCTAAAATCGGCACCAGCACAACATAAAGACCAGTGAGAAAGCCTGCATTGGTGACTGAAGTGGTGAGCAGGCCGGTTTGCTGCAGAACCATACCGGAAAATAACATGCTGCCGAGAATCATGAAGGCTTTATGATCGGAAAAGGACAGCGGTTTGGATGCGCGTCCGGCTTCCATAAAAGCAAAAGGTGCAACTGTTGCTGTGGCCACGATAAAGCGCAGACCGATAAAGGTCAGCGGGCCGATATTTTCCATGGCAGTTGACTGGGCAACAAAACCAAGCCCCCAGATCAGGCCGGCAAAAAGAAGCAATAAATTAGCGCGTGACTGGGTCATGATATGCCTGCGGAATGCAATAAACGTAGATCGTTACAGTTCAGATCATGTTTGTCTTGGGGAAGACGGAACTGTCCGGCAGGCCGGAACTGCTTTTCTCTGTATGATACGCGACAGAGCTGAGGGCAAACCGGATCTGAGCAGGCTGAGACTATGTGCTGAACCGCGGTCACTATGCTGTATTATTGCAGGAAAGCAAGCCGGATTTCAGCATAATATATGATGTTACAACGTATATCCAAAATGATTCTCACGCTGTCAGCTGTAGTTTTTTTGAAATTTTCGGACTTATAATACTTTATACTGAAGTCTTATATATTGTTTCAGCGTTTTCATGCTGTTGTGTTCATGTAAAAGCTGTCACAGGTTTTTAGTAAAAAAGATCTGTTTTTTTTAAAAAATGTTTCAGAAAAGCTTGGCGCGGGGCGGGCAGGCCCCGAGTTTTTCACAAGTTTTTTGCCGATGCTTTTTGCTCTTTCTTTTTGTTTGCAAAGCTGGCACGATAACTGAAACAGATGATGAATGATGAACGGTTCCGAAGCACCGCTTCGGCGACCGTTTTATTTTTGAGTCTCGGGGGTGTTCTCCGGCTGCTGCAGCATAATTCCTTAAGCCTGAAACCGCTTAAGGTAAAATTACGCTGCAAATATAAATGTTAGAGCAACCTTTGTGCACCCGACAGGGCGCATGGTGCTCTGCAAGCCGGAAGATAGTCTCATTTTTTGTTTCTGCATTTTCGTGGTTTTATGACTGCGGGGTGCTTTAGCGCGATTGAAGACCGCGCATCAGGCATGAGAAAGGACAGGGCATGGAAAAGTTCCCTATGACACAGGCTGGCTTCGATCAGCTGAAAGAGGAACTGCGCTGGCGTCAGCAGGAAGAGCGTCCGCGCATTATCGAGGCGATTTCGGAAGCGCGCGCGCACGGCGATCTTTCTGAAAATGCCGAATATCATGCAGCCAAAGAAGCACAGAGCCTCAATGAAGGCCGTATCGGTGAAGTTGAAGACTTCATCGCCCGTGCTGAAGTGATCGATATTTCAAAGCTGACAGGTACGACCATTAAATTCGGCGCGACTGTTACGCTCATTGATGAAGACACCGAAGAAGAGCGCATTTATCAGATCGTCGGCGATCAGGAAGCGGATGTTAAAAAAGGCCGTATTTCTATCTCGTCACCGATTGCGCGTGCCTTGATCGGTAAAAGCGCAGGCGATACTGTGGAATTCAATGCACCGGGCGGCGCCCGTTCCTATGAAATCCTTGGTATGAGATTTATTTAACCAGTGCGCGTATCCCTTTCTGACACTGATATTCTGGCTCCGAATTTTAAAAAGCGTCTCTCCGGCGTCACCTCGACGATTGTCCAGCTGGTGCCGGTGCAACGCAAAATGGGGATCAGGATTGCAGCTGTCGGGCGGGGATTGCCGGATGATCTTCCGCATGTGAATTTGCGTGATCTTGTCGGATTATGGCGCAAACCTGCGTCCGGCAAAAAATTCCGCATCTGGCATGCCCGCCGCAATGTTGAAATGCTGGCCGGTATTGTGATGCGCGATGTGCTGCGGATGAAGCTGAAGGTGATTTTTACCTCGGCTTCACAGCGCCATCATAAGAAATTTACCAAATGGCTGATCCGTCGTATGGACGGTGTTCTGGCAACCAGTGGCCGCACGGCGAGCTATCTGGACGTGCCGAATACTGTCAGCATGCACGGTATTGATCTGGAACAGTTCCGCCCGCCGCAAAGCACGCAGGATCGTTTCGCGGCAACCGGTCTGCCCGGAAAATATGCCATTGGCTGTTTTGGCCGTGTGCGGCATCAGAAAGGCACCGACCTTTTTGTCGATGCGATGATCGAGCTGTTGCCGCGCTATCCTGACTGGACGGCCGTGGTGGCAGGACGTGCTACAGCCGAGCATGTTGGCTTTGAAAAAGAACTGCAGGAAAAGGTCAGAAAAGCGGGGCTGGCTGACCGGATTATTTTTCTGGGTGAGGTGCCGTTTGTCAGTGCCGATCCTGCGGGCGACAGTATCAGTGCATGGTATCGCCGTCTGGATGTTTATGTGGCGCCGTCTCGCACCGAAGGTTTTGGCCTGACGCCGCTTGAAGCCATGGCTTCACGAACCGCAGTCGTGACCAGCGATGCCGGTGCCTATCCGGAAATCGTGATTGAAGGTGAAACCGGTTATGTTGTGCCGTCCGGTGCGACTATGGCACCTGCGATTGAAAACTATCTGCGTGACCCCGCACTTGCCGCACAACATGCGGAAAAAGGCTTGCAGCGGGTGCGTGAGTTTTTCCCGCTGGAACGCGAAGCGAAGACAATCGGTGATTTCTACCAACGGATTTTCGAGCAGACATAAATAAAGCCGGTTTTCACCGGCTTTTTCATTTTCTGAGATGTGTCGTGCTTAAATTGCGATCAGCACTTCGTCTTTGACCGGTTTGATGGTCAGTGCTGTGCGCACTGAATCCACATTCGGCGTAGCGGTCAGTTCTTCAATCACAAAAGTCTGGAACGCGTTGAGATTTGGTGCAACGCAATGCAGCAGAAAATCGGATTCACCGGACACCATCCATGCGCGGCGCACCAGCGACCAGGATTTGGTTTTCTCGGCAAAGGCTTTCAATTCGCCATCGGACTGGTGTTTCAGGCCGACTGAGCAGAAAGCCACCAGATCCTGACCGACAGCTTCACCTTTAATGATCGCCTGATAGCCCTGAATGATGCCGCTTTCTTCAAGCTTGCGCACACGGCGCAGGCATGGCGGTGCCGAGATGCCGACGCGTTCCGCCAGCTCGACATTTGTCATCCGCCCGTCATTTTGCAGTTCCCGCAGAATTTTCCAGTCAATATCATCAAGATCAACCTTAATCGGCATAGGAACTCCGTAAGAGGGTGGCAATAAAAGGGCTGTGAACTGCCGGAGGCAGAATGGAAGTCTCAGAAGTGCATAAAGCAATTATATAACAATAATGCAAGGCTCAGTGCCTGTGACGGGCTTTCCAAGAATTACTTTAGAGTCATTGCATTATATCATGAATGAAACAATGAGAATGGTTAATTGAAATTATCAACCATTCTGCATCATTTTCTTTTCCGGAACCGGATCAGTTTTTCGTGATTGTCACTGTTCAGCGTACCCAAAAGGCGCGGGTGAACAGAATGACCACAGTAATCAGCTCCAGACGTCCGGCGAGCATCAGATAGCTCAGCACCCAGAGCGCATTGTCATTGATGGTGGAGAAGTTGCCTGCAGGGCCGATGGTTTCGCCAAGGCCGGGGCCGACATTGGAGAGAGCGGTAAGCGCGCCGGTAAAAGCAGAGACAAAATCCAGCCCGAAGATTGACAATGCCATTGTGCCCAGTACCAGCGAGGCAAAATACAGAAACAGATAGAGCAGGGCGCTCTGGGCAATATCCGGTGTGATTTCCGATGAGCCGTAGCGGGCTTTGACAACAGCGTGAGGCATGACCAGACGGGTGAGGCTGGCTTGTGTGGTGCGCCACAAAATGATGATGCGGTTGATTTTCATACCGCCCGATGTGGAACCGGCACAGCCGCCGATAAAGGAGGCAAGAAAGAATACGCCGACCGCCGCAGGGCCCCAAAGTGTGTAATCCTCCATTGCAAAACCGGTGGTGGTGATAACGGAAATGAAATGGAAACCCGCGGTCAGCAAAGCAGTACCGAAAGGCATATCGGAGCTGATGCGCAGCATCACTGCCAGCCCGAATGTGAAGATAAGGATCAATGACAGGAAAAGCTTGACCTGCGGATCAAGCAGATTGGGCATTTGCTGCGGAATGACGGCTTTGATGAAAAGAATGAACGGCAGGGAGCCGAGCGTCATAAAGACCATAGCCACAATCAGAATGGCTTTATTACCGTCAAAAAAGCCGAAAGAACTGTCATGGGTCGAATAACCGGCTGTGGAGATCGTGGTCAGCCCGTGATTGATGGCATCAAACATGCCCATTCCGGCGGCAAAATATGCAACAATGCACAGGATAGTCAGGCCGCAATAAGCGACAATGATGCCGATCGCCAGCTGATTGACGCGTGGCAGAATTTTCTCGGACTTGTCCGAGGATTCCATATGGAAAAGCTGAACACCGCCAATGCGCAGAGACGGCAGCAGCAACAGCGCCAAACCGATAAACCCGATACCGCCGATCCAGCATAGCAATGAGCGCCAGATCAGAATACCGCGTGGCATCTGGTCGAGACCGGTCAGTGCTGTAGAGCCGGTGGCGGTAATGCCGGATGTGGATTCAAACAGGGCTGTCGCAAAGCTGATCGGCAGATGGGAGAAGTAAAACGGGATGGAGCCGAGCAGAGCAGCCGTTACCCAGAGCGAAACAGTGAGCAGAAAGCCGAGACGCGGCGAAAAGCGGACATGGCTGTTTTGCGTGGAGAGAAAGACCAGTGACGATACAACGGCGGTAAACAGGGAGGAGCGGATGAAAATCAGCCAGTCCGGTGTGCCGTCGCGCAGGTCAAACATTGCAGGAAACAGCATGGCGACGGCCATCATCATGCCTAAACGCGCGCAAATATTACTAACGAAGCGAAATATGATCCTGCCCTCTCGGCTGTAATAACTCTTCCCGTCAGCAGGACTGCCTGTTTATGCGTTAAGCAGCACGGGTTTGGTAACTCTATAGGAAAACTATAGGAATCTAGCAAAATTTTTATGCATTTCCTATGGGGGGGCAGACACAAAAGCCGATTTGTGACTTCTCAGAAACACACGCGCGGTTTTCTGGCCGATGGATAAACTTGCCTGTGATTAAGCCCCGCTTCAGCTTGTAATCGGAGACTGCGAAACCTAGTTTCACACTATCTGGGTGCAATACGGATTTCATTTTGTAATGCGCGGCAATGAAGTTACGCGGAAAGAGAAAAGTCTATGACACAGCGCCATGTTCCTGTCCTCATTATCGGTTCAGGACCTGCCGGTTACACGGCAGCTATTTATGCGGCTCGTGCCATGCTGAAACCGGTTATCATTACCGGTCTGGAGCAGGGCGGTCAGCTGATGATTACCACCGATGTTGAAAATTATCCGGGCTATGCAGAAACCGTGCAGGGGCCGTGGATGATGGAACAAATGGCCAAACAGGCTGAAAATGTCGGCGCTGAAATTGTCTATGATCTGGTGTCGGAAGTTGATCTGTCGAAGCGCCCGTTTACGGCGAAAACCGACAGCGGCGCGGTGTTTACCAGTGATGTTGTGATTATCGCGACCGGGGCTCAGGCCAAATGGCTCGGCCTTGAAAGCGAGCAGCATTTCATGGGCGGCGGTGTGTCTGCCTGTGCAACCTGTGATGGTTTCTTCTATCGCGGCAAGGATGTGATTGTTGTCGGCGGCGGTAATACTGCTGTCGAAGAAGCACTGTATCTTTCGCATATCGCTAAATCAGTTACTGTTGTGCATCGCCGTGACAGTTTCCGTGCCGAAAAAATTCTTCAGGAACGTCTGCTGAAGCGCGAAAATGTAAAAATCATCTGGAATCATGCGGTTGAGGAAATCACCGGTAATCCTGCCAATCCGCCGATGGGGCCGGTTGTAACCGGCGCAAGGCTCAAAGATACGGTGAGCGGTGCGATTACCGAGGTGAAAACTGATGGTGTGTTTGTCGCAATCGGCCACGCACCGGCGGTGTCATTGTTCAAAGATCAGCTGAAGATGAAGGATAGCGGTTATTTGTGGACTGCACCGGATTCAACCGCGACAAGCATTGAAGGTGTATTTGCTGCCGGTGACGTGACGGATGATATTTTCCGTCAGGCTGTGACTGCGGCAGGTATGGGCTGTATGGCTGCGCTTGAAGCTGAACGCTGGCTGGCGGCACAACCGGAAGCCTGAGTGGTTAAGCTCATGGTTTAAACAACCGGCACCTGATAATTCTGCACTGCAGAGCGGTTTTGAATGACCCTGAATCGCAAAATCGCTCTGTTTCATTGTTTCAGCTACATTTTCTTTGCAAAACCGGTTTTCGTTTTTGTTGAAAATGCTCTGGCTCTTTAAAGTTGCCACAAAATTTAGTTCTTTGTCTTGTGGCAGTTATAAGCTGATTCTGATTTACTGTCGGGCATCGGCGAGAAGTTGAAATGGGAAGTGCATAGCGGATGAACCGCATTGTGCCGGAGGATGAAAAGCAATGTCCGTTGCTATAAAGGCGGGCATTGCATGAAAAGGGGATAGTGTGGTGGCACCACTTGACTGGGATAAGCTACGCATTTTTCATGCCGCTGCTGAGGCCGGCTCGTTTACCCACGCGGCGCAGACATTGCATTTGTCGCAATCTGCGATCTCGCGTCAGGTCAGCGCGCTTGAGCAGGATGTCGGTGTGGCGCTGTTCTATCGTCATGCGCGTGGCCTTATTCTGACTGAACAGGGCGAAGTTTTGTATCGCACAGCACATGATGTGCTGATGAAGCTGGAAAATGTCCGCTCCAAACTCAATGAAAACCGTGAAAAGCCTTCCGGTCGCCTGCGTGTGACGACAACGGTCGGGCTTGGTTCCGGCTGGCTGATCGAGCGGATGGAAGAATTTGCCGATCTCTATCCGGATGTGCAGGTGCAGCTCATTCTCGATGATGAAGAGCTCGATCTGACCATGCGTCATGCGGATTGTGCTTTGCGTTTGCGCCAGCCGCAGCAGCCGGATCTGATCCAGCGCCGCATGTTTACCGTGCATATGCATGTTTATGCATCTGAAGGCTATATTGCCAAATATGGTAAGCTCAATGCTATTGAAGAGCTGGATGAGCATCGTATTGTAACCTTTGGTGAATCTGCGCCGTCCTATCTGATGGGGCTGAACTGGCTGGAAACAGCAGGCCGCACTGATGGCGGTGCGCGCATTCCGACCTTGCAGGTCAATAATCTGCTTTCCATTCGCCGCGCGGTTCTCAGCGGTGTCGGGATCGGGGTTCTGCCGGATTATATGGTTGATAAAACATCAGGGCTGGTGCGTTTGTTGCCGGCTTTGGGAGAGATTCCTTCCTTCGATACATTCTTCTGTTATCCGGAAGCGTTGAAAAATGCGGCCAAGCTGCATGTTTTCCGTGATTTCATTTTCTCCAAAGCGAGAAACTGGTCCTTCTGAAACAGACCAATTGACGCTAAAAAGAGCCGGTTTTACCGGCTTTTTTGTTGTTTAATACCCATCTGTGCAGAAAAACCGGTTTCAAGATGCTGAGCTATCTGAAAATGCATGGCTGCCTTGCAATATCGGGCGTTGTGAAATCAGGCTTAAAGGAGCATATACAACTCATCTTAGTGATGCGTCTCCTCCTCCCATTGCGCATCCTAAGTGTTCCCCTCTGAAGGCTTGTCCATATGACGCCTTCAAAATTCCAAGCCGGGCTTATGTCCGGCTTTTTTTTGTCCAAATTTCAGGGCGACAAAAGCCATCCCTTTTTTCGTATTCTATCTGACCCTGTTTATGCAGGCAGAGTTTTGTGCGTAATAAAAAAGCCCCGAACGATATGTTCGGGGCTTCAGATACTTTATGCGTTTCGTATTAGCGCAGAGAAGCGCAGAAACGCTGAATGCGGATGCAGGCCTCTTCCAGCAACTCTTCTGAAGTCGCATAGGAAATACGGAAGTTTGGTCCGAGACCAAAGGCTGAACCGTGAACAACGGCTACGCCTTCAGCTTCCAGTAATTCAGATACGAAATCTTCGTCGGTTTCGATAACCTTGCCCGAAGGTGCGGTTTTGCCGATCAGACCTGCGCAGGACGGATAGACGTAGAATGCGCCTTCCGGTGTCGGGCAGGTGATGCCGCTGGCCTGATTGAGCATGGAAACAACGAGATCGCGGCGACCCTGAAAGATTGCCTTGTTCTTTTCGATGAAATCCTGCGGGCCGTTGAGAGCTTCAACCGCTGCCCATTGTGCGATGGAGGAGGCACCGGAGGTCTGCTGCCCCTGAACCATATCCATAGCTTTAATCAGCTGCAGCGGGCCTGCTGCATAACCGATACGCCAGCCGGTCATGGCATAGGCTTTGGAAACGCCGTTCATGGTCAGTGTACGGTCATAGAGCTTTGGCTCAACCTGCGCAGGGGTCATGAATTTGAATTCGCCGTAAACGAGATGCTCATACATATCGTCGGTCAGAATCCAGACCTGCGGATGACGCAGCAGCACATCGGTCAGCGCTTTGATTTCGCCTTCAGAATAAGCAGCACCTGTCGGGTTGGAAGGCATGTTGAGGATCAGCCATTTGGTTTTTGGCGTGATCGCAGCTTCCAGATCGGCAGCCTGCAGCTTGAACTGGTTGTCCATTGTGGTTTCAACAGTCACCGGTGTTGCGCCGCACAGGGCAACGATTTCCGGATAGCTTACCCAATAAGGCGCAGGGATGATAACTTCATCACCCGGATTGAGGGTTGCCATCAATGCGTTGAAGAGGATCTGCTTGCCGCCGGTGCCGACAATGGTCTGTTCCCAGGTGTAATCCAGACCGTTTTCACGCTTGAACTTCGCAGCAATTGCCTTGCGCAGTTCAGGAATACCGGAAACAGGGGTGTATTTGGTTTCGCCGCGGGTGATTGCGTCGATGGCTGCCTGCTTAATATTATCAGGGGTATCAAAATCCGGCTCACCTGCACCAAGGCTGATAACATCTTTGCCCTTAGCTTTCAGCTCACGTGCTTTCTGGCTGACAGCGATTGTGGCAGATGGTTTTACGCGGGACAGTGCGTCGGCGAGGAATGCCATGATCATTACTCCTGAATGGAACTGGCGATCCGGCTGAAGAGCCGGAGGATAAAAGAAAACCTAAAACACAGCGCAATCTCCTCAACCGCGTGTGTTTAAGCGTTGCTGCCGGTGCCTGAGCAGCCGCTATAGCGACGTTGTTGAGCCCTTCGCGAGCGCAGATTGATCTGGTCGCATATGATATCCGGGGAGTTTACAGTTTTGAGGCTGTTTATGCCGGTGGGGAGCAACGCTGATATAGAGCCGGACTGTTCAGTCAGAGGCTACAGCTTTATGTCGCAATCACAGGCAAAGTGCAAGGAAAGCTTTTGCATCGCAGCGTAATTGCGGCGTTTTATATTTGGGATGTACAGAAAAAAGAAAAGGCGGGAAAACCCGCCTTTTATTCGATCCCAGATTGTCAGTCAGTGTGACCTCAACGCCCTGTATCTCAACCCTGAGCCGCATGAAATGCAGCTCTTAACCTTATCGCAAATTACATTGCAACGAGGTTGTCGGCAGATGAACGACCAGAGCGGCGGTCCTGCACGATTTCATAGGTGACTTTCTGGCCTTCATCGAGCTGAGCCAGGCCAGCGCGCTGTACAGCGGAGATATGAACGAACACGTCTGTGCCGCCCTGATCAGGCTGAATAAAACCGAAACCCTTGGTCGTGTTGAACCACTTAACTGTTCCCGTAGCCATGGGAAATTCCTTCAAGTTCATAGTAAATTCAGGTTCGCCTTGCGACGTTCCCGGTGGATCGAAGTTGTTGATGGAAGATCATGAGAAGCAAGGCGTTGCCGTGCGGGCCGCAAAATCACTCGACCGAAAATTCGATGAACTCAACATATGCGACATTTTTGACCAATACAAGGCGGCTTCTCAGGAAATCGCACATGGACAGAGAATAAATCTCCGGGAAACCTTTACAAAGCGCGAGAATATTTCTGCAAATCACCGCTCTCCGAAAAGTATCTCTGTAGAGTTCGATGCAGAGGCACGATGTATCCGGAGCAGGAATTACAGTGCTCAAAACACAAAAGGCAGCCTGATAAGGCTGCCTTTTGTTTGATTGTTTATGTGCTTATCAGGCTTTCTTGAAGTAATCCTGCAATGGACGAACCTCCAGTGATCCGGCCTTGAGCGCGGCAATCGCTTCAGAAACCGCCTCTGCACCAGCCAGTGTGGTGTAATATGGCAGTTTGTGCATCAGGGTCGCACGGCGGATCGACTTGCTGTCGGATACGGCGCTGACGCTGTCTGTGGTGTTGAAGACGATATGCACCTGACGGTTACGGATGGCGTCTTCAATATGCGGACGGCCTTCCAGAACCTTGTTGACCTTGGTGGCTTCGATGCCCTGTTCAGCCAGATAGCGCTGTGTGCCGCCGGTTGCCAGAACTTTAAAGCCGAGGTCTGCCAGACGCTTAACAGGCGCTACGATACGCGCTTTGTCTTCATCACGGACGGAGACAAACACTGTACCGTCGCGTGGCAGATCAACGCCTGCACCGAGCTGTGATTTTGCAAAGGCCAGAGCATAGTCATAATCAAGGCCCATGACTTCACCGGTCGAGCGCATTTCAGGTCCGAGCAGGGTGTCCACACCCGGGAAGCGGGCGAACGGGAACACGGCTTCCTTCACGGCGATGTGGCGCTGTGCTTTTACATCAGGCTTGCCGCCATAGGCAGCCAGTGCCTGTTCAAGGCTTTCACCGGCCATAATGCGTGCTGCAACCTTGGCAATCGGTGTGCCGTTGGTTTTAGCCACGAAAGGCACGGTACGCGATGCACGCGGATTGACCTCAAGCACATAGACTACATTGTCTTTGATCGCATATTGCACGTTCATCAGACCGCCGACATTGAGCGCCTTGGCCATGGCAATGGTCTGGCGTTCGAGTTCAGCAACGATTTCATCGCTCAATGTGTGAACCGGCAGGGAGCAGGCTGAGTCACCGGAGTGAATACCGGCTTCTTCGATATGTTCCATGATACCGGCAACATAAGCGTCTTTACCGTCGCAGAGGCAGTCGACATCCACTTCGATAGCATCGGTCAGATAGGTATCGAACAGCAGCGGGTTTTTGCCCAGCAGTGTGTTGATCTGGCCGGTTTTATCATTCGGATATTTGGCTTTAATATCTTCGGTCACCAGTTCAGGCACTGTTTCCAGCAGATATTTCTGCAGCATACGCTCATCATGAATGATCTGCATGGCGCGGCCACCCAGCACATAAGACGGGCGAACCACCAGCGGGAAGCCGAGGTCGGCAGCGATCAGGCGAGCCTGTTCAACGGAATAGGCAATGCCGTTTTTCGGCTGATTGAGGCCGAGCTTGATCAGCAGCTTCTGGAAGCGGTCACGGTCTTCAGCAAGATCGATAGCATCCGGTGAGGTGCCGAGGATCGGAATATTGGCTTTTTCCAGTGCATTGGCGAGTTTCAGCGGGGTCTGACCGCCGAACTGTACGATCACGCCGTGCAGAGTGCCTTTTTCCTGCTCTTTGCGCAGAATTTCGATCACATCTTCATCGGTCAGCGGTTCGAAATACAGACGGTCCGATGTGTCATAGTCCGTGGAAACCGTTTCCGGATTACAGTTGATCATGATCGCTTCATAACCGGCA
Organism: Pseudochrobactrum sp. Wa41.01b-1; assembly: GCF_019464455.1. Lineage (NCBI taxonomy): Bacteria > Pseudomonadati > Pseudomonadota > Alphaproteobacteria > Hyphomicrobiales > Brucellaceae > Pseudochrobactrum > Pseudochrobactrum sp. Wa41.01b-1. Next base: position 1,104,067 of record NZ_CP080493.1, on the reverse strand, counting down.
TCGCTCAGCGCGAAAGCCGCATGGCAGCAGCAATAATCGAACTCGATACCCTGACCGATACGGTTAGGACCGCCGCCGAGGATCACAACTTTTTTGCGCTCGGAAACATCCGCTTCACAGGCTTCAACACCTGCAAACGGCGTTTCATAGGTTGAATACATATAAGCCGTTGGCGAAGAGAATTCCGCAGCGCAGGTATCAATGCGCTTGAAAATCGGATGCACGCTCAGTTCTGCACGATGTTTGGCAACATCCTTGGCATCTTTGCGGATCAGGCTTGCAAGGCGGCTGTCTGAGAAGCCCATGGCTTTCAGATAGCGCATATTTTCCGCATCCTGCGGCAGGCCATGTTCACGGACGCGATCTTCGGTCGCGACGATCTCGGCCATCTGTTCAAGGAACCAAGGATCGATCTTGCAGGCTGCATGAATTTCGTCAAGCGGCATGCCGAGACGCATGGCCTGTGCAACCATACGCAGACGATCCGGTGTCGGTGTGCCGATAGCTGCGCGGATTGCGCCTTTTTCATCGCCGTCTTCAATATTCGGGATTGCGATTTCATCCAGACCGGTCAGACCGGTTTCCAGACCGCGCAGAGCTTTCTGCAGGCTTTCCTGGAAGGTACGGCCGATAGCCATCACTTCACCGACCGATTTCATCGCGGTGGTCAGAACATTGTTGGCGCCCGGGAATTTCTCGAAAGCGAAACGCGGGATTTTGGTAACAACATAGTCAATGCTTGGTTCAAACGAAGCAGGTGTTGCACCGCCGGTAATATCGTTTTCCAGCTCGTCCATGGTGTAGCCGACAGCCAGCTTGGCAGCGACTTTAGCAATCGGGAAGCCGGTTGCTTTGGATGCCAGTGCTGATGAGCGGGACACACGCGGGTTCATTTCAATAACGATCAGGCGACCGTTTTCAGGATTAACCGCGAACTGTACGTTCGAGCCGCCGGTTTCAACGCCGATTTCGCGCAGAACTGCAATCGAAGCATCGCGCATGATCTGATATTCTTTATCAGTCAGCGTCAGGGCAGGGGCAACAGTGATACTGTCACCGGTGTGAACGCCCATCGGGTCGATATTTTCGATCGAGCAGATGATAATGCAGTTGTCCGCTTTGTCGCGTACAACTTCCATTTCATATTCTTTCCAGCCGAGCACGGATTCTTCAATCAGCACTTCGGTGGTTGGCGATGCATCGAGACCGCCTTCAACGATTTCAAAGAATTCCGAGCGGTTATAGGCAATGCCGCCGCCGGTGCCGCCGAGGGTAAAGCTCGGGCGGATAATGGCCGGCAGGCCGACATGATCAAGCGCCTGTGCTGCCAGACCCATAGCATGGGTCATGTAGCGCTGCTTGCGGTCAGTTTCGCCGAGCTGCCATTCGGTTTCCAGCTTGTCGAGTGCTTTGTCGAGATCGTCGCCGGAGAGCTTGGCTTTCAGATCTTCACGTTTGATCTTATGGGCTTTGCGGTCTTCGTCTTTTACATCCGTGGCATTGGCCAGCATGGACTTTGGTGTTTCGAGGCCGATTTTAGCCATGGCTTCGCGGAACAGCGCGCGGTCTTCGGCTTTATCAATCGCTTTGGCATCAGCGCCGATCATTTCCACATTGTAGCGGTCAAGCACGCCCATGCGCTTCAGCGATAGCGCGGTGTTCAGTGCAGTCTGGCCGCCCATGGTTGGCAGCAGCGCATCAGGGCGCTCTTTGGCGATGATCTTGGCAACAACTTCCGGTGTGATCGGCTCAATATATGTAGCATCCGCCAGATCAGGATCTGTCATGATTGTGGCCGGATTGGAATTCACCAGAATGATCCGGTACCCTTCTTCTTTCAGGGCTTTACAGGCCTGTGTGCCTGAATAGTCAAATTCACATGCCTGACCGATAACAATTGGTCCCGCTCCGATAATCAGAATCGATTTGATGTCTGTGCGTTTTGGCATGGTCTCATCCTGTGTTTAGCGCTTATTCGGCTCTGCGACAAAAGCCCGAACGGTATGACCGTCGGGTTCAGAGGCTATATGATGCGTCTGGGCTAAGCGTGTCTTATAGGTAATCAATTTGCGGAAAGTAACCCCTTAAATACGTTATTTGGGAGAAAATATGCGTTTATAACAATTCTTATTGAAATTTGACCGGTTGTCAGCCTGTTTTGAAATGTCCTGTGTTTTATCTTTGCTAAATAGACCGCGGGCAGAGTAGCGGGCAGAACATTTCCGTTTTATTATAGCTGCCACAGAATTATGTAAAATAAGGAGAGCGCTGATGCGCTGGCAAGGTCGCGAAGAGAGTGACAATGTTGAGGATCGCCGTGGGAATGGCGGAGGTGGTCTGAGAGGCGGTGGCGGACTCGGCGGGCCGGGTTTCCGTGTTGTGCGCGGCGGCGGGCTTTCCGGCATTCTTATTCTGGGTGTGATGGCACTTGTTTTGTGGATGGCCGGTATTAATCCGCTGCCTATCCTTTTCGGTGACGGCTCCATCCAGAGCACGCAGACGTCGGGCGGCTCTTCCAATATTGGTGCTTCCACGCCGCGTGCCGATGATGAAGCGGCCAGTTTCAGTCGTGTTGTTTTGAAAGAAACAGAAGAAGTCTGGAGCGGTATTTTCCAGTCTGCCGGTCAGACCTATAAAAAGCCGGTTCTGGTGCTGTTTGACGGTCAGGTAAGATCCGCCTGCGGTTTTGCTTCTGCTGCCTCGGGGCCTTTCTACTGCCCGGGCGATCAGAAAGTTTATATCGATCTGAGTTTCTACCGTGAACTGGATAAGCGTTTCGGCGCTTCCGGCGACTTTGCCCATGCCTATGTGCTGTCGCATGAAGTCGGCCATCATGTGCAGAACCTGCTCGGTATTCTGCCGAAATTTAACCAGATGCGCCAAAGTATGAGCGAAGCACAGTCCAATGCCATGTCCGTGCGCGTGGAATTGCAGGCTGATTGCTTTGCCGGTGTCTGGGGTAAATTCACCGAGCAGAAAGGTCTGCTGGAGCAGGGCGATCTCGAAGAAGCTCTGAACGCCGCCCATCAGATCGGGGACGATACTTTGCAGAAGCGTTCGCAGGGCTATGTCGTGCCGGAAAGCTTCAACCACGGTACCTCTGAACAGCGTGCCAAATGGTTTAAGCGCGGCTTCGATACAGGACGTGTTGATGCCTGTGATACTTTCAACAACCCAATCTAGGGTATCCAAGCCCTGACGGTCTGCAAATGGTGTTTATCTCAACTTCCGGTGCTCACGTACCTTAAGTACGCTCCGCTCCGGTTCTCGATAAACATCATTTTCGCCACGTCATCATCTTGGATACAATGTCGCGTTTGATAGTAAAATACGAAGAAATGAAAAAGGCCGGTGAAAATCACCGGCCTTTCTTATTCGTGTCCTGCTTTGGAAGCTCAGGCCGCTTCGCGTTCCGGCAGAGGCTCCTGACCCTTGCGTGCGCGGATCAGGTTGATAAAGCGGCGGAACAGGTAGAACGAGTCTTCTGGACCCGGAGAAGCTTCCGGATGGTGCTGTACCGAGAAGACCGGCTTGCCGATAATCCGCAATCCGCAATTTGTACCGTCAAACAGCGAGATGTGGGTTTCCTCCACGCCTGAAGGCAGGCTGTCCGCATCCACTGCAAAGCCGTGGTTCATCGATACGATTTCAACTTTACCGGTTGTGTGGTCTTTCACCGGATGGTTGCCGCCGTGATGACCCTGATGCATTTTCACAGTCTTGCCGCCTGTTGCCAGTGCCAGCATCTGGTGGCCGAGGCAGATACCAAACAGCGGAATATCAGTTTCAATCAGCTTTTTAATGGTTGGCACTGCATATTCACCGGTAGCCGCCGGATCGCCAGGGCCGTTGGACAGAAATACGCCGTCCGGATTGTGCGCCAGAATATCTTCAGCGCTTGCAGTAGCCGGAACAACCGTTACCTTGCCGCCGAGATCTGCAAACAGACGCAGAATGTTACGTTTGATACCATAGTCAACCGCAACGACATGGAACTGTTCTTCTGTCTGGCTGCCATAGCCTTCATTCCAGACCCATGACTTTTCTGTCCATACGGAAGACTGGCCGGAAGTAACATCTTTGGCGAGGTCGAGGTCTACGAGACCTGCCCAAGCGCTAGCGCGTTTTTTCAGAGCAGGAATGTCGAAATTGCCGCTCGGATCATGAGCGATCACGGCATTGGCTGCGCCTTTTTCACGGATCAGGGCGGTCAGTGCGCGTGTATCAACATTGCTGAGGCCTATAATGCCGTGCTGCTTCAGCCACTCGTCGAAATCCTGAGTGGCGCGGTAGTTTGAAGGGGCAGTAATATCAGCCTTAATAATTGTGCCGACTGCGCCGGAGCGGCTGGCCGGATTAAGGCGCTCGCTGTCTTCTTCATTGGTGCCGACATTGCCGATATGCGGGAATGTGAAAGTTACGATCTGGCCTGCATAGGACGGATCGGTCAGAACTTCCTGATAACCGGTGAGGGAGGTGTTGAAGCAGACTTCCGCTTCAATCGCGCCGACTGCGCCGACACCTTTGCCTTCGATCACTGTGCCATCCGCCAAAACAAGAACAGCTGTTGGCTTGGAAGTCGTCCAGGGTGCGGTTTTGGGTGTGGTTTCGGTCATTGAGGCACTCCTGATCAAAATTGCGCGCTGTGCTGTGGGGCGTGTCGCGTCCGGAACCGGCTTTGTGGTCGGCCATCTGAACGGCAACTATGTGTTATATGTGCAGATGCAACCCGGTATGATAAACACCAGATGTGCAAAAACGCGCCGGATACAATGAGCTCCGTCGCGAGAATGAAAAAAATCTTCTGCTAAGATTAATAATGTAAAGAAATCTTGCCCTGCGGTCAATTGCTGTGACGGATATTTTCGCGGGAAAAGCGGCGGCCTGTACGCGGCCAGTAATTTGGGCTTATCAAAACAGTCAGAAAAAGCCGGTTTCTGCTTGCATATTGCGGAGGCATAATGAGGTTGCGCGAAGAAAATAAGCTGATGGTTTTGCCAAGGCTGCAAATTGCGCTATAAGGCCTTTGATTTGCTTATTCCGGCCAGCTTTATTGCATTCAGGAGCGTATCGCCTTTATTCTGTTTTGTGCGCACGCTCTGATTTCTGTAAAATTTGCATCATGCGCGTGTTTATAAAAAGACAACTGACCGCGCCTTGCTCTGACCGGATTTTATAAATTTAACAGGCCGGATATGAATATATAGTGCTGTCCTGCCAAGGAGATAAGAAATGCTGCGTCAGGAAATTTCGCAAGCTCTGACAACGGCTATGAAAGCCCATGAAAAAATGCGTGCTTCAACGCTGCGCCTGATTATGGCTGCTCTGAAGGATCGCGACATTGCCAATCGCGGTGCAGGCAAAGATCCTGTATCGGATGATGAGATTCTGGCAATTCTTGCCAAGATGATCAAGCAGCGTGAAGAATCCGCCAAAATGTACGAAGAAGGCAATCGTATTGAACTGGCTGAAAATGAACGCGCTGAAATCGAGATCATCAGAGAATTTCTGCCTCAGCAGTTGAGCGATGAAGAAATCCGCGCCAACAGCGCCGCTGCCATTGCCGAAGTCGGTGCGGAAGGCCTGCGCGATATGGGTAAGGTAATGGCGGTTCTGAAGGAGCGTTATACCGGCCAGATGGATTTCGCTAAGGCCAGCGGTGTGCTGAAAGAACTGCTCGGTAGCTGATCCTGAATAATTGAGAAAAAGAAAAAGCCCGCGATTAACGCGGGCTTTTTTGTTTCAGCTTTCCGTTACTGTTTTCAGGCGGGTGCCGCCGAGCATGCCTTTTTCTTCCAATACCGGATAGGCCATTGAAGCCAGCAGCGAATTGATCTGCTTGAGATCGCGGATCGTATCCAGATGGATCGAACTGGTCTCGACACTGCGCACAGTTCCTTCACGCAGGCGCTGGAAATGCATTTCGCTGGTGCGTTTCTCCATATCGCGCAGATGGTCTTTTTCATGCACGAGCTGGCGCGCCGTATAGCTGTCACGCGACACCAATACGTTGAAGGCCAGATGCGCATTGGAAACGACCATGGCGTGGAATTCGGTCAGTTCGTCCCAGCCTTCTTCTGTGAACTCCAGCTTACGATCCATCTTCTTCTGCACATGGGCAAGCATATTGCGCACAATAATATCGCCGACCTGTTCCAGCTTAACGCAGGCACCGAGTAGTTCCTGCGTGCGCAGAGCTTCATCTTCGCTCAGGTTTTTGGTCGCCAGTTTCGCCAGATAGAGCTTGATGGCGGCATGGCGGGCATCCAGACGGTCATCCAGTTTTGCCAGTTCATTAATGCCGACCTGATCCGGTTTTTCATAAAGATCCATAATCCGGCGCAGCATCACGTCAACGGTTTCACAGGTGCGTACAACTTCACGGGTTGCATTGCCGAGGGCAAGCGGCGGGGAGTTGATGACGCTCATATCCAGCGCGCTGATTTCCTGCGTGAATACAGTTTCTGCCGGTGCTTCCGGTTTGGCTTTAAGATTGACCAGTGCTTCCGTGGCGCGCAGCACAAGTCCTGATAGCGGAATGCCTGCAATCAGAATAATCGTATTGAACAGGATATGCGCATTCACAACCTGACTGACCGGATCGGAGCCGAGAAACTCGACCGGCGGTTTAAAGGACAGAAACAGGATCAGAATAACCAGTGAGCCTGCGCCGCGCATCAGCAGATTGCCGAGCGGCACCACGCGGGTTTCCGGCGGGGCATTGCGTGTGAGCAGGGGGGCGATGATAGAAGAGCCAAGATTGACGCCGAGCACCATCACCACCGCCAGATCCGGCTGAATGAGGCCGCGTGAGGCGAAAGATGTGAGTAGGATGATGGCGGCGATTGATGAATGGAACAGCCATGTCATCAGCGCTGCAAGCAGATAGGTGGTAACCGGATCGCTTGCCAGATAATTGACAATCACCGGCAGCAACTGACTGTCGCGCAATGGTGTTGTCGCTTCACCTGTGAGTTCAAGCGAGAGAATAAGCAGGCCGATACCGACCAGAATCTTACCATTCTGCCGCCAGAACAGCCGCTCGGAAGACATGGAAATGAATGTGCCTGCCACAAGCGCCAAAGGCACCAGCAAAGTCAGGTCATAGCTCAGGATTTTAACGACAAGGGCAGAGCCGAGCTCGCCGCCGCGCACGGCCATAAGGCCGGCCACGCCGCTGACAAAGCCTGCGCCGACAAAAGAGCCGACCAGCAAAGTGACGGCCGTGGAGCTTTGTAGGGATACAGCCAGCAAAACACCGAAGCTGACCGCCAGAAGCGGTTTTTGCATATATTTGCGCAGTCGTCGGCGTAAACGGTCGCCATAGGCGCTTTCAACGCCTGCCCGAACCATACGGGTTGCCCATAAAAGCAACGCGACTGCCCCTGCAAGATGCAGGAGGACGACTGAACCATTCAAATGCGTATTCCTTTTTTATTACCGGATGATTAGCTCATCCTTTGTGGTTCCCCGGATTGTCTCCGGATGCTCCGTTCCTGTTCGCGCATGCACAACATTGCTGCAGTGATTTGGCGGAATGATCAGGACGGATAAAATGCAGTGCGAAAATCATGCACTGGCTAATCAATCTAGGCACATTATGCTTAATTTGGAAGAGGGATTTTACCTCTAACAGATGGTATTTAAAGTTTTTATGACAAATTTATGACAGTTAGCCGACTAAATCAAAATCCTGCATTTTCAGGTGCTGAAGGATAATATTGCTGTCCCGTTGTATAAGATGATAAGCGATAATTATGACAACTGTGCTACCCGCTTATAGGAGAGGCTGCACTTGCACAGGAGCGGGCATGTGAGTATCGGGGAAAGATGCGTTGTTGAGGCGTGTTTTTCTGTATTCCGTGCTATTAAGGTGAGGGGGCAAGTCTGATGTCCCCCCGAAGTCAGTATTGTTCTGGCAAGAGAACTGAGAGAGAATTTAAAGGCGTATGCGTTTCCCCCCGTCCTTCCTTGATGAAATCCGCGACCGCGTTCCGATATCGTCTGTGATCGGGACACGCGTGAGTTTTGATCGCAAGAAAACCAATGCGTCCAAGGGGGATTTCTGGGCGTGCTGTCCTTTTCATGGTGAAAAAAGCCCGAGCTTTCACTGTGAGGATCGCAAAGGCCGCTATCATTGTTTCGGCTGTGGTGTGACGGGCGATCATTTCCGTTTTCTCACCGAGCTTGAAGGTTTGAACTTTCCTGAGGCGGTCGCACGTATTGCTGATATGGCCGGTGTGCCGATGCCGGTTATGGATGCCGAGCAGCAGAGACGCGAAGAAAAGCGCGGCACGCTCTATGATGTGATGGAACTGGCCGCAGCATTTTTCGAAGATCAGTTGCAGGCATCAGTTGGTGCGAAAGCCCGTTCTTATTTGCGTGACCGTGGCTTAAATGCGCAGACGCAGGCTGAGTTCCGCATTGGTTATGCGCCGGAAGGCCGCAATATTCTGAAAGAATATCTGGCCTCTAAAGGCGCAACCCGCGAACAGATTGAAGCATGCGGCATGGTTGTGCATGGTGAAGGCATTGCAGTGTCTTATGACCGTTTTCGTGACCGCATTATGTTTCCGATTACTGACAGCCGCAATCGCGTAATCGCCTTTGGCGGACGTGCAATGTCACCGGATGCACCTGCGAAATATCTCAACTCACCGGAAACCGAACTGTTTCATAAAGGTCGTGTGCTCTACAATATGGTGCGCGCGCGTCGTGCCTGTCAGGCGCAAAATGGCGAAGAAGCCAAGCCTGTGATTGCGGTTGAAGGCTATATGGATGTGATCGCACTGGCGCAGGCCGGTTTCAACGAGGTTGTAGCGCCGCTTGGTACAGCGCTGACCGAGGAGCAGATGGCTTTGCTCTGGCGGATCAGCCCTGAGCCGGTTTTGTGCTTTGACGGTGATCAGGCCGGTCTTCGCGCAGCCTATCGTGCGGTGGATACCGGTTTGCCGAATTTGCAACCGGGCAAATCACTGGCTTTTGCCTTGTTGCCTGAGGGCAAGGATCCTGACGATCTGGTCAAGGAGCAGGGTGCTTCCGCATTTCGTGTCGTGTTGCAGGATGCCAAGCCGCTGGCGGAAATGCTGTGGATGCGGGAAACGGCTGGCGGCAATTTTGAAACGCCGGAACGCCGTGCCGAGCTGGATGCACGGATGCGCACCCATGTGGCGCGTATCAAGGACGAGAGCGTCAAACATTATTACAGTCAGCATATGCGTGAGAAATCGCAGAGCTTCTTCGGCCCTAAATGGGGGCGGCAGAATGCCGGTAAGCAGGCAGGTGGCTTCGGCGGTAAGGGTAATTTCCAGCCGCAGCGCGGTAAAGGTAGCGGTTTCGGTGGTGGCTTTGGCAACGCGGCCTCAACCAAGGCTTCTGACAGTCTGACCCGTTCCGCGATTGTGAAAGGTGGTTCATCCGCACCAAGTCTGCGTGAGGCGACGATCGTTCTGACGCTGATTAATCATCCGGCGCTGATTGATGAGAATTTTGAGGTTGTAGCCACTTTGGAACTGACCCATGCGGGGCTGACGGCGCTTCATGCCGCGGTTCTGGATGTGATGGCCAGCCATCTTGCCGAAGACGGTAAGATGATGCGTAAAATCCTCAATGAAAACGGTTTTTCTGAATTGCTGGATGAGCTGGAGCTGGTGGTACGCCGTGCGCGTCTGTGGCCTGCAACGCTGCTGGCAGCCGAAGATGATGCCCGCGAAGCCCTCAAACAGGCGATGCACTTGCATCTGCGCGCACGGACACTACATAAGGAACTAAGAGCCGTAGAAGAAGCTCTTTCCACTGAAGCGTCAGCCGAGGTTTTTGCGCGTTTGATTGATATTCAGAGCGAAATTCGCAAGGCCGATGCAACCGAAGCGCTTATTGAAGGGTTCGGTCAGTCTTCAGGACGCCCGCCCGGCGGTTTCTGAGGATAAGCAGATACGTGAATAAGGTCGCCAAACAGAGATAATTTGAACAAAAACTGCTCAGAACTGCATTGTTCGGTGCTTAACCGGCGTCACTCTGTCGCGAATCTGCATAAATGATTCGCTTTTTCCATGCGAATCATATGAGTCGCATTCTTTAATTGTATCGGTGAGAGTTCGTTCGTCGCTGAAAGGCGATAATACACAGCATCTGAACAATGTCATTACCGGAGTTTATGACCGGTATGAGGTCAATACGGGGCTGAGAAGGCTCTGTAAATATGAAATTTGCAAACCGTTGTTTTAATTGCCGCAGCCGGTAATCAGCACGGTTAATCCGGTTTTAACGCGAAAGCGCTATTGCCGATACTATCGATAGTCACGGGGCATAACGCGAATCGTTTGTTTTGTTGTTCATTCTGCCCGATGGACAAAACAAACTGATCGTCTGGAGATAAATATATGGCAACGAAGGCAAAGGAAAACGAAGAAGCTGAAGTCGAGCGCGATGGCGCGCCCGATGGGCCGCTTCTCGACCTTTCGGACGACGCTGTCAAGAAGATGATTAAGCTCGCCAAGAAGCGTGGCTATGTCACGATGGACGAGCTGAATGCCGTGCTGCCTTCTGAGGAAGTAACATCCGAGCAGATCGAAGATACAATGTCGATGTTGTCCGATATGGGCATCAATGTTGTTGAAGATGACGAGCAGGATGCCGACGCAGAAGAGCGCGACGATGACAGCGAAGAAAGCGGCGGTGATCTGGTAGAAGCCGGCGGTACCGCGCTGGCGACAACGACCACCAAAAAAGAGCCGACAGACCGTACCGATGATCCGGTGCGTATGTATCTGCGCGAAATGGGTTCGGTTGAACTCCTGTCGCGTGAAGGTGAAATCGCGATTGCCAAGCGTATTGAAGCTGGCCGCGAAACCATGATTGCAGGGCTTTGCGAAAGCCCGCTGACATTCCAGGCTCTGATTATCTGGCGTGAAGCACTGAACGACCAGCAGATTTTGCTGCGCGAAATCATCGATCTTGAAACCACTTATGCGGGTCCTGAAGCCAAACAGGCGCCGGTGATCGAGCGTGTGGAAGAACAGCCTGCGCGCGGTGATGACAAGGGTGGCCGTCGCTCGCGCGATGACGATGATATCACCAATGTCGGCGGTGAAATTCAGGAAGAATATGACGAGGATGAAGACGATGAGGCCAATCTGTCGCTTGCTGCGATGGAAGCCGAATTGCGTCCTCAGGTCATGGAAACCCTCGATCTGATTGCTGATACCTATAAGAAACTGCGCAAATTGCAGGATCAGCAGGTTGAAGGACGTCTGGCTGCTGCCGGTGAATTGTCGACCTCTCAGGAGCGCCGCTACAAGGAACTGAAAGATCAGCTGATTAAGGCCGTTAAGTCGCTGTCGCTGAACCAGAACCGTATTGAATCGCTGGTTGAGCAGCTTTACGACATTAACAAGCGTCTCGTTCAGAACGAAGGTAAGCTCCTGCGTCTGGCGGAATCTTTCGGCGTGCGCCGTGAAGAATTCCTCAAAGAATATCAGGGCAATGAACTTGACCCGAATTGGACTGACCGCCTTGCAACTCTGACAGCCCGTGGCTGGAAGGATTTTGTTGCTAAGGAAAAACGCGGCATTGATAATCTGCGTTCGGAAATCCAGAATCTGGCCACTGAAACCGCGATATCGATCGGCGAATTCCGCCGCATTGTTAATCAGGTGCAGAAGGGCGAGCGCGAAGCAACCATTGCCAAGAAGGAAATGGTTGAAGCAAACCTGCGTCTCGTGATTTCCATCGCCAAGAAATATACCAACCGTGGTTTGCAGTTCCTTGATCTTATTCAGGAAGGCAATATCGGCCTGATGAAGGCGGTTGATAAGTTTGAATATCGCCGTGGTTACAAGTTCTCGACCTATGCGACATGGTGGATCAGACAGGCGATCACCCGTTCGATCGCGGATCAGGCACGTACCATTCGTATTCCGGTGCATATGATCGAAACGATCAACAAGATCGTTCGTACATCGCGCCAGATGCTCCATGAAATCGGCCGTGAACCGACACCGGAAGAACTGGCTGAAAAGCTGGCTATGCCTTTGGAAAAAGTGCGTAAGGTGCTGAAAATCGCCAAGGAGCCTATCTCCCTTGAAACACCGGTGGGTGATGAAGAAGATTCACATCTGGGCGACTTCATTGAAGATAAGAATGCGCTGCTGCCGATTGATGCGGCCATTCAGGCAAACCTGCGTGATACCACGACCCGTGTTCTGGCATCGCTGACCCCACGTGAAGAACGTGTTCTGCGTATGCGTTTCGGTATCGGTATGAACACCGACCATACGCTGGAAGAAGTCGGTCAGCAGTTCTCGGTTACCCGTGAACGTATCCGTCAGATCGAGGCGAAAGCACTGCGTAAGCTCAAGCATCCGAGCCGTTCGCGTAAATTGCGCTCGTTCCTGGATAGCTAAAAAGCATAAGAAAGTGCCGTCATCCCTGTGGTGGCGGTATTTTGTTAGGGGTTGTAATGTCTTTTCTTAAACGTCTTTTTGGTCTTGGCGGCTCAGAAGCTGCTGACAGCAAAGCACAGGCTGAGCCGGTCAGCAGTGAGCATAAAGGTTTTGTCATTCTGGCAACGCCGTTTGCCGAAGCCGGACAGTTTCAGACCTGCGGTCTGATCCGCAAGGAAATCGCTGGCGAGATGAAAGAACATAAATTCATCCGCGCGGATCGTTTCGCAACCATGGATGATGCGGTAAATATTACCCTCATCAAAGCCCGTCAGATTATTGACGAGCAGGGCGACAATTTATTTCGTTAAACCGAGGCGAAATTGACGAGACATAAGGCCCGGTTTACCGGGCCTTTTATTTTGAAATTGATTTATCCGGCTGCAGTAAATTTGCTAAAATGCTGCGGGAAGGTGAGGACGTTATGAAGAAACCATTCTGGCAAACCAAAACATTGCGTGAGCTGAACAAGCAGGAGTGGGAAAGCCTTTGTGATGGCTGCGGCCAGTGTTGCCTGCATAAATTGCAGGATGATGATACCGACGAGATTTACGGCACCAGTGTTGCCTGTACTTTGCTGGACGGTACAAGCTGCCAGTGCTCGGATTATCCGAACCGCAGAAAAACTGTGCCGGATTGCGTATTCCTGACACCGGAAATTATTGAGACCGTGCGCTGGTTGCCTGAGACCTGCGGCTATCGCCGTGTGTCTGAGGGCAGGGATCTGGAGTGGTGGCATCCGCTTGTTTCCGGCTCCAAAGAAACAGTGCATGAAGCCGGTATTTCCGTGCGTGGCAAGATCACTGCCTATGATCATGATCTGCCGGATGAAGAGGCATATCTGAAACATATGACCGGTCACATTGCCTGATAAAAAGTGATCAGATGAACTGCAAATGAATGATTGATTGCTGCTGCATTCAGAAATAGCCTGCTAAATATTGGATATCGCAACAAGCAAAGAATTATCCAAGGAGGACAATATGTCGGGTTTCTCAATGAAGGCAGCAATTGTTTCCGGCCTGATCGGTCTTGCCGGTGTTTTCTCGGCGGGTGCATCGGCACAGGCCGCATCGCCTGCAGTATCGCTCACTGTCAGTGGAGTGGCGACAACCGGTGCGCCGGTGGTGCAGGTGAACCATCGTCATGGCCATTATAACCGTCCGCAATATCGTCCGAACCGCTATTCCTGCACACCGCGCAATGCGGTCTCTAAAGCATCGCGTATGGGCATTCGCGGGATGCGTGTGCATAGCAACCGCTCAACGATCCGCGTCTCCGGTTATCGCCATGGCCGTCCGGTGAGTGTGCTCTTCGGTAAAGCGCGCGGTTGCCCGATCTTGCGCTAATCCGGCATTGACCGGTTGAATTGATTTCCTGTCAGGCTGTGAATCGAACAGATTCGCAGCCTGATTTTTTATGCGGATAAGAAGACGGCTTTTGGCGCTAAGATTACGGAAATATCTTGTTTTACAGAATGATATGCTGGGTCGCCGTCAATATCCGGTATGTCTTTAAACACTGATTGATAATGTTTTGGCTGATAAGCGAGTTAGTCTTGCGATCATGTTTCGATTCAGGTAGATCGGAATTGCGTGGGCCTGTAGCTCAATTGGTCAGAGCCGGCGGCTCATAACCGCTTGGTTGGGGGTTCGAGTCCCTCCGGGCCCACCATCCTCACTTGGATTTGTTAGCGTTATTATATGCGCATTATTGCCAGCGCAAAGCTGGTGATTGTTGCTGCGGCTAAAATCCAGTTGGTCACTGTGATTGTGAGTTCCTGCTTCCGGAGCAATCTTAAAACAAACCAGACCACAGCCCATGTTACGGCAGTACCGATAAATATGGCTCCGGTGAAGCTAATCAGTATTTCAGAGACATCTGTTCCCGAAACAACCTTCCCGAGAGCCTTGCTGCTTCCGTGCAGCAAAGCCAATATTATAAGAGTTGCAGCCGAGTTCATAACTGGTTTCATGGAGACGGCTTTTGCTTAAAGCGCGTCTTCCTCGTTTTCATCATCATCATCGGATTCAACAACATCCCATAGAAAGGCGCGTAGGCGTTCCTCAATGCTTTTTCGTGAAGCGCCGGATGCTTCCATGTCGCGCTTAATTTTGAAGAAACGGTCTTTGTCGGTGAGTGAAAGATATTTTGTTGCGGATTCTAGGTTTGATAATTCACTGGCCATAAATGTCGGATGCTTCTTAAATGGTGAAAAGGACGGGAGTGCGTAGTTTAACATCTTGGTGTTTAAAAACAGTAAGATATTATCTCTGTTCTGTGCAGATCGTTTTTTTGATGTGGTGAGTAGCTATGACTTATGACGAATATAATGCCTTTTGCAGCAGCTTGCCGGCAACAACTTATGTTGTTCAATGGGGTGGTTCACATGTCTGGAAAGTCGGCGGCAAGGTTTTTGTCATTGGCGGCTGGCATAATGACCAGCCGAGTTTCAGTTTCAAAGTCAGTCATATTGCATTTGAAATGCTGCAGGAGCAGCCGGGGTTGCGCCCTGCACCATATCTTGCCTCACGCGGCATGAAGTGGATACAGCATTATGCGGAGCCGGGTCTCAATGATGATGAGCTGAAGGATTATATCCTGCAATCTTACCATCTTGTCGCGCAGGGGCTGTCAAAGAAAAAGCAAAAAGAACTCGGTTTGCTGATATAGGCTTTGTGTTCGGGAAATTTGCGCCGATATTACCGCAGAGACCTTTTCATAATCAGAGGCTCATTGGATCTTGGCGCGGTGTAATTCATGACCACCCGTATTGTTCTGGATTTAACATCGGTTTTATTGGCGCAATCCAGAAGTGCCTGTTGTGCGCTGAGAGCAAAGACTTTGCCTGCTTCCCGCACAGGGCGATATTCGACAGTGATGATCTCCAATAACTCACCTTCCGCATTATAAGTGACTTCAAAAATGGCTGATGCTTTTTGATAGTCAATTTTCTCCGGCAATTTCCAGCATTTACCTGCCATTTCGGCAATCACTTCGCCGATAGGGGCGGCATGAAGTGAAGACGGAAACAGGCTGCAAGCCAGAAGAATTGCGAAACAGGACTTATTCATATCTCTCCCGATACATCATAGTGCTGATGTATAGATAAGCATAAACCATGCCGAGGGGTAGGTGTCGGGGATTATAATATGGGTATGGTGATAAAGAATATGGGGGCTCGCCACCGGCAGGGAATTGTAAGACCTTTTGTGACGGCGTTTTTGCTGCCGGTTTGAGTTGGCTGTTCAGAAATAAAAAAGCCCCGCAATGCGGGGCTTTCTTTTTAGTTCGCAAATATGGATTAGAACTTGTAGTTCACACCAACGCGTACTGTGTGGAACGGAGCCTTAACTTCACCGAAGCGAACGCCGTTTACATCATCCAGTTTCAGCTTGCCGAGGTCGGTGTAGAGGTATTCGGTCTTCAGAGTTACGTTGTTTGTAACAGCGTATTCTGCACCGGCACCTACAGTGTAACCAACTTTAGTGTCGGACTGGGAGAAGCTGTTTACGCCATCAAAAGCGGAAGCTTTGATTTTACCGTAAGCAACACCACCTGTTGCGTAAACCATGAAGCGGTCAACCGGTGTGTAACCGAGACGAACGCGGGTTGTACCGAACCAGTTGATTTTGGCTTCTGCACCGGCAGTCTGGCCGTTGTAGCTCAGTTCTGCATCGGATTTCAGGTTGCCGCCCTGGAAGTCGGTTTCGATACCAACGATGGTCTGGTCGAACTGCCAGTTGTAACCGGCCTGAATACCGCCGAGGAAGCCGCTTGCATTGTCTTTAGCGGATACTGCGAAGTTGTCGTAACCGTTGAACTTGTTCTTGCCGCCTGCATAACCGGCGTTAAGACCGATATAGCCGCCTGTCCAGGAGAAAGTGTCAGCTACAACAGCAGGGGCTGGTTCGTTGTAAACGATAGCATCAGCTGCGAAAGCGCTTGTGGAGGAGAGAAGCAGAGCAGCTGCCAGAGTTGTATATTTCATGTGATGAACTCCTTTTAGATTTCGTTAGAAACATAAAATATAGCCTCGGAAATGTCTGTCACAAATATGCAACAGTAAGTTCTTATCGACTTGAAGTAAATGTGATCGCATTGACACTTTTCCGCCATAATGTAATTGTGCGCGCCGCTCACGAAAACGTGTGATTTGTCACGTAAATATTATGCGGCCTGACCTGCGCTGTGGCCCGATGCCCATGCCCATTGGAAGTTAAATCCGCCAAGCCAGCCGGTTACATCCACACATTCTCCAATGAAATAAAGACCTTGTACCTTTTTGGATTCCATCGTCTTTGAGTCGAGCTCATCAGTGCTGATACCGCCGAGTGTAACTTCCGCCGTGCGATATCCTTCGGAACCTGCCGGTTTGATATGCCAATCCTGAATTGCGGCAACAAGATTTGTTAAAATCTTGTCAGACAAATCAGCCAGAGGCTTGTTCAATTGTGTCTTTTCCGTGAAAAACTGGGCTAAACGGCGGGGCAGCTTTTCTGCAAGAGCCGTCTGGACAGATTGTTTGCCATTCGTTTTTCGTGCATTTTTTAACAATGCGAGAAAGTCAAAGTCCGGTTCAATGGTCAAAACGACCTCATCACCCTCGCGCCAATAGGATGAAATTTGCAGAATCGCAGGGCCGCTCATGCCGCGATGAGTGAAAAGCAGTGCTTCGCGGAATCGGGTTTTGCCATGTTTAAGCTCGGCATCGACGGCTATCCCTGAAAGCGGGCTGAGCTGTTCCAGCAGATTAGGCTCCAGCGTCAAAGGCACAAGGCCGGGGCGGGGTTCAATCAGACTGTGACCAAACTGACCGGCAATAGTGTAAGCAAAGCCAGTGGCGCCCATTTTCGGGATGGATTTGCCGCCGGTGGCAATGATCAGCGATTGCGCTTCGATTTTGCCATAGCTTGTTGTGATCAGAAAACCGTCTGTGGTTTTGCTGATGTCCGAAACTGTGGTGTTGAGGTCAAGCCGCACATTGGCCTGCTGCATTTCCGTGCGCAGCATATTGATAATGTCTTTGGCGCTATGGTCACAGAATAGCTGCCCCAATGTTTTTTCATGCCAGCTGATGCCGTAGCTATCGACCATGGCGATGAAATCCTGCGGCGTGAAGCGTGCCAGCGCGGATTTACAAAAATGCGGATTGGCGGACAGGTAGTTTTTTGCCGTTGCATGAATATTGGTGAAGTTGCAGCGGCCGCCGCCGGAAATGCGGATTTTGTCACCGGGGGATTTCGCATGGTCAATCAGTACGACGGAGCGACCCCGCTGACCGGCACGGATTGCACACATCATTCCGGCTGCGCCTGCACCGATAATTACAACGTCTTTTTTCTCAATCACGGTGAGGCTTTCTGTTCCGGAAAACGGGTAGGAGGATAAAGGCGTCTATATAAAGCAAAAAAGGCAGCCGTCGAGCGCTGCCTTGTTAATTGCGGAGTGAAAGCAGTTTTAACGGAACGCTACGCCCGCATTGCGCATCTGGCTCATCATGGTTTGCAGCGAGCCGCCAATATCAATCGCGCGGCTTAAATCCGGCAATACGGTGACTTTGAAACCTTGAGCTGCGGCATCCAGTGCTGAATAGGCCACACAGAAATCAGTGGCCAGACCTGCGAGTGTTACATGTTTAATGCCGCGCTCGCGCAAATAGCCGCCAAGACCAGTCGGGGTCATGTGGTCATTTTCGAAGAAAGCGGAATAGCTGTCGATAGCTTTACGATAGCCTTTGCGGATCACCAGCTCGGCCTTTGTCCATTGCAGGTCTTTATGAAACTCCGCGCCATGGGTTCCCTGTACGCAATGATCCGGCCACAAAGTCTGTTTGCCATAGGACATCGTCACCATTTCATAAGGCTCACGGCCTTCATGGGTCGAAGCGAAGCTGGAATGTCCTGCGGGATGCCAGTCCTGTGTCAGGATGACATGGTCAAAGTGCTCAATCTCCTGATTGATGCCTGCAACGATACTGTCCCCGCCGGCTACAGCCAGCGCGCCTCCGGGGCAAAAATCATTCTGAATATCAATCACAATAAAGGCGGAGTTTTTCTGATCGTGTTGTGGCATCCCATTCTCCCGCTGCGTCACGTCCGAGAGCGATCAGTGACGAAAGCACGCGGAAAGGTCAAGAGGATCAGGCTTCGATTTCCACCCGACCCAAAGGATGCGAGCAGCACGCAAGAATATAGCCTTCTTCAATTTCATCATCACGGATACCGCCATTATGATTCATAACGGTTTCGCCACTGAGGCATTTGACTTTGCACGTACCGCAGACACCAAACTCGCAGGCGCTTGGTATTTTCAACCCGCCGTTACGCGCTGCCAGCAACACAGTATCGGTCGGGCTGCACTGCACTTCCATGCCGGATAGTGTGAAAATAACGCTCGGCGCTTCTGTCTCCGCATCACTGGCTGCGGCTTCAAGCGCGGCAGGCACCGGTATAGCGGGCGCTTCCGAGGCCGGTTGAAAACTTTCCTGATGATAATTATCCATGTTGAAGCCATTAGCTTCAAGCATGTCACGCACGGCGCGCATAAACGGCTCGGGGCCGCAACAAAAGACTGTGCGGTCTTTGAAGTCCGGCGCGGAAATATCAATAATACTATGGCTGATACGGCCATGAACGCCGCTCCAGACATTGCGGGCGATGGAACGCTCAACAACCAGCTGCAGACGCAGATTATCCATGCGGCTGGCCAGCAGTTCCAGCTCTTTGCGGAAAATGATTTCATCCGGTGAGCGGGCACAATTGAGAAAAACCACATCGCTGGCCGGTTGCGTATCATAAAGGAAACGGGTCATCGACATCATCGGTGTGATGCCGGAACCGGCAGAGATGAAAAGGTATTTTTTGCCCGGATGCGAAACGAGCGAGAAGTCACCGGCTGGGCCAAAAGCTTTCAGCTGCATGCCCGGACGCATATTATCCAGCATCCAGCGGGTGCCGATACTGCCTGCCTGTGCCTTAATGGTGATGGATACGGAATAAGGGCGCGACGGCGTGGAGGACAGCGTATAGGTGCGCATGACCGGTTCCGGTGCGGCCGGTATCTCAATCGTGATGAACTGACCCGGCATATAGCGGAACCAGTTATTATTCTCCGGCGTGCGGAACGAGAAAGTCATCACGTCCGGCGCTTCTTCAATCGCCGCATCACATTCCAGAACCTGAAGCCTGTCGTTCCACGGCAGCATTTCATCAAGATATTTCATTCGTGCTGCTCTTCACCTGAAGGGGGGCTTGAGGTGGGTTCATACTGAACCTGCCTGTCATGATATTGTCCGGAGCGCTGTGTTGCGCTCCGGGATATTGCGTTGAGTATCAGGCCACGCGGCTGAGTTTAGCAACTTCGCCTTGCAGACGCGGGGTGATGAAATTGGCGTACCATTCAATAAATTGCATGACGCCGCCTTCATGCTCCACGGAATAAGGCCCCGGCTGATAGGCCGGTGAGCGGATGCCGCGGGCGTTTTCTTCCACAATCCGGCGATCCTGATCATTGGTTTCGATCCAGACATGGGTCAGTTCATCGAGATTGTAATCGACTCCCTCAACCGCATCTTTATTGACCATCCATTTGGTGGTGACCATGGTTTCCTCGGCGCTGACCGGCAGCACGCGGAAGGAAATTGCATGGTCAATCATCACATGGTTCCATGTGGACGGATAGTTGAACAGCAGCATCGCGCCGATTTTGGACGCTCTGACTTCAGAGCTCAGGCTTTTCGCCACAGCGGGCTTGCCGGACATTGTATAACTGTCGGCATCGCGCAGCAGCGGAATGCGGGCAATACGATACTGGCCGCTCTCGGACATGTTGAATTTAGCAGGCAGGCCGGTATCTTCACAGCGCTTCCAGAGCTGGTTGGTTTCCTCATCCTCCATCATGCCCTGTACGCCGGTGGCGCTTGGCGCTTCAGGATAGGTGCGGCACAGTTCCGGATGGTTGGCGGCGCAATGGTAGCATTCGCGGTTGTTTTCCCAGACCAGCTTCCAGTTGCCTTTTTCAATGATCGTGCTTTCAAAGGCGATTTTGGCATCTTTAATCTGATGGGGCGCCAGATAAGGCTCAACTGTTGCGCGGAAAGCGTTGAAATCCGGTGCTTCATCCGCGACGCATATATAAATATAGCCGGCGACCGTTTCGCAATGCACGGTTTTCAGGCCGAAATCCGCCGGTTTGAAATCAGGGCCAACCTGACGGGCAAACAATAACTTACCATCCAGATCATAAGTCCATTGATGATAAGGGCAGACGAGGCGTGCAGCGGTACCTTTTTCCGCTGTGCAGATACGTGAACCGCGATGGCGGCAGGTATTGTGAAAAGCGCGGATGCCGCCCTGACTGTCGCGCACGACAATCACCGGATAATCACCGATCTGCACAGTGATATAGCTGCCTGCTTTCGGCAGTTCACAATCATGGCCGACAAAAACCCATTCACGGTACCAGATATGTTCAAGATCCAGCTTGTAAAAGTCGGGATCTGTGTAGAATTTCTGTCCGAGACTGAAATTCGGGTCGCGCCCCAACAAGTCACTCAGCATCTGATTGCGGACGTCCATAATATGCCTCGCATAGCGTTGTTCATCGGGGGTGCCGGACTTTAAAATATGTCGCTGCCGGAGTGGCTTATGTGCGACATGAAAAAGCCTGATCCCGTATGGGTATTAAGATTGACGACAAGAGTTAAGTCTCAGAATATTTCTCAAAAAATCTGCTCTGATTATCCGTATTCAACCATTGAAATATGGCGGACGCGCATACGAAAACGACATGGGCTTCGCGTAAAGACGACACGCCAAACCGCCGCATCCGGAAATTTATCGGCGGCAATATTTTGTAGCCGAAAAGGGACTGGTCAGACGGGGCAGGCCGTGCTTTTCTGTTGCGCAGACAAGACCCGTATCAAACGGATGACCGCTGGAGGAAACATTTATGAAACGCTCGGAAATTAATGAAATTATCCGTGAAAGTGACCGCTTTATCCGGTCTTTCGGTTTTGTCATGCCGCCTTTTGCCTATTGGTCGCCGGAGGAAATGCGCACCCGTGTGAGCGATGACAGTGCAGCAATCCGTAATGCGCGTCTCGGCTGGGATATTACTGATTACGGGCAGGGGCGTTTCGATGAAATGGGACTGTTCCTGTTTACCGTGCGCAACGGACAGGCCGAAGATCTGCAAAAAGGCACCGGTATGCTTTATGCGGAAAAGATCATGATCTCGCGCGAGAACCAGCTGTCGCCGATGCATCGCCATGTGGTGAAAGCTGAGGATATTATCAATCGCGGCGGTGCCAAACTGGTGCTGGAAATGTTCAATTCCAATCCAGATGGCTCGATTGATGATAAAAGCGACGTGGTTGTTGCCTGTGACGGGCGTATCAAACGGCTGTCTGCCGGAGGTTTACTGAAGCTTGATCCGGGTGAAAGCGTGACCCTGATGCCCGGTAACTGGCATGCTTTCTGGGGCGAGGGTGGTGATGTGCTGATCGGCGAGGTTTCAACCGTCAATGATGATCTGACGGATAATATCTTCCGTGAACCGATCGGCCGGTTCTCTGATGTGGAAGATGATGTCCAGCCACTGCATTTGTTGGTGTCTGATTATGACAAGTGGCTGGCTTAAAGTTCTGTCAGGCGATTGCCTTTAATGCCCATGCTGTAAAGTCCTGCATGAAACGCGCACGATCTGTTTCATGCAGGCTTTCATGACGCATATCCGGATAAATCTGTGTGGTGATATTGCTGAAGCCGGAGGTTCTCAGTCTTTTCTCCAGTGCAAGCAGGGATTTTCCGCCTTCAGTCGAAGGGTCCTGTCCGCCACCCTGTAAATAAAGTGGCATATGCAACGGTATCGCTTGTTGCGGTGCAGGATTGTTGCAGCGACGCATAAAGCGGAAAACATCGATCCACATACTGACCGACGGATCATAGCCGCAGAGCGGATCATTATTATAAAGCGCAACCTCCGCTGTATCATGGGACAGCCAGTCAAATTGTGTCTGATAATTTTTCACCTGCTTTGCCCATGTGCGGAAAGTCATGGCTGGCAGGAAATGGCTGGGAACATCGGAGCCGAGAAACATGCGCTCGGCTTTGAGTAAAGTGAAAGCCAGTGATTGATTCAGCACATTGGCAAAATTGGAATTGCAGATGGCTGCCGCATCGGGCGTACAGAATTTTCCGCATAAAGCAGCGAGTGTTACCAATCCCCCCATGGAATGGCCGAATATTATGAGCGGCAGTTGCCCATGTCTTTCGCGGATTGTCTTTTCAACAAAGCCGATATCCTGCAGCACTTTTTCATCGCCATCTCTGGCTGTGAACTGACCGAGCGGTGCATCAGGTGCGCTGGTAAGCCCGTGTCCGCGATGGTCATGGGCATAGACGTTAAATCCATGCTCCGCGAGATAATCCGCAAATTCCTGATAGCGGGCAGCATGTTCGGCAAGGCCGTGGCTGATCTGTATATTGCCGATTGCCGTTTTCTTCGCCGGTTGAAAACGCAATGCCAGTTTTGCACCGGTCGGACTTAACAGGATTTCAGGATTATCAAACGGCATTGTGAAACCTTGTTTCAGGAGTGCGGAGACTATACTTGTAATAATAATCAGCTATTCAGAGTCTGATCCAAAAGTCGCCCACTTGGCTGCAAATGGTGATTTTTTATTCAGACCCTCAGAGGTTAAACAGGGGAAGATGCTTATCGCGCCTGCTTCGCCTCTGTTCTGGCATTGCCCCTGCGCAATATTTAGCCTAAATAGCGCATCAAAGCGAATTCCCACACATTACGGGCTCAAATTCTCGGAGAACAGCCACCCAATGGCACGTCAATTTATTTATCATATGTCGGGTTTGAATAAAAACTACGGCACAAAGAAAATTCTCGAAAATCTGCACCTGTCATTTTATCCTGATGCGAAAATCGGTATTCTCGGCCCTAACGGCGCCGGTAAATCGACAATCCTCAAGATTATGGCTGGTCTCGATAAAGAGTTTACAGGTGAAGCATGGCTCGCCGATGGTGCGACCTGTGGTTATCTGGCTCAGGAACCGCATCTCGATCCTGAAAAGACTGTTTTCGGCAATGTGATGGAAGGTGTGGCTGACAAGCAGGCCATTCTTGACCGTTATAATGAGCTGATGATGAATTATTCTGATGAAACTGCTGACGAAGGTGCGGCACTTCAGGATATTATTGACAGCCAGAACCTCTGGGATCTGGAAAGTCAGGTTGAAATGGCGATGGAAGCACTGCGCTGCCCGCCTGCCGACGCTGACGTAACCACGCTTTCCGGTGGTGAGCGCCGCCGCGTTGCACTTTGCAAGCTATTGCTTTCCAAGCCAGATTTGCTGCTGCTTGACGAACCGACCAACCATTTGGACGCTGAAACCACTGCATGGCTGGAAAAGCACCTGCGTGAATATAAGGGCGCTGTGCTGCTCATCACGCATGATCGCTACTTCCTCGACAATGTGACTGGCTGGATTCTCGAACTCGACCGCGGTCGTGGTATTCCTTACGAAGGCAACTATTCTGCCTATCTGGAAGCCAAGGCCAAGCGCATGATTCAGGAAGGCCGTGAAGACGATTCCCGCCAAAAAGCGCTTGAGCGTGAACGCCAGTGGATTGCAGCGAGCCCTAAGGCACGTCAGTCCAAGTCGAAAGCCCGTATTAAAGCTTATGACAAGCTGGTGGAAGCGGCTGAAAATCAGCGTCCGGGCGATGCACAGATTCTCATTCCTGCGGGTGAGCGTCTTGGTCAGGTGGTTATCGAAGTTGAAAACCTGTCCAAATCATTTGGCGATCGTTTGCTGATCGACAACCTGACATTCAAACTGCCTCCGGGCGGTATCGTTGGTGTTATCGGGCCGAACGGTGCGGGTAAATCGACCCTGTTCAAAATGATCACCGGTCAGGAACAGCCGGATACCGGTTCTGTCCGTATCGGTGATACTGTTAAGCTCGGTTATGTTGACCAGAGCCGCGATCATCTCGACCCGAACAAGAATGTCTGGGAAGAAATCTCCGGCGGTAATGATATTATCAAGCTCGGCAAGTTTGAAATGAACTCCCGCGCTTATTGCGGTGCGTTCAACTTCAAGGGCGGCGATCAGCAGGCTAAAGTCGGCAATCTTTCCGGTGGTCAGCGCAACCGTGTGCATCTTGCCAAGATGCTGCAGACGGGCGGCAATGTGCTGCTCCTCGACGAACCGACCAACGATCTGGATACAGAAACACTGGCGGCGCTTGAAGATGCGCTGGAAAAATACGCTGGCTGCGCTGTTATTATCTCGCACGATCGTATGTTCCTCGACCGTCTGGCCACGCATATTCTGGCTTTTGAAGGCGACAGTCATGTGGAGTGGTTCGAAGGTAACTTCGAAGATTACGAAGCAGATAAGGTACGTCGTCTCGGACCTGAAAGTGTCAATCCTAAGCGGGTTACTTATAAGCCGCTCACACGATAAAATTTCTGGTTCACAAGCCGCATACAGGGCTGCAAATAGCACTGCCTGCCGTTTTTGACTGCAGAGCTGAAGTCATAGAAACGCTCTCCGAAAGGAGGGCGTTTTTGTTTGTAAAGTGCTTGGCAAAATGCACCGGTGCTATAGATTGCTTGTTACGGGTAAGACAGAGGAGCATCACGATGAAAGACTGGTCGGCACAGCAATATCTGAAATTTGAGGATGAGCGCACAAGACCGGTTAATGATCTCATCGCCCGTATTCCGCTGAAAGATCCTGCCATCATTGTTGATATTGGGTGCGGCCCCGGCAACTCTACTGAGGCATTGAAAAAGCGCTGGCCGCAGGCGCAACTATCCGGTTTTGATGCGTCGCCGGATATGATTGAAAAGGCGCAGGCTCGTTTGCCTGATGTGCCGTTTTATTTAAGCGATGTAACGCAATGGCAGCCGGATGCGGATGTTGATCTGTTGTTTTCCAATGCGGTGTTCCAATGGATTCCTGAGCATATTCAGCATTTGCAACGCCTGTTGAAAGGGCTGAAATCAGGTGCCGCTTTGGCTGTACAAATGCCGGATAACTGGAATGAACCGTCCCATCGTATGATGCGCCAGGTGGCAAAAGACAGTCGCTGGATTGAACGTCTCAATAAAGCGCCCCGTCCGCCAATGCCGAGTGTGAATGCTTATTATGATGCTCTGATACCGTTCGCATCCCATATTGATATCTGGCACACGATTTATAATCACCCGCTTGAGGGACATGCGGCAATTACTGAATGGGTAAAAAGCACCGGCCTGCGTCCGTTCTTAAATCCGCTCAATGAAGATGAGCAGCACGATTATCTGGAGGAATATACGGAACGCTTGGCAGAGCATTATCCGCTGACGGTGGATGGCAAGGTGCTGCTGCACTTCCCGCGCGTATTTATGGTTGTTGTGCGCGGTGAAGATTGAGCCGTGATGACAGATTTGTTCAATAACATTCATGGCAAACGCATAGCGGCACGCAAGGTTACAGGTCGTGTCCGTGGACTTTATATTGCTTCAGGGCAGGATTTTGTAACGCAAGCAATAGACAAATTGCAATGTGACCATGGTGGCATTATCGGTGATTATCATTATGGAATGACGCGTAGAGCCGGTGGCCGCGAGCCGTGGTATCAGCGGGGCACGGTGATCCGTAATGACCGTCAGCTCTCTCTGATTTCTGTCGAAGAATTGGAAAAGATTGCTGCGGCAATGGGGCTTGATGCGATCAGGCCGGAATGGATCGGGGCCAATATTGTGGTGGAGGGCATCGCAGATTTCACATTGCTGCCTGCCGGTACGGTGCTGTTTTTTGACAGTGGTCTGACACTGAAGCTGAACGGGCTGAATGCACCGTGCAAAATCGCCGGAACATCAATTGCACAGCATATTGGCGCTCAGAATGAGGCTGTGTTGGCGCTTAACTTTGTAAAAGCAGCGAAATATCTGCGTGGTCAGACCGGCTGGGTAGAGCGGACGGGCGGTGTTGAGGTTGCAGATAAAATCACTGGACGGATACCGGAACAGTTGTACTACGCGCCGGATTGAAGCGCGTAGCTTATAACATTATCGTTGAGAATGGATTTTTTAGGCAGATGGAATTGCAGCCGTAGCTATTTTTTCAAATCTCCATTCCAAGAAGTACTGTTCTCCTGAGTCATCGGGGGTAGCTGTTGGGTAGTAACAAATTGTGTGATTTACCTCATCATATGCAAGGTAATGTTTGGTATCAATCGTTCCGTTACCTGCTGCATTTGGGGTTTTTACAATCTTATAAATATAGCAAGCTCCAAAAGCGTTCAGAGCAAAAACATTGAATTTATCAACACTGTTCGGGGATAAGAAAGTCGAGCTTCCTACAATGGTTCCGTTAGCATTTGTTGCGTCACCTGTCTGCTGGCCTGTCGTGTTTAAGAAACCGCCAGACCAAGGATTATAAAGCGGGAATTCAGGAATATTTACCCTTTCCCCAAAGGTGACAGCTGTCCAATCCGGGAAACTGTCAACCACAAAATACTGTCCCCTGTCTGTGGCGTCAGGATAAAACGGGGATACTGCTTCGGCTTGATATTCCATTAAAAGCAGATTGTTGCCGTCGCCAATATAATCGATAGCAAGCTGGTATTTGCTGATTGCTCTATAGTCGTACAGAAATATATTTAAATATTGTGACATTTTAAAAGCCTTTTATTTAAAAAATAAGAATTAAGAAATAGCCGTGATTATCCATTTGTCGTCTACATTAAGTCCGTCGCGAAGTATTTCTGCGTCTGTAATTAATACTCGACTTGAATTGGTTTTATCCATAACAAGTTTTTTTGTAAGCGTTGTTTTATCTGTTATGCGGTAGTCATCGATAAAAATTTCGTATTGTGAACCTACAAGTTTGAAAATAAATCTTGGCGATATATCCGAGGTTGTAAAATTAAAGGCGCCAGCAACCGATCCAGTTTTTCCTTGGTTAGGGGATTTCATAGGAATTATTTGCTCGCTATCGCCAAAGAAAAGATTTTCCTTTGGGTTGTACATGAGTACTGGTTGACTTAAATCCGCTGTTAGATGCTTTGGATCTGTCTTTGAAACCCAGTATGTTTCTGCATTTTTATTGTTTCCTGCTTTATCTATTCCCTGTATTGTGTAATTAATAAAGCTGTTTTTTAAGGCGCTTGTTTTAGGGACGATATAGTTTTGATTTAATGATGACTGTATTTGGAATGTATAAGGCATTTAAAAATCCTTTTAGTGATTTAAATTACATTTTTAATCTCCCACATATTTATTTTATTGGTCACTGTAATTACTGTCAGGCAGTAAACCCGTTGCTTGCCATTCTCTGATTTTTTTTGAAATCTGATCTTGAATCCAATAAAGTGCGCTGTCTTTATCCAGTCCTTCGTCGCGCAGTCTGTCGTAGTCGGTGTAGGTGTGGCGGATATAGGCGAGCAGTGTCAGGCGTACGGCATTTTGTGCAGTGAGGCTGCGCATATGCGGTGCGGCAGCTGCTTCGCGGATTTGCTCTGCGTCAAAATACGGCGTATGTGGTGCCAATAAGCGGAGCGTCAGTTCAATCTCTTTGCGGCGTTTTGCGGATGCGGCCATGGAAGCTTCCTGTATGTGCTTTGCCGTGATTATGCTTAAATCAAATATGGTATTTTAAAACTTTTATCAGTCGATTTTAGTTGCAATAATCGCATAGATCACATAAACATATCTTTATGTGTTTTAAATGCGGAGTGCGGTATGATTGGCAAGCCTTTGGCCCTGGAAGAAATGGTGGAAGTGCTGAAGGCTGCGGCAGAGCCAAGCCGGTTGCGTATTCTGACGCTGCTTGCCGGTGGTGATCTGACAGTCTCTGATCTGACATCCATTCTCAACCAGTCTCAGCCGCGTGTATCCCGCCATCTCAAATTGCTGAGTGAAGCCGGTTTAATCAGCCGCTATCAGGAAGGGTCATGGGCCTATTTCCGCCTGTCGGAAACGCCGATCCATCAGGGGCTTTCCCGTGCGCTGATCGGCTGGCAGGATAATCAGGATCCGCTGCTGCTGCGCGATCAGGAGCGTCTGGCGCAGGTGAAGGCCGAGCGCCATGAGCGTGCGACTGCCTATTTCAGCGCCAATGCAGAAAGCTGGGATCAGATCCGCTCGCTGCATATTGACGAAACAATGGTTGAAGATGCGCTGCGCGGTATTGTCGGTGAACAGGCTTTCCAATCGATGCTGGATATCGGCACCGGTACCGGTCGTTTGCTGGAAATGTTCAGCCCGCTTTATGTGCGCGGTGTGGGCATTGATATCAATCGCGATATGCTCACAGTTGCGCGCACCAATCTGGATCAGGCCGGTGTTGCCCATGCGCAGGTGCGTCAGGGCGATATTTATGCGCTGCCGGTTGACCGCGATGGTTATGATCTGGTTACAATCCATCAGGTGCTGCACTTCCTTGACGAGCCGCAATCGGCCATTCGTGAGGCTGCGCGTGCGCTGCGCCCGCAGGGGCGTTTGCTGGTGGTGGATTTTGCGCCGCATGATCTGGAATTCCTGCGTGACGAACATGCCCATTTGCGGCTTGGTTTCAGCGATGAGCAAATGACCGGCTGGATGAGAGCCGCAGGGCTTGAACCGGAGAAAATTGAAGCGCTTGAGCCGCAGGGCGGGCAGGCTTCCGGACTGGTGATTAAACTGTGGCTTGCGCGTGATCCGCGAATGCTGATCGCCGATGCTGCCTGAGGCGCACTTTGAGACGCACTTTGAGGGCACCGGCAATATTGAGTAGCATTCCAATGTTTAGCTTTGCGCCATTCAGGTGCGGGCAGGCGCAGTTGTGATTTTCTTCATGGTGACGTGGCCATGAATATTTGCCCCATGGTGCAAACTATGACGGCAAGAATAACGGAGATTTCCGATGTCTAGTTTTGGCCAGCAGCGCCGTTCCGAGAGCGCGCATCCGATCCGTGTATCCTTCGAGTTTTTCCCGCCGAAAACCGAAGAGATGGAAGATCGTCTCTGGGAGACAGTTACACGTCTGGCACCGCTTAATCCGGCTTTTGTTTCGGTGACCTATGGTGCGGGCGGTTCGACCCGTGAGCGCACCAATAAAACCATTGCCCGTATCATCAAAGAAACATCCATTACACCTGCCGCGCATCTGACCTGCGTGGATGCAACCAAGGAGGAGGTCAATTCGATTGTCCGCTCCTTTGCCTCTTTGGGCGTGACGCGCTTTGTGGCGCTGCGTGGCGATCCTGCAAGCGGTATCGGTGAAGCCTATCAGCCGACACCGGGCGGCTATCAGAATGGTGCTGATCTGGTGGCCGGTCTTAAATCCATTGCCAATTTTGATATCAGCGTTTCTGCCTATCCCGAGAAGCATCCGGAAAGTCCGGATTTTGCTACTGATATTGAAATGCTGCGACGCAAAGTCGATAATGGTGCAACCCGCGCGATTACGCAGTTCTTCTTCGATAATGATCTTTATGAGCGTTATGTGGAGCGTGTGCGCCGCGCAGGCATTTATATTCCGATTATTCCGGGTGTCTTGCCGATCCATAATTTCAAACAGGTGGCGAATTTCTCCAAGCGTGCAGGAACGCGCATACCGGCATGGCTGGCAGATCGTTTTGACGGACTGGAGAATGATCCGCAGACACATATGCTGGTGTCAGCGGCGCTTGCAGCCGAACAGGTGAACGATCTTATTGAGCGCGGTGTGAATGATTTTCATTTCTACACCATGAACCGCTCGGATCTGGCTTTTGCGATTTGCCATTTGCTTGGGGTGAGGGCACCGGTCGCAGCTTAAAATATATGGGATGAAACGAAAAAGCCCTGCGGAAAAATGTTTCCGCAGGGCTTTTCGTTTTTAAAAATGACAGGACTTGATTTATCTACTTTTGCGGAATGCCAAATATGCCGGTGGTATCTGTAAAAGTGATGCCTGCAAAATGTCTCTGATTAAGACCGTAATCTGTATATTTTCTGATTATGAAACCGAAATGCAGATATCAGGTCAGCATCTGAAATTCAGATGGTGAATATGCGAGGTCAGGGAAATACACCGACAATCATTGCTGCGACAAAAACAAAAGCTGCGCAAAATACCAAGGCATTGATTGAACGCGTTAAACCCATATGGATTGCCTCCTGAGCAGGTTGTAAGTTCAGTTTTCAAATGCCGTATGAACAACATTCAAAGGCCGGAAAGTCACTCCTGACAGAACCCGATCTGAGGGAATATGCCGGAGCCGCTTCTCTTAACTCTAAACCGGAAATGTCGCTTCCAGTCTCTTTAACCACCCATGCAAGAGGCATGGTCTCACGATCAAATTGACTGTTTTTTAACTGTGTCAGCACATTTCCCGTTTGTGTCATTTTATCGACATAAACGGCCAAAGAAAAGTCTAATTTCATGGGAGGGCGCTGGGCGGAGCGGTGAAGGCGGCTTTCGCAATCAATGCAGAATTTTAAACTTGTAAAAAATACAATATGTTAGGCAGGTGTCAAAAGTTTTGATGCCGCCGTAAAATTTTTTACAGACGGCATCAAAATCCCACTAAATTTATAGCTTTTCGAGCAATTCACGTGTCGGCCATGAATCGGCAGGCATGCCCAAACGGAGCTGTTCAGTGCGCACGGCATCTCTGGTCATGGTGCCGAAAACACCATCGATTCGACCCATGTCATAGCCGCGTACAACGAGCTTGTTCTGCAGCTCTTTCAGCTCTTCTGTTGAAAGACCGGCTTCCGGTGTGCCGAGCAGGAATGGCTCGCCGCCAGCCAGACGCGCTGCGAAATAAGCGGCGGTCGTGGCATAAACGATGGATTTGTTCCATTCGACGAAAATATCAAAATTGCGGTAGGAGAGGAATGCCGGTCCTTTGCGTCCCATAGGGATGAGCAGGGAGGCGTCACCGTCATCAGCGCCGAGTGCATTGCCATTGACAGACTTTACGCCCCAGCCGCTCCATTTCGAATGGGGCAGGCGATAGGTGCGGATGGAATTTTCCCATGGCAGATCCTGTGTCAGCTGCACGGTTTCCAGCCAAGGCTCGCCGCGCTGCCAGCCGAGTTCAGACAACATACGGGCTGCGGTCATCACCGCATCAGCCACGCTATTGCGCAAATCTACCTTGCCGTCATTGTCGCCATCGACGCCGCGTTCCAGATAATCTTTCGGCAGCAATTGCATCTGGCCGATTTCGCCTGCCCATGCGCCCATGGTACCGGCATCAACAACGCCTTTATCCATCAGTTTCAGCAATGCGATCAGCTGCGGACGGAAAAGCTCCGGACGGCGGCAATCATGAGCCAGCGTAACGAGCGAGTTCAGCGTGTCAAAATCGCCCTGAATAGCACCGAAGTCTGTTTCCAGTCCCCAGAATGCAGCAATCACCGGCCCCGGAACGCCATAGGTGTCTTCGGCCTTTTTGAAGACATCCGCATATTTCACGAGATTTTCGCGGCCTTTTTTCAGGCGCTGTTCGGAAATCAGGCGTTTGGAGAATTCGGCAAAGGTCAGGTTGAAAACGGTCTGCGTGCGGTCACGCTTCAATGTGCGTTCATCAAGCTGGGCTTTATGCAGTTCTGCAAGTGCCTTGTCTGAGATGCCTGCGGCTTTGGCTTCAGTCACCACGCCTTCAAGCCAGACATTATAATCACCGCCGCAGGCCGGTTTTTCAATCGCGACAGCGGCCGGTGCGGATGGTGCTGCTGAGGGAGCCGCAGGCTGCGTTGCTGTAGCAAAAGCAAAGCTTGCAGTAGAGAGAAGAGTAGCGGCAGTCAGAAGTGGTTTAAAAACTGATCTGAAGGCAGACAGGGAAGCAGGGCGTGACATAACTCAGTTCTTTCTGCAGCAAACCTCGGTAAGGTCTTGCTGTTTTGGTTGATCGGGCCGGTTTTGACCAGAGCGTTCAAGTTTTCTGAATTATGTCCTGCATAAACATTTTGTGAAAAAGAAGATGGTAAAGTCAGATTCACGCAGTAAAGGCGATTTTATCTGACTTTGTTGCTTTCCAGCCACTTTCTCCACTGGGCATGATTGCCCGCGAATACGTTAATATCAGCGTCACCCTTGATGCCGGGAATTGTACCTGTTCCGGTATATTGCCAGAAGACCCACGGGTGAGGGCCGTATTTTTCATCCGGATGACCGGCCGTAGAGCGCAGCCAGAACGGATAATCGCTGAAACTGCGCAGATCATTGTCATCGAAGAAATCAACCGTTGTATAGATGACCGGCTTCTTGCCGTAATGACGCTCGATCATGGTCAGGAATGTGCGCATTTCCTTGCGCACAACAGCCGGATCAGGACGAAGTTTACAGGATGGTGACAGCGGGTTCCATTCCATATCAAGAACCGGCGGCAAGGCGTTCGGGTCTTTCGGTACATTGCGGATATACCAGCGTGCCTGATCGGCTGCACTGCGGCAGAAATAATAGAAATGATAGGCGCTGCGCGGAATACCGGCTGCGCGTGAACCTGCCCAATGTTCCGCAAAGCGGTCATCAATGCGGTCGCCGCCTTCTGTTGCTTTAATAAAGACAAAAGAAATGCCGCTGTTGCGCACCTGCTGCCAGTCAACTTTGTCCTGATATTTGGAGACATCCGTACCATGGATCGGATAATGCCACGGGGTTTTACCGGTATAGTCATGGGGCTTGCGATCGTAGAAGCGCGGCGCCTTGGCGCTGGATGAAGGAAGAGCAATCCCTGTGCCGGAGACAGAACCTGCCGACGGTTTCACATCTGAAAAATCATAATCCACAGATGTACATGCACTCAGCACAAGGCTGAGAACGGCAAGTGCTGCTGGCTTCATCGGGTATCATCTCACAACAATCACAGGGAAATCATGAATGCTTTCTTACTGCAAAAGGTTAAATTTTTCCTTTAGAGGAATAAGGATAATTCCTCCCACCAGCGGGATGCGGGCGGACGCATTTTGTCTCAGCCGGTCAATGTCTCGTGCCAAACTGTTTGATTTATAAATATTTTTTGATTAGTTGGGTCATAACTTATACAGGTTTGACGGGGATACTGTCAGAATTGCCGGAATAAAAAGCGGAACAATTAAATATTTCCGGCATTAACGAGAGATTGTAAGCCGCCTTGCTGAAGGCGGTTGAGGAGGTCAAATGTATCGTCTGCTGGCTTTTATCCTTGCTGTCGGTGTACTGACCGGTCTGGTCTTTTCCGGCGGATTTTTGACGCATGACAAGACTGCACAAAAACAACCTGACAGTGTCGCAGCCGTTATTGCTCATTCGGAGCAGGAATTGCAGTCAAAGGCCGATCAGGAACTGGCTGAAATTGACGCCAAAGCTGCACAG
Source organism: Pseudochrobactrum sp. Wa41.01b-1 (assembly GCF_019464455.1). Lineage (NCBI taxonomy): Bacteria > Pseudomonadati > Pseudomonadota > Alphaproteobacteria > Hyphomicrobiales > Brucellaceae > Pseudochrobactrum > Pseudochrobactrum sp. Wa41.01b-1. Next base: position 1,070,283 of record NZ_CP080493.1, on the reverse strand, counting down.
AACAGTGTTGCAGGTCCTGCTGTGCTTTTGCCGGAACTGAAGAAACCACTCACAGAAGAAGATGTGAGAGTTGCGGTGCAAAAAGCAGGTGAAGATGCAGAGAAAACCGCTCTGAGTGTCGGCCAGTCTGCAGATCAGGCGGCGGCAGCTAAGAAAACTGCAGAAGACTTCGTGCGTGTGCGTATGGAAAGTCAGATGCGTGCGGAACAGTCATCTGCAAACTCCATGTAAAATTATAAGAGCATTCCGGCTTTCGTTTGCATTGCCGGAAATGCTTTCTCTTTCTGTGCAATGTCCTTAGCGTTCCGGTGCTGGCTGTCAGCAATGTCAGCTGAATTTCATTCAACTCTTTGCGCTTGATGGTTTTCATCAGAGTTGTTTTGAATTACATAAGCTTATGTCGATTTGGTCCAGTATCGCTGATTTTTTAACGCAGACGGCTTACAGTGCGTTTTCCGGAGTGATTGAAGCCGTCCGTACCTATTTTGAGGGCGATGCGGAAACGCGCCGCCGTGTTGCTTTTTCCATCGCCATGATCGCGCTGTCTGCCAAAATGGCCAAAGCTGATGGCATCGTCTCGCAGCATGAAGTGCGGGCTTTTCAGGATATTTTTGAAGTACCGGAAAAAGAGGCGGATCACGTCTCAAGATTGTATAATCTTGCCAAGCAGGATGTGGCCGGTTTTGAGAGCTATGCCCGTCAGATTGCTTCGCTGTGCCGCTCTTCCCAGCAAAACGGCGCGGAAGAGCCTTGCGGTGCGCTTTCCGATGTTCTCGATGGTTTGTTCTATATCGCCAAAGCCGATGGCTATGTGCATGATAAGGAAATGCAGTTCCTGCGGCGTGTGGCGGAAATTTTCGGTATTGAAGAAGACGAGTTTTTGCTGATCGCCGGAAGGCACGTCAATCTCGGCCCTTCCGATCCCTATGCTGTTCTGGGTTTGACGCGCGGCGTAGGATTTACCGAGGCCAAGCAGCATTACCGCAAACTTGTGCGTCAGAACCATCCGGATCTGGTGATTGCCCGCGGTATGCCCTATGAATTTCAGAAAATAGCCAATCACCGTCTGGCTGCAATCAATGCGGCCTGGGCGACACTTGAGAAACAATTGGGTCAGCATGACTATGCAGGATAATTCAACACCGGAAGCCGGTTTGGCACAGAATAATCAGGCCGCCCCGCGCGCCTTGCTGAGCAAAGCTGACTATGAGGGCGCTGTTATTGATGCATCTGCCAATTTCGGCCCGCGTAAAGACGGTAAAGAACCGCGTTTTCTGATCCTGCATTATACGGGGCTTGCGACTGCGCAGGAGGCTCTGGATATGCTCAAATGTCCTGAACGTGAAGTCTCGGCACATTATCTCGTGCATGAAGATGGTCAGGTTGTGCAGATGGTCGCGGAAAGCGAACGCGCATGGCATGCAGGTAACAGCTGCTGGAAAGGGGAGCGGGATATCAATTCTGCTTCTATCGGCATCGAGATTGTCAATCCGGGTGTGCTGGAGAATTTTCCTCCTTTTCCTGATGCGCAGATTTCATCTGTGATCTCTCTCTGCCGCTCGATTTGCGAACGCTATAATATTGCGCCGGAGAATGTGCTTGCCCATTCGGATATTGCGCCGGAACGCAAGATTGATCCGGGCGAGAATTTTCCGTGGGAGACCCTGTTTAAAGCAGGGATCGGTCATTGGGTTGAACCGGCTCCGATCCGCGGCGGACGGTTTTTTGCCATGGGCGATCAGGGGCAGCCGGTTGAGGCCTTGCAGTCCATGCTGGCTATGTATGGCTATGATATCATCATCAATGGTGAGTTTAACGAGCGGACCAAAGTGGTGCTGAGCGCATTTCAGCGCCATTTTCGCCCGATTCAGATTGATGGTGTGGCGGATATCTCGACAATTGAGACACTGCACAGGCTTATTTCTACGAATTTGCGTGAAACCGTAACCAGCTGATTTTTAAAAAGACCTTATTGTTGGCCGCAAGAAATAATCCGCTAATGTTACAGGTTTTTGCAATCTGTGACTTGCTCCGACAATCTTCGGCTGCATTTCCCCGTCAGATACAACCTCAATTTCCTTGAGCAAGTCTGGTGATGGGGCGGACTGTTTCCCAGAAGGAAGGGCGTTGAAAGCTGTTTTTGCATGTCTTGCAAAACCTTTCGACGGATTATGCAACAGTTCCAACGGTTAAGGTTTATGATTAAAAAAATTGGATTTTTATGCGCTCTCAGCGGGGCGGTGGTTTCGTTCGGTCTGACACCAGCCATGAGTGCACCGGTACTTGAAAAAACAAATCTTGTAGACATCCTGAAAGCGAAAAAAGAAGCTTCAGAAAAGACTGCAACAAAGAAGAATGAAGCGACTAAAAACAAGGCTGATACCAGCCGTACTGCCTATCAGAAACAGGCTTCCGGTACTGCCAAAATGCCGGTTATTGAGCGTCGTTCCGCTCGCACCCGCATTGATCTGAATAATCAGATCAGCGGCAAAGCAGAAACCAAGCAGGCGCAGACAGACAAGTCAGGCAAGCCTTATTCCGGCATCATTGCCCGTTATGCATCTTCCTATGGCGTGCCGCTGGCACTGGCTCATGCGGTTGTGCGCAATGAAAGCAATTATCAGGCACATGTTCGCGGCAGCGCCGGTGAAATCGGCCTGATGCAGATCAAGCTCGGTACAGCACGCGGTCTGGGTTATACCGGTTCGGCAAAAGGCCTTTATGATCCGGCAACCAATGTGCAATATGGCATGAAATATCTTGCGCAGGCTCAGAAGCTCGGCGGCGGCACAACCTGCGGCACAATTCTGAAATATAATGCCGGTCACGGTGCCAAGCGTATGAACCCGACATCTGCAAAATATTGCAGCAAAGTTAAAGACTTCATGCGTTCATTCTAAGAGCACAATTGCGACCGTTAACTGAGGTCAGTTAACTGCAATTGCTCTATGCCTGTTTATATTCAGGCTCTGGCGGGACAATTTGTACGCCATAACCTAAATCTAAACAGCCCTTACACAGCAGGGCTGAGATTTTTTACAAAAGCTGGGTTTCCGTCGTCGGAGCCCAGCTTTTTTATTGCGTTTTATGACAGATCAAGCCTATAGACGCATGTCAGCCGGTCGGGCAGCCGCGCTTGTTCAATACCGAAAGGTGGCAAGTGAGGAAAGTCCGGGCTCCATGGAAACACGATGCCGGGTAACGCCCGGCGAGGGTGACCTCAGGGAAAGTGCAACAGAGAGCAGACCGCCTGCCATCGCCCGTAAGGGTATCGGGCAGGTAAGGGTGAAAGGGTGGGGTAAGAGCCCACCGCGCTGCCGGTAACGGGAGTGGCACGGTAAACCCCATCGGGAGCAAGACCGAATAGGGACGGCGTATCAGGCTTCGGTCTGGTAATCAGTTTCCGGATAGCCGTCCGGGTGGGTTGCAAGAGGCGGGTGGCGACATCCGTCCCAGATGAATGGCTGCCGCGTCGGGCTGGAAACAGCCCGGCCATACAGAACCCGGCTTACAGACCGGCTGACAATTCTGTTTAAATTATTTCGGCAAAAGATGCTGCACAAAGCGTCATTTTAACCGCTGATAAATCATAACTGTGCCCATATAATAACCCTTCCTTAATATTAATATTGGATAAATTTATTCACGGCGTATTGCGTGTCCGGCCGGCTGCGCAGTCGCAAAAATCGATAATATGGCAACGTTCGGAGCGGTTTTTGCGCCTGCGTTGACGCCTACCTTACCCCGGTGGTATTTCTTAATGCAGTTTGTTGCGTCCAGACTTTGTTCAGTTTCCAGACATTTTGTGCTGCATACGGCATTGGCCGGTATGCAAAATGCTGAAATCTGCAGCCGCGGTTTAACCGCTGGCGGGCAAGGATCTGCCGTTCTCACGCTGGGTCCGCTGAAGAAAGCAAAACAATGACAGGACCGAAGGAAATTATGGTTCCGGAAGCGCAGGCAGACAAACTGACACAGCACGCTGATACTCCGGCGGGCGCATCAGAGCATGAAGACTATTCCCGTCATATTCCCGTGATGCTGGAAGAGGTTGTCAGTGCTTTGCAGCCTGAAGCCGGTAAACTTTATGTGGACGGCACTTTCGGTGCCGGCGGCTACACAAAACGAATTCTCAAAACCGGTGCCGAAGTTCTGGCCATTGACCGCGACCCGAATGCAATTGCTGCCGGACAGGCGGTGGTTGCAGAATATCAGGGACGTTTGCGTCTGGTGCAGGCACGCTTCTCCCAGATGGAAGATGTGCTGAGCGATGTGCAGCCTGATGGTGTTGTACTGGATATCGGCGTTTCCTCTATGCAGATTGACGAGGCTGACCGCGGTTTTTCTTTCCAGAAAGACGGGCCGCTGGATATGCGCATGTCCTCACAGGGGCTGAGCGCTGCTGACGTGGTTAACCAATATAAAATGGGAGATCTGGCACGCATCTTTAATTTTCTCGGTGAGGAACGTCATGCCGGACGCATTGCGCGCATGATCGAAAAGCGCCGCGAGAGTGAACCTTTCAGCCGTACCCGTGATCTTGCCAATGCGATTGAAATGCTGGTCGGGCGTCATCCGAAAGACCGTATTCATCCGGCGACCCGCGTTTTTCAGGCGCTGCGTATTTATGTGAATGACGAGCTGGGTGAACTGGCGCGTGCATTGATTGCTGCAGAACGTTCGCTGAAGCCGGGTGGTCGTCTGGTTGTTGTGACATTCCACTCGCTGGAAGACCGTATTGTGAAGCGTTTCTTTGCAGACCGTGCGGGCGGCGGCGGCGGCTCGCGCCATTTGCCGGAAGCGCATATGCGTCAGGGCAGCTTCGCGCCTGCAGTCAAAGGCGCGGTGGGTGCCAGCGAGGAAGAGGCGGAGCGCAATCCGCGCGCACGTTCGGCCAAGCTGCGTGCCGGTATCCGCACAGAATATCCGCCGCTTAAAGCGGATTATAGTATTTTCGGCCTGCCAACCCTGCCTGTTTTGCCAGAAACTGATAATGCGAAGAGGAAATCATCATGATGCGAACTCTGGATATTATATTGATCGCAGTCATGCTGGTGGCGGCAACCGTGACCTATAAGATCAAACATGATGCTGAAAAGCAGGTGGTTGAGATCAAGAAAATTCAGCGTCAGATCGCTTTTGAAAAAGACACGATCAATCTGCTGAAAGCAGACTGGAGCCTTATGACCCAGCCGAACCGTTTGCAGCGTTTGTCTGATATTTATCAGTCACAGCTGAAACTGCAGCCGGTTGATGTGACGCAGATCGGTCTGTTCGATGATATTCCGATGAAACAGGCTGATGATATTGAAAAACTGATCGGTGGCAGTGCCGATCTGATTGCATCTGTTGATACGATGAGCACAGGCAGCGTTGCGCAAACTGCACCGGCGGGTGCGGTTTCAAATGCGGCACCGCTACGTGTTGTGGTTCCGGGAGTGCGGCCATGAGCGGAAAAAGCAGCTGGTTCCGGCGTAAAAACAAAAAATCCTCATCAGATGATGCTCCGGTTCTGGGGCAGGCACCTGAATTTGACAGTGCCGCGCTTGAGAGTGAGCGCGGCATTGCCACGTCTCCACTCAATGACAGTGTTGCCTTTGCCGGAAACCGCAAAAAACACGGAAACCGCGCTCGTAATCGTCTGATTATGGCGATTTCCTGCTTTGTCGGTATTTATGCGGTGATTGGCGGCCGTCTTGTTTATTACGGTATGCAGGGCGGTGATAATGAAGGTTATCGCGCCGGTGCGGCCAGCACGCTTGCAGCACGGCCGGATATTCTTGACCGCAATGGCGAAGTGCTGGCAACGGATATTAAAACCGCTTCGCTCTATGCCGAGCCGAAAAAGATTGCCGATCCGGACGAAACTCTGGAATTGCTGGCAACGGTTCTGCCTAATCTTGACTGGGAAAGCACCTATCGCCGTCTGAAAAGCGGTGCGGGTTTTGTATGGATTCAGCGCGGTCTGACACCGCGTCAGCAGAGCCAGATCATGGCGCTGGGTGTGCCGGGTATCGGTTTCCGCACAGAGAAATCCCGTTTCTATCCGGGCGGGCCTACGGCTTCGCATATTGTCGGTCTGGTTAATATCGACAATCAGGGCATTGCCGGTATGGAAAAATATATCGACAGTCAGGGCTTAAGCGATCTGCGTATGGCAGGCCTTGCCCAGCCGGATAATCTGGAACCGTTCCGCCTGTCGATTGATCTGCGCGTGCAGCATATTATGCGCGACGAACTGGTTCGCGCTGTTGAAAAATACCGCGCGATTGCTGCCGGAGCCGTGGTGCTGAATGCCAAGACCGGTGAAGTGGTTGCTATGGCTTCGGTGCCGGATTTCGATCCGAATAATCCTTATAATGCGCTGGAAAAAGATCGTCTGAACCGGATGTCAGCCGGTACTTATGAAATGGGCTCGACAATTAAGAGCTTCACCACAGCGATGGCGCTGGATTCCGGCAAGTTCAATCTGGAAAGCAAGTTTGATGCGACCCGTCCGATCACGATCGGCCGACAGACCATCCGCGACTTCCACGGTAAAGCCCGCTGGCTGACACTGGCAGAAGTGTTTATTTACTCCTCCAATATCGGTTCGGGTAAGGAAGTTGACGCGATAGGTATTGAAGGTCATCGCGAGTTTCTGAAGCGCGTTGGTTTGCTGGATCGTATGCAGACCGAACTGCCGGAAGTGGCGCGTCCTGTTGAGCCGCGCGTGTGGAAGAAGGTACACTCCATTACCATTTCCTATGGTCACGGTATGATGACCACACCTTTGCAGACGGCCGTTGCTGCTGCGGCGCTGGTCAATGGCGGCAAGCTTATTCCGCCGACATTCCTGCCACGCACGCAAGACGAGGCCAATGCTGTTGCCACGCAGGTGCTAAAGCCTAAAACCAGCGATGATATGCGTTATCTCTATCGTCTTAATTCCGAGATCGGTTCCGGTCGTCGTGCTGAGGTAAAGGGCTATCGCGTTGGCGGTAAAACCGGTACAGCGGAAAAGGTTATTAACGGCCGTTATTCCAAAGATGTCCGTTTTAATGCGTTTCTTGCTGCATTCCCGATGGATGACCCGACCTATGTGGTTCTGACCATTATCGATGAACCAAAACCGGAGGAAGGCAAACTTTCTGCGACCGCCGGACTCAATGCTGCCCCAATGGTTGCAAATATCATCCGCCGGTCAGCATCATTTCTGGGTGTGTCGCCTGACTTTGCGCAGGATAATGCACCAATTCTGGCAGCTTATGAGAATGACTGATCTGAGCAGGGGATCAATGTGACGTAATAATGCCTTGAGCACTGATTATGTCACATGAAATGAATTCAAAATCGGGATCTGAATGGCATGAAACTTCAAGATATCGCAGCCTATGTAAATGATATGGCGGACTCAGTCGCGCAGACTGAGATTTCCGGATTGAGTTCCGATTCCCGTAAGGTACAGAAGGGCAGCTTGTTTGCGGCTCTGAAAGGCGTGAAAAATGACGGTTCGGCCTATGCGGCTGATGCTGTTAAACGTGGTGCAGTTGCAATTCTGACCGATGAAGACATGAATGCCGAGGGCATCACTGTGCCTGTGCTGCGCAGCAAAGACCCGCGCCATGCGCTGGCAATGGCTGCTGCAACATTCTATGGCAAACAACCGCAGATTATGACTGCCGTTACCGGCACCAGCGGCAAAACCTCTGTTGCTTCCTTTACCCAGCAGATTTGGGCCTATGCAGGTTTTGCGGCAGCAAGCATTGGTACGACTGGCGTTTTCTCCCCGACACGGAATGAATATGGCTCGCTGACAACACCGGATCCGGTGGAACTGCAGAAACTTCTCGCAGAACTGGCGGATGAAGGTGTGACCCATGCCTGTATGGAGGCCTCATCGCACGGGTTGGATCAGCGCCGTCTGGACGGCGTGAAGCTGACAGCCGCAGCTTTCACCAATCTCGGCCGCGATCATATGGATTATCATCCGACGGTTGAAGATTATCTTGGCGCAAAAATGCGCCTGTTTGATACACTGCTGCCAAAAGGTGCTCCCGCGATTATTTTTGCTGATGATGTCTTTTCACCGCAGGCGATTGCAGCCGCTGTTGCTGCCGGTTCTGATGTGAAAACCGTTGGTCGTAAAGGCGATTTCATTACGCTGAAACGCGTGGAACACGAACGCCATCGTCAGCATGTTGAGCTGAGCCATGCCGGTAAGATTTACGAATTTGCTTTGCCGCTGGCCGGTGATTTTCAGGTCGCGAATGCACTGGTTGCAGCCGGTCTGGCAATTGTCTCCGGTGTGCCTGCGGATGCGGCTTTCCGAGCATTGGAACGTCTGAAAGGTGCGCCGGGTCGTCTGGATCTGGTCGGTTCGACTGAAGACGGCGTGCCTGTTTATGTGGACTATGCCCATAAGCCAGACGCGCTGGAAAATGTGCTGACTTCAGTTCGCCCGTTTACCACCGGCCGTGTGATTGTGGTGTTTGGCTGTGGCGGTGACCGCGATAAAGGCAAGCGTCCGATCATGGGGGAAATCGCCACCCGTCTGGCCGATGTGGTGATTGTCACCGACGATAATCCGCGTTCGGAAGTACCGGCTACTATCCGCTCTGAAATTTTGGCTGCGGCACCGGATGCACTGGAAATCGGTGACCGTCATGAAGCTATCCGCCATGCTGTGCTGCTCGCACAGGCAGGCGATACAGTTATTATTGCGGGCAAGGGACATGAAGAAGGGCAGACCATCAATGATGTGACGCTGCCATTCTCGGATCATGCAGAAGTTGCCCGTTCGCTTGAGGCGCGTTTTAAATGAGTGATTTGCTTTGGAAATCGTCTGACATGGTAAAAGCGATGGAAGGGCGGCCGGTCGGTCACCTTCCTGAAGGTATTACCGGTATTTCGATCGATTCCCGCACATTGCGAAAGGGTGAAGCCTTTTTCGCGATTAAAGGTGATGTGTTTGACGGGCATGATTTTGCAACCGCTGCTATGGCTGCCGGAGCAGGTCTGCTGGTTGTGACCGAAGCGCGTTTGCCTGCTCTGGGTAAATTACAGGTGCCGATGATTGTGGTGGATGATGTGCTGGCCGCACTGACCCGCCTTGGCATTGCTTCCCGCGCACGCTCCAAAGCGCAGATCATTGCTGTTACCGGTTCTGTGGGTAAAACCACCACCAAAGAAGCTCTGCGCCATGTTCTGTCTGATTGCGGAAAGGTTCATGCTTCCGCCGCTTCTTTCAATAATCATTGGGGTGTGCCGCTGACTTTGGCACGTATGCCGGAAGATACCGATTATGGTGTTTTTGAAATCGGCATGAACCATCATGATGAAATTCGCCCGCTGGTAAAAATGGTTCAGCCGCATGTGGCTGTCATTACGCTGATTGCGCCTGCGCATCTGGGGCATTTTGCTAATCTCGAAGAAATTGCTGTTGCCAAAGCGGAGATTTTTGAAGGCGTGCTGCCCGGTGGTTATGCGCTGCTGAACCGCGATGACAAACGCTTTAAACAGCTGGAAACGCTGGCTGTTGCGGCTGGGATTGAGCATATTGCCACTTTCGGTGAAAATGCCCGTTCAACCTACAAACTGCGTGATCTGGTGATGAAGACGGATTGCTCCTGCATCACGGTTTCGCTCGGCGGTCAGGAAGCGGCTGTGAAGATCAGCGCTCCCGGCCGGCACATCGTACAGAATATGCTGGCGGTGATGGGCGCTGCACATCTGGTTGGCGCGGATATGACGAAAGTTGTGCTGGCACTGGCAAGTCTGCAGGCTGAAGCCGGACGCGGCGCGCAATATCGTCTGCGCCACGGTGACGGTACATTCACGCTGATTGATGAAAGCTATAATGCCAATCCGGCATCCATGCGCGCGGCACTGTCGCTGCTTGAATCTACTGAGCCGCAAGGCGAGGGGATTGAGAAGGGGCGGCGCATTGCAGTGCTTGGCGATATGCTGGAACTGGGCAAGCAATCTTCCAAGCTGCATGGTGATCTGGCACGTCCGATTGTGGATGCACATGTGAATATGCTTTTCATCGGCGGCGCGCATATGAGTGCCCTGAAATCCGCAATGCCTGCAGAAATTCAGGTTGAGTATCGGGAAAGCGTTGACGAACTGCTTCCACTTGTAGTCAAAGCAGTGCGTCCCGGAGATGTGGTGATGATTAAATCGTCAAAGTCGATCGGCTTTGTGAAAATCGTCAATGCGCTGCTGAAAAAATATGCCGTCTCTGAGGCAGCAGAATAAACAGGCCGGTTTTATGCGCAAAGTATAAAACCGGATTTTCATATACAGTCATAGCTGGCTGCTAAAGAATAACAGGAACTAAGCACTGCATTTCTTGTGTAATGCGATGTGTTAAAGTGCCGATACCGACCTGAAGGGCATTCACCCGATGCTGATGTTATTAGCCAATGCTGCGGATCATCTGTCGTTTTTCAACGTATTCCGCTATATTACTTTCCGCACCGGCGGTGCACTGATTACATCAGCTTTGCTGGTCTTCTTACTTGGGCCACGCATTATTGACAGTCTGCGCGTCCGGCAGGGGCGCGGTCAGCCGATCCGTGCTGACGGCCCGCAGACTCACTTCAAGAAAGCCGGTACGCCGACCATGGGCGGTTTGATGATCCTGTTCGGAACATTGGCTTCGGTCATGCTCTGGGGCAATCTCAAAAGCGTTTATGTCTGGGTTGTGCTGCTGGTAACAATCAGCTTCGGTGCTATCGGTTTCTATGATGATTATCTGAAAGTGACAAAGCAGTCGGATAAAGGTTTTTCCGGTAAGGCGCGTCTCGGGCTTGAGTTCATCATTGCTGCAATTGCTGCCTATGTCATCATGCGCACCGGTCAGGAGCCGTTTTCGTCCTCGCTGACATTCCCGTTCCTGAAAGGCATGTTGCTGGATCTGAGCTGGTTCTTCATTCCTTTTGCCGCTTTTGTCATGGTTGGTTCCGGTAATGCGGTCAACTTTACCGATGGTCTTGATGGGCTGGCGATTGTGCCGGTGATGGTTGCCGCGGCTTCTTTCGGCTTTATTGCTTATCTGTCGGGTAACGCGATTTTTGCTGATTACCTGCAAATCCATTTTGTGCCGGGCACCGGTGAGCTGGCGGTTATTCTTGGTGCCGTGATTGGCGCCGGTCTGGGCTTCCTCTGGTTCAACGCTCCGCCTGCCGCGATCTTTATGGGTGATACCGGTTCGCTTGCGCTGGGCGGTATGCTGGGTGCGGTTGCGGTTGCGACCAAGCACGAAATCGTGCTGGCAATCATCGGCGGCCTGTTCGTTATGGAAGCACTGTCGGTGATTATTCAGGTTGGCTGGTTCAAACTGACCGGCAAGCGCGTATTCTTGATGGCGCCAATCCATCACCATTTTGAGAAAAAAGGCTGGACTGAGAGTCAGGTGGTTATCCGCTTCTGGATCATCGCGATTATTCTGGCGATGATCGGTCTTTCAACGCTGAAACTGCGTTAAAACTGAAAACAGATGAGCTGCCCGTAATACGGGCAGCTTCATTGTTTATAAAGATGCCGGAGCGATAATCCGGCGAAGTTGTTTTTACATATTTGACTGAACGCATTGTCGACTGGCGGCCTGATCATGATCCCAACCCTGACCCTGAAAGATAAGACTGTTGCGCTGTTTGGCCTTGGCGGTTCCGGTATTGCAACAGCTAAAGCTATGATCGCCGGTGGTGTGAAGGTTGTGGCATGGGATGACAATCCGGACAGTGTTGCCCGTGCGGTAGCGGAAGGCATTCTCACACAGAATTTGCGCGAGGCAGACTGGTCAGGTTTCAGTGCATTTATCCTCTCTCCCGGTGTGCCGCTGACCCATCCGCAGCCGCATTGGAGCGCGGAACTGGCACATCAGGCGCAGGTGCCGGTTATCGGTGATGTCGAACTGTTTTGTCGTGAGCGCAATGCAGTGCTGGCTGCAGGCGATGATGTGCCATTTGTCGCCATTACCGGTACCAATGGCAAATCCACTACAACCGCGTTGATTGCCCATATTATCAAAGCCTCAGGCCGTGATATGCAACTCGGCGGCAATATCGGTACTGCTGTATTGTCGCTTGAAGTACCGGCAGATGGCCGTAATTATGTGGTTGAGTGTTCGTCCTATCAGATTGATCTGGCGCCTTCACTCAATCCGACAGCGGGTATTTTATTGAACTTGACGCCCGATCACCTCGACCGTCACGGCACGATGGAAAATTATGCCGCCATTAAAGAACGTCTGGTTGCAGGCAGTGATACGGCGATTGTCGCCATTGATGATGCTTATTGTGTTGCCATTGCTGACCGGCTGGAAAAAGCTGGCAAAAAGCTGATCCGTTTCTCCAAAGATCAGGTTTTGCAGAACGGTTATTATGCGCAGGGCGCACAGATTTATCGCGCACAGAATGGTAAGGCTGAATTGCTGTTGTCGCTGGAGGGCATCGGTTCTCTGCGCGGTGCGCATAATGCACAAAATGCTTTGGCCGCAATCATCGCCTGCCTGACTGTCGGTCTGAGCCTTGACCAGATCCGCGCCGGTCTGCGCAGTTTTCCGGGGCTTGCTCATCGTATGGAGCAGGTCGGCCATCAGGGCAAAACCCTGTTTATCAATGATTCAAAGGCAACCAATGCGGAAGCAACCGCGCCCGCGCTGTCGTCTTTCCCGCAACTTTACTGGATTGCGGGCGGTCTGCCGAAAAGCGGTGGCATTGAAAGTCTGCGCACCTTCTTTCCGCGGATTACCAAGGCCTATCTGATCGGTGAGGCGGCAGCGCAATTTGCGGCCACTCTGGGCAATGATGTGCCGTTTGAAATCAGCCATACGCTGGATGCCGCGATTGATCATGCAGCTTTGGATGCGGCACAGGATGCGGCTGATGAGCCGGTTGTGCTGTTGTCACCGGCCTGCGCCAGTTTTGACCAGTTTCCGAATTTTGAAAAGCGCGGCGCAGCATTCCGCGATAAAGTTATGACGCTGCAGGGATTTGCACCGATCGGGAGGGCAGACTGATGGTTAGCCGCGTAGACAGAGGCCCTGTCGCCAATTGGTGGTGGACGATTGACCGCTATTTTCTGGCTGCTTGTCTGGCACTGATGGGGCTTGGCATTTTGCTGTCCTATGCCGCCAGTCCTGCGGTGGCGGAGCGTATTGGTCTGGACAGTTTTCACTTTGTTGAGCGCCAGATCTTTTTTATGATCCCTGCGCTGATCGCTATGATCGGTACGTCATTTCTCAGCCCGCGTCTGGTGCGCCGTTTTGCATTGGCTCTGCTTGGTATTTCTCTGTTGCTGATGGTTGCAGCCCTGTTTTTCGGGATCGAGGTCAAAGGTGCGCGGCGCTGGGTCTCTCTGGCCGGAGTTTCCATCCAGCCGTCCGAGTTTATGAAACCGGCTTTTGTGGTGATTTGTGCATGGTTGTTCTCCGAACAGGAGCGCAGCGGGGATATGCCGGGCAGTTTCATGGCGCTTATCCTGTTCGGTCTGGTTGCAACACTGCTGATGGCACAGCCGGATTTCGGGCAAACCACGCTGACAGCCGTGAGCTGGGGCGCTATGTTCTTTCTGGCGGGCATGTCATGGATGTGGATTGTCGTCTTTGGCGGCGGTGCGGTCGTGTTGGGCTTGGGTGCCTATACATTCCTTCCCCATGTGGCGGGTCGTATTGACCGCTTTATGACCGGTGAAGGTGATACGTTTCAGGTTGATACCGGCCGCGAAGCAATTATCAGCGGCGGCTGGTTCGGGCAGGGGCCAGGTGAAGGGACGATCAAACGTATTATCCCTGACAGTCATACGGACTTTATTTTCTCGGTGGCTGCGGAGGAATACGGTATTATTCTATGTATTCTGATTATGCTGCTGTTTGCCTTTATCGTTATTCGCGGGCTTGTTGTTGCCATGAGAGAGCGTGATGCTTTCTCGCGTCTGGCCATTTCCGGTATCGTGATTTTGTTCGGCTTCCAGTCGATCATCAATATGGCTGTGAATCTGCACCTGATGCCTGCCAAAGGGATGACTTTGCCGTTTATTTCCTATGGCGGTTCATCGTTGGTGGCGATTGCAATTACGATGGGTTTCCTGCTGGCGCTGACACGTCAAAATCCTGAGCGCCGTATGTCTGCCTCGCTGAAAGGTGCAGGCGAACGTATTCCTGTGCTTTAAATTATTAGACGAATTGCGCAGTTCCGGTGAATGATTGTTCGGGACTGCCTGTTAAAAAATACAGAACGGATGATGATGACAAAAGGTGTTATCGTTTTGGCGGCGGGCGGTACCGGCGGGCATTTATTTCCTGCTGAAGCGCTCGCGCATGAACTGACAAATGACGGTTATGATGTGCATCTGGTAACCGACAAACGTGCGCAGCGTTTTGTTTCCGGTTTTGATGAAAACCATGTCCATGTCGTGCGTTCCGCAACCATTGCCGGTAAAAATCCGATTGCATTGGCGAAGACATTTTACAGCCTGTGGCAAGGTAATCTCGATTGCGGCAAGCTTTTCCGCCGTCTGAACCCAAAACTGGTTGTTGGTTTCGGTGGCTATCCGACCTTGCCGCCGCTCTATGCAGCATCACGCATGAATATTCCGACCATTATCCATGAGCAGAATGCGGTGATGGGACGTGCCAATAAAGGCCTGTCCGCCCGTGTGACAGCGATTGCCGGTGGTTTCCTGTCGGCAGAGAGCGGCACTCATGCGGCTAAAACTGTGCAGACCGGTAATCCGGTGCGTCCGAGCGTTATGGCGCAGACCAATGTGGCTTATAAGCCTTCTGCAGAGCCGGATGTTTTCCGCTTGCTGGTTTTTGGCGGCAGTCAGGGCGCGCAATATTTTTCTACCGTGGTGCCTGCTGCAATTGCTCTGCTTGAGATTGACGAGCGTGAAAGATTGTTTGTCACTCAGCAGGCACGCCCTGAAGATGAAGTGATTTGCCGTAAAGCCTATGAAAAGCTCGGCGTTAAAGCGCAGGTCGCGCCATTCTTCGGTAATCTGCCGGAGATGATGGCGCAGGCGCATTTCGTTCTTTCGCGCTCCGGCGCTTCTACCGTTTCTGAAATTGCGGCTATCGGTCGTCCGAGCCTGCTGGTGCCGTTTCCGTTCGCGCTCGATCACGATCAAGCTGCCAATGCTGAAGCGCTGGCAAAGGCCGGTGGCGGTGAGGTTATCCGTCAGGCAGAACTGAAACCGGAAAAACTGGCAAAAATCCTGATTGCAGCGCTGAATGAGCCGCAAAGACTGGCAGATATGGCAGCGCGGGCAAAAAGTTCCGGTCGTCCTGATGCAACACGGTTGCTTGCTGATCTTGCAGAAGCTATTGCAGCGGGATTGTCTGTTTCTGAATACAAAGAAGGAAAACGCGCATGAAAATGCCTCTGAATATTGGTCTGGTTCATTTTATCGGGATCGGCGGCATTGGCATGAGCGGCATTGCGGAAGTGCTGCATAATCTGGGCTACAAAGTTCAGGGCTCAGATCAGGCTGACAGCGCCAATGTGCAGCGTCTGCGTGACAAGGGCATTGAGGTTTTTGTCGGTCATAAAGCTGAAAATATCGGCAAGGCTGATGTGGTTGTTGTCTCTACTGCTATCCGTCCGAATAATCCGGAGCTGGTTGAAGCGCGGGAAAATCTGCTGCCAATCGTGCGTCGTGCGGAAATGCTGGCCGAGCTGATGCGTTTCCGTCAGGCAATTGCCATCGGCGGTACCCATGGCAAAACCACCACGACCTCGATGGTTGCTACCCTTCTGGAAGCCGGTCATCTGGACCCGACCGTTATCAATGGCGGTATCATCAATGCCTATGGCACCAATGCCCGCATGGGTGAGGGTGAGTGGATGGTGGTTGAGGCCGACGAGAGCGACGGTACTTTCCTTAAATTACCTGCTGATATTGCGGTTATCACTAATATTGATCCGGAGCATCTCGACCATTACGGCTCGTTCGATAATGTGCGTGCTGCTTTCCGCCAGTTCGTTGAGAATGTGCCGTTCTATGGTTTCGGCGTTATGTGTCTTGACCATCCGGAAGTTCAGGCGCTTGTCAGCCGTATCGAAGACCGCCGCGTGATTACCTATGGTGAAAACCCTCAGGCGGATGTGCGTTTCTCCAATCATCACATGGATGGTGCGGTTTCTGTTTTTGACGTTGTCATTCGCGACCGCAAGGGCGAAGTCGTCGAGATCAAGGATCTGCGTCTGCCGATGCCAGGTCGTCATAATGTGTCCAATGCGACTGCGGCCATTGCTGTGGCGCATGAGCTTGGTCTGACTGCGGATGATATCCGCAAAGGTCTGTCGGGCTTTGGTGGTGTTAAGCGTCGCTTCACCCATACCGGCTCATGGAACGGCGTTGAAATTTTTGACGATTACGGCCACCATCCGGTGGAAATCAAAGCTGTGCTGAGAGCTGCCCGCGAAGCCGCGCCGAAGCGCGTGATTGCGATTGCCCAGCCGCACCGCTTTACGCGTCTGGCGAGCCTGTTCGACGATTTCTCCACCTGCTTCAATGATGCAGATACAGTGATGATTGCGCCGGTTTATACCGCTGGTGAAGATCCGATTGAGGGCGTGACCTCGGAAGCCTTGGTCAGCAAGATCAAAACTGCCGGTCACCGCGATGCACGCTATCTGGAAGACCCTGCGCATTTGCCTGAAGCGATTAAAACACTGGCACAGGAAGGCGATTTTGTCGTGTTCCTCGGTGCAGGCAATATCACACAATGGGCATATGCATTGCCTAAGCAACTCGGCGGCACTGCTGCTGTCTGAGTGTCTGATCCAAAAGTCGCCCGACTTGGCTGCAAATGGCAATTTTCTCCGCTTCCGTACTCACGTACAATATGTACGCTCCGTTCGGATGCTCTAAAATCACCATTTTCGCTTGCGTCTGCCGCTTTTTGATTCAGACACTGAAATGTAGCGGACTTAAAAAAAATACCGGTACGGATCAGGGGTAATGCCTTGATCCTGCCGCCTTTCTCCTGACCTTATCCGAATTGTTGCGATGCTTATAATCCGGAAAATTTGAAGTCCGGATCGATTTAAGAGAGATGGTTGAAAATGGCTGTAAAGCTTGATGGTGAAGCGCTGTTAAAGCAGCTTGAAAAACCTTTGTCCGGTATTCGCGGACGCCTGACACCAAATTCCGGCATGGATAAGATCACATGGTTTCGTGCCGGTGGCCCTGCGGAAGTTCTGTTTCAGCCTGCGGATGAAGATGATCTGGCAGAATTCCTGAAAAATGTGCCGGAAGAAATTCCGGTGATGACTGTCGGTATCGGCTCGAACCTGCTGGTGCGTGAAGGCGGCATTCCCGGCTTTGTGGTGCGTTTGTCTGCCAAAGGCTTTGGTGAGGTCGAGCGGGTGTCGGATACGCGTCTGCGTGCCGGTACGGCAACGCCTGACAAACGTGTGGCTGCGGCAGCGCTTGAAGCTGAAATTGCCGGCTTCCATTTCTATCACGGTATTCCGGGCGGTATCGGCGGTGCATTGCGCATGAATGCCGGTGCCAATGGTGTTGAAACCTGTGAGCGTGTTGTCGAAGTGCGCGCGCTTGATCGTAAAGGCAATCTGCACATTCTGAGTAATGCGGATATGGGCTATGCCTATCGCCATTGTTCCGCGCCGAAAGACCTGATTTTCACCAGTGCGCTGTTTGAAGGACCGCGCGGCGAAGCGGCTGCAATCCGCGCTGCCATGGATGAAGTGCAGAACCATCGTGAGACTGTGCAGCCGATCCGCGAGAAGACCGGCGGCTCAACTTTCAAAAATCCTGAAGGCACATCTTCGTGGAAAGAGATCGATAAAGCCGGTTGCCGTGGTTTCACTGTCGGCGGTGCGCATATGTCGAATATGCACTGCAATTTCATGATTAATGGCGATAATGCCACCGGTTATGATCTGGAGCTGCTGGGTGAAACTGTGCGTAATAAAGTGCGTGCGAATTCCGGTATTAATCTCCATTGGGAAATCCGTCGTCTCGGCCAGTTCCTCGAAGGACGCGAAGTCACCGAATTTCTCGATTAATCTTTTGCGCTTTTGCATTGGTCGTTCTGTTTTTGGGAAGGCCGCTGAAGTTTTGTAAAATCACCGCTGTTTTCTCTGATTTGGGAGGGCAGCGGTGATTTGTTTTTGAGGGGCGTTTTACGCGGTTTTGCGGGTGATTTGCCCCTGTCAAGAGTCCTGTCTTTGCATTTTGCTAAAATAAATTTCCGCACAAACTAATTATCAAAAAACCATAATAAATCAGTAGTTTCACCCGAATCTGATTCGGATCTTGCAGGCGTAATTTTTTGTAAGGGCTTGCCATAGAATCAACTCTCTGATTCTTATAGTGAACAAGCGTTAGTGATTTGGGTCGGCAAGTTAATTTTGCCTTGGGGTTCTGCGGAAATCTTCCGCCGGAGCGCTGTATGATTGTCTGAATTTTGGTTCAGTTTTTTGATTATGCGGCGTGCCAGGGAATATTTTTAATGTGTTTTGCGTGTCTGTTCGACATGCGGCTCAGCTCCGGCGGGCTCAGAGTTTTTGTTTTATGTGTATCAGCGTTGCTGGCAGAGGGGACATGGTTAAAATGACAGGTAAACATGTTGCTGTCTTGATGGGCGGGTTTTCATCGGAGCGTCCGGTCAGTCTTTCCTCGGGTGCTGCCTGCGCCAAAGCGCTTGAAGAGCAGGGCTATCGTGTTGCGCGTGTTGATGTCGGCCGTGATGTGGCTGCTGTTCTTGCTGAGTTGAAGCCTGATGTTGCGTTTAATGCATTGCACGGTCCTTTTGGTGAAGACGGTGCCATTCAGGGTATTCTCGAATATCTGCAAATCCCTTACACGCATTCCGGTGTGCTGGCCTCGGCGCTGGCAATGGATAAAGCCCGTGCCAAGCTTGTTGCCGGTGCCGCCGGTGTGGCTATCGCGCCATCGCGCGTGATGAGCCGTTTTGATATCGGTAATCAGCATCCGATGCAGCCGCCTTATGTGGTGAAGCCGGTGCGTGAAGGTTCCAGCTTCGGCGTGGTGATCGTGCGCGAAGGGCAGAGCGCTCCGCCGCAGATTCTCGGCTCGGATGAATGGAAATACGGCGATGAGGTTATGGTTGAGCGCTATGTCGCCGGACGTGAATTAACCTGCGCTGTGATGGGTGATCGCGCCCTTGGTGTGTGTGAGATCATTCCGCTGGCACATTCCTTCTACGATTATGACTCAAAATATGCAGATGGTGGCTCGCAGCATGAATGTCCTGCGAAAATTTCACCAAATATTTACCAAAAAATACAAATAATGGCACTTCAGGCACATCAGGCAATCGGATGTCGCGGCGTGAGTCGTTCCGATTTCCGTTTTGATGAGAGCGGCTCCGGTGACGGTGAGCTGATCTGGCTTGAAGTGAATACACAGCCGGGCATGACGCCGACCTCTCTGGTGCCGGATATTGCCAAGGCTGAAGGGTATTCATTCGGTGAGTTGTTGAGCTGGATGGTGGAGGATGCCTCGTGCATGCGATAAAGGCGAGATCTGACAGAAGTAATCGTGATGCGATGATGTCCCGTACATCACTTTCGCACGGTGGTGCTTTTGTTCTTCCGCGTTTTCTGCGCAAGCCTTTCCGTATTGCCTCGCGCCTGTTCGGCGGCGGGGTTAATGTTCCGCGTTATGCGGGCACTTTCGGCATGATCGGTTTTCTGAGTGCGACCGGTATTTACGGTATGGTCATCGGTAACCATACGCATGAGGTTGTGAAAGCAACGGCATCAACTTTCGGTTTTGCTATCGAGAAGGTGAGCGTTGCCGGTAATAATGAAACCTCTGAAATTGATATTCTTGAAAAGCTAGGACTGGACGGAGAGACATCTCTGATCGGTTTCAATGCGGATGAGGCACGTCAGGCGATTGAAACCTTGCCTTGGGTCGCCGGTGTTGAAATCCGCAAAGTCTATCCGGGTTCTGTTGTGGTTTCCCTGCAGGAGCGTAAGGCATTTGCAGTCTGGCAGTCCGGCCGTGATTTGCTGCTGGTGGATGAAGAAGGCAAGCCGATCGTTCCGCTGAACGGTTCCCGTTATGCCTCGCTGCCGCTGGTGGTGGGCGAAGGTGCGCAGAAGCGCGGCAAGGCTTTTATTGAAACAGTTGCAGCCTATCCTGATCTGGCCGCCAAAGTGCGTGCCTATGCGCGGGTTTCTGACCGCCGCTGGGATCTGCTGTTTGATAATGGTGTGCGGGTTTTGTTGCCTGAGCAGGATGTAAAGCGTGCTCTGGCAGAGGTTGAAACCCTGCAGCGGACTAAAAATATTCTTGGTCGGGATATTCTCAGCCTCGACATGCGTCTGGATGACCGTGTGACTGTACAGCTCACACCGACCGGCATGGAAAGCCGTGAGAAAATGCTGAAAGACCGTGAAAAAGCTGCCAAAGCGGCAGCGGGTAGGCGCGTATGAGTATCTGGTCTGCAAAAAACACTTCCGGTTCGTCCTCTTCAGGTCGCCGTACGCGGCTTCTGACAGTGCTTGATGTCGGATCGAGCAAGGTTTCCTGTGTGATTGCGCGTCTGCGCCCGCGGGATGAAAGTGCGTTTCTGCCGGGTCGTACGCATCGTATGGATGTGCTGGGTATCGGCTATCAGAAATCCCGCGGCGTTAAATCCGGTGTGGTGATTGATCTGGATGCTGCCGAGCAGTCGATCCGTCTGGCTGTAGATGCGGCTGAGCGTATGGCCGGTCTGACCGTTGAATCGCTGATCGTCAATATTTCTTCCGGTCGTCTGAAAAGCGAAACCTTCAATGCGAGCATTGATCTGGGCGGCCATGAAGTAGAGAAAACCGATATTCGCCGTGTGCTTGCTGCCGGTGCCAAACAGGCGCTGCAGGCTGAGCGTCATCTGGTTCACTCGCTGCCGATCGGTTACACACTCGACAGTGAACGCGGTATCCGCGACCCGATGGGTATGCTGGGCGATTCACTCGGCGTTGATATGCATGTACTGACCGCAGACAGTGCACCTTTGCGCAATCTCGAATTGTGCATCAATCGCTGCCATCTCTCGGTTGAAGCGATTGTCGCCACACCTTATGCGAGCGGTCTGGCGGCTCTGGTGGATGATGAAGCGGAAATGGGCGCGGCCTGTATTGATATGGGCGGTGGCACCACAACAATTTCCGTATTCTCGGAAGGTAAATTTATCCATGCTGACGCCATTGCCATTGGCGGTATGCATGTAACAATGGATGTGGCACGCGGGTTCTCCACCCGTATGGAAGATGCTGAACGGCTCAAGGTTATGTATGGCTCGGCGCTGCCAAGCGCTGCCGATGACCGCGATCTGATCAGCGTTCCGCCGATCGGCGATGACGATCGTGATGTGCCGAACCAGTATCCGCGTTCAGTTCTCACCCGTATCATTCGTGCCCGTGTTGAAGAAACACTGGAGCTGGTTCGTGACCGGCTGAATGCTTCGGGGCTGGGTCATATTGTCGGTAAGCGTGTTGTGCTGACAGGTGGCGCAAGCCAGCTGACCGGTATGCCGGAAGTTGCCCGCCGTATTCTGGCGCGCAATGTCCGTATCGGGCGGCCTTTAGGAATTGCGGGATTGCCGGAAGCTGCAAAAGGTTCGGCATTTTCGGCAACAGTAGGCCTGCTGATTTATCCGCAGGTAGCAGGCATTGAAGAACGGTCTGTTCGTGCTGCCTCCGGTGGTCGTCTTATCGGCTCCGGCGGACGTATTTCACGGGTCGGCCAATGGCTGAAAACAAGTTTTTAGTAAGAAAGAGCTGCAGCTTTCCTGAGGAGTAAAATTGAAGGAAAGCAGTTTTGAAACAAGGGTTTGAGATTTTTTATTTCTGACCCGATTACACTCTGGGCTTTTTGCCAAATCATGGTAAACGACCGGATAATTTCAAAATGATAACGCGGTTCCTTCCGGGGTATGCGTACAAAAAATAAATCAGAATACGGCACCGCGGCGGCGAAGCGGTGAAAGGCAAAAGGAACGAAACTGATGACAATCAATCTGCAAAAGCCGGATATCACCGAGCTGAAGCCGCGCATCACCGTTTTCGGTGTGGGCGGGGGTGGCGGTAACGCTGTCAACAACATGATTAACGCCGGTTTGCGTGGCGTAAATTTTGTTGTGGCCAATACCGACGCCCAGGCTCTGACTATGTCCAAGTCTGAACGTATTATTCAGCTGGGTGCAGCTGTGACCGAAGGTCTGGGTGCAGGTTCGCAGCCGGAAGTCGGCCGCGCAGCTGCTGAAGAGTGCATTGATGAAATCATCGATCACCTGAACGGCACACATATGTGCTTTGTAACCGCCGGTATGGGCGGTGGTACAGGTACCGGTGCCGCGCCGGTTGTTGCCCGTGCAGCGCGCGAAAAAGGTATTCTGACCGTTGGTGTTGTCACCAAACCTTTCCACTTCGAAGGCCAGCGCCGCATGAAAACGGCTGATATGGGTATCGAAGAACTGCAGAAGAATGTCGATACTCTGATCGTCATTCCGAACCAGAACCTGTTCCGTATTGCCAATGACAAAACCACTTTTGCCGACGCTTTTGCGATGGCCGATCAGGTGCTGTATTCCGGTGTTGCCTGCATCACCGACCTGATGGTTAAAGAAGGTCTTATCAATCTTGACTTTGCTGACGTTCGCTCGGTTATGCGCGAAATGGGCAAGGCCATGATGGGCACCGGTGAGGCCTCCGGCGACGGTCGTGCGATTGCCGCTGCTGAAGCCGCTATTGCTAACCCGCTGCTGGATGAAACCTCCATGCGCGGTGCGCGCGGCCTGTTGATCTCGATCACAGGTGGCCGTGATATGACACTGTTTGAAGTTGACGAAGCTGCTACCCGTATCCGTGAAGAAGTCGATCAGGATGCTATGATCATTCTCGGCGCGACCTTCGATGAAGGTCTCGAAGGTGTGATCCGTGTTTCTGTCGTTGCTACCGGAATCGATAAGCAGATCGGAGACGCGGCGCCTGCGCCGCTGGAATTTCGCCAGCCAGCGAAACCAGTAGCTAAACCAGCTCCGCAGCCAGCCGCTCAGGCTCCTGTTCAGCAGCCTGTTGCTCAGGCTAAACCTGTTGAACATGCCGCTCCGGCTCAGCAGTCCCTGCATCTGGGTGAAGGTGAGCAGCGTTCTTATGCGCCGCCAGCCGCCACTAATGATGCTGCTTTCCAGCCGCAGAGCCGTATTTTTCAGGCACCTGCACCGGATATGATGGAAATGCGTCAGCAGCCAGCCGCTCCGCGCCCGCAGATGCAGGCTCCGGTTCAGCCGCAGATGCAGCAGCCAGCGCATAATCTGGCACCTCAGCCGCAGTTCCAGCCGCAGCAGCACATGGATCCGGCTCTGGCTCCGCAGCAGCCGCGTCAGGCTCCGCGTATGCCAAGCGTATCGGACTTTCCTCCGGCTGTTCAGGCGGAAATGAATGCCCGTCGCGCACCAGCTCCGCAGCCGGCACAGCAGGCACATGAAGAACGCGGTCCGCTTGGTCTGCTGCGTCGTCTGACTGCCAGCCTGTCCCGTCGTGATGACGAACAGCCGACTGCCCGTCTGGAACCTGCTCAGAAACGTGAAATGCCGGCCGCTCCGATGCAGGCTCGTGCCCCTGAACAGCGCCGTCCGCTGTCGCAGGATGCCTCGATCTATGCACCGCGCAACGGTCAGCTTGACAGTCAGGGTCGTGCACAGCCGCGCATGGCTTCTGAAGATGATCAGCTTGAAATTCCGGCGTTCCTTCGCCGTCAGGCCAACTGATCTGATAAAATACCTTTTGCTTAAATTTCACCGCGTTCTCATCAAGGACGCGGTGTTTTTTTGTTTTAAGGCTGCTGTTTTATCGGGGAACAAGATTGAGCCTTGAGGCTGAGCGTCCTATATGAAACTGGCAGATAAGACAGGAAACAGGATTGTTATGAAAACTATGCAGCAAACAATAGCCGGTTCATTCCCGCTCTCTGGATTTGGTGTGCATGGCGGCAAACCTGTTACGCTGGATATCAGTCCGGCGCCTGTGAACCACGGTATTGTTTTTATTCGTCACAATAGTGAGGGGCGACGCGAGAGCATTCCTGCATTGTCTGTCTCGCTTGGTTCGACAACGCTGAATACGTCCATCGGCTCTGCTGATTTCGGTGTCAGCACGATTGAACATTTGATGGCAGCGATTGCAGCGCTTGGCATTGATAATCTGACCATTGCAATTGACGGTCCTGAAGTGCCGATCCTCGGTGGCGGTTCGGCTGAGTTTATCAGTGCATTCCGCAAGGCCGGATTAGTGAAGCAGGATGCCCCGCGTCAGTATCTGACTATTTTGAAACCTGTACGTGTGGAAGACGGACAGAACTGGGCAGAGTTTATACCGCATAACGGTACCCGCTATGAGGTGGAAATTGATTTTCCTGTCGCCTCTATCGGCCGCCAGTCTTTCAGCTTTGACCTTGATGCGGATGTTTTTGAGCGTGAAATTGCCAAAGCACGCACCTTCGGCTTCATGCGTGATGTAGAAAAACTGCGCTCCATGGGACTGGCGCTTGGCTCGTCGCTGGAAAATTCTATTGCTATCGGCGATGAGGGTGATGTGCTTAATCCTGACGGGCTGCACTATCCGGACGAATTCGTGCGTCACAAATTGCTGGATTCTGTTGGTGATCTGGCATTGGCAGGTCATCCGTTTCGTGGCCTGTTCCGCTCCTATCGCGGCGGTCATAAGCTGAACGCGCTTCTGGTAAAGGCATTGCTGGAAAAACCGGATCACTATCGGTTGGAAAGCTGAATTTTTGTTATCTGAAGAACACAGCATACAGCTATAAATGATAATCAGGACAAATTACTCAATGATTCTTTGAGAGTCTGTTCTGTCAGCCTTAATTGAGCCGCGAACACATGCAGTGTGATGGCGGTTTGTAAGAGATTTTGCTGTTTTATGACTGTACGGGTTGAAAAAGTCGTGTCTGGCAGGCATTGCAGTCTCGAAGCAGTGCGAATAAACTTGTATTAACATTGCCGATTGTTCTCAGCTATGGTTTATGAACCCTCTGACACAGGAATGATTTGCCCATGATTTGTGTTGCCGAAACACCGGAGACAGCATGACGATTTCTAAATTCCCAGATACTGCAGCCAATATTACTGGTGCTGAGGGTTCTCAAATTCGTAAAATGACCAAGCTGGCTATGGCGACCAGTGCTGTCGTGCTGACAATGGCGCTTGCAGGTTGTGCCTCCGGTGACAAAGATGTTGACCTGTCCAAATATGTCGAGAGCATTGATCCGGCTGACAAGCTTTATAATGAAGGTCTTGCCAATCTCGAAGCCGGACGTCTGGACGAAGCGTCGAAGAAATTCGCCGCTGTTGACCGTCAGCATCCTTACACAGAATATGCGCGCAAATCGCTGGTGATGTCCGCATTCACCAATTACCGCAAAGGTAATTATGAAGAGGCCATTTCGATGGCTAAGCGCTACAACACGCTTTACCCGACTTCGGATGAATCCGCTTATGCCTATTACATTATCGGCCTGAGCTATTTCCGTCAGATTCCGGATGTAACGCGCGATCAGGCGGCAAGCCGCCGTGCGATTGCTGCGATGCAGGAAGTTGTCGATCGCTTCCCGAAATCGGAATATGTTGAAGACGCCAAGACCAAGATCCGCTTTGCCCGCGACCAGCTCGCCGGTAAGGATATGCAGGTCGGCCGTTACTATCTTGAGCGCAAGGAATATCTCGGCGCGATCAAGCGTTTCCGCAACGTGGTTGAGGAATATTCCAACACCCGTCAGGTGGAAGAAGCGCTGGCTCGTCTGACCGAGGCTTATTTTGCACTGGGTCTGACCTCTGAAGCGCAGACTGCTGCTGCGGTTCTGGGTAAGAACTTCCCGGACAGCCCTTGGTATAAAGATTCCTATAAGCTCTTGCAGGGTGGTGGTCTTGAGCCGCGTGAAAACACCGGTTCGTGGCTTTCCAAAGCATCTTCGCTCATCACTGGCGGCGCTTAATGAAAACAGAGCAAGTTGTGATTACAAGATAATTTCAGCTTGCTCTGCCTTATTGTTTCCCCGCATTTATACGATGCCAAATGTGGCCATTTGACTGTAAAATGCTATAAAAGGCAGCCATGCTAGCGCAACTGTCGATCCGCGATATTGTCCTGATTGAGAAACTCGATATCGAGTTTCAAAAAGGTCTGTCTGTCCTCACCGGTGAAACCGGTGCGGGTAAATCTATTTTGCTCGACAGTTTGTCTCTGGCGCTTGGTGCCAGAGGCGATGCTTCCCTTGTGCGCCATGGTGCGGAGCAGGGGCAGGTAACGGCGGTGTTTGATGTCGGCATCAATCATCCCGCCCGCAATTTCCTCAAAGATAATGAAATCAATGATGACGGTGATATTATTCTGCGCCGCGTGCAGAATAGTGACGGTCGCTCGCGTGTTTTCATCAATGATCAGGCGGCGAGTGTTGGTTTGCTGCGTGAACTTGGCCGCCATCTGGTGGAAATCCACGGTCAGCATGATGACCGTGCGCTGATCGACACAGATTTGCACCGCACATTGCTGGATGCTTTTGGCGGGCTGGACGGGCAGACTTTGCAGCTGCGTCGTTTGTATAAGCAATGGCGCGACAGTGAGAGTGCTCTGGTCAAGCATCGCGCTAAAGTGGAAGCCGCAGCGCGTGAGGCGGATTATCTGCGCGCCTCGGCTGAAGAGCTTGATAAGCTCAATCCGCAAGAAGACGAAGAAGATGAGCTGGCTGAAAAGCGCTCCATCATGATGAAGTCAGAGAAGATCGCGACAGATGTGAGCGAAGCCAATGACCTGTTGTCCGGTCATGAATCGCCGGTGCCGACTTTGGCCGCATTGGTGCGCCGTCTTGAGCGCAAAATGCCGGAAGCACCGCATCTGCTGGAGCCGGTGATTAAAGCGATTGACGAGGCGCTGGATCGCCTAGGTGATGCGCAGAGCGGTATTGATACGGCAATGCGCGAGATTGATTTTGATCCGCGTGTGCTGGAGACAGTGGAAGAGCGTCTTTTTGCGCTGCGTGCAGCTTCGCGTAAATTCTCTGTGCCGGTGGCCAATCTGGCAGCATTGCGCGACAAGATGGATGCGGATTTGCAGGATCTTGATGCCGGTGCGGAAAAACTGGAACAGCTGGAGAAGCAGGCTCAGGAAAACCGTGCAATCTACGATGCGGCGGCATCTGCATTGTCGGCAGAGCGTGTAAAGGTTGCACAATCGCTGACGCAGGCTGTGATGCAGGAATTACCGGCGCTGAAGCTGGAACGTGCGGAATTTATCGTCAATATCGAAACCGATGCGGAAAATCGCAGTGCTGAAGGTATTGATATTGTTGAATATTGGGTGCGTACCAATCCGGGAACACGCGCAGGGCCAATGATGAAAGTGGCCTCGGGCGGTGAATTGTCCCGTTTCCTGCTGGCGCTCAAAGTGGCTCTTGCTGATCGCGGTTCGGCACCAACACTGGTATTCGACGAAATTGATACCGGTGTGGGCGGTGCAGTGGCTGATGCGATCGGTCAGCGTCTCGCACGTCTTTCTTCCAATGTGCAGGTGCTTTCTGTCACGCATGCGCCGCAGGTTGCTGCACGTGCGACGACACATTTCCTGATCGCCAAGGCGCAAGGGGAGAGCGAACAGATGCGCACGTCTATCCGCACGATGGAAGTGGCCGAGCGTCAGGAAGAAATCGCGCGTATGCTCGCCGGTGCCAGTGTGACTGATGAAGCCCGTGCTGCAGCAGAACGATTGCTGCGGGAAAACGGCGCGCTGACTGTATAAAATTCAGTCTTGAGCGTTTGATTTTCATCACCTGTGTTATATTGAATCCGTAAACGGAGACGGGTTGAATATGAGTGAAATCAGCGTTGAAAATTTGAGCGAAGAACAGGCCGCAGCTGAGCTTGAATTGCTGGCTAAAACCATCGCTGAGCATGATTTTCTCTATAATACGCAGGATGCGCCGACAATCTCTGATGCGGAATATGATGCGCTACGCCGCCGCAATCAGGCAATTGAGCAACGTTTTCCGCATTTGATCCGCGAAGATTCGCCGTCGCTGAAAGTCGGCGCGGCGGTTTCCGAGAAATTCTCCAAAATCACCCATAATGTGCCAATGCTGTCGCTGGATAATGCTTTCAGCGATGAGGATGTGGGTGAATTTGTCGGACGTATTTATCGCTTCCTCAAACTCTTTCCGGGCAGCCCGCTCGGTATAACCGCAGAGCCGAAGATTGACGGGCTGTCGCTCTCGCTGCGTTATGAGCAGGGGCGGCTGGTGAGTGCTGCGACACGCGGCGATGGCTCTGTAGGCGAGAATGTCACCAATAATGCGCGTACAATTGCCGATATTCCGCAGGTGTTGAAAGGCGATGCGCCGGATGTGCTGGAAGTGCGCGGTGAAGTCTATATGAGCCATGCCGATTTTGCGGCGCTTAATGAAAAACAGGAAAAAGACGGTAAACCGGTTTTTGCCAATCCGCGCAATGCAGCAGCAGGATCGCTGCGCCAGCTGGACAGCAAAATCACCGCCAGCCGTGTGTTGCGTTTTTTCGCCTATGCATGGGGTGAGGTGAGTGAAATGCCTGCCGCCACGCAAATGGGCATGGTGGAAAAGTTCAAATCCTATGGATTCACAATCAATCCGCTGATGCGCCGTTTTGAGAGTGTGCCGGAACTGGTTGCTCACTATCACGCGATTGAAGAACAGCGTGCCACGCTTGGTTATGATATCGACGGCGTGGTCTATAAGATCGACGATCTGGCTTTGCAGCAGCGTCTTGGTTTTATTTCGCGCAGTCCGCGTTGGGCAATTGCCCATAAATTTCCGGCAGAGCGTGCTTTTACCATTCTCAAAGGCATTGATATTCAGGTCGGCCGTACCGGTGCGCTGACGCCTGTTGCGCGTCTGGAGCCGATCACTGTCGGGGGCGTGGTGGTGACCAATGCCACGCTGCATAATGAGGATTATATTCGCGGATTTGACCAGAAGGGCAATGTATTACGTGAAGGGCGTGATATCCGCGTCGGCGATACCGTCATAATTCAGCGCGCCGGTGATGTGATTCCGCAGATCGTGGATATTGTCGCCGATAAACGCCCTGCGGAGAGCGTTGCCTATGAATTCCCGCGTCTGTGCCCTGTCTGTGGCAGCCATACGGTGCGCGAAGAAGGTGAGGCGGTGCGCCGTTGCACCGGTGGTCTGATCTGCGAGGCGCAGGCAGTTGAACGCATTCGCCATTTCGTTTCGCGTAATGCTTTTGACATTGAGGGCTTGGGCGAAAAGCAGGTCGAATTCTTCTTCAATGCTGAAGATGAGAGTTTAAAAATCCGCACACCGGCAGATATTTTCACGCTGGAAAAACGCCAAGCTGAATCACCGCTGAAGAAGCTGGAAAATATTGAGGGCTTTGGCGCGACATCGGTGAAAAAACTCTATGCCGCGATTAATGAGCGGCGGGAGATTGCGCTGAGCCGTTTTCTGTTCGGGCTTGGTATCCGTCATGTCGGTGAGGTCAATGCCAAGAAACTGGCGCGCGCCTTTGGCTCTTATCAGAAACTGGCAGAGGTGACGCTGGCCGCTTTGGTGCCGCAGGATAAGAGCGACAAGGGCAATGATGCCTGGCGTGAATTGACGGATGTGGAAGGCATCGGCACGATTGTTGCTGAGGCGATTGTCGACTTCTATCAGGAGCCGCATAACACGGAAGTGCTGAATGCATTGCTGGCAGAAGTAACACCGCTGGATGAAGTTCACGAAATCGTGAGCGGCTCACCGGTTGCCGGTAAAACCATCGTTTTCACCGGATCGCTGGTGCGCATGTCGCGTGATGAGGCCAAAACTATGGCGGAGCGCTATGGCGCAAAAGCAGCGGGTTCGGTTTCAAAAAAGACAGATCTGGTGGTTGCAGGGCCGGGAGCAGGCTCAAAACTCACCAAAGCTGCCGAATTGGGCATTGAAGTGATTGATGAAGATGCGTGGTTTACGCTTGTTGGTGCGGATTAAATATTACCCTTTATGACAGGGCAGGTGTGTCTGCCCTGCACTTGATTGGTTTTATGCATCAGCCTATTCATAACCAGTGTGGGAACGGTGAGCAGTTTTCTGCTTTAGTCCATTCCTCAAATGTAAACGCGGGCTTTAAGGCGCGTTTGAAAAATACTGGTAATGATGATGGATGGATGTAATCCAAAAATCCTGTCTGGTACACAGACAGGTAAACTTGCACAATTCTGGGATGGTGCAAGACGCGGCGGGCCGGTTATGGCGGCGGTCGCGCCTTTTGGCATTTTGTTTGGTGTTGTTGCCGTTGATAACGGCCTGAATGTCAGTGAATCGGTATGGATGAGCGCGGCACTGTTTGCCGGTGCCAGCCAGCTGGTGGGCATGGAGCTGTTTGGCAAACATGTTGCACCATGGATGATCCTGCTGTCGATTTTCGCAGTGAATTTCCGCCATGTGCTCTATTCCGCAGGCACAGGACGGTTGATTAAGCATTTCACGCCTTTACAGCAGATTGTGGCCTTCTTTTTCCTGACCGATGTTCAATATGCGGAAAGTGAAAAGCAGGCGGAGCAGAAAAAGCCCATTACCTTTGTCTGGTATATGGGGCTGGCTATTCCGCTTTATCTGTCTTGGGTGATTGAAGCCTATATTGGTGCGACTTTCGGCGGGATGATCGGTGATCCGAAAGCCATCGGTCTTGATATGCTGTTGCCGATCTATTTCCTCGGGCTGGTGATGGGCTTTCGCTCCCGTACAAACTGGTTCCCGATTGTTGCGGCGAGTTCTGTGACTTCCGTTGCTGCTTATTTCTGGATCGGCTCGCCGTGGCATGTCACCGTTGGTGCAATCGGCGGTATTGTTATGGCTGTTGTGATTGCCAAGCCGCTGTCTGGCCGTGAAACTGTGATTACGCTGGATGATGAACCGGTGAAAACTGTGAAGGACGTGCGGTAATGTCTTCAACTGTATGGATTATTTTCGGCGCGGCTGTGCTGACCTATATTACCCGTATCGGCGGGCATCTCATTCTTTCGCAGTTTGAGCGTGTGCATTACCGTGTTGAGGCCGGTCTTAATGCCGTGCCTGCGGCGGTGCTGACAACGCTTGTTGCTCCGGCGGCTTTCAATGCAGGCTGGAAAGAGTTTCTGACTATGGTGCTTTGCACGCTGGCGGCATTCCGCATCGGTATTATTCCACTGTGTATTTTCGGCGGTGTGCTGATTGTGCTGCTGCGCCAATATATGCCTTTTTAAAATACAAAAAAAACCGGCGAAATCGCCGGTTTTTTATGTCTGTATGGCAGGGCTTTACAGGGCTTCGGTCGCAGCAATCAGCCAGCTCTTTTCGTCTTCCGAGCAATGCGGCAGCAGCTTGTCGCGTGTCTGGGCATGATAATCGTTAAGCCATGTTAGTTCGTCTGCATTGAGCAGTGAAACATCAATGAGACGACGGTCAATCGGGCAGAAGGTTAGTGTCTCAAACTCATGCATTGCGATATCGCCGCCATCAATTGCTTGTGGCTCTTTAACGATAATCAGGTTTTCAATACGGATGCCGAATTCGCCCGGACGATAATAGCCCGGCTCATTGGAGAGGATCATGCCGGTTTTGAGTTCCTGCGCACCGCGTTTGGAAATGCTCTGCGGCCCCTCATGCACAGCGAGATAGGAGCCAACGCCGTGGCCGGTGCCATGTGCATAGTCATAGCCATGCTGCCAGAGAGCGGCACGGGCAAAGGCATCAATATCCTGACCGCGTGTGCCGACAGGGAAGCGCAGACGTGACAGTGCGATTACGCCTTTCAGCACCAGTGTGAAAGTCTTCTTCTCAAAAGCAGAGACTTCACCAATCGCCACGGTACGAGTGATATCCGTGGTGCCGTCACGATATTGTGCACCGGAGTCAATCAGATACAGCTCGCCATCTTTGAGCTTGCGATTGGTATCGGTATTAACGCGGTAATGGATGATGGCGCCGTCAGACCCTGCACCGGAGATACTGTCAAAAGACAGATCTTCCAGAGGCTTCTGGAACATTTCGCCGACTGTGCGACGGCTTTCTTCCAGCTGCTGAGCGGCGCTGATTTCGTCCACGCTGCCGGCAGGCTGGCTATCGAGCCATGAGAAAAACTTGACCATTGCCACGCCGTCACGCTCATGCGCAGCACGGGAGCCATCCAGTTCGGCTTTGTTCTTCATTGCACGTGGTAGGCGGGCAGGGTCAGTGCCTTCAACCACTGTGCCATTGGCCTGCGTGATAATCATGCGCAGCTTTTCCGCAGCCAGTGCGGGATCAAGCATGAAACTTGCACCTTCACCTGCCAGTTGAGCCAGCGTGTTTTCCATCAGATTTGGCGCAGTGATTTTGGTCAGCTGCGTCAGATAGGCTTCGGTTTCAATCGGCAGCTTACGTTTATCAATGAACAGAATGTGCTGGCAGTCAGCCGCAATCAGCGCAAAGCTCAAAGGCAATGGTGTGTTGCTGACATCGCGGCCGCGAATATTGAATGCCCATGCGATGGAGGCGGGGTCTGTCAGAATAGTGGCTGAGGCACCGCTTTTCTCAACCGCTTCACTCAGGTTGTTCAGTTTGGCACGTGGCTCCTGACCGGCATATTGCAGCGGCTGAATAGTCACTGGTTCAAGCGGGGCGGCAGGCTGGTCAGTCCAGACCAGATCAACCAGATTGTCTTGCACCGGCACGAGCTGGCCGCCCTGTGCCTCGAGTGCTGCTTTTAGTGCGCGGGTTTCTGCAATTGTGTGCAGCCAAGGATCAAAACCGATGACCAGACCTTTGCCGTTTTTCTCCAGCCATGAGGCAGGCGGATTGTCGACCAGACTTTCAATGTCGAACACGGCTGGATCGGTTTGGGTGCGCACCTGCAATGTATAACGCCCGTCAACAAAGACATAGGCTTTATTCTTCAGGATCAGCGCTGCACCGGCAGAACCGGTGAAGCCTGTCAGCCAGCCAAGGCGCTGAGCACGCAACGGCACATATTCGCCCTGATGCTCATCGGCGCGTGGCACAAGAAAGCCGTCCAACTGCAGACGGTTCAGTTCCTCGCGCAATTTGGCTACACGCGGCGCACCGGTTGCCGGATTGCTGCTGACTTCAAAGTTCTGAAACATGAGATTCTGATCCTGAAAAAGGTTAGACCCTCATTATAATCAGAGCTTTGGCTTGAGGTGAAGAGCAACCCAGCTTTCTTTGTAAATAGTTTTGTGATGCTCAATGCCTGCTGCTTCATAAGCCGCAATCACGCTGTCGCGTTGGGTTTCCAAAATGCCGGAGAGGATCAGCGAGCCATTATCTTTCACATGGGCGTGCATCTCGCTTGCCAGTTCAATCAGCGGATTGGCAAGAATATTGGCAACGATCAGATCAAATGGCGCACGTGCCTGCATTTCCGGATTGTCAAAGCCGGTGGCGGTGAGGGTGGAAACCCATTTATCCGCACCGTTCTTCTCCACATTTTCCTGCGCCACATCAACGGCAACAGGATCAATATCGGTAGCCAGAACCGGAATATCACGCAGCTTGGCAACTGCAATGGCCAGAACCGCGCTGCCGGTGCCGAGATCCAGCACATTTTTCGGCTCTTCAAGCGCAACAATTTCTTCGATCATTTCAAGACAGCTGGCGGTGGTGCCGTGATGACCGGTACCAAAAGCAAGACCTGCATCGATTTCAATGCCGATATCGCCGTCCTGCAGCTTGTCGCGGTCATGGGAGCCGTGAACGAAGAAGCGACCGGCTCGAACAGGCTTCAGACCTTCGAGAGAATGCAGAACCCAGTCAATATCCGGCAGTTCTTCCACACCGATTTCTTCCGGCTTCAGACCCAGACAAGCGGCCATGCGCGGCAGGGCTTCATCGGCACCGGCTTTGTCTTCGGTATAAAGCGAGATTTCATAAATCTGCTTGTCTTCATCAATTTCAGTATTGGCCAGCGGCAGACCGTCTTCTTCAAATACCGGTTCCAGCAGATCGAAAATCTGCTCAGCCTGATCTTTGTCCCGTGTGAGATATAAGCGGTACTGTGCCATGTGGGGTCTCTGAATTGGAGTTATAAAAAAACCCGCTTACCATGAAGCGGGTTTGATTGGGAGTGCTTAGTAACTTTAATCAGCCTGCTGCCAGACGTTTCAGCTTGGAAATTGCTGTTTCTGACGGTTCGCCATAGGCGATGGTTGAGCGCAGACGGCCGTTCTTGTCGAGAAGCAGGATGGATGCGGTGTGATCCATCGTGTAATTCTCGCCGTCTTCATCAACTTTCTTGGCATAGATATTATAGGACTTCAGCATCGCAGCAATGTCCTTCGGGTCACCGGTAATGCCGGTGATACGGTCGGAGACATTGGTAATGTATTTCTGAATATATTCCGGTGTGTCACGTTCAGGATCAACAGTGACCATATAGCCGCGAATAGCCGCGCCTTCAGGGCCGAGCTCTTTCAGCCAGCTGTCGAGATCGAAGAGGGTGGTCGGGCAGACAACCGGACAATGGGTATAGCCGAAAAACACGACTGAAGGATTGCCGCGCAGAGACTGATCGGTGATCTCACTGCCATTCATAGAGACAAGTTTGAACGCGCCGCCATAAGGGCTCTCTTCGCCGGAGGCCATTTGTTTGTCGCGATAGGCCTGAAAGCCAACAATGCCGATTGTGAAAGCAGCAACAAACAGCACCAGAACGGGAAGATATTTACGCATAAATCAGATCCTCAGAAGCACCATGAAATACCATCCATGAGCATGGTCATGAATATGGTGTCGCTGTAATTCATCCAGCCTGCAAACAAAGCGCCAGCGGCCAGAGCGGTGATTAATACCACGCCGCTAATCCAAAGCAATTTTCTGCTCTCGTGTCCGTTGGCCTGTCTATCAGCTGTCGTCATAATAATGTTATAGCTGGCTTGTGGCAGTTTGGCAAAGGCTGTCTGTGTGATTTTCCCATCTTTTATGAAATTTCAGAAATTTTTGAAATTGAACTTATGCAGGAATAAAATGTGATGAGTGAGGATGTTTTGCAGTTTTCGCGTGATGTGCAGCCGAAAATTCATCCGAGCGCGCAGCTGAAATCCGTTAAACTCGGACAATATACAGAAATCGCTGAGCGGGTGATCCTGCGTGATGTGCAGATCGGTAATTTCACCTATCTGGAGCGCAACGGCGAGGGGATTTATGCTGAGATCGGGCATTTCTGCTCCATTGCTTCCAATGTGCGGATCAATGCGCTGGAACATCCGATGCAGCGTCTGACCATGCATAAAATGACCTATCGGCCGAATGAATATTTTCGCAATATCGGCGTGGATATGGATTACCGTGCGCACCGTTCCTCAAGACGGGTGACGATCGGTAATGATGTCTGGATTGGTCATGGTGCGGTAATTTTGCCCGGTGTGAGCATTGGCACCGGTGCGGTGATTGGCGCTAACGCAGTGGTTTCTAAAGATGTGCCACCCTATATGATTGTTGCCGGTGTGCCTGCAAAAATTCTGCGACCGCGTTTTGATGAAAAGACGATTGAGCGCCTGTTGCAGAGTGCATGGTGGGACTGGCCGGTGGAGCTGATTTATAAAGCGCTGCCGGATATTCAGACCATGGAGATTAATGCTTTTCTCGATAAATGGCTGCCTTTGGCAGAGGATGCGTGAGCCATTCCATATTTGATTCAAATCTGAATGCAGGAGATGTTTATGAAGCAATTTCTGACCGTTACAGCTCTGGGCGCAATGCTGGCCTTGTCTCCTTTGACAAGCGGAAGCGTGGTGCAAGCGGAGGAAATCGGCAAAGTTGGTGTGGACTGGCTCGGCAATGATATTGTGATTGATGCGGTCAGCGATCCGAAAGTGCAAGGTGTGACCTGCCATCTGGCATCCTTCTCGCGCGGTATGATTGACCGGCTGCAGAAGGGGAACTGGTTTGAAGATCCGTCCAATGCATCGATTTCCTGCGAGCAAACAGGACCGATTACCATCGGAGATATCAAGCTGGGTAAAGGCGGTGAGCGGGTATTTTCCGAGCGCACCAGCCTGATTTGGAAGAAGCTGGTGATTACCCGTATTTATGACCAGACCAATAATACGCTGATTTATCTGGCCCATGCCTCGCAGGTGCAGGATGGTTCTGCCAAAACATCACTTTCAACCGTGCCGCTTTATCGCGGGGATGTGATGTGGGAAAAAGGTAAGCCGCAATAAGCGCTTTTTAAATGCCGGTTCTGAAGCGTAATTTTTAAGTGTTAGAGCGACCTTTGTGCGCAATGGGGCGCACGACGCTCTAACCTGCATTTTTTATGCCTGTATTTCCCTGTCACGATACGGGGAATTGTTTTTCCTTGACGACAGGAAAAATCAGGCATTTAGTTGCAAATGAGTTTCATTATCATTTGTGCGCGAAGATTTTTCATGAAGAAAAATGAATTTCCACTGGCAGAAAGTGCTGATAATTCCGGCGCATGGCGTCAGGAACCGGCAGCGAAATCGCTGGCTGAGGTCAATGGTTCCATTGCAGTTCCGCGACATGGCACGCGGTGGAGAAAATTTGCTGCCTTTGCAGGGCCAGGTTATCTGGTGGCGGTCGGCTATATGGACCCAGGTAATTGGGCGACGTCTATCGCCGGTGGTTCGCGCTTTGGCTATACGCTGCTGGTTGTGGCGCTGGTTTCCAACATCATGGCCATTCTGTTGCAATCGCTTTGCACGCGTCTGGCTGTGGCAACGGGGCGCGATCTGGCGCAGGCCTGCCGCGATGCTTATTCTCCGGCGATGGCATGGTTCTTATGGATCGGCGCGGAGATTGCTATTTGTGCCACCGACCTTGCCGAGGTGATCGGCACGGCGATTGCGCTTAATCTGCTGTTTGGTATGCCGCTGGAACTCGGCGTGTTGCTGACCGCGCTCGATGTTTTTGTCGTGCTATATATGCAAAGCAAGGGGTTCCGCTGGATTGAAGCCTATGTGCTGGTTTTGCTTTGCATTATTGCTTTGTGTTTTCTGGTGCAGATTGCACTGGCTGATCCCGATTGGGGCGCTGTAATCCGTGGCTTTGCACCGACAACCGAGATCGTGACCAATCCGGAAATGCTCTATTTGTCGCTCGGGATTATCGGTGCGACGGTGATGCCGCATAATCTGTATCTGCATTCCGGCATTGTGCAAACGCGTAAATATGGCGGTAATTTAGAGGAAAAACGCGAAGCCATTACCTATTCGACATGGGATTCCACCATTGCGCTGATGCTGGCTCTGGCCGTCAATGCATCTATTCTTATTCTGGCCGCAGCGACTTTTCACAAGGTTGGCCGTACTGATGTGGTGGAGATTGAGCAGGCGGAAGCCTTGATCGCACCTTTGCTTGGCAGCACGCTGGCACCAATCCTGTTTGGTGTTGCGCTGCTCTGTGCGGGATTGAACTCGACAGTAACGGCGACGCTGGCGGGGCAGATCGTGATGGAAGGTTTTATCAATTTCCGTATCCGGCCGTGGCTGCGACGGCTGATTACGCGCGGTATTGCTATTATACCGGCGATTATTGTGACGATGCTCTATGGCAATAAAGGTACTGCCAATCTGCTGATCCTCAGTCAGGTGGTGCTGAGTTTGCAGCTGCCATTCGCCATTGTACCGCTAATCTTGTTTACATCAGACCGTAAAAAGATGGGTGCTCTGCGCGCGCCTTTATGGCTGACAGGGGCGGCATGGATTGTGGCACTGATCGTGATCGTGCTGAACCTGAAACTGATCTATGATGTGGCGACCGGCGGATAATAAAAAAGCCAGAGTTTCCTCCGGCTTTTTGTTTTAGGTTGTTTTAAGCAGCAACGCCTTGCGCTGTCAGATGTGAAGGATCGATATCGTCGATATTCTTTTCGCTGTTATAGACAGCCTCATCAAGAATACCTTCGCGCTTGGCAACAACGGCCGGTACCAGTGCCTGACCGGCAACGTTAACAGCGGTGCGTCCCATATCGAGGATAGGGTCAATCGCCAGCAACAGGCCGACACCTTCCAACGGCAGGCCGAGGGTGGAGAGGGTGAGGGTGAGCATCACCACCGCACCGGTGAGACCGGCAGTCGCAGCCGAACCCAGTACCGAGACAAATGCGATCAGCACATATTCCTGAAGGCCGAGCGGCAGGCCGAAATATTGCGCAATAAAGATCGCCGAGATCGCCGGATAGATTGCAGCACAACCATCCATTTTAGTGGTGGCGCCAAGAGGCACAGCAAAAGCTGCATATTCACGCGGCACACCCAGATTACGCTCGGTCACGGCTTCAGTTACCGGCAGTGTGCCAACGGAAGAGCGGGACACGAAAGCCAGCTGGATTGCAGGCCACGCGCCTGCAAAAAAGCGAGATGGTTTCAGGCCGTGGAAGATCAGGATAGCCGGATAGACCACGAACAGCACGATTGCCAGACCGATATAGACGGCTGCGGCATACCAGCTGAGCTGAACCAGTGTTTCCCAGCCATATTGGGCAACAGCGCGGCCAAGCAGACCGATAGTGCCGAGCGGGGTGAGGCGGATAACCCACCACAGAATTTTGCGCACCACAACGAGCAAAGACTGGTTGAAGGCGAGGAAAGGCTTGGCAGTATCACCGGCTTTCAGCGCCGCAACGCCGAAGGTAATGGCGATAACGAGGATTTGCAGCACGTTGAAGTTCAGCGAAGTTGATGCAGCGCCGTTGTTCAGCTTGGTGCTGGCTTCAAGGCCGAGCATATTGGCAGGCACCAGACCTTTAAGGAAGTCGAGCCATGAGCCGGAAGAGGCTGGCGCTTTGGCGGCTTCTGCGGCTACACCGGAGCCGATACCAGGCTGAATAATCAGACCCAGCGCAATACCGATCAGCACAGCGATAAAGGATGTGATGGCGAACCACAGCAGGGTCTGCCAGACCAGCTTGGCGGCATTGTTAAGCGCGGCCAGATTGGCGATAGAGGCCACAATCGCGGTGAAAACCAGCGGCGGCACAAGCGCACGCAGCATCTGCACAAAGATCGAGCCGATTGTTTGTAAGCTTACAGACAGCCAGTTGGCATTGCCGTTGATATCAGGCCCCATATTGCGGGCAACGAGACCGAGCAACAGGCCGATAACCATCGCCGTCAATACCTGAAAACCGAAATTCAGATAGAGTGGCTTGGCCTGCGCAGAAGGTTTTTTCACATGAGCGACGGACATGATTTTTTCTTTCAAAACAAGTGAAGCGAAGGGGCAAATTTGCTCCTTCGCTCGTTGGTTCGAAATTTAACGGAGATTCATGGCTCGGTTAAGCAATGTCATGCTGCGGCGGGCATCTACTTGATGAAGTTATACTCTCATACATATCAATGTTAGAATATTATTTCTAAACTCAGGTATCTGCAGATTTTTATACCCGTTTCACAAAGCTGTCGATGACGCGTTTTTGTCCGGCATGGTCAAAGTCGATGGTCAGTTTGTTGCCGTCAATTGAGGCGACATTGCCGTTGCCGAATTTCATATGGAAAACACGGTCGCCGACCTTAAAGTCTGACGGCGTTGAGGAAACGGATTTTGCCACCAGCTCGCCGTCAATCACTTTGCCTTTGACTGAACCGCGACCGGCACCGAAGCCGGAATCCGTTTCGCCATAGCCGATGCGCTCGACATTGGCACCGGAGCGGGAGCCCCAATTGTTGCGCGTGGCATCGGAGCGGTTTTGCTGTGCCCGCTGCCAGCCCGGTGTGGAATAGGAATTGGCAAACGGATCACCACGTCCCACAGCATCAAAGCGTGATTGACCATAACCGCCGCCATAGGAACTGTCGGACTCCGCAATATCCACATGCTCTTCCGGCAATTCTTCCAGAAAGCGGGACGGGATCGTGGTCTGCCACATGCCGTGAATACGGCGGTTGGATACAAACCAGATATGCAGGTTTTTCTTGGCGCGGGTCAGGCCGACATAGGCGAGGCGGCGTTCTTCTTCCAACCCTGAACGGCCGCCTTCATCCAGCGCACGCTGATGCGGGAACAGGCCTTCTTCCCAGCCCGGTAAGAACACAGTTTGAAATTCCAGCCCTTTGGCCGAGTGAAGGGTCATGATGCTGACAGCATCCATGCCTTCATTCTGTTCCGTATCCATGACCAGAGCCACATGTTCGAGAAAGCCGCGCAGGCTTTCATATTCTTCCATGGAGCGGATGAGTTCTTTGAGGTTTT
Source organism: Pseudochrobactrum sp. Wa41.01b-1 (assembly GCF_019464455.1). Taxonomy (NCBI): domain Bacteria; kingdom Pseudomonadati; phylum Pseudomonadota; class Alphaproteobacteria; order Hyphomicrobiales; family Brucellaceae; genus Pseudochrobactrum; species Pseudochrobactrum sp. Wa41.01b-1. Next base: position 1,030,080 of record NZ_CP080493.1, on the reverse strand, counting down.
CCAGACGCCCCGGTGCTTCGGCAGAACGGTCATTCTGCCACATCGCCGTATAACCGGATTCATCGAGAATGATCTCGGCCAGTTCTGTATGGGACTTGTTATCCAGCAGTCCCTGCCAGCGCCGGAAGTTCTCAACCACTTCACGCAGTGCCGAGCGGGCTTTTGGTTTCAGTTCTTCCGTGGCAATCAGATCTTCCGCCGCCTGCAGCATCGGCATATTTTTTGCGCGTGCATAATCATGCACCAAGCGCAGGCTGGCTTCACCAAGACCGCGTTTTGGTGTGTTGACGATACGCTCAAAGGCCAGATCATCGGCAGGTTGTGCTACAACGCGGAAATAAGCCATCGCATCGCGGATTTCCTGACGCTCATAGAAGCGCGGGCCGCCGATAACGCGGTAATTCAGACCGAGTGTTACAAAGCGGTCTTCAAACTCACGCATCTGAAACGAGGCACGTACCAGAATAGCCATATCATTAAGCAGATGACCGCGACGCTGAGCCTGTTCGATCTCTTCACCGACAGCACGGGCTTCTTCCTCTGAGTCCCAAGCCGCATGTACATGCACCTTTTGGTCATCTTCACTCGCAGCCTGCGGCAGCAGTGTTTTGCCAAAGCGCCCTTCATTATGCGCGATCAGATAGGATGCCGCACCGAGAATATGCGGTGTGGAGCGATAATTGCGCTCAAGACGAATAATCGTCGCGCCCGGAAAATCCTTGTCAAAGCGCAGGATATTATCGACCTCAGCCCCGCGCCAGCCATAGATCGACTGATCGTCATCGCCAACACAGCAGATATTAATCTGCTGTGTAGGTTTGTTTGTGCTCACGCTGTCGCCGCTAGCGCGGCTGCGCTCCGCAGGGGCGGCTGAAAAGTCAGCATTGCTTGAATCTGGCGACCAGTCGGTCGCGTTAGGAGCGTTATTGGGCTGTGTTGGTGCTGAGTTGCTTCGCCTTTGCGCCAGCAGTCGCAGCCACATATATTGCGCGGTGTTGGTATCCTGATACTCATCCACAAGAATATAGCGGAATTTCGTGTGATATTCGCGCAGGATGTCCGGATGTTTGCGGAAAATCCGGATCGGGTGCAGCAGCAGATCACCGAAATCACAGGCATTCAGCGTTTTCAGCCGTTCCTGATAGGCATAATAAAGTTCACGTCCTTTGCCATTGGCAAAAGCACGGGCGTCCCCCTCCGAAATTTCAGACGGGCCATAGCCTTTATTCTTCCAGCCATCGATCATCATGGAGAAGGAGCGCGGCGTCCAACGCTTGTCATCCAGCCCTTCAGCCTGAATAAGCTGTTTGAGCAGGCGGATCACATCGTCCGTATCAAGAATGGTAAAGTCAGAACGCAAGCCGGCCAGTTCTGCGTGACGGCGCAACATCTTCACCCCGATAGAGTGGAAGGTGCCGAGCCATGGCATGCCTTCAACCGCACCGCCAAGAAGGTGGCCGATACGCTCTTTCATCTCGCGTGCTGCTTTATTGGTAAAGGTCACGGCGAGGATTTGGCTTGGGAATGCCAGACCCTGCTGAATAATATGCGCAATACGTGTGGTCAGAACACGGGTTTTGCCGGTGCCCGCACCGGCCAGAACCAGAACCGGCCCTTCAGTCGTTTCGACCGCCTGCCGCTGCTCAGGGTTCAGCCCTTGCAGATAATCTGGTTCACCGCGCTGCTGGTTACGCGCCTGCATAGCCCGCGCAGCAATCCCGGCTTTGGGACCAGATTGCGGTTTAGGTGTAGCCGGTACATCCGGCTCCCCGAAGAAGGGAATATCGTCTGGAAAGTCTGACATAGTTCCGAATGTAATGATTCTTAAGCGAAACGCCATAGACCAGAACAAATAAAGTACCTGCAGAGCTTACAGGCACTTCATTCGTTGCGTTTTTAAAGTTTTACAGGCTGGAAAATCCTATTCCATCTGCGTGATACGGCGATCCGTGAAGTTAAGACGATGCGCGGCGAGCGCTTCCACCAGCGGACGCATATCCGGCTCGCGCAGCAGAAGATCGTCCAGTTCTGTCATCTGGTTCATAGCAACAAGGCGCAGAATATCTTCGCGCACAGTGCCGTCCTCACGGCGTGGTAAATGGGCAACCGGCTGGATCAGTTCGACTTTATAACCTTTAAGGCGTGCACGCAGTGACTTTTCGTCCGCATTCAGTGTTTCAACAAAAGCATAAATCCCCACACCTTTTGCAGGCAGGGAATAGAGACTCAGAGACACATCCTTCACACGCGGATCGGATTTCAGCGCCGCAATAATTGCCGGACCTTCATTATCAATACGGTCACCCGTACCTTCACCGTCAGACCAGTTGAAAATGCCGCGCGTAACAAAATTATAGACTTTTTTGCCCGTTGCCAGCCAGATACGCGACGGCAGTGACCGGCGTGCCAGAATGCGCTTTTCCGTTGGTGTCATCAGATCAGGTGCGAAATTGCGCTTCTGTTTGATGAGGTGGCGGAAATCCTCATAGGCCATCAGACGGTAATAGGCGCCACGACGGCGATGCACGGAAGCCAGCTGGAAGTCGATCACAGCGGCTTCGCCTTCCGGCGTCATCAGCCAGTTTTGCGGCTTTTGCAGATCATTATGGGTAACGCCCATGCGGCGCATATCGCGCAGAATACGATGGGCAGACAAATACCATTCACGATGGGACGGGCGTGCCAGATGCAGCGGCGTGCCGTCCGTCCATGTGCGGAACAAGCCGTGTTTGTCTGTTGCCAGAAGCTGAGGTGTGCCTTTGATGCCGCGCACTTTTTTGAGGCCACGGATTTCACGGCGCGCCAGCCACCATGCCAGCGGGCTTGACCACCACGGAGCTGCGCTGACAACGCGGCGGATGATACGGGTTTCCGGCTCGCCGACAAAATAACCTGCACGGGTTTCCGAGAAAATATCCCGCTTGAAAACGGCAGTCTCATAGAAATCAGGAATGGTTTCCATAAGTTGGGAATTGGTCTCGGACGTTGAATAATTCATGATAATGTCACAGATATAAAGTCAATTCGGGTGTGAAGCGTAAGCGGCCGAAGATATGAAAACAAAATGATATTGGCTGTCATGTGACAGCTGTAGCGGTTAGATACCAGAGGATCAAGCCGTGTCCTTATCTTTGGGCACGAGTTTACGGCTCTATTCAGGTGCATACAGCCTTTGTCATGGTGAAATTACCTTGTTGTCGCAGGCTGCGAGCCGCTATGGTGCGCGCTGAAATGTGATTCATAAATGACAATGACTGCAGAGCAGTTTTGTTAGCAGATGGCTGTACTCAGCCGGAGTGAGACTTTGGGGCGTTTGTTCGTTGCTATTGGTGGTTTGCTGGTACTGGTGCTGACCTTGGCGCTGGTCGTACCGCCTTTTATCGACTGGACAGGCTATCGCGACCGTTTTGAACTGGAAGCCAGCCGGATTTTAGGCAGGCCGGTGCATGTGAACGGGACAGCAAAAGCACGGCTTTTTCCGTTTCCGTCCGTTACTTTTTCTGATGTGCGCGTTGAAGGGAAAAACGGTCAAAGTGCCCTGACCATGGATCAGTTTTCCATGGATGCGGAATTAATGCCCTTCTTGCGTGGTGAAATTCTGATCTTTGATATGCGGATGGAAAAACCGCATCTTTTTGCAGGGCTGGACAAGCAGGGACATCTCAACTGGGTTTTACCGGAAAACAGTGATCTGGCCGGTTCCAGAATAAAGCTGGAAAAGCTGACTTTGCGCGACGGGCAGATTACGCTGCAGGATGAAGTGCGCGGGCGTCGTCAGGAGTTGCAGTCCATCAATGCCACCCTGTCTGCGGACAGTTTGATGGGGCCGTGGCGTATCAACGGCACATTGCAGGCAGATGGGCAGGTTTTCAATGTTGATATTAATACGGCCGAGAAAAAGCCGGATAATCCGCTGCGTTTGCGCATCGGTCTGCGCCCCGCTGATCTGCCGCTGACGCTGGATACAGAAGGTGATGTAACGGTTGCTGACGGCAAACCTGTTTATAAAGGGCAGTTTTCCTTTCTTACCTTAAGCGATGAAGAGCGGAAAAAGCAGGGCATTACCTCTGCCGTTACCCTTGATAAATTGCGGCTGACCGGAAAATTCGAAGCACAGAATAGCGGCTTCAATATTGAAGAATTCCGGATGGAGCAGGGCGATGCCGATGCTCCTTATGTGATTAACGGTAAGGCACAGCTTGATCTGGCTGAGAACCCGCATTTCATGATTAGTGCGGATGGCCAGCAGGTCTATCTTGACGGGATGAAGCCGGATGTCAGCCTCAAAGATGAGACTGTTGCACCGACGCAGCCGGTTATGTCTTTCCGGCAGAAAATTGATTTCTTGCAGACATTGCTGGAGCGTATTCCGGTGCCGGATATTCCGGGCAATATTGATCTGCGACTGCCAGCTATTGTGGCAAGCGGAACAACCATCCGCTCTGTGATTATCCGTGCTGAACCGGACAAGGATTCATGGAATATCAGTCAGTTACAGGCTGATCTTCCGGGGCGTACCCAGATTGAGGCCAAGGGCAAATTGCAGCTCGGGGCAAATTTCGGTTTTGACGGCAGTTTCCTGCTGGCTTCGCGCCAGCCTGCCGGATTTGCTTCATGGTTATCCGGCGATAGCGGCAAAGCGCTGGCGGGGCAGGTTCCTGCCGCCGGATTTTCCGGCAAGATTAATCTGAATAAAGATGCCCAGCGTGTCGATGATCTGGAAATTGTGCTGGGTGAGACCGTTCTGCAGGGTAGTTTTGAACGCAGTGGCGGTGAAAGCCGCGCGGCATCTTCGGTACTGAATATTCAGGGCAAGGCTCTGGATGCAGGCACAATGCAGTTGCTGAGCGGGATGTTCCTGCGGGAAGGTGATCTGTCAGCACTTGCCGGTGAAAACCTGACGGTCAATCTCAAGGCAGGCCCCGTTAAATTTTCAGGGCTGGAAGCGGAGCAGCTGGATACCGCATTTCGTCTGAGCAATGGCAAGCTGGATTTTGACAAGCTGCTGGTCAGTGGTTTGGAAGGCGCAACCGTTTCGGCAACCGGATCATTGCGGCCGTTTGATAATTCGGTCAATGCGTCTCTTGATGCGACAATTCTGGCTGATGATCTCAGCCCTGTCTTGCGCCAGATCGATGCAGTTTTCCCGCGTGAGCCGCTTATTTCTGCGCTTTCCGCCAGAGCCAATGCCTATCCGGATTTGTTCTCCGGCACCAAGCTCGATCTGCTTGTGAATGCGGTTAACCTGTTCGGGGACGGAGCGCATGCGCAGAAAACTGACGATGCCGGAACCGAGAAAACGGAAGCAAAAGATACCAAAGCGCGGGGCAGTCGTGTCAAAGCGGGGAGCAATCCGGCCGATGGTGCAAAATCCGATATTGCCGAATTTTCTTTCAGCCTGAATGGTCAGAGCGGCGCGCTGATCCTGTCTGTTGCCGGATCCTCAAAAGGGACACTGGCTGGTTCCGAGCCGATGCAATTATCGCTGACGGCTAATGCCAAAGCGGCCTCGGGAGAAGCTGCCTTGGCACTGCTCGGCCTGCCTGTTGTGCCGCTGGGACTGATGGGAGAGGCGGAGATTAATCTGCAGGCGCAGGGCGCGCCGGTTGCCGGTATGAAGACCGCGCTGGAAATCAGCGGCGATGATGGCAATGCCCGTCTTGACGGTGTGATTACGCTGACCGGCGATGAACTGACGGCCAGCGGTAAAGCTGTGCTGAAAAGCGATGATCTCGAGCCGTTTCTGGCCACCGCCGGTTATGCCCTGCCATTTGGTCGTGGTTTTGGCTCAGGTCTGCCGGTAGATATCGTCAGCGATTTTCAGTTCGGGAAAAATATCGTCCGGTTGCCGAATTTGCAGGGTAAGCTGGATAATGAGACTGTCAGCGCCAGACTGGACGGCTCGCTCAGCGATCAGTCGGTTGCACAATTGCGCGGCGAGATAAAGCTGGAGCGTTTTGATCTGGCTGCATTATTTGCTGCCATGAGTGGCCTGTCGGTTGCAGATATCACCGTTGCTGACGGCAGGAGCTGGTCTGAAACCGGCTTTGGTAACAGAACCAATCTTCCGCTGGGGATGGATCTGAAAGTGAGCGCCGCACAGGCCGCACTGACTGATGCAGCGACATTCAGTGATTTCTCTGCGCGTATCATCAAAAACGACCAGCAATTACAGCTTAGTGAAATTGGCGGTGAGTGGGCCAATGGCAAACTATCCGGCAAACTGGAGCTGAATAATGCCAACGGAACCTTGCTCACCAACGGGGATTTGCGTCTTTCCGGCGGAGATATGCAGATGCTTTATCAGCCGGAAAATATGCAGCCGCCAGTGAGTGGTGCAAGCGATATCAAGCTGGGCTTTACGGGTAGCGGCAAGTCGATGGCTGATCTGGTGCATTCTCTGGCCGGTGAGGGGGCAGTGACTGTTGAGCAGCCTGTTATTGCAGGATTTAACCTCACAGCTTTACCGGATTTGTTGCGACGCTCCGATGAATTATCGGATACGGCTCTCTCTCAGGTTGAACCGAAACAGGCCGAGGCCGAGCGCGGCAAATTGTCGAAAAGCCTGACACAGGACGGACAAATAAGCGCTGCCCGGATTCAGGCTCCGTTGTCGCTTGCCGGAGGGATTATCCGTGCGCCGTCTGTTAAGGCAGAGAATGAAAGAGCCATTGTGCAGGCGGATTTGCAGTTTGACCTGAACCGCTTTCTCTGGGGCGGCAGCGGGCGGCTGGATCTGGTGTTGCCGCAGCATGAGCGGAATGATGTGACCCCGCAATTGCAATTCACGGTTTCCGGCGGATGGCAGCAACCACAATTGCAGTTCGATTATCTACCGATGGTACAGTTCTTGACCCAGCGCGGCTTGTTGCGGGAACAACAGCGGGTAGAGGCGGCGCAGGCTTTGATTATTGAAAAGCAGCGTTTGAAGCGCGAGGCTGATTATTATACTGCGAAAGCTGAAGCCCGCAAACGCGAGCGTATTGAGGCAGAAGAGGCCTTGCGCAGACGTGCGGAAGAAGCTGCGGGTGCAGGAACAACACTTCCGCAGGAAACACCGCAGCAGCCAAATATTACGCCTGATTTCAAACCAAGCCTTGATGAGTTTCTGCAAACTCTGCCCGAAACGCAGTTACAGTAAAATTCCTGCCGGTTTGGGTTTTAGAGCATCTTGCAGCAATTAAGGTGCTTTGATGCTTAGCACCCAATCCAGCGCATAGAGGCGCATGCTGGAAGACAGATTGCTGTTGCGATCACGTTCATCATCAATCATGGCAATGAGTGAAGCCAGCGACTGACCGTTCTGCGCTGCAATCTGCACGATGATGTCATAAAATGCATCTTCGAGCGAGAAGCTGGTGGCATGGCCGTGCAATGTGATCGAATGTTTGCGCAGACGTGCTTTGCTGCGTGCTGCTGTGCTCAATGGCTGACGGGCAGTTTTATCGCTCATTCTTTTTCATCAACAGATGAGGCGGAGCTGCGTGGTTCCAGCCTGTTCTGGTCAAGGAACCGGACTTGCTTATCGTTTTGATTTTTATCGAAAGATTTTTCCGCTTTAGTACGACCGAACAGGATGCGATTGGCATCCGCTTCAACTTCTTTCGTCGCACGGGCTTTGCGTTTTTTGAATTGTTTGAGATTGATAATGTCACTCATGACTATGCCCTCTCAAAATAGAATATTCTCATGAATATATTCCGGCCGCTGCCGGCCGGAATATTGCATCTGTTTATTTTTTGCGGAAAGCATCCAGCGATACAACATCGGCAGAGGGCTTCGGAGCCTCTTCCTTATCTGTAGTTTCGCTGCTGTCTTCCTTGGCCGTTGTCTTGCTGCGGTCAGCTTTTTTGGCTGGCTTTTTAGCAGGCTTGGCCGGTGCTTCTGTTTCATCTTCTTCCGCATCATCCTGCAGACGCAGTTCCGATACGATCTCCAGATCATCCGTGTCATTGTCACCGGTCGGCAGCGCAACAGACACATCAAATTCCAGTTCGAAATTCACTGACGGATCGTAGAAGCCGCGGATTGCGGAGAACGGAATGACCAGCTTTTCGGCGATTTCACCAAAGGAAAGACCGACTTCAAAAAACTGCTCGGTAACCACCAGATCCCAATACTGGTGCTGCATAACAATTGTCATCTGTTCAGGATATTTTTCCTTCAGACGAGATGAAATGCGAACGCCCGGTGCCTCTGTCAGAAAGGTGATGAAGAAGTGGTGATTGCCGGGCAGACCGGCCTTGTTCACTTCCATGAGCACTTTGCGGATAACGCCGCGCAGCGCATCCTGAGCAAGAATATCGTAACGGATAAGATCCTGAACCATTAAATCCTTATCCCGCGGATTCGAGGAGTGTTGTCATATATGTTGTCTAAGTCAGCATTGCCGTATGATCAATTGATAATCAAGGATCAGGGCATTTCCGTTGAAATGAAATGCGCCGGTCATTCTGGCCGAGACAATATAATCTGATGGATTGATACAGCAGCTTTTATCGCTTGTGCGAGAAAAATGCTGCAACCCTGTCTCATTTATCAATATACCGCTGTAATGAAAGGTGAAAGAACTTTCTCAAATAATTGCCGTTCAGATCCGTGTGTTAAACGGTAAATCGCCTGAAATTGACGGTTGACCATTTTCCGCTTCACTTCTATTTTTGCGCTCCCGTCAGTCCGGATGATGTGACAAATCCGAATGCGATGACAAGCGGCTGATTTATCTCGTGGATAATGATCTCTGCGCAGAGGCGGAGAAATAATCTGTCTTCATTTTTATTGCGCTTCTGAAAGTTAAACGCATGTCCGCTCGTTTGTACCGCACAGCTCTTGTGCTCGGTTTTATTTCGGCTATCGGGCCGTTCGCTATTGATATGTATTTGCCGGCACTGCCGACAATTGCCAAAGATTTACATGCCAACGATGCCGCCGTGCAGATGAGCCTGATGGTGTTCTTTCTGGCGACGGCTTTGATGCAGATGTTTTGCGGGCCGTTTTCGGATATTTACGGCCGTAAGCTGCCGCTTTATCTGGGGCTTGCGCTCTTTGCTGCGGGCAGTGTCGGTTCGGCAATGGCGACCAATATCGAGATGCTGATCTTCTTCCGCTTTATTCAGGGTGTGGGGGCGAGCGCGGGTATGGTTGTGCCGCGTGCGATTGTCCGCGATCTTTATACCGGTGTGGATGCGGCACGGCTGATGTCGATGCTGATGCTGGTTTTTTCGATTTCGCCAATTCTGGCACCCTTGACCGGCAGTTTCATCATTGAAGATTTTGGCTGGCGCGGCGTGTTCTGGGCTGTTCTGCTGGCGGCCATTCTCGGTCTTGCGCTGGTCTTTTTCGCACAGGAAGAGACGCGTCCCGTTGAACAGCGTATATCCGGCGGGGTAGGGCGCGCATTGCGCGGCTATGCTTTTCTGATCCGCGACAGCAAATTTATCGGCCTGACCTGTATCGGTGGCTTCTGCATGGCCGCATTCTTTGTCTATATCGCCAATTCATCCTTCATCTTCATTGAGAAATACGGCCTGACCCCGCGTGAATATTCGCTGGTGTTCTCACTCAATGCGATCTCGTTTTTCGGTGTGTCGCAGCTCAATGGCATGCTGGCGAGCCGTTACGGGCTGGGTAAAGTCGTTTCCTATGCGGTAACCGGCTATCTGGTGACGATGATTATCATGGTTCTTGCAGCCATATTCCTCACACAGAGCCTGTGGATGATTATGACTTTTCTGTTCATCGGCAATGGTTTTCTCGGACTGGTATTGCCGGGCACCAGTGTTCTGGCGCTGGATGATCATGGCGAGATTGCCGGAACGGCAGCAGCTTTGCTCGGTACTTTGCAATTGCTGGTCGCAGCGGCGGCTATGGGACTTAGCTCGTTCATTATGACAGGGAATGTTCTGCCGATGCTGGTCGCCATTGCGCTTTGCGGTTTTTCCGGCTGGGTGCTGACCTATCTGACCATCATGCGGCACGGGCTTAAAAAGCCGTCATCGCATGTGACGGAAATTCACTGAGTGACTAAAATAGGGCATCGGAAATTCCGGTGCCTTTTTCATACCATCTTGTAAAGGGGAGAAGTGGAGGCTTCTGTTGCCAGGTGCCTCCGAACCCCGCCTTAAGGGGCTAACCCTAAGGACTTAGGTTGGGTTTCCCGCACCGCCATTAGGCAGCGAGAGCATAACCCTGAGCTTTGTTGTCATTTGCAACTACTCAATTAGCCCGATAACGGTGGTACAATGCCGAGTGAAAGATCAACCTTTACGCCCTTGTCGATCCTGTTTCGCCCCCGCCACAATACAGCCGTTTCAGTTTAAGCTGTATTCTGGTGGAGGCGCCGGGTACCGCCCCCGAGTCCAATAGGTTTATTACGCAGTCCATTTATCACCATAGCCGGTCAAGCCGACAAGGTTTATATAGGTGGCTTCCGTGCGCTTGAAAAGAGGGGAAAGGGCTTTCCTTATCTTTCAGCTGTGAAAAATATAAAACTCCGGCGATTTTGTCCGGCAATCATTTATTGAAAAAGACTGAAATAACAGTTTGGTGTGTTTTCTGAAAGAATAGAGGTTTTACGGCATTGACAGGTTTTGTCTGCTGGTCAATCTTTCCATAATACAGAGGTAAATAGACTGAATGTCGATTCAGCTATGATATTGAGTAATTGTCTTATTTACTTTTTCTGGTTTAACGGCCGTAAAAGCGGTCAGATTGAAGGAGACTGGTTTCATGACTGATTATCTAGCCGACGTACGCCGTTACGATGCTGCTGCCGATGAGGCTGTTGTTGCTAAAATTGTAAAACATCTTGGCATTGCTCTGCGCAGCCGCGATGCATCGCTGGTTGCTGCATCCGACCCTGAAGAACTGGCGCGTGTACGCACCAGCTGGATCGGCAAAAAGCTCGGTATCGAAGATGCTGAAAAAGCAAATGCGGTTATCGCCAGTGTGGCTGAAACCATGAAGGGTGATCACAGCAAGCAGCGTGTGACCTTCTATTACCTGACTGCAAAAGCACTCGGTAAGCTGGAAAGCCTCTGATAAGTTTAAAAAGCCCCGCATTCAGCGGGGCTTTTTTTATGGCTGCTGCGATCAAATAACTGTGCGTGCCCACATTGTGCATTGCCGCAGATTGCGCGTGATATTTTCGCTGAAAAAGGCTAAAGACCATCTATGCGTACATATCTTGATCTTCTTCAGCATGTTCTCGACAATGGCACTGACCGCGGTGATCGCACCGGTACCGGCACACGCTCGGTTTTCGGTTATCAGATGCGTTTTGATCTCGCTCAGGGCTTTCCTGTTCTGACAACCAAAAAGCTGCATCTGCGCTCTATCATCCATGAATTGCTGTGGTTTTTGCGTGGCGACACCAATATCTCCTATCTCAAAGAGAATGGTGTAAGCATCTGGGATGAGTGGGCAGACGAGAATGGCGATCTCGGTCCGGTCTATGGTGCGCAATGGCGTTCATGGCCGAAACCGGATGGTGCGCATATCGACCAGATTGCGAATCTTATGAGGGATTTGCAGAAGAATCCTAATTCAAGACGTTTGATTGTATCTGCGTGGAATCCGGCGTTGGTTGATGAAATGGCGCTGCCGCCATGCCATTGCCTGTTCCAGTTCTATGTGGCGGACGGCAAATTATCGTGCCAGCTCTATCAGCGTTCAGCTGATATTTTCCTCGGCGTGCCGTTTAACATCGCATCCTATGCACTGCTTACCATGATGATTGCGCAGGTTGCCGGTCTGAAACTGGGGGATTTTGTGCATACGCTTGGTGATGCGCATCTTTATCACAATCATTTCGATCAGGCGAAGTTGCAGCTGACCCGCGAGCCGAAAGCGCTGCCGGTGATGGAAATCAATCCTGATATAAAAGACCTGTTTGCCTTCCGCTTTGAGGATTTCAAGCTGGTTGGCTATGAGGCCGAACCATCCATCAAAGCGCCGATTGCGGTGTGATGACCATGATTATTTCTTTTGTAGTTGCCGTTTCTGAGAATGGTGTGATCGGGCGTGACAATGGCATGCCATGGCGTCTTTCCACGGATTTGCAGCGCTTTAAAAAACTCACACTAGGCAAGCCGGTGGTGATGGGGCGCAAAACATGGGAAACCCTTGGTCGCCCGTTGCCGAACCGCACCAATATTGTGATTACCCGTGATGCCGGTTACAGCGCGGAAGGTGCGCTGGTTGTGCCCTCAATTGATGAAGCGCTGATTGCCGGTGAAAAAGCAGCACGCGAATCCGGTGTCGATGAGATTTGCGTAATCGGCGGTGCACAGATTTATGCGCAGGCAATGGATAAGGCCACGCGCCTGCATGTGACACATATTAAAGCCAGCATAGATGGGGATGCTTTTTTCGGCCCTGTTGATCCGCAGGTCTGGAAGATCACCAGCGAAGAAGACGTGCCGGCGGGCGAGAAAGATAATTACCCGACCCGCTATGTGGTTTACGACCGGCGCTAAACGAAAAGACAGCTTGATAAAAAGCTGTTTTTTACCATGTCGATCAACTATTTTGCCAGAAAATTACAAAAGCGTGATGAATCTGCGTGTCCTGCGTTGAAAGACTGCTTTTGCGTACCTATAAACGGAACATACTGATTGATGAATAGAGGTGTTCCGCCTCTGACATCTGGCACGAGAGGTGAGGATGCCCTGGAGTAATCAAAATGGCGGCGGCCCATGGGGCGGCGGCGATAAGAATGGCGGATCCGGCAACGGCGGTTCCAATAATGGCGGCTCTAATCAGGGCGGACCATGGGGACAAGGCCCTAAAGGACCGCGCGGCGGGCCTGGCGGCTCGGGCGGAACGCCTCCGGATCTCGAAGATATTTTGCGCAAAGGTCAGGATCGCCTTAAAAAGGTGATGCCGGGCGGTGGCGGCGGTGGCGGCGGCCCTGCTTTGTATATTGTCGGTGCGCTTGCGCTCGCCGGTTTCTGGCTGTTCCAGTCCATGTATACCGTGCAGCCGGATGAGCTTGCGGTTGAAATGCGCTTCGGTGTGCCGAAAGAAACCATTTCCGAGCCTGGTCTGCATTTCCATCTCTGGCCAATTGAAACTTATGAAAAAGTTTCGACCGGTGAACGCCAGATCAATATTGGCGGTCAGGGCACTCGCGGTGCCACACAGGGTCTGATGCTGACCGGTGACCAGAACATTGTTAATGTTCAGTTCTCCGTACTTTACCGTGTTTCCGATCCGCGTTCTTACCTGTTTAAGGTACAGGATCCTGACAATATGGTTCGTCAGGTTTCTGAAAGCGCGATCCGTGAAATCGTCGGCCGTCGTCCGGCACAGGATGTATTCCGTGACAACCGTGCGGCAATTGCCCAGTCGGTGCGTGATATTGTTCAGGATACGCTGAACGGCTATGGCGCCGGTATTCAGGTAACTGCTCTTTCCATCGAAGATGCTGCACCGCCGCGTGAAGTGGCTGATGCCTTTGACGAAGTGCAGCGTGCTGAGCAGGATGAAGACCGCTTTGTAGAAGAAGCCAACCAGTATTCCAACCAGAAGCTGGGTCAGGCACGCGGTGAGGCTGCGCAGGTTCGTGAAGATGCTGCCGGTTATAAAACCCGTATGGTTCAGGAAGCGGAAGGTGAAAGCCAGCGCTTTAACTCTGTCCTGAATATTTACAAAGAATCTCCTGATGTTACCCGCGACCGTCTCTTCATTGAGACCATGGAGCAGGTGCTGAAAGACAGCAATAAAGTGATTATCGAAGGCGGCAATAATGTCATGCCATATTTGCCTTTGACTGAACTGATGCGTCAGCAGGGTAAAGCAGGAGGCAACCAGTAATGAATCAGAATCGTTTGCCTTTTATTGTTGGTGCGATCGCTGTTGTCGCATTTCTGGTTTATTCCTCGGTTTTCGTGGTGAATGAACGCCAGCAGGCTATCGTTCTGCGTTTCGGTCAGATCGTTGACGTGAAAACAGAGCCTGGTCTCTACTTCAAACTGCCATTTGCTTTCGCGGAAGCGGACAATGTACAGATCATTGATGACCGTATGCTGCGCTTTGATCTGGACGATATCCGCGTTCAGGTTTCCGGCGGTAAATTCTATGATGTGGATGCGTTCCTCGTTTACCGCATTACCAATGCCCGTAAATTCCGTGAGACTGTTTCGGCAAATACAATGCTTGCTGAACAGCGTCTGCGTACCCGTCTCGATGCGGCTCTGCGTCAGGTCTATGGTCTGCGCGGCTTTGAATCGGCTCTGTCGGAAGAACGCGGCAGCATGATGCGTGAAGTACGCGACCAGCTGCGTCCGGATGCGGAATCCCTCGGTCTGACCATTGAGGATGTACGTATCCGCCGTACGGATTTGACCGCTGAAGTTTCCCAGCAGACCTTCGACCGTATGAAGGCCGAGCGTCTTGCAGAAGCTGAGCGTCTGCGTGCCCGTGGCCGTGAAGCAGCCCAGCGTATCAAGGCTGTTGCTGATCGTCAGGTTGTGGAAATTGTTTCCGAAGCCAACCGCGATTCTGAAGTATTGCGCGGTGAGGGTGAAGGTGAACGTGGTCGTATCTTCGCGGAAGCTGCAAAACAGGATCCTGACTTCTATGCATTCTACCGTTCGATGAATGCTTATCGTCAGTCCTTGCAGGCTGAAGGCACAACCATGGTTCTGTCGCCGGATTCCCAGTTCTTCCGCTTCTTTAAGGATGCCGCCGGTAAACTGCCGCAGCAGCCTGCGAATGCCGGTCAGAGCGTACAGTAAGGACCGGATGCCGCTGTGAGTGACCTGATTACAGCCATAGGATTGCTCCTCGTTTTAGAGGGGCTTCTCTATGGCGGCTTCCCGCACTTTGCCAGACGTATGGCTAAAGACGTGTCGGAAGCTCCGGAAAATTATCTGCGAATAGCAGGTATTGTTGCGCTGGCGCTTGGCGTCGGGGTGATATGGCTGGTCAGAGGCGGATCTGCCGGATAAAATTAAAAAGAGGCGTATGATATTTCATACGCCTCTTTTTTTCAGAATTTGCAGCATTAAATCATAGCGACTGCTTGAGCTTCAAACTTCTGATAATGTGCTTCAGAGCGCCGCGTGCCCGATCGGGCGCACAAAGGTCGCTCTAACACTTTAAAAGCAGAGCATAATGGGTTTAAACCTGAGCGTATTGCATTCAGGCAGCTCATAGAGGCGCTTCGGATTGCAGGTGAATGTATGTTGCGCATATTAAATGAAGACATTTAACTGCGACATGCTCTGGCCGTATTTTGCTTGCAATCCGTTGTAAGTATCAGAGTTGGAGCGACCTTTGTGCGCCCGATCGGGTGCACGGCGCTCTAAGTAACAAAACAGGCGGAGTTTCAGATGGTTCGCACTCAGACTAAAAGCACGGTTTCATTTCCCCTGCGTACCGCACTTGCCGCCTTGTCTGTAAGCACGGTGCTGCTGGGCGCCATGACAGCTCAGGCGCAGCAGCAGACCGCTGCAAACCCGCCGCAGGCACCACAGCCGGCCATTGCCGGCAAGCTGGCGCCGCTCGGACTGGCTGCCGGAACTGCCACTGCGGGGCCTGCTTCTATTGCCGATCTGGCGCAGGGCTTGCTGGATTCTGTTGTCAATATTTCCACATCCCAGACCGTGAAAGATGAAAACGGAGAGAAAAAGGCAGAGCCTGCGCCGCAATTGCCGGAAGGCTCGCCGTTTCAGGAATTTTTTGACGACTTCTTCTCTGAGGAAAATCAAAAAGACGGTGGCAGTGCTGCACGCAAGATGCAGTCGCTCGGCTCCGGTTTTGTGATCGATGCGGAGAAGGGGCTGGTTGTCACCAACAATCACGTCATTGCCGATGCTGATGAAATTGAGGTGAATTTCACCGATGGTAAAAAGCTGAAAGCAGAACTGCTCGGCACGGATACCAAAACTGATATTGCGCTGCTGAAAGTCGATCCGACGAAACACAAGCTAACAGCAGTCGGATTTGGCGATTCAGAAAAATCGCGGATCGGTGACTGGGTGATGGCAATCGGTAATCCGTTCGGTCTTGGCGGTACTGTGACCCTTGGTATTATCTCTGCCCGCAACCGCGATATTCAGGCGGGACCTTATGATAATTTCATTCAGACCGACGCGGCGATTAATCGTGGTAATTCCGGCGGCCCGCTGTTTGATATGAACGGTAAGGTCATCGGTATTAATACCGCGATTATTTCACCGACCGGTGGCTCTATCGGTATCGGTTTTGCTATTCCGTCCGAACTGGCTGTTTCTGTGATCCAGCAGCTGGAAGAATTTGGTGAAACCCGCCGTGGCTGGCTTGGTGTGCGCATTCAGCCGGTAACAGATGATGTGGCTGAGAGCTTTGGCATGAGTGAGCCTAAGGGTGCGCTGGTTGCCGGACTGATTGCCAATAGCGGTGTTGAGAATAAAGAACTGATGCCAGGCGACATTATTCTGAAATTTGACGGTAAGGATGTGGAAAGTGCCCGCGACCTGCCGCGCGTGGTGGCAGAAAGTCCGGTTGGCAAAGAGGTCAGCGTTCTGGTGCTGCGTAAAGGCAAAGAGCAGACTGTGAAGATCAAACTCGGCCGTCTCGAGGATTATGAGAATAAGGATAAAGCTGCGGCTGCCAAGGACAGTACTAAGGCCAAAGAAGCTGAGACAGTAAAGGTGCTCGGTATGACACTTGGCAAGCTGGATGATGCGCAGCGCAAACAGTATGAAATCTCCGCCGATGTGGAAGGTGTGGTGATTAGTGCTGTTGAAGGCAAATCAGCTGCCGAAGAAAAGCGGGTTAATGCAGGCGATGTGATTGTTGAATTCGCGCAGGAAGTTGTGAAAGCGCCTGCGGATATTCAAAAGAAAATCGAAAAACTGCGTCAGCAGGGACGTAAAAATGCATTGCTGATGCTGGCAGCACCAAGCGGTGAACTGCGCTTTGTGACTCTGCGTATCGATTGATCTGACATCAACAAGAATGCAGAAAAGGCCGGAGGATGTGCGCATCCTCCGGCCTTTTTATTTGTAAAAACTTGAATCAGATGAACGGATTAGACGCCGGACTTACCATGTTGATTCAACCATTGCTCTTTGTTGATCGTGTAGAGCACATGGCGTTTCAGCTGCGGATGTGTATCCGGTACTTTCGGATGGTCAAAGTCGCGTTCCGGATTATTGACCATGCCAATGCGCTTCATCACCGATGTTGAGCGGTGATTATTATGCACGGCAAAGGACACAACCTCATCCTGTCCGCGTTTCTCAAAAGCATAAGCCAATGAGGCAAGCGCTGCCTCCGTCACATAACCTTTGCCCCAATAGCGTTGCGCTAAACGCCAGCCGATTTCCAGCACACCCTTTGGTACAAATGGAGGGATATCAGTTTTCATCAATCCGGTGAAGCCGACGACATCACCGCTTGCTTTTTCCTGCACAGCGTAAAAGCCAAAATTGTCTTCCCTGACCATGGCCACAATGCGATCCATCAGTGCATCGGATTCCTCACGGCTGCGCAGGGCAGGGAAGAATTCCATCACCACCGGATCGGAATTGATTTCGTGAAAAAATGCACGGTCATCTTCCTGCCAGTTGCGCAGGATCAGGCGGGGCGTTTCAATAATCGTGGTCATTTTACAAAATCCGTTTTTCGATAGCCCTGAATATAGAGCAGGGCAGTCAGATCGCCATGGTCAATGCGGATGCGCGCCTGCGCGGCGACCGCAGGCTTGGCATGGAGCGCTACGCCGCTGCCAGCATGTTTGATCATCGGCAGATCATTGGCACCATCGCCTACTGCCATCGCTTCCTGCTCGGTAATGCCAAGTTTAGCGCAGATATCATCAAGGCTGATCTTCTTGGCATCGGCACCGAGGATCGGTTCTTCAACCAGACCGGTGAGATGTGCACCATCATCCAGCAGAATATTGGCGCGGTTTTCATCAAAGCCGAGCATAGCGGCAATCTTGGAGGTAAAGCTGGTGAACCCGCCTGAAACCAGAGCCGTATAGGCACCGTGTTTTTTCATGGTTGCGATCAGCTCTTTACCGCCGGATGTCAGAGTGATGCGGTTGGCGATAACCTGATCAATAATGCTGACCGGCAGGCCTTTGAGCAGGGCAACGCGCTCACGCAAGGCTGGTTCAAACGCGATTTCACCATTCATGGCACGGGCTGTGATGCCAGCAATATGCTCGCGCAGGCCGACTTCTTCTGCCAGTTCGTCAATGCACTCCTGCTGGATCATCGTGGAATCCATATCCGCGATCAGCAGTTTTTTGCGGCGGGTATCCTGTTCCTGAATGACAATATCCACAGGGGCACCGCCCAGAGCGGCTCTGATTTTTGCCGTTGTTTCTGCGATATCTGTGCCGGTTTTCAGCGGCAGATCACAAGCAATACCATCTGCCAGCCAGTAAAGGGCTTGCGTATCAGCCGCCTCGCAGGCTTTATGCCCCAATTCAGGTGTCAGAACCGGATTGGCAGGATTGCAGATCAGTGTGGCAACAAGTGAGGCTGGCTGGGACATAATACCGGTTCCGCTTTGTGCGTTTGGAGAATGATGAGTGGTAGAGCAGAGAGACAGGCAAAAGACAATTCTGATCGCGGGGCCGACTGCCAGCGGTAAATCAGCATTGGCACTGCGTCTCGCACGGGATTGCGGCGGCTATATCATAAATAGTGATTCCATGCAGGTTTATGATGTGCTGGATCAGCTGACAGCGCGCCCGCAAGCTGATGATCTGCAAACTGTTCCGCATTATCTTTACGGTCATGTTTCGCCATTGCAACTTTATTCCACCGGCCGCTGGCTTCAGGAAGTGGAAGCACTGCTGGCAAGGCCTGAATTGCAGGGGCGCGTCGCAGTCTTTACCGGCGGCACCGGATTGTATTTTAAAGCGCTGCTCGGCGGCCTCTCGGATATGCCGCAGGTGAAAGACGAAGTGCGCGATTACTGGCGCAACCGTATGGCGCAAGATGGTGCGCCGCTTCTGCATGAGGAATTGCAAAAGCGCGATCCGGCAATGGCGAAACGGCTGAAGGCGGGAGACAGTCAGCGCATTGTCCGTGCGCTGGAGGTTGTCGACAGCACCGGACGCTCTCTCATTGAATGGCAAAACAGTACAGGCAGGGCGTTGATTGATCCCGACAGCGCAGAGAAACTGGTGCTGATGCCGGACAGAGCATGGCTGCGTCAGCGTATTGCTCAGCGTTTTGATCTGATGATGCAGGGTAATGCTGTTCAGGAAGTGCAGACGCTGCTGGGCTTGCAGCCGGATGCGGCTCTGCCGGTGATGAAAGCCATTGGTGTACGCGAGATTGAAAGCTGGCTCAAGGGCGAGATATCGCGCGAACAGGCGGTGGAACTGTCAGTGATTGCCACGCGCCAATATGCCAAGCGGCAGATGACATGGTTCCGTAACCAGTTTGGGGATGGCTGGCGGCGGCTGGAACGGGCAGAAGATTACTTCGCCTGAGCAGGCTTTGTTGTTAACGCAGGTGAAACACTTAAGATTTAATCTCCCACCTAAATCTGTTGTTGTGATACAACGGGTCAACGGGGGGATCATGCGTTATCTGCGGGCTGAACTGTTTTTCATCATCATGATTGTGCTGCTCTGCGGCGCAGGCCTGATGCTGTTTATGCAGTACCGGCTGATGCATGATCTTGGTGAGCCGTATAAATCCGGTTCCCTGTCCGATACGCCTTTGGGCATTGCCTTGCTGTTGCTGGTGGCTGCGGGGGCAGCCGGTGGCCTGATGCTGTTGCCGCAAATCCGTATGCAGGTCAAAAACAAAGGCCAGCTGAAAATCATCACATGGATGATTGCGCGCAACTCCAAAGATTTGGATCAGATCAGCTTCAATGATCCTTTGACGGGCTTGCAAAGCCGTCCTTATTTCGATGCCGCTCTGCACGAATATTTGCTGCAATTCGGCAAAATTAATCACCCTGTTACCGTTTTGCTGATTGGTATTGAGAAACTGCAATTGCTGTGCGAGCAGCGTGGCCGTGATACCGCTGACCGCTTGCTGATGGAAGCGGCTTTATGTATCCGCAATTGCACACGCTATCATGATGTTCTGGCGCATATGGGTGATGGTGAGTTTGCACTGATCGTGCCGGATCTGCAGGAAGGGGATGCAGAGAAGATGGCGGCGAGAATCTGCACGGAGCTGGAAGCCTGCGAATTGCGGATGGGGCATGACAGCCATATTATTCATGCGGTGTCTGCGGTTGCCGAATGGAATGGTAAGGATAAAGCACCGGCTCTTTATAAAAAGGCGCGCGTTGCTTTGCAGAAGATGACCGGCCGCTGATTTTTCTTTAATATGTTTCAATGGTTTGCAGGTCTTGTTTGTCTGTTAGATTCATGAAGGACACAGGCTTGGCATCAAGCGGTGCTTTTCTGCCTGAACCGGCAAAGAAAATAACAAGATTACGTTTTTTGCCATTGACGTGAAAAAAACAGCTGTTTAATCTCCCCTTATGGCTAAGAAAATTATTCTCGTGGTGGGTAAGCGTATGGGCAGGATGGTGTAACCATCCGGCGAAAGCTCCCATGCGCGAAACACAGGCTCCCTCAGGGGGCCTTTTTTATTATCTTCACACAACGAATATAGCTAAACAGTACGGGACTTCCGGTGGATATCAGGGAAGTAATCACCGGAACAGCAGACGGGACATCGAAAGACAATGAGTACAGATACAAGTGGCACCACAGCCGCAGCGCAGAACGAAACCGGCAAACGGGAAATGACCGGTGCGGAAATGGTTGTGCAGGCACTGATCGATCAGGGCGTTGAGCATATTTTCGGCTATCCGGGCGGTGCGGTACTTCCGATCTATGACGAGTTGTTTCAGCAAGAAAAAGTCGAGCATATTCTGGTTCGCCACGAGCAGGGCGCAGGCCATGCGGCTGAAGGCTATGCCCGCTCAACCGGCAAAGTCGGTGTTATGCTGGTGACCTCCGGTCCGGGTGCCACCAATGCGGTAACACCTTTGCAGGATGCGCTGATGGATTCCATCCCGCTGGTTTGCATCACCGGTCAGGTTCCGACCAGCCTCATTGGTACAGATGCGTTTCAGGAAGCTGATACGGTCGGCATTACCCGCCCTTGCACCAAGCATAACTGGCTGGTTAAGGATGTGAATGATCTGGCGCGCGTTCTGCACGAGGCATTCCATGTGGCGCGTACCGGTCGTCCGGGTCCTGTTGTTATCGATATTCCGAAGAACATCCAGTTTGCCACCGGCATGTATACGCCACCGGCAACCAGCCCGCGCACCAGCTATAATCCGGTTCTGAACGGCGATCAGAGCGCTATCCGCACTGCTGTTGAATTGCTGGCTAATGCGAAGAAGCCGGTTATCTATTCCGGCGGCGGCGTTATCAATTCCGGTCTTGAAGCTTCGAAACTGCTGCGTGAACTGGTTGAGATTACAGATTTCCCGATCACATCGACCCTGATGGGTCTGGGTGCTTATCCGGCATCGGGCAAGAACTGGCTGGGTATGCTCGGCATGCATGGTACATTCGAAGCCAATATGACCATGCATGAATGCGATGTTATGCTGTGCATCGGTGCGCGTTTTGATGACCGTATCACCGGCCGTCTTGATGCTTTCTCGCCGAATTCCAAGAAGATCCACATTGATATTGATCCGTCTTCGATCAACAAGACTGTTCGCGTTGATGTGCCGATTATCGGTGATGTTGCCCATGTTCTGGAAGATATGGTGCGTCAGTACCGTGCCTCTGCCCAGCGTCCTGACAAGAAGGACATGAGCGCATGGTGGCAGCAGATCAATAAATGGCGCGCGCGCAACTCGCTGGCCTATAAACACAGCCGCGATGTGATTATGCCGCAATATGCGCTGGAGCGTCTACAGGAACTGACCAAAGATCGTAAGACCTATATCACGACAGAGGTTGGCCAGCACCAGATGTGGGCTGCTCAGTTCATGAAATTCGAGGAGCCGCATCACTGGATGACGTCCGGTGGTCTGGGCACCATGGGCTATGGTCTGCCTGCGGCTTTGGGTGTGCAGATTGCCCATCCGGATGCGCTGGTTATTGATATTGCCGGTGATGCTTCGGTACAGATGTGTATTCAGGAAATGTCTGCGGCCATTCAGCATAATGCGCCGATCAAGATTTTCATTTTGAATAACCAGTATATGGGCATGGTGCGCCAGTGGCAGCAGCTGTTGCATGGTAACCGTCTGTCGCATTCTTATACAGAAGCGATGCCGGACTTTGTTAAACTGGCTGAAGCCTATGGCGGCACAGGTATCCGTTGCTCCAAGCCGGATGAGCTGGATGATGCAATCATGAAAATGATTGAGACAGACGGTCCGGTGATTTTTGACTGTCACGTTGCCAATCTGGCGAACTGCTTCCCGATGATCCCTTCAGGCAAGGCGCATAATGAAATGCTGTTGCCGGATGAAGCGACGGATGAAGCTGTTGCCAATGCTATCGACGCCAAAGACCGTCACCTCGTCTAATACCGGAACAAGGATATTCATTATGAACGCACAAAATGCAGCTTCCGGTTCAGCTTACTTTCTGACCGAAGAAACCCAGCTAGTCGAAACACATACACTATCGGTACTGGTTGATAACGAGCCGGGTGTTCTTGCCCGTGTTATCGGCCTGTTTTCCGGCCGCGGTTACAATATTGAAAGCCTGACGGTTTCTGAAACCGAGCACGAAAAGCACCTGTCGCGTATTACCATTGTAACGCGCGGCACAGCTAATGTGCTGGATCAGATCCGTCACTCGCTGGAACGTATTGTTCCGGTGCATCGCGTGGTTGATCTGACCTATCATGCTCAGCAGCTTGGTCATGAGCGTCCGGTTGAACGTGAACTGGCACTGATTAAAGTGGTTGGCAAAGGTGATGACCGTGCAGAAATGCTGCGTCTGGCTGATGCTTTCAAAGCCAAAGTTGTGGATGCAACGGTCGAACATTTCATTTTTGAAATTACCGGTAAGGGCGCGAAGATTGATCAATTTATCGCGATTATGAAGCCGCTCGGTCTGATTGAGGTTTGCCGCACCGGCGTAGCTGCTATGATCCGCGGCGCAGAAGGAATGTAGTTCTTTCTGATAAGTGATTGAAAGCGGCACCGCTGTTCTCTGTCTGAGACAGCGGTGTTGTTTTTTGCAACGAGAGCGTTTTCAAGATGTTGCTTTCTTATGATGTTTTTATGGCCTTGGTGGTGTTTGCCTTTGTGACATCCATCACACCGGGGCCGAATAATCTGATGTTGCTGGCTTCCGGCGTGAATTTCGGTTTCCGCCGTACCATTCCGCATATGCTGGGAATTGGCATCGGCTTTCTGTCGCTTCTGCTTGGCGTCGGCTATGGTCTGGGTGCTGTGCTCGAAACCGCGCCGGCGCTGTATGTGGGGCTGAAATTCGCCGGTGGTGCCTATATGCTCTATCTGGCCTATAAAATCGCCACATCGACGTCTGTCGGTCGTGTTGATGATGAAACTGCTCAGCCGATGAGTTTCATGCAGGCATGGTTGTTTCAATGGGTGAACCCGAAAGCGTGGGTGATGGCTGTCACAGCAATGGCGAGCTATACGGTGCATGATGCCTATTCGCTTTCCGTGCTGCTGATCGGTGTTGTGTTTGCTGTGATTAATGTGCCGAGCGTGTCGTCATGGGCGGCTTTCGGCAGTTTGTTACGCCAATGGCTGGAAGATCCGGTGCGTCTTAAATGGTTCAATCTGACGATGGCGGCTCTGCTGGTGGTCAGCCTGTGGCCGATGCTGAAGTGATAAACCTTGCTCTTTCGGGACGAATCCGGTCAATGGAAGGCATGATGGCAGAGGCATAATGGAATTTTCACCGGAACAGGACAACGCGCTGCAGGCTGTTGCGCAATGGTTGGCTAAAGGCCGTTCACCGATATTTCGCCTTTTTGGCTATGCGGGAACGGGTAAGACCACGCTTGCGCGCTATTTCGCCGAGCATGTGGATGGTGAGGTGCAGTTTGCGGCCTTTACCGGTAAAGCGGCTCAGGTATTGCGCTCTAAAGGCGCAAGCAATGCACGCACGCTGCATTCGCTGATCTATCGTCCGAAAGGTGAGGAAGCGATTGAGGATGAAACGACCGGCAAAACCTCGATCTCGCCGACCTTTTCGCTCAATCGTCAAAGCCCTGTTGCCAAAGCTGCGTTGATCGTTGTTGATGAATGTTCGATGGTCGATGAGCAACTTGGCCGCGATCTGATGACGTTCGGCACACCTATTTTGGTACTCGGTGATCCCGGTCAGTTGCCGCCGATCAGCGGTGGCGGCTTCTTTACTGAGCACGAGCCGGATTATCTGCTGACAGAAATTCACCGTCAGGCGCAGGATAATCCGATTATTCGCTTGGCACTGGATGTGCGTGAAGGCCGCGAAATCCCTTATGGCGATTACGGTGCTGCGCGCGTTATCAGTAAGGCGGAAGTTAATCAGGAACTGGTGCTGGATGCCGATCAGGTGCTTGTCGGCACCAATCGCACCCGCAAGCGCTATAATCAGCGGCTGCGTGAACTCAAAGGTTTTACGGCAGAATATCCGCAATCCGGTGATAAGCTGGTTTGCTTGCGCAATGATCCGGCCAAAGGGTTGCTCAACGGTTCGCTCTGGAAGGTGATGACATCCTCCAAGGAAACCGTGAAGCCCGGCATTAATTTGCTGATTGCGCCGGAGGATGAAGAACCGGGTCGCGGCGTGGCCAAAATCAAGCTGCTGAAAGCGCAGTTTGAAGATCCTGATGCGGAAATTCCGTGGCAGACTAAAAAGCGTTTTGATGATTTTGACTATGGCTATGCGCTGACCACCCATAAAGCGCAGGGTTCACAGTGGAATAATGTGGTGTTGTTTGATGAGAGTTATGCTTTCCGCGATACGCGTGAACGCTGGCTCTATACGGCAATTACCCGTGCGGCGGAAAAACTAACAATCGTTCGCTAATAAATATAGCAGGGAGCTCGGATCATGGTTGCAACTCTGTCGGTTAATCTTAATGCGGTGGCAATGCTGCGTAACCGCCGTGATCTGCCTTGGCCGAGCGTGACCGGTCTGGGTCGCATTGCGCTTGATGCCGGTGCTTCCGGCCTGACTGTGCATCCGCGCCCTGATCAGCGCCATATCCGTTTTTCTGATCTGGCAGATATTCGTGCATTGATTGATGATGAGTTCCCTCAGGCTGAATTCAATATTGAAGGCTATCCGTCGGAAGAGTTTCTGGCTCTGGTGGAGCAACACGAGCCGGAACAGGTGACACTGGTGCCGGATGATCCGGCGCAGAATACCTCGGATCACGGCTGGGATTTTGCCAAACATAAGGTGATGCTGAGCGAAGTGACCAAGCGGCTGAAATCCCGCGGCATGCGTGTTTCAATGTTTGCTGATCCAATGCCGGATGGTCTTGAGATTGCGAAAGAGACCGGTGCCGACCGCGTGGAGTTTTTCACCGGCCCTTATGGCGGTGCTTATGCTGATCCTAAAACGCAGGCGCATGAATTGGCATTGCTGGAAAAGGCCGCGTTGAAAGCTGCGGAACTCGGGTTAGGCATTAATGCCGGTCACGATCTGACTGTTGCCAATCTGCCTGCACTGGTAAAAGTCATGCCGACATTGAGCGAAGTTTCCATCGGCCACGGCCTGACAGCAGATGCACTGGAATATGGTATGCGCCAGTCGGTGCAGCGTTTTATCAAGGCACTCGGCTAAAATGCTTTTTGTGTTTTGATTCAGTTTTTTCTTGTAATATTTTGATTTTATTTAATTTCTGCCCTGATGAGCTATCCGTATTTGTGATGCCTCATCAGGGCAGTTATGCATTGATGCACATTGTTTTTGTGCAGGATTGAGCATTTATATACGGGCTTTCCGGCAGTTTTCTTTATGTCCGGAACATGGTTATACTGAGCACCGGATCAGCCTGTTTTCTTGTCTTCATATCCGGCTATCTGTGCTCATTCTGTATCAAAAGGTATTTAAAAGGTATTTTATGAATCAGGCGCAGCGTGAAGATATTGCCAATCAGGATGCGCCGGTTAGCGCAGATGAGGAAATTATTGATCCTCATAATCATACGGGAAATCTGAAGCTTTTAATGATGGGCGCGCTTGGCGTCGTCTATGGCGATATCGGCACCAGTCCGATTTATGCATTTCGTGAAGCACTGCACGCTTCTATCACCGACGGCAATTTGCTGCGTACTGAAATTCTTGGCGTGATCTCTCTGATCGTCTGGTCGCTGGCGCTGATTGTGACCGTGAAATATGTGTTGTTTGTGCTGCGTGCGGACAATAATGGCGAGGGTGGTATTCTCTCGCTGATGGCGCTGGTGCGCTCCAGTTTTGCCAATCGTCCGGATATTATTCTCGGGATTGGTATTGTCGGTGCGTCGCTGTTCTTCGGTGATGCGGTGATTACACCGGCAATTTCTGTGCTCTCCGCCGTGGAAGGGCTGGAAATTGTTGCGCCGGATATGACGCCCTATGTGGTGCCGATTACGATCACTATTCTGGTTGTGCTGTTTTTTGTCCAGAAGCACGGTACAGGACGTATGGCGAGTATTTTCGGGCCGGTGATGCTGGTCTGGTTTCTGGCACTTGGTCTCACAGGCTTTATCCATATTTTTGATGATCCGGGCATTCTGGCGGGGCTTAATCCTTATTACGCTTTTGCATTTCTTGGCGGTAATCCGGCTACGTCCTTTGCAACGATCGGTGCAATCTTTCTGGCGGTTACCGGTGCCGAGGCGCTTTATGCCGATCTCGGTCATTTCGGCCGCAAGCCGATTGTGCGGGCATGGCTGTGGGTAGTGTTTCCGAGCCTGATCCTGAATTATTTCGGGCAGGGTGCTTTCATTCTGACCCATAGCGCTGCGGGCGGCGAGGAAGTGCGCAATCCGTTTTTCCAGATGATGCCGCATTGGGCACTGCTGCCAATGGTACTGCTGGCAACTGTTGCTACGGTTATCGCCAGTCAGGCAGTTTTAACCGGTACTTATTCGCTGGCGCGGCAGGCTGTGCAGCTGAATATTCTGCCAAGGCTTGAAGTGCTGCATACATCAGAAACATTGCACGGCCAGATTTATATGCCGCGCATTAATATGCTGCTTGGTATTGCCGTTGTTCTGTTGGTGGTGACCTTCCAGAAATCGACAAATCTGGCGGCTGCCTATGGTATTGCGGTGACCGGTAATATGCTGGTGACAACAACCCTGCTGTTCTTTGTTATGCGTCGTCTCTGGAAATGGAGCCTGCCGGTTGTGGTGCTGACAATTGCCGGTTTCGCTATTGTTGATCTGATGTTCTTCAGTGCTAATCTGGTCAAAGTGCATCAGGGCGGCTGGGCGTCAATTGTTGTGGCCGCGCTGGTGCTGCTGGTGATGTGGACATGGGTGCGCGGCAGCCGCCATCTGTTCCAGAAAACCCGCAAAACAGAAGTGCCGCTGGATATTATTGTCAGCCAGATGGCGCGTAAGGAGCCGGTTATCGTGCCCGGCACAGCGGTGTTTCTGACCGGTGATCCGTCCAGTGTGCCGACCGCGCTGATGCATAGCCTCAAACATTACAAGGTTCTGCACGAGAACAATGTGATCCTGACCGTTGTGACGGCACCACGCCCTTGGGTGGATGAGGATGACCGTGCGCGCGTCTCGCAATATAGCGACCGGTTTATGCAGGTGACGCTGACTTTCGGCTATATGCAGTCGCCGAATATTCCGCGTGCGCTGGGGATTTGCCGCAAGCTTGGCTGGAAATATGACATTATGACCACGTCATTCTTCCTGTCGCGACGCGTTTTGCGTATTTCTCCGCGTTCACCAATGCCGCTTTGGCAGGCGAAATTGTTTATTACGCTTGCCCGCAGCGCATCCGATGCCACGGAATATTTCCAGATTCCGACCGGTCGTGTGGTGGAGATCGGTACACAGGTTAATCTCTGAGTGTCTGGCCAAAAAGACACCGGACATGGTTGCGAATGGCGATATTGGCCTCAGGCATAAACCGGCCTTTGCGGTGTTGAGAATGCTGTATTATTTTCCCCTGCCTGTAGCGGGCAGGGGAAATAGCCTATAAAATTTGTTTCGGCATAAAATCCCTCTTGCATTGTTGGTAAACTGGCGGCATAGTCCGAACCGTAACGTACGGTACGCATGATGAGAATCTCGTTAGGCTGCTGTTCAAACAAGAATTAAGGAGCGTGGAAGCGTGCAGTTGCAGCAACCTGAGAATGTCGTGAGCAATGTCGGAACCGGCACAGATCTGACAGATCGTCAGAAGGATGTGTTGAATGCCGCGCTGGAACTCCTCGTTGAGGGTGGTGACAGTCTTACGATGGCAGGTGTTGCACGACGTGCAAGCTGCTCCAAGGAAACGCTGTATAAATGGTTCACCGACCGTGACGGTCTGCTGACCGCAACTGTGCAGTGGCAGGCGTCGAAAGTGCGTGTTGTGCCGGTGGCGCGGGAAGGGCTGGATGAAGAATCTCTCTTTACCAGTCTGGAGCATTTTGCCCGCGACTGGTTGCTGGTTCTGTCCGGAAGCACATCCATCGCACTGAACCGCTTAGCGGTCAGCCATGCGGGTTCCGGTAAGTCGGATCTT
This sequence comes from Pseudochrobactrum sp. Wa41.01b-1, assembly GCF_019464455.1. Taxonomy (NCBI): domain Bacteria; kingdom Pseudomonadati; phylum Pseudomonadota; class Alphaproteobacteria; order Hyphomicrobiales; family Brucellaceae; genus Pseudochrobactrum; species Pseudochrobactrum sp. Wa41.01b-1. The sequence goes on along the minus strand of NZ_CP080493.1, from coordinate 1,001,481 downwards.
GGTGAGATCGTTCTGAATAATGGTCCGATCGCTATGGCGCGTCGTCTCAAGCCGGTGCTTGAAACCGGACGCGATGCAGGTCTGTTGGACTTTGATGATATTAATGAGGCTTTTGCCTCGTTCTTCGGCCTTGTGGTGCGCGATATGCAGATCCGTCTGCTGCTCGGCGACCGTCATGAGGTCAGTGATGCAGAAATTATCCGTGATGCCAGAACGGCAACACGACAGTTTTTTGCTCTTTACGGAAATAAAGCCGGTGCCTGATTTTGCCGGTGTGGAATAGTGCCGGTTTTGAGGAAAAACGGCACAGACTAATAGCATAGAAGGAAGGGAATATCCTATGCGCGTTTATTATGACAGTGATGCAGACGTAAATCTGATTAAAGGCAAAAATGTTGTTATCGTTGGTTACGGTAGCCAGGGTCGCGCCCATGCGCTGAACCTGAAGGATTCCGGTGCCAAACATGTCCGCATCGCGCTGCGCATGGATTCTGCCACTGTTAAAAAAGCTGAAGCTGACGGTTTTGAAGTTCTCAGCGTTGCAGATGCTGCCAAATGGGCAGACCTGATGATGATGGCAACCCCTGACGAATTGCAGGCTGACATCTATAAAGAACACATCCATGATAATCTGCGCGACGGCTCTGCCATTGCTTTTGCTCATGGTCTGAACGTTCATTTCGGTCTGATCGAAACCAAAAAGACTGTTGACGTTGTAATGATCGCGCCAAAAGGCCCAGGTCATACCGTGCGCGGCGAATACCAGAAGGGCGGCGGCGTACCTTGCCTGATCGCTATTCATCAGGATGCTTCCGGCAATGCCCATGATCTGGCTCTGTCTTACGCTTCTGGTGTTGGTGGCGGTCGTTCCGGCGTTATCGAAACCACATTCAAGGAAGAGTGCGAAACCGATCTGTTCGGCGAGCAGGCAGTTCTCTGTGGCGGTCTGGTTGAACTGATCCGCGCCGGCTTTGAAACGCTGGTTGAAGGCGGCTATGCTCCTGAAATGGCTTATTTCGAGTGCTTGCACGAAGTGAAGCTGATCGTTGACCTGATCTATGAAGGCGGTATTGCCAACATGAACTATTCGATCTCCAACACTGCTGAGTGGGGCGAATATGTAACCGGTCCGCGCATCATCACTGCAGAAACCAAAGCTGAAATGAAACGCGTTCTGCACGACATTCAGACCGGCAAATTCACATCCGACTGGATGCAGGAATACCGTGCCGGTGCTGCACGCTTCAAGGGTATCCGTCGTATGAACGACGATCACCAGATCGAAGAAGTTGGTGCCAAGCTGCGCGGCATGATGCCTTGGATCTCCAAGAACAAGCTGGTTGATAAGGCTCGCAACTAATTTGTTTAGAGGCATACTGGTTGTAAGAACTGCAACCAAACTGGCATTCTAAAATTATGAAGATCAGGCCCGCACAAAGATTTGTTTGTGCGGGCCTGATTATTTCTGGCAGTACTGCTAGAGCGTGTCCCGAAAAGCGGGAGCCGCCTTCGCGGGAAAATCAGTCCGCTGGACTGATTTTTTAATCCCGCTACGATCGGATAAGATACGCGTAAAAATAAAAAGATAGAGCGGTTCTGCTGATTCAATATTAACAGGAACCGCTTTAGCGGGAGGACGGAAAAATGACAGGAATAACAATCCGGCAGCTGGTGCCTGATGATTTTGCGATCATGCGCGAGATCAGGCTGGAGGCATTGCAGTTGCATCCGGAGGCTTACAGTTCGGCCTATGAGGACTGGGTGAAATTCTCTGAAGCTGACTGGCGTGCAAAGTTAAGCACACCGGTTTTTGCAGCTTTTGACGGCGAGAGAGCGGTGGGACTCATCGGCCTGTGGCCGCAGGCTGGTGCGCGAACTGCTCACCGCGCCATTGTTGTGATGGTCTATGTGAAAAGCGAGATGCGCGGGCAGGGCATTGCGCAGAAATTAATGCAGGTTGTTGAAGCCTATGCGCGTGACAATGGCTTTACCCAGCTTGAGCTGAGTGTGCTGGCTGAGAATAAAACAGCATGGCAGCTTTATCTGCGCGAAGGATACACAGAATTCGGCCGCAGACCTAACTGGATTTCTCTCAACGGAGAAATGTTTGATGAGGTGATGATGCTGCGGTCAGTTGCTGAAAATGCATGATTGTTAGTTTTGTGCGGCTGATTTTGTTCGAATGTAACGAAATTATCCGTCAAATCGCAATAAAATGAATAAAGGTCAGTATTGCTGACATATTTTGCTTGTTTTGTTGTGAAATACGCATAAGGTGATAACCAAAGGCACACAGCTTTTAGTTAAGTTTTATGGTCTATTTCACGGCATCTCTTTTGACTTTATGAGGAACCCCCATGCTGGATTGGGAAAAAATATTCGCAACACGTTCATCGCGTATGAAAGCGTCGGAAATTCGTGAATTGTTGAAACTGCTTGAGCGTCCGGATATTATTTCTTTCGCGGGTGGTATTCCTGATCCGAAACTGTTTCCGGCGGAAGAATTCAAAGAAGCCTATGCCGATATTTTCGCCACGGGCAAATCCGATGCCGCGCTGCAATATTCGGTAAGTGAAGGCTATAAGCCGCTGCGCGAATGGCTGCAGGGTGAAATGGCAAAAATCGGAGTGCCTTGCACTGCCGAAAATATCTTCATCACTTCCGGTTCGCAGCAGGCGCTGGATTATCTCGGCAAGCTGTTCCTGTCGCCGAATGATACGGCGCTGGTTGTGCGCCCGACCTATCTCGGTGCGCTGCAGGCTTTCAATGCCTATGAGCCGACCTATGATACATTGCAGCCAAACGGCAACCGTACTCCGGCTTCCTATGAAGAAGCGGCAGAGAAGGCTGGCGGTAAGGTAAAATTTGCCTATTTCTCAGCAGATTTCAGCAATCCGACCGGTGAAACCATTGATCGTGAAGGCCGTGAAAAGCTGATCGATCTGGGCGATGAAATGGATATCGCGCTGATCGAAGATGCTGCCTATCAGTATCTGCGTTTTGACGGCACGCCGATCCCGCCGGTTCTGGCGCTGGAAATTGAGCGCAAAGGCTCGATTGAAAATACCCGTACCATTTATTCCGGCAGCTTCTCCAAGACACTGGCACCGGGGCTGCGTGTTGGTTATGTCGTTGCCAATGCTACCGTGATCCGCAAACTGGTGCTGATGAAACAGGCTGCTGATCTGCATTCCTCAACCATCAATCAGCTGGCCGTGCATCATGTTGCTGCCAATGGTTTTGATGCGCAGATTGCAAAAATCCGTTCTGTCTATTCGCACCGCCGCAATAAAATGCTGGAAGCGCTGGATAAATATATGCCGAAATCGGCCACATGGACAAAGCCTGAGGGCGGTATGTTCGTCTGGGTTAATCTTCCGGATTATATGAATGGTGCTGATCTTCTGGCCGCTGCGATTGAGACAGAGAAAGTGGCTTTTGTTCCGGGTAAAGCATTCCATGCGGATGGCACCGGTGCCAATACGCTGCGTCTCGCCTATTCATGTGCCAATGATGAAATGATTGATGAGGGCATCAAGCGCCTTGGCAATCTGATCCGTGCCCATGAGAAAAATTGAGAATAAGCAATCTCACTGAATGAAAAAAAGCCGGAGCCCGTTGCTCCGGCTTTTTTATATCTTCACGGCCGGAGTTTCAGCTGAAGTATATCACCGTTAAATGGATGTATTTAATTGCGATATGCTTTGGTGCTTAACCTGCTGAATTTACGGCTTTCTTTGCAAAAAGATGCTTGGCTTTGTCCGGCAATCCTGTAGCCTGACCTTGTTATAATTTTATAAATCTGAGTCCTTATACAGCGACAGGATTCAGGCGAAGAGATTGAGGGGAAACTCATGACTATAATTAAAAAATACACGCTGGCTCTGGCCTGCGCGTCGGTGCTTGGTCTGTCAGCGGCTGCTGCACAGGCGGCAACGCCGGCGGATACGCTGGTTGTGGCAATGGCCATTGATGATGTGATTTCTCTCGATCCGGCAGAAATTTTCGAGATCACTACGTCGGAAATTCTGACCAATACCTATGAGCGTCTGGTGACCACAGATCCGAAAGATCCGACCAAGATCATTCCGCAGATTGCGGAAAGCTGGGTGGTCTCGGAAGATGGCAAGACTATTACTTTCAAGGTCAAGCAGGGGCAGAAATTTGCTTCCGGCAATCCGCTGACGGCGCAGGATGTTGTTTATTCCCTGCACCGTGCGATCAAGCTTGATCTCAGCCCTGCATTCATCATCAGCCAGTTTGGTCTGAATAAAGACAATGTGGAAAAGCTGGTGACTGCGCCGGATGATTATACGGTCGTGTTCTCCACGGAAGAAACTTTCGCGCCGAGCTTCGTGCTCAATGGGCTGTCTTCCAGTGTGGCTTCTGTTGTTGACAGCAAGCTGGTTGAAGAACATGCGGTTAAAACCGAAAAAACGGAAGCCAAGCCGTTTGATACAGATTTCGGCTATGACTGGCTCAAGCGTAATTATGCCGGTTCCGGCGTTTACAGCCTGAAAGAGTGGCGCTCGAATGAAGTGATCCTGCTGGAGCGCAATGAGAATTACAGCGGCCCAAAACCGGCTGTAAAACGCGCTATTTATCGTCATGTGAAGGAGAGCGTGTCGCAGCGTCTGCTGTTGCAGGCCGGTGATATTGATGTCGCCCGTAACCTTGAGCCGGGTGATATTGCAGAATTTGCCAAGAACAGCGATTTCAATATTCTCAGTGCTCCGAAGGGGCGCACCTATTATCTGACAGCCAACCAGAATGTGCCGAACCTTGCCAAGCTGGAAGTCCGTCAGGCGATGAAATATCTCGTCGATTATGATGCGATTGAAAATACGCTGATTAAAGGTATCGGCCGCACACATCAGTCCTTCCTGCCGCTTGGTATGTTCGGAGCGATTGATGACAAGCCGTTCAAACTGGATGTTGATAAGGCGAAGCAGCTTCTGGCCGATGCCGGTCTGCAAGACGGTTTCAGTGTGACGCTTGATGTGCGGAATACACAGCCAGGCGTTGGTATTGCTGAAAGCATTCAGCAGACATTCGCTAAAGCGGGCATCAAAGTTGAGCTGTTGCAGGGTGACGGCAAGCTGACGACAACAAAAGTACGTGCGCGCAAGCATCAGCTTTCGCTGGGTATCTGGGGCCCTGATTACTGGGATCCGCATACCAATGCATCGACTTTCTCCTATAATCCGGATAATGGCGATGAAGTGTCAATGAAAACGACAGCATGGCGCAGCTCGTGGGACATTCCTGAAATGTCCAAGGAAACCATGGATGCGGCAAAAGAAACAGACACTGCAAAACGCGAGCAGATGTACCACAAAATCCAGAAGGATTTTCAGGAGACAAGCCCGTTCGTGATGCTCTATCAGCAGATTGAAACGGCTGTTGCTGCCAAGAATGTCAAGAACTTCAATATGGTGGCTGATGCCAACTATATTACCGAAGTCAGCAAAGACTAAATTTAAGCCCCTGCTGTAAATCTTTTATGCCCCTTCCGCGATCAATGGCTGAAGGGGCATATTATTTGAGAAGTAAATTTCAGAACGGCGAATTGCAGGTGGTGCGGCTGCCGGCAAAAGGCTGATATGTATTATCGGACGCACGATATGAGCGGTACTGATTGCTGCACCACTGCATATGATTGATATTGTCGCCCGCATTGGCTGATTTTGCCGAGCCGATGCGTTTAGTAGCACCGCGCTGTACCAGCGGATCGCCGTTTTTATAATGCAGCACGCCGTCTTCCGTATAATAGGCACCGCTTTCTTTGCAGAGTGTGGAGCCGTAACAGTTCCGGCTGGCAGGGTCTGCGCGGTTGCTGCCGGTAATGCCGCCGACAATCAGAAGGCCGGTCGGGTTCAGAGAGGGAATGCCGCCGCTGATCTGGTTGCCGCCTGCATAGGCCGATGCGCCGCAGAGCAGGGCAATGCCCACTGTGAATGCGGTTTTCAGAATGAATCTGGACATAGGGATATCCGTTCGTGAATTTATATATCTTAAGGCTAATATAGTACAAAAATGCTGCCAATTTAAGGGGCAGGCTTTCTGAAAAAAATCAGTTGCAGGCAATATCACTGATTGCAATTCAACATATGGTGTTTAGGTTGAGTTATCGCATGCCGCGGAAAAGTGGGTGCCGGTTTTCCGATAACGGCATGCGTAAACAGGAAATAGAGCGAGCGCTGTAATCCAATCCGGTCGTAAACTGCTCTGGAGCGCCGGTTTATCCTGTAAGCCTGATGTGAACGCAATGATGAGTAGCTTAATGTCTGAGACGGTTCCTACGCAATCAACACCGGTTATGGATAATGTTCAGCCAGAAGGGCCGGTATTATTCACCTTAGCGACATTCAATATCGAAAACCTGATGCGCCGGTTTGATTTTACCGGTTATCGCAATGAGTTGCGTCAGGATCGCTCATTACAACTCTTTGCCATTGATAATGAAACACAATACCGACAGCTCGAACAGGCGCGGATGGTGGCGCATACGGATGATACGCGGCAATTATCTGCTCTGTCGATTGCGCAGACACGGGCGGATATTCTCTGCCTGCAGGAAGTTGATGATCTCGCTGCGCTGAACGCTTTTGAATATGGCTATTTGTTCAAGATGGTGGGGCAGGGCTACAAACATAAATATCTGATCGACGGCAATGACAGCCGCGGTATTGATGTCAGCGTGATGATGCGTGACGTAACGCGCAGCGGCCACACGATTGAGTTGGTGAAGCTGGAGAGCAATGCACATCTGACCTATCAGGATCTGGGTATTTATGATCCGGTACTGTCCTCCGTGGGAATAGAAGCCCATGAGCGGGTGTTTAAACGCGATTGCCTGATGCTGGATCTGCGTATTGGCGGCAAGCCGCTGACAGTCTTTGTTACGCATTTCAAATCCATGGGCGGGGTGCGCTATGGTCAGGATCCGAAATTGACAACGCTGCCGGTACGGCTGGCCGAGGCGCAGGCGGTTCGTATGATTATCGAGAAAAAATTTGGCCGTGACGGTGCTGCGGATGCTTCATGGGTGATCTGCGGTGATTTCAATGATTATTACGAGAAGCTCGCGATAACGGGCGACCAGTGGGACGGCTATGATTTTACGCCGGTTCAGGAGCCGGATAATTGCCTGAATGTGTTTCTCAATGACGGTTTTGCTGTCAATCTGGTGGAGCGGCGGCCGGAGCTCGATCGCTGGACTTTGTATCACACACGTGGCCCGCAGGAGCGCCACCTGTGCCAGCTGGATTATATCTGGGCATCACCGGCACTGGCGCAGCGTAATGCGCAGGCTGTGCCGGAAATTATCCGCAATGGTCAGCCTTACCGCACTTTATTTCCTGAAGGGCAGGATGTGGTGCGTTTCCCGCGTATAGGCTGGGACAGACCAAAAGCAAGTGATCATTGTCCTGTTGCCGTCACACTTGAGCTTTAAGGACAGGCTCAGTCTAACGGAGCAGACGAATGCAAAGCAGAGATCAGAACAGGGTTTATCCTGTCCGTGACGTCAGGATACAGGTTGTTGACGGTGTTCCTGATTATGTTGTCCGGAATCAGAAGGCTATTGATGAAAACTGGCAGCAGGAAGTAGCAAGCAATCCGACACTCTATGACGGAGAAATTTATCTGGCGGCAGAGGCCGTTTTAGCAGACGGTATTTTGCGTGCGCCCTATCAGCGTACCAGTTTTCGCAGTCTGCTTTACTGGCGCAAAGACAAAAGTACGGACAAGCCGTTTCATATTTTCGGCAGTGGCGTCATCGTCTCCTCAGATAATCAGCTATTGCTCGGACAAATGGCCTCACACAACGCTGTCGGCGGCCGGATTTATTTTCCGGCGGGCTCCAATGACGATCAGGATATTGTTGACGGTGTGGTTGATCTTGACGGAAATGCCAGACGTGAAGTGCTGGAGGAAACCGGAATTGATCTGAACCATGCGGTGCGCACCGGCGGCTATAGTCTGGTTATGTGTGATCGCAGTCTGGCGCTGTTCCGTTGTTATTATTTCGACCGCACGGCGAATGAATTGCAGAGGCAGGCGGAGGAATTTATTGCAGCGCAAAGGCAACCGGAATTATCGCGGGTGCTGATGATCGGGCAGGGCGGCATATTGGATGAACGCAGTCCCGATTATATTCGTACTTTCACCGACTGGTATTTTGCGCAATAGTAACGGCATATGATGCGGGCGGCTGAGATTTGAATTGCATATTATGCACTTCATGAATCATTTGAATGTTTTAACCGGCAATGCAAATGTGTTGAATCAGATACGGTACTTTTGAAAGTTCCGGAGCGGGGCGGACATGGATCATCTTAAAGGGCAGGGAATATGAACGGCATGGCTGTACAGGGGCGTTTCTACGAGATCTATGATGTTTTCACAGAGAAAGCTCTAAGCGGTAATCCGCTTGCTATTGTTCATGATTCTGAAGGGCTGGATGATGCCACAATGCTGGCCATTGCCCGCGAGTTCAATCTCTCGGAAACTGTGTTTGTTGCTCCTGCAGTTAATCCGCTGCATACAGCTTCGATACGGATTTTTACGCCGGATTATGAGCTGAATTTTGCCGGTCATCCGACCGTGGGTACGGCGGTTGCGCTGGCCTATAAAAATTGCAACGGACAAAAACCTCAGACCGACCTGATTATGACGCTTGAGGAAAAAGTCGGGCCGGTGCGTGTTGCGGTTCACTGCGCAGGCTCCGGTGACACAGAAGGACAGTCGGCAGCTTTCGCCGAGTTTGACCTGCCACGCCTGCCTGAGCGCGTGAATATCACCGTAGAGAAAGAGCAGGCCGCCGCTGCCTTGCGCCTCAATACACATGAAATCGGCTTTGAAAATCACGTGCCTTCGGTCTGGAGCGGCGGTAAGCCGTTTGTGCTGGTGCCGGTGAAGAATATGATTGCCGCTGCCAAAGTTGTGGTCGATCCGGTTTTTGTGGAGGATCATATGCAGGCTTTTGAAGGTCGTGCGATACCTTTCTACATCTATACCCGTGAGACACGGCTCTTTGAGAGCAATTATCATGCGCGGATGTTCACATCCGGCAAGCATGTCTATGAAGATCCGGCCACCGGTTCTGCGGTTGCCGCCTTTGCCGGTGCTATCAACGAATTTGACCAGCCTGTAGACGGGCTTACGCAGCTATGGATTGAGCAGGGTATTCAGATGGGCAGACCATCGCGCATCCGGCTGGAGCTGGATGTGGCTGCGAAGAAGCTGACCGGTGCGCGTATCGGCGGCAGTGCGGTTAAGGTTGCTGAAGGCTATCTGAAGATTTAGAATATGTTGCATTGCGTGGCTGGTTCTTGATAAAAGTCACAAGATGCAACATTTCTGTATCTGGAGTTGTCTGTGGCAGAAACCTCATCGCAATCTGATCATCAAAATCCGGCTGATGCTCAAAACCCGACCGGGCAACGCATTTTGGCATCGCAGCGTCATGATGAAATTCTGCGCAGGCTGAATGAAGATGGCGTGGCGGGGATCAGTGAGGTTGCGGCGTTTTTTGACGTCTCACGGGAGACAATCCGCCGTGATCTGAAACTGCTGGCACAGCGGGGATTGCTGGCGCTGGTTCATGGCGGGGCAACAAAAATCCAGCTTCATGAACCGGCCTTCGGGTTGCGCAGTCAGGAAAATAGCGGAGGCAAAGCCGCGATAGGTCAGGCCGCCTGTGCCTTGATCCGCCCCGGCATGGTAGTTTTTCTGGACTCCGGCACAACGACTTTGGCTTTGGCGCAGGCTTTAACACAGCAGGATAAAGCACCGGAAAACCTGACAATTTGCACCACAAGTCTGCGAATTGCATTGCAGCTTTGCCATGTGCCGACCATTCGCGTGCATATTTTAGGCGGTGAGATCAGCCCTGAAGAAGAGGCCAGCGGCGGCATTGATGTATTACAGGCGCTGGAGCATTTCCGGTTTGATCTGGCATTTCTTGGCACGGGCGGCATTACTGCTGAGGGCGAGATTACGGACTTTACCCGTAACGGTGCGGAATTGCGCTCACGGCTTGCCGTTGTTGCCGGTAAAGCATGGTTTCTGGCCAGCGCAGAGAAATTCGGACGCATGACGCCGCTGCGTGTTGCACATTATGAGCAAGCCGCAGGCATTATTACAGATCACAGACCGGAGCCGCAGTTTGTGGCAGCACTGGCTGAGAAGGGCCTCCGGTTACATATTTCATGAATGTGATTTTTTGTTGCATTTAATGTTGTTTTTTGTTGCTTTGTTTTTATAGTGATCTCAACCGGAGGGAGTGAGGTCATGACAGAGCATAATGCAGATCATAAAGACAAAGCAGACAGCTTTCCGTCTCAGGCGCGGGTGGTGATTATTGGCGGGGGCATTATCGGCTGTTCCGTTGCCTATCATCTGACCAAAGCGGGATGGACAGATGTTGTGTTGCTGGAGCAGGGAGGCTTGAGTTGCGGTACAACATGGCATGCGGCAGGACTGGTGGGGCAGTTGCGCAGCCATGCCAATATGACCGGCCTTATCCGCTACTCCACACAGCTTTACAGCGAACTTGAGGCAGAGACCGGCTTAGCGACCGGATGGAAAAAATGTGGCTCCCTGTCTGTTGCCCGCAGCAAAGATCGCATGACTGTTTTGCAGCGCACCGCTGCCTCTGCCCGTGCGCAGGGTGTCAATGTCGAGGTTATTTCAGCCCGTGAGGCAGGCGATCTCTGGCCGGTTATGGCCACGGATGACTTACAGGGGGCTGTCTGGCTGCCGGATGACGGCAAGGCCAATCCCAGCGATCTGACACAATCTTTGGCGCGCGGCGCGCGAATGCGCGGTGCCAGAATATTGGAACGGGTTCAGGTGACCGGTATTACCGTGAAAAATGGCCGTGCTTGCGGTGTTGAAACGGATCGCGGGAATATTACTGCAGAAATCGTGGTCAATTGCGCGGGGCAATGGGCACGTAAAGTCGGGCAGATGTGCGGCGTAACGGTTCCTCTGCATTCGGCAGAGCATATGTATATCGTCACCGGCAAGATTGAAGGCGTGCATACGGATTTACCGGTTATGCGTGATCCGGACGGTTATATTTATTTCAAAGAAGAGGTTGGCGGTCTGGTTATGGGCGGTTTTGAGCCGCAGGCCAAACCATGGGGTATGCAGGGTATTCCTGATAAGTTTGAATTTGCTTTACTGGAAGATGACTGGGATCAGTTTGAGCCGTTGATGGAAAATGCTCTGATCCGCGTGCCGCAACTGGCGGAAGCAGAAGTGAAGAAGTTTTATAACGGGCCGGAAAGCTTCACTCCCGATAATAATTTTATTCTCGGTGAGGCACCGGAACTGAAGAATTTCTTTGTCGGTGCCGGCTTTAACTCTATGGGCATCGCCAGTGCCGGCGGTGCGGGACGTGCGCTTGCTGAGTGGATTATCAACTGCGCTCCGACAATGGATCTCTGGCCGGTGGATATTCGTCGCTTTGCCGGATTCAACAATAATCAGCGCTGGTTACATGACCGCGTTAAAGAAACGCTCGGTCTGCATTATGCAATGCCCTGGCCGAACCGGGAGCTTGATACGGCGCGGCCGTTCCGCCGCTCGCCGCTTTATCATTTGCTGGAGGCGAAGGGAGCTTGTTTCGGTTCGAAAATGGGTTGGGAACGCGCGAACTGGTTTGCGGATAAGGGGCAGAAGCCGGAGACGGTCTATAGTTTCGGGCGGCAGAACTGGCATGAGAATGTCGGGCGTGAAATGCAGGCTGTACGCGAGCGTGTTGCTCTCTTTGATCAGAGTTCTTTCGCCAAGTTGCTGATACAGGGGCGTGATGCCTGCCGGGTTCTCAATCATCTCTGTGTCGCTGATATTGATGTGCCGGCGGGGTCGTCGGTTTATACGGGCATGCTCAATGAGCGCGGCGGTTATGAAACAGATCTGACTGTATTGCGGCTTGGTGCGGAGAAATTTCTGATTATTACCGGCTCTGCGCAGGCAGTTCACGATACGGATTGGATTAACCGGCATATTGCTGAAGGCGATTATGTAACGGTCACCGATGTTTCCTCTGCCTATGCAGTGCTGGCACTGATGGGGCCGCAGTCGCGCAACCTATTGCAAAAACTGAGTGATACGGATTTCAGCAATGCAGCATTTCTGTTTGGTCAGGTGCGTGAAATCGGCGTGGGCTATGCAACCGCTTTTGCCAACCGCATGACTTATGTGGGGGAGCTTGGCTGGGAGCTGATTGTGCCTGTTGAATTTGCCGTTGGTGTTTATGAAGCGCTGCAGGAAGCGGGGCAGGAATTCGGCCTGCGTGATGCCGGATATTATGCACTGGAAGCCCTGCGCCTTGAGAAAGGTTATCGTGCATGGAGCCGCGAACTGACGCCGGATATTAATCCCTATGAGGCCGGACTAGGATTTACCGTGGCGATGGACAAGGCCGGTGGTTTTATCGGGCGGGATGCGCTGGTGAAGTTCAAGGCTGATAATATTCTGAAGCGGCGCATTGTGCAGCTGGCCCTCGATGAGGCAGATGCCGTTTTGTGGGGCGGGGAACTGATCCTGCGCAATGGCGTGCCTGCCGGAGAAATCCGTTCTGCCGCCCATGGTCATACATTGGGCTGTGCTGTTGCCTTGGGGCTGGTCAGTCATGCGGAGGGCGTTAGTAAAGACTGGCTGGAGCAGGGGGATTTCGAGGTTGATGTTGCCGGTCAGCGCTATCCTGCGCATGTGCATTTACGCAGTCCTTATGATCCGAAATCCGAACGGGTAAAGATCTGATTTTGATTCAATAATCTGCCGGATGATGTTGTTTTATTTATAAAAACAGATCTTCCGGCGGGCTTCCGATTGTGGAGGCTACAATGTCGGGGCGGCGTGCCGCGACCGCTGTCACGATGGCATCTGCCAGCGCAAAGATTGCTGCCGGAGAATTCGGCAGCAATCGGTTTCGTGCCGGTGCGAAAAAGATCGTATCAGCAATCTGAACGAGCGGTGATGTCGGGCTGTCGGTGATTGCCAGAATCACTGCCCCTTTTTGCTTGGCAGCTTTGGAAAGCTGCACGGTATTGTTGGAATAACGCGGCATGGAAATAGCGATAACCACATCACCTTCATCCACCGAGCGCACAAAATTGTTGGAATATTGGGATGCGCCGCGTGACAGAATATTGGATACGTTTTTCTCCGTATAGAGAGCCAGTCCTTCCTCTAGCAATGTCGCAGCGTAATGGCTGGCGCCGGTGCCGAGAATGATGATGCGTCTGGCATTAATAATGGCTTCAATAAATGCCTCCGATGAAGGCGTATCAATATTGGCAATCGTGTCTTTGATATTGTCGGAACAATCGGCCAGAACAGTATGCAAATAGGCACTTTGCTGACCAGACTGGGTGTTTTCAGCGCTGTTTAATCTGTTTTCTGACGGTGAAAACTGAAAATCCGAGACAATTTTTTCACGGAATTCACCATAGCCGCTATAGCCCGCCGCGCGTACAAAACGGGTGATTGTGGCGGTCGAGCTGCCACTGGCATGGGCCAGTCCTTCAATCGACATTGCCACGACATCCAGCGGTTTTGCCAGAACAAAATCGGCAATCCGGCGATAGGATTTGCTGAAAGAAGGATATGCCGCAGACATGCGGTTGGCAAAATCGGACTTGGGATTCAAAGTTTGCGACATGATGGTTTCCGGTGTTGACGGCATAAAATTTTCATATACTCTATTTTTGAAAATAACCATGTCAAATATAATGACAATCATATCAAAAATGACATTCGTTGGGGAACGGAGACTTTTATGTATAAAAAAATGCTCGTGGCGAGTCTGCTGGGAACAACTCTGCTGAGCTCTGCTTTGATGAGCGGTGCGGCATCAGCTGAAACACTGCGCATTGCGCTCGGATCAGAACCGACTGCAATTGATCCGCATTATCATGATCTGACACCGAATAATGCTTTGGCAGTCCATATATTTGACGGACTGACCCGTCAGGATGAAAAGCAGAATGTACATCCGTCTCTTGCAAGTTCATGGGAGAATGACGGCAAGAATACCTGGACATTCAAACTGCGGGAAGGCGTGACTTTCTCTGATGGTTCACCTTTTACTGCCGATGATGTGATCTTTACTTTCTGCCGCACGCTGAAAAACGAAACAGCGATTGCCGGTTCCTTTGCGGACATTACCGCGAATTTTGAGTCTGTTGAAGCACCTGATGCACAGACACTGGTGATTAAGACCAAAGCGCCTGAGCCGCTGCTTCCGTCCTTTATCGGCACTGTGGGTATTCTGAGTTCCTCAATCGTCAAACATGACAAGATCAGTTTCGCACCGGAGCAGAATTGCGGTGTGACCGGTGCATGGCCGGTGGTTGGTGATTTCAATGATGGCAAACTTGCAATCGGTACCGGCCCTTACAAGCTGAAAAGCTATGTGCGCGGTTCTGCCATCGAGCTGGAACGCAATGATAAATATTGGGGCGAAGCCGAGCCATGGGAAGCTGTACGTTTCCTGCCGGTTCCGAATGCCGGTCCGCGTCTCGCCGGTCTTCTCGCCGGTGACTATGATATTATTGAAAATCCGGCTGCGCGTGATCTGTCCCGTATCAAGGATGACAAGCGTTTCGGCTATACGATCACGCCTTCAACACGCGTGATTTATTACCAGCTTGATGTGGCGCGTGATGAAAGCCCTTATGTCAAAGCTGCTGACGGTAAAAACCCGCTGAAAGATGTGCGTGTCCGTCAGGCTATGTCGCTGGCGATTGACCGTAATGCTATTGTTTCCCGTCTGATGGACGGTGCGGCGGAACCTGCCTATCAGTTCCTGCCTACGGGCATGTTCGGTACGCTGCCAAACCCGCCGGAACTGCGTTATGATCCTGCGGAAGCCAAGAAACTTCTGGCTGAAGCCGGATATCCTGACGGTTTCCAGCTGACACTTTCCACCACCAATGACCGCTATATTAATGACAGCCAGATCACGCAGGCTGTGGCGCAATATCTAACGCAGATCGGCATTAAATCGGATGTGGATGCGATGACCCGCGCGATCTATTTCCCGCGCCGTTCCAAGAAGGAACTGAGTGTGGCGATCGGCGGCTGGGGTTCCACCAGCGGTGAGGCTTCATCCTTCCTGCGCCAGTGGCCGGCAAAACCGAATGAAGAAGGCACTTTGGGCGGCTCCAATTATGGCGGCTATTCCAACCCTGCTTTTGACAAGCTGATCTATGAAGCTGTTGCAACAATGGACGATAATAAGCGTTCGGAACTGCTCCAGCAGGCACAGACCGAAGTGATGAAAGACTATGCTTTCATCCCGCTGCATTTCGAAAGCGGTATCTGGGCGCATAAGGCCAATGTCACTTATACCGGTCGTTCAGATCAGTTCACGATGGCTATGTCTGCCAAGCCGGCCAAGTAACTGAAGGCTAAGCCAGAGCGGTTTACATTCCGGCTGGAATATTGAAACCGTTCCGGATTCTTTCGTGGCCGTATGGCGCAGTTTAATCAGTTCATTTTACTGCGCCATGCTTCGGTCATCCTGACAGAATGATAGTCCGAGAAGCATGTCATGACAGCTTATATTTTGCAGCGACTTATCCAGAGCGCCTTGGTGCTGCTTGCCGTGTCGGTCGCTGTTTTCTTTGCCGTATATGGCATTGGTGATCCGATTGAACTTCTTGTCCCCCCACAGGTGAGTGCTGCCGAACGGCTGGCTCTGATCAAACGGCTGGGGCTCGATCTGCCGGTATGGCAGCAATATTTCACATTTTTGGGCAATGCCCTGAAAGGCGACCTCGGCACATCTTTCGTTCACGGTGTGCCGGTGGTCTCGCTTATTCTTGCCCGCCTACCAGCCACATTTGAACTGGTGCTGCTGTCGATGACGGTTGCGGCCGTTGTCGGTATTCCGCTGGGTCTTCTGGCTGGTCTCAATCCGGACAGCCGTCCGTCGCGTTTCATTATGGCCGGTACGGTCATCGGTTTTTCGCTGCCGAGTTTCTGGAAAGGTATGATGCTGGTGTTGCTGTTCAGCGTGGCACTTGGCTGGCTGCCGACCGCAGGGCGGGGCGAAACAGTCTCGGTGCTGGGCATTCAGACCAGTCTGTTCACCACCAATGGTCTGCGCCATCTGATCCTGCCTGCGCTTAATCTTGCTATTCCGAATATGGCGCTGATGATCCGCCTTGTAGCCGCGGGTACTACCGAAGCGATGACGCAGGATTATGTGAAATTCGCCCGCGCTAAAGGTGTACGCCGCAAGCGCATCGTCAACCGCCATGTGCTGCGCAATATTCTGATACCGGTTGTGACTGTTGTCGGCATTGAATTCGGCAGTCTCGTTGCTTTCTCCACCATTACCGAAACCGTGTTCTCATGGCCCGGCATGGGCAAACTGCTGATCGATAGTATCTACCAGCTCGACCGGCCGGTGGTGGTTGCCTATGTGCTGCTGGCCACGCTGCTGTTCGTCGCCGTGAATTTCATGGTTGATGTGCTCTATGCGGTTCTCGACCCACGGGTCAAACTGTCCGGAGATATGGTATGAATAAGCCGATTATTCCGGATTATGCCAATACACCGCTGCGCCAGAAAGTGATGCGCAGCATCCGCAACAAGCCGACAACACGCGGTGCGGGTATCCTGCTTGGGCTGCTGGTTCTGCTGGCGGTGCTGGCACCCTTTATCGCCCCGCAAGACCCTTATGATCTCGCTTCCCTCAGCGTGATGGATAACCGCCTTGCACCGGGTTCCGCCAGTATGACCGGTTCGGTCTATTGGCTGGGCACGGACGCACAGGGCCGCGATATGGTCAGCGCTATTCTCTATGGTTTGCGTACCAGTCTGCTGGTCGGTCTGCTCTCCACTTTGGGCGCGATGACCATTGGTGTGAGCGCAGGCCTTCTGGCAGCACAACTTGGCGGCGTTGCCGATGCGATCATCATGCGTGTGGTTGATTTTATGCTCGGCTTTCCGTCAATGTTGGTGGCACTGGTGCTGCTGGCCTCTGTCGGGCGCGGCGTTGATAAAGTGATCCTCGCGATTATTCTGGTGCAATGGGCGCAATATGCCCGCCTGATGCGTGCCTCTGCTCTGGTTGAGCGCCGTAAGGAATATATCGAAGCGGCCGTCAATTTCGGCCTGCCGACCCATTATATTATGCTCCGGCATTTGCTGCCGAACTCTATCGGTTCGGTGCTGGTGATTTCCACAATCAGCATTGCCAGCGCGATTACGCTTGAAGCGACATTGTCGTTTCTCGGTGTTGGTGTGCCGGTTACGCAGCCGTCGCTTGGTCTGCTGATTGCCAATGGATTTGATTATCTGTTGTCGGGCGAATACTGGATTGCCGTGTTTCCGGGGATTGCACTGGTTCTGCTGATTATCTCGCTCAATTTTGTCGGTGACCGCCTGCGTCGCAGCTTTAATGTGAGGGGCGTGTGATGACAGCTTTGCTTGAAGTAAAGGGCTTAAGAACCGTATTTCATTTGCTGGGTGGCGCATGGTCGGCAGTTGATGGGATTGATCTGAGCATTGCGCGCGGCGAAGTGCTGTGCCTTGTCGGCGAGTCCGGTTCCGGTAAATCTGTTACCGGTTTCTCACTGGTGCAATTGATTGATCCGCCGGGGGAAATTGTTGAAGGCGAAATCCTGTTCAATGGCGAAAATTTGCGTGAAGCATCCGATGAACGGTTGCGTAATTTACGCGGCGACCGCATTGCGATGATTTTTCAGGATCCGCTTTCCACGCTCAATCCGGTGCTGACCATTGGTGAACAAATGTGTGAGGCCATTCTGGAGCATCGTTCCTGTGGCAAAGCGCAGGCGATGAAAGAGGCGGCGGATGCGCTGGGGCGTGTTGGCATTTCCTCGCCGGAAGTGCGGCTCAAACAATATCCGCATGAGTTCTCCGGCGGTATGCGCCAGCGTGTGGCGATTGCCACTGCACTGCTCAACAATCCCGATCTGATTATCGCCGATGAACCGACCACGGCTCTGGATGTGACCATTCAAAGCCAGATCCTCTATGAAGTGCAGAAGCTGGCACGGGAAACCGGTACTGCCGTGCTGTGGATTACTCATGATCTTGCCGTGGTTGCAGAACTCGCTGACCGTGTGGCGGTGATGTATGCGGGACAGATTGTTGAAACCGGTGCAGTCGATGATGTGCTGGACAGACCGCTGCATCCTTATACGCAAGGTCTGCTGAACTCGTCTTCCGGCATGGTAAAACCGGGGGAACGCCTGCACCAGATCGACGGCAATGCACCGCGCATTGATGACCGGCCAAGCGGCTGTCCGTTCCGCACCCGCTGCGAGCGCGTCAAACCGGTTTGTGCAGAAGTCAATCCCGAGCAGCAGGTTATCGACGGGCGGGTTTTCCGTTGTCACAATCCGGTATCACTGCCTGTCCGTGAGGCATTTGCTCAGGAGGCAAGACCATGAGTGATGCATTTTTTGAAATGCGCGGGGTGAAGAAGCATTTTTACTCCAAATCCACAATGGCTGACCGCATTCTGCGTCTGACAGGGCAGGCTGCACAGGCGCGGGTTTTGCGTGCGGTAGATGGTGTTGATCTCAGTATCAAACGCGGCGAAGTGTTGGGACTTGTCGGGGAATCCGGCTGCGGAAAGTCTACGCTGTCCCGCATGGCAACGGGGATTTATCAGCCGACAGAAGGTAATGTGCTTTATGACGGTCGCGCCGTTGAAAAGCTCAAAGGTCGTGAAAAGCTCGACTTTTTTTTGAAAGTACAGATGATTTTTCAGGATCCTTATGCCTCGCTTGATCCGCGCATGAAGGTCAATCAGATTGTCGGCGAGGCGCTGAAGGTGCATCGCCTGATGCCGAAAGCCGAGATTGCCGGTGCGGTGAACAAAGCGCTTGAAGAGGTGGGGCTTGATCTCGCCTATCGTGACCGCTATCCGCATCAGTTTTCCGGTGGCCAGCGTCAGCGTATCGGCATTGCCCGCGCTTTGTCAGTGAAACCTGATTTTCTGGTTTGCGATGAGCCGGTATCTGCGCTTGATGTGTCTATTCAGGCGCAGGTGATCAATCTGTTTATGGATTTGCGTGCCCGCTACGGGCTGACCTATCTGTTTGTCAGCCATGATCTCGGCGTTGTCCGGCATATCAGTGACCGGATTGCGATTATGTATCTCGGCCGCATTGTTGAGATTGGTTCCGCATCCGCAATTTTCAACAAGCCTGCGCATCCCTATAGCGCGGCACTGATTAATGCCAGCCCGTCGATCAGCCGTCGCAAACGCGATTTTCAGCCACTGACCGGTGATCTGCCGTCACCGCTGGCACCGCCTTCCGGCTGCCCGTTTCATCCGCGCTGCGCCCATGCCATGCCGGTATGCCGCGAGCGCCGCCCCGAACTAAAAGATGTGACAGCCGACCAGAGCGCTGCCTGTCATTTGCATAATCCGGAGACATAATGACTACCACCATTCTTCGTCCAGAAACCGGACGCAGTACGCTGCCGTTTGTTGACCAGTATCATCCGGACAGACCGCTGGAAGTAAACTTCTACCGCCCTGAAAGCTATTGCCCTGAAGATCCGGTAATCATCGTTCAGCACGGTATGCTGCGCAATGGCGATGAATATCGTGATTTCTGGATTCCGGCAGCTGAAAAACACCGTTTGCTGATTGTTGCGCCGACATTTCCCGATGCGCAGTTCCCGATGGCGGAAAGCTATAATAACGGGCTGATCCTTGATGAGAGTGCAGGGTTTGTGCGTGAAAAGCAGGATTGGCTTTATGGTGTGCCTGCGCGTGTTCTTGCAGCCCTTCAGGCCGGTGGGGTAACCACGCAAAAACAAGCACGTTTATACGGCCATTCGGCTGGCGGTCAGTTCTCGCACCGTTTGTTAGCCACGCAGGATCACAGTATTTTCTCGGATGTTGTTGCGGCCAATCCGGGCTGGTACACACTGCCTGATCTGACACGTAAATTTCCGGAGGGCATGGGCGGTATTGGTCTCGACGAGACGCAGCTTGCCCGTTGGTTTGCCTATCCGATGCATATTTTCGCCGGTGATCAGGATATTGATGAGGCTGATCCCAATTTGCCGGATCAGCCGGAAGCATTTGCGCAGGGGCCTTCCCGCTATAAACGGGCATATTTCGTCTATGATTTTGCGAAGAAACAAGCACAAAGTTTGGGTATGCCGTTCAACTGGAAGCTGATTGATGTGGCCGGTGTCGGCCATGACGGCGCTGCCATGTCTCGTGCGGCTGCGGCTTACTGGTTTGAGGGGCGTATCCCGCCCGCATCCGAACTGGTCTTTGAAGAAGCAACCAATCTCTAATTTTATGCAGGAATGATCCAATGAGCATGAATGACCGTCAGGACTTGTGGCAGAAGGTTGAGGATGAAAAGCAGCGCCTCATCGAAATGAGCGACCGCGTTTGGGGAATGCCGGAGGTTTGTTATACCGAAGAGCGCTCTATGGCTGAACATAAGGCCGAGCTGCTGCATCACGGTTTCCGTGTGACCGAGGGCATTGCCGGTATTCCGACCTCTGTGATCGGCGAGGCCGGCGAAGGCGGGCCGGTTATTGCTTTTATGGGCGAATATGATGCGCTGCCGGGTCTCAGTCAGGAGGCCGGTGCCGCTGAACATAAGCCGATCGAAGCGGGCGGTCATGGCCATGGCTGCGGTCATAATCTGCTGGGTGCGGGTGCATTGCTTGCCGCTGTTGCTCTCAAAAATTATCTTGCTGAACATAAAATTCCGGGGCGTGTGCGCTATTATGGCTGCCCTGCGGAAGAGGGCGGTGCGGCCAAGGCTTTCATGGTGCGTGCCGGTGCTTTTGACGATGCCGATGTTGCAATCTCCTGGCATCCTTACAGTTTCTGGGAAGTGGCTCCGGCTTTGTCGCTGGCCAATACCCGTGCGGACTTCATCTTTACCGGTCGTGCTTCTCATGCCGCTGCCGCCCCACATCTTGGTCGCAGTGCGCTTGATGCGGTTGAGCTGATGAATGTCGGTGTCAATTATATGCGTGAACATATGCCGTCTGATGCGCGTATTCATTATGCCTTGCTGGATACCGGCGGCATTGCGCCGAATGTGGTGCAAGCCCATGCACGGGTGCGCTATTCTATCCGTGCAATGGATTTGCAGACCATGCTCTCACTGGTGAACCGCGTGAACAAGATTGCGCAGGGCGCGGCGATGATGACCGAAACCCGTATGGAGATGAAGATCGTCAGCGCGGTTTCCAATACGCTGAACAACAAGCCGCTGGAACAGGCATTGTATCGCACCATGCAGGAGCTGGGCGCACCGGAGTTTGATGATCAGGATCGTGATTATGCCCGCAAAATCCGTGCCACCCTCTCACCGGAAGAAATCTCTTCCGTCTATAATGTGATTGGTATGCCGGAGACAGATGCGCCACTGGCAGAGTTCTTAGTGCCGCTTGATCAGCCGCATAAGCCGCAGATCGGCTCGACCGATATTGGCGATGTCAGCTGGGTAGTGCCGACTGTGCAGGTTCATGCACCGACAGTGGCAATCGGCACACCTTTCCATACATGGCAGGTGGTGGCGCAGGGCAAATCTCCGGCAGCACACAAAGCTATGGTGCATGTGGCAAAAGCGATGGCTGCAACCGGCCTTGCTGTGCTGAGCGATCCGGTGCTGATGGCAGATGCCAAGGCTGCATTGGCGGCGCAGACCGCCCGCACACCTTATATCAGTCCGTTGAGCGAAGGTGTTGAGCCGCCTCTGGATATGTCTAAAGGCTGATGGTCGTTTAAAGTGATTATGAAACGAAAAGGCAGCCTTCAGGCTGCCTTTTTTGCTGATGATTTTGAGTGCTCTCAATCATTAGATTTGGTGCGATACCAAATATATCCGATACCAATGATGGCGATAAATGGTGCGAAAGCCCATAGCAGCGCATTGATGAATACTTTCAGCATCATCAGGATCAGCGCATTCATCAGGAATATATTCTGTCCCATGACGAGATTTTTCAACTCATCCCATACGAGTTTTGAAAACGGGAACATAAGTGTGCAGATTGCAAAATAGAAAAGCGGGGCGAACTGTACGCCGTTTTTTGCCTGCAAAGCTACCGTGACCATTAAGGCGAAGAAACAAGCACCAATTAACCAGGCACGGATCAGATATGTGCGTTCAACACCGTTCAGAATACGCCCTAACATTTTACCTCAGTCATATTTATGAATATTGATAAAGGGGCGTATAACTTTCATGTGTCGAAAAAGTAAACAAATCAAATAATTTGGTATTACGGAGACTATGTTCATGCCCGGTACAGTTTTGAATGTTATTGTGCAACTGTAATTTACGACAGGAAGTCCGGTATGTTTTCAAAATCTATAATTATCGCTTTGGCACTGGCAGTCTTTCCGGTTTCGGCACATGCAACAACAGGGCCGGGTTGTCTTCGCGTTGTGAATGTTGATGCCGGTGATGCGCTGAATGTTCGTGCGAGACCCTCTGCAAAAAGCAGAATTGTGATTTCAATTCCTGCCAATAATTATGGTGTGCTGGCTCTGAAGGGGGAATGCACACCGAAGACAATTCCGTGGGGGCAGCGCTGGTGTCCGGTCAGCTATTCCTATGAAGACGGTACATTGCACGGTTTTGTTAAAGCCCGTTTTGTCCGGGATCAGGAATGCCCGTGATCTTACGAGATGGGAAGGCAGCTATTTATTGGCTGCCTTTTTTGTTGATCGCTGTTTCAGGTGCGGAGGTGTCGGGATCATCTGTCAGAGACTTTCCGTTGGAGAACATCCACAGGGTTAATAGTGCGAAAACCACAATGATGATTGCGACATCAAATGTGCCCATCGCACATGCGATGCCGACTGCGCCGGTGGCCCAAAGACTCGCGGCTGTTGCAGTCCCTTTGACTGAAGTGCTGAGGCGTAAAATTGCACCGCCGCCGATAAACCCCATGCCGGTGATGACACCTTCTATAATACGGGCAAGCGCTTCCGGATTGTCTGCAGTGATGCTTTCAGCTGCCTGAACAAAGCCGCAGCTGGCTACGGCAACTAAGGGGAAAGTTCGAAGGCCTGCACTTCTTTCTTCCCTTTCCCGGTGCCAGCCTATGGGCAAAGCCAATATATAGGCCGCAGCAAGGGCGATAACATGCGGCCAGACATTGAAATTATCGGCGCTGAACGTGGTTGTGATTGCTGCCTGAAACGCTTCCATTCGCTTCCTCGCATTTTTGTGGTGATGAAGAGGAAAACGTGGTGATCTGCAGAATGTTCCAAAGAAGCGATTGTGGCAGAAGCTCTTACAGTGCCGCGCGGATGCTCATTTTCTCAATGTGGCCTTCCCGCAGATATAAGAATAATGGCAGCGCGAAGGATACGCCCGCAGCTAAGCCGATCAGTGCATAATAGCCGGAAGGCATTTTAAGTTTACGGCTCTGATGGATGATAAAGATAATCAGTACCAATGCGGATATAGCGACATCTGCTGCGAAGAAGCGTGAGATATTGTTCGCAAATAAATGCTCAAAAAATAAAACTGAGTTGAACCCGTTTTCGATCAGGAACAGGCAGAAAAAATATAAAGGGAATGCTGCGCCTATAATCATCAATAGAAAATAAATCTGCCGCATTCTGTCCTCTGATTTAAATATTAAAGCCCGAGGAGAATAAAACGCGGCTTCCGGATTAAAGCAAGAGGCGATAGCATGAGGAACTGCAACGGTCAGGCTGGCCAATTAGTTGTCGCGTCTGCCACCAGCATAATAAAGTGCGATTGCCCCGTTTATGGCGAGTATCACAAAAATACATATCCAGAACCCTGCCATATCAATCTCCTGTCCGTGAAGAATGGCAAGTCAGAGGGCGTGTTGCCCAGCTATAATTTTCTGTAGTTTTGTTCGCTGTGAAAGTTTTGTTCTACAGGCAGCTAATCAGTTAAGATCGGTAAGCGAAGGCATGCCGTGCTAGAGCATTTCACAGTCAAGTTGGATCAACTTGACGCCTGTGATAATGCGACCCAATAAAGAATCCAGAGCGAGCGAATGATCCAATCTGGTCGTAAACCGCTCTAGGTATCGGGATATGCATGAAGAGGATAGTTGGGATAAAATGATTTTCAGCCGGTTCTTCGCAGAAGGTGTCGCTCATTTTTTATCTGAGAGAGTGAGCATAGAAGGGGCTACCTGCCTGCTTTGCGCTCTTGCTATCTTTACGCCGGTTTCTGCCCATGCCGAAGGTGTTGCAGACTGGGAAAATATAGCTTCAGGCACTGCATTTATGTCCAGTCCTGCTACTGTTGAATACAAAATCGGCTATAGCAATATTGGTTATGACCACTTCCGTTCGGAAATTATGCTGAACTGGACTGACGGTGAGGCGCAGTCGCAGACTATTTATGAGGGGATTTATGACCGGCCGCCCGCTAAAGTCTGGGGTGCCGGTGACCGTCTCTGTGTATCGATGCAAACCTGCGTACGGTATGAGGATAACTGTATGACAAATATCATAGCCTATCGCTATGATGCTGATGTTAAAATGTTTTCTGAGTTTCCGGCCAGTGGTAATCTATGTCTTCAAGCAAAGAAATAATTGTGCGGTTTCAATATCCGAAGTCAGTTAGAATTGTGTAGAGTGTCTGCTTTGGCGAATAGTTAAACAATCCGGCGGGAATGGCGCGGTGCGATTATTTTTCCGGCATGGGCGGCAATCGCCATTTCAAAACTATCGGCAATGCGGCGCGCCCGATCAATAAAGATAATGGCTGCTTCCTCAGGGAAAATTTCCCGTGCAGTTTGCTCAAACAAGCTGAGCCAGCGGTCAAAATGCTCGCTTTTTAAATCGAGTTTCAGATGAGGCGGCATCGGGCGACCTTCATAACCACCGGTTTTGAGAATGACCGCCGACCAGAATTCCGAAATCTGCGCGATGTGATGATCCCAGTCATACACTGCATCGGCGAAGATCGGGCCAATTAATGCATCTTCACGGGCTCGGCCGTAAAATCTGGCAACCAAAATCTGGATTGACGCTTTGTCGATGGATGGATGCGGTTGATTAATAAGAATAGTCATAACCGATACAGGAAGCGCTGCCCGACGTGAGGGCACGCTTTGTTGTTAGAAGATATACCGGAGTTGTACTCAAGACGGGCATGTTTTGAAAGCAAATTTACGGCTTAATATCTTAAGCCGGTTGCAAGTTACCGAGCCTGTTTTGACTAAACTATTGAAAAACTTGATGCAGACAGCGCTATATATAGGTGAATTTATATTTCATATAACGGTTTCGTCGGCTGGATCAAAAATTGCTTTGCAACCTGCGTAACCTGTTGGGTGAGATTGGTCAGTTCATTCGCTGCCAGATGGTTGACCTGCCAGAACAGAGGAATTTCCAAAGCACTGTCGGGAACCAGTTCAACCAGACGACCAGATTTGATGTGTTCATGCACGATATGAACCGGATTCATACCCCAGCCCATTCCGGCTAAACAGGCATCGATAAAACCTTGTGTTGAAGGAATCCGATGCGTGGGCATATTAATAGTACGCCCCATTGTCCGGTTAATCCATTCCTGTTGCAGTCGGTCTTTCTGATTGAATGAGAGTGCCGGTGCTTTAGCAATTCCTTCTGCAATACCATTGGTAAAATGCTTCTCAAAAAAAGCGGGGGTGGCCGTTGCCTGATAGCGCAATGCTCCCAGCTGCGAAACACGACAGCCCTTTATTGGCTTTGAAAGCGATGTAACTGCCGCAAGCACCCGGCCGCGCTCAAGCCATTCAGCCGTATAGTCCTCATCATCAATCGCAATGCTCAGTAAATAGCCTGTATCCTGCACAAAAGGAGCCATAGCCTTTAGGAACCATGTGCCTATACTGTCTGCATTTACAGCTATGTTGATGGTAATTCGTTGCATCGCTGGGCTGCGCATCTCAGCCAGATTTGGCAAATGCTTGGCCAGCTCGCTTTCAAGCATGCTGACATGTTCCAGATGACGGCAGAGCCATTCACCTTTCTCTGTTGCCACGCACGGGCTTCCTCTCTCGATCAATGAAACACCGAGGCGTTCTTCTATAATTTTCACACGCTGAGAGATTGCAGAGGGTGTTACATGCAGAGCTTTGGCAGCCTGTTCGAAACTGCCGGTTTGTACAACCATCTTGACAGCAAGAGCGGCAGGATAGTCAATCATGCATTAGTTTCCCTTACTTTGAATTAGATTGTTTAATTTTACTAAACTCACGCTTCTGATAACACGGTTTGCAATTCCAGCCGAGTTTAAAATTCAGATATGAGCTTATCAGTATTCATTACAGGCATGACGATGGGGCTGAGCCTGATCGTTGCCATTGGTTCGCAAAATGCTTTCCTGCTGCGGCAAGGCTTGCGCAATGAGCATGTTTTTGCCGTTTCCTTAACCTGCGCTTTGTCCGATGCAATTCTGATCGCATTGGGGGTGGCAGGCTTTGGCACGATTATCGGCATGGCGCCCTGGCTCGATCCGGTCATGCGCTATGGCGGAGCCGCATTTCTTATATTCTATGGAGCGGCTAATATGCGCTCGGCATTGCGATCATCTGAAACCCTTGCATCCGGTAATTCTGCTGAAAAGCAAAGTTTAAAAGCAGCTGTGCTGACCTGTTTCGCGCTCACATGGCTCAATCCGCATGTTTATCTTGATACGGTGATGCTGCTCGGCTCTATCTCGACCCAGTTTTCAGGTTTTGAATTTATGTTTGCTGCAGGTGCAATCTTAGCTTCATTTTTATTTTTCTTTTCACTTGGTTACGGGGCAAAGTGGTTGAGACCTTTATTCGCAAAGCCGTCAGCGTGGAGAATTCTTGAGGCAATTATTGCATTTGTAATGTGGGGAATTGCTGCCCGCCTTCTTATTGGTTCGTGAGTAAATTACCGGAGTTTAACTGAATGCCTGAAGCCCCGTTTATTTCTGAGAAAGTAATGGCAATAGCGCCGGATTTTCGTGCGCTGAGTATCTATGTCGATACCAAAGCGGGTGTCATGAATGAGGCTGATCCTGTTATTTTGGATGATGCGTGTGCTTATGTGCTGGCAGGCGGACCATCATGGGCAGAGGATCACCTCGCTGGTTGGGCAGACATCTATCTGAAATTTGGTGCGAAGCCTAATCGCACCCCATGTTCAGCTCAGGCGCTTAGAAAGCGCGTTTTGAAAGAGGGACGCATTCCTGCAATCAATCCTGTTGTTGATCTCTATAATGCGATTAGCCTGCGCTATGCGCTGCCGGTAGGCGGGGAAAATTATGATGCCTATGTCGGGCGTCCTCAATTGATGCTTGCTGAAGGAACCGAGATTTTTGACACTAAGAATAACGGAGAGGACGTCTTTGAAAACCCTATGCCGGGAGAGGTGATTTGGCGCGATGATCTGGGTGTTACATGCAGGCGCTGGAACTGGCGTCAAGGTAGCCGGACGCGGCTTGACCATGCCGGAGGCCGTATGTGGTTTATATTGGAAAGTTTAAAAGCAATGCCTGCATCTGCTCTTGATGAAGCAGGGGATATGCTTGTGAATGGTATCAAGAAAATGGCACCGAACAGTGAAATACTCATACAAAAAACTACGGTTTAGCCGGTAAGTGCGAGAAATTTTATGTCAGTATTAACCGGACTCTCTGCGTTTCCGATCACGCCTGCCAATGAATATGGCGAAGTCTGCATAGAAAACCTATGTTCGCTAATCGAAAGAATAATTGTCGCCGGAGTCGCTTCAATCGGGCTTCTCGGCAGCACAGGTACATATATGTATCTGAATTATTCAGAGCGGAAAAAGGCAATAGAAGCAGCGCATCAGCAAATTAAAGGCAGGGTGCCGCTAATTGTCGGCGTAAGTGCTCTGCGGACTGATGATGCCGTTAAATTTGCACAGGAAGCGAAGTCTTTGGGGGCCTCCATAGGGCTTTTAGCGCCTGTTTCATACACAGCTTTAACGCAGGACGAGGTCTTTGAGCACTACGCTAGTGTTGCTAAATATAGTCAGTTGCCGATCTGTATCTACGACAATCCGGGAACTACGCACTTTAACTTCTCTGATGCGTTAATAGCCCGCCTTTCCAGAGTGTCGGGGATTGTCGGCATCAAAAATGCTTTGCCTGCAGATAGTAATTTGGAGCAGCATATATTGAAGCAGCGCGCTTCAGTTCCAGCGGAGTTCTCATGCGGCTATAGCGGTGACTGGAAATGCTCCGAAGCTTTACTCAAAGGAGCGGATGTTTGGTATAGCGTTTTGGGAGGCGTTTTTCCTGAGCTCTGTGTAAGTCTAACACGGGCATCTGAAAGAAAAGATATAGAGCTGGCACATAAACTTAACGGGATTTTGCAGCCGGTTTGGTCTTTGTTTCAACGACATGGCAGTCTGCGTGTTGTTTATGAAATACTTAATCAGCTGTCTTTGTCTGACGCTGTACTTCCGCGCCCGTTCTTGCCGCTCGATAAAAGCATTTCTGCGGAAATTGCTGCTGCAATAAGGGCAATCTCTGGAGCCACAGGGCGGGAGTGAATAACAACGGCAGATGTTTTTGGCAGAGCTTTGTAACATGCGGGTCTACCGCTAAAATCATATATAAATGCTCATGGCTTTTATATGTAACTACGTTACTGTGTTCTTGTGAGAAGTAACTAAGCTATTGAAAGGTTTGGGAATACGGCAGTGCGAACCCGTGCTCCATAGATTAGTGGAGGCAAAGGAAATAGACGAACTGTGGTATTGGTTGTGATACGGGAGTTACAAATTAATGAGCGGGCATATTGGGTGGAGCGAAGACGATAAACGGCCTTTTTGATGTCTGGTTTGGTTCCACATATTCTGGGGCAGGACGCCCAATTTCTCCAAGTGACTTCACATATTGATATAATGACCGCAACTCATGGTCAGTCATGGCATTTACTCCGTACCACGGCATAGGTGGACGGGCTTTCATTGTATGTCCGTATTTTACGAACTCATCTTCGCTCATTTTGGAGAGGGTAATACGCAAATTAGCCGGATAAGTCGTCCCCCAAGGCCCTTGAAACCCGATTTGATTTCCTAACAGCGCTTTCTTGGGATCGACTTTACCACCACTTTCAGCGAAGCCTTCTGTGTGGCAGTCATGGCATCCGCCGGTCACAGCGATACGCGCACCTTCTTCCACGCTGGCCTTGTCGGCTGCTATTGCTGTACTTGCAAAAACAATAATGAAAGTCGCTGTAACAAACCTTATCATTTTTCTCTCCGTTTAGCTTGATACCTATGACAGTTAACAAGGCAGCGACGCTTAAGTAAGCTAGCTAAACGGAGTACAATATTAGCCTTTTGATGGAGGGTGTGGGCTAAATACAGAGCAGGATAAGTATTAATGATGCAGTCAAGGATATTATTTGTTGTTGTGTAATCAACGTCTGCTCCGATTATCCAACCTCTTTATCAGAGTAAATCCTGTTAAGCGCAGGAATGTCATGGCTGTTCTCTGCCTGAGTAAAAATAAGATAACCCGCGATGTATCGCAGTAAGCGGTCCGCTGCATAACCGGAACGGTACTATATTTACGGAATAAAATTGCCATAGGACAGTTTCCATAAACAGACTGTGTTGCTAGTGTTGTTGCATCTTTAGCAGCTTTGGGTTTGAAACTGGCCGGTGAGGGCACAGCAGTAATGAATAGCTTTAAAAAATATTTGTGTGGAATTGCGATTGTTCTGAGCGTGGTCTCTTTGTCGTCTTCTCAGACTTTGGCTATGTCTGCAAACTCCGCTGATTTGACCGCCGGAGAGCACGCTGAATTACAGGCTTCCGCAGGTATCACCTGCGATGCCAATAAAAGGGATAATTGTTTGGCCGGTAATGTCGAAAGCGGCGATTATTACAATGTACGCATTTACGGAAGTTGTATCAATGCGCCTTATTTCGGCCGGATAAACGATAAGCCGGTTTCTTTGAGAAAAAGCGTTGCGACTACTGGTACTGAAGGCAAAACAGAGGGAATGCTGGCGCCTGAGCAATTGGTATGCATTCAAGCGGCTGCACAGGTGAATTCGACAGACATGGAATATTTCGTCATAGCACTGCCTTTGGATCATGGGCCGGAATGCAAAGGCGTGGAATTGTGCAAGAAGCCCGAGCTGATTCCGGAGAGCTATCAAAAGACGATGGCCGGCTGTCAGACTGATAGTAAAAAGGATTATGCCGGCTGTCCGCAGGGCTGGATTTTTGCGAATGAAATGGAGGCCTATTCTAACGGGCTGCCTGTTGCGCAATAACTGACATGAGCTGACCACTTATATGAGGGGCATGTCTCGCGTATTTGAGCGAGCCGCATATAATCCTTGATGCCCGAGCCTCTTCGTTCCCTCGACGAGGAGGCATTCTAAGGATCATGATGTCTGGAGAGCAACCACCCACAGTTGGCGAGATCGCTGAGTATGAAGCCAAATTGGCGGAATACAGTGCCCTCATTCACAATACTCGTTTAGACCAGTTTATGGAGTGGGGCGCCTCCCTGATCTTTGCTGCCATTGTTTTAGCAGGGTGGTTTCTATTCAATTCGATCACGCTTGGTTTTCTCATGGCTATTCCATGTACTGCGCTGATCGTTTGGGGACTGTTGGCGATTAATCGTAAGCGCATACGCTTGAGCCATGAATGGCTCAAAGCCAATGCGCACAAATTTCAACAAGAGAAAGATTAAAGAGAAAAGTTATAGGGCGGTGCTATGCGTCACGCATATTACACTTCACGTCCCGAGCTGACGTTCTTTTGCCGGAGTTTAATATTACGAGGAATGTTGTTTTATTGCATTTAATTGAATGCCAGTGGGGATGAGTCTGTGCAAAAATCTGTACCCAGATTTAAAATGCACTGCTTCATTTTTAGGAAAACAACTAAGCTATTGAAAAGCTTGGTGGGTGCGACAGGGATCGAACCTGTGACCCGCTGATTAAGAGTCAGCTGCTCTACCGACTGAGCTACGCACCCACTTTTCTGAATAATCATTCAGTAAGTGAGCGGTTCTATAAAGTGGAGCCGAAGGCCTGTCTAGTCATGAAATTATTTTTTTGAAAAAAATGTGCAATTTTCATGTCTTGTGATGTGAGGCAGGCAAGTTACTGATCCGGATTGTGCTTTTACGCCCGACTGGGATGTTTCGGTTCATAAACCGCAAAACAGGCGGCTAAATAGCCTTGATACGTGATAAATCATTGCACATATAGTTTGCATTGCAGACATATAGGTATATCACGCTGAATTAAGTTTCAGCCTGCATATCGGATTTTTAATAATCTAACAGCTATACAGACTGCTGAATATTGTTGCTGCTGACTGGTTTTGTCATCAGAGTTTTGTCTTTGTGCCATAATTAGGCGCAAAAAAACTGGCATAGCGTCTGCTATGGTTCTGGTTAATCCGCCTTCCGGGCAGTATTAATCATTTACAGGAATGATGGCGAAGCAGCGCGGAAATTTTCATGCTTTGCATGATCTGAGGGTTCAATGGACGGTTTTATCGGCGATCTCGGGCAGTTTATTTCGGCCAATCAGGCTTGGGCCGGACCGATTGTCGGGTTGATAGCATTTGGTGAGTCTCTGGCTGTGATCGGTATGCTGATTCCGGCAACACCAATCATGTTGGCGATCGGCGGTCTGGTCGGAGCCGGTATTATCGATCCTATTCCCGTCATGATCGGCGCTGTTATCGGTGCCGTTATCGGCGATGTTATTTCCTATTTGCTCGGCTGGTGGCTCGGACGTCGGGTTATTCACCAGTGGCCGCTGAACAAATATCGTTCCCATATTGCGCAGGCGCGCCTGCTGTTCCGCAAATATGGTTTTGCTGCCGTATTTTTTGGCCGTTTCTTCGGCCCTGTGCGTTGTACCGTGCCGCTGGTTGCGGGCATGATGTCCATGGATCAGAAGCGTTTTCAGACCGCTAATATTACCTCCGCGCTGGTTTGGGCGCCGGTCATGATCCTGCCGGGCTGGCTGGCCGGTAAAGGGGCGGGCATCTTTGCACGTCTCGATGGTACTGACTGGGTATGGATGGCTGTTGCTCTTACAGTGCTGGCGACAGTTGTCAGTATTGTTGGTGTCCGCTTTATGCGTGCACGCCCTAAACATGAGCGCAGGCGCGGTGCCGCGAAGAATAAAATCTCTGCAACACCGGCTGAATAATAGTTCCTGTCATAAATGTCGGGGCAGTGTCTGATATACACAGACACGTAAAATTGTTGCCGTATTACCAGAGGTTTGGCAAAATAATCACCGGACGAACTTGATTAGATTTGCATTTGTATTCATTATAAATGCAAATTATCAGTCCGACAGACAGCCTTTCATCGTGCAATGGTCTGATTTTTAATAAGCTTTACGCTGAATATGAAATGTTTAACCGCGCAAATTGCGCCTAAAATGGGTCTTTAAAAACTCCGATGCCGGAAGATACTTCTGACGATTCGTCTATTCCGGATTGTTGCCGCTCCGAACTGGTAACAATCCGAAACACAATTTTCCTGCACGCCGCTGGCAGACAAAACAGGTCTTTGACATATCAGACCTCTGTTCCACCGGTTGTGCATGTTTCCCGTCCTGTACAATTTCTGCGTGATAAGACTGCCGGTGCTGCAGCTGTCATCGCCCGCCTGTTTTCTGCAAAGGAGACCGGCCCGCGGGATAAAATCCTTCTGTTTTTCTCGGTGATGTATCAAACCTTATTTCAGGTGCCTGAAGCGGCTCTGAAAAAAGGGATATCTGATCCTGTGCGATCAGCAGGAAATCACACCGCCAATAAGCATGTCCGGTTATCTGATTTCAAAACCGGTAGCGGAACGGAACTGACACGGTTTTTGGTAACCGGATTCAGTGCCGAACCAGTGCTTGCGCGTTTGGCTGGCCAAAAACAGGCTTGCAACCGCATCCCGCAACAGAAATTCTAGGAAACGACAACCCATGGAATGGATTGCCGATCCCAATGCCTGGATAGGCTTGGTTACTCTGATTGTTCTTGAGATTGTTCTTGGTATCGACAATCTTGTATTTATTTCTATTCTTGCCGGTAAATTGCCACCGAGCCAGCGTAATAAAGCGCGACTGCTCGGCCTTGCGCTTGCGCTTTTGATGCGCCTTGGTTTGCTGGCCTCGATCTCGTGGATCGTAACGCTTACACAGCCGCTCTTTACCATTTTCTCTTTTGGTTTCTCCGGCCGCGATATCATCATGATCGTCGGTGGTGTGTTCCTGCTTGCCAAAGGTACGATGGAACTCCATGAGCGTCTTGAAGGTGAAAATGCCGTCAAGGAAGGTAATCCGGTTCATGCGGTGTTCTGGCAGGTTATTGCCCAGATCGTTGTTCTTGATGCCGTGTTCTCGCTCGATAGCGTGATTACCGCTGTGGGCATGGTGCAGCACCTGCCGGTGATGATGATTGCTGTCGTTGTTGCTATGGCAGTGATGATGGTTGCTTCCAAGCCGCTGATGACATTCGTCAACAAGCATCCGACCGTGGTTATCCTGTGTCTTGGCTTCCTGATGATGATCGGTTTCAGTCTGGTGATTGAAGGCTTCGGTTATCACGTGCCTAAGGGCTATCTCTATGCGGCAATCGGCTTCTCGATCCTGATCGAAGCCGCCAATCAGGTCGGCCGTCACAACCGTGAAAAACGCGTGACGACCAACGATTTGCGTGAACGCACTGCCGGTGCCGTGCTGCGCCTTCTTGGCGGTGGCCGCGGCAGCGATAATGCTCTGTCGGAAACTGTTGACGTGATTGCAGAACATACTGCTGCGGCAGATGTGTTCCGTCCGGAAGAGAAGGAAATGATCCGTGGCGTGCTGGATCTGGCTGATCGTCCGGTGCGCTCCATCATGACGCCGCGTAATGAGGTGGAGTGGCTGGATCTGGATGCGAGTGAAGAAGAGCTTCGCAATGAATTGCGCCAGTTTGCTCATTCGCGTGTTATTCTTGCCCGTGGTCAGGTCGATGAATTTGTCGGCGTGGCGCTGACAAAAGACTTGCTGCTTTATCTGGCGGATTCCGCACCGATTGACTGGCAGCGTGCCATGAAACAGCCGCTGGTTGTTCATGAACACAGCAATGTGCTGCGGGTTATGGAGCAGTTGCGCGGTTCTCCGGTGCAGATGGCGGTTATCGTCGACGAGCATGGTTCTTTCGAAGGTGTTGCAACGCCGACGGATATTCTTGAGGCCATTGCCGGTGAGTTTCCGGATGAAGATGGCGATGCTCCGAGCGTCGAGACCGTTGAAGACGGTGTCTGGATTGTCGATGGCTTTACAGATATCCGCCGTCTGAGTGGTATTCTGGATCGTGATCTTGTGGATGAGGATGACCGCTATACGACACTGGCCGGTTTTGTTCTCTGGCATCTCGGACATATTCCGACAGGTGGTGAAAAATTCACTGCCGAAGGTTTCGAGTTCGAGGTTCTGACCATGGAGCGCCGTAACATCGCCAAAGTCAAAATCACAGCTATGCCTGCTTATGATCTTTAAGCAGGCTGATTGAAAAGAAAGAAACGCCGCATCATCTGATGCGGCGTTTTTATATGAAAATGCATTGTCCTATTCTGTGAACACTGTGTCGCAGGAGATAACTTGCAGTTTTTCTGAAACACTTTTAACAGGTGGCTGAAAAGAGGGCGCAGTTATGCCTGTCTGTTTTTCAGCTGAAAAAGGAAATATCCGTGCCAAAGCTTTATACAATCATTTGTGCAACACGTTCTGCGCGTCATGGCGATAAATTTGCCAAATGGTTTAATGATTTTGCAGCCGCAAATTCTGATTTCGATGCAGAGCTGGTTGATCTGGTTGAAGTTAAACTGCCGTTTTTTGATGAATCCACACATCCGCGCGCGCAGAAATATGAGCATGAGCATACCAAAAAATGGAGCAAGCTCATTGATGCCGGTGATGCATTTGTCTTTGTGATTCCGGAATATAACTATTCCCCGCCGGCTGAATTTTTCAATGCGGTGAACTTCCTCAATACCGAATGGAACTATAAGCCTGCAGCTATTATGAGCTATGGCGGTGTGTCCGGCGGTTTGCGCTCCGCTCAGGTTGCCCGTTCGCATCTGAGCACATTGCGTATGATGCCGCTGCCGGAAGGTATTCCGCTGCCGAATTATCCGCAGTTCCTGAACGAGAACGGCGAATTCGTTGCGACTGAAATGGTTGAGGCCAGTGCAAAGACCGTTCTGGCAGAGCTGAAAGTCTGGAATGACGGCCTTCAGACAATCCGCAACAGGTAAGATTTCATTCTATTGATATTGAAAGAGAAACCGCTGCAGCAATGCAGCGGTTTTTTGTTGTTTAGCGCCAAATTAGCAATCTTAAATCACATAAAATTAATGGGATTATTGACAATAGCACTGTATTGGCAGACATTAACGGAATGTTAATTCTGGAGCATTTTCAGTTTATCTTGATCGTAGGAAATGCTCTGTCTCTTTGTTTTTGCGCGTATCTTACCCGAAAACCGTTTCACACTTTTCGGGAAACGCTGGCAATCTGACGATACAGGAGTGTTATTCATGGCTCTATTTCAGTCTCTGAAGGGAATGATGAAACAGCGCGGTCAGGCGTTTCAAAAATTCTGGCAGGAAATTTCTCAGGACGAGAAGACCATTGAACGGCGACGCCAAAGCCGCCTTGCACCTGATCAATCCGAAAAATTCGGCTGCTGGCGTCACCGCGGTATTTGGTAAAACCTTCCGCAAACTGCGATTTTTCAACCATGTTCCGGAAATCAAATTGCGTCATATGAATGGTTGCTAGCAAAATCTTGCTCATTCTTTTTCTGACGTATCATAGATTTCTGATTTTGTTTCTAAAAGTAAATTATCTATTTAAATCAATAATTTAGTATTGATTTCATGCCGCTGCTGCTTAATCTTTGGAGCTATAGATAACTCCAATCATTTGCCTCAGGCAAAGACACAGGCGGCGGGTATTTCATGAAAAAACTTCTGTTAGCGGCCGGGCTTGTGCTCGGTTTGGGAACTTCTTTGACTACGGCACAGGCTGAGGATTCGAAAGAAATCCTCAATGTCTCTTATGACATTGCCCGCGAGCTGTATGAGCAGGTCAACACAGCCTTTATTCCGGTGTGGAAAGAACAGACCGGTGAAACACTCACCGTCAATCAGTCTCACGCCGGTTCCTCCAAACAGGCTCGTTCTATTCTGGAAGGGCTGGAAGCCGATATCGTGACCTTTAATCAGGTGACTGATGTGCAGGTACTGCACGACAAAGGCAATCTGATCCCTGCGGATTGGCAGAGCCGTCTGCCGAACAATTCCTCGCCTTATTATTCACTCCCTGCTTTCCTCGTGCGTGCAGGCAATCCGAAGCAGATTAAAAACTGGGATGATCTGGTGCGTGAAGACGTACAGGTGATTTTCCCGAACCCGAAAACCTCCGGCAATGCGCGCTATACCTATCTGGCAGCAACTGCCTATGCGCGTGAAGCTTTCAATAAAGACGATGCCAAGGTTCGCGATTTCATTACCAAGCTGTTCAAGAACGTTCCGGTGTTTGATACCGGCGGACGCGGTGCGACTACCACTTTCACCGAGCGCGGTATTGGCGATGTTCTGGTGACATTTGAAGCCGAAGTGCTGGGTACGCAAAAGCTGCTTGGCAAAGACAAGTATGAAGTCGTGGTGCCGCCAATCAGCCTGCTGTCCGAGTTTCCGGTGACAATCGTTGATAAGGTTGTCGATAAGCGCGGCTCGCGCAAAATCGCTCAGGCCTATCTCGATTTCCTCTATGCACCACAGGGGCAGGAAATTCTCGCCAGCAATTTCAACCGTGTGCATGATGCTGCAACCATTGAAAAGCACAAAACCAATTTCCCTGAGGTGAAACTGGTGCGTGTGGAAGATGAATTCGGCGGCTGGGCAAATGTCACCAAAGAGCATTTTGCCGAGGGCGGTATTCTCGATCAACTGTTCACGGGCAAATAACGTGACCTGAAAATGACAGCCGGTGCGTCCTCAAAGACGCGCCGGTTTTTCCCGTATCCCATACAGAGCAGACCGGTTATGAAAAGACCAATCTTTAAAGTCAGAAAAACAGTAATGCCGGGCTTTGGTATTACGATGGGCTGTACGCTGCTTTATCTGACGGTGATTGTGGCTCTGCCGCTTTTTGCTCTGATTATGAAAACAGCCAGTCTTGGCTTTGCGGATTTCTGGGCGATTATCAGTTCGCCGCGCGCTGTGGCGACATTCAAGCTGACCATACTCACCTCAGCTGCCGCTACGGTGTTCAATGCTCTGTTTGGCCTGCTGATGGCATGGGTGCTGGTGCGCTATGAGTTTCCGGGCAAGCGTCTGCTGGATGCTGCCGTTGATCTGCCTTTTGCATTGCCGACCGCCGTTGCCGGTTTGGCGCTGGTAACCGTTTTATCGAAGAATGGCTGGATCGGACAATATACTGAACCGCTTGGCCTGTATCTGGCCTATACGCCTGCGGGTATCGTCATTGCTATGGCTTTTACCAGTATTCCCTTTGTTATCCGTACAGTACAGCCGGTTCTTGAAGACTTGAATCACGATGTGGAAGAGGCGGCGGAGACGCTAGGTGCCAATCCGTTGCAGGTTTTTGCTCATGTGATCTGGCCGATGATCCTGCCTGCATTTCTGGCGGGCAGTGCTTTGTCCTTTGCACGTGGTTTGGGAGAGTTTGGCGCGATTGTTTTCATCTCTGCCAATCTTCCATTTAAAACAGAAGTGACTTCGCTGCTCGTTTTTGTGCGGCTGGATGAATATGAATATCCGGCAGCGGCGGCTCTGGCGATGGTGATGTTGCTGATGGCTTTTGCCATGCTGCTGATAACCAATCTGATGCAGGCACGGCAGCTGCGCTATGCGGAGCGAAATTGATATGGCGATTTTGGCTTTTCCTGCTTTAGCTTCTGAAAAATCTTCACCGCAGTTTCGACGCAGGCTTTGGGGGCGGCGTTTCCTGATCGGGCTGGCCGTAGTGCTGTCGCTGATTGTGCTCGGCATTCCGATGGCGGTGATTTTCTCTGCCGCCTTTGGCAGCGGTATGGGGCGCTTCTGGGCAGAAATTACCAAGCCGGATACGATGCATGCGGTATGGCTGACTGTGCTGACGGCGATTGTGGTTGTGCCGATCAATATGGCGTTTGGTGTTTGCGTCGCATGGCTGGTAACACGGTTCCGCTTTCCGGGGCGGCGTTTGCTGATCAGCTTTATTGAGATTCCGTTTTCTGTATCGCCGATTATTGCCGGTACAGCCTATCTGTTCCTCTATGGCGCGCAGGGGATGCTGGGGCCTTTGCTGGAGAGCTATGATATCAAGATCATGTTCACAATTCCGGCGATCTTTCTGGTTAGCCTGTTTGTAACCAGTCCTTTTGTTGCCCGTGAGCTGATCCCGCTGATGGAAATGCAGGGCGGAGAGGATGAAGAGGCGGCATTGTCGCTCGGTGCCAGTGGTTTGCAGACCTTCTTCTATGTGACACTGCCGAATATCAAATGGGCACTGCTCTATGGCGCCGTGCTGTGTAATGCGCGGGTTATGGGCGAGTATGGCGCGACATCGATTGTCTCCGGCGCCATTCGCGGTAAAACCAATACGCTGCCTTTACAGGTTGATCTGTTGTTTCAGGATCAAAACACAGTTGGCGCATTTGCTGCCGCTTCAACACTGGCGGTGCTGGCTCTGCTGACACTGGTGCTGAAAGTCTGGCTGGAACGCAAACAGGTTGATTAAAAAAATAGAGAAGCCGCCTCTGAAATTGATTCAAAGGCGGCTTTTATCTTTTTGTAATTGTTTGTTTTATTGTGGCTGTGCTGCTGCCTTGCGCTGTGTCAGGATCATCACCAGCGCAATTAATATTGTACCGACAATGAAGACGAAAGCAGCGGCGGCAATGGCCGGACTGATATTCTCGCGGATAGTCGAGAACATCTGCCGTGCCAATGTGCGCTGGTTCGGACCTGCCACGAACAAAGTCAGCACCACTTCATCCAGCGAGGTTGCAAAGGCAAAGACCGCACCGGAAATAATGCCGGGTTTTGCCAGCGGCAGCGTCACTTTTTGCAGGACTATATGGGGCGGTGCACCAAGACTTGCAGCCGCCTGTTCCACGCGCCGGTCAACACTTTGCAGTACAGCCAGCACATTGATGACCACGAATGGTACTGCCACAACCGTATGGGCGATAATCACACCGATATAGGAGTTGAGCAGATCATATTGCGCAAACATCAGCTGCATACCCACACCGAGCACCACAGCAGGCACGACCATCGGCAGCAGGAACACTGTTTTGATCGAGTTGAACACAAAGGAATATTGATTGCCGCGCAGACCCAGCGCTCCGACGGTGCCCAGCACTGTTGCAAGTGCCGTGGTGCCGACAGAGATGATCAGGCTGTTGATGATTGAGCGCCGCCATGCGTCCGCCTGCACCAGTTCCTGAAACCAGCGTGTGGAATAGCCTTCCATCGGATAGCCGAGCAATGCCCCGCTGGTGAAAGCCAGCGGCAGAATTGCCACCAGCGGTGCCAGCAGAAAAAACACCACCGCTGCGCCAAACAGAAGTTTGAGGAGTTTGAAGCCGTTCATGAACGTACCTCCTTCTCGGTTGAGAGACGCATATAGATCGTATAGAGCAGAATGGTTGCAATCAGCAGAACCATGCCGAGTGCACCGGCCATGCCCCAGTTTGCAGCGCCCATTGCGTAGAACGCGATGACCGAGCTGATGAGCTGATCTTTAGCGCCGCCGATGAGAGCAGGGGTGATGTAATAGCCAAGCGCTGTCATGAAGACGAGCAACGAGCCGGAGACCACGCCGCGCATAATCAATGGTAACAGCACATGAAAGAAAGAACGCAGCGGATGTGCGCCGAGTGAAGCGGCGGCTGGCATCAGATTTTTCGGAATGCCAATCAGCACGCTGAACACCGGCAGCACCATGAAGGGCAGCAGCACATGGGTCATGGCGATAATTACGCCGGTGCGGTTGAAGATCAGTGCCAGTGGTTCACTGGTAATGCCGATTGCGATCAGCGCATTATTAATCAGCCCCTGATCCTGCAACAGGATGAACCATGCAGCAGTACGCACCAGCAGCGATGTCCAGAGTGGCAGCAGCACCGCGCCGAGCAGTAGCTGGCGTTTCCAGCCTTCAACAGAGGCTGCAACCATAGCGAACGGAATACCTATCAGAATGCAGGCAATGGTGACGCTGAGCGCGGTGATGAAGGTGCGCACCATAATGGTGACATTGGCAGAGGCATCCGATGGCAGAGAGCGGATTTCACCGGAGATGTCGCGTTCCATATCCACGGCTGCCAGCAGATTACGGTCTGTCAGCGTGGTTGAAGCCGCTGAAGCAATGGCCTGCCAGTATTGCTGTTCGCCCCATTTCTTGTCGATGGCGACGAGATCAATCTGTGCATAATCAACCGGCTCTTCAAGCTTGGTCAGCTGATTGCGGGTTTTGCTCATCAAGGTGCGGAAACCGGGCTGCGCACTGTTGAGGCGGCGCACAAGATCACCGAAGAGCTGGGCATCATCATTGTTGCGGATATCTTCCGCCAGTGCGGCTTTCATTTCCGGTGTCGGCGGTGCTTCCGGATTCCAGTCGCTGACAGCCTGTGCCGTGAGCGGTAGGGCTTTGGCGGCCACCGGATCGGACACGGCCTCCTTCATCATCGTCACCAATGGAATGATGAAAAAGACCAGCAGGAACAAAGCCAGCGGTGCCACCAGTGCGAAAGATTTCAGCCGTTGTCGTTGCAGTTCATTCATGCCGCCACCTGAGGATTACGGGCAGGAACTGCAATCGGCCAGCAATCCGCCGGCAGGAAAGACAAGGTAACCGGATCGCCGGCTTTCAAATTATGGAAACTGCGGTCGGCCTTGGTGACAAGGCTCTGGCCTGCAAAGTCCAGTGCCACGCGCAGATGGTCGCCATGATATACAATATCGCTGACGGTTGCTGTCAGATGATTGGCGGCACTTTCCTCTGTATTCAGCCGCACGCGCTCAGGCCGCAGCGACAGGCGGATATCCTGACCGGCATGGAACGGTGCTTCGGCGTCTACACGGATATCCTGACCATTGTTCAGACGGATCTGGGTTTCGCCATTGTGGATGCCGGAGACTTTACCGTCGATCAGATTGGTTTCACCGATAAATTCCGCAACAAATTGCGTGGCAGGATGGTCGTAAATCTGGGATGGCGTGCCGATTTGCTCAATCTTTCCGCGATTAAACACAGCAATGCGGTCGCTCATAGTCAGAGCTTCGGACTGGTCATGGGTTACAAACACGATGGTCAGGCCGAGACGGTGATGTAATTCGCGGATATCGAGCTGCATGCGCTCACGCAACTGCTTGTCGAGTGCGCCGAGCGGCTCGTCCATCAGCACCACTTCGGGTTCAAAAACCAGCGCGCGCGCAAGTGCAACACGCTGTTGCTGACCGCCGGAAAGCTGCGACGGCTTGCGTTCCAGCATGGTGCCAAGCTGCACCATATCCAATGCACGCTTCACACGATCCTGCATTTCAGACTTGGATAGCCCGCGCATTTTCAGCGGGAAAGCCACGTTTTCGGCAATGGTCATATGGGGAAACAATGCGTAGTTCTGAAACACCACGCCCATATTGCGCTTATGCGGCGGGAGCTGATCGATGCGTTTGCCGTCCACGCTGACAGTGCCGCCGGTAGGGCGCTCAAAACCGGCCAGCAACATCAGCAAGGTTGTTTTGCCGGAACCGGAAGGCCCGAGCATGCTGACAAACTCACCTTTGCCGATGGTTAAATCCAGATTATCGACAACTGTCAGGGAGCCGAATGCTTTGCTCACCTTGTCAAAATGAATGAAGGGATTATTCACGCGTAAAACCTCGAATGGAGCGAAGCACCGTCAGACCGTTTTCGGGAGTCAAACAGGACAGTGTTTGCTGTTGTCTGCTGCGGGGCGGCAACAGGAAATGCGCTTTTGAATCGAATGACTGCCGAGCAGTCGGGGAAAAAGATGACTGCTTAGCAGTCAGAAAAATTAAGCTGCGAAGTGCAGCCGTTCCGGAGAATTTGCATCCTTACGGGGGAAGGTATGCAAATTCCGGAACAACTGCATAACCGGTCACATGATTGCCGGTCTTTAACTTCAGCTTACTGGGCAAGCCATGCGTTGAAACGCTGGTTCAGGCTTTCAGAATTATCTGTCCAGAATTCCACGCCAATGGCTGCTGCATCGGTCATATTGGCCGGTGTGGTCGGCAGGTCTTTGCGGTATTTTTCGTCAACGAATTTATCGGCTTCGATATTCGGCAGACCATAGGTGATATATTCAGGTAGTTTGGCCTGATTGTCGGCCTTGCTGGCGAAAGCGATGAAATCCATCGACTCTTTCGGGAAAGGCGTGCCTTTCATGATTGCCCAGCTGTCGACGGCATAGATGCTGCCCGGCCAGACAAAGCCGAAATTCTTGTTCTCGGTGCGGTTGAGTGCATTGATACGGCCGTTATAGACCGAAGCCATTACCACTTCACCGGAAGAGAGCAGCTGTACCGGCTGCGCACCGGCTTCCCACCACACAATATGCGGCTTGATTTCATCGAGTTTTTTGAAGGCACGATCCACACCTTCCGGCGATGCCAGCACATCATAAACATCTTTCGGAGTAACACCGTCAGCAATCAGCGCAAATTCAAGAGAATATTTGGCGCTTTTGCGCAAAGAGCGTTTGCCCGGGAATTTCTTCACGTCCCAGAAATCAGCCCATGATTGCGGGGCATCTTTCATCGTGTCGCCGTTATAGGCGATGCCGGTAGACCAGACGATCGCGCCGACGCCGCAATCATGAACCGCTGCCGGAATGAACTTATCTTTGCCGCCGAGCTGTTCCCAATTGATATTTTCATAAATACCGTCGGCACAACCAAGCTCAAGCTCTTCAGCTTCAACCTGCACAACGTCCCAGTTGGTTTCGCCGGCTTTGACTTTCGCTTGCAGAACGCCGTAGCCGCCATCCCAGCTCTCATCGAGAACCGGTTTGCCCAGCTCTTTGGCAAAAGGTTTGAAATAAATTTCGCGCTGTCCGTCCTGATAGCTGCCGCCCCAGGAGACAACTGTAAGGTCGCGTGCCTGAGCAGAACCGGCTGCGAGAGCCAGACCGCCGAGCATGGTGCAGGCCGTGAATGCAATATGCGTAAGCTTCATTGATTATTCCCCACAGTTTATTGTTATGAAATTTGTTGCAACAAGTTTTCCATAGGAAATGCAGGGGGGCAATAGCTGATTGTGCAGTTGCCATACAATTAATGTCGCATAGTGCAGCTACTAATTTAGCATTGTGACAATGTTGAATGAGAGCCTTTGCGGCAGCTCCTGCGCAAAGAGCATGAAGCATTTCTGCTGCCTCATTGCAGGGAAATGGTCTTGAAATCATAAAACCACAGTAAGAATGATGTGTGTTTTCCTTGGCTTGAAAAGGCTGGCTTCCGTTTACGTCACACAGATATATTACAGTCCGGAAATGGCGGAGTTGATGCGTTTTAGGAATGATTTTGTGTTTAAAATGTATGGGCTGCTGATTTTACTGAGGCTTCCGCGCACCGGAATAAATTAAAAAAATAGTTTTTATCTTTGGGGAGTTGCACTTCCCTGAGAGGATTTTAATGTGGTTCTGCGTTGCTGACGCTGCCACCTTGCCGGAGATTGCTGATGAACTCAGCCGGTTACGGACAAATGCAGCTGGTCGCCACGGGCCGGATTTTGCTTGCAGCAGACTGCCGGATTTCAAATTTGATTCGCATATGGAGAAGTGACATGGGCCAGATTGGTCGTAGCTGGACATTTTATAAAGGCAAATGGCATGAAGGCGATGTGCGCATTCTCGGCGCGTCATCACAGGCAACATGGCTTGGTTCGCTGGTTTTTGACGGTGCACGCGGTTTTGAAGGTGTGATCCCTGATCTGGATCGCCATTGCGCACGCGTTAATCGCTCTGCTGAGGCACTCGGCCTGAAACCGACGAATACGCCTGAAGAAAT
The DNA here is from genome assembly GCF_019464455.1 of Pseudochrobactrum sp. Wa41.01b-1. NCBI lineage: Bacteria > Pseudomonadati > Pseudomonadota > Alphaproteobacteria > Hyphomicrobiales > Brucellaceae > Pseudochrobactrum > Pseudochrobactrum sp. Wa41.01b-1. The sequence goes on along the minus strand of NZ_CP080493.1, from coordinate 957,424 downwards.
CATGGAACTGAGCCGTCAGGGCATGACAAAATTCGGCGAGAATGCTGCGGTCTATATCCGTCCGATGTACTGGGCGGAAGAGGGCGAAGCCAATGTGGTTCTTCCTGCTGCTGAAAGCACGGATTTTGCGCTGTGTCTGGAAGAAATTCCGATGGGTGAGCCAACCGGTTTCACCATTACCACTACGCGTTTCCGTCGTCCGACAATTGAGACCATGCCGCTGGATGCCAAGGCTGCCTGTCTCTATCCGAATAATGCCCGCATGATCCGTGAAGCCCGTGCCAAAGGTTTCGGTAATGCGCTGGTTTGCGATATGCTGGGTAATGTGGCCGAACTGGCATCTTCCAATGTGTTTATGGTGCGCGATGGTGAAGTGTTTACACCTGCGCCAAACGGCACATTCCTCAACGGTATTACCCGCCAGCGCGTGATCGGTCTGCTGCGTGATAATGGTGTGTCTGTAACGGAAACTACGCTGAAGGTTGAAGATTTCCGTGAAGCCGATGAAATTTTCTCAACCGGCAATCATTCCAAGGTCGTGCCGGTGATCGGCTTTGACGATAAGCAGCTGAGCTATGGTCCGGTTGCGCAGAAAGCCCGCAAACTCTATTGGGACTGGGCGCATTCGTAAGAGTGTAATCCCTTAACGAAAAAGCCGCGAAACTTAAGTTTCGCGGCTTTTTATATTTTAACGATATTGAATATATAAAATATTATCCTTATATATCAATGGCTTATTGTTATTTTGATGAGCTATATTTTATAGGAAAGTTATATGAAAAGAAAATTTATTTCTGTTTTATTTGTATTAGTTGCTTCAGTTTTTAACACGACAGCCTATGCCCAATATGTGGGGCCATCAACGAGTTCATCAGGCCGATCTATTGCGGATATTTTAAAAAATCCTATCGATGAGCAGAGAGTTGTGCTTGAGGGATTTATCTTAAAGAAAATCGCCCATGAAAAATATCTTTTCACTGACCGGACATCACAAATCCGGATCGATGTCGATGATGATGAAATGCCACTTGGGAAAATTGATGAAAAAACAAAAGTGAAGATTTATGGGGAGGTTGATGCCGACAACTTTGGCGCCCCGCATATTGATGTATCTTCTGTTGTGCTTCAATAAATGAAATAGGGTGGCTATTTTAATAGCCACCCTGTTTTTACAATCATATTTTCTAATTTTGTATTTTGCGCTTTTTGGAGAATTCACTCTTCTCAAAAATCAGCACAACAATCAGAGAGATACCGAACGGTATCAGCAGATAGAGCAGGCGGAAGACAATCAGCGCCGCCAGCACATCGGCCGGATTGAGATTTGGCAGGCCGGTGATGAACAGAAATTCCAGAACGCCAAGACCGCCCGGCGCATTGGAAATCAGAGCTGCTGAGAACGAGATCAGGAAAATACCCAGCACAATCAGGAAGCCCGGATGGTTCACTTCAGGCAGAGCGAAATAGATGATGCCAGCGGCGCCGATCAGTTCCAGAGGGCCGATCAGCAGCTGCCATGACACAACGGACAGGCGCGGATAGGATAGCTGGAATTTTGAGCCGATGCGCAAAGGCCGCAATTGCATGAAGCTGCCAAATACATAAAGCGCAACCAACACGAGAATGACGATACCGGCGGCTATAGCGAGGCTTTCAGGAATATCATTGTTAAAACGCTGGAGAAGCTCCGGCTCAACGAGCAGAACAATAGCACTGAGGATCAGCGTGCCGAGCGCAAAGGTGAAAGAGCAGAAACCGACCAGAACGGCAACTTCCGCTCCGGAAAGGCCTTTGGATGAATAGGCACGGTAGCGGACAACCGCACCGGAAATAACCGAAGCACCGATATTATGGGACAGGGCATAAGCGGTGAAAGAGCACAGGCTGATAAACAGCCATGAGATTTTTTTGTGCAGATGCTTGAGCGCGATGCGGTCGTAACCGGCCAGCGCCATATAGGAAAGCAATGCACAGGAAGCACTCAGCAGCCATTGTTTCATGGTAATCGCTGCGAGACTGTCAATTACATCCTCAAGAGAAATGCTGCGCAGTTCATTATACAGAAGCCATACGGATACAATAACCGCGCCGATGCCGATTGTCGGCCAGATGTAATCTTTCCATTTCATCTATCAGATGACACCCTTTTGTTGTTGGTGTGGTCACACAAGTCATCACCGGAATTCCGTCTTTTAAGGGCGGATGTCTGCTGATTGATTCCACATCACTCATTTGTAACAGGTATTCACATGTTGTCAGTTTTTATACTTCGTCACTTTTAACGATTTTTATGTCTTAATCATTAATTTATGGAACTTAAGGGTTCTTCAGGTGAAGTTTCTGTCAAGTTTTTTACATAATCTGTCTTTGTACCGGAAATTTTTCCGAGAATGCCGCGGGCAATTTCTTCTTCTGCCAGAATAATCGTACCAACCCCGAGATCGCGCAGATAATCGGCCTCAACTACCGATTCAGCACGGGCAATAATGTGAAGGGACGGATTGATCTGACCGGCCTGTGCAATAACACGCGCTGTCTCAAATGCATAAGGCAGAGCGAGGATCAGGCATTGTGCATCTGCAAGACCGGCTCTGGCCAGTGCATCTGCATCGGCAGCATTGCCGAGAATAACTTCGACACCTGTTTCACGTAATTCTGTGGCCGGTTTTTCGGCATTCTCAATCACGACGAGCGGGCGCTTTTCTTCAATCAGTTTGGCTGCAACACGCGAGCCGACCTCACCATAACCGGCAATGATTGTGTGGTCGGTTTGTGTGGTTGCATAGGTGCTGAAATCATCTGCCGCGCTGTCTTTGTCATCAGCGTCGAGATCTGTGACATCTGCGGATTGTTTCGCTCCCAGCTTTCTTTCAATAAACGGGCGCAGTTTTTCAAATCCGATAAAGACCAGTGGATTACAGAGAATGGAAAGAATAGCACCGGCCAGCACCAGATCGCGTGCTTCCGGCGGCATGATTTTCAGCGATACGCCAAGACCGGCCAGAATGAATGAGAATTCACCGATTTGCGCAAGGCTGGCGGAGATGGTCAGCGCGGTGCCTGTCGGATGTTTGAACGCGCGCACAATAAAGAAAGCGGCAGCGGATTTTCCGATCATGATAATCAGCAATGTCGCCAGCAGGGACAGAGGATTATTAATCAGCACCATCGGGTCGAACAACATGCCGACCGAGACGAAAAACAGCACCGCAAATGCATCGCGCAGCGGCAGGGATTCCTCGGCAGCCTGATGGCTGAGTTCCGATTCACTCATCACCATACCGGCAAAAAATGCACCCAGTGCCAGTGAAACGCCGAACAGGTTCGCAGCGCCAAAGGCCACGCCAAGCGCAATGGCCAGCACGCCGAGGCGGAAGAGTTCACGCGAGCCGCTGGCGGAAATCACCTCAAGCACCCATGGCACCACTCTTTTGCCGACAATCAGCATCAATGCAATGAAGACCGCGATTTTGATCAGTGTCAGCAGGATAATACCGGTTATGCCAAGCCCCAGATACGAAGCAATGGGATCTGACGGAACCGTGCCGGAATTGCCATGTAAAAGACCGGCAATGGCTGGCATCAATACAAGCGTCAGCACCATGACCAGATCTTCAACAATCAGCCAGCCGACGGCGATACGGCCGCGATCGGTTTCCATCAGGCGGCGTTCCTGCATTGCACGCAGCAGAACAACGGTTGATGCGGTGGAGAGTGCCAGACCAAAAACCACAGAGCCGGTGAGATCCCAGCCGATAATAAGGCCAAGACCGGTGCCGAGAGCGGTGGCGGCAAAAATCTGTGCCAGTGCTCCCGGAACCGCGATGGCTTTGACCGACAACAGTTCCTTGACGGAGAAATGCAAGCCGACACCAAACATCAGCAGGATGACGCCGATTTCCGCAAGCTGTAGTGTCAGTTCCTGATCGGCAACAAAACCCGGAGTGTAAGGGCCGCAGAGAACACCGGCAAGGAGATAGCCGACCAGCGGAGAAATGCGAAGGCGATTGGCAATAGCCCCGAACAGAAAGGCCAGACACAGACCAACAACAATCGTAGCGATCAGGGGAGTGTCGTGAGGCATAGCGGCTTGTCCTTATAAAACCAAAGTCCGTTGAGTGAAACTCATTGGACTTTGGTTAAGCCCGAGTGGCGATTGAACTTTCCAAGGCGTGATGCGCAGCATCTCAGTGCCTTGCGATAAGCGTCTTTTGCCGTTTGTCTCAACTGCAATCTCGGCGGAATTATGCAGGTTCAGAAAAAGGGCAAGGCAGAGAAGGGGATATCGCGCGGTTCTTAAACCGCGCGATAAGATTATGTACTTGTTACTTAGCAGTCACTGCGTCGTCGGTGTCACCGAGCGAGCGCTTATGGGTACGCTCCCACCATGTGCCGAGCAGCATCAGGATCGGTGCTGCAATGAAGATCGACGATGTGGTTGCAATGAACACACCAAACAGCATCGGGATCGCGAAGTTCTCAACCGCGCTGCCGCCCCAGATTGCCATCGGAAGAACAGCAAGGAAGGTACAAAGCGAGGTGTAGATACAACGGGCGAAAACCTGATTGATACTCAGATCAATGATTTCACGCAGCGGTTTGGCCTTATACATACGCATATTTTCACGCATACGGTCATAGACCACCACCTTATCATTGACCGAGTAACCGACCAGCGTCAGCACTGCGGCAATCGCTGTAAGGTTAAAGTCGAGCTGGGTGATGACGAAGAAACCGACCAGCTTGGTGGTATCGAGTACCAGCGTGGCAATCGCACCCACGGCGAAATACCATTCAAACCGCCACCAGAGATAGATCAGCATCGCACCGGCAGCCAGCACCAGAGCGATAAAGCCGGAACGTGCAAGCTCGCCGCTGACCTTTGGTCCCACGACTTCTGTACGCTCGATCTTCACATCCTTGTCGATCGACTGAACAGCTTCACGAACCTTGTTAACCGCAACAGTCTGCGCTTCTTCACCGCCATCCTGACGCTGAACGCGGATCAGAACATTTTCAGGGCTGCCAGCATTCTGCAATGCGACTTCACCCAGACCAAGTCCGCCGAGCGAGGAACGCAATTGTCCCAGATCAGCCGGTTGGGATGTGGTGATTTCAACCTGAATACCACCGGTAAAGTCGAGACCGTAATTCAGACCTGGTTTGAAGAACAGGAACAGCGAGGCGACCGACAGAACCACAGATACCAGAATCCCGAAATAACGGGCTTTCATAAACTGGTAATTGGTGTTTTCCGGTGCAACACGAACCCAAGGTTCAATCTGCAGAACCTTCAGCTTACGGCGGCGGACCGACCATGCCATGATGATGCGAACGACCGAAACAGCCGTGAACATGGAAATGGCAATACCGAGCATCATGGTGATAGCGAAGCCGCGAACAGGGCCGGTACCGAACATGAACAGCAGAACGGTTGCAATCACCGAGGTGACGTTGGCGTCAACAATGGTTGAATAAGCGGAGTTGAAGCCTTTATCGAGCGCGGCCATAGCGCCCATGCCTTTTTTGGTTTCTTCACGAATACGCTCGTTGATAAGAATATTCGCATCCACAGCAATACCAATACTGAGGATAACACCGGCAATACCGGGCAGGGTCAGCGTTGCCCCGATCAGGGTCAGTGCTGCAAAGGTCAGAACAATATTCAGAAGCAACGCGAAATTCGCAATCATACCCCAGACGCCGTAGAGCATGATGATGAATGCGGCGACCAGAATAAAGCCGAGAATACCGGTATAGACACCCATTTTAATGGCATCGCCGCCGAGATCCGGACCAACAGTACGTTCTTCAATAACTGTCAGCGGCGCAGGCAATGCACCGGCACGCAGCAGGGCGGACAGAACAACAGTATCTTCAACAGTGAACTGACCGCTGATCTGGCCGGAGCCACCGGTGATAGGCTCACGGATTGTCGGCGCAGACAGAACCTTGTCATCAAGAACGATAGCGAAAGGACGGTTCACGTTCTTTGTGGTGATTTCAGCAAACTGACGGGCACCCTGACTGTCAAAACGGAACGAAACAATCGGTTCGTTTGAGCGCTGGTCAAAACCGGCGCGGGCATCGGTCAGGCGTTCGCCGCTGAGTGCGACCTGATCTTCGATCGGATATTTAATGTCCGGATTTTTGGAATCTTCCATAATCGTGACGCCCGGAGGCGGCGGGCTGTTCGGATCTGCATCCGCAACCATATGGAAGGCCATTTTAGCCGTTGAACCCAGCAACTGACGCAGCTGTGTCGGATCCTGCAGACCCGGCAACTGAACCACGATACGGTCACTGCCAACGCGCTGAATGGATGGTTCGGAAACACCGACTTGATCCACACGCTGACGGATGATTTCAAGGCTCTGGGTGAGGGCGCTGTCGAGACGGTAGTTGAAACCGGCCTCTGTCAGCGAGAGACGGATCTGTTCGCCCGGCGTTGTCACATCAATATCATTGATTGGTGTGCCGAAACCGCTGGTCGATACAGGATTAATCAGGGTTTTCAGTGCTGTTACCGCACGGTCACGCTGCGCAGTATCGGCAATGTTGACCAGAACCGCATCGCCGGCCACACGAATGGACTGTGGCTGAATGCGTTCTGAGCGCAGCTTGCTGCGTGCATCATCCAGCAATGTACGCAGACGGTCTTTTTTCAGACCGGCAGCATCCACTTCAAGGACGAGATAGGAACCACCGCGAAGATCAAGCCCGAGTGTGACCTGATTTTTCGGGAACCAGCCGGGCATATTTTCCAGCTGTTGCTTGGTAAAAACGTTCGGCAGGGCAATGAATATGCCCGCCAGAATGATGAGACTGTAAAGATATACAGCCCATTTGGGTGTACGCATGAGAGTAATCCGGTCCGATTGTTTGCGGCAGGAATGGCTGTATTCAGACAGACTGTGCCGTAATGCAGATGGAAATCATAAGACCTGTCAGACAAATAAAGTCCAATAGGGCTTACTTTAAAAGAACTGCCGGAAAGCAGAATTTAAATTTGGAAGAAAGCAGGCGGTGCGCGGGCGCGGATAGCGCTCCGGCGGGCATCGGTCTGCGGGTTATGCTGAATGCGCAGAACAGATGCGGAAATGAAAGCTGCCAGAAGGGCAAATAATGCAGGCACAATGAAAGTGCCGTCAGCGCTGAAAGGCAGAGCCTTGCTGCTGAAATATAGCGCAGGGGTAAGGATTGCCCGAACCGGCGCTGTCAGCGTGCTGTTCGGTGCGCGCCCTGAAGGATCAGTGGTCTGAACGCTTTGGCGATCCTGCACCAGTGCTGCAGTCTGATAGCTGATTGTGTTTTGATCACCGGCAGTAATTAATGCCGATTGCAGAGCCAGCAGTCCGGACAGAAACCACAGCAGGCCGAAAGAATAAAGCACAGTGCGAAGAGACAGCCTATGCTGTTCCTGTCGTGCTTTCCCCGTTATCGCGCTGCAAAGTCTGGATCTGAAAATTGTTCCGGCTCGCTTTTGTCCTGATTTGCGAAAATCATGTCTGACTTGCGTAAATTTGCAGAAGGTCTCCGGCTTATGCAAAAATACTATTTCATCTCATTAACCATTCAGCATCTTAATCACAAGGAAAATAGCTGACATGACACGGCTTTGTTGCATTTTGCTGACAAAAAACAGCTATGTCTGCTGACGACCTGCACGAGAAGATAAACAATATCTCTGTGACATGAAGCTGTGGCCTTAATCTTATTTGCGCCTATATTGTGCATAAGAAAGCAGCGTTTGCGCCCATTTATTTCTATGCTGTTATTTGTGGATTGACGGCTCTGAAAAAGCCCCGGAAAAGTCAATAATATGAATCGGAAGCAGCAGTTTATTGAGAGACAGATTTTGAAACTCCTATCAGCAATCTCCTTAAGGTTTTTATTGTGCTTTGTATTGCTGGTATCGGGCATTGCTGCAGGGAGCGTGACCGGAAACGGCTGGGATATGGCTCAGGCGCAATCCGTGTCGCAAAATCTGGCAGCGCAACAAAAGACGATTGTCGAGGACTTGCGCGTCCAGATTGATGAAATCGGCAAAACTCTCGATAAATCCAAAAGCAATGATGAAACGCTGGCCAATATTAAGGTCAAGCTTGAGGGAATTTCCAAAAAGCTTCTCGATGCCGGTCTCGCATTTCGCCCGCGTCTGAGCGAAATCAATTCACGCCTTGACCAGATGGGACCTCCACCTGCGGAAGGTAAGCCTGCTGAATCCGAAATTGTTGCGACAGAGCGGGAGCGGCTGACAGCAGAAAAGGCAGAGATCAATACGGTTCTCGGTTTTACCGAAGATGCATCGGTACAGGCCAATCAGCTGATTGAGAAAATCGGCTCCATGCGCCGTGACCTGTTTACGCAGACCCTGTCTCAGCGTGTTGATATTAACACGGCGCTGGTGACCGAGGTTATCAATGCGGCCGGTTATGAAACCAAAACATTTTATTATCTGCTGAAGTCGTGGTGGGATTTCACGCTCTATCCGCGTCTGTGGACATTGCTTGGTGTTCTGGCGATTTCCGTTATTCCGGCATTGCTTATTCATTTAAGTGCAAGGCGCTGGCTCGCCGATCTTTATGAACGCGATCCGCTGGAGGACAGACCGAGCTATCTCAGCCGTTTGTCCGTTGCCTTCTGGTCAACAGTCATTCCGTCCGTGGCGATTGTTGTGTTTCTGGGGCTGGTTTATGTGTTGTTCCAGCGTTTCGATCTGCTGCGGCCTGATGTGGCGCAGTTGCTGGCGGCCTTATTTTCTCTTTTCTGTGTGGTGCTGTTTATTTACCGGTTGGCACGGGGCGTGCTTAGTCCCGATATGCCGAACTGGCGCCTGTTGCCGATTGCACCAAAACCTGCGCAAATTCTGATCTGGTTACTGACAGCCGCTGCGATTACGCAGAGTATTGAATATTTTCTGGAAATTCTGAATGGCGTGATGTCTTCGCCCTTGTCGCTGACCGTGGCGAAAAGTGTGATCGGCACAGCAATGGTTGGTGCTCTGCTGCTGGCGATTGCCTTCCTGAAACCGATTCAGAATCCGAGAACCGGTGAATTGCGCGAATGGCCGAAACTCACCAAGATCATTCTGATCGTGCTGGGACTTGTGCCGATTTGTGCCGCGATTTTTGGTTATATCGGCCTTGCCCGTTTTGTGGCGCAGCAGATTGTGGTGACAGGTGCGTTTATCGTCACCATGTATCTCGGCTTTCTGACAGCCCGTGCGATTACCCATGAGAAAGCTTTTGCCAATACCAGCCTCGGGCGGAAGCTGCGGGACAAGTTTAATGCCAATGAGGCCACGCTGGATCAGCTGGGGCTGTTGGCGGGTATAGTCATTAATCTTATCGTCCTGCTGATTGGTGTGCCGCTGGTTCTGATGCAGTTCGGCTTCCAGTGGTCGGAAATGAGCACGAGTTTTGTGCGGATTATGACCGGTTTCCAGATCGGTAACTTCTCGATTTCGCTGCTGAGCATCCTGACCGGTATTGTGCTGTTCATTATGGGCTACTTCCTGACGCGGTTGTTCCAGAACTGGCTGGACGGCAGTGTCATGGCACGCGGGCGTATTGATCCGGGTGTGCGCAATTCCATCAAAACCGTGGTCGGCTATGTCGGTCTGGCTTTATCGGGGCTGCTTGGTATTTCTGCTGCCGGTATCAATCTCTCCAGCCTTGCACTGGTCGCCGGTGGTCTTTCGCTTGGTATCGGTTTTGGCTTGCAGAATATTGTCTCGAACTTCGTTTCGGGTCTGATCCTGCTGGCTGAGCGCCCGCTGAAAGTCGGTGACTGGGTGCAGACAGGCACTGTCAGCGGTTTTGTGAAGAAGATCAGCGTGCGTGCAACGGAAGTGGAAACCTTCCAGCGCGAGACGATTATCGTGCCGAACTCGACGCTGATTAATGACAATGTCGGCAACTGGACACATCGTAACAAACTTGGCCGTTCCGACATGCAGCTTCTGATCGGGTATCGTACCGATGTGCGCCGGATTCAGGCAATGCTGTTTGAAATTGCCAAGGAAACGCCGCTGGTTCTGAAAAATCCGGAGCCGATGGTGTTTCTGATTAATATGACTGAGTTGGTCAGCAGCAATATGATGATGCGCTTCGAGATCCGCATTTTTCTGGCTGATATTACCAGCGCTCTCGGTGTGCGTAATGAATTGCAATTCACGATTGTTGAGCGGTTTGCAGCAGAAGGGATCAGTGTGATGCCTTTGCCGTCTCCGATTCCTTTGCCTGAGCCGCATGTAAATTCAGAAGAGGTCGCTTAGAGCTGATCATGAAGGAAATGCCAAAAAGTTGTTCGATTCTTGTCTGGATTAAGCTTTAATTAACTTCTCATTCAGTTGCGGTTCATCGGCAATGATTATAAATAAGGCCATGAAATGATGCGGTGCAGACTAAAATGTGACTGACACAGAGATTGAAACCGCAGTGAAGTTCAGAGTTTGAGGAGTGCTATGGTGAATATGAAAAAAACCGGATTTGGCAGCCTTGTTATGATTGCAGGCATTCTGGCCGGATCAGCATCTGCTTTGGCAGCATCCGTCCTGAACAGCGACAGCACAGCACAGACGCTTGTGGTGACGGAAGGTTCTTCCAAGCAACAGGTGACAGTGCAGCCCGGTGAAACAGTATCAATCTGCCCGAGCGGCTGTTTTGTGACCTTTCCGAACGGCGACCGCGAGGCGCTGACGGGCAATGAGGCCATCACAATTCTCAATGGCGGCGGTACGCATAAATAACCGCTTCAAAGCGACTGATTTTTTTAAAGCCGCAATGGTCACAACCGTTGCGGCTTTTTCTTATGCTTAAAGCAGCAATCCTTGTTTTAACATTGCCTGTGCGGGTGAATTTACACTGCGGAGAGGCCGCGTCGCGGCGCTTTTCGGCGGTGTCGCAAACAGACCTTACAAGTCACTGAACTGACAGCATAGTAAGCGCAATCTGCTTTGAAACACCGGAAGAGTGGTGCGTCTCAAGGCGGGAGATTTGCGCCCTGCCACGTTATGACCGCACCGGATAAAGGGGCTGAAATAACAGGCTGTATCAGAGTGTTGCAGTGCCGGACCGCTTCAGAACAAGACGCGGCATTGCCGGTTCAGAGGATGAAGTTTCATGAAGACCCATGCCCGTGCGGTGGTTATTGGTGGCGGTGTGGTAGGCGTGTCTACGCTCTATCATCTGGCGAAGAAAGGCTGGGCAGATTCTGTGCTGATCGAGCGCAAAGAACTGACCTCCGGCTCGACATGGCATGCGGCGGGGCTTCTGCCTCTGTTTAATCTGAGCTATTCGGTCGGGCAGATTCACAAATATTCCGTCAAATTCTATCAGGAACTGGAAAAAGAGACTGGTCTGAATGTCGGTTTCAGTAAGTGCACCAATATTCGCTTAGCGCGCACCAAAGACCGCTGGGACGAATATATGTATTATGCCGGTGTGGCGAAGACCATTGGTGTACCGGTGAATATTCTGACACCGGAACAGGTCAAAGAAGTCTGGCCGCTGGCGGAAACGGACGGTATTCTCGGCGCGATCCAGCATCCGGATGACGGTTATATCCAGCCTGCCGATCTCACACAGGCGCTGGCAAAAGGTGCCCGTGATATGGGCGCTACGATTTACCGTTACACCACCGTGACCGGTATTGAACCATTGCCGGACGGCAAATGGCTGGTGAAAACCGACAAGGGTGATATTACTGCTGATCACGTTGTGTCCGCTTCCGGTAGTTTCGCTGCGAAAACCGGCAAGATGGTCGGCCTGACTGTGCCGGTTGTGCCGGTCGAGCATCAATATATTGTCACCGAGCCGCATCCGGCAATCATGGAGCGCAAATCCAAAGGTCTGCCGGAAATGGGCGTGCTGCGCGAGAGTGACAGCTCATGGTATATGCGTGAGGAAAATGGCGGTCTTCTGCTCGGGCCTTATGAAATCGGTGCGCCGGTCTGCTATCAGGATGGCCCGTCTGACGAGAGCGAATATGAGCTGTTTCAGGAAGATCTTGAACGCCTGATGCCATATATTGAAACCGCAATTGCGCGTGTCCCTGCCTTTGGCGAGGTGGGGATCAAGAAAGTTTATAATGGTGCGATTGCCTATACGCCGGATGGTAATCCGATTATCGGCCCTGCACCTGGATTGCAGAATTTCTGGCTCAATGAAGGTCATTCTTTTGGTGTGACTGCTGCGGGCGGTGCCGGCTGGCAGCTGGCCGAATGGATTGTCGAGGGCGAACCATCCATTGATATGATGGGTGTCGATCCGCGCCGTTTCGGCCCTTATGTGACCGAAGGCTATCTCAAAGAAAAAGCGGAAGAAGCTTATGCCGATGTTTTTACCGTGCATTATCCTGATGAGGAACGCACAGCTGCACGTCCGCTGAAGCGCTCGCCGTCCTATGATCGCCAGAAGACTTTGGGCGGTGTGTTCGGTTCCGTCTATGGCTGGGAACGTGCCAACTGGTTTGCGCCGGAAGGCTATAGCATTGATGTTGCATCGCTGGATAAGCCGGATGTGCTGCTGAACCATAACCATCCGGAGCCGGATGCCAATGGCAAGATTCAGGAGCTCTGGTCGTTCCGCCGCTCGAATTATTTTGAACATGTCGGCAATGAGGTGAAAAATGTCACCAATAATGTCGGCCTGCTGGATATGTCACCTTTCGCCAAGATGGAAGTGACCGGTTCCGGTGCGCGCCAGTGGCTGGAAAGCATTCTCGCCAATCGTGTGCCGAAGAAACAAGGCCGCGTGGCACTGAGCCATATGCTGACACCGCAGGGTGGTGTGCAGAGCGAATTCACCGTCTATGAGTGGAAGCCAGGAAGTTTCTATCTGGTGTCTGCCGGTGCCTATGAGAATATCGATCACGATTATCTCTATAAGCTGGCACCAAAAGACGGTTCGGTTATTCTGCGTCCGATCACCCAGAAATATGGTGTGCTGGTTCTTGCAGGGCCGAATAGCCGTAAAGTCTTGCAGAAACTGACCCGCACCAGCCTGTCCAATGAGGATTTCCCTTGGCTGACAGGTAAAGAAATAAGCGTCGGCACTGCAACTGCCCATGCATTGCGCGTTAACTTTGTTGGCGAGTTGGGCTGGGAACTGCATCATCCTATTGAACAGCAGAACACGATCTATGATCTGGTGATGGAAGCCGGTGCTGAATTCGGTATCAAACCGTTTGGTATCCGCGCCATGCTGTCGATGGGGGTTGAAAAATCCTATCGTCTGATTCCACGCGAAATGTCGGTGGAATATAATGCCTTTGAATCCGGTCTGGATCGCTTTGTTCACCCGAATAAAGGCGAGTTTATTGGCCGTGATGCAGCTGTGGCTGCCCGTGAAAAAGGTCTGCGCTGGAATTTTGTGACGCTTGAAATTCACGGTGTTGAGGATGCCGATGCCCGTGGTTCCGAGGCGATTTACAAAGACGGCAAGCTGGTTGGTCGCGCCACCAATGGCGGCTTTGCATGGCGTCTCAATAAGAGCATTGCACTGGCAATGGTAAAGCCGGAACATGCTGCGATCGGGACGGAGCTGGAAATCAATATTCTCGGCAAGAATTACAAGGCGACGATCGTACCGGAATCGCCGTTTGATCCTGAGAATGAACGCCTGAGAGCTTAAAAACTCTCCGTCATTATGAATGACAAAATCACCGGCATTTCCATTGAGATGCCGGTGATTTTTATGCATGGGTAATAAAATAAAAGGCCGGTAAAACCGGCCTTTTATTTTTTAAGCAGCAATCAGCTGTTTTCTGTCGGCACGTTCCTGCTGCGGTGAACGACCGTAAAGTTCGCGATAGCATTTTGAGAAATGCGAAGCGGAGACAAAGCCGCAGGCTACAGCCACTTCAACCACCGGCATAGAAGACTGGATCAGCAGATGGCGGGCGCGGTCAAGACGGATTTCCAGATAATAGCGGGCAGGGGAACGCCCCATTTCCTGACGGAACAGGCGTTCAATCTGGCGGCGGGACAAGCCGACATTACCGGCAACATCCAGCAGTGACAGAGGTTCTGTGAGGCAGCCTTCCATCATTTCAATGATTGAGAGTACCTTGGAATTCTGTACGCCGAGACGGGCACGCAGTGGCAGGCGCTGACGGTCATGCGGTTTGCGCACGCGATCAGTCAGTGCCTGTTCGCAGATGCTGTTGACCAGATTTACATCAAAATCATCGCCGATCAGTTTCAGCATCATATCCAGTGCTGCGGTGCCGCCTGCGCAAGTGTAGAGGTTGCTGTCGATCTCAAACAGATCCGCATAGACCTCAGCCTTCGGGAATGTTTCAGAAAAGCCGGGCAAATTTTCCCAGTGAATGGCGCAGCGTTTGCCGGAGAGCAATCCGGCCGATGCCAGAATATGCGCGCCGGTGCACAGTCCGCCAACGGAAATGCCGCGATTATAGGATTCACGGAGCCATGCCAGTGCAGATTTATTCTGATAATTCTCTACATGGACGCCTGAACAGACAAATACCATGCTGGGGCGGTTCTCGCCGATAAGATTGCGGCGTTCATCATCCAGCGATGTGTTTGCAGCAATTTCAATATCACTGGATGCCATGACAGGTTTACCGTCTGCGGAGGCCAGCCGCCAGCGATAGGCTTCAAAACCGAGCATACGATTGGCAATGCGCAATGGCTCAATCGCCGTGGCAAAAGCAATCATAGAAAAATTCGGCACCAGAAAAAAGACAATAGACCGCTTAAGCCGTGCTTTATCATTCATGGCCATGTTCCCGCATTTTCAGAGCTGTCATGTCGTAAAACAAGATGCTCAATTATTAATTTGTGCAGATCAGATCGGGCCAGAGAAGAGCCGGGTTTATCCTTTAAGGTGCTTTTCCCGTAAAACACTCTCTGTTTTGTCTGAACCGCTTTGTATAGTTTGATCTCTGACAGGCCGGTTTTCTGTCCCACACAGACGGCGCAATCAGGATATCGGTATTGAGACATATTCTTTGGTCTTAGGGAAGTGCGGCCAAATGCCTGTCGCGAAATGGTAATTTTGTATCGAAAAATGGCGCGCAAACGCAAAATTTTTGTAATCTTAGAATTGGTATAAAATGAAATTATGTCGCGAACGCTATATTGTTTGTGTCTTTTGATATTGTGCAAGGCACAGCCGGTAAGGCGCTCAATTATTTCCTGAATTATATTTTAGTGATGCAACCAGAAAGGGGCGTTCCGCGTTCCTTGTCATGAAACTGTTCGTTTTCTGTCAGGAGTGATGCGGTTTCCTAAGGTTATTCTTTGGGGAAACGCCCCGTATCTGACAGGCGATCAGGTTTTGGCTCATGATTTGGGAGATATCTTGATGAAAACTTCTGTATTCGCCCCGCTTGTTATTGTTATCTGTGCGCTGTCGCTGGCCGCTTGTGCCAATACGGTGCGCGGTGTCGGCAAGGACGTGAAAGACACCGGCCGTGCTGTCCAGCAAACCATTGAGTAAATAAGCGCACAAAATACTTTAAAAGCCTGCATTGAGCGATCAATGCAGGCTTTTATTTTGAGGTTTTTATAAATTTAACGGCGTATCATCGCAGCCATAACCGAACTGACAGATGTCTGGCCGATGATGATGCCTTTTTCGCAGCACACATTGACCTGTTCAGTTTTTTCATCCACGAGTTTGCGCATTGCCTCTTCCAGCAGCGTATCAAAACGGATTACCGGCAGATTGGTGTCTGCACCTTGCGGGGGCGTCATAATCGTATCCACACGGATAACCCGCCCGCGATTGACCTCCTGCACAAAGCTTTCAATATAAGCATCTGCCGGATGAAGCACGATATCCTGACCTGTGCCTTGCTGAATGATTTCACCATCGCGCAAAATGGCAATCCGGTCACCCAGCCGCAAAGCCTCATCCAGATCATGCGTGATGAAAACAATGGTCTTTTTGATCTCCTTTTGCAGGTCGAGCAGCACAGATTGCATATCCACGCGGATCAGCGGATCAAGCGCGGAAAAGGCCTCATCCATCAGCAGGATCGGTGCATCATTGGTCAGCGCACGGGCTAGTCCCACGCGCTGCTGCATCCCGCCGGACAGCTGGTTCGGATATTTCTCCTCAAAGCCTTTCAGGCCGACGCGTTCAATCCAGCGATGGGCTTCTTCCAACTGTCTGGCACGCGGCACGCCCTGAATTTCCAGCCCGTAGACGGTGTTTTCCAAAACTGTGCGATGCGGCAATAGCGCAAATTTCTGAAACACCATCGCGGTTTTGTGCCGCCGGAATGCGCGCAATTGCGCAGGCGACATAGTGACCACATCTTCGTCGCCGACCAGAAGTTCGCCGCTGGTCGGGTCAATCAGCCGGTTGATATGGCGGATAAGGGTGGATTTGCCGGAGCCGGACAAGCCCATCACCACCTGAATACAGCCAGCAGGCATATCAATGTTAATGTCGCGCAGCCCCAGAATATGACCATGCTTGTCATTCAGTTCTGCTTTGGTCATGCCTTCTCTGACAAGCTGCACATAGGCTTTCGGATCATGACCGAAGATTTTGTAGAGATTGCGGATGGAGATGCCGGCTGCAGGTGTCTCAGCCGTCGATGCAGACGGATTATTGGCCATGCGTGATCTCCAGATGTTTCTGCAACCGTGCGCCATAGGCCTGACTGATGCGGTCAAAAATAATGGCAATACCGACAATGGCCATGCCGTTGAAAATACCCAAAGTGAAATACTGGTTGGAAATGGCTTTAAGCACCGGCTGTCCCAGCCCCTGTACGCCGATCATCGAGGCAATCACCACCATGGCCAGCGCCATCATGATTGTCTGGTTGATACCCGCCATAATGGTTGGCAGAGCTAGCGGAAGCTGTACATTTTTCAGTTTCTGCCATGGCGAGGAGCCAAAAGCATCGGCGGCTTCCAGAACATCGCGGTCTACCTGCCGGATGCCGAGATTGGTGAGGCGGATAATCGGCGGAATGGCATAGATCACCACAGCAATCAGCCCAGGAACACGCCCGATGCCAAGCAGCATCACCACCGGAATGAGATAAACAAAGCTTGGCATGGTCTGCATAATATCCAGCACAGGGCTGATGACACTTTGCAGGCGGTTGGATTTGGCCATCAGAATGCCGGTCGGGATGCCGACGAGAATGGCGATAACCGTACAGACAAAAATCATCGAGATTGTCTTCATCGTATCATCCCACATGCCGAGATAGCCGATGATAAACAAAGTGATGACAGAGCCGATGGTGATTTTGATGCTGCGGCTGGAGAACCATGCGATTGCGGCAATGAGCAGTAATATGATCGGCCAAGGTGTGCCTGTCATAAAGCGTTCTGCCTGAATCAGAAAATATTGCAGCGGGTTGAAAAAGCCCTCAATGGCATCCCCGTAGGCACGGGTGAAGCTGCGGAATGTCTCGTCAATGGCTTTTTTGAGATTGGTAAGTGTCGCATTGTCGAGATTGGGAAAGCGGTACAGCCAGTCCATGAAGCGTCTGTTCTCCGATTTGCAACTCATTCAATTTTTTAAACACTCCCTGTCCGGCATGATGAGGCCGGACAGGGATTTTTGAAGAGGCTTTGTCACTGATAAAAATCAGTGACTAGAGCGTGTCGCGTTTACTCGTACCCACTGCGTTCGCTCTAGATTCTTTTCATTGTCGCATGTTCGCGGTAGCTCAAATAAATTCATTTGAGCGCGACATGCTCTAAGGATCAGATCGCAGCTTTCACTTTTTCCGCCACATCCGCCGGAACCCACTTCGTCCACATATCTTCCTGTGTTTTCAGGAAGTGGACAGCAGCCTGTTCACCGGTTGCCTGATTGTCGGTCATCCATGCGAGCAGCTTGTTCAGCGTTTCATTCGACCATGACCGGTTTTTCAGATAATCGAGGGCAGGGCCTGCACGATCAGAGAATTTCTTGGTGACCAGTGTTTGCACACGATCTTTCGGCCAGCCGTTTTTCTTCGGGTCCGGGCAGTCGAGCACGGTGTTGCAGCGTTTCCATTCAGCTTCATCAATGTCATAGCCGGTTTTCAGCATGACCATTTCATATTTGCCGAGCAGGGCGGTTGGTGCCCAATAGAAGGCAGCAATCGGCTCTTTGCGCTCATTGGCTTTGGCGATAGCACCATCCAGACCGGCTGCGGATCCGGTATCAATCAGGTTGAAACCGGCTTTTTCAAATTCAAAAGCCTTGTAGAACTGGCTGGTAACAACCGTGCCGCCCCAACCCGGTGCACCATTATAAATAGCGCCCTTGGACGGATTTTCCGGATCAGGAAACAGATCAGGATGCTTCAGCAAATCGTCGAAGGTTTTAATGTCAGGGTTTTTGTCGGCAATATATTTTGGAATCCACCAGCCCTGTTCACCGCCATCGGGCAGGGACTCGGACACGGCAATAATTTTGCCGTCATCAAAACCTTTTTTAACAATATCGGGCAGCAGATCGACCCAGCCTTCCGGAGCAATATCCGGCTGACCTTTTTCTACCATGGATGTGATGGTCGGTACTGTATCGCCGACAACGATTTCCGCATTGCAGCCATAGCCTGCGGTGAGAATGATTTTATCAAGATTGGAAAGCAGTTCTGCGGACTGCCAGTTCATATTGGAAATGGTGACTTCACCGCATTCGGCAGCTTGTGCAGACACAGACATCATACCGGAAGCTGTCAAAAGACCGGCGGCCAGAATAGTTGAAGCAAAGAGCCTCTTCATATGTGTTCTCCTATTCCCCTTGGTACCGGTTGTTATCTGTCTTCCGGTGGTACCGGTGCCGGAGACAGTTAATTTTTTATAATGATATGCAATATTCTAAGCAGCAAACTGTGCGGCTTCACAACGACGATCTGTAACGAATTAGCGACATTCCTATTTAAAGAGTGAAAAACTTTGCCGCTGCCAGTTGTTTTATGACAGAAGAGAAATGGAGTGCTTCAGTTTTAAAAATGTGACTTATTTTGTCATGAAGATTTTGTGGGTAATATTTAGGTTGGTATAAAATCAGATAAAAATAGTGATATTATACTTTGAGCGATTTTAAGTATCACTTTGATAGTAAAGAGATTTTTGGATGACGTAAGCAGCCTGTGCTTCAGGCGCGAAAAAACTCGCTCTGACATAACAGGGGGGGGCAGATTTATCAGAATTTGGAGAGGAGAAAATACAGGTGCAGGCTTGGCTGCAGCTGCACATTGAGAGCAGATACGGCAAAAACCGCGCTATCGCTTTTAAGCTTGCGCGGTGATTGCCAAAATACGCTTGGCTTATCTGCCTCACTCAACGCGGCAGATAAAATACAACTCCGGTACGCAGTACCTGATCCGGAGCGGGAGACATAAATGTCTCTTATCCACTCTTTTAAACACACATCGTTACCGTTCGGTTATCAAGAGTTTAACGGGTGGTAAATATGCAATTTTTTTGATTGTTTTTCTCTCGGGATGCAGATTATTTCTATTGTGCAATACATTAAATGATGAGCTGCGTGACCATTATTGTTAGTAGCATCTGAAAACTCAGAAGATTATTTACAAGAAACGCAGAAGATAAAGTTAAGGAACAAACAATGACGGAAAGCTGGCAATTCTGGGCGCTGGTATCAGCTGCATTTGCGGCACTGACAGCAATTTTTGCCAAGCTGGGTATTGCCGGAATTAATTCGGATTTTGCGACCTTTATCCGTACATTGGTGATTATCGCAGCCTTGTGCCTGTTTCTTACAATCAGCGGGCAATGGCAGAAAACATCCGATATTTCGGCAAAGAGCTGGTTGTTTCTGGTTCTGTCAGGGTTGGCAACCGGTGCATCATGGATCGCTTATTTTCGTGCGCTTAAAATCGGCGATGCCGCGCGTGTTGCACCGGTAGACAAGCTCTCAATCATTATGGTGGCAATTTTCGGCGTGGTTTTTCTCGGCGAAAAGCTCTCCGCGATAAACTGGGCCGGTGTGGTGATGATCGCAGGCGGCGTTATTTTGCTGACCTTAAAAGTTTAAAATCCGATCCAGAGACGCAGCGGATTGCTTGGCTCCATCAGCAGGCGGATTGTCAGCAGGATACAGGTAATAATCAGCAATGGCTTGATGAGACCTGCGCCGACGCGCATTGCCAGATGGGCACCGGCTGTGGCGCCGAACATTTGGGCGACACCCATAACCAGACCGATTTTCCAGTTAATCGCACCGAAGGCCAAAAAGGTCAGGAAGCTGCCGAAATTCGAGGCAAAGTTCAGTAATTTTGTGTGGGCGGTTGCTTTGAGCAGGCCATAGCCTGCCAGAGACACAAAGCACAGCATGAAGAATGAGCCGGTGCCGGGGCCAAACAAGCCGTCATAAAAACCGATCAGCGGCACGATGGTTACGCCGAAGAGAAACGGCTTCATACGCTGAACGCGGCTGACATCACCTGCATTCGGTTTCAGGGCGAAGTAAATGGCGATAGCGATCAACAGAATTGGCAGCAAGCCATAGAGAAAATCACCCGGAATATAGGTGGCCAGCAGGGCACCAAGCACAGCGCCGAGACCGGACATTAAAGCTTGCGGCAATTGCTCCCTGATATTGACATGGCCTTTACGCGCATAGGACAGAGTTGCGGAAGACGAGCCAAACAGCGATTGCAACTTGTTGGTGCCCAGTGCCTCAACAGGGGGAATACCGGCCAGCATCAGCGCCGGGACGGTAATCATACCACCGCCGCCTGCAATCGCGTCAATAAATCCGGCAATAAAACCGGCGAGAGCGAGCAGCAAAAGCAGGGAATCAATGGAGGCGGTCATAGACGCGAACATGGGGGAACCGTTCAGAACTGTGCAGCGGGTCTTGCGGAGAGGGGCAAAGCAGGCGGCGGGCTTTTATGTTGGGAGCAATTCATAAAGACTGCCGGATAGAGGTGCAAGATGGGACAGAACAATAACGGAATTGTTTATTTAAGCTTGTCTTATTTCTAAAGAGTTGCGAGGCAGGGCTTGTCATTTGGCCGCAGTCTTGCCAACACTGCATTTCTTAAAAGACTTGCGTTTTTCGGGGACGATGATGAGTGAAACGATTTTTGAGCGTATCAGCGCTTATCTGAGCAAGAAGACTGCTGTGCAGCGCCTGTCGGAGGATCCGGCTCTGGTCTCCGAATTGCTGCTGCTGGTGCGGTTGGTTTTTGCCGACGGACAGAAAAATCAGGCTGAAATGAATGCATTATTGCGCATCATGCAGCATGATTTTGATATCAAGCCGGAAGAACTGCCTGAAGTGGCAGATTATCTGAAAACCTTCTCCTATGAGACGACCAGTACACAGGCCGCTGCTTTGTTCAGTGAAATGGTGCCGGAACGCCGTCAGTCGCTTGTCGGACATCTGCTGACCATTGCAAAAGCGGATAATGAAATTCATCCGGCGGAAAGTGCATTGATTGCCCGTGTGGTTGAGCAGCTGAATGTTACTCCGGAAGAACTGTTTGAGCGCCGCCAGAATAGCGGACAGGTTGAAGATTAAGCACGCTCCCACAATGGGATAATAAACAAAGAAAGAGCGCGCCCCGACCGGCGCGCTTTTTATTTATTCTCCGGCCATGATCCAGCAGGAGAACAGGTCATGTTCTCTCGGTGCAGCATGATAAACTCCGCGTGCCACAGCGCGTGCCATAGTTGAAGCCGCGGCGGCGCAAAGATCGATAAAATCTTCAACCGATGGTTCAATGCCGCTGGCACCGGTGGCGAGTGCAAAGATCAGATCGCCGTCAAAAGGCGTATGTGCAGGCCAGATCGCGCGGGAGTAACCGTCATGAGCAGCAATCGCCAGACGCTTGGCCTGAGCTTTTGTTAGAACCGCATCGGTGGCAATGGTGCCGATGGTTGTATTTGCCGCAGGCGGCAGTGCAGTGCCGTTGTCACGGAATTTGATGCGCAGGTCTGTTGCATTTGCAGGCATAGGTGAGGGGTAACCAATCCCACCGAATTCATTATCCTGCTCAAATGGTGCAGCCCAGAAGTGCTTTGTATCGCCGACGGTGACAGAACCGACAGCATTGACTGCAACCAGTGCGCCCATCGTCACGCCATTCGCTAGTCTGTGGGAGGCGGAGCCAAGTCCGCCTTTGAAACCGGCGACCAGAGCACCGGCACCGGCACCGTAACTGCCAAGTTCAAATTCTTCTGCCGCATTTTCCGCTGCCAGATAGCCAAGCTCGCGATAGGGCGGGTAACGTCCCCAGTCTTTGTTGCCGCCATTATGCATGTCAAAGAGAATGGCCGAGGGGACAATCGGAATATGATGGCCTGCCGCTTCAAAACCGATTTTTCTCTCGCGCAAGTAAGCCTGCACACCCGATGCGGAATCGAGACCGAATGCCGAACCGCCGGAAAGCACAATCGCATTCACGCTTTGCACGGTATTATGGGGCTCAAGCAGATCGGTTTCCCGCGCTCCGGGTGCGCCGCCCAGCACTTGCACCGCAGCGGTGGTTTCACGGTCACAGAGAATAGTTGTGACGCCGGTTTTGATATGCTCGTCCTGCGCATTGCCAACCCGCAGCCCTGCCACATCCGTAATCAGATTTCGCAGGCCGGAAACAGTGGTGTTGTGGCTGTGGCTCAGCGGCTTTGTCATTTTCTGTCCCCCCATTTTGGTTTTTCCATTTTTGATTTTATTGTACCGGTTCAAAATCCTTGCCGTTAAAGCGCATCAGCCGGTACGGATTTTCCTGCCGCAAACCTGCATGCGTAAAGCTGACGGTGCCACCGGCTGTTTCAAAACGGGTTGAGTATAAAAGCTCGGCAGCGGTTTTTTGCGTTTCTGACGGATCGGTCAGGATCTGTGCGGCAATTTGCAGGGCGCTATAGGCCTCTAATGCATAACCGTCAGCCTTCATATCCTGCGTATCCGGTTGCTTTTCAGCCATAGCGGTAATGGCTTTAACTGCACTTTCTGTCGAAGCCTGTGTAATGGCTTCAGGAATAGCACTCATCAGCAGTCCTGCTGGCAACGGGTTTTGCGGATCAACGCGCAGAAATGTTTCACTGCCTGCAATTGTAAGAGGCCAGTTGGCTGCTGCTGCACTGCGGGCAATGACTGAAGCATCATCCCCTTCACCGCCGAGCAGAATATGGTTGATACCCGCACGTTTCAGCCGTGAGATTAAAGCATTTTGCGAGGTTTGTGCCGGACGGTAAGTGTCGGTCAACGCCGGTTCAAGGCCGCGCGATTTGAAAGCCAGCAGAGCATCGCGTGCAAAGTCACGACCCTGCACGGTTCCGTCTTCAATCAAAGCAAAAGGAGCGGTGCGCCAGAGAGGGGCAAGTGTATCGGCCAGAACTGCCGTTGCGAGCTTACGATCCGGCTGCAACCGGAAAATGCCGAAACTCTGTCTGGTTTCCTGCTCAAGAATTGTTGGCTGACGACTGCCGAGGCTGAGAATGGCTATGCCGTCTCGCGCCAGTACCGGTGCCGCGCCTTCCAGCGATTCACTGCACAGATAGCCGATAACGACTTTGACTTTTGCCTGTCTGAGTTTCTCAGCTGTGGCTGCATCCTGATCCGCTTTGCAATATTCCTGCATATAGACAAGGCTGACCGGATATTGGTTTTGTATTTTGGCCGCTTCTGCACCAAGCATGATCTGTTTTGCCAGCGTGGCATAAGGCCCTTCAAAAGGGGCAACAATACCGATTTGCAGGGGAGAATTATCAGCCTGTGTCTGGCCGTGAGCGGTGCTCATGGTCAGCGCTGATAGTCCGGTACAAAGACAGTAAAGCTTGGCGGCAAGTCTCATGAGATGCGGGTTCAACCTTGATAAGAAAATTCTGACCTCAGAGGTAGAGTGTTCTGCATCTGCTTGCAATGGCTTAGTATCTGATCCAAAACCGCCTGACTTGGCTGCAAATGGCAATTTTCTCCGCTTCCGTACTCACATACATTAAGTACGCTCCGTGCGGATGCTCAAAAATCACCATTTTCGCTTGTGTCAGTCGCTTTTTGATTCAGATACTTAAACTTGTTCTGGCCACACTTACGTAACTGTGCTGATTTTCTGCTGTCGTGTTTAGAATTCTGCTTTTATAGAGTTAAACGACAGTCCTCACTGTCATTTGATTGCTAAAATCGAAGAGTTGGTACTGTAAAGTGGGCACCGGACGTGTAAGAGGGTGTTGAAATCTTATGCGCATTTTATAGTGGTGCACTGGCAGAGCGATATAAATGAATATGGTAAAGTCTATTGTGACGACAAATCAGGCTGTGGATCCGCTGAACTATCGCAATGCGATGAGCCAGTTTGCCGGTGCTGTGAATATTGTGACGACTGACGGTCCGGCCGGACGCCGTGCTCTGACGCTTTCTGCCGGTTGTTCCGTATCGGATAATCCAGCGACTATTTTGATCTGCCTGCAGCGTGTGCATACCGATAATCTGATGTTCATTGAAAACGGTGTTTTTGCTTTCAATGTGCTTCATGCGGGGCAGAAAGATCTCGCGGAGGCTTTTGCCGGCCGCAACCACCTGACCATGGAAGAGCGTTTTGCTTTGGCTGAGTGGGATGTTATGGCGACAGGTTCGCCGGTTCTCAAAGGCGCGCTGGCAAGCCTCGATTGTAAGATCATCTCGCGTCAGGATCATGCCACGCATCATGTTCTGTTCGGGGAAGTGCTGGCCTTACGGCAGATTTCTGCGGAGCAGTCGCAGGTCGAGGGCAATGAAGCGCTGGTTTATCTCAACCGCTCCTATCATCAGCTCAAAATCTGAAGCCTGTTAATTAAACGAGACTTGGTTTGACAAAAAAGCCCGTGCGCAGCACTCTGCGCGCGGGTATTTTTATTATGAGAATGCTCAAGGACTAAAAGGGGAGGCTGCAAAGGGAGATTGCAGTGGGAGTTTTGGGAATTTCATTGCGGCCTGCGGGGGCGCTGGTTCTGGTTGCGGGATTATTCTGCACTGGTGCGGCTCATGCGCAACCGCCGTTACAACCTTTTAAAGACGACTTGTTTTCTGCGCAGACCGTGCTGAAAAGCGCCGATGGCGGCAATTATCTCATCCTCGATTACAATGAAATGCGCGACATCAACGGGCGCGATACCATTGTCGAGAAACGGGTGCAGGATAAATATGTCTCGCTGAAAATACGGGCGCAGCAGAAGGATGTTGCTGTGCCGACTGCAGCGGGCGTGGTGAAGACCTATCAGGTCGGCAAATTGACACCGCAGACCTCCATGATTGTGCTCTATCTTCATGGTAAAGGCGGCAACCGCCATCAGGGTGTGAATGACTTTACATTCGGTGGCAATTTTAACCGGCTTAAAAATCTGGTGGTGCAGGGCGGCGGTGTTTATCTCGCCCCTGATTTTTCGGATTTCGCAGCCAAGGGAACTTCAGAAATTTCCGGTTTGATTGCTGCCATGAAGCAGCAGGCACCACGTGCCAAGGTGATTGTCACCTGCGGTTCAGCGGGTGGTGTGCTGTGCTGGCAATTGACTGCGGATGCAACTGCGGCGCAGCAAATTGACGGGCTGGCACTGCTTGGCTCCCTCTGGGATGACCAGTTCCGCAAGAGCGTTGCGTTTAAACGCAAGGTTCCGGTTTTCCTAAGCCATGGTAGTCGTGATCCGGTTTTTGCGATTGACAGTCAGGAAGCTTTTTACCGGTCTTTGCGCAAAACAAAGGGCGGATATCCGGTAGTGATGCATCGTTATGAAAGCGGCAATCACGGTACGCCGATCCGCATGACAGACTGGCGGGTGGCATTGAACTGGCTGGTTAGCAAGGCTCCATAAAATCTGTTGCGGATAATGGCCGTGCAGGACATTTTGACTGTGGAGCATGAAGGATTGTTGGTCAGTGTGACTGTGCTGCCACTCGACATTTGGGAAAAAGCGAATAGGTTCGGCTCAGAAAAAAGTGACGATTTCACTGCAATAACATCTGTTTTATGAATGAGGCATGGTATGCGCACCAGCACAGGTTCCGCAAAACGTTTTGTACTTCTGGCAATGTTTGCTCCGCTGGTTGCCGCCTGTACCACAACATCCAACACAACTCCGGCTCCGACAACGGCTGCTGCACAGGCGCCGGTTCCGGTTGCTTCGCAAATGCCTAGCTTCCCGCAATTCGTGCGCAGCAATGTAGCGCCTGAACTGGCAAATCCGTGCATTACAGCAGCGGCTAACCGCTACTATATTCCGGAGCGCGTGGTTACTGCTGTAGACAGCCGTCCGGGCGGCGGTGGCAATACGGATGTGATCCTGAAAGTGGATTCCCGTGATGCACGCTGCACAATCAGCGCCAACGGTACTGTGCGTTCGGTTGTTGATACCAGCCCGATGAGTGCCGATCAGCGCGCAGCCAATGAAGCAGCTGCTAAAGCACCTGCAGCAACACCTGCCAAGGCTGCACCTGCGAAAAAAGCCGCAGCAAAACAGAAAAAAGCCAGCTGATTTTTTAGAGCGCCGTGCGCCCTCCCGGGCGTACAAAGGTCGCTCTAACATTTTATAGGCTGAGAAAAAACAAGAAAGCCGCTCTGTAACAGGGCGGCTTTTTTGTTTGAGAAAATGATTCCGATAGTGGTGCTAACCATCTGAAACCATTGTGTGTAAAAAGAAAAAGGCCGCGGTCGTGAGACACGCGGCCTGATTTTTTAATGATGTCAGGAAATCAGCGTTTGAAGCCTTCACTGGCAACCATCAGATTGCGGGTATAGTCTTCTTTCAGATTGCCCTTAGCGAGATCATCAGCTTTGAGTTTCTCAACAATCGTACCGTTCTGCATTACCGCCAGCTCATCACACATATGGGTGATAACTGCGAGATCGTGACTGACCATAACGAAAGTCAGCTTACGGTCACGGCGGATCTGCTCAAGCAGGTTGAGCACTTCCGCCTGAACGGAAGCATCAAGTGCGGAAGTCGGCTCATCCAGCAGCAAAATGCTTGGCTCCACGATGAGAGCGCGTGCAATCGCAATACGCTGACGCTGACCACCGGAAAGCTGGTGCGGATAGCGGAAGCGGAAGCCGGAGCCCAAGCCTACTTCATCCAATGCACGGACAATACGCTTCTCCGTATCTTTGATGCCGTGGATAGCCAATGGCTCAAGCAAGAGGCGATCTACAGTCTGGCGCGGGTGAAGGGAACCGTAAGGATCCTGAAACACCATCTGTACTGTGTTGTAGAAGGCCTTGTCACGCGGGTTTGGTATTGGCTTGCCGTTGACCTCAATCTTGCCGGAAGAGGTTGGTGCCAGTCCTGCAACTGCACGCAGCAGTGTGGACTTGCCCGAACCGGATTCACCGACCAGACCAAAGGAGGAGCCATTTGCAACCGTGATCGAGGCATCTTTCAACGCGTGGAAGTCATTGAACAATACATTGAGATTTTCAATGAATAATGCCGGATGGGCAGGTGTTTTTGTACTGGTACCGGTCATACGCTCCACTCCGCCTGACGTTGCAGGGTTGGCAGCGGATGGCGGTCAGCGCCGATCTTAGGCATGCAGTTCAGAAGCCCCTGAGTATATGGATGTTTTGCATTGGCCAGATCGCTTGCGGCAATTTCCTCAACAATACGACCGGCATACATCACGATAACGCGGTCGCAGAATGAGGAGACCAGACGCAGATCGTGGCTGATAAAGATCAACCCCATACCGCGGTCTGCCACCAGCTTGTCGAGAATACCAAGCACTTCAAGCTGAACGGTGACGTCGAGAGCCGAAGTCGGTTCATCGGCGATCAGCAGTTCAGGCTGAGCAATCAGCATCATCGCGATCATTACGCGCTGTCCCATGCCGCCGGATACTTCGTGCGGATAGAGATCAAAAACGCGCTCCGGATCACGGATCTGTACCGCTTCCAGCATCTCCAGAGCCTTCTGACGGGCTTCGGATTTTTTGACAGGTGCATGAGCCGACAGGGTTTCAATAATCTGGCGACCAATGGTCATAACCGGATTGAGCGAATATTTCGGATCCTGCAATACCATTGCCACGCGGCTGCCGCGTAAAGCACGGCGTTCTTTTGCAGAGATGCCGAGCAGATCAATACCGTCAAATTCCAGACGCTTGGCAGTGATTTTTGCATGGGGCGGTGTCAGCCCCATGATGGCGCGGCCGGTCTGGGATTTACCCGAGCCGGATTCACCCACAATGCCCAGACGCTCACGTCCCAGCGTGAAAGACACGCCGCGAACAGCCTCAATCGAGCCTGTACGGGTAGGGAATGATACCCGCAGATCGTCAACGTAAAGTAACTTGTCACTCATTGGTTGTTGCCTCGCGGATCAAGAGCGTCACGCAGGCCGTCACCAAGCAGGTTGAAGCCAAGGCTGACAATGAGAATGGCCATGCCCGGTACAGCGGCTACCCACCACTGGTCGAGAATGAAGCGACGGCCGGAAGCAATCATTGCACCCCATTCAGGAAGCGGCGGCTGAGCACCGAGACCCAGGAAGCCAAGACCGGCAGCAGTCAGAATAATACCGGCCATATCCAGCGTCACACGAACGATCAGCGAGGACAGGCAGAGCGGCATAATATGACGGATGACGATACGGGCAGGGGATGCGCCCATCAGTTTCACAGCTGAAATATAGTCCGAATTGCGCAGTGTCAGTGTTTCCGCACGGGCAATACGGGCATAAGGCGGCCATGAAGTAATCGCAATCGCGATAACCGCATTTTCAATGCCGGGTCCCAGAGCCGCAACAAAAGCGAGCGCCAGAATGAGCTTTGGGAAGGCAAGGAAAATATCTGTAATACGCATCAGCAGCGCATCAACCCAACCACCGGCATAACCGGCTACAGTACCGACCAGAAGACCGACAGGAGCCGACAGGATAGCCACCAGCAGCACAACATAGAGTGTCCAGCGTGAGCCGAAGATCAGGCGGGAGAGAATATCGCGCCCCTGATCGTCTGTACCCAGCAGATAGCCCGGTGAGCCCATTGGCAGCAGGCGTGAATTGGCCAGATCACCGGAAACCGGTGAATGCGGTGCCAGCCATGGTGCAAAGGCAGCCACAAATACCAGCAGACCGATGATAATCAGGCCGAGTACCGCAAGTTTATTCGCGGTAAAACGGCGCCAGATCATGTAGGAACGGCCGAGTTTGGCCTGTGCACGGGATTGCGGACGCTCAGTGAGCAGCCATTCCCGCCATGTTTCTTTTGGAAGTGTTGTCTCACTCATCGTGCGCGCGTCCGTGGGTCGAGTGTCCGATAGAGCAGATCGGAAAGCAGATTAAGGGCAATAAACACAGAGCCGATGATAATGGTGCCGCCGAGAACAGCATTCATATCAGCGCTTTGCAGAGAATTGGTGATGTACAGACCAAGACCCGGCCATGAGAACACGGTTTCAGTCAGAACCGAGCCTTCCAGCATACCGGCATAGGACAGGGCAATCACAGTCACAAGCGGCACAGCCGCATTGCGCAGGGCATGACCCCAGATGATCTTGGTTTCGCTTAAGCCCTTTGCACGCGCTGCAACGATATATTCCTGATCCAGCTCATTGAGCATGAAAGAACGGGTCATGCGGCTGATATAGGCCAGTGAAAAATAACCGAGCAGCGAGGCAGGCAGAATGATATGCGAGAGAATATTCCCCAGCGCATCCCACTGGCGCTGAATAATCGCATCCAGCATATAAAGACCGGTGATCGGCGTGAAGGTATATTCATAGGCCACATCAATACGACCCGGACCTGCAACCCAGCCAAGTTTGGCGTAGAAAATCAGCAGACAGATCATACCGAGCCAGAAGATCGGAACGGAATAACCGAACAGACCGATAACACGCACCAGCTGATCGATGAAGCTGCCGCGCTTTACAGCCGCGAGCACACCGAGCGGAATGCCGAAGACAGCGCCGATCAGCGTGCCAATTGTCGCCAGTTCCATTGTCGCAGGGAAAACGCGCTTGATATCAGTCATAACCGGATTGGAGGTCAGAACCGACATGCCGAAATCACCGGACAGGGCTTTTTGAACATAAATAATGAATTGCTGCCAGATCGGCAGATTTAATCCTAACTCTTCGCGGGTGCGCTCAATAACATGAGCCGGTGCGCGGTCACCGAGAATTGCAAGAACCGGATCAATCGGAATGACGCGACCAATGAAGAAGGTCACAGCCAGCAAGCCGAGATAGGTTGTGATGACGACCAGCAAGAAGCTCCCGATCCCGAGAGCCCATTTGCTGATCCGGGCGTTTTTGCGCCCGGATGCTGTAATAGTGGTTACACTCATACCGTATTATTTCTTCGATACGTCGTAGACAGAGTTGGTGGTGAAGGTCACGCCCAGCTTGTAGTTTTCGACATTATTGCGGTAAGCGGCAACTTCAGTCTGCTGGAACAGGATGACAAACGGACCGTCATCAAGCAGTTTCTTCTGCAGGTCCATATACATCTGTGTACGCTTCTCAGTGTCGCGTTCCAGAACAGCAGCTTTGGTTTCCTTGGTCAGCTCAGGAATATCCCACGCGTTGCGCCATGCCAGTGTTTTGGCCGATGCATCGTCTTTATTGTCAGGATTGCTGGCAAAGGTGTCCGCATTGGTGTTCGGATCCCAGTAGTCAGTGCCCCACTGACCAATATAGAGATCATGCTTGCGGGCACGATATTTGGTCAGGGTCTGTTTGCCGTCGCCCGGAATGATTTCCATCTTGATACCGGCCTGAGCAAAAGTCTGCTGAATGGATTCAGCAATACCGGTTACAGGCTGGCTGGAACGCACATCCATAGTGATGTTGAAACCGTCTTTCAGACCGGCTTTTTCCAGCAGTTCCTTAGCCTTGGCTACGTCGAGCTTGTACGGTTTTTCATCCGACGCGCCGAGCAGACCCTTTGGCAGGAATGTCTGGTGCTGAACACCGATATGTTTAATCAGTGTTGATTCAATCGCGCTGTAATCAACGAGATATTTCAGAGCTTCACGCACTTCAGGCTTGGCCAGAGTTTCGTTTTTCTGGTTGAGGCTGAAGTAATAAACGGTGCCCTTTGGTGCGGATGCCAGCGAAACGCCTTCAGTCTTGGCAATCGCATCAATGTCGCCTGGCTCAAGATTACGCGCTACGTCGATATCGCCTTTTTCAAGCATCAGACGCTGGGTCGCGCTTTCCTTGACATAGCGGTAAATCGCGCGTTTCAGCGGGGATTTGTCGCCACGGTAATTGTCATTGCGTTCCAGAACAACGATTTCATTGGCGCGCCAGTCGCGGACAATCATCGGGCCGGAACCGGCATAATTGGTCTTCAGCCAGCCATAGCCGTAATCGCCGTCTTTGGCGTTTTCTTCAACCAGTTTCTTGTCAACAACCGAAGCCACGTCAGCGGTCAGGCAGTTCAGCACGAAGCTTGGCGCATAGGACTGGTCAACAGTGATAACCAGTGTATTGGCATCAGTTGCCTTGATCTTCTCTTCCACATTATCCGGCTTGAAACCGAACTGAGTGAGGATGAAAGACGGGCTCTTGTCGATTTTAACAGCACGGATGAGCGAGTAGGCCACATCTTCAGCTGTCAGCGGGTTGCCGGAGGCGAATTTCTGGCCTTCACGGATTTTGAAAGTATAGGTCAGGCCGTCTTCGGAAACTTCCCAGCTTTCCGCAACGTCGCCGATGACCTTGGATGCATCATTCGGGTCGAGACGCAGCAGGCGGTCATAGGTGTTGCCGAGGATTTCACCGGTGGAGAGCTCGAAAGATTCCGCCGGATCCAGCGTAATCATGTCATCGAATGTCCAGCCCAGAACCAGCGTATCGGCCGGTGTTGCGGCCTGCACTGCTGCTGCGCTGACAAATACGCCCAGAGCGGCGGTGGCTGCGAGATAACCAAAACGATTTAATGTTTTAATCCCGTTGGATTTTTTAATCATTATATACCCCATATTTCATCCCAAATGATTGGCCGTTCAACGTGCCTGCGATACTGAAAACACGTGTATCGCACCGTGTTATTTTCTTTCTGCCGAGCTAATCCGGCAGAAAGATTTTTATCTATCATATGATTGAATGGCAGGACTCCGCAAGGAGGCTGACACTTGTCGTCAACTGATTGTTTTTGTGCTTTTTTATGATTGCTCAGTGGTGTTCATGCCAGGCAGAGCGCAGCACACGCAGCCAGTTTTCACGACAGATTTTTGCAAGATCATCCTCGCCATAGCCCGCTTCCCGCAGCGCCTGAACGAGATTTTGTGTACCCGCAGCGTCCGTAATACCTTCCGGTATCGGGCCGCCGTCATAATCCGAGCCGAGCGCCACACCATCGATGCCGACTTTCTTTACCAGATAATCAATATGGCGCACCATATCGCTCATCGGTGTGGCCGTATTCACCTGACCATCTGCGCGCAGCATAGTGGTGACATAGTTCAGGCCGACCAGACCATTGCTCTCGGCAATTGCATCCAGCTGTTTGTCGGTGAGATTGCGTGCAACCGGTGTCAGGGTATGGGCATTGGAATGGCTGGCAATCAAAGGCTGATTGCTGAGTTTGGCCACATCCCAGAAGCCTTTTTCAGTGATATGCGACAGGTCGATCAGGATGCCGAGGCTATTGCAGGCCTTAATCAGCTCTTTACCGGCATCGGTCAGTCCCGGTGCGGTATCAGGGCTCATCGGATAGGAGAACGGTACGCCGTGGCCGAAAATATTATGGCGGCTCCAGACAGGGCCGAGCGAGCGCAAACCGGCCTGATAGAACAGTTCCAGCGCCTTCATATCCTTGTCGAGTGCTTCACAGCCTTCCATATGCAGAACGGCTGCAAAGTCACCGTCTGCAATGGCATTGTCGATATCCTGACCGGTTCGGCAGATTTTCCATCCGCCTGCACGCTCAAGCTTATAGGCAATGTCGATAAATTCGCTGGCGATGTCGAAGGAATAGGTGCGGTCAAGCGGGGCAGCAAGCGGCGTGTCGTAATGGCCATTGCTGTCCGGTTCGTCGAAAATTGTTTCGCCGGTAGCAGGGTTGGGAATGTAAATGGCGCAGAGACCGCCGGCAAGGCCGCCTTTGCGGGAGCGTGGCAGATCAATATGACCCTGCGTGGTTCCTTCGATAAATTCCTTTACCGGATCTTCGCCTTTATTGCGGTTCTCCCAAAGACGAAGCAGCACATCATTATGGCCGTCAAAAACTGCTTGCATGATTAAATTCCCAATTTCCTCAGCTTAACTTTAAAATCAGGGAGCCTGTTCAAGTCAAGCTGCGGGGCACGATCAAGCTGTTGACCGGTTGAGACAGCGCAAAGGCGCGTACAAAAAAGCAGTGAAAATGACGAAGACAAAGAGGAAAATGCATCGAAAAAGTTATTATCCTGACATTAATCAGGTGAGGGAATGCAAAATTTGCATAGATCTATGCTGAAAAAACAAACCATATTCAGAATGGATACGCTTATTCAAGCTTTTGTTTTTTATAATAAAATCAATGTATTTTAGCAAAAAATCTGAAAATATGAAAAAAGCGCCGTATTTAAGAAAATACGGCGCTTTGGTTTGTTTTGTTCAAATAATCAAGAATCAGAAGCGGTAATTAACACCGGCTTTCAGAGTGTGGGTCTTGAGATTGTTTTCATAACGTGTGTCATTCACGCTGGTTTTTACACCATTGTGACGCATATAATTATATTCTGCTTTGACAGAGAACGGACCGGAGAGCTGCTGCTCAACACCAACGCCCATCTGTACGCCGCCAGCCCATTTGCTGTCGGATGTAACATTGTCTTTTGGTTTGAAACGGGTCAGGCCATAACCGACAGTACCGTAAACCAGAGTCTTGTCCATGGCATAACCGGCTTTCACCTTGGCTACACCGCTCCATGACTGCTGCAGACGGCCGCCATCCTGAATTTTATGTTCCGCTTCACCGAAGTTGCCTTCGACTTCACCACCATAAACGAAGTTGCCGGACTGGAAATTCTTACCGGCGACGATACCGCCCATTGCCGAAGTACGGCTGGAGAACGGGCTTGGTGTTTTGGAAGAAGTGGTGCCGAGATGCGCGCCGACATAGTTACCTTCCCATGTCGCAGGCGCATCATAGCTCGATGAGCTGTCATTGTAGTTATAGTCATTATTGAAGGAATCTGCTGCGAAAGCAGAAGCCTGTGTAAGTGCCAGCGCGAGTGCTGCTGTGCTGATAAGTGTAAAGTGACGCATAGTCCGGCTCCGTATTTGCCATGTGAGGCAATCTTGAAATTTGTCTGGCGCCCGAGTCTTTTTAGTCTTGCGCCTTTGAGCCGGTTATGCCGGTTAATTGTGACCAATTTGGTTTGTTTATGTCATGTTTCTGTTAAGCCGGTCTTATTGTTTTGTTTATAATTAATAATGGGTTAACCGGATTTTTGTGCGTAATTTTTCAGATAAGTCCGAGGCCGCGCATACTGATATGGCCGGCTTTTCCGATGATAATATGGTCGTGGACAGCGATATTTAGCGGCGATGCAATTGAGATAATTACCTTAGTCATATCAATATCGGCGCGGGATGGTGTTGCGTCACCGGACGGATGATTGTGGAATAAGATCAGGGCAGTAGAGGACAGTTCCAGTGCCCGTTTGATGACTTCGCGCGGATAGACCGGTGTATGATCGACAGTGCCGATTTGCTGTATTTCATCGGCGATCAGGCGGTTTTTTTTATCAAGAAACAGGATGCGGAATTGCTCACGGTTTTCATAGGCCATTGAGGTCATGCAATAGGCAATGACCTTGCTCCAGGAATCCAGCACATCCTTTTTCATGATTTCACTTTTGCCGGAGCGGCGGGCACAGGCATTGAGCAGTTTGATATCCTGTGCCACGGCTTCACCACAGCCTGCAACTTCCCTTAGTAATTGCGGTTCTGCCCCCAGCACACCGGCAAAACTGCCAAACCGGTTGAGCAGAGCTTTGGCCAGCGGTTTGGTATCTGCCCGCGCAATGGTGCGAAACAACAAAAGCTCCAGCAGCTCATAATCGGCCAGAACGTCGTCGCCATGATTGTTGAAACGCTCGCGCAGACGCTGACGGTGGCCGCTATAATGAGGCTTGTTTTTCTTTGCAGTTGCAGAGGCTTTAACAGGTTGTTCCGGTTGCGGAGGTGTTTCTGCCGTACAAACCGGATGGTTTTCGGTTGTTCCGGCAGGCACAGACAAGCGGCCGGAAGGCTGTTGCATTATGCCAGCCTCGTTGAATATCTGCAGATGAAGTCTCTCATCAGCAGGCGGAAACAGATCTGTCTCATCCGCTGACGCAATTTTATTTGCCATACTGCAACGTGCCCCCGAATGCACAGATGGCTACCGCAGGGATGAGCGGTTTCCGTTTGCAGATTAAACGGAAAATCTCAGAATGGTCTATCGGAAAATAGGTTTTAAGAGGCAGTTTAACAATTTAAGTATTTGATTATATTTCTTAAATTGTTTTTATGGCTGAGCTGATTGCTGTGTTGTGTCTGTCAGGTCCGGCCAGTAAAAAGCATCTGCAGTCGGCCTTGGGCCAAAGATTGCCTGACCGACGCGGACAATATCCGCGCCTTCTTCAATCGCCGCCTCGAAATCACCGGACATGCCCATTGAGAGCTTGGTGATACCGGAATGATGCTGCGCCACCTGATCACGCAGGTTGCGCAGAAGCCGGAAGCATGGACGTACTTTATCAAGATCAGAGCTGAACAAAGCAAGGGTCATCAGGCCGCGGGGTTTCAGACGCGGATAATCGGGCAGGCGCTCGATGAATGGCAGCAGATCATCGGGATGCAGACCATATTTGCTCTCTTCACCGGATGTGTTGACCTGCACAAAGACATCCAGATCTTTGTTTTCACTTTCCAATCTGCGGTTCAGTTCTTCCGCAAGGCGAATACTGTCGAGCGCGTGAAACTCTGTGGCGAAACGTGTGAGATATTTGACCTTATTGGTCTGGAGATGGCCGATAATGCTCCAGTTAATCGCAAGATCATCGAGTTTCTCACGTTTATCGCGGGCTTCCTGAAGTTTGTTTTCGCTAAAATCTGTAATGCCTGCGGCAAACGCATAGCGCAGAATATGTGCAGGAACAGTTTTGGTAACCGGTAGCAGACGCACATCTTCTGGCCTGCGATCACTGCGCAAGGCTGCCGCAGCAATGCGTTCCTGTACCAGCTGCAAATTCTGCGCAAAGCGAATTGCGGGTGTTTCACCAAAGCGGGCAATATCTTCGGCAGAAAGCGGTGTGAGCAGTTGATCCATGGCATGTGTCTTTCAGTCTTACTGCCTTGAGTGCAGGCAAAATACGACACAGAGCATAGTATAGAAATGGCTGGTTTAGACCGGCCACTTTTGAATTCACTGGCAGGCCATTTGAAGTTTCAGATTTTGATGTTCTGAAAAGCTGTTTTGAGCTTTTTAACGGCGGTTTCCAGCTCCGCGGGTGTATAGGCCGCAAAACCCATCAGAAAACCGGCTCTGCCTGAGCCGGATGCATGAAGCGGGGAGAGCCCCAGCAATTCGATGCCGACACGTCTTGCGGCATCAATGGCTGCACGCTCCGATATTTCGCAGATCAGCAGGCACGGCATTTGCAAGCCGCCGATTGGTACACGCGGTTCAATAAATTCGCTCAGATGTATCCCGACGAGTTTTGTCAGAACCTCAAGACGCTCGGCATAAATATTGCGCATGGCACGGATATGCGCACCGAAATGTCCGCCCTCCATAAAACGGGCAAGGGTAAGCTGAGCCACGGATGCTGTATGACCGTCCAGCAAGGTACGGGCGACTGTCATGGGTTTAACCAGTTGCGGCGGCAGCACGATGTAGCCAATGCGAAGACCCGGAAACAGAGATTTGGTGAAAGTGCCGATATAGATGGTGCGGTCATGGGGATCGAGCCCCTGCACACAGGCTGTCGGCTTGCCCGTATAGCGAAACTCGCTGTCGTAATCGTCTTCGATAATCCAAGCCTGCTGGCGGGATGCCCATTCGATCAAAGCCAGACGTCTGTCCAGCGCCAGCGTAGCACCGGTCGGGAACTGATGGGACGGGGTGAGAAACACGGCTTTGGCTTTAAGCGGGTCTTCGAGAATGTGCTCGGCAATAATGCCCTGCCGGTCAACGGGAACTGGTACGGGGATCAGTCCCGCCGCATCAAAAGCTCTGCGAGCGCCGTAATAGACCGGATCTTCAATGAAAATACTGTCGCCTGCATCCAGCAACATATTGGCGCAGAGTGTGAGTGCCTGCTGTGAACTGGTCAGCACCAGCACACGGTCAGCGGTGGCACGGGCGCCACGCTCCAGATTGACATAATCGGCAATCGCACGGCGCAGCGGCTCAGTGCCTTGCGGATTGCCGTGCAGCAGTGCCTGCGTGCCGGTTTCTTTGAGAACCTGCCGTTCAAGCCGCTCCCAGAGTTGTATCGGGAAGCTGCGGGTTTCCGGCAGGCCCGGTGCAAAAGGGCGGGGAACCAATTGCTCGCGCACGCCGCCGCTGCGAAACATGGCATTGCCGCGTTTGCTCAGGTTTGGTGCCTGATTACGTGCCAGTGCATCCCGTTGAGAAAGCCTGCGTCCCGCAGAGAAGTCAGTCATCTCAGCCACGAAACTGCCGCTGCCGACCCGACGTTCAATAAAGCCTTCTGCATGAAGCTGGCTATAGGCAGCCTCAATCGTGTCCCGCGAGACATCCAGCGATTTTGCCAAAGTGCGGGAGGCGGGGAGCGGTTTACCCGATGCCAATGCACCATTGACGATCAGTTGGCGGATGGCGCGCTGTATCCGTGCATGAAGCGGAATCGTGGCATGAGCCGGATGGGCAATCCATGCTTTGACGGATTCAAGTTGGGAGTGCCTGAACAATTGGTCTGGCTCCAAGGCGATAAGTGGATGGAGATAACAGACCATTCACGGGTTAAAAGTCAAGCGCATCATGACCATCCTGTGACCGTCGGCTTTATGCAGAACCGGCAGCGTCACAGCCTACTGAAGAGAGCCCGTCTTATGTCTCAGACTATTCCGCCACCATCTCCTTTGCGTTTCAGCGATCTGACCCATCCTATTGTTGCAGGGCTGATTTCTGTGATCGTTAATTACGGAGGCACCTTCATTCTGGTGTTTCAGGCGGCGAAAATTGCCGGTCTCAGCCCTGAGCTGACAGCGTCATGGGTCTGGTCTGTGTCTATTGGTGTCGGCGTGACAGGGCTGATGCTGAGCTGGCATTTTCGCGAGCCGATCATCACCGCATGGTCAACACCGGCGGCGGCTTTTCTGGTTACTGCACTCGCTACAACGCCTTATGCAGAGGCGGTTGGTGCTTATATTATCTCGGCGCTTGCTTTTGTCGTGCTGGGGCTTTCCGGTACATTCGAGAAAGTGATCCGGCTTATTCCGGCAAGTATCGCTTCCGGTTTGCTGGCCGGTATTTTGCTTCAATTCGGTATCGGTGCCTTTGGTGGTGCAACCATTGATCCGCTGCTGGTTGGCGGGCTGATCGTGGCCTATGTTTTGCTCAAGCGCTTTACTGCACGCTATGCGGTGGTCGGGATTTTGGTGCTGGGCATCGGTTTCCTGCTGGTGCAGGGACGGGTGAATTTCTCCGGCCTTAGTCTCACACTGGCCGCACCGGTGTTTACAATGCCGGTCTTTTCGCTGAATGCGCTGCTGAGTGTGGCACTGCCGCTATTCCTCATCACGCTGACCGGTCAATATATGCCGGGCATGTTGGTGCTGCGGAATGACGGTTTTAAAACCAGTGCCAATCCGATTGTCACAGTTACCGGCCTCGGTTCGCTGATCATGGCGCCATTCGGCTCCCATGCTTTTAATATTGCTGCGATTACCGCTGCGATTGCCACGGGGCGTGAAGCGCATGAGGACCCGCGTAAACGCTGGGTCGCTGGTATTGCTGCGGGTGTTTTTTATGTGCTTGTAGGCGTGTTCGGTGTCACGCTTGCTGCGGTCTTTATGGCCTTTCCATCAACATTTATCACCACGCTCGCTGGTCTTGCTCTGCTCGGCACCATTGGCGGCAGTCTGGCAGGCGCGCTGGCTGATCCGAAAACCCGTGAAGCGGCTTTAATCACTTTTCTGGCCTCCGCTGCCAATATTAATCTGCTCGGTATTGGCGGGGCATTTTGGGGGCTAGTGATTGGTCTGGTTGCTTATATGTTGCTGAACGGACAGTTACCGAAGCGGGATCGTGAAGCGCTGGTCACTGTCAAAGAAGGAGTAAAGTAATGTCGCAGCCATTATCAATGCAGACATCGGTGATTTCTATTCAAAGTCAGGTTGTCTACGGCCATGTCGGCAATAGTGCTGCGGTACTGCCAATGCAGGCGCGCGGGCTGAATGTTGCGGCAGTGCCGACCACATTGCTCTCCAACCATCCGGGCTATGAAACTATGCGCGGACGTGTGTTGGAGCCGGAACTGGTGAGTGACCTGCTGCGCGGTGTGGAAGAGCGCGGCTTAATCAGTACCAGCCGCTATATTGTCTCCGGCTATCTGGGCTCGCGTGCCAATGGCGAGGTTGTTGCGGATTTCGTCAAACGGGCGCGTAAGATCAATCCGGAAATCATCTATATTTGTGATCCGGTGATGGGTGATACGGGGC
The DNA here is from genome assembly GCF_019464455.1 of Pseudochrobactrum sp. Wa41.01b-1. Classification (NCBI taxonomy): domain Bacteria; kingdom Pseudomonadati; phylum Pseudomonadota; class Alphaproteobacteria; order Hyphomicrobiales; family Brucellaceae; genus Pseudochrobactrum; species Pseudochrobactrum sp. Wa41.01b-1. The sequence continues at coordinate 917,878 of NZ_CP080493.1, read as the reverse complement.
TGGGGGTGTTTGTTGCCGATCCGGTGGTGGATTGTATTATCAATGAGCTGGTGCCGCTGGCCGATCTCCTGACACCCAATCAGTTTGAAGTCGGGCTGATTACCGGAAGCGACGCTTCATCCTTTGATCTTTTGCGGGAAAAGGTGCAGCAAATACAGGCGTTCAACAATGTGCGTTTGATTGCGACGGGTTGTGTGTTTCCCGATACGCCTTATGGCTCACTGGAGAATGTGGTGTTTGAAGGCGGGGAAGTGACAAGACTGACTTCGCCGCGTGTGCCCATTGTACCGGTGGGAACCGGTGATTTGTTCACCGGCACGCTGACGGCCAATCTTGCTCATGGCTGCACTCTAACAGAAGCTGCACGTAATGCTGCGTCGACAGTGCTGAATGTTGTCAGCCGTACAGCAGAGCAGGGCGAACATGAGATGCAATTGGGGAGTGCAATCGATATATTGGTGTCTGCTTAATCCGAATAAAATGGCCGCGTCTTCGATTAGAGGACGCGGCCATTTTGTTATTTGTTGCCGGTGGTGAAGAAAATATCCTTCGGCGACAGTGTGAAAATCTCACAGCCGTCTTTGGTCACACCGATTGTATGCTCATATTGTGCTGTCAGCGAGCGGTCGCGGGTTACGGCTGTCCAGCCGTCTTTCAGCACTTTCACATCCGGCTTGCCGAGATTGATCATCGGCTCGATGGTGAAGATCATGCCCTCGCGGATTTCCACGCCATCAGTCGCTTTGCCATAGTGCAGAATATTCGGGGCATCATGGAATAACTGTCCCACACCGTGACCACAGAAATCACGAACGGCAGAGCAGCGTTCCGCTTCTACATAAGACTGAATGGCCGCGCCGATTGCACCGGTTTTTGCACCGGGCTTCACAGCTGCAATACCGCGCAGCAGGCTTTCATAGGTGACTTCCATCAGGCGCTCGGCAGCGCGCTTGATCTGGCCGACTGCATACATACGGCTTGAATCACCATACCAGCCATCCTGCAGGAAGGTGATGTCGATATTGAGAATATCGCCTTCGCGCAGCGGTTTGTCATCAGGGATACCGTGACAAACAACGTGGTTGATCGAAGTACAGGAGCTTTTGGTATAGCCGCGATAATTCAGCGTGGCAGGCACCACACCGCGATCGGCACCGAATTCAAAGACAAAACGGTCGATCTCATTGGTGGTGACGCCCGGTTTGACAATATCGTTCAGCGCATCAAGGCATTCGGATGTGATTGCGCAGACCTTGCGCATCGCTGCAAAACCTTCAGGTCCGTAAAGCTTGATCTGGCCTGTATATTTAAGCGGGGCGCTGTCGGCATTGACATAGGTTACCATCGGGTGATCCGTATATATGTTAGGACAGCACTCAGGCTGTACCGGAATTGGCTGCCTTGCGACTAAGGCAAAGCAAAAGATTTACAGGTTCAGAACGGGAACCGTCTGATCCGCGATAATTGATTCAGGACTTATGTGGCACCGAATTGCGTAAGCCTCAACCCCATGCTGCCGCGCATTCGCAAATGCTGCGGCATAAGCAGGATCAAGATCGCCGCATATGGACAGAGAATCGCAATCCTGACGCTGAATAACGAAGACCATAACACCGCGGTGACCGGCTTTGACCATCTCGCTGAGCTCAAAGAGATGTTTGGCACCACGGGCAGTTACGCTATCGGGAAACTCTGCCAGTTGTCCTGTGCGCTTAAAATGCACATTCTTGACCTCTACATAGGTCTGCTGATGCGTTTCTCCAAGAAGCAATAAATCAATGCGGGAGTTCTGCCCGTATTTTTGTTCGCGCTTGAGCGTGGTGAAGCCGGATAATTGCGGAATCATACCGGACAGGATCGCTTCCTCAGCAATTTTATTCGGCAGACCGGTATTGATTCCGACCAAAGTGTCGTCGGCTTGAACGATTTGCAGCGTATGGGCATATTTGCGAGTCGGGCTGTCGGATACACTAAGCCATGCTTCTGAACCCAGCGTGGTCAGGCCGCGCATGGAGCCGGTATTCGGCACAGATGCGGTAATCAGTTCACCACTATCAAGCCGGATATCCGCCAGAAAGCGTTTATAGCGCTGCAATAATGTGCCGCGAATAAGGGGAGAAGGAAAAAGCATGTTTCTGGTTAGATCAAAGCTGATCTGAATGCAAAACTGAAATCTGTCTTTGGGAGATTTGTTTCCGGAAAACTGAATTTCTCAAGAGAGAAAGTGGTACGCCCAAGGGGAATCGAACCCCTGTCTGCGCCGTGAAAGGGCGCTGTCCTAACCGCTAGACGATGGGCGCCTGCCGGTGAGCGCTGTATAGCTAAGCCGTATTGAATGCGCAATAGGGAAAATGCAAAAAAATACAAAATATGTGAAAAAAATCTGATGCTTATGAAAAAGCAACGAAACAGCCGGAATCAGAATCGCGGCGGATTAAAGCGCAATATGAAGTTCGGTTTCGAGTGTTTTGATTTAGTTCAGAAGGGGAGGTTTTATATCTGATCCTGAGATCATTCATCTTCATCAGCTTGGAGAAGATGGTACGCCCAAGGGGAATCGAACCCCTGTCTGCGCCGTGAAAGGGCGCTGTCCTAACCGCTAGACGATGGGCGCCTGCTGGTGAACCGGCTTATAGCGGCATGATATTTATCGTGCAAGTGGGTAAAATAAGAAATTTGCAAAAAATGCAGATTTTTTTCATTTGGCAGCGATCTGCCTGTGAATAAAGCCACGGAAGCGCTGCTTTTGTCGTGTGGAATTAAGTGTTTAGCGCTGAATGACGGGAGCTGAGGCGTGTTCGGGTGCCATTTTGCCCTGCAAATAAATGCAAATCTGCCGCACAAATCACCAGAGCGGTTCAGAAAATGAAGACAGGCCGGAATCAGATAGCTGATCCGGCCTGTAAAATGATTTGTCTGACAGTATTTTTTAGCCGCGACGGCAGCGCCAGTTCCAGTCGCGCTCCGGCCCGACATCGATATGTACCGATTCTGTATGGCAATAGGTGCCGACACCGCCGCGACTTGGCCATGTGCGTACCTGACGGGCGATTTCCCATTTGGAAACGCCTGGAATCTGCAAGTCGGCCGCTGAACACGACATATGCAATGAGCGTTTCGCACCTCTGACCGAACGGTTGTGCGCCGGACTGCGGTAGCCGGAGGTGATGACAACCGGTTTGCGGTAGTGGCTTTCAAGGCGTTTAATCATTGAGACCAGCTGCGGTTTCAGGCAGGAAACCTGCACTTTATCATGCTGGGTGCGCAGGCCGTTCGGCGCAAGACGCGCCATGCCGCCTGCGGAGGCGAGTGTTACCGGCGCGCTGAAATCGTCTTCATCAAGATCAATATCGCTTTCGTCGAACACTTTATTACTGTGGCGAATCTCTACGCCGCCATTCGCACGCACACCCGGCAGCGTATAATTATAGTCGCTTGCTCTTTTAGGAGTGGCAGAAGCTGTAACCGTAGCTTCCTGTTTTCCGCTGCCGCGCACACTGTTTTTGCCCGGTGAGAAAAGACGGGCTGCCGCGCCTGCGCTCTGGCTTGTTCTGTCAATTGCATGAGTTTGTGCGGTATTTGCGCTTGCATCCGGCTTGGCAGTTTCGGCCAGAGCGGCATTATCCTGCGGTTTTGTCTGGCTTGTCGCCGGTGTTGCGGCTTCTGCCTGCGGAATCGCTGCTAAAGCAGCAGTAGGCTTGTTTCGTGTGCCGAAAAGTGCAGCCAGTGTGCTCGGTTGTTCGGCAGGGGCTGCGGTTTCCGGTGTCTGTACAATCTGATTGGTTGCGGCGGCGGCTGTATCAGCCAAGGCGACCTGTACCGGTTTTTCTGTCTGTGCTTCTGTCATCTGCTTTGCAGCTTCTGTTGTTGTGGCAGAGGCCGGAGCAGCTTTTGTCGCAGCGGTTGCAGCGGAGGCTGTATTTGCCGCCGGAGTATCAGAAGCGGAATCGCCGGATTTATTTTCGGCCAGAGTCGTATCATTGGCGACGCTTTCCAGCAGGGATGTGCCGGAAGATGTGGTACAGCCACTGATGCTTAAAGCGAGAATGATAGCTGAGCCGCAGAAAAGCTGAGCGTTTTTTTCTCGTATACGTTTTATCGTATCGAACAAAGCAGACCCTTCATTATGCTGCGACTTGTCTGAGTGCATCTGCGGAAACTGAACTCAAATCAAAGGTTTCCTGTGCAACTGCTGGCACAAAGGGCTGTAAAGAGGCTCCGTTTGTGCAAAATTCTGGCTATTATTAATATATGCGGAATGACTGTTTTCGTCGCAAAAATTGTTAATTCTTTATTAATTGGGGCGCAAGTTATGCCCTGTAACAATTCTTTTCAAAACAATAACAATTGTTACATTTCGTGTTCGCGGGCAGACTTGGCAGAATGACGTAAATAAGAGTGTTTTTCACGGCGGAAATGAAAGCTTCCTGTTGCGAAATGCGTCTATACGTTTATTGTCCGGTTATTCGGCCAGAGTTACGACCAGAATTCGATATGCAGGGAATTTCCTCTATGAGCGCACAACAGACACATCACTTCGCAACGCTGCGTAATGCAATGTTTGCCGTGGCTGCTGTGGCGCTCGCGGGTTGCACAAGCGGGCCTTCTGCCGGTGTGCCGCAAGAGGGTGCGCTGCGTACCGGAGCTTATCCGAATTTCGGGATTATGCCGCGCGGTGAAACCAAGCAGCTGACCTTTGAGGAAAAAGACCGGATTACCGGTAGCCTCAGCAGCGCCAAGGCGCGTCAGGGAAGTGCACCCGCAACCGGATCAAGCCGAGCGGAAATCGAAGCCCGCAAACGCCAGTTGCAGGCGGAAACTGATGCCACATTAAAGGCAATCGAAGCCACCGAGTAACAGGCTGATCTGACGACAGGCGTTTTGATACGCCATAAATTTATTCGCATTTTAGAATTTACAGATCGGAGTGCTGTTTTGGCACTCTGGATTCGGGTCGTACTGATCCGGACTTTTAACAGCCGTGCAGTTTTACAAGATTATGCTGCATCGCATTTTAATTAAACGGAAGAGAGATATGTCGGAACAATTCCATAAAATCCGTCGCCTGCCACCTTATGTCTTCGAACAGGTTAACCGCCTGAAGGCGAGTGCGCGAGCGGCGGGTGCCGACATTATTGATCTTGGTATGGGCAATCCTGATCTGCCGACACCGCAGGGCATTATTGATAAGCTTTGTGAGGCTGTGCAGGACCCGCGCACCCATCGCTATTCCTCATCCAAGGGGATTCCGGGACTGCGTAAAGCGCAGGCCAATTATTATGCGCGCCGTTTTGGTGTGAAGCTCAATCCGGATACACAGGTTGTTGCCACGCTTGGTTCCAAAGAGGGGTTCGCCAATATGGCGCAGGCAATTACTGCGCCGGGTGATGTTATTCTGTGTCCGGATCCGACCTATCCGATCCATACTTTCGGCTTTGTCATGTCCGGCGGTGTCATCCGTTCCATCAGTGCAAAACCGGATGACAGTTTCCTCGTCTCGTTGGAGCGCGGTGTTAAGCACTCGATTCCGAGCCCGATTGCGCTGATTCTGAGTTTTCCGTCCAACCCGACTGCGCAAGTGGCGACACTCGACTTCTATAAGGAAGTGGTGGCCTTCGCCCGTAAGCATAATATTATCATCCTGTCAGATCTGGCCTATTCGGAAATCTATTTCGATGAAAACAATCCGCCGCCATCGGTGTTGCAGGTTGAGGGCGCAATGGATGTGGCGGTTGAATTTACCTCCATGTCCAAGACATTCTCGATGGCCGGCTGGCGTATGGGCTTTGCGGTTGGCAATGAAAGGCTGATTGCGGCGCTCACACGGGTCAAATCCTATCTCGATTACGGTGCTTTCACGCCGGTTCAGGTGGCTGCAACGGCAGCGCTGAACGGCGACGGCAGCGATATTGAATATGTGCGTAATGTTTATAAGACACGCCGCGATGTTCTGGTCGAGAGTTTTGGCCGTGCAGGTTGGGAAATTCCGTCTCCTGAGGCGACAATGTTTGCATGGGTTCCGATCCCTGAACGTTACCGTGCCATGGGCTCGCTCGATTTTTCCAAACTATTGATCGAAAAAGCTGATGTAGCTGTTGCGCCCGGCCTCGGTTTCGGTGAACATGGGGATGAATTTGTGCGCATTGCTTTGGTGGAGAACGAACATCGTATTCGTCAGGCCGCGCGTAATATCAAACGCTTTTTGGGGAATGCTGACGGAGCTGCCTGATAAAAAGGCGGCTTCAGGGGAATGTCCTGAGCCAAGCGAATAAAGTGAGGCGGGAGCATACAGTTCCCGCCCGTTGAATTAAGTATATATTGCTGAGGCACAATAATGAGTAATGCATTGCGGATCGGTGTCGCCGGACTTGGCACCGTAGGAGCATCGGTTTTGCGCATTCTGCGCGATAAAGCCGAAATGATGACAAGGCAATGCGGACGCGAAATTGTAGTGACTGCGGTCAGCGCACGTGACCGTACGCGTGACCGTGGTGTTGATCTCAGCAATATTGAATGGTTCGATGATCCGGTTGCACTGGCAAAATCAGATAATATTGATGTTTTTGTTGAGCTGGTTGGCGGCTCGGAAGGTACTGCACGCGCTGCTGTTGAGGCTGCACTCAATTCCGGTCGCCATGTGGTGACAGCCAATAAAGCCTTGCTGGCCTATCATGGTGTGGACCTGGCCAAAATCGCGGAAGCCAAAGGCGTGTTGCTGAATTTTGAAGCAGCGGTTGCAGGCGGCATTCCGGTGATTAAGGCGATGCGTGAATCGCTGACCGGTAATACTGTGTCGCGCGTTTACGGTATTATGAACGGTACTTGTAACTATATCCTGACCCGTATGGGTGAGGAGGGGATTTCCTTCACTGAATGTCTGAAAGATGCACAGCGTCTTGGTTATGCAGAAGCTGATCCGACATTTGATATTGAAGGCAATGACACGGCGCATAAGCTGGCACTGCTGACCAGTATTGCCTTTGGCACGCAGATTGCCGCCGACGATATTTATCTGGAAGGTATCAGCAATATTTCGCTCGCGGATATCCGCGCGGCAGAAGAGCTTGGTTATAAAATCAAGCTGCTGGGCGTAGCGCAGAAGACAGAAACCGGTGTGGAGCAGCGTGTGCATCCGACATTGGTGCCAACCTCTTCTGTCATTGCGCAGGTGCATGGCGTGACCAATGCGGTGGCTATTGAAACCGACCTTCTCGGCGAATTGCTGCTCTCAGGTCCGGGTGCCGGTGGCAATGCCACAGCCTCTGCTGTGATTGGTGATATTGCCGATATCGGTAAAAGCCGTCCGGGCTTCCAGCACGGGCCGGTCTTCGGTACCCCTGCAAAAGATCTGAAGCCGACAGCGCGCGCGAAAATGCGTTCTCATGCCGGTGGTTATTTCATTCGTCTGAATGTGCATGATCGCGCCGGTGTGTTTGCAACGATTGCCAAGCGCATGGCGGAAAATGATATTTCGCTGGAATCTATCGTACAGCGCGGTACGGGTGCCAATGTCGAAGAGGCTGTGATTAAAACAGTTGTTCTCGTAACCCATGCAACGACGGAATCAGCGGTTAAGCAGGCTTTGAAGGCGATTACCGAAGATGGTGATCTCTTCGATAAGCCACAGATGATCCGCATTGAACGTGCGGGGTAGAGCATAATTCCTTAAACTTGGATCAGTTCAAGGTAAAATTATGCTCTCATTTTAAAGTGTTAGAGCGACCTTTGTGTGCCAAGTCTGGCACACGGCGCTCTAATAAAGACAGAGACTGATAAAACCGCCGGAATTTCCGGCGGTTTTTTGTTGCGGATAGCTCTTGTCAGTAAAAAATCTATTTGATAAATTTCTGAGCAGCTCAACGCAGTTTAGGAAAGGAGGGCCGTAAGATGTTTTCTCTGCGACATCAGCATCATCACACATTCGGCCCTGATTACGCCCTGTCTCATTAATTTGTGCAGGGCCGATTAAGACTGTAAAATCTGTCTTTATCAGCCTTTTCTGAAAGGTGCAGTTCTGCTTGGAGCATGCTGCATCTGATTTGAGCCATCCCGTTACCAGTTCGCATCTATGCGATGTTCTGTGCGGCTATGGCAAATTCTGAGCTGATCTTATGTCCTACCTTAATCTTCAAAATCTTTCTCTTACTCTGTCTGTCGAACTGTTTCGTAATTTAAGCCTCGTTGTCGGTGAGGGTGAACGTCTTGGTGTGGTTGCCGCCAACGGACGTGGTAAATCCAGCCTGATGCGTGTGATCAGTGGTGAGCTCGAACCGACAGACGGTATTGTGACCCGTGCCCGCGGGTTGAAAACCGGTGTGGTACCGCAATATGTACCGCAGGACTGGCTGGATATCTCATTATATAATGTGGTGCTGAGCGGGCTGGATGAAGACGCGCAGCTGCATGAAAGCTGGCGCGTTGATATTATTCTTGATGATCTGAGTGTACCGCAGGATATGCGCGACCGTGCAATGCGGCAGTTGAGCGGAGGCTGGCAGCGCCTTGCTTTACTGGCGCGAACGCAGATTGCCGAGCCCGATCTGTTGCTGCTGGACGAGCCGACCAACCATCTGGATCTGGAGAAAATAGCTTTGCTTGAAGGCTGGCTGAATGATCTGCCGCGTTCAACAGCGGTGATTATGTGCAGCCATGACCGTGCGTTTCTCGATGCAGTGACCAAGCGTACGTTGTTTTTGCGGCCTGAAAATTCGCAAATCTATGCTCTGCCTTATAGCCGTGCCCGTGTTGCATTGGATGAGGCCGATGCTGCGGATGCGCGCCAATATCAAAAAGATATGAAAACCGCACAGCAATTGCGCAAACAGGCAGCGAAACTCAATAATATTGGTATCAATTCGGGCAGTGACCTACTGGTGATAAAAACCAAACAGCTGAAGGACCGTGCTGAGAAGCTGGAAGATGCTGCTAAGCCTGCCCATCTGGAGCGGTCTGCCGGTGTTATCAGGCTGGCAGGGCAGAGCAGTCATGCCCGTGCACTGGTGGTGATTGAGAATCTTGATGTGGTCACACCGGATAATCGCGTACTCTATAAAACCGGCCGCTTATGGATCAATCCGGGTGACCGTATCGTGCTGCTGGGTGCCAATGGAACCGGCAAAACGCGGTTGCTGACCATGGTGCGCAATGTGATTACCGGTGCAGCGCCAGAAACCACGGCGCTTAAAGCAACGCCGTCACTGGTGCTGGGCTATAGCGATCAGGCATTGTCGGAACTCAATGACAAGCATACGCCGCTGGAAACCATCATTCGTCGTTTTGATGTCGGCGATCAGAAAGCGCGTTCGCTGCTGGCAGGGGCGGGTATGAATATTGATATGCAGGGGAAGGCGGTTGCACGACTTTCCGGCGGGCAAAAAGCGCGGCTTGCCATGCTGGTATTACGGCTGACACATCCGAATTTCTATATTCTCGATGAACCGACCAACCATCTGGATATTGAGGGGCAGGAGGCGCTGGAAGCGGAACTGCTGAACAGCGATGCCGCCTGTCTGCTGGTGTCGCATGACCGTAGTTTCGTGCGCAATACCGGCAATCGTTTCTGGCAGATTGTGAAGAATAAGCTGGTTGAAGTAGAAACGCCAGAAGCATTCTTTGAAGAAACCGGACAGCTTGCGGGCTGAATAGTCTGATATATAACAAAAGATACCGGCAGTGTAATTCTTGCGAAAATACACTGCCGGTATCACTCGTTTTCAAATGTGATGGTTTTTCAACCGAGTATAATCGATTTACTTTTTATCCCCGCGCTTTATCCCTTGCAGGGAGAGCCCGACTTTGCCAAAAGATGGCGACCATGTCTGACAATCCCCTGTCATCATAATCGGCTACAGCAGTTTTGTATCCGTTGCGCAGCGATACTATTCCGGATTGCAGGCATATCTTTCGATAACGAATTTAGGACTGTTTAAATGGCCAATTCTGCAGATCAGACCCCGCAGGGTCTCGACCGTATTCTGACACTCGAGCTGGTTCGCGTGACCGAGCGCGCCGCTGTGGCTGCTGCCCGTCTGCGTGGCCGCGGTGATGAAAAAGCTGCGGATCAGGTTGCTGTTGACGCAATGCGTAAAGAGCTGAACCGTCTGCCGATCTCCGGTACTGTTGTTATCGGTGAAGGTGAACGCGACGAAGCGCCGATGCTCTATATCGGCGAAGAAGTTGGTACCCGCAACGGTCCTGAAGTCGACATCGCGCTCGATCCGCTGGAAGGCACCACCATCTGCGCCAAGAACCTGCCGAACTCGCTGGCTGTTGTAGCAATTGCTGAAAAAGGCAATCTGCTTTACGCACCGGACGTTTACATGCAGAAAATCGCTGTTGGTCCGGGCTATCCGCGCGGCGTTGTAGATATTGACGCATCTGCCACTGAAAACCTGAACGCGCTAGCAAAAGCCAAAGGCGTTAAGGTCAATGAAATCACCGCCTGCATCATGGATCGTCCGCGTCACGCACGCCTGATCGAAGAAGTACGCGCAACCGGCGCTGCAATCCGTCTGATCGGTGATGGTGACGTTGCCGGTGTTATGCACACCACCAATCCGGATGAAACCGGCATTGATATCTATCTCGGCATTGGCGGCGCGCCTGAAGGCGTTCTGGCGGCAGCAGCTCTGCGTTGCATCGGCGGCCAGATGCAGGGTCGTCTGCAGTTCAATTCCGATGATCAGATCGCCCGCGCTCTGAAAATGGGCGTTACAGACCCGAACAAAGTTTACCTGATGGAAGAAATGGCCAAAGGCGACGTGCTGTTTGCAGCCACCGGTGTAACCGACGGCAATATGCTCTCCGGCGTTAAATTTGCCCGCGACTACATCCAGACCCACACCATCGTCATGCGTGCTCAGTCACAGACTGTGCGTGAGATTAAGGCGCGTCATCAAGACCTGTCCAAATTCGCATAAAGTAAAAATCGCCAGCTTGGTCTGCAAATGGCGTCTGTCTCGAAATCCGGTGCTCACGTACTATATGTACGCTCCGCTCCGGTTTCAAAACAGCCACCATTTTCGCCGCAACCTGACGGTTTTTAACCTCGGCGCTAGTTTGCCTGCTACGGCAGAGTTCAGACAGTGGCACCATAATTAAATTCTGCTATAAGGCGACATTGAAAAATGTCGCCTTTTGCGTTTGTAAGAACTCAATACCAACAGGAGTTGCCCGCGTGGATATGAATGAGCGTTTGTTTCTCGGAATACGTTCTTCTGCAACGGGCATGAAATGGGTTGATCGTCTAGGCCTGCGTGAAGCCAATACTGCACTCGCCATCGCCCAGAATTACGGCATCCCCGATCTGGTTTCCCGCGTTATGGCCGGTCGTGGCGTTGGCCTTGAAGCCGCTGAAGAATTTCTCAATCCGAGCATCCGCTCCCTGATGCCTGATCCGCTGACTTTGACGGATATGAAACAGGCTGCAGTTCGTATTGCCGATGCTATTCAGCGCCGTGAGAATGTAGCCATTTTCGGTGACTATGACGTGGATGGTGCCTGTTCTTCGGCGCTACTGTCCCGCTTTCTCAATGCTTATGACATCAGGAATGTCATTTATATTCCGGATCGCATTTTTGAAGGCTACGGCCCGAACCCCGATGCCATGCGTGAGCTGGTTGCCAAAGGCGCGTCGCTGATTGTGACTGTCGATTGCGGTACCAATAGTGCTGTCTCAATTACCGCTGCGAAAGATGCCGGTGCCGATGTTGTGGTTCTGGATCACCACCAGCTTGGTGGTGCCTTGCCGGAAGATGCCGCCGCGATTGTTAACCCGAACCGTGAGGACGATATTTCAGAGCAGGGGCATCTCTGTGCTGCCGGTGTTGTCTTTATGACTTTGGTGCAATTGGCGCGGGAATTGCGTGAGCGCGGTATAAAAGCGCCAAATGGTACGCCGGATTTGCTGGGTTATCTCGATCTGGTGGGCTTGGCCACGGTTTGTGACGTTGTGCCGCTGATCGGTGTGAACCGTGCTTTTGTTGTCAAAGGTCTGCTTGCTGCCCGCAATCAGAGCAATGCTGGCTTGGCGGCGCTGGCGCGGGTATCTCGCATTGGTGAGCCGCTCAATAGTTTCCATTTTGGTTTTCTCATTGGCCCCCGCATTAATGCGGGCGGGCGTATCGGTAATGCTGCTCTTGGCAGTCGGTTGCTGACGCTGGACGATCCGGTTGAAGCCAATACCATCGCCGAAGAGCTGGACAGGCTGAATGCCGAACGTCAGGCGATGGAAGCGGTGATGTTGCAGCAGGCAGAGGCGGAAGCTTTTGCTGAGCTTTCCGGCAAGTCAGGGCCGGCCGTATTGGTCACTGCTAATGAGGACTGGCATCCGGGTATTGTAGGCTTGTTGGCCTCCCGTCTGAAAGATAAGGCGAAACGCCCGACTTTTGCCATTGCCTTTAATGGTAATGGCGTGGGCACAGGATCAGGTCGCTCGATCAGCGGTTTTGATCTTGGCAAGCTGGTGCGCAAAGCCGTTGAGCAGGGTTTGCTGGTCAAAGGCGGCGGTCATGCTATGGCGGCAGGTATCACCGTGGAGAAATCCAAACTCGGTGCTTTGCGGGCTTTCTTCGAGGAACAGGCCGCTGAGCAGGTGGATGAACTGCGCGCTGAGCAAAGTCTGGCGATTGATGGTGCGGTTTCAGCCACCGGTGCCACGGTTGCGCTGTATAATGCCCTGGAAAAAGCAGGGCCTTATGGTGCCGGTCATGTGCAGCCGTTGCTGGCGCTGCCGAACCACACAATCGCTGATGTGCGTGTTGTCGGGCGCGATCATGTGAAAGTTGCCCTGAAAGGGCTGGACGGTAAACGCGTGGACGGTATTGCCTTCCGTGCTGCTGACAGTGATCTTGGGCGTTTCCTGTTCGATCAGGCCGGACACATGGTGCATGTTGCCGGCCATTTATCGCTCAATCACTGGAATGGTTCAGTCTCAACACAGATCCGTATCGTGGATGCGGCTAAGGTTGATCTCTCGCGCCAATAGTGCCTGATCCAAAATTCGCCTGATTTAGCTCAGTAGATTGGGCTGCAAATGGCAGGCGCTTTTTGATTCAAACCCTAGCCAAATTGCTGAGTTTTGCTCACCAGTTGCCGGTATTTTCCATAGATACCCATGGCTCCTGCGGTGCCAGTCTTTCGCCCTTTTGCAAAATTTCAATGGAAATACCGTCCGGTGATTTCACAAAAGCCATGCGGCCGTCACGTGGCGGACGGTTAATGACAACGCCTTTGTCTTTCAGATTTTGGCAGAAGTCATAAATATTATCGACCTCATAGGCGAGATGGCCGAAATTGCGTCCGCCGCTATAGGTTTCCGCATCCCAGTTATAGGTTAGTTCCAGCTCCGGTGCGCGGGAGCTTTCCGTATTTGCCTGATCTTTCGACGCGCTGAGGAAGATCAAAGTGAAGCGCCCCTGTTCACTTTCTGTGCGACGTGTTTCCACCAGTCCGAATTTTCCAACAAAAAAATCCAGTGACTCATCAATGTCACGAATACGGATCATGGTGTGCAAATAGCGCATGTTTGCCTCCTGTTTTACCCTGTTTGATCCTGTCTGTTTTAGCAGGTGTCATATTTAAAACAGGGCAGATTTGAAATAGTTCACCGCTGATTTAGCATGCCTGCTCATAAAGTCTGTGATCGAAACAGGAATATTGAAAGTTTGCTCTTGCCGGATACGGTTAAGGAAGTGTTATCTTGAAGATGAGAATCAACCTGATTTGCCCGGCAGATGAAAGGAGGAGCGTGCCATGACTGACAAGTCTTTGTCCCATGAGTTTATGGATGGTACCAACTCCGCTGAGGATGCAACCGATATTGTCGAGATTTCCGGCGCCATTAAATGGTTCGACGTCGCGAAGGGCTATGGTTTTGTCGTTCCCGATCAGGACGGCTACGGTGATATTCTTGTTCATGTGACGACATTGCGCCGTGACGGTTTTCAAACCGCACAGGAAGGTGCGCGTGTTGTTTGCGAAATTCGCCGCGGTGAACGCGGCTGGCAATGTTTCCGCGTTTTGTCTCTCGACCTTTCCGATGTTGCGCATCCTTCAACTCTGCCGCCTGCACGTACCCATGTTGTGGTTACCCCGTCGAGCGGGCTGGAGCGGGCAATCGTCAAATGGTTCAACCGTACCAAAGGTTTTGGCTTTTTAAGCCGCGGTGAGGGGACGGAAGATATTTTTGTTCATATGGAAACGCTGCGTCGCTTCGGTATGATGGAGCTGCGTCCGGGACAGGTGGTTCTGGTGCGGTTCGGTCATGGTGATAAGGGGCTGATGGCGGCAGAAATTCATCCGGATATCGGTTCGCCTTTTACTAATCCGCATTAAAGCCGGTCTCTGACCGGTTTTTTTATATTTGCTATAATGGCCTGCACGTATATTTTCTCTCAAACATGTTTTGAAGTATGGTTTGCCCGATGAAACAGTGGTTTGCTTGTTTGGTATTTGTGGCCGCGCTTTTGGGCGGCAGTTTTGCGGTGTCAGCGCAGGAAGAGCCGATGCGCGTTTCTGTGGATGCGCAGGCTTTGAAAATACAGACCGCATCGGGTGAGAAAAGTTTCGGGCTGGAAATTGCCGATACGGATCAGAAACGCAGTGCGGGACTGATGTATCGTAAGGATTTTCCCGCTGATCGTGCGATGATCTTTGTTTTCGGTGAAGAGCGTCCGGTGATGATGTGGATGGCCAATACGCCGCTGCCGCTGGATATGTTGTTTGTCCGTAATGACGGATCAATCGCGCGGGTTGCTGAAAATACGGTGCCTTTTTCAAAAGATACTGTTGCTTCCGGCGAGCCGGTGGCTTTTGTCATAGAAGTGAATGCAGGCATTGCCGCTAAACTTGGCATCAAGGCTGGTGATACAGTCAAGCACCGGATAATATGCGGGCAATGTCAGTGAATTTGAGTCCTGTTGCGCTAAACAGGGCGGAAGATAAATCTCGGAAGTGAACTATGGTCGTGAATGTGAATGAAGTCCGTTATTTTGAACATGACGGATTAAAACTGGCTTATCGTGACGAAGGACAAGGTGAGCCGGTTTTATTGATCCATGGTTTCGCATCTTCCGGTATGGTGAACTGGCTCAATCCGGGCTGGATCAAAACTCTGACCGATGCCGGTTACCGTGCGATTGCGATTGATAATCGCGGTCATGGCCGTTCTGACAAGCCGCATGACCGTGAACTCTATTACCCGTCATTAATGGCTGCTGATGCTGTTGCTCTGCTGGATCATCTGAATATCGATAAAGCCCATGTTATGGGCTATTCCATGGGTGCGCGGATCAGTGCTTTTGCGGCGCTGGAACACCCAAAACGGGTACATAGTCTGGTCTTCGGGGGCTTAGGCATTGGTATGGTCACCGGTGCCGGTGACTGGGATCCGATCTATGATGCGCTGTTGTCGGAGGATGTGGACAGTATCACCCATCCGCGCGGGCTGATGTTCCGTAAATTTGCGGATCAGACAAAGAGCGACCGTTTTGCGCTTGCTGCCTGTGTTATCACGTCCAAAGAGCTTATTCCCGCACAGGCAATGGCGATGATTAGCCAGCCTGCACTGGTTGCTGTCGGCACGAAGGATGATATTGCCGGTGATGCGCAGGATCTGGCCGATCTGATGCCGCATGCAACGGCAGTTGATATTCCTGACCGCGATCATATGCTGGCGGTCGGAGATAAAGTTTACAAGCAGGCTGTGCTGGAGTTTCTGAAGGCGCATCCGATTGCCTGAGTGCTGCCGGACAGGTTTTCTATGAAAATGTGACGATCCGCTCAGGTAATTTTACCGCAATAGCAGCAGAGGGATTTTCATCTCTTGTAATGCGGTTTAAACTCGCCCAGATAAATGCCGGAAGCAGCAATGTGAATGACTGGCGAAAATAATCGGAAATATTTGGTTTCCGGTAAGATTTTCCAGCTATTTCAAAGCATTTGGCGGTTTCCGGTGATTGAAGAATAAGTGAATGCTGTAAAGCCAGGAGTGATGCAATGGCCGCACATGGTTCTGTTCCGGTGAGCAAGGTCGTCGATCATATGGATCCGATCTGGTATTCCGTGCGTGCTGAAGCCGAAGCTGCAGCCGTGAAAGAGCCGTTGCTGGCGGCGTTTCTGTATTCCACAGTGCTTAATCAAGGCAGTCTGGAAGATGTGGTTATGCATCGCATTTCCGAGCGCCTCGGCCATGCCGATGTGGCTGCTGATTTGCTGCGCCAGACTTTTGTAACGATGAGCAAAGCCTCGCCGGAATGGTCGCAGACTTTGCGCATTGATTTGCAGGCGGTTTATGACCGTGATCCTGCGGCAAACCGTTTTCTTGATCCTCTGCTTTATATGAAGGGCTTCCATGCCATCCAGACCCATCGTCTGGCGCATTGGCTGTGGAAAGAGGGACGCAAGGATTTCGCCTATTATCTGCAGAGCCGCTCTTCATCGATTTTCCAGACCGATATTCATCCGGCGGCGAAATTCGGCAGCGGTATTTTCCTCGATCATGCGAC
The DNA here is from genome assembly GCF_019464455.1 of Pseudochrobactrum sp. Wa41.01b-1. Lineage (NCBI taxonomy): Bacteria > Pseudomonadati > Pseudomonadota > Alphaproteobacteria > Hyphomicrobiales > Brucellaceae > Pseudochrobactrum > Pseudochrobactrum sp. Wa41.01b-1. Next base: position 901,373 of record NZ_CP080493.1, on the reverse strand, counting down.
CGGTGTGGTTATCGGTGAAACTGCGGTGGTCGGCGATGATGTGTCGATCCTGCATGAGGTAACACTGGGCGGTACCGGTAAGGCTGGCGGTGATCGTCATCCGAAAATCGGCCGTGGGGTGCTGATCGGCGCGGGGGCAAAAATTCTTGGCAATATCACTATCGGTGAATGTTCAAAAATTGCTGCCGGTTCCGTGGTGGTTAAAGCCGTGCCGGATAATGTGACAGTCGCCGGTGTTCCGGCGAAAGTGATCGGCAGTTGCGATTGTGCTGAACCTTCGCGTGCGATGGATCAGCTGATTAATGCTGCTGAATAAAAGCACGCCCCGAAAAGTGTAAGCGGTTTTCGGGTAAGGCGTGCGTAAGAATAAATGCACGCCCCGAAAGTGTGAGTGGTTTTAGGATAAAGCGACATGTTGCCCCTTTACATATCGGGCACAGGGGCGCATGAGACAGCCCCGTAAAATGAAACAGGAGAATCCGTTTGAAACCCGAAGAAATTAAGAAACTGGACGCCTATTTCAAGCGGACTTTTGATAATCAGAACCTGACTGTTAAGGCGCGTCCTCGTAAGGATGACTCCTGCGAAGTTTATATGGATGATGAGTTTCTGGGCATCATCTATAAGGATGAAGATGAGGGCGAACTGTCCTACAACTTCTCCATGGCCATTCTGGAAATGGACCTGTAATTTTAGCAACCCCGTTTGCTGAAGTTAAAAATCTTTTGAATTACAAATATTTATGGCGGCTTATGCATGAAGAGATTCATTCGCATCAGCCGCCGTTTTTATATGTAAGCCTTCAATCTGTGTAATCAGGTCGCAATAGCGTAAAATCTCTTGTCGTTTGTTATATTATAACATATCAATGTCGCCTTTCCGATAATGACGGGCTGTGCGCTGAAGCGCACATGACCCGTAACATGGCGATATTCAGGAGATGAAATGGAACAACGTTTACCTGTCACGGTTTTGTCCGGTTTTTTGGGCGCCGGAAAAACCACTTTGCTCAACCATATTCTGAATAATCGTGAAGAGGTACGTGTTGCCCTGATCGTGAATGATATGAGTGAAGTGAATATTGATGCGGCTTTGCTGCGTGATGGTGGCGCCAATCTGTCCCGCACACAGGAGCAACTGGTTGAGCTGACCAATGGCTGTATCTGCTGCACTTTGCGTGATGATCTTTTGCAGGAGGTGACGCAGCTCGCAAAACAGGGGCGGTTTGATTATCTGCTGATTGAATCGACCGGCATTTCCGAACCTTTGCCGGTGGCATCGACTTTTGAATTTCGTGATGAGGAAGGTTTCAGCCTTTCTGATGTGGCGCGGTTGGACACGATGGTAACTGTTGTCGACAGCGCCAATCTGCTGCGCGATTATGCATCGCAGGATTTTCTGAGCGATCGTGGCGAAACAGCCGGTGAAGGCGATGAGCGCGGTATTGTGGATTTGCTGGTGGAACAGATCGAGTTTGCCGATGTCGTGGTGCTGAATAAGATCAGCGAAGTTTCGCCCGCGCAAAGGCAGGATATTTATAAAATTATCCGCGCACTCAATCCGGACTGCGATGTGGTTGATGCTGATTTCGGCAAAGTGCCTTTGGCGAAGATCATGAATACCGGCCGCTTCAGTTTTGAAAAAGCCGAGCAACATCCGTTATGGTTTAAAGAACTCTATGGTTTTAAAGATCACGTGCCGGAGACAGAGGAATATGGCATCCGTTCTTTTGTTTATCGTGAGCGCCGCCCGTTTGATCCGGCTAAATTCCATGACTTTATTCAGCAAAGCTGGGCAGGGCTGATCCGCTCGAAGGGTTTTTTCTGGCTGGCCACCCGTCCGCGCTATGTGGGGGAGCTTAGTCAGGCGGGGGCATTATTGCGTACAGGAAAACGTGGTCTGTGGTGGGCCTCTATCCCGAAACAATACTGGCCGGAAGATGAGGGCTGGCGTCAGTCTATGCAGCCTTATCTTGATCCGTTCTGGGGCGACCGGAGGCAGGAACTGGTTTTTATTGGTACTGCCGCGATGGATGAGGGGGCAATACGGGCTGCGCTGGATAATTGTCTGGTTGAAGCCGATAATTTTGTGCCCGATGAATGGGCATCGCTTTATGATCCGTTCGAGCCATGGGATCAGCGCGCAGCATAATTTATTATTTTAAAACAATATTATACGCCTTTGCGTGAAGAAATAGATTCACGCAAAGGCTTTATTTTTAAATTCCGATTGCCGAGGTTTCTTTAACTTCTTCCATCACCGGATAGGTATGGGTTTCACGCACGCCCGGCAGCGAGAGCAGGGAGTCTGCCAGAAAGCGGCGATATTGTTCCATATCAGCCACGCGTGCTTTTACCAGATAATCAAAACCGCCGGCCACCATATGGCATTCCATCACCACCGGATTGTTTTTTGTGGCCTCGGCAAAGGTTTCAAAAACTTCCGGTGTTGTGCGGTCGAGCTTGATTTCTACGAATACCAGCATGGAGCGGTTGAGCATTTTTGGTGAGAGCTTTGCCGTATAACCCAGCACATAACCATCACGGGTTAAACGCTTGACCCGCTCGGCCGTTGCGGTCTGTGACAGGCTGATTTTCTCGGCCAGTTCGGCATTGGTCAGCTTGCCGTCCTCCTGCAAGGCACGGAGGATCTTTTTGTCCATAGCGTCAATTTGCTTCATTTTAGCTAAAATTCCGATTTTTGCAGTGATATCCACCGAATAAGGCACTTTAATTAGTGAGATAAACTATATGAGATAAAATATACAGTTAAAAACCCGTCGCAAGACTCTACAGGAGCCTTTTTATGACACTGCCCAATACAGCCCTTTCAAACGCCCCTCAGGTTGTTTCTGAAAAGGCTCAGAATACAACCCTGCCACTGCCGCCTTTTACCGCGCCTTATGCACCGGATGACCATGAGCTGGTCAGTGCATTGCTGGCCAGCGTAACATTCGATGATGCCGCCAACCGCCGCATTGATGCGCGGGCTTCGGAATTCATCACGAATATCCGCAAGCAGTCCAAAGGGATTGGCGGTGTTGAAGATTTCCTGCGTGAATATGGCCTGTCCACCCGTGAAGGTCTGGCGCTGATGGTGCTGGCCGAAGCGCTTCTGCGCGTGCCGGATAGTGCAACGCAGGACAAGCTGATCGAAGATAAGCTGAAGCAGGGTAACTGGTCCGAGCATCGTGCGCAGGGCGATACATGGTTTGTGTCTGCTTCCGCATGGGGTCTGGGTCTGGCGGCAAAAGTCATCCGCCCGGGCGAAACACCGGAAGGCGTTCTGTCTTCGCTGGTTAAGCGTATGGGCTTGCCGACAGTTCGCACAGCCACCAAACAGGCAATGCGCTTTCTCGGTTCGCATTTCGTGCTGGGTGAAAATATTCACGATGCATTGAAGCGCGCCAAAGTCGCTGAGAAAAAAGGCTATCGCCATTCTTTCGATATGCTGGGCGAAGGTGCCCGCACTGCAGAAGATGCCAAGCGCTATTATAAGTCCTATTCCGATGCGATTGATGAAATCGGCAAAGCTGCCGGCAATGGCAAACTGCCGGATCGCATGGGTATTTCGGTCAAGCTCTCGGCTCTGCATCCGCGTTATCTGGCGACCCATCATGCGCAGGTGATGCGTGAACTGGTGCCGGATGTGCTGGCGCTGGCTCAGAAAGCCAAATCCTATGATCTGAACTTCACCATTGATGCGGAAGAAGCAGACCGTCTGGAGCTGTCGTTAGATCTGATCGACCGCGTTTTCGCTGATCCGTCACTGGCTGGCTGGGATGGTTTTGGCCTGGCGATTCAGGCCTATCAGAAGCGCGCTCTGCCGGTTATCCAGCATATTGTTTCCCTGTGCGAAAAGACCGGCCAGCGCATGATGGTGCGTCTGGTGAAGGGGGCTTACTGGGATACAGAAGTGAAGCGTACGCAGGAACGCGGTCTGGAAGACTATCCGGTCTTCACCCGCAAAGCTGCAACTGACGCATCTTATATTGCCTGCGCCCGCTATATGCTGGATCAGCGTAAGCATATTTTCCCGCAATTTGCCGGACATAACGCCCTGACAGTGGCGATGATTCTGGAAATGGCCGGAAATGATAAGAGCGGTTTCGAGTTCCAGCGCCTGCACGGTATGGGTGAAAGCCTGTTCAAACAGGTGACAGAAGCCGGTGAAAAGATTGCCTGCCGCGTTTATGCGCCTGTTGGCGGCTATCGCGACCTGCTGGCTTATCTGGTGCGCCGCCTGCTGGAAAATGGTGCGAATTCGTCGTTTGTTTCCGTTGTGGGCGATGAAAATGTGCCGGTTGCAAGCCTGCTGAAGCGTCCGGTTGAAATTTTGAATGATGGCAGAGGCATGCGGAATGCAAATATTCCGTATCCCGTTGATATGTACGGGCAGCGTCGTAACTCTGCCGGACTTGAATTTGGTGACAGACTAGTATTGGGGACTTTTATGGACGGGATCGTTAAGGCGCGGGCGAATGTTGATGCAGTGCCATTATTTGCCGGTTTTGCTAAAAAAGGCTCCGGTCAGCCTGTATTGTCGCCGGTAGACGGTTCTCAGGTGGGTACAGTTGCTGAAGCAACTGCTGAAGATGCTGCAAAAGCTGTTGAAGTTGCACGCAAAGGCTTTGCCGGTTGGTCACGCATGAGCGTTGAAGACCGCGCAACAGCGCTGGAACGCGCCGGTGACCTTTTGGAAAAGAACCGCGACCGTTTCATCGATCTTCTGTCGCGTGAAGCCGGTAAGACAATGGATGACGGCATTGCCGAAATCCGTGAAGCCGTTGATTTTTGCCGTTATTACGCTGCGGAAGCCCGTCGTCATTTTGCCAATGAAACCATTATGCCTGGCCCTACAGGTGAGGATAACCGTCTGCGTTATCGCGGTCGCGGTGTGTTCGTTTGTATCAGCCCGTGGAACTTCCCGCTGGCAATCTTCCTTGGTCAGGTGACCGCTGCGCTTGCTGCCGGTAATGCGGTTGTCGCCAAGCCTGCGGAACAGACCCCACTGATCGCTTATGAAGCAATCAAGCTGCTGCATGAAGCCGGTGTACCACAGGATGCAGTGATTTATCTGCCAGGTGACGGTTCCGTTGGTGCTGCTCTGACCTCGCATACCCGCATTGACGGTGTATGCTTCACCGGTTCGACCGATACAGCATGGGCAATCAATCGCACATTGGCGGCCAAGAAGGGCCCGATTGTGCCGCTGATCGCTGAAACCGGTGGTCTGAACGCCATGATCGTTGATGCGACTGCTCTGCCTGAGCAGGTTGCTGATGATGTTGTTATGTCGGCATTCCGTTCTGCCGGTCAGCGTTGTTCGGCTCTGCGTATTGTCTATCTTCAGGAAGATGTTGCTGATGGCATGCTGAAGATGATCGAAGGTGCAGCGCGTGAAATGCATCTCGGCAATCCGGCTCTGGAAACCACAGATATCGGCCCGATCATTGATCGTGAACAACAGACCATGCTGAACGACTATGTTGAGCAGATGAAGGGCAAAGCCAAAGTGACCAAGGTTGGCGTGACACCGGAAGGTGAATTGCAGGCCGGTCATTTCTTTGCACCGCATATCATTGAACTGAAAGATGCATCAGAACTGACACGCGAAGTATTTGGTCCGGTTCTCCATGTTGTGCGCTGGAAAGCATCTGAACTTGATAATGTTCTCGATCAGGTTGCCAATTCGGGCTTCGGTCTGACCTTTGGTCTTCATAGCCGTATTGAAGCGGTTGTGGCCCGTGCGGTTGAGCGTCTGGATGTGGGCAATATCTATATCAACCGTAATACAATCGGTGCGGTTGTCGGCACCCAGCCATTCGGCGGTTCCGGACTGTCCGGCACCGGTCCTAAGGCTGGTGGCCCGAACTATCTGCTGCGCTTTGCGCTGGAGCAGGTTGTGTCAGTTAACACCGCAGCAGCCGGTGGTAACGCTTCGCTGATCGCGATGGGCGAATAACATAGCCAACGCGATTGCCCGCAATCAGGGTAATATATTGCGTTTTATCGAAAAAGAATCGCCTGCCGCATAAAATGTGGCGGGCGATTTTTTATTTTCTGTTTTGCACAGAATTTCGTTGACGAAAAATGCAACCTGAGGTAGTTTTGGCCTTGTACTGAAAAGCATACTTCACTTAGTTATTTTAGATCTGAGCATAATATTTTTTTGAAATTAATTGCTTTTGAAAAGCGGGACGGGCAAATCTTCCCCATATGATCGCCTGCCTGACAGTTCGCATATCGGACATTTTAACCCGGATCTTTTTGCTGATCCGGGTTTTCTTTTGGAAGTTTTTGATTGATGGCTTGATATAAGCTTCTGTTATTGTGCTTTTATATGGAATGTTCTCTTTACCGGATGGGGTGGTTCTCAGGAGCTCGATGTTATGAATGGGGTGTGAGCGTTTGAGCATTTGCAATGCGGTGGCTCATTGTGTGGGCTCATGTTGTGCATTGAATGCGCTTGATCGGTGTTTATTCGAATGAAATTTAAAATGCAATTTTAAGATGTATGTATTTGTTCTGCGCAATAATATCTTTTCCGCAAAATGGTGAAACAGAAGAGCTTGCAAGGTCTGAAAAACAGAGCTAAAAATAGAGCATGACTAATTTTACTTTTGCATCTCTTATTTGGTGGTGGGCTCGCTTCTAGCGGCCACGCAGACATTTGCATAAGTGTCATTCAGGTCGCTCAGGGTTCACCGGGCGGCCGTTTTTATTTTCTGCCCTGAAATCCTGAAACGCCTGAGTATCTATTTAAAATCAAAGCAGAGATGCTTTGTTGAAAAACAGGTGCGAAACCGGCCGTTTGGCAGTATAGGGATCGCAGCAACAGGAGCAGAGCGATTATGGCAAAAACTGCCGATCAGGATCAGCACGATCATATCACGCAGGGCGGCATCACTGTCGCACGCCGCCGTCATCTGGTGGATTACAAAACGGCTATCGACAAGCGTATTGATGCGCTGGATACAAGACGCGGCGCTGTCTTTTCATCCAATTATGAATATCCGGGTCGTTACACACGCTGGGATACGGCAATTATTGATCCGCCGCTGGTGATTACTTCCAAAGGTCGCTCTATGCGCATTGAAGCGCTGAATGCCCGTGGTGAAATTCTGCTAGGCGGTATCCGCCCTGTGATCGGCGCTTTGCAAGAAGTGACGATTAATGATGAAGCAGAGCAAAAAATTCAGCTGACGATTGCTGAGCCGACACGCCAATATATGGAAGAAGAACGCTCGCGTATGCCATCGGTTTTCACCGTGCTGCGTGAGATCGTCTCTCTGTTCTATTCCGAGGAAGACAGCAATCTCGGCCTTTACGGTGCATTCGGCTATGATCTGGCCTTCCAGTTTGAGCCGATTACTTACAAGCTGAAACGCCCTGAAGATCAGCGCGATCTGGTCCTGTTTCTGCCAGATGAAATTCTCGTCGTTGACCATTATTCTGCAAGAGCATGGGTGGATTCCTACGACTTCACTGTCGGCAATAAGAAAACAGATGGCTTACCGCGCGAAACACCGTCTGACGTGTTCAAAGCAGCTGAAAAACTGCAGGCAAAAGGCGATCACCAAAAGGGCGAATATGCTGCTCTGGTTGAACGTGCCAAAGAAAGCTTCAAATGCGGAGATCTTTTTGAAGTGGTGCCGGGGCAGATTTTCTATGAAAAATGCGAAAATCAGCCGTCAGCCATTTCCCGCAAGCTGAAAAGCATTAACCCGTCACCATATTCTTTCTTCATCAATCTGGGCGAGCAGGAATATCTGATCGGTGCCTCACCGGAAATGTTTGTGCGGGTGAATGGTCGTCGCATCGAAACCTGCCCGATCTCCGGCACCATTAAACGCGGTGAAGATGCGATTTCAGATTCCGAGCAGATTCTGAAACTGCTCAACTCCAAAAAAGATGAATCCGAACTGACCATGTGTTCTGATGTGGATCGTAACGATAAAAGCCGCGTTTGCGAGCCGGAATCAGTGCGTGTAATCGGTCGTCGGCAGATCGAGATGTATTCCCGGCTGATCCATACGGTTGATCATATTGAAGGTCGTCTGCGCGATGGTATGGATGCTTTTGACGGTTTCCTCAGCCATGCATGGGCTGTAACCGTGACCGGTGCACCAAAACTATGGGCGATGCGCTTCATTGAAGAAAACGAACGCAGCCCTCGCGCATGGTATGGTGGTGCGGTTGGGATGATGCATTTTAACGGCGATATGAATACCGGCCTGACACTGCGCACTATCCGCATTAAAGATGGTGTGGCACAGGTGCGGGCAGGGGCGACTTTGCTCTATGATTCAAACCCGCAGGAAGAAGAAGCCGAAACCGAGCTGAAAGCATCGGCGATGTTGACAGCGATCCGTGAGGCGCATATTAAGCCGGAATTGCAGGAGAAGGCGCAGTCTATGAAAGCAGGAACCGGAATTTCTGTTCTGCTGGTCGATCACGAAGATTCCTTCGTGCATACGCTTGCCAATTATTTCCGCCAGACTGGTGCCAATGTGGCGACCGTGCGCTCGCCGGTGAGCGATGAAATCTTTGCCCGCTTCAAACCGGATCTGGTGGTGCTTTCACCGGGGCCTGGTACGCCGAAAGATTTCGACTGCACGAATACAATCCGTAAAGCGCGTGACCGTGATCTGCCGGTTTTTGGTGTATGTCTGGGCTTGCAAGCCTTGACGGAAGCCTATGGCGGCTCACTGAAACAGCTGGAAATTCCGATGCATGGCAAGCCGTCACGGATTAAAATCCTGAAAAACGGCGTGGTGTTTGATGGTCTCGGGCAGGAAGTCACCGTTGGCCGCTATCATTCGCTTTATGCGGATAAGACGACACTGCCAGCAGATTTCATCGTCACTGCTGAGACAGATGACGGCGTTATCATGGGCTTTGAACATGCAAAAGAGCCGGTGGCTGCAGTACAGTTCCATCCGGAGTCAATCATGACACTCGGCGGTAATGCCGGTATGCAGATGATTGAAAATGTGGTGTCAAAGCTCGTAAAGAAATAACCGCAAGTGATGTTTAAAAGAAAAGCCGCAGGTGAAAATCTGCGGCTTTTCTTGTTTTTACGCATGTCGTTATCGGAAAACCGGTGCCCGCTTTTCCGCGACATGCTTTTAGTTTAAATCCACGCTTCGTCGCCGGTGAAACTCACTGTAATCCAGCGTTGCGGACCTGCGCCGCCGATTTCCTCACCGATCTCTTCGCGGATTGCATCCAGCGTTGCGATCGATGTTATCGGGAAGTTAGCGGGCAGAACGATGTGAATTTCAATGAAACGTGCGCGGCCGATCTTAGCTGCATAGCTGGCATATTTCTTGAAGCCATGTTTGGCCTTCATTCTATCCATAATCTTGCGCACCCGCAGATCCATGCGTTCCGGTGTGACCAGCAAAATCTCACGAAATGCACCCAGAACTGTTTTGAGCGGCACAAAGATAAGGCCTGCCGACAAAAACAGCAAAATGGCGGGGTCTGTATAGACCGTCCATGGCTCAAAATCTGTGCCCTGTAATAGCCATGCCAGACTGAAGGCGATCAGAAGAGCCAGCGTAATCAAAGCGGTCATCAGCCAGCTTTGCGTATCAAGCGTGATAAAGTTCGATTTGAGCCGTTTATTGATCTTGTGCTGATAGGCCATCATGACAAAACAGATGATACAGACAATGACGGCGTAGAGAATTGCCCAGTCAAAATTCAGCTCTGTGCCGCCTTGCAGCAAGGTGCTGACGGCGTTGATGAAAGCATAGAGACAAAACAATATCAGCACGATGCCGTTAAAAGCGAGAACCAGTGGTTCAATATGCCAGAAACCATGCTGGAAGCGGCGCGTTCCTTCGCTGGTCAGGAGCCGCGCGACAAAAAGGGCAAGTATCGACATGACAGCATCGGTTGAGGAGAACATACCGTCAAAAATGACTGCGCTGGAACCGGAGAGTATGCCGAAGACTATTCCGAAGAGGCCGATAAAGATTGTGACAAATATTGATCTTCGTAAAATCAGTTGTTCAAAACGTGCGAGACGTTGCATTTTAAAGGGTCTGCCTTTGTAGAAAGAACAACCATCTGTGAAACCGGAAGGCACAAGTATTTATGCCGTGAAAACGGTTTAGCTGGCTGCTTTTTTGTTTTTAGCACTTTTTCTACGCTGATCCGGACAGATATTGTCTTATTACTGCTATGCGTAATTTCGGATCGGGATGTTAAGCTGCGCATTTATGCATAGGCACTCTATATATTATTATTATGAAAATTAAAAGAGATGCCGTTTTTTGACTGTTTGGCACGTCAGTTTCGGATTGTTGTCTGATTCGAATTTTTGGTTTTTGCTGGCCAGTATTTGCAAATGATTTGCAGTTAAACCATATGTAAGTCTATGAATTTGCTGATTTATTAAAAATACAGCGCTGAGTGAAAACCAGTTGCAACTGGACGGCAGAAATTAGCGAAAAATGTCAGCTATAGTACTTTAGAGATTTGGAATTGGCACATTTTGCGCTAAGGGTAATTACATCTCAGCGAGTGCTGAATTGAATTTATTTCGATGAGGGCGGCTTTGGATGACTGTTAAGCAGTCTCTGCATAAGCTGCCGAATTTTATAAACTGCAAAATTGTAAATCTCCGGCTGTCCCGTCGTTTTTCAACAAAACGGCGCAATAACATGTTCGGAGAGATAAAAGGTTTGGGTATGGATGCTAATCTGAGAATTCGGCGACTGGCTACATGGACAATTCCGGTATCCATCGGCGTGATGGCGCTTAAATATCTGGCCTATCTGCTTACCGGTTCTGTTGCGCTTTATTCCGATGCGCTGGAATCGATTGTCAATGTCATCGCTGCTGTCGGTGCATGGTGGGCAATTACAGTCAGTATTATGCCGGCAGACGGTAATCACCCTTACGGGCACCATAAAGCGGAATATCTTTCTGCGGTGGTTGAAGGTGTGCTGATCGTTGTTGCGGCACTGCTGATTGTGCGTGAGGCATGGAGCGCGCTGGAAACACCGCGCACGCTGGACGAGCCATGGCTTGGGCTGGGTATCAATCTGATTGCAGGCGTGATTAATATGCTCTGGGCAGGGCTGCTGATCCGTGTGGGACGTGCTGCAAAATCACCGGCATTGCTGGCTGACGGCAAGCATATTATGACGGATGTGGTGACTTCCGCAGGCGTGCTGGTCGGTCTGGTTGCTGCAATTATCACCGGCTGGTCAATTCTTGATCCGATTTTGGCGATTGTTGTGGCGCTGAATATTCTCTGGCAGGGCTGGCATGTTATCAATGCTTCTGTGCAGGGACTGATGGATGTCGGTGTTGAACCTGTCGAGGAAATGCAGATCCGCGATATTATCTCCACCAATGCGGAAGGGGCACTTGAGGTACATGACCTTAAAACCCGCATTGCCGGACGTGTGACTTTTATCGAATTTCATCTGGTTGTCGCAGCCGATATGACAGTCGGTGAATCGCATATTATCTGTGACCGCATCGAAGATGCGCTGCATGAGAAAATTGATAACTCACGGGTTGTGATTCATGTTGAGCCTGAGGATGAGGCAAAGCTTCCGCCGGGAACTGCAGCCGTTCCTTTTGCATAATGGAAATTTAATGCATTGATTTTTCATAATAAAAACGCTGTCCTGCCATTGTGCAGGGCAGCGTTTTTATTTTTCTCTGAATATGCCTGTAATTTTATTTCGTTTGCGGGGAAGTCTCTTGCAACTTGTTATCAAGGCGTATAGCATTTATCCCATGAACAACGCGCATTATCATACCAGCTCTTTTGTGAGCTTCGGAGCAGATCAAGGCTTTGCAGCCGCTGAGTCTTGCGCGCGTCCACTCTCGCTTCTACTTCTACTCGGCCTTAGCGGCGATCGCCGGGCTCGTTGATTGGAGCGTCCGGCGGTCGTACAGAGCCGTCAGACTCATGCTCCGGTCAAAGAATCCGTTTCGATTGTGCCCGATTTTTCTGCATCTTCATTCTATAATTGAGCAGACAGGGCGTGTTTAAGGCGGCTGTATATTGCAGTTGCTGTGGCTGATGAGACTTTAAAATGACCAATATTATTTCCGCTTCCAAATCCCCTCGCAAAGGTATGCCGATTGCGGCTGAAAAATACACGCCGTTCAGAACGACAGTTTTGCAGGATCGCCAGTGGCCTTCGAAAATGATCGAAAAGGCACCGATCTGGTGTTCGGTTGATCTGCGTGACGGCAATCAGGCGCTGATTGACCCGATGGGGCATGATCGTAAAGCTCGTATGTTCCAGTTGCTGATGGATATGGGCTTTCCGGAAATTGAAATCGGCTTTCCGTCAGCTTCCCAGACTGATTTTGACTTCTGTCGCTGGGCGATTGAAGAAGGCAATGTGCCGGATGATGTGGATTTGCAGGTGCTGGTGCAGTGCCGTCCGGAATTGATTACCCGCACATTTGAGGCGCTGGAAGGCGCAAAGACCCCGATTATCCATTTTTACAATTCTACCAGTGAGTTGCAGCGCCGCGTTGTGTTCGGCAAGGATGTTGCCGGTATCAAGCAGATTGCCACTGATGCCGCCAAGATGATTATGGATATGGCTGCCAAAGCGGGCGGCGGTTATCGTTTCCAGTATTCACCGGAAAGCTTTACCGGCACCGAGCTGGAAGTGGCTTTGGAAATCTGTAATGCGGTGACGGAAATCGTTAAACCGACTGCTGAAAACAAGCTGATCCTCAATCTGCCGTCCACGGTGGAAATGAACACGCCGAATGTCTATGCCGACCAGATCGAATGGATGTGCCGTAATCTGGATAATCGTGAAAACCTGATTATCTCTCTGCATCCGCATAATGACCGCGGTACAGGTATTGCCGCAACCGAACTGGGTCTGATGGCCGGCGCCGACCGCGTGGAAGGCACATTGTTCGGTAATGGCGAGCGCACCGGTAACGTGGATGTGGTGACACTGGCGCTGAATATGTTCACGCAGGGTATTGATCCTGAACTGGATTGCTCGGACATCAACCGCATGAAGGAAGTGTACGAATATTCCAATCAGCTGGTTATTCCTGAGCGTCATCCATATGTCGGTGAGCTGGTTTATACAGCGTTTTCCGGCTCGCATCAGGATGCGATCAACAAGGGTATGAAAGCCAAGAAAGGCGCGAATACGCCGGTTTGGGAAGTACCGTATCTGCCGATTGACCCGCAGGATGTCGGCCGTTCCTATGAAGCGATTATCCGTATCAATTCCCAGTCAGGTAAAGGCGGTATCGCTTATATTCTGCAGCAGGATTACGGTCTGAATATTCCGCGCAAGATGCAGGTGGAATTCCGTGAGATCATTCAGCAGATTACGGATGATGAAGGAAAAGAACTGCAGGCACCCCGCATTTATGAAGAGTTCAAGAAAGCCTATGTGAGCCAGCCTGGCTCGCGTCTGGAATTTGTTGATCACCACACTTTTGCGGATCCGGACAATAAAGCTGTCCGTATTATGCAGGCCGAGATCATTGATAATGGTGTGACAAAAACCATTGAAGGACGTGGCACCGGTCCCGTGGATGGCTTTATTGATGCGCTGTCGAAACATATCGGCATTGATATTTCCGTTGCCGATTATTCGGAACATTCGTTGCAGCGCGGTTCGGATGCATCGGCGATCAGCTATGTGGAACTGTCACATCCGCAGGGATCAGTCTTCGGTGTTGGTGTGAACCATAATATTGTGACGTCATCGCTTGCTGCGATTGTTTCCGCCGCAAACCGTCTGATTAAATAAGATCACTCTGAGTGATACTAAAAAGGCCTGAAACTATACGGTTTCAGGCCTTTTTGTTATAATGCCAGTCTAAAGTCATAAAATCGCCATGCATGAGATTGCCTGTAAAGTGCAGCAAGATAAAAGGCGGCGGTATGAATAAAAGCGAAGATGATTTCACGATATATCCGTCTGCATCTGTGCCGGAGGCACATTTATCCGGCGAAGAACGGCTGAAGACTGCAATCCGGCAGGCGAAAACTGCACAGGCCGACCGTCTCGACAGTATTACCGATATCAGAGAGACGGATATTGCCCGTCTGGAATTGCTGTTGCAGGATTTGCAGCCGGTTTTTGATGCGGTGCCGGCAACGGATGAGCAGTGGGATTTCTGCCTGAATAAAGGTATGCAACCGCGTTTGTGGCTGGATGCCAGCGCCTTTGTGATGATTGCCCGCGACCGGCGCAGCTATCATTTTGTCCGCGATACCCGTCTGGGGCGGATTATTCTGGCTGATAATAAAGACATTAAGGTCATTTCAGAAGCTGTGACGCGCTATATTGCCTCGCGGATTCTTGAGCGCGAGCGGCTGATGGATGACTGGACTTCTGATGTCCCTGTTGCAGCGCAGCAGGCCGCTGTCGCTGAAAATTCCACAGAACAGAGTAGCAGCGCAGAAATTTCGGAAAATTCAGCGCTGAATAAACTATTATGGTTTGCAGGCGGTGCTTTGCTCGGCTGTCTGGTGCTGATTTTAGCGCTGCATTATTATGGCATCACTCTGCCGATGCTGCCGGAATTATTGCCGCGCTGATTTGCTGTGCAGCTTTGCCAAGCATTAATGTGCGTTCGCCGATCAGCTGCACATCTGTATTTTCACCGGTAAAACCATATTGCTGCCAGTGACATTGCCAGCTTTGCGGCTGATCAAGTGCTTCAATAGAAAACAGATTATAGCGCGCGGGTGGTTTTCGCCCTTCATGACCAATCGGATAGGGCGCCTGACTGGCCGATGGTACGCAGATCACCGGAACTGCGCCATTTGGAGACGCAATTTCATTATAGGTTGCCAGATGGGTATGGCCGTGCAGCACCAGTTCTGCACCGGCTTCACGGATCACTTTCTGAAAACGGCCAATGCCGAACAACCGCTTATAGGCCGGTGTTGCATTGCGGATCGGCGGGTGATGAATCAGGATAACGCGGCACAGACCTTGCTCGCCGGTTTCAATCAGCATTTTTTTCAGCCGCGCGGCCTGTGCAGGCAAAAAATCACCGCTGGCCATGAACGGACCGGTCGCACGTGCCGAGCTGACGCCAATGATCGCCACGCCGTCACGCACACGTAAATAGGGAAATTGCGGACGTTTTTCACGATTGTCGATGCCATCACCGCGCATCCACGGCTCCCATTTGCAGCAGGATTTATCCAGCGCACCCGGAACATAGGCATCGTGATTGCCCGGCACGAAAGAAACGTCTTCCTGTGAGCCGAGCTGCTTAAGCCATTCAAAGCCATTATCAATTTCAAGATTAAGCGCGAGATTTACCAGATCGCCGGTAACGGCAATATGATCCGGCTTGTGGCTTTGCAGATCTTTAATCAGCCCTTCCAGCACCCAGTCATGCATGGCACCTTTACGGTGACGCTTCCAGTTAATATAGCCGGTGATGCGTTTGGAGGCCAATTCGCGCAAGCGAACCTGCGGCAGCGGCGACAGATGAATGTCTGAAATATGGGCAAGTCTGAACATTGGCGAAGATTTAGCTTTCAACTGCGCGTAGTCAATGAAAAACATACATATAAGAGTTTGGAGTGTAAAAACGCTATGTGGGCTAATAGTTCTGTTAGTTGACTGGATCGTAAGCCGTACTCTTTATATTTAGTATCTTCGACCATTGCAGAAAAGCCGATTTATGAATTTTAAAAGCTGGTTCTTTCATACGTATTTTTTGTTCCGTCGTCCTATGACGCTGGGGGTGAGGGCTGTCGTGCTCGGGGATGAAGGGAAGAGTGTGTTTCTGGTGCGCCATACCTATGTCAAAGGCTGGCATTTGCCGGGCGGCGGTGTGGAGCGCGGCGAAACATTCGGGCAGGCTCTGATTAAAGAGCTGCGTGAAGAGGCCTGTATTGAACTGACTGCTGCGCCGGAACTTTTCGCTCTGTATAAAAATACCAAAGCTTCTAACCGTGATCATGTGGCGCTGTATATATGCCGGTCTTTTAAACAGACCGGAACGCGCTCACCTGATTGGGAAATTGCCGAGGCCGGATTTTTTCCGCTCAGTGACTTGCCTGACGGCGTAACAGAGGCCACGATGCGCCGTCTGAAAGAGGTCACAACCCATGCGGAGCCGGATGCGTTGTGGTGATTTGAGCTTGAGAAAATGGAGATACCACCATGCCGGTTTATGTGTTGGACGGCCATAATCCACAATTCGACCATCGTGCCAGTAACTGGCTGGCACCGGATGCGACATTGATCGGCAAAGTGCGTGTCGGTGAAAATGCGGGGATCTGGTTCGGCGTTGTCGCCCGTGGCGATAATGAGCTGATTCATATCGGTAAGGATACGAATGTGCAGGAACATTGTGTTTTGCACACCGATATCGGTTTTCCGCTGACCATTGGGGAGGGCTGCACAATCGGCCATCGGGCAATGCTGCATGGCTGCACGATTGGTGAGAATAGTCTGGTCGGAATCGGTGCAATCATTCTTAATGGTGCAAAAATCGGCAAAAACTCATTGGTCGGCGCCGGTGCTCTGGTCACCGAAGGAAAAGAGTTTCCGGATAACTCGCTAATTGTCGGCTCACCGGCGCGGGTGTTGCGGGAACTGACGGCAGAGCAGATCGAAAAATTACGTGATTCCGCACAAAATTACGTTGCCAATGGCAAGCGTTATCAGCGCGGTCTGGAAATTGCGCCTTAATTGCTCAACTGCATAATTTCTTAAGCTTGAATCAGTTTAAGGTAAAATTATGCTGTAAATATAAAGTGTTAGAGCGAGTTTTGTGCGCCCAAGAGGGCGCACGGCGCTCTAATTTCCCAGCGCTGATGTTGCAATACCGCTCATCAGCATTTCCGGTGCGTGACGGATATCGACCCACTGGCCGCTGTGACGGGCGGACTGACGCTTGAGATAGGTGTAGTCCGTCTGGCTCCAGTTTTTAACGCTGTCTTCAAGATTATCCAGAATGAAATCACCGCGGTCTGTGCGCACTGTCAGCACAGCATGGCCTTCGCCATTGCTCTGACGGACAACAGTAATCAGCAATGTATTCACCGGAAAACCGGCATTAATCAGCATACGGCGCTTGAGCAGCACATAGTCTTCACAATCGCCATATTGTGTCGGGTAAGACCAGACTTCTTCCTTGCCCCAGATTTCCATATCGGTGCGTGGCAGAATTGCAGTGTTTACCTGTGCATTGACCTGAACGATCTTGTTCCACAGAGCCTGTGTGAGCTGCAGCGGGGCTTCTGAACGGCTGGTTTGGCTGCATTCTTTTTTATACTGTTTGCAGAAGTCATAATGACCGACCGGCTGGGTTGTGCGGCCTTCCGTCTGCATCCATGGCTGAGCAGCCTGACTTGCCGTCGTGCCGCCAAACACTGTTCCTAAAACTGTCATTGTAAGCAGCAGAGTTGCGGCAGCCAGCTTATTCTTTGCTGTTGTGCTGCGGGCACTCTTTTTATGTGCTGTCTTTTTATACATTGTGACGCTCCTTGTTGAGAGCACCATGGCAGCGAGACATTGACACTATCCAAAGGGATATGAATAAGACAAAGTAAACGCAGAAGTGAAAATTTGTAAACCTTAACTGCCTGTAAAATCAGTGTTTTAACGAAAATTAGGACTTACTATACGCAAAATTCACGCAGGTTTCGGTTGTGTGAAAGCTTGAGGTTAACAGAGCGTTGTGCAGTTAACAGCGGGTTGAAATCCGCCGGATGTCCACAGCCTCTGGTTAATATGCGGTGTAAGACGTGCTGTGCGCGATAAGCTTATATTTACCTAGCCGTTTTGCGTTTTTACAAATTTGTAAAAATGAATTTCAGCGTTTGATAACTATAAAATATGAATGCGTGGCTTTTTACACAGGCTTGCCCTGAGAATGGTGATGCCTTGCCCTTAATACACAACAGCAAAGATCATTCAGAATCATAGATACAGGGGAAAAGGGGGCTTTAGTACCGGATCGTTTACGCGAGCCGGTTGATGAAATCTGCGCGCGTCAACACGTTCACCCGATGTCCGGGTAAAATCGAATAGGCAGAATTAAACAGGAGATGTTTTAGTCTTTTGGCAGATCGGTTTGCAGAACCAGAAACTCAATGCCGATGCCATCTTCAAAATGGCGCATGACTTTCGCCTGACTGTTGCCAAGCGTTACAATGCTGCGCAATGGCGGTCGCAGATTTGTGGCGACGGCTGCGCCGGACAGTGACAGATCAAGAATTTTACAGGCATGTTCCGAGCCGTCATCAAGGATCAGGATCGCTTCGGTACGTGCAGGTGTATGACGAGTGTGTCGTCTTTGCTCTGACTGCTGACTGGTGTTTTTGCTCAGCCAGTTGATTTTTGCAGCCAGTTTATTTTTCTGATGCACAGTCTGTATCAGCTGCAGGGTGAAATCATCCCGCTGAACACTGATGACAGTGCCTTCGAGCCGTCCCACATTATCCACATAAGCAATAATATGATCGTCCGCACGGATGATGATCTCATCATTGCTCAGAGTGAGGTCGGCATTATTAGTGGAGATGCGCCATAATTTGCAGGCATATTCACTGCCGTCAGCACGCATGAAGCGGCCGTCCAAAGGTGATTTCAGGGTCAGTCTTACGGCAGAATCCGATTGTTCCGCAGTCTTTGCAGGCGATGTGAATGAGGCGTGCGAAGATGGAGGTGTTTCTGCCGACATATGATTCAAAGGTGCCTTTGAGCGATTCTAAAAATATGAAAGCCGGTGCTTCCCCTGTCACCGGCCACAATACGATACGATAAAATTTAACGGTACGCTACTAAAAGCTTAATTTTGTAGCGTTTTTACTTCACCATTCTATGGGGATAACAAATTTTACATCAGTACTACCGGTTATACTGACTTCACAAATCAGGATTTGTCTTTGCCACCGGTTATCAGCTTGAGATGTGCTGCCTTGGGTGCCTGATAGGCAGATTCGGTTTCCGGTGCCGCTGTATGAATACTTTTAATGAGATCAGCAACCGTCAGAGGAGCAGGTGCGCCGGTTATTGTCGGTGCGGGGCGGGCAGAATGCGGAACAATTTGTTCTGTTGCCCGTGCAGCTGGCATCAAGGCTTCGATCTGGGGAAGTAAGGCTCTGGCAAAAGCCGTATCCGCTACACCGATACCGTCAATTCTGATGCTTTCATCAAGAAGAGGGGTAGTGCCCGCTGATGCGGTTTTCGCAATCGGCATATTTTCCGTATTCGGCAGAAGTTCGTGATGGCGATCGAGCAAGACCTGAAGAACAGATTTCATACCTTTCGCCGCATTCAGATTATCATCCTGAACAGGTAGCGCAGTATTATTGTCTGAGAGACCCATGCGGTTACTGATGAGTGGTTCACTGCCAAGCCAGAGCGGCTGATCCAGCGCAACCATGCTGCCGATCCATGCAAGGGAACCGTCTGCCTCATGCAACGGCAATAATAATGTTTCGAAATGGCAGTTTTTTTCGTTCAGCGTCTGGCCGGTATGTTCCAGCCGCAGCGGGCGGTAATCCAGACCGGAGAGATGCAGCTGTTCAGCAAGCCATGAACGGACATCATCATGCCAGAGAGATAAAAAGCGGGTATTGCGCAATTCTCTGCCATAAATTGTGCAGAGGCGGGTACCGGCCAGCCGAAACTGCCATTGCTTCGCCTGCGGAATATCTGCGGTCTCAGGCTGCTCTGTTGTGCCGCTGGTATCAGCATCACTGCGCAGAATGAAGATATTCGGTAGCTTGCCGCCCAGCGCACGCGGGCTGATGTCACGACGATCCGGCGCTGCGCGGGTTCCGCGCAACCTGTCCCAATATGTGAGCAGATCTGCCGTCCAATCATGTTTCATGATGTGGCGCTGTCCTCGTATCTTCCTGCGACCGGATATTTCTGCTTTTGCAGCGGAATACCGGCTGTGTGTAACATGTTGAGCGCGCATGTCTTTCAGATTGAAACACTGCTTTCGCGAAACATATTTTAATTTTCAGAACCCGATAGAAACTCCCAGCCGGTGCTGAGATTGACGGGTTTTTGAATATGTTTGATGGCGATAATATGCGCACAGGAACGTAAACAAGCCATGATTGTGCGCCGAACATCCACGAACAATAAAATTTATGGTTAACGCTTTGCTTCGATTGCATTAATCAATTAAGTATGTTTAGATACTTTTACGCAAAAGTTGCAGGCGTTTTATTGGGAAGCTGCCAATTGCATCTTATGCTTGAACTCCAGAATTTATGTCCGGACGATATTGTCCGTTCGCCGCCTGTTTAACAGGCGGTTTTTTCTTGTCTGGACAAGGTTTTCAAGAGTTTCACCGGAATGTTTCAGGCTTGCCTCACGCCTGCATATAAATGTGCGATGTAAAATGCCGCGACAAAACCGCTTTCCACTTTTACCGGAAGTGCTCTATGTTCCTGTTTGAGCGATAAATTCCGCAGACAGACCTTGTCGCATTGTGTTCCGACAGCACTCTGCCGATAAATTTGTAAATCATGATGAGGATAATATGCAGCAGCCGGTCAATGAAACCCGGACAGAGGACGACCGCGGACAAGGCGGTTCTCAGCCGGTCTTTAATATGCCGCCGGTGGTTGTGGCACTAATCGGTCTCTGTGCCGCTGTATATATTGTGCAGTTCTATCTGCTGAGCGATCCGCAATATATCTGGTTCCTGCTGAATTTTGCTTTTATCCCGCAGCGCTTCAGTGCGTGGGGCGGCTTTACCGATATTACAGCATGGTTCACTGCGATCAGCTATTCCTTCATGCATGGCGGATTTGCTCATCTGGCGGTGAACAGCGTGTGGTTTGCCGCTTTTGGTTCGCCATTGGCCGGTCGTATCGGGACGCGTAAATTTCTGCTGTTCTGGATACTTACATCCATTTTGGCGGCATTCACCCATTATGCGCTTTATCCGGACAGTAATATTCCGCTCGTCGGTGCTTCCGGTGCGATATCCGGCATGATGGGGGCTGCGGCGCGTTTCGGTTTCCGCCGTGTTACTTATTATACAGGGACGGGGCGGCAGGTACCTGCTTTCGGCGGGCCGCTATTGTCGGTGGCTGAAACCTTGCAAAACCGCACCGTTCTGACATTTGTCGGTTTCTGGCTGCTCATCAATGTGATTACAGGACTCTATGCAACGCCTGCCGGCGAATTGTCAGGCATTGCATGGGAGGCACATATCGGCGGTTTTGTTGCAGGATTCTTCGGCATAGCTTTGTTGCTGCGCGGGCGCTCCTGAAACTGCTTTGTTTTATCGCCTTCCGCGATTCTGTGTTAGACTGAATCAACGGTCACCAGTACACATGCTGCTCTTCCGTTCTTGTAACATTATGCAGTATTTTGTGTGCCGGTCAGCCGCCTGATGCCATAATCCTCTCTGTTTTCAGGAGGAAAATGTGATGTGTTTCATTATCGGGAGGAAATAATGACTGTACGCGCAATTCTGGAGCAGAAGGGCAGTGATGTTTTCACTGTCAGGTCAGATGCGAATCTGGAAACAGCAGCAAAACAACTTTCAGAGCACCGGATCGGTGCTTTGCTGGTTGATGACGGCAAAGGCCGATATACAGGGATTCTTTCCGAGCGGGATATTGTGCGCGCCTGCGCTAATCACGGAATACAGGCCTTGCAGCTGCCGGTTTCAAAAGCAATGACGACAAAAGTGCTGCATTGCAGCCCGCAGGACAATGTTCATTATGTCATGGAAATGATGACACGACATCGTTTCCGCCATGTACCGGTGGTGAATGAAGCCGGTGATCTTGTCGGTATTATTTCGATTGGTGACGTTGTGAAGCGTCGTATTGAACAGGCCGAACAGGAAACGGCCGAGATGATTCAGTATATCGCCACTGCCTGAGTGCCGAATTTTATAAAAAAGCCCTGCATTGAGTGATTCAGGAGAATGTCACGGTTAAAAGCGGCACTCAGCGAATCCCCGATACAGGGCTTTGTTGTTCAAACTTGTTATTTGCTCAGGAAACGCTGGGCAGCATAAAGTGAAATTGCAGCGGCGTTCGAGACATTGAGCGATTTAATTGCGCCCGGCATATCAAGCCGTGCCAATGCGGTAACTGTTTCGCGGGTTTTCTGGCGAAGACCTTTACCTTCCGCACCAAGCACGAGAGCAATCTTGTCGCCCTTGAGCGTGTGTTCCATTTCCTGAGGGCCTTCAGAATCAAGCCCGATAGTCATGTAACCCAGCTCATGCAGTTCCTGAATCGCTTCAGCAAGATTGCGCACTTCAATCTGGTCGATCATTTCCAAAGCGCCGGATGCTGATTTGGCCAGAACGCCTGATTCCTGCGGGCTGTGACGGGACGTGGTAATCAAAGCATCCGCACCGAAAGCCACAGCCGAGCGCAAAATAGCGCCGACATTGTGCGGATCGGTGACCTGATCGAGAATCAAAAGCAGGCTGCCTTCTTTAAGATCCTGCAATTTGCGCGGTTTAAGCGCTGCAGTTTCAATAAGAACACCCTGATGAACAGCATCGGAGCCGGTCAGCGCATCAATATCGCGCGGCTCAACCATTTCAGGAGCGAGACGGGCGATTGTTGCTTCATCCAGCTCCAGACGGGCGAGGGCGTTTTTAGTGACCATCATACGGAAAATTTTGCGACGCGGATTTTCCAGCGCGGCTTTTACCGTATGCAGGCCATAAAGACGGGTGATTCCGTCGCCCGCAGGCGTGCCTTTTACAGGTTTACGCTTAGGGAACCGGTTATTTTGCGAATTTTGTTCGCTGCCGCCGGATTTTTGATCACGAAACTGGCGCCGAAGACGCGCATAATGCGAATCTTTTGGTGTGCCGGAGGAGGAGCCGGATGAGTCCGGTGACGATTTTTTATCTTTCATGAGCGCTCTATACCGATTTTCCTGTCTTCAAGGTAGCATCTTTCCTTATTCACAGGCAGGAAAGTTTCATGATGCGAAAAAACTACCCCTGAAAAGCCCTATATTGTGGATGATTGATAAGCCTGTGAAAATTTTGTGCATTTTTTTCAAAAAGAGCTGTTGACTTATCAGGGTGTTATCGGCATAACCCGCCTCGTTCACAGCGACAAACGAGCCAAGCGCTACGGGGTCACAGTGAACGGAATGCCTAGTCGCTCAACTCTGCTTGCAGTGAGTTTCTGGAGGAGTGCCCGAGTGGTTAAAGGGGGCGGACTGTAAATCCGCTGGCTTAGCCTACGTTGGTTCGAAACCAACCTCCTCCACCACTGCCAGAGCAGGAGTTTAGAGTGCGCGGGTATAGCTCAATGGTAGAGCAGCAGCCTTCCAAGCTGAATACGCGGGTTCGATTCCCGCTACCCGCTCCAGATTTATTTCAGGGCGGTTTGGCGTGAGTAACTTGGCGGGCTTTGAATAAAGCTTAAGCCGGAAGCGAGTTGATAGAGTTCCGATCCGGTAGCGGGGCGGGGCTTTAGTTCTACTATATAATATCCTTGACTGTCAGGTCGTAGGGTAAGTTATATGGCAATTAAAATTGTTGCAGCGCATTAAATTAAGCGTTGTGGTGAAAGAGAGCGACAGCGATGGCAAAGAGCAAATTTGAACGTACCAAACCGCACGTCAATATCGGCACAATCGGTCACGTTGACCATGGTAAGACCTCGTTGACAGCTGCAATCACCAAATTCTTTGGTGACTTCCGCGCTTACGACCAGATCGATAACGCACCGGAAGAAAAAGCCCGCGGTATCACCATTTCGACCTCGCACGTTGAATATGAAACAGAAAACCGCCACTACGCACACGTAGACTGCCCAGGCCACGCTGACTATGTTAAGAACATGATCACCGGTGCTGCGCAGATGGACGGCGCGATCCTGGTTGTTAACGCTGCTGACGGCCCGATGCCACAGACCCGTGAGCACATCCTGCTCGCTCGTCAGGTTGGTGTGCCTGCAATCGTTGTGTTCCTGAACAAAGTTGATCAGGTTGACGATGCTGAGCTGCTCGAACTCGTAGAAATGGAAGTTCGCGAACTTCTGTCGAAATACGACTTCCCAGGCGATGATATTCCAGTTGTTAAGGGTTCGGCTCTGGCAGCTCTGGAAGACAGCAACAAGACAATCGGTGAAGATGCAGTTCGTGAACTGATGGCCGCTGTTGATGCTTACATCCCAACTCCGGAACGTCCTGTTGATCAGCCGTTCCTGATGCCAATCGAAGACGTATTCTCGATCTCCGGTCGTGGTACAGTTGTTACCGGTCGTGTAGAACGCGGTATCGTTAAAGTTGGTGAAGAAGTTGAAATCGTTGGTATCAAAGCTACCGGCAAGACAACTGTTACCGGCGTTGAAATGTTCCGCAAGCTGCTCGATCAGGGCCAGGCTGGCGACAACATCGGTGCGCTGGTTCGCGGTGTAGGCCGTGATGACGTTGAACGTGGTCAGGTTCTCTGCAAGCCAGGTTCGGTTAAGCCACACACCAAGTTCAAGGCAGAAGCTTATATTCTGACCAAAGACGAAGGTGGCCGTCATACACCATTCTTCACAAACTACCGTCCGCAGTTCTACTTCCGTACAACTGACGTAACCGGTATTGTGACCTTGCCAGAAGGCGTGGAAATGGTTATGCCGGGCGACAACGTAACTGTTGATGTTGCGCTGATCGTGCCAATCGCTATGGAAGAAAAACTCCGTTTCGCGATCCGTGAAGGTGGCCGCACCGTTGGTGCAGGTATCGTCGCTTCGATCATCGAATAATAGATTTCACAAGGCTGGTACGCCAGCCTTGTCCGCCGGTCTGGTAGATTAGGGCGGAAGAGTTTAGGGGTATAGCTCAGTTGGTAGAGCGACGGTCTCCAAAACCGTAGGTCGCGGGTTCGAGCCCTGCTGCCCCTGCCATTTAAGAAAAGCGGTGCTGTATTGATTTACAGTGCCGCTTTTTTGTGCTTAATAGGTGCCGAGTTGATCTTGTGTGTCAGCGCAGTCGTTTTATAAATAATATTAACCCGCCGCAGGGCAGGGGCGCCATGCACTTTCCGTGCATGATATGCGGGAATTTATTATATCTTAGCATATGGGCTTGTTTTTTTATGGAATCGGCTCTATGTAGGGCAATACGTAAACGGTGCGTGGGATTGAGTTTTCGTCCGACGTGCCGTAATCTTGTGAGTTCTTTCTGATTAATACATTCTTAACGGCTTGTTTTGATTGGGATTAATTTTTTTCAAGCGCAGAGTGGCAAATGGCGTCCAAAACAAATCCGATTACGTTTTTCCGTCAGGTTCGTGCTGAGACGGCTAAAGTAACGTGGCCAACCCGGCGTGAAACTGTTATTTCAACTGTCATGGTTGTTATTATGGCTTTTCTGGCGGCGCTGTTTTTCTTTTTTGCGGATCAGTTGATGGCTTATGGCGTTGAATTGCTTCTGAGTCTCGGTCGTTAATATAGGCTTGGTTGGCATTTGGCTGGTGTGAGCTATACGGGAGAAGCATAATGACTGCGCGTTGGTATATCGTACACGCATATTCGAATTTCGAAAAAAAGGTTGCTGAAGCAATCGAAGAAAAGGCGAAGCAAAAAGGTCTGTTTCATCTTTTTGAAAAAATTCTGGTGCCTACAGAAAAGATCGTGGAAGTGCGCCGCGGCCGTAAGGTTGACGCAGAGCGCAAATTCTTTCCGGGCTATGTTCTGGTTCGTGCCAATCTGACGGATGATGTCTATCATCTGATTAAGAATACCCCGCGCGTAACCGGTTTCCTCGGTACAGAGTCGAAGCCTGTTCCGATCAGTGACCGTGAAGTTCAGCAGATTCTTTCCCAGGTGGAAGAAGGTGTTGAACGTCCACGTGCTTCTGTATCGTTTGAAGTGGGTGAATCTGTTCGCGTTTCGGACGGTCCTTTTGCTTCCTTCAACGGTATCGTGCAGGAAGTTGATGATGATCGTTCGCGTCTGAAGGTTGAAGTGTCGATCTTTGGTCGCGCAACACCTGTTGATCTCGATTTTGGTCAGGTTGAAAAACTCTGATCATTTCAGCCTAAGGGCTGAATTGTCACCAAGGTGACAAATTGGGTGGAAGGGGCGCAGGCTTAGCCGCTCTGTTAACCGGACCACCCGCTGCAACGCTGCATATGCAGTGGTGATAGAGTGCCGTAAAGGCATTTAACATTGCCCTGAGGGGCAAGAAAAAAGGCAGATAGTAATGGCTAAAAAAGTTGCAGGCCAGCTGAAGCTTCAGGTAGCTGCTGGCGCCGCAAATCCATCGCCGCCAATCGGTCCGGCTCTGGGTCAGCGCGGTATTAACATCATGGAATTCTGTAAGGCATTTAACGCTGCCACGCAGGAAATGGAAAAAGGTTCGCCTGTTCCGGTCGTGATTACCTATTATCAGGATAAGTCCTTCACATTCGTGATGAAGACTCCTCCTGTAACCTACTTCCTCAAGAAGGCTGCTAATCTGAAGTCCGGTTCGAAAGAGCCTGGCAAGATTTCTGCCGGCACGGTTTCCCGTGATAAAGTGCGCGAAATTGCTGAAGCCAAAATGAAAGACCTGAATGCGTCTGACGTTGAAGCTGCAATGCGCATGGTTGAAGGTTCTGCCCGTTCGATGGGTCTGAAGGTGGAAGGCTGATACGATGGCGAAAATTTCAAAGCGTGTCGCTAAAATCCGTGAAGGCGTAGAGCCTATGAAACTTTACGACCTGAGCACTGCTCTTGGTCTCGTAAAGGAACGTGCTGTTGCGAAATTCGACGAAACTATCGAAGTTTCGATGAATCTCGGTGTAGATCCACGTCATGCTGACCAGATGGTTCGCGGCGTTGTTAATCTGCCAAACGGTACAGGCCGTACTGTTCGCGTAGCTGTATTTGCCCGTGGTGACAAAGCTGAAGAAGCTAAGAAAGCCGGTGCGGATATCGTTGGTGCGGAAGACCTGTTCGAAACCATCAATGCCGGCAATATCGATTTCGATCGCTGCATTGCTACCCCTGACATGATGCCACTCGTTGGTCGTCTGGGTAAGGTTCTCGGCCCGCGCGGCATGATGCCAAACCCTAAAGTCGGTACTGTGACTGTTGATGTTGCCGGTGCTGTTAAGGCTTCCAAGGGCGGCGCAGTTGAATTCCGCGTTGAAAAAGCCGGTATCATCCATGCAGGTATTGGTAAGGCTTCTTTCGAAGTTAAGGCTCTGGAAGAAAACATCCGCGCTTTCGCAGATGCAGTTCTGAAAGCCAAGCCAGCCGGTGCAAAAGGTGAATACCTGAAGCGCGTTGCGGTTTCTTCGACCATGGGCGTTGGCGTCAAGGTTGAACCTTCGAGCGTTAAAATCGCCTGATTTGCTTTTACGGAATAAATCTGTAAAAGCCTGATTCAAATGTTGCCCGAGTAATTGCGACATTCGAATTGAAACAAGTTTCCGGGGCCTCTGGGCCCGGATCACCGGAAGTAAAATTCCGGTATCCTGTCCGAGATTGCAGGTGGTTCGCCTTAATTTTATGAGCCTGCATGAGACGTGGAATGACCTTATTTTTTGCAGCTTTGCTGTGTTTTAAGGTTTGAACCGTAGTTGCCTTGACCGGATCTGCTCTCGGGCGATGAAGGGGAAGGGGACAGGAACCTCGTAAGTTGGATAGCACTTCTTACACGCTATCCGGCAAAGGCAACCCGGTAAGAATACTCCTGTGTATTCTTATCAACTGGAGAGAGACAGTGGAAAAAGCGGAAAAGCGCGAATTTGTCACTTGGCTGAACGGCACTTTCAAAGAGTCCGGTTCGGTCGTCGTGGCCCACTATAGCGGTCTCACAGTTGCACAGATGAGCGATCTTCGCGAAAAAGTCCGTGCAGCAGGCGGCGCCGTTAAAGTCGCGAAGAACCGTCTTGCCAAAATCGCTCTTCAGGGCACGGAGTCCGAAGGCATTGCAAATCTGTTCACCGGACAGACTGTAATTGCTTATGCAATCGATCCGATTGCAGCTCCGAAAGTAGCGGTAGAATTTGCTAAGACCAATGACAAGCTTGTCATTCTTGGTGGTTCTATGGGTGCGACTACTCTCGATGCAGAAGGCGTGAAAGCTCTTGCTTCCCTGCCGTCGCTCGACGAACTGCGCGCCAAGCTGGTTGGTATGGTTCAGACACCAGCCACCCGTCTCGCTGTGCTCACAAGCGCGCCAGCAGGTCAAATTGCTCGCGTTATCGGCGCACATGCCCGGAAGAACGAGGCGGCGTAAGGCCGTTCTCGCTGTTATAACAGTTCAAACCTTAATCAAAGGAATATACAAATGGCTGATCTCGCAAAGATCGTTGAAGACCTGTCCGCACTGACCGTTCTGGAAGCTGCAGAACTGTCCAAGCTTCTTGAAGAAAAGTGGGGCGTATCTGCTGCTGCTCCTGTAGCAGTTGCTGCTGCTGCTGGTGCTGCTGCACCAGCCGCTGAAGAAAAGACCGAATTTGACGTTATCCTCGCTGATGGCGGCGCAAACAAGATCAACGTGATCAAAGAAGTTCGCGCGATCACCGGTCTGGGCCTGAAAGAAGCTAAGGACCTCGTAGAAGGTGCTCCTAAGGCTGTTAAAGAAGGCGCGTCGAAAGACGAAGCTGAAAAAATCAAAGCTCAGCTCGAAGCAGCTGGCGCTAAGGTTGAACTCAAGTAATTTGAGTGATCCGGCGGGCTTAACGGCCCGCCGTTTTCCGCTTATGAGCGGACGTTTTTTGTAAGCGCCTGATTTTAGGTGACAAACAAAAATGGATAGCATAATGAACTGTATATGTCTTTCATGATACGTGGCAGATTTTATAGTTCAAACGGTTACAAACCCTTTTCCTGACAGAAGAGCAGCTGTCAGGAAACGGGTTTTGACCCGTTCATAGGACCGTCGTAAGACGGCAAGCAACAGGCCCTGGTATTCCCACGGGCTCAGAACGCCGTAAGGCACAGAACGAGGAGCGACGATGGCTCAGACCCACTCTTTTAACGGTCGTAAGCGCGTACGCAAATTTTTCGGCAAGATTCCAGAAGTCGCCCAGATGCCGAACCTCATTGAGGTTCAGAAGGCATCCTATGACCAGTTCCTTATGGTCGATGAACCTAAGGGTGGACGTCCTGACGAAGGTTTGCAGGCTGTTTTTAAGTCGGTGTTTCCGATCTCGGATTTTTCCGGGGCCTCTATGCTCGAATTCGTCAAATACGAATTCGACGCGCCAAAGTTCGATGTGGATGAGTGCCGCCAGCGTGATCTGACCTATTCAGCACCGCTGAAAGTGACACTGCGTCTTATCGTTTTTGATATTGACGAAGATACCGGCGCAAAGTCCATTAAAGACATCAAGGAACAGGATGTCTATATGGGCGATATGCCGCTCATGACCGACAATGGTACCTTTATCGTCAATGGTACGGAGCGTGTTATCGTTTCGCAGATGCACCGTTCGCCTGGTGTGTTCTTTGACCATGATAAGGGTAAAACCCATTCTTCGGGCAAGCTCTTGTTCGCTGCGCGCGTGATCCCGTATCGCGGTTCCTGGCTCGATATCGAATTCGATGCCAAGGATATCGTTTACGCACGTATCGACCGTCGCCGTAAGATTCCTACCACATCGCTGCTGATGGCGCTGGGTATGGACGGCGAAGAAATTCTTTCGACCTTCTATAACGCTGTCTCTTATACACGTGACGGCGAAAACTGGCGTATTCCGTATTCGGCTGACCGCTTCAAAGGTATGAAAATCATCGGCGATATGCTTGATGCTGATACCGGCGAAGTTGTTGCTGAAAGCGGTCGCAAGCTGACTGCGCGTGCTGCCAAGCAGATCGCGGAGAAGGGCGTTAAGGCTATCCGCGCGACGGATGATGATCTGCTCGGTTCCTATCTGGCAGAGGATATCGTCAACTATGCTACCGGTGAAATCTATCTCGAAGCCGGTGATGAAATTGACGAAAAGACTC
Source organism: Pseudochrobactrum sp. Wa41.01b-1 (assembly GCF_019464455.1). NCBI lineage: Bacteria > Pseudomonadati > Pseudomonadota > Alphaproteobacteria > Hyphomicrobiales > Brucellaceae > Pseudochrobactrum > Pseudochrobactrum sp. Wa41.01b-1. The sequence goes on along the minus strand of NZ_CP080493.1, from coordinate 871,478 downwards.
TGAAGATTCTGCTCGAAACCGGCGGCAACGAGATCAATATTCTTGATATCGACCATGTGAATGTGGGTGCTTACATCCGCAATACACTGGCTGCTGACAAGAACCAGTCCCGTCAGGATGCGCTGTTCGACATCTATCGCGTGATGCGTCCGGGTGAGCCTCCGACAATGGATTCCGCAGAAGCGATGTTTGAATCGCTGCTGTTTGATTCAGAGCGTTACGATCTGTCGGCTGTTGGTCGTGTTAAGATGAATATGCGTCTTGACCTCGATGCAGCGGACACTGTTCGTGTTCTGCGCAAAGATGACATTCTGGCTGTTATCAAAACGCTCGTTGAGCTGCGTGACGGTAAGGGTGAAATCGACGATATCGACAATCTCGGCAACCGTCGTGTGCGTTCCGTTGGCGAGCTGATGGAAAATCAGTACCGTGTCGGTCTGCTGCGTATGGAACGTGCGATCAAGGAGCGTATGTCCTCGATCGAAATCGATACAGTCATGCCGCAGGATCTGATCAATGCGAAGCCGGCTGCTGCCGCTGTTCGCGAATTCTTCGGCTCCTCGCAGCTGTCACAGTTTATGGATCAGACCAACCCGCTGTCTGAAATTACCCATAAGCGCCGTCTGTCGGCTCTCGGACCTGGCGGTCTGACCCGTGAACGCGCAGGTTTTGAAGTCCGCGACGTTCATCCGACCCATTACGGCCGTATCTGCCCGATTGAAACACCGGAAGGTCCGAATATCGGTCTGATCAACTCGCTCGCAACTTTTGCGCGCGTCAACAAATATGGTTTCATTGAAAGCCCTTACCGTAAAATTATTGACGGCAAGATCACCAATGAAGTCGTTTATCTTTCCGCTATGGAAGAAGCCAAGCACTATGTTGCTCAGGCCAATGCTGAAATCGGTGAAAATGGCGAATTCGTTGAAGAATTCGTAATTTCCCGTCACTCCGGTGAAGTTCTGATGGCGCCGCGTGAAAACGTGGATCTGATGGACGTTTCGCCGAAGCAGCTGGTTTCTGTTGCTGCCGCGCTTATTCCGTTCCTGGAAAACGACGATGCCAACCGCGCTCTGATGGGCTCGAACATGCAGCGTCAGGCCGTGCCTCTGGTGCGTGCGGAAGCGCCGTTTGTCGGTACCGGTATGGAGCCGATTGTTGCCCGTGACTCCGGTGCAGCTATTGGTGCACGCCGCGGCGGTATTGTTGATCAGGTGGATGCGACACGTATCGTTATCCGTGCAACCGAAGACCTCGATCCTTCGAAGTCCGGTGTTGACATTTATCGTCTGATGAAGTTCCAGCGCTCTAACCAGAGCACCTGCATCAATCAGCGTCCGCTTGTGCGCGTTGGTGATCGTGTAGGGAAGGGCGACATCATTGCTGATGGTCCGTCGACCGATCTGGGTGATCTGGCGCTTGGCCGTAACGTGCTCGTCGCGTTCATGCCTTGGAACGGTTACAACTACGAAGACTCCATCCTGCTTTCTGAAAAGATTGTTTCGGATGACGTGTTCACTTCGATCCATATCGAAGAATTCGAAGTTGCTGCCCGTGATACCAAGCTCGGACCTGAGGAAATCACACGTGATATTCCGAACGTATCGGAAGAAGCACTGAAGAACCTCGACGAAGCCGGTATTGTCTACATCGGTGCCGAAGTTCATCCTGGCGATATTCTCGTCGGTAAGATCACGCCAAAGGGTGAAAGCCCGATGACGCCGGAAGAAAAGCTTCTGCGCGCTATCTTTGGTGAAAAGGCTTCTGACGTCCGTGACACCTCAATGCGTATGCCTCCGGGAACATACGGTACTGTTGTGGAAGTTCGTGTTTTCAACCGCCACGGCGTTGAAAAAGATGAACGCGCAATGGCGATTGAGCGTGAAGAAATCGAACGTCTGGCAAAAGACCGCGACGACGAACAGTCTATCCTTGACCGTAACACTTATGGTCGTCTGGCAGATATGCTGGAAGGTAAGATTACTGCTGCTGGTCCTAAGGGCTTCAAGAAGGGCGTTGCGGTTAACCGCGATATCCTGACTGAATATCCGCGTTCCCAGTGGTGGCAGTTTGCCGTTGAAGACGAAAAGAGCCAGAGCGAACTCGAAGCTCTGCGCAACCAGTATGACGCATCCAAGAAGCTGCTTGAAACACGCTTCATGGATAAAGTCGAAAAGGTTCAGCGCGGCGACGAAATGGCTCCGGGCGTCATGAAGATGGTTAAGGTCTTTGTTGCTGTTAAGCGCAAGATCCAGCCAGGCGACAAGATGGCCGGCCGTCACGGTAACAAGGGTGTGGTTTCCCGCATTCTGCCAGTAGAAGATATGCCGTTCCTTGAAGATGGTACCCATGCGGACATCGTGCTTAACCCTCTGGGTGTGCCGTCCCGTATGAATGTGGGCCAGATTCTGGAAACACATCTGGGCTGGGCATGTGCCGGTATGGGTAAGAAGATCGGGCAACTGATCGAGGTCTATAAAGAGACCGCAAATATCCAGCCGCTGCGTGACACTTTGGAACATATCTATCCGGACAATGACCGTAACGAACCGGTTCGCTCTTATGATGACGACAGTGTCCTCATGCTTGCAGATCAGGTGAAGCGCGGTGTGTCGATTGCAACGCCGGTCTTTGACGGTGCTGTTGAAGCAGACATCAATGCGATGCTTGCAGATGCAGGTCTGGCAACTTCCGGTCAGTCGACGCTCTATGACGGCCGTACAGGCGAACCTTTTGATCGTCAGGTGACAATGGGCTATATTTATATGCTCAAACTGCACCACCTGGTTGATGATAAGATCCACGCCCGTTCGATCGGACCTTACTCGCTCGTCACACAGCAGCCGCTGGGTGGTAAGGCGCAGTTCGGTGGTCAGCGCTTCGGTGAAATGGAAGTCTGGGCGCTTGAAGCCTATGGTGCAGCTTACACGCTGCAGGAAATGCTCACCATCAAGTCTGATGACGTGGCAGGCCGTACCAAGGTTTATGAAGCGATTGTACGTGGTGACGATACATTCGAAGCGGGTATTCCTGAGAGCTTTAATGTTCTCGTGAAGGAAATGCGTTCGCTTGGTCTGAATGTCGAACTCGACGACACACGCGACCTTGTAGCGCCGACAGAGCTGCCTGACGCAGCAGAGTAAAAACAAAGGCGTGACGCGGTTTTCCGCGCCACGCCATTATTGCCATTATTCGGCAGTATGTTTTGAAAGAATGACGGTTTCAGGCGCTGTGTCTGGCCGTTGCGCAGATTAGGGCAATTGCCCGTCAGAGAGTATCAGGGCGCTAAAGCCTGTGCCGGATACTGCTCTGCATATAGATTCAAACGCATGATGCTGTCGCGAAGTAGGCCAACTTTTGTGAAGCATGATGCCCTAAGGAGAACGGCATGAACCAAGAGGTCATGAATCTTTTCAATCCTCAGGCTCCGGTGCAGACATTCGATTCCATCCGGATTTCGATTGCCAGCCCTGAGAAGATTCTGTCCTGGTCATACGGCGAGATCAAAAAGCCAGAAACGATCAACTACCGTACGTTCAAACCTGAACGCGATGGTCTGTTCTGTGCCCGTATCTTCGGCCCGATCAAGGACTATGAGTGCCTGTGCGGTAAGTACAAGCGCATGAAATACAAGGGCATTATCTGTGAGAAGTGCGGCGTTGAAGTAACGCTGTCACGCGTGCGCCGTGAGCGCATGGGCCATATCGAACTGGCTGCTCCTGTTGCCCATATCTGGTTCCTGAAGTCGCTTCCTTCGCGTATCGGCACATTGCTTGATATGACGCTGAAGGATATCGAACGCGTTCTGTATTTCGAAAACTACATCGTCACAGAACCAGGTCTGACCTCCCTGAAAGAGCACCAGCTGCTTTCAGAAGAAGAATATATGATTGCTGTTGATGAATTCGGTGAAGACCAGTTCACAGCGCTGATCGGCGCGGAAGCGATTTATGATCTTCTGGCGACAATGGAACTCGAAAAGATTGCTGTGCAGCTGCGCACTGATCTGGCCGAAACCACTTCGGAACTGAAGACCAAGAAGCTGATGAAGCGTCTCAAAATCGTTGAGAACTTCATGGAATCCGGTAACCGTCCTGAGTGGATGATCATGAAGATCGTTCCGGTGATCCCGCCGGATCTGCGCCCTCTGGTGCCGCTGGATGGCGGTCGCTTTGCGACATCCGATCTGAACGACCTTTACCGTCGTGTGATCAACCGTAACAACCGTCTGAAGCGCCTGATGGAGCTTCGTGCACCTGGCATCATTATCCGTAACGAAAAGCGTATGCTGCAGGAAGCTGTTGACGCGCTGTTCGATAACGGCCGTCGCGGTCGTACCATTACCGGTGCGAATAAGCGTCCGCTGAAGTCGCTTTCGGATATGCTGAAAGGTAAACAGGGTCGTTTCCGTCAGAACCTTCTCGGTAAACGCGTCGACTATTCCGGTCGTTCGGTTATCGTGACCGGTCCTGAGCTGAAACTGCACCAGTGCGGTCTGCCGAAGAAAATGGCTCTGGAACTGTTCAAGCCGTTTATCTACGCACGTCTTGACGCCAAGGGTTTCTCTTCGACTGTTAAACAGGCGAAGAAGCTGGTTGAAAAAGAACGCCCAGAGGTTTGGGATATCCTTGATGAGGTTATCCGCGAGCATCCGGTTCTGCTTAACCGCGCGCCGACGCTGCACCGTCTTGGTATTCAGGCTTTCGAACCAACGCTGATCGAAGGTAAGGCTATCCAGCTGCACCCGCTTGTTTGTACTGCGTTTAACGCGGACTTCGACGGTGACCAGATGGCTGTTCACGTGCCGCTGTCGCTTGAAGCACAGCTCGAAGCACGCGTTCTGATGATGTCGACCAACAACATTCTGCATCCGGCAAACGGTCTTCCGATCATCGTGCCGTCGCAGGATATGGTTCTCGGCCTCTATTACCTGTCGATCGTTGCTGAAAACGAACCTGGTCAGGGCATGGTCTTCGCCGATATGGGCGAATTGCAGCATGCGCTGGAAACCAAGACCGTTACGCTGCACACCAAGATCAAAGGCCGCTTCAAGTCTGTTGATGCGGAAGGCAAGCCTGTATCGAAACTCTTTGACACAACACCGGGTCGTCTGATCCTCGGTGAATTGCTGCCGAAGAACGCCAATGTTCCTTTCGATATCTGCAATCAGGAAATGACCAAGAAGAACATCTCCAAGATGATCGATCTGGTTTACCGTCATTGCGGTCAGAAAGAGACAGTGATTTTCTGTGACCGCGTGATGCAGCTCGGCTTTGCACATGCTTGTCGTGCCGGTATTTCCTTCGGTAAGGATGACATGGTCATTCCTGATGCCAAGGCGAAGATCGTTGCCGATACAGAAGCTTTGGCCAAGGAATATGAACAGCAGTACAATGACGGTCTGATCACTCAGGGCGAAAAGTACAACAAGGTTGTTGATGCCTGGGGTAAAGCGACTGACAAGATCGCCGACGAAATGATGGCCCGCATTAAGGCTGTTGAATTCGATCCGGAAACCGGTCGTCAGAAGCAGATGAACTCCATCTACATGATGTCGCACTCCGGTGCCCGTGGTTCGCCTTCGCAGATGCGTCAGCTCGGCGGTATGCGCGGTCTGATGGCCAAGCCTTCGGGCGAGATTATCGAAACACCGATTATCTCGAACTTTAAAGAAGGTCTGACCGTGAACGAGTACTTCAACTCGACACACGGTGCGCGTAAGGGTCTGGCCGATACGGCTCTGAAAACCGCTAACTCCGGTTATCTGACACGCCGTCTCGTTGACGTTGCGCAGGATGCGATCATTTCTGAACCGGATTGCGGTGCAACCGTTGGTCTGACAATGAACCCGATCGTTGATGCGGGTCAGATCGTGGCTTCGCTTGGCATGCGTATTCTGGGCCGTGTTGCTCTGGACGACATCAATCATCCGGCTACGGGTGAGCTGATTGTTGCTTCCGGCGACATGATCGAAGAGCGTCATGTGGAAGTGATCGAAAAAGCCGGTATCCAGACCGTTCGTATCCGTTCGGCTCTGACCTGTCTCACCCGCTCCGGCGTGTGCGGTAAGTGCTATGGTCGTGACCTTGCACGCGGTACTCCGGTGAACAAAGGTGAAGCTGTCGGTGTTATCGCTGCGCAGTCGATCGGTGAGCCTGGTACCCAGCTGACCATGCGTACGTTCCACCTTGGTGGTACAGCGCAGGTTGTGGACAGCTCCTATCTGGAAGCTTCCTATGAAGGTACTGTTGCACTGCGTAACCGCAATGTGGTTCGTAATTCCGACGGTCATCTGGTGGTTATGGGCCGTAACATGGCCGTTCTCATCATGGATGCATCCGGCAAGGAACGTGCAAGCCATCGTGTAACCTATGGTTCGCGCCTGTTCGTCGATGACGGTGATGCAGTGAAACGCGGTCAGCGTCTGGCCGAGTGGGATCCGTATACCCGTCCGATCATCACCGAAGTTGAAGGTGTGATTGAGTTCGAAGATATGGTTGACGGTCTGTCGGTTGCTGAAAACACCGATGAATCCACCGGTATCACCAAGCGCGTTGTTATTGACTGGCGTTCGACCCCGCGCGGTTCGGATCTGAAGCCTGCTCTGGTTGTTAAAGACAAGAACGGCAAAGTTGCGAAACTGTCGAAGGGTGGTGAAGCCCGCTTCCAGCTCTCCGTTGAGACCATTCTCTCGGTTGAGCCAGGTGCAACGGTTCGCGTCGGTGACGTGATTGCCCGTCTGCCTATGGAAAGCGCGAAGACCAAAGATATTACCGGTGGTCTGCCACGCGTGGCTGAACTGTTCGAAGCTCGTCGTCCGAAGGACCATGCGATCATCGCTGAAGTTGATGGTACAATCCGTTTCGGCCGCGACTACAAGAACAAGCGCCGCATCATTATTGAACCGAATGACCATAATTTGGAGCCGGTTGAATATCTGATCCCTAAAGGCAAGCCTTTCCATCTTCAGGATGGCGATGCGATCGAAAAGGGTGACTATATTCTCGACGGTAATCCTGCACCGCATGACATTCTGGCGATCAAGGGCGTGGAAGCACTTGCTTCTTACCTCGTGAACGAAATTCAGGAAGTTTACCGCCTGCAGGGTGTGACGATCAACGATAAGCATATCGAAGTGATCGTTCGTCAGATGCTGCAGAAGGTTGAGATCACGGAATCCGGTGACAGCACCTATATTCCGGGCGATCATGTTGACCGTATTGAACTTGACGAAATCAATGATCGTCTGGTTGAAGACGGCAAGAAACCTGCTGAAGGTCTGCCGGTTCTGCTCGGTATCACGAAGGCATCGTTGCAGACACCTTCCTTCATCTCGGCTGCTTCCTTCCAGGAAACAACCCGCGTTCTGACTGAAGCCGCAGTTGCCGGTAAGATGGATACGCTGCAGGGTCTGAAGGAAAACGTGATTGTTGGTCGTCTGATCCCTGCCGGTACCGGCGGTATGATGAGCCAGATCCGTCGTATTGCGACAGCCCGCGATGATCTGATTATCGACGAGCGCCGCAAAACTTCCGGTGCGGATGCTGCAAATGCAATGCTGGTCGACATGACCAATAATGCAGCGGAATAATCCGACCTTATAAGAAATGAAAAGGCCACCTTCGGGTGGCCTTTTTTGTATGCGAGCAGGAGAAACTGTTCATAAAAAAAGCGCCGCATGAAGCGACGCTTTTTCATCGTTAAGGTGAGGGACGATTATTCTTCGTCTTCATCATCTTCATGGGAACCGTCAAACTCGATCATCGCAACCTGACCGGAGAGGGCGGTATTGTAACCGCTCAGATATGGTTCTTCTTCCGGCTGTTCGGTCAATGTACCGATTTCGGTAATTTCGGCTTCAGCAAAACCTTCATTGGCAAGGATTTCCAAAGTTGCCTGAATGACATCTTCTTCCGGTTCCGATTTCAACAGGATGTGGACATTGACGGGATCGCTCTCGCCGTCCTTCCATGCATCTGCAATAATGAGAAACACTTCATTCGAATCGGGATTTGTGTCTGACACGGGGCATTCCTTAATTTCCGGTTAAACTCGCCCTGTATCAGGGCCTGAAACGGCTGAATCAGACTGTCTGCATAAAAGATAATCATCCAAAAGGACAGTCGGATAAGGATTCTGCCGGTATTTTATGTGATTTGCATAACAAGTGATGCAATTTCAGACAAAATTACCCGCTTTTGAGGGCTGAAATTCCGATTTGTCTGTCATAAATCAGAAAACTCCGCTGCCGGTCTTGACGAAACGCGCCTTTGAGCGTATCAGCACACCATCTGAGCCGATGTGAGGCTGGCTGTTCCGGAGTGACATACTCTGGAGTTTGTCTCAAACAGGGTTCGTTTTACGATCTAAAATGCAAATTGCCGTTCGCATGAAGGTAACTTCCTCTGCTTTTGTTCGGGCATGCCAGCGCTAGCGTTGGCACAATGTCCGATTTTGTGCATATGCATAACGGTGAAACGGCCCATTTGGGCAAAAGATACGAGTTTATTTAGTAGAGGAAGGTTCAATGCCTACCGTAAACCAGCTGATCCGCAAACCTCGCCAGGCGCAGGTTAAGCGTAATAAGGTTCCTGCTCTGCAGGCAAACCCACAGAAGCGCGGCGTATGTACCCGCGTTTATACAACAACCCCGAAAAAGCCGAACTCGGCGCTGCGTAAAGTAGCAAAGATTCGTCTGACCAACGGCTTTGAAGTTATTGGTTATATTCCGGGTGAAGGTCACAACCTTCAGGAACACTCGGTAGTTATGATCCGCGGCGGCCGCGTCAAGGATTTGCCGGGTGTGCGTTACCACATCATCCGTGGTGTGCTCGATACCCAGGGTGTTAAAAACCGTAAGCAGCGTCGTTCGCTGTATGGTGCTAAGCGTCCTAAATAATAATTTTCCGGGGATACCGGCCACCTGATCCTCAGGTGAGTTGAGCCCGATGTAATTAAAGAGACAAATATGTCCCGTCGTCACAGTGCTGAAAAGCGTGAAATCAATCCGGATCCAAAGTTTGGTGATCTGGTTGTGACCAAATTCATGAACGCAATCATGCTTCATGGTAAGAAATCTGTTGCAGAGTCCATCGTTTACGGTGCTCTGGATTCTGTTGAAGCGAAAGCTAAGCAGGATGGTCTGGTGATGTTCCATCAGGCGCTTGACAATGTTGCGCCGCATGTGGAAGTGCGCTCCCGCCGTGTTGGTGGTGCGACTTATCAGGTTCCTGTTGATGTTCGCCCTGACCGTCGTCAGGCGCTGGCAATCCGCTGGCTGATCAATGCCGCTCGCAACCGCAACGAAACAACGATGATTGATCGTCTGTCCGGCGAATTGCTTGATGCTGCAAACAATCGTGGTTCGGCTGTTAAGAAGCGTGAAGATACGCACCGTATGGCTGAAGCTAACCGCGCATTCTCGCATTACCGCTGGTAATCGTCGAACTCTATTCAAAGAGCAAATATTATGGCCCGCGAATATAAAATCGAAGACTACCGTAATTTCGGTATTATGGCGCACATCGATGCCGGTAAAACGACAACGACTGAGCGTATCCTGTTCTACACAGGTAAGAACCATAAAATCGGTGAAACGCACGACGGCGCCTCCACAATGGACTGGATGGAGCAGGAGCAGGAACGTGGTATCACGATTACTTCTGCTGCGACCACCACATTCTGGGAAGGCCGTGATGGCAAGAAGCGTCGCTTCAACATCATCGATACTCCTGGTCACGTTGACTTCACGATTGAAGTTGAGCGTTCCCTGCGCGTTCTCGATGGTGCGATCGCACTTCTCGATGCTAATGCCGGTGTAGAGCCGCAGACTGAAACCGTATGGCGTCAGGCTGAAAAATACCACGTACCACGTATGGTTCTTGTCAATAAAATGGACAAGATCGGTGCGGATTTCTATCGCTGCGTAGAAATGATCAAAACCCGTCTGGGTGCAACTGCTCTCGTTATTCAGCTGCCAATCGGTGCTGAAAACGAATTCGGCGGTGTGATCGATCTCGTTGAGATGAAGGCCCTGACATGGGATGGCTCAATCGGCGCTCCGACGCAGGTTGGTGAAATTCCTGCTGACCTTCAGGCAAAAGCAGAAGAATATCGCGAAAAGCTGATCGAAACTGCTGTTGAAATCGATGAAGCTGCAATGGAAGCTTATCTGGAAGGCACTCTGCCAACCAATGATGAGCTGCGTGCACTGATCCGTAAGGGTACAATTGCTGTTCAGTTCCATCCGGTACTTTGCAGCACCGCGTTCAAGAACAAGGGCATTCAGCCTGTTCTGGATGCAGTTGTTGATTATCTGCCAGCTCCTAACGAAGTGCCTGCGATTAAAGGTATCGACGTAAAGACTGAAACAGAAACAACCCGTGAATCTTCAGACGAAGCTCCGCTTTCTCTGCTCGCATTCAAGATCATGAACGATCCGTTCGTTGGCTCTCTGACCTTCGCACGTATTTACTCGGGCAAGCTGACCAAGGGTGTTTCTCTCGAAAACACTGTTAAGGGCAAGCGCGAACGTATCGGCCGTATGCTGCAGATGCATTCGAACTCCCGTGAAGATATCGAAGAAGCATTTGCCGGTGACATCGTTGCTCTGGCTGGCCTCAAGGAAACCACAACCGGTGACACGCTCTGCGATCCGCTGAAGCCTGTTATTCTGGAGCGTATGGAATTCCCTGATCCGGTTATCGAAATCGCGATTGAACCAAAGACCAAAGCTGACCAGGAAAAGATGGGTATCGCCCTGAACCGTCTGGCTGCTGAAGATCCTTCATTCCGCGTTAAGTCGGACGAAGAATCCGGTCAGACCATTATTGCCGGTATGGGTGAACTTCACCTCGACATTCTGGTTGACCGTATGCGTCGTGAGTTCAAGGTTGAAGCTAACATTGGTCAGCCGCAGGTTGCCTATCGTGAAAGCATCACCCGTAAAGCTGAAATCGACTATACACATAAGAAACAGTCCGGTGGTTCCGGTCAGTTCGCTCGTGTTAAGATCGTATTTGAGCCGCATGAAGGCGATGACTTCATCTTCGATTCCAAGATCGTTGGTGGTGCTGTTCCTAAGGAATACATCCCGGGCGTTCAGAAGGGTATCGAAAGCGTTATGGGTGCAGGTCCTCTGGCAGGCTTCCCGATGCTCGGAGTTAAGGCGACCCTTATCGATGGTGCATACCACGATGTTGACTCGTCCGTTCTGGCCTTCGAAATCGCTGCCCGTGCAGCATTCCGTGAAGGTGCACAGAAAGCCGGCGCTCAGTTGCTCGAACCGATCATGAAGGTCGAAGTCGTGACTCCTGAGGATTACGTTGGTGACGTTATTGGCGATCTGAATTCCCGTCGTGGTCAGATTTCCGGTACTGAAGCCCGTGGTATTGCTACTGTAGTTAACGCAAATGTTCCGCTGGCCAGCATGTTTGGTTACGTGAACAACCTGCGTTCGATGTCACAGGGCCGCGCCCAGTACACCATGCAGTTCGACCATTATGAGCCGGTTCCTGCAGCAGTAGCCGCAGAAATCCAGAAGAAGTTTGCGTAAGCCTTTTGGCTTACGCTCGTTAAAATAAGAATGCCTGAGCAGGCTAAATTTATGGAGAGCTCAGATGGCAAAGAGCAAATTTGAACGTACTAAACCACACGTCAACATCGGCACCATCGGTCACGTTGACCATGGTAAGACCTCGTTGACAGCTGCAATCACCAAATTCTTTGGTGACTTCCGCGCTTACGACCAGATCGATAACGCACCGGAAGAAAAAGCCCGCGGTATCACCATTTCGACCTCGCACGTTGAATATGAAACAGAAAACCGCCACTACGCACACGTAGACTGCCCAGGCCACGCTGACTATGTTAAGAACATGATCACCGGTGCTGCGCAGATGGACGGCGCGATCCTGGTTGTTAACGCTGCTGACGGCCCGATGCCACAGACCCGTGAGCACATCCTGCTCGCTCGTCAGGTTGGTGTGCCTGCAATCGTTGTGTTCCTGAACAAAGTTGATCAGGTTGACGATGCTGAGCTGCTCGAACTCGTAGAAATGGAAGTTCGCGAACTTCTGTCGAAATACGACTTCCCAGGCGATGATATTCCAGTTGTTAAGGGTTCGGCTCTGGCAGCTCTGGAAGACAGCAACAAGACAATCGGTGAAGATGCAGTTCGTGAACTGATGGCCGCTGTTGATGCTTACATCCCAACTCCGGAACGTCCTGTTGATCAGCCGTTCCTGATGCCAATCGAAGACGTATTCTCGATCTCCGGTCGTGGTACAGTTGTTACCGGTCGTGTAGAACGCGGTATCGTTAAAGTTGGTGAAGAAGTTGAAATCGTTGGTATCAAAGCTACCGGCAAGACAACTGTTACCGGCGTTGAAATGTTCCGCAAGCTGCTCGATCAGGGCCAGGCTGGCGACAACATCGGTGCGCTGGTTCGCGGTGTAGGCCGTGATGACGTTGAACGTGGTCAGGTTCTCTGCAAGCCAGGTTCGGTTAAGCCACACACCAAGTTCAAGGCAGAAGCTTATATTCTGACCAAAGACGAAGGTGGCCGTCATACACCATTCTTCACAAACTACCGTCCGCAGTTCTACTTCCGTACAACTGACGTAACCGGTATTGTGACCTTGCCAGAAGGCGTGGAAATGGTTATGCCGGGCGACAACGTAACTGTTGATGTTGCGCTGATCGTGCCAATCGCTATGGAAGAAAAACTCCGTTTCGCGATCCGTGAAGGTGGCCGCACCGTTGGTGCAGGTATCGTCGCTTCGATCATCGAATAATAGATTTGTGCAGGGCGTTTGGTTTGGTGGTTTAAAATCATCTTCAAAGCCAAACGTCCCGCGTAATAAGGAACAAATCAAATGAACGGTCAAAATATCCGCATTCGCCTTAAGGCGTTTGACCATCGGATCCTTGACGCTTCGACCCGCGAAATCGTGTCGACTGCCAAGCGTACCGGTGCCAATGTGCGCGGACCGATCCCTCTGCCAACACGGATCGAAAAGTTCACAGTTAACCGGTCGCCGCACATCGATAAGAAGAGCCGCGAGCAGTTCGAGATGCGCACTCATAAGCGTCTTCTCGATATCGTTGACCCAACCCCACAGACTGTAGATGCGCTGATGAAGCTGGATCTGTCGGCTGGTGTTGATGTCGAGATCAAGCTGTAAGGCTTGAGGACGGAAGGAACGAACCGATGCGTTCAGGTGTTATTGCACAAAAGCTGGGCATGACCCGCGTTTATACAGACGCTGGCGAGCATGTACCGGTGACAGTACTCCGCATGGAGAACTGCCACGTTGTAGCTCAGCGCACAGTAGAAAAAAACGGCTACACAGCCGTACAGCTTGGCGTAGGATTGGCCAAGGTGAAGAACACGACCAAGGCTCTGCGCGGTCACTTCGCGAAGGCTGAAGTTGAACCGAAAGCGAAAGTAGCTGAATTCCGCGTTTCAGAAGACAATCTTCTGGATGTAGGCGCAGAAATCACTGCTGAGCATTTTGTAGCCGGTCAGAAAGTTGACGTTACAGGTACAACAATCGGTAAAGGTTTTGCCGGTGTTATGAAGCGTCACAACTTCGGCGGCGGCCGCGCAACTCATGGTAACTCGGTATCCCACCGTGCCCATGGTTCGACCGGTCAGCGTCAGGATCCAGGTAAAGTATTTAAAGGCAAGAAAATGGCCGGTCACATGGGTCAGACCCGTGTAACCACGCAGAATATCGAAGTCGTTTCTACCGACCTCGATCGCGGCCTGATCCTTGTTCGCGGTGCTGTTCCTGGTTCCAAGGGTGCATGGATCTATGTTCGTGATGCTGTAAAAGTATCGCTGCCAGAAAATGCTCCTAAGCCAGCTGGCCTGCGCCAAGCTAAAGGTGAAGCTGCTGCGGTTGCAGAACCTGCAGCGACTGAGGGAGCCGAATAATGGATCTCACAATTACAACACTTGAAGGCAAGGATGCCGGTAAAGTGCAGCTCTCCGAAGAAATCTTCGGTCTTGAGCCGCGCGATGACATCCTTCAGCGCGTTGTCCTTTGGCAGCTCGCTCGCCGTCAGCAGGGTACCCACCAGACTCTGACCCGTGGTGAAGTTGCACGTACCGGTGCAAAAATGTACAAGCAGAAGGGTACCGGCCGCGCCCGTCACCATTCCGCTCGTGCACCACAGTTCCGTGGCGGTGGTAAGGCTCATGGCCCTGTAGCCCGCAGCCATGCACATGATCTTCCTAAGAAGGTTCGTGCTCTGGCTCTGCGTCACGCCCTTTCGGCTAAGGTTAAAGCCTCTGATCTGATCATCATTGATGATCTGGCAGCTGCAGAAGCCAAGACCAAGCTGCTGGTAAGCCAGTTTGCTAATCTCGGTCTGGAAAACGCACTGCTGATCGGTGGTTCGGAAATCGACGCCAACTTCAAGCTGGCTGCATCCAATATCCCGAATATTGATGTGCTGCCGGTACAGGGCATCAACGTTTACGACATTCTTCGCCGTGGCAAGCTCGTCCTTTCCAAGGCAGCTGTCGAAGCCCTCGAGGAGCGTTTCAAATGACAGATCTTCGTCACTATGATGTGATCGTTAGCCCGGTCATTACCGAAAAGTCGACCATGGTTTCCGAATTTAACCAGATCGTCTTTAACGTAGCCCGCAAGGCCACGAAACCAGAGATCAAAGCTGCAGTAGAAGCGCTTTTCGGCGTGAAAGTTACAGCTGTGAACACCACTGTGCGTAAAGGCAAAGTGAAGCGTTTCCGCGGTATTGTTGGGCGCCAGAGCGATGTCAAGAAAGCGATCGTAACTTTGGCTGAAGGCCAGAGCATCGACGTTTCGACTGGTCTCTGAGAGGCCGTGGAGTAAAGACAATGGCACTCAAGCACTTTAACCCGATCACTCCTGGCCAGCGTCAGCTGGTCATCGTGGATCGTTCGGAGCTCTTCAAAGGCAAGCCGGTCAAAGCATTGACCGAAGGTTTGACTAAAAAGGGCGGTCGTAACAACACCGGTCGTATCACTGTTCGCTATCAGGGCGGTGGTCACAAACGTACGTATCGCTTTATTGATTTCAAGCGTACGAAACACGATGTGTCCGCTACTGTTGAGCGTCTGGAATACGATCCAAACCGTACCGCATTCATCGCGCTGATCCGCTACGAAGACGGTGAGCTGAGCTACATCCTGGCACCACAGCGTCTTGCTGTTGGCGACAAGGTTATCTCCGGCGCACAGGTTGACGTTAAGCCAGGTAACGCGATGCCACTCGGTGCGATGCCGGTTGGTACCATCATCCACAACGTGGAAATGAAGCCAGGCAAGGGCGGTCAGATCGCTCGCTCGGCCGGTACCTATGCACAGCTCGTTGGCCGTGACCAGGGCATGGCGATCCTTCGCCTGAACTCCGGTGAACAGCGTCTGGTACATTCCGGTTGTCTCGCAACTGTTGGCGCTGTATCCAATCCGGATCACGGCAACACCAACGACGGTAAAGCCGGTCGTTCCGTATGGCGCGGTAAGCGTCCACACGTACGCGGCGTTGCCATGAACCCGGTTGATCACCCACACGGTGGTGGTGAAGGTCGTACTTCGGGTGGTCGTCATCCTGTTACTCCGTGGGGCAAACCTACGAAGGGCAAGAAGACACGCTCGAACAAGGCGACGGACAAATTCATCATGCGTTCGCGTCATCAGCGTAAGAAATAAGAGAGGTAGTCTAAAGTGGCTCGTTCAGTTTGGAAAGGACCGTTTATTGACGGCTATCTTCTCAAGAAGGCTGAGAAGGTACGCTCCGGCGGTCGTAATGAGGTCATCAAGATCTGGAGCCGTCGCTCCACGATCCTGCCGCAGTTTGTTGGCCTGACCTTTGGTGTATACAACGGTAATAAACACATTCCTGTGTCCATCTCCGAAGAAATGGTCGGACACAAGTTCGGTGAATTCGCTCCAACCCGTACCTATTACGGTCACGGTGCGGACAAGAAAGCGAAGAGGAAGTAAGTATGGGCAAGGCCAAGGCTCCGCGCCAGCTTAAGGATAACGAGGCGAAAGCCGTCGCCCGCACGATTCGCGTTAGCCCGCAGAAACTTAATCTTGTCGCGGCTCTGATCCGCGGCAAGAAAGTCAACGCGGCACTTGCTGATCTGTCATTCTCGCGCAAGCGCATTGCAGAGACAGTTAAGAAGACGCTTGAATCGGCAATCGCCAACGCAGAAAACAATCACGACCTCGATGTTGATGCTTTGATCGTCGCGGAAGCTTCTGTTGGCAAGTCGATCGTCATGAAGCGCTTTCATGTGCGTGGCCGTGGTAAGGCGAGCCGGATTGAACGTCCGTTCTCTCACCTGACCATCGTTGTCCGCGAAGTCGCCGAAAAAGGGGAGGCCGCATAATGGGCCAGAAGATTAATCCGATCGGTCTTCGTCTGGGCATTAACCGTACCTGGGATTCGCGTTGGTACGCGAATACCGGCGAATACGGTAAGCTCCTTCATGAAGATCTGAAGATCCGCAAATACCTGACTGAAGAACTCAAGCAGGCTGCGATCTCCAAAATCGTGATTGAACGTCCGCACAAGAAGTGCCGTGTGACCATTCACTCGGCTCGTCCGGGCATCATTATCGGTAAGAAGGGTGCAGATATCGAAAAGCTCCGTAAGAAGCTCTCCGATATGACCAACTCTGATGCGGTTCTCAACATTGTTGAAGTTCGCAAGCCAGAAGTTGACGCTACCCTGATTGCTCAGTCGATCACTCAGCAGCTGGAACGCCGTGTGGCATTCCGTCGCGCTATGAAGCGTGCTGTTCAGTCCGCAATGCGTCTCGGCGCAGAAGGCATCCGTATTAATTGTTCGGGTCGTCTTGGCGGTGCAGAAATTGCTCGTATGGAATGGTACCGTGAAGGTCGCGTTCCTCTTCACACTCTGCGCGCTGATATTGACTACGGTACAGCTGAAGCACAGACCGCTTACGGTATCTGCGGCGTGAAAGTTTGGGTATTCAAAGGCGAAATCCTTGAGCATGACCCAATGGCTTCCGAACGTCGTGCGATTGAAGCCGACGCTCAGGGTCCGCAGTCGAACCGCCGCCGCGAAAACGCTTAATTTTAAGCGTTTTCGGTTAGAATATTGGAGTAGAGAACAATGTTGCAGCCTAAGCGCACAAAGTTCCGTAAGCAGTTCAAGGGCCGTATTCACGGTGAATCCAAGGGCGGTACGGATCTGAACTTCGGTGCTTTCGGTCTGAAGGCAGTCGAGCCTGAACGCGTTACCGCACGTCAGATCGAAGCCGCTCGCCGCGCTATTACCCGTCACATGAAACGTGCCGGTCGTGTATGGATCCGGATCTTCCCGGATCTGCCAGTAACTTCCAAGCCTACCGAAGTCCGTATGGGTAAAGGTAAGGGTTCAGTTGATTACTGGGCATGCCGCGTAGCGCCAGGTCGTGTTATGTTTGAGCTTGACGGCGTACCTGAAGATGTGGCACGTGAAGCTCTCCGACTCGGAGCTGCGAAGCTGCCGATCAAGACGCGTTTTATTCAACGCATCGCTGAATAAGAGAGACAGCTATGAAAGCCGCAGACATCCGGGCGAAAAGCCTCGACCAGCTGACTGAACAGTTGGGTGGATTGAAGAAAGAGCAGTTTAACCTGCGCTTTCAGAAAGCCACTGGTCAGTTAGAAAAAACCGCACGTGTGAAGCAGGTTCGCCGCGACATCGCACGTATTAAGACTATTGCCCGCCAGAAGGCGGCCGAAAGCAAGGCATAAGGAATTTAAATAATGCCTAAACGCATTCTGCAGGGCGTTGTCGTCAGCGACAAGAACGACAAGACTGTCGTTGTTAAAGTGGAGCGCCGTTTCGCGCATCCACTGCTTCAGAAGATTATTCGTCAATCGAAGAAGTACAAAGCGCATGACGAAAACAACCAGTTCAAGGTTGGTGATCAGGTTTCCATTCAGGAATCTGCTCCAATTTCGAAAGACAAACGTTGGGTAGTTCTCGCGAACTAAGCAACGGGCTAACATTAAACACGCAGCTTAGGTAGGGCAGGAGCCCTTAACCAGCTGAGAGATAAGAAGGCGGCCAGTCATGATTCA
The DNA here is from genome assembly GCF_019464455.1 of Pseudochrobactrum sp. Wa41.01b-1. Taxonomy (NCBI): domain Bacteria; kingdom Pseudomonadati; phylum Pseudomonadota; class Alphaproteobacteria; order Hyphomicrobiales; family Brucellaceae; genus Pseudochrobactrum; species Pseudochrobactrum sp. Wa41.01b-1. The sequence goes on along the minus strand of NZ_CP080493.1, from coordinate 853,384 downwards.
GATGCAAACAAACCTCGACGTGGCGGATAACTCCGGCGCACGTCGTGTCATGTGCATCAAGGTGCTGGGCGGCTCGAAACGGAAATACGCTTCCGTTGGTGACATCATTGTGGTGTCCATCAAGGAAGCGATTCCTCGTGGCCGCGTTAAAAAAGGTGACGTAATGAAAGCGGTTGTGGTTCGCACAGCCAAAGACATTCGTCGCCCAGATGGTAGCGTTATCCGTTTTGATAACAATGCTGCTGTTTTGATTGACAACAAGAAAGAGCCTATCGGCACTCGTATCTTCGGACCGGTTCCGCGTGAACTTCGCGCTAAGAGCCACATGAAGATCATCTCGCTGGCTCCAGAAGTTCTGTAAGGGAAGTTCGACGATGCAAAAGATTCGCAAAGGCGACCGCGTTGTTGTGCTTGCCGGTAAGGACAAGGGCCGTACCGGTGAAGTGATCAAGGTCTTGCCGAAAGAAGATCAGGCTTTCGTAAGCGGTATCAATATTGTTAAGCGCCATCAGCGTCAGACACAGACTCAGGAAGCCGGCATTATTTCGAAAGAAGCCGCAATCCATCTGTCAAACCTGGCGATTGCTGATCCTAAAGACGGTAAACCAACCCGCGTTGGTTTCGTCGAAAAAGACGGCAAGAAGGTACGCGTAGCAAAACGTTCCGGAGAGTCGATCGATGGCTGAAGCAAAGAGTGAACCACGCTTCAAGACGCTTTATAAGGATACAATCCGTAAAGCTATGCTTGAAGAGTTCAAATACAGCAACGAAATGCAGATTCCTCGCGTTTCGAAAGTTGTAATCAATATGGGTGTTGGCGAAGCCACTGCAGACTCCAAAAAGCCTGCACGTGCTGCCGAAGATCTGTCTCAGATCGCCGGTCAGAAAGCCGTTGTCACCCGTGCACGCAACTCGATCGCTACCTTCAAACTCCGTGAAGATATGCCGATCGGTACGAAAGTCACCCTGCGTGGTGAGCGTATGTACGAATTTTTGGATCGTCTGATCACGATCGCGCTTCCACGCGTTCGCGACTTCCGCGGTCTGAATCCTAAAAGCTTTGACGGTCGTGGCAATTTCGCCATGGGTATCAAGGAACACATCGTGTTTCCAGAAATCAACTACGATAAAGTTGATCAGATCTGGGGCATGGACATCATCGTTTGCACGACTGCACCAACGGATGATGAAGCCCGCGCTCTTCTGCGCGCCTTCAACTTCCCGTTCCGCCAGTAACGGCAAGCGTAGCGAGGTAATCAAAAATGGCCAAGACTAGCGCAGTCGAAAAAAACAAGCGCCGCGAAAAGTTGGTTAAGCGTCATGCTGAAAAGCGTGCACGTTTGAAGGCAATTGTTATGGATCAGTCCCTGCCTCTGGATGAGCGCTTCCGCGCTACCATTCAGCTGGCTGAGATGCCACGTAACTCCTCCAAGGTTCGCATTCGCAACCGTTGCGAAGTGTCCGGACGTCCACGCGGTTTCTACCGCAAGCTTAAGATGTCGCGTATTGCGTTGCGCCAGCTGGGTTCGCTCGGCCAGGTGCCAGGCATCGTGAAATCGAGCTGGTAAGGAGAGTTATAATATGACTATGTCAGATCCTATCGGCGATATGCTGACCCGCATCCGTAATGCTATCGGTCGTAAAAAGACCAAGCTTACAACCCCGGCTTCCAAGCTGCGTGCACGCGTATTGGACGTGTTGCAGGCTGAAGGCTATATCCGCGGATATACACAGACTGATTTTGACAACGGTAAATCCGAAATCGAAATCGAACTGAAATATTACGAAGGTATGCCAGTAATCCGTGAACTGACCCGCGTTTCCAAGCCGGGCCGTCGCGTTTACGTTTCAGTAAAGTCGATTCCTCAGGTCGCTAACGGCCTTGGTATCAGCATTCTTTCCACCCCTAAGGGTGTAATGGCTGATCATCAGGCTCGTGAGCAAAACGTTGGTGGTGAGCTGCTCTGCCGCATCTTCTGATGTGGCTGAGTGGTGAACATAGAAACGGACAGGGTTAACAATGTCTCGTATCGGTAAAAAACCCGTGCCGGTTCCGGCAGGCGTGACCGCCAGCGTTGATGGTCAGACTGTTACTGCCAAAGGCACGAAAGGCGAACTGAAGTTCGTCGTAAGTGATGAAGTAAGCGTGAAGATGGAAGAGGGCGCTGTAAGCGTTACTCCTCTGTCCCAGTCGAAAGACGCCCGCGCTAAGTGGGGCATGGCCCGTACCATGATCAGCAACATCTTCGTCGGTGTTAAAGACGGTTTCGAAAAGAAGCTTGAAATCTCCGGCGTTGGTTATCGTGCTGCTATGCAGGGCAAGAATCTTCAGCTTTCGCTGGGTTTCAGCCATGAAGTTGTATACGATGTTCCAGCTGGCATCACTGTTGCAACACCTAAGCCAACGGAAATCGTTGTCTCCGGTATTGACAAGCAGGTTGTCGGGCAGGTTGCTGCCGAGATCCGCGAATACCGTTCGCCAGAACCTTATAAAGGTAAAGGCGTTAAGTATGCCGGTGAAGTTATCGTCCGCAAGGCCGGTAAGAAGAAATAAGGAACACGTGTTATGGCATCGCCTAAACAAACTATTCAGCGCCGTGCTGCACGCGTTCGTCGTCAGCTCAAAGCTGTTTCGAATGGCCGCCTGCGCTTGAGCGTACATCGTACATCTAAGAATATCTATGCACAGATTATCGATGATGTACGTGGTCACACTGTTGCTGCTGCTTCCACCCTTGACGGTGACCTTAAAAAGTCCCTGAAGACTGGTGCAGACAGTGCAGCTGCCGCTGCAGTTGGCAAGCTGGTTGCAGAACGCGCCGCTAAAGCCGGTGTAGCAGAAGTTGTCTTCGATCGTGGTGCATATATTTTCCACGGCCGTGTGAAAGCTCTTGCAGACGCAGCACGCGAAGCTGGTCTCAGCTTCTAATAAAATTAAAAAATGTCGTCAGGTGCTTGCATTTGACGACATTTTTTCTGTATTACAGCGCCGTGAGGCTTAAGTGACTCACTTTTTATTGCTGTAAGCTGACTACGCATCATATTTTCATAACCGTTTACGGTTCTGGTCTGATGTAATGACACTTCCGGTTTGGTTTCTGATTTATCAGAGAGCTGAACTGCGGGTGTCAATTTGTGCATTTTCGGGTTTAATAGCTTGTTAATGTTTCACTTGTGCTTCCGGAAAAGAAAAAGGAATTAGGAAATGGCACAGAAAGAACGTAATCGCGAAGATCGCGCCCGCGAAGAGCGTGACAGCGAATTCGTCGATAAGCTGGTACACATCAACCGCGTTGCCAAAGTTGTTAAAGGCGGCCGTCGTTTCGGTTTTGCTGCTCTGGTCGTTGTTGGTGATCAGAAGGGCCGTGTAGGCTTTGGTCATGGTAAGGCTCGCGAAGTGCCTGAAGCAATCCGCAAGGCAACTGAAGCTGCCAAGCGCGATATGATTTTTGTTCCGCTGCGCTCAGGCCGTACACTGCACCACGATGTGCAGGGTCGTCATGGCGCCGGCAAGGTTCTTCTTCGCTCGGCACCTGCCGGTAAAGGTATCATCGCTGGTGGTCCAATGCGTGCGGTTTTCGAAACCCTCGGCGTTCAGGACGTTGTAGCCAAGTCGCTTGGCTCATCCAATCCATACAACATGGTGCGTGCAACTTTTGATGCGCTGAAGCATCAGATGCACCCGAAAGATATCGCTGCACAGCGCGGTATTAAGTATTCCACACTGCAGGCTCGTCGTCACGACGTAGTTGCCGGTGAAGAATAACCATTGGGTGAGGGGCGTTAGCCCCGCAAGGACTTAAGGAACAAAGTTATGTCTTCGACTAAAGGCAAAACGGTTACCGTTGAACAGATTGGTAGCCCAATTCGTCGTCCGAAAGAACAGCGCGCTACGCTCGTTGGTCTCGGTCTTAACAAAATGCGCCGCCGCAGTACACTGGAAGATACACCTTCCGTTCGTGGTATGATTGCCAAGGTTGCGCACCTCGTCCGCGTTGTGGACGAAGCTTAATCAAGCGCAGGAGAATTATCATGAAACTTAATGATCTGCGTGAAAACCCAGGTGCAACCAAGGCCCGCAAACGCGTTGGCCGTGGTATCGGTTCCGGCTCCGGTAAGACCGGTGGTCGCGGTGTGAAGGGTCAGAAGTCCCGTTCAGGCGTGTCCATCAATGGTTTTGAAGGCGGCCAGATGCCAATCTACCGTCGCTTGCCAAAGCGCGGTTTCACCAACATCTTCGCTAAGAAGTTCAATGTTGTGTCGGTTGGTCGCATTCAGGAAGCTGTGGATGCCGGTAAGCTGGATGCAAAAGCATCTGTTACCTCTGAAGCCCTGATCGCTGCCGGTGTAATCCGTCGCGCTCTGGATGGTTTCCGCGTTGTTTCCGATGGCGAAATCACAGCTAAGCTGGTGATTGAAGCTGCCGGTGCTTCTAAGGTTGCGATCGAAAAGATCGAAAAAGCAGGCGGTTCGGTAAAATTACCTGAAGCTGCTTCTGCCGAATAAGGCCTCAGAAATATCTTCAAGACGGCGGCCTTAGTGCCGCCGTTTTCAACTTTATGCCTATTGATTGCATGTGCCTACTTGCGCCTTGTTGTCTATGGGCATATCTGGGGAGGGGCGTCAGATTCTGACGTACGACAGACCGGAGTAATCTCATGGCATCGGCTGCTGAACAGCTTGCATCCAATTTGAATTTTTCAGCCTTCTCGAAGGCGACTGAGCTCAAGAAGCGTATCTGGTTTACGCTCGGGGCTCTGCTTGTGTATCGTTTCGGTACCTATATTCCTTTGCCGGGCATTAATCCTGACGCGCTGGCCCAGTCGTTCCAGCAGCACAGCCAGGGTGTGCTGGGGCTGTTCAATATGTTCGCCGGCGGTGCTGTTGCCCGTATGGCGATTTTTGCGCTCGGGATTATGCCGTATATTTCGGCATCGATTATCGTACAGCTTATGACCTCTGTGGTGCCTTCTCTTGAAGCGCTGAAGAAAGAGGGCGAAGCCGGACGTAAAGTTATCAATCAGTATACGCGTTACGGTACAGTGCTTCTGGCGCTTGTGCAGGCCTATGCAATCTCTGTGGGGCTTGAATCCGGCAGCGGTATTGTTTCTGAGCCGGGACTGTTCTTCCGCATCACTTCGGTGATTACGCTTGTCGGCGGTACAATGTTCCTGATGTGGCTCGGTGAACAGATCACTGCGCGTGGTATCGGTAACGGTATTTCGCTGATCATCTTCGCAGGTATTGTTGCAAACCTTCCGCAGGCTATCTCCGGTACGCTCGAACTCGGTCGTACAGGTGCTCTGTCAACCGCGCTGATCCTTGGTGTGATTGTTCTCGCAATTGCGCTGATCGCAGTGATCGTGTTTGTTGAGCGCGCACAGCGTCGTCTGCTGATCCAGTATCCGAAGCGTCAGGTGGGTAACCGTATGGCGCAGGGCGAAACTTCGCATCTGCCGCTGAAGCTGAATACTGCCGGTGTTATTCCTCCGATTTTTGCATCTTCGCTGCTCTTGCTGCCTGCAACTGTTGCCGGTTTCGCAAATACAGAAAATATGCCTGCCTGGGGAAGCACGCTGCTGGCCGCTCTCGGTCACGGTCAGCCGATCTATATGTTCCTCTATGCGGCGCTGATGGCATTCTTCTGCTTCTTCTATACAGCGATTGTCTTTAATCCTAAGGACACTGCTGACCAGCTGAAGAAACATTCGGGCTTTATTCCGGGTATCCGTCCGGGTGAACGCACTGCTGAATATATTGATTATGTTCTGACCCGCATTACAGTGGTTGGCGCTATCTATATCGTGATTGTCTGTCTTGTACCTGAGTTCCTGATTTCAGCGGCCGGTGTACCTTTCTATCTCGGTGGTACGTCCCTGCTTATTGTTGTCAACGTAACACTTGATACAGTTGCTCAGATTCAGGGTCATCTCATTGCTCATCAATATGAGGGGCTGATTAAAAAATCCAAACTTCGTGGGGGAAGACGGGCGAGATGAGACTCATACTTTTAGGACCTCCGGGTGCAGGCAAGGGAACTCAGGCAAAAATTCTGACAGAAAAATATGCCATTCCCCAGCTCTCAACCGGTGACATGCTCCGTGCGGCCGTTGCCGCACAGACTGAAGTCGGTAAACGTGCCAAAGCAGTTATGGATGCAGGTCAGTTGGTTTCGGACGAGATCGTGAATGCGATTGTTTCGGATCGCATCGATCAGCCGGACTGTGCAGGCGGATTTATCCTTGACGGTTATCCGCGTACAGTGCCTCAGGCGCAGGCGCTGACAGGTATGCTGAAAGAAAAGCATGCTGAACTGGATGCAGTGATTGAACTGAAGGTCGATGAGACCGCTCTGATTAAGCGTATGGAAAACCGCGTTGCGGAAACCATTGCTGCAGGCGGCACTGTCCGTTCAGATGATAATCCTGAGGCTTTCCGCAAGCGTTTGGTTGAGTATCGTGAGAAAACCGCACCTTTGTCTGACTATTATGCAGGTACCGGTGAACTGAAGCTGGTAGACGGCATGGCCGCTATGGCTGATGTTACAGCAGAGATTGAAAAGCTTCTGCTTCCTGCCTGATCCGGTCTTTTTTGAAAATTCAAAGCGCTGATCTGATAATATCGGGTCGGCGCTTTGTCTTTAAGGCGGCTATTGGCTATCCGCTTTTAACGAAATGATAAGCATTTACGCCTGTTCTCTCTTAGAGGTTGACTTTTCCTCACGATTCCGTCAAAGACAGCGACAATTCGCTTAATTCAGATGGGCGCAACCGGTTTTCCGGTTTCGTTCATTTTTATGCTGTCTGTATCCGGTGGTTCGGTGCAGGCATAGAGAACAGATCCGGCTTTGTTAAAAATCCGGTGGATCTCTTGGATTTCGGACGTGTTATTAGCCGTTAACTCGCAGATTTTTGTGAGAACAACTTGCGGATAGCGTTCGGTAGAGCTCATTACAGCGTGAACCGGCTTCCGGGGCTGTAATATTTTAAACTACCGCATGATTATAAACATGCCGATGCGGCTGTTATCTTGCGGTTCATACAGGAGAAAGCGCATGGCACGTATTGCTGGCGTAAACATTCCAACGAATAAGCGTGCGATCATTGCACTTCAGTATATTCACGGTATCGGCCCTAAATTTGCTGCTGAAATCATGGAAAAGGTCGGCATTGCGCTTGATCGCCGTGTAAACCAGCTGACAGATGCTGAAGTTCTGCAGATCCGTGAAACCATTGACCGTGATTACCGCGTTGAAGGTGATCTGCGTCGTGAAGTTTCGATGAACATCAAGCGTCTGATGGATCTGGGCTGCTACCGCGGTCTGCGTCATCGTCGCTCCCTGCCGGTTCGCGGTCAGCGTACCCACACCAATGCTCGTACCCGTAAGGGTCCTGCAAAGGCAATCGCCGGTAAGAAGAAGTAATTTGCTGGTACCGGAGCTGTTTTATAAAACGGCTCCGGTATTTGCTCGTCTCTGCCTCACCTTTATGGAACAAATCAGAGATAAGCGCAGATTATGCTCCGTTTACGGGGCATCTTAAAAGTTTGGCTCCGAGAGGTGCCAATAAACAGATCCAGACATGTCTTGCCTGATGGCTGGATATGTCGGTGGAGCCGCTGGTATTACGGCGGTGTCGAGATCAATTGGAAGGACTAGTTATGGCTAAAGATGCCGGTCGCGTTCGTCGTCGCGAACGTAAAAATATTTCCTCGGGTGTTGCTCACGTTAATTCGTCGTTCAACAACACACTGATCACTATCACTGACGCACAGGGCAATGCGATTGCCTGGTCTTCAGCCGGTGCGCAGGGCTTCAAGGGTTCGCGTAAGTCGACTCCTTTTGCTGCTCAGATCGCTGCTGAAGATTGCGCCAAGAAGGCTCAGGAACACGGCATGCGTTCGCTGGAAGTTGAAGTTTGCGGTCCGGGTTCCGGCCGTGAATCTGCACTTCGCGCTCTGCAGGCTGCCGGTTTCACAATCACTTCGATCCGTGATGTGACCCCGATCCCGCACAATGGTTGCCGTCCACGCAAGAAGCGTCGCGTCTAATCAGTCCATCGCCGCAAGGGCCCGAACTTATGTTCAGGTCTTTCGTGGTTTCCGCTCTCTGTTGCCACGATTGGATAGTGGCAAAGCTAGATTAAAGGAAAGCACATGATTCAGAAAAACTGGCAGGAACTGATCAAGCCTAACAAGGTTGATTTTCTTACCCAGGGCTCGAAGAATAAGGTCACTGTTGTGGCTGAGCCGCTTGAACGCGGTTACGGTCTGACATTGGGTAACGCGCTGCGTCGCGTTCTTCTTTCTTCGCTGCGCGGTGCTGCGGTGACTGCTGTTCAGATTGACGGCGTTCTGCATGAATTCTCGTCGATCAACGGCGTGCGTGAAGACGTAACCGATATCGTACTGAATGTTAAAGAAATCGCTATCCGTATGGAAGGCGATGGACCTAAGCGCATGGTTGTCCGCAAGGAAGGACCAGGCGTCGTAACGGCTGGTGATATCCAGACGGTTGGTGATGTTGAAATCCTTAATCCGGATCACGTCATCTGCACCCTCGATGAGGGCGCTGAAATCCGCATGGAATTCACTGTCAATACGGGCAAGGGCTATGTGCCTGCTGACCGTAACCGCGCTGAAGATGCTCCGATCGGTCTTATTCCGGTTGACAGTCTCTATTCACCGGTACGTAAGGTTTCCTACAAGATCGAAAACACCCGTGAGGGACAGGTTCTCGATTATGACAAGCTGATCCTCAATGTTGAGACCAACGGCTCTGTCACTGGTGAAGATGCAGTTGCTTATGCAGCTCGTATTCTTCAGGACCAGCTTGCGATCTTCGTCAACTTTGACGAGCCGCAGAAGGAAGCTCCGCAGGAACAGGTTGCTGAACTCGCATTCAATCCGGCTCTGCTTAAGAAAGTGGATGAACTGGAACTGTCTGTCCGTTCTGCAAACTGCCTGAAGAACGATAACATCGTTTATATCGGCGATCTGATCCAGAAGACAGAAGCCGAAATGCTGCGGACTCCGAATTTCGGCCGCAAGTCGCTGAACGAAATCAAAGAAGTTCTGGCGTCGATGGGACTCCATCTCGGTATGGAAATCCCGACCTGGCCGCCGGAAAATATCGAAGATCTCGCTAAGCGCTACGAAGATCAATATTGAGACCGGTTGCGACCGGAAGATAGATTTTAAAGGAGAAGGCTCATGCGCCACGGAAAGACACTCCGTAAGCTGAACCGGACTGCAAGCCACCGTAAGGCAATGTTCGCCAATATGGCTGCTTCGCTGATTGAACACGAACAGATCGTAACCACTTTGCCTAAGGCAAAGGAAATCCGTCCGATCGTTGAGAAGCTCATCACTCTCGGCAAGCGCGGTGATCTGCATGCACGTCGTCAGGCCATTTCGGCTATCCGCGATGTACAGCTGGTTCAGAAACTGTTCGACGTTCTGGCAACCCGTTATGCTGACCGTCACGGCGGCTATATCCGCATCATGAAAGCCGGTTTCCGTACCGGTGACAATGCTCCAATGGCTGTTGTTGAGTTCGTAGAACGCGACATTACTGCTAAAGGCGCTGCTGATCGCGCACGCGTTGAAGCTGAAGCTGCTGAAGCAGAAGCTGCATAATCTGTTTAACGCAGATAGCATAAATTAAGGGGCCTCACGGCCCCTTTTTTATTTTTAGGTTTAATATTTTTTGCCTCCCGCGATGAGGGCTTATTATCCACTTTTGTCTATGTTTTCGGGTTTGCTATGATCCTGTATTCTTTTGAGAACAGGGATTTATGTAAAATCGCTTCTAATGCACTGTTTTATTACAATAATTTAATTTTAGGTTTGTTGTCCGGCCTCTTTTCCGTCTGGTTTTGAAGCCTATATTCATCCTAATCAGTCGGTTTCCGAAAAGTGGGATACAAGTATGGCTTCACATCTGCAGAATGATCCGGTCAATAAATCGGGGCGCTTAGGTAAAATTTACAAGGCCGGTCTGGCTGTTTTACTCACCGGCGTTATTGCAGCGGGAACGATTTCTGTGTTTGCGCCTGCCGTGAGCACACCTGCAATTGCTGAGAAACAGGTGCCGCAGTCCCATAGCGACATTCAGCTTTCCTACGCGCCTTTGGTGAAGTCGACTTCCGGTGCGGTTGTGAATGTCTATGCCGGACGCAAAGTGCAGCAGCGCTCGCCATTTGCCGGTGATCCGTTCTTTGAACAGTTTTTCGGTGGGCAGATGCGTCCGAATAAGCCACGTTTGGAGCAGTCGCTGGGTTCTGGTGTGATCGTAGACAGTTCCGGTCTGATCGTGACCAATAATCACGTTATTGACGGTGCGGATGATATTAAAGTCGCGCTGGCTGATGGCCGTGAATTCTCATCAAAGCTGTTGCTCAATGATGTGACAACGGATCTGGCGATTCTGAAGATTGATGCCAAAGAAGAGCTGCCAACCATTAAGCTTGCTGATTCCGACAAGGTTGAGGTTGGTGATCTGGTGCTGGCAATCGGTAATCCGTTCGGTGTCGGGCAGACCGTGACCAGCGGTATTGTTTCTGCGCAGTCACGTACACAGGTTGGTGTCTCGGATTTCGACTTCTTCATTCAGACCGATGCCGCAATTAATCCGGGTAATTCCGGCGGTGCGCTGATTGATATGAACGGCAATCTGATTGGTATCAACACGGCGATTTATTCGCGCAGCGGCGGTTCTGTCGGTATCGGCTTTGCTATTCCGTCGAATATGGTTTCAGCTGTTGTGAAATCGGCTGAAAGCGGCAGTGACACGTTTGAGCGCCCTTATGTTGGTGCAACTTTTCAGGCGATTACGCCGGATATTGCTGCCGGTCTTGGCCTGAAACAGCCTTCCGGTGCGCTGATTACTGATCTGGCTGAAAAAAGCCCTGCGGCAGAAGCCGGTATCAAAGTCGGTGATGTGATTACCGCGATTGACGGTGTGAAGGTCGATAATCCGGATGCGCTGGCCTATCGCGTATCCACTGCCGGTATTGGCAAGACAGTGCAGATGACTGTGCTGAATGACGGTAAATCCCGTGAGGTTGCTGTGACGCTTGCTCAGCCGCCAAAAGAAGCGCCTGCACGGGAAGTCACAGGTCGTAATCCGCTGGCTGGTGCGCAGGTGCAGAATATTACACCGGAACTGGCACGCAAATCCGGCCTCGCACCGACAACACGCGGTGTGGTTATCAGCGGTGTAAAAAACAACACGCCTGCACAGGCAATGAATTTGAAGGCTGGTGACATTGTGCGCGGCGTGAATGGTACAGCCATTGCCAATGTCGACGATCTGCTGGCTGTGCTTTCTGCCGGACGCAGTGCATTATGGCGTTTGGATATTGAGCGCGATGGTGTAATTTACCGTCAGTTTGTTCGCTGATTTTTATCACAAGCGGTCGAGGGGAAACCTCATTTTCTAAAACCGCTTGTGCATGATTGAAACGGGGAGGCCGGTTTGCGAAAGCAATCCGGCCTGTTGCTATGAGTGATTTATTTTCATCTGCTGTTGATCCTTTAGCTGATCGTAACCGTCCGTTGGCGGATCGTTTGCGTCCGCGAGACTTGAGCGAAGTCACAGGACAGGAGCATCTGACCGGTGAGCAGGGCATTCTCTCGCGTATGATTGCTTCCGGCAGCCTCGGCTCAATGATCTTCTGGGGCCCTCCCGGAACCGGCAAGACCACGATAGCGCGATTGCTGGCTGGTCATACGGATTTGGCCTTTGAGCAGATCTCGGCAATTTTCTCCGGTGTTGCTGATCTTAAAAAGGTTTTTGAAACGGCACGGGCGCGGCGCATGTCGGGTCGTCAGACATTGCTGTTTGTCGACGAGATACATCGCTTCAACCGTGCTCAGCAGGATAGTTTTCTGCCTGTGATGGAAGACGGTACGGTTGTGCTGATCGGTGCGACGACGGAGAACCCGTCATTTGAGCTCAATGCCGCTCTTCTGTCACGTGCGCGGGTGCTGACCTTCAAGCCGCATGATGAAAGTAGCATCACCACATTGCTCGCCAGAGCCGAAGAGGTGGAGCAGAAGCCTTTGCCGCTGGATGCGGATGCCCGTGCCAGTCTGGTGCGTATGGCGGATGGTGATGGCCGTGCGGCGCTTACGCTCGCCGAGGAAGTCTGGCGTGCGGCAAGGCCGGAAGAAGTGTTTACCGCCGAACAATTGCAGGACATCGTTCAGCGCCGTGCGCCGGTCTATGACAAAGGGCAGGACGGGCACTATAATCTGATCTCGGCACTGCATAAATCTGTACGTGGTTCTGATCCTGATGCGGCACTTTATTATCTCAGCCGGATGTTTGATGCCGGTGAAGATCCGCTCTATCTGGGGCGGCGTTTGGTACGTATGGCGGTGGAGGATATCGGCCTTGCCGATCCGCAGGCGCTTGTCATCTGTAATGCTGCCAAGGATGCCTATGATTATCTGGGCTCGCCGGAAGGGGAGCTGGCGCTGGCGCAGGCTTGCGTCTATCTGGCAACCGCACCAAAATCCAACGGTGTTTATATGGCCTATAAAGCCGCCAGACGCGCTGCCAAAGAAAACGGCTCTCTGCTGCCGCCGAAACACATTCTCAATGCGCCTACCAAGCTGATGCGCGATGAAGGCTATAATGAAGGCTACCGCTACGATCATGATGAGCCGGATGCGTTTTCAGGTCAGGATTATTTCCCTGAAAAAATGGGGCGTCAGCAATATTATAATCCGCCGGAGCGTGGCTTTGAACGGGAAATCCGTAAGCGCCTCGATTATTGGGCGAAACTACGGATTGAACGCAATCAAAAATAATATCATATAATACAATAAAACCCGGTGGTTAGCCGGGTTTTATCATTTTTAGATTCATAGCTGTTTATGCGGAAGCCTTTGACGGAAAGCGTGTGACATTGCTGTTTTCGTCAATGTCATTTGTCAGGTCTGCTTCTTCGGCCATCAGGCCGCCTGCACGCAGCAGAGAGGCGAAACGACCGCCTTTGGCTGCCAGCTCATTGAAGCTGCCGCTTTCAATGATATGACCTTTATCAAGGAACAGCACCAGATCGGCATTGCGGACAGTCGAAAGACGGTGCGCGATGATGAAGGTTGTGCGGTCAGAGCTCAGATCATCAATAGCCTGTTTGACCATGCCTTCGGTTTCTACGTCGAGCGCAGAAGTAGCCTCATCAAGCACCAGAATTGGTGCATCTTTGAGGATAGCACGGGCAATCGCCAGACGCTGACGCTCACCACCCGAAAGCTGCGATCCGCGCTCACCGGCAACCGTGTCATAGCCTTCGCTTTTTGCGAGAATGAACTCATGAGCAGCGGCAGCTTTGGCAGCGGCATGCACTTCTTCATTGGTCGCACCTTCCGCACCGATACGAATATTATCCTCAATCGAGCGGTTGAACATACCGGCATCCTGAAACACGGTTGCCATGGCTTTGCGCAGCGATGAACGGCTGACATTGCGGGTATCTGTGCCGTCAATGCTGATATGACCGGCCACAGGATCATAAACGCGCTGCAGCAAATTAATCAGTGTGGTTTTACCGGCACCTGTCGGGCCGACAATCGCCACGGTCTGACCGGCTTTCGCGGTAAAGGAAATATCATAGACGCCCTGACCGGAATTGCGGAATTCATAGGTCACTTTGTCGAAAACGACTTCACCCTGCACATTTTTCAGATCATTGGCAGCTTGTGGTTCTTCATGCACAGCCACTGCATCTTCCATCGCGAAGAATTCTTCGAGTTTTGCGCGTGAAGAGGCGGTCTGGTTGATGAAGTTACTGATCTGGTCGAGACGACCGATCATCAGCTGGGCAAAACCGATAAAGGTAATCACTTCACCGACGCGCAGCTGGCCTTTGGAAACCAGATAGGCACCGATCAGCAGCACGATCACCATGGAAATGGTGGAAGCCATACGGTTCAGACCGCTGGCCAGCGCCCACCAGTTCAGCACCGGACGCTGGGTTTTTTCCAGAGTTGCCGCGTAATCACGCAGGGCAGAGGCTTCCGCATTGATGCGGTTATAGCTCTGCAATACGGAAATATTACTGATTGTATCGCTGATATGTTCAAACACTTTGTGATGGTGGCGCTCAACCGCAGCCTGACCATCTTTGGTTTTCTGAATAACCAGCTGGCCGATCATTACATAAATTGCACCGAGAACCATCAGTACCAGTGTCAGGCGCGCATCCATGCTGAGCGCGGTCGGGATCAGCACAGCCAGCGCTACAATGGTGGTGAGGTGGTTGCGCATGAATTCCAGCCACAGCGTGAACAGCGTGTCTGTTGCACGGATCAGCGTGTGCAATGCATTGGAAGTGCCGCGCTGCTGATGCCATGCCAGTGGCATGGTGATGATGCCTTCGTAAGATTTGGTCAGAACGCCGAGACGGCGCTTATGCGCCAGCCGGTCAGCGCCGCGGGCGACCAGCACTACAGCGATAATGTTGAACACACCGAGACCTGCCCACAGAGCGAGGGTCGGGATAATCACGGTCTTTTGCGAAATCGCATCAATGACCCGACCGAACAGCACAGGTTCAAAAATGGTGATCACGCCAAGCGCAATATTCGCCAGCACGATAAGCGCTGTCGCTGTTCTCTCGGCTGAGAGATATTGCAGGGATCTCCAGTAAACGCGCACAATAGACACGGGCCACTCCGGTATAATGTCTGACCGAATTATATCCGCCAGTCAGATTGCGGTCAGAAAAACAAATGTTTAGCGGCAGCGGGAACATGATCCTGATTGCCTGAAACTGCAATGGAAATTGGTGTTCATAAGTGGCAATTTAAGTGCGAAACCGACCATAAATTACAACGGATTGTAACCTGCTGTGATAGTTTTATGTAACATGCTGATAATGCATGATTTTATAGAATGTTCAGAAAGTTTAATGGATTTAAATATTCGGTGAGAATCCGGTGCCAGAGAGCTTATTCTTAAGTGTTTTTACGCTTTGCGGTTACAGACGGGGACAGGTCGCCTTTAAGCATGAGTCCTTGCAGAAAACATGTTCTGAACAGTTCCTGTGTCATCTAATGTTTCCATTTGGCTGCGAAATGCTCTAGGAGCATATTTCAGAGTATATTGGCTGCACGGAAGACATTGCATTTGTCGCCGTGATTGTGCCCCGAATTTTAGCGGAATAAACAGAATATGGCTGGCGTAGAACTTAAAACTGTAGATGCAGACGAAACAGGCATGCGCCTTGATCGCTGGTTCAAAGTGCATTTTCCGGGCTTGGGCTTCGGGCATTTGCAAAAGCTGCTGCGCTCCGGCCAGATCCGTGTGGATGGCGGGCGGGTGAAAGCTGACAGCCGTTTGCAGGCAGGGCAGTCCGTGCGTGTTCCGCCGCTGGGTCTTGATGAAAAAGAAGACAACACGCCGCTGACCGGCAAGACCATCCGCAATCAGGGCGATGGTGATGTTCTCAAAAAAATGCTGATTTTTGAGAATGAGAAGGTCTATGTGTTCAATAAACCATCCGGTCTGGCCGTGCAGGGCGGTTCCGGTGTGGTGCGCAGTGTCGATTCGATGCTGGAAGCATGGCGCAATAAAAAAGGCGAAAAGCCGCGTCTGGTGCACCGTCTCGACCGCGATACATCGGGCGTTCTGGTCGTGGCGAAAACCCGTGGTGCCGCACAGGCGCTGACCAAGGCTTTCCGTGAGCGCGACACCAAGAAAACCTATTGGGCTCTGGTGAAGGGCGTACCGCGCAAGCGCGAGAACAAAATCTCCACATGGCTGGTAAAAGACAGCACACCGGATGGCGACCGTATGCGCGTTTGCCAGCATGGTGAACCGGATTCCGATCACGCTGTATCGTTCTACCGCGTGCTGGAAACAGCCGGTCAGAACCTGTCCTGGCTGGAAATGGAGCCTTATACCGGCCGTACCCACCAGTTGCGCGTACATGCGCAGTATCTTGGTCATCCGATTATTGGCGATCCGAAATATTTTGAAGCTGATATCAACTGGGATTTCCCGGGCGGTGTGCAGAACCGCCTGCATCTTCATGCGCGCCGTATCCGCATTCCTAATCCGGGCGGTGGTATGATTGATGTTTCTGCGCCATTGCCGCCGCATATGGTGCAGTCATGGAACCTGCTTGGTTTCGATGCAGATGCGGAACAGGACTGATAGTTGATTGTATGTTCCGCCGCATAACAGGCCGGAATGTGTTTGAAGCGGGGATGAAATGGGCAGGGCAGCAGGGAGCGCGGCGTCGGCAACAGGACGGCTGGTGACAGGTTATGAGCGCCGCGCGACGATAGATACAATGGGCGTGGCGCTGATGCTGTTTATCTGCGTCAGCTGGGGGATGAATCAGGTTGCCATTAAAATCGGCAATCAGGGTTTCAATCCGATGTATATGGCGGCTGCGCGCTCTTTCGTTGGCGGCTTTCTCGTTTTTCTCTGGTGCCGTTTTCGCGGTATTGCCCTGTTTGAAAAAGACAAAACGCTTATTCCCGGTCTGGTGATTGGGCTATTGTTCGGTCTGGAATTCGTTCTGATTTTTGCAGGGCTGGATTTTACCAGTGCCGGACGCTCCACGCTGATGATGAATACTATGCCGTTCTGGGTGGCAATCGGTGCGCATTTTCTGCTGGGCGAGCGGATGCGGGTACTCACCGTCGTCGGAATGATTGTTGCATTCGGCGGTGTGGTGCTGGTTCTCTCGGATGAATTGTCGATGCCCGGCGAGAATGCGATTTACGGCGATATTCTCTGTCTGATTTCCAGCGTGTTCTGGGCGGCGACGACATTGGTTATCAAGAAGACACCGCTGAGCGACGCTGCACCGGAAAAAACCTTGCTCTATCAGTTGCTTATTGCGGCGATTGTACCTTTGCCTTTTGCGCCGATGCTGGGGGATGCGGTTCGTGATCCGACTATGCTGACCTATGCGGCTTTTGTGTTTCAGTCGGCCTTCATTGTCGCCTTTACCTATCCGCTGTGGTTCTGGATGATCCGCCGTTATCCTGCTTCAGCACTGTCGAATTTCGCATTGATGATCCCTGCCTTCGGGGTGATGCTGAGCGGATTGGTGCTGGGTGAGCCTATGAGCTGGAAGCTATTTGCAGCGTTGGGCCTGATCGCAGGCGGATTATTTATTGCCAATTATGCGCAGCGTATTGCTGTGCGCAAAGCAGCGCAGCAATTTGATACTGACTTGGCAAAAACTATGCAGGAAAAAGCCTCACTATGAAACTGGTGCTGTTTGATTGTGACGGAACGCTGGTGAATAGCGGCGGTGTTATTCATCGTTGTATGGTTGAAACCTTTGCCAATGCAGGTCTGCGCGTTCCTGAACTGAGCGAGACACAGGAAATTATCGGCCTGACCCTCAATCTGGCGATTTCGCAGATTTCCGGTATTCCTATGGGCGCTGAAATTGAGAACCTGACCGAGCAATATAAGCAGCAATTTCGTAAAATCCGGCTGGAGCATGATTTTGACGAGCCGCTTTATGACGGTATTGCCGAATTGATTGATGCTCTGGCTGCGCAGGATGATATTCTGTTGGGCATGGTGACAGGAAAATCCCGCCGTGGCGTGATCTCAGTGATGGAACGCCATGGTTTTGACCGGAATTTTCTTGTATCCCGCTGCGCAGATGATTGTCCGTCCAAGCCGCATCCGGCAATGGTGCTGGAATGTTGCCATGAGACGGGTTGCGATGTGTCGCAGACCTTTGTAATCGGTGACACGACTTACGATATGATGATGGCAGGCAGTGCCGGAGCCACAGCAATCGGTGTAAACTGGGGCTATCATAAGCCGGACAGATTAAGTGAAGCGGGTGCCGCAACTATATTGCATCATCCGTCGGATTTGTTGGGTCAGCTTGCCCGCTGAAGGCGTGGTGAGATTCTGAACCGAAATATTTAGGAAATAAAATGCGCAATATTCTTGAAGATATCGAACAGGCACGGCTCGATCACGAGGCGATGCTGTCTGATCCTGATCCGGTTATCCGCGCACAAAAGCAGATGCTGACGCCATTGCCGAAGCGTTTCTATAAAGACGTGACTGTCGGTGCCTATGAAGCCGGTGGTTTTGCCATATTGCTGGATGGCAAGCTGGTCAATACGCCGCTGCGAAACAAGCTGGTTCTGCCAACGGAAGCCGCTGCGCAGATCGTGGCAGAAGAATTTGCCCGTCAGGATACGCATATTAATCCGGCAGATATGCCGGCAACCCGTCTGGTCAATACGGCGATTGATGGTGTTGCTGCGGAAACGCAGGCGGTGCTGGAAGAAATTCTGCGCTTCGCCGGTACTGATCTGCTGTGCTATCGCGCAGACAGCCCGAAAGAACTGGTTGATCGCCAGCGTGAACATTGGGACCCGCTGCTTGATTGGGCGGCTACACTCGGTGCAAATTTCGAGGTTACAGAAGGCCTGATGCATGTGGCGCAGCCGCGCGAAGCACTGGCTGCTTTCGGCGCGCATCTGCGTATGGTTTCAGATCCTGTTGCGCTGGCTGCTCTGCATGTGATGACCACACTTTGCGGCTCGGCAATCACCGGTCTGGCATTGTTTGAGGGTGCCATTGATGTGGATACGGCATGGAAAGTCGCTCATGTCGATGAAGACTGGACGATTGAACAATGGGGCGAGGATGAAGAAGCACAGGCACGCCGTGCATGGCGGGAGCGGGAAATCCGTGCTGCTGATGCGCTGGTGCGTGCGCTCTAATTGACGCTGAAATTGATATGAATTTAAGCCGCGCCAGTTTGTCTGTCGCGGCTTTTTTTAAATCGATAAATGTAAAATAATCAGTATCTTACATGGATTATCTGGCCGTTAGATTCACTATTTGTCAGGCAAATAAAAAACCCCGCCAACGGCGGGGTTTCTTGTTTCGGGAGGATGTATCAGCAGGAGTAATACATATCGAATTCAACCGGATGCGGAGCCATTTCAAAGCGCATGACTTCCTGCATTTTCAGTTCAATGAAGCTGTCGATCTGGTCGTCGCTGAACACGTCGCCTGCTTTGAGGAAGGCGCGGTCTTTGTCGAGGCTCTGGAGGGCTTCACGCAGAGAACCGCAAACGGTAGGAATTTTTTTCAGTTCTTTAGCTGGCAGATCATAGAGATCTTTATCCATTGCCTGACCCGGATGGATCTTGTTCTTGATACCGTCAAGACCCGCCATCAGAATGGCAGCAAAGCAATAGTAAGGGTTTGCTGTCGGATCAGGGAAGCGGACTTCCAGACGCTTTGATTTTGGCGAATTGCCAAATGGAATACGGCAGGAAGCTGAACGGTTGCGGGCGGAATAGGCCAGCAGAACAGGCGCTTCATAGCCCGGAACCAGACGCTTATAAGAGTTGGTCGACGGGTTGGTGAAGGCATTCAGTGCTTTGGCGTGTTTGATTACGCCGCCGATGAAGAACAGGCAGCTTTCTGACAGGCCGGCATATTCATTACCTGCGAAAGTCGGCTTGCCGTCTTTCCAGATCGACACGTGAACATGCATACCCGAACCATTGTCACCGAAGATTGGCTTCGGCATGAAGGTTGCAGTCTTGCCATAGGCATTTGCAGTCTGGTGAACCACATATTTGAAGAGCTGCATCTTGTCGGCATTAGCGACGAGCGTGTCGAACTTCACACCGAGTTCGTGCTGAGCGGCTGCAACTTCATGGTGATGCTTTTCAACGGTTACACCCATTTCGGACAGAACTGTGAGCATTTCCGAGCGCATATCCTGACAGCTGTCGATTGGCGGTACAGGGAAATAACCGCCTTTAACGCGCGGACGGTGACCCATATTGCCGGTTTCGTAATCGGTGTCATCATTTGATGGCAGTTCGCTGGAATCCAGCTTGAAACCGGTGTTGTAAGGATCGTTTTTGTATTTCACATCATCGAAGATGAAGAATTCAGCTTCCGGGCCGATGAAAACAGTGTCGCCGATGCCAAGCGATTTCACATAGGCTTCTGCTTTTTTGGCAGTGCCGCGCGGATCGCGGTTGTAGTTTTCGCCGGTAACAGGATCGAGAATATCGCAAAGCAGAACCAGAGTGGACGCTGCAAAGAACGGATCCATGTGAGCGGAAGCCGGATCAGGCATCAGAACCATGTCGGATTCATTGATGGCTTTCCAGCCGCCGATGGAGGAGGCGTCGAACATAACGCCGTCGGTGAACATGTCTTCATCAACCATGCCCACATCCATAGTCACATGGTGCAGCTTGCCTTTAGGGTCAGTAAAACGCAGGTCAACGAATTTTACGTCGTTGTCAGAGATCAGTTTCAGAATGTCATGGGCGGTCGTCATATGCATTTTCCTATTGAACGACGTTAAACTGAGAAAATTTGTCCGGCAAAACCGGTGACTTACATATCAGATAGCATCAGGGCCGGTTTCGCCGGTACGGATGCGGATCACTTCTTCAACGCTGGAGATAAAGATTTTACCATCGCCGATACGGCCGGTTTGTGCGGCTTTGCGGATGGCTTCCACTGCTGCGTCCACTGCATCATCGGCAAGCACGACTTCGATTTTTACCTTTGGCAGAAAATCGACAACATATTCCGCGCCGCGATACAGTTCAGTATGGCCTTTTTGACGGCCGAAACCCTTGGCTTCCAGAACGGTGATACCTTGCAGGCCGACGTCCTGAAGTGCTTCTTTGACTTCATCAAGTTTGAAAGGCTTAATGATAGCTTCGATTTTTTTCATCAGAATGCTGCCTCCGTTTATTTCTGAGCCTTACATGGCCTTGAAATATCATAAGCATAAATCGTGCCAAAATCTGCGAATTTATAATCTGACGGGTAAAATTTTATAATTTTTTATGGGCAGGCAGAGCTTTAATTGGCAATTATTGATGCAGCTTGTTGAAATATTTGATTTATTTTCAAATTATGCCGAAAGGTGAAATTCACACGCGGCAAAAAATGTGCAGAAATTTCAGGCAAGGCTGCATATGTGTTGCCTTTGCATGAAAAAATGGCAGTGATAAATATGATTGCCGGATTTGAATTGCCTAAAATTTAGGCATTGTGCGTTTTAAATAAGCATGCGCGAAGCAATGAAGCATTCTTGCAGGAGCCTGATATGGAATTATTGACGCCGGAAGAGATGGGGCAGGCTGACCGGATTACCATTGCGGGTGGCACTGCAGGTTATCATCTGATGCAGTGCGCCGGTCAGGCGGAGCTTGAAGAGATTATCAGATTTTGGCCTGATGCCCGTTCTGTCGCTGTGCTCTGCGGCTCTGGTAATAATGGCGGCGATGGCTATGTCGTTGCAAAGCTATTGAAGGCGGCGGGCATATCTGTGGCTTGTTTTTATACGGAACAACCCAAAACGGACAGTGATGCTGCTCTTGCCTATGCTGACTATGTGTCTTCGGGTGGGCAGGTTCTGCCGCTTCATCATTTTATACCCGAAGATTATTCGTTGGTTGTGGATGCTTTGCTCGGTGCGGGGCTGGTGCGCGATGTAAGTGGGGAGCTGGCAACTTGTATCACAAGGCTGAACATGTCCGGTGTGGCTGTCTGTGCGATTGATCTGCCAAGCGGTGTATCAGGACTGGACGGGCAGGTTAAGGGTGTGGCTGTGCAGGCGCAGCATACGGCTACGTTTTTCCGCAAAAAGCCCGGACATTTATTGCAACCGGGACGTGAGTTATGCGGTGAAGTGCATGTCCGCGATATCGGCATTGAAAATACGGTATTCGAAACAATACCGGTCAGGCTTTATGAAAATCTGCCGGAGCTTTGGCGTGATGTTCTGCCTGTTGCACAGATCAATGCCCATAAATTCACACGTGGCCATGTCGGGGTGTTTTCCGGCGGGATGATGTCCACCGGCGCTGCACGTTTGAGTGCTTCT
Source organism: Pseudochrobactrum sp. Wa41.01b-1 (assembly GCF_019464455.1). Lineage (NCBI taxonomy): Bacteria > Pseudomonadati > Pseudomonadota > Alphaproteobacteria > Hyphomicrobiales > Brucellaceae > Pseudochrobactrum > Pseudochrobactrum sp. Wa41.01b-1. The sequence continues at coordinate 831,503 of NZ_CP080493.1, read as the reverse complement.
GCTGCTGCACGTACAGGAGCGGGGTTGGTGACAATGATTGCGCCGCCGGATGCATTGCCTATCCATGCCGCACATTTGACGGGCACAATGCTGTATCCGTTAGGTGAAACTGTAGATGTTCTGAATTTTATCAGAGCAAGAAAAGTCAAAGCTGCGGTTTTGGGACCTGCCTTTGGTGATTTGCCAAGGGCGCGGGAGCTGGTCTGTGCATTACTGGCGGATAGTGCAGATGAAGCCGGTTTGGAAGCACTGGTGCTGGATGCGGATGGCATCACAGCATTTAAAGATCAGCAGCAGTTGCTGTTTGCTGCTGCAGAACGATCAGGCTGTTCGCTGGTGCTGACACCGCATGAGGGAGAGTTTCAGCGGTTGTTCGGTGAATTGGTTACGGATAGTCAGAGTAAAGTTGAGAAAGCGCGGCTAGCTGCTCAGCTCAGCCATAGTGTGGTGATTTACAAAGGTGCGGATACGGTAATTGCCGCACCGGATGGCCGTGCTGCAATTAACAGCAACGGTAATGCATTACTGGCAACTGCCGGTTCCGGTGATGTGCTGACCGGTATTATCGCGGGGCTTTGTGCGCAGGGTATGCCGGTTTTTGAGGCTGCCTGTGCGGCGGTGTGGATACATGCGGAAACTGCAAATCGTTTTGCTGAGGAAGCACCGGTCGGTTTAATCGCCGAAGATATGCCCAACCTGATTGTAAAAGTATGGGCACGACTTGCGAAAAACGGCTTGCTCACAAATGACAGCATATCCATGAGAAATAGGAAGCGCTGAGATAAGGAAACCAGACCACAGAGCTGATTTTCCTTCCCGTATCATTCAATAAAAACGCCGCCTGTTTTATGGGCGGCGTTGTTATTTATTCAGCTGCGAGTGTTTTGCCGTCAGGACGGCGTTCCAGCAGTTCCTTCAGGAAGTGGCCGGTATAAGAACGCGGTTCGGCGACAATATCTTCCGGACGTCCGACGGCCACAATCTCACCGCCGCCGTCACCGCCTTCAGGACCGAGATCCAATACCCAGTCAGCGGTTTTAATGACTTCGAGATTATGCTCGATAACAGCAACGGTGTTGCCTTGATCAACCAGTTCGTGCAGCACTTCCAGCAGTTTGGCAACATCATGGAAATGAAGGCCGGTGGTTGGCTCATCAAGAATGTATAGCGTCTTGCCGGTTGCGCGGCGGGATAGTTCCTTAGCGAGTTTAACGCGTTGGGCTTCGCCGCCGGAGAGGGTGGTCGCCTGCTGGCCGATTTTGATATAGCCAAGACCAACGCGGTTCAGCGTTTCCATCTTGTCACGGATACTTGGCACCGCAGCGAAAAATTCAACACCTTCTTCAACCGTCATATCAAGAACATCGGCGATGCTCTTGCCTTTAAACAGAACTTCCAGTGTTTCGCGGTTGTAGCGTTTGCCGTTACAAACATCACATGTCACGTAAACATCCGGCAGAAAGTGCATTTCAATCTTGATAACGCCATCACCCTGACAGGCCTCGCAACGCCCGCCTTTGACGTTGAATGAGAAGCGACCTGGCTGATAGCCGCGTGCTTTCGCCTCCGGCAGACCGGCAAACCAGTCACGGATTGGTGTGAAGGCACCGGTATAAGTTGCCGGATTGGAACGCGGTGTACGGCCGATTGGTGACTGATCGATATCAATGACCTTGTCCAGCAGTTCCAGACCTTCAATCCGGTCGTGTTCTGCCGGATGTTCGCGGGAGCCCATGATTTTACGTGAGGCAGCTTTATACAGGGTTTCAATCAGGAATGTGGATTTGCCGCCACCGGATACGCCGGTTACTGCGGTAAAGGTACCGAGCGGAATTTCACCGGTTACGTTTTTAAGATTGTTAGCGCGGGCACCGACAACCTTGATGCGTTTGGATTTGGTGACCTTGCGGCGCTCCGCCGGAACCATAACCTGCATTGCGCCGGACAGGTATTTACCGGTGATAGAATTTGGATTGTTGATCACTTCGGACGGTGTACCCTTAGCAATAATCTGACCACCATGAACACCGGCTGCCGGACCAATATCGACCACGTAGTCTGCTGTGAGGATTGCATCCTCATCGTGCTCAACCACGATCACGGTGTTTCCGAGATCGCGCAGATGACGCAGCGTATCCAGCAGACGTGCATTATCGCGCTGGTGCAAACCAATGGATGGTTCATCCAGCACATAGAGAACGCCGGTCAGACCGGAACCGATCTGCGAAGCGAGACGAATGCGCTGGCTTTCACCGCCGGAAAGCGTGCCGGAATTACGCGACAGTGACAGATAATCCAGCCCCACATCATTAAGGAAGCGCAGGCGCTCGCGGATTTCTTTCAGAATACGGGCAGCAATTTCGTTCTGCTTGTCATTGAATTGCTGGTCGATTGTGCTGAACCATTGGTCAGCATTGCGGATCGACATTTCTGTCAGCTGGCCGATATGCATCATGCCGACTTTAACTGCCAGTGCTTCCGGTTTCAGGCGATAGCCTGCGCAGGAAGGGCAAGGTGTGGCAGACATATAGCGTTCAATCTCTTCGCGCGACCAGTTGGAATCGGTTTCCTTCCAGCGGCGCTGCAGATTAGGAATAACACCTTCAAATGTCTTGGTGGTTTCGTAAGAACGGGAGCCGTCTTTATAGACAAAGGTAATTTCTTTGCCTTTTGTGCCATGAAGCACGGCTTTTTGCGCATCCTCGCTCAAATCCTGCCATTTATCTGTCAGCTTGAAACCATAGGCTTTGCCCAGCGCTTCCAGCGTTTGATTGTAATATGGCGAGGAGGATTTTGCCCAAGGGGCAATTGCCCCGTCTTTCATGCGCAGGGCTTCATCCGGCACAATCAGGTTCGGGTCAATCGCTTGCTGTGAGCCAAGGCCGTCACAGGTCGGGCAGGCACCAAACGGATTGTTGAAGGAGAACAGGCGCGGCTCAATCTCGGCAATAGTAAAGCCGGAGACAGGGCAGGCGAACTTCTCTGAGAACAGCACGCGCTCGTGGGTGTCGTTCTTGGATTTGTTGACGCTGTCTGCTGCGGTTTCTTCTGGTGGCAGCGGCTTATCCGCAAATTCTGCAATCGCCAGACCTTCTGCCAGTTGCAGACAGGTTTCCAGGCTGTCGGCCAGACGCGAAGCCAGATCAGGACGCACCACAACGCGGTCAACAACCACATCAATGTCGTGCTTGTATTTTTTATCCAGTGCCGGTGCGTCAGCTATTTCATAGAAAACACCGTCAATTTTGACACGCTGAAAGCCTTTTTTCTGCAGTTCAGCGAGTTCCTTACGGTATTCACCCTTACGGCCGCGTACAATCGGCGCCATGATATAGAGGCGCGTGCCTTCTTCAAAAGCCATCACACGGTCAACCATCTGGCTGACTGTCTGGCTTTCAATCGGCAGGCCGGTGGCAGGGGAGTAAGGTACGCCAACGCGTGCATAGAGCAGGCGCAGGTAGTCGTAAATCTCGGTGACAGTACCAACTGTCGAGCGCGGATTGCGACTGGTGGTTTTCTGTTCAATGGAAATAGCCGGAGACAGACCGTCAATCTGGTCAACATCCGGCTTTTGCATCATTTCCAGAAACTGTCGCGCATAGGCTGAAAGACTCTCGACATAACGGCGCTGACCTTCCGCATAAATCGTGTCGAAAGCGAGCGATGATTTACCGGAACCGGACAGACCGGTCATGACAATCAGCTTGTCGCGCGGCAGATCAATATCAATATTTTTCAGATTATGTTCGCGGGCGCCGCGAATGGAGATAAATTTTTGATCGCTCATCAGCATTGTGCCTGCGGTTGGTGCGTAACAATTTGGCCGGAAACAGGAGAATGGCAGGATTTACAATGCCTCAGCCGAAACTCAGACATTTATATAGGTGCGCTCTGCTCAAACTCAATATTGACCGGATTTGTACTCTGTTTTGCGGAACCGCGCTGCACTGATGACAGTCCAGCCGCTCTCCCGCAATTTTGCAAAAGGTTATAGAACAAAATATGAACTTAAGTCCAGTCAGATTTTGGTTGTAATCGCAGCAAAGCAGAATTTCTTGTCTAAGCCCATCAAATGGCGATGTAATATAATGTGAAAACCTATCAGTTGACGATGCGCTGTCCTGAGAGCACACTGAAATTGTCTTCAGCATCAGCGGAGGAAAGGGATGTAAAGTCCCGAACAGCTGAAGACGGGCGAAAGCCCAGACAGGAACTTATACTGTTCCGCGCGAAACAGGAGGAATATAAGGATGAGTCCACCTGACCATGCATGACGATATTGTATCGTCGAAAAATAATGTTTTTTCTGAAACTACCGGATTTCTGTAAGGACTATCTGTGAAGATAGTATGCATAGAAAGATCAATGACTATATTCACCGGTCTGTGTGCTTCGGCAGCAAATCGCAGAATATAGGATTTGCTGAAAGTGGTAAGGTTCTGAAAATTATAGCTGAATGCTATATCTGCGGTTCAGAGCCAGACTGTCACAAATGAAAGTTGAAGTGTGGTTTTATTGAAAGAGCAACAATTTATCATTTCTGCAGATAACCTGCCTTTAGGGCAGCTTTCTGATAGCTTGTCGGCGAATGACTACCGACAAAATGGGATGAACCCCAATCAAAAGCCCTGCGCGCCAAAATAAGTGAGCGGCAGGGCATTTTTGTATGTTGCATAAACTTATTACCGAGGCAGATGTGCCTCTATCCTTTCTCATCTTCTCTTCCAGCTTAGTAGTGATGCCATAAGCCTGCTGATAACGGCGGATGAAAGCAATTGCGCGGATAAATTTGCGGTGCTTATATGCCCGTGGTGGTATCGGGGAGCATGACGACATACCGCCACGGAGGGTTCTCAAAAATCAGGGCAAAGACGCTGTGTTTTTGCCTGAAGACAGTTTGCGACAGCGGCGGCTCCTGCTTCTGGCGGAATTGTTTTGATTGCAGAATATGGAAATAATTTTAATGACAAGCATATCGCATAAGCCGCGCGCGCGTGATCTCGGTATTCCGTTTACAGGCACAACCGGCCCGAATAATGCCATTACCGATGTTGAAGGCGTGACGGTTGGTTATTCGACGATTATCGAGGGTGAGGGCAAGTTAGAGACCGGTAAAGGCCCTGCACGCACCGGCGTTACAGCCATTCTGCCACGGGGTAAGACATTCAATCCGGTGTTCTCCGGCTGGTATTCTCTCAACGGTAATGGCGAGATGACCGGCACAACATGGGTGGAGGAGAGCGGTTTTCTGGAAGGGCCGATAGCGATCACCAATACGCATAGCGTTGGCGTGGTGCGGGATTCTGTAGTTTCATGGCTGATTGATAATGATTTGACGGGGCCGCATTTCAAAGACCTTTACTGGCTGCTGCCGGTGGTTGCTGAAACATGGGACGGTATCCTGAACGATATCAACGGCATGCATGTGAAAAAAGAACATGTCTATGCCGCGCTGGATAATGCTGCGGGCGGTAGAATTGCAGAAGGCAATGTCGGTGGGGGCACCGGCATGAACCTGTTTCATTTTAAAGGCGGCACCGGCACATCCTCCCGTAAACTGAGCGAGGAAGAGGGCGGTTATACTGTCGGCGTCTTGGTGCAGGGTAATTTCGGCAGACGGCAGGATTTGATGATTGCCGGTGTACCGGTTGGTGAGGAAATCACCGAGCTTATGCAGGATACATCGTGGACGCGTGAAGAAAGCGGCTCGATTATTGTCGTCGTGGCAACGGATGCACCGCTGCTGCCGCATCAATTGAAACGGCTGGCGCGTCGTGTGCCTGTTGGCATTGGTCGTGTCGGCGGTTTTGGAGCCAATGGCAGCGGTGATATTTTTATCGCATTTTCAACGGCCAATCCTGAAGCTTTCAGCCGTGAAGAAACCACACAGATGGAGATGGTTTCCAATAATAAAATGGATCCGCTCATTCAGGCTGCTGCTTTGGCAACCGAAGAAGCGATTATCAATGCGATGATTGCTGCGGAAACCATGAAAGGGCGGGACGATAATATCTCTTACGCGCTTCCGCATGACCGGCTTGTTGAAGTTATGAAGAAGTATAACAGACACTCTGAATGAAATTTGTGACCGGGAGGCGGCTGAAAAGCCGCTTCTTTGTTGCGAACAGGGGCAGTTCGCTTTATTCGATGCTAAAGAGCGCCGTGTGCCAGACTTGGCACACAAAGGTCGCTCGAACACTTAAAAATTAGAGCATAATTCCTTAAACTATGATGAGTTCAAGGAATTATGCTCTAACAGCAGTTTTTGCAGCAGAGATATCTATGAATATTCACGACACAGCCCTGAACGGCGATACAGGTTCAGATTTGCAGGACAAATTGGCGAAACCTGTGCCGGTTTCCGATATCAGTCCGGAACTGGATGATTATGCATCCATGAGTGATGAGGATATGGGCGGCGACGGTTGTCATCCGCTGTTCCGCAATGTGCCGTCCTCGGTCGGGTTCAACAAGCTGCGCAAGCGTTTGCTGCGTCAGACCCGTCAGGCGATGGATGATTTCGCCATGGTGCGCCCGGGCGATCGCTGGCTGGTGGCACTGTCCGGCGGTAAGGATTCCTACGGTCTTTTGGCGCTGCTGCTTGATCTGAAATGGCGTGGTCTCCTGCCGGTTGATCTGATTGCCTGCAATCTTGATCAGGGACAGCCGAATTTTCCGAAACATATTCTGCCGGATTATCTGACCAAAAATCAGATTACCCATCGCATTGAATATCAGGATACCTATTCGATCGTGACAGATAAGGTGCCGGAAACTCAAACCTATTGCGCGCTTTGCTCGCGTTTGCGCCGCGGTAATCTCTACCGTGTTGCGCGTGAAGAGGGCTGCTCGGCGCTGGTACTTGGTCATCACCGCGAGGATATTCTCGAAACCTTTTTCATGAATCTGTTCCATGGCGGTCGTCTGGCTTCTATGCCGCCGAAACTGCTGAATGATGAGGGCGATTTGCTGGTCTTGCGCCCGCTGGCCTATGCGGCAGAAGATGATCTGGCAAAATTTGCCACAGCAATGGAGTTCCCGATCATTCCTTGCGATCTGTGCGGCAGTCAGGACGGCTTGCAGCGTAATATGATGAAGGCGATGCTGACCGATATTGAAAAGCGTATGCCGGGTCGTAAAGATACGATGATACGCGCGCTGGCCAATGTGCGCCCGAGCCATTTGCTCGACCGTAAGATTTTTGATTTTGCGTCGCTGGTAGCGCCGGAACTATCCTCCCCCTCAGACGAATAACGGAAGCAGACAATGTTTGATCATCACGAGATTAACTGGCTGGCTGATTTGCTCAGCTCGACCGCTGACACTGAAATTCTGCCGCGCTTTCGCCGGCTGGACAGTGGCGATATCCGCCAGAAAACCTCGGCAGATGATCTGGTGACTGAGGCTGATGTTAATTCGGAAAAGGTGATCACTGCTGCTCTGCGTGAGCGCTTTGCTGGTGCGATGATCGTTGGTGAAGAAGCCTGCAGTGACAATCCGGCGCTGTTGGATGGTCTGAATTCTGCGGATCTGGCTTTCACTATTGATCCGGTGGATGGCACATTCAATTTCGCATCCGGTGTGCCGCTGTTCGGCGTCATGCTCTCGGTTAATATCAAGGGCGAGACCGTTGCCGGTATTATCTATGACCCGATGGGGCGTGACTGGCTGATCGGTATTAAGGGGGCGGGCAGTTATATCCGCCGTGCCGATGGCAGTGAACATAAAGTGCGTGTTGCTGATGCTCCGGCGCTTAAGGAAATGACCGGCTGTGTGTCATGGCAATATCTGCCGGAGCCGGATCGTACGCTGGTTGCCGGTAATCAGGCGAAGTTTCTCTCGCATCTCGGCTATCGCTGTGCAGCGCATGAATATCGCGTGATTGCCACCGGTTCCGCGCATTTTGCGGTTTATAACAAGCTGATGCCTTGGGATCATCTGCCCGGCAATCTGATCCATCAGGAGGCCGGTGGTTATACTGCGCGGCTTGATGGTAGTGCTTATAAGCCCGGTCATGTCGATGGCGGTTTGATTATTGCACCTGATGCAGACAGCTGGCAGGCGATCAAACAAGCGCTGTGGCAGAAGTAATTATCTGTTCTATAAAGAAAAAGGCCGCATTAAGCGGCCTTTTCCTTTTATTTCTCAATCACATGCTGCGGTGAAGGCGATACCGCGCGGAACAATTTGCCTTGTTCTGCAATCAGCACAAACACCATCGCGATAGCACCGACAATGAAATAGCCAAGTGCCATAGGCACGGTTGTTCCGTTGAAGGACTGGCCGATCAGCATACCGATGGCTGCACCGGTCAGTGACTGTACAAAGCCGAGAACGGAAGAAGCTGTGCCTGCAACCTGTCCGAGCGGTTCCATCGCCAAGGCGTTGAAGTTGCCGCCGATAGAGCCGAAGCAGAACATAATCAGTGCAAAAATCACGATATAAATCGGGAATGGCACAGGGCCTTCAAAAAACACCGACAGCAGGAACAGCAGCAGGCTGAGGCTGATAAATGTAATCAGCAATACCTGCGAAATCCGGCGCATGCCGAAACGTCCGACCATCCGTGAATTCAGGAAGGCGGACAGTGCCATGAAGGCGGCAACGGCAGCAAAAGCGACAGGAAAGCCGCGCCCCAGATCATAAATGCCGACATAAATCTGCTGTGCAGAATTGATGAAGCCGAACAGCGAGCCGAGCATAAAGGATGCAGCCAGCGTGTAGCAGAATGCCACACGGTTACCGATAACAATGCCGAAGCCGCTGATAATGGATTTGGCTGTGAAAGGACGGCGGTTTTCCGGTGCCAGAGTTTCCGGCATACGGGAATAGGCCCAGAAACCGATCACACAGGCAAACAAAGCCATAAAGCCGAAGATCATATGCCATTCGGAGAAGATCAGAATGACTTCACCGGTTGCCGGTGCAATCACCGGAACAATCATGAAGACCATCATCGCCAGCGACATAATTTCAGCCATAGCACGGCCGGAATAACGGTCACGGACAATGGAGACGGTCATTACGCGGGTAGCCGCGGCACCGATCCCCTGCAGGAAGCGCAAGACCAGCAGCATATTGAATTCCGGCACCCAGACACAGGCCAGCGAGGTGACGACATAAATGCCGATACCGATCAGCAGTGGCTTTTTACGGCCAAAACGATCACTGATCGGGCCATAAAGCAGCTGTGAGACTGCAAAGCCGAACAGGTAGACTGTAACGACATATTGGTGATGGTTCGGTGTCAGAACACCGAGAGAATTGCCGATTTCGGCCAAAGCGGGCAGCATGACATCAATAGCCAGCGCATTGATTGCCATCAGTGCCGCAATAAGGGCAATAAATTCCGGTCTGGATAATTTAAATCCGTCGGAGGCTTGATTGCCGGATGCAGATATCGCATCTGCAGGAAGTTCACTTTTCATCTTTTACATGCCTTGTCCGGCCGGAAATGCGGTCGGAAAAATCTATTGCGGATCAGCAACCGGCAGACTGATAATGACACTATCTGCTCTTGACGTGTCTGTGGCCGGATACTGAAGCGATGTTCCGCAAACCGCTGAAACTCGGATTGTTTACGGAACAGAGGTGTTTTGAATAGCGCGCAGGCAGAAACAGTCCGGTATCTGCCGAGCTATAAAGGGCGAAAGCCGTGCAGCCTCAAAACGGTTACAGGGGCGTCCGCAATCTTGTGACCTGAAACTTCAGGAAGGGCATTTACCGCAGCAATTCGATGCAGCCTTATGCAGGCGGTGCCACAGATAAATACTGTTTGAAAATATTGATACCGGAAAAACTTTTCGCCGCATTCGTGAGATACTGCGCTCAAATTTCTGGCGAAGCAGTTTTACATGCCGGTATATTCCAACATATAGGGATTTGCGCAGAGCGCAATCTGGCCGGAATGATAAATTCTATTTAATAGTTTAAATGAAAAAAAAAACGGCAGAAGATCTGCCGTTTTTTGATAATCACATATTCGTGAAGTCTTTGCTGCGGATCAGGCTGCCTTGGTGGCAATGCCTTTTTCTGTCAGCAGAGCCTGCAATTCACCGGCCTGGAACATTTCGCGCACGATATCGCAACCGCCAATGAACTCACCTTTTACATAAAGCTGAGGAATGGTCGGCCAGTTGGAATATTCCTTGATGCCCTGACGGATTTCGTCAGAAGCCAGAACATTGATGCCTTTATAGTCGACGCCGATATAATCCAGCACCTGAACAACCTGACCGGAGAAACCGCATTGCGGGAAATCCGGTGTGCCTTTCATGAAAAGCACGACATCGTTGTTTTTGACTTCATTATCGATAAGCGCAGTGATGCCGCTCATGGGAGTGTCCTTTCATTGCCGGCGGGACAAATTCCGCCAGAGCTAGGCTTTAGAGCATTTCCGGTTTTGATTGTATCAGAGGAAATGCTCTATTTCTTTGTTTTAACGCATTTCCTGACGCAAAACCGGTTCCCACTTTTGCTGGAAATACTTTAAATATCGGCTGCTTTTTAAGCGATGCGGGAAACATCTTCCAGAACGCCTGTTGCCGCAGGGTATTTTGTGAGCCTGACTGCACTGCACTCAGGCTCAGTGAATTGTTATTCCGGTGCGCGGGTCTGCAATGCCAATGCGTGCAACACGCCGCCCATATTGCCGCCGAGGGCGTCATAAACCATCTGATGCTGCTGAACGCGGGTTTTACCGCGAAAGGCCTCCGCTACGACTTCGGCAGCGTAATGATCACCGTCTCCGGCAAGGTCGCGGATGCTGACAACAGCGCCGGGAATGCCTGCCTTGATCATGTCTTCAATATCACCAGGTGCCATAGCCATATTAAAATCCTCCGAGAGCATTTTTTCTGATCAGAGTGTGCCGCGACCGATCTGTTCCGTCGCACCAGCTCTGTTTTTTTGTTTTAGCATCTTGTCCAAAACCTGTCTTAAGCTTTTGGGGATACTCTTCTTAAATTGGAGCCTGCGTCTCGGTGTTTCAAGACGCAGGCTCCGTTATTAACGGGTATTAAAATCTGGTTTCAGATTTCGCCGTTCATATAGTCAGGGAACCATGATTCATAGGCCTGATGCAACTGTTCAACAGATACAGGCTTTGCTGAACCGAGGATAACAGACTTACCACCGGTGCGACCGATGAATGGTGCTGCAATACCGGCTTTTTCTGCGCGGCTCTGTACCTGTGCCAGATTGGCTTCGGTCACGGTCAGCACATAACGTCCCTGATCTTCACCGAAGAAGGTGAGAACCGGATTATGGGCTGCCGGTTCATTAATGGTTGCGCCGATTTCGCCTTTGATAGCCATTTCAGCGACAGCCTGTGCCAGACCGCCCGATGAGCAGTCGTGAACAGCGGTAACCAGACCATCTTCGATCAGGCCGCGGACGAAGTCGCCGGTTGCTTTTTCATGCGCCAGATCAACATGCGGAGCAGGGCCGTCGATGCGGTTGTGAACGTCACGCATATAGGCGGACTGGGCGATATGTGTACCCCAGCCTTCCGGTGCGCCTGCGAGCAGAATGGCTTCGCCTTCGCCCGCAAAGCGGATGCGTGCCATTTTCGACCAGTCTTTGATCAGACCAACGCCGCCGATGGTCGGTGTCGGCAGAATGCCCTGACCATTGGTTTCGTTGTAAAGCGAGACGTTACCGGAAACGATCGGGAATTCCAGCACGCGGCAGGCTTCGCCGATACCTTTGATCGCATGAACCAGCTGGCTCATGATTTCAGGACGCTCAGGATTACCGAAATTGAGGTTGTCGGTTGAAGCAAGCGGTATAGCACCGGTTGCTGTCAGGTTGCGCCAGCATTCGGCAACAGCCTGCTTACCGCCTTCAAACGGATCGGCTTCCACATAACGCGGGGTCACATCCGACGAGAAAGCCAGCGCTTTGGTTTCATGGCCGTCAACGCGGATCACACCGGCATCACCGCCCGGCAATTGCAGGGAGTTACCCTGAATCAGCGTGTCATATTGCTCATAGACCCAGCGGCGGGATGAGCCGTTTGCGGAGTTGAGCAGCTTGATCAGGCTGTCTGCAATATCGGCCGCCGGTACATCATCGGCAGCGAGCGGTTTTGGTGCAACAGCCGGTGTCCACGGACGATCATATTCAGGAGCCTCATCGCCGAGTTCCTTGATCGGCAGATCGGCAACCTGTTCACCCTGATGGAAGACGCGGAAACGCAGGTCATCGGTGGTTTTTCCGACGATGGCAAAATCCAGACCCCATTTTTTGAAGATCGCCTGTGCTTCTGCTTCCTGTTCCGGACGCAGCACCATCAGCATGCGTTCCTGACTTTCCGAGAGCATCATTTCATAGGCAGACATCTGCTCTTCGCGCACAGGTACGGTGTCGAGGTTCAGCTCAATGCCGAGATCGCCCTTGGCGCCCATTTCAACGGCGGAGCAGGTGAGGCCGGCAGCGCCCATATCCTGAATGGCGATAACCGCGCCGGAAGCCATCAGTTCAAGGCAGGCTTCAAGCAGGCATTTTTCAGTGAACGGATCACCAACCTGAACAGTCGGGCGTTTTTCATCAATCGATTCATCAAATTCAGCCGATGCCATTGTCGCACCGCCAACGCCGTCACGACCGGTTTTGGCACCGAGATAAACAACCGGCAGGCCAACGCCTTCAGCCTTGGAATAGAAAATCGCATCGGATTTTGCGAGACCCGCTGCAAAAGCATTGACGAGAATGTTGCCGTTGTAACGGGCATCAAATTCCACTTCACCGCCAACAGTCGGCACGCCGAAAGCATTGCCGTAACCGCCAACGCCGGAAACAACGCCGGAAACGAGGTGGCGGGTTTTCGGATGGTCTGGCTCACCAAAACGCAGAGCATTCATGGCTGCAACCGGGCGGGCACCCATGGTGAATACGTCACGCAAAATACCGCCGACACCGGTCGCCGCGCCCTGATATGGCTCGATATAAGACGGGTGGTTGTGGCTTTCCATTTTGAAAACAACGCAATCGCCGTCATCAATATCAACAACACCGGCATTTTCACCCGGGCCCTGAATAACGCGCTTACCTGTGGTAGGTAATGTGCGCAGCCATTTCTTGGAAGATTTATACGAGCAATGCTCGTTCCACATTGCCGAGAAAATACCCAGCTCCGTAAAGCTTGGCTCACGACCGATCAGGTCAAGAATGCGCTGGTATTCGTCGGGCTTGAGGCCGTGTGAGGCAATCAGTTCCGGTGTGATCGGGTAATCATTACGGATTGACTTTTTGCTGTCCATATCGGTGTCGCTGTCTTCTTTGATCTATGAGCCGGAGCTCGGATATGTGATAGGTTCGATGCTTAATTCTTATGTACCGCCAGCTTTGCTGGCATAATCGGTTAGCAGCTTTTTTGTCCGGAAGCCCAGCGCGCTGTATCGCGCTCGATGCGTTCGGAAAGCGGGCTTTGCATTAACGGGCCGAAACGCTCCATACGTCCCGGATTGCCTTCTGCCTGCACAACCAGCAAAGGCCGGTCATTCGGGGTCTTTGCTGGGACGACGAGAATACGCGGTCGGCCGGTATAAGAAACCAGTTCCGGCGCCAGCGTATATTGGCGGAACTGAGGGTCGCCGGATTTAAACCAGCATTGTCTTGCACCAAGCGCCACGCGTTCCATGGTCGCTAAAGCCGTATGGCTCACATTGCCCGATGCGGGAGACGGGGATTTTTTAGACGCGAGACATCCGCTTAAAGCAACTGCGGACAAAGCCATTACAATTATATGCGCCAATTTCATTAAAGACTGAGCTCCGCAGGGGAAATGATTGTATGGTATTTCAGCATTTGCAAAGCCTGACCATTGTTTGTCAGGCTTTGCGTTTCTTAGGCTTTAGAGCGGTTTACCTCCGGATTGGATCATGGCGCTCGCTCTAATTTTTTTAGTGGTCGCATTATCACGGACGTCTAAGTTGTTCCAACTTGACTGTGAAATGCTTTAGCTAGCTTTCGCCAGAGCTTTGCGGGCATCCTGCATCTCGCCCAAAACGGCAGCGATTTCAGGGATACCTTCTGCATTGGTTTTGTAGCCTTCGATATTCGGGCAATCATCCAGAATGGTTTCAAAACCCGGAAAACGACGCAGGCTTTCCAGCAGGAAACGCGTTGGCGCAAGCCATGCATCCGCCAGTGTCACATGCTCACCCAATGCATATGGGCCGGAAGAAATACGGTCTTCAACGGTTTTTAGCGCATGGTGTACATGGTTGAAGACTTTCGCTGCTTTATCCGCAGGAAGCGGATTGGCAGGGCCTGCCAGCAAAACAGGGATGATCGACGGCAGCACATCCAGATCGAGCAGACGCATAATAATACGAATCTGCGCACGGTCTTTCGGATCGGCCGGCAGCATTGGCTTTTCAGGGAAGCGTTCTTCCAGATATTCCGCAATTACAGAGGCTTCAAACAGTGTTTCACCGGAGCCGGTGACCAGCACAGGAATGCGGCGCATAGGGGAGATTTCACGGAAGCTCTCCGGCAGCGGTGGTCCGGCAGGCGCATCAATCAGTTTCAGCGGCAGGTCTTTGACCTCAGCAATAATGCGGATAAAGGCGCAGTAGGGTGATAAAGGCTTGTTATAGAGCTTCATAGTACTTCCTCCCGTTTTGCTGTTATGCAGGTCATGCTGCTGTAAAAGGAAATGCCCGCGCCGCGTTATTGCGCAAAGCGGGCATAACCTGATTTAGGAAGCCAGACGATCCAGCGCCGATGCAAACAGCGCGCGGCCGTCGGTACCGCCATGCGCCTGTTCGATCAGATTTTCCGGATGCGGCATCATGCCGAGCACATTGCCTTGTGCATTGGTAATACCGGCAATGTCATTGACTGAACCATTCGGGTTGGTGCCTTCCGCATAACGGAACACAACCTGACCATTGTCTTCGATCGATTTCAGAACATCGCTTTCAGCAAAATAATTGCCGTCATGATGGGCAACAGGGCTGCGAATGATCTGACCCTGTTCGTAACCGCGGGTGAAGACTGTCTGATTATTGGCGATTTCGAGCTTTACTTCGCGGCAAACGAATTTCAGCGAAGTATTACGCATCAGTGCGCCCGGCAGGAGACCTGCTTCGAGCAGAATCTGGAAGCCGTTGCAGACACCGATAACGCGCACACCGGCTTCTGCCTTTTTGCGCAATGCCTGCATCACAGGCATACGGGCTGCAATCGCACCGCAGCGCAGATAGTCGCCGTAGGAAAAGCCGCCCGGAATAACGATCAGGTCAACATCAGGAATTTCTGTGTCGGTCTGCCACACGGTCTGCGGAGCTTTGCCACCGATTTTTGTCAGTGCGGCAATCATATCGCGGTCGCGGTTCAGGCCGGGAAGAAGGATAACTGCTGATTTCATAGTGCAGATTACTTTCTTTTAATCCAACGCAGTAGCGGACGGATCGGAGCGGAAAATTATCAGCCGGCGAACTGCCGGTAATCTGATTGCCCGTAAAGGCGGTTTCCGCTTTTCCTGCAACTGCTTTAACTACTCTTCATAATATGATGTCAGATGACATCAAAAGAAAGAGATCAGGCGATGTCGAAGCTGTAATCTTCAATAACGGTATTGGCGAGAAGCTTTTCGCACATGGCTTTCAGCTCAGCTTCAGCCTTTGCCTTGTCCGCAGTTTCAAGAACAACATCAAAAACCTTGCCCTGACGTACAGAATTGACGCCATCAAAGCCGAGGCTGCCGAGAGCGCCGACAATGGCTTTACCCTGAGGGTCGAGAACGCCGTTTTTCAGTGTGACGGTGACGCGTGCCTTAATCACTTTGTTATCCTGTATTTTAGAAGAGGGAATGTACAGTCTCCGCAGCGCGGAAATACTGCCTGAAAGACACAGCCCGGAAAGCGGCAGACTTCCCGGGCTGAAATGACGTTACTTGACCAGTGTCGGGCCGGTAGGGCGCGGCGGCTCGTTCTCGTTGATAATGCCGAGACGGCGTGCCACTTCCTGATAGGCCTCAACCAGACCACCCATATCGCGGCGGAAACGGTCTTTGTCCATTTTCTCGTTGGTGGCAACATCCCAGAGACGGGCTGAGTCCGGCGAAATTTCATCGGCCAGAACCACGCGCATCATGTCGCCTTCGAACAGACGGCCGCATTCGATTTTGAAATCGACCAGCTGAATGCCGACGCCGAGGAACAGGCCGGTGAGGAAGTCATTGATACGGATGGCAAGAGCCATAATATCATCGAGTTCCGCAGGGCTTGCCCAGCCAAATGCAGTGATATGCTCTTCGGAGACCATCGGGTCATCGAGCGCATCGGCTTTGTAGTAAAATTCAATGATTGAGCGCGGCAGAACAGTGCCTTCTTCAATCCCCAGACGCTTGGCCAGTGAGCCGGCGGCAACATTGCGCACAACGACTTCAAGTGGAATGATTTCGACTTCTTTAATCAGCTGCTCGCGCATGTTGACGCGGCGGATAAAGTGGGTCGGAATGCCGATCTTGTTCAACTGCGTAAAGATGTATTCGGAAATGCGGTTGTTCAGCACTCCCTTGCCATCAATCACTTCATGCTTTTTGGCATTGAAAGCGGTGGCATCATCTTTGAAAAACTGAATGAGCGTGCCTGGCTCCGGTCCTTCGTAAAGGATCTTGGCCTTGCCCTCGTAAATACGGCGGCGTCGATTCATGGGGTTTAGGAACCTCTGGGGTTTGCTGAGACCGTTTTGAGACGTCTCGTCTCATCCCGATGTTTCAGGAAGCGGCCACTGCAGCCGCAATGTCTGCGTTCCCTAGCGCAAATGATAACTTTTAACAATCATCCTTTATGCCGCTATGCTGTTTTTCAGTGATTGTTTTATGCTTTTTCTGTGCGCAGCCTCTGGTTGTGCCATTATGCGAACCCTATATGCTTAAAGCAGCCACGCATTACACTGTGATTTCGTTGCGGGCGGCGTATAATAAAGATCAAGAATAAACCGACTAACTGATATGTGAGGGACCTATGAGCGGAATGGACGAACGTCGCAATACATTCGAAAACAAATTTGCCCATGACGAAGATCTGCGGTTCCGCGCGATTGCCCGGCGCAATAAAATGCTTGGCCTCTGGGCTGCCGAAAAACTCGGCAAAACCGGAGAAGACGCACAGGCCTATGCCGGTGAAGTGGTTCGTGCAGACTTTGAAGAAGCCGGCGACGAGGATGTTATCCGCAAAATTACCGCTGATTTCAGTGCTGCATCGGTAAATGTCAGCGATGCTGAATTGCGTGTGCAATTGCTTGATTTGCTTGAGGAAGCCGCCAAGCAGATCAGCGCTGAATAATCAGCGCCTTTATAGACTTTCTGAAAAGCCGCACGGAATGCTCCGTGCGGCTTTTTTATTTGATGTTTACTGTGAAGCACATAGACGCCTTTTTCATTGCGCTCTAAGGTGTCTGTCGGGAACATTCTGAAATATAAGACACATACAGGTGCATTCATGACAATATCACACTCTTTGGCCACCCGTTTGCGCTCCGGCGAAACGGTTCGTTCCGCGTGGAGTACTATCTCTGATCCGCTTTTGCTGGAGAATATCAGCGCTCTGGGTTTTGATGCGGTGACGATGGATATGCAGCATGGTTCGCATACCGAGGCCAGTATTTGTCAGGGTATCGGTATGATAAAAGCTGCCGGTAAGCCTGCTATTGTGCGTATTCCAGTCGGCCGCTTTGATACAGCCAGCCGCGCTCTGGATTTCGGAGCCAATGCGGTGATTGCCCCGATGATCAATTCCGTTGATGATGCGCAAGCCTTTGCCGCTGCCATGAAATATCCGCCGGTCGGTGAGCGCTCATGGGGGCCGTTGCGTAGTGATATCAGCTATGGGCAGGCCGGTTCCAATGAATATTTGCTCACGGTCAATCAGGAAACATTGAGTTTTGCGATGATTGAGACCCGTGCAGCCTATGAGGCACTGGATGATATTCTGGCTGTGCGCGGAATTGATGGTGTGTTTGTCGGGCCTGCGGATTTTTCAATTGCATGGAGCAATGGCCGTGAAGCCAATCCGCTTTCCGAGGATATTGTTGAGCCGCTGACGCGAATTGCGCAAAAAGCAGCCGCTAGTAACAAGCTGGCCGGAATTTATGCGCCCAATAGCGCATTTGCCAAACGGTATAATGCTCTCGGCTTCCGTTTCATAACGCTGGCTTCGGATCGGGGCTATCTGGCAGCCGGTGCATCGGCGATGCTGAAAGCATGGGATGAGTGATGAGATAATAAAAAAGCCGTTCAGATGATGAACGGCTTTTTTGTTTCAGAGTTTGGATAAAAATTGTGTGAAAACCATGGTGCCTTCCGGCCATGGGCCATGTCCGGATTCCGCATTGATGTGACCGGCTTCACCGGCATCAATCAGCAGTGAGCCCCATGCATTCGCAATATCTTCTGCCGACTCAAATTTTGAGAACGGATCATTGCGGCTGGCAATGGTGATGGCCGGAAACGGCAGACGTTCGCGCGGATAAGGGCCGAAAGTCATCAGATGTTTCGGACGAATCGTTTCATCCAGCACATCCGGCGGCGCGACGAAAAAGCCGCCGGCAACCTTGTCTTTGATATGCGGAATAGCATGCACAGCTGTTGGCACACCCAGCGAATGCGCGACAAGCACGACAGGCTTCGTTGCCTCATCAACATGCTTGATGAGCGAGGCGACCCAGTCTTCGCGAACAGGCTTTGACCATTCTGCCTGCTGCACACGGCGGGCGGTGGAGAGTTTATTCTCCCAGCGTGTCTGCCAGTGGTCAGGACCGGAATTGGTGTAGCCGGGAATGATGAGGATATCTGCGTCTTTAACTTTCATATGCCTGATTTACTCTGCCTGAAGTGTTTATTCAATATTGCTTCTGCGTATCTCTGCTTGGCGGAGAGCGCAGTTTTCACTGCCATTCATATTATTATTCAGAGACATATTTTAAAGATGATGCCGTAAATTGTTTCATCTCAGTGGACAGTTTTGCGATTTCTACGGTGATTGTATTTTATTTTGTGAACAGCGTGTTTGCCGCTCTGTGTCTTGCAACTTGTCCGGCGACGAGCGATTTATAGGTTATCTGAAAGTAACCGCTAAGCCTGTTATTGCTGTCGGCAGACAATTCCGCGGTGCAGAAACGGGGATGAAATTATGACAAAATTACCATTTGCAGTGACACGTCCGGCCTATGTTGAACGCGTCGGGCTGAAGTCGCGCGATGCTGAAACGCTGGCGCAATATTATGAAAATATTGTCGGTCTGCGTGAAATGGCACGCCGCGACTCCTCGATTATTCTTGGTGCAGGCGGGCGGGAATTGCTGGAGATTGAACAATCTTCGGCTTTGAAGCCGGAAGATCCGCGCAGTGCCGGTCTGTTTCATACCGCTTTTTTGTTGCCTGAACGCGCTGATCTGGCACGCTGGATACGTCGCGCTATTGACAAGCAGCTGCCGGTTGCCGGTGCATCCGACCATGCGGTGAGTGAAGCTGTGTATCTGACCGATCCTGACGGCAATGGTATTGAGATTTATACCGACCGCGAGCCTGATACATGGAAGTGGAATGGCGATCAGGTGCATATGGTAACCGATGCCATGGATGTGAACGGTCTTTTGCAGGAGTTGAACAATGCGCCGTCAGAGTGGACTAAAGCGCCGGAAGGCACTGTTGTCGGCCATGTGCATCTGCGTGTCGGGCAAATTCAGCCTGCGAATGACTGGTGGCATGATGAACTGGCATTCGATACCGTAGCAAAATACGGCTCAAAAGCTGTGTTTCTGTCTTCCGGTGGTTATCACCACCACATTGCCAATAATATCTGGCAGAGTGCTGGTGCCGGTAAACGTGATCTTGACCGCAGCGGTCTGTCTTTTGTGCAGATCAATGATACGCGTGATGTAAAAACGCGCGTGATTGATGATCCGTGGGGGAATGAAGTCCGCATCAACAAAGTATAAAAGTAAAAAAAGCCCCGCCTGAAAATCTCAGGCGGGGCTTTTAATTGCTTGAATATAAGCTCGATTATTTAAACACGCGGTTGAAAATCGTATCGACGTGTTTGGTATGATAGCCGAGGTCGAACTTCTCGCGAATTTGCTCTTCGGAAAGCGCTGCACGTACTTCCGCATCGGCCAGCAGTTCTTCGAGGAAGTCTTTGCCCTGTTCCCATACCTTCATCGCATTGCGCTGAACGAGGCGGTAGGAATCTTCACGGGATACACCAGCCTGTGTGAGTGCCAACAGCACGCGCTGCGAATGCACCAGACCACGGAACTTGTTCAGGTTGTTCATCATGTTCTCAGGATAAACAAGCAGCTTCTCGATCACGCCGGTCAGACGGGCGAGGGCGAAGTCGAGTGTGATCGTCGCATCAGGGCCGATCATACGTTCAACGGAAGAGTGAGAAATATCGCGCTCATGCCACAGAGCCACGTTTTCCATCGCAGGCAGCGCCATGGAACGAACCATGCGGGCAAGACCGGTCAGGTTTTCTGTCAGCACAGGGTTGCGCTTATGCGGCATTGCCGACGAACCCTTCTGACCCGGTGAGAAATACTCTTCCGCTTCCAGCACTTCTGTACGCTGCAAATGGCGGATTTCAACAGCCAGACGCTCAACAGAAGACGCGATAACCGCCAGAACCGAGAAATACATCGCATGACGATCGCGCGGGATAACCTGCGTTGAAACCGGCTCGGCTTTCATGCCGAGCGACTTGGCAACATGTTCTTCAACGCGCGGGTCGATATTGGCGAATGTGCCGACCGCACCGGAGATGGCGCAAGTTGCGATTTCTTCGCGTGCAGCAACCAGACGGGCGCGACAGCGTTCAAATTCCGCATAGGCCAGTGCCATTTTAACGCCGAACGTAATTGGTTCAGCATGGATACCATGGCTGCGGCCGATGGTGATGGTGTCTTTATGCTCGTAAGCGCGGGTTTTCAGCGCTGCCAGCAGCTTGTCGAGATCGGTGAGCAGCAGGTCGCTTGCGCGCATCAGCTGTACGTTGAAGCAGGTGTCGAGAACGTCTGAGGAAGTCATGCCCTGATGGATGAAACGGCTGTCAGGACCAACAAATTCAGCCAGATGGGTGAGGAATGCGATCACGTCATGTTTGGTGACAGCTTCGATCTCATCAATACGGGCAACGTCAAATTTCGCCGCGCCGCCTTTTTCCCAGATAGTTTTCGCGGATTCTTTCGGGATAACACCGATTTCAGCCAATGCATCACAGGCGTGAGCTTCAATCTCAAACCAGATGCGGAATTTGGTTTCCGGCGACCAGATGGCAACCATTTCAGGGCGGGAATAGCGCGGGATCATGTGCGTTTCCTAAAGTGGATTAGACGGGAAACCGGAGAACCGGTCGTTTTAAAAACTTCAGGCGGATATTGCTATCCGCCTGTCAGAACTCAATTATGCGCGGCCTTGTTCCGCAGCCTTGCGGATCGCCTCGACATTGGCACGGTAACCTTCAAGATTACCGGCTTTATAAATGGAAGAGCCGGCCACCAGAGAATTTGCACCGGCTTTGGCTGCAGCACCGGCGTTCTCTGCCGTGACACCGCCGTCAATCTGCAAATCAATCGGGCGGTCGCCAATGAGCGCATTGAGCTGTTCGATCTTTGGCAGCATGGAGGTGATGAATTTCTGACCACCGAAGCCCGGATTAACTGTCATCGCCAGAATGAGATCAACATCATCAATCACATTTTCCAGCACCGAGGCAGGCGTGCCCGGATTGATTGCAACACCGGCTTTTTTGCCAAGATTGCGAATGGCCTGCAGCGAGCGGTGCAGGTGAGGGCCTGCTTCTGCGTGAATGGTGATGATGTCCGAACCGGCCTTGGCAAATGCTTCGAGATAAGGATCACAAGGTGCAATCATCAGATGGGTGTCAAACACTGCATCTGTATGCGGGCGGATTGCCTTTACCACATCCGGACCAAAAGTAATATTCGGCACGAAATGCCCGTCCATCACGTCGATATGAATCCAGTCTGCACCGGCAGTCACAACATCTTTGATTTCCTGACCAAGCTTGGAAAAGTCAGATGCGAGAATAGAAGGTGCAATTATAATCGGGCGGGACATGAGGAGATCCTTGTTTCTAAGCCTTGAGCGAGGCTCTGTTCCGTTTGCAGGCGGTTAGCACGCTATGCGCATCCATACAAGTTTATGTGAGGTCGCATGTGCCTAAAGTCACGGATTAGCCCCAACGTTTGTGGAACCACATCCATTGACCCGGATATTCCCGCACCCAGCCTTCAACCGTGTCGTTGAGCAATTGAGCGGTGGCAGCAATATCCACCTGACCATTTGCATCACGCGGCAATTCCATCGCCTCCGACAATTCCAGACGGTAGCGACCGCCGGGAAGGCGGATGCAGCGTGCCGGATAAACATCGCAATCATATTGACGTGCAAGTTTGGCCAAAAGCGGATTGGTCTTCACCGGCAGGTTGAAGAATGTGCTCGGCACGCCGCGGGCGAACTTCTGGTCAACCAGCATGCCCACATTGTCATCTTGTCCCAGCACCGCAGCGAGCGACCATGCAGCACCGGCTTTGGACGGCACCAGATGCCCCATATTGGTGCGGCGTGCTTTCAGCACTTTGCGTGCGATGAACGGATTGTTCGGCGGACGGAAAAGCGCCGTAACATTGAGACCGAAAGTTGCGGCGCAAATCGGCAGCAGTTCAAAATTACCGGTATGTGCGGTGAAGAAAATATGCGGCTTTTTCTCATCGAGCAGACGACGGAAAATCTCTTCGCCCTCTACTTCAATCAGACCTTTTTCTTTCGCGTCAGGATCAAAATCAAAGATCGCATCGAGAAACACATATTCAGCCAGCAGACGCGCCATGCTGTCCCACATTTCTAGCGCGATTTCTTCAATTTCCTGAGGAGATTTTTCCGGATAGGCATTGGCGAGATTGCGTGTTGCCACTTTATGGCGTGACGACAGCGGGCCGATTTTGCGGGCAACCCAAGCGGAAAACCGGATGGCGGCTTTGGCAGGCAGCAAACGAAGCAGCGCCAGCAAAATGAAGACTGCCTGCGCCCACAGCCAGTAATTGGCAACTTTCAGCTTTTGCCAATATTTGAACGCAAGGAGTTTCAGCTTGAACATGTGGTGCCTTAAGTCTTGATAAATTTACAGCGACCTGTGCGTTAAAACACAGGGCGCTGCAAGATAATCCGCATTGATAAATTGAGGATCAGTCAATTTTCAGAATGATTTTGCCGAAGACGTCACGGGTTTCCATGCGCTTCAGGGCTGTGTCGATATCTTCAAAGCCGACCACAGTATCAATCACCGGAGAAACGATGCCCTGAGCCATTTTCTGCATGGCATCGGCCATGTTTTCCATACGGCAACCGAAGGAACCGAGCAGTTTAAGCTGCTGCTGGAACAGCATCATCAGGTTCATATTTGTCGAAACACCGGAGGTGGAACCGCAAGTGACCAGACGGCCGCCACGCTTCAGTGACAGCATGGAACCAGCCCATGTATCGGCACCAACATGCTCAAATACCACGTCGACACCTTTTTTCTTGGTGAGCTTGCGCATAACACCTTCAAAACGGTCTTCACGATAGTTGATAACGTGATCGGCACCGAGCGCCTTGGCTTTTTCGATTTTGTCGTCTGAACCAACTGTGGTGTAAACCGTGCAACCCATTTTCTTGGCAAGCTGAATAGCAGCCGTACCAATGCCGGAACCACCGGCCTGAATGAGAATGCTTTCACCCGGCTGCAGCTTGGCATTGTCAAACAGCATATGTTCAACGGTACCGAAAGTGACCGGAGCAACAGCCGCACCGATTGCATCAACACCCGGAGGTGCAGGGATCAGCAGGCGTGCTGGCAGATTGACCGCTTCACAGGCAAAACCATCAAGGTGGAAGCCATGAACACCGGAAACATGTTCGCAAAGATTGTCACGGCCTTCGCGGCAGGCTTTACACAGACCACAGGTACGGGCGCCGTAGATCGACACCAGCTGACCCGGCAGAACATTGGATACGCCTTCACCGATTGCGGTGACAACGCCCGAAGCTTCCGCGCCGATCACCAGCGGCATTTTGCGTTTGGCAAAAGCCATGCCACGCCAGCCCCATACGTCGATATGGTTGAGGGCAACCGCTTTGATATTGACGGTAACTTCACCAAAGCCCGGCTTTTCAGGAGCCGGAATGTCGGTGATTTCCAAGCGGCGGTCATCGAGAAGCTGTAATGCGCGCATGTTTGAGTTCTATCCTTATTAAATTTGAGTGCCTGATCGGGGAGCGCAAAGCCGCTTAAAGCGGCGCTGCAACCACGAGGCTGGCATTCTGACCGCCAAAGCCGAAAGAATTCGACAGAATGGCAGTAACATTGGCATCCCGTTTTACATTCGGCACCACGTCAAGTGCGATAGCCGGATCAGGATTGTCGTAATTGATGGTCGGCGGCAGTGTTCCGGTCTGAATAGTCAGTAGCGAGAACACGGCTTCAATCGCACCGGCAGCCGTCAGCGTATGACCGATCATCGACTTGTTGGAAGAGACCGGAATTGAGCTGATGCGTTCACCGAAGACGGAGGACAAAGTGTGATACTCCATCTTGTCATTTTCCGGTGTCGAGGTGCCGTGGGCGTTGACATAGCTGATATCGTCAATGGTCAGGCCTGCATCATCCAATGCGGCGCGAACAGTAGCGATAGCCGGTGAAGCGTCAGGGCTGGAACGGGTGCGGTGGAAATCATCCGCCTTTTCGCCGCAGCCTTTGAGAATACCGAGAATTTTTGCACCACGGGCAATGGCGCTTTCCAGCGATTCCATCACCAGAGCGCCGGAGCCTTCAGCCATAGCAAAACCGTCACGGTCTTTGCTGAATGGCTTGGAAGCCTTGTGCGGCTGGTCATTCTGTGTGGACAGAGCCGAGAGCAGCGAGAAGCGGATCAGTGCTTCAGCGGAAACGGAACCGTCTGTGCCGATGGCCAGAACGCGGTCGCTTTCACCACGACGGATTGCTTCAACGCCGGACTGAATAGCGGTCGCACCGGATGCGCAAGCGGTGGACATAGTCACCGGCAGACCACGCGTGCCGAAAATATCTGCCAGACGCTCGGCAATATAGCCGAACTGCGTGGTGTTGAATTCGTCCATACGCGGATTGTTGCGGCAGGCTTCGAGCAGCAGCTGATAGCTTGGCTCACCCTGATTTTTCACCAGAGCATCCAGAGCAAAGCGGCTTTTCCAATCGAGTTCAACTGGAGGAGCTGCCAGAAACAGCGGGCCGCCGAAATCGGTGACTGACAGGCCGGACTGGGCAATCGCTTCTTCACCGGCGAGACGTGCCAGTTTTTCAGACAGAGCAGATGCGCCGACTGTGCTTTCCGGCAGGAAATCAACAGTACCGGCGATGCGGGTCTTGAGATTTTCAGTCGGGAAGCGGTTGATTTCGTGAATACCGGACTGACCGCCAGTCAGGGCGTTCCAGTTATCTTCCTTGCCGGTTCCCAGCGGGGAAACAACACCGGCACCGGTAATGGCTACGAGAGGGCGGCCGAGATGATCGGTAAATTTTGACATGGTGACCTCCGATCAGGCTTTGGTAATAATGGCTGCACCTTCGGAGCGGGTGGCTCCGACGGTCAATGCTGTGGCGCGGTCAAGCGCACCGCTGCGAGCTGTTTCATCACCGGAAAGCGGAGCAAAAGCTTCGCCTTTCCAGACGCTGAGTGCGGCAAGCGCAAGTGCCAGCGGGAACTGTGCTTCACGCATATGGCCGAACAGGCCGGATACACCGCGATAGCTGGCAGATTTAGCGCTTAAAGCTGCTTTTTCTGCGGCTGTCGGCTGGTGGGCACCGGATGCGCCGGTCACAACAAAGCTGTTGTCTTCAATCAGCGCGGAAACAGCTGCGGTAAGGTCTTCCTTGCCGCGACGAATTTGACCGCTGGAAATGGATGCAATCTCACCATAGGCGCGCGCGCCACGGGCTTTGGCGTGTTCTGCTTCTTCGAGAACGAGGAAGATACCGCCGGAACCGGTAATCATACCGCCGCCCTGTGAGCCTTCACGTGCCCAGACCGAGGCCCAGCCGTCGGACTTCAGGAAGCCGCCGAGTTCATGGCCGAGCAGCATGTCGAAATGTTCCGCATTGTAAGAACCGCCAACGAGCGCATGTGTGCTCTGGCCGGTGCGGATGCGGGCTGCTGCGGTTTCCACTGCGGAAATGCCGGAGCCTTCTTCACCCATGAAGGTGCGCGAAGAGCCGGTAACTTTATGGACAATCGAAATATTGCCGGCAAGCAGGTTGGAAAGCTGCGCCAGAAACAGCGTCGGGCGCAGTTCTGTCGAGAGCTTTTCGTTGAGCATTAAACCAGGCTGGTTATTGCCGCGGCCTGCATCGAGAATTTGTGTGTCCACGCTGATATCGCGTTCGCCGCCACCGGCGCTCACAATCATATCCATTGTGGAGCAAAGCGCTTCATTTTCTTTGATCCCGGCATCCTGCAGGGCAAGACCTGCCGCATAGGTGCCGAGACGCTGCCATGTTTCCATCTGGCGCTGGTCGGAGCGCTTCGGAATTTGCTGAGACCAGTCAACTTCGCCCAACGGGTGAACTGTGTAAGGAGCGAAATTCTCTGTATCGAGCTTCGGCTGCGTCCCTGCTGATGTGAGGGCAGACCAATGGGCATCCACACCTTCACCCAGAGAGGTGATGAGGCCGATGCCGGTGATGAGAACTTTTTTGCTGTGCATGAGCTGCTCGCTTGATTTCCGGTCGTAACTTACCCGAAGGCAGGATCTTACAGTGGTATAATGATGACAGGGACAGATTTATCCCTGAAACATACTTATCAATGACAAAAGCCGCATCAAGCGGCGATCAATGTTTTGTGATTTACTCACATTTATAAAGCACTGCGTGTTTGAGATAACACGCGGTTATAAACCACTGCCTGTAAAAAGACGCGCGGTATGGTTTGTTTTCCACACTGCGCGTCAATTTAACTTAAATTAGGCCTGTTTGGCAGCGACGAGTTCGTCGATTTTTGCGCAGAGATTCTTCAGAACGAAATATTCTTCAGTATCTGCTTTGCCTTCGTTCACTTCCTGAGTCCACTGTTCCAGAGGAATCTTGATACCGAAAGCTTTATCAATTGCGAAAACGATGTCGAGGAAATCGAGGCTGTCGATGCCCAGATCGTCGATTGTATGGCTTTCAGGCGTAATGGAAGCGCGGTCAATTTCGCTGGTTTCAGCAATAATATCAGCTACTTTGTCAAATGTTGAGGACAATTTGAAAATCCTTGTATCAGGCCCGAACCAGCAGGCATCGTTGTTTAATCAGGGCGTGTCTAGCGTTTTTCGCTCAAAAGGGAAAGATATATTCCCCCTTCGGGTAAGACCCTGAGAATATGAAGATCTTCCGCTTGTGCCATTTTGCAACAGCTTGTCTGATAAGCGGGGATCAATTTACACATATTATATTCTGAAAAGTGTTATGCAATTTTCAGAATATGCCCTGACTGATCTTTCATATTGCGCAAATTTATGAAGAAATCAGCAAGAGTTTGGCGATTTACAAGAAATTTGTAAATCTGCGCAGGAATCAAGAATGCTTTAAAGCATAATTTCTTCGCGGCATTGCAGATAAGTATGGTGAAATATGGGTCTCGCGGCCACAATTACAATTATCTTCAGCATTATTATGCTTGGCTACCTATTTGCGAGGCTGAAGATATTGAGCGATACGACCGGAGACGGTCTCGCTGATTTCGTATTTGTCGTCTCTACGCCGCTGTTGCTTTTCCGCACAATGATGACCGCTGATTTTCAGTCGAGTAATCCTTGGGAATTGTGGCTGGTCTATTTTACCGGTGTCGTTGTTGCATGGACTGCCGCGCATTGCGGAATCCGTTTCATGTTCGGCCGTGACCGGCGGGCAGGCGTCGTGGCCGGTGTGACCGGCGCTTTTTCCAATCTGGTTTTTCTTGGCATGCCACTGATGCTCGGCGTTTACGGCGAGGCGGGGCTGGTGATTATTTCGCTGATTATCAGCATTCATATGCCGCTGATGATGGCCGCATCGCTGATGCTGAATGAATGGGCTTTGCGCAAAGACGGCATAATCAGCGGCGAAACCAGCCGTTATGACACGGCGGTTAAGTTTATCACGTCTCTGCTGCGCAATCCGCTGGTTATCGGCATTCTCGCCGGATGGCTGGTGCGGCTCACTGGCTTTTCCATTCCGCAATTGCCGATGCAGCTGATTTCGATGCTGGCGGATGTTTCGGGGCCTTTGGCACTGTTTGCGATGGGGATGGGGCTGAAGAAATTCGGCATTTCCGGTAATATGATTGCAGCAGGTGTGAATGCATCTTTCAAACTGATGCTGATGCCTGCCGTGGTCTTTGCAATGGCATGGCTGGTAGGCCTGCCGCCGCTGAGTGCTAAGGTTGCGATTACCGCTGCGGCGCTGCCGTCGGGTGTTAATTCCTATCTGATTGCTACGCGATTCGGCGTGGGACAGGGACTGTCTTCAACCTCGATGGTGCTGGCGACGGCCGCATCTGCTGTTACGCTGGCAATGTGGATCGGTCTGGCGCAGGCGGTTTGGGGGTGAGGCGGTTTTTCGCGCTGATCCCTTGACATTATCAGCGCTAAAGCTCTTGATCTGACAGGGAAACAAGCATGCAATTTTGAGGGTAATTGCATGTATTGTCGTGAGGAGAGAAGTTATGAATGCGAATACCAGCCGGTTTATCAAACAGGCTAATCTGATCGGCGGCCAGTGGGTGGCAGCAGATAGCGGTGCCACGATCGATGTTATAAATCCGGCGACCGGCAAGGCGATCGGCACAATCCCGAAATCCGGTAAGGCAGAGACTGCGCGCGCGATTGAAGCCGCTGCACAAGCTTTTAAAACCTGGCGCAAAACCACAGCCAATGAGCGCTCGCAGAAAATGCGCAAATTGCATGATCTGATTTTGGCCAATCAGGATGCACTGGCTGAAATTCTGACTATGGAGCAGGGCAAGTCGTTCACGGAAGCCAAAGGTGAGGTAGCAAGCTCTGCCGCTTATATTCTGTGGTATGCGGAAGAGGCGCGGCGCGTTTATGGTGATGTGGTGCCGTCCCCTTGGGCAGACCGCCGTATTATGGTGACCAAAGAGCCGGTGGGCGTTGTCGCGGCGATTACACCGTGGAATTTTCCGTCTTCTATGCTGGCACGCAAGATCGGCCCTGCTTTGGCAACGGGCTGTACAGTCGTGGTGAAACCGGCAACGCAGACACCTTATTCCGGTCTGGCATGGGGCGTGCTGTGTGAAGAAGCAGGGATTCCGGTAGGTGTGGTTAATATTCTCACCGGTTCTGCCAGCGAAATCGGCGGCGAACTGACCCGCAATCCGCAGGTTGCCAAACTGACCTTCACCGGCTCGACCGAAATCGGCAAGCTGCTGATGAAGCAGACAGCAGGCACTGTCAAAAAAGTCTCGATGGAACTGGGCGGCAATGCGCCGTTTATCGTATTTGATGATGCTGATCTGGATCGCGCGGTTGCCGGTGCGATTGCGGCCAAGTTCCGCAATTCCGGCCAGACCTGTGTTTGTACCAACAGGTTCTTCGTACAATCCAAAATCTACAGCCGCTTTGTTGAGAAATTCACAGAAGCTGTGGAGCAGCTTAAAGTCGGCAATGGTATGGATTCCGGTACCCAGCAGGGGCCGCTGATTGATATGAATGCAGTCGAAAAGGTTGAAGAATTCATCGCTGATGCGACCAAAAAAGGCGGCCGTATTGTCACCGGCGGTAAGCGCCACGCACTGGGCGGCAGCTATTTCGAGCCGACCGTGATTGCCGATGCCAAACCGCGTATGCGCTTCACCAAAGAAGAAATTTTCGGCCCTGTTGCTCCGGTTTATAAATTCAAATCCGAAGAAGATGTAATCGAACAAGCCAATAATACCGAATACGGCCTTGCCTGCTATTTCTATACGCAGGATCTCGGCCGCGCCTTCCGTGTGATGGAAGGGCTGAAATATGGTCTCGTCGGCGTCAATGAAGGACTGATCTCAACCGTTGAGGCGCCGTTTGGTGGTCTGAAAGAGTCCGGTCTTGGCAAAGAGGGCGGACATCAGGGAATCGAAGACTATCTCGACACCAAATATGTCTGCATCGGCGGATTAGGCCTGTAAGCCTGAGCATATTTTAAATCGCCGGATGGCATATGGATATCAATGCCATCCGTTTCAGGCTGAGATTTTTGGCAGTTATCGGAAATCTTTTCTGACCTATTTTACCAATGCGATTGCCGGATTGACCAAAAGACGTTTAACTCTGTTGATTCAAAACGTCTTTTTGTAAAAACCTGTCCGGTGTTTTTCAGTTTTTTGGGTATTGAGGCGTTTTTTCAGCATCTTGTCATAATAGGTGCGGACTGTGAGGGTATAGAGCCCGCATCATCAGGCCACTTATGGCAAAGCATGGTATGACATCGTCTGACATGCCGGTTCGTAAACCTGTGAAAAAGGGATTTTTATGCGATACGGAATATATTTCACACCCTCTGCTCATGATCCGTTGCTGCGGGTGGCTGCAAACTGGCTTGGCCGCAATGCTTTTAACGGTATGGTTGTGCGCACGCCGGTGATTGGTTCCGTCAGCCCTGATGAGGTCAGTGCTCTGACTGAAGAGCCGCGCCGCTACGGTTTTCATGCGACGCTGAAGGCACCGTTTCGCCTGCATGATGATTATGAAGAACATCAGCTTCTCTCTGCGATGATGCATTTTGCCTCCAGCTATCGGGCTGTGCAGTTGCCTAAGCTCAAAGTTTCGCAGATCGGACCTTTCTTTGCGCTGGTCGTGTCCGACCCTTGTGCGGAACTTCAGCAGCTGGCTAATGATGTGGTGGTGCATTTTGAGCGCTTTCGTGCGCCGTTGAATGCGCAGGAACTGGCCAAGCGCAGGCCCGAGAAAATGGATGCGATCCACCGTGCCAATCTCGACCAGTGGGGCTATCCTTATGTGTTCGAGCAGTTCCGCTTTCATATGACCCTGACCGGCGCAGTGCCGGAGGAAAAACAGGCGCATGTGCGTAATGTGCTGGAAGAGTTTTTCGCGCCCGTGCTGAATGAACCGGTCAAGATCACCAATCTGGCTCTGTTTACCGAGGCAGAATCAGGTGTACCATTTGAAGTGCACTCGCTTCACCCGCTGACGGGTAAGCCGGTTGCTGCGCAGAATACGGTTTCAGCGGAATTGCAGCTGGAAAAAGCCGCGGCTGAATAGTCCTATAAAACTTTAAGAGAAGATATGTCCGCTCCAAACCAAAGTAAATCTGCCGAAACAATCCTGACCAATGCACGGATTGTGCTGCCTGATGAAATTATCAGGGGCACCGTTGTCATGCGCGACGGAAAGATTGCTGCGATTGATAATACAATCTCGGCATCGGGTAAGGATATGCACGGGGATTATCTGATCCCCGGACTGGTGGAGCTGCATACGGATCATCTTGAAGGCCATTATGCACCGCGTCCGAAAGTGCGCTGGAACCCGCTGGCGGCTATTCAGGCGCATGATGCGCAGATCGCCGCCTCCGGTATCACTACGGTTTTTGATGCACTGCGCGTCGGCCATGACGGCGAATGCGAAGTCGTGATTGATGACATGCTATTGCTAGCAGATGCCTTGCAGGCGGCGCAAAGCAAAGGCCGTTTGCGCGCAGAACATTATCTGCATCTGCGCTGCGAAGTTTCTTCCAATGATTGTATCAGTGCGTTTGAGCAGCTGTGTGGCGCATCGGGTGTGCGTCTTGCATCCCTGATGGATCACGCACCGGGGCAGCGGCAGTTTCCGGATATGGAATCTTACCGCATCTATTTCATGCGCAAGAACAAAGTCAGCGAAGACGATTATCAGGTCTATTGTGAGCGCCGCGTTGGTGAATCACAGCGCAACTCCGCGAAAAACCGTGCGCTGATTGCTGATTATTGCCATGCCAACGGCATTATGCTGGCAAGCCATGATGATGCGACGCAAGCCCATGTCGATGAATCCGTGGCTCATGGTGTGGCGGTTGCCGAGTTCCCGACAACGGTTGAAGCCGCTGCGGCATCGCACTCCAACGGCATCGGCGTGATGATGGGCGGGCCGAATGTCGTGCGCGGCGGCTCCCTTTCCGGCAATGTCTCTGCTCTGGAACTGGCCGAAAAAGGCTATCTGGATATTATCTCGTCGGATTACATCCCTTTCAGCATGCTGCAGGGCGCTTTCAACCTTGCCCATGTGGTGGAGCATATTGATCTGCCGCAGGCTATCCGCATGGTCAGCACCAATCCGGCAAAAGCTGTCGGTATGACAGATCGCGGCTCAATCGCAGAAGGTCTGCGTGCCGATCTCGTGCGCGTTCACGCCATTGACGATGTGCCGGTGGTGCGTGCGGTTTGGCGAGAATCTAAAAGAGTGAGCTGATCTGCAGCACTCTTCGATCCTTGGGGACGTCCGAATGGACGTAAATTATTCCGCTGCCTGTCCCGCACGGGCGGCGTTATTTTCTTCCACCTCGGCAGCGG
Organism: Pseudochrobactrum sp. Wa41.01b-1; assembly: GCF_019464455.1. Classification (NCBI taxonomy): domain Bacteria; kingdom Pseudomonadati; phylum Pseudomonadota; class Alphaproteobacteria; order Hyphomicrobiales; family Brucellaceae; genus Pseudochrobactrum; species Pseudochrobactrum sp. Wa41.01b-1. The sequence goes on along the minus strand of NZ_CP080493.1, from coordinate 798,933 downwards.
TTTCGCACATCACCTGATAGGCTTTGCGGATGATCTTGCTGTCCGCATCATTGCGTGTGGCGTCCGTCGAGAGAATTTGCCGCCAGCGGCGTGAACCCGCCTGACCCTGAAACAACCCGACCATGTGGCGGCTGATATGCGCAAGACGGCCACCTTCGGTAATATGCCGGTCAGCATAATCGCACATCACGTCCAGCACTTCTTCCATCGAAAGAGGTGCGGTTTCATCGCCATAGACAAGGCGATCCACATCACGCAGTACCATCGGTGTGTGATAAGCGGTTCGACCCATCATCACGCCGTCCGTGTGCTGCAAATGGAGCGCAGTTGCTTCCATGCTGGTAATGCCGCCGTTAATGCCGACAAAATGCTGCGGATAATCCTGTTTGAGGCGATACACGCGATCATAGTCCAGTGGCGGGATATCGCGGTTCTCTTTCGGAGACAGTCCCTGCAGCCACGCTTTGCGGGCATGTACCCAGAGTGCATCTGCACCCTCGGCAATCACCATCCGGCTAAGCTCTGAAAGCGCGACTTCCTGATCCTGATCATCGACGCCGATACGGCATTTTACGGTGACCGGAATATTCACTGCCTGCTTCATCGCGGCAACGCAATCTGCCACCAGTTGCGGTGTCAGCATCAGGCAGGCGCCGAAAGCACCGGACTGCACGCGGTCTGACGGGCAGCCGACATTGAGATTGATCTCATCATAGCCGAAAGATTCACCGATCTTCGCTGCTTCTGCCAGCTTCACCGGATCGGAGCCGCCAAGCTGCAAAGCGACCGGATGTTCCTGTTGGGAAAAGCCAAGCAAACGGTCGCGCTTGCCATGGATGGCAGCATCGGCCACCACCATTTCCGTATAGAGCAAAGTATGGCGGGTGAGCAGACGGTGCATAAAACGGCAATGCCTGTCCGTCCAGTCGAGCATAGGCGCGATGGAAAAGGTTTTGGCGGCATAGAGTTTTTCTGGTCTGGTCACAATGATCTTCTTTACGGCGTATTCTCTGCGGATGTTTCTGCGCGGACATAATGGTTAAAGACCGGCCTGTCCAGCTTGACGGCTTTTTCAGTCTGTCAGGATCAGCTGATCGCGCTGCACAGTATAGGCACTCAGGCTGTTCATGAAATTCATGCCCAGCAGACTGCCGCTGAGCTGGCCTTCCTGTGAAACCAGTGCGCGCAGGTTCTGGCGGGTGATGTTGCCGATGCGGATTTCCTGCAACCTTACCGATGCCGCCATGGTGCGGCCATTGGCTGTGCTGACAGGATTCGTATAGCTGAGACTGCTGACATCAATACCGACTTTTTCAGCATCAGCCTGTGTCAGCACGATTGTGGAGGCACCGGTATCGACCATGAAGCGCACGCGCTGGTCGTTCACCAGTGCATTGACTTCAAAATGACCATTGGACGACTGACCGATGCTGACCGTCTCGGCACCATCAACACTATTTCCGCTGATTGCATTACCCGGTATCAGCCCCGCGGTGACGCGATTGGCAATATTGGTCAGTTCATACTGATATTGATAGCCGGTTACGAGGCCGAGAATAATCACCGCCCAGATCGCAATATTGCGCATCATATGATTGAGCGGAATACCGGAACCCAGCAAACCGGCAGCCACGACAATGCCGAAAATGCTCATATAGGCCGCATCGGCAAAATCATCATTGGCAAGGCCGAGTGTTGTGCCGCTCTCGTCATTGACGATCAGAACGAGCAGGAGAATGGCAATTGCTGCGATAACCAGCCAGAATAAACGGTTCATGAGGTCATTGTTCCTGAGACTGTCGGATGATCCTGCCGAAGCAGGGCATGTCTTTATATGGAGGCTTTGGCCTGCGGGCACAATAATTTCATTTTTCTGCACTTTGAAAAACTGTGAGCAGGGCGTATAGCAGGCGCAGATGAATTTCCCCCACTACGGCTAAAAGACGGATTTGATAACGTGAGTACCAGCGGACTGCCATTTGATGATTTTCGTGAACTTATCAGCCAGCTTCCGGAAGCGAGCGAATTCGCCGGTGAAGCGGTGCGTGAACGTGAAGTGCGTTTGAGCAAACCTGTCGGTTCACTCGGACGTCTGGAAGAGATCGCGGAATGGCTGGCTGCATGGAGCGGTAAAGCCAAGCCGCAGATCATGCGTCCTCTGGTGGCAATTTTTGCCGGCAATCATGGTGTGCTGGCGCAGGGTGTAAGCTCGCAGCCGCAATCTCTGACTATGGATATGGTCAATAATTTTGCTGCCGGCGGCGCTGCCATCAACCAGATTTGCATTGCCAATGATCTGGGGCTGAAGGTCTTTGATCTGGCGCTGGAACATCCGACAGAAGACATTACCGTAACTGCGGCGATGGATGAGCGCACTTGTGCTGCAACTATGGCTTTTGGCATGGAAGCGATTGCCGGTGGTACGGATCTGTTGTGCATCGGTGAAATGGGCGTTGGTAACACAACCATTGCTGCGGCGATTTCTCTGGCGCTGTTTGGCGGTCAGGCTGAGGACTGGGTGTCACTGGCAGCCGGTGAAGATGCAAGTGTGTTGCCTGCAAAAATCGCTGCGGTGAAAAAAGCCGTTGCCCTCAATGAAGGTAATCTGCGTGATCCGCTGGAAGTGCTGCGCCGTCTGGGCGGTCGTGAACTGGCTGCGATCACCGGTGCAATTCTGGCCGCGCGTGCCGAGAAAATTCCGGTGCTGATTGACGGTTATGTCGCCAGTGCCGCCGCAGCCATTCTGCTGGTGATGAATGGTGATGCGCTGGATCATTGCCTGTTCTCCCACGTGTCTTCCGAGCCGGGGCATCGCTTGTTGCTGGAGAAAATGGGTAAGACACCATTGCTTGATCTGAATATCAGCCTTGGTTCCGGTACAGGTGCTGCACTGGCAGCCGGTCTGGTGAAAACCGCTGCTCAATGTCATATCTCTATGGCAACTGCTGAAGATGCCGGTATGAATGGCCGCAGCGTTTCGTAATTCGAAATGCAATCTTAGAAATAAAAAATCCGGCCGTGTGAGCGGCCGGATTTTTTGTAACTTTGAGGCGGTGCTTTTTCGGTAATTTTTTATTGGGATTCAAAAATAATTTGCCAATACTGCAATTAATTGCGGTTGTGCGCAGCCTGTCAGTTTTTAAGATGCAATCCATATTGGAGTATGAGGATTTTAAGAGCAGGCGGCAATTTTACTCAAAGTAATATTTGCTGAGCAGTCAGCCGGAGGATGTATTTACGCTGGTATATCCGCTGCGTTTTTTACAATTTATATTGGCCGGTGTTTTATGTCGCCTGTAGCATAAGTGGCACTATCCTTGCCGTGGGATAGTGCCATTTTTATAGGTTAGTTGCCGTCTTTATCCAGCACCATATAATCCAGCGGCAGTTCGGTTGTGTATTTGATCTGCTCCATCGCAAAAGACGATGAAACATTGCGGATTTCGATTTTGCTGATCAGACGCTTATAGAAAGCGTCATAGGCGGCAATGTCCGGCACGACAACGCGCAGCAGATAATCGATATCGCCGCTCATGCGGTAGAATTCCACCACTTCCGGAAATTCCTGCACGACTTCAGCAAAACGCTTCAGCCATTCATGGCTGTGAGAGCTGGTGCGCACAGAAACAAAGACTGTGACACGGGCATTGATCTTGACCGGATCAAGCACAGCGACGCGGCGCTTGATAATGCCGTCTTCTTCCAGTTTCTGAATACGGCGCCAGCACGGAGTGGTGGACAGGCCAACTTTTTTGGCAATATCTGCTACTGCCAGCGTTGCATCTTCCTGCAACAGACGGAGAATTTTTCTGTCAAGTCTGTCCATTTTGCCTCACATTAAGCGCCGAATTGTATAATTTTGAAACTATATACCTTATGGATGAGCGCGCGATTAAACGCGAAGAATATAATACTATCAAATTGCATTAAGTTAGAAATTATTTTTATCTCGACAATAAAGGCCGGATTTTTTGACGAAGCACCGGCAAAAGCTCGTTTTCAAACCACGGATTACGCTTCAGCCAGCCGCTGTTACGCCATGACGGATGCGGCAGCGGCAGTACAGCAGGGCCGTCATTCTGATTGCTCTCGATAAAGCGTCGCCAGTTTTCTACGGTCTCGGTCATATTGAGCGGTTTTTGCTGTGCCTGTAAATATTCGCGATAGGTAGGATTGCGCCCGAGATGATATGTTTGCGCATGGCTGCCAATGGCAATAATCAGCTCGATTTGCGGCATGAGATCAAACAACCGGTCATGCCATGTCAGGCGACATTCACGGCGCGGGGGCAGATCGCCGCCATGTTTGTCATAGCCCGGAAAGCAGAACCCCATGGGAATGATCGCAAAGCGCTCTGCGTCATAGAACTCTTCCGGTGTCACATCGAGCCATTGGCGCAACCGCACACCGGAGGGGTCGTTAAACGGAATGCCGGTATTGTGCACACGGATACCCGGTGCCTGACCGCATATGGCAATTCTGGCTGTCGGGGAGGAGATGCATACCGGTCTTGGCTCATGATCCAGCGGGCGTGGACCAAGCGGCTGGTCGCGGCAAATTCTGCAGTCATTGATCTGATGTTGCAGCGTCTGCAATGCCGTTGCCATATTACTGATTGCTCCGGTTACGCTCATTAGAGCGTGACTGATTTTCCCGCCGCCATTTGCCGGGGCGTTCAAATTCCCCCGCCCATAATCCGCGTTTATTCTTGCGTGCCTGTGCTTCCTCACGCTGATAGAGGCCGTAGGACACTGCCCAGCCTTGCTCGACCATCGTGCGGTTGAGATCCGTCTCTCCGGCCTTGCAGAAGGCAAGGATGCGGTCATACTGATCGCGTCCGTCCGCTGTGCAGGTAACAGTCTGATTGCCGATCAGGCGGCGTAATTCCGCAGTCGCATTGCGCCCGCAGCTATAATCTTTACCGTCCATATTACAGTTTTGTTGGGTTTCCGGCGTATCCATGCCTTTCAGCCGTATGCGCTGCCCCTGTATGGCAATTGTATCACCATCGTAAATATGCAGACTTCCGCCGCGACCGCTCAGTTGCGCAGGCAGAGCTTCATTCTTGTTCGCACGAACAGGCTGACGCGGTTGATTGCTGCCGGAAACAGTTTCTGCCCATTGCGGCATAAAGGTCTGCATCAACGCATATATGCCCAGCAACAGCAGTGCAGTCACAATCCCTGACCGGCGAAGGAAGGAATAGGGTTTGCGATAGTGCCTGCGATTGCTGCGGCGCTGCGGCTGTCGTCTGTAAGGTTGAGGTCTGCGCCCCGAAGCAGATGGTTTCATAAGGCGGACTATAAGGTGCTGTTGCCTGAAGAAAAGAGGATTATCGCAAGCACGGCTGAAATCGTATCTGTATCTCTGCTGACACACAGAGAATCGATTCTGGACAGCGATTCTTGAGGAAATCCTGCTTCTCTATAAAACCAAGATTTATAATCACTTGCTTAACTATATTTCGCAACGGGATGACAACTATGACGCTCTGAAACCGGATTGTTTTGTGGTTTTAGGATGGGAATTTTATATATCAGCGTAAATTTGTGTTGTTTTGGTAACAGTATTTACCTTTCAGCCGCGCTAAGGTTCACGGAGACGAACTTGGCCTATTTCCCGCCATAAATGCGGAGCACCGATAGGAGGCAGGCAAAGTTTAGTCCTGACAAAATGTGAAACAATCTTTGCCCTTCATTGAGGTCGGTAATTGCAGAATTCTAGTTTTTTTCAAAAAAATCCGCAGGTTAGCGTGCAGTCTTGCATGATGACTTCAGGTGCGGGCTCTGCTGAAGGAAATCTGTTTAGCCGACTTTATTCACAGGTCGCAATCTTGCCTGAAAAAATGGCTAGTTTTTCTCATCTTGTTAACTTGTCCTTTACCAAAGTTATTTTGGCAAACGATAATGAAAGAATGCTGTCGTGATCGGGTCGTTTAAGAAAATCGCGTATTCTGTGTGTGGAGCCGGTGTTGCACTCTATCTGGTGTGCAGCAGCGCGTTTGCTTTTGATATTCCGGACAATGCGGACAAGAAGAGCAATCCGTTTGAGGTTTTCAAATTCGGGGTATCCGCCTTTAAGAACGGCCATAAGGATGAAGCGCTGAAAGCTCTGCGCTATGCGGCAGATCAGGGACATCCGGGCGCGAACTGGAAACTGGCGAGCATGTATGCTCAGGGCGACGGTGTTCCGGAAAACGATTACGAAGCCTATAAAATTTTTGAAAAAATCGTCCATGAAGGCGCAGAGCCGGGTTCGCAGAACGAATCTTATGTGGCCGGTGCACTGGTGCAGATGGCACGCTATCTCAAGCGCGGTATTCCCGGCACCCCTGTGAATTCCAATCCCGATATGGCCCGTGATCTCTATGTGCAGGCCGCATCCAATTTTGGCGACTCGACTGCCCAATATGAGCTTGGCGCTATGCTGCTCAAAGGTGACGGAGTAGAGAAGAACAAAACGCAGGCTGCACGATGGTTCCAGCTGGCTGCCAGAAAAGGCAATGCCAATGCGCAGGCTATGCTCGGCAATATGCTGTTTCAGGCCGGCAAAACCGTTCGCGGCCTTGCGATGCTGACGGCTGCTTTTGAGCGTTGTTCGGATCAGGATTGCGAATGGATCCGTGCGATGCAGGAACAGGCGTTTTCGGTTGCCGGTGAGGCTGACCGCCGTAATGCGATTGCACTTGTCGGCCAGCACTAGCACTTGTTTGTTTTACTCTGAGTAGAAATAGTTGTGCAGGTACCGCAACTTAGCAAACTGATTCAGTTTGCGGCGCTATAGTCTTCTAATCTTTGAGATAATTTATTCCAGCAGCTAAGCTGAATAACAACCGGCACATGGTCAGATGGTTTGTCCCATGCGCGTGTGTGTTTCTCGATTTCCGCACCATCGAGCAGATTGGCAGCTTCCGGCGACAGCATAAGATGGTCAATGCGGATACCGTTATTCTTCTGCCATGCACCGGCCTGATAATCCCAGAACGAGAACATTTGCTCATCACTGACATTGCGGATCGCATCATAAAAGCCGAGATTTTCCAGACGACGGAATGCCTGTTTGCTCTGTGGCAGGAACAGCGCGTCATTCACCCAGTTTTCCGGATATTTGGCATCAATCGGCTGCGGGATGATGTTGTAGTCACCGGCGAGCACCAGCGGCTCTTCCAGTTCCAGCCGCTCTTTCGCCCAGTTTTCCAGACGCTGCATCCAGCCGAGTTTGTAAGGGTATTTTTCTGTATCTACCGGATTGCCGTTTGGCAGATAGAGCGAAACGACACGGATCACGCCTTTTTCCGTGGTAAAAACGGCTTCGATAAAACGTGCCTGCTCATCGCTGTCGTCACCCGGTAACCCGCGATTGACTTCAACCGGTGAGACCTTCGAGAGAATGGCAACGCCGTTAAAGCCTTTCTGACCGTGGGTTTCCACGTGATAGCCGAGGGCTTCAATTTCCAGCCGCGGGAACAGATCGTCTACGGATTTTATTTCCTGAAGGCAGGCCACATCAGGCTGGCATTCCTGCAACCAGTGCAGCAGATTTTCGATACGTGCTTTGACACCGTTAATGTTCCATGTGGCAATTTTCAAAGCCGTATCCCCGTATTGAGTTTTATAAAAAAATCTGCCGCATTTCAGATTATGCGGCAGCTATTCATGACAGAAACCGGTCAGATTGCGAAACTGACACCGCAGCCGCAGGATGACGTGACATTCGGATTGTTGATCTGGAAGGACTGTCCCATCAGATCGTCAATGAAATCGATAACCGAACCGTCAATATAAGGCACGGAAATGCTGTCGATCAGCACTTTGGCACCGTCTTTTTCAATAATCAGATCATCATCATTGGTATCGCTGACAAGATCGAATTTATAGGAAAAGCCTGAGCAACCGCCGCCCTCAACGGAAATACGCAGGGCTGATTTGTCGGCTTGCTTTTGCAGAATTTTGACAATGCGTTTGGCCGCCGCATCGGATACGGAAATGTCCGTCATAATAGTCACCTTAAAATCATGGGCGGTTCAAGTTCCGCACAGGATATATGTTGATAGGACTGTAATATAGGTCAGCAGGGCAGAGGGCGCAATCTCCTGTCACACGTCATTTGCCCTAAAGTTTTATACTGCGCTGCATATCAAACCTGTTATTTTGCACTGCAATCATGATAATGCAGCAGAGTGCAATTGTTGCGAAAGGCCTGATGTGCTTTGCGCAAGCTTGCGGATTTTGGTTGATGAAACACAAATCATAACAGGAAGAATGATGGACAGTATTGGTTTCGGCTATCGTGAACGTGCTCCTTATGCATGCGACCCTGCGCAAACGCGCGGACGCTTGGTGCATGAGACCGAGAGCCGAACACGCACGCCTTATCAGCGTGACCGCGACCGTATTATCCACTCAACTGCTTTCCGACGATTAAAGCACAAGACACAGGTGTTTATCGCTCATGAAGGCGACCATTACCGCACAAGGCTGACCCACACGATTGAGGTGGCGCAGATTGCCCGTGCTTTGGCGCGTGCATTGCGGCTGGATGAAGATCTGGCAGAAGCCGTGGCGCTGGTGCATGATTTCGGCCATACGCCCTTTGGCCATACGGGCGAAGATGCCCTGAATGAGAAAATGGCGGATTATGGCGGCTTCGATCATAATGCGCAGTCGCTGCGCATCGTGACCTTGCTGGAAAAACGCTATGCGGAATTTGACGGGCTCAACCTGTCATGGGAAACGCTGGAAGGTCTGGTCAAACATAACGGCCCGCTGACCGGCCCTTATTCGGATGGTGAGCCGGTTCCGGGTTCGATCCTCAAATATAATGAGCGGTTTGATCTGGAGCTTTCCGGCTTTGCCAGCCTTGAGGCGCAATGCGCGGCCATTGCCGATGACATTGCCTATAATGCCCATGATATTGATGACGGTCTGCGTTCCGGTCTGCTCACGCTGGAGCAACTGGAGGAAGTACCGCTGACACGGGATATTTTGCAGGAAGTGCAACGCCTTTATCCGAAGCTTGATCCGGTGCGTCGTGGCCATGAACTGATGCGCAGGCAGATCACCCGTATGGTTGAAGATGTGATTGCGCATGCGCAAGAGCAAATCAAGAAATTCAATCCGCAGAGTGTGGATGATGTACGCTCGGCCAGCGAGATGATGGTCGGTTTTTCGCCGGATATGGCGATTGCCGAGAAAACCTTGAAGAAGTTTCTCTACCGGAATCTCTATTTCAACGCGCAGGTCGTGCCGATCCGCAAAAATGCCGATCAGGTCGTGAAAGACCTGTTCGATGCTTATATGACGGCGCCGGATGCGATGCCTGCCGACTGGCGGGCAGGGATTGCCGGTAACGAGACTTCAGCCTTTGCGCGCCAGATTGCGGATTTTCTTGCAGGCATGACTGATAATTATGCCGTGCGTGAACACCGACGATTGTTTGACCATACGCCCGACTTGGCTTAAACGGGCTGCAAAACTGCCATTTCTGACTGTGTGATTTGCGAGGCGCTGAGCTTCCCCATTGCATGACGTTCAATTGATTGAATGTGAATTGCGGCTTGCTCCGCATTTATGTTCCGACAGGACAGATTATGAATATCTTTGCTGATTTCGACGTTAAAATTAAAAAGACACTGCAAGATCTTGGTTTGAAAGACAAAGACGGCGGTGAACTGGATGTTTCCCGTGTTGGTGTTGAACCGCCGCGCGATGCTACGCATGGTGATATTTCCACCAATGCGGCCATGGTGCTTTCCAAGGCGGTTGGCAGCAATCCGCGTGAACTGGCAGCCAAAATTGCCGAAGCGCTGAAAGGCGATGCAGATGTTGCATCCGTTGATGTGGCAGGTCCGGGCTTTATCAATCTGCGTCTGAATGATGATTACTGGCAGCGTCAGCTTGGCGTTATGCTGGCAGAAGGCACCGATTACGGCCGTTCGAAAATGGGCGGTATGCGCAAGGTCAATGTGGAATATGTTTCCGCTAACCCGACCGGTCCGATGCATGTCGGCCATTGCCGTGGCGCGGTTGTCGGCGATGTGCTGGCCAATCTGCTGAAATTTGCCGGTTATGACGTAACCAAAGAATATTACATCAATGATGCCGGTGCGCAGATTGATGTTGTCGCCAAATCCGTGATGCTGCGTTACCGCGAAGCACTGGGCGAAGATATTGGCGAAATTCCTGCCGGTCTCTATCCGGGTGATTATCTGGTGCCGCTGGGTCAGGCACTGGCCAAAGAATTTGGCTCGTCGCTGCTGGAAAAGCCGGAAGAAGAAGTTCTGCCGCTGATTAAAGACCGTTCGATTGATGCCATGATGGCGCTGATCCGTGATGATCTGGCCTCCCTCAATGTGCATCATGACCTGTTCTTCTCCGAGCGCAGCCTGCATGCTGACCATGCCAAGCTGATCCGCACCGCGATCAATGATCTGACGCTCAAAGGCCATGTCTATAAAGGCAAGCTGCCGCCGCCAAAAGGCCAGCTGCCGGATGACTGGGAAGATCGTGAGCAGACATTGCTGCGTTCAACTGAAGTCGGCGATGATATGGATCGTGCGCTGGTTAAGTCTGACGGCAGCTTCACTTATTTTGCTGCGGATGTTGCGTACTTCAAAAACAAGTTTGATCGCGGCTTTGAGGAAATGATCTATGTGCTCGGCGCTGATCATGGCGGCTATATCAAGCGTCTGGAAGCGGTGGCCAAGGCTGTTGCCGAAGGTAAGGCTGAACTGACCGTGCTGATCTGCCAGATGGTCAAGCTGTTCCGCGATGGTGAACCGGTGCGTATGTCCAAGCGTTCAGGCCAGTTCATCACACTGCGTGATGTGGTGGATGAAGTTGGTTCCGATGCTGTGCGTTTCATGATGCTTTACCGCAAGAATGACGCGTCGCTGGACTTTGACTTCGCCAAAGTCACCGAGCAGTCCAAAGACAATCCGGTATTCTACGTGCAATATGCATCTGCGCGTGCGAACTCGGTTTTCCGTCAGGCAAAAGAACAGCTTGGTCTGGAAAAAATCGAGCGTGAAGAGGCGGCAAAATACCTGTCTCTGCTCACCGATGAGAGCGAAGTGGCGCTGGTGCGTAAGCTTGCCGAATATCCGCGTCTGATTGAGACTGCGGCTATCCATCAGGAGCCGCACAGGCTCGCATTTTACCTCTATGACCTCGCCAGCGCGTTCCATTCTCAGTGGAATCGTGGCTCGGACAACCCGGACTTACGTTTTATTAAGGTTAACGATACAAACTTGTCACTTGCCAGGTTAGGGCTGGTGCAGGTTGTTTCTGATGTCTTGGTATCCGGATTGTCGATTATCGGCGCGGATGCTCCGACAGAAATGCGCTGAATAGAGTGAGGGCGGTTTAAGTTACCGCCTCTGATATTCAGGTAAAGACCGGCACGAAAGGCGCATTTGCTGCGTTTTCGTGCCGTTTTTGCAGGAAACTACTGTCAAGTTTTGCCCACATTGCCTTGCTATATTAGCAATGATTAGGGAGACGTCGGCGGGCGCTCCAGTTGAAATTAGGAAAACGCCATGACTGACAGTAGCGTGACGGGCCGCAATCAGAATCACAGTGATATTCGCGACGAATCGGCGCGGGATAATGATCCGCTGTTTGAATTGTCGCGCATTTTTGGCTTTGATGAACCGGCAGAACAAAAAAATATGCAGAATGCGCAGGCTGAACCGGAAATGTCTTCCGAGATGAGCCTTGAGCGGGAACTGATGGCAGATTTCGACGCTGAATTCGCGGCGGACTTCGCTGCTGAACCGGCACAGCCAGCCAGCAATTTCCAGCCGCAGGATGAAGCGTTCAGCCCTGTTCAGCAGGCAGCTACAGAGAGCCGCTCTTACCAGCAGGCTGTCGAGCCGCGCTTTACCGGCTATGCGCCGTTGCAGCGTGCCTATGCAGAAGAAAAAGCACCGGAACAGTCCCAGCCTGCCTTTCAGCAGGATATTCCGCAATATTATGCGGAAGAGCAGGATTATACGACTGCGGAACCGCAGAATGCTTATTATGAGGCCTATTCCGATCTGCCTCAGGATGCAGCATTTTCAGAGCCTGTACAGGCTGCGAATGAAGATTATTTCTCTTCGCTGGAAAATGAGCTGAGCCAGAGCTTTGAACCGGAAGCCGCTCCGCAGGTTGCTGCCGATCCGTATTATCAGGAGAACCAGTATGCCCAGCCTTATCAGGCGGGGTATGGTTCCCATGCGCCTGAATATTCGGAAGTCACGGCCAATGTTTCGCAAGAGCAGGCCGCTCAGGATTTTGATCTGCCTGAACTGAATGCAGATGATTTCGATTTTTCTGATATCGGCCGTGAGCCGCAACAGGAATTTGTTGCCCAGAGCTATGACAATGTTTTTGCGGAAAACGAGGCTTACCGCCCTGTGAATGCAGCACAGCAGTCTGATACCAGCTTTGAGGATGAGCTTTCATTCCTGCTGCAGGATGAAGCACCTGCTGCGGCACCGGCTCAGACGGATAATTATGCTTATCAGGCACCGTTTGAAGCAACACCTGAAGCAACGGCCTATGCTGATCCGGTCGCGGCTTATGAGGATGAAGTTGTTCCGCTAACTGATATCGAGCCATTGTTTGATGCGCCGTCCATTGAGGTTGCCCCTGCTGTTGCCGATTTTGACGGTCAGGAGCCGGTCGCGGATCATCATGCCCATGCAGATATGCAGGGCGAGGATGATTATACGCAGGCTGCACCGGTGCAGAATTACGATCAGATTGATGATGAGTTCTTTGCAGCTCCCGATCTGAGCCGCTTGCCAAACCGCACAGCCAGCGCCCAGACCAATTGGGAAGAGGACAGTGCTGATACAGCTGAAGCTCCGGTTGCCAGTTCCTTCGCGGATCTGTTCGGTGCCAGATCACAGTCTGATTACGCGGAAGAAACAACCGAAACCTATGAGCCGGAACAGGCTGTCGCTTTTGAAGAAGATCAGCAGACTGAAAATTTCAACTTCGGCGATGATTTCTACGAAGCAGAAGAAAATGCGCCCGTTGCAGAACAGGCCATAGAGCAACCTTATGTACCGGAGCCGGCGGCTCCATCGGCGTATAATGAGCCGGAGGCTCCATTGACGTATAATGAGCCTGTGGCTCCGTTGGCGCATAATGCAGTGCGTGGTTATTCTTCCTACACATTCGGTGCAGCGACACCGGCAGCTGCGGCTGCAACCACATCTGCAGCAAGTACAGCAGAACGCTCTGTCAGCAGCTTTGCGGATACGATTGCAGCTATTCCGTCTGCCTATGCTTCGCAGCCTGTGCGTGATGCCGCTCCTGTTGCAGCTTCCTACGAAGAACCAGCCTATGAGGAGCCGGTCGCGGCGGATAATTTCTTCAGCAACGATGATTTCGATTTCTCATTTGATGAAGACCTGCAGCCTGCCGATGATTTCGCCATTGCAGAAGCATTGGAAGAACTGCCGCTTGATCTTGATCTGAATGATGAACCGGAAATTCCGGCCTATCAGCCAGCTCAGAGTGTGGCCTCCAAGCCGTTTGTACCGGCACCGGAAATTGAATCCGTTGTTGTGTCGGAAAACAAGGTTGAGCAGACACAGGCGCTCGATCTGCCTGAGGTCAGCTATGGCGATGATGTTAAAGAAACGGGGCTGAACAGTCTCGAATCAGAATTTGCAGAAATTTTCAGCACGATCAGTGTGAATGAAGCTGCCGCACCGGATACAACCAGTGAGGCGGATAAGGCTTTTGAAAATATCCTGCAGGATAATTTCGCAGACTATCATACGAGCGTCAAAGCTGAGCCGGAAGACACCGGTTCCAATGGTGCAGGTTTCGGCACTATTGCCGGTGCTGCAGCTGGTCTTGCCGGTGCAGCCGTAGCGCGGGCAGCTTTGCGTGGATCTTCCGCGCAGAGCGGTGCAGGCCAGACAGGCAATGCCACGCAGGATGATTATTATAATCACTGGGCGGCTCAGGGCGCGCAGAATAATGATTTCGACACCTATAATCTGTCCGAGAATTTTGCCCGTGATGAGGATGACTATACGGAAGCCCGTCCGCGTGAAGAGAACCCGTTGCGTAAACCTATCCTCTGGGCATCGGTCGCTGCAGCAGCTCTGATCGTTCTGGGCGGCGGTTACTATATGCTCAAATCCGGCGGTGTTGTCGGCGGCGAACCTGCAGTTCTGCGGGCTGACAGCCAGCCGGTTAAAGTCCAGCCGGAAAATCCGGGCGGTATGGTTGTACCAAATCAGGATAAGGCTGTTTACGATCAGGTTTCCGGTACCAAACCTGCTGCGCCTGAACAGAAAACCCTTATCAATACGGAAGAAGAGCCGGTTGATGTAGGCCTGTTGCAGGGTGCAGATGCGGAAGAAGACCGTTTGCTGTCGGATGAACCGGAAAGCACCAATAGTGCAACGCCTCCGGCTGCCAATAATCCGGCACAAGAGGCTGAGCGTGAGCTGGTAACACCACGTACGGTTAAAACCATGGTCGTGCGCGCTGATGGTACAATCGTACCGAGTGAAGCACCGGCGGCCACTGCGCCTGCAAATAATAATGCAGCTGCAACCGATAATGGTCTTGATGAGGCATCCCGCCTGATCAGCCAGAGTGCTGTTCCTGAACGTCTGGGTACTGATGCACCGGCACCTTCTGCACAGAGTGCAGCAGCACCGCGCGTTGTACAGACGCAGACTTTCACCGCTTCCGGTGAACAGGTCAAACCGCGTGAAGTGACAGCTGCACCGGTTGTGCCATCCCGTCCTGCCGAACAGCCGGTTAATGTTGTGGGCAATGTGGAGCGTCCTGCGCAAAATACCGCGCCGCAGCAGGTTGCCAGCGCCACTGCGCCTGCAGCCAATGTTCCTGCGGGTACATGGTTCATTCAGATCGCCTCGCAGCCGAGTGCAGAACTGGCGCAGAAGAGCTATGCCAATATGAGCTCGCGCTATGGCAATGTTATCGGTGGTCGTGGTGTTGATATCAAAAGAGCGGATATTGCCGGTAAGGGTACTTATTACCGTGTCCGTATTCCGGGTGGTACCAAAGCTGAAGCCGCAGCGCTCTGTGAGCGTCTGAAATCTGCCGGCGGCAGCTGCTTCCCGACACTCTGATCTGAAAATATGTAAAACAAACATGAAATGCGCTGTGTATCTTTAAAATACGCAGCGCATTTTCTCTTTATGGGTTATGCAGAGAGCATTATCTGATTTGTCATATTCCAATAGGCGAGGAGCATTGCCGCAATGACATTTAAAGCCATGATTACCGGTTTCGAAGGTACAATGCTGACCGAAGCCGAGCAGGAACTATTCCGTCGTGTGCGTCCGTGGGGCTTTATTCTGTTTGCCCGCAATGTGGAAAGTCTGGAGCAGTTGCGCGCATTGACCGCGCAAATCCGCGATGTAACCGGACGGGATGAGACACTGATCTTTATCGATCAGGAAGGCGGACGTGTGCAGCGCCTGCGCCCGCCGCTGGTGCCGAACTATCCGTCAGCGTCGCAGATCGGTGCGCTTTATGAACAGGATGAAGAACAGGGTATGCGCGCCGCCTGGCTGCTCGGCCGTCTTCATGCTTTTGATCTGATGGGCGTTGGCATCAATGCCAATTGTCTGCCGGTGCTGGATGTGCCGGTTGAAGGCTCTCATGAGGTGATCGGCTCGCGCGCTTACTCCTATGATCCGGAAACTGTTGCGGTATTGGGCAATGCGGTTGCTGAAGGGCTGATGGCCGGTGGTGTGCTGCCGGTGATGAAACATATGCCGGGGCATGGCCGTGCATTTGCCGACAGCCATAAGGAACTGCCGAGCGTTGATGCACCTTTGAGCGAACTCTGCGCCCGTGATTTTGTACCATTCTGCCAGCTTGATGATCTGCCGGCCGCTATGACTGCGCATATTGTTTACAAGGCGCTCGATCCGGAACGTCCTGCAACGCTGTCGCCGGTGGTTATCAATTGCGTGATCCGTGATATGCTGGATTATGACGGTTTGCTGATGAGCGACGATATTTCCATGAAGGCGCTGTCCGGCAATCTGGATGATATTGCCCGTGAGATTATCGCTGCCGGTTGTGATGTGGTGCTGCATTGCAGCGGCGTGCTGGAAGAAACCATAGCCGTTGCCGCTGCTATTCCTGATCTGAAAGATGAGAGTCTGCGCCGTGCGGAACTGGCTGAAGTCTTTGCAGGTGAAGCGGATCTGAGCAATGAGGCAGCGATCCGTGCGGAATTTAACGCTTTATTCCCAGAGGTCGCTGTTGCCTGATAGTCAGGCAGAACTTCAATAAATAACAGGCCGGATGATGAGTACCGAAACCGCAAAGACGGATAATCCCCAGACACCAAAGGCCGATGTGCCGATGGATGATCTGTGGCAGTCAGAGACGGCACTCATCATTCCGCCTGACAGTGCGGAAGATCTGACCCTGCATGTGGATGTGCAGGGTTTTGAAGGGCCGATGGATTTGCTGCTGCATCTGGCACGCAATCAGAAGGTTGATCTGACACAGATTTCTGTGCTGGCACTTGCCGAGCAATATCTGAAATTTATCGAGCTGGCACGCGACCGAAAGCTGGAGCTGGCTGCCGATTATCTGGTGATGGCGGCATGGCTTGCCTATCTCAAATCGCGTCTGCTGATCCCTAAAGTCAAAGATGAGGATGGCGAGACCGGCGAACAGCTGGCTTCCGTTTTGCAATTCCGGTTGAAACGGCTTGAAGCCATGCGTGATGCGGCGGGCAAGCTGGTCAATCGTGACCGGTTGGGGCGCGATGTATTTGCCCGTGGTATGCCGGAAACGGTGCTGGTGGAAAAGACCAGCCTTTACAGCGCTTCGCTTTATGATCTGCTCACGGCCTATGCCTCGCAGCGCCAGAGACAGGCGGTTTCCCATGTACAGATTGCCAAGCGCACAGTCTGGTCGCTGAAAGAGGCGCGGGTGCTGCTGGTGCGCATGGTTGGGGAATTGCAGGATTGGGTGGCGCTGGATGCGTTTCTGCTGGATTATATTGCGCGACCGGAAGACCGTGCGAGTGCGATTGCCAGTTCTTTTGCCGCCAGTCTTGAGCTGGTGCGTGAAGGGCGGATGGAATTGCGCCAGAATGCAGCTTTCGAACCGATTTTTGTACGCGCTGCCGAACGCAAACCGGTAAGCAGTGTGCCAGATGATCTGAAGGCGGATCGCGAAGATAAGGATGAAGCGTGAGCGAGACTGAAATTTTGACAGCTGCTGAGGCTGAAATGCCGATCATATCTTCCGATGATACCAATCCGTCCGTACCGTCACGCGAGGCGCTGGGTGATGTGGTGCGTATGGTTGAGGCGATTATTTTCGCGTCTTCCGAGCCGGTGACGGAGAAAATGCTGTCGGAGCGACTGCCGCTGGATGTGGAACTGTTGCCGGTGCTGAAAGTGCTGCAAAGTGAGTATCGTCTGCGCGGTGTCAATCTGGTCAAAGCCGGTGACGGCTGGGCGTTTCGCACAGCATCGGATTTAAGCTTTCTGATGAGCCGCGATCTGGTCAAACAGAAGAAACTGTCGCGTGCGGCGCTCGAAGTGCTGGCGATTATTGCTTATCATCAGCCGGTAACCCGTGCGGAGATGGAAGATATTCGCGGCGTGGAAACCTCAAAAGGCACATTGGATGTGCTGATGGAGACCGGCTGGGTGAAGCTGCGCGGCCGCAGACGCACGCCGGGGCGTCCGGTGACCTATGGCACGACAGACAGTTTTCTGGATCATTTCGGTCTGGCAGAGATTCGCGATCTGCCGGGTATGGATGAATTGCGCGGGGCAGGGCTGCTCTCCGCACGTCTGCCTTCGAATTTCTCTGTGCCGGTGCCGAGTGTGCGGCCGGATGAATTGCTGGCGGATGAAGACCCGCTGACTGCCGGTGATATTGAAGAGCTAGGTCTTTTCATGCCGAAGGTCGAGGATGAACAAGATAAATAGCCCCTTTTTGCTGCTGTTACTGTTAAAATTGTCATAATTCTGTGCTTGTTAACTTTTAAGCAGCGGCGGGGTTGCAGCCATTTCAAACAGCGGCACGTTACCGGATAAGGGCTTCAGCGGGGTTCTGCCGGATAAATGTTTTTTATTTTTGTAACTATGCTGTAGAACAAAGAGAAATTTCACCGGTTCTGTTTGAACAATGCTGTGATTGCGCTTAAATAGAGACTGAATTTGGATAATCCTGCTCCGGTATGAATATGCCGCGAGAGCATTTAGGGGATATAAGATGGGTAGTTTTTCGATCTGGCACTGGCTTATTGTTCTGGCGGTTGTGCTGCTGTTGTTTGGCCGCGGCAAAATTCCTGAACTGATGGGCGATGTTGCCAAGGGCATCAAAAACTTCAAGCAGGGCATGAACGAGCCTGAAGAAACCGATGTTGCTTCTTCCAAGACCATCGACAATGAGACCGGCGAACAGGTCAAGCCGACGAAGAAAACGACAAAACTGTAATTACAGATCATTCTGCCGGACTGTGCCGCCTTATGCGGCGCAGAAAGACTTTGGCCACGCGTTCGCTTTGAACACAGGCCAAAGGCGGACAGATGGTGAAATGGAACGCCGATGTTAGATATAGGCTGGTCGGAGCTTCTGGTAATTGCGGTTGTTATGATCGTTGTTGTCGGCCCGAAGGATCTTCCGAAAATGTTGCGCGCCTTTGGCAAGGCAACAGGAAAGCTGCGCGCCACGGCGAACGAGTTCCGGACGCATTTTGATGAAGCTATGCGTGAGGCAGAGCTGGACGAAGTCAAAAAGACAATTGACGGCGTGAAGCAATATGACCCGCGCAAAACGGTGACGGATATTTTTGAACCGGTGCGCAGCGCCGGTGATGATTTGCGTGCCAGCCTGAATAATGCATCGCCGAAGCCGGAGGAAACACCGGCCGTGCCTATGGATTCGCCGCTGGATCTCTCTGAAATCAAAGAGGAAGAGGCGAAAGCGGCAACGCCTGCTGCACAGCCTGTTGCTGCAAAGCCTTCAGCTGCTGTTGCCGAGCCTGCTGCTGCCGAACCGGTGAAAAAAGCCGCGAAACCCAGAGCTTCAAAAACTACGGCTGACACAACGGCAAAACCTGCTGCAAAGAAAGCGCCGGCAAAAAGCGATTCTACGGTTAAAGCTGCACCGGCAAAACAAGCCGCAGAGAAAAAAGCTGCTGCACCCCGTGCAAAAGCCGCAGCGAAAACAACGAAAAAGACAGGAACTGAGCAGTGAGCAGTGATCAGGATGAAATAGACCAGAGCGCTGCGCCTTTGCTTGAGCATCTCATTGAGCTGCGCCGCCGCCTGATCTGGTCGATTGTGGCCTTTTTTCTGGCCTTTGTACTCTGCTTTGCTTTTGCCAAGCATCTCTTCAATTTGCTGGTTCTGCCTTATCAATGGGCGCTGGACTGGGCAGGGATGGATCGCAGCAAAGCCGCATTGATCTATACCGCACCGCAGGAATTCTTTTTCACGCAGGTGAAAGTGGCGATGTTCGGCGGTCTGGTTCTTGCCTTTCCGATGATTGCTTCGCAGATTTACAAGTTTGTTGCGCCCGGCCTTTATAAGCATGAGCGTATGGCATTCCTGCCGTTTCTGGTCGCTTCGCCTTTGCTGTTCCTGCTGGGTGGCGCGCTGGTTTATTTCTTCTTCACACCGATGGTGATGTGGTTCTTCCTTGCCATGCAGCAATCGGGTGCGGATGGCGAAGTGCAGATTTCTTTGCTGCCGAAAGTGTCGGAATATCTCAGTCTGATTATGACGCTGATTTTCGCCTTCGGTCTGGTGTTCCAGCTGCCGGTTATCACATCGCTGATGGCCAAGGTCGGATTGGTGACTGCACAGGGCCTGCGGGATAAGCGCAAATATGCGATTGTGATTGCCTTTGTGGTGGCTGCCGTGCTGACACCGCCGGATCCTGCAAGCCAGATCGGTCTTGCTATACCGGCAATCCTGCTCTACGAAATCTCGATCTGGCTGGCACAGATGATTGAGAAGAAGCGCGCTCAAGCCGAAATTCTCAATAATCTCACCCCTGCAGATGATAATGAGCAAAAATCGTCCTGATTTTCGTATCATGTGATAGAAATTGAAGGCAGCATTTATGCTGCCTTTTCATGCATTGCAGCGGATCAGTTGTGATCGTGTTGCGATATAAGAGCCTGCCGTAACCGCTTGTTGTGATTACGGTGAACCTGAACCTAAAAATAACGGTACTTCCAATGCTGGACATTAAATGGATACGCGAAAACCCTGAAGCTCTTGATGCTGCTCTGCAAAAGCGCGGAGCCTCTGCTGTATCCTCCGATGTGTTGGCGCTGGATGAAGCCCGCCGTCAGCATATCGCCAAGGTGCAGGAAGCGCAGGAGCGCCGCAATGCCGCCTCGAAAGAGATCGGCAAAGCGATGGGCGAAAAAGATATGGCGACCGCTGACCGTCTGAAGGCGGAAGTTGCCGAACTGAAAACCTTCCTCACCGAAGCGGAAGAAGAAGAGCGTCGCCTTGATAAAGCGCTGAATGATGTTCTCTCGAGCCTGCCGAATGTGCCTTATGACAGCGTTCCAGTCGGTAAAGACGAGAATGACAATGTCGAGACACGTCGTGTCGGCAATATCCGTAATTACGGTTTTGAACCGAAAGAGCATTTTGAACTGGGCGAAGCCCTCGGTCTGATGGATTTCGAGCGCGCTACCCGCATGTCCGGTTCGCGCTTTACCGTGCTGAAAGGTGCGCTTGCGCGTCTGGAGCGTGCGCTTGGTCAGTTCATGCTTGATCTGCATACCACAGAACATGGTTATTCTGAAACCATGGTGCCACTGATGGTGCGTGATGATGCGGTTTATGGCACAGGCCAGCTGCCGAAATTCTCGGAAGACCTGTTCCGCACCACTGACGGCCGTTGGCTGATCCCGACTGCGGAAGTGCCGCTGACCAATCTCGTTAATGGTGAGATTGTGGATGGCGCTGAATTGCCGATGCGTGTGACTGCGCTGACACCATGCTTCCGCTCGGAGGCAGGTTCTGCCGGTCGCGATACACGCGGTATGCTGCGTCAGCACCAGTTCTGGAAAGTGGAAATGGTATCG
Source organism: Pseudochrobactrum sp. Wa41.01b-1 (assembly GCF_019464455.1). Lineage (NCBI taxonomy): Bacteria > Pseudomonadati > Pseudomonadota > Alphaproteobacteria > Hyphomicrobiales > Brucellaceae > Pseudochrobactrum > Pseudochrobactrum sp. Wa41.01b-1. The sequence continues at coordinate 777,858 of NZ_CP080493.1, read as the reverse complement.
GTCACCGATGCGGAAAGCTCGGAAGCCGAACTTGAACGCATGACCGGTTGTGCTGAAGAAGTTTTGAAGCGTCTCGGTCTGCCATTCCGCACTGTTACACTTTGCACCGGTGATATGGGCTTCGGCGCACAGAAAACCTACGATATCGAAGTATGGCTGCCGGGTCAGAACACATTCCGCGAAATCTCCAGCTGCTCGGTCTGCGGTGATTTTCAGGGACGTCGCATGAATGCGCGTTACCGTGCTGCCGGTGAAAAAGCGACCCGTTTTGTTCACACGCTGAACGGTTCCGGTGTTGCTGTCGGTCGTGCGCTGATTGCAGTGATGGAAAACTATCAGGAAGAAGATGGCAGCATCACCATTCCTGAGGTTTTGGTGCCTTATATGGGCGGCATGACCCGTATCGAAAAAGCCTGATATTCAGGTTTGGATTAAGGAAATGCCGGAGGCGGAAATGTCTCCGGCATTTTTATTTCTTCGCATTATCTCTGAATTTACAATTTTAAAGGATGATGCTGCCTGATCGGCTATAAATCTGACTTCGGGCAGGGTTCATGAATATTCATATGCAGGCAAATACGGGCAAATATCGCATGAGCGGCAAAGAAGGTTTTGCCTCTTTTGTATTGCGTATGCGCAGTCGCGGTTTGCACGATCCGCGTTTGTTTGCAGCAATTGAAGCCACGCCGCGTCAGCATTTCATCAATTCAGCCTATCAGGATTTTGCCTATAGCAATCGTGTTTTGCCGCTGGCTTGCGGCGAATCAATTGAGGGGCTGGACGATCAGGCGCGTTTTCTTTCGGCTTTGTCGCTTGAAGCGGGACATCGCGTGCTGGAAATTGGCACAGGCTCGGGTTTCACTGCCGCTGTTATGGCGCGCCTAGCCGCGCGTGTGACAACGATTGAGCGTTATAAGACTCTGGCAGAAGCCGCGCGTAATCAGTTTCAGGCGCATCAGATCGAAAATGTTGTTTGCAAACATGCAGATGGCCGCCACGGTGTAGCCGGTGGTCCTTATGACCGTATTATCGTCTGGCTGGCTTCGGATGCAATGCCGCGGCAATATCTGGATCTGCTGGCAACGCATGGCGTGATGATTGCGCCGGTCGGGCAGGGTGACGGGCAACAGGTCATGTGCCGCATGGCCAAAGTCGGCAGCCGTTTTGAGCGCGAAGACCTGATGATGGTGCGTTATCAGCCGTTTATCGAAGGCTCTGCTGCGTTTCTCTGAAACTTCGGCTGATTTTATTTCCCGGTTTTTATAGTTGTCACAGTGCTCTGACAGGCTTCGGAGTAGCATATCGTGTATCAAATTTGCCTGATTTAGCGATTATGGTATCCGTTTGATGAATCTTTTAATTTTTTTACAGCAATTTTAACCAGCAGGTAACATTAACGCGCTTTAATAAGTCTACTTAGAGTTTCGGGTATGGACGGGTTGAATATGCGTAAAAAAGTTTTGCATCATGCGTCCGAGCGTCTTCTGCGTCATAGCGCGGTCATCCTGCTTGCAGGTGTGGTTGCTGGCTGTAGCGGGGATATGACACGCTTTACGGATGGCCTTACGACTGGATCGACGAATAATCAGCGCGCGATTATGCAGTCACAGAATCAGTCCTATCAGCAGAATAACGGCGCGGATAATTATCCGTCGATGCCGGCTGCGCAGCGTGTGGCTTCCGGTAATGTGCAGCGTAACGAGTTGCCGCCGGTAGGAACTGCCGCGCCGATGGGCGCTGCACAGGTTGTGCAGAATAATGTTCAGAACTCTGTTCAGTCCGTACGCGATCAGGTGACACAGCAGGTTGCAATGGCTGGCAGCAATATGACCAATGCTGCGGCAAGTTCGGTTAATAATGCGATGGTGCAGCCGGGTGAAACACTTTACGGCGTTGCCCGCCGGTTTAATGTGTCTCCGAATGATCTGATGGCTGCGAATAATATTACTGACCCGAATATGCTGCGGGCAGGGCAGACACTGACAATTCCGGGCGTTAAAGCCGCTGCCGGCGGCGCATTGGTTGCTGCTGCCAATGGCGGTACGCAGACCCTTGGTCAGCTGAAATCAAACGGCACACAGGCTGTTGCCAATGCTCAGCAGGCTGCAACGAATAAAGTGAATAATGCTGTTGCCAATGCAGGCGCAAAAGTAGCTGCTGCGACCGGCGGTTACACTGTGCAGAGCGGTGATACGCTGCATGCGATTGCCCAGCGCAATGGTGTGACGGCTGCAGCTCTGAAACAAGCGAACGGCATGAGCGACGGTACAATCCGCGTCGGTCAGTCTCTGGTGATCCCTGTTGCGGCGACTGCTGCAGCAACGCAGGTCGCGGCTGTTGCCAAGCCGGTTCAGGCCGCGGTTGATACGACAGTAAAAACAGCTTCAACCCCGCCTGCAGCTGCAAAACAGGTGCCGGATGGCAGCGTAAAGCCTTATACACCGCCGCAGGCGAGCAATAAGGTGATTGAAGAAGCCGAGCAGGATGTCGCCATGGCGCCTTCTGCAACCGGTATCTCGCAGATGCGCTGGCCGGTACGCGGCAAGGTGCTGACCAGCTTTGGTCAGCGTGACGGCGGTACTGTGAATGACGGTATCGACATTATGGTGCCGGAAGGTACGCCGGTTAAGGCAGCCGAAAACGGTGTGGTTATCTATGCCGGTGACGGGCTGAAGGAATTTGGTCAGACTGTTCTGGTGCGCCACGAAAATGGTCTTGTGACTGTCTATGGTCATAACAGCAAGATCAATGTGCAGCGCGGTCAGAAAGTGCGTCGCGGTGAGGAAATTGCCCGTTCCGGTATGAGCGGCAATGCAAAATCGCCAAAGCTGCATTTTGAAGTGCGCAAGAACTCAACGCCGGTTAATCCGTCGAAATATCTGGAAACATAATTCTCAGAATATAGAGCGCCATGTGCCATGCAAAGGACGTTCTAACTCTTTAAAATTATGCTCTGAATTGAAAAAAAGCCCGCTGCATCATGCCGCGGGCTTTTTTGTTTATGCATGAATGGAAATGCCAAGCCTGCCGGCCAAATCTTGTACATATTGCCAGGCAACGCGGCCTGAACGGTTGCCGCGTGTGGTTGACCATTCGAGAGCTTCCGCATGCAGCTTCTCAACCGGATAATTGAAGCCGTAATGCGCAGCATAGCCGTCGACCATCGCCAGATAATCATCCTGATTGCATTTATGGAAGCCAAGCCACAGACCAAAGCGGTCGGAGAGAGAGACTTTTTCTTCTGTCGCTTCAGACGGATTGATAGCGCTGGAACGCTCATTATCAATCATTTCACGCGGCATCAGATGGCGGCGGTTGGATGTGGCATAGAAAATCACATTATCAGGACGGCCTTCGACACCGCCTTCAAGCGCAGCTTTCAGTGATTTGTAGGATGTATCGTCATGGTCAAAGGACAGGTCATCACAAAACAGAATGAAACGGTAGTCGCTCTCCTTGATGAGATTCATCAATACCGGCAGGCTGTTGATATCTTCGCGGTGAATTTCAATGAGTTTCAACGGCTTTTCAGCGGTTTGGTTGACTGAAGCTTGTGCGGCCTTGACCAGTGAGGATTTGCCCATGCCGCGTGCACCCCAGAGCAGCACATTGTTGGCGGGCAGGCCGCGGGCAAAGCGCTCGGTATTGCTCACCAGCTGATCGCGCACATGATCAACGCCATGAATGAGGCCGAGATCAACACGGTTGACCTTTTTGACCGGTGCCAGTTCAAGGCGGGAAGGCTCCCAGACAAAAGTATCAGCACTCTCCGCCTGTAACGGTTTGGGGGCAGGTGGCGCCATACGTTCAAGAACAGCCAGCAGCTGATCCAGTTTTGTACTTAATAATTGCTCAGTCGTGTTCATTTTAAAGCCTGTATTCTATCCGCGGCACTCTTGTATCCGGTCCTCAGACTTATGACGGGATGCAAGAATGCCCGGATTTTAAGTAAAGCACTTGAGCTGTAGCTACCGGCTTTACCGGACTGTTTCTGTTTGCTTCTTAAAGACTGCCTTCAAGAACAGTCTGACTTTAGCAAGATTATTGTCTTTGAATAGTACTCATGGGTACGGTTGTGTGAAAATATTGTATTTGTGCCGGTAACCAAGGCCGGAGTGAAAAAAATGATGGCCGCACTGGTAAAGTGGATTAAGAATTTGCATCTATGGTTGCATAACGGCGTATAACCGTTGTAATGCGCAGTGAATAAATTTGATGCATGCCGGTGAAATATGACGGCTTTGGCTACATAATTCCCTAACCCGCAATCGGTTTAAGGAATTCTGCAGCCGAGAAGCATCGGACAGTTTTCAGTTTGACGAGGAGTCACTTACATGTTTGTTACCCCTGCTTACGCTCAGGCCGCCGGTGGTGCCGGTGGCGCGGATATGCTGATGAGCATTCTGCCGTTTATCCTTATTTTCGTTGTTATGTATTTCCTGATTATCCGTCCTCAGCGTAATCAGATGAAAAAACGCGGCGAAATGCTGACCAATATCCGCCGCAATGACACGATCATTACCGGTGGCGGCATCATCGCTAAAGTTACCAAAGTGATCGATGATAATGAACTGGAAGCTGAAATTGCTGACGGTATCAAAATCCGCGTTTTGCGTTCCACCATCGGTGATGTGCGCACCCGTGGTGAACCGGTTGCCGACAACAAGAACAAGTAAGCTTATTGCTTATTGTTATTAAAGCCCGCTTCGAGCGGGCTTTTTTATTGGCCTGAAACTATAATTTGATGTGCTGCAATAGCGCATCATCAGCTTAAAATCTGCGCCATCCGCCTGTGTGCCTGCTGAGATTTGTACGAATCACGTATAAGATCAGAAAATGAGGTGGTGTAAGCAGAATTTGCCGTGTTTTATTCGGCAGTTATTCTCAAAAACATTACTGTTACGTCTGATCCTGTCTGTTTTGCGGATTTGCTGCAAAGCGGCATCAATTTTACGGATGGATTGCCGATGCTCTATTTCCCGCGCTGGAAATCGGTACTGATCTGGCTGGTCGTTCTGGCCGGTTTTATCTTCGCATTACCTAATTTCTTTTCCGCTCAGCAATTGTCGGGTCTGCCTGACGGTTTCCCGAAAGGGCAGATTATCACCGGTCTTGATCTGACAGGCGGTACGCGCGTTGTTCTGGCATCGCCGAAAATTACTGCAGAAGATCTGGATAAAAGCGCAGCCGTTATGGCTGATCGTCTGTCTGAGCTGGGCTATGATAATGCCCGTATCAATGTGCAGAACAAAAACCAGATACGCGCTGAAGTGCCGGATGTTTATGATGCACAGCTCATCAAAGATCTCCTGAGCCTGAAGGGCGATATCAATTTCCGTCAGGCGAAAATAGTAACGACACCTGATCCGCTGGCTGAAGGGCTGGTTCCGCAGGATTCGGAAATCATCTATTCATTTGATGATCCGCCGGTTGGTTATATTGTTAAAAAAGCACCAGTTCTTACCGGTGAAGACATTGCCGATGCGGAAGTCGGTGTGAATACCGCGCAGGATTCAGTGATTACCATCTCCCTGACGGAAGAGGGCACAAAGGATCTGGCTGATTTTACGACCAAGAATACCGGCTCTGTTCTTGCTGTTGTGATTGATAATCAGATTGTGTCGGCTCCGCGTATTCAGGAAGCGATTACGACCGGTAATCTGCAGATCACCGGTGATTTCGATCTGGAAACACTGAGCAATCTTGGTGTTGTTCTGCGTTCGGGGCCGCTTGCTGCTCCGGTTCAGGTTCTGGAAGAGCGCAGTATCGCTTCGGCGCTTGGCCAGAATTATACAAGCTACGGACTGATTACTGCACTGAGCGCGCTTGTGGTTGTCGCCCTGTTTATGGTGCTGTCCTATGGTTTGCTTGGCCTGATCTCTGTGATTGCGCTCGGCGTCAATGTCATGCTGATGATTGCAGTCGTATCATTCTTCGGCGTTGCAGTCGGGTTGGCAACCATTGCCGGTCTGGTGCTGACCATCGGCATGGCCGTGGACAGCAATATCCTGCTGTTTGAGAAAATGCGTGAAGACCGCCGTAACGGTTATTCTGTTGTGCAGGCGATTGAATCCGGTTTTTCCCGTGCGCGTGCCTGTGTGGTGGATGCCAATCTGACAACGCTGATCGCCGCATTGGTATTGCTGATGTTCGGCAGCGGGCCGTTGCATGAATTTGCGATCATCGTGACCATAGGTGTTGCGACGTCACTTTTCACGACCTACACCTTCTCCCGTCTCTTGATTTCTCTCTGGGTTCGCCAGTCAAAACCAACAGTGATTCCGGCGCGTTTCCTCAAGCTGGTGCCAACCAATACCAAAATCGGCTTCATGAAACTGAGTGGTATTACGGCAATTATCTCTGCCGCTGCCTGTGTTGCTGCCCTCGTGTTTTATTTCACCATGGGACTGAATTACGGTATCGATTTCGACGGCGGTTCTTCCGTTGAGTTGCAATCGCGTGAAGGGCCTGCGGATCTGGATGATATTCGTTTGCGTCTGTCCGAGCTGAATATTGACGGTGCGCGGGTGGTGCAGGGTAAAAATGAAAACCTTGCCGAGCTGCTGATCGGTTCACAGGATGCCGGTGATGATGCCGAGCAGACCGTTGTTGTGAAATTGCGTGACGAGTTCGAGCAGGATTATGATTTCCAGCGTGTTGAAGTGGTGGGACCGACGGTTTCCGATCATCTGTCGCGTATTGGTAATGCAGCGCTCGGACTGGCATTGATCGGCGTTTTTGCCTATTTGTGGCTGCGTTTCCGCTGGCAGTTCGCTGTCGGTGCGGTACTGGCAACAACGCATGATATTATCATCATGATCGGTGTTTTTGCGCTGTTCCGCTTTGAATATAATTTGTGGAGCCTTGCGGCGCTGCTGACGGTCATCGGTTATTCGCTTAACGATACGGTGGTCGTGTATGACCGCGTGCGTGATAATTTGCGCCGCTATCCGCAGACGCGGGTCAGTATGCTGGTGGATGCTGCGATCAATCAGACGCTGTCCCGTACAATTCTGACCTCACTGGTCACGCTGCTGGCGCTAATCCCGCTCTACATCTTTGGTGGTGCGGATATCGGTTCTTTTGCAGTGATGATGTCGCTGGGGATTATTATCGCGACCTATTCGTCGATTTATATTGCGGGGCCGCTGCTATGGCTGCTCGGCATCAGACCGTCCGATGTCAGCGAAAATGCGGAACCGCAAACCGCAAGCTGAGTAATCAGCAATATATTAGAATAAACATTGCCCGCAGGTTCTCCTGCGGGCAATGCTGTTTTAATCAGGCTGAAATGCACTGTAATGAACTGGTAAAACTCCCATATTGTTGTAGAAGGGGCGCATATCAGTGCTTGCCATTCATGCGAGGCTAAGCAGATTATAGTGCTCAAGATAAAGAGAGACGAAATGAACACTGGCATTGAAATCCGTGAGGCGCATTTTCCGGGACGGGCACCGATTGATGCCTATGGAAATGGCGGGTTTCGTTTTGCGGAAATGTCGCATCGCGGTTCATTAATGTGTCTGCCGTCCGGCATTCATGGCTGGGAGCCAAAACAGCCGCCAATTCTGACTGTGGCTGATCTGGATATGATCCTGCAACAGGCAAGCGATATTGAAATTCTGCTGGTTGGTACAGGTATGGATCTGCGCCGGATACCGGAAGATGTTAAGGCTGTGCTGCGTGAGCACCGCATTTCATCTGATCCGATGAGCACCGGCGCTGCTGTGCGCACCTATAATGTGCTGCTTGCGGAAGACCGTGCCGTTGCCGCCGCTCTGATTGCCGTGGAGTGAGAGCGTGGCTGAAACTGACAATAAAGCCGTGACACTTTCAGCGGCCGAGACCGGACATTATCAGCATTGCCTGCAATTTCTGCGCCAGAGTGATTTTGACCGCTATCTGGCTGTGCTCTATGCGCCGGAAGATAAGCGGCCTGCGCTTGCTGCGCTCTATGCATTCAATGCAGAAATCGCCCGTATCCGTGATGTGGTACATGATGCATTGCCGGGGGAAGTGCGTCTGCAATGGTGGCGTGATCTTATCAATGGTACCGAGCATGGTGCTGTGACGGGCAATCCAGTGGCTGCTTTATTGCTGCAAGCCATTCAGAATTATCAGCTGCCACGTTCCGTATTTGATGCTTATTGTGAGGCAAGGATTTTTGATCTCTATAATGATCCGATGCCGAGCCGCAATGATCTGGAAGGCTATTGCGGCGAAACCGCCTGTGCCATTTTGCAAATGGCAGCAATGATCTTGGATGCCGATGCGGCGAAATCTTCGGCTGAACTCTCCGGTCATGCGGGTGTTGCGCAGGCTGTCAGCGGTTTGCTTCGACTGATGCCTTTGCATCGCCGCCGCGGGCAGGTCTATGTGCCGGAAGATATGTTACAGGCGGTGGGTGTTACAGCAGAGCAATTTATCAAGGGTGATGACAAAGCGGCTATGCAGCGTGTTGTGGCTGTGGTGACAGCTCTGGCGCGGGAACATTACGCGGCTTTTGAAAAACAGCCTATGCCGGTAAGCCTGAAAGCAGCCTATCTGCCGGTGCGTTTGGTTCCGTTGGTGCTGAAACGCGCAGAGCGCAAGGCTGATCTGTTGGCGGAGCAGGGCATTGACCTGTCACAATTACGGCGCCAGTGGATTTACTTAAAGTCCTCACTTAAAGCGTAATCAGAGCATTTTCGGTTTCGGCGTTTGACTGTGATCTAGAGCGGTTTACGTTCATGTTTGATCGCAGTGCTCGCTCTAGATTGCTTAGTTTATCGCATTATCCCAGACTGTCCAAGTTGACCCAACTTGACTGTGAAATGCTCTAGACGAGAAGGAGATAATCGTTTCATATTGGTGTTTCTTCTTCAGACCGTTTACGCTTATAAAAGTCGATACGTCCACGAACAGCTATATTGGGATCATTCTCCAAGCTTGCAGCGACTTTATCTAATTTCGAGCCGATTTCGGGATAATTTCGAAAGGCGATCAGACCAGAGGCGGCGCGTTTGCGAACCATGGCGGCGCGATCAAGTGCACCCGCTACGATAAGAGTGTAGGGGTCGATAGTTACTGTCACATCGCGTTTTATAAAGACCTGTTCAATTCTGTAGCGTCCCATATAACGATCAATCCAGACTTGTCGTCGCTCACGTGTTGGCCAAGTAACTGTTTGTGAAAGCAGCGCATCTAGTGCCATCGCACGAATATGAGGCAGCTGCGCCTTATAAAACATTCGTTCAAGATGTTGATCGGCTGCAGGATTGCGGCAAATTTCACGAAACTGATAACCTAATTGTGCCTGTCTGGTCGTGACTATATCGTCAATCAGCATCTCAAGCACATCTGGCCTCGTTAGCGTAACGTCAAGTGCCTCCTGGCCTTCTTGGGTCCAGCGCCCCCAATTCATGACGTGCGGCAGCAAAATCCGCAGAGCCGGAACGATGACAACCGCTGGTGTCACCGGCATCAAGCGGTTCATAGTATTTTGTGCAGCTTGGCGAACTTGAGGTGCCCAGTCATTCAGACGCCAGAACAGACCGTATACACTAGCGGGAGTTGTGAGTGGCTCATGAAGTTGATTCAGTGCTGCTTCACGAACCAGACCATCTCCATGAAATATGAAAACGCTGGATAGACCTTGTATTTGTTTTACAGCCTTAATCTCTGTATTGCGAAGTGCGTCTTGATATCGCTCACCTTGCCACCGAGAATAGAGTGAAAATTCTAAACGGATAAATCGCTCTGCATTGCGGATGTCATCAGGTTGTATCATAGAGCTGAGTAGCGATGTTCCGCGATTATAAGTGTTCCTGAAATTTTCAATATCCGCATTGCTAAGCACGGTTTCACTGGCTTCTTCGTAAGTTTTTCTTTTAAAAAAATTCCAGATCATTGCTGCAACCTTATAAATGACGTTCTGCTCTGTATTTCTATCACTGTGAATTTATTAATGTATGAAAATCAAGAAACAGTAAGTTTAAATATAAGTTCACTAATTAATTGAATGGTAACTATAATAATGTGTCAATTATTGGTTGGAATGAAATTGCAGTGAGAATATTCTATATGTCTCAGTATTTCTTGTGAATGAATATTTATGATAATGAAATAATAAAAAAGCCGCCCTTTGAGGCGGCTTTTTAAATGTTACTGCTGTTCTTGCAGCCAGACTTTGAAATCACTCAAAGCGCGGGCACTAAGAGCGCGTTTTTTGGCCTGTGTCTTTTCCTTGCCGCGCAGACGCACACCTTCCTGTTTCGGAACTGTAACTTCCGGAAACAGGCCGAAATTCACATTCATCGGCTGGAAAGAACGCTTGCCCGGTTCATCATCGCTAACCAGATGGCCGCCGGTAATGTGATTGAGCAAGGCGCCAAAAGCTGTTGTGACGGGCGGTGGCGGCAAAGTTTCACCACGCTGCTGTGCAGCTGCAAAACGACCGGCGAGCAAACCCATCGCTGAAGATTCCACATAGCCTTCACAACCGGTAATCTGGCCTGCAAAACGGATCTGCGGGCGGGGTTTCAGGCGCAGACTGGTATCAAGCAGGATCGGTGAATTGAGATAGGTATTGCGGTGCAAACCGCCGAGACGGGCAAATTCCGCATTCTCCAGACCAGGTATCATGCGCAAAATCCGGGTCTGTTCGCCATATTTCAGCTTGGTCTGGAAACCGACCATATTATAGAGCGTGCCGAGTGCATTATCCTGACGAAGCTGCACAACTGCATAGGGCTTCACATCGCGATTATGGGCATTGGTCAGCCCCATCGGTTTCATCGGACCGTGGCGCAATGTTTCAGGGCCGCGCTCTGCCATTACTTCAATCGGCAGACAGCCGTCGAAATAAGGTGTGCCTTCCCATTCTTTGAACTCGGTTTTTTCACCGTCAATCAAAGCCTGAATGAAAGCCTGATATTGCTCTTTATCCATCGGGCAGTTGATATAGTCTTTGCCTGTGCCGCCCGGACCAACTTTGTCATAGCGCGACTGGAACCAGCAGATATCCATATTGATACTGTCAAAATGGATGATCGGCGCAATCGCATCAAAGAAGGCGAGGGAATCGGCTTCGGTTTCCTGTGCGATTGCCTCCGCCAGTTCTGCGGCGGTCAGCGGACCGGTGGCGATGATGGTATTGCCCCAGTCTTCCGGTGGCAGGCCTTCAACCACTTCACGCTGAATAGTGATGAGCGGATGCGCTTCAAGCTTTGCAGTGACTGCATCAGAGAAGCAGTCACGGTCAACCGCCAGCGCACCACCGGCCGGAACCTGATTGGCATCGGCGCAGGCCATAATCAGCGAATTGGCCAGACGCATTTCAGCATGGAGCACGCCAACGGCATTGGTTTCAGCATCATCTGAGCGGAAGGAGTTGGAGCATACAAGCTCAGCCAGTCCGTGGGTCTTATGCGCATCTGTACCGCGCACGGGACGCATTTCATGAATGATGACGGGAATGCCTGCTTCAGCAATCTGCCATGCCGCTTCGCTGCCTGCGAGGCCGCCGCCGATAATGTGAACAGGTGAATAGGATGATAAATTGGACATGCTTTGTCCAATACCGCTTTTGCAACGCGGCATCAATCACCTCTGTGCCAGATCACAAGCTTTTGCGGATAGGAATAATGGATAAAAAAATAGCCCTGTCGCAGGAGGGAGGGCGACAGAGCTATCTTAAGGAGGACTGATATGGGGGGATATCAGTCAGCGCAGAATGGAGGACATAGTCCTGACAGCGCTATGCCTGCTGAAAAACGGGAGGGACAACAGCAGGCAATAAAACATGACCGGTACGGGAGGAGGAATACCGGTCATGAAAGGGGAGGATGTTTATCCGTCCGCGCCGGTGGTTGAAAAACTCCGGCACAGATATTTCGTGGCATACATAGTATCAGTTCAGGCGAATTCCAGATCCTGACAGTTTTAGCAATGACTTGCTTAAATTACATACCGGCAGTGTTGGACTTGCGGGCGATGTAAGGAATGTCGGAGCGGGAGATGCCGAGATCGCCGAGTTCACGGTTGGACAAACGGTTCAGTTCGGAAACTGTGTCACGGTAACGGCGCCAGTTGTTGAAAGAGCGAATGATGTTCATTTTTAAACCCTCGATTGTGTTCAGTTGTGTTGTGTAATCTGTTGTCCTGTATATAGCCTGTGTGTTTAGAAATGAGGAGAGACAAGATTGCATAGCTCCTCTGCGAGCCTTGCAGACCTCATTTAAACGATTTAAATCGCTATTTAGTCGCTATTTGGACAAAATTGGTGTCGGTCGCAATTTTCGTTCGTTAAACTGTGATTGCGGGTAATTTAAATGCGATATTGCGCATTAAGCCTCACAAAAATATCGCCTGTGGGTTGTGTAGAAATTGTGACATTTCAAGAGCTATGCAAAGCAGCACGGCATTAAGGTTAGCGACTGGTAAAATTGCGGGCTGGTTATTGAGTGGCAGTGCGATTTTTGGATACTTGAATGCGGGGAATTTTCGTGGGAACCTTGTTTTCATGAAGGGGAACGGCTTGTTTATAGGGGGAGATCAGGTCGCTTGCTGAGTTTGCCTGTACTCATTGGCATGATCGTCGCCGGTATTATCACCGGCGCAGTGGCTGTTCATCTGCTTGGCGGTAACCGGCAGGCGGTTTTAGACAGCGATAAGGATGTGCTGGAGCGTTTCCGGCAGGATTATCCGGAAAGCCTGATCACCCGCATTTATTATACTCAAGACCGGCGCACTGCTTTTTTCGACCTGCCGCAGCAGGGAACCGGTATTGTTCATGCGGTGGGTGCTAAATTTCTGACACGCATTTTAAAAGCGCAAGATATTGCGGAAATCCGGAAGCAGGATGAAACAAGACTGTTTCTGCAGATGCATGATTTTACATGGCCTGCGGCTGCTTTTTCTTTCGATGACAAAAAGACACGTGATCAGGTCTGTGAATGGCTGGAGCATTTCACAGTCAAGTTGGATCAACTTGACGCCCGTGATAGTGCGGCCAAATAAAGAATCTGGAGCGAGCGCTATGATCCAATCAGGACGTAAACCGCTCTAGCGCGGCCTCAACAATAAAAAGGGGAGTTGTCTTTATGAATGATCCGGCATTCTTCGACGTGACACTGCTGGCAGTGCCCTTATATCTCCTTGCGATCATGATCGAGCTGGTTGCGGTGCGTTATTGGCATCGCAAGGGCGAATTTGAAGCCCGTGATGCGCTGACCAGCCTGTTAATGGGCACCGGTAATGTTGTGGCAGGGCTGTTGCTCGGTTTTGTTTCTGTCACAGCTTTGCTGTGGGTATGGCAGTTCCGTTTCTTTGACCTCGGCCTGCATTGGTGGGTCTTTATCGCTGCCTTTATTTTTGATGATCTGCGCTATTACTGGTATCACCGTATTGCCCATCGGGTGCGCTGGGTCTGGGCGGAGCATGTCAATCATCATTCCAGCCAGCACTATAATCTGACCACGGCGCTGCGTCAGTCTTGGACAGGGCAGATTACCGGCATGTTTATATTGCAGGTGCCGCTGGTATTGCTGGGCTTTCATCCGGCAGTGATTGCTTTTGTCTATGGCTTTAATCTGATCTACCAGTTCTGGATTCATACCGAGGCAATCGGCAAAATGTGGAAGCCTATTGAACTCATATTCAATACGCCGTCGCATCACCGTGTGCATCATGCGACCAATCCGCGATATCTGGATGCGAATTTTGCCGGTACGCTGATTATCTGGGACCGATTATTCGGCACATTTGTGGAAGAATTGCCGGAGGATATGCCGCGCTACGGGATTGTGCGCAATATCGGTACTTTCAATCCGGTGCGGGTGGCATTTCATGAATGGGCGGGGATGATAAAAGATGTGTTTGCGCCGGGGCTGAGCCTGCGGCAAAGGCTGATGTATATGGCAGCGCCGCCCGGCTGGAGCCATGACGGCAGCCGTAAAACATCGGAAGATCTGAAAGCGGATTATGTGCGCCTGAACCCTGATGAAGCCGGCAAACCGGGATTGCCTGAGCACTCGTCTTAATTTAACACGATAATAAAGCTATGCGCTCGTCTCTTGCATCGGGCAGGTTTGTTCTTATGCAAGCCGCAGCAACCATTATAACAGGATCGCCATTTGTCCATTTTTGTTTCTCTTGCACATCAGATTGACCAATGGCAGTCCCAAGGGCTGCTGGATCAGGAAACCGCAGACAGGCTGCGTCTTGATGTTAAAACCCGCAAGAACGGCTTTGGTATTGGCGGTGTTCTCGCCGTGCTTGGCGCATTGTTGCTTGGCGCGGCGCTGATCCTGTTTGTTGCAGCCAATTGGGAAGTCATACCGCGTGTCTGGCGCGTGGCGCTTATCCTGTTTGTCATGTGGAGCGGTTATCTTGGCGGCGCATGGTTACAGAGGCGCAGCGACAGCGGGCAGGGCAGCACATTGGCGGCGGTTTTTGCACCGGCGCTCTATCTGCTCTCGGCCATTACCTATGGTGCCGGTATCGCGCTGATCGGGCAGATGTATCATATGTCCGGTGATATGACGACGGCGGCACTGGCATGGGGCGTTGGTGTGCTGGTTGCTGCGGTGCTGCTGCGCGCGCCGATTTTGACCGCTGCGGCATTGGGTATCGGTGGCTTTTATCTGTCAACCGTGCTGAATGAGCTTGGCGGGCAGGTCAATCTGGTTGCATCTTATCGCTGGGTTATGCCGCTTTATATTCTCGCCTGTGTCGGAGCCATTATCTACACAAAAGCGGATAAGGCCATGCATTTGCTGGCCGCGCTGACACTGGCTTATTTTCTCACTTTGTATTTTGATATTGAAAATCAGGCGATCCTGATCCTGATGATTGCCCTTGGCGCTGTGCTGGTGATTTGTCAGGGGCGTTGGCCGGCCTTTGAACGTTACAGCTACAGATTTGGCTCGCAGCTGGCCGGTTATGGTCTGGCCTCGTTGCTGATCGCGCTGTTTATCTTTCAGGTTGAGCATAAAGACCTGTTCAATAGCTATGAGGCCGGTGCCGATGCGGTCTATTCGCTGGTGGCAATTGCCGTCTGTGTTTTTGCGCTGATTATCGCCGGTGAAAAAAGCGGACAATTACGCTGGTTTGCCTATGCGGGCTTCTCTCTGCATGTGTTGTATCTGGCGACTGTGACCGTGGGGACGATGATTGGCACGTCCGGTGTCTTCCTGATTGGCGGTCTGCTGGTGATGGGGCTGGCTTATTTGGTTACCCGCATGGAAAAATATCTGCATGGCTCAACTGTTAAATCGGTGTCCGTTCATGATGGGGAGCAGCAGCCATGAGTTTTCTTAAAAAGCGCTGGCTTTATGTCGCTGCCATTATCGCGGCATTGTTGCAGTCGGGGGTGATGCTGGCAGGCGTTCAGCAGCGTATCAGTATTCTGCGCAGCGGTTCGGAAGTGGTGCTGCGGACTTTGCCGATTGACCCACGTGATCTGATGCGCGGCGATTATGTTATTCTGAGCTATGAAATTTCCCGCTTGCCTGCACATATGATTAGCGGTCAGCCGAAACGCAAAAGCGGGCTGAACTATATTTATGTCGTGCTGGCGAAACAGGCCGATGGTTTGTGGGAGGCGAAGCGGGCGCAATTTGATGTTCCGGATGCATTAAAAGACGGTGAAATCTTTTTGCGCGGGGAGGTTGAGGCTCCGTTTCAACTCTTTGACAGCTATTCAATCCTTCCTGTTGTTTATGGCATTGAGCGCTATTATGTGCCAGAGGGCGAGGGGCTGGCCGTTGAAAATGCCCAGCGCGACAGCAACGTGGATATCGTTCTGTCAGTGAATGAAAAAGGCGTCGCGGCGATCCGTGCGCTCAGGATTGACGGCAAACAGGTTTTTGATGAACCGCTGTTCTGAGGTGAGGCGGCAAAGGGAAAATGATAAGATCTGTGTATGACAGTCTCTTATCAAAAATAATCTGTTTTTTCCCTTTGAAGCCTGAAAATTGAATGCTATAGAGCGGCGCACATCAAAGCATACGTGCTTCGGTTGCGGATATGGCGAAATTGGTAGACGCACCAGATTTAGGTTCTGGCGGGAGACCGTGGGGGTTCGAGTCCCTCTATCCGCACCACTTTTATTCTCTCTGTTGTTTTAAAGTCTTTGTAATTGCTGCGTGTTTGATGCTGCAATTTTGGTGAAGGTGCGCTTTTTGCCGCTTTTGTGATACAAATTGTGTTACAAATTGCGTTGCAATGCAGTTTGATATGGCATCTTTTCTCATTGCCTGCTGTTTATAGTCTCCGCAGCAAATATATCCTGACGGATCGTGCTGAATTTCATCAATTCTAAAACTTTATGGCCGAAGTTTCCGCATAATATATTTATGCTGATGCAGTCTTATCAAAGCTTTAGAAAGGTTTGAGACTATGGGAAACTATGGTGCGCGTTACGGGCAATATGCTCATGGATTTGGATGCTTGTGCCATAGTCCGGCAATCACACAGCTGAATGAACGCATTGGCCGTGGGCTGAGCCGACGTTCCGTTCTGAGCGGCCTTGCGGCTGTAATGGCAGGTGCTGTGGTGGCTGATCCGGTTCAGGCGCTGGCTCAGACACCTGTTTCTGTTGCAGGCCAGCCTGTTTTGCTGAAAAATCTGCGCATTTTCGACGGAAAATCGTCAAAGCTGATTGAAGGACATAATGTTCTGGTGAGCGGCGGAAAAATTGCGGATATTCTCAAAGCTTCAGAGAATGTTACTGAGGCGCAGGTGATTGATTGCGGCAATCGCGTGCTGATGCCGGGTCTGATCGATGCCCATTGGCACAGTATTCTGGCGGCTATTCCGCAAATGGTGGCGATGACATCTGATATTGCTTATGTGCATCTCGTTGCGGCACAGGAAGCACAGCGCACTTTGATGCGTGGCTTTACGACCGTACGCGACATGGGCGGGCCTTCCTTTGCGCTGAAACGTGCGATTGATGAAAAGCGTATTCCCGGGCCTCGCATTTATCCGTCCGGCGCGATGGTCTCTCAAACCTCTGGTCATGGCGATTTCCGCCAGCGCAGTGATATTCCGCGCCATAGTGCGAATGATCTGAGCCTTGCGGAATCGGCAGGTATTGCTGCGATTGCAGACGGTGAGGCCGAAGTGCTGCGCCGTGTACGTGAGCAGCTGATGCTGGGTGCCAGCCAGATCAAGATTATGGTCGGCGGTGGTGTGGCTTCAGCCTATGATCCGCTGGATTCCCTGCAATTTACTGAAACTGAAATCCGTGCTGCAGTCATGGCTGCCAAGGATTGGGGTACTTATGTCTGTGCGCATGTTTATACCTCAGCCGGTATTCAGCGGGCGCTGGCTTGCGGTGTGCAGTCAATTGAACATGGCCAGCTGGCCGATGAGGAAACCGTCAGGCAAATGGCTGATGCCGGTGCATGGTGGAGCATTCAGCCGTTTTTGGCGGATGAGGATGCCAATGTTTATGCCTCGCAGATACAGCGCGACCAGCAGAAAATGATTGCCGAAGGCACGATCCGTGCATTTGAACTGGGGCCTAAATATAATGTCAAAATGGCATGGGGGACGGATATTCTGTTCAACCCGAAGGGCACAGCCTCGCAGGGACGTCAGCTGGCGAAACTGGCGCGCTGGTTTGATAATGGTGACGTGCTGAAAATGGCAACCGGCACCAATGCCGGATTGCTGGCGCTATCAGGAAACCGTAATCCTTATGGTGCAGCTGTCGGCGTTATCGAAAAAGGTGCAATGGCGGATATGCTGCTGATCGACGGTAATCCGCTGGAGGATGTGTCTCTGATTGCTGATCCGGACAAGAATATGAAGCTGATTATGAAAGACGGTGTTGTTTATAAAAATATACTGACTGCATAATCCGCATCGGTAAAAGGCCGATAAAATCCGATGGATTGCGGGTGAACATTCAATCGCATCTTGTATTTTGCGGGCGCTGATTGTAATGGGTTTGCGATAAATGGGATTCTGGCGCAATGCTGTCGCACGGGCTCTGTTACGAAATGTGACTTTATGCCGGTGAATGAGCAGATATTGTGCAGGAAATTCAATAGCAGAAATCAGGTATGGCTGCTTAAAATCCGTACCATTTATATATAGAGTCACTGTCATAATCCGGCAGGCTTTATATCCGTTCCGGGATGTCCCATAGCCTTTGCGCATATTTGTGCGCGGTATGTGACAAACAGAAAAACAAGAAATTTCGCTAGCCACGGCGGCTACGGTCATGTGGCCGGTCATGCGAAACGAAGACAAAGTGAAGGTTTTGACATGCAGGTTACCGAAACGCTCAATGAAGGGCTGAAGCGCGAGATCAAAGTCGTGGTTCCGGCACAGGATCTTGAAGCAAAGCTTGCTGAGCGCCTCGAAACCGCTCGCGGTCGCGCTAAGATCGATGGTTTCCGTCCTGGTAAAGTTCCTGCAGCACATCTGCGTAAGATGTACGGCAAGTCTTTCATGGCTGAGATCGTTAACGAAATTCTGAACGATTCAACCCGTTCGATCCTTGCTGACCGCAACGAAAAAGCTGCAACCCAGCCAGAAGTTGCAATGAGCGAAGACGAAGCAGAAGCCGAAAAGGTTCTGGCCGGTAAAGCTGATTTCGAATTCACCATGAATTACGAAGTTCTGCCGGCAATCGAAATCAAAGACGTTTCCGGTCTTAAAGTGACCCGTGAAGTTGTTGATATTTCGGACGAAGAAGTTGAAGAGCAGGTTAAGAAGATCGCTTCTTCCGCTCGTACTTTCGAAGCGAAAAAAGGCAAAGCTGAAGACGGCGACCGCGTTACCATGGATTACCTCGGTAAGCTGGAAGACGTTCCTTTCGAAGGCGGCGCAGATCAGGATGCACAGCTGGTACTCGGTTCCGGCCAGTTCATTCCGGGCTTTGAAGATCAGCTGGTCGGCGTAAAAGCCGGTGACGAAAAGCAGATCAAAGTAACTTTCCCTGAAAATTACGGCGCTGCCCATCTGGCCGGTAAAGAAGCAACCTTCGACATCACTGTGAAGGAAGTTGCTAAAGCTGCTGAGCTGGAACTGAATGACGAAGTTGCGAAGAAGCTCGGCATCGAAAGCCTTGACCGTCTGCGCACTGTTGTTCGTGAACAGATCGAAGGTCAGTACGGCCAGATCACCCGCCAGAAAGTTAAGCGTCAGATCCTCGACGGTCTGGATGCAGAATATCAGTTCGAAACACCAGAACGTCTGGTTAATGCTGAGTTCAACAACATCTGGCAGCAGATCAATTTCGACCTGCAGCAGGCTGGTAAGACTTTTGAAGACGAAGAAACCACTGAAGAAGCTGCTCGCGAAGAATATCGCAAGCTGGCTGAACGCCGTGTACGTCTTGGTCTGGTTCTCTCCGAAATCGGCGAAAAGGCCGGTGTAGAAGTAACCGAAGAAGAACTGCAGCGCGCTGTTTACGATCAGGTTCGTCGCTACCCGGGTCAGGAACAGCAGGTTTATGAATTCCTGCGTAAAACTCCTGATGCAGTTGCTAACCTGCGCGCACCAATCTTTGAAGAAAAGGTTGTTGACCATCTGCTCGGCACAATCTCCGTCACCGATAAGAAAGTGACCAGAGAAGAGCTGACAGCTGAAGAAGAAGGCGCAGCAGAAGAAGCAAAGCCTGCTAAAAAAGCTGCCCCAAAGAAAAAAGCAGCTAAAAAGGCTGATGATGCAGCTGAATAATCAGCCCGCATAAAGTTATGAGAAAGCCGCGTTGCAAAACGCGGCTTTTTTGTTTGCTGTCAGAGGTGCTTTACTGTCACTCGTGTTGCGCTATTGTGGTGTAATGCAACCAAGACCGTATTATCATTTATGTAAATCACTGAGTGGCGAGCAGCCGCAACCTGTCTGGCCACGAAATGTGGTTTTATCCTCTTTCCGGCCTGATATGATTGCAGAACTTCATGCTTTGCTGACAACTTCCTATGAAGCTGTTGGTAATACAGTGCCGCCATTGCGTGGCTGGTGGCAGGCCCTGTCTAATGATGAGGAATATGATGCCGGTCTGATTTTTCCTGTGACAGATATCCAAGGGCAACTTATTGCTTTTGCGCAATGCTGGAGCAGTGCATTTATCAAGGATATTGTCGTGCATCCCGACTGGCGCAGGCAGGGCATCGGCGAAGCCTTATTGCTGCATTGTTTTCAGGTTTTCCAATTACGCGGTGCGGAGAGTGTTTGTCTCAAAGTGGAGAGTAATAACCCCTTTGGAGCAGAGCGGCTCTACCGCCGCCTGGGTATGGTCGATGTATGACCGTGCTGTGAGGTCATTTATCTTTACAAGCCCATGCTTTGTTACGGGAATTTGTACTTTTTCTGCCAATGCAGGGTGCACTGTTGCACCATAATGTTTATAGTCCGCGCCATGATCGTTTATTGATGCTGAAACAGTGCTGTTGTGATGCACAGAACACTTGCCAGTCAGGCCGGTTTGTTTTAGCCAGAAGCATGAGAAAACGGCGGAGTTTAACTCGCGCCGCAAAACAGAGATTTAAGAGCCCATGTCCCTTATCGATACACGCACGCCAGACCCGAAACGCCTGATCTCCGGTGCCACCGGTGACTGGGAAATCGTGATCGGGATGGAAGTTCATGCGCAGGTAACTTCCAATTCCAAATTGTTCTCCGGCGCTTCCACCGAATTCGGTGCCGAGCCAAATGCCAATGTTTCGCTGGTGGATGCCGCGATGCCGGGTATGCTGCCGGTTATCAATGCGGAATGTGTGGCGCAGGCCATTCGTACCGGTCTCGGGCTGAAAGCGCAGATCAATCTGAAGTCGGTTTTTGACCGCAAAAACTATTTCTATCCGGATCTGCCGCAAGGCTATCAGATTTCTCAGTTCAAGCAGCCGATCGTGGGTGAGGGCACTGTGACTGTGTCTGTCGGCCCTGATTCCAAAGGCCAGTTTGAAGATGTTGAAGTTGGTATCGAGCGTGTACATCTGGAACAGGATGCCGGTAAATCCCTGCACGATCAGCATCCGAGCATGTCCTATGTTGATCTGAACCGTTCCGGTGTGGCGCTGATGGAAATCGTTTCCAAGCCGGATATCCGCTCATCGGATGAAGCGCGCGCTTATATGACCAAGCTGCGCAGCATTCTGCGTTATCTCGGCACCTGTGACGGTAATATGGATCAGGGATCTATGCGCGCAGACGTGAACGTGTCTGTTCGTCGTCCGGGTGGTGAATTCGGCACCCGTTGCGAAATCAAGAACATGAACTCGATCCGCTTCATCGGTCAGGCGATTGAATATGAAGCGCGCCGTCAGATCGGTATTCTTGAAGATGGCGGGAAGATCGATCAGGAAACCCGTCTTTATGATCCGGTAAAGGGCGAAACCCGTTCGATGCGCTCGAAAGAAGAAGCGCATGATTATCGCTATTTCCCTGATCCTGATCTGCTGCCGCTGGAATTCACACAGGCTTATGTGGATGAATTGGCATCAGCTCTGCCGGAACTGCCGGATGACAAGAAAACCCGTCTGGTCGAAACCATGGGGCTTTCTGTCTATGATGCATCCATCCTGATCACTGAAAAAGCCATTGCTGACTATTTCGAATCGGTTGCAGAAGGCCGCGACGGTAAAGTTGCTGCAAACTGGGTCATCAATGATCTGCTCGGTGCTTTGAACAAGGCCGGTAAAGATATTGAAGATGCTCCGGTTTCTCCGGAACAGCTTGGCGCTATTCTTGATCTGATCAAGGAAGGCACAATCTCCGGTAAAATCGCAAAAGACCTGTTTGAAATCGTCTGGAACGAGGGCGGTGATCCGAAAGAGATCGTCGAAGCCCGCGGTATGAAGCAGGTGACGGATACCGGCGCGATTGAGAAAGCCGTTGATGAAATCATCGCTGCCAACCCTGAAAAAGTGGCTCAGGCAAAAGAAAAGCCGACACTGGCGGGCTGGTTTGTTGGTCAGGTGATGAAGTCAACCGGCGGCAAAGCAAATCCGCAGGCTGTGAATGATCTGGTTAAAGCGAAACTGGGCATCGAATAATGTGGCTGCGCTCTGCAAATAAGGATGATCTGAAGGCCGTGCACCAGTTGCTGGTCAAAACCTGGCATGCCACATTTGATGATGTGCTGGGCGTTGAGACTGTCAATAAGGTGACAGGTGAATATCATTCTGTTGCTGCGCTGACACGCAATCTGGCCAAGCCTTATTCGGAATTTGTGGTGGCGGATGACGGCGAGGGCAACCTCGTCGGCATGGCTTATGCCAGCCAGAGCAAAGACGGTATTGCGGAGCTGCACCAGCTTTATGTCGACCCTGAACAGCAGGTTCAGGGTATCGGCACCATGTTGCTGGCGGAGATTGAAATGGCTTTTCCTGATGTGGAGAAGCTTGCTCTCGAAGTGATTGCCAAGAATCAGAAAGCTCTGGACTTCTACACCCGCAAAGGTTTTGAAAAGACCGGCGAGACGAATGACTGGGGTACACTGAAACTGGATATTCCGGTTATTAAAATGGAAAAGTCTCTGACAGGCTGGTCTATGTAACCGGAGCATCCCGCATTTAATTGTGCCTGTTGCGCCCGTACAAAGTTTTCTGAGTTAAGTGTTCTCTGGTATTAATTGGGATCACTTAACTGAGAAATGCTGAAAACAGCGGCAACTTGACCCTTGCGACGCGCCTCAGATAAGGGCATAAGCAGGGAATAATCTGCATGATCCTGTGCCTTTATGGTCAGGATAGTTCAGGATCCGGAAGTGCTATGAAAAAATTTATTATTCAGGTCTTTACCTGGTGGAACAGCCAGACTATCGGCACCCGTCTTCATACATGGCGCAAAGGTAAGCGCGTCGGTGAAGATGAGTTCGGTAATGTTTATTATACCGGTGGTAAGGATTCTGAAGGCCGCACCCGTCGTTGGGTTATCTTCAACGGCTATAGCGAAGCCAGTGCAATTCCTGCCGGCTGGCATGGCTGGATGCATCACCGCACCGATACGCCGCCGACTGAAGAAAACTATCAGCCGCGCGAATGGCAGAAGCCGCACCAGCAGAACCTGACCGGTACGCCTTATGCTTATCGCCCGCAGGGTGCGATCTCCGCATCCGGTCAGCGCCCTAAAGTGGGCGGCGACTATGATGCATGGACACCGAATTAAGTTTCAGTCCTGATAGATTTGACAGGCGGCATGGTTTTTCAGCTGTGCCGCCTTTATCTTTCCCCTAAAGTTATGTCCTGTGCAGTGGTATGCCGCTCTGGATTGGGGAAAACCCTGTCCGGCGAGTCTTTTTCTCACAAATGCCGTAAAGAACAGGCTAATTTTCCGGCGGGTGTTTTCTCCGCATCCGTTTATGCAACCAGTACCAAAGGCAGAATGTGTATGAATGTTTCTTCCGGGCGATCTTTTGGAACAACATTTCTGCTGGTTGCAGGGCTGGCTCTTGCCGGTCTGGGCGTAGCATCTGAGGCACGTGCCGAGCGTATTTCCAATAAAGTTGCTGAATTTTCCGGTCTGGACAAGATCACCGGCCGGATCACAACTTTTGACGTTTATATTAATGAGACAGTGCAATTCGGTGCATTACAGGTAACGCCGAAGGTTTGCTACAGCCGTACTGAAAATGAAGCGCCACGCACTGACAGCTTTGTGCAGGTGGATGAAATCACTCTGGATCGCAAAATTCGCCGTATCTTCTCCGGCTGGATGTTTGCCGATAGTCCGGGTCTGAATGCTGTGGATCATCCGGTTTATGATATCTGGCTGAAAGACTGCAAGCAGACGTCAGACATTCCTGCGCCGCAATAAGGTTTGGCAGGTTCAGAACTGCGCCGGCGTTAAAATCGCTGGCAGCAACATATCTTCATAATCCTTTGCAGGAATTTCAACAGCGCCAAAACGCTGTAAATGCTCCGTGGTAAACTGCGTATCCAGCAGTTTGAAACCATGTGCACGCAGCCGCTCTACCAGATGCACGAGGCAGACCTTGGAAGCATCGGTGACATGGCTGAACATGCTTTCACCAAAGAATGCGCCACCCAGCGACACACCATAAAGACCACCGACAAGCTGCCCGTCCTGCCATGCTTCAACAGAATGGCAGTGTCCGGCTTTGTGCAGGGCAATATAGCCGTCACGGATCGTCTGATTGATCCATGTACCGGCATTGGGATCCCGTCTGATTGCACAGCCCTCCAACACCTGTTCAAAGGCGGTATCATAGCAGATCTCGAACGGGGAGCGCTTCAGTGTTTTTTGCAGACTGCGGGAAATGTGGAACTTATCGAGCGGGATAATGCCGCGTTGTTCCGGTCGTACCCAGAATATTTCCGGATCATCAGCACTTTCTGACATAGGGAAAATGCCGGAGGCGTAAGCCCGGAGCAAAAGCTCCGGACTTAAATTTTGAGGCGGAGGGGATTTGCGTCCCGCCACCGGAGTTACTGACCCGATGCGTTTTTCTTTTCCAGATATTTTTCAAGCCAGTGGATATCATAATCGCCATTGGCGATATCCGGATTGGCAATCAAATCCTGGAAAAGCGGCAGGGTTGTATCAACGCCGTCAACGACGAATTCATCCAGCGCACGACGCAGACGCATCAGGCATTCCACGCGGTTACGGCCATGCACAATCAGCTTGCCGATCATGCTGTCGTAATATGGCGGGATTTTATAGCCGCTATAGACGCCGGAATCGACACGAATGCCCAGACCACCCGGTGTGTGATAATGCTTAATCGTGCCCGGTGACGGCGTGAATGTGCGTGCGTTTTCCGCATTGATACGACATTCAATCGCATGACCGGAGAAACGTACATCGTCCTGCTTGATCGACAGACCAAGACCGGCGGCAATACGGATCTGTTCATGAACCAGATCAATACCGGTGATCGCTTCGGTAATCGTATGTTCAACCTGAAGACGGGTGTTCATTTCGATGAAATAGAACTCGCCGTTTTCATAGAGAAATTCGATTGTACCTGCACCGCGATAGCCCAGTTCTGCAACCGCATTGGCGCAGATCATGCCGATCTTGTCACGGGCTTCGGAATTCAGGGCAGGGGAATTGGCTTCTTCCCAGACCTTCTGGTGGCGGCGCTGCAGTGAGCAGTCACGTTCGCCCAGATGCACAGCTTTGCCTGCACCATCTCCAACGATCTGAACTTCAATGTGACGCGGCTTTTCGAGATATTTCTCGATGTAAACAGCATCATCACCGAATGCAGCAGCTGCTTCCGAGCGTGCAGTATTATAGGCAACCGAGATATCTTCTGCCGATTTGGCAACCTTCATCCCGCGGCCGCCGCCACCGGAGGAAGCCTTGATGATGACCGGATAACCGATTTCGGAAGCAATACGAATTGCATCCTGTTCACTGGCAACCCCGCCGTCAGACCCCGGAACAACCGGAATGCCGAGGCGTTTTGCAGTCTTCTTGGCTTCGATCTTATCGCCCATGATGCGGATATGCGCAGCGGTCGGGCCGATGAAGGTAATATCGTGCGCTTCAAGAATTTCAGCGAATTTGGCATTCTCGGAGAGGAAGCCGTAACCCGGATGGATTGCATCAGCACCGGTGATTTCGCAGGCAGCAACGATCTGGTGAATATTCAGATAGCTGTCGCGCGATGATGGTGGTCCGATACATACGCTTTCATCTGCAAGACGCACATGCATGGCATCGGCATCAGCAGTGGAGTGAACGGCAACAGTCTTGATGCCAAGCTCCTTACAGGCGCGCAGCACCCGCAGGGCAATTTCGCCGCGATTGGCTATGAGGATTTTTTGAAACATCGGAGCTCCTGCCTCAGGCATAGTCTGAGGCAGACTATGCATTAATTCAAATTGGTCAGCGATGGCTGTATGTTTGAAAATACAGCCGTGATCTGTGAAAGATCTTATTCGATGACGATAAGAGGTTCGCCGAATTCAACTGGCTGGCTGTCGCTGACCAGAATAGCAGTCACTGTACCTGCACGCGGAGCAGCAATCTGGTTCATGGTTTTCATCGCTTCGATGATGAGAACGGTCTGGCCTTCTTTAACGCTCTGGCCGACTTCCACGAACTGCTTGGCACCTGGTGCCGGTGCGAGATAAGCGGTACCAACCATTGGCGAAGGCACGGCATTTTTGGATTTGTCAGCAGCTTTCGGTGCTTCTGCAGCCGGAGCAGGCGCAGCGGCGGCAACCGGTGCTGCGGCAGCAGGGGCAAAATATTGCTGGGGTGCTGCAGCCTGAACAGTGATATTGCGCGAAACGCGAATGCGCAGATCGTCCTGTTCAACTTCAATTTCTGTCAGATCGGTATCTTTGAGGATGTTCGCGAGATCGCGAATGATCGCCTGATCGATACCGGAGCTTTTGTTCGTCATGGGTCTGGCCCCTTTACCGCTGATATATATTGTTGTTTCTTCAGAGCCTATTCCGATCCGGTTAAGGCAGATCGGAATAGGCTCCCATTTTTATTTTCGCAGTTTTGAACTGCTTTTAGCATATGCCTGACGGTCAGGGTACATTATGCTGGTTAGGTATGCGTGGCATAATCCACTCTGAAAATCCGGTCAACTTTCAGGATTATGCTGATAGCCGGCGAGAGCCCGCAGACCCATCAAATAACCTTCCGCACCGAAGCCGCACAGTACAGCTTTGGCAACCGGAGAAACAAAGGATTTGTGGCGGAACTCTTCACGGGCGTGAATATTTGAGAGGTGAACCTCTACCACTGTCACCTGAGCTGCGCGAATGGCATCAAGCAGCGCAATGGATGTGTGTGTATAGGCTGCAGGGTTAATCAGAACCTGCGCGCCTTTCTCACCGGCTTCCTGAATCCATGTGACCAGATCGCCTTCGTGATTAGACTGACGGAAGTCAATTTCCACACCCAGCTTTTCAGCTTCTTTGCGGCAGTTTACGTGAATATCATCAAGGGTCGTCGAGCCGTAAATTGCCGGTTCTCTTTTACCCAGCATATTCAGGTTCGGGCCGTTCAGAATGAAAATCACTTGTGCCATCGGGTGTGGTGTCGCTTTACGATTCCGTTATTCGTATGAATTCAGCTTGTCTGAAGTCTTTAACTCTTCCCATATAATGGGGAATGCTTTGCGGTTAAAGCCTGTAAATTGTATCCGTACAGGCTTTAACTGCATTTTCCGGCACTAAATTCAAATTTTATAGATAAAATTATGAATTTTATTTGTTACCGGTGTTTGATTGACGCTGTTCAGCGATTTTTTCAGACAATGTTTCCAGGCCGACAGCGCCCGGAACCAGCTCATTACCGATAATATAAGACGGTGTGCCGGAAATATTCAGCGCCTGAGCAACATTATAAGCGCTCTGGAAGGAGGTCACGACCTCTTTGCTTTTCATCAGTTCACGCAGTTTCGCTTCATCAGCGCCCAAAGAGGTAGCGATCTTCATTGCGCTCTCTTCGGTAGAGCTTTTCGGCTCTTTCATCAGCGCTTCGTGCAATTCCATGTATTTTTCAGGCATCAGACGCTTGAATGCCTGTGCAACCAGATGGGTGCGCATGGAATCCGGTCCGAGAATCGGGAATTCTTTCAGGACAAAGCGGACATTCGGGTCAGATTTGAGCAGCGCCTGCATATCCGGCATTGCGCGTTTGCAATAGCCGCAATTGTAATCGTAGAATTCAACGATGGTCACATCGCCTTTCGGATTGCCGTAAACGGCATCATTGGCATCGTTGAAAATCGAATCATGATTTTCTGCAATAATCTTGGACTGGCTGTCACGGGCTGATGCAGCCTGTTTTTCTTCCAGAGCGTCCTGCACTTCAAGCATCACTTCCGGATTGGCGATCAGATATTCGCGGACGATTTTTTCAATGGCAGCTTTATCGAGCGGCTTTGCTTCTTGTGCATGGGAAGCTGCAACGGCAGAAACCAGAGCAGCTGCGCCGAAAACAGTGGTAGCTAAACGGCGCTTGAAATGAATGGTCATAGGATCACTCCGGATAAACCGGCCTTGTCGTTCGGGTTAATGGTGGTAGTTCGCCATGCTGGCGAAATGTGAAGTTCTGTTACGGAAAACCGGTGCTGGTTTTCTGTGGTTTATTTCTTTTTGGTCTTGGTATTGATGATGTCCTGCGCCCGCAGCCAGTCCGGCGAACCGGATTTCAGGCGTGTCTGCGCACGGGTTGCGAAAATCTTGGCCTCATTGATACGGCCTGCATAATAATGCTGATCCGCAGTTGCGAGGTCCGAAAGCCCCATCTGTCCGGACTGGCCATAGGCCTGTGCCAGATAGCCGTAACCTTCCGAAAATTCCGGATCACGAACCATACCTGCTTTCAACTCGCGGATAGCTGCTTCCATATTGGCTTTATTGCCGGTCAGCATCAAAGCGCGGCCATAGCTCATACGGATCAGGCTGGATTTGCGCGGATCAAGTGCGGCAGCCTGCTTGAACTCGGCAGCAGCACCGGCCGGATTATTGGCTTTCAGCAGCATTTCGCCCTTTATTTCGCGGAAATAAGGGTTTTTCGGCTGTTCTTTGATTAATGCATCGATTTTCGGAATAGCATTACGGGGATTGCCATTGAGGAATGTGTAAATCGCATCGCCGTAACGCGCGCCTACGCCACGCGGATTGTTACGGAACATGCGTTGCAGTGAGCCGAGGCCACCGGAATAGGCCGCGATTTTTGCCCGTGCCATATCATGACGAAGCTGCAGGGCTTCCGGGTCTTTTTTCTCAAAATACGGGCTTTGATGAGCCAGAGTCGTCAGATTGGCAATACGGTCACGTGGCAACGGGTGGCTGATGCGATAGGCATCAACCTGCGTGCCGCTGATCGACAAGGCGCTGGCAAAGCGCTCGAATGTTGTCAGCATGCCTTTGGCGGACTGGCCGGTTTTATTCAGATAATTGATTGCCGAGCGGTCGGCTGCGGCTTCTTCCGTGCGCTGATAGGACAGCAGGCTGCGCATGGCGATTTCACCGCCGCCCGCAGCAATACCGCCGCCGGCACCGGCAATGGCGCTGTTACGGGTCGCCGCACCGGCAATCCCCGCACCAAGGCCGAGCAATGTGCCGATAACAGCCATGGTTTTGGCCTGTTTGAGCTGTTCGCGCAGACGATCCTGATGGCCACCGGCAAGATGGCCGGTTTCGTGAGCGATAACACCGATAATCTCATTCGGGGTTTCAGACTGGAGCAGGGCGCCGGTATTGATAAAGATGCGCCGTCCGTCGACAAAAGCATTAAAGCTCGGGCTATTGACCAGAATTGTACCGATACGCTTTTTGCCAAGACCTGCGGCATTGAGAATTGGGGTCGTGTAATCGGTAACGAGGGCTTCAATTTCTGCATCACGCACGACCGGTACTGAGCGCGACTGCGCCGAGGCAGTGACTGCGGAGCTGGCCAAAATAGCGGCGGAAATCATCAGGGAAAGCGGGAGGTGCAGCCTGTTGCGGGCGGGAACCGGTGCCGGTGCTGCCGGTTGCGGCGCAGGGGCTGTATAAAGAGGTGCGGTTTCGGCCATCAATAAAATCCTGTTTTAAAAACGATCAAGAGCAGTACCACGACATCGCATTCGCTCCGGACACTTTCATTTACCGCATGATGTATCCAAACAGGTCAGTTTGGATAGGGACATGCATCAGGTGTGAATCAGCTGCAATATTTATAATGCTGTTTTAGCTTACAGAATGCGAAAAACAGAATGATATATTCCGTCAGGAATCCGCAGTTGTGAACCACAGTTTATTTCATGATATTTCAGGCCTTTTTTATGACCTGAACTGAAGTCAGGCTTAAGAAGTTTAAAGTTTCGGCTCGTTTTGCAGTTTTATAGCTAATATTTTGTGATTGTTATGCTGTTGTTGCACTGTGCAGTTCGGGCTATGGAACATCCGGTGTTTAAAGCTTAACCGGTTCTGCAGGCTGTTTTTCATAAAGCGGCAGGGCAGGTGTTTTTTGAGGGCAGAGAAGTGAGAGTTTTTTCCTACCGGAGTGAAGTTGATCCGTTTCATGCCATGGATGTGCTCGCTGAAGCGAACCGGCGCCGTGCAGAAGGCGCACCGATGATTTCCATGGCGGTTGGTCAGCCTGCTGATCCGGCACCGCTCCGCGTGCGTGAAGCTGCGCAAAAAGCCCTGATTGACGGCAAAATTGGTTATACGGATGCGCTTGGCTTGATCGGTCTGCGCGAGGCGATTGCTGCTCATTATGCTGAGCAATATGGCGTTGAAGTCAGCCCGCAGCGCATTGCCGTGACGACCGGCTCATCGGCTGCTTTCAATCTGGCCTTTCTTACTTATTTTGATGCCGGAGACCGTGTGGCAATTACCCGTCCGGGTTATCCGGCCTATCGCAATATTCTGAAAGCGCTTGGCGTTGAAGTTGTTGAAATCGGCACCGGTGACGGTGCAAGCGCCAATCTGACCGCCGAAAGCCTGATTGCTGCCCATGCGGAAAAACCGCTCAAAGGTGTGCTTTTCGCCAGCCCTGCCAATCCGACAGGCGCAATCATTGAAGATGATGAGCTGAAAGCCATTCTGGAGGCGGCGCGCGAACGCAATATCCGTGTGATCTCCGATGAGATTTATCATCGCCTGACCTATGATCGTCCTGACCAGACTGCACTGGCCTTTGATGATACTGTGACGGTTATCAATTCCTTTTCCAAATATTATTGCATGACCGGCTGGCGTATCGGCTGGATGGTGCTGCCGGAAGAGGCGGTGCGTCCGAACGAGCGGATTGCGCAAAGCCTGTATATTTCCGCACCGGAACTGTCACAGATTGCGGCGATTGAGGCTTTTAAGGCAACGGATGAGCTGGATATTATCAAACAGCGTTATGCGCTGAACCGCTCGATCCTCGGTGAACATCTGCCAAAAATGGGGCTGACACTGGCCGCGCCTATGGATGGTGCATTCTATGCTTATTGCGACGTGTCCCGCTTTACTAATGACAGCATGGCCTTTGCCCGCAAAATGATTGCCGAGATTAATGTGGCCGCTACACCGGGGCTGGATTTTGACCCGCTGGAAGGTCACCGCACAATGCGCTTCTCCTATGCGGGCACAGCTGATGAAATGCGTGAAGCAATGCGCCGGTTGGAAGGCTGGCTCTGAGGTCAGTCCTCTTTTTGTACAAATTTGAAATTTAGTATGTATACGAAATAAAAAAAGCCGCCGGAAATTCCGGCGGCTTTTTTATTCTATGGATTTTATCGGCAGGGCTTAAAAGAAGCCCTTTTTCTGCCACCAGCCGCCGCGTTTAGGCTGCTCTGCCGGTTCTTCCTGCTTTTCAGCCTGACTGATCTGCGAGGTCACAACCGGCTTGGATGCTTCCTGTGTGCTGCTGCGTTTACGGGCAGGCTTTTCTGCTTGCTGTTCCGCCGCAGGTTCTGCCACTTCAGTTACAATAACGGCTTCAGCAACTTCGGCCTGTGTTTCTGCAACCGGTTCCGCTGCTTTTTTAGCGCGCGGCTTGCGGGCAGGCTTGGCTGGCTTGTCCGCAGCTTTTTTGCGTGTGGTTTTGGCCGGAGCCTCGTCACTCACAGTTTCAGCTTCCGCAACCACTGCCTCTGCAACAACCGGTTCACCGGCAGGTTCTGCCACTTCAACCACAGTATCCGCAGCTGTTTCCGCCGTTGCTTTTGCACCGCGTGGCTTAGCAGGGCGTTTACGGGCAGGTTTTGCAGTCTTCTTCTCGGGTTTTGCCTCAGTCTGCGGGGCTGCTTCAGTCTTGGCCGGAGCATCCTGTGTCAGGGCAGCAGCCGGAGCCGCTGATTTCACCTGCGCGTTAAAGCCCACAAATTCCGGTGAAGGCAGAGGAGCCGCAGCTTTTTTCACTGCCTGTTTATAGGCAGTTAGACGGGTGACAGCTTCATCGCGGCTGAAGCCGACAAATTCCACCGCAGGCATGCGGTTGTCATTGTCATATTCACCGCGACGGTTTTTACGTCCGCCACGACGGCCACGACGACGCTTCTTGCGACGATCTTCTTCCGACTGGGAAGGTGCGTCATCTGCGTCTGCATCATCGCCTTCATCTTCATCAGAAGCGGCTTCGCCCTGTGTTTCCGAATTGTCGCGATCACGGGCACCGCGACGACGACGGCGACGACGGCTGCGCTTGCGGTCGTCATTATTATCATCGCGTGCGTTATCTTCATCGCCTGATGTTGCTTCGGTTTC
This sequence comes from Pseudochrobactrum sp. Wa41.01b-1, assembly GCF_019464455.1. Lineage (NCBI taxonomy): Bacteria > Pseudomonadati > Pseudomonadota > Alphaproteobacteria > Hyphomicrobiales > Brucellaceae > Pseudochrobactrum > Pseudochrobactrum sp. Wa41.01b-1. Next base: position 745,732 of record NZ_CP080493.1, on the reverse strand, counting down.
CGCATCATCTTCCACATCGATGATTTCCGGATCATTTTCCTCGTCATAAGGCATGAACTGGATTGTCTGCGGAACCGGATTAACAGGACCGGCAGCCGGTGTGCCCTTATCAATCGCCAGATGCTGATGACCAACGGTTTCATCAATCTGCAATTCGATTGTCAGGCCGAAACGGCTTTCCATTTCTGCAAGCAGGTGGCGCTTGTGGTTCAGCACATACAGCGCTGTGGCCTGCGGTGCGCGAACAGTAATATTGTTCTGCGAATTGCGCTGCAGGAATTCTTCAATCGAGCGGATGACATAAAGCGCCATTGAGGAATCCGAGCGGATCAGACCTGTGCCTGCGCAATGCGGGCAAGGCTGCATGGTGCTTTCGAGAACCGATGCACGGATACGCTGACGCGACATTTCCAGAAGACCGAAATGCGAAATACGGCCAACCTGAATACGGGCGCGATCATCTTTCAGGCAATCTTTCATGCGTTTTTCAACGGCACGATTGTTACGCTTTTCTTCCATATCAATGAAGTCAACCACAACCAGACCGGCAAGGTCGCGCAAACGCAGCTGGCGCGCAACTTCTTCCGCGGCTTCCAGATTGGTCTGCAATGCAGTTTCTTCAATCGAATTTTCACGGGTTGAACGACCGGAGTTGACGTCAACCGCTACCAGAGCTTCAGTCTGGTTGATGATGATATAGCCGCCGGATTTCAGTGTAACCTGCGGATGCAGCATCCGGTCGAGCTGGGCTTCAATGCCGTTGCGGGCAAAAATCGGCGTGGTTTCACGGTAAGGCTGGACGACGCGCGCATGGGTCGGCATCAGCATCCGCATGAAATCTTTGGCTTCGCGGTAACCGGCTTCACCGGCAACCAGAATATCCGTGATATCCTTGTTATAAAGATCGCGGATCGAACGCTTGATGAGATTGCCTTCTTCATAGACGAGGGCAGGCGCCTGCGACTGCATGGTCAGCTGGCGGACATTATCCCACATACGCATCAGATATTCATAGTCACGACGCACTTCTGCCTTGGTGCGGTTGGCACCGGCTGTACGCAGGATCACACCCATGCCCTGCGGCACTTCGAGTTCCTTGACGATATCTTTCAGGCGCTTGCGATCCTGAATATTGGTGATCTTGCGTGAAATACCGCCACCGCGTGCAGTATTCGGCATCAGTACGGAATAACGGCCTGCCAGCGACAGATAGGTTGTGAGAGCTGCGCCTTTATTGCCGCGCTCTTCTTTAACCACCTGTACCAGAATAATCTGGCGGCGCTTGATAACTTCCTGAATTTTGTAGTGCTTGCGATGCGCACGGTTGCTGCCTGGCAGCTCTTCCATCGCATCTTCAGCGCCGACCGATTCAACCTGATCGTCTTCATCATCGTGATCGTCATCGTCGTCACTGTCTGATGCGTGCTGTTTGCGCGGAGCTTTTTCACGGATTACCGGCTGATCGGAAGAGGCAGCCATGACGGATGTGTTGTCATCCGCATCGTCATTTGCCTGTTCCTGAGCGGCATTGAGCAATGCCTGCGCATAGGCTTCCTGTGCTTCAACGGCGAAGTCACCGACAAATTCAGGTGCCGTTACAGCCGGTGCTGCAGCATGATCTCTGCTGTTGTTGTGATGACGGTGACGACCCGAGCCGCGACGGTCATTGTGACCGCGGCGATTGCGGCGTGGTGTTTCTTCACGCTCTTCATCATCTTCATCACGTGCTGCGCGGGCTTCTGCTTCCAGCAGCGCTTTACGGTCAGCTTCCGGAATCTGATAATAGTCCGGATGAATTTCGGAGAAGGCGAGGAAGCCATGGCGGTTGCCGCCATATTCCACAAAAGCAGCCTGCAATGACGGCTCAACGCGGGTTACGCGTGCCAGATATACATTGCCTTTTAACTGCTTCTTATGCTCAGATTCAAAATCGAATTCTTCGATCTTGTTACCGCGCACCACTACGACGCGCGTTTCCTCCGGGTGGGAGGCATCGATAAGCATTTTGTTCGACATAAGTGTTTTTCCTTCCGGCGGAAAAACGCAAATCAAGAGGAACCGGAGACGCTTCGGGAGCGCCGGTTCGTATATATTCGCGGTTGCCGGATAAATTAAGGTTCGCCGGAACGCAGAGTACAGTCTTCACGCGCTGATGCCTTGCGGCAATCGCGATTTTCAGGCTGGCAATGGTCAAGTCTGCGTGACCCATAGCGGTTCCGATCGAAACGACCTCGAAAGACCTGATAAACAGGCCGATTATAGTGCCGCATAAATCCCAAAGGATAAAATATGCAGCAATTCAAAAGTGTTGCGGCATTGTAAACTGCGTTTCTTACAACGCGTGATGCCGCAGATAACAGATTGCCGATTATGATTTCTCACATAGTCCGCAGTCTTTATGAGCAGTGGCCGGGGGAACCGTGCCAGTGCTGAATCCTTGTTCAGTTACGCTGAGCCGCCGGATAATCTTTCAAATCAGAATTATCACAAACGGCCGTTCTACAGTTTTCTGACGGTTGTAACGTCAGGTTCTGAGCTGATCTGCCACGATAAGAGCCTGTCCGCGGGTGTTAACCGGACGCTGGACAGAGAATGATTCCGATGGCGGATCTGTAACCTGATAATGCTTTTAGGACCTGATCGCCCCTCTGACAAGCAGAATATAATAATGCGTCACACTCCGTTCAAACTAATCAGGCATAAATTTTATAATTTCGACATTTATCTCAATGTTTTAGAATGATTTTCTGATGTCGCTGACACGGGATTTAAGTGAAGATACGGCGGGCGGAATCTAAGCCGGCTTTATTTCATGCGTGATTTGTGCATGCAGCTTTGTCAGTTGCCGGTTGCGACGGGAAATGGCATTGAAATTTTGTAATCATGAATGCCGGATGCAGAGACAGATTTGATGAAATTTGCAAAGGCTTCATTAACGATAAAGCTCTAGCATATCTGTGTTACGGGCGGTTGCAGCATCCGGCAGGAGCGGGTGAGGCGGTGTGGTTTTTCTGAAACAGGAGAAATGAAACTGCTCAGACGTCACCGAACTGCCGCAAAGGCAATCATAATGCCCGATCGCGGGCGGGTGTTCGTAAATGTTGATTTGCGGGCAGAGGATTGCAAACTATGTGCAGGATCTGAACGAATCTCAGCTTTGCAATAATTTGATCGAGACGATGTTTTTACGAATTCTGACAGCCAATCTTTTTTCTTTAAAACCGGCTTTTCGCAAGTTTTTGCGGCAGCAGGCGCTGCTTTCGGCTTTTGTGGCAATAATGCCGATAAATTTTGCATTTGCAGCGCAGGGCGGTAAGTCTGAGCTCTCTGCACTGACCTTCAAAATGGCCGGTGATGATCTGCGCAGTCGTATCGTGGTTATGTTTGACAATGAGCCGAATGTAGAGACTCATCTTCTGGAGCGTCCGCATCGCCTTGTGATCGATCTGCCGGAAACCAGTTTCGGTTTTGACAAGGAATCACTGACGCCGCGCGGTCTGATTTCCGAGGTGCGCTACGGATTGATTGCGCAGACGCGGTCGCGATTGATTCTCAATGCCAAAGGGCCTTTCAAAGTTGAAAAGCTGGAAGTTGTAAAAAACGAATCTTCGTCCGGCTATCGTATGGTCGCGGATATTGTCGCCAGTTCTGACCGTGAATTTGCACAGGCTCTTGCCGATCAGAAAGTGACTACGGCCTCATTAAATGCCGATGCTGGCGGGGCATCTCCTGCCATCAGCGATACGCTTGGCTCAAGCCACCAGTTTACTGTGATGATTGATCCGGGACATGGCGGCATCGACAGCGGCGCGGAAAGCGTGAGCGGCACGCTGGAAAAGAATGTGACGCTTGCTTTCGGGCGCGAGCTTCGTGATGAACTCATGAAGAACAAGAATATCAATGTTCTCATGACCCGCGAGGATGATACTTTCCTGCGGCTCGGGGAGCGGGTGCGTCTGGCGCGCCAGCATGAGGCGGATCTGTTTATCTCGCTTCATGCCGATACAATCCGCCATAAGGATATCCGTGGTGCAACGGTCTATACATTGTCTGACAAGGCATCGGATGATGTGGCCAGAGCCATGGCGGAACGTGAAAATAATTCTGATGCCAGTGCGGGTATTTACAGTGAAGAAGCGCCGGTTGTTCATGATATCCTCATGGAACTGACCCAGCGTGAAACGCATTCTTTTTCGCTGAATTTTGCTGAGGGGCTGGTCAAATCTCTGCAGGGCAAGGTTAATCTGATTAATAATCCTCATCGTTTTGCCGGATTTCAGGTGTTGCGTGCACCGGATGTTCCTTCGGTTCTCGTCGAAATCGGATATTTGTCGAATAAAGACGATGAGAAGCTGCTGAAAGATGCTTCATGGCGCAAACGTGCGGTGGAGCGTATTTCCCATGCAGTGGATAAATATTATACGCTGCGCAACAATGTTCAGGCGCAGCCGTAAAATCTGTGAGGGCTGCGTCAAAAGCGTCACAGAAATGAATAAAGAGTTAAAAACAGTAAATTCATCTTGTCTTTGACGTATTTGCTGTTCACTACCACGCTGTTGGTCTGGTTTAACACCGGATCAGGGTTCAGGTCAGGGCTCAGAGATGAATGGCTTGGAATGATTCATCAGGTTGAAAACAATTTACGCTGCAAAGCCTGCTAAAATTGCCTGTGAATTTTTACCGGAGCGGATTACGTCCAAATTGGATCGCGGCATTCGTTCTGGATTCTTTCGTAGCCGCATTATCACGGTCGTCAAATTGATCCAATTTGACTGTGAAATGCTCTAAGTTAATGATATGTAGCAGATAATCTGAAACGGACACCGGATAAAATATGGTACGGCTCATCGGATATTTTTTCGGCATCGGAACGGTGCTGATGCTGATCGTTGCGGGAGGCGTTGCCTTCTATGTCGGCAGCATAAGCAAGGACTTGCCGGATTATGAAGTGCTGGCCAAATATGAGCCGCCGGTAACAACGCGCGTGCATGCCGCAGACGGTAGTCTGATGGCGGAATATTACAAAGAGCGCCGCATGTTCCTGCCGATTCAGGCGGTTCCTGATCGCGTGAAAGCAGCCTTTGTTTCTGCGGAAGACAAGAGCTTTTATCAGCATCACGGGCTGGATTATCTCGGCCTTACCCGTGCGGTCTCCACCAATATTGTCAATAAGCTGACCGGTAATGACCGCCGCCCTGTGGGCGCGTCGACCATCACGCAGCAGGTTGCCAAAAATATGCTGCTCACTTCCGAGCAGACCTATGACCGTAAAATCAAGGAAGCGATTGTTGCGCTGCGTATGGAGCGTACTTTCAGCAAAGACCAGATTCTTGAGCTTTATCTCAATGAAATGTTCTTCGGTATGGGCGCTTACGGTATTGCCGGTGCTGCGCTGACCTATTTCGACAAGTCGGTCAATGAACTGACCATCAGCGAATCTGCTTATCTTGCAGCACTCCTCAAGGGCCCTGCCAATTATCATCCGTATCGTTATGCCCAGCGCGCGATTGAACGCCGCAACTGGGTGATCGATCGTATGCAGGAAAACGGCTATATTTCTGTTGAGGATGCAAAAGAAGCCAAAGAAACACCGCTGGGCGTGAAGCCGCATAATGCGGATGGCCGTCTGTTCGCCAGTGAATATTTTGCCGAAGAAGTACGTCGTCAGATTGTAACCCGTTACGGCAATGCTTCGCTGCTTGAAGGCGGGCTTTCCGTGCGCACAACGCTTGATCCGCAATTGCAGGTCATGGCGCGTAAAACCCTGCATAACGGTTTCATCCGTTATGATGAGGCGCAAGGCTATCGCGGCCCTGTCAAACATCTCAATCTGAGCACAGACTGGGGTCAGGAACTGGGTGAAGTTGCCGGTCTGACCGACGTGCCGGAATGGCATCTGGCTGTTGTGCTGGACGCCACACCGGATGCGCTGGAAATCGGGTTGCAACCGGCCCGTGATCCGTCCGGCAAGATCAGTGAAGAGCGTGCGACCGGCCGCGTTGCCGCTGCGGATATGAAATGGGCGATGCGCATGAATATCGGCGGCAAGCGCTCGACAGCGAAATCTCCGGCAGGTGTGCTTGAGGTCGGCGATGTGATCTATGTGGAGAAAAAAGACGAGGGCAGTGATGCTTACCGTCTGCGTCAGGTGCCGAAAATCTCCGGTGCGCTGGTTGCTATGGATCCGCATACCGGCCGTGTGCTGTCCATGGTTGGCGGTTTCTCCTATGCGCAGTCGGAATTCAACCGCGCCACGCAGGCCTATCGCCAGCCGGGTTCGGCCTTCAAACCGTTCGTTTATGCGGCAGCGCTGGATAATGGCTATACACCGGCATCCGTGGTGCTTGACGGCCCGATCTCTGTCGATCAGGGCGGTTCGCTCGGCGTCTGGAGCCCGAAAAACTATTCCGGCAAGTTCTCCGGTCCTTCAACGCTGCGTTATGGTATTGAACAGTCCCGTAACCTGATGACCGTGCGTCTGGCACAGGATATGGGCATGAAGACCGTTGCGGAATATGCAGAGCGTTTCGGTGTTTATGACAAGATGATGCCGGTGCTTTCCATGTCGCTTGGTGCTGGTGAAACCACTGTGCTGCGCATGGTAACCGGCTATTCGATCATGGCTAATGGCGGACGCTCGATCACGCCTTCAATGATTGACCGCGTGCAGGATCGTTACGGCAAGACTATTTTCAAGCATGATATGCGTCAGTGCCAGAATTGTAATGCGGAAGAGTGGAACAATCAGGAAGAGCCCGAGCTTGTTGACGAGCGCGATCAGGTGCTCGACCCGATGACCGCCTATCAGATTACATCAATGATGGAAGGTGTTGTTCAGCGCGGTACTGCGCGTATGCTGCTGAGCCTGAACCGTCCGATTGCCGGTAAAACCGGTACGACAAATGATGAAAAAGATGCGTGGTTTGTCGGTTTCACGCCGGATATGGTTGTCGGTCTGTATCTCGGCATGGATCAGCCCGCACCGCTCGGCCGCGGCGGTACAGGTTCCGGCCTCGCCGTGCCGGTGTTCAAGGATTTCATGACTGTGGCAATGCAGGGAGCGCCGAAAGTGGACTTCCGTGTGCCTGAAGGCATGACCATGATTGCAATCAACCGCCGTACCGGTATGCGTGCAACGCCGGGTGGCCCGGATGTGATTATGGAAGCCTTTAAACCGGGAACAGGCCCAGCTGACAGCTATTCTGTGATCGGTGCCGACAGCTTCCAGGAAGGTTCACCGGTGCAGCCGCAATCGCCGCAGGCGAATAAGGCAATTAATTCCGGATCGGGCGGTCTTTATTAAGCCTGCCCTGAGCCTGAAATATTGACAGGCTTAAACACAATCAGCATACAGGCTTATAGAGCGGTTATTTTTCCTAAGCAGGAAAACCGCTCTATATCTTTATATTAACGCAGTTTCGGACGAAAAACCGGTTTCCACTTTTTCTGAAACTGCTTGTAGCGCCTGTATGCTTTTGTATTTAAAGCTCAGGTTTGACTGCGAAATTATTAAGACTGACAAAGGAGCCGCAGCTATGCGTGCCGAGATTGAGAACTTGGTTGACGAAATCAAGCAGGCCATAAGCCTGCTGAGGAGGCATCTTTGACTGGGATCAGTCACTGAAGAAACTCGAATATCTGAACAGCCGCGCTGAAGATCCGACCCTGTGGAATGACCCGCAGGAAGCACAGAAGCTTATGCGTGAACGCCAGCAGCTGGATGACAGCATTAACAGTATTCTGGCGCTGACCCGTTCGCTCGATGATAATATCGAGCTGATCGCTATGGGGGAAGAAGAGGGCGACAAGTCCATCATCACTGATGCGGAAAACGGTATTCGCGAGATCAAGGCGGAACTCGACAAGCGTCAGATTGAAATGCTGCTCAGCGGTGAAGCTGACGGCAATGATGCTTATCTGGAAGTTCATGCCGGTGCCGGTGGTACGGAAAGTCAGGACTGGGCGTCCATTCTGCTGCGCATGTATTCGCGCTGGGGTGAGCGCGACGGCCGTAAGGTGGAAGTTCTGGAAGTTCAGGCAGGGGAAGAAGCGGGTATTAAATCCGCAACCATCCTCGTGAAAGGCCATAACAGCTACGGTATGCTGAAAACGGAATCAGGTGTGCATCGTCTGGTGCGTATTTCGCCGTTTGACTCCAATGCCCGCCGCCACACATCCTTTGCCAGTATCTGGGTCTATCCGGTGATCGACGACAATATTGAAGTCGAAGTATCGGAATCCGATGTCCGTATTGATACTTACCGCGCCTCCGGTGCCGGTGGTCAGCACGTTAACACCACAGATTCGGCGGTTCGTATTACGCATATTGCCACCGGTATTGTGGTGCAGTGTCAGACCCAGCGTTCACAGCATAAAAACCGTGAACAGGCCTGGTCGATGCTCCGTGCGCGTCTTTATGAAGAAGAGCTGAAGAAGCGTGAAGAAGCCGCCAATGAGGTGAATTCTTCCAAGACAGATATCGGCTGGGGACACCAGATCCGCTCTTATGTCATGCAGCCTTATCAGCTTGTCAAAGACCTGCGCACCGGTGTTGAAAGCACAAGTCCGGACGATGTTCTGGATGGTGATCTTGATGAGTTTATGGAAGCTGCTCTGGCGCAGCGCGTACACGGCAAGGATGCCGATGTACAGGATATTGACTGATCTGAGTTGATTGAATGAAAAAAAGCCGCCGGTGAGATGATCTTACCGGCGGCTTTTTTTATGATCGGTTATTTCGGAACCGGACCGGTGATGAAAGGATCAATTCCGGCAAAACTGGCAGCGGTGTTCAGATCAACAGCGCCTTCGTGGAATCTGGCATCATAAATCTGATCAGGCAGTGGCGGCATCGGCTGGGGGGCGACACTCTTCTCAGATTTCAGCATGGTCAGGGATGTGTCAGGCAGCGGAGCCTGAGCCGGCAGAACAGAGGCAGCCAAAGCACCGGCAATCAGCACACCTGCACTCACACTATAGCCGATGAGTCCGGCAAGCAGAAAATTGCCTGCGCGGGACGTCAAACGCAGTCGCGCAACCGATGCGGAGAGTGGTGAGAGATAACGGGTCATGATCTTACCTGTGACTGACATAGTCTTATCCCGTAAAGCCTGCTGTTCGTTCTGCTTTTCATCAAAGAAAAGCAGCTCTGTGATATTATCTCAGACAGATTTGCGGGTTTTGTATGGCAGAATAAGCTGCCTTTACTGCCCCGCAATTACCGTCTGAGCGGATCACTTCCAGAGCGGTTCTAGTAAAGTTGAATCGTAGAACCGCTCTGTTTCATCTTTATTACGCATTATCCAACGCAAAACCGGTTCCCACTTTTGCTGGAAATGCTGCAACTATAACAAACTGTGCGGACGGGTAAAACTGTTCTGGACTGTTGCGCAGATCATACACCGTAACAGAGTTAATAAAGGGTTTCCGTGCCGGATATTTTCGATACTCAACCGAGTTTACGGGCGGCTTCAAGCACAGCCTCGGCATGACCGGCAACTTTTACCTTGCGCCAGACCTGTGCGATTTTTCCGTCTTTGCCGATCAGGAAGGTGGAGCGCTCAATGCCCATATATTTACGGCCATACATGCTCTTTTCTACCCATACACCATAAGCATTGCTCAGAGCATTTTCTTCATCAGCAAGAAGCTCAATGGTGAGATCATGTTTATCGATAAATTTGTCATGCTTGCGTACGCTGTCAGGGGATACGCCGATAATGCTGACATTGATGGCATTAAATTCCGGTTTCAATGCGCTGAAGTCAATTGCCTCGCGGGTGCAGCCGCTGGTGTCGTCTTTCGGATAAAAATACAGCACATAGGCTTTACCCTGAAGAGCAGTAGATGAAAGCGTGTCATCACCGTTTTTAGGCAGGGAGAATGCCGGAGCCGGATCACCTGCCTGCAAAGCAATTGCGGCAACATTATCTGTCGGGTTGGTCATAAGTGCGCCTTTCTTCATCCTTATGGGAGCAAGGACTGAGCGTGTTACGTTTCATCTGATCCGCGACACCCGCTCTGCCTGTTATTCATGTGAATGGTTGAGGATGTGTTCTACAATGATTCTGCACGAGGATTAATGTTGTGCCGGATAATAGAAAAACTCAAAGCATCCGGTGTCATTTTCTCGGGGTTAGGTGAATTGATTTATTTCCGCGACTTGTAATCATGTGTTGTTTCTGAAATTTTGTCAGTTAATCAGGGCTTTGAAATAACGATTCATCAATGACAGCAATCTGATCTGTTTTATATTGATGAGAAATGACAGAATTTCTTTTGAAAATTATGCAGTTCAGGTGCAGCCAATCCGGATAGTGATTTAAGTTTTTGAAAGAAAAACCAAGAAAAATCCGCTTTAACAAGCGTGACATACAGCATCTTGATCAGTATCCGTCATCCGGTGCGGGGCCTGAGAATAAAGCTGTGCTGAAAGACTGCCCTGATTATAAGACCGGCTTACATAACAGAGCAGCCCGCAAGGCAGCGCGCAGAAAGCGCAAAGGCTTTATCGCAAAATGCTGGCGCGCCTTTATCTCTGTCAGTTTTGCTTTGATTGTACTGGCAGGTATCGGTTTTCTCGTGCTGCGTACCGGTATCAGCAGCGATATGTTGCGCGATGAAGCACAGCAAAGATTGCAGGAAATCTTAGGGCCTGATGCCGGTGTGTCGATCAGCAAGGCGCTGGTTTCGCTGGATGGTAACAGACATCTGGCGATTGAAGCGCGTGATGTTGCTCTGAACAGCCGCATTCAGGATGTTTCCGTAGAAAAGCTGGGTGTTGTCAGGCTGGGGCTGGCACCTTTGCCGCTGCTGACCGGCTCAGTTCAGGTTGCCCAGATTGAAATCGGCGATGCTTTGATCCGCCTGCAAGAGGGTGAAACCAAGCCGAAACCTTTTATCCTTTTGCCGTTTAATGACAGGGGACTGGTCGATTTTGATCAGCTGTCGCGTGAAGTCTTTGCGGGTATCGATCAGACACTGGCACTGCTGGATATGCGCGGCACAAAAGCAATTGCATTGCATGATGTGACATTTGCTTTTCGCGCGATGGAGAAAGATCAGGAAATCCTGATCCGTAATGCGCAGGTCAGGCAGAACGGGCAGAAAGTTACGCTGGATGCCGAATTTGTCTGGCAGGGCAAAAGCACGGCTTTGCAGGCGGAAATGATCCGTTCCGATGATCCCGCACATGCCTCTAACTTCTTTCTGACACTGGATAATATTCCGGTCAGTCTTGGCTCGCCGGAAGAAGTCATGCCGCAAATGGGCAATGACCGGCCAAATCCGGCTTATTTCCATGTGAACAGCACGGCATCTCTGGCTTTAACCGGACAGGCCTCTACTGAGGTGCAAAAAGAAACCCTCTCCGGCAAGCTGACGCTTGATGATGCTGTCGTGGATATGGGACGTGAGCGCGGCATCAAAGGCAATATGGCGCTGTCGTTTGAGCATATTGCCGGTGGTGAAAAGCTTGAGATTAAGGCGCTTGATCTCAATCTTGGCGGCTTGTCCACGGTGCTTGAAGGTGCATTCGGGGTAGAGCCGGTTGCTGAAACGGAAAGTGCAGCCCAGAAAATCCGCGAACAGGCAGCGCGTATTGCGAGTGGTGAAATGTCAGCTGCAGGGCAGCAGACAGACACTCTGCCTGTTTTGAAGAGCGCACGATCCGCGATCACGCAAACGGAAACCGATATTGCGGAGAAACCGGCTTACCGTTTTGAGCTTGTATCCAGAAATGCCGTCAGCGCGCCGGAAAACTCCGCCGAAGCGCCTTTGCCATTCGGCGTGAAGATTGCCGGTCGTCTGATGCAGAATGCCAGCCGTGTTGACTTCAATGATCTGAATGTCAAAACAGATTCCGGTGAGCTTTACGGTCAGGGGCGCATGATCTTTGGTCATGGCTCTCCGGCGATGATTTTTATGCTGCGCATACCGGGTATGCCGGTCGCACAGGCCAAGCAGCTCTGGCCACTCAATGTGGCTGATGGTGCACGCGACTGGGTGCTGAAGAATCTGTTTGGCGGTCATATGACCGAAGGCCGGATTGATATTGCACTGCCTGCCGGTCACTTCAACGGACCGGGACTGCCGCCGGATTTGACGGAATCCGATATCAAGGCTGATTTCAGGGTTGAAGGCACACGGTTTGACGTGATCGGTGAGATACCACCGGTGCGTGATGCAACAGGCACGATTGCGGTGCGCGGTGCGCATACAACCATCAAGCTTGAAAAAGGTACGGCCTTTACACCGGTTAACCGTCAGATCAATGTGGATGGCGGAACATTATTTGTGCCTTGGGGACGTCAGCGTCCGGTGATTGCGGATCTTGATCTGGATCTCAGCGGTGAGGCACCGGCGATCACAGAGCTTGTTGGCTATAAGCCGATCAATGCCTTGCGCAAATTGCCGTTCAGCGCTGAAGATCTCAGCGGCAATGTGAATGCGAAAGTAAAAGTTGCGTTTTCGGTTACCAAGGATGCACCGAAAGATAGTCTGAAATGGCAGGCTGATCTGGCTTTCAGCGATGTGACTTTGAAGAAACCGTTTAACGGTCAGAATGTGACGCAGGCCAAAGGCAATCTGAGCGTCAATGATGATGTGGCTAAAATCGATGCGACTGCACGGCTGAATAATATTCCGGCCAAGCTGGCTCTGGTTGAGCCTTTGGCGGATATGAATATCAAGCGCCAGCAAAATATCCGGCTGGAGCTGGATGATAAAACGCGTGAGACTTATTATCCGGGGCTGAACGATATTTTTAAAGGCCCGCTGACGCTGGATCTGGGCGAAGAACAGGGTGAGATGCGCAAAATCTCCGCTGATCTCGGCAAGACGCAGGTCAATCTGCCATGGCTCGGCTGGAAAAAAGGCACAGGCATTCCTGCAAAACTGACAATGGATATGAGGCTGCCGAAGGAAGGCAAAGGGCCGGTACTGGTTCGTAACTTTGTCTTTGACGGCACCGGTTTCCATGTCAGCGGTGATCTGACACTTGAAAATAATGAATTGCAGAGTGCAAATATCCGCAAGCTCAATATGACGCGCAATGATGATCTCAGCCTTGAAGTGCGCAAATCCGGTAATGGCTTCCGCGCGGATGTCCGTGGTACGGCTTTTGATGCGCGGGCGCTGATCCAGCAGGCGGTTTCAGGCAATACGGATGAAAAGAAGGCCAGCCAAAGTAAAAACGGGGTGATGCCGCGCATTGTCGTCAATGCACAGATTGATGATGTGAAAGGTTTCTATGATGAGAGCCTGCGCAATGTCACCGTGTCTTATGAAACAGCAGGGGCGAAAGTCTCCGGCGTGTCACTGAATGCGGTGACCGGAAATGGCGCACAGGTCAGTGCGACATCCAGCAATCAGAAAGGTGCCAGTTCTGTGGCGCTGAGCTCGGCTAATGCCGGAGCGGTGCTGCGCTTCTTTGATTTTTACGACAAGATGCGTGGTGGCAGAATTACCGTTAATCTGACCTCGCAGGGCACGGGGCCCCTTTATGGCGCGATTGATGCCCGTGATTTCTCGGTCATTAATGAGCCGCGTCTGGATAAGCTGGTTTCTACCAGTTCCAATGGCGGCAAGAGCCTCAATCAGGCCGTGCGCGGTAATATTGATGTGACGCGGGTCGACTTTGAACGCGGCTATTCGCAGATTGAAAAGGGCTCCGGTTATCTGACGCTGAAGAACGGCGTTCTTCGCGGCCCGCTGATAGGTGCGACTTTTCAGGGCATTCTCTACGACCGCAACGGCAATATGGCCGTTACCGGCACATTCATGCCTGCCTATGGTCTGAATCGTTTATTTGGTGAAGTGCCGGTGCTGGGTGCCATTCTCGGCAATGGCCGCGACCGTGGTCTGATCGGGATTACCTATAAGCTGGCAGGCAATGCCAAGCAGCCGAATATTATCGTCAATCCGATTTCTGCGATTGCGCCGGGGATTTTCCGCTCGATCTTCGAATTCTAATCTGGTTTTGAAATTTGATAATAAAAAAGCGCGGATTACTCCGCGCTTTTTTGATTTCTCGTGATGAGAATAGCTTATTCCGGACGAACCAGAATGTGTTTTTTCTTACCCAGCGACAGTTTGATGATACCGTCTTCGGTAACGTCACCGGCAGTGATACCGGCGCGTTCATCCTGAACAGCCACATCATTGATGCGCACTGCACCGCCCTGAATATGACGACGGGCTTCACCATTGGAAGAGGCAAGACCGGCTTTAACCAGCAGAGCCTGAATACCGAGACCAGCAACCAGTTCGTTTTTGGCAATGCTCAAACTTGGCAGATTGTCAGAAATTGCACCTTCTTCAAAAGTTTTGCGTGCAGTTTCCGCAGCCTGTTCCGCAGCTTCACGGCCGTGGAGCATGGCGGTGATTTCGGTGGCCAGAATCTTCTTGGTCTCGTTGATTTCCGAACCGCCAAGTGCTGCCAGACGCGCAATCTCATCCATAGGCATGGTGGTGTAGAGCTTGAGGAAGCGTTCTACGTCGGCATCTTCGGTATTACGCCAGTACTGCCAGAAGTCATACGCGCTCAGCATGTCAGCATTGAGCCAGACAGCGCCATTGAGTGACTTGCCCATTTTCGCACCGGAAGAGGTGGTCAGCAGCGGCGAAGTCAGCGCGTAGAGCTGCGGCGTGCCCATGCGATGGCCGAGATCAATACCATTGATGATATTGCCCCATTGGTCAGAGCCGCCCATCTGCAGGCGCATATCGTAGCGCTTGCTGAGTTCAACAAAGTCATAAGCCTGAAGGATCATGTAGTTGAATTCGAGGAAGGACAGCGACTGTTCACGATCAAGGCGGGTTTTAACCGAGTCAAAGGACAGCATGCGGTTGACGGAGAAATGACGGCCGACATCACGCAGGAACTCGAGATAGTTGAGACCTGCCAGCCAGTCGGCATTATTGACCATCAGCGCGTCGGTTTTGCCTTCGCCGAAAGTGAGGTAATTGGTGAAAACCTTTTTGATACCGGCAATATTGTCGGCAATGGTTTCAACCGTCATCAGCTTGCGGGCTTCTTCTTTAAATGACGGATCACCGACCATACCGGTGCCGCCGCCCATCAGCGCAACCGGACGGTGGCCGGTTTTCTGCATCCAGTGCAGCATCATGATCTGAATGAGGCCGCCCGCATGCAGACTGGATGCTGTCGGGTCGAAGCCAATATACGCAGTCACAGTTTCCTTGGTGAAGAGTTCATCCAGACCTGATTCATCAGAAACCTGATGAATAAAGCCACGTTCGGAAAGTGTGCGTAGAAAATCGGACTTAAAGCCGGACATTGATTTTTCCTGTCTGACAAAGGATTGTGATATGGGAAGACCCCAGAGAGCAGGCCGTGAATATTATTCCGGTGACTGACACAATCCAGCGTTTAACATTATTGCAGGGCAAATCACAATAAAGGTGTGACATCGTAAAAGGCGATTTTATCGCAAATTGCTGTCGTTTTGTGCCGTTTGTGTGGTTTATGTAACCTGCCTGTACCTGCCAACCGTGCAAAACCGGAAATATTGAAAACGGGAAGACAAAGATGACTGCACTCTATCGCGCACTCGGATTGATGAGCGGCACCTCTATGGATGGTATTGATCTGGCGCTGATCCGGACAGACGGTGAGCAGATGGTTGAGCGCATTGCTGCGGGTAACATGAATTATTCCGATGCTTTCCGCGCCCGTTTGAAACAGGGGCTTGTCGATGCCCGAAGCATCACGCAGCGTGATGAGCGTATTGGTATTCTTGAAAAACTTGAGCATGATCTGACATTGCTGCATGCGGTGGCGGTGCAGGATTTTCTGTTTGCCAATGGTCTGAATGGGGATGATGTT
Organism: Pseudochrobactrum sp. Wa41.01b-1; assembly: GCF_019464455.1. Taxonomy (NCBI): domain Bacteria; kingdom Pseudomonadati; phylum Pseudomonadota; class Alphaproteobacteria; order Hyphomicrobiales; family Brucellaceae; genus Pseudochrobactrum; species Pseudochrobactrum sp. Wa41.01b-1. The sequence goes on along the minus strand of NZ_CP080493.1, from coordinate 729,885 downwards.
GATGTCATCGGCTTTCACGGGCAGACGGTGCTGCATCGCCCTGATGATGCGCTGACCGTGCAGATCGGTGACGGGGCGTTGCTGGCACAGGAAGCCGGTATTGATGTGGTATATGACATGCGCGCTGAGGATATGCGTCATGGCGGGCAGGGTGCGCCGCTGATCCCCGCCTATCATGCGGCCTTGGCACATAATCTGGAGCAGCAGCCGGATATGCCGGTTGTCTTCGTCAATATTGGCGGGATTTCCAATCTGACCTATGTCGATGAGACAGGGCGGCTGGCAGCTTTTGACAGCGGACCCGGTAATATGCTGATCGATCAGTGGATGGAACTGCACGGGCAGGGTAGCTTTGATGCCGGTGGTGCGCTGGCATTGAGTGGTGCTGTAAATACCGAGTTGGCCGCGCATTATCTGGGTAATGCATTTTTCACCGGTAATCAGCGCCGCGCACTGGATCGCGGGGACTTTGCTGTGCCTTCAATCGGTGTTGTATCGGTTGAGGATGGTGCCCGTACATTGGCCTATGTCGCGGCGGCTTCGATCCTGCAATCAGCGTCCCATCTGCCGCAGAAGCCTCGCAGCTATATTGTGAGTGGCGGCGGGCGCAAGAATGCAGCGATAATGTCTGAACTCTCTGCCTTGGCGCAGGCTGAAGGTGCCGTGGTGATTGATGCGGATACAGCCGGACTGGACGGTGATTCCATGGAAGCCGAGGCTTGGGGCTATCTGGCTGTGCGCAGTTTGAAAGGCTTGCCGCTGACTTATCCCTCAACAACCGGTTGCGACAAGCCGGTGAGTGGCGGGGTCTTGGTAAAGGCATAAATAAAAAAGACCGGCGATTAGCCGGTCTTTTGCTTTTGTCGATTAGCGCAGACGTTTTTGGCGAACTTCTGTCAGCTCACCCATCAGGCGGCGATCCAGATATTCTGAACATTCCGCAATCAGTTCATCACCCATGCCGGAGAAGAAGTGATTGGCACCGGCCATGGTGTTCTGCGTGATTGTGATACCCTTCTGGGTTTTCAGCTTATCAACCAGAACCTGCACATCCTTCGGCGGTGCAACCTTATCCTGATCACCATGAATGATCAGACCCGATGAAGGGCACGGTGCGAGGAACGAGAAATCATAGGTGTTCGGCTGCGGCGCAATCGACATGAAACCTTCGATTTCCGGACGTCGCATCAGAAGCTGCATGCCGATCCATGCGCCGAAAGAATAACCGGCAACCCAGCAGGTTTTGGAATCAGGATGCAGCGACTGCACCCAGTCCAGTGCGCTTGCCGCATCGGACAATTCACCCGCGCCGTGATCAAACTCACCCTGACTGCGTCCGATTCCGCGGAAGTTAAACCGCAGAGTCGTGAAATTGCGGCTCTGGAACATGTAAAACAGATCATAAACGATCTTGTTGTTCATGGTGCCGCCGAATTGCGGATGCGGGTGCAGGATGATGGCGATTGGTGCATTCTTCTCGCTTGAAGGCTGATAACGCCCTTCAAGGCGACCCGCAGGACCATTAAAGATGACTTCTGGCATATGTACTCCGCTATAACCGCCGGGTTGCGTGACCAAATGGCCGGTTCGCAACACAAGTGTCGTATTTGTTATTTATAAGCCTGATTGTTACCAATCACGACTTTACGGCTTAAATTCTGAGCAAATCCTTGACTGTTTCGCTCATAAATCTTACAACCGACTTTAGAATCTTTCAAAACTGGAGGGTGTAAAAAAACACTCATGCAGCTTAATAGTCTGCTCTGGTTTGAAATTTCAAGATAATTGCGCGTTTAACGCAAATATGGTGCTTCGCGAAAGAGTCTGCAATGCCAAAGCCGCGTATCTATTTCGATTATAATGCCAGTGCGCCGCTGAGTGAAGCCGCGCGCGAGGTTGTGGTCGCGGCATTGAATGTGACAGGCAATCCGTCTTCTGTGCATCAGGAAGGTCGTGCGGCGCGCGCGCTGGTTGAATCAGCGCGACGTGACGTGGCCGCCCTTTGCGGTGCGAAGCCGGATCATGTGTTTTTCACCTCCGGTGCAACCGAAGCAGCAAACACATTGCTGACACCGCTTTATAAAATGGGGCGCTCAGAACTGCGCCTGTCGCATCTTTATGTTTCGGCGACTGAGCATCCGTGTATGTTGTCCGGCGGGCGTTTTGCTGCGGAGAATATGACTGTGTTGCCGGTTGATCATCAGGGCATTGTTGATCTTGATGTGCTGGAACAGGCGTTAAAAGCGCATGATAAATCCAAAGGGCTGCCGCTAGTGGCAGTCCAGTGGGCGAATAATGAGACTGGTGTTATTCAGCCGGTGGAGAAAATCGGTGCGCTGGTCAAAGCTGCGGGTGGTTTCTTCATTGTTGATGCCGTGCAGGCTGCAGGGCGCATCGCGCTTGATATTGCTGCAGCTTCTGTCGATTATCTCATTCTCTCTTCCCATAAAATCGGCGGCCCTAAAGGTGTTGGTGCTGTGGTTGCGATCTCTGATCTGGTTATGCCGTCTGCGCTGGTACGCGGTGGCGGGCAGGAGAAGGGGCATCGGGCCGGTACTGAAGCCTTGCCGCTGATCGCCGGTTTTGGTGCCGCAGCGCGCGAAGCTTTGGCGGCGCAGCAAGAGGGCAGCAATCTGCCGCGCTGGTCGGATGCAATCCGCACTGTGATTGAAAGTGGTGTGCGCAGGCTGGCAGATGATGTGCTGGTGCATGGTAATGCCGTGCCGCGCCTGCCGAATACAAGTTTTATTTCCTTGCCCGGTATGAAGGCCGAGACCATGCAGATCGCTTTTGATCTGGGCGGTATTGCACTTTCTGCCGGTTCGGCCTGTTCATCCGGCAAGGTTGGCGCAAGCCATGTGCTTGCGGCGATGGGCTATGAGGATGAATGCGGTGCATTGCGCGTCTCGACAGAAAAGTCGGCGACAATGCAGGACGCGGAAGCATTTCTGACGATTTTCGAAAGACTGGTAGCCAGACGGGATCAGACACGCAGTCAGGTTCAGGCACAGTTTTCGGGCGAATCGGAAAATAATGCCGCCTGAGAGGGCAGGTATTTCTGAATGGCCATTGTGGTTTTGCGCACAGTAATGTGATGCAAAACCGGCCGGAGTTCAAAGTCTGAGGCGGTGCTCTTTAAAACATCGCCAGCTGACAGACTTTTATAGCGCCCCAATGCGCACTATATGTTTATGACAGCAAAATCTTTGCTGCCATAGCGTTTTTAACTGTCGGGCCTTGACCCTGACAAGGATGGAGAACGGCGATGCCTGCAGTGCAGGAAACGATCGATCAGGTCGCCACGCTTGACGTGGACCAGTACAAATATGGTTTTGAAACAACCATCGAAATGGATAAGGCTCCTAAGGGGCTGAACGAAGATATTATCCGTTTCATTTCCGCGAAAAAAGAAGAGCCGGAATGGATGCTGGAATGGCGTCTGGATGCTTACCGCCGCTGGCTCACTATGGAAGAGCCGAAATGGGCGCGCGTCAATTATCCGGAAATTGATTTTCAGGATATCCGCTATTATGCGGCTCCTAAAAATCAGACCGGCCCTAAGTCTCTGGATGAAGTTGATCCGGAACTGCTGCGCACTTATGAAAAGCTCGGAATTCCGCTACGTGAGCAGGAAATTCTGGCCGGCGTACGCAAACAGGGTGAGCCGAGCGAGATTGACGGTAATCCGGCAGACAATGTTTACGCATCAGGCCGTGTGGCTGTTGATGCGGTGTTTGACAGTGTTTCCGTTGTCACGACTTTTAAGGCTGAGCTTGCAAAAGCCGGTGTGATTTTCTGCTCGATTTCGGAAGCAATCCGCGAATATCCGGATTTGGTGAAGAAATATCTGGCTTCTGTTGTGCCGGTTTCGGACAATTATTACGCCACACTCAACTCCGCTGTCTTTACCGACGGATCATTCGTCTATGTACCAAAAGGCGTTCGCTGCCCGATGGAACTGTCGACCTATTTCCGTATCAATGAAAAAGATACAGGCCAGTTCGAGCGTACGCTGATTATTGCTGAAGAGGGCGCTTATGTGTCCTATCTGGAAGGCTGTACAGCACCGCAGCGTGATGAAAACCAGCTCCATGCAGCTGTTGTTGAACTGATCGCGCTTGATGATGCCGAAATCAAATATTCCACCGTCCAGAACTGGTATCCGGGCGATAAGGAAGGCAAGGGCGGTATTTATAACTTCGTGACCAAGCGCGGCGATTGCCGTGGCGACCGCTCGAAAATTTCATGGACACAGGTCGAAACCGGCTCTGCTGTCACATGGAAATACCCTTCCTGCATTCTGCGTGGTGATGATTCACGCGGTGAGTTCTATTCGATTGCGGTATCCAACGGTTATCAGCAGATCGATAGCGGTACCAAGATGATCCATCTCGGTAAGAACACATCGAGCCGCATCATCTCCAAGGGTATTTCAGCAGGTAATTCCAATAATACCTATCGCGGTCAGGTTTCTGCCCATCGTAAAGCAACCAATGCCCGTAACTTCACCCAGTGTGACTCATTGCTGATCGGCAATGATTGCGGTGCGCATACGGTACCTTATATCGAAGCGAAAAACTCGACTGCGCAGTTCGAGCATGAAGCAACAACCTCGAAAATCTCTGAAGACCAGCTGTTCTATGTGATGCAGCGCGGTATTCCGGAAGAAGAGGCTATTGCTTTGATCGTGAACGGCTTCGTTAAGGAAGTTATTCAGGAACTGCCGATGGAATTTGCCGTGGAAGCTCAGAAGCTTATCGGCATCTCGCTCGAAGGTTCGGTTGGTTAAACAGGGCTGGCGGAGTGTGATCTCCGCCCCTTTAATCAGCTCATTGATATTTTTCGGATCCTGAGAGATCCGGTATAAAAGGTTACACTCATGTTAGAGATCATTAATCTGCACGCCAAAATCGCTGACACGGATACAGAGATCATCCGTGGTCTGAACCTCACCGTTAAAGCCGGTGAAGTGGCTGCGATTATGGGCCCGAACGGTTCGGGTAAATCCACCCTGTCTTACATTCTGGCCGGTCGCTCAGACTACGAAGTTACCTCCGGTGACATTCTGTATAACGGCGAAAGCATTCTGGAACTCGATCCTGCGGAACGTGCAGCCAAGGGCATCTTCCTTGCATTCCAGTATCCGCTGGAAATTCCGGGTGTTGCCACAATGGAATTCCTGAAAGTTGCTATGAATGCGCAGCGTAAGGCACGCGGTGAGGAAGAGCTGAAAATTCCTGAACTGCTGCGTCGCGTTAAAGAAGCTGCCGGTGGCCTGAACATGGATATGGCCATGCTGAAGCGTCCTCTCAATGTCGGCTTCTCCGGCGGTGAGAAGAAGCGTGCGGAAATTCTGCAGATGCAGCTTCTTGAGCCATCACTCTGCGTTCTCGACGAAACCGACTCCGGTCTGGACATTGATGCGCTGAAGATCGTTTCCGATGGTGTGAATGCTCTGCGTTCGCCTGACCGTGCAGTGATCGTGATTACGCACTATCAGCGTCTGCTTGAATATATCGTACCGGACAGCGTGCATGTTCTTTACAAAGGACAGGTTATCAAATCCGGCGATAAGAGCCTCGCTCTGCATCTGGAAGAAAACGGATACGCTGAAATCATCGGCGCAGCTGCTTAAAGAGAGGGATGAATATGAACGTCCATCTTCAGAAGGTCAGAACGCCGGCTGAGAGTGCATTGATTGATGCATTCGCTGTTCGCGTTGGTGATCTGCCGGGTGATACGGAAGTCGTAAGTGCCCGCGATAACGCACTGGAAGCTTTGAAAATCAACGGTCTGCCTGGCCGTCGTATTGAAAGCTGGCATTATACAGATCTGCGCACATTGCTGCGCTCGGTTGCGCCGTTTGATGCGAATGTGAGCCATAAATCTGTTGCGCCGCTGCTCGACGGTTCTGCCGTGCTGACCGTTGCCAATGGTGTTGCGCAGAAGCCTGTGCAGATCGAAGGCGTACGCGTTGAAGCGATCCGCGATATTCTGGGACAGGGCATTGCTGCCCATACTCTGAAAACCCGTGGTGATGATGATGCGATCGGCCAGATCAACGCAGCCTATGCCAGCGATGGCTGGGGTCTATCCGTTGCTGACGGTACCGAGCTGGAACAGGCGATTGAGCTGCAGAATTTGCAGCCTTCCGGCCAGTCCCATGTGCGTTTTCCGGTGAAGATCGGCTCGAATGTCAAAGCGACATTTATCGAGCGCCAGATCGGCGGTGAAGCAGAAACTTTCGCAACCAGTATCGGTCATGTGACCATTGCTGATAATTCAGAGATCGTCTGGGTTATCGTGCGTGAGCATACGGATCTCTCCACACAACTGTCGCAGATCAATGTGACAATCGGTGAGAATTCCAAGCTGATCCTGTTCGTGATGAATGCCGGCGGCAAGCTGGTACGTCAGGAAATCAATGTGGATGTAAAGGGCGAAGGCTCTGACTTCCAGCTTCGTACGCTCAACCTGCTTGGCGGCGAAACAGTGACTGACGTGACCATGAATGTTGGTCATCTCGTTGAAAACACCACCTCGACCGAGGTTGTGCGCAATGTGGTGACAGACAAAGCGCGCGGTATTTTTCAGGGCATGATCCGCGTTGCGCAGATCGCTCAGAAGACTGACGCGAAAATGGCCTGTAACACTTTGCTGTTATCAGATGATGCGGAATTTGCGGCTAAACCTGAGCTGGAAATCTTTGCTGATGACGTGGCCTGCGGTCACGGTGCGACTGTGCGTGAGATTGAAAAGGATCACCTTTTCTATCTGATGGCGCGCGGTGTGCCTGAAAATGCAGCCCGTGGCCTGCTGGTCAAAGCCTTTATTGCAGAAGTGATCGAAGAGCTGGAAAACGAAACCCTCGTTGAAAAGCTGGAAGATATTTTGCAGAGCTGGCTCGAAAAACACGCTTGATGATGCAAAAAGAGCGGGAAATTTCCCGCTCTTCTTCCCTGATATAGAGCACATGGTGCCTTATTGATTTTTGTGAGCACCTAGTGCTCTTGCCTGCTTTTTTGAGCACAAAGTGCTCAGGAGTACGATTATGAATCAATTATCGTCTGTACTGCAAAATTATGATGTTGAAGCAATCCGCCGTGATTTCCCGATCCTGTCGCGTGAAGTCTATGGCAAGCCGCTGATCTATCTCGATAATGGTGCCTCGGCACAGAAGCCGCAGGCGGTTATTGATGCGGTGACGAATGCCTATTCCAACGAATATGCCAATGTGCATCGCGGCCTGCATTACCTCTCTAATGCGACGACCGATGCCTATGAGCGTGCGCGTGAAAAAGTACGCGGCTTTCTCAATGCCGGTTCTGTAGACGAGATCATCTTTACCAAATCAGCCACAGAGGCGATCAATACGGTTGCCTATGGTTATGGTATGCCGAAGATCGGTGAGGGTGATGAAATCCTGCTCACCATTCTTGAGCATCATTCCAATATCGTGCCTTGGCATTTCATTCGTGAGCGTCAGGGTGCCAAACTGGTTTTTGCGCCGGTGGATGATGAAGGTGTGTTTCATCTTGAAGAATTTGAGAAATGCATTACCCCGAAAACCAAGCTGATTGCTCTGACCCACATGTCCAATGTGACGGGTACGGTTCTGCCGATTAAAAAGATCGTCGAGCTTGCCCATGCGCGGGGTATTCCGGTTCTGGTGGATGGTTCGCAGGCTGCCGTGCATATGCCGGTGGATGTGCGTGATCTCGGTTGTGACTGGTATATTATGACCGGCCACAAGCTTTATGGCCCGTCCGGTATCGGTGTGCTGTATGGCCGTATGGAAATGCTGGAGCAGATGCGCCCGTTTATGGGTGGTGGTGAAATGATTGAAGAGGTAACCGTTGATAATGTTACCTATAATCATCCGCCGCATCGTTTTGAGGCCGGAACGCCGCCGATTGTGCAGGCTATTGGATTGGGCGCGGCGCTTGACTATATAGAGAGCATAGGTCGTGAGGCTATTGCTGCCCATGAGGCTGATCTGCGTCTCTATGCGCATGAGTCTCTGGCGAAGATTAACTCACTGCGTATTGTCGGCAATGCACCGGATAAAGGCGCGATCATTGCGTTTGAGATGCAGGGTATTCATGCCCATGACGTTTCAACCCTGATTGACCGTGCAGGAATTGCAGTGCGGGCAGGCACCCATTGTGCTCAGCCATTGCTGCAGCGCTTTGGAGTAACATCGACCTGCCGTGCTTCCTTCGCTATGTATAATACCCGCGCGGAAGTGGATGCTCTGGTTGCAGCGCTTGAAAAAGCAAGACAGTTTTTTGGATGATGAATATGGATACTAAACAGCAAGTGCCGGTCGCAGATGTGATCGCAGCAGATGAAGAAAACAGTGCTTCAAAAGTGTTTTCCGCTTCCGCAATTCCGGAAGAAGAATTGCTGCGCCTGACCGATGACATTATCGGCGCGCTGAAAACTGTCTATGATCCGGAAATTCCGGCAGATATTTATGAGCTCGGCCTGATCTACAAGGTTGATATTGAAGATGACCGCACGGTCAAAATCGATATGACTTTGACTGCCCCGGGTTGCCCTGTGGCCGGTGAAATGCCGGGTTGGGTAGAAAATGCTGTTGGTGCGGTTGAGGGTGTTTCCCATGTGGAAGTGACCATGACCTTTGATCCGCCATGGACACCGGACCGTATGTCCGAAGAAGCTCAGGTTGCTGTGGGCTGGTACTGATTTTAAACGCTGCGGAAACGCAGCGTTTTTTATTTAGCGTGCATGTAAGCTAAGATAATCGGACACGAGTAGTTTACTGGAAGGACTGATCTGCTGCTCGCCGTCCTGCATGAGATCGGCAACAGTCTGGCTGCGTAAAGCATCGCGCCAGAGCTGTTCCGCGGCCAGCATCCGCGATTTGATAAAACAATCTCTCTTATAGTTGCAGGGATCCTGTGATTTTCCGGGTGCGCAGCGGCGGATCTCCCTGCAAATAAAGGCCGGTTCTTTGCCGTCAATCGCTTCCACGATATCGAGCAATGTAATTTGTTGCGGAGCATGCGCCAGCCGGTAGCCGCCACGTGGCCCCGGAACAGCTATAATCACATCAGCAGCAGTGAGAGCACGCAGATGTTTGAGCAGGTAGCTCTCGGATACCCCATGCAGTTCCGCCAGATGTTTGCCCGCCAGAACCTTATTCTCCGGCAGCCCTGACAGCACGAGTGCGCAATGCAATGCCGCCTCAACTCCGTCGCTCATTCTGCGCATATCATACCTTTTAGATTTGTTATTCCATAATCATCGATATAATATATCGATGATTCTAGGGCAAACTCTTATTGCAAGGCATATGTGATGAAAAACAGAATGAATGTCGCGAAAGTCGCTCCGGCTCTTTATCAGTCCATACAGGCATTGGATGCAGCAGTTGATGCGGCGGGGCTGGATAAGCGTCTGCTGCATCTGGTGAAAATCCGCGCTTCACAGATTAACGGCTGTTCCTATTGCACGGATATTCATATCCGTGATGCTCATAAAGATGGCATGGATATGCAGACTTTATATATGACAAGCGCTTGGCGTGAATCGCCGTGTTTTGATGCGCGTGACCGTGCTGTGCTGGAATGGACCGAACATCTCACGCGGGTTGCAGAACTCGGCGTGCCGGATACTCTTTATGAAAGTGTCAAAGCGCTGTTCTCTGAAGAAGAAATTGCCAAGCTGATTGTGGCTATTGGCATGATCAATTTGTGGAACCGGATTGGTGTCAGCACGCAGCTTATTCATCCGCGTAAGCCGTAAAACAAAAAAAGCCTGTCAGTGATGACAGGCTTTTTAAAGTGCTGAATACAGAAATTAAGGTGCGCCGCATTCTTCCGGTACGCTTTTTTCAAGCGGCAGCGGAGATTTTGACAGCGTGCCTGCCATGATTGCCATTGGCTTAAATGGCGGCACTGCCTGCATGGCAGGATTGCTCATGCTGATCGTGTAGCAGCCGGTATAAACCTGCGACTTACCTTCAGCGAGTTTGGATTCGATAGCAATCGGCACAGACCAATAGATCTGACCGGCACCCGGATCAGGTTCGCTGCTGCCGAGTTTAATGCTTACAGATTCTGTACCGGCATAGCCCTTGGCATATTTCTCAAAATCATCGCCTTGCTGGCCTTCAGCATAATAGCTGTAGGCACGCACATATTCTTTGCGGTTAATGGCATTGTAATAGGATTCCAGCAATTTCTGCGGTGTGCTGCGGTCATCCACATAATCGGGCAGAACCAAACCCTCAGCCACTTCTTTTGTGGCTTCAGGTGTCGGAGCTTCGGGCTTGTCTGTGGCTTCTGTGGATTTTTTAGCATCCGGCTTATCCGCAGGCACAGCATCTTCTTTCGGCTTTTCAGCTTCAGTTTTCTCCGCTTTGGCTTTTTCGACCTTAGCTTTTTCTTCCTCGGAATCTTTAGCTGCTGCTTCACCGGCCTTTTTTAAGGCATCGGGCTTTACCTTTTGCTGTGCTGCAGGCTTATCTTTGGGTTCAGCTGTCCCTGCCGCCTTGGCATAAATCGCACTGCCGGTCAGCAAAGCTGCACCGATAATCGTGGTTCCAAGTAGTCGCATGATTGTAAGGCGCTGTTGCTGAGAGCGATCCTGCGTGATGGCCAATGCAACAGGACGGTGCGATGCGGGGTTATGACGGCTCTGCTGAATACCCATTAAAATCTCCGCTTAGCTGAGGCAAAGAACCTGAGATGCTCTTTTATTCGCAAAAGACTGCAAACAGATCATGGCAATTTTACGCGTTTTGCGAATTATTCATTTTATTCTTATGCGCTGTAAAGAGTAGAAAATCTTGCTTTAAATGCAGGATCAGAGCGTTGCTTTACTTGCAGTCAGGACTGTGTGAGACTAGATAGAGTATCAGAGGTAAACCGGACAATCGGGGCTTAGTGCAGGATTTCAGGTTGACCTCGTAAGTTGAAACTACATGGCCTTGAACCATGTAACAGATACAAGTGAGAAATTTTATGGGACGTTTTTCCATCATGACCCTGACCGACGCAGCAGCGGAACGCGTGCGCGAAATTCAGGCCTCTCATGAGGATGCTCTGGGTATCCGTGTGGGAGTGAAAAAGGGCGGCTGCGCCGGTATGGAATATACGATTGCGTTGGCTGAAGAAGCCAAAGCCGGTGATGATCTGATCGAGCTTGATGGTGCGAAAGTTTATGTCGCTCCGGAAGCTGCATTGTTTTTGCTCGGCACCCAGATGGATTTTGAAGTGACAACCCTGCGCACAGGTTTCGTCTTTAATAATCCGAACCAGACATCGGCTTGTGGCTGCGGTGAATCCGTTGAGCTTGCACCGGTTACTCAGGAAGCACTGGATGCTGCGCATCGCGCCGCCTGATTATCCCGTTAAATACAGATAATAAAAAACCCGCCATTCGGCGGGTTTTTCTTTTTTAAATGTTGATTGGTATCAGCATGAAGGCCGGAATATCATCGCCGAAGCCCAGCGGTGACGGCTCATCATCAAAATCACGACGATGGCGTTTATTCTGCTGGCCATTCTGGTTCTGGCGGCGATCTTCATGGCCGTTTTTGTGCGGAGCAGGGCGAACCGGTTCCGCTGTAACAGCAGTGCCGATGGAAACATTATCCGGCAGAACAGGCTGCGGCGCATTGAGCGCAGAAATGTCTGCCACAACCGGTGATTCAGCAGTTTTCTCTTCTGCAATACGTGGCTGCGCCTGTTTTTCCTTGTGCTCTTTTGCATCGCGAGGCTTTTTGCCGTTCTTACCACGGCTGTTACGACCGCGGCGACCGGTCTCTTCGGTCTCTTCCTGTGCAGGTAGAGTGGAGAGATCTCCATCCAGCCATTCAATCTTTTCGCCGATCATTTTTTCGATGGCATCAAGATATTTGGTATCTGCACCGGTGATGATCGAGAATGCCTTGCCCGAGCGACCTGCGCGACCGGTACGGCCGATGCGGTGGACATAATCTTCCGCATGGATCGGAATGTCATAGTTGAACACATGGCTGACATCCGGAATATCCAGACCGCGGGCAGCCACATCGGAAGCCACCAAAAGCTGAAGATTGCCGTCTTTAAAATTGCTCAGCATGGTCATGCGCGCGCGCTGATCCATATCGCCATGGAGCGCACCGGCATTAAAGCCGTGCTTTACCAGCGAGCGGAACAGTTCTGACACATCCATTTTGCGGTTGCAGAAAATGATCGCATTTTTTAGCTCATCACCTTCAGCCTGAATAAGATCACGCAGCACTGCACGTTTATCCCATGGCTTCTTGGCCGATTTAACCAGACGCTGCGTTACAGTCTTCGCGGTTGTCGATGCTTTCGCAACTTCAACGCGGGCTGGCGAATGCAGGAACTGCTCAGTCAGCTTGGTGATTTCCGCAGGCATGGTTGCCGAGAAGAACAAGGTCTGACGGGTGAAAGGGATCAGCTTGCAGATACGTTCGATATCAGGAATGAAACCCATATCCAGCATACGGTCTGCTTCGTCGATAACCAGAATTTCAACACCGGTCAGCAGCAGTTTGCCGCGCTCGAAATGGTCGAGCAGACGACCTGGTGTTGCGATCAGCACATCAGCGCCGCGCTCCAGCTTGCGTTCCTGTTCATCAAAGGAGACGCCGCCGATCAGCAGAGCAACGTTAATACGGTGATTAACGCCGTATTTTACAAAATTCTCTTCAACCTGCGCTGCGAGTTCGCGGGTTGGTTCAAGAATGAGTGTGCGCGGCATACGTGCACGTGCACGGCCTTTTTCAAGCAGGTGCAGCATCGGCAATACAAAGGATGCTGTTTTGCCGGTGCCGGTCTGGGCAATACCGAGAACGTCTTTACGTTCCAAGGCCTGAGGAATGGCGCCAGCCTGAATAGGAGTAGGGGTGGTGTAACCGGCGGCTTCTACCGCTGCCAGTATTTTCGGTGACAGACCGAGTTCTGCAAATGTCGTCAATGGAGGCGTAGCTCTCTTTTTGGAAGAAGCGCACTGGACCCGACCGGTAATGTCCGCATGACAACAGGACAGGAAAAGCGCTTATGTTTGCGCATTGCGTTAAAATTAATAAAGCCGTTACGGGGAACAGGCCAAAAAGTCAACAAAAATGCCGTTTTTGCTTCGATTTAGGTTGATTTAATTGATCTTCCGGCAGCCCACAACTGTATGATCTGCCAATAGAAGCATCGCATTGTTATAAAGCGATGCTGTTTATCTCTGTTTTATCAGTGGTTTTGCAGATCCGTGTATGACTAACTATGCGGTTTCGGCCGATTTTCCTTGTTTGCGCGCTTAATAACGGAACTGCTCATTGAGGATGCGCTCATCCCATGTATGCTCTTCATCAAAAAGCAGGGTGACGCGGTTTTGCGTATCTTCGCGCACGGTTACAGAAGTGACGGATTTCACTTCTGTATGATCCGCCACGGCATTGACCGGTCTTTTGTCGACTTCAAGAATATCCATACGTACAGTGACCGATTTCGGCAGCAATGCACCACGCCAGCGACGCGGGCGGAAAGGGCTGACGGGTGTCAGAGCCAGCAGCGGGGAGTCGAGCGGCAGGATTGGTCCCTGAGCGGAAAGATTATAGGCGGTGGAGCCGGCAGGGGTGGCCACCATCAGTCCGTCGCAGATTAGTTCTTCCAACCGCACCTTGTCATCAATACTGATGCGGATTTTCGCCGCTTGGTAAGATTGGCGCAAAACGGACACTTCATTAATGGCCAGTGCTTTGACCGTGCCGCTCTCACGCGATTCAGTAATCATTTCAAGAGGGCGGATAGTTTCGGCATGGGCGGCAGCAACACGCTTGGGCAAATCTTCCTCGTGATATTCATTCATAAGGAAGCCGACTGAACCGCGATTCATACCATAAATCGGTCGCTCGTGATTCATATGATCGTGCAAAGCCTGCAACATTACCCCGTCACCGCCAAGCACAATGAGGGCATCTGCTTCATCTGCAGGTGATTCACCATAGCGATTACGTAATGATTCCGCGGCAGAGACCGATTCCGGAGTGCCTGAAGTGATATAAAAGAATTTTTTATACGGGTATTTCATCAGTTTCTGCCGAAAAGCTGCATGATTGGATGAGGATTTGTAGCCTAAATGTGGATAAGAGGCAAAACATTGTTATTTTTTCTGCGTCTAAGCGATTTTCCGTTTTACAAACAAAAAGAATATGCTATCTAGCCGTCAGTTGCCCTTATAGCTCAGTTGGTAGAGCACCTGATTTGTAATCAGGGGGTCGGGAGTTCGAGTCTCTCTGGGGGCACCACTTACAATCTTCTCATTGTAATTGTTGTGCTTTTTCAACTAATCTCAGAATTGAGATTTGATATTGAGAAGCGTTTTATAATCTTTCCCCACACATGTTATTGCTTAATGCAAAGACTATTCCTGTCAGCTTCTTTGGCCGCATGTTTGATGCAGTTCAGTCGTTGATTGTTGAAGGTTGATTCTCCGCTGTCAGGATTCGGATTCCTGTTCGCTATTGTCAGAGCGCTGGGGAGATTAAATTATAGTTTTGAAAAGGCGGCTTAATGGCTGCTTTTTTTATGGACGAGCCATAGATGTAATATCTGCAAGCCAATCATTATGATGCCCAGAAAAACAAGGGATTGAGTTGTTGACTGTTCATGCTCTGAAATACTGGTGAGAATAAGCGCAGAGCTGATCGCCGCAAAAATGGCAGGAAATGAAGCCAGTGCTATAACTCTCGGAGCTGACCAGTTAACCTGTCCGGAAAGACTCCATTGCATCGGAAGTCTGTGCAGGTGATGAAGTTTATTATTTGCTGCTATGGCAATTAAACTCATTACCAACAGAACGATAAACCCAGCAGCATACATTATCGACCTCGGATGTTGGGGGGGGATTTTATTTATTCACTTTGATCATCGCTGCAATGTGTGAAGTTTTGGCGTGGATAGTGCCTGCTAACAATTAACATGTCGGCTGAAAGGCTGGTTTGTACTTAGCGGTAATGCCTGAGGTGATATGCTTTTAAGGCTGCGTTGCTGGCGCAGTCGGGTTTGAGCAGGGTTCTTGTCCTTTGAGGTTTTTGGACATGCAGGCGTAACGGTCAAAGTTTTTTCCTGAGTCCATTACAGCTTTGCTCGCGCCGCAGGCTGTTAATGCGAGTGCGGCAATGAGCAGAGGAATAGCCCTTTTCATTTCAAAACAAGCTCTTATCAAAATTTCATTCCTGTGCAGCGTGTTGCAATGTTCAGACAAGGAAATACATGGTGCGATTTTGGCAATTATACGTCGGCTGATTGATTGATGGATACATATATTTACCGAGCCTTTTTGTTTCGCATCGTGAGTGCGAGGCCTGCCAAAATAAGTGAGACACCGAGCAAAAATTGTAAACCAATATTGTCACCGAACAGAATGGCTGAAGCAATTATCCCAAATACTGGCTGAAGATATTGAATGCTGGCTGCAACCGGTGCCGGTACATTCTTTAAAATACTGATCCATAAGAATAATCCGGCTACACTCACTATTAACCCAAGATATGCAGCTGCACCGAATGAAACGGCTGTGAGTGTGAAGGGAGCCTGATAAGTTTCCCAAGCAGCAAGCGGGATCATTGCTAGCAGCCCGAAGAATGTGCTCCACGTTACGACTACAACGGTTCCATATTTAAGTGTCAGTTCAACACTCCAGACATAATAGAATGCAACCGCAATGGCCGAAATCTGTATCCAGACGGGCCCCGCAAACGTGGTGGTTATGTCGGAGGATGTGTTCTCAAATGCAACAACGACAATGCCAATAAACGCTGTCGCAACACCGCATATCTGAATAATCGTGATCGGCTGCTTTAACCGGTATGTTGCAAAGATCACAATAAACAAGGGAATGGTTGCGGAGAGAATGGTTCCGACTGAGGCCGATGTACCATTTACACCTATTGTTTGCGCGACCTGTCCCAAACCAATGCCGATGATGCCAAGCATAGCCACGGTGGGGACTGCTTTCCACGGCAAGGGCTTTTTCCCGATTAACAGCAACAGCATAAACGGTACGGCGACTGCATAACGCAATGCGGTGAGTGTCAACGGTGGTGTTGAGTTTAAACCCAGCTTGGTTGCCGGTATAGAGATTCCCCACATCAGCGCCAGAAGTAACATTGCACCAAAGCTGACAAGTGTGACCGGCTTGTGAGGAATTACCATATATGCAGTTTTGTTGCTTAAGGTTTGACTCATTGAGAAATCCTCAAAATAGCGCGAGCTTTTCTTAAGATTTACCGCTCTCTGCCTCTTGCAGACAAACCATTTATAATCACACTATGCGTGAGATTTTGTCATATATGGATGTAAAAATGGCAGGCCATCTTCCTCCGTTACAAACGCTTCGTGCTTTTGAGGCTGCGGGCAGGCGATTGAGTATGACGCTTGCTGCAGAAGAGCTGTGTGTCACGCACGGAGCCGTCAGCAGGCAGATCAAAGCTTTGGAAGATGATCTTGGTTGCAGGCTGTTTAAGCGCTTGACGCGGAAAATTGAGTTTACGGATGACGGGGCAAATTATTTTGCTGCAGTTACTCATTTGCTGTCGGAGCTGGCGCGGGAGACTGAAAATATCCGGACTAGAAATACTGACGCAAAACTGGTCATAAATTGCAGTATTTCATTTGCGAGCAAATGGTTAGCGCAGCGTTTGCACCGCTTGATGAGTTGTTACCCCGATTACGATATCCATCTCGAGGTGAATGAAAATGCTGTCGATTTTAATGTTTCCTCCGCGCATGTCGTTTTACGTTATGGGAATGGCATATATCCCAATGCGGATAGTGAGCGCATCATGGACGAGACTGTAAGTCCGGTTTGTTCACCTGCTTATCGTGAGAAAACGGGCGGTATAGCGACTGTCTCAGATTTACTTTCCTGTAAATTGATACATGAAAACGGAATGAAAACAGACTGGCATCGTTGGTTTGAGCTCTTCGGGGTAAAAGGCAGTAATATACGCGGTGCCGGTTACAGTCATGGAAGTATGTCCATAGAGGCGGCAATCAGAGGTGAGGGCGTGGCGCTGGGACGCAGCGTACTTATTGCCGAGGATCTGGCCTCAGGCCGGCTGGTGGAGCTGTTTCCTGCATTCCGTCTGGAAGTTGAGCATGGCTATGATCTTATTTATGCAAAAGGTAGCCGTGATCATCCGAAGATCTGTGCATTCAGAGATTGGATAAATGAGGAAATCCGCCGGTTTAATATGTCTGAATAGCACTCTTATCCTCGGGAAAGTGCTTGGAGCGCCAATCATTTTAAATGAGAAGGATAATGCCGAAGGGCGGTTTGTAAAAAGAGGCTGGAATATCTTATTGTGTTTAGAAAATAAAAACACGGCGAGATGTTGATCTCCCGCCGTGTCCCGTGAGCGTAGCTGAATGGATAGTATTTTGATGACTGGAGGTCATAACCAAGTCTAGACTACGCTCTTAGGGAGATGAGTTATATTCATCCCCCTAATGAATTTTATTAGAACGAACGCTGGAAGCGGATCATACCACCGAATGCGCCTTCGCCACGAACGGCTGGAGCGTATTTGTCGGTGTCTTTCCACTTGGTGTAGGAAACTTCAGGAGTAATTGTGAAGCCTGGAACCAGCTGGTAAGCTACGTTTGCAGTGTAAGCCTGTTTGCCGAAATCTTCGTAAGCAGCCTGCAGGTTGAAAGTAGCTTTGTCGGTTGCCTTGTACTTCAGGCCACCCCAGACAGCCCAATCGCCACCCCAGTTGCCGTACATGCCAACAGGAGCTTCGTAAGAAGCATAACCGCCCTGTACCCATACAGAGAATACGTCAGTTACGTTTACGTCGAGGCGAACTTTACCAGCCCACTCTTCGATTTCAGAGTCGTAAGCTGCAGCAGCTGCGATCGAGCCCCAAGCCTGTTCGAACTTCAGACCACCAACAACGTGTGGCATGTAGTCGTCGATTACGCCGTCATACTTGTTGCCGTTGATGTCGGTGAATGTGTCAACGCGTTCGCCCTGTTCGGCAGAGATGATTGCCGAGAAGCCGTTGCCGCCTTTGAAGGTGTAGCTGATGATGTTTGTGTTGTATGCACCTGGCGATACAACGTCATCGTTGATTACGTCGCCGAGGTAACCTGTGAAGGTGTGGAATGCTGAATCGGTTTTACCGATGAGCAGGCCGCCCAGCTGAATGTAAGCGTGCTTCAGAGTGTGGCTGCCCTGAGCGCCGTCACCGAAGTTGAAACGGTTTTCGGTGAAGGTCTTCAGTGTACCGAGTTCGGTTTCCGAAGCTGTGTGTGTACGCAGTGTGAAGCGGGTGTTGGTTGACCAAGTTTCGCGGTCATGACCTTTGTAAACGTCATCGCCAGCTTTAAAGTCAGCGCGAACATAACCGGAAAGACGCAGGCAGGTTTCTGTGCCTGGAATGTAGAAGTAGCCAGCGCCGTAAGCGTCGCAAACGCGCACATATTCTACTGCTTCTGGTTCTGGTGCAACGATGGCGTCGGCAGCCTGAGCGCCGGTTGCTGCAACGAGTGCTGCAGCGGAGCCGAGAAGAAGGCTCTTAATGGTCATTGTGTATTCTCCCGCGTAAGCGATTGATTGTTGAGACTTTCCAATTTTGAGATTCGGAAACATCTTGCGCTTCGGTTGATATGGAAGGCGGGAGGGTATGGAAATATGAAAAATTACTGAAATATGAGATGGAAATGACCCTGTATCTTTTTGGTCACAATTTAGTGAGTGGTAAAATTGTTGTGAGATTGGCGTGGAAAAACGCCTGATCGGATGAGACATTTTTAAAGAGGTGACTTATCTTAAAATTAGTGTCATGAATATGAATATTCGTAAAATTACTTAATAAAATCAATTGCTTGTATTGAATTTGCTCGAGGTAATTTTTGTTGATTTCTATGATATTTGTGACGTGTTTATTACAGCGCTATTTTTAATGACTGGCAGCACTTTTTTTGACTCACAATAAGTTGAAAACAGTGTTTTTCATCACGCGTCAGCTTTCCTGAACTTTTCCGTCATATCGCTGTCTGTAAAATAATTGGCGGACAGGCATGTCGCATTTTGACTTGAAATGCACATTGAATATTCATGATTCTTGTAGTGAGCTGCTTTCGCAAAGTGCAGATTATGTGCTGGTGTGCATGTATTCTCGCTTTATTTGTAAAATGGAAATTCGTTGCAGACCTTGCAGCAGTTTGGCCCTGAGAACACGAATATTGACCTGTATTTGGCCTGCAGTTATCATCAGGAGGTCAAAAACAGGTTAGGTTCGGGAAGGTTGGCCCGGCCCCCGCTTTGCGGGTCCTTCTGTCACAAATGGTGACGGCCCATGACTATTGAAGTGTTCGTATGGTGCGGACGCTAAATAGGAAGGGTATGGATATGAAACCGCGTATTTCTGTTCTCACACTCGGTGTGGCCAATCTCGAACATTCTTTTTCATTCTATCATGATGGGCTGGGATTGCCGTCTGAAGGCATTTTCGGGCGTGAATTCGATCATGGTGCCGTGGCGTTTTTTGATCTCTCCGCTGGCCTGAAACTCGCAGTTTTCGCGCAGGATGATCTGGCCTATGACTGCGGATTGCAAAAGCATCCGGTCAGCTCTACCGCTGCCAGTATCGGGCATAATGTTCTGCTGCGGGAAGAGGTTGATGATATAATGCTCAAAGCTGAGCGCGCAGGTGCAAAAATCGTTAAGGCACCACAGGAGACTTTCTGGGGTGGTTATGCGGGCTATTTTACCGATCCCGACGGGCATTTATGGGAAATAGTCTGGAATCCGAAGATGCTTCCAGCGGATTGATATCTGCCAGCAATAAGTCTTCGCAAAATATAGCCTGATTATAGCATCAAATATGGCGGCCATTCGGAGTCTTGAATGCGGGCTGTATTGCACGCGACTATCAGTTCAGGCTTTTGTTGAGGCAAAGCAAAGCCCTGCCGCATATGGCTGCGGCAGGGCTATTATTTAAATCTTATTCGTCGTCTTTATCCGGCTGAACCAGATAAATCAGAACCAGAATGATGGTCACGAAGAAGCGGAATGCGTCAGGTACGCCATTCCACTGTTTGGACATCCACATTCCGAACCATTCACCGCCCACCGACATAAAGGCGACCTGCCATGTCAGAAAGCCGAGGGTGAGACCTGCAACTGCAAGGTTTTTGCTTTTATTGAAAACTTTGGCAGGTTCATTGCGTGCTGCCAGCAGTTTGAAACCGGCAACCCAGCAGATAATGGCCGTCAGTGTTTCGAGGGTTATAATGCCAATATAACCTACGTGATGAAGCCATTCAGATTCAATGGCTCTGTACTTGATTGTTGCATCAGGAAAGATTGTATCCATGAGGAATACGTGATGAACAAATGCAAAATTTGAGCCGTAATCTGTGATGTTGCCAAATGCTACCAAGGATGAAAATAGGGCAATTGCCATCACCATAAAGATTTTTGATAGACGTATGATCATATTGTAACTTTCATTATTTAACGGGCGCGTAAGCACTCGGATATAATAAGCGCTTATCTGCGGGAGTGCTTAGGTTGGTTTTATAATTAAAACAATAATTTTAAGCTGATATATTTTTTATAAACAAAATACTCGCATTCAGATGCGGAATTTTCTACGAGAATATACCGGTATTATATACTTTTTGGGTGCTGAATGATTGTCAAAAGCAACTCAGACGAACTGATCGCTTGAAAACTTCCTGTTGAAGTATTTACTGCGCGATTATTATTTCGGCCGTGGAAGATCGCAGATGAATATTCGAACTCGCCTGATAGCTGCAGTCGTCGTGGCACTCATCGTAGGTTTCGGTTTTATGGCCTATGATAAATATGCGGATGCAGAGTGGGTTGTTTCACCGCAGAAAATTGAACAGGCACGCAATAGCGGCCAAACGGCCGTAGAAACGCGCCCCGGTACTGTAGCCGTTCGTGCTATACGCAGCGAAGTCGCTGATCTGTTGCCTTATAAATGGGCTGCCTATGGTTTTGCAGCAGGGCTTTTGGTGCTGTTTTCTACCCGTCAGCGCAAAACGGCCTGATATGAGCTCAGATCAAGCCTCACGCTGCGGGGCTTATCTATATAGCTGTATTTCAAGAAAGCGGGCTCCTTAGAGGATAAGGAGCCCGTTATATTTTAGCCTTTTATAGCAGACAGTAAGTCATCATATGCCTTACATGCCTGAGAATCATCAGCGCCATTGTATTTTGTGGCAAGTTCCTGAACTTTTGCCGACAATTCCTGCACTTTAGTCGGGTCTTTCATGATCGATTCTTGTAAAGCAGCATTCAGTTCCTGCGCTTTCTTGGCAATTATTTCCGATGTGCATGCTGGCTCCTTCGAGCAACCTGCTATCGCTGTTGCAGCAACAATAAGAGCAATGCCTAAAATGCTTTTCATCGGTGTATCTCTCTGATCTGTGAATGAGATTTATTAACTGCCTGATCCTGATAAAGAGCAGGTGTCTCTTTCAGTATGAATTTTGCTTGGGAATCGGCAGTAATACCGGTTCAGACAAAAGATTATCTTGGAAACTGATGCATTCTAAATCACTACTTGCGATATTCTGATGCAATATGTGTATTGTCTTTAAATGCGGGTGTGATTTTAAAATAGCTGTTTAAGTGAGTGTGCGAATTATCATGGCGCCAAAGATAAAGCACAGCAATCCTGTCAGGACATAGGTGACGGAGAAGGCGAAGAGCCAGCATTCGTTCAGGTTATAACGAAGCATATCCGCTTCTGTAACTGCTCTTGTTGCCAGATATTTCTTATATTGTGTTGATGCAAAAGCGATCAGCAATAAGAAACCGAAAATCAAAAAATAGGCTACGATCTGTAAGAACGGAAAGAAATTCCGGTGAATGCCCGGAACGCTCATTGTTGTGCGAAACAGGGCTTTCTGATGGGATAAGGGCGCAAAGATCAGCAATAATGAAATGATTGCGAACAGATACAGAGCGATGCGAAGCAGATGAATGCTTGCCGGATTTTTTATATAAGGAACCGGCGGAACCGCTGTGCCCCAAGGTGGAATTTTTGAGTTTGGATTGTTCTGCACACACCAAAAATACCGGTGCATGCCGCGTTGCATAAGCGGCATTGTCAGCAGAACTGTGATGCCGACGGTGACGTAATTCATCACATCTTCTAAGGTAATCGTCGAATCCGGATAATATTTATTGATGAAAATCAATGTGCCAATCACGGCAAACATAACCACTGCCGTCATGGGCATGGTAATGAACATGACTTTCAGAATTTCAATAACGGTTCTGCCTGGTGTTTTGGGTGCAAATGATGACATTGAGAGCCGTTCATTGATTTTATACTGAGGGACTTCTGTTCCCGTATTCTGAAGTGCTGAAATTAAAGCACAGACCGTTCGCTGTGAAGTGCAGGGCAGACAGATATCTGTGCGGGTGTACCTCACTTTCAGGAGGCCGCAGCAAAGATAAAAGCGGCCGTCTTTGCAGAGGCCGCTTTCAGGTCGTGCATACCGGCCAGTTCTGGCCGGCGCTATGTTGCGCTGTTATTTGCAGCGTGCGGTATAAATCTGG
Organism: Pseudochrobactrum sp. Wa41.01b-1; assembly: GCF_019464455.1. Taxonomy (NCBI): domain Bacteria; kingdom Pseudomonadati; phylum Pseudomonadota; class Alphaproteobacteria; order Hyphomicrobiales; family Brucellaceae; genus Pseudochrobactrum; species Pseudochrobactrum sp. Wa41.01b-1. Next base: position 707,304 of record NZ_CP080493.1, on the reverse strand, counting down.
CCGCGGCTGTTACGGTATTCACAATAACCGTTACGCAGATTGCGAACCAGAAGACCACCGAGAGCGCCTGCACCTGCGCCAATCAATGCGCCTCTGCCGCCGCCGGCTATGCCGCCGATGACTGCGCCTGCCGCTGTACCAACGCTGAGATCTTTTTCTGTCGTTGTGCAGCCGGAAAGTGCAACAATGGCGGCCACAGCAATTATAAACATACGCATGATAAGACCCTTATTGTTTGAGACCCTGACCTGTACCTATCAAAAACTTCCGGTTTTGTGGTTTCTGTTCTGCCAGTACCGGTTTCGCATGCGCGGTGCCATGAACCAGGCGATAAATGGTGTAATCAGAAAACTGCAGCCAATAACCAGAGGAATAAGATATTTGGCGTTTTGTGCCAGATCAGGGATTGTGAGAACGATGATCATCCCAATTCCGAAAAGAACTGCGTTAATCATCAGGCTGAGTAAAACGGCAATCTGAAAACGAGTGGACATTTCATTGCCTCCCTTATGCTCTGTCATATCAACGTAACCACAAAGAAATGGTTCCGCTGACATGGTTCTCAGGGCAAGATCTGAGGAGCAATGTCAGGATAAATCAAGTATTTCAGGCAAGCGGAAATTTAGCAAGTGATTGCTGATATGCTCTCACATTCTTGATGCATATTCTGCAGATGCGATATTTATGCTTCACCTGCAGAATACAGGGACTTACCGTTGTATACGGGTTGCAACATACCACCCGATAACCGGTGTGATGAGCAGAGCCGCACCGACAACCGCCAGCATCGGATAAATAGGTTTTTGTGCCAGAGAAGGCACTGTCAGAACGACAATGAATCCTGAGCCGACCAGAACAATAAATGCGATTGAGCCGATCATTGATGCCAGATGGAAATTAGTCGACATTTGTCCCTCCGAGAGTGGTTCTCAATATGAACCAGAAGCTCTGTGCCTTTGTCTCTGGCCGGTTTCGTGAAAAGCTGCAGGCAGATGTGAGCTGCATTCGCAGGCTGTTCTCTGCACAAGCGGCAATTTCCGAAGCGGTCAGTTCTTTCAAAGATTACAGGGAGGTTTTATCGCGCAAGTGATGGTGGTGCATTGATTAGGATCAAGCAGAACAGGTTTCAGGCAGGTTCAGGAGCGGAGATTTTCAATGCGGGCGATCAATCCGGCGATTTCCTTCGGATCTTTTATTCCGCTTTCATAAATACGGATGACGGTGCGCGCTAACTGATCTTTATTCTCGTCTGTTGTCGGGCAATAACCGAGAATCTCGCAGACCTCATTATAGGCGGTCTGAAGTGTCTTTATTTGTTCAGGCTTGTAAATTCCAAGATAATCAGTCTTTTGAAAAGGCATGATATCTCTCCTGTTTCTATAATTTGGTACTAAAATAAAAAGAAAATCAATGACTAAAAATTTCACTTTTTGATGAGCGGGACGGGTTTTTGCTCTGGAAAAAAGAAAGCCCGGCATTGAGCCGGGCTTTTGGTTTTATGGCTTCGGATGTTCACCCTGACCATGTTTGCCATGGTGTCCGTCTTTGCCATGGCGCTTACCGGCTTTTAACTCGCTCCGGTCCAGTTTGCCGTCTTTGTTTTTATCCAGTTCGGCAAAGCGTTCCGCGCGCTTTTTCTCAACGGCTTCAAGCGAGATTTTTCCGTCGCCATTCACATCAAGGCGGCGCTCCATGCGGTCTGCCGAGCGTTTCACCATCATTTTGAGAGCATGGGCTTCAATTTCTTCGCGGGAGAGGATGCCGTCCTTGTCGGTGTCGGCCGCTTTTAACTCATCCATGCGGGAGAATTTTGCGAGATCAATCGGCTCACGCTCAGGTTTTTTGGAGATTTGTTCAACAGTTTTTTCAGTATTCGTTTTCGATGCATCCTGTGCAAGAACAGGTGATGCGAGTACAGATGAAGCAACGAGTGCAAGAATTAAAGTTTTTGTATTCATGGTAATTATAACTCCGTCACAAATTAACTTGAGCCTTTAATTGGCATAGGAGTAATATCTAGCTGTAAATGTGTACTGAATATGAACAAGCCAATTACAAATTTGTAATGTTCTGCAGTATGAATTTCAGGCTGTCATATTTTCAATCCGGCCTGTAATTTGCCATGACCAGATAATGCCCGATAATAAATGAATGTTGGTACTGATGCGCATTTTGAATAAGACGTCTGAACTACTTTATCTCATTGCATTTCTTGGCAGTTTTTTAGCGATGCAGCTTTATGGAATGGCCAATGTGATGGCGGCAGAGCAGGGTGATCCGGTGACTTCAGTTTTTGATATGCGTGCAAACGGGATTGATTACCGGATTTTTGTTGCTGCGCCAAAAACTGCGGAAAATGACAAGCCCATGCCGGTCATCTATATGATTGACGGCAATTCGACCTTTCCGATGGCCGTGGATGTGGTGAAAAAAAGGCCGCAATTGCGCGCACTGATTGTCGGTATCGGTTATCCGACACAATCACGCGAAGATATTGTGCGCTCCAGATATTATGATCTGACACCAGAAACACCTGCGGAACTGATCCCTTCACGCGGAAATGGTGCTGATCTGCCGCGCACCGGAGGCAATGCCGCATTCCTGAATTTCATTGAACAGCAAGTGAAACCGGAAATAGAGCGGCGCTTTGCCGTTGATAAAAACAATCAGACCCTGTTCGGCCACTCACTCGGGGGCTTATTCACGCTGCATGCGCTTTTCAGTGAAAGAGGAAGTTTTCAGACTTATAGCGCCGCTGATCCGTCTGTCTGGTGGAATAACCGCTCAATTCTGAAAGAGAAGGATCGTTTCATTGAGCAGGCAACAGAGACGGGTAAGCCGGTCAAAGTGCTGATTGAGACAGCAGGCAAGTCAGTGATGCGTGAGGGCGTTGACAAGGATCGTGCTGCGCAGCTGAAGGCATTGCGTGGCGGACCGAATGGCAGGGATATTTATCAGGAGCTGGTTGCGTTGCCTGGCGTTTCAGCAAGCTTCCATCAGTTTGCCGGTGAAAGTCACGGCTCAATGCTGCCTTATGCCGTTGAAGATATGCTGCGTTTTGTACTGGAAGATGTGAAGCCGGTTCAGCCGCCGGAGTAAACGGCGGCTGAAGGTCTCTGATATTTTAATGGGACGGATGCAATGCATCATTCAGATACATGCAAGTGAGCATGGTGAAGACATAGGCCTGAATCACTGCCATCAGAAATTCGAGGGCTGTAATGCCGACAGTCATTGCCAGTGGCAGAATGGCGGTGATAACGCCCAATGTGCCAAGGCCTGTCAGCGAGACAACAAATCCTGCGAAAACTTTCAGCGTAATATGTCCTGCAAGCATAACGGCGAAGAGACGAACCGAATGGCTGACCGGTCTTGAGAGAAAAGACATAATCTCAATCGGTACAATAATCGGCGCCAGAATAAGCGGCACGCCTGACGGCATGAAAAGGCGGAAAAATTTGGTTCCGTTGCGCACAAAGCCATAGATTGTCACGGTCAGGAAGACAGTCATGGCAAGGCCGAATGTTACAATAATATGCGCAGTTACAGTGAAGGCATAAGGGAACATTCCGAGCAGATTGGCCGTGAGAATGAACATGAAGAGGGAAAAGACCAGCGGAAAGAAGCGTCTGCCTTCTTCACCGGTATTATCCCGCAATGTCGTGGACACAAATTCATATAAAATTTCGGACGAGGATTGCCAGCGGTCAGGGATAAGGGTTCTGCCGCGTGCCGATAAAAACAAATAGGCACCGGCGCCGATTGTGGCAATCAGCATGAACAGGGCTGAATTGGTAAAAGCGATCTGAAAGCCGCCGACTTCACCAAATTCTGCCAGTGGTTTGATTTGAAATTGTTCAATTGGTCCGGCCATATGATGTACTCCCTGGCAGGCGGGGTCGTCCCCGTGGGTTACACCGGCGCAGGTCGTCCTGCGCTATGTACTTGCAGCAGAGTAGAGCGATTCGGACAGGGCACGCTATCAATTGTAGAAAATAATTGGCCGGTCAAAAAAAGAGCATTTTCAATGGTTGAGATTGAAAATGCTCCTGAGGACTGTGTTTTCAGTCGCTATGCGAGATATCAGGCCTGCTGGCTGAGTGCCTGTTCGATCTCGTCTTTCAATGCAAGACGACGCTTGCGCAGAGCTGTTTCATTGTCCTGACTGGTCGGCTCAATCTTTGTCTCTGCGCGGTGAATCTGATCATTCACGTCGTCATATTCCTCAAGCACTTTGGCAAAGCGCGGATCAGCGGCTTTCAGGGCATGAATTTCATCCAGTTTGCCCGGAAATTCTTCGCCAAGTGTATGTGGTGTGTTGGACATGCTGTTTCCTTCCTTGAATTATTTTGTTGAAGGATTCTTCGCATGAGTCTGCGCTCTTTACATTGATCAGGATCAATCAGAACTTGACTGACCAGCGTTCAATATCATTGCTCTGACCGATCAGTGCGAGGCCGGTGGCAATGGAGTCGAACTGGTTGCTGCTGGAAACATCCGCATGTTCAAATTGCTGCGAGAACAGGGTTTTAATCGCCGGCACAAAGGATGTGCCGCCGGTGAGGAAGACGCGGTCAATATCTTTATCTTGCAAGCCGGCATTCCGTACTGCGCTGTCAACGGAGGCGGAGATTGCCTGCATATCTTCGGCAATCCATTTCTCAAAATCCGAACGCTGAATTTGGGCTTCGATTTTAAAATTCTCGGCTTTGAAATGCAGATCGGATGTCTGGGATGAGGACAGGCCTGCTTTGACATCTGATACGACACGGTAAAGCTCAAAGCCGTAATCGCCTTCAATCATTTCAATGAAGTGGTTGAGGGCTTGCGGATGCTCTGCCTGCGATGCAAGTTCATGAAGCTCCCGAAGTGTGGACGGGGAGTTCATCAGAAACAGGGTATTCCAGCGGGCAAAATTCGCAAAATAATGGTTCGGAACCTGCAGCACCTTGCCAAAAGACTTGTAATTGCTCTTCTTGCCGAGTTTGGGAGAGACCACATTATCAATGATGCGGTAGTCAAATGTATCACCGGCAATGCCCAGACCAACCTGACTGAGTGGTGTTGAAGTCAGGCCGCTTGCGCCGACCTCAAAATTTACGATCGAAAAGTCGCTCGTTCCGCCGCCAAAGTCGGCAACCAGCACCGTCGATGTATCTGTCAGCTTCTGCGCATAGAAATATGCCGCGGCAACCGGCTCATAAACATAATGAATATCGGTGAAGCCGAAGGCGCGCAGTGCTTTTTCATAGCGTGCCATTGCCAGCGCTTCATCAGGATTATGGCCTGCAAAAGTAACCGGACGACCGACAATGACTTTGTTGCCGCGGGAGGGCAGTCTGTCTCCGAGGCGTTCAGCCAGTGTTTCCAGAAAAGTCTGTAGCAGATCTTCGAATTTAAAGCGTTTACCGTAGACCGGCGTATCGGTGAAAGATTTGCTCGCGGCGAAGGATTTGAAAGATTGCAGAAAACGGCAATTATGCGGATCAGCAATGAAACGATCCATCGCCCACGGGCCGCTCTCGACATTGCGATGGCCTTTATTACCATCCTGCCAGAAGCACAGCACGGAACGATAGGCTGAAACTATAGCATCATCTTTCGGGAAGCTCATAACTTCGGCAATGCCATTACCGTCTGCCACGGCAATAACGGTGTTGGTGGTGCCGAAATCGAGGCCGAGGGTTATCTTCTCCGAGGGTGAGTGATTTCCCGCAGTCATTGTTCAAATCCTTGCATCTGTGCCCGAGAGAGATATTGGGGAGGCATCTTTGAGAAAACCGCCTTTATAGCTGTTTGGAACGCAGGGTCAATTGAACAGAGAGCAGGATTTCAAGAGTGAAGAGACTTATTCCACGCCTTGTGTGCTGAGCCAGTTTTGCATGCGACGGATGGCCAGATCCGGCCTGTCGAGCACATTGGCCTGATCTGCCAGCCGGAAAATATCGGTGTAATGCAACAGGCCGCGTGCCGATTGCATACCAGCAGGCATGGTGAAATGATTTTGATGGCCGTTCAGCCATGCCAGAAACACCACGCCTGCCTTGTAATATTGTGTCGGCGCTTCAAAAATTTTGCGTGATAAGGGCACTGTCGGCTCAATTGCCGAGCGGAATGTTGCAGTGTTACCGGCGGCAAGCGCACTCAGCGCATAGGAGGCGGAAGGGGCAACAGCATCGAAAATGCCGAGCAGGGCATGACTGTAGCGATTGCCGTCTCCCTCAATGAGTTCTGCATAATTAAAGTCGTCGCCGGTGAAGCACAGTACATTCTCAGGCAGGCGATTGCGCAGTGCAATCTCGCTGGCACTGTCGAGCAATGAGATTTTAATGCCTTCAACACGGGAACGGTTATCATTGATGATCGTCAGAACACTGGTGAGTGCATCTTCAAAGGGGCTGTCTGCCTGCCCCGTCCAGTAGCCGCCAAGTTGCGGGTCAAACATTTCACCCAGCCAGTGCAGGACAATTTTGTTCTGTGCCTGAGAGAGAATACGATTATAGACAAGCGCATAATCATCGGGGCTGCGGGCGATATATGCCAGAGCGCGACTGGCCATCATAATGGCGCGGCCGCCGTGTTTCTCCACAAATTCCAATTGGGTTTCATAGGCCCTGATCACATCATCAAGAGATTTGGCCTCAACTGGGGCAAGTTGGTCAGTTCCGATCCCGCAGGCGAGATCTGCACCTTTGACTGTACGGGCGGTTTCCAGCGAGCGGCGGATGAGTTGCTGTGCGCCGTTCCAGTCCAGCCCCATACCGCGTTGCGATGTATCCATAGCTTCGGCGATTTTGAAACCGAGGCTCCAGAGATGATGACGAAACGCTATGGTCGCGTCCCAGTCGATGGCAGGGCGGTTCCACGGATCAGTTTCACGCAGCGGATCGGAGACGATATGGGCGGCAGCATAGGCGATGCGATTGAACTGCGGCAGTGTTTGTGGACGAGGCACGACAGTGCCTGTCAGATGATAGTCAGTGATAGTGCCGTCTGCATTCGGAAGCCGCAACATTGCCATGGTGCTGTAATCTCCGGAAAAGCTATAAAATTTAGATCGTTCCAATTTTTGAAAGAGTAATTCAATTTTTTGCAGATGCAACAGGCAATTTGCATCGATTTTCCGGATTAATCTTCACTTGACAAATTTGGAACGATCTAATTTTATGAAGGGAGACAGGGAGAATGCCGTGAATAAAAAGCGTGTCACCGTTGTTGAAATTGCACAGGCTGCGGGCGTGTCCAGGTCGACCGTATCGCTTGTTCTGCAAAATTCTCCGCTGGTGAATGAGGCCACAAGAGCTAAAGTGACCGCTGTTATCCGCGAGCTTGGTTATGTCTATAATCGCGGTGCGGCCAATCTGCGCCAGTCCGGCTCCAATTCAAAAATTATCGGCCTTGTCGTCAATGATCTGACCAACAGCTTCTTCGCAGAACTTGCGGTCGGGGTTGATATGGTGGTGCAGTCGGCAGGCTATGTGCAGTTTCTTTCGCATACGGGAGAAAGTCCGGATCGTCAGCGCGAAGTCATTACCTCTATGCGTGAGCACGGTATTTCCGGACTGATTGTGTCGCCTGCGCGCGGCACGCAAGCCATTGATCTGAAGCCGCTGATCGCCGGCGGAATTCCGGTAGTTGCGACTGTGCGTAATGTAGCTGGTGCCAAAGTTTCTTCTCTGATGTCGGATAATCACGGCGGGGCGATGGCTGCGGTTGAGCATCTGGTGGCGCTGGGGCATCGCCGCATCGCTTTTCTCGGCGGTTTTGCTGATACGGGCGTGTTTACTGAGCGCTATCAGGGTTATGCGGATGCTCTGCAACGGGCAGGCATTGTGCTTGAAGAGGCGCTGATTATCGGTTCTGCGCCGTCCCGCGCCGGTGGTGTGGATGCCATAATGCGCGCAATGCAGCTTGCGGACAAACCGACAGCCGCGCTTTGTTTTAATGATGCGGTTGCATTCGGTGTGTGTGACGGGTTGCGGGCACAACGTATGGAGCCGGCTGCTGATTTTGCCGTTATCGGTTTTGACGATGTGATTGAGGCCAAATCTGCGGTTCCGGCACTCACTACAGTCTCCGTCGATCCGCAGGGCATGGGGCAGAAAGCGGCACAGTTACTGCTCAAGCAAATCAATGCAGGGCAACCGGAAGCCGAAGCGATTGTCAGTTCCGTGCGCCTGGTCGTGCGGGAAAGCTGCGGTGCGACAAGGCAAGGGGAACAGCGGAGGATTACAGGATGACAGTGCGGTGGGGTCTTATCGGCGCAAGTACAATCGCCTCAGAATGGGTGATTGATGCAATCCGTGCAACGGGTGGTGAGGTTGTCAGTGTGATGAGCAGCAGTGCTGAGCGCGGCGCCGCCTATGCGGAAGAGAACAGAATTCCCCGATCTGTCACTACGCTTGATGCGCTGGTCAATGATACGGAAACCGATGCTGTCTATATCTCGACAACAAATGAGCTGCACCGCGATCAGGCTATCGCTGCGATAAAAGCAGGCAAGCATGTGCTGTGTGAAAAACCGCTGGCACTTTCCCTTGAAGATGCCCGTGCCATGGTTGAGGCGGCCAGAGCGGCGGGGGTGGTTTTTGCCACCAATCATCATTTGCGCAATGCTGCCAGTCATTGTGCCATGCGCGATGCAATCGCAGCAGGCAGGATCGGCAAACCGCTTTCCGCGCGGGTTTTTCATGCGGTTTATCTGCCGCCGCATTTGCAGGGCTGGCGGCTTGATAGGCCGCAGGCCGGTGGCGGTGTTATCCTCGATATAACCGTGCATGATGCGGACACTCTGCGCTTTGTGCTGAATGATGATCCGGTTGAGGCGGTGGCTTTCGGCCAGTCCGGCGGGATGGGAAAACAAGGGCTGGAAGATGCGGTAATGGGTGTCTTGCGCTTTAAATCCGGTGTGCTGGCTCAGTTTCATGATGGGTTCACCACGCAATTTGCCGAAACAGGTTTTGAAGTGCATGGCACAGAAGGCTCACTGATTGCCTGTAATGTGATGACGCAGAAGCCGGTTGGTTCTGTCATTTTGCGCAATGCGGAGGGCGAGCAGGTTTTGCCGCTGGAGCAGCGCAATCTCTATGAAACCGCGCTGGAGGCATTTCACAATGCGGTCAAAGGTAAAGGCGCAGTTTCTGCCAGCGGTGAAGATGGTGTCTGGTCACTGGCAACCGCACTTGCCGTGGCGCAATCCGTGAAAAGCGGCAGTGCCGTGCAAATCAGAACCGGTTTGGGAGAGTGATAATATGAGCAAGCATATTACTCCCGCACAGGCCGCGGCTCTGATCCCCGATCATGCAGTGGTTACTGTTTCCTCATCAAGCGGACTTGGCTGCCCTGATCTGATGCTCAGAGCTATCGGTGAGCACTTTGAGGCAACGGGGCATCCGCGTAATCTCACGACGCTGCATCCGATTGCGGCTGGGGATATGAGCGGTATCAAAGGCATCGATCATATTGCTAAAAAAGGTCTGCTGGCGAAAATTATCGGCGGGTCTTATCCGTCCGGCCCGTCATCGGCAGAACCGCCGCTGATCTGGCAGATGATCGGTGCGAATGAAATTCCTGCCTATAATGTGCCTTCCGGCATTCTGTTTGATATGCATCGTGAGGCTGCTGCCAAACGACCTGGTGTGATAACTAAAATCGGACTGGACACTTTTGTCGATCCTGACCGGCAGGGCTGCGCCATGAACGAGGCAGCACAGCGGGAGCCGGTTGTGCGCAAGATTGAGTTTGCGGATGAAGAATGGCTCTATTTTCCCAATATCATACCGCAGGTCGCCATTATTCGTGCAACAACGGCTGATGAACACGGCAATCTCACTTATGAGCATGAGGGAGCCACTCTCGGCGGGCTGGATCAGGCATTGGCCGCCCGCAATAATGGCGGCATTGTTATCGCGCAGGTGAAGCGCATTACCAAGCAGGGCTCGCTGAAACCGCATGATGTGCGTGTTCCGGGTATGTTGGTCGATTATATTATCGTTGATCCGGAACAGAAACAGACAACGCAGACAGTTTATGATCCGGCGATTTCCGGTGAGATTTTCAGACCATTGGAGAGTTTCCGCGTGCCGGAATTCAATGTGCAGAAGGTCATTGCACGGCGTGTTGCGCAGGAGCTTGAAGCGGGAAGCTGCGTTAATCTCGGTTTTGGTATTTCAGCCAATGTGCCGCGTATTTTGATGGAAGAAGGGCTGCACGGCTCAGTCACGTGGGTGATCGAGCAGGGCGCTGTCGGTGGTGTGCCGCTATTGGATTTTGCATTCGGCTGTGCCTCCAATGCCGATGCCTATATGCCTTCGCCCTATCAGTTTACCTATTTTCAGGGCGGCGGCTTTGATGCCTCGCTGCTGTCCTTTCTTGAAATCGGACGTGACGGTTCCGTCAATGTATCGCGGTTGTCTTTCCGCCCGCATGTGACAGCGGGCGCTGGTGGCTTTGTCGATATTACTGCACGGGCAAAGAAGATTGTCTTTTCCGGCATGTTCAATGCAGGTGCAAAGCTCGGCATTGAGGGCGGCGGACTGGTTATTGAAAAAGAAGGCAAGCTGAAGAAGCTGGTCAATGAAACGGAGCATGTCACATTTTCCGGCAGCCGCGCCGTCGCGCAGGGACAGGATATTACCTATGTGACTGAGCGCTGTGTGATGAAGCTGACACCGCAGGGCATCATGCTCACGGAAATTGCACCGGGTGTGGATTTGCAGGCGCATATTCTGGAGCAGTCGGAATTTCCGCTCATTATTTCGCCGGAACTGAAACTGATGGATGCTGCTTTATTCAGGGAAGAACCACTTGGCCTGACTTTGCCGGAAAAACCGCAGCGTATCTTGCAAGAGCAGATCGAGGGGGCAGATCATGACTGAGCCGCGTATCATAACCTCCCGTGACGGCGCCATTGCCACGATCACTGTCACACGGCCGGATAAGCTCAATGCATTTGATATTGAAATGCTGAAGGAATTGTCGGCGGCCTGTGATGCGGTTGAGGCGGATAGTGCAGTGCGGGTTGTTATTCTTACCGGCGCGGGCAAAGCCTTTTCCGCCGGTGGTGATATCAAGGCATGGGGCGCGATGCAGGCCAATGAATTCGGCCATCAATGGGTGCGTTTCGGTCATCGGGTTTTTGACCGGCTGGCAACGTTAAGAATGCCACTGATCGCCGCGATAAACGGCCATGCGCTTGGCGGCGGGCTGGAACTTGCCGGAGCGGCGGATATCCGCATAGCCGAAAAGCATGTTACAATCGGCCTGCCGGAAACATCACTCGGCATGGTTCCCGGCTGGTCCGGCACACAGCGTCTGGTGCAGCGTTTGGGTGCGCAGATTATCCGGCGTATGGTGCTGGGCGGCGAGATGTTCGCTGCCGAAGAAGCCTGCAAATTTGGGCTGGTGGATCAGGTTGTTGAAAGCGGATCAGCTTTGGAGGCTGCCAAGGCCTATGCAGCGCGTATTGTTACACGCGGGCCTGCGGCGCTTGAAATATCCAAGCTGATGATCGGTGTTGCCAATGGCGAGGATAATGGCGCAGCGGTTGAAACGCTTGGTTCCATGCTGGCCGCCAAAACCGGTGATCTCAGAGAAGGGGTTGCTGCTTTCAGTGGCAAACGTCCGGCAAATTTTAAAGGAGAATGGTAATGGCCGTTCTGATCGCGCCCAAGCCTCCGGCAGATATCGCTGTTCGTGATTTTAAAATGCTGATTGATGGCGAATGGGTGGTCGCAACCTCCGGCAGGATGCTGGAACGCATTGCGCCGGGGCACGGAGTGCCGGTGAGCCGTTATCCTGAAGGCAGTCATATTGATGCAGAACGCGCGATTGCTGCTGCAAAACAGAGCTTTGATACTGGAATATGGAACAGCAAAACCGGTGCCGAGCGCTCCAATATCCTGCTGAAAATCGCGGATATGATTGAGAAACGTGCAGAAGAACTGAGCTTCTGGGATGCTGTTGAAGCCGGAAAGCCGATCAGTCAGGTGCGGGGCGAGATTGCCGGTGCTGTTGATATCTGGCGCTATGCGGCGGCACTTGCCCGTGATTTGCATGGTGAGAGCTATAATACGCTCGGTGACGGCACGCTGGGCGTTGTGCTGCGCGAGGCAATCGGCGTTGTGTCGATGATTACGCCGTGGAATTTCCCGTTTCTGATTATCAGCCAGAAGCTGCCTTTTGCTCTTGCTGCCGGATGTTCCTGTGTGGTCAAACCTTCGGAAATGACATCAGCTTCCACACTGATCCTCGGTGAAATTCTGACCGAAGCAGGTGTTCCTGCCGGTGTTGTAAATATTATCACCGGTACAGGTGCCGGTGCGGGTGCACTGCTGAGCACACATGCTGATGTGGATATGGTGTCTTTCACCGGTTCAACCGGTGTCGGTCGTCTGATTATGGCGAATGCAGCGCAGACACTGAAAAAAGTGTCGCTGGAGCTTGGCGGTAAGAACCCGCAAATTGTCTTTCCTGATGCTGATCTGGATGCATTTATCGATGCTGCGGTATTCGGCGCTTATTTCAATGCCGGTGAGTGCTGCAATGCGGGTTCACGTCTGATTCTGCATAAAGATATCGCGGATGATGTGATCTCCCGTATTATTGCCCTCACAAAAAAGGTGAGACTGGGTGATCCGCTTGATCCGCAAACGCAGGTCGGTGCAATTATCAGTCAGCAGCATCTGGAGAAAATCAAAACCTATATATCCGGTGCCAAAGCGGATGGCGCAGCAGTGAGTGCCGGCGGCGGAACCGTGGATTTTGACAGCGGCCAATATATGGAGCTGACTTTGCTGTCGGGCGTTACGCCGGATATGGCTGTGGCGCGTGAGGAAGTGTTCGGCCCTGTCTTGTCTGTACTGACATTTGAAACTGCGGAAGAGGCAATTCATATTGCAAATTCCATAGATTACGGCCTGTCAGCGAGTGTCTGGAGCCGTGATTTCGATACATGTCTGACTGTGGGGCGCAAGGTGCGATCCGGCACAATCTGGATGAACACTTTTATGGATGGTGCATCGGAATTGCCGTTTGGCGGCTATAAACAATCCGGACAGGGCAGAGAGCTTGGCCGCCATGCCGTTGAAGATTACACGGAAACAAAAACTCTGAATATGCATATCGGCTCGCGAAAAACGCATTGGGTGCGTGACGGGAGCGCGGCTGAAGAATAATATTTTAATCGATTTGAATTTTGCAGAACACTGCTTGACGAACGGAGAATTGTAACGTCCTATTTCGCCTGACGGTTGGTCGTAAAAGAATAGCCCGATCAATCTTGCGAGCCGAAAATTTATGCTGTTCGGGAGGACAGCAGGTAATGACCAAGCGGGAGGTTTCCGCTGCTGACAACTTGCAAACGGGAGGAATACGATGCGCAAGTTTATGACAACAACAGCAATGGCTTTAGGTTTTATGGCAGGTGCGGCTCAGGCTGCGGAGAATGTAGAGGTGCTGCACTGGTGGACAGCCGGCGGCGAAGCGGCAGCTCTGGATGTATTGAAGAAAGATCTCGAAGGTAAAGGGATCGGCTGGACGGATATGCCGGTTGCCGGTGGCGGCGGTACAGAAGCGATGACCGTTCTGCGTGCCCGTGTTACCGCGGGAAATCCGCCGACCGCCGTACAGATGCTCGGTTTTGATATTCGTGACTGGGCAAAAGAAGGCGCACTCGGCAATCTGGATGAAGTCGCGGGTAAAGAAGGCTGGGAAAAGGTTATTCCCGCACCGTTGCAGGAATTTGCCAAATATGACGGTCACTGGATTGCCGCTCCGGTGAATGTTCACACCACCAACTGGATGTGGATCAACAAAGCAGCACTCGACAAGGCGGGCGGTAAAGAACCGGCCAATTGGGATGAGCTGATTGCACTGCTGGACAAGTTTAAAGAAAAGGGCATTACCCCTGTAGCGCATGGCGGTCAGCCATGGCAGGACGGCACGATTTTTGATGCCGTGGTGCTGTCATTCGGCACGGATTTCTACAAAAAAGCCTTTATTGATCTCGATCCGGAAGCCCTTGGCAGTGATACGATGAAACAGGCTTTCGATCGTATGACCAAGCTGCGCTCCTATGTGGACGATAATTTCTCCGGTCGTGACTGGAATCTGGCATCAGCGATGGTGATTGAGGGGAAAGCCGGTCTGCAATTTATGGGCGACTGGGCAAAGGGCGAATTTGTCAAAGCCGGTAAGAAGCCGGGGGAGGATTTCGTCTGTATGCGTTATCCGGGGACACAGGGTGCTGTAACTTTCAACTCCGATATGTTTGCGATGTTCAAAGTTGCGGAAGACAAAGTTCCGGCACAGCTGCAAATGGCTTCCGCGATTGAAAGCCCGACATTCCAGTCCGCTTTCAATGTCGTTAAAGGTTCGGCACCGGCACGTACCGATGTACCGGATACCGCTTTTGATGCCTGCGGTAAAAAGGCAATCGCCGATGTGAAGGAAGCCAGTGAGAAGGGCACAATGCTCGGTTCCATGGCGCATGGCTATGCCAATCCTGCCGCTGTTAAAAATGCGATTTACGACGTTGTAACCCGCGAATTTAACGGTGAGCTGACTTCGGAAGAAGCTGTGAAAGAGCTTGTGGCAGCCGTTGCCGCCGCTCAGTAAACTGATTGCAAAACCGGAGGCTGCCTTTGCGCAGCCTCTGTGATCCGGCACGGATTGTGACCGGTCATTTATTGACAGCATTTGAAATTGAATTTTTTTAAGCGCCTGTCCGGTTGTCTGGCCGGATATGTGCCAAGTGTGGTGATTGACCATGAATAGCCGCAGCTGGTTGCAGGAGCTGTTGCCAAAACTTGTCTTGGCTCCGAGCTTTTTTATTATCCTGATTTTTGTGTATGGCTTCATTGCCTATACGGGGCTTCTGTCGCTGACAGACAGTAAGATGCTGCCATCCTATAATTTCGTAGGATTGGAGAATTATTCCAAGCTCTGGGCGCTGCCGCACTGGTGGCGGGCAATTTCCAATCTGGCGATTTTTGCGTCACTTTATATCATTATTTGCTCGGTAATCGGGCTGTTTCTGGCGATTATGCTGGATCAGAAGATACGCGGCGAAGGGTTTCTGCGCCCGATTTATCTTTATCCGATGGCGCTGTCCTTCATTGTAACCGGCACGGCATGGAAGTGGTTTCTCGATCCGGGTATCGGGCTTGAACATACGATGCAGGTCTGGGGCTGGGAGAGCTTTCACTTCAACTGGATTAAAGATCGTAATTACGCGATTTACTGTGTGGTGATTGCAGCTGTCTGGCAGTCTTCCGGTTTTATTATGGCGATGTTTCTGGCCGGTTTGCGCGGCGTGGATAATGAAATCATCAAGGCCGCGCAGATAGACGGCGCATCGACATTTACGACCTATCGCCGGATTATTATCCCGATGATGCGGCCGGTCTTCCTGTCGGCTTTTGTGGTGCTCGCGCATCTGGCGATCAAGGCCTATGACCTTGTTGTTGCTTTGACCGGCGGCGGCCCCGGACAGGCAACCGAAGTGCCTGCAACTTTTATGTATTCCTATACATTTACCCGTAATCAGATGGGGATCGGTGCTTCTTCGGCGATTATCATGCTGGCGATGATTTTCTCGATCATCATCCCTTATCTTTATGCAGAAATTCGCGGAGGGAAGCGCTGATGAGTGGTTCTGACAATCCGCAAAATGCAATCTCGCATAAAAGGCTGACGCGAGCGCTGATCTATACGCTGTTGCTGATCTTCGCCGTTTATTATCTGCTGCCGCTTTATGTGATGGTGGTCAATTCTTTCAAGCCGCTGGAGGAAATCCGGCAGGGCGGTATGCTCAATCTGCCGCAAAGCTGGACGATCGAGCCGTGGCTGTCTGCATGGTCAACAGCGCAGATCGGTGTGCAGCCAACCGGCGTGAAGCCGTTCTTCATCAACTCCATTCTGATGGTGGTGCCTGCTGTTGCGATTTCCACCATTGTCGGTGCGCTCAACGGCTATGTGCTGACCAAATGGAGTTTTCGCGGTTCGAATATTTTCTTCGGATTGCTGCTTTTGTCCTGCTTCATTCCGTTTCAGATTGTGCTGATCCCGATGGCGCGTATTCTCGGAATGCTGGGGCTCTCCGGTTCAATTTGGGGGCTTATCATGGTGCATGTCATCTATGGTCTTGGCTTCACAACGCTGTACTTCCGGAATTATTACGAGGCATTTCCGACGGAGCTGGTGCGTGCCGCCCAGATCGACGGGGCAAGTTTCATGCAGATTTTCCGGCGCATTCTGCTGCCGTCTTCGGGGCCGATTATCGTGGTTTCAGTCATCTGGCAGTTCACGAATATCTGGAATGACTTTCTGTTCGGTGCGTCATTTTCCGGTGCGTCATCCACGCCGATGACAGTGGCGCTGAATAATCTTGTCTCATCCTCAACGGGGGTGAAGGAATATAATGTTCATTTTGCAGCGGCGATCCTCGCGGCGCTGCCTACGCTGATCGTTTACATTGTTTCCGGCCGCTATTTTGTACGCGGTCTGATGTCCGGTGCTGTGAAGGGATAAAATATGTCATTTCTTAAAATCACAAACCTTCGCAAGTCATACGGGGCTGTAGAAATTCTCAAGGATATCAGTCTTGAGGTTGAGGAGGGCGGTTTTCTGGTGCTTGTCGGGCCGTCCGGCTGCGGAAAATCCACTTTGCTCAACACGATTGCCGGACTGGAGCCGATCAGCTCCGGTGATATTGCCATTAATGGTCAAGCGGTAGCTGATCTGCCGCCGTCCAAACGTGATATTGCCATGGTATTTCAGTCCTATGCGCTTTATCCGAATATGACGGTTGCCGGAAATATCGCATTCGGCATGGAAGTGCGCGGCGTTCCGAAAGACGAACGTGAAAAGGCCATTCGCGACGTATCGGAAATGTTGCAGATCGGGCATTTGTTGGATCGCAAACCCAGCCAGCTTTCCGGTGGTCAGCGCCAGCGTGTGGCAATGGGGCGGGCGCTGGTGCGCAATCCTCAGGTCTTTCTGTTCGATGAACCATTATCCAATCTTGATGCCAAGCTGCGTGTGGATATGCGTACCGAGATCAAACGTCTGCATCAGCGCATGAAAACCACAATCGTTTATGTGACCCATGATCAGATTGAAGCGATGACACTGGCAACAAAAATTGCCGTTCTCAAAGATGGAATTTTGCAGCAATTCGGCACACCGGCAGAAATTTATAACAGTCCGGTCAATATGTTCGTAGCGGATTTTATGGGCTCACCAGCTATGAATTTGCTGACTGCAACCGTTGAAAACAGTGCGCAGGGGCTGCAGATTTCACTTGAGCGACCAGATAGCGATCCGCTGAAACTGCCGGTGCCTGCGAGACAGAAGGAACTGGACGCCTATGCCGGTAAACAAGTGGTCTTCGGTATCCGTCCTGAGGCGCTGACTGATCCTGACGGTACAGACCGCAATGCGGGCACTATCGCGGAAGGTGACTGCCACATTGAGGTTGTGGAACCGGCAGGATCGGACACTTTTGCGGTGACCAAGCTTGGTGGTAAGGAAGTGGTAGCGCGATTGCGGGCAGATGCGCATATCCATGCGGGGCAGACTGAGCGGCTGGCCTTTAATCTGGATAAAGCCGTGTTCTTTGATCCGCAAACGCAACAGCGTATTGCGTGAGATAAGTGCATGGGTACTTCCTCATCCAGGCAGCCGGATATTGTCATTATCGGTTCAGGCATCGGCGGGGCAACAATCGCTTCGGGGCTGGCGGCGAGCGGCGCTGATATTCTGATCCTTGAGGCTGGCGGGCATTTGCCGGACAGACCGGAAAATCGCGATCAGGCTGCAATTTTCCAGCGCGGCTTTTTCCGGCCAGACGAGTTCTGGTATGAGAAAAGCGCCCGTGCAGACGGATATACAGCTTTTAATCCCGGTAATTATTACAATGTCGGCGGCAATTCAAAATTCTACGGTGCGGTGCTGTTGCGTTACCGTGCCGAGGATTTTGAGGAGATGCAACACAGGGAGGGCGTGTCTCCTGCATGGCCGTTCGCCTATGAAGAGCTTGAGCCGTGGTATTCTGAGGCCGAGCAGCTTTATCAGGTGCGGGGCGCTGCGGGTGACGATCCGACTGAACCGTTTCATTCGCAAGCCTATGCCTTTCCGCCTGTGCCGGAAGAGCCTGCAATTGCTAAGGTAAGGGCACGTTTGAAGGCTAATGGCTTGCAGCCTTTTTCACTGCCTCTGGGTGTGGATGTGGAGCGTTGGTTGCGCAAGGCCAAAACGCCGTGGGATGCGCATCCCAATTGCGATGACGGCAAAATGGATGCTGAAACGACTGCGCTGGCCAAAGCTTTGCAGCATTCCAATATACGCTTGCAAACGGGTTCACGGGTTACAAAACTGAACACCGTTGCTGACGGCAGGCATATTGAGAGTGTCTGCTATGTGAAAGACGGCACTGAGCATCGCCTGACACCGAAACTGGTGATCCTGTCTGCGGGAGCTGTGCAATCTGCCGCTTTGCTGCTGCGCTCAGCCAATGCGCAGCACGTTCAGGGATTGGCCAATTCCTCAGGGCAGGTTGGCTGTAACTTCATGAACCATAATGCGAGTGCGGTTCTGGCCGTGTCGCCATGGTATAAAAACACGTCTGTTTATCAAAAGACTTTCGGCCTTAATGATTTCTATCTTTCCGATGGTGAGGGTGGAGCACCTTTAGGAAATGTGCAGCTTCTGGGGCGTATTTCCGGACAGATTCTCAAAGCCAGCCTGCCGCAAGTGCCGCTATGGATGCTGAATAAACTCTCCGCCCATGCCATCGATTTCTACGCGATGAGCGAGGATCTTCCGCATCCGGACAGCCGGATTATGGTGGATGGCGAGCGCATCATCATGCAGTGGCAACGCACCAATTGGCAGGCGCATCTTGATCTGGTGAAAAAGTTGAAAACAGTGCTGAAGGCGGCTGGTTTTCCGCTCGTTTTGTCCCGTGTTTTTGACAAGCGCACGCCGTCACATCAATGCGGAACGGTGCGGATGGGGAGTGATCCGGCACAGGCACCGCTGGATGTTTTTTGCCGTGCCTATGACCATCCCAATCTGTTTGTGGTTGATGCATCTTTTCTGCCGACATCTGCAGCGGTTAATCCTGCACTCACAATTGCTGCGCAGGCATTGCGGGTGGCCGCACATATTTCTGCAAAGGATTTGCAGTCATGACAGTTGCACAGCGTCCTGTTGCTCTGATTACCGGCGGCCGTCGCGGTATTGGCTTAGCGACTGCCAAAGCGCTTGCGCAGTCGGGATTTGATGTTGCGCTTACTGGAATAGAGTCTGTTCAGACTGACGATCCTGTACTCGCGGAACTCGGTGCACTGGGGGCCGATGCGCATTACTGGCAGTCGGATTTGTCTGATACCTGTCAGCATCAAACAACGGTTGATGCGATATTTCAGCACTTTGGCACAATTGATTGCCTTGTGAATAATGCGGGTATCGGCTCTGTTATTCGCGGGGATTTTCTGGAGTTGCGTCCGGAAAATTTTGATGCGGTTATGAATGTTAATCTGCGGGGCACGATCTTTTTTACGCAGGCTGTTGTCCGCTTAATGCTGGCGGTGAAGCACAGTCAGAAACCCCGTACAATCATTAATATTACCTCGGTTTCCGCATCTGCCAGTTCACCCGAGCGGCTGGACTATTGTATCAGCAAGGCAGGTCTGTCGGCTTTCAGTCAGGGACTGGCTTTGCGGCTTGCTCAGAGTGGTATTGCGGTTTTTGAAGTCCGTCCCGGCATTATCCGCACAGATATGACTGCAAAAGTTTCAGAAAAATATGATGCGCTGATTGCTGAAGGGCTGGTGCCGGTCGGACGTTGGGGAGAGGCGGCGGATATCGGAGCGATTTGTGCCGGTCTTGCTTCCGGTGCCATGCATTTCGCCACGGGAACAGTGATTGCTGCGGATGGCGGCCTGTCAATTGCGCGCTTCTGACGTGCATTTCTGAAATGACCTGATTTAAGGATCAGAACCATGCGTTATGATTATATTATCACCGGTGCGGGGCCTGCCGGTTGTGTTCTGGCAAACCGCTTGTCAGAAGACCCTGATGTGAAGGTTTTGCTGTTAGAAGCCGGTGGCAGTGATCGCAATCCGTTGTTTCATATTCCTGCAGGCTTTGCAAAGATGACCAAAGGTGTTGCCAGCTGGGGCTGGGAGACTGTCCCGCAAAAACATATGAAGGGGCGGGTGCTGCGCTATACGCAGGCAAAGGTTATCGGTGGCGGCTCGACGATTAATGCCCAGCTTTATACGCGGGGCAATGCCGCGGATTATGATCTCTGGGCTGAGGAAGACGGTTGCAAAGGCTGGAGCTATCGCGAGGTTCTGCCATATTTTAAGCGTGCTGAGGATAATCAGCGTTTTGCAGATGACTATCATTCGTATGGTGGTCCGCTTGGCGTGTCGATGCCGGTTTCAGCCTTGCCGATTTGCGATGCGTATATCCGCGCGGGGCAGGAGCTTGGTATTCCCTATAATCATGATTTTAACGGTAAAACGCAGGCCGGTGTCGGGTTCTATCAGTTGACACAACGTAACCGCCGCCGCTCTTCGGCAGCCCTTGCTTATCTTGAGCCGGTGAAAAACCTTAAGAACCTGACGATCCGGCTCGGTGTTGCCGTAACGCGCATTGTGCTGGAAGGATCGCGGGCAGTCGGTGTGGAAATTGCCACGACCAAAGGCACTGAGATTATCCGCGCCGAGCGCGAAGTGCTGGTGTGTTCCGGTGCTATCGGCTCGCCGAAATTATTGCTGCAATCGGGTATTGGTCCTGCGGATCATCTGAAATCTGCCGGTGTTACGGTTCAGCATGATCTGGCCGGTGTGGGGTCTAATATGCAGGATCATCTTGACCTGTTTGTGATTTCAGAATGCACAGGCGATCATACCTATGACAATGTTGCCAAGTTGCATCGCACATTGTGGGCAGGGCTGGAATATGTGTTGTTCCGCTCAGGGCCGGTGGCATCCAGCCTGTTCGAGACCGGTGGTTTCTGGTATGCAGATCCGCAAGCACGTTCGCCGGATATTCAGTTTCATCTTGGCCTCGGCTCCGGTATCGAAGCCGGTGTTGCAAAACTTAAAAATGCCGGTGTCACACTTAATTCCGCCTATCTGCATCCACGTTCGCGCGGCACGGTGCGGTTGCGGTCTGCTGATCCGGCGGCTGCGCCGCTGATTGACCCGAATTACTGGTCTGATCCCCATGATGTTAAAATGTCGATTGAGGGATTGAAAATCGCACGTGAAATTTTCGATCAGGTGGCTTTGAAGTCTTTTATTCTGGCGGAAAAACTGCCGGGTAAGCAGGTGATGAGTGATCAGGACTTGTTTGATTATGGCTGCGCCAATGCGAAAACTGATCATCATCCGGTAGGCACCTGCAAAATGGGAACGGGTGAAGATGCAGTTGTCGGTCTTGATCTTAAAGTTCATGGCTTGGAGGGGCTGCGTGTCTGCGACAGTTCGGTGATGCCGCGCGTGCCGTCCTGCAATACCAATGCGCCGACAATCATGGTGGGGGAAAAAGCGGCGGATATTATACGTGGTTTACCGCCGCTGCCTGCCGTGATTTTTGCCGATGAGCGCAATGATTTCCGTCCGCGTGCACGGACACAAATTAGATAGGCAACCTTATGATCCGTCACTGTGTTTTCATTCACTTTAAAGCATCGGTTTCACAGGCTGAGAAGGATGCGATTTTTGCAGAAATTGCGGCATTAAAATCTCGTTTAAAAGGGCTGCTCGCCGTGCATATTGGCAAGAATGTCAGCCCTGAAACCGGTATGGATAAAGACTATTCGGAAGGTTTTATCGTAGATTTTGCTGATGCTGCGTCCCGTGATGCCTATCTTGCTGATCCTGAACATCAGAAAACGGGCGCGAAGATTGTGGCTGCAGCGCAGGGCGGTACAGATGGTGTGCTGGTCTATGATCTGGAAATAAAAACAGTTTGAACATTGCTTGCTGTTGCAGCTGTTTTAATCCGCCTGTTCAATTTATTTTTGTCTTATCATGTTATTTATTGGAAATGCTGGCTGAATACTTCGGACGGAAGTTGACCCGCTGCCATAATCATCTATTTTCTCAATAGATTCTTAATTTATCGGCAAGGGGCATGCCTGCTTATGCGTAATATTGCACTTCTCACGACTTCAGCGCTTTCCGGTCTGGCTATGATGTGTAACGCAATGGCTGCCGATGTGGCTCAGCCGCAATATATTGCCGAAGACGGCTGGAAGATTATCGTCAGTCCTTATGTCTGGGGCGCTTCGCTCAAAGGTAAATCTGCTCTGGCCGGTATTCATACGGATGTGAATATCCCGTTCTCCGAGATTTTTGATAATCTTGATATGGCGGTGATGGGAAATGTCGAGATTGTTAAAGGCCCGCTGGGTTTTTATATCGACGGCCAATATGTTTCCACCACACAGGATGAAAATCTGTTCGCCAATGAGCTGGCTCTGAATGTGAAGACAACCTCAATTGCCGGTGGTGCATTCTATCGCGTTTATGAGCAGGAACTGGGCGGCGTAACCGTTTTCAACGATCCGCAGCGTTTTACAGTCGAGCCGACAGTGGGTGTACGCTGGACAAAAATCAAAGCTGATCTTGCTGTCGGAAGATTCAGTGTCACCAAAAAAGCAGAATGGACAGACCCGTTTATTGGTGTGCGCCTGAAAACTGACCTGAACGAACGCTGGAATCTGTCCGGTGAGGCTGATATCGGCGGTTTTGGCGTCGGCTCCAAACTCAGCGTGAATGCACAGGCCTATCTCGGTTACCGGACTTTCCTGTTTGACCGCCCGACCAATCTGCGCATTGGCTACCGCGTTCTGTCACAGGATTATCAGGGTGACGATTTTACCGGCCACACCTTTAAATGGGATGTCGTGCAGCACGGTCCGGTTCTCGGCCTGTCCATGCGGTTCTGATCTTATTCAAAAAGCGGGGTTTTCTGATGTTTCTGCACCGTAAAGCGGTTCGTTCCGCGCTTGTGGCTAAAACAGTTGCATTGTCCTTATTCGCTTCGCCGCTGATTGCGGAAGCCTGCACGCGTGTCGTCTATCAGGGCGCAAATGATGATGTGATTACGGCTCGTTCCATGGACTGGAAAGTGGATGTGGCGACCAATCTCTGGCTGTTTCCGAAGGGCATGAAGCGGAATGGCGAGGCCGGTGAAAACTCGATTGAGTGGACATCGAAATATGGCAGCGTCATCGCTTCGGGTTATGATATTGCAACCACAGACGGCATGAATGAAGTCGGGCTTTCTGCCAGCGTTTTATGGCTGGTAGAGTCCGAATATCCGGAATTTACAAAAGACAAACCCGGCCTGACAATTGCTGCATGGGCGCAATATGTACTTGATAATTACGCAACGGTGGAAGAAGCTGTTGCCGCGCTGAAGACCGAGCCTTATACGATTGTTACCGATAAGGTTCCGGGTGAAAGCAGACTGGCAACGCTGCATCTGGCCATTTCCGATGCGAGCGGTGACAGCGCAATTATCGAATATATCGACGGCAAGCAGGTTATTCATCACAACCGTAAATATCAGGTCATGACGAATTCCCCGACTTTTGACCAGCAGCTGGCACTGAACAGCTATTGGCAGCAAATCGGCGGCACAGTCATGCTGCCGGGCACCAATCGTGCCGCAGACCGTTTTGCCCGCGCATCATTCTATATTAATGCCATTCCGAAGAGCGAAAATCCGGATGTGGCGCTGGCAAGTGTGTTTGGCGTTATTCGCAATGTGTCGGTGCCATATGGTATTACCACGCCGGATCAGCCGAATATCTCTTCCACACGTTGGAGGACTGTGGCCGATCAGAAGCGCAAACTCTATTTCTTTGAGTCTGCACTGACACCCAATACATTCTGGGTCGATCTGAAAGGCATGGATTTTTCCGCTGAGACCGGCAAGGTCAAAAAGCTCGATCTGGGTGAAAACCAGACCAATGTCTTTGCCGGCAATGTGAATGAGCAGTTTAAGGAAACAGAACCGTTTCAGTTTCTCGGGCTCGAATAAGCACTTTCACTAGTGCTGAAACGAAAAAGACCGTTCTGCAGAGATTGCGAACGGTCTTTTTTGTGAGCTGATATGTCCGTGCGTAAGCACTCGGCTTAACCGGTGGTGTTGCGGTTGTGGCTAAGACTTTGCTGGTTGAGCACCACCTGATTACGGCCGTTTGCTTTTGCCTGATACAGGCTTTGATCTGCCATGCGGATGAGCTGTGCGGTAGTCACAATGCCGGAGGAAAGGGCGATGCCGATGCTGATTGTCAGCGGATAAGGCTGATCCGGCAGGGGCGTGAAATTGATTGCCTCAACGCTCTTGCGTAATTGCTCGGCAATATTCTGCGCCTCAGCCATATTGGTATTGCTGAGGAATACGGCAAATTCTTCACCACCGATACGGCCGATAAGGTCATCCACCCGCAATGGCGAGCGGAGCGCGCTGACAATTGCAGTCAGAGCTTTGTCACCGGCGTGATGACCGTAAAGATCATTGATGTTTTTAAAATTATCGGCGTCTATCACCAGCAATGCTGCTTGCGTGCAGTTTTTGTTGGCGTGTTTGACCTGCTCGAGAAAAGCATTTCTGTTCAGAAGACCGGTCATGCTGTCAGTGTCGGCGCGTATCTGCAACAGCCTGTTAGCCTCTGTCAGCTCGTCTGATGTCTTTTTCAGTTTGGCGTTTTGTATGAAAATATACATGCTGATCGGAAAGCCGGTCAGTACAGGCATAATTGAATTCATCAGAAAGACAAAAGCAGTGAAGGGCTGGCCGGATGCATAACGGATGCTGAATGAAAATATCTGGCTCAACGCGACGACCAAGGCAGTCACGAATGTTGCTTTTAAAAGAATTTGATACACATCAGCCCCCAGACCATTGCTAAGGTTGCTCTTAAGCAGCTTTCCTAATTATGACCAGCAAGTTTGCCCGATTATGAGGGCAAGTTTTTTAAATTGCTTTTTTATTTTGAGAGCATATTGGCTCTGTTTTAAATTAGATAATTCAAATATTTATTGCTTTTTTTAAAGCTAGTAATTTATGCTGTTTACAGCAGGAACACGCTCAAAATAATTTATGCGGATTTTCATTCTTGTGAAAGCTGATGGTTATGACTGGCTTCGAAATTAAACCTCTGCCTTATGATAATATACATATCGCACAGCTGCGCGATCTTCTGGTTGAAACAGTCGCCAGCGGCGGGTCTGTCAGCTTCATGCATCCTCTCGAGCCGGAAACGGCAGAGGCATTCTGGCAGGGTGCGATGAACTCTGCGCAGAGCGGAGAGCGGATTATTCTCGGTGCTTTTGACGGTGAGAAGCTTGCCGGTACAGTCAGTCTGGTTCTGGTGCAGACCGCGAACCAGCCGCATCGTGCGGAGATCAGCAAGCTGATGACCTCTGTCTCCTGTCGCGGGCGCGGTGTGGCAACATTGCTGATGCAGGCTGCGGAAGCTCTGGCATTGCAGCATGGCCGCACACATCTGATGCTTGATACGGCAAGTGACAGTCTTGCGGTGTCAGTCTATGAGCGGCTGGGCTTTAAGCGGGTCGGCGAGGTGCCGGATTTCGCTCTCGATCCTTTCGGCACTTTGACCGGCACGATCTATTTCTGGAAAGACCTGAAATCTGTTTAGAGCGCGCGCAATTAAACGCGACGCGCTCTAGAGCGGTTTACGTCCAGATTGGATCATAGCACTCGCTCTGGATTCTTTATTTGGTCGCATTATCACGGGCGTCAAGTTGATCCAACTTGACTGTGAAATGCTCTAGTCCTGCGCGACAGTGACTTCGACATGTTCAGGATGAATATCCACGCGTATCAGCGGTGTGCCGTTTTCAATAATTGCACGGTCGCGGTCGGAAAGTGAGCCTTCGGAAAGCATTTTCTCCAGCTTTGCGCGGTTCGCCTTGTCGTTGAAAAACACGTCGGATTCATCTTCCGGATCCATTTTGCCAAAAATGTAAAAATTAGCGCGATCCTGACGGATAATCGTGGCTGCGGAATTCAGCGCCACGCCTGATGAGTTGTAATGATCCTGTTTGCTCAGGCGCGCCCAGTATGTATCTATGGGCTGCGCCCAGACAATCGTCGTCATACCCAGTACCGCAACAGACAAAAACGCCACTCGTAACATATTGCTCCCCCATAGTCCTGTTGCTTTCTATAATCCATTTTCGGCAGAAATGGAAATATTGTCACTGGCAGGTGGTTTTTGTTTTAAGTGAAAATAATTTGTTATTTTGAAAGATAAAAACACCAACATAAGCTGCCGGTGCATAAAATATTGCTCGTTTATCGACAGATCATAAAGAGAGATACTTCTATGAAATTCAAAACACTGGTTGCTGCATCTTTTTCTGCACTGCTCATCTCTGCTGCTGCAAGTTCCGCAGCATCTGCCTGCACGCAGGAAGAACTGACCAAGAAGGCAACAGACTTAACTGCTGCAATTCAGGAAGTGTTGACGAAAGATCCGAGCCGCGCTCAGGAAATTATGACAAAGTCGCAGGAAATGCAGACCAAGTATCAGGGTACCACTGATATGAATGAAGCCTGCAAGGCTTATGACGAGCTGCTGGAAACTATCAAGAAATAATATCCGGTCTTTGTTCCGGAGCAAGCGGCGGTTCCCGTTTTTGCTTTTCCGGCGATTAGGTCCCGACGGAAAAGTGCGCTCCGGAATAATGATTGAGATAAAAAAACGGGGAAGACCGCAAGGTCTTCCCCGTTCTCTTTTATGGGCCGGTTATGCTGCCATTTTTTTCGGCAGGCGCGGCAGCAATATTGTCAGCACGCCGAGCAGTGGCAGGAATGAACACAGCCAATAGACATATTCAATGCCGTGGCTGTCGGCAAAATCGCCGAGCAATGCAGCCCCGATACCGCCCGCACCGAATGCGAAGCCGAAGAATACACCGGCGATCATGCCGACACGTCCCGGTACCAGCTCCTGTGCAAAGACCACAATTGCGGAGAATGCCGAGGAGAAGATAATGCCGATGACAACGGCCAGAACACAGGTCCAGAACAGGTTAGCATAAGGCATCATCAGGGCGAAAGGAATAACGCCGAGGATCGAGAACCAGATAACGAAACGGGCGCCCATTCTGTCACCGATCGGGCCGCCGATGAAAACACCGGCTGCCGATGCACCGAGGAACAGGAACAGCATCAACTGAGCATTTTGTACCGTGACATCGAATTTCTCGATGACGAAGAAGGTGAAATAGCTGGAAATACTGGCCATATACACATTTTTGGTCGTGGTGAGCAGCACCAGAACCAGAATGGCGAACATCACGCGTCCCTGCGGCAGCGGCAGAGTGCGGTCTGCAGCAGGTTTGTTTTTGCTCTGACGCTGTTTTTCAGCATACCAGCGGCTGACACGGGTGAGCGCGATAAAGCCGAAAACCGCAATGATTGCCAACCATGCAACGCTCGACTGACCATTTGGCAGAATGATGAAAGCGGCAAGCAGAGGGCCGAGTGCGGAGCCGAAATTGCCGCCGACCTGAAACAGGGACTGGGCAAAGCCGTGGCGACCACCGGAGGCAATACGCGCCACACGTGAAGCCTCTGGATGAAAGATCGCCGATCCCAGACCGATCAGGCTGGAGCCGATCAGCAGCACCGTATAGCTGTCGGCATTGGCGAGCAGCAAAAGGCCGGTGAATGTGCTGACACTGGAGAGCGGCAGAGAATAAGGCATCGGCCAGCGGTCCGTGATAATGCCGATAACCGGTTGCAGAAGGGAGGCCGTGATCTGGAAGGTCATGGTCAGGAAGCCGATCTGACGGAAATCCAGATTATAATTGGTTTTAATCAACGGATAGATCGCTGACAGCAGCGATTGCATAATATCGTTGAACATGTGGCAGAAGCTGACAACCACAATCAGTGAAACGGTTGTGGCTTCAGTTATTTTTGGTGACTGGCTGGTCACGGTCGTCATTGCAAGTGCTCCGGATATGTTATGCCTTTTTTGAAGTCACGCGCTGTCCGGCGTCAGCCGGAAATATGCATTCTTTCTGTAAGTCAGAGGTCAATATTTCATGTAGCGTTCAGCGCCGATAAAGATGATGCTCTGTGCCGTATCTGACCGGATGCCGCTTTTTGATTTTTCTCTGACTGGCAGCATTCTGCTTAGTCCGCTTTTCTCTGGCCTGCTTTCGTGCTAAGGACGTAAAGTTTCTTAACTGGGCCAAATCATGCATTTAAATAGTCCTGATGATATAAATACACTGATTTCGCAGGGTTTTCATCTGATCGAACATGCCGCTGATCCGGTTGTAGCCCTTGCCAGACAATATCCGGGCGGCTTGCTGATCCCGATGCACCGCCATTCCCGAACGCAGTTTCTTTATGCGCGTTCAGGCGTTGCACTGGTTGTAACTGAGCGCGGGCGCTGGATGATCCCGCCGGATCATGCGCTGCTTATTCCGCGTGGTATCGAGCATCGGGTTGAAATGTTCTCCGGTGTTGAAATGCAATCGGTCTATATGCGCGATTATGACCATAGCGGCCATCCTTGCGTGCTGTCGGTTAATGAGCTGGTGCGCAGCCTGCTGGCAGAGGTGGTAAAGCTGCAAAAACCTGATGCGGATGATGAGCGCAGCGGCTTGCTTTTTGACCTGCTGCTCCATGAGATTAAGCGCCTGCCGGTGCGTGAGCTGGGACTGCCGTTTCCGGAGAAACCGGCATTGGCTGCATTGTGCAAAGCATTTTTAAAAGCGCCGGATCCGGCTGCGGATATTGACAGCTGGGCAGAGAAAATGGGCATGAGCCGCCGTTCTTTTACGAGGCTGTTCCGCGCGCAAACCGGCGTGAGTTTTGTGACATGGCGTCAGCAGGCCTGTATTTTCGCATCTCTGCCTAAGCTTGCTTCCGGTGAGCCGATTACATCGGTTGCGTTCGACACCGGTTATGAAAGCGCTGCGGCCTATACGACAATGTTCAAGCGCATGCTCGGCAGTTCTCCGCGAGATTATATGCGTCAGCAGGCCGGTTATGCCGGATAAAAAGGGATGAGATATTCTTTGTTTTTACGCATGGCTTGGTACTCAAATCAGGCCGACCTTTGCGAGACATGCTCTGGCATTGAACTGTTATTTAATGTACGGCAGTATATTGTGCAAACAGTGAAGAGAGCGCAAAAGCACTCCGGATTTTTTCTATTATAGTTTGCGCGTTATTTGCTCGGAGGGGGCAGAATGCACCATTTGTTCGGTATATCACCAGCTTTGATGTTCTTGCTGTTTTGTGTTTGTGGCATCATTTTCTATGCAGTCGGATTGGTGTTTCTGCGCATTTTCGCAAGACAGGCATCGAAAGATATTCTGACGCTGCCGATCGCAGCATTTGTCGGTACAATTGCAACGGCATGGGCTTTGGCGCTGGGCTTTGTTGCTGCTGATATCTGGACGGTGAATGGCCGTGCAGATCAGGCCGCTAGCGAAGAACGCTCATCCATTACCCGTCTGATCGGTATGGCACGGCCGGAGGCTCTGAATGATCCGGTCTTGCTCAAGGCGCTCACAGTTTACCGTGTGACAGTGATTTCTGAGGAATGGCATAAAGGCTACAACACTCAGCCCGCCCGCGCGGTTGAGGAGGCGTTGCAGAATATCCGTGTCTCGATGATCAGCCTTGCACGCGGCGATATACCAGGCGCTTTGATGTCGCAGATGGTGCGGGATTTCGATGAAATGCAGGATGCCCGTAATGCGCGCCTTGCGTTGGGATCAAGCTCTGTCAATCATTACAAGTGGTATCTGGTATTTTTCCTGACCGTTTTGACACTGGTCGTTATAGCTTCTGTTCATGCGGACAGGCCGAAAGCAGGGCGCAAAGCGCTCGCCATTTATATTGTGACAGCATCGATGAGTATGTGGATTTTGGCGATCCATACCAGCCCTTATCGCGGTGTCGGGCGTATTGATCCGACTGTGCTGTTTACGAGCCAGAAAAATGCGATGAGCTTGCCGGAAGCTTTCCATAAAAAAGGATAGCCTATTCATTATCTGATGCCGGTTATACCGGCATCACGTCAACTTCAGCCAGCATAATCACGCTGTCGGTTCAGGTGCGGTGAACCGGTTTTCCTGTATAGGAACCCGCATTTTTCGCACTGCGCTGTTGCTGGATACGGTCGCGGAACTGGTCAACAGTCATTGCCCCCTGAACATCCATAATCTGGCTGACCTGTGTTTCAGTGAGATTTCCGGCTCCGCCTTTCAGGCGCAGGCTGACAATCGTATTGCCGAGCTTGGAGGCCTCAATGCACAGGCGGGCATCTTCCTTGCTGATGCCGTGAGAGGCAAAAGAGCTGATAACACTGCCGATAATGCCGCCTATGGCCGCGCCGGTCAGCATACCGATTGAAGCGGCAACCAGCCAGCCGGCAGTTAAAGCCGCAGAGCCGACAACCGGCACCGCGATCAGGCCGAAACCTGTAATCAAACCGGCAATACCGCCAATCACAGTGCCGATACCGGCATAGTTGACGATTTCATCGCACATGGTTGTATCTTCTTCCGCAAATTTGCGGCTGACAATGACAATGTCAGAGTGAGGAAAGCCTGCAGCCTCAAGATTATGCACGACCTGTTTTGCAGAGCCGTAATGATCGTAAATTCTAGAAATAAGTTTCATTTTATTTCTCCTGCAGCGTTTGAGTACCTTTCCGGAATAAAGTCTGCCTTCTTCAAAGTTATTATCGTTGAAGTAACATGATAATTTTACCATGTTACTGAAATGATGGTATCACAATATTTTATTATTTTAAGTTGTAATTGCCGGTAATTCTTGGATCTCTGCCGTTTTGCGCTATTTTGTTGATCGCATTGTGCGGAATCCGGCTTCACACATGGTATTATGCGTTTTAAGATAAAATCTGCTTCAGCGTGAGGTTTACTGATGCTTTGGCTCCGACTTCACTGAAGACAGGTCATTTAACGGGGCAGGGACAGCATAATGTATAAGCATATTTTGATTGCTACGGACGGATCTGAGCTTGCACAAAAAGGTCTGGAACAGGGGCTGCAACTGGCCTCTAAACTTGGAAGCAAAGTGACTATTCTGACTGTGACCGAGCCGTTTCCGATGATGGCAACCGCCAGCAGCGCAGGCTGGATTGCCAGTCCGAAAGATATCGAAATCTATAATGAAAATCAGGCGCGACAGGCGCAGGATATTCTCAAAGCGGCCGGTGAGGCGGCTACGAAAGCTGGTATTACTGCCACGCTGAAACATATTGATGAGCGCTGGCCTGCCGAGGCGATTATCGATTTCAGCCAGCACAGCGATGTTGATCTGATTGTGATGACATCCCATGGACGTCGCGGTATCGGCCGCTTGTTGCTGGGCAGCCAGACCAGTGAAGTGCTGACACATACCAAAACGGCTATTCTGGTTGTGCGCTAAAAACCGACCTCTTAGCATCAGGATATGAAAACGGCCGCAGAATTATAGTCTGCGGCCGTTTCTGTTGGCTATTCTTTTGAGGCTTTCAGCACATAGTTGGTATCCGGTGAAATGATGAAATCTTTCACCTTGTTGGACACAACCGCCACTTCATTCAGCTGATAAATCATGGTGAACGGGCTGGTGTCGCGGAACTCTTTCTGAAGATCCAGATATTGCTGTGCGCGTTTGTCAGCGTCTTTTTCCATGACAGCGGCCAGCGTTTTCTGGGTCAGTTCAGGGATTTCCCACGAATTGCGCCATGCACTGGTTTTTGAAACCGCATTGTCGCTATTGTCCAGATTGGTCACGAATGTATCGGCATTGGTATGCGGATCCCAGTAATCGATGCCCCACTGGCCGATATAAATATCATGCTTACGAGCGCGATATTTGGTGAGTGTCTGCTTGCCGTCGCCCGGAATGATTTCCAGTTTGATATTGGCTTTGGCAAAAGTCTGCTGAATGGATTCTGCAATACCGGTGACCGGCTGTGTGTTGCGTACATCCATGGTAATGGTGAAACCGTCTTTCAGACCGGCTTTTTCCAGCAGTTCCTTGGCTTTTTCAACATTAAGGCTGAACGGGTTCTCGTCCGTTGAACCAAGCATACCGGCGGGCAGGAAGTTCTGGTGGATCGTGCCGATGCCCTTAATCAGGGTGGACTGAATAGCGCTGTAATCCACCAGATATTTTACAGCCTGACGAACTTCCGGTTTGGACAATGTCTCGTTCTGCTGGTTGAGGCTGAAATAATAGATGGTGCCTTTCGGCGCGCTGGCAGTATGGAAGCGGTCATCTTTGGAGATGGCTTCAAGATCGCCCGGTTCCAGATTGCGGGCAATGTCGATATCACCGGCATCCAGCATAATACGCTGTGACGCGCTTTCCTTCACATAGCGATAGATAATGCGCTTGAGCGGCGGTTTTTCACCATCATAAGACTCATTGCGCTCCATCATGATGATTTCATTCGGACGCCAGTCTTTAATCGCATAAGCGCCAGAACCGGCATAATTGCGCTTCAGCCATTCATGGCCGAAATCATTATCTGCTTTGGAATCCGCAGTCGGTGTGACCGGTTTCGCGTGTTCTTTGAGCAGCTTGCTGTCAACGACAGAGCCGACTGTGGCAGTCAGACAGTTATAAACAAAGCTTGGTGCAAAGGCTTTTTCCGAGGTGAAAATCAGCGTGTCATCATCTTTGGCAAAGACTTTCTCATCCACATTGTCTTTGGTCAGGCCGAACTGGCTGAGAATGAAAACAGGACTCTGATCGAGCTTCACCGCGCGTTGCAGCGAAAAAGCAGCATCATGTGCGGTAATCGGATTGCCGGAGGCAAATTTCTGGCCCTTGCGGATTTTAAAGGTAAAAGTCTTGCCGTCTTCGGCAACTTCCCAGCTCTCGGCAATATCTGCGACCAGCTTGGACGGGTCTTTATAGTCTGTGCGCAGCAGGCGGCCATAGCTGTTGGCCAGAATTTCTGCTGTGGTAATTTCAAAGGATTCCGCCGGATCCAGCGAAATCACATCATCCGTCGCCATGGCGATCACCAGCGTATCCGCCGGTGTGGCTGCATTGGCTGCGCTCATCAACACCGAGCCTGTTAAAGCTGTGCTGAATGCCAGCGCCAGTGCGAGCTTGTTCAGCTTGTGTTTTTTGACTGTTGTCATCAGTGTCATGCTGTAGTTCCCCTCATTCACGCGGCCGTTTTTTTTTTTGGCCAGCTCGGTCAGGAGCGTAACGCAACAATCTGAAAGATCAAACGAATTCTGAATAATTTTATTAGTCATGAGGGTAAAATAAACCCCGCCGGTGTGATCACCGGCGGGGCGTAATGTCTGGCAATAAAATAATGTCAGATAACCAGATGGGTCACAAATTTTGTGGTCAGATAGGCATTGATAGCTTCTGAGCCGCCTTCTGTGCCATAGCCGGAATCCTTGATGCCGCCGAATGGCACTTCCGGCAACGCGAGGCCGAGATGGTTGATTGTTGTCATGCCAGCCTCAATGCGCATGCCCAGTTCGCGTGCATTTTCAGCGGAGCGGGTAAAGGCATAGGACGCCAGACCAAATGGCAGACGGTTGGCTTCATCAATCACTTCATCCAGTGTCTTGAAGGAAGAGAAGACAGCCACAGGGCCGAAAGGCTCTTCATTCATGATGCGTGCGGTTTTAGGTGCATCGGCCAGCACGGTCGGCTCAAAGAAATTGCCGACATTGCCTATACGGCGGCCACCGGTCATCAGACGCGCGCCATTGTCCACGGCATCCTGAATCAGAGATTCAAGGGCAGGGATACGACGCTCATTGGCCAGCGGCCCCATCTGCACACCTTCGTCAAAACCATTGCCGACTTTGATGGCTTTGGCTTTTTCAGTGAAGGATTCAACGACCTGCTCATAGACCTTTTCCTGCACGAGGAAGCGGGTCGGCGAAACGCAAACCTGACCGGCATTGCGGAATTTGGACATAGCCAGTGTTTTAACTGCGCCTTCCACATCGGCATCGTCAAAGATGATGGCCGGTGCATGGCCGCCGAGTTCCATGGTCGACAGTTTCATATGCTGGCTGGCAAGACCGGCCAGCATTTTGCCGATTGGTGTGGAGCCGGTGAACGAGATTTTGCGGATTACCGGATGCGGGATCAGATATTCGGAGATTTCTGACGGTACGCCATAAACCAGATTGACCACACCGGCCGGAATACCGGCATCAACAAAAACGCGGATCAGTTCGGCAGGTGAGGCCGGTGTTTCTTCCGGTGCTTTGACAATGATCGAGCAACCGGCGGCAATGGCAGCGGAGAGCTTGCGCACCACCTGATTGATCGGGAAATTCCATGGCGTGAAAGCAGCGACAGGGCCGACTGGCAGTTTGAATGCCATCTGCGATACACCGGCGGCTCGCGCTGGAATGATCTGGCCATAGGTGCGGCGTGCTTCTTCAGCAAACCAGTCGATAATATCTGCACCGGCAAGAATTTCGCCTTTGGCTTCCGCTACCGGCTTGCCCTGCTCAAGTGTCAGGATCGGCGCAATGGCATCTGCCCGCTCACGCAGCAAATCTGCCGCGCGACGCATGAATTTGGAACGGTCGAATGGTGAGCTTGCGCTCCAGATTTTAAAGCCCTTGGCAGCGGCATCCAGTGCAGCGTCGAGATCAACCTTCTCAGCATGGGCAACCTTGCCGATCACTTCGCCGGTGGCCGGATTGAACACATCAATTGTGCGCCCGCTTTGCGCATTGCGCCATTCGCCGTTGATCAAAAGCTGGGTATCTGGATAGCGCGGTGCAGTCTGAGACATAGTTCCTCCGGTATATATGCTTGAGAGCAGCAAATGACATGCCGCAATGTAATTTTGTAGAACTCACTATAGAAGCTCTGCCCCGTCATTTGGCAAGAGCGGTATGGTAAAATTATGAGCAGCTGAGACGCTTTGTCAGAGGGCGTCAGAAAATAAAAAAGGCGGGAAAAATCCCGCCTTTCTGAATGTGGTATCCGGTTAACGCAGACGACCCGATGCATGTGCCAGCATGGTGTAGACTTTGCCTGTATCTGATGTGAGATAGGTCTGGGTGACCATATTATCACGATCATTACGGGCAACATCTTCCAGCAGGCGCTGGAAATCATCCATGTAGCGGTCTACCGCACGGCGGAAATCACCATCCATCTGGTATTTGCGTTTGATCTCTTCAAAGGTCTGCTGACCTTTCAGAGTGTAGAGACGGCGGGTGAAGACATTGCGTTCACCGCGACGATAGCGATCCCAAAGTTCTACCGATGCTTCATGATCAATCGCACGGGCAATATCAACCGACAGGGAATTCAGGCTGTCGACCACATGGGCGGCTGAACGCTGCGGTGTTACATTGCTCTGGTTGCGCGGTGCCGCAGCTGTTTCCTCATCTGCGGAAGCACGTGCCAGCAGATTGGAAACCCAGCCGCCGCGTGCGCTTTCCTGTGGAGCAGGTGCTGCGGAAACTGTGTAGCTCTGTGGCTGTTGTACCGGAGCCGCAGTCTGCGTGACCACAGGTGCAACATAGGCCGGAGCAGGCTGCGCTGCGGCTGTCTGTTTAGCAATAGTGCGGTCTGCACGGCTGTCGCCCACATCGACCAGACGGCCGGATTTATTGACGATGGATGCCAGTTCTTTCAGCGCATTGATCTGCTCGGAAACCGCCTTGCGCATTGCAGTGGTGGATTCCTTGGCTTCCGCTGGCATATCCAATACGCCGCGCTTCAGCTCGCCACGGGTTGCATCCAGTTCACCGCGGATTTCAGCGGCCGAACGGCGGATTTCATCCGTTGCTGTTGCAAACTTCTGGCTGGCCTGTTCCACAACTTCGGAAATGGCAGCGCGCAGCTGTTCGGTCGAGTTGCGTGTGCGGCCTTCGGTGCGCTCCAGAGCAGAAGTAACAAGGGTTTCAAAGCCCTGCATCACTTTCTCAATGTTCTCAGATTTGGCAAGCAGACCGGCAGACAGACGTTCCAGAGCATCCTGACGGTCGGACAATGTGTCAGTCAGGCCATTCTGAGCTGTGTTGATCAGGTCAGATGCACGGGACAGAACCGCACTGTGATCTTCAAAGCGCTTAGCGATATCCGCAATCTGCGACAGCGTGTTGCCGGAGAGCGAACGCAGGGCACCGATATTATTATCGATCACAACGCTGGAGCTGGAGAAGATCTGCGCAGCCTTGTTGGTGCTGTCAGCAAAGTTCGACGTTGTTTCAACCAGACGCGTATCAATATCGTTGAGGTTGAGCGTGGCTTTGTCGATCAGCTGACCAAGTTCCGCATTGGAGCTTGCCAGACGATCAATCAGGCCGCCAACACCATCGGACAGGCTGGACTTGGCTTCCTGCACCGCAGAGATGGTTTCAGCCGTACGGCTGGCCAGTGCATTGACCAGTGCTGCATTTTCCGAACGCAGGCGGTCGGTTGCTGCATGGGTCGCTTCTTCCAGCTGGCTTGCAAGACCCTGACCGCTATCGGCAAGGCGCTGTACCAGAGGTTCTGCGGTATCGGCCAGAATACGGGTGATTTCCTGCGAGCGGGCTGCGAGAACCGCATTCAGCTCACGGGTACGTTCTTCCAGTGTGGAAGAGGTATTCTGCGTCGCATCGGAAATGCGGGCTTCGATCACACCGAGTTCACCGGTAATGCGCGAACCGATTTCACCAAGCCCCATGGCAATCGCATCAGCGCGTTCAGTCAGGCGTGCTTCGGTACCGGAAAGGTTTTCCAGAACACGGGCGCTGAAAGCTTCACTATGAGAGCCGAGAACATCGCTGGCGCGGGATGCGGTTTCCGCAATCCGTGTTTCAATGCCGCTGAGGTCACCGGTCAGACGGTTGCTCACATCATTGATGCCGGAAGCAATGGCTTCCGCACGCTCAGTGAGGCGGGCTTCTGTGCCGGACAGGTTTTCCAGAACACGGGCGCTGAAAGCTTCGCTATGCGAGCCGAGCACGTCACTGGTACGCGATGCGGTTTCTGCAATGCGCGATTCAATACCGCTGAGTTCGCCGGTGAGGCGGGTTTCAATCGCTTCCAGACCGGATGCAATCTGGCTGGCGCGTTCGCCGAGACGGGCTTCTGTACCGGCCAGATTTTCAATCAGGCGGTCGTTGAAGTTTTCACCAAAGCCATGCAGTGCATCACCGGCCTTGGCAGCTTCTGCAGTAAGCGAACCGGCAGCTTCTGTGATTTTCTCACGCAGTGTTCCGGCAACCACCGAAGCGCTCTGCTCCAGCGATTTACGAACATTGTCCACACCGATGCTCAGAGCGCGTTCCATGGTGGAGGTGCGTTCTTCAATAATACCGGTCTGATTGTCAAAAGAGCTTTGCAATACGCCGGTTGCATTGGCAACAGCATCCTGCAGGGCAACAGTGCGCTGTACCAGCGTATCGCTGTGCTGACGCAGATTGGCATCAAGGCTTTCAGAGCCGCTCAGCATCGCTGCCTGCAATTGCGAGGCGCGGTCGCCGACAGTATTGATATGTTCATTCAGCAGCGAGCTGACAGCAGCGCTGTTGTTCTGCAGGCTGTCAGAGAATTGCTGATTACGCTCATCCAGTGCCCGCGCATATTCCGCATGCTGCTGGTCGAGCGAGCTCTTGAGAGCTGAAGTACGGCCTTCGAAACGGCCTTCCTCTTCCGCAAAAATATCGTTGAGCTTGGCATTGTGGGCAGCCATCGCTTCACGCATATCATTGGTGCGCTGTTCCAGAATAGCGGCATGCTGGCTGGCAGTCTGGTCGAGATTGGTTGCATTGCCTGCAATGGCACGTTCAATATCGGCGCCACGCTCTGTAATTGTCTGGCTGTGCTGCTGCATTGCAGCTGCAATGCGGTCAGCTTCGCCGGAGAGTGTGGACGATAGGGATTCACGGCTGTCAGCAATCTGAGCGATGAAGTGACCGGCGCGGTCATTGAGCAGACCGGCAACAGAATCTGTAATGCCGGACAATTCGCCGTTGAGTTTGTCTTTGGTTTCGTCAACCACAGTGCTGATGGACGAACGCACACCGGAGAAGGTTTCTGCAATCTCACGGGTACGGGCAATCAGATTTTCATTGATCTGACGCGAACGGACTTCCAGGGCCGCATTGAGTTTCTCAGTGCTGCTGTCGATTGCCTGTGCGCGGCCTTCAAATTCATTGAGCAGCGAATGACCGCGTTCGGCCAGTGTGGCGTTCAGATTGGCCAGACGCTGATCGAATTCGGTGACCATATTCATGGTTGCATCGCCGAGCAGCGAAGCGATGTTGGATGTACGTGCATCCAGCGCTTCGGTCAGGGTCTCGGTGAGGCCGCGTGAGCGTTCTTCCAATGTGGCGATACGTGTATCAAGGATTTCAACAAAATCACCGCCCGAAGAGCTGATGCGTGTCGAAATATCTGTGCTGCGGGTATCAATCGCTTCGGAAATGGCTGCGCCGCTTTCATTCAGGCGGCTGATCATTGTTTCACCTGCATGGGACAGGGAAGAGGTCAGCTCGCTGGAAACGGTGAGAACATTGTCACGGATGATATCGCTGGCCGAAGACAGTTCAGTCTTGAGGTGCTCATGCGCACCGGAGATCGAGGAGCGTACGCGTTCTGCATGGCTGATGACCGCTTCACGCTCATTGCCAAGCTCGGCAATCAATGCGCGGATGCGCACTTCATTATCGCTGTAAGCGCGTTCAAGCTGATGCACTTCGGTCTGAACCAGAGTTTCCAGTTCAACGGCACGGGCGAGTGTGCGCTCGATACCTTCATTCATCGCTGCAACTTCACGGCGCACGGCCTGACCCAGCGTGGAAACGCGGTCACCGGCTGCAGCTTCAGGCGAAGCGAGACGCATGGCGGCGGCAGTCATCTGACGGGCAGCGGATTGCAGTTCCTGTGCACGGCGCACCATCTGGGCAAAGCCCCAGAACATCACAACCGGCACGGCAATACCGGCTGCAACACCGATACCGGCCGGAGTGCCGAAGAAATCTTTGATTGCCGAGAAAGAGGTGAGACCCTGCGGGCTCAGCGCATGGGCAAGGGTAAGACCGCCTGCTGTCCACAGGGCGCTGATGGCTGTGGTTGTCCAGAACACATTTGCATTGCGGCCATTGGTGCGACGCAGCAACAAGTTATCATTGCGCAGATCATCATTGGCCGGTGTGAACGGGGAGGCTGCGGTAGCAGGTGCTGCCTGAGCGGCTGCAGGGCGTGCAGCTACAGGATCTGCCAGCACAGCTTCAGTCTGCATTTCTGCATCGCTGCGTGCGGATACTGCTTCAGATTTGGCACTGTGAACGGGGGCTGTGGCTTCCGGCTGGTTTGCGGCCTGTAGAACAGTCACGCTGCCCGGGGTATTGGCAGAGGCTGTAACAACAGGAGGCGCAGCCGGTGTGACCGGTGCGGCAGGCAGAACGGTTTTTTCTGCTTTTTTCTCTTTAACAGGCTTTTCCGGCTCTGGCTGTGCCAGCGTCTCAGTCTTGCCTTTCACGACGGCAGCAGCAACGGCAGTGCCTGCAGCAGCGGCGGCTATTGTTGAAGCGCCGTTCTGTTCCAGTGCCAGTTCTTCTGCTGCGCGTGAAATCTGGCTTTCCAGATCATCAAGCGAGAATTCTGCTTCAGGAGCGTCAAAATTCAAATCCAGCTCAAAGTCGTCGCTGAAATCCAGATCCAGCCCGTCAGAGAGGGCCTGTTCCATATCAAGCTCAAGCTTTTGCGCTTTTGTATTTTGTGCCATAGCCGTTTTACCCCGTACTCATACTTATACGCAAAAACCATGCTCTGAGTTGCTGCCGCTCAATTCTTAACGGCAGATACAAAGACACGTTGCGCAGTCTATAGGTTAAAACTTCCGGAGCCATATGGGAACTACGGAAATTGCGGTTGATGAAATGTTTAAAGATAAGGTTAACGTGGCACTCATAGGGGCATTGAAAACAAAGCAAATGCGGGCTTTTTTAAGCGTTATCTAATTGTGGAAATCTTTAAGCAGACATCAGATATGAATATAATATGTCCTGAATTGTGGCATATTTTGCCATAGTCCGGCAAGAAATTAGTGCTTCTGCACCGGGGAAACAGCGCTCAATCTTTCGGAAATGATTAACATATATAGTGACAAAAGGCTTCGTCTTTTTGTTTTACTATGTGCCTCATCCGAGCACCGCTTCACAACTTTCGGAATGTGCCTGAGTGATCGAATTGACGCAGACGGGCAGGGAGGTGCTGTTTACAGCTTGAACTCCTTGGCTGCAGCACGTATCTGCCCTGCAACAAGTATTTTTACAGAGTGTCAGCTTTATCGGCTGCGGTTTGCACTGCACCGGATGATTTTGCGGGCATTTTACAGGATGACTACATGACCAAGATCACATTTGTTTCTGCTGACGGCGCGATGCGGAATGAAGTTGAAGCTGAAAACGGCTCCACTGTTATGGAAAATGCCATTCGCAACGGTATTCCGGGTATTGATGCGGAATGCGGCGGTGCCTGCGCCTGTGCAACCTGCCATGTTTATGTCGATGAAGACTGGACAGATGTGGTTGGCGGTCCTGAGCCGATGGAAGAAGATATGCTGGACTTTGCCTATGATGTGCGCGGCAATTCGCGCCTGTCCTGCCAGATTATCGTGCGCGACGAGCTGGAAGGTCTGGTTATTCAGGTGCCTGAGCGCCAGAGCTGACCTGCCCGGACAATTCGTTACGGTTTCAAAAGCGGTCTGCATAAAAGGCAGGCCGCTTTTTATTTATTTGTTTTGGCGCAATATCATTCCGCATTCAGCGGTTTAAACACAGTTTTGTGTCTGTATCTCTGTTTTTTTGTCAGGCATTAGAATGAGTGCCGTAACATGCCTGTTAAAAGAACAGGTATTAGAGCGGTCCCAGTCATGATGAAACGGTGGAACCGCTCTAATTCTTTGCTTTTACTCATTGTTCTACGCATCGAAGTAAGAAAGAAATCAGTCCGGCGAACTGATTTCCTTACGGAGGCGGTTTCCACTTTTGCTGAAAATGCTTTTAATGAAATCAATTTCGGCAAAAACTATAGGCATTTGAATTAAACTTGACTATAGAACTCGTGTTGAATTTTGTCCGGTGCTGTTTCATCTGAGTTTTTCAGATGCATTGCACAGGATCGCCGGAGATCAGCGGGTTTCCGGTATTGATGTTGCCCCACTCTCCCGCGGGCAGCACTTACAGAGCATGTTCTGTGTGACAGCTGGCAGAGCATAAGATTAATGTGACAGATCGTAATGGCTGGCGCAGCTGTTATGATTCAGTGAGATTGAAGATATGAGCGAAGTTATCCGCACAGATGTTGTCATTATCGGTGCCGGTCCTGTCGGGCTGTTTGCTGTTTTTGAACTGGGTTTGTATGACCTGAAATGCCATCTGATTGATATTCTGGATCGTCCGGGCGGCCAGTGTGCCGAGCTTTATCCTGAAAAGCCGATTTATGACATTCCGGCATGGCCGGAAATTTCCGGTCAGATGCTGACCGACAAGCTGATGGAACAGATCAAGCCGTTTTCGCCGCAGTTCCATTTCAACCGTATGGTGACCAAGCTTGAACGTCTGGAAGACGGTTCTTTCCATGTGGAAACCGATGAAGGCGAAGTTTTTGAAACCAAGGTTGTGGTGATTGCCGCCGGTGGCGGTTCTTTCCAGCCGAAGCGTCCGCCGGTACCGGGCATTGAAGCCTATGAAGGCAAGAGCGTTTATTACGCCGTGCGCCGTGTTGAAGCTTTCCGCGATCAGGATGTGGTGATTGTTGGTGGCGGTGACAGTGCTCTGGACTGGGCGCTGAACCTGCAGCCGATCGTCAAAAGCATGACTGTTGTGCATCGTCGTCCGGAGTTCCGCGCGGCACCGGACAGCGTGAAGAAAATGTTTGAACTGGTTGATGCCGGTAAGATCCGCTTTGAAGTCGGTCAGGTATCCGGTCTTGAAGGCGAAGACGGTGATCTCTCCGCTGTGAAGATCAAGGGGGCTGACGGCGAAACCGTTCTGCCGGCAACACGTATGCTGCCATTCTTCGGTCTGACTATGAAACTCGGCCCGATTGCAGACTGGGGTCTGAACCTGCATGAGAACCTGATCACCGTTGATACCGAGAAGTTTGAAACTTCCGAGCCTGGCATTTTCGCTATTGGTGATATCAACTGGTATCCGGGCAAGCTGAAGCTCATCCTTTCCGGTTTCCATGAAGCCGCACTGATGACACAGGCCGCCAAGCGTATCGTCAGCCCGGGTGAACGCGTTGTGTTCCAGTACACGACTTCATCGACTAGTCTGCAGAAGAAGCTCGGCGTTAGCTAATGAAAAAGTGCCATGCCGGTCTGCAAATGGCCTGACACTTTTTACGTCGGCGCTTGATGTGAGTTAAAATAAAAAAAGCCCTGCATTTGTTATGCAGGGCTTTTTCTTTATCTGAAACTATCTCAGGATTTCTTCTGCTGCCGCAGGCGTTTCTCAAGGCTTTTGGTAATCAGATTTTCAAACCGCGATTCAAAATTGATGGTTTCCACGCGGTCAAAATATTGCTGCGCTTTGTCGTGCTTGGCAAAAATCCGGTCAGTGATCTTATCAACATTGGCGCGCAATTTTGCGCAGTCACGCTCATTACGCATGGAGCGGATCTGCCGCTCAAGTTCTGAAGCATGGGAGCGGGCGATAATGATATGGCTTTCTTCGTGGCGGCGGATATCTTTCACCAGCACATCCCAGACCATTCTTGTGTCGGCACTGGCGCGGCGACGGCTCTGCCAGCTTGGCAGTGAGATAGTGGCTGTCACATTGGCGCGCACATCGGAGACGCGGCAATATTTGCCGTCGGAGCGATATTTTACACGGGCATCAAAAGCGATTTTTGTCGCGCCCGGATGGCTTTCACCACCATTATTGAGTTTCGGGCCGTTCTTAGCCAGAGATTTGTCCAACTGCTCTGCCGTCGTGCCATAAACCGGAAAATAGCGATATTTCCGTGTCACTGAGGCCGCATCTGCCGTTGTAGAGGCGAGCGTGCCGGATAACAGAACCAGACCGGTGAGGGTAAGCGCGAGAAATTTGCCGGACATTGTCTGTTCCTTTATTGCGGGTGCTCACGGAATGAGCACTCAGAAATTACCGGTTGTAGCACAAATTACGGCAGAATTGTCTTCTGCTGCATTATGCTGTTATCAGCCATTGGCTTTTATCAGTCCATGAAATGTGTAAAGAACTTATGGCTGGTTTGGAAAGCAAAGCAATTTTAAAAGGTTAATTCCGAATATGATTAAGAGTTTCCCTATAAAAAGAGAATGGCGGCTGGCGCACGGACGCGTTCTTGAAACGGGTGTTCAGTCAGTAATTATGGGAATTCTCAATATTACGCCGGATTCTTTTTCCGATGGCGGCAGCCATGAGACGCTTGATGTAGCGCTGAGTTCTGCGCGTGCCATGCTGGATGCCGGTGCGGTGATAATTGATGTGGGCGGCGAGTCGACTCGTCCTGATGCGGCGACTGTGACTGCGCAGGAAGAACAGGATCGCGTATTGCCGGTGATTGAAGCGCTGGCGCGGGAAACCGGATGTCTGATCTCTGTCGATACCTATCGGGCGCAGACTGCAAAATTAGCTGTCGCAGCAGGCGCGCATATTGTGAATGATGTCTGGGGATTACAGAAAGAGCCGGATATTGCCAATCTCGCGGCTGAAACCGGTGCCGGACTGGTGATTATGCATACCGGACGGGACAGAGACATTGCTGCTGATGTGATTGAAGATCAGTATGTGTTTTTAGAGCGCTCTCTGGAAATAGCGTCAGCAGCCGGTGTTGATCACCGGCAGATCATGCTTGATCCGGGCTTTGGTTTTGCCAAAGACACGCAGCAGAATGTGGAGCTGATGGCACGATTTGAACAGTTGCAGAGTTTTGGCCTGCCATGGCTGGTCGGCACCTCCCGCAAGCGTTTTACCGGTGCCGTTAGTGGTCGTGAAATTGCCGCTGAAAGAGATGCGGCAACAGCGGCAACCAGTGTTATGCTGCGTCTCAGCGGTGCGGATATTTTTCGGGTGCATAATGTTGCACTGAACCGTGATGCGTTGATGATGGCGGATGCGGTTTTAAATGCCGCAGCTCTTACAAAAAAAGCGTGAACCGGTTTTTCAGAATTGCGGTATAGTCTGCTGACGAATGAATGGCAGACGATTATGAACTTTGGTTGTGAACACCTGTTTCATAACGAAAAAGTAAAGAAATGAGGGCTTTTTGTACACGATCCGTATGAAAAATTGCGCGTTTTTTGCGCATCACGGCGTTTTTGAAGAAGAAGAAAAGCTCGGCCAGCGTTTCTATGTGGATGCCGCGCTGACGGTTGATCCGGGCG
Source organism: Pseudochrobactrum sp. Wa41.01b-1 (assembly GCF_019464455.1). Taxonomy (NCBI): domain Bacteria; kingdom Pseudomonadati; phylum Pseudomonadota; class Alphaproteobacteria; order Hyphomicrobiales; family Brucellaceae; genus Pseudochrobactrum; species Pseudochrobactrum sp. Wa41.01b-1. The sequence goes on along the minus strand of NZ_CP080493.1, from coordinate 662,906 downwards.
ACTCGCTGGATAATGATGATATTGATAAAACAGTGCATTACGGTATTGTCTTCTCCATGATCGAGAAGATTATTACGGGAACCCGCCGTTATCTGATTGAGGCTTTGGCACTGGATGTAGCCAAGGCACTGTGCGATGCGTTTCCGCAAATTCAACATGCAGAGATTACCGTGCGTAAACCGAATGCGCCGGTTGCCGGTGTGCTGGATTATGTTGAAGTGACGGTCGGGTGGCCGCATAGATGAAAGCACGCGAGGTTCACAAAGCCTGGCTGTGTCTGGGCGGTAATATCGGAAATGTTGTGCAGACAATGGCACAGGCGCTGCAACTGCTGGATGAACGGCAGGATGTCAGGGTCATAGCCGTTTCGCCGGTTTTCCGTACACCGCCTTGGGGAAATACCGATCAGGACTGGTTTTATAATGCCTGTGCTGAAATCTCGACGATATTAACACCGCCGGAATTGCTGGAAGTGACCCAGACGATTGAGCGGCGGTTAAAGCGCGTGCGCAGTGAGCGCTGGGGACCGCGCACGATTGATATTGATATGCTGGCTTATGAAAGCGTTTTTGCGCTGGAAATGCCGGATCTGATTTTGCCGCATCCGCGCATTGAGCAGCGTGCTTTTGTGTTGGTGCCGCTGGCAACAATTGCTCCCGAACTGAAAATTCGCGGCGAGATTGTCTCTGACCTCCTGCAAAAAGTTGACAGCAGTGAGATACAGCGCCTGAGCTATGGCCATCGCTGGTGGCAGGATACGGGGCTGTAAAATCCCGCTGCTGTCATTCTGCTGTTTTTACGGCATGGTATCAATCAGCTCAAAATTCAGGAGTGATTATGTACCAGTCAGAAGATCAGTGGAAACGGGTTGATGCCTATATGGCTGAGAAGCTGATTGCGGAAGATGCGATCATGGATGCCGTGTTGCAGCGCAATGCGGATGCAGGGCTGCCGAATCATGATGTGGCGGTCAATCAGGGCAAGCTGCTTAATCTGTTTGCACAAATGTGCGGTGCCAGACATGTGTTGGAGATCGGTACCCTCGGTGGCTACAGCACAATTTGGCTGGCGCGGGCGCTGCCTAAGGGCGGCAAGGTGGTTACGCTGGAATATTCCGCAAAGCATGCCGAAGTCGCACAGCAGAATATTGATGCCGCCGGTGTTGCGGATAAAATAGAAATTCTGATTGGTGCTGCAGCGGAAGCCTTGTCGCAATTACAGGATCGCGCGCCGTTTGATCTGATTTTTATCGATGCCGACAAGCCGAATAATCCGGTCTATCTGGAATGGGCGCTGAAACTTTCCCGTAAAGGAACGGTCATTATCGGCGATAATGTCGTGCGCAATGGCGCTGTGACTGATCCGCAGTCGGAGGATGCCAATGTGATCGGTGTCCGGCGGTTTTTTGATATGATGGCGGCCGAGCCGCGCCTTGAGGCAACAGCTTTGCAAACCGTAGGTTCCAAAGGTTGGGACGGTTTTACGCTGGCGATTGTGAAGTGATTTCCTGATATAAAAATGCCCCGAGAGTGAAACTGTCGGGGCTGGGGTCTAATTTCGAGCAATGCTGCTGACGGTGCCGCCGTCAACGCGTTTCAGGCTCATGCCGACAACCGGCACCATTGTATCTTCAACTTTGACAGATACGGTAACATTCATGGTGTTCTGGTCGGTGACGCGTGCCAGCATCGCGCCGTTGAGCTGCTTGCGTGCCAGTGACAGCACTACGCGGTTGCCATTGACCGAACCGGAAGTCACATTCAGGCCTTTGCCTTCTGCGCCGTCATTGAAAGTGCCGCTATAGCTTTTGCCGGTGCGCACTACGGTTGCTTTCATCGGCTGGGAGAAGACGCCGACGCGGCAGGTGCCGTCGAGTGTCATGCCAATGTTGCCATCCGGCGTGGTGCCGGAGAGATTGCAGACGAATTTCGTGCCCTTGTATTTACCGGCAACAACTTCACCGGGGCCGCTCCACTGACCTTCGACATTGCGGAAGAAAGCTTCGTCTTTATCCGATGCGTGCGCAGAAACAGTGCTGGCCGCAGAAGCGAATAAAATAAGGCAGGCGGCAGTGGCACGTGTAATCATAACAGAACTCTGTTCCGGATAGTTTGAGGGCGGCTTTTCAGTTCTTTGCAGGACCTGCATCATCACTTTTCAGGGCGCGAAATGCTGTCAAACAAGATACCAAAACCAGCCCTTATAATCGGCCGGAATGGTTAACAGCTGGTTTCTAGAGCGTGTTGAATTTAAGGAAATTCATGGTGTTCGCTCTAGAGTTTTTTAATTGTCGCATGTTCGCAAACGCTAAATGAACCCATTTAGCTGCGACATGCTTAGCACGATTAAAACAAGGGATAAACAGGTTTCAGAGTGGTTTTTTCTGAGTTGTGGCTTTTACGATATCGCTGACAAAGTCACTGATATTTGGTCGTTTTTCCGCATCAAACGGCAGCGGGCGCACAATATCCATGGCGGAAATGCCGATCCGTGCGGTCATCATGCCGTTTATCACACCTTCACCGAGTTTGGCAGAGAGGCGCGAGGCGAGACCCTGACCCAGCAATTGCTGAACCACGCTGTCACCCATGGCGATGGTGCCGGTAATGGCCAGATGGGCAATCACACTGCGGGCAAGGCGCAAAAAGCCTAAAGAGCCCGGACGGCAGCCATAAAGCTCAGAGAGGCGGCGGATCAGTCGCGATGATTCGAAGATCACATAGGCGATATCCACTAAAGCGCGCGGGCTGACGGCTGTGACGATAGAAACGCGTTTCGCGGCGTTGAGGATCAGCATCCGCGCTTCACTATCCAGCGGATGCAGAATTTCCCGCTCGGTAATGCGGATAAGATCGCGTCCGTCGATAATATCACCGCGTAATGCCTCTAATGTCGTGCGTCCGCGTGCGGTCTGCGGCAGGCTGGCTGCCACTTCCAGTAATCTGTCTGTGACTTTGCGGGCTTTCTCCGCATCATTGCGCTCGGTGGCCTCTGCTGCTGCGAAGCGCAGTTCCTGCACTGCGGAGAGGCGGCGCAATGCCAGTCCTTCGCGCACCACCAGTGCAATCAGTGAGGCAAGGGCGATGAGGGCAACGCCGAATGTGAGCCAGCCGAGCCAGTCGGCACGGCTGAACATGGCGCGGATCAGATCCTCCGTCCAGATGCCGACAGCAAAACTGAGTAACAGACCCAGTGCAGTGAAAAACACACTGCGCAGAGTAAAGCGCCGCTTGAGGAGACTTGCAGGCGGCGGGGTCAGTTGCGCACCGGCATCAATCGCCTCCTGCTCGAACACATCGACCGGCTCTGCTGTGACTGCGGACAGGTCGCGGATGGCAACCGGTTTGCGTGGTGCCTGCGGTTGGTTGTCACCTATCTGTTGCTGGCTGACGCCGGCCTGCGGGTTTACGCTAAAACTCGTGGGTTTTCTTGGCTTATCCGACATGACTGCTCCTTATGCCAGCCGGTCGCCGAGCAGAAACTGCATGGCGCGGTCAAGGCGGATATGCGGAAGCGAGAGATGAATACCATCCAGATCCGCTTTGATTGCCGGTGGTCTGAAACGGACAAAGCGGATCGGTGCTTCATGCGCACGGTCACGTGGCGACAATTCCGGCTGGTCAAAAATTGCCTGCACATTGTGCGGCAGATCACCCGGAAAAATCGCAGTTTCCGTTTCACCGTCAAAGACTTCACCATCGATCACTTCGCCCTTCAGCGGAGTGCCGACGATGACCGGTAATGTATCACCATTCTGGTTGACTGTCGCTTCGCGGGTGGCGCGCACTGCGGCCATGGCCAGAACATCAATCTCAGCGCCGGACATGTCCGCATTTTTGGCGGCGCGGTCAACAAGTCTGCGCACGATGGCTTCAAGCCGGTTATGGCTTTCATGATGCAGATGATCGGCTTTGGTCGCAGCAATAAGAATACGGCCGATACGTTTCTGGATCAGACCGGTGAAAATATTGGAGCGTCCTGCACGGAAACAGGCGAGGATTTCGGTGAGTGCGCGCTCCAGATCGCGTACAGCAGCGCCACCGGCATTAATCGCCTGCATTGCATCAACCAGCACAATCTGCCGGTCAAGACGGGCAATATGCTCGCGGAAGAATGGTTTCACCACATGGGTTTTGTAGGATTCATAACGCCGCTCCATCATCGCCGCCAGCGAGCCGGTTTTGAAACTGCCTTCAGGCAGGTCGGGCAAGGGCGCAAAGGTGAGAGCCGGAGAGCCTTCCAGATCACCGGGCATCAGAAAACGCCCCGGTGGCAGGGTAGATAATGCCTGTTCATCGGATTTACCTGCGCGCAAATAATCGGTGAAACTGCGTGCGAGACGTTGCGCCGTCATTTCATCAGCAGGAGCCAGCGCATCAGCAGTTGCAGCTTCCCGCAACCAGTCTCCGGCAAAGCCGAGATGTGCTGTCTCATTGGCGAGCGCAAAGGAATCGCGGCAAAATTCAGCGTAGCTTTTGCCGAGCAAGGGCAGATCCAGCAGCCATTCCCCCGGATAATCGACAATATCAATCGACAGTTTGCCCGCAGAGAGCATACGCCCCCATGAGGAAGCCGACTGATATTCAATTGTCAGGCGTAATTCGGAAATCGCACGGGTGGAATCCGGCCAGATACGGTCTTTTACCAAGGCTGCCAGATGATCTTCATATTGGAAACGCGGGACGGCATCATCCGGCTGCGGCTGGAGATAGGCGCGGGCGATACGGCCGGATGCATAGGCATCAAACAAGGGCAAGCGTCCGCCCTGTACCAGATTATGCACAAGTGAGGTGATGAAAACGGTTTTACCGGCACGGGAAAGACCTGTAACACCAAGACGCAGTGATGGTGTTACTAAGCTGCCGGTGCGCTCCATCAATGTATCAAAAGCAATTTTGGCTTCATCCGTTAGAGTGGTCAGTCTGGCCAAAGATGCCCCCGTAAAGACTGTTGATATTCGCTAAGCGCGATATGCTCTGATGTTTAACGCAGTTCCCTGAATATAGGATGTGAAATCCGTAATTGCAGGGTGTTAAATTATTATGCTGATTTATATCAGCATTATCACGGTTAATTATGTTTTATAAACAGCCTGTAAGACCTTAATCTTCATGCGGAAGATAAAGAGCTGTCAGTTGTGCATTTTCAGGAGAAAAGGCTGAAAAATCTGCCTGTGTTTTAATTTCAGCCAGTCCGGCTGTGGGGAAACCATAGCCGATCCGCTGTTCAAACTGATGGCTGCTACGCGCAAACAATAATGCGCAATCTTCAATGCTCGGATTGTGTCCGACAATCAGGGCGCATTGAGATGTATCCGGTATCTGACTGCGCATTTCCTGAATGTAACCGGCGGCATTTGCACGATAGAGCGAGGGGGCTTCCTGCAGTGTGACCGGATGTGCAGGGTGTGCATTAGCGAGGGCAGTTTTGAAAATATCTGCCGTCTGTCTCGTGCGTGCTGCCGGAGAACAGAGGATAAAATCGGGCAGAATACCTGCATTGATCAGGCGCTTTGCCTGATTTTCAGCATCGGTCTCACCGGCCGCATTCAGGCGCCGGTCAAAATCTTTTCCGCTGCTGTCAGGCAGAACGGCTTGGGCATGGCGAAGGAATAAGATTGTGCGCATGGGAGCAATTTTGCAGGTTTTGCACCGAAAAGATAGTGTGCTGAACAGACTGAAAACAAGGGTAAAAAGCTGATTTTCTGTAACTTGTTTGTTATGTCAGCAGCGTATTGTTTTTGAAGTTATTGCCGGATTGAGAGGGGAATATATCAAAGCAGAAATTTATCCGGAGGTTGCGATAACGAAAATTCTGTAAATCATGATATAATATTGAGTAATTGTATCGTTAATTTTTAGGGTTTTGTTTTTATACATTGATATTTTAAAATAGTGTCATGTGAAAATTTTATTTTACTTAAGTTGATGGGGTATCTTCGATTTTAAAATTTGCAGATATCTGCTTATATGACTTTAGGATAATGCGGCTATTTTTTCAGGTGCAGGTTGAAAATACTTGAGGCGCTGTTTTTTCAGGTTGTATCGTGTCGCTTATAGACCTATAAGGCGCTTCGTCTCCTAGGTGTGGGGTGATTCAAAATGAGTGAATTAATCGACCTTAACTACAAGCCCACGGATGACGAACCGTTCATGAATGAACGGCAGAAGTCATATTTCCGTGCCAAGCTAATCGCTTGGAAGAATGACATTTTGCGTGAAGCACGCGAAACGCTGGAAGCATTGCAGCGTGAAAATGCTAATCATCCTGATCTGGCTGACAGGGCCTCATCAGAAACGGATCGGTCTATCGAGCTGCGTGCCCGTGACCGCCAGCGTAAGCTAATCTCCAAAATTGATGCGGCTTTGCTTCGTATTGATGAAGGAACCTATGGTTTTTGTGAGGAAACCGGCGACCCGATCAACCTTAAGCGACTGGATGCCCGTCCGATTGCTACTTTGTCGATCGAAGCGCAGGAACGTCACGAGCGTCGTGAAAAAGTTTATCGCGACGACTAAATTATAGGGTTTTGTGCTTCGCACATACTCGCGAGAAATTAAAAAACGCAGTGCTGGAGGGCGCTGCGTTTTTTTTATTATCTGTTTTTCGGAGCTTATTTGCGCGGGGAAATATCAAGCATTCCGGCTGGCAAACTCGATTGCGGTTTTTCAGCAGGCTCCGCTTTTTCCGTGCTTGCAAAATGCTGCTCCATTTCGGACGAGAGCAAATCTTCAAAGGAAATTTCGTTGTCGGATGACAAGTCCTTATCCGACAGGGCATCTGCAACCGTGCTTTCAAGATCAAGCTCAAAATTCGGCTGCGCTACAGGCTTGGCAGCCGGAGCAGGCGCGGCGCTGAAGGATGGTTCCTGCTGTGCCGGACGAGCGATTTGCGGAGTTGCCCGTTGCAAGACCAGAGGCGTGCCTTCTGCCGTTTTTGCATCAGGACCCGGACGCACATCATCGAGCGAAGGTGAGGCGCTGCGATTATCGCGCTTGGCGGCGGCAATCAGTTCCTGTTGCGCTGCATTGCTTGCGGCGGCCAGACCGGATGTTGCTGCAACCACGCCGCGTGAAACCTGACCCAGCGGATAAACCGGATGCAGTTTGGGTGCTGTTTCTGCCGGTCGTGCAGCCGGAGCCTGACGCTGCTGTTGCTGGCGGGCGGCAGCCGCTACCTGCTGAGCATGGGTTTGCAAAGGCTGACTTGGCGCGGCAACAGGTGTTTGCGCAGCAGCGGTAGCCGCTGGGCGCGGCTGTTGTGTAGGTGTAGCTTCTGCTTCCGGCTTATAGGCCGGTACGGCTGAGATAATATCAGCCGGAGCAATATTGAGTTCCGGCGTTGCAATCGCCGCAGAGATTTGCGGAGCAGCAGGTGCAGCAACGATTGCTGTAGTAACCGGAGTAGCCGGTGCCAGTTCTTCCTGCGGACGGGCGCGGGGCGTTGCCTGTTCAGGCTGATTGCGTTGATGACGGGTAATATTTTGCTCAATCACAATATCGGATGGTCCGCCGATCAGGATCAGGTGCTCCACATCATCGCGGCGCACCAGTACCAGACGGCGCTGGCCGTCAACGGCGGCGGCATCAGTTACGGTCAGGCGCGGAGCCGCATCATGGTTTTTGGTCACATAGGTTCCGGCTGTCATGCGCTTGATAGCAGCAAAAACAACAAAAACACCTGCCAGAAACAGTGCAAAAAGCCCGATAAAGCTGATTATATGAGCTGTATTCTCGCCCACCAGCCCGCTCAGCCAATCCATCATATTTAATCGTCCTTATAAGAATCATGCAATTTCTGCAGCGTTTCATAAACGCATAATCAGACAAATTGCATAATCGGCTTGTTTTTCAACACGGTTTTCAGGCCGTAACGGGCGCTTGAAACCGGTATCCTGTAAAAAATCGGAACATAATCTGCATTTGTAAAAACGCATATTGCCCGGAAAGTAAATCTTTAAGCTGAATGAAACTTTAAAACATATTTATCGGCTTGAAAATGCCCGTGACTGACGCCTGTCATAATTGGTATTTATGTCTTTAAAATGCGCAATTTAACAAGAAAACAGTCCGGAATTAATGGCTTGTGAAGACTGTGCAGGCAATAATGGCACTATGAGATAATTCCATTTGACTGTGAAATACTCTAAAGCATAATTCTGAAAAACCTCATAAGGCTACGCTTTATCAGAATTGTTCAGGCCTGATATCACAAGCCTGATCCGATAGGCCGATGCCCGAAATTGCGGACGACGCATCAGCGACGGATCTGCTGAACCGCCGATGTTACGGCGCAAGAAAAGGGATAATGGGGCTTATGTCTCAGCCATCACGGACGCATTCTTTTCCGAAAACCACTGCTCCTGCCAAGAAAAACCCCGCTGCACTCAGATTGCTGACATTGGGTATTCTGCTGATTGCCGTAGCGGGATTATATTTTGTGTTCCGTGAACAATTGGGTGATGCCTTTTTGCTGATCCTGCTCGGTCTGCTGTCGATCATGGGTGTTTTCTGCCTGATCGGCTGGGCAACCGGCTTGATCCAGTTCAGCCCGCGTGAAGATCATGACGATGTGGTCGATACACTGCTGGATTCGATGCCTGAAGGTACGGTAATCACCGATGCCAAAGGGCATATTGTCTATGCCAATCAGGCCTATGCGCAGATGATGGGTGCGGATAATGCGGCAGAATTGCCGACGCTTGATGCCGTGCTGGCCGGTGAGCCTTCGGCGCTTGAAGCGGTTTACCGTCTGAATAATGCTGTGCGTGACGGTCTGGCCGCACAGGAAGAAATCCGTCTCACCGGCGCCTCGCCGAAGGGGATGGAAGCTGCGGCGTGGTATCGTGTGAAAGCACGACCGGTGATTGCACCGCAGACCAATCCGCTCAGCGAGACCGCAGGACCTTTGTTTGCATGGCAGATTACCGATATTTCGGAAGAGCGTGCTGAGCAGGAGCGGTTTTTTCAGGATTTGCAGGAAGCAATTGACCATCTGGATCACGCGCCTGCCGGATTTTTCTCAGCCGATGCGCAAGGCCGCATCATTTATATCAATGCCACGCTGGCTGAATGGCTGGGGATTGATCTCACCAAATTCACCGCCGGTTCGCTGACCTTGCAGGATATTGTTGCCGGTAATGGTATGTCGCTGATTAATGCGGTTCGTGCCGATCCGGGCTCCAGCCGCAATACGGTGATTGATCTTGATCTGACAAAGAGCAACGGCCAGAGCCTTGCTGTGCGCTTTTATCACCGTGTGCAGCAGCCGCGTGACGGTTCGCGCGGCACCAGCCGCACCATTGTGCTGAACCGCGCCGAGGGTAATGATTCCTCCGCTGCGCAGCGTTCCGCCGAAGTGCGCTTTACCCGCTTCTTCAATTCCGCTCCGATGGCAATTGCTTCGGTGGATGTGAATGGCCGTATCCTGTCGACCAATGCGCGTTTTCTGGATATTTTCGGTTCAGATGTGGATCGCGATACGCTGGATAAACAGATTTCTCTGGAAAGCGTGGTGCATCCGCGTGATCGTGAGACGATTTCCCGTGCGCTGGCCTCCGCTTTTGCGGGGCAGGCAACGATCTCGCCGATTGATACGGTTTTGCCTGGCAATGATGAGCGTCATATCCGTTTCTATGTCAGTCCGGTGTCTGACATTGGCGGCGAGGCGATAGAAGAAGCCGCGATTGTTTCTGCGGTGGAAACCACAGAACAGAAGGCGCTGGAAGGCCAGATGGCGCAGAGCCAGAAAATGCAGGCTGTCGGTCAGCTTGCAGGCGGTATTGCCCATGACTTCAACAACGTGCTCACCGCCATCATCATGTCGTCGGATCTGCTGCTGAGCAATCACCGCGCGTCTGACCCGTCATTCCCTGATATTATGAATATCAAGCAGAATGCCAACCGTGCCGCCTCGCTGGTGCGCCAGTTGCTGGCCTTCTCGCGCCGTCAGACTTTGCGCCCTGAAGTGCTTGACCTCACCGATGTTCTGGCTGACCTGCGTATGTTGCTGGCGCGTCTTGTCGGTACGGATATTGCGCTGAAAATCGAGCATGGCCGTGATTTGTGGCCGGTGAAAGCCGATCTTGGCCAGTTTGAGCAGGTTGCGGTCAATCTCGTGGTCAATGCCCGCGATGCGATGCCGGATGGCGGCACGATTACAATCCGTACCCGCAATGTTGAAGAAGCCGAGACTGTTGCGCTTGGCTATCGCGAATTGCCGCAGGCCGATTATGTGCTTTATGAAGTTGAAGATTCGGGCACAGGTATTCCGTCGGATATTCTTGCCAAGATTTTCGAGCCGTTCTTTACGACTAAAGAAGTAGGCAAGGGCACAGGTCTCGGTCTCTCGATGGTCTATGGCATTATCAAACAGACCGGTGGCTTCATTTTCTGTGACTCGACTCTGGGCAAAGGTACGGTCTTCCGTATCTATCTGCCGCGTTTCATTGAAGAAAAAGCACCGGTTGTACTGGATGCCAATGGGCAGCCTGATGAACAGGCCGTGGTCGCCAAAAAGCCTGCTGCCGTTGAAAAGAAAGCAGAAAAACAGGCCGATCTGTCCGGTTCCGCAACCGTGTTGCTGGTTGAGGATGAGGATGCGGTGCGTATGGGCGGTGTCCGCGCATTGCAGACCAGAGGTTACACAGTTCATGAAGCTTCGTCCGGCGTTGAAGCGCTGGAAGTGCTGGAAGAACTGGAAGGCAAGGTCGATATTATCGTTTCCGATGTGGTTATGCCGGAAATGGATGGTCCTACGCTGTTAAGAGAGTTGCGCAAATCCTATCCAAACATTAAGTTTATTTTCGTTTCAGGCTATGCTGAAGATGCTTTTGCAAAGAATCTGCCTGAAGATGCTCAATTCGGGTTCCTTCCGAAGCCGTTCTCCCTGAAGCAGCTGGCAACCGCTGTGAAGGAGATGCTGGAGAAAGAAGACTGAGTGTCTGACCAGTTATTGGGACAGGCGGGGGGCGAGGTTGAACCGGTGCGCAACTTTAAGCGCATACGGGGCTTATGTTTTAACTGTCCCGTTGGGGACTGTATTGGAGGAAGAAATGCGTCTGTCTTTATTATCCGGAGTAGCCTTTGCTGCAACACTTGCGTTTGCTTCCCAGGCTCAGGCTGATATCACCATTGGTTTGATCGCACCGGTTACCGGCAGCGTGGCTGCCTATGGTATTCAGGTGAAAAACGGTGCCGAAACCGCTGTAGAAAATATCAATAAAAACGGCGGTATTCTTGGTGAGAAAGTCGTTCTGAAGCTTGTTGATGATGCGGCAGATCCGAAACAGGGTGTTTCCGGCGCCAACCAGCTGATCGGTGACGGCGTTAAATTTGTTGTTGGTCCTGTGACCTCCGGTTCGGCAATGGCCGTTTCCGATGCGCTGGCTGAAGCCGGTGTGGTTATGGTAACACCGACAGCAACTTCACCTAACCTGACAAATCGCGGTCTGGAAAATGTTTTCCGTACCTGCGGCCGTGACGACCAGCAGGCCGTTGTTGCTGCTGAATATGTGGCGAAAAATCTGGCTGACAAAAAGGTCGGCGTTCTGCACGATAAAGCCCCTTACGGTCAGGGTCTTGCAGACAGCTTCAAAGACAGCCTGAACAAAGCTGGTGTGAAAGAGGTTCTGTATGAATCCCTGACACCGGGTGAAAAAGATCTCAGCGCACTGGTGAGCAAGATCAAAAACAGCGGTGTGGAAGTGCTGTATTTCGGTGGTTATCATCCGGAAGCCGGTCTTCTGTCCCGTCAGCTTTCAGATCAGGGCGTGAAACTGCTGCTGATCGGTGGTGAAGGCCTGTCCAATACTGAGTATTGGGCGATTGCCGGTGAAACCGGTGCAGGCACACTCTTCACCAATGCTGTTGATGTGACACAGAATCCTGCTGCTGCTGAAGCTGTGGACGCGCTGAAGGCCAAGAATATTGCGCCGGAAGTGTTCACACTGAATGGTTATGCTGCTGTTCAGGTTCTCAAAGCTGGTATCGAAAAAGTCGGTAAAGCTGATGATGCCGCTGCGGTTGCCAAGGCACTGCATGATGGTCTTGAAGCAAAAACCATTATCGGTGATCTGAGCTATGACAAAAACGGCGATCTGACTTCCCCGACCTTCGTGGTCTATAAATGGGAAGACGGCAAAATCGTTGCCAATTAATCGGGTCTTTTGAGCTAAAGAGAAAGCCGGCAGAACGATGGTTCTGCCGGCTTTTTTATTGGTCATATTTTCTGTTCTCAAATGCCGGTACGGCGGGAATCCCACAGAGCAATTGCCCAGATGATCAGACCACCCAGCGCCAGTGCACAACCGACAAAACCGGAAGAGGCAAAGCCATAGCCTGCGGCAATGGACATGCCAGCCAGCCATGGGCCAAGGGCATTGGCAACATTGAAGGCACTGTGATTAAGCGCTGCGGCAAGGGTCTGGGCATCTTGTGCCACATCCATCAGGCGGGTTTGCAACACAGTTCCTAGGCCGCCGGTACAGCCGATCAGGAAGACCAGCGCGGTCAAAATCCAGACATTCATCACCACGAATGGAAAGATTGCCAGAAAGATTGCATTTGACAGCAGCAGAATACCGGCAGTCGGCATGAGTGCACGGTCAGCGCCCCATGAGCCGATTAGCGTGCCGCAGGTCATGCCCGCACCGAAAACAGTCAGCACAACCGGAACCCAATAGGGCGCAACACCGGTGACTTCCAGCAGGGTGGAGGCAATATAGGAATAGACTGCAAACAGACCACCGAAGCCGACCGCACCAATGCCGAGTGTCAGCCAGACCTGACGGTTCTTCAAGGCGGCCAGTTCACGCAGTGGTGTGGCACCGGGGCGTGGCGGGTCTTTCGGGGCAAAAGCCATAATCATCAGAAAAGTGAGCGTGGCCAGAATACCGGTAACGCCGAAACCCCAGCGCCAGCCGAGATTCTGCCCGAGCCACGTCGCAAAAGGCACACCGATTACTGTTGCGATAGACAGGCCGAGCATAACACGACCAACAGCCCATGCGCGGCGGTTCATTGGTACCAGTGAGGCGGCCATCAGCGCGGCCACACCAAAATATGCGCCATGCGGCAGGCCGCTCATAAAGCGAAACAGCAGCATCCAGTGATAGGATGGCGATAGAGCGCTGAGCACATTGGCGACGGCAAATACAGCCATCAGCCCCATAGCCAGCGTGCGGCGTGACATACGTGCGAAGAATACAGCGAGGATTGGCGCGCCTACGACCACACCCAGCGCATAGGCGCTGATGACATGACCGGCGGTTGGTTCATCAATACCTAAGCCTGCGGAGAAATAGGGCAGCAGGGACATGGCTGCAAATTCGGTGGTGCCGATAGCAAAGCCACCCATTGCCAGTGCCAGCAAAACCAGTTTGAAATTTGTTGTATCTGCGCTTGTAGCAAGCGTTTCAGCATCGGCCAGAGCTGGGGCGTCCAGCACCATGGCGGGGGAGGAATCTGTCATTTCATTTTTCCTGAAACAGCATGTGCGACTGTTTCTGATAGGGGGCGGACACAAATGAAAGTGTCTGAGGCAACTCTCATCATGTGCGTTTATTTTAAAAGCTCAGGGCGTGATCCGGCCTGAAGAGGAATTCAGCCAAATCCGTTTGTGCCTCCCACACGCGCGGATCGTCTGAAATTTTGTCGCCTTCCCATTACATCGAAAGATGCATGGTTGGAAGAAAAGAGTTTTTATAAAAATCTCTACCGGAGAAATGTGAAGCTTATTATGGCCGGTTTCTGAAGCGCAGACCTTCCAGTTCTTTAATACGCGCGGCACTGTCTTGTTCCAGCTGTATAGTCATTTCGCGAATGATGCTTTCTGCCAGTACAAACAACGCGGCGGAGGAATCCCATGCCGAGGGAACACCGGTACGCCCCGCAATCACATGACGGGCAAAACGGGCAATCGGTGACAGCCACTGATCCGTAATCAGCACAATATCAACACCACGGCTTTTGGCCGTTTCAGCCAGATGCAGCAGACTGTCCTGATAGCGGCGGATGTCGAAGACAATCAATATATCCTTTTTGCCCATATCCAGCAGCCTGTCGCGCCATGCGCTTTCCTGCCCCGACAGGTGGAAAACATGCGGGCGGATCACGGTCATATGCGCAGCCATATATTGCGCAATGGGATCGGTAAAACGCCCCCCGATCAGATAAATATTGCCGCGTGCACAGGCCAGCGCAGTAACGATATCGCTTAACTGTTTCTCACTGATATGGCGGAAAGTTTCGCGGATATTTTCAAGACTGTGTTCGACTGCCGGATAATCGGTATCCGGCTGGCTTTGCCGGTTTTCATTGCGGTTATGGGGAGATTGTAGCTGAGCGGCCAGTTCATCCTGCAAACGCGCCTGAAAATCGGAATAATTCTGAAAACCGAGCCGGTTGATAAACCGCAGAATAGTCGGGGAACTTACCCCTGCCTGAGCAGAAAATTCAGCAACGGTTTTAAGGCCAAGCATCGGATAACTGGCAATCAGCGTTTGTGCGGCATTGCGCTCACCCGGAGGCATTGTGTCAATCCGCTCGGTTATCAGTTCGGCGATACTGGTGAAATTGTTCATCATAAAACACCTGTTTGCATCAGTGGACTGAATGGCCAGCTTTTTGATTCAACCCATTTAAAAATACTATTTGACAAAAGATAATAATGCGTATGAGATGATACACAATAGTGCGAAATAAAAAATAACGTAACATAAGTTACATGTGTAAATGATAAAATTTACTCGCATGAGGGGGGAAGAATGGCGGAAATTCGCGATTCTCACGGCAATGATATGCATACCCGTTATTCTGATGCCGGTGGCGATATACCGGCTGTCACTGTTCTCAATGAGCAGGGTGAAAGCCCGTATCTGCTGATCTGCGAACATGCCACGAATTTTATGCCGGAGAAATTTGCACGCCTCGGATTGAGCGAGGCTGATATGTCCGCCCATATTGCATGGGATCCGGGTGCGGCAGAGGTCGCGCGGCGTATGAGCAAAGCGCTGGATGCTACGCTTGTTGAGGCCGGTCTTTCCCGCTTGCTGATTGATTGTAACCGGCCGCTTTCCGCGCCGGATCTTATTCCTGAGATTAGTGAGTTTACGGTGATACCGGGCAATCACAATCTGTCAGAGGCAGAGCGGCAGGAGCGTATATCCCTGTCGCACAAGCCTTTTCACGATAAAATCGAAGAAGTTATCGAGGCGCGCAAAAAACGCGGACAGGAAAGCCGGGTTATAACCATCCACTCCTATACGCCGGTTTATAAAGGTGTCGGGCGGCCATGGGAAATCGGGATCATTCATGATGCTGATGACAGGCTGGGTGCGCGTATGATCGCGGGTTTGCGCAAAGACGGCGAAAGCTCAGGCATCAATGTTGGTGTGAACCAGCCTTATTCACCGGATGACCGTGTTTATTACACCGTGGAATGTCATGCGCGTAAACGCGGTGATCTCTGTGCGATGGTGGAAATCCGCAATAATGAAATTGCTGGCGAGAAAGGGCAGGCGCTTTGGGCTGCCCGTCTGTCGTCAATCTTACAGGAAATTGAGATTACATAAGGAGAGACGACCTTAACCGCATTCTGTTGAGGAGCAGGCGGGGGTCAAGGGAAACAGGTAACTGGTGAATACAGGCAAAAGAGCCGGAAAACCGGCCATAAAACGCCTGAAACAACGGGAACAAAAAAGTGCCGAAAATACTCAGACTCTTCGTAAAATATGTCGATGCGCTGAATTATCGGGTCGGTCGCTGTGCGATGTATCTCATCTTTTTGATGGCAGCCTGCCTGCTTTATTCCACCTTTTCGCGGGTTGTGCTGGGCGCGCCGGTGAACTGGGTGCTGGAAATGTCGCAGTTCATTCTCTCGGCCTATTATCTGCTGGGCGGTGCCTATGCGATGCAGCAGGGCGCTCATGTGCGGATGGATTTGTTTTATGACCGTTTTGCGCCGAAGAAGAAGGCGCTGACAGATGTCATTACTATTCTCTGCGTGATTTTCTATCTCGTTGTGATGTTCGCGGGTGGGCTTTCCAGCACCAATTACGCCTATGTCTATAATCAGCGCAATTACACGGCATGGGCTCCGGTTTTGTGGCCGATCAAAACGCTGATGACGCTCGGTGTTTTCCTGCTGCTGCTGCAGTGCATCTCCAATCTTATCAAAGATTTCGCGATCTGGCGCGGCACGCCGATCAAACCTGCTGCTTACATACCTGATGCCGCACCGCAGGAAGGGCAAACTGTATGAGTTCGGAATTCATTACTCTTTTCATGTTTGCCACAATGATGGTGCTGTTGATGACAGGGCAGCGCGTATTCGGTGTGATCGGTTTTGTCGGTTCGCTGGCGGCGCTGCTGCTCTGGGGGAACGGCGCATTTGAAATGCCGTTCAATGCCACTTTTGCGGTGCTGAACTGGTATCCTCTGATTACCGTGCCGTTCTTCGTTTTCATGGGCTATATGCTCTCGGAATCCGGCATTGCCAGCAATCTCTACCGCATGTTCCATGTCTGGTTCGGTGGTATTCGCGGCGGTCTGGCACTCGGTACCATCGGGCTGATGGTTGTGATTTCCTCTATGAACGGCCTGAGTGTGGCCGGTATGGCCATTGGTGCAACGGTGGCACTGCCGGAGCTGCTGAAGCGCGGCTATAACAAGATTATGGTGACCGGCGTTATTCAGGCGGGTAGCTCGCTGGGTATTCTGATCCCGCCGAGTGTCGTGCTTGTGCTGTATGCGATGATTGCCCGTCAGCCGGTATTGCAATTGTGGCTGGCCGGTATCGGGCCGGGCTTGCTGATGGCCACATTATTTGCAGTCTATATCTATATCCGCTGCCGGATTAATCCTGAGCTCGGGCCAACATTGCCTAAAGATGAGCTGGATAGCATCACTTGGGCGGAGAAGTTTTCAACGCTGCGCGCCGGTCTGCTGCCTCTGATTATTTTCGGCACAATGATGGGGCTGTTTCTGACCGGTGTTACCAGTCTGGTTGAAAGCTCCGTAGTCGGCGCTTTGTTGGCAACATTGGCGGCATTGTTCACCGGACGGATGACCAAAGCAGTTTGGGAAACCACAACCCGCAACTCGCTGATGATCTCTTGTATGTTCCTCTGGATCATTCTCGCGGCGCTGTGCTTCTCATCCGTTTATGATGGTCTGGGTGCGGTAAAGGCGATTGAAAAACTGCTGATCGGTACATTTGATCTGTCGCCATGGACAATTCTGATCCTGATGCTGCTGTCCTTTGTTGTGCTCGGCATGTTTCTGGATGATACGGCGATGCTGGTTATCGTGGCACCGCTCTATATTCCGCTGGTCAAAAGCCTCGGATTCAACGCGATCTGGTTCGGTATTCTCTACACAATCACCTGTCAGATTGCCTATATCACCCCGCCTTTCGGCTATAACCTGTTCATGATGCGGGCGCTCGCACCGTCCAGCGTGACCATGGTTGATATTTATAAATCTATCGTTCCGTTCTTCTTCCTGATGGTGCTGACGGTCATCATTCTGATGATCTTCCCGCAGATCGCTCTGTGGCTGCCAAACTGGTATTCGGGACGCTGATAAAGTGTGAAGTGCATAACGCAGTTCAAAAAAAGGCAACAAGCCAAAACTGCGGTGAAAGGAACCTTGAATTCTATTGCGACGGGAGACACGCAAATGAGTGACAGCAAATTTCTGAATAAGCGCGACTTTCTTAAAAAGTCTGCATTGACCACTGTCGGAGCAGTTGGTGCAACTGCACTCGCCACACCCTATGTGAAAGCACAGAGCCCTATTAAATGGCGCCTGCAAACCTATGCAGGGCCTGCTCTGGCTGAACACGTCATCAAACCTTCTATTGATGCTTTCAACAAGGCGGCCAATGGCGAGATGGTGATTGAGCTTTATACCTCCGATCAGCTGGTGCCGCAGGGCGAATTGTTCCGTGCGGTGCAGGCGGGTACGATTGATGCGGCACAGTCTGATGATGACTCCATGGCATCGCCGGTGGATGTGTCGGTGTTCGGTGCGTATTTCCCGTTCGCCTCGCGTTACAGCCTTGATGTGCCGGTGCTGTTCAACTGGTATGGCCTGAATGAAATCTGGGAAGAAGCCTATAAGGAAATTCCGGGTGTCACATGGCTCAGCGCCGGTTCATGGGATCCGTGTAACTTCGCAACCACCAAGCCGATCCGCTCGCTGGAAGACTTGAAAGGCCTGCGCGTCTTTACCTTCCCGACCGGTGGTCAGTTCCTTACCCGTTTTGGTGTGGTGCCTGTAACCCTGCCTTGGGAAGATATTGAAGTGGCCATTCAGACCGGTGAACTTGACGGCGTGTGCTGGTCGGGCGCGACCGAAGTTTATACGGTCGGTTGGGCTGATATTAATAAATATTATCTCACCAATAATATCAGCGGTGCCTGGGCTGGTTCCTATTTTGCCAATACGGAAAAATGGAATGCTGTGCCTGCGCATTTGCAACAGCTGTTTAAACTCAGCATGGACAGCTCCCATTACTACCGCCAGCATTGGTACTGGTGGGGTGAAGCCCATTACCGCACCACCGGAGGTAAGCTTGAACTAACAACTATTCCGGAAGCGGAATGGGGCAAGGTTGAAGATGAGGCCATGAAGTTCTGGGATGAAATTGCGGCCAAGAGCCCGCGCAATGCCAAGGTGGTCGAAATTCTGAAGAAATATCAGGAAACCATGCGCAAAGCCGGTGCACCATATCGCTACGGAGCATAACCAAAATTTACAAAAACTGTCGCCGCCGGAGGGGCGGCGACACTCCATTCTAATAAAATGCCGATGAAGCACGGAGTTGTAAATGACCGGAAACCTGACTTTTGATGCGCTGAAAAAAGCGGTCGCGAATGATGAGATTGATACCGTGCTCGTCTGCCTGACAGATATGCAGGGACGACTGGTTGGCAAGCGTTTCTATGCGCAGTTTTTTGTTGAATCTGCCTATGATGAAACCCATGGCTGCAGTTATTTGCTGGCCGATGATATCGATATGGAACCGGTTGCCGGATATGAGGCTGCCAGCTGGGATCAGGGCTATGGCGATTTTGTCATCAAACCGGATATGTCTACGCTGCGTATTGCGCCATGGCTGGAGAAAACCGCTCTGGTATTATGCGATGTGCTTGACCATCACGATCATTCCGATCTCGCGCACTCACCACGCGCAATGCTGAAGAAACAGCTGGCTCGGTTGAAAGAGCGCGGCTACCGCGCCTATTTTGCCTCAGAGCTTGAATTCTATCTCTTTGATGAGACTTATAAATCTGCGCGCGATAAATACTGGAAACATATGGATACATCCTCTCCGTATATTCAGGATTATATGATCCATCTGACCAGCAAGGAAGAACCGGTGCTGCGTGCGATGCGTAATCATCTCGCCAAAGCCGGTATTCCGATTGAGAATTCAAAAGGCGAGGCAGGTTCCGGTCAGCAGGAACTCAATGTGCGCTATGCGGAAGGGCTGGATATGGCCGATCGCCATGTCATCATGAAAAATGCGATGAAGGAAATTGCCGAGGCGCAGGGCAAATGCATCACCTTCATGGCGAAATATGATTATTGCAAAGCCGGCAGTTCCAGCCATGTGCATAATTCACTGTGGAGTCTGGATGGCAGTAAGTCACTGTTTTACGATCCGGATGCGCCTTATACCATGTCGCCGTTGATGCGCTCATGGGTGGCCGGACAGCTGAAATATGCCGCCGATTATACCTATTTCCTCGCGCCTTATGTCAATTCTTACAAGCGCTTTCAGGCAGGCACTTTCGCTCCGACCAAGATCACTTGGAGCCGGGATAACCGCACAGCCGGTTTCCGCCTTTGCGGCGAGGGTACCAAAGGTATTCGTATTGAATGTCGTATCGGCGGTTCTGATCTCAACCCTTATCTGGCTTTTGCGGCACTGATTGCTGCAGGCTTGCGCGGTATTGATGAGAAGCTGGAACTGGAAGAGCCGTTTGTCGGCGATGCCTATGCGGCAGTGAAGCTGCAAGAAATTCCATACACCCTGCGTGATGCTATTGAAACGCTGAAGAACTCTGAATTCCTGAAAGAGGCTTTGGGCGAGAAGGTTCTCAATCACTACGTTCATACGGCTGATTGGGAACAGGTTGAATATGACCGCCGTGTCACTGACTGGGAGCTGCATCGTGGCTTTGAACGCTATTGATTTAAGAATTATAAAAGGAATGAAGCCATGAGCGAAGTGGCGAGACTGATTTCTCCGATTGACGGTTCTGTTTATGCGGAACGTGCCTGCCTTGATCTGGGGCAGGTGCAAGCCGTTGTCTCTGCGGCCAGACAGGCGCAGGCAGGCTGGGCAGCGCTGACCATTGCTGAACGCGCAAAATATTGTTCGGCGGCACTCGCTGCTCTGGCTGCAATGAATGACGAGCTGGTGCCGGAAATTGCCTGGCAGATGGGGCGTCCGGTACGCTATGGCGGAGAAAATGGCGGCGTGCAGGAGCGCGGCCAATATATGATCAATATAGCGGAAGAGGCGCTCAAACCGCTGGTGCCGGAAGAGAAAGACGGTTTCCGCCGCTATGTGAAGCATGTGCCGCTTGGCGTGGTGATGGTGATTGCTCCATGGAATTATCCGTATCTCACTGCAGTGAACACGATTATTCCGGCGCTGATGGCGGGTAATACAGTTATCCTCAAACACGCTACGCAAACGCTGCTTGCTGGCGAACGCTTTGCCAAAGCTTTTGAAATTGCAGGCCTGCCGAAAGGTGTGTTCAGTAATGTGGTACTGGGACATGCGACGACGGAAGCGTTGCTGGCTTCCGGCACGATAGACCATGTGAATTTCACCGGTTCAGTTGGTGGCGGTCGTGCGATTGAAAAAGCCGCTGCCGGTACCTTCATGAGCATCGGGCTGGAGCTTGGCGGCAAAGATCCGGCCTATGTGCTGCCGGATGTTAATGTCGAGCATGCAGTTGCCAATCTCGTTGATGGCGCATTTTTCAATTCCGGTCAGTGCTGCTGCGGTATTGAGCGCATCTATGTGCATGAGGCGGTCTATGACAAATTCGTTGACGGTTTCGTTGATCTGACCAGCCAATATGTGGTGGGCAATCCGCTTGATGCATCTTCGACTTTGGGGCCGATGGCACATGCGCGTTTTGCCGATCTGATCCGTGAGCAGAAGGCGGAAGCGCTTCGCAAAGGTGCAAAATCTCATATCAATATGCAGGTCGAGAATGACCGCGCCGGTTCACCTTATATCGCGCCGGAAGTGCTGACCAATGTCGATCACCAGATGAGCGTGATGCGCGAAGAAAGCTTCGGGCCGATTGTCGGCATTATGAAGGTGCGCAGCGACGAAGAGGCTGTTGCGCTGATGAATGACAGCAATTTCGGGCTGACAGCATCACTCTGGACACCGGATACGGATCGCGCGGCCAATATTGCCGATCAGATTGAAACCGGCACCGTGTTTATGAACCGCTGTGATTATCTCGATCCGGGACTGGTCTGGACCGGTGTTAAGGATACGGGCAAGGGCGCTTCGCTGTCTTCAATCGGTTACGGTAATCTCACCCGTCCGAAATCCTATCATCTGCGTGAAAAAATCTGATCTGCCTTTGAATTTTGATGTGAAAGCAAATGCAATGACAACATTGATCTCAAAATGGAATTTCCCGACCACTGTGCTGTTTGGTGCCGGTCGTATTAAAGAGCTGCCTGCAGTTCTGAAAGCTGCCGGTATCAGTAATCCTCTCTTCGTCACCGATCCGGGACTGGCGAAGCTGCCGGTTGTGGCATCAACCTTGGCGGTACTGGATGAAGCTGGTGTAAAATACGGCACTTTTACCGAAGTGAAGCCAAATCCGGTTGAGAGCAATCTGACAGCCGGTGTTAAAGTCTATAATGACGGCAATCATGATGGTGTGATTGCCTTTGGCGGCGGCTCGGCGCTTGATCTTGGCAAGCTGATTGCATTTCAGGCCAAGCAGACGCGTCCGGTCTGGGATTTTGAAGATATCGGCGATTGGTGGACACGTGCAGACAGTGCAGTGATTGCACCGGTGATTGCGGTGCCGACGACAGCCGGTACCGGCTCGGAAGTTGGCCGCGCCGGTGTGCTGACCAATGAAGCCACGCACACCAAAAAAGTGATTTTCCATCCGAAAATGCTGCCGGTGACGGTGATTGCCGATCCGGAATTATCAGTCGGTATGCCACCATTCATCACCGCTGGCACAGGGCTGGATGCGCTGGCACATTGCTTGGAAGCTTATTGCGCACCGGGCTATCATCCGATGGCGGATGGTATTGCGCTGGAAGGTATCCGGCTGGTGTTTGAAAACCTGCCGGTCGCCTATGCAAACGGGCGCGATATTACAGCGCGTGCCAATATGATGGCTGCGGCGGCAATGGGTGCAACAGCTTTCCAGAAGGGGCTTGGCGCTATCCATTCACTGTCGCATCCGATCGGTGCGCTTTATGATACGCATCACGGCATGACCAATGCGGTTTTCATGCCTTATGTGCTCGCGTTTAATCGTGCAGCCATTGAAACCCGTATTAGTCGGCTGGCTGATTATCTGGGCATTGCAGGTGGCTTTGACGGTTTCGTTGCAGCAGTGATGAAACTGCGCAAAGAGCTGAATGTACCGGACAGCTTGCCGGAATTTATCAAAGGTCTGGAAATGAATGATGCCCGCAAGGATATGATTGCGGAAATGGCCATTGTTGACCCTACAGCCGGTGGTAATCCGGTGGAGCTGACAAAAGAAGGCGCATTGAAGCTGCTTAATCAAGCACTTAAAGGCACAGCCTGATAGTGTGAGTGACTGTACAGAAGAGGCGGTAGCAAAAAGCTGCCGCCTTTTTGTTTTTGGAGCATGGATTATTTGTCGGAGACAAAATCAAAGACCAGCGAGCCCCGATCAGCCAATAGCGGCGCAACAAATTCTTTGAACTTCTGATGTTCGGGATCGTAAAAGGCCGGATCGATCACGGCCGGTGTGCCGACATAATAGTTCCGGTCACCTTCAGAGCGGAATTTGACAATAAATGCCTGATCGAAACCCTGACCAAGATTTTCAAAACTGTTTTGTCTGCCCGCATGAATGGAAACAATATAAGGCTCACCATTGCGCCTTGCTGTGTGCTTCATATTCCGGAAACGCAGTAAAACGGCCATGCGTTGTGCATCACTTACATCAGGCCTGTAGCGAAACAGGACAATGTGGCGAATGACACCGGGTTTATAGTCCGGTGCGGTAAAAATTTCCGGTTTTTCATCCTGCTGGAGTGTAACTGGAATATGATTGCCGTGCCAGATAGATTGCGCCTGTGCGGAAGGGGTGAGGAAGAGTAGTAATGCTGTGGCTTTAATGAATTGATGCATAATGGCCTCAAAATTTATTTTATGATATTCAATAAGTATTCTGAAATTAAATACACTTTAGTATGAAATATTATGGATTTGAGAAATATACAAAATATGATTTGAATAAAAGTGTTTTTTGTAAGTTGTTGTATTTGTAGTGCAATTGGCGGTTAAATGGCCGGACATGCCGGCAAAATTACACGATTTTGCCGGCATGAATTGATGCAGTTAAGGGCGTGAGCCTTCTTCAGCCAGTACCGGCACCGGATGGCCGCTTTCATCCACCGCTACCATGGTGAATTCACCTTTTGCAGTCATCAGGCGTTCACCGCTCATCAGATCTTCCGACCAGAGTTCGGTGGAAACAACGACAGAGCTGCGGCCGGATTTGATAACTTTGGACACGAGTTCAAGAATAGAACCCACACGCACCGGATATTTGAAATCCATTCTGCGGGAAGAAGCCAGCACGGTTGGCAGGCGGCAATAACGGGTAGCGGCAATGAAAGCACTTTTGCTCATTTCAGCCATAGCCTCGCCACCGAACATGGTGCCATAGGAATTGGCCTGATCCGCAAAAACCACATCCGACATACGTAAAAGTGTCGGCTGGTCGTCAATAATCTCTGCTGTTTCTGTCTTCGGCATAGGCGGCAGGCTCCATGCTTTGTCTTTTGTCAGCTCCGTCTTGGCAACCATGTGGAACAGTCCGCGGGTACAGAGCACACGCTCGCCGCCGATCATATTTTCTGCCACCATTTCCACTTCAACCGAAAGCGAGGTGCGGCCGACACGGATAACTCTGGCAGTCAGTTCAACAACCTGCCCGAGCTTAACCGGCGCTGTATAATCAATACGTTCACAGGAGGCGGTTACAAAAGGCACGCGGCCATGACGGGTGGCAGCAATGAACGCCACGCGATCCATCAGCGCAAAACCTGCACCGCCGAATAATGTGCCGTGATGGTTGGTGTCTCCGGGGAAAACAACGGTCACGAGACGTGAAATCAGAGGCACATCCTGACCATAAATCATCTCATCAGATGGTTGGATTTTTTGGTCGTCATTCAGGGGCGCTGTCATGGATTTGTCCTTGCATGCCTTTGTCGGGTTGCAGAAGGCATGTCCTTATCCGGTATTTAAACACTAGAGCGGTTACGTTCAGATTAGATCACAGTGCTCGCTCTAGATTCTTTAATTTGCCGCATGTTCGCGAACGCTAAATGAGTCCATTTAGCTGCGACATACTCTATCTTTCGCGCTTTTACGGCGCATAAGGCCATTATACAAGGTTTGGTGACGGCATAGTGATGCCGGTTATTGACCCGTTATATCAGGAAGATATTCCATCTTATTGTTTTTCAATATTCAATCCGTATTTGTCACATAATGAAAAAGCCGTGACAGTGGGGACTGTCACAGCTTTTATCTTGTTTGTGCTGCTTGTCTTAATTGTCAGGCAGCGGCGCGCAGCTGGCGGGCAGCTTCAACCAGATTGACAAGAGCCGGTTTGGTTTCTGCCCAGCCTCGGGTTTTCAAACCGCAATCCGGATTGACCCAAATCTGCTGCGCCTTAAGCTTCTGGGCTGCTTTCCCGATCAGATCGACCATTTCTTCCACATCAGGAATACGTGGCGAGTGAATGTCATAGACACCCGGACCGATTTCATTCGGATAGCCCTGTTCAGAGAAAGCACTCAGCAGTTCCATTTTGGAGCGTGAGGTTTCAATCGAAATCACATCAGCATCCAGTGCTGCAATCGCAGGCATAATGTCGTTGAATTCCGAGTAGCACATATGGGTGTGGATCTGGGTTTCATCTTTCACGCCAGCGGCGCTAAGACGGAACGCTGTCACAGCCCATTCCAGATAGGCTGCCCAGTCGCTTTTACGCAGCGGCAAGCCTTCACGCAGAGCCGGTTCATCAATCTGGATAATGCTGATACCTGCGGCTTCGAGGTCAGTCACTTCATCACGCAATGCCAGAGCAATCTGGCGGCAAACCTCGGAACGTGGCAGATCATCCCGCACGAATGACCATTGCAGCATGGTGACAGGGCCGGTGAGCATACCTTTCATCGGCTTGTCGGTTTTGCTCTGGGCGAATTTTGCCCATTCAACGGTCATGGCAACCGGACGGGAAACATCACCATAGATTACCGGAGGGCGCACATAGCGCGAGCCGTAGCTTTGTACCCAGCCGGATTGGGTGAAGGCATAGCCGTCAAGCTGCTCGCCGAAATATTGCACCATGTCATTGCGTTCGAATTCGCCGTGTACCAGAACGTCAATGCCGATTTCCTCCTGCCAGCGGATCGCTGTTTCGGTTTCCTGCTCAAGGAAATTTTGATAGTCGGCAGCAGACAATTCGCCTTTGGTGAAGCGCGAACGTGCCTGACGAATCTCTGTTGTCTGCGGGAAAGAGCCGATGGTTGTTGTCGGATAGAGGGGCAGTTTCAGATGATCTGCCTGCAATTTGACGCGTGCATCAAACGGGCTGTTACGATGCGACTGCGCATCAGTAATCGCTGCAACGCGTGCCTGCACTGCCTTATTATTGACCTTGGCTGAGGCTTTGCGGGCAGCAATTGCTTTATCCGAGGCTTTCAATGCGGGCTCAGTAGCTTCCGGTTTGTCGCCAAGAACTGTGCCGAGCACAGCCAGTTCTTCCAGTTTCTGCACGGCAAAAGCCAGCGACTGACGAATTTCCGTATCGAGTTTCTTTTCCGATGCCAGATCAATCGGCACATGCAGCAGCGAGCAGGATGGTGCAATCTGCACATTATCTGCGCCACGCTTGGCGATGACTGATTTTACACGTCCGGCAATGGCACGCAGATCAGCACGCCAGATATTGCGGCCATCGATTACACCGAGTGAGAGCACCAGATCAGGGCGGGCGATTTTAGCAGCGGCATCAAGATCCTGTGGTGCGCGAACCAGATCAAGATGCAAACCGGCAACCGGCAGTGTGATAGCGGTCAGCAGATTGTCGCCATAGGAGCCGAAATAATTGGCCAGCAGGATTTTCAGTTCCGGCAGTTTTCCCGCCAGAAACTCATAGCCCGTGCGGATGGCTTCGTGATCGCGGGCATCGAGATCAAGGCTCAGAACCGGCTCGTCAATCTGCACCCAGTCAGCGCCTGCTGCATGAAGCTGGGCAAGGATTTCCGTATAGACCGGCAGCAGGGCTTCCAGTGTCTTGTTCAGATCAAAATTGGCATCGTTGGATTTGCCGAGCTTGAGGAAAGAGACTGGCCCGAGCAGAACAGGGCGGGTGTGAATGCCAAGTTCTTTGGCTTCATTGAATTCGTTGAGCGCTTTATTGTCGGTCAGGGTGAATGTCTGACCGGCGCTGAATTCCGGCACCATATAATGGTAATTGGTGTCGAACCATTTGGTCATTTCCAGTGCGGGTACGCCATTACCGGAGGCGCCGTTGCCGTGATCACGGCCGCAGCTGCAACTTGCCAGTTCTATCGGTATAATGACCTTACCCCCGCGTGCCAATGCGAAATAGGTGTCCAGATCAACCTTGCCGCTTTTCCAGCCATAGACTGCCGGAATAACGCCGAGCGTTACAGCCAGATCAAGCACATGGTCATAGAGGGAGAAGTCATTGGAAGGAATGTTCTTGATGCCTTTTTCCTGCTGCAGTTTCCAGTTGGCGGCGCGCAAGGATTTGGCCGTGGCAAGCAGATCTTGCTGTGAGGATTTGCCTGCCCAGTAGGATTCAAGAGCGAATTTGAGTTCGCGCTGTTTTCCGATACGCGGAAAACCGAGATTGGCTGTAGTAACGGTCATTTCAATACCCCGACGAATGCTGGCAAATTGTTGCTGCGGGCAGGAGGCGCGCAGCCCTTTCTGTCTTTTAAAAATGTAACGGGCAGGTCTACTGGCTTGCGGGTCATCCTTCGCTTCCGGTCTTCCCGAAATGTCGCCATTTCAGTTGCCTGAAAGCCGATTTGTTGGCCGCAGCGCATTCCCTCTTAGCTTTCATACAATCGGGCAAAGGTTTGGGAGGATTGCGCAATTGCAGGAAAGAACCACGATATGCAGAGACTGCATCATCAAAAAACGAATGTCAATAATGATATAAAGATTTGTTTATATGGATATATAGTTATGAATTGTATTAAATTGCGCATTGATGCGTAAAAATCATTGGCAGGACATAGAACTGAAATCCCGCTGATACGAATCAAGTGGTGAAAATATGCGCCGTCAGGGATTTGTGCGGACACGGCGTCAGATTATTTTTCTAATATACATTTCCGCGTCAGCGCATGTCGCATTAATCATGTGCTTACGGTCTGATATTGTGCTGATTTTGCATAATGTCAGTATAGCTGCCATATTTTTATTGCGCGAATGGCTGGCAAAAGTTATGCAAAACGTAATTTTTCATGCTGCAATCGCAAGAAAGGGAAATTTCGATGTCGCAGGATAATCCTCTCGAAAATGCACTTGTTCGTCTTGATGAAGCCGCCAGCCATCTGGATATTGACGCGGATGTTATCGAAAAGCTGAAATTTGCCCGAGAGACTACCAAGGTGCGACTGATGATCCGTATGGATGACGGATCACGAAAATCCTTTATTGCATGGCGTTGCCGTTATGATGATACACGCGGCCCGACAAAAGGCGGCATCCGTTACCATCCTGAATCAACAGCTGAAGAAGTGGAAACACTGGCGTTCTGGATGACCTTCAAATGCGCAGTGATGAATCTGCCTTATGGCGGCGGCAAGGGCGCAATTCAGGTTGATCCGCGTAAACTTTCCAAAGCAGAGCTGGAACGGTTGTCACGCGCTTATATTCAGGCTTTTGCCCGTATTCTGGGGCCTGACCGCGATATTCCGGCACCGGATGTTTACACCAATTCGATGATTATGGGTTGGATGGCTGACGAATATTCGCAGATTGTCGGCCAGTCATCGCCTGCTGTGATTACCGGTAAGCCGATTGCGCTCGGCGGTTCGCTTGGCCGTGATGATGCAACGGCGCGCGGCGGTTTCTATCTGGTGCGCCATCTGGCTGCCGATCTCGGGCTGTCAGAAGAATTGCATGTCACCATTCAGGGTTTTGGTAATGCCGGTCAGCATATGGCCAAGCTGATGACCAGTGACGGTCATAAGATCGTTGCGGTGTCGGATTCTGAAGGCGCGGTTTATTGTGCATCCGGTCTGGATGTTGCGGCGCTGATCCATGCGAAGCAGAATGGCCGCTCGGTTCTGGCAACAGTCGGGCATGGCGGTCATGAAGCACTGGCAGCGGAAGATCTGGTCGGCGTTGCCTGTGATGTGCTGGTGCCTGCAGCTATGGAAGATATGATCCATGCACGCAATGCCGGTTCGGTGAAAGCCAAGCTGATTGTGGAGCTGGCCAATGGTCCTGTGACGCCCGAAGCCGATGCTATTCTGGAGAAAATGGGCGTAACCATCCTGCCTGATATTCTGGCTAATGCCGGTGGCGTGACCGTTTCCTATTTTGAGTGGGTGCAGAACCGCCAGTGCTATTATTGGGAACTGGAAGAAATCCATTCGCGCTTACGCGTGATTATGGAGCGGGAAGGTCGCGCTATCTGGAATGTTGCCAAGGACAAAGGCGTAACCATGCGCACCGCCGCTTATGTTCATGCGCTGCTGCGTCTCTCGCAGGCGATTGAAGCACACGGCACGCAAAGTGACTTTGTTGCGTAAAACGCAACGGGGGGTGATTTTGTTGCCTGAAAAGGTAACGGGAATTAATCCCCGATGCATATATGAAATAGAATGAAGGCCGGTGAAAACCGGCCTTTTTCATTTTATGAAGAAGATGAAGTATCTTTTTGATTATTTTAAAGATTGTTTCCAGAAAAGAATGATTTTTCCGAGTGTAACACCGGCAATAGCACCAGCGGATTTGACAATGAAATCCGAGATTTCGCCATGTCTGTCGGGCGTCAGGCGCTGCATCAGTTCAAACAAACCGGCAGCAGAAATCAGCATAATCAGAACCAGTGCCCAGCGCTTCGGATAAGCCAGACAAAACAGCAGGCCGATCACCAGCAGCATTGTAAAGCGCTCAGCTGTAACATAGCCCGGAATATGCGGGCGAAAGCCGATCGGACTAATGGTGACTGCAAGAAGCAAGGCCAGCATCAACCAGGCAAGAACAGGCAATAAAGGAAAACGACGCATTTATTCCTCGTCAGTCGGTAGCTGCTGGGTTTCATCCTCATTGCAGGGAAGATACAGCATTTCGGTAAACAGCGTTTTGACGGTCTCGCCGAGAAGGAAATCACGGCCGGCGATTTCATCGACGCCGATGCACCATTGCACGCCACGCGGGGAAAGCCCGAACTCCGTCGAGAGATAGGATTTGGCATATTCTACGCCGTCTGCGCAATCTGTCTGACGGGTGTCTTTACAAAACCCGCCTTCCTGAGCAAGCTGTTTCAGAGACTGCTGTCCGGCAGACATTGTATAGAAATAGGTGCCAGCGCAGGATGCTGCGACCACACCACCAATGCCGATCAATGCAATGACTGCTTTTCTCATCGTAAACCTGTCTGGAGCGGGTTCGGAAGGCTTCTGTCTGCCGCCTTAGCACGGAGGGGGATTGAGGGCTAGAGCATTTCACAGTCAAGTTGGGTCAACTCGACGCTCTTAAATTCGCCAAGTTGGATCAACTTGACGGCTGTGAAAATGCGACCAAATAAAGAATCTAGAGCGGACGCTATGGTTCAATCTGAACGCAAACCGCTCTAGACTACGCTTGAATGAATTATGACAGCTTTACAGGGCAGATTTATGGATCAGTGCTTTTTGCCCATATTTCAGCTGTGTTGCACATCGGACATATTGGCGATGATAAGTCATTTTTCCGGTGGTTTGCTGCGGTGCAGTACCTTGTTATTATGCTTATGGCTTTTTATAGAGTTGCTGTGCGCATTGCACAGATACGACACAAAACGGATATACAGTTCTGTTAGACGCTGTTTTCCGGATTGCGTTCTTTCCCATCCATTTTCTGCTCTCTCACTGAAACGGTTCATATGCAGCACACTGACCCGTCCCAAAATATTGATTCCGAAAAACATATCCGCGACGATGTGTATGATGAGGACGGTTCTGTCAGTGAGGCGCTTGTAACCCGTATTGAGGCTGCGCTTGAAGCGCGCGATGCCGATCTTCTGCGCGATGAAGTGCGCGATCTGCACCCCTCAGAACTTGGCCATTTGCTTGAAGCTCTGGATGCCACTGAGCGTCAGTCGCTGGTGGAATTGCTCGGCGAAGAATTTGACTTTGAAGCGCTGACCGAAGTTGATGAAGCGATCCGTCTTGAGATCGTGGATGCCATGCCCAATGAGCAGATTGCCGAGGGGGTGCAGGAACTCGATTCCGATGATGCGGTTTATATTCTTGAGGATATGGACCAGCAGGATCAGGACGAGATTCTGGCCAAACTGCCATTTACCGAGCGTATCCGGCTGCGTCGTGCGCTGGAATATCCGGAAGACAGTGCAGGGCGCCGTATGCAGACGGAATTTGTCGCCGTGCCGCCATTCTGGACGATTGGTCAGACGATTGACTATATGCGCGAGGATAACGACCTGCCGGACAGGTTTTCGCAGGTTTTTGTAATTGATCCGGCTTTTCATCTGCTTGGCACGATTGATCTTGACCGCCTGCTGCGTGTGCAGCGTGTTGTGCGTGTGGAAGACTTGATGGTTGAGGCACGCCACGCTATTCCCGCGACGATGGATCAGGAAGAAGCCGCACAGATTTTTGAACAATATAACCTGCTATCCACTGCTGTTCTCGATGAGAATGAACGTCTTGTCGGCGTGCTGACGATTGACGATGTGGTGGATGTTATTCAGGAAGAAGCCGAAGAAGACATCATGCGTCTCGGTGGTGTGGGTGATGAAGAACTGTCCGACAGCTTCATGACGATTGCCCGCTCGCGCTCGCCGTGGCTGTTCGTCAATCTGTTTACGGCTTTTCTGTCTGCCTCAGTGATTGGTCTGTTTGACGGTACCATCCAGCAGATGGTAGCGCTGGCTGTGCTGATGCCGATTGTTGCCTCAATGGGCGGTAATGCGGCAACCCAGACCATGACAGTAACTGTGCGCGCTATCGCCACCCGTAATATTGATATTCACAATGCGGCACGCGTTATTCGCCGTGAGGCGCTGATCGGGCTGCTTAACGGCATGATGTTTGCAATTATGATCGGCACCGTTGCGGGTTATTGGTTTGATAACTGGCATCTCGGCGGCATTATCGGCAGTGCAATGATTATCAATATGCTGGCGGCAGCCTTGGGCGGAATTCTCATTCCGTTGCTGTTGCACCGTCTGGGTGCGGATCCGGCCATTGCATCTGCGGTTTTTGTGACCACTGTGACGGATGTGATCGGCTTTTTTGCCTTTCTCGGTCTGGCGACCTGGTGGTTCGGTTTCTCGTTCTCTTAAATCCTGTGTGTTTTAAAGTTGCGTAATATGCGTCTTATGCGATTTTTTGTTGCGTAATTTTTATAATTTAATATTGAATGATATTTTGCTTTGTGAGCGGGGATTTTCGCGATTTACAGCAAAAATGAGATTTTTACAGGCCGGATTGTTTTTCGGGCACTCTCAAAAACAATCCGGCAATGACTATCAAGCAATTGCGAATGAAATATTGACTTTTACGTAAATGCGATGTCACAAAGAGAAGAAAACAAGTTGGTGGACTGAATGCGTGAATATTATTCGATTACGGAGCTGACGAGGGAGTTTGGGATTTCCACACGAACTCTGCGCTTTTATGAAGACGAGGGGTTAATTCATCCTCTGCGTCGTGGTCGGACACGTCTTTTCCGTCCTTCAGACCGGCATTTGCTTAAACAGATTATGCGTGGCAAACGGCTCGGCTTTTCGATTGCTGAAATTCACGAAATTATCCAGATGTATCGCGAACCGCCGGGTGAGGCCGGTCAGCTGCGCCTGCTCATTAAGCGCGTTGAAGAAAAGCGTGAGGATTTACGCCAGAAACGCCGCGATATTGACGAGACATTGAGCGAACTGGATCAGGTTGAAGAAGCCTGCATCGGGCGCATGGCTGAGCTGGGTGTGCGCACCTGATAGCGAATTTAATTAAGCGGAAGGGCAGCCTATTCTTATTGAACAGGCTGCCCTTCTTGCGTTTTAGCGACACATTGTGCGGAGAATGTGCTGAGTTTTTCGCGCTCTTCATCCGTTGTGGTGCTGCTTTTCAAGAGATTGGTCAGCTGGTTGCTCTGGATATTCTCCAACATACAACCGCAATAGATTTGGCATAGTTGCGGGTCACTGTCGGCACTGCACTGGATTGTGCATTGCTGGACAAAATTCGCTGCCTGAATTGCCGGTGATGGCGGGAGGATTGCCGAAAATCCGTAGAGCAGGCCGATCAGAACCGGTTGATGCACCAGATAAAAGATCAGGCTGTGACGGCCGATAAAGATGAGCAGACGTTCCAGCCATTGCGGTTTGATCCCGCCTTGCAGCAAGCGCAGCAAACCGGTTGACTGCATGATACGCGCCGCCGCAATGCCAAGCAGCACTGCGCCAAACCACGGAAACAGCGGTACATAATCGTTGGAAACGGGATTGACGGTCGAAAGGCCAACCCACCACAGCGCCGGATGGTCGAAAATTTCTGCGCGGAAATAAACCGGTGTGGCTATGATTGCTGCGGCCACTGCAACGGTGATCCATGCGGGCATACGAAGAAATAGCAGGCCGAGCAGGCTTGCCAGTGCGATCTGATGCAGAATGCCGAAGAAGATAAAGCCTTGCGGCATGAAAAACCATGTCAGCAGGCTGATTGCGGCGGCGGCAATAACCACTTGCGCCAGACGTTTGAAAAATGGCTGCCAGCGAATGGCGCGGCCATGGGCAAGCACCAGACTGAAGCCGACCAGAAAGAGAAAGCTGGAAGCGATGCAGCGGGCAAAAATCCGCCACCAGCCCTGACTGGCACTGCCTTGCACCAGATAGCCGAAAAATTCCAGATCCCAGCCGAAATGATAGATCGCCATGGCAATCAGTGCCAGCCCGCGGGCAATATCCAGTCGTCCGAGACGTGAACTGGATTTCGTCGGTGTTTCAGCGTTAAGGGCAGTGCTGGCCGGATTCATTGCAGACTTTCAGCTGAGGCGTTTGTATGGATTTGATTGCCTATAGCTATAATGAGTTCATGCCGGTGACAAGCTGACAGATGACCGGAGATTTGTCGTGATTTGGCGGGCAGACTGGCGCAGTAACGGAGGGTAACTGGCTTTAATGTGTGGTTATGACATGCAGTTCAGACAGAATTTGGCCGAAATGGTAAATATGACAAGATGAGGTTTTGCAATTAAATTATTGAATTTAAATAATAATTTCTATCATGGTAAATTTGCATAGCTGCTATGTCATGGTTTCGTTGCAATTGCAGATTGCTTGTGAACCGGCTTTGGACTATAAATAAGACACAGGCATAGCAATGAGTGCGGTGCATGTTCTCATGAATGAAATACCGGAAACGAGTAAAATATTCCATGGATGAAACAGTTCAGAAGTCCTGCTGGGGTGTAACCCTTTGGGCAGTTATTGGATTGGCCGCTGTAATTTTGTTGACCTATTTGTTCTCCGTGTAATTACGGATATTCAAAAGAAATTTCAGAGCGTTCAGATCACCGGTGCTTTTAAGCCCGGTGATTTTTTATTGTGCTACCGGATTTGCTGGAACCTGTTTTTTAAGGGCGATATTTCAAACATTGTCGCTTTCTTGCTGTTTTTTGGTGCAATCCGCGCATGTTGCCACCATATTAAATGAGACACTTATCTGATCCGGTTTTACAGAACCGCATAACGGGTTATATAGGGCTTGAGATGAGGGAGTTTGCGGGCGGTGATTTGCCTGCGCTTTTTAGAGCGTGTGGCTCATAATTTTAGCTACAACGCTCGCTCTGGATTCTTTACTTTGTCGCATACTAGCGGGCGCTAAATGAGTCCATTTAACTGCGATATGCTCTGGAAATGAAAGAACGGTATCTTCTATGTTCCTGTCAGTTTTTGATCTGTTTAAAATTGGCATCGGGCCGTCCAGCTCCCATACAATGGGGCCGATGACGGCAGGGCATCAGTTTCTGAAAGAGCTGAAAGACGGCGAGTGGCCACGTCCGCATAATGCGAAAGTGACACGTATCAAGGCCTATCTGCATGGCTCGCTGGCTTTTACCGGTATCGGCCATGCGACGGATCGGGCGGTTATTCTCGGCCTTTGCGGTTTTTTACCGGCCAATATTGATCCGGATAAAATGGACGATCTGCTGGCCAAGGTGAATGAAGAACACAAAATTCGCCCGGGCGGTCATCCTGCCTATGATTTTGACCCCAAAGCCGATCTGGTAATGGATCGTAAAGTGGCTTTGCCGGGTCATGCCAATGGTCTGGCTTTTGAAGCACTGGATCGTGACGACCGTGTTTTGCTGCGCCGCGTTTATTATTCGATCGGCGGCGGCTTTATTGTCACCGAAGAAGAGCTGAATGCAACGCGTGTAAGCGGCGGCAAGAAGCAGGTTGACGATAATGTGCCTTATCCTTTCTCCACGGCGAAAGAGATGCTGCAAATGTCTGCGGCAAGCGGTCTTTCCATCGCGGAAATGAAACGCGCTAATGAAGAAACCCGTATGAGCCGTGAAGAGCTGGATGCGGGGCTGGATAAAATCTGGGATGCCATGCGCAGTTGTATTGAGCGCGGGCTGACACAGGAAGGCATTATGCCGGGCGGGCTGAAGGTGCGCCGCCGTGCCAAGCAGTTGCATGACCGGCTCAATGAAGAATGGCGCCAGAACCGTCATAATCCGCTGCTCGCTAATGACTGGCTGTCCGTCTATGCGATGGCGGTGAATGAGGAAAACGCTGCCGGTGGCCGCGTTGTTACCGCACCGACCAATGGTGCAGCTGGTGTCGTGCCTGCCGTCATGCGCTATTACCTGCATTTCCATGATGATGCTGACCAGAAGGGCATTCGTGACTTTCTGCTGACCTCTTCAGCGGTTGGCGGCATTATCAAACATAATGCGTCGATTTCCGGCGCTGAGGTTGGCTGTCAGGGGGAGGTCGGCTCGGCTTCGGCTATGGCTGCCGCAGGGCTTGCTGCTGTGCTGGGCGGAACGCCGGAGCAGATCGAGAATGCTGCAGAGATCGCACTGGAGCATCATCTGGGCATGACCTGCGATCCGATTGCCGGACTGGTGCAGGTGCCTTGCATCGAGCGCAATGCGCTGGGTGCGGTGAAGGCTGTGACCGGTGCGTCATTGGCTGTAAAGGGCGATGGTACGCATTTTGTGCCGCTGGATGCCTGTATCGAAACGATGCGCCAGACCGGCGTGGATATGAATGAGCGCTATAAAGAAACCAGTCTCGGCGGGCTTGCTGTGAATGTGGTTGAGTGCTGATTTCAGCTTTATAGAATACAAAAAACTCCGCATGATGAATGCGGAGTTTTTTATTTTTATCAATAAGATATAGAAATATTTTAATCTTTTGAATTGAGTTTGTTCAGGCGTTCGGCAATCCGTGCTTTGTTGATGGCAATTGCTGCTTCATCCGGCTGCCAGTCAGCACACCAGTGTTGCGGAATGCCTTCAATAAGATGTGCTGTCGATTGGTAAGACGGCTGATAGCCGCGGCGCAGCATTTCATCAATCAATGCCTGTTGCCGTTGCACGAGAAAGCCCAGACGCGGATAGAAGAACCGCACATGGCCTTTGCCCAAAGTGTAGCTGCGCGGATTGCGCGGATCATCCGGCTTCTCTCCGCGTTCGATTGCTGCGCGGGCAAGCGTGAAAATCCGCGGCAGCTCACGATATTCAGCCACCAGATGCGGGCCCGTCAGCTCCTGTGGTGGTATGCAATTGATACGGGTCATCAGAGCGCTGCGGCTTTGCTGTTTAATTTGGCCGCGAGGGCAACTGCACCGGTCAGAGCATCGGCTTCTGGTACCCGCAGGCGCGGCTGATAGCGTGCAGACAAACGAGGGCCATAAAGCGCGCCGAGACCGCCAATCAGAGACAGAACCGGCTGATCGTCACTCATGGATACGTCGAGAGCGGCTTCAATCGTCTCGACCGATTGTTTGAGGATTTTCTCTGCCAGCGGGTCATTTTGCGCAGCATATTCAAAAACCATCGGAGCAAAACGACCAAAATCATTCGGGCGTGCATCATGCGCGAAGCGCACAATGGCATGCGGTTCATTGTCAAAATGGGCAAGCAGCGCATTGCTGAGCGGTGTGCGCTGATAAATACCGTCATAGGCCAGCAGGGATTC
This sequence comes from Pseudochrobactrum sp. Wa41.01b-1, assembly GCF_019464455.1. Classification (NCBI taxonomy): domain Bacteria; kingdom Pseudomonadati; phylum Pseudomonadota; class Alphaproteobacteria; order Hyphomicrobiales; family Brucellaceae; genus Pseudochrobactrum; species Pseudochrobactrum sp. Wa41.01b-1. Next base: position 626,200 of record NZ_CP080493.1, on the reverse strand, counting down.
TTCCAGAAGCTTCTGGCCAAGGCGTGCACCGCCGCCCAGATCACTGACTTTGAACCCCCAGCCACCTTTCATAGTGACAGTATGATTGCGGCGGGAAATATAAACAGAGCCGGTGCCGAGGATAACCACAACCCCATCCTGATCGCCGATAGCACCCTGTAACGCGATAATACCGTCGGAGACCACGCTGCTTCTGGCAAAGGGCAGGGCTTGCTGCAATTGTTCGGCAACGCCGGAAACATTGGCACCCGCCAATCCAAGACAGGCGGTAATGCGGCTATAGGATTTTACCGGCAATTCGGCAGCAAGCAGTGCAGCATCGGTAGCCGCAAGAATATTCACCACAGATATATCCATATCGGTCATGATATTGGCAGGGCCTGCCTGACCGGTACCTAAGACTTTACCTGTTGTATCTGCAATTGCTGCACGGCATCCGGTGCCGCCACCGTCTATGCCAAGAATATAATCCGCCACATTATGCTCCCGATTCTCTGCCCGTTTCTGATACGGGTTTTATTGCAGGTAACACAAATTGCCAATTCCGAGAATATTTTCATTTAAACCGTTTTAAATTATCCGCAAGGCCAGTTAATTGCCCGCCAAATGCTTTTGCGAGTCGCATCCGTCTGCTTTCGCTCCGGTTACGTGAATTGGTATTCAAGGATGGTCTTTTATGATGATCCATATGGTCGAAAAAAATAGAACCAATATTGCTGTTTGAATAAGACGACTGCCCGAGAATGCAAGTAATGGTGATAAAATCTTTGCTTTTGCTGGACAGGAAAAGATATTTACGCATTACTCTGTGTGAGGACAGACGGGAGAAGAGGTCTTAAGGGAGCTGTGAGTGCCGGACGGGGTATTTTGAGGAATATACCGCAACCTGCATCATAAAAATTCCCGAAGTTTTTCTTTCTGCAATCAATGGTTCTGTTCTGAGGCTGAGGGACATGATTTTTGTCCGTATGCCGGAATTGGCAGCTGATAATGAACAACCGGTGCAGCTTTTTGCAACGGTAAATCTGAAAGTGACTATCCGGAAAATCGGAAGTGCTCTGAGAACAGAAACAAACATATTTCAATGACGCCTCTGAATGAGTGCGCGCGGGGAGAGTAAAATGAACTTTAAAAACTTCAGTTCCGCTTTGCTGGCATCAAGTGTTCTTGGTGCTTCCGTATTGGGTGCTGTATCGGCCGCTTCGGCGCAGGATGTAACGCTGACCATTGAAAGCTGGCGTAATGACGATCTGCCGATCTGGCAGGAAAAGCTCATTCCGGCTTTTGAAGCAGCCAATCCGGGTATTAAAGTTACCTTCAATCCTTCTACACCAACCGAATATGATGCGGCGCTGGGTGCCAAGCTTGATGCCGGTACTGCCGGTGACATCATCACCTGCCGTCCGTTCGACAAGTCACTGGCGCTTTATGAAAAAGGTCAGCTGTCTTCGCTCAACGATCTCGATGGCATGAAGAATTTCAGCGATGTGGCGAAATCCGCATGGCAGACCGATGACGGCAAGACATCTTTCTGCGTGCCGGTTGCCTCGGTTATTCATGGCTTCATCTATAACAAAGATGCCTTTGAAAAAGTAGGCGTCAGCGTTCCTAAGACTGAAGAAGAATTCTTCGCAGCGCTCGACAAGATCAAAGCTGACGGCAACTATATTCCGATGGCTATGGGCACCAAAGATCTTTGGGAAGCCGCAACGATGGGCTACCAGAATATCGGCCCGACATATTGGAAGGGTGAGGAAGGCCGTAAGGCTCTGATCGCCGGTACACAGAAGCTGACCGATGCGGACTGGGTTGACCCTTATAAGACCCTTGCAAAATGGAAAGATTATCTGGGTGACGGTTTCGAAGCGCAGACCTATCCGGACAGCCAGAACCTGTTCACCCTCGGCCGCGCCGCAATCTATCCGACCGGTTCATGGGAAATCAGCGTTTTCAACCCGCAGGTTGATTTCAAAATGGGCGCGTTTCCGCCTCCGGTTCGTAAAGACGGCGACACCTGCTATATCTCCGATCACAACGATCTGGGTATCGGCATGAATGCCAAGACTAAAAATCCGGAAGCGGCTGCCAAGTTCCTGAACTGGGTGGCATCGGATGAATTCGCAACCATTTATGCGAATGCTCTGCCGGGCTTCTTCAGCCTGTCTTCCAATGAAATCAAACTGGAAGACCCGCTGGCTGCGGAAATGGTTGGCTGGCGTAAGGATTGTAAGTCGACCATCCGTTCGACCTACCAGATCCTCTCGCGCGGTACACCAAATCTGGAAAACGAAACCTGGATTGAATCCGCCAATGTTATCAATGGTACAGTGACACCTGAACAGGCCGGCGAAAAGCTGCAAAAAGGCCTCGACAGCTGGTACAAGCCTGAGAAGTAACATGAATTAAAGCCATTCGCCGCAACCCGTGCCACTATCTGCTGAAGATGTGGTGCGGGGGCAGGCGGATGGCTTTTTTGCCGTGTTATTATTGTTACCTGTTTTTTATGCATGTTCCGCACAAGACAAAAGTCGCTCTGCCGGAAATGCCCTGTTTGAAAGCTTACGACCGGTATGGCGCGAAATTCGACAAGCAAACCGCCTTTCCGCTGGCATATAGCGGTTTTTCTGGCACCGGCGGTGCTGGTTTATACGGCTATTATGATCCTGCCGCTTTTCGGAACCATGCAATTGTCGCTGTTCCGCGTTGAAAATCAGGAAAGCTTTTTTGTCGGTCTGGATAATTTCCGCACATTGCTCGGTGATGAGCGCTGGTCGGCGAGTTTCTGGAACGCGCTGGGCAATAATATGTGGTTCTTTATCATCCATATGGTGGTGCAGAACCCGATCGGTATTTTGCTTGCCGCATTGCTCAGCCATCCGAAATTGCGCTTTGCCGCTTTCTACCGCTCGGCGATTTTTATTCCGACCATTCTGTCCTTTGTGATTGTCGGCTTCGTGTGGAAGCTGATCCTGTCACCGCTTTGGGGCGTGGCACCAAATATGCTGGATCTGGTGGGGCTGAAGAGCCTGTTCGCACCGTGGCTTGGCCAGAAAGAATATGCGCTGACAACACTTGGTCTGATTTCCGTCTGGCAGTTTATCGGTATTCCGATGATGCTGATCTATGCGGCGCTGCTGTCTATTCCTGATGAGATTATTGAAGCTGCGGAATGCGACGGCATTACCGGCGCGTCACAGTTCTGGAAGATCAAGCTGCCGCTGATCCTGCCGTCCATCGGGATTATCTCCATTCTGACCTTTGTCGGCAATTTCAATGCGTTCGATCTGATCTATTCGGCGCAGGGTGCACTGGCAGGACCTAATTATTCCACCGATATTCTCGGCACATTCATGTTCCGCACCTTCTTCGGTTTCCAGCTTCAGGTTGGCGACAAGAATATGGGTGCAACGATCGCCTCGCTGATGTTCTTCATCATTCTGATCGGCGTCTGTGTCTATCTGTTCGGTATTCAGCGACGTCTGCGTCGCTACCAGTTCTGAGGATATTAATATGAGCCGCGCAACACAGTCTCCGGTACGCAGTATCGCCGCCCATGCGATCCTTATCCTCTATACGCTGATCGCCCTGTTTCCGGTGGTGATTATCATCATCAACTCCTTCAAGACCAAGGCGGCAATCTTCCGTTCGCCTTTGTCGCTGCCGAATTCGGAAACATTCAGTCTGATCGGCTATCAGACAGTCACATCGCAGGGGAATTTCTTCCTCTATTTCCAGAACAGTATGATTGTCACCGTGGTGGCGATTGCGCTGGTGCTGATTTTCGGGGCAATGGCCGCTTTTGCGCTGTCGGAATATCGCTTTCGCGGCAATACGCTGATGGGGCTATATCTGGCGCTGGGCATCATGATCCCGATCCGCCTTGGCACAGTTTCCATTCTGGAGCTGATGGTGGCCAGTGGTCTGGTGAATACGCTGACATCGCTGATCCTTGTTTATACGGCGCAGGGACTGCCGCTGGCGATTTTCATCCTGTCTGAATTTATGGGGCAGGTGTCGAAAGACCTCAAAGATGCCGGCCGTATGGATGGTCTGAGTGAATATCGTATTTTCTTCCGCCTCGTGCTGCCGCTGGTACGTCCGGCTATGGCAACAGTTGCGGTGTTTACGATGATCCCGATCTGGAATGATCTCTGGTTCCCGCTGATCCTTGCGCCGTCTGAGGAAACCAAAACCGTTACGCTGGGCGCACAGATGTTTATCGGGCAATATGTAACCAACTGGAATGCGGTTCTGGCCGCGCTGTCGCTGGCAATCCTGCCGGTACTGATCCTGTATTTCATATTCTCCCGTCAGTTAATTCGCGGCATTACCGCAGGAGCAGTCAAATGAGTGAAGTCGGGGCAAAAAAACTGCGCGTAATGGTCGCCGGTCTGGGGAATATGGGCTTAAGCCATGCGCTGGCCTATCATAAAAATCCGGGCTTCGAGATTGTCGGTCTGGTCAATCGTTCAAGTGTTAATCTGCCAGAGGAACTGCGCTCCTATCCGCTGCTGACCTCCTATGAAGAGGCATTGCAGCAGCTGAAGCCTGATCTGGTTTGCGTGGCGACTTATTCGGACAGCCATGCGGACTATGCGATTATGGCAATGGAAGCAGGCAGCGACGTTTTCGTTGAGAAGCCATTGGCGACAACTGTGGCTGATGCTGAGCGTGTGGTGGCAAAAGCCAAGGAAACAGGCCGTCAGCTGGTGATCGGCTATATTCTGCGCCATCATCCGTCATGGGTACGCCTGATTGAAGAGGCGCGCAATCTCGGCGGACCTTATGTCTTCCGTATGAATTTGAACCAGCAGTCCAGCGGTGCCCATTGGCAGACGCATAAACAGCTGATGAAAACCACATCGCCGATTGTCGATTGCGGCGTGCATTATCTGGATGTGATGTGCCAGATCACCGATGCCAAGGCCGTAGAAGTGCGCGGCATGGGCGTGCGCCTGAGCGATGAAGTTGCGGAAGGCATGTATAATTACGGCCATTTGCAGGTGCTGTTCGCCGATGGTTCTGTGGGCTGGTATGAAGCGGGCTGGGGGCCGATGATGTCGGAAACTGCCTTCTTCGTGAAAGATGTGATCTCGCCAAAGGGCTGTGTTTCGATTGTGATGGAAGAGGGCGCAAGCTCTGCCGATATCAATACTCACACCAAAACATCTGTGATCCGCGTGCATCAGGCTGAAACCGATGCAGAGGGCAAGTTCAAAAAGCAGGACGAACTTTTGTCCATGCAGGGTGAGCCTGATCATCAGGACTTGTGTGACCGCGAACAGGCATTCATGCTGAAGGCGATCACCGGGAATATTGACCTGATCCGTCATATGGACGATGCGGTACAGTCTTTGCGTATTTGTCTTGCCGCGGATGAAAGCGTGCGCAGCGGTCTGGCTGTGAAATTATAAAACAGCCTGCGATTTGCATTGCGTAGCTTTGGCCTTGAAAACATTCTGACAGGAAAACGACTTTGGGAACTCTGAAACTCAATAATATCCGTAAATCATATGGTCAGGTCGATATTATCAAAGGTATCGATCTGGATGTGCGGGACGGGGAACTGGTCGTTTTCGTCGGGCCGTCCGGCTGCGGAAAATCCACACTGCTGCGTATTATTGCGGGGCTGGAGGATGCCAATTCCGGTGAAGTGCGTATTGACGACCAGGTGGTCAATCAGACACCGCCTGCCAAGCGCGGTATTGCCATGGTGTTTCAGAGCTATGCGCTCTATCCGCATTTGACGGTTGAAGCCAATATGGGGCTTGGTCTTAAACAGGCTGGCAAACCGGCAGCTGAAATCAGTGAACGGGTTACGCAGGCTTCCGGCATGTTGTCGCTTGAGAGCTATTTGCAGCGCCGTCCGGCTGAGCTTTCCGGTGGTCAGCGACAGCGTGTGGCGATTGGCCGTGCGCTGGTACGCGAGCCGAAACTGTTTCTGTTCGATGAGCCGCTTTCCAATCTTGATGCAGCATTGCGTGTGAATACGCGTCTGGAAATCGCCAAGCTGCATCGCCAGCTGTCTGCCACGATGATCTATGTGACCCATGATCAGGTGGAAGCTATGACGCTGGCAGACCGGATTGTTGTGCTGAATGCAGGGCGGATTGAGCAGGTCGGTGCACCGATGGATCTCTATAATGCACCGGACAATGAGTTTGTCGCCGGATTTATCGGTTCTCCGAAAATGAATTTTGTCGATGCTGTTGCGCTGAATGACGATCAGGCAAAGCGCATCGGTATCCGGCCGGAGCATATTACGCTGGACAGCAATTCAGGTCAGTGGAAAGGCTCTGTCGTTCACGTTGAACAACTCGGTGCTGATACCAATGTCTATCTGGATACGGAGACAGCTGGGCTGCTGACAGTGCGTATCTTTGGCCAGTATCGCGTGGAACCGGGAACTGTGATTTATGCGACGCCGGAGAGCGATAAAATTCACCGTTTTGATGGTGAGGGGCGTGCGATCCGCTAAGCGCTGCGATTCTTGAAATAAGAGCAAAATCCTTGCGGATTTTCCGGTTGCACTTCTGTATTGCCCAATATTACGGGCAATTATGGATGTAATTATCAGCTTTAAAGCGTGTTTATTGAAGTGTGAAACTTTAAAACACGCTTTTCGCGATATGAATTTGACCTTACGTCCAAAATTAACCAACATGCTGCCGTATTTGCCGTTATCCTGCGGCATATCTTGAATCAGGAAAATTGAACCATGTTGAAAAAGATTGCTATTGCCGCAACTGCAGCGACCTTTCTGGCCGGTTGTACCACAACCGATCCGTATACGGGCGAACAGAAGATCTCCAATACTGCCGGCGGCGCAGGTATCGGTGCTGCTGTCGGCGCATTGGGCGGTCTGATGGTCGGCGGTTCGAGCACTGCGCAGCGTAATGCTGTGCTGATCGGTGCCGGTCTTGGCGCGCTGGGTGGCGGTGCAATCGGTAACTATATGGATCGTCAGGAAAATGAACTGCGCGCACAGTTGCAGGGTACTGGCGTATCGGTTACCCGTAACGGTGATCGCATCATTCTGAACATGCCTTCCAGCATTACCTTTAACACCGATCAGGATGTTGTAATGCCGCAATTCTATTCGACACTGTCTTCAGTGGCGATTGTTCTGCGCAAATTTGACAAGACATTGGTTGATATTAAAGGCCATACGGATTCAACCGGTTCTGCTTCACATAACCAGAATCTGTCGCAGCGCCGCGCTATGTCCGTTGGTAATTATCTGAGCGGTCAGGGCATCGATGGCCGTCGTTTTGCGATTATGGGCTTCGGCTCAACCCAGCCGGTTGCTTCCAATGCAACACCGGATGGTCGTGCGCAGAACCGTCGCGTGGAAATCGAGATTTCTCCGCTCAAAGGCGTGTAAGGCTTTTAAAGCTGTTTCAAAGAGCCGCTCCGGTCATGCCGGGGCGGTTTTTTATTGCCTGCCGGAAGGGGGCTAAGTCTGTGCCGCTACGACAATATGATCGAATCGACGTTTGGCTAAATCCGTTCCCGTCTTGTTTTAATTTTCGAAATCTTTTTTAGCGTTGCATTATTTATAAATTAGAACATCAGAAGAACAAAATGTTATATTGATTTAAAATCAATGGCTTAATTCTATTGCAGATTGAGAACAAATAGGATACATATTATCCATAAAGTTTCATTCTGCGGACTTCAAGTGACGCAAAGGGATAGTGTAAAATGTCTCAGAATTCATTACGACTTGTTGAGGATAAATCAGTGGACAAATCAAAGGCTCTGGACGCGGCACTGTCACAGATTGAGCGCTCATTCGGTAAGGGCTCGATCATGCGCCTTGGCCAGAATGACAAGGTAGTGGAAATTGAAACTGTCCCGACCGGTTCGCTGTCTTTAGATATTGCGCTGGGCGTTGGTGGTTTGCCTAAAGGGCGTATTGTTGAAATTTACGGGCCTGAAAGCTCGGGTAAAACAACAATGGCGCTGCATACAATTGCTGAGGCGCAGAAAAAAGGTGGCATCTGTGCGTTCGTGGATGCGGAGCATGCGCTTGATCCGGTCTATGCCCGCAAGCTCGGCGTGGATCTTGAAAACCTGCTGATCTCGCAGCCGGATACCGGTGAACAGGCGCTGGAAATTACCGATACGCTGGTGCGTTCCGGTGCGATTGACGTGCTGGTTGTCGACTCCGTTGCGGCTCTGACACCGCGTGCGGAAATTGAAGGTGAGATGGGCGATTCCCTGCCGGGTCTTCAGGCACGTCTGATGAGTCAGGCTCTGCGTAAGCTGACCGCTTCGATTTCCAAGTCCAATACGATGGTTATCTTCATCAACCAGATCCGTATGAAGATCGGTGTGATGTTCGGTTCACCTGAAACTACCACCGGTGGTAATGCGCTGAAGTTCTATGCTTCGGTTCGTCTGGATATCCGCCGCATCGGTTCGATCAAAGAGCGCGATGAAATCGTAGGTAATCAGACCCGCGTTAAGGTTGTTAAGAACAAGCTGGCTCCTCCGTTCAAGCAGGTTGAGTTCGACATCATGTATGGTGCCGGTGTTTCCAAGACCGGTGAGCTGATCGATCTTGGTGTAAAGGCCGGTATTGTTGAGAAATCCGGTTCATGGTTCTCCTATAATTCGCAGCGCCTTGGTCAGGGGCGCGATAATGCGAAAAACTTCCTGAAGGAAAATCCGGAAGTGGCTAATGAGATCGAGCTGACTTTGCGCCAGAATGCCGGTCTGATTGCCGAGCAGATGCTCGACAATGGCGGTGGTGAAGATGATGCGCCGGATGCCGCTGAAGCGTAATTTATTGCGCTCAGATCATTGATAAGATCGCAATACCCCGCATTACATGCCGTGATGCGGGGTATTTTGTTGCTGCGGCACTTCTATGCATGCAGATATATGGGCGGATATCTGGACACTGCATGATCATCTGTTTAAAAGCAGGCAGTAACAATAACGGATATGGTTACATGCTGAAGGCGATCGGGTAATTATCTGGCCGGATCAAGCTGTTGCACAGACCGGATCCCATACTTATTTGAGATATGACAGGCCGTGTTACTACGGTTTAAATCGGGCAGAACCCAAAGGTGAATAATGAGCGGCGTTAACGAGATCAGGTCAACATTCCTCGATTATTTTCGTAAGAATGGCCATGAAGCGGTGGCGTCGAGCCCGCTTGTGCCACGCAATGACCCGACTTTGATGTTCACCAATGCCGGTATGGTTCAGTTCAAGAACGTCTTTACCGGTCTTGAAACACGCCCTTACAGCCGTGCTGCAACTGCGCAGAAATGCGTGCGCGCCGGTGGTAAACATAATGATCTGGATAATGTCGGCTACACTGCACGTCACCATACTTTCTTTGAAATGCTGGGGAACTTCTCCTTCGGCGATTATTTCAAAGAAGAGGCAATTACCTTTGCATGGAATTTGCTCACCAAAGAATTTGGTCTGAACAAAGATAAGCTGCTTGTTACCGTTTATCATACGGATGACGATGCTGCGAATTACTGGAAGAAGATCGCTGGTCTTTCCGATGACCGTATCATTCGTATCGCAACCAATGACAATTTCTGGTCGATGGGTGATACCGGCCCTTGCGGCCCTTGCTCGGAAATCTTCTTCGATCACGGCGACCATATCTGGGGTGGCCCTCCGGGATCGGCTGATGAAGACGGTGACCGTTTCATCGAGATCTGGAATCTCGTTTTCATGCAGTTCGAACAGATCAGCAAGGAAGAGCGCATTGACCTGCCACGCCCGTCGATTGATACGGGTATGGGGCTGGAGCGTGTTGCTGCCGTCTTGCAGGGTGTGCACGACAATTATGATATTGACCTATTCAAAGCGCTGATCCGTGCTTCGGAAGAAGCAACGGGTGTTAAGGCTGAAGGCGGACAGCGCGCCAGCCATCGCGTGATCGCCGATCATCTGCGTTCTGCCAGCTTCCTGATTGCCGATGGTGTTTTGCCGTCCAATGAAGGTCGTGGTTATGTGCTGCGTCGTATCATGCGTCGCGCGATGCGTCATGCACAGCTGCTTGGTTCACGCGATCCGCTGATGTACCGTTTGCTGCCGACACTGGTTCGTGAAATGGGACAGGCTTATCCGGAGCTGGTGCGTGCAGAATCTCTGATTTCTGAAACGCTGAAGCTTGAAGAAACCCGTTTCCGTAAAACACTGGAACGCGGTCTTGGTCTCCTAAGCGATGCAACAGAGAATATGAGTGAAGGTCAGAGCCTTGATGGTGAGACTGCGTTCAAACTCTATGACACCTATGGTTTCCCGCTTGACCTGACGCAGGATGCACTGCGCCAGCGCGGCATTACTGTTGATACCGATGGTTTCAGCGCGGCTATGGAACGCCAGAAGGCTGAAGCTCGTGCCAATTGGTCAGGCTCCGGTGATGCGGCAACGGAAAAAGTCTGGTACTCTGTACGCGATAAAGTCGGCGCAACAGAGTTCCTCGGTTACGATACCGAAAAGGCTGAGGGCGTTGTAACCGCTCTGGTTCGTGATGGTCAGATCATCGATAAAGCTGCATCGGGTGAAACTGTCAGCATTATCGTCAACCAGACACCATTCTATGCGGAATCCGGCGGTCAGCAGGGCGATGCCGGTTTCATCTATGGTGATGGTTTTGTCATTGAAGTGACTGATACGGTGAAAAAAGCTGACGGCGTTTTTGTCCATCAGTCAACAATCCGTGAGGGTAAGCTCGCAACCGGTGATGCCGTTGAGCTGGTGGTTGAACATGACCGCCGCAGCCGTATGCGCTCCAATCACTCGGCAACCCATCTGCTGCACGAAGCTCTGCGTGTAACGCTTGGCGATCACGTGGCGCAGAAGGGCTCTCTTGTTGCACCAGAACGTCTGCGTTTTGACTTCTCGCACCCGAAGCCGATCAGCGAAGAAGAGCTGCGCAAGGTTGAGAGCATTGCTAATGAAATCATTCTGCAGAACTCGCCGGTAACCACCCGCCTGATGGCCGTGGATGATGCGATTGAAGCCGGTGCGATGGCACTGTTCGGTGAGAAATACGGTGACGAAGTGCGTGTGGTTTCCATGGGGACTGCGACGCAGGGCGAAAAAGCTGGCAAAACCTATTCTCTGGAACTGTGCGGTGGTACGCATGTCCGTCAGACCGGTGATATTGGTCTGGTACGCATCGTATCGGAAGGCGCGGTTGCAGCCGGTGTTCGCCGTATGGAAGCGCTGACCGGTGAGGCCGCACGTCTTTATCTGGAAGAGCAGGATGACCGTGTTAAAGCGATTGCATCTGCTCTGAAGACCACGCCGTCTGAAGCGCTTGATCGCGTGAACAGTCTGATTGATGAACGCCGTAAGCTGGAAAAAGAGCTGACGGAAGCCCGTAAGAAACTGGCTCTCAGTGGCGGTTCTTCCAAATCGGACAATGAAGCGAAGACCATTAATGGTGTTCAGTTCATGGGACGCAGTGTGACCGGTGTTGCACCGAAAGACCTGAAGCCATTGGCGGATGAAGGTAAGAAAGCACTCGGCTCCGGCATTGTTGCTTTCATCGGTGTGAGCGAAGACGGTAAGGCCAGTGCAGTTGTTGCTGTGACGGATGATCTGACATCGCGCTTTAGTGCCGTTGATCTGGTGCGTGTTGCGTCGGCAGCGCTTGGCGGTCAGGGTGGCGGCGGCCGTGCAGATATGGCGCAGGCTGGTGGTCCTGATGGCAGCAAGGCTGATGAAGCACTGGCTGCGCTTGCTAAAGCCATTGAAGGCTGAACTTTGATAAAATGCTGAGATAAGAAAGCCGCCGGAATTTTCCGGCGGCTTTTTGTTTGTAAAAGATATGCAAGATGCCGGAGGAGGTATCTTCATCACGGATTTAGATTGAGGAAACGGGCGGAGAACTATGAGTAAAGTTGTTCTGATTACAGGTGCAAGCCGTGGTATCGGGCGGGCGGCAGCAATTTTGTGCGGTGAAAGAGGCTGGTCGGTCGGGATTAATTATGCCGGAAATCGCGAAGCTGCAGAGCTGACTGCCGAGGATGTGCGCAAAGCAGGCGGACAAGCGATCACCTTACAGGGCGATGTCGCTGTTGAAGCCGATGTTATCGCCATGTTTGACGAGACTGAAAAGCAGTTTGGTCAGCTGGATGGCGTTGTGGTCAATGCCGGTATTGTTGCGCCGTCACAGCAATTGGCTGATATGAGTGCGGAACGGCTGAAACGCATGTTCGACGTGAATGTGCTGGGTGCCTATCTCTGCGCGCGTGAAAGTGCACGACGCCTGTCTGTTGAACGGAGCGGCAAGGGCGGTTCGATTGTTCTGGTGTCATCCGTTGCTTCGCGGATTGGCTCGCCGTTTGAATATATTGACTATGCCGGTTCAAAAGCTGCCGTGGATACATTGGCGCTCGGCCTGTCGAAAGAACTCGGCGCTCAAAAGGTGCGCGTCAATGCTGTGCGGCCGGGTTTGGTGAATACGGATATCCATGCCAGTGGCGGGCAGCCGGACAGAGCGCACAGGCTGGGTGTGAATACGCCAATGGGGCGGCCGGGTGAAGCCGCTGAAATTGCCGAAGCAATTGTCTGGCTGCTGAGTGATGCTTCATCTTATACATCCGGTGCGCTGCTGGATGTATCCGGTGGTCGCTGAAGCATAATGCCCCAAGTCGCGCTGTTTTAAGCAGAGGTGAAAATGTGAGGCGTACGCAGCATTGCGCGAAAATCTGAGTCAAAATAAAAGGCGCTGTGTTTGATACACAGCGCCTTTACAATTTTAGAGTATATTTCTTTAAACTTGGATCAGTTCAAGGCAATATTATGCTCTGATTTAAAAACATTAGAGCAAGTTTTGTGTGCCAAGTCTGGACACGGCGCTCTACTGAAATTTATTTGCTGTAGATGAAGTCCGGCAGGTTCAGCAGCAGTTTTTTCAATTCCGGTTCATCAACGCGCGCTGCAGCTTCTTCAGGACTGACCCATTCACTGATACGCTGACCGCGCTCCGGCCAGTTCTTCGCCATGCGTTCAAATTCAACGGCATAGACATTAACGGTAAAGCTTGGAATGGCTTCGGCAGGCAGATCATATTTCATATAATCAAACTGACCAACAGGATCAGGATTAACAGAGCCGCGAATGCCCGCTTCTTCAAAAGCCTCACGCAGTGCCATGTCATGCAATGTCTTGCCGGCTTTCGGCCAGCCTTTTGGTGTAATCCAGCGACCGGTGCCGCGACTTGTAATCAACAAAATTTCAGGAGAGGGGCCGGGATTTCGATAGACCAATGCCGCAACCTGCAGAAGACGTCCTGCAGCTGTTAAAATCCGTTTATCTGTCGCGACAATTCCGCTTCCCTGTATATTCACTGAGTTTACTTACCTTTTTATATATTTTGTTGGCCATTTTGAATATATGGCATTTATTCATATGCTTATTCTGAGATGCATATTGTTTATGCAAATCATTATCCTCATCAATATGGTTTTAAATTGTCTGAGGTGTGATCGTCTTAAGAATAAGGCGAATTATATTTGTTAAGTTCCGGCGCTTTATCTGTCAGGATATCATGTTGACCACCCATTCCGGTCAGTATGATCTGGCAGCGCTTATTCTTTTGTAGTTTACGCAGATAAAAATTTAACACAGCTGCCGGTTTTATCAGTTGCTCGGAGCCGGCATTGCAGTGTCGCCATCAGAAAAATCTGACGGCGACACAAATCATTTAACCACGATGGCCTTTGGCAATCGGTTCCTGATAGGTGAAACCCATATCCCAAGGGAAATAAATCCATGTGTCCTGCGAAACTTCGGTGACGAATGTATCAATCAGCGGGCGTCCCTGCGGCTTGGCATAAACAGTCGCAAAATGTGCTTTTGGCATCATATCGCGTACAATTTTTGCGGTCTTGCCGGTGTCGGTGAGGTCATCAATGACCAGAACACCTTCGCCGCCATTTTCCAGCAGTTTTTCACCGATGGATTTGATAACGCGCAATTCACCCTGTTCACTGTAATCATGATAGGAGGCAATGCAGACGGTTTCGATCATGCGGATGCCAAGCTCACGGCAGATAATGGCTGCCGGTACCAGACCGCCACGGGTGATGGCGACAATTGCGTGCCAGTCTTTACCCTGTCCGGAAATACGCCATGCGAGTGCGCGGGCATCGCGATGAAATTGGTCCCAGGAAACCGGGAAAGCTTTATCAGGCAAGGACATCGAAATGCTCCGTTTATAAAATAGTCTGACAGATCCGCTGTCTCAGATGAAAGTTGCGGTGGCTCTGTACTGTTGTTTCGTTTCAGTATGATTCAAACCGGCAGAGAGTTTGAAAACAGTAAAATATCCGCCGGGAACCGGATTCATTACATCCGCTTCTGATCAGAAATAATGACGGTATTCCGGCAGAGTACAAGACCCTAAATTCGGCACATCATTGCTGATTTACCGTTTTCAGGTGATTTACCGTGATAAACGAAAAAGCACTTTTCTGGCAATATTAACTTTGCCACAACCGCAGATAAATCTGCAGTTGTGTGTTATTTTCACTTGTTTTCGTTTTCTTTCGTTTCTGGCGCCGGATATAGAGCACTTCTGCGCTGGAGCATGGCGCGGAAAAGTGGGTGCCGGTTTTCCGATAGTGACATGCGTAAAAACAAAGAGATAGAGCGAGCGCAGTGAATGCAATTCAACGCAACACGCTCTAGAGCGGGTTACGTCCATGCTGGATCGCAATACTCGCTCTAGATTCTTTAGTTTGTCGCATGATCCTACGCAAAACCGCTTCGGACTTTTGCCGGAAATGCTCTGGAAACAAGGATCAGCGTGAAAACAGTGTCAGACAGGGCATATTCGCCAAAAATGAGCGTGTGACACCGCCAAAGATCAGCTCTTTCAGGCGCGACTGGCTGTAGGCCCCCATAATCAGCACATCAATTTCATTGGCTTCGACATAGGCGCGCAGACGATCCTGAACGGTTTGCCCTTCGGAAGGGATCAGATCAATTCTGGCTGAGATATCGTGGCGCTGATAGGCCTGTTGCAATCTGACGGCGATTTCCGGTGCTTCGCGCGGTGCGTCAGGATCGCGGTGCGGGGCAGGGATAACCGTTGTTGCGGCTTCTTCACTCTCGGGTTTTGGTGCATTGACCCAGACAATGCGCACGGTTGCGCAATGGCGTGCCAGCGGCAAGGCATCGAAAGCAGCGCTGGAAGCTTCATATTTTCCGTTAAAAGCAATGGCGAGCTGACGGATGCTGCGGGGCGGATGGAAATTATACGGCACGATAAGTGTCGGGGTTTTGGTATTATATACGAGCTGATCCAGAGGGGTGATCTGTGTGTCCGGATCATCCGGATCGGCCTGTCCGGCAAGGATGAGATCTGCAGCCATGCCGAATTCATTGATGGTCTGGCTCGCATTGTCGCTTTCGGAGCGGACGATCAGGAATTCAGACGTTGTGGCATAGCGGGCAATCTGTTCCTGAAAGAGGTGGGCAACAGCCTCGGCATTTTTCTGATGATGCCGAAGATGCCCTTCATAAAAACTGGCATCTATAAAGCCGCTTGCATCAGAATAAATAACCGGTGTCGGAATAACATAGAGGCCGGTTACATGCATGGGCTCCCCGTCTTGCGCGAGCAGCGCAAGAGCC
This sequence comes from Pseudochrobactrum sp. Wa41.01b-1, assembly GCF_019464455.1. Taxonomy (NCBI): domain Bacteria; kingdom Pseudomonadati; phylum Pseudomonadota; class Alphaproteobacteria; order Hyphomicrobiales; family Brucellaceae; genus Pseudochrobactrum; species Pseudochrobactrum sp. Wa41.01b-1. The sequence continues at coordinate 610,570 of NZ_CP080493.1, read as the reverse complement.
CTGTATATTCTCTGCAATTCCTGTGTGCTGCGGATATAGGCGATGACGGTACGATAGGACATGGATAACACTCCGTATTCGTTACGCGTGAAAGCTGCGCAAATTCAGATGATTTTATTTCTCAGCATCAATCCCCCTTTTATAGCGGGGGATCAGTCATAATCTGCTGTCCGTTTCCTCAATAATGCCTGACGTGTATTATAACGTATTTTATGGCGGTGATAAACGCAAATGCTTGCAATTATTGCTGAATATCTGCCAGCATTTTTTCAACGGCTGCGGCTGCTGCGGCGAGTTTTTCCTCATCGCGTGCACGCACAACCAGCTCTGTCGAAAACTTGCCGTTCTCGAATTTCGGATAAGAGCCGATGATTGTTTCAGGATGGGTTTCCTGAACTTCACGCAGGGGAATGCCGATCACGCCCTCACCAAACGGGCAGATAATTGTGCGGGAATGAAAGCGGCTGCCGGTACGCAAAGTGGGCAGAATATTCTCGACCATTGCCTGAAAAACGGAAGGCACACCGGCCATCACATAGACATTCGCAATAATGAAGCCGGGGGCAACAGAGACCGGATTGTCAATATGCTGTGCGCCTTGCGGCATACGCGCCATGCGCTGGCGCGACGGCGTGAATTCCATGTCTCTGGATTTATAATGAGCAGCCAGCAAGGCCATGGCTTTTTCATCATAAATACAAGGCAGGCTGAAAGCGGCGGATACGGCATCCGCAGTGATATCGTCATGGGTCGGGCCGATACCGCCGGACGTAAACAGATAGTCATATGCTTCGCTCAGCTCAAGCACGGCCTTAACAATGGCCGGTTGATCGTCGGCGACAATACGAACTTCGGTCAGGTCGATACCGGCATCATAAAGGCGGTCGGCCATATAGCCGATATTTTTATCTTTGGTGCGGCCGGAGAGCAGTTCGTCGCCGATTGCCAGCATTGCCGCACGGATAATCACGGGTTGTTTATTCGTCATGGGAGACTCCATTCACAACCAGAACATGACCGGACAGGGCACCGATCGTCAAGTGATCCTGATGTGATGATTTGCGATCCGCATTGTTTCATAAAGCGGAAGCATTGCTGTGATAACAGCCGGTTATTGTCCTGAATGTTGAACAGTGCGTCCTGTAAGTCGCGACTGGTGCATTTCAATTTCTGTATTAAATAGGATGCATGGATATCAATGTGGTTGTCGGTTTTGTCTCAGAACAGCATCGGCAGACCTGATTAAAACGGAGAATTTTCGAATATGGCTAAGGTTCTGGTACTTTATTATTCCGCTTATGGTCACATGGAACAGATGGCGAAAGCCGCTGCAGAAGGTGCGCGCGAAGCCGGTGCTCAGGTGGATATTAAACGCGTTGCAGAACTGGTGCCTGCTGAAGTTGCCAAGGCTTCCGGCTTCAAGCTGGATCAGGAAGCAGAAGTTGCAACACCTGCAGATCTCGAAAATTACGATGCGATCATCGTTGGCGTTTCTTCGCGCTTCGGCACCATGTCCTCGCAGATGAAAAACTTCTTTGACCAGACCGGTGGTCTGTGGGCGAAAGGCGCTTTGGTGAATAAAATCGGTTCCGTTATGGCTTCGTCTGCAACACAGCATGGCGGTCAGGAACTGGCGCTGATCTCCACCCAGTGGCAGCTGCAGCATCACGGTATGATTATCGTTCCGCTGTCCTATGCCTATCAGGGTCAGCTCGGTAATGATGTTGTTCGCGGTGGCGCACCTTATGGTATGACAACCACTGCCGATGGTGACGGTTCCCGTCAGCCTTCCGAGCAGGAACTCGAAGGTGCACGTTTCCAGGGCAAGCGCGTTGCTGAAATCGCCGCTAAAGTTCACGGCTGATTTATAGAGCAGGGCAGGAATGTCCTCGCGGATAATCTGAAAAAGCGGCTCCGGCCGCTTTTTTATTGCGCGTTCACGGCCGGAAACTAGCGTAAAAAATGACCGGCAAACAGGTGAATTCTGGCCTGTCAGCGACAGAATCCCTTAGCAGTCTGCAGATTCGCAATGCCTGCATTTCGTGCCTTGGATCGCGTAAAATTGGGAACCTCTTGGTGCTACAGAGGGCAAAATGCCGGTTTTCAGGGGTTATTTCTGTGTTTAACCCTGCTTTTGCGGGGTCGAAAAGGAAAACTCTGCTTGGTTCAGCTGTTTCTTTGAATAAACTTCGCCAATCCGGCTGAGTCGTAACCAGCGGAAAAAAACACGAAAGGAATTACCTCATGAACAAGAATGAACTGGTTGCTGCCGTTGCAGAAAAATCAGGTCTCACCAAGACCGATGCTGCTTCAGCCGTTGACGCTGTGCTTGAATCCGTCACCGGTGCATTGAAGGACGGCGGCGAAGTTCGTCTGCCAGGTTTTGGTATTTTCTCCGTCTCCCACCGCGCAGCTTCCACAGGCCGTAATCCTTCGACCGGCAAGGAAGTTGAAATTGCTGCGCGCAACGTACCAAAATTCTCGGCTGGTAAAGGCCTGAAAGACGCTGTTAACAGCTAATCAGTCTGTGACGAGGGCAGGGGAAATTCAGATTATTCCTGCTCGGCCAGAGATCTGCGGAAACGGCATTGCTGTGATTTTTAACAAGAGCAGCAAGTGCCGGTAATTTCCGGCCGATCTGAATTGATATAAAAAAGCCGCGAAGACTGTCTGGTCTCTGCGGCTTTTATTTTATGCAGGAATATATGTGGCCCGAATTTTGAGCGGCGCTTGTTATTTATTGCTCGGCGGATTGTTGCCGATATCCATGATGATCGAGCCGCTGATTTTCACTCTGGTCTTGCCAACCATAAAACTTCCGTCCGGATTGCTCTGAAGATAGGTTTCATCCGGTTCTGCCTGCGGCGGTGTCACAATGGGTTTGGCAGGTTTAACGCCGGGCAGGGAGTAGACAGGTTCGGGAGTTTCCTGCTTTGCCTTTACCGGTGCGCGCATGTCCTGAGCTGAGGCGGGCAAGGTCAGCAGCAGGGCTGCCCCTGTCATGAATGCGGATAATGTTGCCGTTTGTCGTTTTCTCATGGGAAAGCATTGTCCGTTTGTTACAGGCTGAGATGAATTTGGCATAATAGCTGTCTTCATAATCAGCAATGAATCATGGCATAATATAGTGCAGGAAAACAATTCCCGTAGTGCACAGCCGCCGGATCGCGCCGGCGGAATGGTTAAAATTCATAACAATTTCGTGAGTAATGCCGGAAGATGCGCGGCCGATAATATAAGGTGTAAAAATCCGGTTTTTAGTCTAAGCTTCAAAGAATTGATGTGAAAACGGCAAAAATTATATTGATCGGAGATAAATTTACCGTTTGCAGACAAAATCTTGCGCCGAAATTGGGCAAATCCTGACATTTCTGATCCGCATTTTCCTTCTTGTGAATGCGTTGAGCCGGAAACGGGTTTACCAACCGGCCTGATATGAGCCGGTAATTTCGTTGCCGGACAATGCTGATGACCATAGCGTGACCAAGCATGAGTTGACAATTTTCAGCTTAACGTACAGTTATCGCACCCTATTTAATAAAAACGTGTGTCCAGCCATGCCGATTGGACATTCTTCGTTCTGTATCCATTCTGCGGCAGGAGTGCCACATAAGATGATTAAGCGTTTCATCATCGCGATTATATTGCTTGTTCTGGTATGCGGAGGGCTGATCGGGTTTAACCTGTTCCGTGCGCAGGCCATTAAGGACTTCTTTGCAAATATGAAGCAGCCGTCACAGGCCGTTTCAACCCTCGAGGTCAAACCGGGCCAGTGGCTGCCCGGTGTTGAAGCAATCGGTTCCGCCCGTGCTGAAGACGGTGTCAATCTGACTTTCCAGATCGACGGTATTGTCAAAGAAATCCTCTTCAAGCCTAACCAGCACGTCAAAAAAGGCGATCTTCTGGTGCAGCTGGATGATGAAATCCAGAAAGCTGATCTCGCAGCAAGCAAGGCTGAAGCCGAACTGAGCGAGCAGAATTACAAGCGTGCGCAGACATTGCGCACACAGGGCGTCGGCGCTGTATCCAATGTTGATACAACCGCTGCGGCTTTGTCTTCCGCAAAGGCAAATGTTGCCAAGGCACAGGCAACAGTTGATCTGAAGCGTCTTATTGCACCTTTCTCCGGTGTGATCGGTATTTCCCGCGTGGATATCGGCCAGTTCATGGCACCCGGCAATGTTGTGGCAACATTGCAGAATGTTGACACGATGCGTGTGGACTTCACCGTACCGGAGCAGGAACTGAAGAACCTGTCGATCGGTCAGGAAGTTCAGATCGGCGAATCCGCTGCGGATTATGCTTTCAAAGGCAAAATCATCGGTATTGATCCGAAAATCGACCCTGCGAGCCGTCTGGTTTCCATTCAGGCACAGGTTGATAATTCTGAAAAATCACTGGTACCGGGTCAGTTCGTACAGGTTCGTGTTGTGCTGCCGGAAGAAAACAATGTGATTGTTCTGCCGCTGACCAGTGTCGTGACCAGCCTTTATGGTGACTATGTTTTCACTGTTGTGAAAAAAGAAGCCGCGAAAACCGATACCGCTCAGGCAGCAGATGCACCAAAGACAGATGCAGCAGCAACAGCTGATGATCTGATCCTGCATCAGGTGTTTGTGAAGCTTGGCCGCCGTACCGGTAATAATGTTGAAGTTCTGAGCGGCGTTAAGGAAGGCGATATTGTCGTGACTTCCGGCCAGAACCGCCTGAGCAACGGGATGGGTGCGCATATTGACAATAAGGTCAATCCTGCTGATGCCCAGAAGAAACCATAAGGTCGAGAGATGAGCTTTTCTGATAGTTTTATACGCAGGCCGGTTCTTTCGATTGTTGTTGCGCTGATGATTATCCTGCTTGGTTTGCAGGGGATTTTTAATCTGTCAGTGCGGCAGTATCCGGAAGTGGACGAAACGGTTATTACCGTTACGACCGCCTATGCCGGTGCCAGCGCGGAGCTCATTCAGGGCTTCATCACCGCGCCTATTGCGAAAGCAGTGGCGACGACTGAAAATGTTGACTATGTGACTTCCAAAAGTAGCCAGTCACTCAGCACTGTTACGGTTCAGATGAAGCTCGGGGCTAATCCCGATGCGGCGCTGACAGAGGTTATCTCAAAGGTCAATCAGGTTCGCGGCGATCTGCCGAGTGAATCGGAAGATCCGGTCATCTCCAAAGGTACCGGTCAGTCCTTTGCGACCATGTATCTGGCCGTTCAGAACCCGAATATGACCAATGAGCAGATCACGGAATATATTGACCGCGTGATCCGTCCGCGCATGTCCACCATTGAAGGTGTGGCTGATGCGCAGATCCTCGGCGGTCAGGAATATTCCATGCGCGTATGGGTTGATCCTATCCGCATGGCTGCCCGTAATGTAACCGCTTCGGAAGTGCTGGCTGCGATTAAAGCATCCAACTTCCTGTCGGCACCGGGTAAGACAAAGAACGAATATTTCGCAACTGCGATTACCCTGCGTTCCACTTTGCAGACGCCTGAGGCTTTTGCGGAGATGCCGATCCGTGCGGAAGGTTCCGATATTATCCGTATGCGCGATGTTGCCAATGTCGAACTGGCAGCAAAGAGCACGGATACTGTTGTGACTTTCAACGGTTCCAGCGGTACATTTATCGGTGTGTTCCCGACGCCTTCGGCCAACCCGATTGACATGGCAACAGCCGTGAACAAGGAACTGCCGAGCATTCAGGACAGCCTGCCGCAGGGCATGAACATCATTCTGGTTTATGATGCGACCGAGCAGATTTCTTCTTCGATTGTTGAGGTTTTCAAAACAATCGCTGAAGCGATGATTATCGTTGTTATCGTGATCCTGCTGTTCCTTGGCTCGTTCCGTTCGGTTCTGATCCCGATTGTTACCATTCCGATCTCGCTGATCGGTGTGTGTTTCTTCCTGTTCATTCTCGGATTCTCGATCAATCTTCTGTCCTTGCTGGCGATGGTTCTGGCCATCGGTCTGGTGGTGGACGACGCGATCGTGGTGCTTGAGAATATTCACCGCCATATTGAAGAAGGTCTGACACCGATCCATGCATCCTTTGTGGGCATGAAGGAAATTACCTCTTCCATCGTGGCGATGACGATTACACTGGCTGCGGTGTTTGCACCGCTTGGCTTTACCGGTGGGTTGACCGGTTCGCTGTTCCGTGAATTTGCGTTCACACTTGCCGGTGCGGTTATTCTGTCCGGTGTTGCGGCATTGACCATCTCTCCGATGATGTGTTCTCGCATGCTGAAACATGGTGAAGCCAGCCGCTTTGCCCAGTTTGTAGACCGTTTGTTCACCCGTTTTGAAAACGGCTATGAACGCTGGGTTTCCGGTTCTCTGAACTATCGTCCGATCACCATGCTGGTCGTTGTGTCTCTGGTTGGTGTTATGGGCTTCCTGTTCGTGAATACCTCATCGGAACTGGCTCCTGAAGAAGATTCCGGTGCGCTGTTCTCGATGTTCAGCGGCCCTAAATATGCGACATCAGACTATACCAAGCTTTATGCAGACCAGATCGATGAACTGACAAAAGATCTGCCTGAACTGAAAGCCCGTTTTAACATTGTCGGTTTCGGTAGTGCGACAAACGAAGGTATTGCTCTGTGGGCATTGAAAGACTGGTCGCAGCGTGACCGTTCGCAGAAGCAGATTCAGGAAGACCTGACCAAGCGTATTAAAGATGTGACTGGCGTACAGGCCTTCATCTTTGCTCCGCCGTCGCTGCCGGGTACCGGTGGTGGTCTGCCGATTTCGATCGCTATCCAGTCGACAGGTTCGTCGGATCAGGTTTTCGAAATCTCTGAGGAAATCAAGAATGAAGCGCAGGCTTCGGGACAGTTCATCATTGTTCAGAACTCCCTGTCGTTCAATTCTCCGCAGACAACGATTGAAGTTGACCGTGAACGTGCATCCGCAATGGGTGTGACTGTCAGCGAAATCGGCGCGACCCTCGGTCTGATGACCGGTGGTGGTAAGGTTGCCCAGTTCGACCGTGATAATAACAGCTATGATATTATCATGCAGGTGCCGGATGAGTATCGCCGCAATCCGTCCAAGCTCGGTGAATTCTATGTTCGCAGTGCTTCAGGTGAGATGGTGCCGCTGTCTGCCGTGGTGAAGATTGTAAATCAGGCTTCCCCGACTGCAATTGAACAGTTCAACCAGCTGAACTCCTCAACGATTTCGGCTCTGCCGCTGCCAGGTGTTACAACCGGTGACGGTCTGAAAACGATCCTTGATATTGCCAATGCCAAGCTGCCGGAAGGCTTCTTCATTGACTATTCGGGTCAGTCGCGTCTGGAAATCGAACAGGGTAATACAATCCTGATCGCCTTCTCGCTGGCTGTTGTTGTGATTTATCTGGTGCTGGCGGCACAGTTCGAAAGCTTCCGCGATCCGTTCATTATTATGATGACCGTTCCGCTGTCGATTTTCGGTGCGATCGTGCCGCTGAACCTTGGTCTCGGTACGCTGAATATCTATACGCAGGTTGGTCTGATTACCCTTGTGGGGCTGATTACCAAGCATGGTATTCTGATGGTGGAATTCGCCAATCAGCAGCGCCATGAACACGGACTGAGCCGTCACGATGCGATTATCGCTTCGGCTAAAACCCGTCTGCGTCCGATCCTGATGACAACTGCAGCTATGGCGCTCGGCGTTGTACCGCTGATGATGGCAACCGGTGCCGGTGCGGCAGCGCGTTACTCCATGGGTCTGGTGATCTTCACCGGTCTGATGGTTGGTACAATGTTCACCCTGTTTGTGGTGCCGATGTTCTACACGCTGATCTCTGCGAAGACCGTTAAACCTCTGGTTTCGGTTCCGACAGAGGAAGAGCTGAAGGCGGAAGTGCAGTCTGCCCATCACTAAGATGGTTCTGTAAAAAAAGAAAAAGGCCGGTCTTCATGACCGGCCTTTTTATTTGAAGATGTTGCTTCCAAATTATACCGATAAAAATACAAAATTTTTCACTGTGGTGATTTCAGGCTCTGGTATTATGTAGTCATTACTATATATATGATCCATGACCAAATTTTCCGTACTCGATCTCGCGCCGATCACACTCGGCAGCACCGCAGCGCAAGCCATGCAGAACAGTGTTGAGCTTGCACAACATACCGAGAAACTCGGCTTCCGGCGTTACTGGCTGGCCGAGCATCATAATATGCCGGGCATTGCCAGTGCGGCGACAGCCGTGCTGATCGGCCATGTGGCCGGTGCCACAAAATCCATCCGTGTCGGGGCAGGCGGTATTATGCTGCCCAACCATTCGCCTCTGGTGATTGCCGAACAATTCGGCACCTTGGCCTCGCTTTACCCAAACCGTATTGATTTGGGCCTAGGGCGTGCACCGGGCACGGATCAGGTGACATCCTATGCCTTGCGGCGCAATTCCAGTTCGGATGCGCAATCCTTTCCGCAGGATGTGGTGGAGCTGCTGGGCTATTTCGGCGAGCCGACTACAGAACAACGTGTGCGTGCTTATCCGGGTTCTGGCCTGAATGTGCCGGTGTGGATTCTCGGCTCCAGCCTGTTCGGGGCACAGCTGGCGGCTATGCTTGGTCTGCCTTATGCATTCGCTTCCCACTTTGCGCCGGGTGATCTGGATGATGCGATTGCGCTTTACCGGCACCGTTTTGAACCGTCGCAATATCTCGATAAACCTTATGTGATGGCCGGATTTAACGTCTTTGCAGCTGATACGGATGCGGAAGCCCGTTTGTTGTTCACTTCCATCCAGCAGGCTTTTGTGAATTTGCGCACCGGTAATGCAGGGCAGTTGCCGCCGCCGGTAGAAGGCTATGAGGAAAATCTCGATCCGCGCTTTGTGCCGATCATCAAAGCTGCGCTTGCCTGCTCCGCTGTGGGCAATAAAGAAACGATACGCCAGCAGATTGATGCTTTTGTTGCCCGCACTGATGTTGACGAGCTGATGATTACAGCGCAAATTTTTGACCATCAGGCGCGCCTGCATTCATTTGAATTGCTGGCGGAAGCAGTCGGGCTGAAACCGGAATAAGAGCATGGTTGGATTAGCTGTACGTACCAGAGAAACAGGCGCAGTAGCGACATTGCAGGGGCAGGAAAAACCGCTGATCCGCTCACTCACCGGCGGTGAGCTGACACTGGAAAATACGGTTTCCGGTGCGGGTTTCAACGCGATTGATCTGCTTTATGCGTCTCTCTCGGCCTGTCTGGTGATGAGTGCACGTATAGCCGCGCGCAAGCTCGGTTTGATTGAGCGTATCAGCAGCTATGAGGTCAAAGTCAGCGGTGAGAAAACGGAGCATGAGCCATATCGCATCACACGGTTCAATGTGCAGTTTCTGATTGCCGGTGATCTGTCTGATGATGAGCGCCATGAACTGGCAGAAGCAGCTGAAGCCATGTGTACGGTCAGCAATACACTGAAGGCTAATGCTGATGTGGCTTTCACGGTCTCTGAATAAATAAAAAAAGCTTGCCGCGATTATCACGGCAGGCTTTTTCATTGGTGGAATATTGGCGATTAGCTGTTGAGTTTCAGCCAGTCTGCCAGTGATTTTCGGCTGTTACCGTCACGGCCGGTAAAGCTCTCTGCAGCGCACATGGAATTGAGAATGGCTTCCTGTGTGGATTCTGTTGCTGCGCGGAACAGCTGGTCAATCTTATCTTCATTCAGTGCCTGCATGGTCACCAGATCGGATTTCTGGTCGTGATCAAGAGTGTTGCCGGTGGTAAAGCCGATAACAATATCCCCGCTGCCATGACCCCAGAATGCACCAAGACGTGCGATACCCGCACCGCAGCGGCGAATGACGCGCTGTAACTGGCGGTGTTCCAGCGGAATATCGGTCGCCATAATCATCATGATCGAGCCTTTTTCCGGTTGATCGGGGAAATCCGGTGTCGGATGACGGCCATCCGGCAGTGTCAGATCGCCTTTGCGACCGAAATTGGAAAGCACCAAAGTGCCCAGATGATAATCTTTGCCATCCAGTTTGATGCGGCGGGATGAAGTGCCAATGCCGCCTTTAAAGCCGAAACAGGTCATGCCGGTGCCGGCACCGATATTACCCTGTGCCACTGCGCCGGTTGTTGCAGAATCGAGTGCCGCATAAGCGTGCTCTTCGGTAACGGCCATAGCCTGAATATCATTGAGCGGGCCGTCATTGCATTCGCCGACAACCGCATTAACGGTTGAGGTGGTGCGGCCGATATCGCTGTTCGCAGCAATAGCGCGCTTGATAAGTGCATTCACACAGGTGCCGGTGCTGAGTGTATTGGTCAGCAGGATTGGCGTTTCCAGTGAGCCAAGCTCGTTGACCTGCACAAGACCGGCGCTTTTGCCAAAGCCATTGATGGATTCTGATGCTGCCAGAACCTTCTTGCGGAACATATTGCCGTCATGGGGCACAATCGCGGTTACACCGGTATTCACATTGCCTTCACGGATGGTGGTGTGGCCGACTTTAACGCCCGGAACATCGGTAATGGCATTATGCGTACCGGTCGGCATGATGCCGCAAACAATACCGAAATCGCGTGCTGAAGCAGACATAGGATACTCCTGTTAAAGCATTTCCAACAAAAGTGCGAAGCGGATTGCGTCGGATAATGCGTGAAAACAAAGATTTAGAGCGGTTAAAAAATCCATCTTAAATGCAACGGCTCTAAATCCGTAGAGGCATGCGGTAAGAAACAGATCGCAGATAAAGAATGACAGCCCGACCGGTTTCCGGAGGGGCTGTCAGGGCATTATCATCAGGCATTAAAAAGAAACGTAGTATCACTTCTGCGGCGATACTGCCGTTTCAGTGTGGTGCTAATGCCCGACATATGATCAGTGCCAAGGAAATTAAACGGTCTTTTCCGGGGGAGGCCCAAAAGATCAGAACCGTTTACGGGGCGCTTGCGATCATGACGGTATCCGGCCAGAATTACGAAATTATGGCCGGATGAATTCAGTTTTATCGAAGATTTAAGCCGACAGTTTTTGAAACACAGTTTTCAAAGAAAACCGGTTCCGTTTTTAAACTGCTTTAGCAATCTCGATATATTTTTCCTGCAGGCTGCGGGTAATTGCACCCGGCTTGCCGTCTGCAATGACTGTGCCTGCAATTTTCACAACAGGGGTCACAAAACCGGAAGCACTGGTCTGGAATGCTTCTTTCGCTTTGAAGGCTTCTTCAAGCGTAAAGCGGCGTTCTTCAATCTTCAGGCTCTGTTCTTCAGCAATTTTAAGCATGGCCAGACGTGTGCAGCCCGGCAGAATTGCATTCGAATTCGGGCGCACAATCAGTGAGCCTTCTGCGGTGATGATGAATGCACTGGAGGACGCACCTTCAGTAATATAGCCGTCTTCCTGCATCCATGCGTCCTGACAACCATGCGCGGTTGCTTCCTGCTTGGCAAGTACCTGAGCCAGCAACATCACAGTTTTAATGTCGCGGCGCTGCCAGCGGATATCATCCACAACGTGAATGGCAATACCGTTCTGCTGGGAGGCGGAACCGATCAGCTTTTTCACCTGTGTGAAAGCAACCAGTGTCGGTTTCATATCCGCGCTGTAAACGAAGTCACGATCCGCAGCACCACGGGTGATCTGCATATAGACCACACCTTCAGTAAGATTGTTGCGCTTGATCAGCTCTTTTTGCATAGTGATGATGTCTTCGTCGCTCATCGGCGCCGGTACATCAATCATCTTCAAAGAACGGCCAAGACGCGCCATATGGGCATCATTGTCAACGAGCTTGCCATCGATAACTGCACTGACTTCATAAATCCCGTCTGCGAATACGAAACCGCGATCAAAGATCGAGATCTTGGCTTCTTCTTCAGGGACATAGGCACCGTTTACATATACAATTCGGCTCACAACGCATTCCTTGGCGTTAAAATTTTATGGGAATCTGCTGAAACTGAAGCTATGAAAAAAAATCCGGCAGAGCCAATGCTTTGTTTTTTGGTTGTTATGCAAGATTTGCATATTCTGCATGACAGATATTCTGTCTGTGATAATGCGACATAAAATGCCGGAAAAGCGTGTTTCGGGGCGCAAAAAGAGCAATAACTTTTAATGACGGCTAAGTCATAACCACGGGTTATCGGAACCGCTATTTTTTATGCTCTCGCTGGCACAGCCAGTTTGCCTAAGCTGATAAGCATAAGAGGAACTATGCCGGTTACAGGCTCTCAGCCTGTCCGGTTTATAAATATGTATGACGGGCTTTGTTTTATAACAATAAAAACAGAAACAAGCCGGACGGCATAAAGCGTCGGTCTGCAATCAGATAAAAGAACGCTGTGATCCGTCGAAATATCCTGTGCCGGTTGTGCAAAGCTGCGGACAGGCATGGAGAATGCATAAGGGGAGAAACTGCGGGTGAAAACCAGTCAGAAAACGGTTATCCGGCTTGAAAAACTGCAAAAGCATTATGGCGCGCATATTGTTCTCAAAGAGATCGATCTGACTGTGACCTCCGGTGAGGTGCTGGCGATTATCGGGCCTTCCGGTTCGGGCAAAAGCACATTGCTGCGCTGCATCAATTATATTGAGCCGCCGGATGCCGGTATTGTCACAGTTGGTGATGTGACCCTGCAGGCCGAGAAAAAAGCCTCTGCCAAACAATTGCATGATCTGCGCCATTCTATCGGCATGGTGTTTCAGTCGTTTAACCTGTTTCCGCATATGAGCGTGCTGCACAATGTCAGTCTGGCTCAGGAGCGTGTGCTTGGCCGCTCTAAAAAAGAGGCCGATGAGCGCTCGATGGATCTGCTGGAGAAAGTCGGTCTTGCTGACAAAGCGCAGCAATATCCGATGCGTTGCTCCGGTGGCCAGCAGCAGCGTATCGCTATCGCCCGCGCTCTGGCACTTGATCCTAAAGTGATGTTGTTTGACGAACCGACCTCGGCGCTTGATCCCGAACTGGGGCTGGAAGTGCTGAGCGTCATGCGCAGGCTGGCCGACAGCGGCATGACGATGATTGTCGTGACTCATGAAATGGGCTTTGCGGAAAATGTCTCCGACACCGTGATGGTAATGGCCGACGGCAATGTGATTGAAAGCGGGCCCAGCCGCGAAGTGATGCGCAATCCGCAGACCGAGCGGGCGCAGCGTTTCCTCAAAGCGGTGAATGAGCGTTAAATGCTGGCAGATTTCTCCTATATCATTCGCGGATTGCCCTGGACTGTTGCGCTCACAGTCTCGGCTCTGGCTGTTGGTACGATACTCGGACTGATCCTGATGCTGATGCGGCGCTCCAAGTTCTGGCCGCTGCGCCTGCTGGCAACCGCCTATATCAATCTGGTTCGCGGCATACCGCCTCTGGTGTGGCTGTTTGTGATCTTTTTCGGCCTTGGCACCGGTTACATAACAATCAATCCGTTTATGGCGGCGCTGACCGGTTTCGGCATGATTGCCGGAGCCAATATGGCAGAGATTTTTCGCGGTGGTATGATGGCTGTCCATCACGGGCAGTTTGAAGCCGCAGAAGCGCTTAATCTCAGTCGCTATCATGCTTTCAAGGATGTGGTGGCACCGCAGATGCTGCGCGTATCGCTGCCTTCTGCCGCCAGCTATGCGATTGGCCTGCTTAAAGACAGTGCGATTGCCTCAGCCATTGGCGTGACAGAACTGGCCTATCAGGGCAGCCAGCTGTCGCAAATGACCTTCCGTGGCCTTGAGGTATTTGCCGTGGTGGCCTTGCTTTATATTCTTCTCAGCCTGCCGGTTGCATGGCTGTCACGGACTGCGGATATCTATCTGCGGGCAAAGGTGGCGCGATGATTGATTTTCCGATTGATGATGTCATTTCATGGATGCCGGAACTGCTCGACGGTCTGGCTCTGAGCGTCAAAGTCACGCTGGCCAGTCTGGCGATTGGCATACCTTTCGGCTTGCTGCTGGCACTGGGCGTGCAGGCAAAGTCGAAATTCACACGCGGGTTGTGTCTGGTAATTGTTGAAATCGGACGCGGTGCGCCGGCTCTGATCCTGCTGCAATTCATCTATTTCGGATTGCCGAGTGCCGGTATCACGATGACGTCGATTGTGGCGGCTATTGCGGCGCTGAGCTGGAATACCGGTGCCTATACAAGCGAGATCATCCGTGCAGGGCTTGAATCCGTGCCTGCCGGGCAGAAAGAAGCGGTGATGGCGCTGAATATGAGCCGGATTGACGGTTTACGCTATGTGATCCTGCCGCAGGGATTGCGTGTGGCAGTTCCTGCTTTGCTCGGCTTTTCGATCCTGATTTTTCAGGCAACATCTCTGTGTTTTACCATTGCCATGCCGGAACTGATCAGCCGTGCCTATGAAATCGGCTCGACGACTTTCCTGTATTTTCCGGCTCTGCTGGCGGCAGGTATTCTCTATGCAATGATCTGCATTCCGGCATCTATGCTGGTAAGCTGGGTTGAAAAACGTGCGGGACGTTTCTCGCGGTAAATATAACAATAAACATAAACAATATGGGGTAGTGATATGAAATTAATGGGAAAAATTATTGTCGCAGCATCGGTTCTTGCCGGTGCGACTGCACTGGCTGCAGTGCAGGCCAATGCACAGAGCTGCACACCGAAAAACAGTTTTAAAACTGTTGAAGAAGGTGTGCTGACCATCGCTGTTACCACTTATGCGCCTTATTCCTATCTCTCACCGGAAGGCGAAGCCAAAGGCGTTGACGGCGATATTGCCAATAAGATCGCCGAGATGGAATGTCTGAAGGTTAAGGCTGTGGCCGTGGATACCGCTGCCGGTATTCAATATGTGCTGTCAGGCAAGGCCGATATCACCACCGGTGACTGGTATCGTACGGCAGAACGCGCCAAGGTGATGAACCTGTCATGGCCGCTCTATAATGACCAGATGGGTATTTATACCAAGGAAGGTTTTGAAGAGGTCAAGGATATTGAGGGCAAAAGCGTTGGCACTGTGCAGGGTTATCTCTGGGTTGCAGACCTGAAGAAGTTGCTCGGCAGCAATCTCAAGCTCTATCCGAATTCCGTGAGCATGCAGCAGGATCTGGCTGCCGGACGTATTGCTGTTGGTATTGACGGCTATTCTACCGGTGTTGTCGCCAAGAAGGCCGGAGCCATGCCGGATATTGAAGTGAAGGTTGCCAAGAGCGACGATCGTGTGAAAGCCACGACTGAGGCCGGACAGGGCAGCTTCCCTTATTCCAAGAAAAACCCTGAACTTGGTGCGGCGCTTGATGCCAATATCAAGGCACTGCATGAAGATGGTACAATCAAATCTATTCTGACTGCCAATGGCATGGAAGCTTCAGCCGGTGATGTCGGCGAGCCACGTCTGATTGACTAAAAATAATAAAAGACCGGATTAATTTTAGTCCGGCCTCTCTTTTGCAGGAAGAAAGCTCATGGCGCTGGATCATTATTATACGCTTGGTCGCTCAGGTTTGCGGGTCAGCCGGATGGCGCTCGGCACCATGACTTTCGGCAATGCAGCTATTCGCGGGATCAGCGGCAGCTGGGGCAGTGCCGATGAGATATCAGGCGCGATATTTGATCATTATACCGATATGGGCGGCAATTTTATTGATACCGCCAATTCCTATGGTGCAGGTGCCAGTGAAAGCCTGATCGGGCAGTTTATGCGCGAGAAAGGTAATCGTGAACGGCTGGTGCTGGCGACGAAATACAGCAACAGTCTTGAGCCCGGCAATCCCAATGCAGGTGGTAACAGCCGCAAAGCGATGATGCGGGCGGTTGAAGATTCCCTGCGCCGTCTGGGCACGGATTATATCGACCTCTATATGGTGCATACATGGGATCGCATAACGCCAGCGGAAGAGGTGGTGCGCACGCTGGATGATCTGGTGCGGGCAGGAAAAATTCGTTACGGCGGACTGTCTGACGTGCCTGCATGGTATGCGGCTCGGGCGCAGACATGGGCGGAGTGCCATGCGCTGACACCGCTGATCAGTCTGCAATTGCCATATTCACTTACTGAACGGAATATCGAACAGGAATTTGTGCCGCTGGCGCAGACTATGGGCTTGGGCATTACGGTCTGGAGCCCGTTATCAATGGGGCTGCTTTCAGGGAAATACCGCGTTGAGGGTGATCGCTGGGCAGGGGAAGGCCGCCTCACCACAGATGCATCCGGCAAAGGCATGGGGCTGTTTACGGCGCGCAATCACGCCATTCTCTCGGCCTTACAGGATGTGGCAGCAGAGCTTGAGCGTCCGATGGCGCAGGTGGCTTTGAGCTGGGTATTGAACCGCCCGTCTGTTGCATCGCTGATTATCGGTGCGAGTAAATTGGCGCAGTTGCAGGATAATATTGCGGCCTTTGAACTGCAGATGCCTGCGGAACTGAGCGCAAGACTGGATGCCGCAAGTGCTCTACCTTCACCGCAGCCTTATGCTTTATTTGATGCGGATTATCAGGCGGGGGTGCTGAATACCGGTACATCGGTTGGCGATAAGCCGGCCTCTTATGCACCGCCGCAATGGATGCCGAAGGTGGATGATTTCACCTATGGCAAAGGCTGATTTTTATTATACGGAGAGCGGTATGTAATGCCGCTTTCATTAAATTTATATCTTAAGGTATTTAAATAAAATTATGAATTATCATAATTAATTGAGTTTATTTCACTTGGTGTGATACGCAAAATCACTGCGTTTTATATATGAGATTTTTATATCTCTCCTTCTTTCCCTCTCTCGAACCACTATGCGTTTTGGCGCCATAGTTCCGCCTGATTTCGGCTCGTCGCGCTTAGCGCTGCTGCCGGAAGCAGCTGCTGCACTTGCACCGGCTGAAATTCAGGAGTTTGAAAAATGGATGTCATCATGATTGCCGCAGGCGCCGGATTTATCGGCCTGTCTTATTTCTACGCCCTTGTTTGTGACCGGCTGTGAGGGCGCGTCATGTGGTTTGATTATATTCTCGGCGGCTCGGTAGCCGCATTGCTCAGCCTCTATCTGCTTTATGCACTGGCACGACCTGAGCGCTTCTAACCCCATATTGTCATGAAAGCGGAAAGTATCTTCCAATGACTTTCAACGGAATATTGCAGATTGCGATCCTGTTCGGGCTCACAATTCTGCTGGTGAAACCGGTCGGCGGGTATCTGACCCGCGTGTTCACCGGTGAACGAACCTTCCTCTCGCCGGTGATCGCACCGGTTGAACGCGGCCTCTATAAACTGGCCGGAACCCATGAAAAAGAAGAACAGCACTGGACGGTCTATGCGGCTTCGCTGCTGATGTTCAGCATTGCCGGATTTGTGGCGCTCTATTTGTTGCAGCGCCTGCAAGGGGCATTGCCTTATAATCCTGCGGGGATGCAGGCTGTGGAGCCGACATCTGCTTTCAATACAGCAATCAGCTTCATGACCAATACCAACTGGCAGGGCTATGGTGGTGAAAGCACAATGAGCTATTTCACCCAGATGGCCGGTATCACAGTACAGAACTTTGTTTCTGCTGCGGTAGGTATTGCCGGTGCTATGGCGATCACCCGTGGTTTTGCCCGTTCTTCAAGCAATACAATTGGCAATTTCTGGGTCGATCTGGCCCGCGCCACGCTCTATGTGCTGCTGCCGATCTGCATTATCGGCACAATTGTGCTGGTCTGGCAGGGGGTGCCGCAAAATCTCAATGCCTATACGCTTGCGACCACGCTGGAAGGTACGCAGCAGACTATTGCACAAGGGCCTGTGGCCTCGCAGATGATTATCAAGCATCTGGGCACCAATGGCGGCGGCTTCTTCAATGCTAACTCAGCGCATCCGTTTGAAAATCCGACTGCACTGACCAATCTTATCCATCTGCTGTCGATTTTCGTGATCTCTACCGCCATGACCAATGTGTTTGGCCGTATGGTCGGCAATCAGCGTCAGGGCTGGGTATTGTTCGCCGTCTTCGGTGTGCTGGTAGTGCTGGGAACTTCGGTACTCTATTGGGCAGAATCCGGCGGTAATCCGCTGATGCAGGTTCTGGGCACTGTCGGTGGTAATATGGAAGGCAAAGAGGCACGCTTCGGCATTGCACTATCTGCCTTATTCTCTGAAGTGACGACTGCGGCTTCCACCGGTGCGGTCAATAATATGCATGACAGCCTGATGCCGCTCGGTGGTCTGGTGCCGCTGTTCAATATGCAGATCCCAAATCTTGGCGGTATTGGTGCCGGTATCTACGGCATGCTGTTGTTCTTCATTCTGGCGATCTTCATTGCCGGTCTGATGGTTGGCCGCACACCGGAATATCTGGGCAAGAAAATCGAGGCCAAAGAGGTCAAGATGAGCCTGCTGGCCACACTCGGACCATCGCTTGCCATTCTCGGTTTTGCTGCATTGGCTGTGGTGCTGCCGCAGGGGCTGTCGAGTATTCAGGATGCAGGGCCACACGGCTTCAGCGAAGTGCTCTACGCTTATTCCTCTGGCGCGAATAATAACGGCAGTGCCTTTGCCGGTCTCAATGCCAATACGCCTTTCTACAATCTCACCATTGGTTTTGCGATGCTGATGGGGCGCTTCTTGCTGATCGTTCCGGTGCTGGCGATTGCCGGTTCGCTGGCCGCCAAAAAGACTGTGCCTGCCTCGGCCGGTACATTGCCGACCACTGGCCCGTTGTTTGTCGGCCTTGTCTTCGGCGTGACGATGATTGTCGGCGGTCTGACGTTCTTCCCGGCCTTGGCGCTGGGGCCGGTTGTCGAGCATTTCGCAATGCTCTCCGGTCAGCTGTTTTAAAGGTGCATGATGGCGAAGAATTCTTTTCTGATGAAGCAATTATTTCGTTCCAACGCCGCGCAAAAACAAAATCTGCGCGGTGTGAAAAAGGAAGATTGCCCGAAACTCACCAGTATCATGCTGATCCTTGTACTGGCGATGCTGGCCGGTGTTTTCCTCGTGAAGGCGCTGACCGGAGTTTAAGTTAAAACATTAACTTATCACTCTACATCAATGAAAATTCTATGCAGTTTTAAATTAACTTGCATAAAATAAAGACGGAGGGCTCTCATGAGCCAGTCAAAATCTTCCAGTATTCTGGATGCCAAAATCCTGCTGCCTGCCATTGGCGGTGCCTTTCGAAAACTCGACCCGCGGGTGCTGGCGAAAAATCCGGTGATGTTTGTCGTTGCCGTTGTCACCGTGCTGACCACGGTGCTCTTTATCCGCGATCTGGCGGGTGGCGGAGCGGATCTGGGCTTCTCGTTCCAGATCATTTTGTGGCTATGGTTTACTATTCTGTTCGCCAATTTTGCCGAAGCGGTGGCTGAAGGGCGCGGTAAAGCGCAGGCGGAATCCCTGCGCCGCACCCGCACCGAAACCGAAGCAAAATTGCTCAGTGGTGACAGCAAGACCAATTATACGGTTGTTGCGGGTAATAGCCTTAAAGTCGGTGATATTGTGCTGGTGGAAGCCGGAGACATTATCCCTTCCGACGGTGAGGTGATTGAAGGTGTGGCCTCGGTCAATGAGGCGGCGATCACCGGTGAATCCGCTCCGGTTATCCGTGAATCAGGCGGTGACCGTTCGGCTGTTACTGGTGGTACGCAGGTGCTGTCCGACTGGATACGCGTGCGCATTACCGCTGCTGCCGGTTCCACCTTTATTGACCGGATGATCTCATTGGTGGAAGGTGCTGAGCGTCAGAAGACACCAAACGAAATTGCGCTGAATATTCTGCTTGCCGGTATGACGCTGATCTTCGTGCTGGCCGTGGTGACCATTCCGAGTTTTGCCACTTATGCGGGCGGTTCCGTGCCGGTGATTGTGCTGGTGGCTTTGTTCGTCACCCTGATCCCGACCACCATCGGTGCTTTGCTCTCCGCCATCGGTATTGCCGGTATGGATCGTCTGGTGCGGTTTAATGTACTGGCTATGTCCGGCCGTGCGGTGGAAGCTGCCGGTGATGTGGATACGCTGCTGCTCGATAAAACCGGTACAATTACGCTTGGTAACCGTCAGGCGACGGAGTTTCGTGCCATCACAGGTGTCAGTGAGCAGCAATTGGCAGATGCGGCGCAGCTTGCCTCACTTGCCGACGAGACACCGGAAGGCCGCTCGATCGTTGTGCTGGCTAAAGAGAAATACGGTATCCGTGCCCGTGATATGGCAAGCCTTCATGCAAGCTTTGTGCCTTTTACCGCACAAAGCCGTATGAGCGGTGTGGATGTGGAAGGCAGTATCATCCGCAAAGGCGCGGTGGATGCAGTGCTGAAATATGTTGAGGCGGAAGACATTAAAGCTTCTACACCTGCCCAGCTACAGGAAATCCAGTCAATTGCTGCGCAGATTGCCAAGGCAGGCGGTACACCGCTGGCTGTGGTCAAAGACGGACAGCTGATGGGCGTCGTTTCGCTCAAAGATATTGTCAAAGGCGGTATCCGTGAGCGTTTTGCTGAACTGCGCCGCATGGGTATCCGCACGGTGATGATTACCGGTGATAATCCGATGACTGCTGCTGCGATTGCTGCAGAAGCCGGTGTGGATGACTTCCTTGCGCAGGCAACACCGGAGAACAAGCTGTCGCTGATCCGTGAGGAGCAGGCCAAGGGCAAGCTGGTGGCAATGTGCGGTGACGGTACCAATGATGCGCCGGCACTGGCACAGGCTGATGTAGGCGTGGCGATGAATACCGGTACAGTAGCTGCGCGTGAAGCAGGGAACATGGTCGATCTCGACAGTGACCCGACCAAGCTAATTGAGATTGTGGAAATCGGCAAGCAATTGCTGATGACGCGTGGTGCGCTGACAACCTTCTCGATTGCCAATGATATTGCCAAATATTTCGCGATTATTCCGGCAATGTTCCTCGCGTTCTACCCGCAACTCGGTGTGCTGAACATTATGGGGCTGCATAGTCCGCAGAGCGCCATTCTCTCGGCCATCATCTTCAATGCGTTGATTATCGTGGCTTTGATCCCGTTGTCGCTACGCGGGGTTAAATATCAGGCGGTCGGTGCAGGCGCACTGCTGAGCCGCAATCTGATGATCTATGGTCTTGGTGGGATTATCGTGCCTTTCGTGGCGATCAAGCTGATTGATATGGCGATTACCGCTCTGGCTCTGGTGTAAGGAATAAACCCATGTTGAAACAATTACGTCCTGCTGTGGTAATGATTGTCAGTCTGACCATAATCACCGGCATTGCCTATCCGCTGGCTATGACCAGCGTGGCGCAGACCCTGTTTCCTTCTCAGGCCAATGGCAGTTTGATCGTGAAGGACAATAAGGTGATTGGCTCATCTCTGATCGGCCAGCAATTCACCTCCGAGCGCTATTTTCACGGTCGCCCGAGTGCTGCAGGTGATGGCTATAATGCTGCATCCTCCGGCGGTTCCAATCTGGCGCCAACCAGCGCTGCATTACTGGATCGCGTAAAGGCCGATGTGGCCAAGCTGAAGTCTGAGAATCCAAACCAGCCGGTGCCTGTTGATCTGGTAACAGCATCCGGTAGCGGGCTTGATCCGCATATCACGCCGGAAGCGGCTTTGTTCCAGATACCGCGTGTTGCAAAAGCACGCGGGCTGGATGAGGCCAAACTCAAAACACTGGTTGATGCTCAGATACAGGAACGTTTGCTGGGTGTGCTGGGCGAGCCGGTTGTGAATGTGCTTGCGCTTAATCTCGCACTGGATCAGGTTAAATAAGACAGAACATGCAGAGTCCGGATCATAATTGATGAATGATGACAGTCAGCTGCAGGAAAGTATGCGCAATGGTGACAACAGACCGTCGCCGGATGCGCTGCTCGCCAAAGCCGAACAGGAAACACGCGGCCGCCTCAAGATTTTTCTCGGGGCGGCTCCGGGCGTTGGTAAAACCTATGAAATGCTGATGTCCGGCCGCAGCCTGCTGGCTGACGGCGAGGATGTGGTGATCGGGGTTGTCGAGACGCATGGTCGTCAGGAAACACAGGCTCTGACCGAAGGCTATGAGATCATTCCCCGTGCGCGTGTCGATTATAAAGGCCATGTGCTGGAGGAGATGGATCTCGACGCTGTGCTGACACGCCGCCCAAAGCTGGTACTGGTGGATGAGCTGGCGCATACCAACGCTCCGGGTAGCAGGCACCCCAAGCGCTATCTCGATGTTGAGGAACTGCTTGCCAACGGGATTGATGTTTATACCACGCTGAATATCCAGCATGTCGAGAGCCTCAATGATGTGGTGGCGCAGATCACCCGTATCCGCGTGCGTGAGACTGTGCCGGACAGTATTATCGACCGCGCTGATGATATCGAGATTGTTGATATTACACCGGAAGACCTGATTAAACGCCTGAAAGAAGGCAAGGTCTATCTGCCCAAGACGGCGAAACGCGCGACACAGAATTACTTTTCTGCCGGTAATCTCACAGCCTTGCGCGAACTTGCCTTGCGGCGCACGGCGCAGCGTGTCGACGATCAGCTGCTGAGCCATATGCAGGCCAATGCTATTTCAGGGCCGTGGTCGGCAGGCGAGCGTGTGCTGGTTTGTATTGACGAGCAGCCGCATGGTGCAGCACTGATCCGCTATGCCCGCAGACAGGCCGACCGGCTGCGTACGCCGTGGACAGCGCTCTATGTGGAGACATCCCGCGCGGCAACGCTCTCGGAAGAAGAGAAGGACCGTATTGCCGCCACCTCACGACTGGCGGAACAGCTCGGCGGTGAAATTATTACGCTGACCGGCCATGATGTGGCACAAGACATTATCAATTATGCCTTGGCGCATAATTTCAGCCATATCGTAATCGGTAAGCCGAATAAATCGCGTCTGCGTGAAATGTTTGAAGGGTCAGTCTCGCACGACCTGATCCGTAAGGCCGGTAATCTCAGTATCCATATTATTTCCGGCACTCAGCAGGAAGCTGCGCCGGTGCGGCAAGTGGCGACCGCTGAGGAAAAAGCATTTTCGCTACGGCCTTATCTGCTGAGCCTTGGCTATATCGCGATTGCGCTGGTTGTTGGTACTTTGCTCGATCATGTGCTGGATGTGCGCAATATCGCGTTGGTGTTTCTGATGGCGGTGCTGGCGACAGCTGTAGCTTCGGGGCTGCGGCCTGCCTTGTTCGCTTCACTGGTCAGTGCACTTGTTTTCAATTTCTTCTTCCTGCCGCCGCTCTACACTTTGCATATTGCAGGGCCGGAGAGTGTGATTGCACTGGCATTCTTCATTTGTGTGGCGCTGGTCGCCAGTAATCTGACAGCGCGTGTGCAGCGACAGGCAGCTGCGGCGCGCAACCGTGCCAGAACAATGGAAGGGCTTTATCAGTTCAGTAAAAAGTTGGCCGGTGCCGGAACGCTGGAAGATGTGCTCTGGGCAACGGTCTATCAGATTGCGGCGCTGCTCAAAGTGCGTGTGGTGGTGCTGTTGCCGGATGAAGGTACAGCCAATACGTCTATTTCCGTGCGTGCCGGTTATCCGCCGGATGATACGCTGGCCGATGCCGATATTGCTGCTGCCCGCTGGGCATGGGAACATGACCATCCTGCAGGACGAGGAGCAGACACATTGCCTGGTGCCAAGCGCCTTTATCTGCCGTTGCGTGCTGTCGGTAATACAATTGGTGTGGTCGGGCTGGATGATGACCGGCAAGGGCCTATCCTGACGCCGGAGCAGCAACGGTTGTTTGATGCACTGGCAGAGCAGGCGGCACTGGCGATTGCGCGTATCCAACTGGTGGATGATCTGGATCGCGCGCAGCTTGCTGTTGAGGCAGACCGGTTGCGCTCGGCTTTGCTGACGTCGATCTCTCATGACCTGAAAACGCCGCTCGCTGCCATTCTTGGCGCTGCAGACACATTGAAGAGCTATTCCGGCTCTCTGCCCGATACTGACCGTGCTGAATTGCTGACCACCGTGGTGGATGAGTCAGAGCGGCTCAACCGCTTTATCGCCAATTTACTGGATATGACGCGGATTGAATCAGGTGCCATGCAGCCGAATAAATCTTTGCATTATTTGGGCGATATTGTCGGCAGTGCTTTGAAACGTGCCGCGAAAATTCTGCAACATCACCGTGTTGAAACCGATATTGCCGCCGATCTGCCGATGCTGAAGCTTGATCCGGTTTTGTTTGAGCAGGTGTTGTTCAACTTGCTGGACAATGCAGCTAAATACGCGCCGGAAGGCAGTCTGGTTTATATTCAGGGGCAGGCTGAGCAGGGTGACATCGTGCTGCGCATCAGTGATGAGGGCGCGGGCATACCGGCGGGTGATGAAATGCGGATTTTCGACAGTTTCTACCGTGTGCGCAAAACCGATCAGGTGCGTGCCGGTACAGGACTTGGGCTGGCAATCTGCAAGGGCTTTACAGAGGCGATGGGCGGCACCATTACAGCGGCCAATCGCAGCGATCACGGCGGTCGCAGTGGTGCTGTTTTTACAATCCGATTACCGCTTAGCAGCTGCGCTGAAATGATGAGCGGAACAGAAGAGGGATTATCTCCCCGATGACACAGAATATTGTCAAAATCCTGGTGGTGGACGATGAGCCGCCAATCCGTAAACTTTTGCGCGTCGGGCTGGGGACGGAAGGTTTTTTGATCCTTGAGGCACCATCAGCGGCCATCGCCCGAGAGATTATGCGCGATGACCGGCCTGATCTGGTGCTGCTGGATCTCGGTCTGCCGGATATGTCCGGTCATGATCTTCTGACGTTGTGGCGCTCGGAACTGATTGATCTGCCTGTGATTATTCTTTCCAGCCGCACAGATGAAAGTGGAATCGTCAAAGCGCTCGAGCTTGGTGCGGATGATTATGTGACCAAGCCATTTGGCATGAAAGAGCTGGCAGCACGAATCCGCGTGGCTCTGCGTCATAAATTGCAGGAGCAGGGCGAAAAGCCGGTCTTCCAAACCGGCGAGCTGTCGGTTGATCTGGTGAAGCGTATCGTGCGGCTCAAAGGGCAGGAGATTAAGCTCTCGCCGAAAGAATATGATATTTTACGCATCATGGTGCAGCACGCAGGCAAAGTGCTGACGCATAGCTATATTCTCAATCAGATCTGGGGCGGCATGAGTGATGTGCAATATCTGCGCGTTTATGTGCGCCAGTTGCGTCAGAAACTCGAAGATTCGCCCGATCAGCCATTTTATATTCTGACAGAGACAGGGGTTGGCTACCGGCTACGCGAACCGGACGCTTAAATGTGACGGATTCGCCGGAGATTTTACGAAGTCTCTGGCGAAACGTATTTTATACGCGTCGAAAAACTTTGAGTAATAGAATTAAGATAGTTTTGATTGGGTGATTTATGCAGATTGAAACTCTTAAAGAAGAGTGGCTCCCCGGGCCGGATTCGAACCAGCGACCAACCGGTTAACAGCCGGTTGCTCTACCGCTGAGCTACCGAGGAATAGTTGCTCTGCATTTGCAATGACAGCCGTATAGCAACGCAAAATGCTCTTGCCAAGCCCTAATTTTGATATTGTACAGGAAAAAAGCAGATTTATGACAAGGAGTATTGTTTTTCAGTTTGAAAGACAGCGACCATCATCTGAAAATGATAAAAATCATTTATTTCAAATAATTAGATGATGCGTGAAAACGAGCGCTACTATACGCAGTACAGGCATTTCTGATTTTAGCTTTTGGAAATTTTATGCACGCTCTTTATGAGAAAAGAGTGGCTCCCCGGGCCGGATTCGAACCAGCGACCAACCGGTTAACAGCCGGTTGCTCTACCGCTGAGCTACCGAGGAACAGGTGCTCTTGCTTTCAGCGATTTGGCGTATAGCAAAAGCATTTTGGTTTTGCCAAGCCCTTTTTCGCTTTTCAATCAACTTTTTAGCGGAACTGTGGATGAGATATGCATTTCAGGTGTTAAAATCTGAAATATCGCAGTTTAAAGACGCTGCTTTGAGTGTTTCCAACATCTTAGAGTTGCTGGTGCGCGCAATAAACTGTGGAATCAGGAGCAATGATTATGCGCTCTGATTCCGCAGCTTGGCGGAATGCATTGCATAATCACATTCACAGCAGTCGTAATTTTCAGAAAAATGCAGCTTTGACGGAAGTGGTATTTTTTTGAACAAAAGGACACTTATATAAGGGTTCATATAAACAGAGAGAGTGCAGGCAGGGCAGACAGATTGCTGAAACCGGATGCTGATACAAATAATGCTGCAGAATATCAGAGTACTGAAAGCGGGGAGGCTGCTACGCAGCACCGGATCAGATTGTTCGGGAAACATTTACCGCTCCCGCAGTCTGTCTGGCTCAGGCGTATCCTCGGCGGCGGGCTTATTGTCGGTGGCGTATTTAGCTTTTTGCCGGTGCTCGGCGTTTGGATGCTGCCGCTGGGGCTGATCATCCTTTCCCGTGATTCCAGCCGCATAAGACGGATCAGGCGCAAATCTGAAGTTGGTTTGCTGCGCCGGTGGCGTGAATACAGAGCGCGCAAGAAAGCAGAGAAGGCGGAGCAGCAGGAGTAGCCGGATTTTTCTGAGTGATTATTGTATGTGCCGTGAATAAAATCCCGGCTATCTGCATTATTTTGATAGGAAATTTAAAATTTCACGGAAAGCATGGCGGGGGTACTTGACGAGTCATGCGGCTTAACCTATTCAGCACTCAACCACATACGGATGGCCTCGTGGCGG
This sequence comes from Pseudochrobactrum sp. Wa41.01b-1, assembly GCF_019464455.1. Classification (NCBI taxonomy): domain Bacteria; kingdom Pseudomonadati; phylum Pseudomonadota; class Alphaproteobacteria; order Hyphomicrobiales; family Brucellaceae; genus Pseudochrobactrum; species Pseudochrobactrum sp. Wa41.01b-1. The sequence goes on along the minus strand of NZ_CP080493.1, from coordinate 584,013 downwards.
AGTGGTTACGCAGAGGACTGCAAATCCTTGCACCCCGGTTCGATTCCGGGCGAGGCCTCCAACTGCCACACTTTGGTAGTTTAAGTAGCTGAAATAGCTCATTTATTTTTCCTTGTTTTTATCGCGGAACTCCTCACCCGAATTTGGGTGTGGCAGAACGCTGTTTAAACTTCCCCAGTCGATCTTAGAAACAGCCTGTCTTGCCAGCTTCGAGCGTTGAGCGCTTCTGGTATAAATTTTGGACGTTTTGCTGTCCTTCCATCCGAACATTCCTTCAAGCATCAAATCAGTTGCTTCATTCTCAGCAATGTTCGTTGCCAGTCCTTTGCGGACGCTGTGCGCTGTCAGATGGGGCAGGCCTGCTTGCGTGAACCAGTCAGAGATACGATTGCCGAGGCCTTTAATGCTGAATGACTTCCCGTGGTCTGTGGTTACATAGGTTTCAGTATTTGCAGGGTGCATATTCAATACGGCATCGAGAATAGGATGCACCGGTAAATCTAGGACTACCGGATTGCGGTTACGGTTTTTGAATACACGCAGGCTTATGATGTCGCCGCGTCTGTGGCGCGGTCCCATCAATGCCAGATCAGAGACACGGACACCGGTGTACATAAGGATGGTCAGGGCTAATACGGCCTTTGATTTCACGCCGTGCTTCGTGATGTATTTCGCGATATCATCTGAGTGCAGGGTAGCGTGACCCTCGGTCTTTTTCCTGAATGATTTCACTAGCTTTGCATGGTTTTGTTTAACTAGTTTGGGAATGCCTGCTTCAAATATCTGACGCAGGATTTTCAGACGCTCATCAGCCGCAAAAGGTGTGTCTTTCTTGCGGTCGCGCAATACCTCAATATTGCTTACATCAAGCTCGCTGGCCGGCATATTGGCAAATATAAGGGGGCTGTTCGGTGAGAGCTTTTCCAGCAGCATACTGTCAATAATTGCCCGCCGCTTGGCCTGTGTGGTTTTATCCAACGTCTTGAAAGAGGTGGACTGCAGATAATTGATGCACAGGTGATGGAGTGTTCCAAGGCGCGGGTTGTCCGATGCGCTGAAAGCTCTTTGTACTCCGGTTCCGTCATTTATGCCGTTTCGGATGCGCCAGTACTCAGTTGTAAACTCCGGGCTTTCAGGATTGTCCGGCAGGCGGGCAATGCGCTTTCCTTCAAAGCGGTAATAATAACGTACTTTATGGTGCCGTGAGACATTGCGCTCGATGTAAGGCAGGTTGAGTTTTGTCATGGTTTCAGGTGGATGCGCGCCATTGCGACGCATCAGTCTCCTGTCTCTCTGCGGTCGGCCATTCGTTCATTGCTGCATCAATCTCGGTTACACGCCAGAACTTGCGGGAATGCCAGACACGTGGTTGCGGCAGTACGCCTTCTTTGACCATAGCATCGACAGTATTCGGAGCGACGCCGAGAGCTAGTGCAACTTCTGATCGGTTGAGGCCAAGGCGCGGGATGTTCTTTGAGGCAATAGATTTCATTCCCGACCTCCTTGTGCCGCGGTTGCATCCCCTGCGGTTATATACATTGGGCGTGGTGGCAGTGTTTTTGTGAGTGCCGGCTTTGGTCGTTTCCGGCCCGCCAGTGCAGACTTCGGCCTTACTGCACCATTGGCTTTGTCACGCTGCCGGTCAGATTTGCGAATTGCTTTGATGTCACCGGCGGTCTTTTCAACATGACAAACTCGGCAGAGCAGGCGGCCATTGGCAACTGTTGCTTCGCCACCAAGAGCGCAAGGCAGAATATGATCCACTTCGCCTTCCCCGATTTTGAGCATGGCAGAACATTTTTCACACTTGCCGTTTGCACGGGTGATGATCTTTGCCTTGTCCTTACGAGAGAACTCCATGCGCTTGCTCATGAATGAACCTCATTAAAGTTGAGGGTCGATAAAGCTGCAGCCAGTTCATCAGCCAGAATATCGGAGATTCGGTCGTTCAGGCGCTTTTGACGGTTGGCCAATACTTCCGGTGCGTTTCTCAATTCAGTTGTTGAGCGGATATGAGCAAGTGCCAGCTTTTTACTGCGACGAAACTCATAAGGAGCGGTAAGCGAAACAGTCTGCATCATGCTGCTCTCCTTTCATCATTGAAAACCACACTGTTCTCAGCACCCCAGGCCGATATGAATTCAATCAGATCGGTCATTTCTTGCTTACTGAGATCGGATGATGATTGCCCATATGGAATGAAGCCATGACCATCGAGCGCTGGCAGTAACCGCATTTCACGGCAACAAGCATGCATGAAAATGACTTTCCATTCGTCAGTTGTGTAATCTTTGCCGCGCTTACGCATGACGGCCGCGATATCCGTTAGCATTGCCCACATGCGGTCATTTTGTGGCGTGGTGCGCTTTGGCATTTTGAAATCAATACGCATGCCTCGTGGTGCTTTGCGTAGCCAGTTGATGGCCTTTTGAACCGTCAGATCATTATGGAGTATGAGTGTCCATCTGCTCATGCTGCGGCTCTTGTATTGATTGCAGCAAGGCAGCGCTCTTTGATTTTAAGAGCGACATCCTGCGCATGATCATCACCTTCGAGAACTGACAGCGGGTCGTGTGACGACCAGATATCTTCGAGTGTTTCAATGTCGCCGGCCACAGACAGGGCTTCCTCGAGCCCGGTGAGGAAAGCTGTGCCATCGAATGAATCTGTTTGCGCTTCATGTTCGGCCGACATAGTTGGCGGCGGAGCCATAACCACTGCGTGAGTAATGACTTCCGGTGAACGCTCAGCTTCATCCGGATCAATGATCCCTGCAAAGCCGAAAGCGTAACGAGCACATTGAATTGCAGCTTTGTGACGAAGCATACGCTTTGGCCACTTTTGCCATGGCTCTGTTGGTCGCTTACATTCATCCATATATTCGGTTACGACTGTCGGACGATTGCGGTCTTTGCGGTAGATGGAGCATTTGACGGCGATCAGATTACGCTTGTCGTCAAACTCATCCTCAAAATCGATGCCGTCACACTGCGGATGTGAGTTGATCAGATTGAACCAGCCATCTACGCCAACAATTGGCTGAACACCGCCGCCCTTCTTAGGGAAGGCGTAAATCTCGCGGGTGATCGGATTGAGCCCGTATTCTTTGGCTACCATCAGAAACGCTGCAAATTCTTCGTTGCTTGCCGTGTTGGGCATACAGGTGGCTTTTACAGTATCTGCGAAAGCCTTTGGCTCCATCCCGTACTGAGAGGCCATTGAGGTAATCAGTGATTGTTTGGCTGCAGGAATAGTTGTGACTTGTGTCATGCTGCTTTCTCCGGCCATTTTTCATTGGCGTGCCAGTAGGCATATTCGTGATAGGTGATTGGATATTTGGCGACATACGGCCATGCCTGATCGATCTCGACAGGTTGGCCCGCTATCTCTGCTTTGAAAGTGCCGTCAGGCTCTTTCCAGATGGCTGCCGCAATGAATGGACGCTTGATTGGCGCCAGATCTTTGTTCAGTCCGCGCCGGTCACGGATTTTGAAGTACCCACACTGAGGCTCTCCTTCGTGAATTGGCATTTGCCGGCCGTCGAGTAGATTGCTCCACCATTGATAATCCGCATTCACGTCAAAGCTCCGATATAGATGACCATGACTGTTATGAAGATGATGATGGAGACGAGGGCGCAGAGATCCTGAATAATGCCTTCCATTATGCTGCCTTTCTGCGCTGAGAGAGTTTCGTAACGGATGAAGCTTGGACTGACGCCATGGCGGTCTTGTCGTAATCACGCACGACTTGGACAACACGCTCGAGTGCGAGTTTGGTGTTGCCTTCATCCCAATAGGCGTTCCAGACGAGTGTCATGAGTTCCTCATCCATTACGCAGCCCTCGGAAAACGGACTTCTTCATCTTCAATGAGACGTGTGAGGAGGTCGTCGTCGCGCTCAGCTTTGTCAGCGATCATGTGGACGAGAAACTGCGATGCGCTTTCACCTTTCGACAGGTTCGCGCCATCAACGTAGACCGCATTCACTTCAAGAACCGGCTCGCCGTTATCCCAGATCAGGGACACATCGACTTCACATTCAAAATCCTGAAACAGTGTAATGCCGAGAGCCTTGTCGCTCAGATCGGTGCAAAACTGGTATCGCATGTTTCTCTCCATCGGTTAGCGGATCGGCGTGTGCTTCTTCGCGCTGTTGATGGACTGAATGTAGCGCTAATCGCTACAAATGTAAATAGTTATGTAGTGATTTTCGCAACAAATATTTTAATTGTTCTTGCCCCACACCCCAGCCATGCTAGAATCAGGGCTGCAAAAGCCCGCACATGGCGGGCAGTGATATTTTAGAGAAAAATGAAAATTAGGGTTTGGGCATTAACCATGTTACCCTCCTTAGGCTCTCTTCGGACTACTCCTATTAAGAGGGCTGGAGGATACTACATTGTTAAAATCTACTCAGAGGAATGTAATCGATCCAAAAGATATTTCGATTATTAATAATGCGCTTTCCCAAATCTGCGCTGCCACCTTCATTCAGCAGAAAAGCGATGAAGGGCAGGCCTTGGCGAATTCCGCTGTTCGCGAATATATGACTGGCCAGTATGATCAAAAGAAGTTGGTTGATGTCATGCTAAAGCGGGTACACATAGCTGATAAGCTAAAACGTAAACGAGAGCGTATGCTTGGGCGGTAAGACGCCATAATAAAAAGCCTCGGTATTACCCGAGGCTTCGTTTTATGGGGTAGGTTTTGCAGGTTACGCAGCTCAATCTAACCACCTTACAGAGCCCCCTCTGAATGCTAAGATGAGAGAGTGCGTAACCTAATCCAACTCTAATTCAGTCGATTTTAAGAGTCCAGAAATAATCACAAGTTTGTGATCAAAGGTGTTGCTCATTAGAGAGCCTTGGCATTTTGCATATATCTGCAATGTGAGTGCAAATGAAAAACTAGGCGACCGGCACTATGATCTATCTTGTGTCAGTCACAGAGGTTGCTAAAAACGCTGCATGGAATTTATTTTATTGCTACCGGCGTTTTATCCAGAGGTCACGACTATAGTGATAATCGCCCTTATAGGCTCAGGAGCTTTGTGCCCATTGCGCACCGGTGGGCGGGTATTACTATTTTTGTTGGCTGCGAGTCTTATCTACTTACTCATAGCTGGTCAGGCTTTGATAGAGGCAGTGGGTGAGATACTTAGTTTATTTGGTTTATAATGGTACTAGCAGGGTGCAAAAAAAAGCGCCGGAGTGACCGGCGCTTTGTGCATGATGTCTCGGGAGAAGTATAGTTTTTACGAGACGATATGATCTGAGATAAATAATGTACCACACCTTTAGCATTATGAGATTACTGGCAGTAAAAACCCCGCTTGAGGCAGGCGGAGATAAATATCTCTCGACTACTTGCGCCGAGCTGTTTAAACCGATTCCTTGTGTGGAGTTAGCAGTTGGGTGGGGGCGCAATGAAGCTGTATCTTTATCGATTATCATTAAAAACATCTCAGCAACTTAATGTTTTCGAACCTAGGAAACTAAACGGCGAAAGATATAATCGCGAGGAATGGCTGAGATTCATTTTTTCTAAAACTTTTACTTTTCAACATCAGGGAAATAGTTTTTTCTTTGTTCCTGAGCTTCCTGTTGCAACGAGTATAGATGAGGATGTGATTGTTGGCTGGGTTGCTCGTGACCGGTCGATTGTTGAGCGTACAGCTCCATGGGACGGGCTGGCATTGACGGAGAGACAATCGTGGCAAGCCTCACTTTTGATGATTGATCCGCGCCACCACTTAGACGGTCAAAAGGTAGCTTTTGAAGCCAATAACTATATTGGAAAGCCTGATTCAGTTATTGCATCTTTATTTAAGTCTGATTGGGGATTGGAAGCTGACGGGCCATTTTCAATAAATGCTTACCCTATTATTCAAGAGCGATCATTTAGCGTCTTCGCTGAAACTCATCATGGGAAGATTAATCAGATTACCTATGACGTGGCAGTGCCAAATATGTTTGGTAGTCCAGATGATTTTTCTAAAGAGCTTGGTGTTTTGCGAGACGAAGCTAACGTTTCTAGGGTCACAACACGTTTGCATAGTGATGGAGTTATCAATACAGACACATCACAGCTTGATGAAATTGCATCGCATGTTGAGCGTGGTGGTGGTAAAATTACGGCTCGCACTAGGGATGGCCAAAAATACAACTCGGCACAGAATGCTGTCAGTGAGGATGTTGATGTAGATGGTGTGGAACCGAAATCGAAGACATACTGGGAGCGAATTAAAGGCGCTTTAGATAGGATATTCTAATGAATAGATGTACAGGCTATACAATTTTATTTGTCACAATGGTTGCATTAATAATCATTTCTATTGTGGAGCCTAAGTACCTATCTGACAAAAACGAGTTTTTAAAGAATTTTGTGAATCATGAGTTTTTAAACATATTAGGGGTTATACTTGCTATTACGCTTGCTTCTGTTGCAAATATTCATTTGGCATTCAACCGTATAGAAGAGAAGTATAGAAAAAAAGGAGCTTTGGTTAAATCTAGAGGTAATTTGAAAAAGGCTACTTATTGGTTGATAGCGTTATTTATTGTTGGTGGTATTGTTGTAATTATTAAGCCTGTGGCAACATCCAGTGATGTTTCTGTAGCCATTTTTAACTCTATATCCTTGGTGATATTGCTCTGGCATGTTTTGATACTTATTGTTTTGACAGAATTGGTCTTTTGTATAGAACCTGAAATTATCGTCAGCGATAACGATAAAAGCGAGAGTTAATTAGGCATTAGAGGCCTATATGAAAGACAAGCTATCATTCTAAGGCAAGCTGAATATGTTCTAGACGGCTAAATCACTGCAGCTTTAAGTGCATTTATATTCGGAAGTCCTGTATTAGATATAGTATCCGATGGAGTGATGCATGAAGAAGCTTTATATCGCTGTGTTCGCCACCGGCCTATTTGTGGCAGGCGCTGCCGCATTAATTGCACTTGTTGCGCTTTCCGATGCTGCTTATCGCTGTCCGGGTATTCAGTGCAGTGATGCGATGTTCATTGGGATTGGCGGCGCTGTAATAGCGCTGATCGGTATTGTAATTGCTGTGTTTGGTTTTCGACGCTTTAAAGCAGCCTAGGTAGCTTATCGTACATGCATCGTCAAAATTGAGTACATGGTGTCTATTTGTGCTCCCAAAATCTCCGCGCCACCACATCTAGTGCGTTCTTAACAGTCCGTTAAAAATCTGTTCGCTTGCGCTAGATCGTTCTTGATATGTTCTAATTTTCTGGAATGATAGGCGTTTGTGGGAACGGAGATTCTGATGATTTCACGGCGTAATGTTTATGGGGTGAAGTATTTATATCGCGCTCTTGCGTTTAGCGAAGGGCAATCATCCAAAGTGGGATGGCGATAAGGATAAGTAAAACAACGATCATGTTTAGCATGTAGAAAATGCCGATTATATCCTGTCTTATCCAGCGGACGTAATAAGGCTGAGATTCAGAGGCGAGCGGGTCTACACCGTACGCCGCCAGCTTTCGGTCATCATCTTCAATGCCGCGATTTACAAACGAATTTACCCACATGCGCGCATTATCTCCGTGCTATATGGCCGCAGATACGGCCGATGATTGCTTAATCTCACATATCCAGCATTGTGCGCTTCACGCGGCCAATAATTACAGGCTCGTGATCTGGAAAGATTGGTTCGTGCACTGGGTTGGTTGATACCGGCTCAAACCTCATTGGGTCGGCTCGGAAGCGCTTGTAAGTCGCATTACCCTCATGATCAGCGATGACATAGCAGGCGTTAGTGACGAGGCGCTTATCGTTTCGATTTATAACTATGACGGATTCTGGTGGTGATATGCGATCCATTGAATCTCCGGTGACACGCAGCGCGATCCAGTCCCCTGTAGAAAGCTCAGCAACAGAGATAGTGCTTAGCGCCTCATCAGATAAATCATCACGTAGGAGTGCTCCAGCACTCACTGTAGACAGGAGCGGCACCTGAACGACAGGATGAGATTCAGGAAGAATTGGGAAGCCCGTAATGTCAGCGATTGCTAAGGCTTCATTGGTGCTGATATCTCGCCCATGAGCCATTTTGTTTACGATAGAGCGATCATCTGCGGAGATGATTTTACGGGCAAAAAGCTCTCGTGCCATCGCTGATTGCGACATGCCTGAATGCTCAAGTGCATCGCGAATCCACTGATTGATGGGGGTAGATGCAGGTGTTTTGTATGATGCTTGTCTTGCCATAGTATGATTGTAGCTATTTGTTGCCATATAGTCTGTTGCGTTTATCGCTACAAATTCCCTTGCATATGTTGCTATTATCGCTACAATGCAATTTCATGGAACCAGCTTGTAAAATAATCAAACTCTTGGGTGGCCCGAGCGCTGTAGCTAAAATTGCAGGCGTGCATCGAACTCGTGTGTCTAATTGGATGCGCCCTAAGTCCTCAGGTGGGACAGGAGGCGTTATCCCAATAAATCACATTAATAAATTGATTGAAGCGGCCTTTGAAAAAGGTGTTGCCCTTTCAGGTGACGATTTCCTGCCGATTTCAAACAAAATTAAAGGTCGCGCAGCATGAGCCACGCGACCCTATCATTCAGTTTCATATCACCGGTCACTCCTCCCGCCGGTGAGGCCGAGGCGGTTTTCCTCCCCCGTTTGATCGTCTCGGCCATCAATTCCCGTCCTTTGGCGGTGTATCTGCGCATGTCTGTTTTTATTCAGTATGCGCAGAGCAATCTTTCCCACTGGCTCCATGCACTGGTTGCTCCTGTTGTGTCTCAAGTCGTCGCTGATATGAAACGTAACAAAGGAGCCACCCATGAACGTGGGAATTTCATCCAAGAACGTGGATTTTTCAGCCAAGGAGCCGACGATGACTGATGTCGATATGGCCGCTTCTCTGCTGGACGAAATCATTGGTCAGCGCGGTGTTCGCGAAACGATCAAGTCCATGCTGGAACGGGCGTATTCAGATTTGAGTAAGCGCAACGGTGCGTGGACGCGCCGCAGAGTGAGGGCTGTCTTCAACAAAGAAGCTAGCAGGATTGAAAACAGAGAAATCGAAGAAATGAAGGCAATCCTCGATGGGAGAAGAAAACAAGCCGCATATCGCGCCGAAACCGCCCGTATTGCTGCGATGGCTGTCATTCAGCCGGCGGCACAAGATCGCCGTCAGTTTTAGAACTTGGGCTGCGGGTGCAGCTGAATGGATTTGTCCGGAGTTGAGAGAATGACAGAGGAATTGAAAATGCCCCGCTTCACCAAGCCGGTTCTTTCTCGTCTAGAAGGGGGGGCAACGCTAGTGCGTGAACATTCACAAGAAACTCGCGCCGTCGAAAAGGGCGGCGGGTATGTCTATTTCACATTGCCTGACTGCCGAACAGTGCCGGTCATCGTTGGCCGCTGGCTGATTGATAGTGGTCTTTTGCAGCCTGCTGGCGATGATCTGTTTGGCGGCTCTCAAACGTATCGGGTGCCGCATGTCTGAACGCATATCTCACTCTGATATGGCCTTTGCTATGCAGAAGATGCTGTACAGCAAGGAGCTATGGATCAAGACGCATGGAGCAGGCAAAGCTCCGCGTCCTGCACATGAGGTCGAAGAGCAGCGCAGCCTTTGTGATGCTCTTCGGCAAGCCGTGTCCGATTACTCTGTAGCAGCTTCCAGAGATAGGAGCGCGGCATGAGCTTTCAGGCAATGGCATGGGCTGTCCAGCAAGATTTACCAATGCGTGAAAAGATGGTTCTCGTGATGCTCGCCAATTATGCAAGCAACGAACGTGGTGATTGCTACCCATCAATCAATGCTCTTTCCAAGGACTGTGGAGCAGGGAAGGACACGATTATTCGAGCGATAAAGACGCTTGAAGAGGGTGGATATTTGTCCATCAATCGTCGACAGCAAGAGGGTGTAAACCTCCCTAATACCTATACTCTCAATATGCAGGGGGTAGTAGCTAATAGCGACTACGGTAGTCGCTCACAGCAGGGAGGGGTAGTAGCTGAAAGCGACAGTAACCTATTATTAGAACCTATTACTTCTTCACTACGTTCAGAAGTTAAGGCGCGAGCGCCTGAAAAAACATCTGTCCAAAGCGAATTGATGAAGGTCTTAGACCAAGATCACACTGCGGCTGTGATCGATCACCGCAAGGCGCTTAAAAAGCCGTTGACGGTTCGGGCCGCGCAATTGCTGGCCGGTCAGTTTTCCAAATGCCCGGATCCGAATGCCGCCGCCGATGCGATGATTGCCCATGGCTGGCAGGGTTTCGACCCGCAATGGCTGCAAAACCGGCAACACGTAGCGCAACAGCGCGCCAGTCCGGCCAGCCGCAAGCTAACTCACACCGATATCTGGGCTGATGCCCTGCGCGAAGAAGGGATTCTCCCGAATGAACCAGATAGCCACAGCACAGACTTACTCGATGCAGGTTACGGAAACCGACATCAAGAAAGCAATGTACATCCTCTCCGTATTGCCGGCGCGGGGCGCTACTGATCCGAACCTGACCCGCGGTGTTTATCTCAAGGCGCTGGAGGGCGTGACCCGTCACAGTCTGGAAGTTGCGACCGATAACATCATCAAAGGCCACTCCAATCTCGAGCATGGTTTCATGCCATCACCGCCAGAGCTTCGCCGCGAGTGCGAACGAGTGATGAAGCCCATCAATGACAGTGTGCGATATGTGCGTGAAGTCGATCAAGCAAGGGCAGAAGCCAAAGGCCGTAAGCATAGTAGTCCGGTCGATGCGACCAGAAACCGAGACATTCTGGCGGTGAATATTGATCACGGCACATGGACAACCACGGGCAAGCGAACATTCCCAGATGGTTCACTTTGGGAAGCCAAAACAGGCACGGTTTATGGGCCGACCAACAATGCATTTAATCAGGTAGGAGCAGTCATATGAGTGACGACATTACCGACGGTAGCGCCCAGACAATTGCAGTCGGCCAGCTTCGTGCCTTCATCAAGCGCATTGAACGCCTTGAAGAAGAAAAGAAAACTATCAGTGATGATATCAAAGAGGTGTTTGCAGAGCTGAAAGGCTCAGGCTTCGATGCGCCAGCAATTCGCGCAATCATCCGCCTTCGCAAGAAAGAAACACACGAGCGTCTCGAAGAAAAAGCGATGATCCAACTTTATATGGGCGCTTTGGGAATGAGATAAAAATCACAGTGATATGCAGAGGTCATTCAGCTACGGATTTGTTTTTTCTGGGCTTTTTTCAATGAAATCTTGGCGTAATGTTTCAAGCATTTCATTTGCCTCATCTTCGGTCAGTCCCGTTTGCTCTACATCATTATGAACAACAGCTTTGCCGGAGTAATTATCAAAAACAGTCCATGTACCGTTTTTCTCCTGTCTCATGTCGAAACCAGTTTTATTCATTCTGTTCACCTTTTTTGACTTTTTAATCTTCGACGATGCGCGCTGAATAAGGAAATACAATGGCTGCACCATCTAAAGAACAGCGTAAGGCAATCTCCCGCGGCGAGGTGGGAACGCTCAAATCCGATATTCGGGTGCATCGCGTTCCAAACCCGTTTTATTCACCGGATCATTCGGGCGAGAGCTGGAACCCGCCGAAGATCAAAGCTTATGTGAACATCAAGGAGAGCGCGGTTGGCACACTCTATTCACGCGGCCATATCAATGATGCACAATGGGCGGCGGCAGGGCGGTTCCGGCAATATTGGGAGAGGTCAGGCGCGAAAGGCACAATTGCCATAGACTATGGCCGCGAGCAGGTGGATGGCGGCAAGGGCATCGATCCGCTGCCGGACAGCATGATTGATGCGGTGCAGCGGTTGAATGAATGTAAGCCTTTGCTTGGCCGCAAAGCCTTTGACCTGATGATCAAGGTCGTCGGGCAGGGGATGGAGATTACAGACATTGCAATCACACAACGCCAAAAGACCACCTATAGTGATTATATCAAGGACGGTTTAGACGCGCTGGCTGTGCATTGGGGGTATAAAACACAATAGGCTGTTGCCCGCTTAAGCGGAATATACTATATTTTGTATTGTGGTGATTTGCGTTTAAAGCGAAATCCGATTTGAGAGGCAGCTAATAGGCTGCCTTTTTTGTTATCCGCCTTCGCCTAAAGGTAGGGCAGCGCACTTTGAAAGCGTGCTGATATCAACTTTTATACATAGCTGGCCGTTCTTTTATGGTTATCTAATATATTAAAAGTTCATACTGTTGCAACAATATCATAGATGCCTGATATATATGGGTGTTATGATTTCTCCATTCTTATCAAGTGGGGGAGATTTACATGAAAAGAGTAGCTTTAGCAGCGAGTGTAATTTTGGCGTCGTCATCGGCATATGCAGCTGACGCGATTGCAACGTACGTTCCTGAACCTGCACCGGTTGTTGCTGACACATTTTCTTGGACTGGTGGTTATGTCGGTGTGAATGCTGGCTATGCATGGGGCAAGTTTAAGCATAACGTTCAAACAAAACGACCAGAAGGTAAATCACCTCTTCCTGGTACACCAGAATCTGAAATCGACTATGAAATCTTGGATGAAGCTACATATCGCTCATCTCCAAGTGGCTTTATTGGCGGAGTTCAGGTTGGTTATAATTGGCAGTTTGACCGATTTGTAGTTGGTGTTGAGACTGATTTTCAGGGTGGCAGCTTGAAGGGAAGTGTCTCGGGCGGTGTCGCTCCTTACACATTCAACGCTGAAACTAAAGTGGATTGGTTTGGTACAGCGCGCGTTCGTCTTGGGTATACACCTGTAGAACGCTTGATGGTTTATGCTACGGGTGGTTTGGCATATGGTCATGTAAAATCATACATGAACTATGCTGGCTATGAATCAACCGTTTCTAAAACCAAGACCGGCTACACTGTCGGTGGTGGTGCAGAATACGCGTTTGATAACAACTGGTCATTGAAGACAGAGTATTTGTATACTGATCTCGGTAAGATCGATACATTGAATGCTCAGCGTGGTTATACCAAATATTCCGCAGAGACTAAGGTCAACTTCCATACTGTGCGTGTTGGTTTGAACTATAAGTTCTAAAGTTCAAATTAAAAGAAGAAAGCCCTTGGTAATGCGGGGGCTTTCAATATCGCCTGGTTGAGAAAATGCGGTTACTGATCATTGCATTGATTATCTTGGTTTTGCTGGCAGCTTACGACTATACTCAGAACATGTGGTTTTGAGATCTGGATATTAACGCCCATTTAGCCCAGTCAGCCATAGCTGGGTTTTTTATTGTCTCAAATATTGCTATAAAATTACGAAATAATTTAGTAAAAACATAAATTTAGCAGGTTATATTGACGTCGTTTAAATGAGTGTTAATGATTACCTTGCTCGGTTTCGATGAGCTATGACAGCGTTGTAGAGCCTCGACAGTTACCCTCCTGTCGAGGTTTTTATCAACCTAAGAAACGATAGGCGTGAATGTGCTGCTATCTTTTTTGTCGTACTTAGTTTGAATTAAATTGTCATCAGCATGTGACAGACTGAGCATGAGTGGTATTCCAGATAATGAACTCCAATGATGGCTCCCAATACTGACAGACAGGGTGAATTCTGTATCTCTCCAAATTAATGGATTTAAGATTACAGCTTCCGTTATACTTTTTATGAGCACACTGGATTCTGATAAGTCAACAGCAGGTATTAGTACGCAAAACTCATCACCGCCAATACGGGCAAAGAAGCCTTTGTTCTGCAAACTACGTTTAATAACGTCAGAAAAATGTATCAAAGCCGCATCACCAGCTAAATGCCCATGATTGTCGTTGATGCTCTTGAATTTATCAAAATCGATCATCAGCGTTGTAACACATTGATGTGAGCGTTTAGCTTTTTTCTCGATATCATGCATCCGCTTCATTAGAGCGCGCCGATTAGGCAAACCTGTGAGATCATCACGTATTGCGAGTGAGTAAAGTTCGTTACGCATCTGGTCTACTGTCATTAGGAGAAAGCCTAAATTGGAAATGCTTACTCCAAGGATTGCTAAAACTAAAAACCATGAGGCAAAATCATAGTACGTATCTGTACTCATAGCATCGGCTAGTCGTAACGTGTTGGTTATGGCCTCTAATGTTTGGCCGATAATTAAAAGACCACATGATCCAGCAGCCACCCACGTTCCGATTTGTCTATTTCGGGTCAATAGTAATGTGAGTAGTGCCATTCCCATTGGGATAATTTGCCCAACCGCAAAAATTACGTTGTTGGCTGGTTGGCTTAAGCCGAGAAAAACCATTGCTAGAATACTTGTTAGTACTAGCAAGGTGAGCCAACCCCAAAGGGGTGGTTTTTTAAGGAAAACACGTATGCCTTGCCATAAGAGGCCAAGGCCCAAAATTACCAGCACATTACCCGCATAGTTTAACCACGGAAAATGCTCTCCAAATATCAAAAATGGGCCGCTCAGAAAGGTCATCATGAGTGATGCAAACCAATAGCGAGCAGCAACTAAATTGCGATAGGAAACGGAGATGATTGCCCAAACAATCGCGAAGCCAACTGAATTGAGTAGAATAATTGCAAAAAGCGTTGTGAAGTCGAGTTTCATAAGTTTCCAGATATCGTGATGTGCAAAGCTTCACAACTTAAAACAGAATTAATTTTATCTTACGCAGCATGATGGCGATGATTATGTATAGTCTTAACACCACTCAATACCACTTCGGAAATTAATCGTGTCCCTTACTCCAAAGCAAGAGGCCTTTACCGCGACATAAGCAGTTGAGGCTGGCTGATGAAGTGCCCTCAACAGGCAGGCTGGTGCAATGACACTTACTACAAAGCAAGAGCGTTTCGTTACGGAATATCTTGTCGATCTGAATGCTACACAAGCAGCGATACGCGCCGGTTACAGTGAGAAGACTGCGCGACAGACGGGCTCAGAAAACCTGTCAAAACCTGACATTGCAGATGCAATAGCAGACGCCCATAACAAAATCGCTGAAAAAGCCGAATGGAGCGCCGTTGACAGGCTTCGCATGCTTGCAGACATATCCGATGCCGATGTACAGAGTTCATCAGGCTGAACTTCCTGAAAAACATAGACTAATGGTTCAACAGAACTTTGCTGCACAGGTGGATGCATTCGTGATGCAGACACAGCGCCGGATGCTGGCTGCGTTCCGGACTGCTGCACAATTTGTCATTGAGGATATGATTGATCGTGTGCCGGTGGACACAGGTTTCCTGCGGGCAAGCGTTGTGGTGTCTCTTGATGGTTCGCGGCCTCTCGACAGGCCGTTACCCGCCGGCAGTAAGCGGAAACAATATGAACTGAACCCGCAATACACTCTGGCAATTGCCGGAACGGAAATCGGTAACACGATCTGGGCGAGCTTTACTGCGAATTACGGGGCTCATGTTGAATACGGCACAAACGGCCGGCAAGGGCGCGGCATAGCGAACCGTAGCGTCACAGGCTCATTCACAAAACGCGGCCGCGCCTTGCATGTCGCCTTGGTGTTAAAGCATTTCTCGCCGACTGCTGCATTACAAGCGCCCTCGCCGAAACGCAGAGCGCAATAATCCAGATCAATCTCAATGAAGGTCAGTCGTTTCATACGGCTATCGCTCTTATTTGCAGGGAGAAACTCACGACGAGCTCGCTCTCAAACCGCTCAGTGGCCGGTTGGATATCGCTTTCCAGCCAGCCAAACCCGCAATCACGGGGGAACTCTTGGGGAAGCTATGGCGGGCAAGACCGATATAATCCACCGGTACGGTTGATTGAACAAGCACATAAAGCGACTGTTCTGTTGTAGCTGTTGAACGCCATTGCTGAGCAGTTGAAGGATTGGCCAGATTAATCGCAGGAAAGTACTGATCCTCAATATCTGCACGGATGTTGTTCCTCTGCACCAGATTGTGCCAGCCGATCAGCGGTTTATTCGTACCACCGCCTTCCAGCCGCATCAGAGCAATATTTTGAGAAATAACGACTGACATTATGCTGTCCTGATAATGAGCTGATGATTGTCGCTGCCCATCTCGTTGATCTTCTCAATGAGATCCGCAACCGTCTGCTTCGTGAACACCTCACCATGCATTTTGAGTTCAATGGCTTGCTGGGTACTTTGTTGTTTTGCCGGTGGTGCCGCGCTTGCTTGCGGGGCAGAAGCAGATCCGCCTCCGCCACCTCCGGATGAGGACTTTGATCCTGAACGGATTGCAGCCACAAGTGACATGCCCTTTGCCAGCACAGCTGCAACGGCAGCAAACTTACCCCAGAACGGAATTGTCGGATCAGCCAGAGCCTGAGAGGCTGCAAGATAAGCATTAATAAGCGCAGAAGCTGCAGAAAAGACTTTCTGAGCCTTTAGCATGCCCGCATTACCGCTATCCTGCATCGAGGACATGGCTCCGAAGAAATCAGAAGCCGCATCCAGAGCACCGGTATACTGCTGCACACGGATTTCATTCAGTTTAGCCTGATGATCAGCCTCAAGCCGTTCCCGCCAGAACAGATATTCCTGCTCTGTCAGCTTCTTGTTTTCCAGATGCCATTGCAGAGTTTCAAGGTCACGCAAGTAGGCCGCTGCCCGCGCTTCTTCTTCCGTGCGCAAACCATCCTGTAAAGCTTCAAGCCGGTGTTGCATTTCACGGGCGATTTTCTCTGCGGCGCGATCCGCGCGGGAGCGCCCTCCCTTGCCGCCTTTGCCTTTATCACCGGATGCACCCAGTGCCCCGCCGGCCGGCTCTTTGGCATCACCTTCAAGTTCAGCATTCAGGTCTTTGATCTTACTGACGGCTTCATCAGCAGACTTCCAGACTTTCTCCAGCCCTGTGCTAAGTGCACCAACATAATCCTCAGCTAAAGCATCATCCCAGATTGATTTCGCATCTGCGATGATATCCTTCTGAGTATCCGTCACATTTTTCTTGAAACCTGACAGATCCAGACCGTCAAACAGCGTGAACCTTTTCCCGCCGATTTCAACCCAAAGGCTTTCAGTCTCAAATTGTTCAATCAGAGCGTTCCATGCTTTCGCACCGATCGCGGAGAACATGGCAGGGAGGTTTTCCCAGTATTTTACGATAATGTTATAGCCAGCGACAAACGCGCCGATGATTTTGTTCACGCTGTCTTTGGCAGCATCGATCACATCAAAACCGAATATCTGAGCCAGTTCGTCACGGAACAGATATGACGCTGTGATTGCGGCTCCGATTGCGCCGATCAGCAGACCAAAAGGATTGGCCAGCATGGCCGCAGCAATGGCTTTAAAAGCCCCGACCACTGATGTCAGCAGCACGTAGGACAATTGGGCAAAGGCCATAGATAGAAGGCCGGTACCGGCTATAATCAGTGCACTTGAACTATCAAAATCACCGGTGAGAGAACTAAGAGCCCCTGAGATGACAGTATATGCATTGCCAATAATGATCTGTGCGGCAACAAAGACCTGAGCAATTTTATTGGCAGAGGCAAAAAACAGGAAAGGCGACTTAAGCCGCCTTCATAAGATAGAGTATTATTAATTGAGAGTAGCGAAATGCCTCAAGGCAAATGTTATCTGATAGATTAAGGCTATTATCGCAAAAATAGTATGAAACTTAATATTGCTGATCATTGCCCCAACAAGACTAAAAAACATGAAGAGGGCAGCCTGAATTGGGTATTCAGGCCCATATAACTCAAAATGCCCCCAACCCTTCAGCAGCGTATCAACAATATCAGCTGCATAGAGAACTACTAGCAATCCAAAGAACCATTTCCTTCGCGACATGAAGTAATCTCTATAGCCGCTGTATTCTTCTATGCTGTCTGGGAATAGCAGAGTACACAATAAAAAATATAATCCGGCATAAAACAGCACAAACAAATATTTTTCGAATGTCCAAATTTGTATTGATCGAAGCTCAAATTCTAACCACCAGAAATGAACGACTGATAATAGCAGAAATCCAACCCAAGCTAGATGAATTAAATATGCCTTTTGCTTGCCTGGGTGCTGGATGAGGCGAGCAACTCCCGTTAATATTCGTGAGATACATAGGCCAAGAATTATACCGATAATAATTCTCACATGCGTGAATGCCTCAGCTTGGGGAACATGATTTATTATGGGGTGATCCATCTAAACCTACCAAAACTCATTGAGTGACACATCCACATTAGACATGCAAAAATGCTAGCATATGGTTTTTAAGAATTTACTGCAAAATCAGCTCAACGAAGCTTTGAAGTATCTCAACCTCAAATGAAGAATATTGAATCATATTGAGGGTAACACAATGGCCACAGATAAGAATGTAAAAGGTTTGCTTCTTACTTTCCATCTATTGAGAAAACATACGGAAAATCAATCTCTCATTGACTAGAAATTTTATGCCGGATAAACGGTAAAAAGCATATGGAGATGGTCGCCATACTCAAATTCGAGCATGGACTTGGGCATGACCATGCAAATGCTTTAGTTTCCTATCATATGGCTTCGCTCACCAAATAATCTCTATGACTGACCTATACCTCATAATGAGATATTTGGACTGACATACAATACTCAGAAGTGTCCTTACCGTTTGAGCGACTAAATCCCCCCCCATGCCCTTCATCATCACGCCGCCGGAATAGTGAGCTGCTCCTGATTAAGTGCCAAGGTGAACACGTTGAGAATGAAATCCTCAACACCGCCGTTAGGTGTTGAAGGTCCCGCTACCAAGCCACGATTGAAATGCGTGGTACCGGAACCGGCCGGCGTCAGCTTATCATTGTGAACGATCTTGAACGCATAGTTGAAGTTCGTCTTCGCTGCCGCCCGCATAGCCAGCTGCCCCTGATCTGTTGGCACATAGGAGCACTCAATCGTCGGATCGCCGGCATTGATAATGCCCTTTGCTTTCTGGGTCACTGTCGTATCCATGGTGTCATAGTTCAGGATATTCACCTGAGAGCCGGTTTCACCGATATTACCGACTTTTGCGACCTCAACCCAGTCATCAATGGCTTCGAAATCAGTAAGCGCCAGATCATTCGGAGCGATTGTCGCGCTGATATAGAACTTTGTACCCATGTTGGTATTTGCCATGGTGAAGTCTCCTGTTAGGCAAAAGAAAAATAAGGGATTGTTACCGGAACAATGAGCCTGTCCGGCTCCTGCATGTCATTGCCGACTGTCGGCGGTGCACTGACATGGATTGAAACATTGTCTCTGGTGATGGCCGAACCGCGTACGAACGCTTGTGTGATCCGGCCAGCAATCTCGCGGGCTCTAATGCCACCACTCCCGCTCACATCACAGATAAGAACCTGAAACAGCCCGAGATAGTGGTTTTCAGCATCGAGTGAGAGAAAAGGAGATCTCGTCGTATTCGGCAGAACTGAAGGCCGCAGATACGGGACACCAGCTTTGGGCGTATAGTCTGTACCAGGCCATGCAATATCGACCTTATGTGGTGCGAAACTGACTGCCCTGAACTGTGCAAGCAAGGCTTCATAAATGATCAGGTCAACATTCATGCGCCACTCTGCTTTCTGACTTCATCTGATGCCCGCGCTACATGAACCGGCCAGTTCTGAGCTGCCAGTCTCACCATAGGTACAAGTTACCTGCCCGAGAGTGGTATCGATTATACGGCGGCCTGTATTGAGGATATCTCCTTCATGCCGGCAACAGTTTCGCTTGGCGAAAATCTCGGTACGAGAGCGTCTCTGGATGTCACGATGAGTGATTTTCTGTATCCGGATACGGGGAAAGGCTTCGATAAATATGTGCAGGAGCGCAGCTATGATCCTTTTGAGAAAGGGACATTCTGGGGAAAGTTTCGCGCCCGCCATCCTTATCTGCGTGGACGGGCAATCCGGCTGATTCGCGGGGAGCTTGGTCAGTCCCTTGAGCAGATGGAAACACGCCATTTTGTGATGGAGAGCTTTCAAAGTGCTTCGCTTGACGGCCGGTATAAGATCGTCGCTAAAGACGCTTTGAAAATGGCTGACGGTGACAGAGCAAAAGCACCGGTGGTTTCTCGCGGGTTTATTGTATCGGGTATCACAGCGAGTGCTATGACGGCCGTTATTGCGCCTGCCGGTATCGGTGATCTGGAATATCCGCAATCGGGTGTGGTGAACATCGCGGGTAAGGAAATTTGTTATTTCACCCGTTCAGGAGACACACTTACACTGACCCGAGGGCAGGAAGGCACACTGGCTATTGAGCACAAGGCGCAAGATCGTGTTCAGGTCTGTATCCGCTACAATGGTCAGGATCCGGCAGATATCATTCGTGATTTGTTCGTGAATTATGCGGGCGTGCCGGCTGAGTATATCCGGCTTGATAACTGGAAAGCGGAGACCGGTGCGTTCCTGCGCCGACTCTATACCCGAATTATTGCTGAACCGACTGCCGTTGATAAGCTGGTCTCTGAACTTATCGAGCAGGCGGCTTTATCTGTATGGTGGGATGATGTCAGCCGGACAATTCGTCTCGCGGTTTTGCGCAAGATTGAAACGGATGCTGCCGTGTTTGATGATAGCAGTATTCTCAAAGGTTCGCTTCAGATTACTGAACAGCCACAGCGCCGCTTGTCTCAGGTCAGTACATATTTCGGTATCACCAGTCCGCTGAGTAAGGCGTCTGAGCCGACATCTTATCACTCAATGCAATTTGATGTGAACTTAGAGGCAGAGGAAGATTATGGCGGCGCAGCAATCAAAACAATCTATTCGTCATGGGTACCGCGCTTCGGCCGGCCGATTGCTCAGCGTGTGAATGAAATCATGCTCGGCCGGTTTGTGGATCCGCCACGGCAGTTCCGGTTTAGCACTTTCCTCGATCCTGACATCCAGCCGCCGGCTCTTGGTCGCGGCTACCGGTTGTTTGCACGCCCGCTCCAGAATGCTGCGGGTGAACAGGAGGCGGTGCCGATCCAAATCACTCGGCTTCTACCGACCGATACCGGCTTTGACATAACAGCAGACGAAATGCGATTTGTTGAGTTCTCAAGTGAAGATCTGGATAACCGGACTATCATCATCGACAGCAATACGCTGAACTTTAACTGGCGGGTGGCTTATGATCAGTTGTATCCGGCGCCGACCGCTAATGATGATATCATCTGCATTGTTTCTGCTGGGGTCATTGTCGGCTCGCAGAGTGTTTACCAGCCGGCATTTGATGTTGGTAACTGGCCATCCGGATGCAAACTGACCTTGCAGGTTAAAGGTCGCATTCAGGGTAAAGGCGGTAATGGTGCTTTCATAAACCCTGATATTCAAGCTGAAACCGGTGGCGATGCTCTCTACACACGTTATCCCGTGCGTTTAAAGGATAATCATCAGATCTGGAGCGGTGGTGGCGGCGGCCTTGTGCAAACTGCCGGTGGCGGTTTCCGCTATGGCGGTGGCGGCGGGCAAGGGTATCTCGCCGGATCGCAGATGCTGAGCAATCTTGCAGCAAGTTCAGAACAACCGGGAATGCCCTCCATAGGATATCCCGGTGGCGCTGCAGGACAGACAGGTGGTGGCGGTAACCCCTTTGCAGACTGTGGCAAGGCAATCAACGGACATTCATTTATTATTTTCGACGGTGGTCAGGGCGATATTCGCGGGCCACGTGTGAACTGACGGGATTGAGCTATGGCATTTGCAAAGTGGCATTCAACCATCACTGATTTGCAGGGCAATGTTATTCCCCGTGCATTTGTAACTGTACGGGATGAAGCGACCGGTGCTTTGGCCGTACTGTACGAGGATCGGGAAGGCGCCATTGGTCTTGGGAATCCGTTTCAGGCCGATAGCGAGGGATTGGCAAGCTTTCATGTACGTGGCGGCGCTTATCATATCGCAGCCTCTTTCCAAGGCACAGGGCGGGAATGGCGCTATGTTGGTATCGGTACTGCTCAGGAGCTGGATGCGGGCGCTTATGGTGCAGCGATTGGCTGGGATGCAACGGAATTAACGCCGAACGGTCTGAATAAGCATAGCGGTGCTGTCACAGGGTTTCGTGTTCTGGTCATCGATACCGGGGAACAACGTGCAGCTGTTTATGAGAAAATTGCGAATGGCTGGAGCTCGCCGATCTATCTTACGGGAACTCAAGGCAAAGACGGGGCTCCGGTACAATTGTCTATCGGTACTGTTGCAGCAGGTGATACCCCATCAGCAACGATAACAGGGGAAAGTCCGGAACTTGTTCTGAATTTGGTTCTGGTGCCAGGACCTGTTGGTGATGTTACTCCGGCAGCACTTGCAGCTCAGACCGGTGCAGAAAAAGCTGAGAATAATGCAGCTGCAAGCGACCGGTCTGCAGCACAACATGCAGCGGATGCAGAAGCTTCGCAGATGCTGGCGGATCAGCAGGTAGCCTTTGCCCGTGACTGGGCTCAGGCATCGGTTGATGAGCTGGTGGATGATGGTGAACATCAAGGGTTCTCAGCTTGGCACTGGGCTGAAAAAGCCAGAGAGAATGCTGGTAGCGGCGTAAAAAGCGTAAACGGTCACAGCGAGGCCGAAGTTCATCTGAGTGCTGCTGATGTTGGTGCAGCCACAACAGAACAAGGCGAGTTGGCGGAAACCGCTGTACAGCCGGAAGACTTGAACACTTATTACACCAAACAGGAAGTTGACCAGCTGCTCAGTGATTATGCGAAGAGCGCAAATCCTCAGTTCACAGGAACTGTGAACATTGACGGAGATCTCATGGCAAGTGGGGACATCGGAGCCAATGTATCATGACACTACCTCTTTCCGGTATGATGACGGCAGCGATGATTAATGCAGAATTAGGGCGTGCTTCCAACGCCCCTTTTTCTTTAAATGATCCTGCTGTCCGAGCCTTAGCTGAAAAACCATCAGGGAAGATCATGTTCAGTGATTTCTATGGCAAGGCCAATGAGCTCGTTGTTAAAGTCACAAGCGCCACGCAATATAACACCCTGATTAAGAGCTTTTTCACGCCCGATGACTGGGCAAGTGACAAGGCTAAAAGGCTTATTATCAGCGGTGTTGATTTTGGCAATATGTCGGGAGCAGCCGCATTAGCCGTTACAGATGCAGCATCAGGGCAAGCCGGATCGTTCGACGGTAAACTGACACTTGAGATTGAGGCCGGAGCCTTCATATCGGGAAGTGGCGGTAAATGGTCTGTAGCCAGCGCAGGTAATGGCGGGATTGCTCTTCATGCCAATTTTAAAGGAAAAAACGGTAACAATCTTCAGCTGATCAATAAGGGGATTATTCGTGGCGGCGGTGGCTCCGGCGGACAAGGCGGGAAGGGCGGCGGCGGTGCCTATGCGCAGAATGTTACTGTCAGAGAGCCAACGGAGGGGGATCTTCGCGGCAATGGTTACGGATGGACCTGGGTTAATAACTTCAGTCGCGTTATTATTAGCTGGGGTGGGCAAGAGCTTTTAAGGTGGGATAATCAGAGCTTTAGTACAACGTTTTATGACATAAACGGAGCGAGATATTATAGAGGAACTCCGGATGGTGGGGTGAGCGGAACCTCATTCTTTAAGATCTATCGTACATTCGAGCAGATCCAGAATGTTTATACTGACGGTGGCACCGGTGGTGCAGGCGGGACTGGGCAAGGTTTTAACTTGGCGTCAGGTGCCGGTGCCTTGGGTGACGCCGGCGGTACGAATGCCGGCCGTGGTGGTAATGGCGGGCATGGTGGTGCGTGGGGAATCTCTGGAGCCAATGGGGACGCTGGCATAAACGGCAATAACGGGAATGGGTTGGCTGGTAGCCTTAGCGGTCTTGGTGGCGCTGCAATTGGAGGCATAACCAATGTCGATATTATTGATAATAGTGGGTTGATTATTGGTCGGCAGGAGTAGGCTGAAGCTAATCATTATGTATGTATGTATGAATGGTAAGAAGGTCTACTTTGTCCGCGCATATGAGGCAGTTTATTTGAGTTTATTGTGCGCATTTTTTAAGTATGAGGTATTTTAAGATGACGATTTTATCGAAATAATCGCCACCAAGTTTAAGTAGCACATGATATAAGTACGTTATAAAAAATGACCAAAATGCCATAATGGCAGTTTGGTTTTCAATACGCATTTATGATAGAAACTAATGCTTTTTGAGGAGCAGACCACTAGGGAGCTATTTCTTAGCAAGTTATAAAGTGGGGGGAAATCTTTGGTTACTGTGATGATCGCATTCCAATACTACCTTGTGAGGGTGGTGTGAGCAAGGTTCGGCGCCATCTAGATACACGCGCTCAAAATACGTTATCTGTTTTTGGCAAGATAACGTTTGTAGCCGTGATGATATGGTTGCTGTTTTTAGCTGGTACGGGTTGGTGGGTATCGCAGGCTATTATAAAAGCAGAACTCAACGATGTGGCTGTAAGTGTAGACTATGAGTCAACTACCACAGCTCATGTAATGGACCGTGTATTTACTGAGATGTCCAGCATTGCCAATATGGTTGCTGGAAATGCTGATGTCATAAGGCTTGCGGTAAGATATCGGACAGACCCCCCTGGATTTGCCAATCTGACCCGTCAACAGCGTGCTGTTGAATTTACGCATGATCCTTTAGTGCGCAAGGTTGGCGAGGTAATGAACAGATTGGCTGCTGATCTTCGTTATGCCCGCATTTATATGAATAATATGTCTGATGATACGGTGACTGCCAGCAATTGGGCTGAAAGTGACAGTATCGTAGGTATGATTTACTCTGGACGACCTTATCTGATTGAAGCGCTTCAAACAGGCAAAGGTTCTTCATTCGGTATCGCACGATTGAATAAAACTCCGTCCTATTTTGTGACCAGTCGTATTGACGATGCAGGTGATGAACCACAAGGTTCAGTTACGGTGAAGTTCGATGCGCCAGATGTCGCTACTTACCTGACAGGACGGCACACTGCATTAATTGTGAACCGTCAAGGACGCATTATTACTTCATCTGTGCCGGCATTTATGTTGAGAAATGTTGCTCGGCTTTTGCCGGAAGGCACTGTTTTGCCACCGGATGGTGAGGAAGAATTGGGTGAGGTGCTGACTGTCCGAGCCATTTCTAACCCAACTTATGAAAACCTATGGTTTATTGATGGCAAACAGTATTTAGTAAAACGTCGACCATTGAGTGGCACGCATTATCAATTGTTTACATTAGCTTCGTTGGAACGAGTTGAGCCTATGCGAAGACAACACTTCTGGATAACCGCACTCATTGGTTTGCTTGGTATTGTCTTTATTGTGCTAGCTGCTCTTGCGATCAGGCACTCGTCGTTACGTCGTCAAGACGAACTCTACGCAGCAAATTATGATGTTTTGACAGATCTCCCTAACCGTCGTGCAATTTTAGTGGAGTTGGATCGATTGTTTACTCTGGCAAAACGCACAGGTCAGTGGGTACTCGTTGTTTTTATTGATATGGATGGTTTTAAAACGATCAATGATACGTATGGGCACGAGGTAGGGGATAAGTTTTTGATCGAAGCGGGCCGACGCCTATCAGAGGGACTCCGTGCGGATGATATGCTGGGGCGCTTTGGCGGAGATGAGTTTATTGTAATCGGGCAGATAGCACCCCCAAGTACAGATGGTCTGGAAGGAAGTGTTGACGCAATCCGTAATCGGTTAGCACCATTATTGATTGGCACGTATCACTTTGAAAGTTGCAACTTTGAATACTCAGGTGCAAGTCTAGGAGTCGCTTGTGTAGACCCATCAGTCAGCTCATTGAAATCAGCTCTAAGAGAGGCTGATCGGTTAATGTATGACAATAAAAAACTACGTAAAAATGGCTCTGAATATATTGTTAGTTAATATACAATAATTCGTTTTGGGAATTATTAGGGTGTTTTTATTTGGATTTTTTATTAATTAAATCTGATGTTAGGGTTATTCATAATTTTATGTTTTAAGAATTATCAACAGCTAAACGTGGAGTAGAAAGAACATTTTTGAGTGTGGCAAAATTACGATATCTTGAGATTAAATCGGATGTGTAAATTTACATCCGATGATTATCGAGTGAGAGTCGTTTATTTTTGATTTTATAAAGAAGAAGTTATTTTTTTGTCTGCGGGGAGGCTTGAACTTGGCTTTATTGAAGAACCTGTCTGAAAATTCAGCTGACAGAGTGATTGGTTGCTGTCATGGTGAGCGCATCACCAAGTGGCGGGACAAAGTTGCGTCAGCTGCAGGGTTTTATAGCTCGGTCGCAATTTTTGCTATGGGTGGGGTGACCCTGCCAACATTACTTCCGTGGGCACAGATCTCCAACACAGCATGGGCTGCCTGTACAATACAGCTTGATAGCAGTTATCTTTGTTCCGGTGGATCCACCGGTGAAATGATAATTGATGCAAGTCCGCTTACAATTATCGCAGATGGCACATTCAATGCACATAATCCTGGAGGGGAAGGGCTAATAATTAGCTCTGCGGATGGCGGGATCAATTTCACTCAGCAAAGCGGCAGCGCTATTACCGGTTCAACATCGGGTGTTTTTGCCGATTCAGATATGCCTGGCTCTCTTGATATAATCCTTTCGGGGAATGTTACAGGGGAGAGTGAAGCTGCAATTTGGGCTATAAACCGATCATCATCCACTAATGTCTCGGTAACTCAGGAAGCGGGAAGTACAGTAACCGGTTACACACACGGTATACGCATCGATAATTATGGTACCGGTTCATCGACGATTACAACATCAGGAACAATTGTTCAAACGCAGACCGGCGCTGCTAATTTTGATACCTATGGTGTTTATGCCTATAACGCAGCTTCTGCGACGGACATAACCCTTACACAGAAGGCTGGATCAATTTCTGCTAATTGGTTCGGTATGTTTGGTAACAATCGGGGTGTCGGGTCTACAACTATCATCAGCTCTGGTGATGTAACCGCAATCGAGCGTGCCGGGCTATATGCCTATAATGGTAGTACTGCAAAAAACATAGTCATAGATCAGACCGGAGGTACAGTTAAAGGCGGTATTTATGGTGTTTTTTCAGACAATGACGGAACCGGCTCAAATACAGTTACATTAGCCGGAGTTGTGACTGCCACAGGTGCTTATGGCGTTTCTGCCACCAATGCTAATAGCGCTACTGATCTTATCGTGAATCAAAAAGCAGGTGCGGTCACTGGCCAGAATTACGGTATCTATGCTTCAAACGCTGGAACAGGGGCAACAAATGTTACGGTGGCCGGTAATGTCACCGGGGCAGGTGCATATGGTATTGCAGCTCTAGGTGAAGCGAGCACAACTGGTGTTAGTGTAAAGCAGACAGCGGGCTCTGTAACAGGTAAAACCGGTATTTTGCTTTCAAATAAAGGTGCGGGTGCATCCTTAGTCAGTGTTGTTGGAAAAGTGACTGGCGGCGAAGGTGCAGGTATCCAAACAATAGCATCTAATGGTGCTACTATTGATATCGCATCTAGCGCGACGCTTACTGCATCGTCGGGAATAGCCATACGGGATGGTGGTGTGTCTGGCAATCCAACCGTGTCGGACACAGTTGGTGGCAATGTCATTGTTAATACCGCTGGCACTATCACCGGAGACGCAATCCTTGGCCTTGGTGATGACACATTTAATCTGACCGGTGGCACCTATACAGGTAATATCTACGGTGATGACAGGGACGATGCTCAAAGTAATGATGGTATTGCCAATCATGAAGGTAATGACACCTTCAATTGGACTGCAGGTAAGCTAACAGGCGGTTTCTACGGTCAGGATGGATCTGATATCGCGATGGTAGGCGCATTGGCCTATGATGGTTCGCAAGTCCTTGATGGCGGAGACGATACCTCAATTGCCGATGGTATGATTGACACGCTCACACTCAAGGGTGTGACAGCGAGTACGAATGGCGGCAAGATCACTAATTGGGAAATTGTCAAACTAGACGGCACAAATTTATCCATCAGCGACGGATCGTGGCATGTCGGGGAGCCGGACGAAGAAACGACCGGAGTGTTCCTGAACAACGGATCTAGACTGGATGGTATGTCATCACTCGACTTTAACGGCAACATGGCGATTGACACAACGTCGACGTTCGTAGGTACAGGTGGCGGCACAGGTCTATATTCATTCAGTGGCGATGTTACCAATGCAGGTACAATCACTACAATGGGTGATGCCGCCGGCGATGTTATAAACATTGGTGGAAATTATTACGGGAATGGCGGTCAGATGCTGTTCGACGTTGTTCTTGGCAATGATAGTTCAAAAACAGATATGGCCATCATTGGTGGGGATACGTCAGGTACAACCAATGTCGGTGTTAACAATGTTGGTGGTGCTGGTGCGCAGACCAGTGAAGGTATTCGTATCATCGAAGTGAACGGCGCTTCTAACGGTTCATTTTCCCTCATTGGTGATTACAAAATCAACGATAAGTCTGCAGTCGTAGCAGGCGCATACGCCTATCAGCTTTATCAGGGGGCTCGGTCAGCACCCAATGATGGCAACTGGTATCTGCGCTCTCAATTAAAGCCAACTGAACCGAAAGAGCCACTTTATCAGGCCGGGGTTCCAACCTATGAGGCTTATCCTCAGGCATTGCTAGGTTTGAATAGCGTACCGACATTGCAGCAGCGTGTCGGCAATCGTTTCTGGGCAGGCAGTGGCAATAAGGTTATCGCGCAAGGTGCTGATCCGGTTGGACTAGCCTATGCAGCGCCTGCTGAAGCTGGAGTTGCAATTGAAGGCAATGGTATTTGGGGCCGGATCGAAGGTGCACATAATAGTATCAAGTCGCGCTTCTCCACCTCAGGCACCGATTACGATCAGAATGTTTTCAAAATGCAGGCCGGTATTGATGGTTTGCTGAGTGAAGGCGAAAGCGGCAAACTTATTGGTGGTGTCACTGTTCACTATGCCCATGGCAAAACCGACACGGGGTCAATCTATGGTGATGGTGAAATCAAAACGGATGGCTACGGCTTTGGCGGTACACTGACATGGTATGGCGAAAACGGTTTCTATCTTGATGGTCAGGGTCAGGTGACATGGTATAAGAGTGACCTTAACTCCATTCTCGCTAATACCAGCCTTGTCGACGGTAATAATGGATTTGGATATACGCTGTCACTTGAAAGCGGCAAGCGTTTTGCCATTGATCCAGCATGGTCGCTTACACCACAGGCACAGTTAGTATATTCTCATGTTGATTATGACTCGTTCACCGATACATTTGGCACTGATGTCAGCCTTGATCGTGGAGAAAGCCTGCAAGGTCGTATCGGCTTGACGCTCGATCGCGAAAACTCATGGCAGAATGATCAGGGCTTTCTTAATCGCACCCATGTCTACGGTATTGCCAATCTCTACTATGAGTTCCTCGAAGGGACGAAAGTCGATGTTGCAGGCATAAGTTTTGCAAGCGAAAAAGAACGCTTGTGGGGCGGGGTGGGTGTTGGCGGTACTTACAACTGGAATGATGATAAGTATTCGATCTACGGCGAAGGTCTGATTAATACCAGCATAAATAACTTCGGAGACAGCTATACCTTAAAAGGTACAGTTGGGTTTCGTATGAAATGGTAAAAGCATTCGAAAGTAAGGTTTCTTCTGCAATGACTTTGTATAATTTTTTAATCATAAGCCCTGCTTTGCAGGGCTTCTTTTTTACAAAACAGAACATTTAGATGTTTCAAGGTGTAATTATCGTTATCGAAATTCTGTACATTATTTGAATTTTAATTATAATTGTGAAAATATTATATTTTAATATTTAAATGAGGGAACTATGTTCGAGTATGTAATAATATATATGATCGTACTTGGTTTAATAGTTGTTGCTGCTGCAATTGTTTATTACAGTATGGAATAATTTAGATTATTTGGTTAATTTTAATAATAATTAATTTAGTAATTTCTAAATATTGTAGATTAATTTAGTTAATTCAATACAATTCCATTTTATGATCAAAAAAATCATAATGATGAGTAATCGGTGATGTTTTGACAATGATCACACACATATAACTATACGATTGCTGAGGCGAATATGGCTCAAAATATATACGATAATACAGAATTTTTTGCAGGCTACAGCCAATTACCTCGACAAGTGTATGGGTTGGATGGTGCGCCTGAATGGCCTCTTATTCAGACAATGTTACCTGATTTGACGAATAAAAATATAATTGATTTGGGCTGTGGCTTTGGTTGGGCTTCTAGATGGATGCGTGCAAATGGGGCGGCATCGGTGCTTGGACTTGATATTTCAGAAAACATGATCAATCGTGCTAGAGAACTCACAAGTGATCCTGAAATTGAGTATAACATAACCGACTTGGAAACAGTCAGTTTGCCTGTTAATGCTTATGACTTTGCTTATAGCGCTTTGGCGCTTCATTATTTACGTGATCTTGATCGTTTGGCTCGTATGGTTCACTCGGCTTTAAAGCCTAACAGTGATTTTGTATTCATCGTCGAGCACCCGATCTACATGGCCGCATCAAACCCTCAATGGCTGCTCGACCACGATGGTCGCAAGACTTGGCCGGTTAATGGTTATTCAATTGAGGGGCAGCGCCAAACGGATTGGTTTGCGAAAGGGGTGATTAAGTATCACCGGACTCTCGCCTCAATGATCAATATTCTCATTAAATCCGGATTCAATATCGCTAGAATTGAAGAGTATGCTCCTACACAGGAACAGCTGGAAAACATGCCATACTTGGCAGAAGAGCTAGAGAGACCCATGATGCTATTGGTGTCTGCTCACAAAGCGTAAACAAAAACTCACAAATTTTAATTGTCACGCTCACGCGGTTTTTTATAAAGGAACTCTATACATAGGACCTTATCGACTGTTCTTGACCTGATGTTTGATCATGAAGACCGGTGCGTGAATAATCCATAAGATACTGATGGATTCAGGCATAGGTCTTAAACTAAGTATCGCAGCGTTGTCGACTTAACGCCTGCACATTCAATTGTTTGAAGAAAAGTCGCAGAGATTTACGAGCCTTTATATCGGAGGCTATCACACAGCTTTAATCGCTCATGCACTAATAATTGCCGATGAAGTATAATACTTTTGAGATGGGCTCACCTAAAAAACGAAATTTAAAAATAAGAAATGCATAGCCTGGGTATGCTTATCATTCCTATGAATGGCTCCTGCAAAGGAGATAACCAATGGGACTATTACATAATAAAGTTGCTATAATTACGGGCGCTTCATCAGGGATCGGTCGTGCTGCTGCATTACTTTTTAGTGCAGAAGGTGCTGCTGTTGTATTAAGTGCTCGTGGAGAGGTGGCTCTTAGAGGGGTAGCAGAAACTATTCGCGCTCAAGGCGGGCAAGCTCAGATTGTCGTAGGTGATGTTAGTTCGCAATATACACATGAGGAGCTTATCGAAGTAGCGTTGCGATCATTTGGCGGCCTTGATATTGCCTTTAATAATGCTGCAATAATTGGGCCTGTTAAGCCGCTTTCAGAAGTTACACTTGCTGAGTGGAATGAAACAATTTCAGTAACCTTTACATCCGCCTTTCTTGGTGCTCGCGCTCAGATACCCGCTATGCTCGACCGCAAAGGCGGCTCTATTATTTTTACGTCCAGTTTTGTTGGAGCCTCTGTTGGGCTTCCCGATATGAGTGCCTACGCTGCGGCAAAAACAGGGCTCATGGGGCTGGTGAAGGGAATAACGGCAGACTACGCAGATCAAGGTATCAGGGCAAATGCATTAATGGTCGGGGGAACGGATACAGCTATGGCGGGTGATGAAGCTCAGAAAGAGTGGGCTGCCAAGTTACATGCTATGAAACGTATTGCTCAGCCGGAAGAAATTGCTAAAGCGGCACTTTTTCTTGCGTCCCCAATGTCTAGTTTTGTTGCTGGCTCTGGATTGTTCGTGGATGGTGGGAATTCTGCTGTGAAAATGTAAAGCGCGGTTTTATTGGCTTTTTGAGCTTGCCGTGGTTCTTTACATACTTAAAGACGTAATATTGGCCCTGCTATCGTGCAGGGCTTTTTTTGTAACTACCTATCAGGAAAATTCAAATGAACCTCAATCTTGGTGACACTCGCCGGATCATTTCCGCTTGTCTGAAATATGGCCTGTTGCGCAATCAGGCTGCATATGTGTTGGCGACTGCGTTCTGGGAAACTGCCCGAACCATGAAACCGGTGCGCGAAATGGGCGGCGAGAAATACCTGCGCTCAAAAAAATACTATCCGTATGTTGGTATGGGCTACGTCCAGCTGACATGGCGTGAGAACTACCAGAAGGCCAGCGATAAGTTATCTGTCGATTTTGTCAGTAATCCTAAGCTGCTGCTTGATCCTGTTCATGCAACAGAAATTCTTGTTCTCGGCATGATTGAGGGTTGGTTCACCGGCAAAAAGCTGTCTGACTACATCACCTTGCAGCGTTCCGACTTTGTTGAGGCGCGCCAGATTATCAATAGTAAGGACAAAGCCTCAGATATTGCTCGTATCGCTCGTGAGTATGACCGTGATTTGAAGGCTGAAGGATACGGGGAGCAAAGGTCAGAAGCGGTAATTCCTGTTACGGCTTTTGAGCCTCAGCCTGTCACTAAATCAAAACGGTTTTGGACATGGCTAACCGCCGCAGCATTGCCAGCACTTGGCTTGCTCGACTGGCGGGTGCAGTTGGCTTCTGTGGTCATTGGCGGCGGGCTGGCAGGGTATGCGATCTATTCCATGCCATCGGTTAAAGCCAAGATCACGAAACTGATTGAGGCTCTCTGATGAAGCTTAGCCTTCAACATATCATAGGCGCGGTCATCGGAGGGGCAATTTCAGGCCTCTTTTTTTATGCGCTCGGACAACATGACGGCAAGCAGGATGCGGCCTTGAAAGCCGCTCAGGCTGTCACGCAGGCAATCCAGAACAGGGCAGGGATTAATGAGGAGGTTGGGAACATGGATAGCTATAGCCTTTGCCGTGAGCTTGGCGGGCTGCGCGAGCAGTGCGAACAATTGCGCGGGCTGGCAGAAGATCAGCCTTAAGCCGGAAACGGCTGTTTATCTGGCTGGAAATGAGCAGAGTGCAGGCAAGGGCGTTGCCGGTCACAATGCATATGGAAAGAAAGCGGGGTGTTGGTGATGGCAATAGATCCAACTGCAAATCCGGCGCATCGTTTCAATGAACTGCCGGAGGAAACACAGGAGTTTCTCTCTCAGTTACGTGAGGATGATATTGAAACTCTTAAGGACGGCTTGCGATTGGTCATTGCAATGCGAACAGTTGGACGCTTTATGAAATGGATGATTGTCGCTCTAATAGGAACATTTATCGGCGCAGTCATGTTGTATGAAAATATTCTCAAAGTGCTCAACTGGATTAATCAATCTAGATAAAAGCATTGCCGGTCGGAGAACGCGACCGGCAATGACTACTCTGCTCTATCGCGACATCATCATAGCAGCGATCAGGCCGGTTGCTGCTGTGATTAGCAAATATTGGTTGTCGACTTTTACCCAGCGCTGTCCGCGCCCTGGTTTGCGTAGACCATAACGCTTGTAATCGCGCACTTCCTGATGGCGACGCCAGTCACCGTAGCGCTGACCTTTAGACCATTTTTTGTAATAGCGCTGTTCATTTTGCTTTTTATAGTGCTTACCATAGCTTGGGCGGTTAGGCTCATAACGATGCTGTTCAGTCTTGCGAAGCGGTTGGTAATCACGGGCTTGGGCTAATGGCGCGCCAACAAAAGTAAGCGCTACAGCTACGAGAATTGATTTCTTAAACATATGGCCTCCTGTGTTGTTGCGTTAAGAATACGGTGACGCGGATGAACCATAAATGAATGAAACCAATGCATTAGATTACATGTTTTTAATCTTGTGACTCCTGCTGCTAAATGACTACTTTCAGCAGCATTCTATGAATTCTGCACGCAATTCCACTTGCTTGAGCTAATAATTATATAACTCGGTATCGTCTTGATTCTACATTTAAACCTGCACTTTTCCGCTGTACAGGGGGCGCGCGGGAGGATGGCGGCAATCAGAAAACACCGCCGTCCCGACCATCTAAGCATATTACTTTGTGGTGTAGCCGCCGTTGACCAGAATAGTCTGGCCAGTCATCCACCAGCCTTCAGTCACTAAAAAACGGATGTAGGGTACAATATCTTCAATATCAGTCAATCCGGTTTTAGAGAACTTCGACAGGGCTGCTGCAGTTTTATGATAGGACTGCGCATCTTCGGATTCCTGACCATAGAAAAATGGAGTATCCATCGGGCCAGGGCCAATCGCTGTCACGGAAATGCCCCGATTGCCGAACTCTTTTGAAGCTGCGCGGGTAAAATGCTCGACGGGCGCTTTGGTTCCGGCATAGCTGGAGTAGAAAGGCGTAAATGCGCCGAGCAGCGAGGTTACGAGAGTAACAATTGCACCATTATCATTCAGGTGCTTACCGGCTTCTTTCAAAAAGAAGAAGGCGGATTTTGCATTAACTGCACTCATCTCATCGTATTCAGCTTCTGAAATATCGAGGATGGGTTTTTTGAGTACTTTCCCAACGGTATTAATGGCGAAGTCTGGCTTGCCAATGGTGGTAATGACTTTATCAAACAGACTTTCTACTGCTTCGGCCGTGGTAAGATCGGCCTGAAAGGCGACTGCTTTGGTACCATTGGCCTTGATGGCGGCGACAGTCGCTTCTGCATCAGTCCTTGAAGTACTGCTGTTATAGTGGACAGCAATAGCTTTTGCTCCCTGATTTGCGAAATCGCGGGCGATCAGTCCGCCAAGGTTTTTTGCTCCTCCGGCGATAAGCACAGTTTTGCCGCTAATTGTACGATTTTTCATAGATCGGGTCTCCCTTTGAAAGCAGTGGCGGTATCACACTACGACTGCTTTCAATTAATCTACCGTCTAGATTAGGTACATAAAGGGTGATATTCTGCCATCATATGTCAGAAATCGTGAACAATGGATTGTATTGAGCTTGGATCGTATTGATCTGTTTCGCATTTTTACTCGTGTTATAGATACGACAAGTTTCACGCGTGCTGCTGACTTGCTCGGTTTACCTCGTTCTTCAGTCTCAGCAGCGATTGCCGAGTTGGAGGGGAGAGTTGGCGCTCGGCTTCTGCATCGAACCACCCGAAAGGTTTCGCCGACCAATGATGGTCTTGCTCTTTATGAACGCTGTCTTAGGGTTATCGCCGATGTTGAAGAAACCGAGGGGCTCTTTCGACGGGGCGCCAAACCTGCCGGAACATTGAGGGTTGATGTGCCAGGACGGATCGGACGGTTGATCGTTGCACCGGCACTTCCATCTTTTTTTAAAGAATATCCAGGAATTGATGTTACTCTCGGCGTAACGGATCGTGCAGTAGATCTCATCGGGGAGAGTATCGATTGTGTCCTGCGTGTTGGTTCTCTGACTGACTCCGGTCTGATAGCGCGTAGCGTCGGTGAACTATCACTTATTAATGTTGCCAGCTCTGGTTATTTAGCTGAACATGGTGTCCCGTATGATGTTGAAGATCTGAAAACTCACTGGGCAGTGAATTATGCTTCACCAACAACCGGACGGGTAGAGCCATGGGAATGGATAGATGATGGTGTATTGCAAACACTGCGGATGCGTAGTCGTGTAACTGTGAACGGTGCTGAAGCCTATATTGCTTGTTGTCTTGCGGATCTCGGCCTTATCCAAATTCCTGCTTATGATGTACGTAATTATCTGAATTCGGGTCAGTTGATTGATGTTCTACCTAATCACCGGGCCGAACCGTTGCCCATGACGTTACTGTATTCACATCGTCGGCATCTTACTCATCGTGTGAAGGTGTTTGTTGATTGGTTGATGGCACTTTTGGAGCGAGAAATACTTTAGAGCAGCATATTAGAAATATAGAAACACTTACTCCTTATAAAGACCATTGAGCGACTGTTTACTTATGCCAAACTGCTCATAAAACGCGATATTTCATCTGGCCGAACTGTTGCCACCCGCCCTTGACTGCTGCAGCCTTGCACGTAGATTAAGCCGCGTAACTTTAATTATACCAGATAAATCTGCTCACTGCGTTTGGTCATTTTTTGATGACATCGATAAGCCCTATGTTCTTTTGGGGATTATGTGAATCTGAGTGATTACGATTCCTCGCCGCGAAGCTCTACATTCAGCTTCGGCTTTATAAGCCATGACCTTAGTAAGGTTAATATTTCCTCTAACTGTAGTTTATTGGATCCCTTTAAGGCGCATTCCCAAATAGTACACACACGCCAGCCAGCCGAGAGAAGTGCTGCATGATGTAATTCATCATTTTTCTTATTTCGGCTGAGTTTGTTGATCCAGAACTCCTGATTGGATTTCGGTAATTTGAACTGATCACAATCGTGCATGTGCCAAAAACAGCCATGAACGAAGATTACCGCTTTGTATTTCGGTAAAACGAGATCCGGCTTGCCTGGGAGATCTTTAACATGAAGACGATACCGGAAGCCGGCCGCGTGCAGCATCTTCCGGATCTTCATTTCTGGCTTTGTATCTTTACCCTTGATCGCAGCCATGTTTTTGCTGCGTATTACAGGGCTGTGAACGTCGGTCAATTCAGCTCTCGCTTGTTTCCGGTGCCTTCACGGGTAAAAGCATTTTGGATGAGCAGACATATTTTCTCATAATATCGAAGATATCCAGATAATAACAATCAACATGAGGAAAGATTGGATCCGGGCTCCCTGATGAGGATCGAAATTCTACCCGTGCAAAAGCGCTCTGTTCGTCAGTACGTTTAGGGAAAATAAAGCAAGTATCTACCTTAGTTTCAGCCTCAACAGATTGTACGGCTGTTTTGTAAGCAATTTGCTTAATAATATCAGGAATACCAGGTGAATTTTGAGTGCTGGTGCCTGCATAGTATTTTGCATCGACCACTATAAGCCTATCAGTATGGCGCAATACGATATCCGTACGCATTCCGGAGGCCTCATAGGCCACTCCAGTAGTGGTTATGTAATGTGGTTTTGGTAATTTAGTGTTCCAGAAAGGTTCGGCGCCGGCCAGCGTTTTGGCCAGCATATCTTCCCATACGGTATGGAAATTGCGTAATCCGCAGAAAAAGGATCCTTTAGGATTATCATTCTCTGCTTTAAGATATTCAATCAGCAGTTTGGCTAGGTGAATGGATCGTGCGGAATAGAGGCCGCGCATGAATTTTCGCAATAGTTGTGGCCATTGATCCCTATGCCAACGTACTCGTTGCGGTGAGGGACGCTTTGTATTCCCGAACTCCTCCTTAAGCCACCAAAAGTGCTTGTCGTATATCTCCGCTATAACTACGGATTGAATTGTAGCGAGAAAATTGTCCTCTGAGCGCAGGGGCTTTGTTGTGCGGAAGTCTATATACACTGCCGAATTACCGCTCGGGTATGTTTGAGGTGCGTCTCAAATCATCGCTGGCTGAAATCTATAAAGGCCGAACTGAAGATGTAGAGCGCGGGGCGCTATTGATTGCTCCAGGCATTCTTTTGCCGAATATGCTCTATGAAGTCCGCGCACGTTATTCATCCTATGATGGCAGTACGCCCTTTGTCTGGTCTGATTGGATTGAGGTACGCACCGCGGATATCCGTTTCGGTCCACTTGATATTTACGCGATCAATATTGAACAACTCAATAAGGACATCAGCGATGTTCTGAAAGGTTTGGGAGAGACGGATCGGTATGTTCAGGAGGAGTTGGATCGTATTGGTGCGCTGGCAGCTGAGCAGGAGGCTGGCAATGCCGGTATGTTCAAACTGCTGCGTGAGGAAGCGGCGGTCACTGCGGGTAATTTAAAGGCAGGTTACACAAGGCTCGTTTCCGTTTCCATTGGTCCCGGCAGTGCAATTGCTTCCCGTATCGAAAAGCTGGAAGCAAAAGTTGATGAGGATATTGCTCAGGCTGTTAGCCAACTGACAACGCGTATCAATACAGTTGGCGATACTGTTGAAGCTCAGGCTGAAGCAATTACCTTGCTGACTGCTGATGTCGGTAACTTTTCCGCTAATGGGCTGATCCGCATTACCAGTGAAGCGACAAGTGGCAGTGCTTTGTCCCGGATTGCTTTCAGTAGTTACATAGAAGCTATGGGGCAGACTGCACAGGCTGCGATGTGGTTGGAAGCCTTCACAGGCGACGACGGCCAATTGTTGAGCCGGATCATGACGAACTCGGATCAGTGGATTGTAACCAATGGTGTGAACAGCATGGCGCCAATGACGTTCATTAATGGTGAACTGACCCTGATGGTGGCAAAAATCAAAGAAATCATCTCAGGTCTGATCCGCTCACCTGACAGCAAATTCGTCATTAATCTTGATGAGGGTTTTTTGAAGGTGTCTGACTGATGAGTACAAGACTGCACTTAACAAAAAATCATCTCGTGGTTTCAAAACAGGGATTTGACGCGGACAATCCATCATTGGCCGAGGGTGACAAGCTCTTTGACAGTGATTGGTTGTTCTCCAGCACGATTGTGGAAGTTGGTCTGCATATTGATCAATCCAGTTATAAAATGGATCCACCGCCGCAGAATTTGACCCGTTGGGATGAGCAAACGGATTGGTCTGCGCCGCAGATTATCAACTTTCAGCCATTGGATTATGTTCCGACAGTGTTGCTAATCAGCCTGTCTGATCCTCGGTATTGGGGCAATCATGGCATGGTATTGCTGGGCGCTCAGCCTCTCATCAATCGGCCAAGTGATTATTGGCGCACGGGCGAAATAACCGTCACCAATAGTCGCATAACAATCCCGCGAATTCGCAACCCTGCTGGTTATTATCTGGAGAGCTTTATTTATCTTGTGATGGGGATATGACATGGATGAAAATATCCTTATCGGCAAAAACGGTAATCAGCATGGCATCTGGGTAGCCAAGCAGGGAAAAACCGTACAGCAGGGCGGTCAGATGCTGATGTCATCTGTCCAAGACATGCTGAAAATCCATGCGCAAGGTTCTGTTCCGTCATTCGGTTACAATGAATCGCAAGGCTTATGGCGGCATCAAATTGAAGTCCCATTTCAGGAGCTTCCGTTTATTCCGCTGGCATTCATGGGCTTTAAATCTTCCGCTGCGGAGCCGTTTCAATTCCCGCCCGATCTGAGCGGTATTGTGGCTACGCAATCATTTGGCGGAAATATTGGCTTGGTAAACTTTATGCCTGTTGTTGGCATCTCTCATAACAAGCTGACTTTTAGGGGCTGGGTGCCTCAATATGAATGCCGGTTCAATTATACCGTCTTCTTAGTCAAGCTACGTGAGAAGTTCTGATGGCGGGGCGGGTATTGTTCCAGCGTGGTGCCAACTTTAAATTCCGCATTTCCAAACCCGGAAAAGACGTTGATAGCACTGATCTTTTTGACTTTGTGCTGCATGAGGGGATCGGCACTGTTGCTCCATATGTAACAGGCTCGGTTCAGGTGCCAGCAAACAGTAATGTGCTCATTCCATTCGGACGCACCTATCAGCAGCCGGCGCTGATTATGCTTAAACCGTCCGATGGTGTTGTCGCGTTTCTATCGCAATTTGAAGCCCGCATCCAAAGCGATATGGCTTCAATGCGGATTTACAACAAAACCGGCACAACGCGCTATGTCACCTATTACGTCTATTGGAATTCGATAGGCGGCTGACTTTCCTTACTTCACTCACAGCAATCACCCGCTTTTTGCGGGAAGGAGAACGCATGTCTGCAACACAGACCAATATCACTCCACCAATACAAATTCACCCGCTGGCTGAACTGCATGAAACGGCGTTTCAGCTTGGCATTATCCGTCAGCGTAATCTGATCTTGGCTTCAGAAAATCTAATGATGAAAGAACGCATTCAAGCTCTGGAAGCGGAATACAAAGAACTGATTGCAGAGCGCAAGGAAGGGGCGGACTAATGGCTATTCGTCCCGACTGGATGACCGGCACGCTTAATCTTGTTGCCGGAACACCTGACTTCACCACAACAGGCTCGGCTTTGCAGACTGCAGCCATTCAGGCCGGTGATGCGATTATCACCGCAACAGGCTATGTGCTCATCATTGCTGAAATCACCGGGCAGAACAGCGGTCGGTTATTCGATAATTGCCCTGTGGCAGCTGCCGGTGCCGGACAACCCTTGCGGGTTCGCTATCAGCCGGATGGTAGCCGTGTGCAGGCTGCTGT
This sequence comes from Pseudochrobactrum sp. Wa41.01b-1, assembly GCF_019464455.1. Classification (NCBI taxonomy): domain Bacteria; kingdom Pseudomonadati; phylum Pseudomonadota; class Alphaproteobacteria; order Hyphomicrobiales; family Brucellaceae; genus Pseudochrobactrum; species Pseudochrobactrum sp. Wa41.01b-1. The sequence goes on along the minus strand of NZ_CP080493.1, from coordinate 543,936 downwards.
TCGGATGATGAGAGATCTGCTGACCACAGGTAATCTTGAAGCATTTGCTGCACTCGTTGGCGAAGAAGATGCCGTACCGGTCTTTGTCGGACCAGGTGTTATGAAACTGGTGCCGAAATCAGAATTCGGACCCGATGATACCAAAGGCAATCTGGCCGCTCTCGCTGCGTTGGAGAATATTGCAAATCTCACAGAGCTTGCAGCGATTGCGAAAGCCAATGATCAATTCGTCGTTATGGGGGCGGACGGCACAATCACGCTGAAGTCAATCGAAAGCGTGACTGATGCGATAGCTGAGAAGTACAAACTTCCTGCAGGCGGCACCGTAGATCAGCTTCTTGACGCGACAGGTGCAGCGATCTCAAAGGCGGGGTTGCCGATTTCAGAAGCTGCACAGAAAGCGCTGGGTACCAAGTCTTCTTACAATTGGATCATCAATGGCGATTTCACCATCAATCAGCGTGGTGGTGTGAAAAAGCCTGCCAATGGTGTGTATGGTTTTGACCGCTGGAAAGGACATGCTGGCGGGATTGAACAAATCATCGAGGCTCTGCCTGCTGGTGAGTATACGCTCACTTGGTCGGGTGGGGGGGCTGGCTCGTTCGGTGGGCAAACGAAAGCTTCCCCCATAAAAGCGACTGTAGTGGCTGGAAATGCATCTGTGGTGGTGCCTGCAACTGCTACGAAAGTGTCTGTTGTACACGGTGATGCATCGGCATCAGACCCTTGGTCGAAATGCGTCAGACCCTCAGCTGAAGAAGAACGATTATGTTACCGCTTTTTTTATCGTATTACAGGTAGTGAAAATTGGCTGGCTGTAGCGGCTACTGGAGCGGCTGGAGCAAAAGCGTTTGTATATCTCTCTATCCCTGAAAAAATGAGAACTAGCCCGTCGTCCACTGTTTACGGTAACGCTTCATATTTTACAGGTGGTTGGATTAATTCCACACTTTTGGTTGACGGTGTTATTGGTACGCATGTGATTTGCACAGTGAATGTTCAATCTATACAAAATCCAGATGGTTCGCCGTCATGGTTGGTTAGATTGAGTAACTCTAGTGGTGCTGCGTCGATTATCGACCTAGATGCGGAGTTTTGAAATGATTGAAAATGCAAAATTCACTGGTACAGGGTTGATTGTAGCAATCATTAACGGTCAACAAGTGTTTGTCCCTGACGACATGAACAACCGTCACCGTGTCATGATTGCCGATTGGGAAGCGGGGGGGAATGAAATTGAACCTTATGTACCAGAACCAGAACCTGTAATTATCATTCCTGCTGTCACTCTATGGGAACGTATGACGGATGCTGAAGCCATTCAGGTGAATGATGCAATGGCTACTCAGTCAATCCGCACTCGTCAGATATTTCTCACAGCCAATACATTCCGCTCAGATCATGAGCTTTGGCCTCTCCTGCAGCAGGTTGCTGCTAATCTGTTTGGTGTAGAGCGGGCAGCAGAGTTGCTGGCCTAACCTCTAATTTTTATGCTGCTTTAACAGTAAATTTCACAGGAAAATTCAGATGGATAAAACCGTGCCAGCTGGCGCGGCGATCCTGCTTGACTTCATTCGTAAGACTGAAGTCGGGCGAACTGATCGCGCGTCTTATGATGTTATCTATGGTCACAATTAAGATAAACTGCCGAAACCAATTACCTCGATGACAATCGGTGAACTGGTAGATGCGCAGGCCAGTTTTACCAAGCGGTTCAAATCATCTGCCTCCGGTGGTTACCAGTTCATGCGCAAGACACTGCAGGATTTGTCGCGTGAGCTGCGCCTGAATGGGCGGCAGACTTTCGATCCGGATTTACAAGACCGCCTCGGCTATCATCTGCTTAAGCGCCGTGGCTATGAAGAGTTTATGGCCGGTTCAATCTCCATGACTGAGTTTGCCAAACGGCTGGCAATGGAATGGGCTTCGTTTCCGGTGCTTGCCGCGACGAAAGGGCCGCACGGCCAGCTAAAGCGCGGCCAGTCATATTATGATGGAGATGCTCTCAATAAGGCTCTGGTAGAGCCGGAAGCCATTGAGGCGGTGTTGCGTAAAGCAAAAGCAGCAGGCAACGGCTTGCCTGTTCCGGTTCCTGAAACGACGGAAGCGGAAACGCAACCACCTGAACCTGAGAAGGCAAAGCTGGTTTCTCACTCAAAACGGTTTTGGACATGGCTTACAGCTGCAATGCTTCCGGCAGTTGGTTTGCTGGATTGGCGTGTGCAGCTGGCTTCAGTGGTGGTGGGTGGTATCGCGGCTTACGCGATTTATTCCATGCCGACTGTGAAATCCAAAGTCGAAAAACTTTTTGAGGCGCTCTGATGCTGGGTCGGCTCCAAATCATTATGGCTGTGCTGGCCGTGGGTGCTGTTGCACTAACGGGTGCTGTTCAGCTTGGTAAATACAAAGAACGGCAACGCGGCGCAATTCAGCAGATGCAGAGTGATATCCGTGTAGAGCGGGAGAGGGTGAAGGATGATGCGAAAACGCGCAATCTATCGGACTATGATTTCTGTGTTCAGTCTCTTCGCCGTCGCGGGGTGCAATCCGCAGACTGTGAGCAGCTGCGCGGGCTGGCGAAAGAATGATCTGTCAACGGTTGGTTTGGTGGCGCTGACAAGAGTTGACCGGTCAGCAGCTGAGCGAGTGGAAGGTAATGACCAAAATGGAAAACGGCAGGGGTGCTGGTAATGGCAACGGCAACGCAGGATACGAGGGACAGAGTTATTCGTATGGAAGGAAAGGTTGAAGAACTTGAACGAAAGATAGACAGACTAGATACTAAGGTCTCTGAAATGCAGCATTTACTAACGCAAGCTAAGGGAGCGCGTTGGATGTTGATTTTTTGGGTTGGTTTTGGTGGTTTCATGCGGCAAATATAACTCCATTTGTTCAGTATATTTGGGGGAGGTGATGTTATAATTCATAGTTTATTTTTAATGTATGTTTTATTAGAATTTTTTTAAAGAGTACTAACATTCTATGCTGTTGTGAACGCCATCGAAAAATAATATATAAGTTGGAGAGCGTCTATAAAGTAGGTAGTTTATGATTTTTTTTGTCAGGTCGTGCTTAGCTAGTTACGACTCTAGGATACATAAATATTTTCAATGCCTCCAAAATGCAGGACTATCTTTTAAGTTTGTTGGCTGGAGGCGTGGTGACGATAATTATTCTCCGCAAAATGATGAGATCATCTATCTTTTGAATGGGCGTCTAGGAGGGGGCTGGCGAAATCTATATTCATTAATAAAATGGAATTTCTTTCTATTTTTTACACTCGTATCGCATAGAAAAGAAATAAAAATTGTTCATGTAGTTGATTTGGATTCCGCATTTGTCTGCAATGTTTTTTGTCGTATTTTTCGGAAAAAAATTATTTTTGATATATATGATAAGTACACAGCAGTGAGGAATATTTCTGGCATTGTTGGACGTATTGTTGACAGTATTGAGCTGTCAATTGCGAAGAGTGCGGATTTGACCATCTTGGCGGGCCTCACTCGCTATAGACAGTTAGGTTTGGATAAACTCCCATCCAATTTTATTGTACTGGAAAATGTACCCGCTGCCCAAATTGCTAAAGAGATGATGCCGCAGAATTTTGACAAAATACGACTTGGTTATTTTGGTGTACTAGAGCCATATCATCGTGGCTTAGAAGATTTAATGAGTGTGGTTTCGGTTAATCCTGAATTTGAACTACATGTGGCAGGATATGGAGGTCTGCTAGATGAAGTTAATAAATATGTTAAATCTTTTTCTAATATCCATTATCATGGAATACTTAATTCAAAAAATGGATTGAAATTAATGTCGGAAATGCATGTAATTATTGGAATGTATTATTTAAGTGTTCCTAATCATTATTATGCATCACCCAATAAATATTATGAACACCTTATGCTTGGAAGAGGGCTATTAACAACGCGAGGGACAAGCCCTGGCGAAGGGGTTCGCGAAAATGGTACGGGATGGGCTATTGCTGAAGGGCAGGAAGCTATATCAGTTTGGTTGAAGCAATTAAATTCAGATTCAATAAATGCAGCAGGTGAGGCGGCTCATGCTGTTTGGGTAAAGCAATATATTGATTACTTTCAGAAAAGTTATAATGAGCTGTATTTAGTTAGGGTAAGAAGTATGTTGGCATGAGTAGCAATGGTGATATGACTGTAACTATTATTATGCCTGCGCATAATTCGATGACGACAATAAATAGAGCTATATCCTCTGTTGTTGAGCAGAGTTATCCGGATTGGAAACTTCTGATAATTGATGATTTATCTAAGGATAAAACCGTCCAAATTGTTGAGTCTTGGTGTGAGAGGGACGCACGTATTCAGTTGATAGAGTTGTCAACATGGTCGGGCGTTGCTGTAGCGAGAAATACTGGTTTGAATTTGGTTTCTAGTGGTTATGTTGCATTTCTGGATAGTGATGATTTTTGGAGTTCTGATAAACTACAAATCCAAATCGATTTTATTAAAAAAATAAAAACACCAATAACTTTCTCAAGTTATTATAGAGTTGATGAAAATGAAGAAATTATTGGATCTATAAGTGCGCCGAATAAGATTTCTTATCTAGATTTATTGAAAAGTAATTTTATTGGTAACTCAACAGCTGTTTTTAAATGGTCCTGTTTTCAGGATATTCGCTTTAAATCGGTAGGAAATGAGGACCATATGTTTTGGTTGGAATGTTTAAGAAAGGTTAATGGCTATGTTTTTTCTACTCCATGTGAAACGCCATTGGCTTACTATTTGGTGCGGCCAGATTCATTATCTGGTAACAAATTCAAATCATTAAGTTATGAATGGATAATTTATAGGAGGGAACTTAAATTTAATTATATAAAATCTGTGTATTATATACTTAATTATATATATTATGGAATTATGAAAAGAAGATAATCTGTGAATTAGAGGCTCAAATATATACTATATTTGAGCCTCTAAAATAATATTAGATTGCTAAATCTTTTTCTAGCCTATTTGCAATTCTTGTTGATGCAGAGCCGTCTCCGTAAGGAGATACTCCTCGTGCCATTTCTGCGTAAGCTTGTGCATTGTCAATTAATATTTGTGCTTCTGTAACAATGCGATTGTAATCGGTGCCAACCAGCTTGACTACACCTTCCGTTACAGCCTCAGGTCGCTCAGTTTCCTGTCTCAAGACAAGAACGGGCTTGCCTAAAGCTGGAGCTTCTTCTTGTACGCCACCTGAATCACTAATAATTAGATGGGACATTTTCATGGCTGCAACAAATGGGGCGTAATCTAATGGGGCGCATAGGACTACGTTTGACAGGTCGGCTAGTTGCTGTTCGGCCACTAGTTTGACATTTGGATTAGGGTGTACCGGGTAGAGAAAGCAAATACTTGGATTATCTTCTGCAAGTTTGCGTATTGCTCTACATATACGCTGTATCGGTTCACCAAAATTTTCACGGCGATGAGAGGTTATCAGAACTAACCGTTCATGCTTTGGTAAAGGTATAGGTAAAGTTATCTTTTTTTCAGCTGTAGCTAATAAGGTGTCAATCACGGTATTTCCTGTGACTTCAATTTTATTAGGGCTGATGCTCTCTTTGAGTAGATTGTCACGTGAGCTAGTAGTAGGGGCAAAATGCCATGTGGCTAAATGGCCGGCTATGATGCGGTTAGCTTCCTCAGGGAATGGGTTGAATATATCTCCCGTTCTTAAGCCCGCTTCAACGTGTCCAATAGGGATCTGACGATAAAACGCGGCAAGAGCTACAGACATAACCGTTGTCGTGTCGCCTTGGACTAATACAACATCAGGTTTTTCTTGATCTAAAACTTCCCCTGCGCCTATGAGTAGACGTGCTGTTAACTCGGTAAGACTTTGGTTTGGCTTCATAACATTTAGATCGTAATCTGGTGTTATGTTAAAAAAACCTAATACCTGATCGAGCATCTGCCTATGTTGGGCTGTTGCCAATACGCTGACCTTAGCCCAAGACTTCTTTTGCAGCTCCAGAATAACTGGGGCCATTTTGATTGCCTCAGGTCGCGTACCAATTACACATAATATTTTCTTCATACTACTGCTTTGCATCCTTAAAGGCGACTTCGAAGGCAATTGCCCTATTGGTCCAATTGTTTTGATCTGCGAGTAATGCTAGTTTAGCTTTAAAACATTGATCATTTTTGAGCTTTAATGCTTTGTGGATTTCCTTTGAAAGCTCTTCAGAGTCTTTACCTCTAAATACCTCATCGTAAACTATGCACTCTCTCATTGCTGAAGTAACTACGACAGGTTTTTCTAAAGCAAAGTATTCAAAAAGCTTTAATGGAGAGGTTGTTTTTGCAATTTCTCCAGGCTCAAAGGGAATAAGACATATATCAAACTCTCTAGCGTAGATGGGCAATTCTTTATAATCAATGGCTCCTGTACAAAGCACATTAGCACGTTTTGTTAAACTCTCAGAGCCACCGTAATAATCTGGACCGATAAATATAAACCCTATATCTGGATTGTTTTGAGTTATTTCATTCACAGTATCGTACCAAATCCATGGGGCGAGTGCGCCAAAATATCCAACAATATTTTTATATTTTTTTCGAAACTCTTTATAATCATTTGGCAGAATAACATCATTAGCAGTTAAATTACGATAATGTGCGGTATCAACGCCATTTTGGGATAAAATAACATTATCTGCACCAACGACCGCGGATGCTTCATCATAAAGTGCAATTGAAGAGGCTACAATTTTATCTGCACCTCCATTGAAGGCATACTCCTTTAAGCGAAGTAAACGTGCAATATTTTCTGGGTCACCGCTAATTTGTGGGTCAATATGATCGATATATTCATAAATTAACTGATAATTTTTATTTTTAGCATTAATAATATTATCTGCATTTGCATAAGAAGTTGAATAAATAGAAACAATGGCATCAGGTATTTTACCTGTTACATTGTAATTTGTTAGCCATATATTTGGTGAAACCTGCCTGAAACCAGATACATTATCTTTGGTCCAATTTAAAGTACAGTAAATAACTAAATAGCCTAATTTAGCGAACGCATTCGCTAAGTGTTGTGGACGTTGATATAAATCAACATCCCAATCAATAACTGGGCTTTGAATAAACACACCTTTGTATTTATTTGAATGTAAAAGTATATTTTTCTCAAATTGTGACCAGGATAAGTCGCCATTCTTGCTGTGATTATAATCGTCAATTTCTGTTTTTCGCAAATACTTTGCGAGTTTTCTAGCCGGCATACGTAACTTACTTTGTACACTCTGTGGCATTTTCCAGTAAATTTTTTTGGCAGCATTATATATATTGTTCACAAAAAACCTCAACTTTGATGCTGTAAAATTTTCTTTAGCAAAAGAAAACTTTCACTATCTTCCCAGAACGATACTTCACTGTCGCCTAAGTAATGTAAAACATTAAGAAAATCATCGATTATATTTGATTTGAATGAATTTTTTTTATCTAGAATTGCTTTATATTTATTCCAAACACGTTTTTCATCATGGTTTTCTTGAGTCCATTTTAAAAGGGAGAAATTAGTTGGGGTGTTAAGAGCTTCATGCCATTGGCTTATAAAGCTCCCCAAAGGAATGTTCTTCATTCCTCTACCGGAAAAGTTCCAAAATGAAGCTTTTTCCGCCAATGCTGGAGTCATAAAGGTTTTAACGCCATCATAACCAACTAAAAGACAGATTTTATTGTATGATGCTGCCTCCAAAATAACTCGTCCCATTCCGGCAATGACAGAATAGTTAGAAAATGTATTACTACTATTATCCACCCACCCTTTATAAGCAATCAAATTACTTTCGGCGTCCAATTCATTGATTTTATCTAATAGTGTGTCTTTTTCTGGGCCATCACCATAGATGTGAAGGATGCTTGTTTTTGTTGTTGTAATGAATGTGATTAAATTTATTAGGCCGACTAACTTTTCGCCATCTATTCTACCGTACCACGCCCAGGGTTTTGTTGTATTTGTTATGGCTGGAATTGGGTGAGGAATTGAAACCGAGTTTGGTAAAATTATAGGATTGCAAGCAGCTGTTGCTTTGGTTAGTAGCATTGTTTCAGGTGAGACGGTAATGACAGTGTTGTCTTGTGGAAGAAAACCTTTGTTTAGTAAAAGGCCAGTTGTAGTTTCAGCCGCGCTGAATAATGAAGCGGGGCCATGTAATGTACCGATGAATCGTATTGCGTTAATATGTGCTACAGCCATACCAATGATTAGTGATGTAAATGGATGTGCGTGAATAACATCTATATCATTTTTTTTAACGAACATAGTAATTTTATTAATTGTTTCTAATAATTGACCTGACGTTGCCCTCATCATGTGAAGATCAAAAATGCACTCTTTAAAGGTATGAGTGGCTAATGGGGTGGAGGCTGAACTTGTTGCCAGGTAGAAGGTATCATTATATTCAGCCAAGCTTAAGACTTGACCGCAGATTTGCGTTTCCAGTCCGCCACCATTGAAATAGTCAGATACAACAAGAATATTAGCCATTCTTACGACTCTCACTGATTTCGGCAGACATATAAGCTATGCCAGTAGATTGAGCTCTATGATCTGCAACTTTTAGAATGAGGACATCACTCCGTTTGTCTACATAGGTCATAGATGTTCTTGAAACGGGTTTAGCAATAGCTATAGATATAAAATAAGTTCCGGGCGCCAGATTTAAGCCAAACTTAAATTCAGTTGTTATTGTTTGACCTTTTTTAATGTCTAAAATATTTTTATCTTTGTATAGCGTACTAGTACCGTAGGCATGCACGCCCTCTACGGTTTTAATGCTTAATCCGACTTGTATTTCACTGATGTCCGCATTGGCATGAAATGAAGATTTTAGTTTTACTATGTCTTCAGGAGCGAATACATCACAAATTACCTCTTCTTCATTCGTAAGGCAAACCTCTGTAATATTCGCTAGAGCTTTTGATGTGGCAGTGTAGTCATTATCCTCATCTATATGATTATTTCGTTTAGTATAATTATCCTCTTGATTACTTTGTGTTAGGCTGTTCATATGTTTTAAGTAGGATTTTTCATCCGAATAAAGCAACGCATGATATTGATCTACAATTTGATTGCTTGGTCCGACACCATGAACGTTACCTTTGTGTAATAATACGGCTCTTTGACAAAATCGTTCGATAGCTGTTGTGGAATGCGTTACAAATAATATGGACGTGCCCTGATCCCTTAGCTCTTCAAAGCGATCATAACATTTACGTTGAAATTTTTCATCGCCTACAGCAAGCGCCTCATCGACAATTAATATATCTGGCGTAACGCAGGCTTGGACAGCGAAAGCTACACGCACGTACATACCACTTGAGTATGTTTTTACGGGCCTATCAAAAAACTCACCTACATTCGCGAAGCTTTCAATTTCGGGCATGCGTTCATTAATTTCATCTATTTCCAATCCTAGTATTTGTGCATTTAGGATTGCATTTTGTCGGCCAGTAAACTCTGGATTAAATCCAGCTCCAAGCTCGAGTAGAGCTGCTATCCGTCCTGAAGTTTTCACTTCACCAAGGGTGGGGCTGAGAGTTCCGCAAATTATTTGTAGAAGGGTAGATTTTCCGCTGCCGTTTTGGCCAACAATGCCAACTGTTTCACCTGGCATCACTTCAAAATTAATGTCATTAAGGGCCCAAAATTCACGATAATATGTTTTTGAGCGCCCTCTTAGCATCTGCAGAAGACGGTCTTGTGGTTGGTTATAAATGTGAAAGCATTTACTAAGGCCGTTGATGGCGATTGCTGGATTAGAGGACATCTGCAAAACCTGATTTTGTTTTTTCGAACCAGCCTAAGCCTAAGCAGGCAACGATAACTGAGGCTAGTGTCACATATAATAATGTAGGCCAATCGGGCGTATTTCCCCACATTAAAATGCTCCTTGCCTCTTCTATGAGGAAGGTGAGAGGATTAAGGTGTAGAATTTTTTGAAATGTTGGCGGTAACGCGGTTATAGGGTAAAAAATCGGAGATAAAAACATGAGTATGGTAGTAAACAAACCTACTATCTGGCTTAAATCTCTTAAATATACACCCAGTGAAGCTAAGAACCATGAGAATCCTAAGGAGAATAAACATAGCGGTATAATAATAATAGGGAAATATATTATTGTATAATTCGGTATTCCGAAAAATAAAATATACGCAATAAGCCAAACAGTAAAGCTAATCACCATATGGAATATAGTTGTTCCTAGTGCGATTATTGGTAGAACTTGTATTGGAAATACTACTTTTTTAACAAAGTTGACATTTGATGTTATTAAAGATGGTGAGCGTGAGATCATTTCGGCGAAAACGTTGTATATGATCAATCCAATAAATAAAATAATGGCAAATTCAACGCGTGATTCGCTTGTCGCGCCCCATTTTGCTTTGAAAATCACGCTGAATACAAATGTATAAACTATGAGCATAATTATTGGATTCAAAAATGACCATAGTAATCCGAGTATTGAGCCTTGATATCTACCGTATATCTCTCGCTTGGTTAGTGGGGGGATTATACGTCTGTTTGTATATATAGAGCGTAATGCTGTAATGTAGATATTTTTCACAGTGTACTTTCGCAGCATTTAAGGATTCGGGTTTTGTCACAATTAACATTAATCGCTACCGAATTTAACTCGGGAGGCCATTATTATTTTCTTAGGATGTATCAATATCCATAGCTCATGGTTCTTTTATGGCGTGAGTATTTTTGATCGTCCCCAAATTGGTTCAGACTTCCGGCTTCCAGCCGGAAATGCGCTTCAGCGCTTGACTTGCCGAGGTTTTTGTCGCCCTGACATGTAAAATAGGGAGCACGATTTCAGGCTATACAGCCCTCTGGCATCGCGTTAAGTGTCCAGCACACGTGATGAGCACTTAACGCGATGCCAGAGTACAGCACAAGCAGCCACACCGTTTTTTACCACCGTTACCATATCGTCTGGATTACCAAATATCGTTTTAAAGTGCTGACTGGCGATCTGAGACTGCGGGTACGCGAGATTGTTGTCCATGTTGCCGAAGAGATGGGTGTCCGCATCCTCAACGGCGTTTTGTCCAGCGACCACGTTCACATGTTTGTGGAAATCCCACCCCACATTGCCGTTTCCGATTTCGTGCGTGCCGTCAAAGGCCGGTCGTCGCGTAAAATACAGCAAGAGTTTCCAGCCATTCGAAAACGCTATTGGGGCTGTAAATTCTGGGGCCGGGGCTCTTTCTCCTCGACTGCCGACAATGTCACAGAGGACATCATTAATCACTACATCGATAACCACGCCGATGCCCATAAAGCCGACAATTATCACAATATCACATTGGATTAAGCCCGCTTGTACCGGCTTTAGCCGGAACCCTGTCAAGGACTTCCAGTCCTCCCTTGAACCTTCCGGCTTCAAGCCGGAAGTGCTTCAGCTGAAAAATAAAATACTCCATAAATAAGCTCGTTAAGTTGAAATATTTTTCTCTACTCTCTGTAAGCACATAATGTTTAACACGCCGTTTCAAGTAAAAAAAGCGGTTAAAAAGTGTATGCTGTTTAAAGCAGGTCATTAGAGCCTGATTACGTTGTTGCTATAATCAGGCTCCACCAATAATTAATGTTTCATAGTTTTATTAAATAAAGCCGCTGAGTAAACCCATGCTGGAATGGATCGACTTAATATTTCATAGTCATCTGGTTTATATGCATCGCAAACATCGTCTGTGTACTTGCCAATAGGTAACTTCATACCATAATATATGCTGGATACAGATGTCGCATAACAGTAGAATGGTTTTTTATTTGTAGATACTTTTAATTTTTTGGCGCGTTCAATATTGGGATCTATAATAAGAACCGGCATATCTCCTCTATCGTGCCTTGATAGGGACTTGTAATTCTCTGTAGCTTTCAGGTATGGTTTGTGATCACCATAAATTAAAAATACAGCGCCCGGCTCGACAGTTTTTACTTTTTTAATAAAGTCAACAATGTCGTTAATGGCGGTATCAATTTTGTTTTGATAGTTTGTAATTCCACCGTCATTGTCCAGCTCCTCGAAAGGCCCATGTGTATAAACTGTAGCTAAATTAATGAAGGCTCGCTCATTATTTAGCTTCAAAATTTCTTGTAGAGTAAAGTTGTATAAGATTGTGTCTCGGGGATACCAATCGCCTGATCTATCTTCTGGGTTCATATCTTCAATGCCGAAGAAGGCTTCAAAGCCTAGTTTAGGTTCAACAGCCTCTCTAAACCAAAATTTTTTGGTGTAATTATGTGCCGAAAATGTACGGATGCCATTGTTTAGTAGGTGGGCGGGTAACGTGGATGTTTCGTTAGTTATGAAATCACGATACTCTTGGTACACCACACCGGATAGTGCTGGATTAACTATTGGAAGTCCAGTTAACATTTCAATGCTGGCATTTGGGGTGCCGCCACCGAATATTGGTGAAATGCCGCGCATCTCTATCCCGCCTAATTCAATAAGTGGTTGAAAAGAATTTTTCAGTAAGTGTTCATCATACCAGCAAGCTTCACAAAGAATGTTGATAAACAGCTTTGGTGCATCGATCGTAATTGCGCTTCGTTTTATGTAGTTTGTGAATTCCTCTGTCTGATTTCTTGTTAGCTTTACGGGGTTTGGGCGAAGGCTGGTTTGTAATAAGTGTATTAGTAATCCATTCTCTAAGGCATTGTATTTCCAGTCCCAACTATAATATTTAATTCCAAAATTCTTTGATTGTTTTATAATTAAAGATGATATTTCACCTGAGCTATATATAGTAAGTGTAATTAATGATAATATTATGATTTTTAATGATGTTTTATTTTTCTTTCTTTTAATTGCTTGCTTTATTAATATTGTTGATATTAATAATAAAGAAATCAAACCTAGTATTAATGCATATGTAGGTATAAATTTCAATGCTAAGCCAATATGATTAATATGGCTGATGTCGCCATAGATGAGAGGTTCATTTGTATTCTCCTCTTTTATATTTGAGGCATGTCTTATAATTGCAGCTAATATTAAAATAAATGAGAAGCACAATAATGGAGAAAATAATAATAGTAGTAATTTAAAAAAAATTAAACATAGAACTGCACTGAAAATTACTGAATTGTAGTTTACGCTCAGTATATCATCATTTTTCCATGAAAATGAAATAGCAATAAATGCAGCAATCGTTAGTAGTGCAAACAAGCTTGTTGGCCAGATCTGCTTCTTTGATGTTGATGAGATATTTTTGAGGGAGAGGATTCGTATGTTTTGCATGACATGTAACTGTCATGAAATTGACATAGATCGGATAGGGCAAAAGGTCTCAATATAATTCTTGAATAAAATTGTATAGTTTATGGTGTCATGCTTTCTAATTTTACTTAATTATAAGCAGTGATAAACTAAAAATATGTTTTATGTAAATTTATACTTGTTTAATTATTAATATGAATGCTACCTTTGTGTTAAGTTATGATGGCTCGAATATACATGAATGGGTAGTAATTATGAGTAAAAAATTTACAATTGCAATTATATCTTTGTTTTTTATTTTAAGTTCACTTAATTATTATGAATTTCGAAAATTTAAAAAAAACAACGACAGATTATTTGCTGAAATGCAAGCAGAGAAAGACGTTTATGCTCAGCAACTTAAGAGTCTGATTTATAAAGCCATTGAAGAAACTGAACGTAGCACCTGGGAATTATGGTCATTTACAAAAGAAGATTCAGCTATACCTAAAAGACTACGCATCGCGCATGGGGGAGGCTCATTTAACGGTCATAATGTCAGTAACTCCATTGATGCACTCAATGCCAATAAATCTAAATATGAATTATTTGAGTTAGATTTAATCTTTACGTCAGATAAACACCTCGTTTGTGCTCATGATTGGGAGTGGTATCCTCAAAAGGTTTTTAGCAAAAAGCTTGATAAAGCACCTAGCTATAAGGAGTTTCTAGAACTTGTAGATGGCAATTATAAATTTAAAAATTGTACTTTGGAGAGCCTGATTGTGTGGCTTGATAATAATCCTCACGCTAAAATTGTAACTGATACCAAAACGGATGGTATTTCAGCTTTATCCTATATCGCAGAGGCATATCCTTATCATATTAATCGCTTTATTCCACAAATTTATAAAACTGCTGAGTATGATGAAGTCGTAAATATGGGCTATAAAGATATTATTTTAACAGTTTATTCTTGGGGTGAAAGTGACGATCGTATCGTTGAATCAACAATAGGCATGAAATTTTTTGCAGTAACTGTACCTAATTATCGAGCCCCATATCTGGCAAAAAAGATGAAGCAGGCTGGTCACCGTGTGTATGCTCATACGATTAACTCACAAGAAACCTTTGATTTACTAAAATATTACGGAGTGGATGAAATCTATACAGACACACTTCCTCCGCAACTTTAAACTTAGAGTCCTCTTTGGGGGGGTATTTAATAGGGAGTAATCTTGGTGCGGGATAGAAAGAGTATTTATTAATAATTTCAATCAAAGGTTTGTGAGGTGAGGGGAATTTAGCTGTATGAATATTTATTGCTTCTATAGTACGGGCGATACCTTAATTACCGATTTTTTGTGATCAAACTTTGTCTAAATAAGACACCTGCCATCATTTGAGAAAGTCCACTCAAGACTTTGTCTTCCTCTCAAAAACAGCGATAATGTGTTGGGGAGGAGAGCCGGATGAATACAGGTGTTAATTCGAACGGAGCTGGTTCCGAGCCTTTATGGCAGCCATCGGCACAAAAGATTGCTGAGGCAAATCTGACCGCTTTTACCGTAAAAGCCCGGAGTATCAGCGGTTTACCTCTTGAGAGCTATCAGCAATTGCATGACTGGTCTGTTGAGCGGACGGAAGTGTTCTGGCCTCTGATTTGGGATGAATGCGGTATTATTGGCCATAAAGGCGCTCGCATTCTGATTAATGCCGACAATATGCTGGCAGCGCGGTTCTTTCCCGATGCGAAACTGAATTTTGCTGAAAACCTGCTGCAAAAAACCGGCAGTGATGATGCTCTGGTATTTCGTGGTGAGGATCGTGTCCGTTCACGCCTGTCCTGCGATCAGTTGCGGGATCTGGTCTCGCAATTACAGCAGTTCATGTTGGCGCAAGGTGTGCAGGCCGGTGACCGCGTGGCGGCCATGCTGCCCAATATGCCGCAAAGCATTGCCGCTATGCTGGCCTGTGCTTCCATAGGTGCTGTCTGGTCGTCCTGTTCGCCTGATTTCGGTGTACAAGGTGTGCTGGATCGTTTTGGGCAAATATTGCCCAAGCTGTTCATCACCTGTGATGGCTATTGGTATAATGGCAAGGCGCAGCCAACCGGTGAAAAATTAGAGCAGATTGTGCCGCAATTGCCGTCCCTGCAAGCGGTGCTGATCGTTGATTATCTGGGCACTGCTGAAGCTGTGTCCCGCGAGATTCAAAATGGTACACCGGTAAAATGCCTGACTTTCGATCAGGCTGTGGAACAATTCGCACCATCAGAATTGCAGTTCAACCAACTCCCTTTTGCCCATCCGTTGTTTATTCTCTTCTCATCGGGCACCACCGGCATACCAAAATGTATTGTCCATTCTGCCGGCAGCACCTTGCTGCAACATGCCAAAGAACATCGGTTGCATGCGGATATTAAACAGGGCGACCGGCTGTTCTATTTCACGACCTGCGGCTGGATGATGTGGAACTGGCTGGCTTCAGGTCTGGCTGCGGGGGCGACCCTGCTGCTCTATGACGGGTCGCCTTTTTATCCCGATGGCAATGTGCTGTTTGACTATGCGCAGGCCGAAAACATGACCCATTTCGGTACTTCCGCTAAATATATTGATGTTTTGCGTAAAAGCGGGCTGGAACCTGCGATCAGCCATCATTTGCCGCATCTGCGTGCTGTGTTTTCTACTGGATCACCACTTTCACCGGAGAATTTCTCCTATATCTATCAGTCTGTTAAGCAGGATATCCACCTTGCTTCCATCTCCGGCGGTACAGATATCGTATCCTGTTTTGTGTTGGGCGTGCCGGTTCTGCCGGTGTGGAGTGGTGAAATTCAGGGGGCAGGTCTTGGCATGGCCGTTGCCGTTTGGGACACGGACGGCACGCCGTTGATGCATGGCAAAGGCGAGCTTGTCTGTACCAAACCTTTTCCTTGTCAGCCGACAGGGTTCTGGAATGATCCGACTGGTGAGAAATATCGCTCGGCCTATTTCGACCGTTTTGCAAATGTTTGGTGTCACGGTGATTTTGCCGAACTCACGCAACATGGCGGCATCATCATCCACGGGCGTTCTGATGCCACGCTCAATCCGGGCGGTGTGCGGATCGGCACCGCTGAGGTTTATAATCAGGTCGAGCAAATGCCGGAAATTGCCGAAGCAATCTGCATCGGCCAGAACTTTGCGGATGATGTGCGGATCGTGTTGTTCGTTCGTCTTGCCGCAGGTGCCAGTCTTGATGATGCCTTGCAGGAACACATCAGGCAACGCATCCGCAAGGGGGCTTCACCGCGTCATGTACCGGCAAAGATTATCGCAATCGCCGATATTCCACGCACGAAATCAGGAAAAATCGCTGAAATCGCGGTACGCGATGTTGTCCACGGTCGCCCAATTAACAACAAGGAAGCACTGGCCAATCCTGAGGCATTAGCTCTTTATGCAAACCTGCCGGAATTACAGGTTTAGCACCCTGTTTGGGACTTTTTTCTGAAAGCACTGGGCGTTTCATTCGTGCGGCTGCGGAATGCACGGGAGAAACTTTTTTCATTGCTGAAACCGGCAAGGAAGGCCACGCGTTTGATCGGATGCGTTGAGCGTGCGAGCAGCTCTTTGGCGCGTTCCGTCTGCACGTGTTCTTTCAGCGCGCGCAAAGATGTTCCTTCCGCACTGAGGTGGCGGTGCAAGCTGCGCACCGACAGGTTGAAAACACTTGCCACATCTTCTGCCGCCGGCAGGCAGTTTTTTGCCATGCGCAACAAGCGCCGTACCTGACTTGTCAGTTGATGCTCACTTTTATAGGGCAGAACAGTGAGCGGCAAAGCGCGTTTGAGCATGCTGTTAATTGCTGCCTCATCCCGTTGCAGCGGGCGTTCTAAAAACACTGCATTGAATTGGATACGCGCGATTGAGGCTGAAAACTTTAGCTTTGGTGAGAACAGCTTGGGATAAATATCGGCATGTTGTGGTTCCGCATAGGGAAACTCAGCGGTTGTCAGCGGTATTCTCTCGTCGATAGCCCAGCAGGCAAAGCCTAAAACATAGCGCAGCAATGTCACGAGGCAGAACTCGCGATAAGCCCCGAGATCCCGCGCCTCAGTGATGCTGATCGTGGCAATGCCATCGGTAATATCGAGATTGAGCAGAACATCATCCGTGAGCAGGCGATGATGGCGCTTCCAGCGATGGAGGGCAATGCCAAGCGTTGCGGCACCAAGGGAGGCGCGGCAAAGCATACCATAGGTGCCCCACGGTAATTTGCGGGAAAACCAGCCCAGAGCCTCATCATCAAGCTCCTGCATTGCCTCCCAGTTCAGGTCTTCAAACTGATCCGGTGTGACGCGTCCGTTCTCATCGGCAAAGCTTTCTGGCGGAATTTGTACCTTTTCCAGAGCGGCGGCAGGATCTGCCCCATATTTTACGTAGGCCTGCAAAATACAACGGACAAAGGCCGCAGGGATGACCGCTGCCGCTTTTCCTGTGTGAGATGAGGCCAAAATTTGATCCGTCATGACCGTAGTTTGTAGCCAAATGGCCGATTTTGCAACCTGTCTGGCCAGTCAGATACCGGCTTATGGTACAACATAGGCAAACTGCAAAACGGTTTGGGAGGACTGTTGTTGATGACACCAAGCCTTGACTTCCTTTTGGGAGAGGAAATCGCCCAGCTGCGGGATAGTGTGCGTGCATTCGCTGAGGCAGAAATTGCACCCCGCGCGGCATATATCGACAGCAGCAATCAATTTCCCGCCGATTTGTGGAAGAAATTCGGGGCGATGGGATTGCTCGGCCTCACCGTACCGGAAGAAGACGGCGGCACCGGCATGGGCTATCTGGCACATATTGTGGCGATGGAAGAGGTTTCGCGTGCCTCCGCCTCTGTCGGCCTGTCTTACAGCGCCCATTCCAATCTTTGCGTCAATCAAATCCGTCGCAACGGCAGCACCGCGCAAAAAGCCAAATATTTGCCAAAGCTGATGTCAGGAGAGCATGTCGGTGCTTTGGCAATGTCCGAGCCGGATGCGGGTTCTGATGTTGTGTCAATGAAATTGCAGGCGCAGAAACAGGCAGACCATTATAGCCTCAACGGCTCGAAAATGTGGATTACCAATGGTGGCGATGCGGATGTGCTGGTTGTTTATGCAAGAACCGGCGCCGGCAAAGGGGCAGAGAGCATAACTGCTTTTCTTGTCGAAAAAGGTATGGCCGGTTTCAGCCACGGCGCGCATCTTGATAAGCTCGGTATGCGCGGCTCCAACACATTCCCGCTATTCTTCGACAATTGCCTTGTGCCTGCGGAAAATGTGCTCGGGGGCGAGGGCAACGGTGTTAAAGTTCTGATGTCCGGGCTTGATTATGAGCGTGTGGTTCTGAGTGGCGGCCCCCTTGGTATCATGGCCGCCTGTATGGATATTACGCTGCCTTATATGCATGAGCGCAAGCAATTCGGTCAGCCAATCGGCGGTTTTCAGCTTATGCAGGGCAAGCTGGCCGATATGTATTCCACATGGCAGGCCGTGCGCGCCTATGTCTATGCCGTTGGCGCGGTCTGCGACCGCAATGGCCATTCCCGAACTATGCGCAAAGATGCGGCAAGCGCCATCCTTTATGCTGCAGAAAAAGCGACATGGATGGCCGGAGAGACAATCCAGACACTCGGCGGTTGCGGCTATACGAATGATTATGCCGCGGCACGGCTGTGGCGCGATGCCAAATTATACGAAATCGGTGCCGGGACTTCAGAAATCCGCCGGATGCTGATCGGGCGGGAATTAATGGCTGAAACCAGATAATCGGGGCATGAATATGAGTGTTCTGAAAACTGCTCTCAATGTGCATGGTGAGGAATTTGCCGCTAATCACGCTGTCATGCGCGCTCTGGTGGGGGAGCTGCGTGGCCGCAGCCAGATTGCCTGTGCCGGAGGCGGGGAGGCTGCATCGGCACGGCACAAGGCGCGGGGCAAATTGTTAGCGCGTGAGCGTATTGATTTGCTGCTTGATGCCGGTGCGGTTTTTCTGGAAATCGGGCAACTTGCCGCCAACGGTCTTTATGACAATGACGCGCCGAGTGCCGGTCTTGTGGCCGGTATCGGCTGCGTTTCAGGCACGCAATGTATGATTATCGCCAATGATGCGACGGTCAAAGGCGGCACCTATTATCCGCTCACGGTCAAAAAACATCTGCGTGCGCAGGAGATTGCCGAGCAGAACTATTTGCCCTGCATCTATCTGGTGGATTCTGGCGGTGCCTATCTACCGAGACAGGATGAGGTATTTGCCGATCGCGAGCATTTCGGCCGGATTTTTTACAATCAGGCGAATATGTCGGCAAAAGGCATTGCGCAGATTGCCGTGGTAATGGGTTCCTGCACGGCGGGCGGGGCTTATGTGCCTGCAATGTCTGATGAAACGATTATCGTGCGCAATCAGGGCACCATCTTTTTAGGCGGGCCGCCACTGGTTAAAGCGGCAACCGGTGAAGTGGTCACAGCAGAAGAACTGGGCGGTGCCGATGTGCATACAAGCCAGTCCGGTGTGGCCGATTATCTTGCGGAAAATGATGCCCATGCACTGGCAATCGCCCGTCGTATTATTGCCAATCTGAATATGACGGCAAGGCCTGATCTGCTCAATGGCGGTGAGGAACCACTCTATCCGCCGGAGGAGCTCTACGGCATTATTCCTGCAAATCCACGCCACCCTTATGATGTCCGCGAGGTGATTGCGCGGCTGGTTGACGGCTCACGGTTCGATGAGTTCAAGACGCGGTATGGTGCGACGCTTGTGACCGGTTTTGCGCAACTCTATGGCGCAACGGTCGGGCTTATTGCCAATAATGGTATTCTGTTCGGTGAATCCGCGCAGAAAGGTGCGCATTTTATTGAGCTTTGCGCGCAGCGGCATATTCCGTTGGTTTTTCTGCAAAATATTGCGGGTTTTATCGTCGGGCGAAAATACGAGAATAACGGCATTGCCAAAGACGGCGCGAAAATGGTGACAGCGGTGGCAACGGCGCAGGTTCCTAAAATCACAATGCTGATCGGCGGCTCTTTTGGTGCCGGCAATTACGGTATGTGTGGCAGAGCCTATTCGCCGCGCTTTCTGTGGACATGGCCGAATAGCCGCATTTCGGTGATGGGCGGAGAACAGGCGGCAAGCGTGCTCGCCCGTGTGCGCCGCGATGCCCTGGAAGCGCGCGGAGAAAGCTGGAGCACTGCGGATGAAGAGGCATTTCAGGCGCCGATCCGCGAGCAATATGAAACGCAGGGCAATCCTTATTATGCCACAGCCCGCCTTTGGGATGACGGCATTATTGACCCAGCCCAAAGCCGCCGCGTTCTCGGCCTGTCGCTGGCCGCAGCGCTGAATGCTCCGGTGAAAGAAACCAAATTCGGTCTTTTCAGAATGTGAGGCAAATCATGTATGAAGCCTTGGAAATTACCCGCGACGACTCTGTGGCAACTATCTGGATGAACCGGCCGCAACGGCATAATGCATTTGACGCGGCGCTCATTGCCGAACTGACACAGGCCTTTACGGAGCTTGGTGCGGATGATGAAACCCGTATTGTAATTTTGGCCGGTCGCGGCAAAAGCTTTTCCGCAGGCGGCGACCTTAACTGGATGAAAGCTGCGGGTGAAGCCGGTTTTGATGCCAATCTTGCCGATGCGGAAAAGCTGGCGCAGATGTTCCGCATTCTTGCTGAGATACCCAAGCCGACAATCGCCCGTGTGCATGGAGCCGCATTGGGCGGTGGCATGGGGCTAGCAGCTGCCTGCGATATTTGTATTGCCTCAACGCAGGCAAGTTTTGCCACATCCGAAGTGCGGCTCGGCATTATTCCGGCGGTTATCAGCCCCTATGTGCTGCGGGCTATCGGTGCACGGCAGGCTTCACGCTATTTTCTGACCGCGGAGCGCATAGATGCTGCAAAAGCCCTGCAAATCGGCCTTGTGCATGAAGTGGCGGAAGCGGAGGCGCTCGATGCTGCAATTCATGATCTGACTTCAGCTCTGCTGAAAGGCGGCCCGCAGGCACAAGCCGCCGCAAAACGGCTGATCCGCAATGTTGCAGGCAAGATTATGGGCGATGCATTGGCGCAGGAAACCGCGCATACTATTGCTGCTCTGCGCATGAATGCGGAAGCCCGTGAAGGCCTGAGTGCTTTTCTCGATAAGCGGGCACCGGCATGGATGAACCGGACAGGATCAGATGATGTTTGACAAAATTCTGATTGCCAATCGCGGCGAAATTGCCTGCCGCATTATCAAGACTGCCCGCCGCATGGGCATCCGCACGGTTGCTGTGTTTTCAGATGCTGATGTGCAGGCGCGTCATGTGCGGCTGGCGGATGAGGCCGTTTATATCGGGGCTGCGCCGCCAAAAGAATCCTATCTCGATGGGGAAAAAATTATCGCTGCGGCGCAAGCCACCGGTGCACAGGTCATTCATCCCGGCTATGGATTTCTCTCGGAGAATGAAGCTTTTTGTCTTGCCTGTGCGCAGGCCGGTCTTGTCTTTATCGGCCCGCCGGTTGAGGCCATCCGCGTTATGGGTTTGAAGTCGCAGGCGAAAAAACTGATGGGCGCTGCGGGCATTCCGCTGATCCCCGGTTATCACGGGGAAGATCAGACCCCTGAAAAGCTACAGCTCGAAGCTAATGCAATCGGCTATCCTGTTCTCATTAAGGCATCGGCAGGCGGTGGCGGCAAAGGCATGCGGCTTGTTGAAAGGTCTGAGGATTTTACGCAGGACCTGCTTGCCTGTCAGCGTGAGGCGCAATCGGCTTTTGGCGACGATCATGTGCTGATCGAGCGCTATATTACCCGTCCGCGCCATATTGAAATTCAGATTTTCGGCGACAATCACGGCAATTATGTCTCGTTGTTTGAGCGGGATTGCTCGGTGCAACGCAGACACCAGAAGATCGTTGAAGAAGCGCCGGCGCCGCATTTTTCCGCACAGCAGCGCCGCATCATGGGCAAGGCCGCCACAGATGCGGCGCGCGCAGTGCATTATAGTGGCGCGGGCACGGTCGAATTTATCGTTGCGCCTGACGGGCAATTTTATTTCATGGAGATGAATACCCGCCTTCAGGTGGAGCATCCGGTCACGGAAATGATAACCGGTCTTGATCTTGTGGAATGGCAGTTGCGCGTCGCGAGTGGTGAGAAACTGCCTGTTACGCAGGAGGATTTGTCCCACTCCGGTCATGCCATAGAAGCGCGTATCTATGCGGAAGATCCGTCAGCCGGATTTTTACCGTCAACGGGCAAGCTCATGCATTTTCATCTGCCCGAAGAGAATGCTCATGTGCGTGTTGATGCAGGTGTTGAAGAGGGAGATGCGATCAGCCGGTTTTATGATCCGATGATCGCTAAGCTGATTGTCTGGGATGAAACACGTGACAAAGCCCTGCGGCGCATGGAACGTGCACTGGCCGATATGCAGATTGCGGGCATTGCCAGCAATATTGAATTTCTGTCGCGTCTCGTGCGTTGCCGTTCCTTTGTGCAGGCTGATCTTGATACGGGACTGATTGAACGAGAAACTGCGGCGCTCTTTCCAGAAGTGCAGGAACCACCTGCTGTAGTGTTTCTGTTAGCGGCACTGGCGCAATTGTTGCAAGAGGCTGATGAGACTCCGCTTACCTCTTTCTTGCAACGGCGCGATGGTTTCCGGCTCAATACGCAGGTCAGGCGTGATCTGACTTTCCGCTATGGCGCGGCACAGCACATTGTCTCTGTGACCTATCTGAGCACAGGATACCGGTTGCAGACAGGCTCAATGGATGTTGTCGCTTCCGGTCGACAAGACAAAGATAAACGCATTACTGCCGAGATCGACGGGCTGCGTAAAACATTCACGGCGGTCAGATCAGGCAATTTCATCCACCTCTTCACGGACGGGCAAAACTGGAAGCCGGAATGGCTTGATCCGCTGGATGTGTCGCCGGAACATACAGCTGTTCATGACGAACTTGTGGCACCCATGCCCGGCAGTATTACGGCTTTGCTGGTGGAAGAGGGGCAGCAGGTTCCAAAAGGCACGCCGCTTCTGATCGTTGAGGCCATGAAAATGGAATTCAAAATAACCGCACCAAGTGCGGGCTATGTGAAAGCCTTCCGCTGTGCTGTCGGCGATCAGGTTAATGAAGGCACAGAGCTGGCTGATTTTGAGCCAGCAGACGGAGAGGCAAAGGAGCAGCTTGCGCTGACCTCACAGGAGGAATGAAAGTGACAGAAAAACTGAGCTTGGTGAAAGGCGCGACAGAACATCCGCTGATAGAAGCCACAATCGGCCAGTTTTTCGATGAAACCTGTTTGCGATATCCGGATGTTGATGCCCTGATCTCAGTGCATCAGAATATAAGGCTGACCTATGCCGAACTCCGTCAAAAAGTGGATGCGCTGGCCTGCGGTTTGTTGCGCCTTGGGTTGAAAAAAGGAGATCGGGTTGCGATCCTGTCGCCCAATAGTGCCGAATGGGTTTTAACACAATTTGCCACGGCAAAAGCGGGTCTGATCCTCGTCAATATCAATCCGGCCTATCGTCTGACCGAGCTTGCTTTTGCAATCAGCAAGGTGGCATGCAGGGCGATTATCCTGTCTCCTCGTTTTAAAAGCAGCGATTATATCGCTATGCTCTGCGAATTAGCGCCGGAAATCCCTGTTTCAGACCCGTATAATCTGCACACAGAACGCTTCCCGCAATTGCGATGGGTTATACGCCTCGGCACAGACAAAACATCCGGCATGATTAATTTCGACGATCTGCTTGTTGTGCCGGAAGTGGCAGAGCTGGACGCATTGCAGCAGATCTGTGCGGGTCTCGTAGCGAATGATCCCATTAATATTCAATTTACCTCAGGCACAACCGGCTCGCCGAAAGGGGCGACACTCACGCATCGTAATATTCTCAATAATGGACGGTTTGTCGGCGATGCAATCCGGCTACAAAGTCGTGACAGGCTGTGCATTCCCGTACCGCTTTATCATTGTTTCGGAATGGTGATGGGTAATCTCGGTTGCCTCACACATGGTGCGACGATGGTCTATCCGACGGAGTCTTTTGAACCTTTAGCTGTGCTGAGGGCCGTGCAGAACGAGCATTGCTGCGCATTATATGGTGTGCCGACAATGTTCATCAGCATCCTCGATCATCCTGACTTTGCAACATTCGATGTTTCAAGCCTGCGCACCGGTATCATGGCGGGCAGTCCCTGTCCGGTTGAGGTGATGAAGCGTGTGATCGAGCATATGCATATGAAGCAGATCACAATCGCCTATGGCATGACGGAAACATCGCCGGTGTCGTTTCAAAGCAGTGTTGATGACAGTCTTGAGCGTCGTGTTTCAACGGTTGGCAGGGTTCAGCCGCATTGCGAGGTGAAGATTATTGATAACAGCGGGGCGATTGTGCCGTGTGGTGTGTCGGGAGAACTCTGTACGCGTGGTTATCTGGTTATGGATGGCTATTGGGACGATCAGCGCCAGACTGATGAGGCGGTAGACTGTGACGGCTGGATGCATAGTGGCGACCTCGCAACCATTGATGCTGAGGGCTATTGCAATATTGTCGGGCGGATAAAGGATATTATTATCCGTGGCGGCGAGAATATTTATCCCCGTGAGGTTGAGGAATTTCTGTTTCGCCATCCTGCAATCAGGGATGTGCAGATCGTGGGTGTTCCTGATCGCAAATATGGCGAGGTGGTCTGCGCATGGATTATTCTACGCTCCAATGCCGCGTTGACGGCAGAGGATGTCCGCGCCTTCT
Organism: Pseudochrobactrum sp. Wa41.01b-1; assembly: GCF_019464455.1. Taxonomy (NCBI): domain Bacteria; kingdom Pseudomonadati; phylum Pseudomonadota; class Alphaproteobacteria; order Hyphomicrobiales; family Brucellaceae; genus Pseudochrobactrum; species Pseudochrobactrum sp. Wa41.01b-1. The sequence continues at coordinate 518,900 of NZ_CP080493.1, read as the reverse complement.
GCGAGGGGCAGATTGCCCATTATAAGATTCCGCATCATGTCAAATTCGTCGATCAATTTCCGATGACGGTGACAGGTAAGATACAAAAATACATTATTCGCGAGCGGATGATGCAAGAATTGGGACTTGAGGAAAGCAGAACAGCGTAAGCTGACGGGAGATCACAATGGGAGAGCGTGTCAGAATTGTTGAAGTCGGCCCGCGCGATGGTCTGCAAAATGAAAAGCAGATCATTGGTACAGGTGTCAAACTTGAACTGATCGAGCGTCTGGTCGCGGCCGGTTTGCGCAATATTGAGGTGACGTCTTTCGTATCGCCCAAATGGATACCGCAAATGGCAGATCAGTCGGCGGTTATGAGCGGACTGAAAATCCATGAAGGTGTTTCCTATTCGGTGCTCACGCCTAATTTGCAAGGCTTTGAGGATGCGGTGGCCGCAGGTGCAAAAGAGGTTGCCATTTTTGCTGCGGCTTCGGAGTCTTTCAGCCGCAAGAATATCAATGCCAGTATTGCGCAATCGCTGGAACGTTTCGCGCCGGTGACAGAACAGGCTCTGAAACTGGGACTAAAAATACGCGGCTATGTCTCTTGTGTGCTGGGCTGTCCCTATGAAGGAGAGATTGATCCGCGACGGGTCGCGCAAATCTCCAAAGAGATGTTCGATATGGGCTGTTATGAAATCAGTCTGGGCGACACTATTGGTGTCGGCGTGCCGGATGGTGTTAAACGACTGATCGAAACTGTTGGTGCGCAGGTTCCAGTTACCGCGCTTGCCGGACATTTTCACGATACTTATGGCATGGGCGTGGCTAATGTCGTGGCGGCCTATGCCTCGGGCGTAAGAACTTTCGATGCCTCAGTCGCAGGGCTGGGCGGCTGCCCCTATGCGGCGGGCGCTACGGGTAATGTGGCAACTGAAGATCTGGTCTGGCTGTTTAACCGGACGGGTGTGGAAACCGGTATCGACCTGAAACAGCTGGTGGATTGCGCCGTCTGGATCAGCACGCAGCTTGATCGCTCGCCATCCTCACGGGTTGCACAGGCAATCAGCCGTCAATCTTCTGCAGGAACGGCGTGATGCAGTGCTAATTCCGCAACCAGTCCGGCTGGTAAGATAGTTCTGTCAGCTTCAGAAAGGATACGATGCGTTCCAGTTCGGCCTGTAACGCTGTAATGCGGTTTTTACCCATTTTGATGCTTTGTTCCGGCCAGAATGCCGTAATGACGAGCTTTTTATCCTCCCGCTTCGCATCGATACGGCCAATAAGCCTGTCACCTTGCATGACCGGAAATACATAATAGCCATATTGGCGTTTCGGTGCCGGTACAAATATTTCAATACGATAATAGAACCCGAACAGTTTTTCAGCCCGTGCCCGATCACGCAGGGCAGGGTCAAAAGGCGATAATATCCGCACACGTGATGATGGTTCTGGCAAGTCAGACACGGAACTCAGAAGTGTCTCTGTGGAGTAGCAACGCCGCAGAGAGCCGTCAGCCATTTCGACATCAAGCTCGATGAGACGACCCGCAGCTGTGGCTTCCACGCACCATTGTTTTGCCTCTTCGCGTGTTGCAATGTCAAAGAATGCAGCAAGTTCACCATGCGTTGCAAAGCCCAGACGATCCATCGATGCGGACATTGCCCAGTCAATTATCTCTGCTTCATGCAGTTGCGAGCGTTGAAACGGTTCCGGTATGACCCGCTCCGTCAGATCGTAAAACTTACGAAAACCTTCTCGGTGGCTGATCGACAGCCGCCCTGAACGCCACAAAAATTCCAAAGCGGTTTTTGAAGGATGCCAGTTCCACCAGCCGCCGGATGAGACAGGGGTGTCGCCACGGACATCGGAGGAGGTGGTTGGCCCGTGCTTTTCAACATGACCCAATATTTCATCAAACTGCGAAGCCCAGCCGTCCTGTCGCCAGCTTGACCATCTTTGCTTCATACGGGCTTCGTCACGGGCAAATTTCAAGCGCCACATCGGAAAAAACTGCATGGGAATGATTGCAGCATCATGGGTCCAATGTTCAAATGCATTGCGTTCAGTGGCAATCAGCTTGTTGAGTGCTTCGGGCTGATAGCGGCTGCGGCGCGACCACAAAATAAAATCATGCGCCCGCGCAAGTGTATTCACACTATCGACCTGCACAAAGCCGAGATCTGTTAAAACACCGGACAGATCCGCACCTTTACCCGTTCCGGTTTCACGACATAAAAGCTGATGCCGGTGAAGAAAAAGACGGCGCGCATCACGGTTGTTTAATAATGCGTCAGGCATTGGCTATCCTGTTCACGGAAGATATTCGCAATTTTTAACATGACATGTGCCGTTATTCCATGATGTCTTTTTCCGCGAAATATATTCAGCATTTCAGAATTTCAGGCTGAAACAAATTATGTGCCCGTACTCGCAGTGATTTCCGCGATATTCTCTTGTCTTAAACCTCTGGTGCATTAAATTATTGACGGATAAAGAGCTATTTCACCATTTTCGCTGCTATCAAACATTAAACTGAAGATGACACATGCAGGAACAGACAGCTGAATTTATTCAAAATACCAATGCCCTTGCCATCCAGATTTCCAATCTCGTTTTAAGTTATTCGCTTTCAACAATCGGCGCGATTATCATCCTCAGCGTTGGCTGGATTATCGCAGGGATTTTGCAGCGTTGGACGCGGCAATCCCTTTCCAAATTCAAAGGCTTCGACCAGACGCTCGTTGTGTTTTTCAGCGCATCTGTTCGCTATGGCATTCTGGTTGTCGTTCTGGTGATGGTGCTGGGGCAGTTCGGTATCCAGACTGCTTCAATTCTCGCCGCATTAGGTGCGGTTGGTCTGGCTATCGGCCTGGCATTGCAAGGCACATTACAGAATATTGCTGCCGGTATTATGCTACTGGTTTTGCGCCCTTTCAAAGTCGGTGAATATATTAATGCGGGTGCAATTGCCGGTACTGTTCAGGAAATCGGACTGTTTTCGACAGAGCTGAAAACCTATGACGGGTTGTTCGTTATGGCACCCAATTCGGTTCTCTGGAACACGCCGGTTACCAATTTCACCCGCCACAAAGCCCGTATGCACGATTTTAAAGTCGGGATTGGTTATGAGGATGATGTGCAAAAAGCCTTCACTATTCTCAAAACCATTATTTCCGAACAAAAAGGCGTGCTGAAAACACCAGAGCCGATTTATTTTGTCTCCCAGCTGGCAGACAGTTCTGTGGTTATCAGTTGCCGTTACTGGATTGAAGCGCCGAATTATTTCACGGTCAGCAACACGACAACGGAACGGGTAAAATCCGCATTCAGCGATGAGGGCATTAACATTCCTTATCCGCAGGTCACTTATCATCGTTCCGAGGTGACGAGTTAATTTTGTTGTTTATACGTGTTTGAAGGATGTGCGGGCGATCAAAATTTTGTCCGCACATTACTTTATTCAATTTAGCTTGATCTAATTAGTAACGGCTCATCTGTTGACATATCCGGTTGAGGCTCTTATTTCTCAATTTCGCAGATGGAAAACCGCGATCTGCTGATTTTTTCCCGTTTTTATGAGTGCCGGGGCGTGCCGGCTCACAAGTCAGATTTTCAGGATGTGTCCCCGTTAAACGGATACATTTAACGCTTTGTGGCATGCGCATCCGAGAATCCAGAACGAGCAGAGCGGGCGCAGTGAATGCGACATATTCTGCTCAGGAGCTGTCTATGTTCGTGCTTAAACCGCTTAAGCGGCGTATTGTCTATGTCGGTACTTTTGAACTTATTGCGATCGCCGCTTCAACTTTGCTGCTGATGTTTTTGAGCGGCGGCGATGCGCAGGGCTCTCTGCCGGTTGCTGTTGCCGTTTCTCTCATCGCTGTGACGTGGAATTACACATTTAATCTCATGTTTGAGAAATGGGAGGCACGCCGTCAGTCAACCGGACGCAGTGTCTGGGTACGTATTGCCCATGCTTTCATATTTGAGTTCGGCCTGTTCGTGATTATCATTCCGATTTATATGTTCTGGTATTCTGTCGGCTTCTGGAAAGCCTTTCAGATGGAAGCTGTGCTCTTGCTGTTCTTCCTGATTTATACGTTTGTTTTTACGTATATTTTTGACATGATCTTTACGCTGCCGCAGGCAATGGTTGCCGCTGAATAATTCAGCCATTCTCAGGGCTGGGCTTGATGGCCGGTCGTTTCAAGAACCGATATTCTGAAATATAAAGGTTCTAACGGCCGTTCCTCACCCCGCAAAATGGTTTTGACATATGCGGGTTCCCACCAGTTCGCACCGGCTGCCAGCAGCTCATGTGCGTGATAATACAGGCTGTCTTTGCTCAGGGATTTGGGTATTTCCTCAAAATGACCGGAAATAACCAGACAGCGCCAGTTATTGGAGCCATGAACATCTGAAAAGCTGACGCATACATTGCGGTTGGCTCTCATGAGCTCCATTTTCTTCCCCTCGGAAGTCAGGGAATAGAGATAACCGTTGCTGTGTATGAAACGGAGCGGCACTACATAGGGCTTGTCTTCAACCGAACAGGCCAGATAGCCGATGCCTACATGGCGCAGCATTTCCTCAACTTCCGGACGGGGCATGTCATGGATTAACATCGTGACCTCCGTGAATGTGCGGGTATAATTCAATATAGCACATCCGGAAGTTTACGGCTCAGATTTTATTCTTACTGACGGCGCGTAGAAGTGCGGTTTCGCTCATATTTCCTCTGAAGCGGGAAGGGCGGAAGCCATGCTTCACGGCGAATAGTCCATAATTCATAGGTTGGTATGAATTGGTTCGGCTCATCAAGTGAGCCCAGATTTATTTCAATTTCGTCATCTGATCGCCCGAAGACCGTTGAGCCGCATTGCGGGCAAAAATAGCGCTCCGCATAGCTGCGGGTATCACCGCTGACAGTGACAGCCTCCTGCGGAAAGATTGCTGATGCATGGAAAAGAGCGCCGTGATGTTTGCGACAATCAAGGCAGTGGCAAATACCAACCCGATAGGGCTTTCCCGTAGCGGAAAACCGCAGATTTCCGCAAAGACACCCGCCTGTAAACGTCTCCATGGTTTTTCTCCTTTGGGATAGGCAAGTTATTATTCCGTTTAAGCTCTGCAAAAAGCAAGAACAGGGGGGGCTGAGAGGTGTGATTGTGGGTTTTTGTCAGGTATTTGTCGAGACTTGAAGAGGTCTCAAAGTGGAGCGCAAATATCTCTTGTGCTTCACTTCTGCCAGCCATATCTGATTGTTCTGCAACGTGATTGCAGTATGTTTGAGATAAAAGCGGGGTATCAGGATGACAGTTACTTTTTCGCCGGATGCCGGCGGGCGTAAGCCGGCTGTACACGGAACAGTTTATCAGTTCCGACTGGTATCACTCATGGTGCGAATGCATGGCATACCTACGCCACCTGCATTGGTTTTTTCTGGTTGTTCCATCTTCGCCGCTTCCTTTGGAAAGTCTTTTCGCATCCATGCTGCCATTGTCTTGTGATCTCTGGACAATTCCTTGCCTATCTGCCGATATGATTTAAATCCGTCTTGGCCTTCTTTATGCTGACCAGCGAAGACATAGGCCGCAAACAACCTGCGGGTTTCTTTTGGCTTAAGTTGCAGACCGTGTGTGTTGTTCGCCATTGCTGCCCGATAACGGGCTTCACTGCGACTAAGCTTCACGGCCTTGATATTGACAGTGTTGAATTGCTGCTGACCTTCCACAACCAGCGCCTCCAAGACATTGATACGGTGGTGACCGTCGATCACAACCGGTCTGGGGTCTTCCCCTTCAATGAAGGCAACCGTGATCGGTGGAACATCAGCCCCGCTTTTATATGCAGACCTGAGGCGCTTCTTGTTTCCATCGTCCAGTTTATCCCTGACCTGCATTGTCGGGTCTGTGCGTATGTCTTGAAGGTCGACCGCGAAAGTACCGATTGTGGTTCCGGCTTCCACCTTGTCGAGCTTATTTTTAATGGCTTCTAGTTTCATGATTGCCTCATGTCTACGCCGACCACCTCCCTCAAAGTCGGGTGCATTGGATGATGCTGTGACGGCTGATTAAGTTGTGTATTTATCCAAAGGAAGGGGGCAATCAACTTCACTCAGAGTGACTCGCTGACGGCTTTCTTGACCGTGACGATCAAATTCACCTGCGACTGCCCAAAACTCCTCAGTGACTCGCTGCGGTGATTTCTGGCGCTTCGTGATGACGGGGTGATAATGCTGACAAGATCGCGCACATCTTCCTAATAGCAGGGTCAATCAACCGTACTGCTTGAGGCGTCAACCTTGCCCTGCAAGATCGTCATGGCTCTTAGCACGAACTCGTCCTCATCCATTTCACAGGACGCGACCTTCTCTTCGCCCGTGATGTAAGCACCATCTTTGCGGATAACTGGGAGGACAACACGAGTTACCCAGTTCTGGAAGTCTTGCGCTTCCGGCTTGGTTGAACGTAAGATGAGCTTATAAAGACCACTCTCTGAAAAAAGCGTGGCTTGTTTCATTCCTTTGCCCCCGATAATTCCGTGAGGAACTGGACGCTTCTCGTCACTCATTAAGCGAGACAGATATTTTCCAGAGCCTTTTTCAAGCGGCATTTCTAATGCTCGACAAGTATCAGTCGCCACGAACCAAGGCTGGTCATCAATGGTGACTACGCGAATTTCGTTGCTGTTGAAGTTGAAGGTTGTGAGGGTGGTTGAAGCTCCCCGACAGCTGCGTACAGTAATAATCATTCGTACCACTGAAGGACGAGACTAAGACTTCTCCCTGTTTTCACTAAAGGCCTTATTCATCGCCTTCGTAAGAATTCTTAGCTTGGCGTATTTCCCGCCATAATGCTGTTCGCCAACGCCAGCATTTAAGTGACCGAGTATTGAGTTCTTATCAATGGTCGGTACCTCAGCCAGTGCAAGCCTGTCAGACATGTTGTGACGAAGTGAATGAACAACAAGGCGCGGATTGTCTGTAACGAGCCGGACATGCTTCATCATCGCTGCGGAGGCGCTGGTCGAGCCTGTCGGTTTTATATATCGCTCAAACAAAGCATCACGATCACCGGCAATAACCAACGCCTCTCTCGCGGCTGATAAGGCATCACCAATAAGCGGCACTTCTCTTGAAGATGAAGCTGTCTTCAAACGTCTGTCTGTATGCACTATAATTTTCAAATGCGGCAATTCATCATCAGGAAACACGTCCACGACCCTCAATCCAGTAATCTCAGCAAGACGACAACCAGTACCTTCAAGCAAGCGCCATATCAGTTTTATGTCCTGATTGGACTTATCTAAAATGCGCTGTCGTACCTGCAAAAGAATTTCAGGCGGGAAAGGGTCACGCTCTTCCACGGGGGCATCTACACTCTTTGGCAGTTCAATGCCTTTAAAGGGATTATTGAAATGGGCTTCTTTTTCTTGAATATAGCATGAGAAAACGCCCTTAAGTGTATTGAGTTCCCGTTTGACCGAGGCAGGCTTCAAGCCTTTTTTGTGTATGTAATAGTCGCGCACCTTCTTTGCGTGGTCACGTGTCCACTGATTTAAAGGCGGCACAGTGTCTAAAGCAGTGTTAACGGCCTCAACAATCCGCTCAACGCGTCTGAGCTTCTTTCTAAACTCAAAATCAGTACCACTCAGCCTTTCCTCGACATAAAGCCGCTTGGCATCTTCCAGCGTGGCAGGCGGTGGTGGTGGTGCCTTACTCGCAAGAGATCGTATCAAAAAAGTATCTCGTGATGAGCTGACCATTGGATAGCCGGTTTCTTCATCAATAGGATACTTATTCGCTATACCGTCGATCAAGACTGACCGCATTACGTCCTCAGACTCTGTGGAAGCTCCGCTATGAGGGTCGGAAATGCCTAGTCCTTTAAGTTCGTTAATCAGTTCGTTGTATCGCTCGAGTTTAGTGCTGCCACCATCAACTCCCGACCTGCGCTGATCACGTAATAGCTGCTTTTTAGCTATTTCAATTTCACGCTCAAATGCTGCATGAATAGCCGGATACGCTTTCAATGCCTCTTGGCGGGAATTTCCGAGAACTGCAATTAGTTCTCCTTTTTGTAAATAAGGCTTTAGCGGAGCTTGGACTCGACGGCGGTATCTGTATGACTCGCGCCCCTGATTTGGCTCTTGTACGTATTTCAAAATAAGTCCCACGTGTACCTTCCTGTGTACTCATTTGTGTACCAGACAAGGTGCAATAGCATTGAATTCATTGATAAATAAAGAGAAATAACCAGTGGTATGGCGCACCCGACAGGATTCGAACCTGTGACCTCTGCCTTCGGAGGGCAGCACTCTATCCAGCTGAGCTACGGGTGCGCAGTCGCTTTTGATATAAAGCAAAGCCGTTCTAACCCAAGCGATCTTTCGTATCAATGGGGTATGGCCGAATTGATTGCAGATTATGTGCGTAACTTTGCGGTTGCTATCATTGATTTACAGCGCACTGCCTTATCCCTGTCGGATCTTTTTTATTGTGCAGCATTTATGCGAGCAGATGAGTGATTGCTTTTTCTCAAAGGGTGGAGATCGGGCAGGCTTTGATATAGTTGGAGCCGATAAACCGCGCTTATTGCTGTGTTTTTACGGTGCTTATGATTCTGCACCGATGCGATTTTGAAATAAAACGGAATAATCTCATGCCTCAGCCGTTAGCCCTGACAAGAAACATATAAGGCTCAGACTTATGGCAGAACAATCACTTCATAATATTACAAGACTTACACCGGCTAAACTGGCTGACAATTCATCAAAAGCTGTCGTGCCAGTGACTGCAATGCCGCTGAAACAAGTGAAGCAAATCATTGCGGCACTGATCCTTGGTTTTTCCGCTATTTTGATTTTTGGAGCAATTGACGGACTGACCATGCCAATGCGGGTGTCCGTTGCGGTTTTCGTCGTCACGCTTGTGTGCTGGGTGATATTGGATTTGCCGGAAACGCCGGTGGCGCTCAGTGGGGCAATCGCACTGGCCGTCACCGGAACCGTGAGTAATGAGGCTGTCTATGCGGCGCTTGGCAAAGACATAATCTGGCTGATGCTGGCGGCCTTCATTCTTGCTGCTGTCTTGCAGGCCTCGGGTCTGATTGAGAAGTTGCTGCTGCGTAATCTGACAAGGCTGAAATCCGTCCGGTCGCTATTTTATCTGCTGACATTATTTGTCTTCATGACGGCTTTCATCATTCCTTCCACTTCTGCGCGTGCAGCGATTTTATTACCTGTCTATGTGGCAATTGCCGGTTCGGCAGTCAGCGCCGGTTTTACCCGCGCTTTGGCCTTGTTGTTCCCTACGATTATTTTGCTGTCTGCCGGTGCGTCACTCACCGGTGCAGGCGCACATCTGGTAGCTGCGGATTTCATCAGCCGAACCGGTGGTCGTGAAATGGATTTTCTCAGCTGGATTGCTTTTGCTGCGCCATTCTCACTGCTTATCAGTCTGATTGCCTGCGAGCTTATTCTGCGCTTGTTTTTGAATGCTGAAGAACGCAAGCAATCGCTGCCGCAATGGACGGACAAGCAGGACGAAACAGCACTGACACGTCAGCAGAAAATGCTGTTGCTGATTATCGGCGCAACAGTGGTGATGTTTGCCACTACGGCATTACACGGCATTGATATGCCATTGATTGCCTTGATTGCCGCATTGCTGGTGACATCTGAAAAGCTCTCACCGGTTTCTTTTAAAAAAGCACTGAAACTGGTGGAGTGGAACCTGCTGCTGTTTTTAGCCGGTACTCTGGTAATCGGCGAGGCGCTGCTTACCACCGGTACTGCGGAACTGATCGCACAGCGGATGCTGAGTGCTTTTGGTGCCGGACTGGCTGGATATCCGGCGCTGATTATCGGTTTTGCTGCAATCACGGCGACCTTGGCGCATATTGTCATCAATTCCCGAACCGCCCGAGCAATTGTGCTTATACCTGCGCTTTGTCTGCCGCTGGCCGGTCTCGGAATTGCAGTCACGCCGCTCATTCTGGTGGTTACACTGGCCAGCGGATTTTGCCAGACACTGCTGGTTTCCGCAAAGCCTGTCACATTGTTCGGCACAGCCGATCCGCAGCCTTTCAGCCAGCGGGATTTGCTGAGGCTGGCACTCTGGCTGATCGTGCCATTCATTGGATTGCTGATGATATTCGCCTTGCTGATATGGCCGATGCAGGGAATGAGACTGAAATAATTCAAAGAGTTACATAGCCCCGATGAAAATCGGGGCTTTTTTTATGTTTTATGAAAATAAATAAAATTCTGCGGAATAAACTGCGTTAGCCCCCGTTCTTCCCTTGCAATTCAATTGTCACAATTTGCAAAGGAAACTGTCACAATGTCTATCACTGTTCTGGTTGCCCCATCAGGTTTCAAAGAAAGCCTGTCCGCGGATGAAGCTGCAGATGCGATTGAGAAAGGCATTCGACGGGCTGTGCCGGATGCTCATATTATTAAAGCGCCGATGGCAGACGGCGGCGAAGGTTTTACCAAGGCGCTGATTAATGCCACGCAAGGTACATTGCATGAAGTCATGGTGACGGGGCCGGTCGGCCAGCCGGTTCAGGCACATTTCGGATTTTTGGGCACGCGCGGTGCCAATGGTGACGCCAAGCGCACGGCCGTTCTGGAGATGGCTTCGGCCGCAGGGTTGAGCCTCGTACCCCGTGACCAGCGCAACCCGTGCCTGACTACCAGCTATGGTGTCGGCGAACTGGTCAAAGCCGCACTGGATGCCGGTGCCGAGCGCATTCTGCTGGGCTGTGGTGACAGCGGTATTAATGACGGTGGTGCAGGTATGGCGCAGGCACTCGGCATTAAACTGCTCGACAGTGCAGGGCGCGTGCTTGATGCCGGTGGCGCTGCTCTTGGCAAACTTGCCGCAATTGATATCAGCAATCGCGATCCGCGTCTTGAAACTGTGCAGATTGATGCGGCTGTGAACTGGCATAATATGTTGCTGGGAGAACGTGGCGTGGCTCGTGTTTTTGGCCCGCAGAAAGGCGCTACGCCGGAGCAAGTGGAAATACTGGCGCACGCCATGGAGAATTATGCACATCACATCGGTCTGGCGACCGGTATAGATGTCGGTTCTGCGCAAGGGGCAGGGGCTTCCGGCGGCTTGGGTGCTGCGGTGCTGGGTCTGCTCTGCGGCAAGCTGCATCCGCGCTATGAGATCGTTATGCAATATCTCGATCTTGACCGGTATCTGACGGATGCTGATCTGGTGATTACTGCTGAAGGCAGTCTGGACGGGCAGACACCATTCGGCAAAGTTCCTGCAGAAGTGGCCTTACGCGCCAAAAAACGCGGTACTCCGGTGATCGCGCTGGCGGGCACAATCGGGAAGGGTGTACGCCTCAATCTCGATCATGGTATTGATGCTTTTGCATCTATCCTGAGCCGCCCCTGCTCACTGGAAGATGCGATTGATGCCGCCCCTAAACTATTGGCACATGCCTCGGAAGATGCCGTACGTATGGTGATGATCGGTATGTTGATGAACCATCGTATGGCCGCCTGAACAAAACAAGTGCCTTAATTATAAGCCCTGAAACTGATGTTTCAGGGCTTAATTTTTATCAGAGCATAATTTTATAGTGTTAGAGCGACCTTTGTGCGCCAATGGGGCGCACGGCGCTCTAGCTAGTACAAAGAGACTGCGCATTAATCAGCCCCCAGCCGAAGACAGGATCATGACCTGGTTTTCCCATATCTTTGGCCTGACGGCTCAGCTCTTCCGCAATTTGCCGGTTATCCAGATCGGGATTTTCAGCTTTCAGCCTTGCAGCTGCGGCAGTGACAAATGGTGCTGCAAAAGATGTACCGGTCTTTTGCCGTGCGCCGGATATGGAAGCTGCCGTCCAGACACCGACACCCGGTGCGGCCAGATCAATATGCTCGCCGCGCACAGCACGTCTGTACGGATTGCCGTTGCGGTCAACCGCCGTGACCGCAATCACATTCTGATAGGCGGCAGGATAAACCGGTTTGGCATGAGGACCTTCATTGCCCGCAGCTGCAACCAGTGTAATTTTACGTTGTGCCGCCGCCTCAACGGCCTTTTGAAGCAATAAATTATCCGGTCCTGAAAGGCTCATATTGATGAGCGGCACCTGTTTTTCCGCCAGAAGATCAATTGCGCGGATCAGGTCATAGGTAGTGGCACGGTTATTATCGCCTTTGGTGCCGTGAAACACATCCACTGCAATCAGCTCTGCCTGCGGAAGTAAGCCCGGTGCACGGCTGTTTTCAGCCCCGACAAGCAGAGCGGCAACGGCTGTGCCATGCTGCGTGCCTGATTGCGGCAGCTCATCATCACTGAGGCGGATGATTTCCAGACGCGCCTGTTTGAGGGATTCATGATCCGGATTAACTGCCGTATCAATCAGACCGATCTTTGGCAGTGTGGTGCAGGTTGCTGCACCGGCTTTCGGCTCATTCCAGCCGATCAGATCACGCATCAGCGTGCAGTCTGTGCCGTTGCAGGCTGCGCGCGCCGGTTTCACTTCTGTTTCCGGAGCACTTGTCTGTTCCGGCTGGTAATAATGGTTGAAATCAACCACCGCATCCGGCACGAGCGCGGATACGCGCTGGCGTGCAGTTTGCAATGACATTTTTGCCGGTATTTGTAGGCGCGTGAGCTGTGCTCCTGTCAGGCGCATTTCCACTCTGTCAGCCACAGAGAAACCCTGTTGCTGCAATTGTGCAATATTTTCATCGCTGAGACCGAGTGCCACAAGCCTGCGGGGCTCGTAAACAGGTGCCGCCTGCTGACGTTTCTTTGCCGTGCTGCGGGTTCTGGGTGCCTGCGCTTTGCGGCGGTTGTCCAGATAGTCCATCAGCGTCTGCGGCCCGCGAAAGCGTTTGCCGCCGTCACTGCCGGAGCGCCCGCTATTGCCAGCACTCCCATTGTTACCCCCGTCATCACTGCCACCATCATCGCCGTCATCATCATCTGCATAAGCGGCACTGACGACAGAGAACTCAGCGGAAAGCATCAGCGACGGAGCGGTTGTTACAATACCCGTCGCAACAAATAAAAGACTGGCAGAGCGAAGAAGCCTGCCGGTATGCCTGTATAGACAATTTAACATTGATCTGTTCCAGTTTTCTGTTGATGGGCTTTATCGTAAGATTGCCCAAATGCAGAACGTATGGCTCGGTGTTTTATTCGATTTTTCGGACAGAATCCTCTTATGACAGATGACGGACTAAGTTTTTCACAGCGTTTAATAGGTTTTTTACCGAATTTACGCCGTTTTGCTATCGCTTTGTGCCGCTCCCGCGAGTTAGCGGACGATCTGGTGCAGGCCGCCTGTGAAAAAGCACTGGCCGCAGAACACAGTTTTCAGCCCGGCACGCGCTTTGATGCATGGATGTTCCGCATCCTGCGCAATATCTGGATTGATACATTACGCAGGCAGAAAACTGCCGGTATCAACGATGATATTGCCAATCATGAAGATATCAGCACACCATCAGGTGAAGATGCGGCTATTGCCCGTATGACCCTGCAAAATGTGTCGGAAGCAATCGGGCATTTGCCTGACGAGCAGCGCGAGGTGCTGCTTATGGTCTGCGTGGAAGAGCTTTCCTACAAGGAGACTGCGGAGCTGCTTGAGATACCGATAGGTACTGTGATGAGCAGACTGGCGAGAGCGCGGAAAAATCTTGCTGAACGAACGGGAATAGACAAGGATCCCATGCGTTTATCCCCTGTGAAAGGCGGTAATCAATGACACAATCCCAACCGCATAAAGATTTCAGCGATGAAGAGCTGATGGCCTTTGCCGATAGCGAGCTGGATGAAGAGACAACGGCGCGCATTGAAGCAGCTATGGAGCATGACGATGCGCTGATCTCGCGCGTGGCGCTGTTTATGGAAACCCGCGCGGCTGCACAGGACGCTTTGCGGCCGATGCTGGATGAGCCGGTGCCGGAGGCATTAATGGCTGCTGTGCAGGGCATGGTTGCGCGCCACGAACAGGAAAAACAGCAGAAAACTGCTGAGGTGGCAGAGCCAGTTTCAGCGGATGCAGAGCGCGAGAATGTCATTGTTCCGTTTCGTGCAAAGCCGCGCAAACCGCTTTTTGCAGCCAGCTGGTCGGCAGCGGCTGCAGCTGTTTTGCTGGCTGCAGTTACCGGTTTCAGCGGTTATTTCATGGGGCAGAGCGGCCTGCAAAATGCACAACCTGAAGGTGCAGGTCTTGCTTCGCTCACAGCATCTGCGGTGCAGGTACAATTGCATAAAGTGGCTTCCGGCGAGACTGTCAATCTGGCTGAACAGAATGCCTCTATGCAGGTGATTGCCAGTTTCCGTGACGGGGAAAATCATCTCTGCCGTGAGTTTCGTCTGAACAATGCGGGGCAGTCCGGCTATGTGGCTGTGTCTTGTCTTGAGCAGGAGGATTGGAAATTGCGTTTTGCTCTGGCTTCCCAACAGGATACGCAAAATTATATTCCTGCCTCAGCACAGGAAACTGTCGATATTTATTTGCAGTCCATTCAGGCCGGTGCGCCGCTGTCAGCGGAAGAGGAAAGGGCGGCACTCAAGCAGTGATGCATCACAGGAAAGTCTTATTGTGCGGGCATCTTTGGGAAATTGCTTAAAGATTTTTCAAAGATGTCAGGAAAAACAATGCGATATTCAAAGCAGATTTTAACCGCGGCCCTGGTCTCAACACTGCTGGTTGCGCCTGCATCCGCCAGAAATGCGGTGATGATGCCACTGCCGGATAAACGGATTGCAGTGATTTCAGAAGGTGATCTGGAACCTGCATCCATCGGCAGTTACACGGTTGCGCTCTATAAAGATGACGGGCAGATTGACTATCTTGGCGGCGGAATTTTTGCACGCGACGGCTCTGTTTTTGGTGACAAGGGCGAGCCGCGTGTCAGTTTCGCGGATATTACAGGCGATGGTAATCCCGAGATGATTATCGCCAAACTAACCGCAGGTTCCGGCAATTATCTGGATGTGGATGTGCTGAAACTCGGTGATAGCACGGTTGAGCGGGTATTGAATTTTGCAAGCGACACCAAGAAAGACCTGCTGATTGAAGCCAAACGTGCTTATAGCCAGCAGGAACAGAACCTGAAGAAACCATAAAACGGTTTTTATTACCGGCTCAGGCTCAGTGACTCTAACAGATAACCGACAAGAGCTCGGACATTGGGTGCCTGCGCTTTGGTTGAGGGATATACAGCATGAATTACCGGCTCATTAAGCCGGTAATCGGGAAGCAACTGTATCAGCTGTCCTGTTTTTATATCCCCGCTAACAATCCAGAGCGGTAATTGTGCTATACCCAGGCCGCGTATCACTGCATTGCGCAATGTTTCATGGCTGTCTGTTATCAGTCGCGGCACATGTCTGATGCGCTGCGCACGACCGCGTTCATCACGGAATGACCATTCATAGTGAGGACGGCCGGCGCTGACAGCACGTTCAATTTTGGGAAAGCCAAAAGCAAGGGTCGGAAATCCTGCCAGATCTTTCGGTTCTGCCGGCGGAGACGCATCGCTGAATAAATCCTTGCCGGCGACGAGACATTGCGGATTTGCGCCAATCACACGGGTCACAAGCGCATTATTCTCCTGATATCCGTTATTGTCCTCGCGAATAACGAGATCATATCCTTCGCCGATCACATCAACATTTCTGTTCATGCATTTGAGATGCACATCAATCTTGGGAAAGTGCTGCATGAATTCTGTAATCAAATCGCTGATTTTATAATTGAGCGGCCCGACGGGGCAGACAATGCGGATGGTGCCGTTTGGCTCTTCATAATTGCGGTCGATGATACGCTGTGCGGCCTCAATATTTTCGATCACAACAAGACATTGGCGGTAATATTCAGCCCCGACCTCAGTGAGTGCAAAACGGCGGCTTGACCGGTAAATCAGCGTTGCCTGCAGAAATTCTTCCAGATTGGTGATGTGTCTGCTTAAGGTCGATTTTTGCACGCCCGTTATCCGTGCCGCAGCAGCATAGCCGCCGTGCGTGACCACTTGGACAAAATAGAACAAGTCGTTCAGGTTCTGCATCGTTGCAAATATAGAATGCTGCGTTTCAGTATTCAAATCTTTTCTAATAAAGGCACCGATGTTACTATTTCACCGCGTTGTTGTTTTTTCAGAAAACAACGGTCGGTAAATTTCGTCACCCGCAAGTAACTATCATCTTATCTGCTTGAAATTAAATCAGAATTGCGTTTCGGCTGAGGCTTTGATGCTCTCGGTTCGGGACGTTGTGGAATTGTTTTCCCTGTGTTCGAGGAGACTATGCAATGACAAGCGAACCCATTCGTGATCCTGTAAAAGACCGGCTGCTCAGCCCTAAAAATTCAGCCTTTATCATTATTGATTATCAGCCTGTGCAGGTGAATTCCATTGCCTCCATGGACAGGCAATTGCTTATCAATCATATCGTTGGCGCATCCAGAGCTGCACGCGTTTATGATTTGCCGATTATTCACTCAACCGTGAATGTAAAAACCGGTCTCAATAAGCCTCCTATTCCGCAAGTCCGCAAAGCCCTTGAAGGAATTCCGACGATTGACCGCACCACAATCAATTCCTGGGAGGATGTCGAGTTTCGTAAAGCCGTAGAGCAGGCCGGACGCAAGAAACTGATTATGACAGCACTCTGGACTGAGGCCTGTCTGACATTTCCGGCGATTGATGCGCTTGCTGAAGGCTATGAAGTCTATGTTGTGGCTGATGCTGTGGGCGGTACTTCGGTACAGGCGCATGAAGCTGCATTGCGGCGCATTGAACAGGCGGGCGGCAAGATGATCAGTGTGGTTCAGCTGTTCTGCGAATTGCAGCGCGACTGGCAGCGCAAGGAAACAGTTCCGCAATTTATGGATCTGTTCATCCAGACCGGCGGTACCGCAGGCATCCAGTTCTCCTATGACAAAGCCGAGTAAGCTTTGCTTTCAATGCGGGCAGAGAACATTTCCGGTTTATTCTTAACCATTGGAAATGCTCTGTCCGGATTGAACAGGCAGGGATTTCAAATGAGAGGAGCATGTTTATGGGCGATCTCTTCGTTGTTGTCAGCCTGCGCGCCAAGGCGGGTAAAGAAGGAATATTACGGCGCGATCTTAAGGCGATCGTCGATCAGTCACGCAAAGAAGAGGGGAATATCAGCTATGATCTGTTCATTGATCGTGCCGATCCGTCCCGCTTTGTTTTCATAGAGCACTGGGCATCACAGGAGCATCAGCACAAACATCATAATGAAGGGCCGCATATTCAGTTTTTCCATGAAAACGGGGCGCAAAATGTCGAAAATACAGAATTCGCCTATTTTCTTGACCGCCTGGAATGACACGGCGCGATTTTCCCGTACAAGCCCGCGCATAATAAAAAACCCTGCCGCAAGGGCAGGGTTCTGATTGTTATATGACCGGTTCTATTATTGTGTGATTTCGAACTTTACGGTCACATTCACATTGTAGCTGTTTTCACCGGCTGAAACCGGTACTGAATCAGCCATTGCTTCCTGAGCCATTGCGACCATTTTGGTGCGTGCCATTGGCATCGGGCGCGGATTATTGCCATATTCGGTGATTTCAAGCACGCGGCCGAGCTTTGCACCGGCAGTTTCGGTCAGGACTTTTGCCTTTTCCATGGCATTTTCCATGGCTTTTTTACGGGCATCCATCAGCACTTTTGACGGATCATCATTGACGAAACGCAGGCCGCCGCTCTGGTTGACGCCGAGATCAATGGATTTATCCAGCAGGTCGCCGACTTTATCGAGATCACGCACACGCACGGTCAGGCCGTTGGTTACGTTATAGCCGATGATTTTCGGTGCTTTCAGGCCATTTTTATCGCTCGGATAAGTGTAGGTCGGCTGAATATTGACGCCCGAGGTTTGCAGATCACGGTCTTCAATACCGGCTTCTTTCATGGCAGCCAGTACCTGAGACATTGCCTTATTGTTGTCGGTCATGGCTTCACGGGCGGTTTTAGCTTCCCGCAAGACGGTCAGGTCGAGAATAGCCATATCCGGAGCGGCCTGAGCTTCACCTTCACCGGTGATGACAATGAATGCCTGCTGTTTTTCTGACACATTTTTCTCCTGTGCAAAGGCCGGTTGCGAAAGCGCACTGGCAAAAGAAACCGCAAGAAATGCTGAAGCGAAAAGGGCGGCTGTTTTACGGTGTGTCATAGTTTCTCCTGATAATGAAATCGGTTTAACTGCTATATTTCAATGAATTACGGATGTTTTTAGGCTAAAAGCAGGCAATCTGATTATAGTTTTGCGACAGGCATAAATTCCTTGCATAGCGGCAGCAAATAATTCTCCGTCAAAGGTGCCAGCGGCAGTTCCACTTTTTGCAGCGGATCAACCCAGACAATTTCTTCAATTTCTGCGGCCTTGGCGACCGGCTGGGTGAGGGCAATGCGAAATACCTCAGCTTCAACCGTATAGCCCGGTTCATTTGCGGCCGGTGCCGAGAATGCCCCGAGATAATGCGCCTGATCCTGATTGATCGTAAGTCCCAGTTCTTCACTAAGCTCACGCTGCAATGCTGCGACCGGTGTTTCTCCGTTTTCAATCTTACCGCCTGCCTGCATGAATGCGGTTGTACCCGCCTTGCGTACCAGCAAGATCCGGTTGTCCGGTGCCATCAGAATTGCAGCTGCAATGCGGATACGGTTTGTCGGGGTAGTTTCTGCGGACATGAGAAAAATTCCTGAGGGCAGTGTTAAAAGGAACTTCAGACAAGCGACGGCTTCTTATAGCGACGCAAATATGAAGCCTGGATGAATGATTTTCTGCAATATAGTCTGATTTGAGCAAAAATCTTCGTCTATCAGGCAACAAAACACCGGTTCATGCATTATTCAGAAAATCAGTGGGTAGAATAAACGTTTCTGTAGAATGTGTTTTTTCATTCTGTCAGCCTGAAGATTATGATTGGTATAAAATTCTACAACAGGACAAAATTAGGAATTTATTTTTGCATAATAAATTGCAGGACGTGGAATTATATCTGTGATGGTTTGAGTGGCCGTGACATCTTATTTGCAACACGGACTGCACCACAGCAGCTCCGCCCGGAAAGCTTTTATAAGATGAGAATAACCTTTTCAGTGAAAAGGTTGCGTTTAAAAGGACAAGGTATATGAGCTGGTTTAAGTCTATTGTTGCAGTTGGTGTGTTGCAGTCAGCCGTTCTGGCTTCGGGCGTTATGACCAGCCAGTCTTTCGCTGATGCTGCTCTGGATCGCATCAAAGCGGAAGGCGTTCTCAAGATTGGTACAGAAGGCACTTACGCGCCGTTCACCTATCATGACAAAGACGGCAAGCTGGTCGGTTTTGACGTTGAAATCGGTCAGGAAATTGCCAAGCGCCTTGGCGTTGAAGCCAAATTCCTTGAAGGCAAATGGGACGGCCTGATCGCCGGTCTTGATGCAAACCGCTATGATGCGGTTATCAATCAGGTCGGCATTACGCCGGAGCGCCAGAAGAAATATAATTTCTCCGAGCCTTATATTGCTTCAAAAGCCGTGCTGATTGTGAAAACCGGCAATACGGATATCAAGAAATTTGAAGACCTGAAGGGCCGCAAAGCCGCACAGTCGCTGAGCAGTAATTATGGTAAAATTGCCCGTGAATATGGTGCGGAAATTGTTGCCAATGACGGTTTTGACCAGTCGGTTCAGTTGGTGCTGAGCGGCCGTGCGGAAGCAACCGTGAATGCCAGCCTGTCCTTCCTCGACTTCAAAAAGCAGAAGCCTGATGTGCCGCTGGAAGTTGCTGCCGAGCTTGAAAATGCTGATCGTTCCGGCGTGTTGCTGCGCAAAGGCGAGGAAGATTTGCTTGCCGAAGTCAACAAGGCGCTTGAGCAGATCAAAACCGACGGCACTTATGCCAAAATCTCCGAAAAATATTTCGGCGCAGACGTCTCTAAATAAGTTATCCTCCCGGAACTTTGATACCGGCGATATATTATCGCCGGTTTTCCGTTGCGCAGGCAACGGGGCAGGAACCATTTTCAGCCTCAGCAATTCCGTCTGAGGGGAAACAATTATGACGGGGACGCATTCAATGTCTGACGTTTTATTGCTTATGCTTGAATCTTTGGGGCCGCTGTTGTGGGCAGCTCTGGTTTTCACTATTCCGCTGACATTATTGTCATTTCTGTTCGGCACAACACTCGGTCTTTTTGTGGCTCTGACCCGATTGTTCGCGCCGCGTCCCGTTGCAGCAATCGTCAATTTTTATGTCTGGCTGATCCGCGGCACACCGTTGCTGGTGCAGCTGTTCCTGATCTTTTACGGGTTGCCGAGCCTTGGTATCACGCTGGATGCATTTCCAGCCGCGCTGATCGGCTTTACTTTGAGTATCGGTGCTTATTCCTCTGAAATTTTCCGCGGTGTGATTGTTGCTGTGCCAAAAGGACAGTGGGAAGCAGCCTATGCAACAGGTATGAGCTGGGGGCAGGCAATGCGCCGTACAATTCTGCCGCAAGCTGCACCCAATGCCGTGCCGCCACTGTCCAACAGCTTCATTTCTCTGGTTAAGGACACATCTCTGGCCGCCGCAATT
The DNA here is from genome assembly GCF_019464455.1 of Pseudochrobactrum sp. Wa41.01b-1. NCBI lineage: Bacteria > Pseudomonadati > Pseudomonadota > Alphaproteobacteria > Hyphomicrobiales > Brucellaceae > Pseudochrobactrum > Pseudochrobactrum sp. Wa41.01b-1. The sequence continues at coordinate 498,333 of NZ_CP080493.1, read as the reverse complement.
ACCGTGCCTGAAATGTTTCAGGCGGCGCAGCGTATCGTTGCCGTTACCTATGAGCCGCTGATCCTTTATGTGGAAGCCGCGCTGCTTTATTTGGCACTCAGCTCCGTGCTGTCTTATCTGCAAACCCGTCTGGAAGCACGTCTGAAGCGTTATGGCGGCTTTCTGGAGGTCCGTTCATGATGATCGAACTCAAAAATATCGTAAAAAAATTCGGCGACCATACCGTACTCGACAATATATCCCTGTCGATTGCCGAGGGCAGTGTAACAGCCTTTATCGGGCCGTCCGGTGCCGGTAAAAGCACACTGCTGCGCTGTCTCAATCTGCTGGAAGTGCCGACTTCCGGTGATATTGAAATTGCGGGTGACAGGCTGAGTTTTTCCCCTGACCGCAAAGTCAGCCAAAAAGAAATCCACCTGATCCGCCGCCATTCCGGCATGGTCTTTCAGAATTTTCAGCTGTTTCCGCATCGCACAGTCACCGAGAACATCACCGAAGGTCTGATCACAGTTCAGAAATGGCCGAAGGAAAAGGCGAGGGAGCGGGCAAAGCAATTGCTTGAAAAGGTCGGACTGTCACAAAAGGCCGATGCATGGCCTGCAACCCTTTCCGGTGGTCAGCAACAGCGTGTGGCGATTGCCCGTGCGCTGGCGCCGTCGCCTAAAATTCTGCTCTGCGACGAGCCGACTTCGGCACTTGATCCGGAATTGTCCGGTGAAGTGGTGGATGTTCTGGCGCAGCTGGCCAAAGAGGGCACCACAATGATTATGGTGACCCATGATCTGCGGCTGGCATCGAGAATTGCCGAGGATGTGCTGTTTATCGATAATGGTGTGATTGTTGAGCGCGGCACCGCACAGGCCATCTTCCGCTCGCCGAAGGAAGAGCGTACCCGCCGCTTCGTGAATACGCTGACCCATGAAGGTCAGGGTTTCAGTCAGGGGGCAGGTATTTGATTGAGTATGTTACGTTAATAAATATATACAAGACATTGTTATAAATAGAAAAACCTGCAATCAGATGATTGCAGGTTTTTTATTGCTGTGTGAAATTAGTTTGGAAATGACAATGATACTTCAGAGCATTTTCCATTTTTGGGAAATGTTTTAATCAACCTGATCGCTGTCGACTTCGTTCTCGGCTTTGGCAAATACGTCGACATCTTCGTTCTTGCCGGATTCTACTGTAAATTCACGCTGATAGAGGCGGTCTTTGTTTTTGGCCACAGCGATATAATCACCGGATGCAAGCACCAGTGATGCATAGGCGCTGACGCTTTCATAGACGATATCACCATTGGTATTGACGATATTCCATGATGTATCGGCAAGCGCTTCCCCGCCGACATCGCGCAGCAATTTCAGGGTGACTTCCGCCGCATTATGCTCAACAGTTGCCTCCGTCAGTTTACCGGCGCTGACCACAATTTCAGCGCGAATTACGGCATTGGCATTGCCGTAATTGGAAACCACGTGATAGGTGCCGCTATTCAGGCGCACCACCGTATCCGGTTTGATATTCGGTACGATCAGCGAGCGCTCATTGCCTTCATCGTCATTTTCATAAATCGAGAAGCGCAGGAATTTGTCAGAAATTTCCTTGCCGTCCGGCAGTTTGGCGCTGAGTTTCAGGCCGCCTGCATCAAGGATCAGCTTTTCATGGCGGCTGGCATTGCGCACGGTAATGCGTTTGGTGGCTCCGGCGCGGCCAAAGCTGACATGCACGAGATAGCTGCCTTCCGGCAGAGAAAAGCTGGCAGTGCCGCCCGTTGCTGTTGCAATCAGCGGCAGCTTGTCCTCGCCATTCGGCTCCGGTGAGAATACACGCCATACCAGCCCCTGGCTCAGGGCAGGGCCGTCCGCTGTCAGCTGTGCTTCCAGCAGCAACTCATTTTGATTGGCCAGCGGTGAGTTCTGCAGGCTGCGCGGATCAGCGTAAGGAGTAATGCCTGCTGCCGGAGCTGCCGGCGACATAATTGCACCGGTCGGCGGTGTATTGTCCGGCGTTCCGCCTTCCGGCACTGAAATTTTCGGTAATTGCAGCTTGTCGAATTGTGCACCCGGCACAACGCGCATGGAGAACCCGTCCTGCGGTTGAGGCAGTTCCTGAGCTGACGCTGAACCACTGATCATCAGACCCGTCGAAACCAATGCAGAAGCGCAGAGATTGCGGCATTGCTTTACACGCCGTGTGTTCTTGGCTGATAAGTTTCTGGCGTGCAGAACAGGGCTGAATTTCATAAGCCGGTACTCATTTGAATTTCAAAGTCTCAAGTCTTTATTGTTTGACCGCAGTGTAAAGGCATTTTCAAGGCTGCGCCCAGCAAAATATCGCCAGTTTGCATTATAAACACATATTACTGCATATGCGCTCTGTCATTGCAGAGCAGAATTGGCAATAAAGACGGTCATAATGACGGAATCGAACAGAACAGGCAGGAAATAACGTGTCAGATCTCATTGATTTTTTGAAAACCCGCAGCTCCACACCGATTGTCGGCCTGATTGAGCCTGCACCATCGGCAGATGAACTGGCGCAGATCCTGACCATTGCCTCCCGCGTGCCGGATCACGGCAAGCTTAATCCGTGGCGCTTTATTATTTATCGCGGTGATGCCCGTATCCAGATCGGTGAAATGCTGGCAGAGCGGGCAGCACAGCGCGCGCAGCAGCAGAATGAAGAATTTAACGACAGCCATCGTGAAAAAGAGCTGAAACGCTTTTCCCGTGCTCCGCTTGTTATCGGTGTGGTTTGCAGCCCGCGTGATACAGACCGTATTCCTGAATGGGAGCAGTTCCTGTCATCGGGTGCTGCGGCGATGCAGCTTTGCAATGCTGCCAATGCGCTGGGCTATGGCAGCAACTGGATTACCAACTGGTATTCCGATGACGAGGAAGGCAAGCGCCTTCTCGGAGTTGCGCCCCATGAAAAAGTAGCCGGTTTTGTGCATTTGGGTACGCCTAAAGCTCCGGCACCGGATCGTCCGCGTCCTGAGTTGCAGGCAATTGTTTCGGATTATAGCGGGCCATATCAGGGCTGAACCGGCTTGCCTGAACGGAAAAGCAGAGTAATTTGATGTTTTATGAACCGCAAAACGGCCATGGACTGCCGCACAATCCGCTCAAGGCCATTGTTGCGCCGCGTCCGATCGGCTGGATTGGCACGCGCTCGAAAGAGGGGGCGTTGAACCTCGCCCCCTATTCCTTTTTCAATATTGTCTGCGATACGCCGCCTTTGCTGATGTTCAGTTCATCAGGCTACAAGGACAGTGTGGCTTTCATTGAGGAAACACGGGAATTTACGGCCAATATGGTCGGTGAGCATCTGGCAAAACAGATGAATGCAACATCCGTCAATGCGCCGCGCGGTGCCAGCGAGTTCGACTATGCAGGCCTGACTGCTGCTGCCTGTGAGCAAATTGCTGCGCCGCGTGTGGCGGAAGCCTATGCATCGCTGGAATGCGTTGCCGTGGATATTCGGCAGTTACAGGGCAGGGATGGCCAGCCGACGGATTCCTATATGGTGATCGGCGAGGTGGTCGGTGTGCATATTGATGAGGCTATTCTCACCGATGGTCTGATTGATATCAGCAAATCCAGACCGGTAACCCGTCTTGGCTATATGGATTTCGCCACAACCGACACGGTTTATCAGATGTTCCGCCCCAAATGGGGCGAATAATCTGTTCCATAATCTGGGGGCAGGCCGGAGAATTGTAAATTCTATTTTCCGGCCTGTTTCGCTTTATTCCAGAGTGCTTCCATCTCATCGAGAGTGGCTGCTTCCAGCGAATGACTGTCACTATTCAGTTCGTCTTCAATGAAGTGAAAGCGGCGTTTGAATTTCTCATTGGCTGCGCGCAGCGCCATTTCCGGTTCCAGTTCAAGATGGCGCCCGAGGTTGACCATGGCGAAGAGCAGATCACCATATTCTTCCGCAATATTGGCCTTGTCCTGATTGTCCATCGCCTGACGCAGTTCCTGCGTTTCTTCCGCGACCTTATCCAGAATAGGCGCGGCTTCCGCCCAGTCAAAACCGACGCGCGCAGCTTTCTGCTGATATTTCAGTGCACTGACCAATGAAGGCAGATAAGTGGGCACGTCATCGAGAAAGCCCTTTTTCTCAGTGGTTTCAAGACCAAGCGCGGTGCGGCGGGCAATGCGCTCATCTTTTTCAATTTGTTTGATACGGTTCCATGAACCTTTGGCCATACCAGCCGAGCGCGCCTCGTCATCGCCAAAGACATGCGGATGGCGGCGGATCATTTTAGTGGTGACAGCCTCAACAACATTTCCGAAATGGAAGCCGCCTTTTTCTTCGGAAATACGGGAGTGGAACACCACTTGCAACAGCAGATCTCCGAGCTCTTCACGCAGGTCGTCCATATCATCGCGCTCAATGGCATCAATGACTTCATAGGCTTCTTCAAGCGTGTAAGGCGCGATAGTGCTGAAATCCTGCTCCACATCCCACGGGCAGCCGGTTTCAGGATCACGCAGCGCCACCATAATGTCTAAAAGGGTCTGAATATCGCGGGAAGGCTGCATGTCTGGTTCCTGTCTGAACAGCGGCCGGAAATAATTCCGGTTTATGATATGGCAATTTAAACCTACTGGTGCCATAAAATCGGGCACAAGAAAACCGTCTGTAAACAAATCAGCGAGAGACGAATGACAATTCTGGTAACCGGCGGTGCCGGCTATATTGGCTCGCATACTTGCGTTCGCCTGCTTGAAGCCGGCCATGATGTGGTCGTGGTCGATAATTTCGACAACAGCCATCCTGAAGTTTTTCAGCGTATTGAGCAGATCACCGGAAGAATGCCGAAGCGCGAAACCGGCGATATCCGTGACCGCGAGTTTCTCCAGAAAGTCATTCAGACCTATCAGTGTACATCGGTGATCCATTTTGCCGGTTTGAAAGCTGTCGGTGAATCGACACAGAAGCCGCTTTATTATTATGACTGCAATATGCTCGGCACTTTGCGCCTGCTGCAGGCCATGCGCAGTACCGGCGTGAAAAAGCTGGTCTTTTCTTCCTCAGCCACTGTTTATGGTGATCCGCAGCATCTGCCGCTGGATGAAAATCATCCGCTATCCGCGACCAATCCTTACGGCCGCACTAAGCTGATGATCGAGGAAATGCTGCGCGATCTCTATAATAGTGATCCTGAGTGGAGCATTGCCATTCTGCGCTATTTCAACCCTGTCGGCGCCCATGAAAGCGGGCTGATCGGTGAGGATCCGAAGGGCATTCCGAATAATCTGATGCCGATTATTGCGCAGGTTGCCACCGGCCGTCGTGAAAAACTGAGCATCTGGGGTAATGATTATCCGACACCGGACGGCACCGGCGTGCGCGATTATATCCATGTGACCGATCTTGCCGAAGGGCATCTCAGAGCACTTGCAAAGCTGGATGAGCCAAAATGCATGGCTATCAATCTCGGCACAGGCGAGGGCTATAGCGTGCTCGATGTTATCAAAGCCTTTGAGCATGTTTCCAATCAGCAGATTCGCTATGAAATTGCACCGCGCCGTCCCGGTGATGTTGCATCCTGTTATGCGGACCCTGCTCATGCCAAAGAGCTGCTTGGCTGGAGTGCCAAGAAAACTCTGCGTGAAATGTGCGCAGATATGTGGAACTGGCAGTCAAAAAATCCGAACGGATATGCGGATTAAGATTGCCTGAAAGATATTTGCTTTGCATCACGCTGATGGTGCAAAGCAACAATTATATCTGCCGTAAAATCATTTAATTATAATGATATATGTCATTATTTTAATTGATTACATCAGATTCAGAATACAGAAATGAGTTTGGATATATGCGTTTTCTTCCCGATAAATTTATCTCGACTCTCATTCTGGCTATTCTGGTCGCTTCGCTCTTACCCGTCAAAGGTGAGGCTGCTTACTGGTTCGGACTGGCGACGAAATTTGCAATCGGATTGCTGTTCTTTTTGCATGGGGCAAGATTATCGCAGCAAGCCGTTGTGCAGGGCATTGTGCACTGGCGGCTGCATCTCGTCGTATTGGCGGTCACTTTTGTTGTATTTCCGCTGATCGGGCTTTCGCTTGGCTGGGCTATTCCGGGTTTCGCAAATTCGGCATTTTATGCGGGAATTCTGTTTCTCTGCGTTCTGCCATCTACTGTTCAGTCATCCATCGCTTTCACTTCCATCGCCAAAGGCAATGTACCTGCCGCGATTGTTTCCGCTTCCGCATCCAATATTCTCGGCATGTTTCTGACGCCGCTGCTGGTTGGGTTGCTGTTCACAACACAGGGTGAGGCGGGCATTTCGCTTGATGCATTAGAGTCCATCCTGCTGCAGTTGCTGGTTCCTTTTGTTGCCGGACAGATTTTGCAGCCATGGATCGGGCACTTTATACGCCGTCATAATAAAGCGCTGGGGCTTGTCGATCGCGGCTCTATCGTGATGGTCGTTTATCTCGCTTTCAGTGAAGCGATGGTGCAGGGATTGTGGGCGGAAGTTTCCGGTCATGATCTGGCGATTATGATTGCCGTGAATATTGGCCTGCTGGCTTTCATTCTGTGGTTCACCGGCTTTATTGCTAAAATGCTTGGCTTCTCGCGTGCAGACCGGATTACAATCATTTTTTGCGGGTCTAAAAAAAGCCTTGCGAGCGGCGCACCAATGGCCAGCGTGATCTTTCCGGCTGCGATGGTGGGCGGAATTGTACTGCCATTGATGATTTTTCATCAGATACAGCTGATGGCTTGTGCTGTGCTTGCCAGAAGATATGCGGCACAGGCGGATGCGCTTGAAAACAGTCAGGCAGAGCAGGGACTTTGACAGAACAAGAGAAGAGGGTGCATCACCCTCTTCTCTTTAAACTTATGATATATCTTGATAATTTATACGTAGCCATCAGGCCTTATCGACGAATTTTTTGATTGTATCTTTGGCTTTGCCTTTGACCTGCTGGGCTTCACCTTTCAGCTCCTGTGCACGGCCTTCAGCCTCGAGTTTTGCAGAACCGGTAGCCTTGCCAACTGCCTGCTTGACATTACCGGCGGCTTCGTTAGCAAGGCCTTTGATTTTATCTGTTGTGCTGTTCATGATAATCTCCCTTGAGGGTGTGATGTGAAATGACTTCACCGGATCAACGTATAAGCAGCGCAACGGTTCCGGTATTTGTGCAGCGTATTCCTAAATACAGAAAGTTATACAACATGTCTGAGACGCCGATATTTGATGAAGACGCGCTGGAACAAGCCTATAATGAAGCGCTGAAACTGGAAAAATCCGGTGATTTTGACGGTGCTGCAAAAGCCTATCAAAAGGCGCTGGAGATTGATCCGGCAGACCATGGCGGTGCTGCTGTAAGACTGGCCAGTATGGGACGAGGCGCTGTGCCTGTGAGCGCGCCTCCGGCCTATGTCGCCACTTTGTTCGATCAGCATGCAGAGATGTTCGACACGATCCTCGTAGACGAGCTGGGTTATGATGTGCCGCTGCAGCTGGCCGATCAGCTGGAAGAAATTGATCCTGATGCACATTATGCCCGTATGCTCGATCTGGGCTGTGGTACCGGTCTTGGTGCTGATGCCTTGTTTGAAATGACCGAGCATCGCACCGGCGTTGATATCGCTGAAAACATGATCGCGATTGCGGATGAAAAAGGCGATTATAATGCGCTCTATGTCGGCGAAGTTGTGAACTTCCTTGACCAGACAACTGCACCGGCATGGGATATTATTATCGCAACGGATGTGCTGCCATATATGGGTGAGCTGGAGTCGTTTTTCTCGAAAATTCCGCTGAATTTGAACCGCAACGGCATTTTCGCATTTTCAAGCGAAACGCTGGCAGACAAGGATTTTGCCGGCCGTGATTATACCGTCGGGCCGCATCAGCGTTTTGCGCACAAGCGGGATTATGTTGAAAAGCTGCTGCTGAGCCATGGCATTAAAATGCTGCGCGTGACGGATATCACTGTGCGCAGCGAACAAGGCAAGCCTGTTCCTGGCCATTTGTATATTGCCCGTAAGGTTTAAGCCTTAAAATCCAAGGATTAGAAGAACGGCAGATATAACATCTGCCGTTCTTTTATATAGTATTTAGTTCCATAATCTATCTTATGTGATTTAAACATGCGACTTTGACGATTGGCAGTGAGCCGCCTGACCGACTCGGATCAGTCCAGATTTTCCTGTTCGAACTTGTCGGTGACATGAATATCCGTCATCTCCAGACTATGCGGGCCGAGATTGACATATTTATGCGGAATGTTGGCTGGTCCGAAGATGATCTGTCCTGCTACAGCCTCAAACTGCCGGTCACCGACTGTGAACAAAGCGCGGCCCTGACGTATGATAAAGATCTCATCATAAGGATGTTTGTGCAGCCTTGGTCCGCGCCCGATATGCTCAGTCGTATAAAACATCACTGATACATTCGTGCCAAAGTGCTTTCCTTCAAACTCTCCGTGCCAGACATCAGGCTTTTCAGCCCATTCTGCACGCTCGAGAATTGCTGCTTGTTTTTGCATGTGGTTCACCTCAACCTCATTCTGAATGCAGTCTTTATTTACCATAAAAACGCAAAAGCCGCGGCTTTCAAGATTGTGCATCTTTGCAACTTAATATGGCCGGATTTCCGGAAAATGATCCGGTTGAAAAATGATATTCATTATCTCCCACATCTTATTGAAAATATTGATATTACGGATGGTGTCATGACCGGAAAACAAAATAAATTGCGTATTGCTGTGCTGTTTGGCGGCCGCTCGCCGGAGCATGATGTTTCTGTGCTTTCCGCGACTAATGTAATGCAGGCGCTGGATGCCGATAAATACGAGGCCGTACCGGTTTTTGTGACCCGCGAAGGACAATGGTTGCTCAGCAGCTATGAGCAGGGACAATTGGCGAAGCCCTCCTCCGGTACTGAAATTTGCCTTGTTTCCGGCGGTTACGGTCGGATTATCGGTATCGATGCACAAAAAGGGCTTCAGGAATTGCCGAAAATTGATGCTTTATTTCCTGTTTTGCACGGGCTTCATGGTGAAGACGGTGCGGTACAGGGATTGGCTGAAGTTGCCTGTGTTCCGCTGATTGGCTGTGGTATTCTTGGTTCTGCTGTCGCACTTGATAAGGACATGACCAAACGCGTTAACCGAGAGGCTGCAGTTCCTGTTGCCCATGCTGTGACGCTCCATTCGGGAAATGTACCGGAATTTTCAGAGGTCGAAAATGCGCTCGGCCTGCCCTTTTTTGTGAAGCCTGCACGGCAAGGCTCATCGGTGGGTGTCAGTAAGGTTGCAACGCCGGCAGATTACAGGCTGGCGCTGGATGAAGGTCTCCGGCACGACAATAAACTTCTCGCAGAAGAGTTTATCCGTGGCCGCGAGATTGAATGTGCTGTGCTTGAGGATGCTGACGGTACGCTTTTCGTTTCCCGTTGCGGCGAGATCACACCGGCTGAAAGTCATGGTTTCTACAGCTATGATGCGAAATATACGGATGAGAACGGTGCGGCTTTAAAAGTACCGGCCGACTTGCCGGTATCCGTTGAAACGCAGATCCGTGAGATGGCGAAAAAAGCATTCCGCGCTACCGGCTGCGATGCAATGGCGCGCGTGGATTTCTTTGTGACGGATGATATGCGTATCATACTCAACGAAATTAATACGATTCCGGGCTTTACCGATATCAGTATGTATTCGAAAGTAATGGCTGTGAGTGGCGTCAGCTATGCTCAAATTCTCGACCGGCTCATAGCTCATGGTCTGAAACGCGGCAGCTGATGAAGAATATGACTTATAAAATCAATGAAATGCCTGTTTTATAAGGAAATCAGTGATGAAAACACCGCAACTCCCTTTCAGCGGGCAATGCCGCTGCGGAAAAGTCAGGATTGAGGTCAGTGCCGCACCAATTATGACGGCGGCCTGTCATTGCACAGGCTGTCAGACAATGAGCAGCAGCGCGTTTTCGTTGACGGCGATGATCCCCTCTTCCGGCTTTAAAGTTACGGAAGGTCAGCCGGTGATCGGTGGCCTGCATGGCCCGCAACAGCATCATTATTTCTGCGCCTATTGCATGACATGGATGTTCACGCGCATTGAAGGCGTTGATGCTTTCGTCAATGTCCGGCCATCACTGTTTGATGACCATAGCTGGTTTGTACCTTTCGTGGAGACCATGACAAAGGAGAAGCTGTCCTGGGCACAGACACCGGCACTTTATCACTATGAAGCATTTCCGCCTTTGGAAGATTATGAAAAGCTGATGGGTGAATTTGCACGGCAAATGAAATGAAACTGCCCGTTTGTCTGAAATTTTATCCGGTCGGGGTGGGGTCATGAAGTTGACTTACGATGCGGCCGCTGATGTTGCTTATATTCAGTTCAAATCAGATGAAGATGAAACTGCCTTCGGCTTTACATATTGCTGTGATCCGCACGAAACGGACGGGGAAATCAATCTGGATTTCAATAGCGACGGGCGGCTGATAGGGATTGAGATATTGCAGGCCAGCAAGAAATTACCTGCATATTTGCTTGCATTATCGCAATCCTGATCTGTTCACCCGAGAGCGTCGAAACCGGACAAGTTTTATAAAATTGTTCCGAATTCCATACTCTCAGGCTCAATCAGTGCCAGAAAAGCATCACAAACGGGTTGATTACGCCAGCTTGCACAAATTGTCTTTGCATGATCCTCAGTCAGCGCAAAAGCAATATCAAGAAAAGCACCATCGCCAAGCTTTACCAGATGCTGGCTGCACCAGCCATTCTGTTTGGACAAGTGGCTTGCAATCATCAATTCATAGGCAGTGTGCATATCCGCTTCATTGACACAGTTTTTAAGACGGAACCGCCCCAATTCAAGACCGGATATTTTTGCCTGAAGAGATGTCTGGTTTTTAACTGACTGCATTGCATTAACTCCTTGTTTGAGGAGCGTTGCATACAATAATTCTCCTGACAGTTTCTGTCAGGATGCTGTATAGATACACCATGCGCACACTTCGCCTTTTTGCTCTCCTCGATCATTTACGGGGCCGAACAGAGCCGGTTTCAGCAGAAATGCTGGCACAGGAACTGCAGGTTTCAGTTCGCACAATCTATCGCGATATGGTAACTTTGCAGGCTATGGGAGCGCCCTTGCGCGGTGAGGCCGGCATTGGCTATCAGCTGGAGAAGGGGTATTTTCTGCCCCCTCTTCATTTCGATCCTGATGAACTGGATGCTTTGATGCTCGGAACCCGCCTGATCGCTTCCCGCGGTGATGAAGCGCTGGCAGCTGCTGCCCGTCGTGTCTCGGCCAAAATCAGTGCTGCTATTGGTTACGATAAAGGTGAAGCCTATACGCGCCTGCCATTACGCGCTGTTGCAAGACAAAATTCTGAGAGTGACAAGGCATCCGGACATCTTACAATCCTGCGCACTGCTTTACGCGATAAAGCCGTATTAAATATTACCTATTGCGATTTGGAGAATAAACGCAGTCAGCGAAGCGTTCGCCCGCTTGGCCTGACGATGTTTGAGCAAGTCTGGCTTCTGACTGTCTGGTGTGAGGGCCGCATGGATTTCCGTAATCTGCGCGCAGATCGTATTGAAGCCATTCAGCTTGCAGACAGAGTATTCCAAGATGAAAAAGGCAAGCGTTTTGAAGACTATCTCAAAACGCTTGCCTGACGAATTTACTGCGCTTGCTCTTTCTTCGGAGCAGAGAGAATAACAAGGCAGGATATTACCAGCAAAGCACCAAGCCATCCGAGCAGCGACAGATTTTCACCAACGATTACAACGGCCAGCAAAGCGGCAATCACAGGCTCTGTGAGTGTTATTGTTGTTGCCGTACTGACGGAAATACGCGCCAGCGCATAACCAAATAAGACATAGCCGGTAAACATCGGTATGACGGCCATATAGGCACCGACAAGTGCATTATTCCATGAGGCCAGTAATGCCCCGCCGGTCAGCAGCAATACCGGCATCAGCAACAGGCCACCTGCTCCGAAAATCGATCCCATGGCAGCTTTTGAGGAAATGCCTTTACACATCAACCGGTGTGCCGCCCATGCATAAAGGGCATAGGTCAGTCCGCCGACAAGACCCAGTAATACGCCTGCCGCAGTCGCTCCCGCAGAAAATGCAACTGATGCTGTCTGATGGTCGCCGCCACCGAAAAAGCAAAGCAGAACAATGCCGGAAAGCCCGAGAGCGGCACCGAATATCCATTGCTTGCTCAGGGTTTTGCGATCAATCACCCATTCAATCAGTGCGGAGAATAAAGGTGCGGAACCGATCGTAACAACCGTGCCGACTGTGACGCCCGCCAGATACATCGACGAGTAAAAGGCGAGCGGATAGACAGCTACAGAAACCGCGCCGAACAAGACGAGAAGCCATTGTTGCTGTAACTTGCTGTAATCGCGTTTCAATGCCCGCAAAGCGAGCAGGGCTTGCAAAAGCCCGCCTACCCCCATGGCAACCGCGCCGATGGCCATGGGTCCGACTTCGGGTGCAAAAGTTGCGGCAGTGCCGGTGGTGCCCCACAGAAAGGACGCGATTAAAACGCAGACAATGCCAAGCCCTGCACTATCCGTTTTGATAACTGATACATTGCTCATAAACCGGCCAAAATACTTTCTGCAAGACGTCTTGCATGTTGAACACGCTTACTATCGCCTTCAAGACCGGCGCGAGAGAATGAGCCTTCCAGCAGAAATGCCAGATGCTCTGCGGTCATTTCCACCTGCTCCGCAGTCAATGCTTCACCTGTTTGAGTGCGCCATTCCTGCAGGTGCTGAATAAGGAAATGCTCTACTTCTTCCTTATGGCGGCGCACAGCCTCCCTGCCCTTATCGCCTACGGTGAGTTCAGCCGCGGCATTCAACAAGCCGCAGCCGCGAAAACCGTTCTCATAATCATATTCAGCATGATCTCTGTAGGCATCAAATACGGCCATAACCCGCTCTTTCGGGCTGGCGGCAGGTGCTAAACGCGCAGCATATAAATCAAGCCACTCCTGATGCCTCAGCTCAATAAAGGCGGCGACCAGCTCTGATTTTGATGCGAAATTATTATACAGGCTCATTTTGGCCACGCCTGCTTTTGCGGTAATCATATCAATGCCGGTTGCGTTAATCCCGTAATTATAAAACAGGATACCCGCCGCATCGAGCAGACGATCACGCACAGATTGAGCTTTGGACGGCTTTGCAGAGGCAGACATAATTTCTCTTTTCAGTATTAGGTAGGTCAGTCTACATAATTAATTTTCAGCAGACAAGTGGTAATATATTTGTGAACGGAGTATTCATTTAAAAACAGCTATTTAAGCGTATCATTCATCAACAAGACATAATAATGAGAACACTTGGCGGGGCTTAAGCCGGTATAATTATGATCTCTGACTGACAGCAAACAGCGCGCAATCTGCGCGTTGCAGGGAGATTTGCATCTGCCGGAATGAACGGTTTGATACCATTATCGGGCATGCTCTTTAACAGAGTTTAAGGCATTTTCAGTTAGGGGAACTTATTGGAATTGCTTTGGTTTTTGAAATTATGCGCATTCTTAAAGCCGGAAACAGATCAAAAGTTTCGGGTTTTTAATATGCGCTCCAGCATATGAGTGATGAAGCTATGACGGTTATGAATGTCCCTGCTCTGCCTACAGAGATGTCCGGTGATGATATCCGTAATCCTCATATCTGCCTGACGCCTTCCGAAAGCGAATGGGTTCAGCTCATTCATAGTTTGCCTGATAATCTTGCAAAGCAGCTTGCCTGTCTGATTGAGGCGGATAAAGACCGTCTGGTTGGTGTTTTCTACGACCGGCTGCTGCAAAATCCGGATGCAAGTCCGTTTCTCTCTCAGGATGTGGTTCACGACCGTTTGCAACATTCAATGCGGGGCTGGCTACGCCGCCTTTTTGTTGAGCGAACCATGGATGTTGTGGTGTTCGTGGCCGAGCAGCGCAAGATCGGCGAGGTTCATGCGCGTATTCAGGTGCCTATTCATGTAGTTATGCAAGGCGCGCGCCTGCTGAAAAACGAGATTGTTTGTCAGCTGCAAAGTCAGGCAATCAGCCTTGGTGACTTTGCTGTCATGGCCGATTATGTCGGCAATGCCATTAATATTGCTATTGAATTTATGAGTCAGGCTTTTGTCAGCAATACCAAAAGCGATGCACAGACGGATGAAGCCTATCGTGCTTTCGCACTCAGTCAGGATGTGACGCTGGAACGTGAAATCCAGCGTGCCAGCCTCATGGAGTGGAGCCAGTCAGTTCTGTTCAGTCTCTATGGTAACAGACGTGAGGCTGTGCTGCCCCTGCTCTCCAGTTCTGATTTTGGCCTGTGGCTGCATCATAAAGGCGATATGATTTTTCATGGTTCGCCGGTTCTGGAAAATATTCGTGCGGATATGAAATATATCGACACCGTTTTGCTGCCGGCCATTGCCGGTGCCGATGCGGATCAAAATCTAACAGAACTGATTGAATCCTTTAAGAATAAAACCGGAGAAATCAAATTTCTGCTGGCAGAACTCTTTCAGGCCGCTGCGGCGATGGAAACCGGTCGCGATCCGCTGACACGCACACTGAACAGGCGTTTTCTGCCTTCCATTCTGTCGCGTGAGGTCAAAATGGCTTCACAAAACCGGATGGAGCTGAGCGTTATGATGGTCGATATCGATAATTTCAAACGTATCAATGACACTTACGGCCATGGCGGCGGGGATCATATTCTCCAGCAGGTGGCAGAAAGCATTTTCACGCATTCCCGTGCCAGCGATTTTGTCTTCCGTTATGGCGGCGAAGAATTTCTTGTGGTGCTGATTGAAGCAAGTGCAAAGACTGCTTTGGAAACGGCTGAAAAACTACGACTGAAAATTGCCGGTCAGCAATTCTCGCTGCCGGATGGCGGGTCGCAAAATATTACGCTGTCGATTGGTGTTTCCACATTCAATGGTCATCCTGACTTCAGCCATTTGATTAAAACCGCAGATCAGGCGCTGTATCAGGCCAAGCAAAACGGCAGAAACCGCACGGAAGTTGCTATTCCTCTGTCCTGAGGAATAGCAGTTTACTCGCTAATGGCGGTGGCTGATATGCCTGTCGGGATTGCCGGTACTATTGCATCAGCTATATGCTTGTCTGTTTTGAAGTAATAGGGAATTTTTGCTTCATTGAGCGCAGCAATGAAGTGTTTAATAATGAGTTCAATATTGGATTTCTTGTAATAATTCTGTGATAAAGTACATACTGCCACAGTATAGGATGTTCCGTATTTTACCGGCCAGTGGCACAGCAAAAACACCGATAAATCGGTCCAGCAGGATATTTTAAATACCTGCCCTTGCACCGGCTCGACAATAATAAAGAAGTTCCAGTCTTTCTCCATGTATTATCCATCGAAGATTGCGATATGCATGATGATACTTCATTTTTGCAAATATTAAAGCGTATATTTATAAAATTTAATATTGAATATTTAACAATAAAAATTTCATCTGTTTTGCGAAGTTTTTGATCTTTTACTTCATACTCAATCAATATTGCAGATTTTTCATCTGCTTTTGTATCATGGATATGGTGAGAATCTCCCCTGCATCAAACGCAGTTTCATAGGCTCATGGGGGCTTGTTTTATAGTTGCGCTACCTTTTT
The DNA here is from genome assembly GCF_019464455.1 of Pseudochrobactrum sp. Wa41.01b-1. Lineage (NCBI taxonomy): Bacteria > Pseudomonadati > Pseudomonadota > Alphaproteobacteria > Hyphomicrobiales > Brucellaceae > Pseudochrobactrum > Pseudochrobactrum sp. Wa41.01b-1. Next base: position 482,684 of record NZ_CP080493.1, on the reverse strand, counting down.
CTGATTATGCGCTACGCCCTGAAAACATAGGGGTTTGCAGCAATTCCCATATGTTGGGTGGACTTTTTTCGATATTTCTATATATTGTTGAATATCAGTTTAGATTTATCTGCAATTTCTAAATGAAATTTAAAGCATAATCTTTGCATTAATTTCGCAGATATTTCTCTTATTTAAATACAAAAGGAGAATAGGTCTGCCATTATGGCAGGGTTAACTTATTATATGGCTGTTTATACAATTAATGAGAGTATGAATGAGCCGAAGTCTGTAAAACTATCTTTAAAAGATGTTTTTAAAGTCTTTGGTGAAAAGCCGGAAAAAGCAATGAGCCAATTGCGTTCCGGAAAAAGCAAAACAGAGATCCACAAGGATACGGGCTGCACTATTGGCGTTGACGGTGCGAGCTTTGAAATTATGGATGGCGAGATTTTCGTCATTATGGGATTGTCCGGCTCCGGCAAATCCACACTTCTGCGTCTGCTGAACCGGCTGATCGAGCCGACCGCCGGCACCATTGCCGTTGACGGGCGCGACATTACCAAAATGTCCAAAGGCGAGCTGATCGACCTGCGTCGTCGCGATATGAGCATGGTTTTCCAATCTTTCGCATTGCTGCCAAACCGTACAGTTCTCAACAATGCTGCCTTCGGCCTTGAAGTTGCCGGCATGGCTGAGGCCGAGCGCCATGAGCGCGCAATGCAAGCGCTCACGGCCGTCGGTCTGGAGCCCTATGCCCAGAGCATGCCTGACCAGCTTTCCGGTGGTATGAAACAGCGTGTCGGCCTTGCCCGCGCTCTGGCCAATGAGCCGACAATCCTGCTGATGGATGAGGCGTTTTCCGCGCTTGATCCCCTCATCCGCACGGAAATGCAGGATGAACTGATCCGCCTGCAATCGGAGAACAGCCGCACGATCATCTTCGTGAGCCACGATCTGGACGAAGCCATGCGCATCGGCGACCGTATTTGCATCATGCAGCACGGTAAGGTTGTGCAGGTTGGCACGCCGGATGAAATCGTTTCTGCTCCGGCGAATGACTATGTGCGCTCCTTCTTCAAAAATGTTGATGTGTCTCATGTGTTTTCTGCCGGTGATGTGGCGCGTAAAACCCTGCTGACGATCTTTGACCGTCAGGGTGTTTCTGCCGCGTCCGCATTGGAACAGATGGAAACAACGGGACGTGACATTGCCGTTATTGTCGGTCGCGACCGCAGCTATCATGGCATGATCAGTCAGGACGGCCTGATTGAGAAAGTCAAAGCCAAATCCCCGCATCCGTACAGGGAAGCGTTCTTAAGCGATATCACTCCTATTGAAGCAAGCGAACCGCTTTCCAACGTGCTCGGCCGCGTTGCGGAAAGCCGCTGGCCGGTTCCGGTTGTTGATGAAAAAAACAGATATGTCGGTGCGATTTCCAAGTCGGCACTTCTGGAAACGCTCGACCGCGCCGGTTGAGCTGAAACGATTGGTATAAAAATGGATATGAATTTTAGTATCGGCAAAGGTGCCGATATCACTGTGAATTACATTCTCGACCATTTCACACCGGCGCTGGATATGATTGCTGCGGTTATCGGCTTTGTTACCGGCGGTATTCAGGGCGGATTGCTGGCAATTCCGGCTGTTGTGGGTATTGCCATTCTGACATTGCTGTCGCTGTGGCGTGTCGGCTGGAAATTTGCAATCTTCACTGCTCTCGCGCTGGCACTCGTCCATCATATGGGACTGTGGTCGGGCACGATGGAGAGCCTGTCTCTGGTGCTGGCCGCAACAATCATTGCCATTGTCATTGGTATTCCGCTGGGTATTGCCATGGCGCGCAGCGAGTTGCTGGCATCTTTCATCCGTCCTGTGCTCGACCTGATGCAGACTATGCCTGCCTTTGTGTATCTCATTCCGGCGGCCATGTTCTTTGGTCTTGGCGCCGTGCCCGGTACAATCGCGACTGTGATTTTTGCCATGCCGCCGGTTGTGCGCCTGACCAATCTCGGTATCCGGCAGGTTCACGGAGAGTTCGTTGAAGCCGGTCTGGCCTTCGGCTGCACGGCAAAACAGCTGCTGTTCAAAGTGCAGCTTCCCAATGCCCTGCCCTCCATTATGGCTGGTATCAACCAGACCATTATGCTGTCGCTGTCGATGGTGGTGATTGCCTCGATGATCGGTGCAGGCGGTCTGGGGAATACAGTGCTCACCGGTATTCAGCGTCTTGATGTCGGCACCGGTTTTGAAGGCGGACTTGCCGTGGTCATTCTGGCCGTTGTGCTTGACCGTATCACTCAGAGTTTCGGCAAACCGCAACCAGGCCTGTTCAAGCGCTTTGCAGCGCTGCGTAAACAGCCGGAAGCGGAAACCGGAACCAAGAAAACAACATCCCTGCGCAAGCAGGAAGCTTAATTCACCTATAGAAACCTTAAAGGAGAAGATATGTTCGGGAAACTGACACGTCTAAGCCTGGCGGCATTGCTGGCGGGAACCATGGCAACTTCAGCATTGGCTGCAGGCGATGCCAAAGTGGTCAAACTTGGCTGGGCACCCTGGTCCGATGCTGAGTTTGTAACCAAACTCGCGGCTAAACTTATTCAGGATAATCTGGATCAGAAAGTTGAGCTGGTGCAGACAGATGTTGCACCGCTTTATCAGGGCGTGAGCCGTGGTGATCTTGATGCGATGATGATGGCTTGGCTGCCTGCAACACATGCGGATTATTACAAGCGTGTTGAAGGTAAAGTCGAAGATCTGGGCCCGCTCTATGAAGGTGCAAAACTTGGCTGGGTTGTGCCTGCCTCCGTGCCTGAGAGCGATATCAAGTCGATTGAAGACCTGAAGAAAGCCGATATTCACGAGAAGCTGAAAGGCCAGATTCAGGGTATTGATCCGGGTGCCGGTCTGACCCGCCTTTCAGAAGAAGCGATCAAGAAATACGGCCTGAATTATAAGCTTCAGATTTCCAGTGAGGCAGCGATGCTCACGACGGTTGACCGTGCAACCCGCTCGGACGGCTGGTTTGTGGCCACAGCATGGAGCCCGCACTGGATGTTCGGCAAATACAAGCTGCGCTATCTGGAAGACCCTGAAGGTGCGCTTGGTGCCGCAGAGCATGTGAATGCCCTCGCCCGCAAAGGCTTTAAGGATGACAATCCGAAAGTCGCCTCTCTGCTGGAAAAGATGAATATCCCGCTGGAAGACCTCGAAAAAGCGATGTTTGAGGCGCAAGAAACTTCTTATGATAAGGCCGTCGATAAATATATTGCCGACAATCCTGATCGTATCAAAGAATGGCTGGCTGAATAATTTCAGCCTGAAGAGCATAAAGCGGCGGTGCGCAAGTGCCGCCGTTTTTTATTCCGGCTTGTAATATTGCTGTTTTAAAATGCTGACATCGCCACGGGGGAGTGATAAAGCACTGCGCAGATCATATTTTTCCTGCAATGAAAAGGTGATGTTATGAGTATGATACAGTGGGTATTTCTTATTCAGGGTATTATCACTTTCGGTCTGGCCGGTTGTGTTGCCTATGTTGTCCTGAACCGCAAACGCTGAGAACAGCCCTGTGCCAGTCGCATTCTTAAAGCAAATGAGTGACGGCACCCGCAATTTCAGCGGCTTAATATGTGACGGGGCTGATTTATCCGGTCAGGATTTATCTGACTGTATTTTCACAGAATGCATATTTACAAACTGCAATTTCAAAGCCGCAATCATCACTGAAACGCAATTCAACAAATGCCGTCTCAGTGGTGCGAACCTGTCCAATATTGATGGCAATAGCGCACAATTTTACGATTGCGATCTCTCCAATACATTGTGGAGCCGGTCCAATCTCAATGGCGTGAAATATTCACGCTCCAAACTTACCGGTGCGGATTTCACTGATTGCAGCCTGATCGGCACTGATTTTGAAGAATGTTTGCTGATTGCAGCTTTTCTGCCGCGCGCATCGTTTCGCAATAAAACTCTGACAAATATGGATTTCAGCGAGGCTGATCTCAGAGAATGTGATTTCCGCGATACAGTCTTTCACGATTGCCGGATGCGCGGTGCCACTTTACGGCTGAGCAAATTCAAAGGCGCTGATCTGCGTGGCTGCGATCTGGGCAGCCTGACATTTCACGATGCCGCTGTACTCAAAGGTGCCATCATTTCAAAAAGTCAGGCAACGGATATTCTCAGCGGCATCGGTCTGCTGGTTCTGTAAAGACTATTTCTCAAGCACTGCAACAATTTCAGCAAAACCGCGCTTTTTAGCGTGCTGAAGTGCTGTCACACCTTCATTATCCGGGATAGAGAGATCGGCACCGGCCGCTTTCAAAAGCTTTACAATTTCTACATGAGCAGGCCCGCCATCGCTCAGGATTACGGCTTCAATCAGCGCAGTCCAGCCGAGACGATTGACGTGATCGACATCAACACCGGCCTCAATCAGCGTGCGCACCGTTTCCACATGGCCTCGCTCGGATGCCGGAATAAGTGCCGTGCCGCCAAAGCGATTGGTGCTTTTCAAATCAGCACCATGCGAGAGCGTCATTTTCAGAATTTCCAGATGGCCGCGTGCTCCGGCATAGAGATACGGGCTGTCCTGTATCATATCCTTGGCATTTACATCGGCACCGGCATCAATCAGAATTTTAGCCGCTTCAACTTGATTATTATGAGTTGCAACCAGCAAAGCAGTCTGGCGGTGGTCGTTGCGTGTATCGGCAGTGACGCCATCTTTCAGCAGGCTCTGAATAGTTGCGACATCACCGGTGGCCGCAGCATCCAGTAATTTGCGTTCTTTGCTGGCTGAGGCGGACATGGCAACTCCCGTGATTGTCAAAATAAAACCGGCAATAAGCAGAGTGTTTCTGAAAATATTCCGCAGGGACAATAAATGTGACATGTCTCTCTCCTCATTGAAAATACATCATGCGTGAACCGCCACACTGAGACAACAGTGCGGCGGTTGGGAGCAATTATTTAAGCTGGTCTTTGACCTTGTCGAGTGCAGCAACTGCACAGGCTTCGTCCAGATGACCACCCGGTGCGCCGCCGACGCCGATTGCGCCAATGGTTGCATCGCCAACTTTAACCGGCACACCGCCAGCAAGCACGAGGAAGCCCGGAATATTGGCCAGTTCTGCCGCTGCCGGATTTTTCTGGATATTTTCAGCCATGACACCGGTTGGAGTGCGGGAAGAAGCCGAGGTGAAAGCCTTGGCGGTCGCTGCCGCTGGTGTATGAGCACCGGCATTATCAGCGCGCATCAGAGTGCGCAGCACGCCTGCACGGTCAACAACAGCTACGGCTACATTGTAGCCTTTGGCAGAGCAGGCAGCGATTGTTTCATTGGCAATGTTTACCGCAAGATCGAGCGGCATGTTCTTTTCCTGCAAAACCTGCGCGGAAGCAGCTGAGGTCAGTACAAGTGCCGCAGCACCGGCAAACAAAATGCGTTTCATGATCGTCTCCTGAGTGTTGGTGAAAGCAACCGGCTTTCTGACACTCAATCTAGTGAAACACTCATTTTGCGTGAATCCGCGATACCGCTGAAAGCTCTAGGTAGAATTACGGATGTCTTGTATTGCTGCCGGATAATTGCAGCCGCACAAAATCCACCACCGAACTGGTTTCCAGTTTTTCGGCAATATTGGCGCGATGCGCATCAATGGTGCGCACGGAAATATTCAGCGCAGAGGCAATCTCTTTGCTACCGAAACCTTTGCAGATCAGATCGAAAATCTCATATTCGCGGTCGGTCAGTCTGGCGATCAGTTTCTGTGCCTCCGCCCGTTCCAGAATTTTATCAAGCTCCTGAGAAGCTGTCTCCAGTGCCTCCAGCAAAACCTGCTCATCCACGGGCTTGGACAGAAAGTCGAGAATGCCTGCCTTGAAAGCACGACGGCAAGCATTGATATCCCCGTGACCGGTAATCATAATCGCCGGCCAGTCGATCCCGCGCTCCAGTAATTTTTGTTGCAGTTGCAAGCCGCTTATCATCGGCATACGCAAATCGAGTATCAGACAACCGGGCTTTTGCGGATCAACATGCGCCAGAAATGTCGCCGGATCACGAAATGTCTCCACATGCATGCCATAGGTCTGCAACAACAGCGATAATGCTTCGCGCACGGCTTCATCATCATCAATCAGATAAATTTTGAGATTTTTCATTCTGCTGCCTTTGAATGCTCAGGCTCAGCCATTGGAATGGTAATTGTAAAGATTGCACCGCCGGATGGTGCATTTGATGCCGATATTTCCCCGTCAATCCGCTCAATCAGGGTTGCGCAGAGTGAAAGCCCCAGCCCCATACCCGCTTCACGGGTGGTGAAAAACGGCTCGAACAAACGCGGCAGAATATCATCGGCAATGCCGCCGCCATTATCAGCGATGCTCAGGACAAGCTGCCCGCCTCTGGCCTCAGCCGTCACAGTAATGCGTTTATCGCTGATCTCACTCTGGCTCAGGCTGTCGGCAGCATTGCGGATCAGATTATACAGCACCTGCTCCATCTCAACCGGATCAGCAGTAATCAGCGGCGATATTTTCTCGGTTTGCTGATGCAGACTGATATTGCGTTGCGCTAGATCCGTGCGCAACAATTCCGCTACATCGCGGATAATCTGGTTGATTTCTACAGATTTACGCTGTGGTTCATGATTGCTCATATAATTGCGCATACGCTGTAAAATCTCACCCGCACGCGATGCTTCGCGCACATTAGCCGCCAAAGCCTGCTTCAATAATTCAGGACGCTCACCGGAAGCTTCAAGGCGCAATGCGGCCTGACTTTGGCTCAGCAAAGCTGTCAGCGGCTGGGTCAGTTCATGGGCAATGCCTGAAGCCAGTTCCCCCATAGAGTTCACCCGCGCCGCATGAGCAAGCCGTGTTTCATGTTCCGACAACTGTGCTTTCTGCTCGGCCTCTCTGGTCGCTTTTTGAAAACGCCAGAGCGCATAAGCACCGGTCAAAGCAATTAATGACAAAACCGCGAATAATATTGTGCGCAGCGGATCAATCACATCTGACAGCGCCATCGGGCGACTGAGACGCAGCAAAAGCGGCTGGTTCTGACTATCGATTTTCTGCGAAAAGACCGGTTGTTCCAGAAAGCGCGATGCCACTGTTTGCAGACCGGATTGTTGTTCAAGAATAATCTTATCATTGATGGACAGAGTCAGATCTGCCCAATCCGGCCGCTCATCCGGTTCAATCATCAGAGCCGGATTGATAGCCATGAAAATCGCATAACCGGGATTGGCATTGTCGGATTTTTTGCCAAGATAATAACGGTCTGCCAGCTTGTCTGACAGATAAGTGCGCACCTCGCCCGGTTTTTGTTCTGCGACCTGCGCGGCAAAATCAACGGCGAGATTATCATGCTCAGTCTCATCAACCATAAGCACAGGCTCAGCACTAACCTTGGAGCCGGTACGGTTCAGCAGCATGACATCTATTACGCTGATGCGCGGGTAAAAGCGGATAATATTGCGCGATACCTGCCGCAAAGCATCCACCGGTGCCGGACTGGCAGAGAGGATCAGCGCATTCAAACTGGTGAGGTGAGCATCATGCTGTGCAGCACGTTGTGACAGCACACGATGCAGCGCTGTGCCGGTTTGTTTCACCTCGTCACGCGCCTGATTAATGCTCTGGCGCGCTGTGAAAGCAACAAACAGCAATAGCAAGATCAGCCAGATAACCGATATTGTCAGATAGGATTTCCAAATCTGTTTATTGCCCGTCAAACGCTTCACCCATACACAATATTGTAATTACACTTGAATATCGCTGACATAATATAGTGCAACACGCAATGCACAGGCCGAAAAACTTCTTCATCACACAGGTTTGGGCTTGTCAGCGCGCTGTACTAAACGGCATAAAACGCATCCGGCCGGAGGATGAAATGATTAATTTGCAACCCGTCAGAAGAACAGATGCAAGCGAACTGATTGCGGGCAATCTTGCGAGCCGCAATCATCATCATCCATGGATGCGCAATTTTACTGATCTCGCCGGTTTTGAAGACTGGTTCGGTAATCTGCAAGGCAGTGCTTCTCAGGCGCTTGTTGCGCGCGATACGGAGAGCGGCAAAATTGCCGGTGTTTTCACCTTCAGCCAGATTTTTATGAAGGCGTTTTGTAGCGCCTATTTGAGCTATTACAGCATAGTGCATCTGGCCGGTCGCGGATTGATGACCGAAGGCCTGAAGCAGACGGTGGCTTATGGCTTCAGGGAAATCGGCCTGCACCGGATTGAAGCCAATATCCAGCCGGATAATCTGCGCTCCCTCGCCCTTGTCGAACGTGCAGGCTTTCACAAAGAAGGCTTTTCACCGCGCTATTTGTTTATCAACGGCGACTGGCGTGATCATGAACGCTGGGCGATTATCAACGATCAGTAGTATTATTCGCAGCGGATATATTTCAATACGCCGACATAGGGCGATCTGTTTGCGGATTTGTCATCAGACGGATGATTAATGCCGTCGGTGACAAGAACCTCGTCAAAATCAAACGGACTGACACCCTCAAGGCAGGCGGCATTAATGCCATATTGCTGCGGATTGGAACGGCGCTGATGATGGGTGTAAATCCCGCACATTGAGCAGAAATAATGTTTCGCCGCCTTGGTATTGAACTGATAGAGCGTCAGCGCATCTTCACCGCTGATAATCTCCAAACAGCCAAGTTGCGCTGAGACAGCGACAGCACCGCGCATCCGGCAATAGGAGCATGTGCAACGGCGCGCGGTGTTCAGCCCGTCGGACAGCTTCACCCGAAACCGCACTGTCCCGCAATGACAGGCACCGTTTACGGAAGTGGCATCAGTGATAGTCATAACAACCCCTGCTTTATGTTTAACTAAATTACAAAGTACAAATCTATTTTAAATTTATAATAATAGTTGAACAAAAAAACTATCTATATAACTCTTAGGCAAATATTCTTTGCGGGAGTTTTCGAATTGAGTACAATTGAAGAGAATATCAGGATTTTGTCTGATCGTGTTAAAACACAAGCCACTTCTCTCCTTACGGAAGAAGCAGCCAAGACAGCTATAATTTTACCTTTTCTTCGAGCCTTAGGCTATGATGTTTTTAATCCGGAAGAGGTTATTCCCGAATTTACCGCTGATGTTGTTGGTAAAAAAGGCGAAAAAGTTGATTATGCGATTAAGTTCGACGGTGACATTCGCATTCTGATTGAATGTAAACCAATTACGACAAAGCTTGAGAAAAATCATCTTGCACAATTGTACCGTTATTTTTCAGTCACAACAGCCAAGTTTGCTATTTTGACAAACGGAAAGATTTTCCATTTTCACACAGATCTGGAAGAGCCGAACAAGCTGGATACGAAGCCTTTTTTAACATTCGATATTAGTGATTTGCAAAATAGCGCAATTTCAGAGCTCAAAAAATTTGAAAAAACCAATTTTAATATTGAAAATATTTTAGCAACGGCAGAGCGCTTAAAATATACATCTGGCATTAAGAGTGCCATCAATCAGCTTCTCGAAACTCCATCAGAGGATTTTGTCCGGATTGTTTGTTCGGGCGTGTATGAAGGTCGCTTAACTGCTGCCGTCAAAGAGATGCTCACAAGTGTAACAAAATCAGCTTTTCAGGAAGTTATTAAAGATAACGTGCAAAATCGTTTATCAACGGCACTGGCGGCTACTGAGCAACCAACTTCAAACGAAACTCAACAGGTTGCGATCATTGAGGATGACATTGTTACAACAGATGAGGAAGTTGAAGGCTATATGCTTATTAAGAGCATAGTGCGCGATATTATCCGGCCTAATCGTGTGTTTATGCGTGATGCAAAATCTTATTGTGCAGTTTTAGTGGACGATAATAACAGAAAACCGCTGGCACGCATGCATTTCAACAGAACTATAAAATATATTGGATTGTTTGATGGTGAGACTGAGGAGCGGATAGCGATTGAAAGCCTCGATCATATTTTCGACTATAGTGACCGATTAAGAGAAACAGCACAAAAATACGCTGTATGATGAAAACAGCCCGCTGTCACAAGACAGCGGGCTGTTTTTAAAAGCTTAGCCGAGCGCTTTTTCCAGTTCCGGAATGATTTCAAACAGATCGCCAACGAGTCCATAATCGGCAACCTGAAAGATCGGTGCTTCTTCGTCTTTGTTGATTGCCACGATTACTTTGGAATCCTTCATCCCTGCCAGATGCTGGATGGCACCGGAAATACCCGCAGCGATGTAAAGATCTGGTGCGACCACCTTACCGGTTTGTCCGACCTGCCAATCATTCGGCGCATAACCGGCATCCACTGCTGCGCGGCTTGCACCAACGGCAGCGCCGAGCTTATCAGCCACCGGTAGCATGACTTCCTGAAATTTCTCTGCGGAGCCAAGCGCACGGCCACCGGAAACAATGATCTTCGCCGAAGTCAATTCCGGACGGTCACCGCCGGAAAGTTTTGCTTCAATAAATTTCGACAATTGCGGGTCATTGGCATAAGCAATATTTTCAACTGCAGCCGTCCCGCCTTTGTCTGCCGCAGCAAAACCGGCGGTACGCACGGTAATCACCTTTTTCGCATCCAGTGCCTGCACGGTCTGCAAAGCATTGCCGGCATAAATCGGGCGCTTGAATGTATCTGCCGAGATTACCTCGATAATGTCCGACACCTGCATTACATCCAGTAATGCGGCCACACGCGGGAGCACATTTTTGCCTGTGGTTGTGGCAGCGGCGATAATCACATCATAATCCGCGCTCAATGTCTGAATGAGATCGGCCAGTGGTTCTGCGAGCTGGTTTTCAAGCGCTGCATTTTCTGCAAGCAACACTTTGCGTACACTTTTGAGGCTTGCTGCTGCATCAGCCGCAGATTTGGCATTCTGCCCTGCAACCAGCACATCCACATCACCGCCAATTGTAAGTGCTGCGGTCAGCGCCTTTGCTGTCTGGTCTGACAGGGTCTGGTTGTCATGTTCCGCTAATAGTAAAATTGCCATGATCTTATTTCCCTATCAAATCAGCCCGGCTTCGTTTTTCAGTTTCGCAACCAGTTCCTGCACATTCTTAACTTTAATACCTGCCTGACGGCTTTCCGGTTCTTCGGTTTTCAGAACTTTGAGACGCAATCCAGTATCAACACCAAGTTCTGCCGCGCTTTTTTCATCAAGCGGCTTTTTCTTGGCTTTCATAATATTCGGTAGAGAGGCATAGCGCGGCTGGTTGAGACGCAGATCAACTGTCACCACCGCTGGCAGTTTCACTTCAATCGCCTGCAAACCACCATCGACTTCGCGGGTTACACCGGCTTTGTCGTCACCGAGCTCCAGTTCGGATGCAAAGGTCGCCTGCGACCAGCCCAGCAGTGCCGAGAGCATCTGGCCGGTTTGGTTGGCATCATCATCAATTGCCTGTTTACCGACGATCACCAGCTGTGGCTGCTCTTCCTCAACCAGTTTTTTCAGGATTTTAGCAACAGCAAGCGGCTCAACAGCATCATCAACTTTCACCAGAATGCCGCGATCAGCGCCCATCGCCAGCGCTGTACGTAGCGTTTCCTGTGCCTGTGTGGGACCAACTGAAGCTACAATCACTTCCGAAACCTTGCCCGCTTCTTTGAGGCGCAACGCCTCCTCCACGGCAATTTCATCAAACGGGTTCATCGCCATTTTGACATTGGCAAGATCAACGCCGCTGCCATCGGCCTTAACGCGGATTTTCACGTTGTAATCAACAACCCGTTTAACTGCGACCAGAACTTTCATGATTTTATCCTGTCAATTCAATGTATCAGACTGTTAAAATTACATTTTGCAACGTGCATTGGTCGGATCGTAGAGCGACTCTTCAACGACTTTTGCTTTGCGCCATTCACCCAGCACCTGAACTTCCAGTTCCAGCCCAACCTGATTGCCTAATTCCGGCGGCAGCAGAGCAAGGGCGATATCATGGCTGAAATGGCAGGAGTAACCGCCGGAGGTAATACGGCCAACCAGTTTGCGATTGTGATAAACGCCCTCATTCATCTGCACACTGGCACCATCTGTGGCGATAGTGATGGTGCAAATACGACGCTTCAGCCCCTCATCGCGCTGGCGGATGAGAGCATCGCGGCCGATAAAGTCACCTTTATCGAATTTGATGAAACGGTCGAGACTGCTTTCCAAAGCCGTCAGTTCGGCATTCATATCTCGATACATAGCGCGATAGGATTTATCGAGACGGCAGCATTCCAGTGCGGCCAGACCAACCATGCGGATACCAAATTCCTCACCGGCTTTGAGAATTTCATCCAGAAGATGACGCTGATAACCGATAGGATGATAGAGTTCCCAGCCAAGCTCGCCTTCATAGGTCACGCGCAGCATCCGCACATCGCTGGCCAGACCGATTGTGCCGGTCTGCATGCTCATCCACGGGAAAGCCGTATTGTTCAGATCAACCTCGGTGATTTGCTGCAAAACATCACGCGCCTTTGGCCCCACAAGTGTAAAAGCACCGCGTTCCATGGTGACATTGGTTAGCGTAACGCTGCGGTCATCCGGCAGGATTTTTGATAATTCATCAAAGTTCAGGCGTTCGCCACGCGGTGTGGAGATCAGATAAAATGCATCCGGCTTGAAGCGGATAACTGTATATTCACTGACCACACCGCCGTTTTTATTCAGATGATGACAAAGACCGATACGTCCGAGTTTTGGCAGTTTATTGGCGAGAATGCCGTCCAGCCAGCTTTCAGCCCCCGGCCCCGAAACCTCAAATTTGGTCATCGGTGTCATTTCGATCAGGCCAACGCCTTCACGCACCGCAGTCACTTCTTCACGGATATATTTAGCCGCACGCTGGGTGTGGCGGAAGCTCAGGTCAGGAATGGCTTCCTCTTTGCTTGGCGCAAACCATTGCGGCATTTCCCAGCCGTTCAGCACATCCCATACAGCGCCCATTTCGGTGAGGCGGTCATAGGAAGGCGCGGTTTTCTGCGGACGGGATGCAGGCATGGTCTGACCCGGAAATTTAATATCCGCGTGTGTGCCCCATGTTTCCTGCACCTTGTGGCGCGTCCAGGTTTTGTTGGCGTAATTGGAGAAACGACGCGGGTCGAGTTCCGACATATCTTTGGACGGCGCACCGTCGATGATCCATTCTGCCAGATGGAAGCCCAGTGTGCCGCCCCAGAGAATGCCGCCCGGCACACCTTCCGCCAACCATACATTTGGCAGATCCCATGCAGGGCCCGCCAGCGGCAATTCATCAGCAGTCATCTGGAATGGCCCGCGCACATTGGCTTTAATGCCGGTGCGGGCAAGAGCAGGCACATAATCTGTGGCTACTTCCCAGTTCCATTCAACCGCATCGAAATCCTCTTCCACCAGATCAGCGCCGAACCATTCCGGCACACCGTCCACGGCAAAGAGTTTCAGATGTTCGGTGCGCTCATAAGGGCCGAACATCAATCCGTCACCCTCTTCGCGCAGATATCCGGCAAAGCCCTCATCACGCAGGATCGGCATTTCCGGCAGACCCTGTTTTTTACGCTCAATAATTTCCGGCACCGCATCGGTGATCCAGTATTGATGCAGGATCGGGATTGCCGGAATATCAATACCGAGCAATGCGCCGGTCTGGCGGGCATAATTGCCGGTCGCGGAAACAATATGTTCGCAGATAATATCGCCGTTATTGGTTGAGACTTTCCACTCGCCGTTTGGCAGGCGCTCAAAACTGTTGACCTGCGTATTCTGATAGATTTTCTGCCCCATATCGCGGGCGCCTTTAGCCATCGCCATCGTCACGTCAGCCGGTGCGATATGTCCGTCATCCGGATGATAGAGCGCGCCGATCATATGTTTGTTATTTTCCAGCAGCGGCCAGAGTTCCATAGCTTCTTTTGGCGAAACCAGACGGGCATTGGTGCCTTGCGCTTCGGCCACATCCATATAGCTCTTATATTCATCCATACGGTCGCGCGTATTGGCGATACGCAGCTGGCCGCATTTATGCCAGCCGACATTCTGGCCGGTTTCAGCTTCCAGTCCTTCATAAATCTCAATGGTTTTTGCAATCATGCGGCCAACATTATTGCTGCGTGCATAAGAGGGAATAAGCCCTGCCGCATGCCATGTTGAGCCTGCTGTCAGCGATGTGCGTTCCAGCAGCGCACAATCTGTCCAGCCGCGTTTGGCCAGTGCATAGAGAACGGAAACCCCGACACAACCGCCGCCGACAACCACAACCCGTGCATAAGTTTGCATAATTCCACCCGATTTATTTTTATGAAAGACCGGTGCACCTCTCCTTAGTGCAATGATCTCAGACTGTTTTCATGTTTTCTCAGCGCGCAAAATTACGGCTGATTTTGATCTCACAATAGGATGCGGCAGATGCTTTGTGATCTTGTAAAAAAATAGTCCGAGGTATAACTTCAGATTATGCACAGACTCCGTAATCTCATTCCTTCCGCCAATTACCTGTTTGCCTTTGAGGCCGCAGCACGGCGTTTAAGCTTCACCGCCGCGGCCAAAGAGCTGAATGTCAGCCAGCCCGCGGTGAGTAAAACCATACGGTTACTTGAAGAATCGACTGGATTGAAATTGTTTCGCCGCGAGAGTGCGCGGCTGGAGCTGACGCCGGAAGGACAGCGGCTCTATCAGGAAGTGCAGGCCTCTTTTGATCATCTGCATATGGTGATTTCGTCCCTGCAGCGAAAATACCAAAAGGATATTGTGCGCGCCTCATTCTCGGCGGTGTTTATCTCGCTATGGCTGCTGCCGCGTCTTGCCGACTTCAAAAACCGCTATCCGGAAATTGCGCTGCATATTGAGGAAAGCCCGAAAGATTATATTGATCTCGGCGAAGAGGATATTGACCTCTCCGCCCGTCTTGGTAATGGCGAATGGCAGGGCTTGCGCTCATGGCAGCTGTGTCTGGAAGAAACGGTCTGTGTGTGCAGTCCGGAATATCTGGCCGCGCACGGCCCGATTTATGCGCCGGCCGATTTACTCAATCATCGCCTGCTGCATTTTGAAGAAAAGCACCGCTCCCGTATCGGCTGGCGTGAATGGCTTGAATATCAGGGGGTTTCCAGTGCCAAACTGCCTCATGATGTGGTGTTCAGTGATAATCTTGCTTCAATGCAGGCGGCAATTCACGGTCAGGGTATTTCGCTCGGCTGGCGGCATCTGATCGGTAGCTATCTGGAAAGCGGCAAACTGGTTATACCGCTGGAGAATTCCTACAAGGCCGGAAAGAGCATTTTTCTGGTGGCTCCGGCATCGCGCCAGATTAAATCCGGCACAGAGAAATTCCGTGACTGGATTTTGGAGCAAATGCATCGGGAGTTGCCGCTTAACAATCCGTAGCGGGTTTCTCTTTTAGAAATTACTTTATCCAACATCTTTAGAGCATTGATTAAATGGGAGTTACTATGGCTAAAGTTGCGTTTATCGGCCTCGGTGTTATGGGCTATCCGATGGCTGGCCATCTCAAAACACGCGGCGAACATGAAGTAACCGTCTATAACCGCACCACGGCTAAGGCACAGGCCTGGACGCAGGAGTTTAAAGGCAGTTTTGCGAGCACGCCGGCCGAAGCTGCCCGTGGTCAGGATTTTGTGTTCTGCTGTGTCGGTAATGACGATGATCTGCGCTCAGTCACCCTTGGCGAAGACGGTGCGTTTCAGAGCATGGGCAAAGACACTATCTTCATCGACAATACCACAGCCTCCGCTGAGGTTGCCCGTGAACTCGACAAGGAAGCCCGCAAGCGTGGTTTCCACTTCATCGATGCGCCGGTATCCGGCGGACAGGCCGGTGCTGTGAATGGCGTGCTGACAGTGATGTGCGGCGCTGATGAGGCTGTTTTCGATAAAGCCAAGCCGGTTATTTCCGCTTATGCACGGTCAGTCGGTTTGATGGGCGCTATTGGCAATGGCCAGCTTGCCAAGATGATGAACCAGATTTGCATTGCCGGTATTGTTCAGGGACTGGCTGAGGCCATTCATTTCGGTAAATGTGCAGGGCTGGATATTCAGACCGTGATTGATGTGCTGTCCAAAGGTGCTGCCGGTTCATGGCAGATGGAAAACCGCACACCGACAATGATTAAAGGCGAATATGAATTCGGCTTTGCTGCTGACTGGATGCGCAAAGACCTGAAAATCTGCCTTGAAGAAGCGGATCGCAATGGTGCCACGCTCGCTCTGACTGCCCTCGTGGATCAATATTACAAGGATGTGCAGAAGCTTGGCGGCGGTCGCTGGGATACATCGTCCCTGCTCGCCCGTCTCGAAAAATAAACCGCTAAAGTGCTGTTTAGGTACATAAAAAGGCGCTGCGATCACCACAATCGCAGCGCCTTTTCTTTATCCGATCATGCGATCAGAAACGGTATTTGGCAGAAAGTGTCATACCGCCGACAACATCGGTGCCAAAATCAGCCTTGGAACCGAACTGGCTGCCGCCATTAGGGGCACTTGTTGTGTTATCCAGAGTACCGGAGGTCAGGATACCGACAGCACCTGCAAGACGGAATTCCAGATGTTGCGTTGCCTTGTAATTTGCACCGAGACCCAGCAGCCAGACATCGGTCTGTGAGGTCAGACCAGTTGTTGTGCCACGATCCCAGGTAACAGTTGCCGCACCCGACCACTTGTCGTTAAATTTGTGACCGATACCACCCATAACAGTCCAGCCGTCTTTGTAGTAAAGATCAAGTGACGTTACTTCGGCGCCTACAGGGAAACGGCCACCCAAAAATGGTGAATCACCGGAATTGTTAAAGCCGATCTTGGTAATGCTCTTCCAGTCTGTCCATTTGATGGAAGCGAGCGCCAGCCAATCCGGAGCAATACCGGTCTGGAATTTGAACTCAACAGATTGTGGCGTGGCTACACTGCCGCTAACCGGTGTAAGGAAATTCAGAGGCGCACCAATCAGAGACACGCCAACGGTGCCATCCAGATCATAATTGACCTTGGACTGATAAACCAAACTGGCGCGCAGAGCGATTTCAGGAATTTCATAAGCTGCACCCAAGCGCCAGCCAAATGCACTGTCGTCAACATCCAGTGTACTATTTGCGAAAGTCAGGTTTCTTGGATTGTTTGGATCCAGCGGTACGCCGGAGATTTTTGTCTGCCGGCCTTTAAGTTCCTGATAGCTTACACCACCGAGAATACGGAAAAAGCCTTTTTCACCGGCAGAGAAACGATAGGCGCAGTTCAGACCATAATCGCGCGAAGAAATTTCCTGCTCAATAGCGCTGAACATACGGGCATTGTTGATGCCTGAATCTGTATCAATACCCCATGGTTCACGATACTGAACCGCACAGCCCAGTTCATCAGTCAGCTGGATTTTTGCCGAAAGCTTCGGAACCCAATAGGTCTTACCTTCGTCAACTTCTGTGTCGAAAGGTTTGCCGAAATTCTGATTTGGAACAGGATTGGCAGGAAAAACACTGCCGCGAATGTTCTTCAGTTTCCGCTGCGGCGCAACAAAAGTCGCACCGGTTTCAACCACATTGCCTTCTTCAAATAAAATATCGAAATCCTGAGAACTGCGCTCCAGACCACCGGCATGAGCGGTCAAAATTCCCCCCGACAATGCCAGCGACACGGCAGATAATTTCAAGGCAGTTTTAAGCATATTGTCCCTCAATTTTTATACTTAATTTTGACGTGAGCGTAACATGCCGAATGGGTTCTGCAAGTACAAGAAAGTTGAAAACGAACCACCGGTTCGTCACAGAGTCGGCCGAAAATCCGATTTTTGATCGTCTTACTTAGTTTTTTTGTGAGTTGCCGTATAAATTCACATCCAAAACGTGAGTTTTGACCTGATTTTGCCTTCAAAACGTGCGCTGTGCCAAATATGTCACGCAAAAAAGACAATCGTTTTTGACCTCTTGAAACCTATACTACGTCACCGGTCCTGCGCATTTTAAACATGATGTAGCAGATCAGTTTCAGCATCATTGTTTGTAAAAATGCTGCATTCGCATTAAAGAATTTCACTTCAAAACTCAATAAACATAGAAAAATCAGTCGGTTGCAAGATTTGCGAATAAACCACAGAATCAATCTGATTAACCCGCAGCCTGATTTGCCGGTTACTGTTTGAATGAGACATCAAAAGAAAGCGCCCTCAAATCAGTGTGATTTGAGGGCGCTTTCGTTCTTTAGGTATCTCTAAAAGGCCGGTTTATTCGGCATCCTTCAGGCGCTGCATGGCAACGGCAATTTTGCCCTGTGCTTCCTGCAATTCAGCGAAACGGGCACGGTCTGCTTCCACGACTTCCGGCTTGGCATTGGCAACGAATTTCTCATTCGAGAGCTTCTTGTCAATTTTCTCCATTTCGGCTGTGAGCTTGCCGCTTTCTTTTTCAAGACGCAGCATTTCCGCACCAAGATCAATCAGGCTGCCAAGCGGCATGCAATAGGTCGCCTCGCCTACAACCAGCTGTGCAGAGCCCTTTGGCGCAGCATCAGACAGGCTGATATCAGCAACACGGGACAGACGTTTGATTGCCGCATCATGATGCGCCAGACGTTCTTTGGTCAGCTCATTGGCTTCAAGAACCGCAAGCGGTGCCTGTGCTGACGGCGGAACATTCATTTCCGAGCGAACGGAACGGATACCGCTGACCAGTTCGATCAACCAGTTGATATCATCAGCAGCGGATGCATCTTCGAAGGACAAATCAGGCCATGGTGCATGGGCAAGCAGCGTCTCGCGGCTCTGGCCCTCACCGGCTGTCAGGCTCCAAAGTTCTTCCGTCATAAACGGCATGAACGGATGCAGCAGCTTGTAGATTTCATCCAGACAATAAGCTGCACAGGCCTGCGCTTCACGCTTTGCATCTTCATCATCGCCCATGAAAATCGGCTTGAGAAGTTCCAGATACCAGTCACAGAACTGGTTCCAGACAAAACGGTAGGCTGAGCTTGCCGCATCATTGTAGCGGTAAGTTGTGATGCCCTCAGTGATGGCTCTGGTCGCGCGTGTCAGCTCGGTCAGAATCCAGCGGTTAACCGCCAGTTTTGCATCTTCTGGTTTGAAGTCCGGCTGACGGCTCACACCATTCATCTGCGCAAAACGTGTCGCATTCCAGAGCTTTGTGCCAAAGTTGCGGTAACCGGCAATACGTGCCGGATCGAGCTTCACGTCGCGTCCCTGTGCGGCCATGATCGCCAGCGAGAAACGCAGCGCATCGGCACCATATTCATCAATCAGATCAAGCGGATTGATAACATTGCCTTTGGACTTCGACATTTTCGCGCCGTTCTTGTCACGCACCAGAGCGTGAACATAAACGGTGTGGAACGGCTCTTCTTTCATGAAGTGCAGACCCATCATCATCATACGGGCAACCCAGAAGAAGATGATGTCAAAACCGGTTACCAGCACATCTGTCTGATAATAGGTGTCGAGTTCCGGAGTTTTATCCGGCCAGCCAAGGGTCGAGAACGGCCACAGCGCTGAAGAGAACCATGTATCCAGCACGTCGCAATCGCGGGTCAGCGATGTCGGTTCACCATAATGTTTCTGAGCGGCAGTCAGAGCTTCTGCTTCGCTCTTTTCTACGAAAATTGTACCGTCCGGACCATACCATGCAGGGATCTGATGACCCCACCACAGCTGGCGGGAAATACACCATGGCTGAATGTTTTCCATCCAGTCATAATAGGTCTTTTCCCATGTTTTCGGTACAATCGCTGTGCGGCCTTCGCGAACAGACGCGATGGCCGGCTTGGCCATTTCCGCAGCATTTACATACCACTGGTCAGTCAGCAGCGGCTCAATCGGCACACCGCCGCGGTCGCCATGCGGCACCATGTGGGTGTGATCTTCGATTTTCTCGAGATAGCCACCTTCTTCCATCATCTCAACAATGGCTTTACGCGCCTTGAAGCGATCCTGATCGTGGAAGCGTTCAATCAACGCATCCAGCTCAGCAGATGGTGTCAGGCCTTCCGCAAAGTCCTCATTGTCCTGAAGCAATATGGTAGCAACAGGCGACATAATGTTGATTTTACGTAAGTTATTACGTTTTCCGACTTCCGCATCATTAAAGTCATGCGCAGGCGTAATTTTAACCGCGCCGGAACCGGATTCAGGATCGGCATAATCGTCACCAACAATCGGCAGCGCACGGCCAACCAGTGGCAGCACAGCATTTTTACCGATACGGGACTGATAGCGCGGATCTTCCGGATTAACCGCAATGCCGCTATCGCCCAGCATTGTTTCAGGGCGGGTTGTTGCAACAACTATATAAGTGTCCGGATTTTCCGCATCAAAAGCCACGCCTTCCAGCGGATAGCGGAAGTGCCACAAATGACCTTTGATTTCACGCTGTTCAACTTCAATATCCGAGATTGCTGTCTGCAATTTCGGATCCCAGTTGACCAGACGCTTATCTTTATAAATCAGGCCTTCTTTGTAGAGCGTGACGAAAACTTCCAGAACGGCTTTGGACAGACCTTCATCCATCGTGAAGCGTTCGCGCGACCAGTCACAGGACGCACCAAGGCGACGCAGCTGATTGAAAATCAGACCACCGGATTCTTCTTTCCACTGCCAGATGCGCTCAACAAATTTCTCACGCCCCATTTCATGACGGTTCGGCTCCTGCCGTTCCATCAGCTGGCGTTCAACAACCATCTGCGTTGCAATGCCGGCATGATCCATGCCCGGCTGCCACAGCACGTTTTTGCCGCGCATGCGCTCAAAGCGCACCATAATATCCTGAATGGTATTATTGAGGGCATGGCCCATATGCAGAGAACCGGTGACATTCGGCGGCGGGATCACCACAGCAAACGGATCCGCACCCGGCTTGGAACCTGCACCGGCTTTAAAAGCCTGCGCTTTTTCCCAAATATCAGCAATTTTTGGCTCGGTAGCCGCGGAATCGTAGGTTTTCTCTAACATAAAAAACTCTGTCTCTTTATATGAAGGCAGGCGCAACGAAAGAAGTGATCGTTCAATCCTGCCTTAGCAGCAGCAGATCCGACCACCTATCCGGTACAAACAAGTCTCAGTGATATGTTTCAAAGCAAGTTTGAAACAAAGAATCAAGGAAAACTGCGTGCCTCACACTGCAAATCACGGTATTTCCGTATTCTATATAGGATGGCTTTAAACATAAAAACAGCCCCGTTTACAGTGGTAAAGGGGCTGTAAATCCGCAATTGAACATTCTTTCCGTCAGCCGCGGCGGACGACGCGCTCGATTTCTTCACGCACCAGTCGTTCGACAAGCGGCGGCAGATTGGTATCAAGCCATTCCTGCAACATCGGGCGCAGCATAGCTTCCATTTTCTCATTAAGCAGACGCTTCTGCTCTTCGATAAGAGCCTGACTGAGACTGCCGAAAGATGCTGCAACCTGCTTTTCCGCTGCCTCTGAAATCAGAGACTTGTCCTGTGCAGGAGCGGATACAGTTTGCGGAGCGGTTTCAAATGCTTTTTCAGACACAGGGGCAACCTCTTCTTTTGCGGCTGGCTGGGTCATCGACACAACCCGCTTTTCTGCAACCTGCATAAGAAGCGCCTCTGACATTTTTATGGCATCACTCTTAGGTTGTTCGGCCGCAGCCACAACAACCGGCGGCACCGGCGGATTGACCGTCGCAATACGCACATGAGCAACATTGCGCTCATGCATTTCAGCCCGTGTCAGTTCCGGCTTTTGTGCTGGGGATGCCTGTTCCTGAATGCTGCCACGCAAGATCGCATCCAGCGTGAATGAAGGTGTGACAGGCTGAGTTTCAGCAATTGTGGCTGCGCCGGTAGTGGTTTCTGACGAAACAACAGCATTATTAGTTGGCGCTGTTTCTGGCGAAACAGCGTGGTTACTTGTTTGTGCTGTTTCCGAAGAAACAGCACGGGGAAACTGGGCAACCTCCCCGCGTTTTTCTTCTGCAGGCGGTTCTGAGGTTTTAACTGTTTCAGCGCGGTTTTCAGGCTGTGCTTTTGCAGCCGGAGCTGATGTCAGATCAGCTGTCGCCTGTTTCGTGACATCGCTGTCTTCAATAATTCTGCGAATGGAAGCCAGAATTTCTTCCATGGACGGTTCACGTGTTGCGCTGGAAGTCTGAGCCATATCGTGCAGCATCCTTTGGCTGTCGCTTATCTGCGGAAACGGCTTGCTTAGCCTTAGGTTTTCTCCGGCAGAATAATGCGTAAAATTCTTCAGTCTGAAAATTCAACGAATCTTAGCTCTAAAGTACAGAACCATTGCTGATTTGAGAATCCCTGCAGACCTCGCTGCAGCGTAAAACACAGATTTCTTAAGTGATTTTTAACTATTGCCGGAATTCTGGCCGTATAACCCTCGCGGAAATGTCAGCTGAAAACAAAAAAGCGGCGCATGATGCGCCGCTTTTTTAAAAACTTGAATCTAATCCTGATTAGCGGCCGTCCGGTGTACGCAGACCGATCCACTTATCTTTCACAGCGTCATAATGCTGTTCAGGCTTATATTCTGCAACCTGCAGACCGATCTGGCGTGCTGTAAGGCGGCCAACGGATGAAAGCACGGCATAGCTTGCCACAACAACATCGCGTTCAGCCTGAACCTGCTGGATCTGAACATCGACCAGATCATTCTGGGCGTTCAAAACATCAAGTGTTGTACGCTGACCAACATTGCGCTCCTCAATCACGCCGTCCAATGCGAGACGTGCTGCGGAAATACCGTCGCGATAAGCAGAGAGAGATGCTTTTGCGGCTTCAAGCTGCGACCATGACGAGGCCACGGCAGCACGCACCTGATCCTGCACAACATCAATCTGAATGCGTGCCTGACCAAGCTGTTCTTTCGACTTGCGAACAGTTGCAGATGTTTTGCCGCCCGAATAAATCGGAACAGTAACGCCAACGCCGATCGAAGCGGAATTGCCGTTACCAGCCATTGGCAGACCGGAATAAACCGATGAATGCGAAGCGGAAGCTGTTACGCCGACAGTCGGCAGCAATGCACCTTCTTTAGCTTTCACATTATGACCGGCAGCATCCATGGCAAATTGCATTGCCTTAACACCAGGGTGACCGGCTTCAGCAATCGCATAGGCCTGAGCAATGCTCTTTGGCAGCGATTTACCGGCAGGCTTGGCGGCCTGCAATTTATCCGGAGCAGAGCCGGTTACCTGACGGTAGACTGCTTCTGCCGATTTAACATTGGCAAGAGCGGCGTTGAGCTGCGCAACAGCAGCGGAACGCTGCGCATCGGCCTGCGCTACGTCAGTACGAGTGCCTTCACCAACATCCAGACGGGCTTTGGCTGCACGAACCTGCTCGTTCAATGCGGCCAGATTTTTCTGGCGCAGAGAGGCGATCTGGCGGTTCTGATAAACATCCATATAGGCCTGAACAGCTTCGAACAGACGGTTCTGCTCGTCATTGCGAAGATTTTCGCGCTGGGCGTATACGTTACTTTCGGCCGCCGCCACGCTGTTTTTTGTTTGGAAACCATCGAACAATGTCTGGTTCAGCTGAATGCCGACCTCGCCTGTTGTCGAATACATATCAGTCGTGCCGTTACGGCTGCGGCCATATTTATATGTGCCGCTCAATGTCGGGCGGTAGCCTGATTTGGCAATTGCCACATCTTCATCAACTGCGCGCAAACCGGCGCGGGATGAATTGAGCGAAGCATTATTGTGATATGCTTTTTGCATTGCTCCGAACAGCGTTTCCGCCATGACAGGAGCCGGTGCGAGTACCGTGCTCGCTAATAGTGCAACAGCTAAAACCTGTTTGCGTAAATTGACCACGGTTTACCCCATACAATTCGAATCAAATTTCCCAAACTCATTCGGGCATTTGCTAATAACGGGTAAAAATCGGATTTTCCACCCATCAGCTTAATTCATTAATAAACAAATTGTTATTGTTGCCAAAACAACAATTTCTGGTCTGCCACAATTTTTACCCTTTTGTAAGCGGTGGGCTAAAAATAGTGGTTTTCAACGAGTGTGACAATATCAGGTTACACAGAGATTTTAAGCTTAAATATCGGTAATAAACAAAAAGCCTGCCGCGGAGATCCGTGACAGGCTTTCTGAAAAGAATTTATTGCGTATCAGAATACGAATTCGGCCGCATGACGGAAGCCCGGCAGCAGTTTCACCGCAGCATTAAATACGCCGCGACGGGATACGATACCGTCTTCTTTCACATAAATATGCGCAACGCCCATATTGCCCTGCCCTTCGATAGCAACCAGACGGCCGCCGTCTCTGAGCTGTGCCTGCAGAGCTTCAGGAACAAAATCAACCGCACCTTCAATGATGATCACATCAAACGGGGCTTCTTTAGGGTAGCCGGCAGTCAGTTCACCGCTGACAACCACAACATTGTCGCAACCCAGTGCCTGCAGCTTTTCCGAAGCCGTGGCAGCGAAATCCGCATTGCTTTCAAGAGCGATCACCGAGCTTGCAAGCTGCGACAGAACCGCTGCCAGATAGCCTGTGCCGCAACCGATATCGAGAACCACATCCTGCTTTTTCACCGATGCGAGCTGCACCAGACGGGCTGCCGGTGATGGTTCCATCAGATAGCGTGCACCTTCCGGTGTTTCTGCCAGCAGCTGATCTTCATCAATATAGGCCAGCTCACGACGGTGCGCCGGTACAAATTCTTCACGCGGAACTGCCAGAAAAGCATCCAGAACAGCAAGATCCGTCACATCCGTCGTGCGGATCTGCGTATCAACCATATTAACACGAAGCTCGCGGAAATCGGCTGTCATAGCCCTAAACCTTTCCTGTGCGTTTGACGCACGTAATAATCTCAATCTCACATTGCAGCTTACCTGACCGCGGCAGCAATGCCTGATCGGGATTTGAAATTTGCTGCAACATTCTGCAATAAACACAGAAGCATTATACAGGCAGAAACCTGCACTTCCATGAAAATCATTTTCGCTGATTTGGCAAAAATACACCGCGCAGTCAATCAAAGACCGACATTCCTACCGCGCTCATAGTGCCGCATGGCTGATAAACCGCTCACATTTGCGTTTATCAGCGGCAAGATACAGAAATTTATCTTATAAAATTATAGTGCGTCAGTGCTGCAAAGAGATCACGACTTTTTTGTTTTGGCGGTTTTCACGAATATCCAGAACCGTCTCATAAGGCTGGCCGATACGGCTGGCAGCACAGACTGCCGGAAGATCAATCCCTTTTGCTTTTAGCTGGCTCAGCGCTGCATCCGGTAAAATACGTGCAGCTATCCGCACCAGCGGAAGCGGAACATTCGTCTTCTTCCCGAGCTGACCTTCGGTATATTTTTCAATAACCAGTTTTGCCATTGCAAACCCTCTCATTTTCGCCTGCCATATCCGGCAGGCAATCAAGCAAGTGCAATTTATATACAGGGATCGACAGCGGCAAACTGATACTTGGTTTCAGACAGAACAGAGACAGTGCTTTGACAATATGCTGACAAATATCTAAACAATGCGCATCATGAGTACAGTCGAATCCGCAACCCGCTCAGCCGTAAATTTCATCATCTGAAGAAAATTTACGGCGTAACATTCAGAAGCCACACTCTGCCGGTCGCTTAAGCGCCGCTGCATGATTGCTTTTGTATGCACGCCTCACAGCGTGGATTCGACATATGTCTTTCTATAAAAACAAGTCTTTGCAACCCGCAGAGGGCATTCTGCCGGTGCAATGGAATTTTAGTCTTGCAGCGGCACTGGTTCTCATGGCGCCGTTTGATCTTCTGGCATCTATGGGAATGGATATTTATCTGCCCGTTATTCCGCATATGTCGGAAGCGCTGCAGACCAGCCCTGAAATGGTGCAACTGACACTCAGTCTCTATCTGGGCGTTCTTGGTACAGGTCAGCTAATTTTCGGCCCGCTCTCGGATAAAATTGGTCGCAAACCGGTTTTACTGGGTGGTGCGCTGATCTTTACCTGTGCCTCTGCCGGACTGGCGATCACCGGTTCTGCGCCGGTCTTTCTGGCATTGCGTTTGCTGCAATCCGCAGGGGCTGCGGCAATGCTGGTGGCAACTTTTGCTACGGTGCGCGATGTTTATGCGCAACGTGCAGAAAGTGCGGTCATCTACAGCCTGTTCAGCTCCATGCTGGCTTTTGTGCCTGCACTTGCACCGCTGCTCGGCGCTTTGCTGGATATTCAGTTTGGCTGGCGCAGTATTTTCTGGGTGCTGGCAGTGCTTGGTGCTTTTGCAGGTTTGCATGCCGCATGGCGCTGGCCGGAAACCCGCGTGCCAAGCCTGACAAAGCCGCAGGGAAAGCTGCGTTCCATTCTCGGAAGCAAGCCGTTCTGGACCTATACAACCGGCTTTAGTGCCGCAATGGGCTCGTTCTTTGTTTTCTTCTCCACGGCACCGCTCTTGCTGGTCAACGGGCTTGGTCTGTCTTCGGTCACGTTCAGCCTGTGTTTTGCCAGTATCGCCATTGTTATGGTGGCTTTCGCCCGTTTCGCCGGTTTTTATACGCAATGGTGGGGACTGCGCGGCACATTAAGACGCGGTATGCTTCTGATTATGTGCGGTGGCGGGCTGTTGTTGCTCTTCGGCGGAGTTATGCAATTGTCTGTGCCAGCCTTCATGGTCGCCATGTGGGTGGTCGCAGCAGGCATTGCCCTCACCTGCTCGGTAACAGCGAACGGAGCGCTGAAGAGCTTCGATGACTATGCAGGCACGGCAACGGCCATTTATTACTGCATTGAAAGCCTGATCGTCAGCATTGCCGGAACGCTTGTGGTCGTACTGCTTGGCGGCAATACAATTCTGCCTCTGGTTGTTTTCACCATCACATCAGCACTCCTTACTCTGGTGCTGACAAAAACCATCAGCGCATAAAAGTCAGGATATGGCACCGGTACCATTTGTTGACCGGTGCCATATTGCGGCAGGCTGTAATCCGGCGTAGATCAGCGAAAACGGATTAAAGACTGACTGGTATCTGACATGCTCCGCCTGTTTAAAATTTCACTTCTTGCTTTTTGTTTGTCGGCACCGGCGACAGCTCAGGCGGAAGGCGACATCAAGAACGGCGAGAAAATTTACCAGAAATGCCGCTTCTGCCATATTCTCAACCAGCCGGCCAATCGCATGGGGCCGCATCTGATGCAATTGCAGGGGCGCAAAGCAGGCACGATTGAAGGTTTTCAATATTCTGCCGCTATGAAACAGGCCGGTGATAATGGTCTGATCTGGAATGATGCGACGCTCAAAGAATTCCTGACAGCGCCTAAAACCATGATCCCCGGCACAACAATGCGTTTCTGGGGGCTGTGGGAGGGGCAGATTGACGATTTGCTGGCCTATCTTAATGCGCAGGCAGAAGCTGCGCCCAAGCCATAGTTGCCGGAACTGTTTCTTTTGACCTGAATAGCGAAAAAATACGCTGTTCCTCTGTACCGGAAAGCTATTTCATGGAATGACTGTTGCATCAGCATCAGGACGGATATTTCATGTACACGCTCTATATTGCGAATAAAAATTATTCCTCATGGTCACTCCGGCCATGGCTTCTGATGAAGCAGCTGGATATTCCGTTTGAAGAAATTTTGATCCCTTTTGGCAGCGCGGACTGGGATAAAAACCCGTCTCCGACAGGGCAGGTTCCCTGCCTTTCAGAAAAACAGGCTGACGGCAGCTTTATCTCAGTCTGGGATTCGCTCGGTATCACCGAATATCTGGCGGATAATCATCCGCAAATCTGGCCGAAGGATAAGAAAGCCAGAGCCTGGGCACGTTGTGCGACAGCAGAAATGCATTCCGGTTTTCACTCTCTGCGCTCAATATGCACCAATAATATCGGATTGCGGATTGATGTCAGCGCGCAGACAACACCTGCCCTGCAGAAAGATATCAGCCGCATTGACCAGCTCTGGAATGAAGGGCTGGATGATTTTGGCGGACCATTTCTGGCGGGTGCTGAATTCAGTGCTGTTGATGCATTCTTTGCGCCGGTTGCTTTCCGCTTCCAGACCTATGGTATCAGGCTCAGCGATAAAGCCGCAGCCTATGCTGCCCATTTGCGTGAACTGCCAGTGATGCAGGACTGGTATGCTGATAGTCTCGCGGAGGTCTGGCGCGATGAGGCGCATGAGGTTGAAGCGCGCAATGCAGGACCATGGCTGCAGGATCTCAGAGCCGCCGGATAAAGAAGATCATTCCATACAGCGGTCACGCAGGATCGCTGTATGGAGATGGTTTCAATTGATCTTAATCCGTATCAATCGAGGTGTTGAAGCTCTCAAAACGCCAGACTACCTGAGCAACGGATTCATCATAGGGATTATAATCCGCCCTTGCCCGCAGAAAGCGTTTTTGGGACAGCGCAACATTCGAGATCAGCGGAACATGAAACTGCTGCCAGCCGGCCTCGCTGCGATGCGCGATAACCCAGCCATTCAGAACCATGTTTCCCTGTGCGGAATAGCCGAGCAAATATGGCTCGATGATCCAACGAAATGATTTATAAATAAAACGAACTTGTCTTCTCTGCCGGATTGCGTCGCAGAGTATTGGAAATGCCAGCATGCGGTACCCCTCCCGCGTTTGGGCGTGCAATGACAGAAGTCGGGGACAATTTCAATAAAAACCACACGAATATAGACTATAGTCGCAAATAAAATCGAATATCAATATAAGTAATATAATTAATGCCTAATATTGAATGTTTAATATATGAAATATATTCAGCAACATAGGCGGATATCATGATTCATTATTGCAATTGATGCAAAGGCCTATAGATTGAAGCTGTTGTTATTAAACAGAAATGGAAAATCAGGAGTATGAGATGATTTTCAAGGCAACCACGCTCATTGTTTCTCTTCTGTTTATCGGGCTGCCGCTGTCGGTTGTCATCGCAGCCTTTGCTGAAAAAAAATATCTTGAGGCAAAATCCGGCTCTCAATATGCGGAAATCAAAGCTTTCGGTGTCTGGGTTATTTCCCTGATCGTGATTTTCAGCATTATTCTGTTCTTCACCAATATGGTTGCGGCCTATATCTGATTGAATCAGGTATTTCAGATACAGTCACTCCCCTTAAAAGGAGTGACTGTTTGTTGCATATTACTCACCAGCAATTGCTGGCTCTGTAGCGGGAATAGAGGGCAAATATTGCCAAGCCGCCGATAACTGAGGCATGTTCCAGAGCGACAGTCATGTCGCGGAATGCCTCTTCTCCTTCCTTCGCCCAGAACGGGTGCGCAACTGGTATCGTCAGCACCGTAAAGACCGCCAGTGCGCCGGTTGCCAGCCAGACACCTTTGTTACAGATAATCATCAGCGAAGCACCGATTTGCAGGATCAGTGTCACGAGATTATAAGCCCAGCCCGGTTGCAGGCCGAAATCATCCATAATCCCTGCATTGGCAGTGAAATCGAATAATTTTGCCAGACCGCTTGTCCAGAAAACCAGTGTGAGCAGAACTCTCGCCAGAATATCAAACCAATAGGAATCCAGTATTTTTTCGATGATATCCGGCATGGCTTATCCTTTGCCTCCGGTGAGGCGCACGACTTTCATCGCCACAAATATAGCCAGAACCGGAGCCGCTGCAAAAAGACCCGCCAGCCATAGCGAGGCATTGGACGCACCGGCAACATCACCCGCATCCGATATACCGGCAAAATTGGCAATCATACCGGCGCAGGCTGTTCCGAATGCAATGGCGAATAATTGCACTGTGGTCATACCTCCGGAAGCAAGATCCTGCTCGGTTGCCGGTGCACTCTGATAAACCCGCGTGACCAGACCAGGCCATGCCAGACCAATGCCAAAGCCGATCAGAACCAGCCCGATGCAGAGAGGCAGCAAATATGTCCAGTCTCCGCCACCATGAACCGGCATGAAAATGGCAAGCAGGATTAACCCTGTCAGCACCATAACGGGACCTGAGAAAATCAGGAAACCGCCGCTCTTCTGCCAGCGTGAACTGAGAAATGATGCCGCTGTCCAGCCGATTGCCATCAGTGCTGCAAGATAGCCTGCCCAGAGCGGAGTCTGACCATGCAGTTTCTGCAACAGATAAGGCACATAAATTTCCGGCTGCATGCTCATCATCAGCAGAGCAATCATCAGATAGAGCGCCCCCAGCGGTGTGGAAATATTGAAAGCATTGCGCGGCAACAGGCGGGATCTGGCATTCATATCCACGAGAGCTATGGCGACAACCATAGTCAGCGCTCCGGCCAGACCGATCATGTTCCATGACAATTCTTTTGACAGGCTGCCGGCTGAAACCGCCAGTACTGCACCGGTCAGCAGAATAAGCTGTAAAACCGGTATGGAGGATTGCTCATTCTTATCCCAGCTGCGCTTTGGTAAAGTTGTGAAAGCTAACACGGCAAACAAAGCAGCAAAGGGCAGTAAAGACCAGAAAGCCGCACGCCATGCGCTATACTCGGCGAAAACGCCACCGATTGCGGGGCCAATCAGAGTTGCCACACCAAACATAGCCGAGATCAGGCCAATCGCCCGCCCCCATAGGCGCTCCGGCAGCACGATCCGTGTCAGGCCATAGGCAAGCGCATAGAGAAAGCCGCCGCCCAGTCCCTGTACCGCACGTCCGAGCAGCATAACCGGCATATTGATCGCCAGTGAACAAATCAGCGTGCCGGTGCCAAATAACAATGTGGCTACCAGATAGGCACCGCGCGGCCCTGTGCTTTTCAGTAATTTAGCGGTCAGAGCCGCGCCCAGAATTGAGGCAACCACGAATAATGTTGTTGTCCATGCATAAAAATCGAGCCCGCCGATTTCAACGATCACGGAAGGCATAACCGTCGTGGCGATATACATATTGACGGCATGCAAGGTTACGCCACCGGCAAGGGCAAGCGCATAGATTCCGTTTTTTCCGCTGAATAATTCACCCCAGCCGGCCGGAGCATTATCTCTTTTTACCATGGCGGCATCAGCACCGGCTGATACTGCGCCCGTCGTATCATTTCTCATGTCGGCTCTCCAAAATGCGTGTGAACGCAAAGATTCCTTTGCCGCCGCAGGCTTCACCGGATTTTCACGGAGAAATTCATGCAGCATCTCAAAAGAATGCCGTGACAACCGGCCAAAAATGACAAGTCGTCGCAAGCACCGACACGCTTATAAAACCTCAACCAAAGTTGAGGTCAAGCCGTATTTGTATTGTTGTGTTAAAGTTTTTTTCTCAGCAGGCGGCGCGGCCCTGCCCCTTGCTCACCAAGCTCATCATCCGGATTGCGCAACGGACAATCCGCCAGAGAAAGACACCCGCAGCCGATACAGGTGGCAATCTGATCACGCAGCTGCATCAGGCTGACAATGCGCTCCTCCAGCATATCTTTCCATGCATTGGTAAATTGCCGCCAGTCCCGTGCTGTCGGCACATGGTCATGCGGGAGATCTTCCAGTGCATCACGGATAATCGACAGGGAAATTCCGGCACGCTGAGCAATGCGGATAATAGCAATACGGCGCAGAACCGCACGGTGGTAGCGCCGCTGATTACCCGCGGTGCGCCATCCGGCTATCAGCTCTTTTGCTTCATAAAAATGGATAGTGGAAACAGGAACACCGCTGCGGCGGGCAACATCGCCCACCGTCAGCGTTTCTTTGAGTTTACCCGATGACATAATCAAACCTCAAGAATGGATGAGGTATGGTAAATCAGGCTGCGCAATAAATACAGGCACTCACGAAAATGTCAGGCTGTATAGCGCTGCTCGCCTGCCATCCATGTTTCGCTGACTTTGATTTTGCCGATATCTTTCACGCCGCTAGTCGGGTCCTGTTCCAGAATGGCGAAGTCCGCATATTTTCCGGTTTCAAGGCTGCCAACCTTATCATCCATATGACAATGCCATGCAGCGTCAATGGTTACAGCACGCAATGCGGCTTCTGCCGGTATGCATTCGTCGGAGAAGAAGACACCGCCGCCCTCATTCATCACACGGGCAACCGCATCCTGTACATAGCGCAGAGGTTCAATCGGCGTTACGCTCCAGTCGGAATGCAGCGAAATACGCAAACCGGCTGCCAGAGCCGAGGCGCAAGGGTCATAATATTTCGCCCGTTCCGGCCCCAGAATGCGATCACGGAAGGCCTTGCCCCACCATCGCACATGGCCGATGAGGAATGACGGTGACAGGCCAAGCCGTACCATTTTCTCCATCTGCTCAGGATGCAGAACACTGCAATGCTCAATCCGGTGGCGCAGGTCATTCGGTGCCGAGCCTTGCAGCACGGTCTGATAGGCTTCAATCACCGTATCAATTGCCCCGTCACCATTGGCATGGACACCGACCTGCCAGCCGCCATCATGCGCACGCTTTATGACTTCGGTGATTTGCTCAAGGCTGTAATTCAGTGCCCCGCGGCTATTGCTGCCCAGATAATTCTCGCGCTGATAGCCGGTTTCTGCCTGATTGGAGCCATCCGCCCAGGCTTTGATACCATCAATACGGAACAGGTCATTGCCATGACCGGGTTTGATACCAAGCTTGTCCCATTCATCCATCAGGGTTGAAATCAGCATCCCGCGATAGCGCACCGGCGGATTATCAGCCATCACGGCATCAAGAAGCGCAATATCATTGACGCCGGACAACATGCCAATGCTGCAATCATGCAGGCTTGTGCAGCCTACTGATGCCGCATGATCGAAAAGTCCGCGAATGCGCTTCTGCACTTCCGCTGCCGTTGGCTGCGGCATCTTCTCGATAAATGGTTCCTGCGCCGCGCTCTCTTCAAGCCTGCCGCTGAGTTTGCCATTTGCATCACGCACAAAGCGTGCACCGGAAGGGTCTTTGGTGTCTTCCGTAATGCCTGCCAGTTTCATGGCAGCACTGTTTGCATAGGCAATATGTCCGTTACTTTCCATCATGAAAAACGGATTATCCGGCGCCAGAGCATCAAGCTCTGCCATTGTCGGCGGGCGGGCATCTTTGGTGATGCTGGGGTCAAAATTCTTCGCCCGAATCCATTCACCTGATTTTGCCTTCTCCACACCAGCCTTCAGCTGAAGCCAGACATCCTTAAAGGTCGGTGTGGCCATCGGACTGACGTCAATCCAGTCATCCAACACCACAAAGGTCGAATGCATATGCGGATCAATCAGACCCGGCATTAATGTGCGGCCGCCAAGATCAACAATACGCGTCTTAGAACCGCTTAAAGCCTGCATATCCTCAGCCGTTCCGACACCGAGAATAGTATCGCCGCGAATGGCAATAGCTTCAGCGCGGGCATTCTCCTTATTCATGGTGAGGATAGTGCCGCCCTTAAAGATCACATCAGCGGATCCGTCAGCAGAAGCTGCGGCCAGCGCTGTTCTGCTTTCCATAACTGAGGCGGCGAAAACAGAAGTGGCCGCCACTCCCATATATTTCAAAAAATTACGCCGTGATGCGGCGTTTCTCAGAATGGCTGTAACTCCGGGATTGCAGGCTAAACACATCGGATATTTCCCCTGTAAGGATTATTTGATGTCGGATTATTCCTGAATGCACATATATGTAAGATCAAATAAAACTGAAAATAATAATAATTTCAAAATCACAATAAATACAAATGAATTTTATATAAAACAGCTTTGAATATACACAAAATCAAGTTCGTTTAAACAATTTTATTGAAGAAGCAGACGGTTTCTTAACCGTCTGCTCAGTCAATATTCATTGAGTGCAGATTATCCGCCGAAGCCGCGCAGAAAATGCGTGAGATTTCCGCCCAGCTGATCGCAGATATAACCACCTTCCTGCACAATCACTGTCGGCAGATTCAGACTTGCGCATTTCTGGGCAATGCTGGTGAAACCCTGCTCATTGACGGTAAAACCGCCAAACGGATCATGCTCGGAAGCATCAAGCCCAAGCGCCAGAACCAAAGCACCCGGCCGATAGGCGCGGATGCGATCCAATGCCAGATCCAGCGCATCGAGAAATTCCTGATTGCCGGAACCGCGTGCCAAAGGCAGGTTGTGATTATAGCCAAGGCCTGCGCCCTCACCGCGCTCTGAGGCATGCCCCCAGAAAAACGGATAGAAAACCGCCGGATCAACATGGATGGAAACAGTCATCACATCGGCACGATGATAGAAAATGCCCTGCGTACCATTGCCGTGATGCAGGTCCACATCGAGAATAACCACACGGTCATGGCTCTCGCGCAGAACTTGCGCAGCAATCGCGGAATTATTCAGAAAGCAGAAGCCGCCCGCCATATCGGCATAGGCGTGATGTCCAGGCGGGCGGCACAGAGCATAGGCCGCAGGCTCGCCATTCTGCACCAGTTTGGCTGCTTCGATTGCCGTCTGCGCACTCCAATAGGCAGAATTCCACGTATCCGCAGCAATCGGACAGGCCGTATCGGCCATATGATAGCCCGCACGGCCGACCGGTGATGTCGGATAGGAAAAATCGCGGCGGTTCGGATGGATATTCGGAATGACCTCATCGGACGCACCGCTTATCGTCTGCCATTGCCTGTAAATGACCTGCAGGAATTCCAAGTATTCAGGGCTGTGCACGGCGCTGACCGGTGCCAGACCGTGATCCTGCGCTGCAATCATTGCAAGTCCGGCATCATTGGCGCCGGTTAAAAGCCGCTGTATGCGCTCAGGCACTTCCGGATTGGGTTTGCGGGCACCGGCGGATAAAAACATGGCCGGATTATGCGCGCGCTGAGGCTCAGCAAATGTAAATTTCATAAATCAGTTTCCTCCTCATGCTGCAATTATTGCTCCATATCTGCGGATATGGCCTCCTGAAATAACTGCACGACAGGAAACTACGGAGAGGATTGCCCGATTGCAAATAAAAACAACAGGCTGAGCTAAATCAGTGATTTGCGGGAACTTCAAAAACCATACCGTCATAGGCTGGCTCAACATTCTCGGGTACAAGAGCGCGCACTTCATCATAATCCAGCGGCACATGCATATGGGTGAGAATAGCACGGTGCGGTTTCAGGCGTGAAATCCATTCCAGCGCCTCATCCAGACTGAAATGGCTCGGGTGCGGCCTGTATTGTAACGCGTCAATCAGCAAAACATCCAGATTTTCAAGAGATGCTGCTGTTTCCGGCGGAAATTCATTCACATCCGAGCAATAGGCTACATTTTCAATACGAAAGCCGAGACTGGTAATATCGCCATGCACCATCGGCATAGGTTTAAAGCGGATTGGACCGCCTGCCCCGTTAATGGTAAAACTCTCGGTATTGCCGATTTCATTGGCTTTAAGAATTGGCGGATAGCTTGAACCGAAGGGCGTGGCGAAACAATAGCCGAAAGCCTCATAAAGCCGGTTGAGCGTCAGACGGTTTGCATAAATCGGCATCAGGCTCTTGCTGTCGAGCACAAAACTGCGCAAATCATCAATACCGTGAATATGGTCGGCATGAGGATGCGTATAGATCGCCGCATCGATATGCCGGTCGGTTTTGCCTGCCAGCCCGTCAATGATTTGTGCGCGAAAATCCGGCCCCGTATCGATCACCACACGCGTTGTGCCATGAGGGCTGACACGCTCCACCAGCAGCGATGCACGACGGCGGCGGTTTTTCGGATTGTCCGGATTGCACTTACCCCAATCGCCATTCGGACGCGGCACACCCGGAGATGAGCCGCAACCAAGAACCGTAAAGCGATAGAAGTCAGACATGTGCCAGTTCCGCTTTTATACGCCTTTTAATAATTAAATATCAAAAGGTTGAAATGATTATCTGATAGTTTGAACGAATATAATCAGCGAGGTATTTTGGTAAACAGACGCAGTACATTCTCACCGGTCATCCGGCGGATATCCGCATCACTCACACCAATGACATCCGCCAGAACCGCAGCTGTATGCGCAACATAGGACGGCTCATTGCGTTTTCCGCGATGTGGCATCGGAGCCAGATAAGGCGCATCCGTCTCTACCAGCAAACGATCATGCGGCACGATTTTTGCGGCTTCACGAATTTCGGCAGAGTTTTTGAAGGTGATAATACCTGAGAAAGACACATAGCCGCCAAGCTCAACGCCGGTGCGTGCCAGTTCAATGCCGGACGAGAAGCAATGGAGAATAAACGGGAACGCGCCTTTGGCGGTCTCTTCACGCAATAATACTGCCATGTCCTCATCCGCACTGCGCGCATGGATCACAAGCGGCAATTGCGTGCGGCGTGACGCTTCAATATGTGTCAGCAGGCCTTGGCGCTGCGCTTCCGGCGTTGAATAATCATAGTGATAATCTAAGCCAGCCTCACCAATTGCCACAACTTTTGGGTGCTGTGCCAGACGTACCAGCTCATCAGCGGTTACATCCAGTTCTTCATGGGCATTATTCGGATGCGTGCCGACCGAGCAATAAACCGGATCATAGCTCTCCGCGAGCGCTAAAATCTGATCAAACTTCTTAACGCGGGTGCAGATGGTGATCATCTTTTCGACACCGGAATCGAGAGCACGCTGAATAATCGCGTCACGCTCTTCTGCAAAATCAGCGAAATCGAGATGGCAATGGCTGTCTACAAGCATAATAAAAGTCCTGCCCGAGGCTTAGCACTCGGGAAAATGATACGGGCGATAATTCGCCCGTATCTGATATAAGATATTACTCTTCAGTTTCCACATAACGCGGGAAGATCGGCTCCGGCGCAGGCAGTTCAGCACCGCTGATCAGCACATCACCGAGATCAGCAAAACTGCGCTTATCTTCTGCAACACCCAAAATATTCAGCAGTTTGGCTGAAGATGTCGGGATATAGGCCTGAGTCATAATTGCAACGCGGCGCAGCACTTCTGCGGTCGTATACAATACTGTGCCCATACGTACCGGATCGGTCTTGCGCAGTGCCCAAGGTTCCTGAGCGGCAAAATAACGATTGGCTTCTGATACAACATTGAAAATTGCTGCCAGCGCCTGATGAATGGCCTGAACCTTCATCGCATTACGGGCAAGTTCAATTGCTTCTTCAGCCAGTTTCAGAATAGCCGTATCTTCCTCATGGAAGTTGGCTTTTTCCGGCACTTTACCTTCGCAGTTCTTGGCGATCATCGACAGTGAGCGCTGTGCCAGATTGCCCAGATCGTTGGCCAGATCGGCATTGGTGCGGTTGACAATCGCTTCGTGATTGTAGCTGCCGTCCTGACCGAAAGGCACTTCACGCAGGAAGAAGTAGCGCACCTGATCCAGACCATAACGGTCGATAAAGGCAAACGGATCGATCACATTGCCGACCGACTTCGACATTTTCTCGCCGCGGTTGAACAGGAAGCCGTGTGCAAAAACACGTTCCGGCAGAGGCAGACCGGCAGACATCAGGAATGCTGGCCAGTAAACCGCATGGAAACGCACAATGTCCTTACCCAGAATATGGGCAGTTGCAGGCCAGAACTGTGCCTTCTCCGCATCCATATCCGGATAGCCGATAGCGGTGAGATAGTTGGTCAGCGCATCTACCCAGACATACATCACATGCTTGTCATTGCCCGGAACCGGCACACCCCAGTCAAAGGTGGTACGGGAAACAGACAGATCACGCAGGCCGGATTTGATGAAGCTCAGCACTTCATTGCGGCGCTCAGACGGGCCGACAAATTCCGGATGTTTTTCGAAATAATCGATCAGCGGCTGCTGGTATTTGGACAGACGGAAGAAATAGCTTTCTTCTTCATGCCATTCCACTGGTGAACCGATAGGCTCACGGCGAACGCCATCTTCACCGACGGTTGTTTCGCTCTCGTCGAAATAAGCTTCCTGACGAACCGAATACCAGCCGGCATAGCTGTCGAGATAGATATCGCCGTTAGCGACCATGCGCTCCCAGATATCCTGACAGGCTTTGTAATGACGCTCTTCTGTGGTGCGGATGAACTGGTCATGGCTGGAACCGATTTTCGCCAGCATTTCGCGGAACACGGCAGAGTTCTTATCAGCCAGTTCAAGCGGCGTAATGCCTTCCTTCTCGGCGGTCTGCTGCATTTTCAGACCATGTTCGTCTGTACCGGTCAGGAACAGCACATCCTTGCCGTCCAGACGCTGGAAGCGCGCCATGGCATCTGTAGCAATCGATGTATAAGCATGACCGATATGCGGTGTGCCGTTCGGATAGAAGATCGGGGTAGTAACGTAAAATTTTTCGCGGCTCATGTCGGATCCGTCTTGTCGAGATATTTTATCTCATGAAGTCAATATGATGATAACTGATAAAACCGGCATATCGCATGTCAGACCGTAAGTCAGCAGTAAATGCA
The DNA here is from genome assembly GCF_019464455.1 of Pseudochrobactrum sp. Wa41.01b-1. Classification (NCBI taxonomy): domain Bacteria; kingdom Pseudomonadati; phylum Pseudomonadota; class Alphaproteobacteria; order Hyphomicrobiales; family Brucellaceae; genus Pseudochrobactrum; species Pseudochrobactrum sp. Wa41.01b-1. The sequence continues at coordinate 444,471 of NZ_CP080493.1, read as the reverse complement.
TCGAATTCAGAAACTCATGCTTGTTTATGCGGTTTCTTGATCCTGTGAATGGCATATTTCTGCCCTTTTACAGTGACCGGTTCGCTCGGCGGCATCAGCCGGTCTCAAACCTCAGACCGGCATGCCGCTGCGCATAGCGCGGTGCATCTTTTCCATCATAATCAGTGCCGCCTGTTTGCGGTCAAGATTATAGCTTTCCGTTTCCATCGCCTCGCGGCGCAGATCATCCCAGAATTGCGACCACTGACTGGCTTGCACCGCCTGCCCTTGTTCAGCAAGACTAAGTGCCTGCGCGGCAGCTTTATCCAGCAAATATTCAAGGAAAAGCTGGTTCTGCACATCGGCTTCACGGCCGCCGAGAACAGAGGCAAGCGCCTGCGCCTTTGGCAGATCAAAATGATTGCCGCTCAGCACAGCGTCAACTGTATCGGTAATTTCCAACCCGCCATGGGCAACCAGCAACAGAGCTTTACGCACAGAACCTTCCGCCCGCGCACTGAGTGCAGCGAAATAAGTCTGATCCTGTACATCAATGCCGACATCTCTGCCTGCAACTTCCAGCGCGCGCTTCAGCTCATTATCATTCAGCGGTTTGAAAGCCAGTGACTGGCAGCGCGAACGGATCGTCGGCAGCAAACGGCCCGATGAATGGGAAATCAGAATAAACAGCGCCCGTGCAGGTGGTTCTTCCAGAGTTTTCAGCAAAGCATTGGCAGCATTACGGTTCATATCATCCGCAGGATCGATAATAACGATGCGCCATGCGCCATCACCGGAAGTACGGCTCAGAAAATGCGTGATACGGCGAATTTCCTCAACGGTAATTGCCGTGCGGTATTTGCCGGTTTTCGCATCAAACGGTCGCGTAATATGCAACAGCGCAGGATGCATTCCCTGCGACATTTGACGATACGGCGCGGCATCCAGATCCGGCGTGCTCAGCTGCTGCGGTGCTGATGCACTGTCGGGAAATTTCAGCATATGTCCGGCAAGATGAAAGCCGGTTGTCGCTTTGCCTATGCCCTGCAAACCTTCAAACAGCAGCGCATGATGCATGCGGCCTTCCTGATAGGCCTGCGCGAGAAATGTGCGCACTTCCTCATGCGCAGTCAGAAAACTGGTCGCATTGGGTGCAGGAACACCATCAATCGCATCATAGGTACTGTTGGGTGTCTGTTCAGCCATGGGCAGACACCTCTTGCGGGCTCAGAGCAGCATCGGTGAGTGCTGCAATTTCAGCGCTGATTTCATGTACCGAGCGGTCTGCATCAATCACCTTGCAGCGTTGCGGCTCCTCGGCAGCGATAGCCAGAAATGCCTGACGGCGTGCTTCGTGGGTGGCAATGGTTTCTTTTTCAAAACGATCTGCCACTTCATTGCCACGACGCAAGCCTGCTCTGGCTAAGCCCTTATCTGCCGGAATATCGAGAATGAAAGTCAGATCAGGCATGGTACCATCAATGGCAATACGCTCAACCGAGCGCATGAATTGCGGGTCAAGATTGCCGCTGATGCCCTGATAAACACGGCTTGAATCAATAAATCGGTCGCAGAGTACAATCTGTCCGGCTTCAATCGCAGGGCGGATTTTCTGGTCAATATGATCGCTGCGGGCGGCGGCGAATAGCAGTGCCTCCATCGCAGGGCCGTAAGTTTCTGCCGCACCGCTCAGGATGACATGGCGCACAGCCTCTGCACCGGCTGAACCGCCCGGTTCACGCGTGACCACAACCTCATAGCCTTGAGCGCGCAGATGATCAGCCAAAGCAAGAATCTGCGTGGATTTCCCCGCGCCTTCTCCGCCTTCAAATGTGATCAGCAATCCTGACAAAGCTCTGATTTTCCTACGCTGTACACCGTTAATAATTATAAGTTTAATGAGGGATAGGCATGGCTTTGTCAAATAAAACTGACAAAGGAAACAAGCACTCTTATTTCAGCAAACGACGTATCCAGCCTGTCGCCAACTCATAGAGCGCATCCATCGACTTGTTGCGCAAAGTTCCCTCACTCACATCCTGCGCTGCAAAGACAGGGCGTTCGAGCAATATCTCCTTATCCCGCAGCACTTGAATCCGGCCGATTTCCTGTCCTTTGGAGACCGGTGCCGATACCGGCCCCTGATAAATCACTTGCGAGCGCAATTTGCCTTTATCCTGAACAGGCACAAGCACGGAAACCGCATCATGAACCACAAGCCCGACTGATCCTTGCGTTCCGCCATAGAGCGAGCCCTGAGCTACTTCTGTACCCGCAGTAAAAACCGGTAGTTTAACGAAATCATTCATCGCCCAGCGGATCAGCTTTTCAGCATCTTCTGTTCTGTCCTGAATGGTTTTGGCTCCGTTCAGCCCGATAAATAAACGTCGTCCGCCGGATTCAGCTGATGCGACAAAAGAAAAACCGGAATCCTTGGTGCCGCCCATGGCCAGCCCATCAGCACCCAGATTTAACCGCAGCAATGGATTGCGGTTGCGCTGCATAATATTATTCCACGTAAAGCTTTCCTGTGCATAAAGCGGATAATATTGCGGATAGGTTTTATGCAGATGCTGCGCGAGTTTCACCATATCGTTCAGCGTTACTTTTTGGGTAGCACCATCCAGTGGCAAACCGGTCGGATTCGCAAAAACGGAGCTTTTTAATCCCAGTTCCTGCGCCCGTTGGTTCATCAGCACGGTGAAAGCCTGCTCACTGCCGCTCATGCCCTCTGCCAGTACAATCGCACCGTCATTGGCGGATTGCACTGTAATGCCCTGTATCAGGTCATTCACGGTCAGCTGCGATTTGATTTTGGCAAACATTGTCGCTGTGCCAGATGGTGCGCCACCGGTACGCCACGCATGTTCACTGACTGTAAAACTGGCTTCCGGCTGCAATTTTCCGGTTGTCAGCGCATGAAACGCAACTTCCGCAGTCATCAGCTTTGCCAGAGAGGCCGGAGGAAACGGTGCATCGGCTTTGCGGGCGAATAAGACGCTGCCTGTATCGGAATCGAACAGCAAAACCTGTTCGGACTTCACCGTAAATGGCGGCTCGGCGCTTTGCGCATGAGATATAATAAACTGGCTCATGATCAGCACAGCAGCAAAACGCAGCTTCCCTGCAGATTTTGTCTTTTCATATGTGCCGGTAAAGCAGGCCACCTTGTTCTCCGGTTGTGATTTCTCTCTGTAACAGACTCAAAAATAGTTCACGATGATTGACGATCAATGAAGCTGAAACAAAAACGTCCGGCGTAGCCGGACGTTTAAACACGATATATCACGCTGTAAAAAATTACTCGGCACGCACCACAAAAGCATCATTTGCACCGGCAGCCCATGCGGCCTGCAACAGCGCGTCATTATTGCCGCTGCGTGATTTTGCAGTCAGGCTATATAAATCGCCCTGAGCCTGCGGGGTCATGCTGCTGCTGATTGTTCCGATATTTTTAAGCGCCGAGGCGATACGATCTGCCTCATCCTTGCTGCTGAAAGTACCGAGATCAACAAACTCACCCTGCTCCGCACTGGCCTGCAGATATTTTGCGGCCTGCGCATTGCGCCATTCGGCAGAGGCTGCATCCGGCATCAACACTTTGGAATAGATACCCTCATTGGCTTGAGCGATACGGTTTCCGGCATAGGCACTGACCAGAATATCATTCTGCGCAGATGCATAGAGACCATATGGCTTATCCAGCGGTACAGGAATAACAGATGGCAGCACAGGCGCTGCGCCGTCAGCATAACCGAAAGGCAGCTCCGGCTGTGCGGAAATCTGCTCAAATGCGCTGGCCGCCCCCTGTTCTGCACGGTTTGGCGCAGATGTCGGTGTCGGGCCGTTCATGGCCATCATCACGCCTGTCGCAGGCTGGCCGATGCTGTCACCGCCCGCCGGACGGTAAGAAGCGAGTAGGAATGCATCATCCTGACCATGCAAAGGCGCACGGCCAACATATTCGACTTTAACATTCGCGGTGCCGTGATGCTTGTAATCCAGCATTTCAGCCGCTTTTTCCGACATATCAATGATACGCTCGTTGGAATAAGGGCCACGGTCATTCACGCGTACGATCACTGAACTGCCATTGGCGGTATTGGTGACTCGGGCATAGCTTGGCAGCGGCATGGTCGGATGCGCGGCTGTCAGATGGGTCATGTCATAGACTTCGCCATTGGCGGTCAGACGGCCATGAAAGGCCGAACCATACCAGGAAGCGCGGCCGACTTTCACATAATTCGGGTCTTCCTTCGGCTTATACCATTTGTCTTTGACTTTATAAGGCTTGCCGACCTGATTGCGACCGCCACCGCGCGGGATTTTCTTACCGTTGGCTACACGCGGGCTGGCTTTTACGCCATAGACGGATTCTGCAAAATATTCCTTAGAGCGCTTTTTCTTCTTCACTTCCGGCTGGGGGGAAGCACAGGCTGTAACCAGCAATCCCACCACACCAAGACAAAGAATATGTTTCACCCGAGAAGAATGCAGCATCCGGCCCCCGCTCTTGTTCATTGCAACAGGCCCATGCGGCTGTTTCTGAAATGACTTCATTACGCTACTCAAACCCATTACAAACAACAACATTCAGTCTGCAACAAAACCGGCATTTCCCCTGTCATTTATACCAGTCAGACAATGCCAGCCTGTTACTTGTAAAACGAAACAGTTTCCAAACCTTTATCCCCGCCTTTGTTCAGAGCGGAAAATGCACAACATTTGGCGACTGTTCGCAAGAATTAATTGATAGAATCTTAAAAATCCGCACAAAGCAAATCCCCAAACCTTGCCCGCCCGTTTTTTCGCCTACATATTTAAATCAGATCTTTCATTATTTATGTGTATTTCGGGGGATGATTTCTTTTTTGATAATCTGCAGAACAACAAACCCTATTTGATTAACTCGCTTTATTAACAATGGTTTATTGCCATGAAGAAACAAACAAATATCTGCCAGCAGCTTTATCCGCCCCAAAATCGCTGTGCCGGATTTCTCTTGATGTGCCCGCGTTAACCAAGTTTATATTTCGCTGGGGACAGATGAAATTCCATTTTGATCTTTTCCTGAAATAAACCGCTGTCAGAAATGCTGCGGACATGCATCTGCCTCCGATGAAGGAAGAAGAGTTTGAGTACAGAACTGAACCTTGCTGTCGTCATGCTTATTGTAGCAATTATTCAGGTTTTGCTTCCCGCGTTTTTCCGCAACGGTGAGACAGGTCTGGACTATAATGCCGGACCACGTGATGAGGCGGGGCCACCTGTCGGCATTATCACCGCACGGCTGCAACGGGCGCAGCGCAATCTTTATGAAACCCTGCCCCTGTTTCTCGCAGCCGTGATGATTGCCCATATTGCCGGTCGGGAAAGCGGGCTCACTATTGCAGGCGCGTGGATCTATGTTGTCGGGCGCATCTTTTATATTCCCGCTTATGCTTTCGGGATTCCTTATGTACGAAGCCTGATCTGGGTTGTCTCTCTGGCCGGACTTGGCATGATAATTTTGGCACTAACGGGGCTATTCGTATAATGCAGGTTTATGTATCGCTAAAATAAAAAGCTCTTATTTATAAAGAATTTACGTCAATTCCTGATTTTAATAGGCTTGAAAGAACTATTCCTTTATGTGGAGGAGAATATCGGGTTGGCCAGTAATTTCTATTCAGCATTTCCAGTCATTAACTGAAATATTCAGACTACAGCATATGCTCAGGGATATTTGAACAGACTATGAAATCAGCTCTTATAAAAGCCTTTATTGTTTCTGCTGCGGCTGCGCTGCTTTGTGTTGCAATCAACATGATTGTCGGGCTTATCCGCAATGAGCCGGTTGGCACGCTCAGCATCAGCCTGAGTCTGATCCTCCCCCTGATTACCGCTTTTCCGGCAATGACGGTGGTGTTTCACCGTAATACGCAGCTTTCAAAAGCATTTTCCGATCTGGAGAAAGCCCATCATGAATTACAGGCGCGTTCAAAGATCGATTATATGACCAACCTCTATAATCGAGAGGCTTTCTTTGAAATGATGCGCACTGTCCGCTCCCGTCAGGATGCAGGCGCGTTACTGCTTATTGATGCGGATCACTTTAAGAATATCAATGATAAATACGGCCATACAGTCGGTGACCGCGCCTTAAAGCTGATTGCCTATGCTTTGCAGAATGTGACCCGTAAGGGTGATCTGGTTGGCCGTGTCGGCGGTGAGGAATTTTGCGTTTACCTGCCCAATGCCAGCCGCGCTGCCGCTATCAGCGTTGCCGAACGCATTCGTGTGGAAATAGAGAACACGCCGTTTTATATATCACAGAGCCATGTTGAACCGCTGACAATCAGTGCGGGCGGTGCCCTTGCCTATAAAAGCGACAGTAATTCGCAGATTTTCAGCCGTGCCGACCATTGTCTTTATGAGGCGAAAAATCAGGGGCGGAACTGTATTGTTTTTGAACCGGCAGAAGCAGCTGAAACAGATGCCAGGAAAATTCACCTGATTTCAGATGCGGAAGAAAGCCGGGACCGGCGCAATTTCTGACGGATTACGCTCTATTTCCAGAGCGTAATCACGTCCTCAGCTGTGGAAACCGGCGAAAAGCCCATGCGCTGATAGAGCTGCAAAGCACGGGGGCTATCAAGCGTATTGGTTTCAAGGCGCAGTTTTTCCGGATTATGTGACCATGCTGCCGCCAGAGCCTCGGCAAAGAAGAATTTTGCCAGACCCCGCCCCTGATAATCCGGCACCAGCCCGAAATAGAGCAGATCGACGCTCTCCGGCAGATTGAGCCGCATTTCAGCAAAACCTGCGGGACAACCATCCACATAGAGCAGCAGAATGCGGGTTTCTTCGGCCTGAATGATCGAGGTAACAGTCTCGTCATTCTGCATACGGCGCAGCATCCAGTGATGCGGCTTGCCGATGACCTCATAAAGATAGCGATAGAGATGCACCGGCATATTTTCTGCCAGCATGATTGCCAGCCGGAGACCCGCAGGCAAAGGCACCGCAACATTTAACGGCGCAGCCATTTCCAGCCGGGTAATATTAACGCTCACTTCATCAGCGAGCGTTTTATCGTCGTTATCCGTAGGATCGCTCATAGGGTTCCGATCTTCATTTCAGGGCATGCATATTTCATTATGCACGCCGGATCGCTCAACTGCTTTGTTTTCCTGATAATGACAAGGAAAAGCAGCGATATTATGCCGGAGCCTTACCGAAACGGATACGATAGCGGCGGTTTTCTTTGCCTTTTTTCTCAACCTTGCCGATATGAATCTCGCCGATTTCGGAGGTATTGGCCACATGCGTTCCGCCGCATGGCTGGGAGTCGACGGAGCCATTGTCGCCGATCAGCACCAAACGGATACGTCCCTGCCCGACCGGCGGGCGCACATTCTTGGATTTTACCAAATCAGGATTGGCAGCCAGTTCTTCATCGCTGATCCAGTTTGTAGTCACCGGCGATGCGGCATTGACCATTTCCATCAGCTTTTCACTGACCTGCTCTTTTGTCAGGTCATTGCCCTGCATGTCGAAATCAATGCGACTGTCATCAATATTGACCGAAGCGCCGGTCACCGGAAACGGACAAATCACGGAAAGCAAATGGCAGGCTGTATGCATTTGCATCAGCTTGAAACGGCGCTCCCAGTCGATCTCTGCAATCAGCTCTTCTCCGAGCTGTGGCAGTGTTTCACCTTCAGCAGGCACATGAATGAAATCATTCTTGGTCGCGCCGTTAACAGTGGTGGCAATCTGAATGATGCTGCCGTCTGCACGGCGCAGCAAACCGCTGTCGCCGGGCTGACCACCGGATGTGGCATAGAACACAGTCTGATCGAGAATAACGCCGCCTTCATCCGTGAGACCGATCACCTTGGCCGGTGTCGCTTTCAGATAAGCATCTTCGCGGAAAAGCGGATTGGTTTCCAGACTCTGTGTCATCATACCCTCATGCAAACATTTAAGAAAAAGTCTTTTGCGAGAGGTTTAAAGCAGTTTCAGGAAAAGTAAAACCGCTTTTCCTGAAACTATGATAACAACAAAGAGACTAGGTTATGCCTCGTAAGGAACTGCAATGTCTGAACGTGTCAGAAGCCATTGCGGTACCGGCAGGCCACGCTCTTCAAGGAAGGCCGGATTATACATTTTTGACTGGTAGCGATTACCGTAATCAGCCAGAATTGTCACAATCCGTGCGCCTTTGCCAAGATCTTTCGCCATGCGGATAGCACCGGCAATATTGATAGCTGATGAGCCGCCAAGGCAGAGGCCTTCTTCCTGCACCAGATCAAAAGCGATTTTCAGAGCATCTGCATCGCTGATCTGATAGGCGAAATCCGGCTTGAAACCTTCGAGATTACCGGTAATGCGTCCCTGCCCGATACCTTCCGTGATGGAGGATCCCTCAGCCTTCAGTTCACCCGTGGTGTAATAGGAATAGAGCGCCGCGCCTTCCGGATCAGCCAGCCCGATTTTGATATCTTTGCTGAAGCCGCGCAGACCCTCTGCCACACCGGCCAATGTGCCACCGGAACCGACCGCACAGATGAAACCGTCAATTTTACCTTCTGTCTGCTGCCAGATTTCCGGTGCTGTTGTCTCAATATGCGCCTGACGGTTGATCTGGCTGTCAAACTGGTTTGCCCAGATCGCGCCATTCGGCTCGATTTTGGCCAGTTGCTCGGCCAAGCGGCCGGAGAGCCGGACATAGTTATTCGGGTTCTTGTAAGGAACAGCCGGAACTTCAAGCAACTCTGCACCCAGCAGACGCAGAGCATCTTTCTTTTCCTGACTTTGTGTTTCAGGGATAACGATAACAGTGCGATAGCCAAGTGCTTTGGCCACCATGGTCAGGCCGATACCGGTATTTCCGGCAGTGCCTTCCACAATCACGCCGCCTTTTCGCAAAAGCCCGCGTTTTTCCGCATCGCGGATAATATAAAGCGCTGCACGGTCTTTGACGGACTGTCCCGGATTGGCAAATTCGGCCTTACCGAAAATCTCGCAGCCGGTGAGCTCTGAAGCTTTATTCAGGCGGATCAGCGGCGTGTTGCCGATCGCCTCGATCACAGAATTTGTTACACCTGACTGCACCATTATATTTGTCCTTTAATTCTGCGCAGAAATACGCATTGCTGCGCCGAACCTATTGTTGCTGAACAGCTTATTCAAGGTACAGTTTTCCGGCAAGCCTGCATCTGACAAATAAAAACACCGCCGGAAAGCGTTCCGGCGGTGTTTTATTTCACTATTATGCAAGGTTTAGAACAGGCTTATAAATTAGCTGTTCCAGTCCTGACCCGCACGTTTCTTGTTGCGGTGGAAGGTCTTTTTATTCGCAGGCTTGCCGCTATTGGCCTGACCGGAATTATAACCGGCGCCCTGAGCGGAGCTTTTACCGCCACGACCGGAATGATTGCGGTTCTGACGGCCACGTTCGCCCTGTGCAGGCTTTGCTTCGCGTGGCTTGGCAGGTGCGGCATCATCATAAAGCTCACGCACATCGGAAAAACCAGTGGTGCGCTGTGGTGCTTTATCCAGATTTTTATACGGGCGCGAGGTTTTACGCTTGCCGACAGCACGCGGATCAGGCTTTGGCCATTCGTGCTCGAAGGTTGGCTTTTCTGTGCGCTCAGGCAAAGGACCAAACTGCGGCGGCAGGTCTTTCAGTGTCAGCTTATTGCGGATAACACGCTCAACAGCCTTTAGCTTTGCATGTTCTGTACCGCCGTCATAAAGCGTAATCGCTGCACCGGAAGCACCATTACGACCGGTACGGCCGATACGGTGTACATAGCTTTCCGGCTCATCCGGCAGGTCATAATTGATGACATGGCTGATGCCCGGAACGTCAATACCACGCGCTGCAATATCAGTAGCAATCAACACACGCACGGAACGGTCTTTAAAGCCGTTCAGCGCACGCTGACGGGCGTTCTGCGATTTGTTGCCGTGAATGGCTGCAACGGAATAACCGTCTTTTTCCAGCGTGCGTGTCACCGCATCCGCGCCATGTTTGGTACGGGTAAAGACAATAACGGTTTCCAGCTTAGGATTGGTCAAAAGGCCGGACAGCGCCTTTTTCTTATCCTTGGTCGGAACGGTATAAACAACCTGTGTAATTTCAGCCGCAGTTGTACCGGCAGGCGAAACTTCAACACGCACCGGATTACGCAGCAGGCCTTCAGCCAGTGCCACGATTTCCTTAGGCATAGTAGCCGAGAACAAAGCAGTCTGACGGTCAGAACGTGTTGCTTTGGCAATGCGCTTCACATCATTGATAAAGCCCATATCCAGCATACGGTCGGCTTCGTCCAGCACCAGCCATTTGGTGGCGGACAGATCAACGCATTTATCACGCACCAGATCGGTCAAGCGACCCGGTGTTGCCACCAGAATATCCACGCCCGGCACCATTTTGCGCACCTGAGAGGCGCGGGAAACACCGCCCAAAATCAATGCGGTCGAAAGATGTGCGCCTTTGGTGAGCACACGAACGGTTTCTTCAATCTGCACAGCCAGTTCGCGGGTTGGCGCGAGGATCAGAGCACGACAGGTCTTTGGCAGGCGCTTATCGCCAAGTGCCAAAATCTGCTCGATGATCGGCAGGGAGAATGCTGCAGTCTTGCCGGAGCCGGTCTGCGCGATACCCAGAATGTCTTTGCCCTTAAGCTGGGCTGGCAGGGATTGCTGCTGAATTGGCTTTGGCGAAGTCATGCCCGCGGCATCCAGATTTTTCAGCAAAAGACCGGTAATGCCCAAAGCGGCAAAGCCAGAAGTTTCCTGAATTTCCGCAACTGCGGTCAGGTCGGTTTCATTTTGATTTGTCAAAATATAAGCTTTCGATATGCGCCGCCGGTCGGGAGAACCGGGCACACGCATCATCAGACCACCATGCGCAGCTGGCAATCCGGAAACAAATTTTTATACGACGAAGCGCCGGAACATTGATGTTCTCACGCGACTTGCGCTGCCGTATCCGGTACGGAATGACCGGATTATTTCACCTCTTCATGAGGCAAAGTTTCAAGACGCAACGAAGTCCAGCATGGAAAGCCCTAATGCAATATCTCGCATCAGACCCAAGCGCCTGACCTGCATATGGGCGCTTTCGTTTTAAAAAGCAAATGAAATAAACAGTAGTGTCCTATGCAAATAAACATAGGACACTGTTTAAACCTTCATCAGATGATGAAATCAGCCAGAACCTGATTATCGGTAATATCCTGATAAGCCCAGCCCGCTTCCTTGAATTTCTTATCAAGAATAGCGAAGTTCTTGGCGTCTTTCGTTTCGATGCCGATCAGCACAGAACCGAAATTTCGTGCCGATTTCTTCAGATATTCGAAACGTGCAATATCATCTTCCGGCCCGAGTAAATCAAGGAACATGCGCAATGCTCCCGGACGTTGCGGGAAGCGGAAAATGAAATATTTCTTCAGCCCTTCATAGCGCAGAGCGCGTTCTTTCACATCCGGCAGACGTTCAAAGTCGAAATTACCACCGGAAACCACTAGAACAATGGTTTTGCCTTTGAGCTCGCTCTTCTTGAAATCTTTCAACGCATCAATCGCCAAAGCACCGGCTGGCTCCAGTACCACGCCTTCAACATTGAGCATTTCCGTCATCGTGCCGCAAAGACGGTTCTCCGGCACATTAATAACGGATGATGCCGGATAGGTTTTGAGAATTTTGAAATTCTCTGCGCCCAGCTCACCAACAGCCGCACCGTCAACAAAATTATCAACAGTCTGCAGCTTGACGCGCTTGCCTGCTTCAAGGCTGAGTTTGAGGCTTGGCGCACCCTGCGGCTCGACAAAGCGAAACTCTGTCGGCCAGCCCAGTGCCTTCACATAAAGTGTAACACCGGCAGAAAGACCGCCGCCGCCAACCGGCAGCATCATCAGATCGGGGATTTTGCCTTCCGGCAATTGCTCGGAAATTTCCTGCGCAACCGATGCCTGACCGGTGATGATGCCCATATGATCGAATGGCGGCACCATCACTCCGCCTTCGGCCTTGGCATAATCCTGCGAGGCGGCATAGCACTGGTCAAAAATATCGCCGACCAGACGAATTTCGATAAACTCGGCACCGAAAGCGCGGGTCTTGTCGATCTTCTGTTGCGGTGTTGTCACCGGCATAAAGACCACGCCCTTGCGGCCGAAGTGGCGGCAGACATAGGCGAAACCCTGCGCATGATTGCCCGCAGACGCGCAGACAAAAACCGCATTCGGATCGGCTTTTTTAATCGCGGCAGAAATAAAGTTGAATGCACCACGGATTTTATAGGAGCGTACCGGCGTCAGGTCTTCGCGTTTCAGCCAGATATCCGCACCATATTTGCGCGACAGATAATCATTACGTAGCAAAGGTGTTTCGCCGAACAGGCTGCGCATTTGCTGCGTAGCCTGTTTTACCGATTGTATAAAATCACTCATAGGAACAAATCAACTTTCTCGAAGCTACGCACATCCACCAAACCGATATCGGAAATGCGCAGTTCCGGTATCACCACAAGAGCCAGCAGCGAATGCTGCATATAGGCATTATTCAGCGTGCAACCCATCGCAGCCATGGCCTTCACCAGCTTGTCTGCTTTTGCTGCAACGATCTCGGCACGTTCATCGGACATCAGTCCGGCAATCGGCATTTCCACACATGCCAGTTCCCTGCCCTTGGAATAAAGCACCACGCCGCCACCGATCTCACCCAGACGATTAACGGCTTTCGCCATATCTTCCTTATTGGTGCCGACAGCGATGATGTGATGGCTGTCATGGGCAACGGTTGAAGCCAGCGCGCAATCCAGCGTATAGCCAAAGCCGGACACGAAAGCATTGGTAATCTGTCCTGAACCGCGATGACGCTCAACCAGAGCAATCTGGCAAACATCATTACGACGATCCATCTGCACAATGCCGTCACTCACGGAAAGCTCGGCTTCCAATGCGCGGGTCGGCGCCTGATTTTCAATCACGCCGATAACGCGCGCCGTTACATTTTTAGTTGGCTTTGGTGATTGAATATCAAAGTCTTGTGCCGAGAACTTACGACCAAGCTTTACCGTGTTCTTCGCTTTTGCCGGATATTTATATGGTGCAATTTCCGCAACCAGTTTGCCCTGCTCGGCCAGCAACACACCGCGTCCGTAAACGCGCTCAATTGTCAGCGCAGAGAGATCAGACACGATCAGGAAATCCGCACGGCGCCCCGGTGTAATAGAGCCGATTTCACGCTCTAAGCGAAAATGCTGAGCCGTATTAATCGTCGCCATCTGGATCGCGGTGACAGGTTTTAGCCCTTGCGCAATTGCATGGCGCACAACACGATCCATATGGCCTTCATGCACCAGAGTGCCGGAATGGCTATCATCGGTGCAGAGCACAAAATTACGAGAATCCAAACCCTGCTCGGTAATCGCTTTGACCTGTGTTGCCACATCGAACCATGCGGAACCAAGGCGCAGCATTGCGCGCATCCCCTGACGCACACGGGCAATCGCATCTTCCGCGCGTGTGCCTTCATGGTCATCCTCAGGGCCACCGGCCACATAGCCGTGGAACGCACGGCCGAGATCAGGCGAAGCATAATGGCCGCCGACCGTCTTACCGGCATTCATGGTGGCATCAATCACGCCGCGCATGGTCGGGTCATTATTGGCAACGCCGGGGAAGTTCATCACTTCACCAAGACCGATAATATTCGGCCAGCTCATGGCTTCCAGCACTTCTGCCGCACCGATTTCCGCACCGCCATTTTCCAGCCCCGGTGCAGAAGGCACACAGCTTGGCATCTGCACATAGACATTGACCGGCATAGCCATGGCTTCATCATGCATCAGCCGCACGCCTTCAAGCCCAAGCACATTGGCGATTTCATGCGGATCAATAAACATGGAGGTCGTGCCATGCGGAACAACCGCACGGGTAAATTCTGTGACTGTCACCATGCCGCTTTCGACATGCATATGCGCATCGCACAGACCCGGCACCAGATAACGGCCTTCGGCATCCACAACCTTGGTTGTCGCACCGATGCAATGGGTTGCATCATGGCCGACATAGGCAAAACGCCCTTCGACAATAGCGATATCAATGCCCGCAACAATCTCGCCAGAGTAAACGCTGACCAGACGACCGTTGCGCACTACCAGATCAGCCGGTTTGCGCCCCATGGCAACATCAACCAGAACAGGCGCAGATGCTGCCCATGATTTGATTTCAGTTTTTGACTTTTTAAGATCTGATGATGACAAGATAGCCTCCATGGCATGACCGGTCATAAATATCCGGCGCAGGCAAAAATCAGTTTTGCCAAGTTTAGCCGGAAATTACCAGTTTGTTTTGATTGTTTAAGCAATTATCTCATCGGATTACACAGCTAAGCCGCGTCTCTCAAACGGCACAATAATTATTATAACACTGACTATATAATACTTTACAGCAAAAGCATTTTCATGGCAGCTTCAGGAAAATTCAAATCGGGAGCGATAGAATATGGACGGAAAAGTAGCGATTATTACTGCCGGTGGTTCAGGCATGGGCGCAGCGGCAGCACGCAAACTGGCGGATAACGGCTATAAAATTGCTGTTTTATCCTCATCTGGCAAAGGTGAAGCGCTGGCAAAGACCTATGACGGCATCGGCGTAACCGGCAGTAACCAGTCCAATGATGACCTGCAAAAACTTATCGACAGCGCGCAACAGAAATGGGGTCGCGTAGACGTATTGGTGAATAGCGCGGGACATGGTCCGCGCGGCGGTCTGCTGGATTTTTCTGATGAAGACTGGCATCGCGGTATGGATGTGTATTTGATGAATGTGGTGCGGTCTGTGCGACTGGTAACGCCAATCATGCAGGCGCAGAAAAGCGGTTCGATCATCAATATCTCGACATTTGCAGCCTTTGAGCCGGATCCGGCTTTTCCGGTTTCCAGTGTGTTCCGTGCAGGCCTCGCCTCCTATACCAAGCTGTTTGCCGACAAATATGCCGCCGACAATATCCGCATGAATAATATTCTGCCGGGCTTTATCGACAGTCTGCCGGAAAAGCAGGAATTTAAAGACCGTATTCCGATGCAGCGCTACGGCACCGAGCAGGAAATTGCCGAAACCATCGCATTTCTAGCGTCTGACGGTGCGGGTTATATTACCGGCCAGAATATCCGCGTTGACGGCGGCATTACGCGTTCAGTTTAAGATTATCTTGCCGCGGCCGGTATAGTCCGGCCGCTGCCACTCTTATGTGATGTGAGTTACATGAAACTAAATTATTGATTTCAATCAATATTGATTTTTGCAAAATATATTTATGCCGAGTGATATTCCGGCAGATTTTTCACTCAGCACACAATCTGCGCCTTGACTTCCGCCAGCAAATCACGGATCAAAAGGCAGGTTTCAGGTGCATAAATCATCTTGCACTGCGGACGTGGAGAAATCGGTAAACTCAGCAGACTTAAAATCTGCCGCTCTTAGAGCTTGCGGGTTCAAGTCCCGCCGTCCGCACCACCCCTCCACCTGCATTTATTGTTTTTATTGAGCTTTTTCATTACGATTTGACAAAGCTATTTCATTCTGCAATTTTCTGTACCGGATTTCGTACCGGAAACTGTGATGGAAATGCAGCGGATGAAGACTCTGAAGGCGCGCTATAAAACTGGCAATCATCCTGATCGCTATCTGTCACAGCGAGGCGGGAAGTATCAATATAAACGGCATGTGCCGGAAGAAGTGAAGCACCTTGATACCCGTGCGCCAGAGATTCGTATCTCATTAAGAACCAGTGATCTGGCTAAAGCGAGAGCATTGCGCGATGTCCACGAGGAGGCAGACAACATCCTTTGGGCTTCACTAACGATGAATGCGGATAGTCCGTGGGAGAAGCATGAGGCGCGTATACGCCTTGCACGGGCTATGGGCTTCAGCCATCGACCGGCTACCGAAATTTCAACCGGTTCGATCGAATCTATTCTTGAGCGCATTGAGGCTTTACCAAAGGGTTCACAGTCAAAGCCCGCCATAGAGGCCATCCTTGGGGATGAGGATACGCCTTGCGTATCCGTGCGTGATGCATTCGATATCTATGTTGAAAAAATTGAGGCGCATAAGTTGCGCAGTAAAAGTGCAAACCAAAAGATCCGGTGGCGCCAGAGTAAGCTGCAGTCAATCCTGAATTTTATAGAGGTATGCGGGAACCTCGACATTCATCTGATCACCAGGGCTGAGGCTCGTAAATATTACGACCACTGGATGCAAAAAATTGCTCCTATGGATGGCCAAGGCACGCACTCACCAGATACTGGCAATCGTCGCCTCGGTGATATGAGTGAGCTTTACAAAGCCTATTTCACATACATTGAAAATCCGGACAAAGAGAATCCATTTGAGGCTCTCAGATTTAAGCGAACCGGTAAACTGCGTCGTAAGCGCCTTCCCTTTTCTCATGAATGGATAACAAACAAACTGCTGAAGCCGGGAGCATTGGCCGGCTTGAATGATGAAGCCAGAGGGATATTCCTCGTCATGGCCAATATCGGCGCGCGCCCAAGTGAGATCGCCAACCTCTCGACTGAGAGGATCATACTGGATCATGAAGTCCCTCACATTAAAATTGAGCCTGATGATGATCCGGATGATCCTCGTGAAATTAAAACGGAAACGTCGATCCGCATCATCCCACTTGTTGGACTGGCACTTGATGTAATGAAAAAGTATCCAAACGGGTTCCCGCGTTATCGCGACAAGGGTGACACTCTCTCAGGCGCCGTTGGAAAATATCTGCGTGAAAATAAATTATTCGAAATGCCGCGGCAAACATTCTATTCGCTGCGGCACTCCTTTGAAGATCGAATGAAGAACGCAAAGATTGATGCGGAAGTACGTAAAATTTTGATGGGGCATTCCATCGATCGGCAAAGCTATGGCGAAGGTGGATCACTCAAACTTCGTCAAGAGGCTATGCAAGCAGTGAGCCTGCCTTACGATCCCGTGATCGTTTAAGTCTGTCATGTACTGCTGACATTTTATTTTCAGCAGTACGCAAATGCTCCAGTTCCTGTTCTAGCCGCTCATATATTGGGAGATAAATATGACCTTTATCTCCCATGAAAACCATGATCTCGGCCAAACGATCGAGCGCATTGTCTATCCGCTCTGGTGTTACAATCATCTCATAGGTTCCATAATTGGAGGGGGTATTTAACCAAAGTATGCTGGTAAATATTCCAGTCAGAAAAGGTGGACTTTGCTTACAGATAAAACAAAGCCCAAGATGCCATTTGGATTATTTATATTGTGTGGTACGTCGTTCTAAAGACTGAAATCTTCGATCAATTTTAATATTATTATCTGCAGCATAAATACGATCAAGTAACTCTGCTACATGATAATTAGTTTCTCCTTCTGTCCCACAGACTAACCAAAGCAGGTCAAGAACAGATGCAGGGAAATTCTCTGGCACTTTACTCTTTATAATCCAGTGAAGTCCCGCCAACTCACCTGAACCAACATGAAAGTATGGTCTTAATCTAGCGCAAGCTTCAGGAAAAATTTGACCTGCATATGCCACTAAATAAAAAAAATGACGATTATGAGCCTTATCAATATAGCGACGCTCCTTTGGCCATATGAGGTCAAAGAATGGGAATATAGTTTTCTCCCAGACCTTGGCTGGTTCATGTTTCAAATTCTGTATCCATCGCACAAATGCATCAAGCATACCGGAGCGGATATAATTAGGAGCTTCTTTTAACGCTTGCCTTACATCAACAAAGTTAATACCCCATCCATCAGAATTATCGCCGTGTAGTGTGTGAATGGCTGGTCGCAACACACTTAATGCAGTCTGCGTAGAGAGGTTTGAATTTACTCCTCCTTCAACAACTCCAAGCAACACAACATCACGCGCAAATTTAGTTATTTCAGGTGTGATATTGCTATGAGAAACTAATACTGCGCGCAATGCACGCGCTTCATCAGTATTTTGATTAAGCAACGGTATCAGATATTTCACAGCCAACGCTTCATCAGCGTGCAGTATAAATGCAAGATCATGAATTAAAGCCGAACGGGCGATTACTCCAACTTGGCTTTTGTCCAGAGATATAGAAATTAACCGTTCACACTGACGTTTCAGGTTCGGTCCACTGTTCTTAATTGTATGATTTAACTCGGAAAGGAGTACGTGAACGAGCCTACCTGCCGAACAATTTATGGCACGCTCATAAATATTTCGCTTAAAGTCGACCTGCTGGTCAGTTTTTTTGATTGCAGCCCAAAGCCGATCACACCAATTCTCTAAGTTAGAGATATCTCGTCTCGGCCCTGAGACTAAAGTTTCTACAATATTGCTTGCAAGGATTTCAAGAGAGGAATCATCAAGCTTTTCAAGGTGAGCCAGAGCTTGAACAATCAAAACGCGACCTGTATCCTCTTGTTTTGGATCATTTTGATACGCTAATAATGGAAGAAAAATATTCCACAATTCGAGATTAGAGCCTTCTAATGAAGAGCCCTTCAGTACTTGAAACGCCCCCTGTAGGTCAGAACGACAATAATTTTCCCACCCCATTTTCTCATGTATATTAGGGCTACGAATTAAATCTGTTGCAACTTTTAGACGATCCGCAGGTTCAGCCTCAATAATTTGACTGCTATCACCTTCAACAGTGGTGATTCCACTACTGTAAGAATTGAAAAAATCGCTATCCTCAACCTTTCGATTTAGATATGAATGTCGTATTACTATTGCTTCAAGCTCCGCACGTCCTTGCTCAGAGAGTACCTCGGCCTCATCGAGCATGTTGAGATGTAACCACACTTTAATATCTAGAGAGTGTTTTCGCCAATCAACCTCTCCTTCAGCTATTGAATAGCGAGAATAGTAGTCTTCACCAGTACTTAAAATACGCCTTACAACAGCATCTAGAATTTCGGGATCGGCCTCAGCAGCTCTGTCACGTAGCAGCAAGGCGAACTCCCGGCGGATGGTCCAAAAATCAGTTTCGTTCAGGTCAAGTAAGAGCTGTAACGCTTCATCTGCAGAGCACGTCTGTGTATTACGAGCAGCATGAAGCATTAGTCGTTTACCCAAACGGCCCGGTAATGAGCGCCATTGCGATATCAAGTCTTTAGTGCGGTTTTGATCCACAGCAATAGCTTTTGGTAGACCTTGCACTATCATACTAAGAAGAAAAAGCATTCCATTGTGATGCTGATTTTGTTTATGCCTCTCAATAGAAGGCACTGTATAATCAGTGATATCGTAATCTTGTAAGATTAACTCAATCTCTACTGCCTGGTACAATGTAGATCTTAGGGATTCAGTGCATAGTTCAAGGACGCGCAACATATGTTCTTCGCGTTCAATCAAAGTCTCAATAGTTTGGTTCGCGTCATATTCATCAGTAACTATTAATTCTAACGATACATATTTTGAAATACGCAAGTTGGAACTGTGCACATCCTCTGGTGTAACATAGGGCCGCCTTGCTCTTAGCACAGGTGTAAGAAGCGCTATAGCTTGTGTTAATTCACGATCTAGAATCAAACCACTTCCAAATGCATGCTTAAACTCTAGAGCTCCACGATCGAATATGCGATGTCCAACGTGACTATCTGGTTTCGTTAAAAATAAAAGGCGCCATAACTTAAGCCAGAAAGGTGAGACTGAAGGAGTTTGCCTTAAAAACTGATCGAGCTTTGCAAGAAAATCACGTTCAAGAATATTACTCCACTCAATGGCAACCATATAACGTTGCCGGTCTTCAAAATTGCGGGCAACCCAAGAAGCGATCACCCTGGATGCATCTGTTTTGGTCCATAATTTATTCTCATTAAGTAAGTGAAACCAGCTTGGATCGGTCACAGCTGTAATAACAACCGGCCAAAGATCGTTGTGATCTGATAAAAGCCAAGAAAGTTCCCTTAACTGTTGAGGGGAGATATCAGCATTTTCCCTGGAGAGCATTTGCTTTGTGCGCTCAGCACTCAATAGCTGTGGAGTCTCAACAAGGTCTGCTAGTTGCGCAAGATCTTGCCATAGCGGCGAATGATCTTCTCCTCCAGTCTGGGGATTGCGTTTACAATATGCTAAGGGGGTAACTGCTAATGTACCCCACCTCGCTTCTGCTTCACTAGGATCATGCTCGAAGGTATCGAACGCATAAACCGGTTTCAAATCGGGAAAGCGTGCTCGATCAGATTCAAGTACATTGAGAAAATAACGTACCGGAGCATCGTTAGCACTATAACCAATCAGAACAATTGTTTTGCAACGGGCAAGGTCAAAGAGAAAACGGGAAGCCCAGCCTGATCGCATATAAGCATCACCGTAATCTGCACTAGTCAGAATGAGTGGCGTTGAATCCAGATCAAGCTGCGTGTCTTCTAACCTACCGTGAATGTGAATGACGCCAGAAAAACTTGCTCCTCCTGGGGCAGGCAATGACTGCCCTGCATAACTGGGTGTTCGAATATTCTCTGCTAAACTCTCAGAAGCGCGCTCAAGCAAAGTGTCGAAATTGGTAGTAACAACGACAATTTTGTTATTAATATCACGTGAAAGTCTTAATACAATGTTGTGTTGATTGAGGTTTATATTATCTGGAACCGCGAGTAATTCTGAGACGGTGCTGATCATGTTCTCAGGCTCAGCTAAACGGCGGCTAAGTGATCCTAGAACCTCTTCATATCGTCCTCCTATGAAAGAGCTTTCCTCAGAAGGATTTTTGTCGATTCCTAGTTTGCTATATGTATCTGCAACCAATGTTGCAAAACCTGGCAGCTGCGGCGCACTAATACCTGCACCACATAAAAATACTACTTCACCAGCCTTTAGCGCCTGAATAAAAGGACGAGGGAATTCGGGGCCAAGATTAGAAAAGCGCAAAGCCATAACGAAACCTTTCAATAATTCGATTATCTAAAGCGAATTCACACTGCGATTTATTGTTTTTACTCATAACTGATTCACAGGATTTTACTTCAATCATAAGGCCGACTTTAAATAACAAGCGTTAGGTGTTCGGCTGCCCGTGTGACTGCGGTGTAAAGCCAGCGTGCTCGGTCATCACGAAACACGGAGGATTCATCGAACACACAGACGTTGTCCCACTGAGATCCCTGTGACTTGTGGCAGGTAATGGCATAGCCGTAGGTGAACTGTTGAGTTCCGCGGAGCTCTGAATATGGAAGCTGAAGAGCAGCAGCTTCATCTTGAAAAAACTCTTTTCGGACTTGAACCTTAAACGCTCTACGATCTGAGTCCGGATCATCAAGCAGCAGGTTAACCTTGGTTTTATGAAGCCGACTTTCCTGCACTCGTAGAATGTCGCCATTGAATATCTTGACGAGCTTATCGTTCCGAAGACAGATCAATGGTTCGCCCTTATCGGGTGTGCTTTTCGTGTGGCCTGCCAGTTCTCTGAGCCGGTCATTGTACCTTTGCCGCGTATCATTACGGCCTACGATAACCATATTGGCATGGGTGACAGCATGGGGATCTAGGTGTTTCCGCTCGGTGACAATCAAGCCATCGGTCTGCATTTCATCAAATTTCGTAGTACCGGTTCTGATTTGAGTAGCGAGCCAGATGATAGGTGACTCCGCCGCTTGGCGATGCACTTCTGTCAGCATGTGATCGGGCTTGCCTGATGTGAAATAACCACCGCCAGTTACAGGTGGAAGCTGTGCTGGGTCACCAAGGACAAGAACGGGGATATTAAACGCGAGCAGATCTTTACCAATCTCCTCATTCACCATAGAGCACTCGTCAATCACAATAAGACTGATATTCGACAAGTCAGATGAAGGACGGCGCTGGAAACGCACTTCCCCATCTTCCATTTCCTGCGGCGAATAGATTAACGAGTGAATTGTTCTTGCCCCAACACAGCCTTTGGACTGCATCACTCGTGCGGCCTTGCCGGTGAAGGCAGCAAAAGCCACCTTCCCTCTGGTATTTCTTGCAAGGTCGATTGCAAGTGTAGTTTTACCTGTGCCGGCATAGCCGGCCAGATAAAAGACAGGTTTGGAACGCGTGCGCATCCATGCACTACACTTAGCAAGCGCGCTCTCTTGTTGTGGAGACCAGCTTCTCATGATGGATCCCTCCACCCTTTGAAGCCTTCCATCTCTTCACCTAACGCATTAAGTTTGCGGATGGAGGTAATGCGGGTATAAAAGCCCCCCCTGATGTACTTGATGGCCTCTTCCATACACTCAGAAAGTTTGCTCATGTAATGGCGATTGTATTTGTCTGCCGCCAGATTGTTGGCGTTGGCCTTACGCAAGAGCACCACTTCATCTTGTAATCTACGGAGTTCGCCTTTCATGCCACCCGACATAGTGACATCAGGAAGTGGGGCGTAATCCTCATCAACCTTAGGCAGAACATTTGTCTTTACCGGTTCCTGTTTCTGCTTTTGCGCATGGGCTTTTTTGCCGGATTGTTCCTGCACCGGCTGACCATTTTCAATAGGCTGCATTTCCTTGGCCTGAGATGCAGTGAACGGCAGAGCTTCAGATTGCTGATGCGAAATAGAGCGTGCTGGTTCATGCTCAAGGACTTGTCCAGTAAACGGATTTACCCGTTCGGCAACACGTTGCTGACTGTAATCAAACATCTCATCCTGACGCTCAATTAATGCACGGATCTTGTCGTTGTTAATTGAGATGTACTTTGCGCCACGACGAAGTACCGACTTACGATACATTTCGGTTGGCCAAGTGGTCCATGCCGGACTATTCGGCGCCTTTGATGCTTTTCGCACTGCCTCAAAGTCAGCCATTGTCATAACTTCCGTGTGCATTACACGGCGCAGATTGTCACGAAACACTGCGTAACCACCAATGATAGCTCCACGTTCTTCAATTGAGGCAAAGCGATCTGGCTTATGGCTCAGCGCATCTGGATCCGCCTCGTCATAAATAAACTCGTCATTCTTATGAACGACACTACAAGCAATCGAGAATACCCCACCAAGTTCTTTCATGCGTTTGATGATGCCCATTACCATTGGTTGGTAGTTGGCCAAGAAAACGCCGCTGGAATTTTTATAGGGTAAGATAACGGCTTCTTTTGAATCTGGAACAAGACCATCAGCTGCACATTTTGAAATCTCGCGGCGAAGGCTTTCCTCAGAGCATTTCAAAATGTCAGGGTTTTGCTGAACAGCAATCAAGAAGACCGATTTAAGCCTGTCGAATGTCTGACCATTATCAATGACAAGCGGCTCAACGACGGCGCGGATGTTGTCAAGTATGCGTCCACGCAATGCACGAATTCGATCTCTGACATTGAGACGGTGATCTCATGTCATGGGGCCGCTTATCGAATTACCAGCAGCGTAAATTAAACAAAGCCTTTGAACGTGCTGACAAAGAAGCAGCACTGAGAGAACAGAACGGTCGGTGCAAATACTGCCTTGACCCTCTCTCTGTTAAAGCAGCCACCCGCGATCATGTAATCCCGCGGGTGGCAGGTGGTCTAAACCACAAAGAAAACATCGTCGCCGCATGTGCGCCCTGCAATCAAGCCAAACCCATCATGAGCAAAGGTGGGCGCCCGGAATTGTTTCCAAATAAGTTGGCAGCAGTTGAAGCTGTGATGTTGCACCTCGTACGGTATGTGAACGGCCATCTTTACCGGCACGGTGAGGTTGCCGGCGAGACAGCCGCGACAGCAGATGCTGCGTTCAATCAGGTACTGAAACAAAAAGGTAAGACGCGGGTCATTACCGTTGCATACAGGGGGAAAAGCTCCAGATGTCAACGCAAGTAAATGGCAAAGGCAAACACTCAGAACGCGATCTCTATGTAGCTTGGGTGCTGTGGCTCATAGGAATGTCGGAGCCCAAAATTGCAACGGTTCTTATGAAGCGACCAAAGCAGATTTCTGGGATCATCAATAGATCACCCTACGCCAACCGCTCTGCGATGAGTGATGATGAACGTCAAGACAAGCTCAATGAGCTGCTGCTGATCAGAATAGATAGTAGCGGTCAGCCGGTCGATGGTGGCCTCCTGGACCGAATACCAATGCAGGTTATTCAACTCCGAGGCAGGCAAAAGAAATAAGGGATTGATATGACTGTAAACAAAAGACTTATCGACCGGCTGAGATTAGTAAAGGAGCAGGCGGCAGCTGAACCAAAAGCTGGCGTTCTGCCCTTGGTCGCGTTCTACGGCCGTGATCCGGCATCGGAAGTAACGCGTACCAAAATGTACGATATGATGTCGCGAGCTATGGCTGCAGACATGATTATTGCTCCTCCTTTGGCACAGCAAAACAATTACCTGTACCTTGACATGCAAGATGCCATCACCATCCTCAACGCCAAGGCCAGCCCGATTGAATTTTTAGTATCCAATGGAGAGATGGAACTTGGCGAGGATGAGGATGGTATGGGCGGTGTCAGATTTCACACAGCAATCCGGTTCCGCGATCTTGTTAATGGAGCGCAGATCAAGGGATTGAAGTCAGCAAATCTGGATGGTGTTGGCGGCGGCGGTTCTGCTCCGATCGATATCATGGCGTACCAAGTAGACTGCAGAAAGATACTGCGAAGGTTACGCGAAATCGTCAGAGAAGAATGGGTTTACCGAATGCTCGAAGCTGTTGTCGTCATGGATGAATGGCTGGACTTATGGCCAGAAGGACGCAGCTCGGACAAGCGTGGTGTGAAACGTAAGCAGAGATTGAAGACAATCATTGCTTTGCACTACGGATTAGATATCGCAGCTAAGGCGTTGGGGTATATGAATGAAGAAGCATTCATTCAGAGGTGGCATCAGGGGCCGCCCGTGATACCGCAGTCAGTACGTCATCATATGCGGGATCCCAGGGTTGCAAACCAGCTCGCACTGCTGACATAGCGAGACGCTCGGTAAGTGTAAGCTCTCGCTTTCCTCTATATGTAAGGCTGGCCGTGGTGGTATTTTTGATACCAATCTTCTGGCCAGCCATCAGAACCTGCTTGTTGTGAAAGCCCATGCGTGTAGCCCAAGCTCGAAATAGCGGTTCAATATAAGCCATTATGTTTCCTCATAATCTTCTGTGATCGCTTCAGCGATTTTAAAATTCTCGTCGTTACGAGCAATCAATTTAGCCAGAACGTGAACGGAATGCGGAATGTCCTGTTCACCATCCAGCCACTTCATAACCCGATGCTGTGGCACGCCGGCAATTTCAGCAAAGTATGTCGGGGTGATGTTGATATCGTTCAGAACATTGGCAAGTTCAGCACCGGTCAGTCGGCGGTATCCGCCTGCCTTACGGGTATCAATTGTCCGGCTGTTGTAGAGACGAATAACTGCCTCCATTGCGGCAATCTCTGCAGAACGCTCATCATTGAATAGCTCAATGCCCCCGTCCCTTGTCCGCACCAATGCTGGTACGAGGCCTGGCAGAGAAAACTGACCCGCAAATTTATCATTACGAGGCAATGCCTTAGCGATTAGTTTTGAAGATGGTTTCTCTGCCATAATATGTACCCTATGAGCTATAGTTTAGCCGACGGCCGGCCAGGTTGGGCGACCGTAACGACTGCCCTTTGTTCCATTCTTACTGACAACGATGAAGCCGGTATTAACATTCGTTCCAACAGACGAGAATGAGTTCGGCGGCAAGTCGTTCCAATTAGCCCCCATGTCCTCCATTATCTGACGGAAAGCAATCGACTTTTTGGTTTGTCGAAACTCAGTACCGGCAGACATAATCGCTACAAGCTGGCCATCAGGCTTGAGAAAATTAAGAGCATGCACAACGTGATCAATGTCTCGCTCACGATCAAATGGAGGGTTCATTACGATTAAATCATATTGCCCTGTCGTTACAGGATCTATCTGGAGAAAGTCGGCATTGATTACCTTACCAAGCCCACACATTCAGATCAATGATCCGTTGTCGTTCCTTAATGTAATCATCGAAAGGAACCTTGCTGATTGGAGTCATCGCGATACGTGTCGATACTGTGTGTGCAGCGTTGTAAGCATTAGTGTTTGGAAATGCTCGGCGTGCCATGGCGATGGCTTCCACTTCCATTTCATATGCCTGTTCAATGGCGGAATGTGCAGTCTTAAACATTTCAATTGCTTGATTACGAGCAGTAACGATCTGCTCAATGGTATCTCGTGGAATAATAGCGTTCATGTTTTCTCCAGTGTGCCATATGTGGCGGATTTATTTTGTCCTATGTATTAAAAATGAGCTTTAGATTCGGCGGGGTAATAAAATGACTAATCAAAAATCAAACAACGTAAAAAGAGAAGAGATGAGCAACATCATTACAATTTTCTCGTTGCTTTTCTTTGCCATGCTGCTTTGGTTTGCAAAAGATTATTTCGCAAATATATTTAAGATAGACTCAACATTATTATTCCTTTTTGGAATGTTTACAGTACTAATGATGTACTTAGTATACATCAGAAATACAATTCCTTTGGATGAAGATGAAGTTCTAAGAGCAAGTGCTGATGAAATAGAAAACACAGAAAGGCGAATACTCTCCTCTGCGGAATCTATGATTCAATCTGCAATTGAGGAGAAACTTAATAATAAAAATATCCTTAGTCCAACTATCAAAGAAATAGTGAATGAAGATTTAATATTATCAATCGACCATTCATTGCGTGAACGGATAACAACAGAAGCTAAGCCTATGAGACTGTTGTCTTACATGGATAAAACAACTTCTGAAATGAGAATACGTTTAGAGGCGGCAGGTCACAGAGAAGAAAGACAAGCTGCTCGCGCAAGAACATATGCATTTATAGCAGCATATACGGGGATATTTTTCGCCATCATTAGAGTCGGTTTAAGCCTCATTGATAAAACGACTTTGCTACCGCTGTTTAACATTATTTCCCCTAATTTCTCTGTATGGCCATACATATTATCAAGTGCGGCTCCCTGGGTTGGGGTAATTCTAGTTTGCGAATTCACAGCAATACTGCTTTTTAAAGACAGCAATGGGTGTAGCAGGCGTCAGAGATACTTCAGTGAAGCCTATGTCGAATTACGAGATCGTCACATGGCTTTAAGAACGATAATCGAATATGGCACACCCGAGCAAATTACTGCCTCAGCACGATCAATGATTATTTACAACGCACATACCAATGAGGCTGTTAAAGATACCGAAACTATATCCGCTTCAGCGAGGTTCATAGAATCTTTGACCGGCCTTTTTAAAGAAACGGCGGATAAGCTCGGTTCCAAATAAATATGTGTAGCGTGGCTGAAATCATGACAACCACGCTACACATAACTTCATACACGTACCGGCATGAGTACGTACGTTACTGCATCGTCCTTCGTGTCCTTAAATAACGCAGGTGTACCCGCATCACCGAAGAGCATTTTTACATCACCATCGATTAATGAGAGCATGGCCAACAGGTAGTCGCAGTTAAACCCGATGAGCAAATCAGTCTTATTGAATGCAACAATCTCTGTTGTTGCCGATCCGAAATCCTTATCGGTGCAAGTGAATGATAAAGCTTCGGGTTTGAGGTGAAGATTGACCTGCTTGCTTTCAGAAAGAATTGCAGACGCCTGCTTAATTCCGGCGATCATATCCGAAGCCATAGCAGCGGCCGGATGATCATTGCCGGTTGGGACGACACGGATATAATCAGGGAACTTCCCATCAATCACCTTGGACTCCAAAACTTCATCCTCTCCAACAAGGAATGAAACTCCGATATCCGCGACGGTGATGAGCGTACTTTCTGGGCAGGACTTTCGACTTAATAGCCGCAATAGCTCAATGATCGTTTTACGCGGAATGATCACACCAGTATCAGGCATAGCCTCACTTCCATCCGGCGCAGGCAACTCATAGCGTGCTAAACGGTGACCGTCGGTCGCAGCGAATGTCAGCTCATTACTGTGGTCTGGGGTGTGCATATAGACCCCGTTCAAATAATAGCGTGTCTCCTCTGTGGAGATTGAAGGAGCCACCTTTGACAAAGCCTTATGCAACTGCATTGAGGAAATTTTGAAAGAGCAATTTGATCTCTCAATTGCATACCGGAATGACCCTTCCTGATCAGCGACGGGAAAATCGCTGGTATCATGATCATGCTTGAGGTCGAGGTTCAGCCCGCCAATTACAGCGACTACCCTGCTGTCCTCTTTGACAAGCATCACATGAGATGATGCTTTTACTTTCTTGATTGTATTGAGAAACTTATTTGCATCGATGATACATTCGAAATCACGGGTGACATCGCCAGGGACAAACTTTGCAGTATAAATATCAAGGTCTGTTCCGGTTAACCCTGACATCATGAAACGTATGGCACTTGCCCCGGGCAAGACCACGCGTGTTTTCTTTCGCGGCGGTGTTCTGCGTGAGCTTGACGGCGGCATTGCTCCACACGTCTGTGTTGTCGAAGGGGCGATCAATGGTGGCACGCGCGATCGTTGGCAGCGCGGTGAAAAATCAGGCATCGAATTCGTCATGAATAGCCTGAAATATTTTCGCTATGAAGCTGATTCAGATGTCATTCATGAGCTTCAGGCATGGCCGCCTAAGCGTATCATCGATGGCGTAAACCAGCTGGCCGATCTTAATCGCGCACTCGGCTACTAACATACATTTCTGATTGGAGACTGGAATGAACCGGGTCACGAGAGCCTTGACGGCTGAGGAAATCGCGAGGGTGGAAGCTCGTACAACCAAACAGAACTATGTGGGAGAGGAACAGAAAGCCTCTCCCACATTTGTTTCCAATGATGATAACGCGCGAAAAATAACTATCCCTCTGGAGTTTCCAGTCAAATACGAAGGTGTCACTTACGAAGAGATCACTGTTCAACGACCAATTCTTAAGGTCTGGAAGCAGTATTTGCTCGACTGTGCAGAAGCTGTGCAAAAATACGGGCTTGGCGCGGATGATGACATTGATCAGCCTTGGGTCAGCGCACCCGCGTGGGTAATCAACCATCTCGATTTTGTTGATGGCAGCCGTGTTGAGGCGGCACAAGAAGGTTTTTTCGCTGCACTTCCTTCATCACAAGCGGTGGAGGAAGCACGGCTATCAAATTCAATGCCAGATATCACTGGCGAGAACTCGCCTTCCGGGTGATGCGCGAAAGCAAAGGCGGCATAACCTATCTGGCAATCCTCGATATGACATTTCATGAACTCGTCTACCTCTGGGAGGAGACAGTTAAATTCAAGTAGGTGAGCGATGGTTACGCGTACAGCAGCACTCCGCCTGCAGTTAATTGACTCCGCATCAGGCCCTGCCAAAGGTACAACAGCTGCACTGAAAGGTCTGGAGAAGACGCTTTCCAATCTTGGTAAATCTGGGACTCCTGAAGTCAGGAAACTTGGCAAAGAGTTTGACTATCTCCAGCGTAAATCAAAAGCTGTCGGTGAGTTTCGTGAGCTTCGTAGAGGCTTAAAGGACACCTCCCGCGAAATGCAGGCTGCTCAGGCGAATGTCCAGCGGCTTGAGCGTGCATTACAAGCCGCCACGAAACCCACAAAAAAGATGGAAGCTGATTTACGATCAGCTCGTTCAGCCCTCAAGCTGGCGACCTCTGCTTTTCGCGAACAAGGCGCAGCAGTGCGCAATGCAGAAAACGCATTGCGTTCTTTCGGACTTGCAGGACGGACGGGCATCGCTCGTTCTCAGCGTGAAATCCGGAGTCAGCTGGCTCAAACCATCAGAAAGATGAGAGAGCTTGACCGCGAGGCACGTAAACCTCGACCGCAACGCGGTGGCGGAGGACAGCGCTCAGTCGCGGTTGAATCCGCTATCGCTGCTGGTGGTGCGGCAACCGTTCACACAAGTAAACGTGCTGCAGCCAAAGGCTTTAATGATGCGGTCGAATATAACCGTGCCAAGGCTTATCGTGATGCGTTGGGTTATGACGTGTTTAACCCCAGCGGCATCAACAGCATGAACAAGCAGGCTGAGCAGATCGGTAAGGACACACGTTTCACAAACAGTGACGTTGTCTTGGCGCAGACAAGCGTCCTGCAGGGCGGTGTACGTGATGCAAAACTGATCATGAACATGGTCGGTCCTATTACCGATTACGCACTCGCCATGGGGGTAACCCTCGAAGAGGCTGCTGAAACGATCCGCTCTTCATCTCAGATCCGAAACATCCCTATGGAGGATATCGAGGGGATCAAGTCTTTCGTGGACCAGATTGTATGGATGGCTAAGAACGCCGGTATGAACGACTCCGACGTACGTCAGTACATCCGTTATGGCGGCGGTGCTATGCGATCAGTTGGCCTCTCAGATCCTGTGGCAAACGCAATCGGCGTCATCATGAGGCGCTCTGGTTATGCCGGCGATGAAGCTGGTGTTTTCACACGTACCGCAGCTGCGAAACTCGGTGCTCCAACAAACCCTGGGCGCTTAGCATTGCAGGCAATGGGTCTTAATTTCGATGATTATGTAACTCAGCCAGATGCTTTCAAAGTACGCGGCATCGATAAAATGATGCAAGAAAACTTTGGCCTCCGGATTGACAAGGCATTGCAGGACAAGATCACACAGTATCTTGATAATGCTACTTACTTCAACGACGAGCTCAATGAAGATATGCCTGTCGGTAGTGACCGAGGTCAGTTTACTACTGGTGTCATGGATTTAATGGAGCCCGTTCTCAAAGGAATGACTCCTAAAGACCGAGCCGCAGTAGCCAAGAAGCTTGGTGATTTCCATAAATTCAGCGCGGAGAGCGTGGATTCTGAACAGTTATTGATGGACATCATTAAGTCCAGTCCAACACTTGCTCAGCTCAATGCGTTCTTTACACAGAGACAGGGTTCACGAGCCAACATCTTATCCCAAAGATTCCCTGAGTTCTTGCAAGCCATTGAGCTGATGAAGAACACGCCCGAGGGTATTACCAATAAGATTGGTACCAAAGCCAATGAAGGCCTGTATGGGGATTATACCCGTGCAACCGGCGCCATCGAGAATGCGCTTAACCTTTGCCGTAATCGCTAATTCATTTGGAGTATAAAAATGTACAGTAAGCTCTTCGCCTGTGCGGTACTGGTTCTTGCGGCAGTTCTGCTCGTTCCATATTTTGCGATGGCTCAGGATATCGGCACGCAAGTCAGCCTCGATCCGCTGATTGACAGCTTGTATCCATACGTTCTCACCATCGTCAGTGCGATCATTGCTGCTGCAACGGCATGGATTACAAAGAAGATCAATGAATGGACAGGGATTTCAATTGAAGCCCGGCACCGTGAAGCTCTGCAATCCGCATTGATGAACGGCGCACGATACATTGCTGCCGAACATAAGCCCACCGGTGTATCGGTCGATTTAAAAAACAGGCACCTTGCGGCAGGTGTACGCTTTGTTCGGGACTCCGTACCCGATGCCATCAAGCATTTCGGTCTCACAACTGAAGATATTGAAAAACATCTGATCCCTAAAATCAGTCAGCTCGTGGCCGAAAGCAAATGAGCGCACTCTCAATCCTCACAGTCCTCCTGAAGCTCGCTGCATTTTTCGCGCGGCGAGCTGAGCGACTGGATATTGAAAAGGCAGTCCTCAATGAAATTGAGAGCATCCATTCCAAGCGCGTCGATCGCGCTGTCAGCGCTCGTGATGACGTCAATGCTGGTCGGGTGCCAGTCGATAAGCCTGACCCCTACCAAAGGGACTGAGGCGGCTATCGCAAATGATGTCTGCCGTGCGTGGCAACCAACAACCTACTCCAGCCGCGACACTCCCGAAACACGGCAGGAGGTAAAAGCAAATAACGCGGCAAGAACCGCTTACTGTGGGGACATGAAATGAGCTGGCAAGATCTCCTTCGCGACTTCGGAGTTAATCCGGAAGTCTTCATTGCCGGTGGTGCCGGTGGTGTCCTTCGAGCACTATCCCGCAAGAAGATTAGCCTCGTTGAACGAATACTGTCTCCACTATCGGGAGCTCTGGCTGCTGCCTATCTTACAATTCCGGTCGTGCATTATGCTGTGAAACTCGGCTTCCCTACACCAGATGACCCACAACCTGCTGTACTGGCGACAGGCTTTCTTGTCGGTACCAGTGCAATGTGGATTAGCGACATTGTCTTCGCAGTGATCACCCGGCGCTTAGGGCTGAGAGAAATTAAAATAAATAATTGATTTATGCCCCGCTGCCATTATTGGTGGCGGGGCTTTTTTGCGTTTTTGATACTTCAATTATTAAGCTGGATACATAGCATAATTCATTATTAAAAAAACAAGTTCATTAGTATTCTAGGATAAAACAATTCTGATAAACATTTTAGGTTACTGACTATTAAACGATAAGTATTTTTTGATTATAACGACAAATAGCAACATTAGAGAATCTGGGAAAAACTTGTGGGAACTTTAATCGAGTTAACGGTTGGCGGTTTAGGTATTGATTGGTCAAAGAACCGTCTTGGCAATGATCATGGTCCACTATTTCAGGATCGTGATAATGCTTTATATAATTCTGAAGACGGCTCATCGTTTAGTGGCGACATCCAAACATCTGAATACACAGCATTTATTCGACCATTATCTCAAGTAATACCGAGACTGAATTTATTAGGTATCACCATCGATACAGCACGACATGCCTATAATGCTAACATAACTCAGTTGAATCAGTTCAATTTAGATAACGAAGAAAATGAAGTAAATTATTTAAGCTTTGATGATTATTGTGAGTTAATTAAAAAATTCCCTATAAAATCATTAGACACCAAACCTAATAGTGATGATGAAAAATCTAAAAAACGCTTTCTGAAATATAAAAAACAATTAGAACGAATACCGTATGATGATCGTGATGATTCATACTGGTCGGAATTAAGTTATTTTGGAACTGTATTCAACATTCTACCTCCTTATGAAATGTTACAAGTTTACAATACATGTAAAGAAAATCACGATACACCAGTTGCGTGGGAGTATGGTCCCATCGTTGAGGCAGGTTATGTGCTCCCGGAGGAAATCAAAAGCGGCGCTGGACGTAAGAGTAGAATACTGATTGTTACTGAAGGGTCTTCAGATGTTCATATATTACAGCACGCCTTGAAATTATTACGACCGGACATTGTTGATTTTTTTCATTTCATAGATGTTAAACAAAGGCACCCGTTCTCAGGAACAGGAAACTTGGTCACCTTTGCTGAAGGTCTAGTAAAAATTGATATCGAAAATAAAGTGATTTTTATATTGGATAATGATGCTGAAGGTTACAGCACGCTTCTAAAAATGGAAAAGCTTAATTTCCCATGCAATATGCGTGCGATGATATTACCAGAAATAGAGTCTTTCAAAGATTTTATAACTTATGGGCCTGACGGTATTTTTAAAAGCAATATCAACAAGCGCGCGGCAGCTATAGAATGTTATCTTGATTTAAATCTAAAGTCTTATCCGGAAGCACATGTTGTATGGAGCAACTTTAAGGCAGACATCAAAAAATGGCATGGTGCGTTGGCACATAAAGATAGCTATTCAAAAAAATTTCTAAAACTCAGAGCCTCTGATTTAGCAAATAACTCATATGATATCTCTAAACTGGAAATACTGCTTGCAGCAATTACGCATGAAGCAATTTTGATTGCTTCACATAGCCAAGAACTCTAACTCATCTTCCTCCCCGCCTGTTATAAATGGCGGGTTTTTGTATTTTATTGGCTGATCTGCGTAGTAAAATTGTGATGGAAAACGTACTGGAAATTGTACCGGAAATAATTGAATGCAATTCCGTAACCATTTGATTTTATTTACGTACATTATCAGGTTTAGGTCGCGCCGTCCGCACCAGCTGTTTCAATGATTTAGCTGGTGCTATTATTTAAGCGTTCCTATACGCCTGTTCTGCGTACGTTTTCTTAAAGTTATCCCCGCGAATCCCTATGAAATATTTTTGCTGGATTAAGTGAATTGACTTTCACTTCAACTTAGAACATTTAATGAACAAACTATAAGATTTCGGCAAAAGGGAATATCTGAAACTTTGCGCACTCGTTTGCGCCACGGATTTGTTGTGCCATGCGTAAGCCAGAAACGATTGAACGCCTATACCTCGACTTTGACGGCTTCTTCGCCAGCGTTGAACAGCAATGCGACAAGCGCCTGCGCGGCAGGCCGGTCGGTGTTGTACCGTTTGTCTGGACAGACCGCACGGCAGTTATTGCTTGTTCGAAAGAGGCTAAGGCTTATTTCGTGAAAAACGCCATGCGAATTTTGGCCGTTAAAGCGCTTTCAGATTTTTGACACTAAACTTCTGCCTGTACTTCTCTGCCTCTTGCCATATCCAGAAAGCCGGCGAGGTAATCAATCTTTTCTTCACCGTCCCGAACACCGAGATGAATGTTTTTCATGATGCCTTTTGGACCGAGGCGAATGGACTTAAGTGGAAGCTCTGCTCCCTCCTCGCGCAACAACCAATCGGGAACCACACTAACACCGCGTTTGGCAGCGACCAGTTGTAACATCAACTCAGTAGTTTCCGCAGTCCTGTGGCGGCGCGGGCGGCAATGGCCGGGAACGAGGAACTGTGTGTAAATGTCCAGCCGCTCAAAGCTCACTGGGTAAGTTATCAACTCCTCGTCCGTCAGATCATCGGGAAGTGCAATCCTCTGCGTTGCGAGACGATGGTCAGCATGAACCGCTAACACAAGCTCATAACCGAACACCGGCGTGTAACGCAGACCGGGCAGTTCAATCGGATCAGGCGTAATCAGCACATCAATCTCGTAATTGACGAGCGCGTTGATACCATTGAGGGGAAAGCCGGTGCGTAGTTCGAATTCCACATCCGGCCACGCTGTCAGATAAGGGGCTGTTACTCGCATCAACCACTTCTGACATGGATGACATTCCATACCGACCCGCAACACGCCACGCCTTCCGGATGCATAATCCGCAAGAACCCTCTCCCCTTGTTCAATCTGGGGCAGCACGCGCTGAGCCAGTGCAAGAAGATATTCCCCAGCCTGCGTGAGACGTAAATTGCGCCCGTGTTTCATCCAGATTTTGATCCCATGCCGCTCTTCCAGCTTGCGGATGAGATGACTCAACGCCGGTTGAGTGACATTCATGCGCTCGGCAGCGGCTGTCAGACTGCCGAGGCGGTCGACCTCCCGAAGAATGGTAAGGTGTTGACGGTCAAGCATTTATTATTCCTGCTAATGGAAACATGAGTTTTGAACATTTCTGTTTATGATAAAATATCGGTAGAGCTATTGCTAATCATTAGTTTCTTTAAGGTATCAATATGATCGGCAAATCCATGATGCATCGGCAAGTCTTCCTGCTTGCTGTCGCACAAGCCTTGTTCCAAACAGTTTCCGTGCTCGTCATGACCATTGGCGGTCTGGCTGGCAGCTTGATTGCACCACGTCCGGAGCTGGCGACAATGCCCATCGCCGCCATGTTCCTTGGAACAGCAGTGGTCACTTTCCCAGCCTCGATGTGGATGACCCGTGTTGGCCGGCGTACCGGCTTCATAGCGGGTGCTTTGATGGGGATCGCGGGCGGCCTTATCGCAGCGCTAGGCATATGGTTCAGCTCTCTGCTCGTCCTCTCCCTAGGAACCTTCTGTGTTGGCGCATATCAAGCCTTTGCACAATTCTATCGCTTTGCCGCAAGCGAGGTCGCCGATGAAGCGTTTCGGCCACGTGCAATTTCACTCGTGCTGGGGGGCGGCGTGCTCGCGGCGCTAGCAGGACCTTTGCTCGGCCGGCTTGGCGGCCCCTTGCTCAGCCCGGAATATCTCGGCTCCTTCCTCCTGCTGGCCTTGGTTTCGCTAGCGGCAACCGG
Source organism: Pseudochrobactrum sp. Wa41.01b-1 (assembly GCF_019464455.1). Classification (NCBI taxonomy): domain Bacteria; kingdom Pseudomonadati; phylum Pseudomonadota; class Alphaproteobacteria; order Hyphomicrobiales; family Brucellaceae; genus Pseudochrobactrum; species Pseudochrobactrum sp. Wa41.01b-1. The sequence continues at coordinate 408,698 of NZ_CP080493.1, read as the reverse complement.
CATCTTGTTCGGCCTGCACATTCCGAATTCAACAGTCAGCACTCATGCCAATACAGAGAAAAACCGGTCTTGGAAGGAGATCGTTATCCAGCCGACCTATCTCGTAGCATTATTCGGGGCTCTGACCGGATATGGCATCATGATTCTTGCTATGACAGCCACCCCGCTGGCTATGACCCATCATCAGCATGATCTGACGGACACGGCTACCATCATCCAGCTCCATGTACTTGGGATGTTTCTGCCATCTTTCTTCACCGGATCGCTGATCGCCAGATTTGGCGTGCTAAAGATTATGATGACAGGGCTGCTATTGTTCGCCGGACATGTCACTATGTCACTGACCGGAACTAGCTTTGGCTCTTTCGCAGGAGCGCTCATCCTGCTTGGGATCGGCTGGAACTTCCTCTACATTGGCGGCACTGCCCTGCTAACGAGCACCTATACACCAGCCGAGAAGGGCAAAGCACAGGCCATTAACGATATGACCATATTCATGGTGGGTCTGGCCTGCTCCTTCAGCGCCGGCGCTTTATTGCAGACACTCGGCTGGCAAATGCTCAATCTTGTACTCCTGCCGTGGATGGCAGCGGCAGCGATGGCACTTCTCTGGTTTGGCTGGAAGCAGCGCAAGACCATCAAAATTGCACAGGTGGCTGAGTAAATGTGATAAACAGACAATCTAACATCACGGCACAAAGACCTGAAGGCTTCAAGCATGTTAAAGATACTAGAGAACCGTACGTATCGGCACTTATTTTTAGCCCAGGTCATTGCTCTTATTGGTACAGGGCTTGCCACTGTTGCTCTCGGCCTGCTGGCATATGATCTGGCTGGGAATGAAGCCGGTGCAGTACTTGGCACCGCTCTCGCAATTAAGATGATTGCCTATGTAGGTGTAGCGCCGGTAGCCGCAGCATTTGCGGATCGCCTGCCTCGTCGTACCATGCTTGTATGTTTGGATCTCGTACGTGCATCCGTAGCTCTGCTTCTGCCTTTCGTTACAGAAATCTGGCAGGTTTATGTTTTGATATTTGTACTGCAATCTGCATCGGCAGGCTTCACGCCAACTTTTCAGGCCACTATTCCGGACGTGCTTCCCGATGAAAAAGAATATACCAGAGCCCTCTCACTATCGCGTTTAGCTTATGACCTTGAAAGCGTTGTTAGTCCGATGCTGGCCGCTGTGTTATTGACAGTCATCAGCTTTCACAATCTCTTTGCCGGCACCGTGATTGGCTTTCTTGTTTCTGCTGCTTTGGTCGTCTCAGTTATTCTGCCAACCCCTAAGCCTGCCGAAAAACGTGGCGTTTATGATAGAACAACGCGGGGCATGAGAATCTATCTGGCCACGCCACGTCTGCGCGGCTTATTAGCACTTAATCTGACCGTGGCTGCTGCCAGCGCCATGGTCATTGTAAATACCGTGGTTATTGTTCAGGGGATATACGGCCTTGATCAGAGATCGACGGCCATAGCTCTTGCAGCGTTTGGTGGTGGCTCAATGATCGCAGCATTTGCGCTACCAAAACTACTCGACAACATACCGGATCGTAACGCAATGTTCGCCGGTGCTTCTATTCTGATTATTGGCCTGATCGCAGGAACAATCGTCGCAAACTACTGGGCGTTATTACCGCTTTGGTTTGTTCTGGGTTTTGGATACTCGCTGACACAAACGCCTTCAGGACGCTTATTACGCAGATCGGCTCATGCCGAAGATCGTCCGGCGATCTTTGCCGCACAATTTGCCTTATCACATGCATGCTGGCTGATTACATATCCTGTAGCCGGATGGTTCGGTGCCAAAGCAGGAATGCCAGCAACATTCGCTATTCTTGCTGTCATAGCAACTGCCGCAGTGATACTGGCATCCCGCGTCTGGCCGTCTGCCGACCCGGAAGAACATGAGCATGAACACAAAAATTTAGACCCGGAACATCCGCATCTAGAAGGTGCACACCTCCATAACGGAGTTTATAAACATTCACACGTCTATGTTATAGACAGCTATCATACACGCTGGCCCAGCTCTGCTATGAGAGACGATGCTGTTCATTGATTGATATTCAGAACCTTGGTTACGAACACTATTGCTGAACCATCGAAGAAAAGTTCCTATCTTGACTAAGGTGCTACCCCTTTTCAGGGAATGTTAAACCCGCCCCTGAGCATAAATCCAAAAAACCAATACTCCGGTAATGAGACGGACAACTCAGACCAGTGTGTCGCTTAACCGGAGATTTTTTCAGAGTAAGAAGAAACGGGGCGAAAATCGAAATTATTCTCTATTTGTGACATCATCAGCACTTTACCCTTCTGCCAGTCCGTACAATTGCCCGCACTGATTGCGCAGCCCGTTAAGCTCAACACACCGAGCAACACTCCCTGTTCTTATGAAGTGACATAATCTCACTCAAAGTAATATGTTTTACCCAAGCAGGATCCTGAGATGATGAATAATGAGCTGCTTCAATTGGCGGTGGATGATAATACTGAATGGTGCACAGCTATATGTGAAAGCCATCAGGCAGATATACATCTCTCAAAAAGCACATGGATTAACTGCCAACCATCACCCAGATACTACCCCAATATAATCACGCGCGTACCACGGGCGCAGGCGGCGACATTAAAAGCTATTAATCAGTTTCAAACGCTTCACCCTAGCCGCAGCTTCGGCATCAAAGACAGTTTTGGCGATATTGATCTGACACCCCAAGGGTTTCGCTGTGTTTTGGGTGGTACGTGGTATGGGGGATATTTTTCAAACACCAAGCAAACAACTATCAATGACTGGCAAGCCGTTCAGTCTGCCGATGAACTTGCACTCTGGGAGCTTGCTTGGGGTGGGAATATTGAGAACCGTATATTCAAAGATAGTCTCTTATCAGACACTCGAATAAAATTCTGGTTTGTTAAAGAAAATGAAAATATTCATACGGGTTTCATCTCATTTCACTCAGAGAAATGTATCGGGATATCTAACTGGTTTTCCAATAAAAACTCTGTTTTTGAACTAAGTATTTCTGAAGATAGTGCACCAGTTTTCCGTGATTTGCCTGTTGTGTTCTGGCAAGCGGACAATGAAGCGATCAATGCAGGCACAGCAATATCCCCTCTCGGATCAATGCGAGTATGGCTGGCGCCTGAAACCTGACGCTGAAATCGCGTGTCTCATGCAGACAATGGCAAGAATGCTTCACTAAATCATATCAGATATCACTATAGGTCACATGATGAACACAGTGTCCTATTTGCAAGCTTTGCGCCTCTTCCACCCGCATACTATATCAAGACCAATTGCTATTGAAACCGCTTGAGCGGCAGGAGTAACTCTATGAGAGCCTTTGGTTTTTTAAGTTTTGGTCACTATGTGAATGCACAGGGTTCGCAGGCTCGGACAGCCAGTGACATGCTGAAACAAGCCGTTGATATCGGCGTTGGTGCGGACGAGCTTGGTGTGAACGGCGCTTATTTCCGCGTGCATCACTTTGCCCGTCAGCAGGCATCGCCAATGCCATTGCTGGCAACGATTGCAGCGAAGACAAAACATATCGAAGTCGGTACCGGTGTTATCGATATGCGCTATGAAAACCCGCTATATCTGGCTGAAGAAGCTGCTGCTCTCGATATTCTCGCAGACGGACGTATTGCACTGGGGATCAGCCGCGGCTCACCGGAAACAGTGGTGCGCGGTTACGAAACCTTTGGCTATACCGGCTCAACCGATCCGCGCGGTGCTGATATTGCACGCACCAAATTCGATTTGTTCATGCGTTCAATTGAAGGCGAACGACTGGCACCGGGCGAACGCAGCACGACCGGCGGTCAGATGATGCCGATTGAACCGCGTTCTTCTACGTTGCGCGATCATATCTGGTGGGGTTCTGCGACCCGTGAAAGTGCTGAATGGACAGGACAACAAGGCCTGAACATGATGTCGTCTACTTTGTTGACGGAAGATGCGGGAATGCCTTTTGACGAGCTTCAGGCGGAACAGATTATTCGTTTCCGCGAAGCCTATCGTGCGGCAGGTCATACCGGCGCTCCGCGTGTTTCTGTCAGCCGCAGCATCTTCCCGATTGTGAACGAACAGGATGCCGCTTATTTTGGTAATGCATCTGAAAGATATGACGGTGTTGGTATGATTGACGGTTTCCGTTCAACATTCGGTCGTACCTATGCTGCCGAACCGGACCGGCTGATTGAAGAGCTGAAGAATGATCGCGCCATTGCACTGGCTGATACTCTTATGCTGACAATTCCGAACCAGCTTGGGCCGGATTATAACCTGCATATGCTGGAATCTTTTGCCAAATATGTAGCTCCTGCCCTTGGTTGGAAACCGAACTGGGAAGGCCCTGTCACCGGCGATATAATCGGCTAAAAAACTATCCCTCAAGCCAGCGATGGTTTGAGGGATTATTTTTGAGTATTCTCATCACTGCGAAAACTAAACAGCCTTGGACTCAGGAGCAAAGCAGCGTGATTTATTTAGTTCGTCACGGCCAAACGATTTTCAATGCTGCCGCACGCTGGCAGGGACAAGTCGACTCTCCGCTAACCGCGCTCGGATTGCGTCAGGCTGCTGCTGCAGGTGTAACTCTTCGCAAAAACATCATCTCCGATGATATTGCGCTCTTTTCCAGCCCGCTAGGCCGTGCACATAGCACTGCAAAAATAATCGCTGAGAAACTGGGAAAACCGGATGACATCATACTCGACCCGCGCCTGATGGAAATTGGTATGGGTTCATGGGAAGGTCTTACGGATTACGAGATAGAGCAGGAATGGCCGAATGCCCGTGATGGATTGGAACGCCACGAATGGTTCTTTCACTCTCCTGACGGTGAAAGCTTTGAAGATATGTCCGCCCGCGTTCAAGACGTGCTGACTACTATTGAAGAACATCAGGCTCAGATCAAAATCATTGTTTCGCATGGTGTGACCGGCCGGATAATTCGCAGTATTTATGCCAATATCCCGAGAAATGAAGCGCTGAAACTTGAAGTGCCTCAGGATGTTCTGTTCGGATTATCCGGTGACGGGGCTATTGAGCGGATTGCTTACGACATATGAGCCAGCAAACATCCTCCCGCAAACAAAACTGGTGCCTGTCTGCAATCATATCTGTGATTTTCGGCGCACTGACGGCCTTTATATTCTATTATCTGGTCTTTTTCGGTGCGGGAAATGACGGTTATGCCATCATATATTGCGTTTTTACGGCGCCAATCGCTTTAGTTACCGGCCTGTGGGGCGTGTTTTACTGGCGCAGCAGTATCGCCGTTGCCGGCCTGCTTCTGGGGCTTTCACCGCTTATATATTTATAAAATGTCTTACGGCATGAGGCACCCTGCCCGCTATGAACAGAGTGCCAAAATCAGAGTATTATTTCAGCTGTTCAACCAGAGTTTCCTTAACAACAGTATCGAATGAATCTCCGCCACTGTCTTTGCTCAGCTCAGCTGTTTTCTTGGCTATGTAATCATCACGCTTGCTGATGAGACCTGCCATTTCCCCTTCAAGCTTCGTGCGTTCCTGTGCATTGCGGTCGAGAATTGCCTGTTTCTCCTGACCGGATTTGCCGCGCATATTTTCCGGCAATTCCTCATCTTTAACAGCATCCAGTTTTTGTTTGCCGTTTTGCACATCCGCCACAAGATCGCCGCCGCCGGTTACAACCTCTTTAGCGCCGCCTTTTTTCGAGTAATAGCGTGAATTATCAACCTTTACAGCTGCAGGAGCGGCAGATTTTGCATCCATCTTGCTGAAAAGCTCAGCCTGAACTTTTGAACTGCCATAGGCAATCACAGTCTTATCGAGATTTTGCTGAACAACGATAATTTCGTTGTCAAACGGCGTCTCCATAACAGTGATATTACCGCCGTCCTGCGGAATTTCTATATATCGCCCGTGCCCAAGCTGCGCGATTTCCCGCCAGACTTTGGTCGTGTCAGGATCATCACCGGCCTGAATTGTATTGACGGTGATTTTATCTTCTTTCGCACGTTTCAGAATTTGCGGATATTGCCATGTATTCGGATAATCCATATGCGGCGGTGCATCTCCGACAAGGAAGATGATCCGTCTGGTATTATCATTTTTAGTCCATTGCAGCTTGCGGACAGATTCATCCAGCGCTTCATTCACCGATTCTGGTGTATCGCCGCCGCCGTCTGCCTCAAGCTTAATCAGCTTGCCGTATAGTCCCTGCACATCCGCGCTCATATCATAGGATTTAACGACATATTCATCGCCCTGGTCACGATAGGCCACCAGTGCCATACGGATATCCGCATCGGGATTCACATCAATGATGGTATTGGCAATCGACCAGATCTTCTTTTTGGCCCCGTCAATAAGGCCGGCCATTGAGCCGGTTGTATCGAGTACAAAAGCGACCTCAATACGTTGGTTCTGGTCATTACCGGCTGCAAAAACCGGTGAGGCCAATGCAGTGACAGCAAGACCGGCAGCAAGTGTTTTTCCGAAAGCGCGCAAAGAACGAACCATTATTTTCCCCGAAGAATAAACGATGCCTATGCTTTGCGGCAGAATGAGGCATAATTGGGAGCCTGACCGGACAATATTATGACCCGCAGTTTTTTATTCTTTTTTGCAATATTTATTTAGCTGTCTGTACAATTTTAAATGTAATAGTAAATTCTTCGCGCTTAACTGAATAAAAGCGCCGCTATGACAATTACAAGAGAACAACCGAGATCAACGCATGATACGTATTCTGTTTCTTTTTCTGGGTCGTGAAATCATCCAGAGACATTGGAAAACACTGTTCGTCATCGGCGTTGTCTGGCTTCTTGTCGGCCTTGCTATTCTGATTGATGCACTGGACGGAGATACCCTGCTCCGCCCGTATCTTTTTGCTTATTTTCTGGTGCCGGAAGCCGCTCTCAGCCTGCTTGCCGCAGCCGGTAGCGAAGGCACAGCCAGACAGATGCGCATAGTGCAAGGGATTGCATTATTCGCTGTCGGTATTCTTATTTACACTTCCAGTGCCGCCAGCAATTTCTTTCTGGCCATGGTGTTTGGCCTGTGTTTTCTCGTTGACGGCAGTATGCGTATCGCCAGCGCGTGGGTTGTGCGCTATCCGCGCTGGAAGGCCGGTATTGCGGGTGGTGTGCTGGAACTTATTCTGGCCGTTGCAACCTTGCAGCCATGGCCGACCTGGTATGAAGGCACTGTCGGCGCCAATGTCGGCGCTGTTATCATGCTCACCAGCTTCGGTATTATCCATGTTGCGCTTCGCATTCATAGTCTTGAGGCCGGTGCGCCGCTTTCACGTCTTTTCGGGCGCAGCAGCCTGCTCTCGGCAATGACCGCGCATCATGAGACGGATGAGCAAAACCCTAAACGCGGCGAATTAATCGTTCATGTCTGGACACCAACCGGCACGGCCATGACACCGCTGCGCCAGCGCGCGATCAGCCGTTATATCGCTGCCGTTGATGCCAATGGTGTCATCTCCACCGGCCATGCGGCTCTGGAGCTGGTGCCTGATGTTTATATCAGCCACTATCCGGCGGTAGAGATTGACCGTTCTCCCAATGAGTTCAGCCGCACTTTGCGCGCCACAGCCGATAATAATATCGAAGGCAGATTTTTACCTGATTATAAATCGGAAGCCGCAGACTGGTGTGAGTCTACGGTACAGGTGGTTATCAATAATATTGATGAAGATAAGCTGCGTGCTTTCTGGAAGACCTACAAGGCCGACAATACCTATAACCTGACAAACCGCAATTGCTCCAGCGCAGTGGCTGATGCTCTGGATGCCGCATTGGAAGGTGTATACCGGAATAAACGCTGGCCGGTCTTCTCAGCATTCCGTGCGATTGTTTATCCGGAACTCTGGGCTGCCAGCATGATGCGCAAGCGCGCAGAAACCATGGCATGGACACCGGGTCTCGTTCTTGATTATGCCCGTGCGCTGAGTGCCATCGTTGACCCGAAACCCGGTTTCTGGGTGCCTAAAATATTCCTGAAAACAAGATCGGAATAAAACGCAGGCATATATTGGATATGCACGCGCCGGAGCAAACGCACCGGCGCGTTTTATTTTTTATATGCAGATCAGGCTTTCATATAGCGATCAAGGAAAGCCGCGTTCAGGTTCCTGTCAGGAAAACCATTCACTCGTTTGTCCAAAGTACAGAACTTCAAGGACGACGAGTCATGGCATTGAATATTCCGGCAGAGTTGCGCCGCCCGCATATCGAGAGCGTAACCTTAAGCATCATCACAGCCGGCTATCTTACCGCAGTAAACAATGCAACATTCTGGCACCGCTCAGAGGAGTTGCTGCCAACCGGCGCGCTTCTGGCTCTTGTTGCGGGCATATTCTGCCTGTTAACAGCGCTTTGCATCACTGTTTCCGTGAAATATCTCACCAAACCGCTGTTTATTTTTCTCATTATGGTTTCGGCTACGGCATCATGGTTCATCGATCAGTTCGGAACCATCATTGATGTGGAAATGCTGCAAAGTGCCATCGACACAACCAATGCCGAAGCGGGACATCTCATCAGCTTCGGCTTCATACGCCATGTTGTTATATTTGGTATTCTGCCTTCCCTGCTGATTTTATGGGTAAAAATCGAGCACCGTTCATTCCTGCAAAAAGTGAAGCAGAATTCTGCTTTTATCTTTCCTGCGCTTTTTGTTGCTGTGGCGCTCTTTATGCTGATTGCCAGCACTTTTACCTCGCTGGGGCGCGAACATAAGGAATGGATTGCAACGCTCAATCCGGTGATGCCGATTGGCAATGCTGTCAAGCTGGGCATCCGCTCCGGTAAAAATCAGAATATTATCGTGCAGCCGCTTGGCACAGATGCCAAGGTTGCCAATGCCGGTTCTGGTAATAGAAAACCACGCCTGACGATTGTTATTGCAGGTGAAACTGCCCGTGCGGAAAGCTTTTCCCTTGGAGGCTATAAGAAAAACACCAATCCTGAACTTGCCCGTCAGGACATCACCTATTTTTCCGATACCAGCAGTTGCGGCACCATCACAGCGGTGTCCCTGCCATGTATGTTCTCTGTCTACACGCGCGATGAGTACACCCATGAGAAAGGCCTGGAGACGGAAAACCTGCTCGATGTGCTGAAACATGCCGGTGTGCATGTAGAGTGGTGGGACAATAATACAGGCCACAAATCTGTTGCTGATCGTGTGACAAGTGAAGCGCTGTCGACATCAGACAATCCGAAATATTGTAAAAACGGAGAATGTCTGGACGGGATTTTTCTGGATAAGCTTGATACATGGATGTCCGGCATAACACAGGACACAGTGCTGGTGATGCACCAGCTTGGCAGCCACGGACCGGCTTATTATCTGCGCTATCCTGATGAATATCGCCGTTTTACACCGGATTGTCAGAGTGCTGAATTTTCAAAATGCAGCCGCGAAGAAATTCTCAATGCCTATGATAATAGTATCGCCTATACGGATCATATTATTTCATCGGTTATCGACCGGCTGCGCGACAAGCAGGACAAGCTCGATACTTCGCTGATTTACATGTCAGACCATGGTGAATCCGTTGGTGAATTTGGCCTCTATCTCCATGGTGCACCCTATTTTGTAGCACCGTCACAGCAAACTCATGTGCCTTATGTGCTGTGGCTCGGAAAAGATGCCAAAGCCACAATCAGGCAGGATTGTCTCGCGAAAGAAGCAACCGAGCCGCAATCTCATGACAAGCTGTTTCACACAGTGCTCGGTCTGATGCAGGTGAAAACACAGGTTTATTCTCCGGCTCTAGATACGCTCTCTTCATGCCGCATGAACGCTAAGGCAGATTTGCAGGTTGCTAATTCTGTGGCTGTGCGCAGATAAAAATCACATTATATACTTGCAACAGGTTACAGGGTGACGGATTGTCCGCTGACACTTCATCACCCTGCCTGTTTTCAGACTATCCGCCGGAGATTGCTGCTTGAGAGTTCTTCTTGTTGAAGACGATGATACACTTGGTCAGGCCGTGCGCGATCATGTTCTGGCAAGCGGTCATGCAGTTGACTGGATGCAGACGGCTGAAGATGCGGCACTGGCTGCAACAAGCGTTGCTTATGGCCTGATCCTGCTTGATCTGCGCCTTCCTGACGGCAGCGGCCTCACTATTCTCAAAGATTTGCGGAGCGCCAATAATCCGGTGCCAGTTATCATATTAACGGCGCATGACCAGATATCAGACCGTATTGAAGGCCTGAATGCAGGCGCAGATGATTATCTGGTGAAACCGTTCAATCTCGATGAGCTGACTGCACGTATGCTGGCCGTGTCACGCAGATATGGCGGCAACAGCGCATCGGTTCTGCATGTCGGTGATCTCGAAATCAAAATCTCCGAGCGCAATATCCTGTCCCCGCAGGGTGAAATTATCCTCTCGGGACGCGAATGGGCAGTGCTGGAATGTCTGCTCCACCGCTCCGGTGCTATTGTTTCCAAAGCCCAGATTGAAGAAGCGCTTTATGCATTCGGCTCGGAAATTGAAAGCAATACGGTCGAGGTCTATATCAGCCGCCTGCGTAAAAAGCTCGGTCATGACCGAATAAGTACGGTGCGTGGTGTGGGTTACAAAGTTGAGGACAGAACATGAAGTCTCCCAGCCTGATCGGACGTCTCATGTTTTCTGTAACCACGGCTGTGGTGTCGTTCTGGATCGTTGCTGCTGTCGGTGGCATATTGGTGATGCGGGACGAATTTGCTGAAATTTTTGACAGCGCTTTGCAGGAAACCACCGAGCGGCTGACACCGCTCATCGTCGACGACATTATGCATCGTGACCAATCCGGTGCAGTTCTGTCGCTGGACAACGGCGCTCAATCCTCATCCCGCCAATATCTGACCTATCAGGCCAGAGACGCCAGCGGCAAAATCCTTGTTCACTCCTCGGATATTATAGACGGTGCCTTCCCTGCACCATTGGCTGAGGGTTTTTGGGAAGATGATACTGCGCGCTACTATACTGTAGCAGCAGTCGATAATACGATCTTTGTTCAGGTCGCAGATCAGATGAAAAACAGGCGCGAAGCCATCAATGAAGGTGCGCTTGCCCTGCTGCTGCCGATCCTCGTGCTTGTGCCGCTCAGCCTCTATATTATCCGCCTTGTTGCACGGCGTTCGGTTAATCCTATCGGCGATTTGCGGCAGGCAATATCCGAAAAAGACAGCGGAGATCTGACACCGATAAAAGCTGAAGGACTGACGATCGAGCTTCAGCCGATCGTGCATTCGGTCAATATTCTGATGGGACGCGTGCAATCCGCTCTTGAAGCAGAGCGGGCATTTACCGCAAACAGCGCCCATGAATTACGCACGCCGATTGCCGGTGCATTGGCACATACGCAATTGCTGATGACAGAAGTGAAAAGCGCACCGGGCAAAGCGCGGGTCGAACAGATCGAAGCATCGCTGCAAAAACTGAAACGACTGGTTGAAAAACTGATGCAGCTGGCACGCGCAGAAGCCAATATAGCGCTTGCGGATAAGCCGGTGAATCTCCTGAGCGTCCTTGATCTTCTGGTGGAGGAATTTCAGCGTAAAATGGCTTCCAATGACCGGATTATTTATCAGCGCCATGCTGAAGCCAGTCTGATGAAGCCGGTCAATGAAGACGCTTTTGCTATTGTTATAAGAAATCTGCTTGAAAATGCATTGCTTCATGGTGCGCAGAATGAACCTGTTATCATTCAGGCTGATAGAAACGGTACGATCCGTATCATAAATAGTGGCAAGAACCTTACTGCGGAAGAATTACTGCGTGTTCAGAAAAGATTTGGCCGCGGGACAACCGCAGCACCGGGTTCAGGACTTGGTATTCCCATTGCCACTGAAATTGCCGGTCAGATGCACGCCCGCCTGCAATTTTCCTCCCCGCCAAGCGGGCAGAAAAACGGCTTTGAGGCTATACTCAGTTTCTGACAAGCTGAATGATGTTTAAATTTGTAAAAACTGCGGAACCTTATGGAACAACCGGCATCTAATAGTCTCTAAGAGGAGAAAATTCATGTCTGTTTTGCTGCCCGCCGCCGAACCGCAAGAAGCGGCTCTCGTTTCCCGCGCTGCCGCCGGAGAAACGGAAGCCGTCCGTCAGATCATCAAGACGCATAACCAACGCCTCTACCGGCTCGTCCGCGCGGTGTTGCGCAATAATGCAGATGCCGAAGATGTGCTTCAGGAAGCCTACCTGAACGCCTTTACCCATCTTGATACATTTGAAGGCAGTGCTTCGCTCTCAACATGGTTGTCGCGCATCGCGCTCAACGCGGCACTGATGCGACTTCGGGCACAAAAGCGCCTGAAGCGCACAGCTGCCACTGTGCCAGCTCCAACAGCGGGACACATGGATGCAGAGATTATCCCCTTTCCGCTTTCCCATTCCACCACTGCCGATCCGGAGCGTATCATGGCGCAGCGCCAGCTTCTCACTCTCGTCGAGGAAGCCACCGATGCGCTTCCTGAAAGCTTCCGCCTTGTCTTTGTCGCCCGTATCATTGAGGGGCTTAGTGCTGAGGAAACTGCCGCTGTGCTCAATATTCCGGTCGCCACGGTCAAGACCCGCCTGCACCGTGCCAGAAAACTTATCCGCACGCGGCTTGAAGAACAGATCGGACCGATATTGATCAACGCCTTCCCATTTGCCGGCACGCGTTGCGCCCGGCTGACTGAAGCCGTGATTACAAAACTAGCTCTCGAAAAATAACGGGAACCTCTCCGGCGGGCTGACATCAAATGTAGTGTCAACCAAAACAGGCGCTGAGCAAAACGGCGCCAAGGAGAGTCCGATGAAAACTCTGATCGCTGTACTCGGCACTGCCGCCCTTGCATTCACCAGCTCACTGGCGATGGCAGCTGACAAACCGACCGATCCTCAGATCGCCCATATCGCCTATAGTGCCGGTGCCATTGACATTGAAGCGGCCAAGCTTGCCCTGTCAAAAACGACGAATCCCGAGGTTAAAGCCTTCGCGGAATCGATGCAGAAAGACCATGCGGCCGTCAATGAAATGGCTCTGGCGCTCGTCAAAAAACTCAATGTAACGCCGGAAGATAATGCCACCAGTCAGTCACTGGCCAAAGCGGGTGAAGAAGAGCGCGCCAAATTGCATAAACTTCAGGGAGCGGCCTTCGACAAAGCTTATATTGATAATGAAGTCGCCTATCACAAGCAGGTGAATGGCGCACTGGAAACGCTGCTGATCCCTTCTGCTCAGAATGCAGAGCTGAAAGGCCTGCTGGAAACCGGTTTGAAACTGTTTCAAGGCCATGAACAGCATGCCGAACATGTTGCGGCCAGCCTGAAATGACCGCGCTCCTTCTCAACCGACGGCAGCTACTCGCTGCCGGTGCGGCGACACTCGCCGCAACACAATTGGCTCGCGCCCATAACGGCACTGTCCACGTGGTCATTGAAAAGCTGGCCTTCGTGCCAGCCACGATCACAGTAAAGGTAGGTGAGACCATTGAATGGACAAATAAGGATCCTTTTGCCCACACTGCCACTGTAAAAGGCGGCTGGGAGGTGATGATCCCGCCCGGCAAAGTAGCAACTCACATCGTTACCGCTGACGATACGGTTGATTACTACTGCCGCTTTCATCCCAATATGAAGGGCAAGATTACGGTATCGGGTTAGAAAAATACCCCTGCCGGAATAAAACCGGCAGAGTCATTGCGATATGTACTGGCAGTGGCTGCACTGCTTGGCGGCCACTGCCATAACTCTTAATGTCTTACAGGCTCTTGGAGGGTTATGGCCTGATCCGGCCAATACTGCGTTTGAAACCAATCTCACCATAAGTCTGAGCTCGAAAAACATGGGAGATTTGTAGCCATATCGAAAAATGGCTGCGGGAGCGCAAGAACTGCTCTCTGGTCCTCAACATGGCCCCTGAGCAGGCGCGAGAGCGTGTCATCCTCCCTCTTTCTGGGAAAACCGGTCTGCGGCTGACACGCTCCATGCTTTCGATTATTGTCTGCACGGAGATTTGCAGGGCCTGAATTGGGGCAGTAATTGCTCGAATGTGGATTAGCTAGTCACTAGTCAAGAATGAGATCCAGGCCGTCTCGTACTTCGCCATTTGGAAGATGGCAGTACACCTCCTTCGGTTGGACCTCCAATCGCCCACCCAAGCGCGTGCAGTCCGCTCTGTCCTGATCAAGGGTTGTCATGCGATGTTGAGTATTGGCACAAGAGGTAACGATCAAAACAACAGAAATAGCCATGACTATTCTCATATTGACCTCATCGACAAACAACTACCGCCAGGACGGCGCAGGAAGTGAGCACACAAGTGTTACACAGGATGCGGACAGTTATAACCGCAGGGAGCTTTCTGGAAAGGGCAATTAATGAATTGCAATCTAGCTAAATCCCGCTGGCTTCGTGCACGAGGGTGCCATCAAAGCTGCAACTTGCGCCATGATAAAAGGTACAGCCGGAACCCTCTTCGATTTGCAACGTATACTTATCGCTGAATTTGAAGTTCACTTTGCAGAGTTTGCTGTTCAGTACGGATTCAGCTTCTGATGCGATGAAACCCTCATTGGGAATCGATAGCGTTCCTGCACCGGCCTCGATAGCGAGCTCCCCCTTGAGACCGCCGCCGCAACCGGGCCGCTCGCCACTGATGGGGACTGTCGTGGAAAGTTCGACCGAATAGCGATTGCCAGAGAGATGGGTCAGGTCCGCTGTGAGGGACTGCCCCCCTTCGCTTTCATAGCGCCCCGCGTGATTGTTTTCTTCGTTCTGAGCAAGAGCCGGTATGATCATGAGCGCCAGCGATGTCGCTATTACAGTGCATTTAAACATAGAACCTCCAATGATAATGATCTGCCAGACTGATGTTGATTCAGTGCCAGAGGCATCGGGTTGTAAAGGGATTCAATCCAGCTCGTAGGGCATTTGCGCGGATATCTTTTTTGCTGACATTGTAATCGAAAAAAACTCATCTCCATGCTCACGCCTGACAGCCTCTTTAAGGGAATCGTCACCGAAGTCGCGAAAGCGTTCCATTTTGGCGCGAGGGTAGTAACCCTCCCAAAAGTACCGGGTATCTGTGCCTTCAGCGGTAATGAGATTCGCAGGAAGGCTCATAATATAGGTTGTACTGACATTGTCGGCATTCGCCTTGAACGATGCACTGACATTCGTTAGTTTCCAGTGGCAGACATCGCGGCCGTAATAGCTTTCATCAATGAGCTGGTCGGCATAGACGATGCCTCGATAGGTCGTGTCGGATATTTTTGTCAGCTTGATTTCCTGATGGCTGGTAGCACGGGAGATTGTGCCAGCCAGAGGAATTAATTTGCCGCAGCGGGCATAGTTTTCAGCATCATATTGAGCGCCGGCGGTGACGACTTTGAATGGACCGGGAGCTTCAGCAAGGGTGACTGTGAATTCATAGCCTTGCGACGGTGCCGGGTTGAGTGCGGGCTGATCCGAGCCTGCGGCTTGGGCCGGTGTAACGACAGAGACTGCCACAAGAGCCAAGGCAGCCGCGTAGGTGACGCGGACAATAAATCCAGCATCGGCGATATGGTGGCGCGCAGACGAAATAGCGTTGATCGAAATTACAGCCAAACTCTTACAGCTCCCGCTAAGTGCATGCAGCACATCGAATACTTATCGCAACGGACCACAAAAAAAATGTTAGCGCAACGCAAAAGCGATGGCAGGCACTATCGCTACTATGCTTGTTCGATCAAGGCGCGGCAGTGCTCGACCGCAGGCAAGAGCGCTGCGAGCATATCACCGCGATCATCTGCACGCTTTCGCGCAGCGCGTCGAGATTGTCGAGCGCGAGGTGTTCATGAGGTGTTCATAAAGGGATCGAAAGACGAGTTATTGCGGATATTTGTTGTAGTAGACAGCGGGAAATTGGCTGGCTCAGGAGTGTTCTGCATTGAAATGGCGGAGGGGGTGGGATTCGAACCCACGGTACGGTCTCCCGCACGCCGGTTTTCAAGACCGGTGCCTTAAACCACTCGGCCACCCCTCCTCAGGCAAATCAGCCTGAAACGCACTGTGATGGCGAATGAAGGCTACATACAGGCACTCTTGTCGTTTCGTCAATTGCCTCCGCTTAAATTATTGTGCTTGTTTGCAAATAATTGTTGAGACTGGATGATGTTCTGTACCATCATGCGAGCAATCCCGAAATTCAGAACCATTCCCCTTTGATGTGACTGTTCTGACGAAAGCGCACAGGAAATCTCATGAGCCTTGAAACTGTGAAAGCCTTTTTCGCTGAAAAAGCACCGGATGTGCAGGTTATTGAGATGGAAACCAGCACTGCAACTGTTGCTGAAGCGGCTGCCGCTCATAATGTGGAGCCGGCACAAATCGCCAAAACACTTTCACTCAAACTTGGTGAAGATATCATCCTGCTTGTTGCCCGCGGCGATGCACGGCTCGACAACCGCAAGTTCAAAGATCAGTTTCAGAACAAGCCGCGCATGCTGGATTTTGATTCTGTTTTGGAGGCCACAGGCCATCCTGTCGGCGGGGTCTGCCCTTTTGGTGTTGCTGAACATCTGAAAATCTATTGTGACGTTTCGCTGAAAGCTTTTGAAGAGGTTTTGCCTGCGGCCGGTGCTGTTAACAGTGCTGTGCGCATTAATCCGCATCGTCTGGCTGAACTGACCAATGCAAAATGGGTGGATGTGTGTCAGTAAGCCTCTGACAGATATTGCAACTCACTTGCGGAATCAGCAGTTTCGATTTGGCTGAAGTCAAAATTACGGCCTGTAAACGCTCACCAGAATGTGACTTTAAAACAAGGGCTGTGCAAAATCACTAAAACATGATTAATTTTAGTGACTTTAATTTCAAAACAGGACTTCATATTTATTCAGAATAGTTCTAAACTGCGCTCATGTTTTTAGCAGCGCCCTGATGCGCTGCGGGAAAGGACCTGAAATGCGTCTTACCAGACAGACCAATTATGCTATTCGGATGCTGATGTATTGTGCAGCAAATGAAGGCAGTCTCAGCCGTATTGCTGAAATCGCCAAGGCCTATACGGTCTCGGAATTGTTTTTGTTCAAGATTTTGCAGCCGCTCGTTGAAAACAACATTGTCACAACAGTACGCGGACGCAATGGCGGTGTGAAACTCGCCCGCCCTGCTGCGGAAATTTCGCTGTTTGATGTGGTGCGTGTGACTGAAGATAATTTTGCGATGGCAGAATGCTTCGACAGTGACAGTGAGTGCCCGCTGATTGACAGCTGTGCGCTAAATTCTGCTTTGCGCGAAGCACTGAATGCTTTCTTCACAGTGCTTGGCAAATACAGCATTCAGGATCTGATTGATGCACGGCCGAATGTACGCAAGCTGCTGGGTATTGATGAGCTGGAAGTCCGCGCAGTCGCTGCGGCACACTAGAGCATTTCACAGTCAAGTTGGATCAACTTGACGCCCGTGATAATGCGACCAAATAAAGAATCTAGAGCGAGCACTATGATTCAATCCGGACGTAAACCGCTCTAAACCCGTTTATCCATGAATTTTAAAAGCCCTGAAACTAAAGTTTCAGGGCTTTTTATTTTAACCGAATACCGAATGCGGCAGCACAAAAGGCTGACCGGCAGGCGGCGCGACACCGACCTGCAGCGGACATTCATAGACCCGCAGCAAACGCTCATTGGTCAATGTTGTTGCCACGGAGCCGCTGGCATCTATTTCACCATTATGCACCATCACAACATGATCTGCATAAAGGGCTGTCAGATTAAGATCGTGCAGAATCGTAATGACGCCGCCGCCTTTGGCCGCAAAATTACGGGCAATATCCATCACCACGATCTGATGGCGGATATCAAGACTGGAGACCGGTTCATCCAGCAGCAGGAAGCGTGGCTGACCATCGAGCACCGGTTTCCATACCTGACACAGCACGCGCGCGAGTTGCGTGCGCTGCTGCTCTCCGCCGGAAAGCTCCTGATAATATCGGCCGCCAAAACCGCTCAGATCGACCAGCTCCAATGCCTGATCCGGCAAACGGATTTCTTCCGCTGCTGTCAGGCCGGAGCGGCCGCCTGTCAGGCCGAGATTAACAATCTCACGTACCGTAAACGGAAAAGACAAAGCGCTGTTCTGAGGAAGCACTGCGCGGCGTTCAGCCATTTGCCAGGGCTTATAGGTTTCAAACAATGCGCCATCAAGCAGCGCCTGCCCCGTATAAGGCAGATCGCCTGAAAGTGCACGGATCAGCGTTGTCTTGCCGGAGCCGTTCGGCCCGACAATGGCTGTCACCTCACCGGGTCTGGCAGTGATATTGACATTTTTCAAAATGGTTTTGCCGCTGAGCTGAACGGCCAGATTTTTTGTTTCTATCATAATTATAAGTCCAGCAAACCACGGCGACGCAGCAAAATCCAAAGGAAGAACGGAGCACCGACAAATGCAGTGACAATGCCGATCGGGATTTCAGCCGGAGCAACAATAGTACGGCTGACAGCATCCGCCAGCAGCAGCATCGAAGCCCCCAGCAATGCAGAGGCAGGCAGCAAATAGCGGTGATCGGGCCCGATGGAGAGGCGCAGCAGATGCGGCACCACAATGCCGACAAAACCGATACCGCCACTGACTGCAACTGAGGCACCGGTGGCTGCGGCCACAAGAATGATTGCTGTGTTTTTAATACGCTGAATTGGCAAGCCCAGATGATTGGCTGTCGCCTCCCCCAGAGCCAGAGCATTCAACCCGCGTGCCAGAAACGGAGCAGCAAACAATGTCAGCGCAATAATCGGTCCGGCAGTCAGAATTTTAATCCATGTAGCACCGGCCAGCGAACCCATTCCCCAGAAAGTGAGATCGCGTAACTGTCTGTCATCCGCAATATAAACCAGCACTCCGCTGAAAGCGCCGGTCATGGCACCAAGCGCAATACCGGCAAGCAGCATTGTGGCAATTGAAGTTCTGCCTCTGCGCGTGGCAACACGATACAGGATCAATGTTGTCGTCAAGCCGCCGATAAAGGCTGCCAGCGGCAATGTATACATGCCGAGAAATCCGAGTACCGGTGCAAGGAAAGTGCTGCCTAAAACAATAACGACAATCGCACCAAGGCTGGCGCCGGAAGAAACGCCAACCAGTCCCGGATCAGCCAGAGGATTGCGGAACAGACCTTGCATAACCGCACCGGAAACAGCCAGTGAAGCGCCGATCAGAATGCCGAGAATGATACGCGGCAGGCGGATATCCATAATGATGATATGATCGCGCTGCGCTGTAATATCATCCGGATTGATCTGTGATGAGAACAGAGATTTCAGTACCGACCAGCTCGACGCTTGCGAAGCACCGGCTGTCAGGCTGAACAATGCAACAGCCACCAGCAGAACTGCGAGAAGTGCTATCAGAATACGCGCCTGACGCGAGCGGTCACCTTGCAGGGCAGCTGCGCCTTTGCCGCTCTCAGCAGGCTTTATCACATTTGAGGATGCCGCGACTGTGTTGCGTTTGGCAAAGTGGGAAGCAGGCATATCGCCAACAGTATCAGTCAAAATCTTATGCTTTCCGTTTCAGCCATGCAGCAGGCAGATCGAAAAGCTGCTGCAAATGTGAAATTTGATGAAAACACATTCCGGCAGAAGACAGCTTCATACCTTTTCAGAATGCGTTACCCGCTGCCGTATAATTTTCCGGCAACGGGCTGAACCAATTCAATGTCTTATTGAACAGCCTTGCCATAAAGGCCTTCTGCCAGATCACGCGCGGCTTCTGCAGCGCGCGGTCCAAAGCCGAGCAGATAGAGCCCGTCCATGGCCAGAATAGCTTTGTTGCGACCTGCCGGTGTGGCAGCCAGCGCCGGATTGGCAAGCAGATCCGAATAATCATTCGACGCTTTGTCAGGACCGGTATTCATCAGCAGGATCATGTCCGGAGCAGCTTTATCAAGCGCTTCATCGGTCAGCTGTTTGTAGCCCTGAAATTCGTCAATCGCGTTGATGCCGCCGGCCATTTTAATCATGCCGTCAGCCGCAGTCTCCCGCCCTGATGCCATGAGACGTCCGCCCTGACGGGACAGAATAAACAGGACACGCTTTTTCTCAGTGATTTTGCTGGTGGCGGCCTCAACAGCCTTCAGATCAGTGCGGACTTTTTCCGCCAGAGCCTCGGCTTTATCCTGAGCACCTAATGCCTGCCCCACAGCATTGATTTTATTGGTAATGCCTTCGGCGGTATATTGATCCTGCACAATAATCATCGGCACAGAAGCGCGTTTCAGCACATCCATAGTTTCCGCAGGGCCGCTGCCTTCAATCACCAGCATGGCTGTCGGTGCAACAGACAAAATACCTTCGGAGGAAAGCTGACGCATATAACCGATATCAGGGAGCTTTTTGACTGTTTCCGGATAAATACTGGTACGGTCGCGGGCAATAAGCTTGTCTTCAAGACCCAGCGCATAGATGATTTCTGTCAGCGCGCCGCCAACACTCACCAGCCGTGTTGTATCCGTAAAGGTTTTGACCTCTTCTGCCTGTGCAGGTGAGATCATACCGGCGACCGGCAAAACGCCTGTGGTGGCAGTAAGCAGACCGGCAGCAAAAGCTGCAACCAAACGATAAGACCTGATCCGGGATGAAAAAAGAGTGCTGCGGGCAAAAGACATTGGTCAATCCGAGACTGTTCCGGCCAAAGATAACTATCCTGACCGTCATTGATGATATTCACCGCCAAGGGAGACAGCGGGCAACTTTAAAAGTGAACCATGCAGAGCGGCATAAACCGCCCTGCATGGCTTTCAGAGTTTTCAGGCTGCTGCGGAGCGTGCCAGACGCGGCAGCGCTTCAACCAGTTCACGCCAGTCTGTGCGCTCTGCTTCACCTTCGTGACGCTCGCCGAAGAACTGGGCAATCATTTCGCCCTGCTCGTCATAGGCTTCCAGCGATGTTACATGGCCGTCTTTGGTAGGCTTACGGACAGCCCAAACGGTGTGAACATGGTCGGTGCGGAAATGCATGTGGAAAGTCGGATCCATAACATTGAGCCACGGGCCCATCATTTTGATCTCTTTAACCGGACCGGTATGGATCTGAATGCAGCCGTTATTGCCGACAAAAACCATGATCGGCTGGCCGGTTTCGGAAACCGTATTCATCATGCTTTCAACTGTACCGGCTTCCAGTTCCCAGGCAAATTCTTCACCGGCAAGCTCAACAGCCTGTTTGCGGCTGACAGCGTAATCACGCAGGATCATCACGAACTGATGTACGTCAGTCATGTTTGTCCAGCGTTCACGGAAGCCGTTTACATCAACTGTATCAATGTCTGTCGGCTCTTTTTGCGCTGCAGCTTTGGTTTCAACTGTCTGGCTCTGATCGTCTGAGCGCAGCTGAGCAACCAGTGTTTCATAGGCGGCCAGATCGGACGCATCGCGCAGATGGATTTTGTGAACCGCATCACCCGCCTTGTTGAAGAACTGCAGTGAGCGGCGGATATTATTTTCGCTGTCAGTTTTCTCTACAGCAAAACCATAGGCCCATGCTTTCGGAAAAATACGCAGATCGATCTGCTTGCCGAGCACGAGAGACGCATGCGGTCCGACGGATACTTTTTCATAAGGTCCGATTTTTTCGTGCACAACGCTTTCATTGCGGGTCAGCGCCATAACTTCGCCGAGTGTGGTTGCGCCGTTCAGAATTGCAGCAATGTCCACATTCAGGCGAATAGCAGATGTGCCGACATGGGCAGCAACATAATCAGCCTCGGTAATGCCATGAGCCTGAGCAAAGTCCCTCTCACGGGATTTCGGATTTTCACTGCGCAGACGCAGGATATCTTGCGGTGTCAGGGACTGAGAATGTGTTTGCGTTGCAGTCATTATTATACGCCTGTACCGACCACATCCCCCGGATGCAGTCTATTAGTGTCATCGTCAAATCCGGCTTTTCAGCAAAACTGCCGGATCAGTTTATCGGCGCCTTCTGGCCCCCGTTGCATCAATGCAACCATCCTGTTTATTTTCAGGAAGTTTTCTTGACACAAAATATCATATTAATTATTGGAAGCAATAGTGGACTTTAAACGTCATATTAAAAATCACGTGATTGTCCATAAACTTGTGTGGAAAAACAGAGGATATCTGGCCTCCGCATAGTACAGAATTGAACCTGCATCATCGGGAACAGGGAACTCGCAGATCAGTACGGAAAAGCTGCTGATTGTTGCTGAGAACATTTTTCCGGTGCAAGCGCCAAGGTTCCGAACGCAATTTTAATGCCTTGCTTGCCCCGCCCATAAGCGGCAACGATGCGGAGACTTTCAATGCAGCAGCCTTCCAACCTCTCCAGATATCTTAAAATCGGTCTCGGCAGCACGGCTATCAGCCTTGTGGTAATGGCTGGCGCAGCCAATGCCCAGCAGGCACAGGCTCAGACTGCAAAACCGGCTGCGGAAAACGCATCCGGCGATGTTCAGCTCAACACAATCAACGTTAAAACCGTTAATCCTCAGGATATTACATCCCGTCCGGCACCGGTCAGCACAATTTCCAAAACAGAGATCAAGCTGAACGGCCGTGAAAAACTGGATACGGTTCTGCGTGAAACTCCGGGCGTATTCACCCGTATTAACGGTTCCAATCCGGGTGTTGCGGTCAATATTCGCGGCTTTGAAGGCTCCGGCCGCGTGAATATGATGATCGACGGTGCACCGCAGACTTTCCGCACCACAGCACATGATGCTCAAGGGTACAGCTATATCGATCCGAATCTGCTGTCCTCCGTTGATATTACCCGCGGTGCAGTGACGACTGAAGGCGGCAGCGGTCTTGCCGGTAGTGTTAACTTCAAAACACTCGGCGTTGATGATGTATTGATGGAAGGCAAGGACAAAGGCGTTCTCGGCCGCGCATCATGGGGCAGCAACGGCGTCGGCTTCTCTGAAATGCTTGCCGGTGCGATGCGCGTGAATGAAGTGGGCATTGTTGCCGCTCTCAGCCGCCGCGATTCCAATGATTATAAAAACGGTGACGGCATTACCCAGAATAAAACCGGTCAGGAAATGACTTCCGGCCTGTTCAAAACAGAATTCGGATTTGCCGAAGATCACAAGCTGACACTTGGCGGCGTGATTTATAATAATAAATACGGCACTTCACAGACGAATTTCATGCCTGTGCCGCCGACAATTGATTATGATCTGCTGCTGCAGAACCGTACATTTACAGCCAATTACGTCTACAAGCCTGTCGATAATGATCTGATTGACCTTGCGATCAACGGTTATTTCAACAGCACAAAACTGACCTATGTCGGTGGCAATAGCCCTACTCTGTCGAGCCTTGGCCGTGAAATTAAAAATGAATCCATCGGCTTCTCGGTCGCCAACACTTCCCGTTTCACAGTCAATGATCTGTATATCGACTGGAAATACGGCGTTGAATACAATCACGATAATACCGGCGGTGTGAAAGTCGGCGTTAATCCGGTTGATTCAAGCATGAACCGCGGTGCAGCCTTTACTCAGGTTGAGTGGAATTACGACCGCCTTCAGGTTCTGACCGGTCTGCGTTATGACTTCTACAAGCTGGACGGTACAGCCGATAGCGGTATTCCGGGCTTTGAAGATAACGGGATGTATTCCGCCAATCAGTCCAAAGGCCTGTGGAACCCTAAAGTTACACTCGCTTACAATGTAACCGACTGGCTCCAGCCATATGTGACCTATTCGCAGTCAATGCGCGCGCCAACATTGCAGGAAACAATGATCGGCGGAACGCATCCCGGCGGAACAGCATCCAGCTATGTGCCAAACCCTTATCTCGCGCCTGAAGAACAGCGCGGCTGGGATATCGGCCTGAACATGAAGCATGATGATCTGATCACAGCAGGCGACACAATCCGCTTCAAAGCCAATTACTTTGATATGGATGTTAAAAACTATATCGCAGCGCAGCGGAATACGACTTTCAACAAGCTGCAGTTTGTTAACCTGCCGGGCACATCCCGCGTGAAAGGTTTTGAACTCGAAACACATTATAACTCCGATTATGTGTTCGGCAGCCTTTCCTACACCCATAACAAGTCTGACCTGCCGTCACAGACACCGGGTCTTGGTGCAAGCCAGTATCTGCCGGATGATGTTTTTGCGGCGACCCTCGGCGGCTATTTCTTTGATAAGAAGCTCTCTGCCGGTGTGAAATATTCCTATGTTTCCAGCGGTCTGGTTGCGGCAACAGATGCACGGGGTAATCTGCTGCCTCCGACAAAATCCGACTCTTATGATCTGGTAGACATTTTCGCGACCTATAAATTCAATGAAAATGTTGACCTGTCGCTCAAAGTCACCAACCTGTTTGATAAAACATACACACCGGCACTCAGCACTTCGGGCTCCGGTCAGGGTCGTACATTCGTTGTCGCCACTCAGTTCCAGTTCTGAGTTGAACCGGACATAGAAGATGATGCAGCGCGCCCTTCGGGGCGCGTTATTTTTTTCAAAATCTTGTTGAAATTCCGTTTTTATGTGCGGTGTGACAACACGCCACAGTGGTATGATTTTACCGCAAATTTCCTGTTCTACTGTTTTTTTCGTACCGAATAGTTCAATTAATATGGGTATTTAACTCAGGTTTAAAATCATTCTAAATTGTTGATTTTTAGAATGGTTTTAATCTGCACAATTTGACAAGCCCGCCTCTGTGAAGCATTAGAAAATCAAACAGTTACAGTGCAACTTTAAATGTTTGGCCTTGACCCATTCATTTGGAGGAATGATGAATCAGTATAATTTTATGAATGCAGCCATGGTTGCTTTCTTTTTCAGCGACCATGATGAAAATCAGAACATGATTTCTTCAGGTCATTTGCATATTTCAAATTCATTTTCCGTATTTTCCGGCTTAAACACCGCTTTTTCTATGCATGGTGCAGCATGCTAGTCTGCCATTGCAATGTAATTACTGCCAAAGAAATCGAAAATACTATCATCCAGATGCTGGATGAAGATTGCTGGCAATTGATTGTTCCTACCAAGGTCTACCATGCTATGAAGAAGCGTGGCCGGTGCTGCGGCTGCTTCCCAAATGTTGTTGAAACGATCATAAGAGTGACTGAAGAATATCATCTTCGGCGCGAGCACAATGATTCTGAGTTCATTGTCTATATTGATCGCGTTCGTGCGTTACGTGAACAATTCGGGAGCAAATGGAATGAAGGGCGACAAAAAGGTCATCGAGCGGCTTAACGAGGCACTTTTCCTCGAACTCGGCGCAGTAAACCAATATTGGCTGCACTACCGCCTCCTGTCTGACTGGGGTTATACCCGTCTGGCGAAAAAGGAACGCGAAGAGTCGATTGAAGAAATGCAGCATGCAGACCGCCTCATCGACCGCATTATTTTCCTTGAAGGCCATCCGAACCTGCAGACTGTTGCGCCGCTGCGTATCGGACAGACTGTAAAAGAAGTTCTGGAAGCTGATCTGGCCGGTGAATATGACGCCCGCGCTTCTTACAAGAAATCCCGCGAAATCTGCGATGAAGCCGGTGACTATGTCAGCCGTCAGCTTTTCGACGAATTGCTGAAAGATGAGGAAGGCCATATCGACTTCCTCGAAACCCAGCTCGAATTGCTCGGAAAAATCGGCGAAGAACGCTACGGTATGCTCAATGCCGCACCGGCAGATGCTGCTGAATAAATTCGCTATTGTGATTGCAATGAAAGGCTCCGCTATGCGGGGCCTTTTTTATTGCCGAATACACGCCGTACCAATCTTACAAATCAGAATTTGAAAAGCAGAATTGCAGTGTTTCCGCTTTGTATCTGCAATTTAATCCTCCTGTTATTTACAGGAGACTCTCTATGGATTTTCGCATCACAGGGCTTTCACCGGAGCCGTTTCGCCACCTATTTGGCTTACCCGATCATGAACTGAAACAGCATCGTGCACTACGCGTGATTGCTGAAGACAGAGGCTATCCTGACCGTATTGAGATGTGTGAGGCTGAAATAGGTGAAAGCCTGCTGCTGCTCAACCATGTCTGTCAAAGCGCCGAAACACCCTATTTTGCAACTCATGCGATTTATATACGCGAGAATGCAGTAGCAGCCTATGACCGGATCAACGAGGTTCCTTCAGTCATGCGCACGCGGCTCCTGTCTTTGCGTGCCTATAATGCTACAGGCATGATTATAAGAGCTGAAGTTGTGCAGGGTACGGATATTGAAGCGGCAATTGAACGCCTCTTCAGCGATCAGAACGCCGCCTATATTCATGCGCATAATGCCGGACGCGGCTGTTATTCCGGTCGTATTGACCGCGCCTGAACCATATAAAAAAGGCTCCGCATTTGCGGAGCCTTTTCATTTCTTCATGCAAGCAGCTTATTGCGGCAGCTTGTCATCAATGCCCTGAACATAGAAGTTCATACTGACGATTGCTTTATCATCGGCGGTTTCACCGGCTTTGAGCCATTCAGAACCATCCTGCTTTTTCAGCGGGCCGGTAAACGGCTTCAGCTCACCGGAGGTCAGCTTCTTGATGGTTTCTTCAGCCATTGCTTTCACATCGTCTGGCATATTGGTTAGTGGTGCCATGGCAACCAGACCGGTATTCATGCCGTTGAATGTGTCCTGCGACTTCCATGTTCCATCGAGAACAGCCTTGGTGCGCTCGATATAATATGGCGACCAATGGTCGATTGTCGCTGTCAGCTGGGTTTCAGGGCCGAATTTGATCATGTCCGAAGCCTGACCGAATGCCTTGATACCGCGTTCTGCCGCAACCTGAATTGGCGCAGTGGAATCTGTATGCTGGGTGAGAATGTCAACGCCCTGATCAATCAGCGCCTTGGCAGCATCTGCTTCTTTGCCCGGATCAAACCATGAGTTTGCCCAGATGATCTTGACCTTGAAATCCGGATTAACGGACTGCGCCCCGATCATGAAGGAATTGATAGCCTGCACAACTTCCGGCACCGGCACGGAGCCGATGAAACCAGCCATACCGTTTTTCGACAATTTGGCAGCAATCTGACCCTGCACATAACGGCCTTCATAGAAGCGCGCATTATAGGCAGATACGTTTTCTGCTGTTTTATAGCCGGTTGCATGTTCAAATTTCACGTCAGGAAATTTTTTCGCAACTTTGATGGTCGGATCCATATAGCCGAAAGATGTTGTGAAAATCAGCTTATTACCTGCACGCGCCAGACGCTCAATCGAACGCTCGGCATCAGCACCTTCCGGCACGCTTTCCAGATAGCTGGTTGTGATCTTATCACCCAGTTCTTTTTCAAGCTCTTTGCGGGCTTCGTCATGCTGGTAGGTCCAGCCGAAATCACCCGGAGGGCCGATATAGATAAAGCCGACTTTCAGCTTTTCTTCAGCCATGGCGGTGCCAGCCATGGCAATCGTTGCCGCAGTGGCAAGAATTGTTAGCGTTTTCTTCATTGTCCCCGTTCTCCTGTTAAGGTCCGTAATCAAAAAACTGTAAAACGACTTTGTATCAGCGGTCTGATACAAATAGGCCGCCGGATTATCTATCCGGCACGAAAGGCTTGCCGAGCGATGCCGGTGTATTCATCATTGTCAGGCGGCGGTTACGCGAAATAATCACCAGTACAATGATTGTTGCCAGATATGGCAATGCCGACAACAGTTGCGGCGGCAGACCGATGCCGAATGCCTGCGCATGGAGCTGACCGATCGTCACTGCACCAAAAAGATAGGCGCCGATCAGCACGCGCCAAGGCCGCCATGAAGCAAAAACCACCAGAGCCAGCGCAATCCAGCCACGGCCAGCCGTCATATTCTCAACCCATTGCGGCACATAGACGAGGGAGAGCTGCGCACCGGCAAGACCGGCACAGGCACCACCAAACATCACAGCCAGATAACGCGTGCGCACCACATTGATACCGAGCGCATGGGCGGAGCCGTGATTGTCGCCGATAGAGCGCAGTTTAAGCCCTGCCCGTGAGCGGAACAAAAACCAGCTCACGCCAATAACCAGCAGCAATGCGATATAGAAAATCGGGTCTTGTCCGAACAGCAATTTACCGATCAGCGGAATATCGCTCAGATAAGGAATATAGATCGCGCCAAGGCGCACACCCGGAAGACCGACAAAGCCCTCTCCGATCACTGCTGATGCCCCCAGCCCCAGAATAGTCAGAGCCAGACCTGTTGCCACCTGATTGGTGACCAGTGTCAGTGTCAGAAAACCGAACAGCAATGCACAGGCTGCCCCTGCAAAAATTGCTGCGATCATGCCGAGCCATGCATTGCCGGTCAAATGAGCGATACCAAAACCGGTGACCGCGCCCATCAGCATCATGCCTTCAACACCGAGATTAAGCACACCTGAGCGTTCAACGACCAGCTCGCCGATGGCGGCAATCAGCAAAGGTGTGGCCGCTGTTGCAATGGTCAGCATAATTGCCTGTGTCATATCCATGGCTCAGGCCTCCCCGCGCAGATCATGCTGACTGCGACTGACAAAACGAATGCGGTAGTGAATGAAAGTATCGCAGGCCAGAACGAAAAACAGGATCATCCCCTGAAACACGCGCGCGGATTTTTCTGAGATACCGATAGAAAGCTGTGCTGCCTCACCGCCGAGATAGGACAATGCCAGCACCAGACCGGCCGCAATAATACCCAGCGGATTAAGCCGCCCGAGAAAGGCAACAATGATCGCCGTAAAGCCGTAGCCCGGTGTAATTGTCGTGCGCAGCTGACCGATAGCGCCGGACACTTCGCTGATACCGGCAAGACCTGCCAGTGCACCGGAGACCAGAAAGGCAAAGAATGTAATCTTGCCCGCACTGAAACCGGCGAAGCGCGCTGCACGCGGGCTTTGCCCGACAACCTTGATCTGAAAACCTTTTAGAGTGCTGTGCAGCATGAACCACAGCAGGAATGCAGCGATAATGGCGAAGATGAAGCCCCAATGCGCACGTCCTGCAGCCGACCAGATTTCCGGCAACACAGCATATTCATGAAACTGACGGCTTTCCGGGAAATTATTGCCTTCCGGATTGCGCCATGGCCCGCGCACAAGCCAGTCCAGAAAGAACTGCGCCACATAGACCAGCATCAGGCTGGTCAGGATCGTATTGGCATTAAAACGGGTTTTTAAAAGCGCCGGTACCGCACCATAAAGCGCACCGCCAATCATCCCCATCAGCAGCATCAGCGGCAGAACATACCAGCCCTGAACGTCCGGATATAATATCGGCAAGATCGAACCGGTAATCGCGCCCATGGTCAGCTGACCTTCGGCACCGATATTCCAGTTATTCGACAAGTAGCAGACGGAAAGCCCGACAGCGATCAGGATCAGCGGCGCGGCTTTGACCAGCAATTCATGGATCGACCACATATCCAGCAGCGGCTCAATGAAAAAAGCATGGAGTGCAGCAAAAGGATCTTTCCCCATCAGCGCAAACAAAATGGCGCCGCAAATCATTGCAAGCGCCAGTGCTAACAGCGGAGAAATTGCACTGAACCAACGTGAGGGTTGTGGTCTTTTAATCAGTTCAATACGCATCAGACTGCCCCGCCCATCATCAGGCCGATTTTTTCAGCCGTTACAACATCGCGCGGCATGGCTTCGGATAACTGACCATGATGCATCACTGCGATACGGTCACAAATTTCAAATAATTCATCAAGGTCCTGACTGATGACCAGCACCGCAGAGCCCTGACGTGACAGATCCACCAAAGCCTGACGAATACGCATGGCCGCACCGGCATCCACGCCCCATGTCGGCTGATTAACGACAAGAACAGACGGGTTGCGATCCAGCTCACGGCCGATAATGAATTTCTGCAAATTGCCGCCGGACAGCGCACCGGCCACCGGATTTTCCGCATTTTTGCGCACATCCATCATCGCATTGATGCGCTTGGCAGCGGAAGACAATGCAGATTGCGAAATGATTTTGAGCCAGCCGCCCTTCAGGAACATTTTTGCATCGGTACGGTAACGCGACAGAAACATATTATCCGTCAGCGGCAGTTCCGGCACGGCGCCATGCCCCAGACGTTCTTCCGGCACAAAACCTGCACCCAGCATCCGGCGTTGCGTGATACCGGCGAGACCCGCCTGCTGCCCGCGAATACGGATGGTTGATGCCTGCTCCTGCCGCAACTCGCCGGATACAGCTTCAAAAAACTCGCTCTGGCCGTTACCGGCAACACCGGCAATGCCCACGACCTCACCGGCAGCGACATTCAGGGAAATATTACGTAAGGCCGTTGAGAATGGTCCGCGCGGTGCCTGTGAAAGCCCGTCAATCTCCAGCAATGTCGCTCGTTCCGCTGACTGCAACTCAGCTTTCGGACGTTCAACCAGTGCCACATCCTCACCGACCATCATACGGGCAAGCGACGCTGCGGTTTCCTGCGAAGGCGTGCAATGGGATACGACTTTGCCATGGCGCAGCACGGTTGCGCGGTCGCAAATCTGCTTCACTTCTTCCAGCCGGTGACTGATATAGAGAATGGATTTGCCTTCGCTTTTCAGGCGATTGAGCGTGATAAACAGCTTGTCCGCTTCCTGCGGGGTCAAAACTGATGTCGGCTCGTCGAGAATAATAAGTTCCGGCTCCTGCAACAGGCAGCGGATAATTTCGATGCGCTGGCGCTCCCCAACCGATAAATCACCGACAAGCGCATTGGTATCAACGGGCAGGCCATAAGTCTCACCGATCTGCGAAGCTTTTTGCGCAACTTCATTGAGGGAGAGACCCGCATCCAGTGACAGCGCGATATTTTCTGCGGCGGTCAGACTGTCAAACAGAGAGAAATGCTGAAAAACCATACCAATGCCGAGCTTGCGGGCATAGGCCGGATTATTCATGCGGACTTTGCGTCCCTTCCAGAAAATCTCGCCGTCCTGTGGCTGCAAAGAGCCGAACAACATTTTAACAAGCGTGGATTTTCCTGCGCCGTTTTCCCCCAGCAGCGCGTGAATTTCGCCATGTTCAATCGTCAGATCAATCTGGTCACATGCTTTCAGCGCACCAAACTGTTTGGTTAAACGCCGTACATCCAGTAATTGCTCAGCCAGTAATTGTTGAGGTTTTGCGGAAGGTTCTGTCATGTGTCCCCTAGACATTTCTTCCGCCCACCTTATGCCACAGTCAAAAAAATAGGAAAGCCGAAAAGTAATTTATAACAATTCTATGAACACTTTTTGCAAGATGCATAAAGAAATTCCGGCGAAATCAGATTTCGCCGGAATATTGTTTTTCAAATCTGAAAATGATTTTACGGGATCAGTATCGTTGTGCCGGTGGTTTTGCGCGCTTCGAGATCACGCTGTGCCTGTGCGGCATCCCGCAATGCATAGGTCTGATTGACATTGATTTTGACTGCACCGCTGGCAACCACATCAAACAGCGCCTGCGCCGCACGTTCCAGCTCTTCCCTTGTAGCAATATAAGAACCAAGCGTCGGGCGGGTTGCATAAAGCGAACCATATTGATTGAGCAGTGCCAGCTCGAATGGTGGTACCGGCCCCGATGCATTGCCATAGCTCACGAACAAGCCACGCGGCTGCAGAACTTGCAACGATGCCGGGAACGTATCTTTACCGACACTGTCATAGACCACCGGCAGGCCCTTGCCGCCGGTGATTTCCTTCACCTTCTCGACGAAATTATCTTCACGGTAATTGATAACATGGTCATAGCCGAGGGACAGTGCGAGGTCGATTTTCTCCTGCGATCCGGCAGTGCCGATGACCGTTGCACCAAGATGCTTCGCCCACTGGCCGGCAATTTGCCCGACACCGCCGGCGGCGGCATGGATCAGGATCGTATCGCCCTTCTGCACCTTGTAGGTCAGGTTAATCAGATAATAGGCTGTCATGCCTTTCAGCATCATGGATGCGGCAAGGCGCAAATCCATATTATCCGGCACTTTAACCAGACGATCCGCAGCAATCAGCCGTTCATCCGCATAAGAGCCCATGGCGCCTGTATAGGCCACACGATCACCGGCCTTCACTTTCGTCACGCCTTCACCGACAGCAACGACCGTGCCTGCACCCTCCTGCCCCGGAATGAAAGGCAGTTGCGGCGCCTTATAAAGACCGGTGCGGAAATAGACGTCGATAAAATTCAATCCGACCGCTTCATGGCGGATACGTGCCTCGCCTGCTTTAGGCTGCCCGAGTTCGACCTGTTCATATTTCAGAACATCAGCACCACCGGTTTCACGGATCAGAATTGCATTTATCATTGTCAGAATTCCCTGTTATTTCGCAGCAGTTTTAAGACCAAGATTAGGCAGGAACTGCATCACGATACCGATGCAGTAGAGATAAATACCGGTGACGGAGATACCGATGCGCACCCAGAGCGGCGCATCCATCTGATAGAAAATACCCGCCACACCGAAAACGCACCACAGCAGAAACACTGTGAGATTGAGCGGACGCAAACGCACCACGCGCACCGGATGCAGAAAATTCAGCGGCATGAAAGACAGGATCGCCGAGACAACCACAACCGCAAAGGCTGTCCACTCACCTGGGCCAACGATGAACAGGGTGAAGACCACCATATTCCAGACCACAGGGAAACCCTTAAAGAAGTTTTCTTTGGTCTTCATGCCGGTATCAGCATAATAAATTGCACTGCTGATAACGATGATCGCACCGGACAGGAATGACAAGCCGTGTCCCATGAAGCCGCTCTGATAGAGCGCAAAGGCAGGGATCAGCACATAAGTGACATAATCGATGATATTATCAAGAAGCTCGCCCGACCAGTTCGGCAGCACATATTTCACTTCCAGCTTGCGGGCGATCGGCCCGTCAATACCATCGACGAAAAGTGCCAGCCCGAGCCAGAGAAACATTGCCGTCCAGTTTTCTTCACTGGCAGCAACCAGTGACAGAAAGGCCAGAAAGGAGCCGGAAGCCGTTAACAGGTGAACAGAAAAAGCCCTGACCTGAGGCAGAGTGACTTTTTTAGCTTTCAGTTTGTCTGTCAGTTTCGCTTTCAAGATCTTTGCCGATTCTGTTACAAAAAATTAATGAATTATCAGTCCTGACAGCTTTTGTCGAAAAACACCAAAAGTGCAAGAAAAGCTGACTTGAAAAACAGACAAAATGTCGCTCATCCAAAGAAGTTACCTGCTATTCGTGACTATCTCCGCTTTAAGCATATGTTTTTAGTGTCGTAACGGCGACTTATGGCCTAAAAGAATGAGCAGGCAAATCTGCTTATGGTTTTTAAAAATTAGCAGGATATTCCGGTGATTTGACTGTTTGATTGTCAAAAACCGGATAACATAGAGGTGCATTATGTCAGGCTCCGTTCATTCATCAGAGTTCACTTCGGCGCGCATTCTTGTGAGCGGCAGCGGCCCTGCGGGAATGATTGCGGCACTGGCGATGGCGCAGGCGGGCTATGATATTCTGCTTGCGGGTCCGGTAAGCGATCAGGATGACCGGCGCACCACAGCACTGATGATGCCTGCTATTGAATATCTCGACAGTCTCGGCGTTTGGGAGACGATCCGTCCGGATACAGCCGCCCTCGCCTCCATGCGCATTGTTGACGGCACGCGCAGACTGATCCGCAGCCCTGCGGTGACATTCCGCGCTTCCGAAATCGGCACGGAAGCTTTCGGCTATAATATTCCCAATCTGGTGCTGAACCGTGTGCTGCATGAAGCTGTAACCGCGCATCCGCGCATTGCCCGTAATTTCAGCAATGCTACCGCCTATCAGCACAATAGCGACAATATTTCTGTCACTTTCAGCGACGGACAGGTTGTGACCACTCCACTGGTCGTGGCAGCTGACGGCCGCAACAGTTTAGCGCGTGATGCAGCCGGTATTCAAACCCGCCGCTGGCGCTATCCGCAAACGGCAGTTGTGTGCTCGTTTAGCCATAAAGTACCCCATCAAAATATTTCAACCGAGTTTCACACCGAGGACGGCCCTTTCACGCAGGTACCGCTACCCGGCAATCGCTCCAGCCTCGTTTGGGTTGCCAATCCGCGCCACGCTGAAAAGCTGATGGCACTGGACAGCGAGCAGCTTGCCCGTGAGATTGAAACAAAAATGCAATCCATGTTGGGGCAGATTACAGTTAATACCAAACAGCAGGCATGGCCGCTCTCCGGTCTGGTGCCGCTGAAATTTGCAGCCAAGCGAACCATTCTGATCGGCGAAGCAGCGCATGTTTTCCCGCCAATCGGTGCACAAGGCCTGAACCTCGGCACTCGTGATGTAGAAACACTGATCTCCGCTTTGAGCAAAGACAAAGAGGATGCCGGTTCTGATCGCGTTATCCGCGCCTATGACAGCGGTCGCCGCCCTGATATTCTGGCACGTACCGGCTCGGTCGATGTGCTGAACCGCACGCTGCTGTCAGACTTCCTGCCTGCGCAGATCATTCGCGGCACAGGACTGGAAGTCCTGCGTGTTGTACCGCCGCTGCGTGCTTTCTTCATGCGTGAGGGGCTGCGTCCCGGTGGCGGCTTCAAAGCCCTGCTGCCGTCTTTCTCCGCAGCAAATAAGAAGACGACACTGCCAACTGTCACGCCACATCACGACGGATCACAATGAGTGCTTTTGAAGTAAAATATGCACGTTTCCAGATCGGACAGGTGGTGCGTCATCGCCTGTTACCGTTTCGCGGTATCATTTTCGATGTTGATCCGGAATTCGCCAATACGGAAGAATGGTACATGTCCATTCCTGAAGCCTCACGTCCGAAACGTGAGCAGCCGTTTTATCACGTGCTCGCGGAGAATGAGGAAACGGATTACGTGGCCTATGTTTCCGAGCAAAATCTGGAAGAAGATGAAAGCGGTGAACCGCTGCGTCATCCGCAAATCGGTGACTATTTCGACATCGACAGTCAGGGCGAATATCGCTTTAAAGCTGCACCTCTGAATTAAAGTCCGCTTAAAAGCGGTGAGCGCCATTGTTCAAACCGCTCTTTGAGGTGATTGAGTTGCAGACTATCCGGCAGGATGACATCCATTCCGCCGTCATAAACATAAAATAGCTGCGCTTTTTGATTTACAAACAAAATGCCTGATATTTTCCCATGAAGAATGAGAGGAAATAGCTCGTCAAATGCGCCGCTTTTCCAATGATCTTGTTTATAGAGAAAACGGGATTTGCACTTATCTCCATCATTGTCAAAATATGTTTTTATACCTGAACTTTTAAAGCCCATCCTGAGAAAGCTTAAAGTTTTACTGGTTGCGGATTTTTCAGTTTCAGTATCAGACACCAACCAAAGTGGTTCATTATCAGTGAAAATTGCAGAGGCAATGCTGTTAAATCGCTCTAAAATCTCCTGCTGCTCAGCAACATTAGAAGGATAGCGCTTTCCTTCAGGTAATGCGTAAAAACGTACCCATTGCTGCCGTTTTTCTTCCCGCAAAAGATACATCAACGGCAATGAACCTGACAGCAGGCTATTCCAAAACTGTGAAAACGGGGTGCTGCGCATGGATACCTGCTTTAAACAATAAACAAAAAGGCCGGATTGCTCCGGCCTTTTTTATATCGATTATGCGCGGCGAAGATCAGGCGGTGTTGCCTCTTCGCGCAATGAGCTCAGCGCTTCATCCAGCGACATAGGTGTCTGATCACGGGAGCCAAGGCGACGCACATTCACTGTACGCTCTTCTGCTTCACGCTTACCAAGCACCAAAATGACCGGCACTTTCTGCAGCGAGTGCTCACGCACCTTGTAGTTGATCTTCTCGTTGCGGAAGTCGGTTGTCACCTGCAAGCCTGCTTTTTTGAACAAGTTAGCGACTTCCTGACCATATTCATCCGCTTCCGAAGTGATCGTTGCCACAACAACCTGAATTGGTGCGAACCACAACGGCATATGACCGGCAAAGTTCTCGATCAGAATACCGAGGAAACGCTCCATCGAGCCGCAGATAGCGCGGTGGATCATAACCGGCTGCTGCTTCTCGGAATTGTTGTCGATATAGAATGCACCGAAGCGTTCCGGCAGATTGAAATCAACCTG
Source organism: Pseudochrobactrum sp. Wa41.01b-1 (assembly GCF_019464455.1). Taxonomy (NCBI): domain Bacteria; kingdom Pseudomonadati; phylum Pseudomonadota; class Alphaproteobacteria; order Hyphomicrobiales; family Brucellaceae; genus Pseudochrobactrum; species Pseudochrobactrum sp. Wa41.01b-1. The sequence continues at coordinate 372,690 of NZ_CP080493.1, read as the reverse complement.
TGTTGTACCGCACTGCCATTCACGACCGATCGCATCTTTCAGCGTATATTCGAACTTAGGACCGTAGAACGCGCCCTCGCCAGGCAGAATACCGGTTTTGATGCGGCCGCCGGAATTGGCTTCAATTGTCTTGAGCACTTCGCCCATGACGCTTTCCGCACGATCCCACAGCGCATCATCACCCACGCGTTTTTCAGGACGTGTGGAGAGTTTCACGGTGATCTGATCGAAGCCGAAATCGGCATAAGTCGAGAGGATCAGGTCGTTAATGCGCAGGCATTCATCGGCCATCTGCTCGTCAGTACAGAAGATATGCGCATCATCCTGCGTAAAGCCGCGAACACGCATCAGACCATGCAGTGCGCCGGATGGCTCATAACGATGCACATTACCGAATTCCGCCATTTTGATCGGCAGATCACGATAGGATTTCAAACCATGTTTGAAAATCTGCACGTGACCCGGGCAGTTCATCGGTTTCAGCGCGAAAACGCGGTCATCTTCAGTGTCATCACCGGCAGTGGTGACCTTGAACATGTTGTCTTTATACCAGCCCCAGTGACCGGATGTTTCCCAAAGAGACTTATCCAGCACCTGCGGTGCGTTGACTTCCTGATAGCCATGATCGTCGAGACGCCGGCGCATATAGCTGACAAGGCTCTGGAACATGCGCCAGCCCTTGGAATGCCAGAACACAACGCCCGGACCTTCTTCCTGAAAATGGAACAGATCCATTTCACGGCCAAGACGGCGATGATCGCGCTTTTCAGCTTCTTCCAGCATTGTCAGATATTGCTGCAGATCAGCATCATTCGCGAAAGCTGTGCCGTAAATACGTGTCAGCATCGGATTGTTGCTGTCACCGCGCCAATAAGCACCGGCAACTTTCATCAGCTTGAACGCATTGCCGATCTGGCCTGTGGACGCCATATGCGGACCACGGCAGAGATCGAACCAGTCGCCCTGATAATAAATCTTGAGATCCTGACCTTCAGGGATCGCGTCAATCAGCTCAACCTTATAGGATTCACCCTTATCGGAGAAAACCTGCTTGGCTTTTTCGCGTGTCCAGACTTCGCGTGTGAACGACTTGTTACGGGCAATGATTTCACGCATTTTCTTTTCGATAACCGGCAGGTCATCGGGTGTGAAAGGCTCATTGCGGGCGAAGTCATAATAGAAGCCGTTTTCGATAACCGGTCCGATTGTGACCTGCGTGCCAGGGAAAAGCTCCTGCACTGCTTCAGCCAGAACGTGTGCGCAGTCGTGGCGGATCAGTTCCAGCGCACGCGGATCTTCACGGGTGAGAATCTCGACTTTGCCTGATGCGCCAAGCGGCTCGGACAAATCACGCACGGTGCCGTCGACCGCATAGGCGACAGACTTCTTGGCCAGTGATTTGGAGATGGATTCGGCAAGCGCCAGACCGGTCATGGCCGGATCATATTCGCGCTGTGAGCCGTCGGGAAATTCGAGAGTAATAAGATCAGACATTGTCATCCTCATCCAGTCCCGCCAACGATTGCGGGTGGTTATTTAGAGCAAAATAAAAGCTTTCCGGCTCCTGCAAAACGAAGTGCAGATGCGACCGGCAGCGTCTCTATAATCAATCTAAACGGGGAAATAAACCTTTCCACCGTAAAAGCTTAGTCATTATCGGGTTTTGCAGCGGAAATGTGCCAATAACGCCACGGAAAATACCATTTATAGCGTGGCTCCAGCGCTTCCGGCACGCGATCTATGCCGCAGGTGCCGAATGGTCCGCAGCGCATAACCCGAAACAAGCCCATCCAGCCGCCGGTCCACAAACCGTAACGGGCAATAGCCTCATAGGCATATTCGGAACAGGTAGGCATATGGCGGCAGGAATTACCGATGAAGCCGGATAAAGTCAGCTGATAAAGCCGCACAAGCCCTGTTCCCAGCAAACGATCCGGTGTTTTACGCCATGCGCCCTGATAGTTACGGCTGTATTTTTTACGGGATTTAGTTTCAGACTGCGGGCACATATCGCTTACACGGCAGCTTTGGCGGCAATCTGATCCAGACAGTCAACTACAGCGTCAAATGTCAGCAAAGTGGATGCATGACGGGCTTTATAGTCACGCACCGGCTCGAAAAAACGCAAATCTTCAAAGCGGCCTTCGGGTGGTGCACCATTGTCTTTCAGCATTGCAGTCATTTGCACTTGCAAAGCGCGTAATTCCGCTTCTGTGGAGCCGATAATATGGCGTGCCATCACCGAGGATGTCGCCTGTCCCAAAGCACAAGCCTTTACCTCATGCGCGAAATCCACGACAATGCCGTCTCTGACTTTAAGATCGACAATCACGGTAGAACCGCACAGTTTTGAATGCGCCTTCGCTGTTGCATCCGGCGACTGAAGACGACCAATATGCGGAATGTTACCGGCAAATTCGAGAATCCGGGCATTATACATATCATTGATCATCCGGTTTCTCCTTCAGCATGTTCCGGCGCATTGCCGGACATGATTGTATAAGTGGCTATATAAATATTTCATTTCAAGCCGCTATAGAGAATAGCACAACCGAAATACGACATAAATCGGCTGTCTTTGCTCTTTTAATATCTTCGACATACTTTATATAGGACAGGCATTTGCCTTTTGCGGATATTTCCGCGACAGTCAATGCAAACAGGCAGAGCAGGCCTTTGGCTGTATTCTGCAAAACGCCAGATAACTGCCCCGACATAAATGCCAAGCCTTCAGCGGTACAGCTAAGATTACCGCCTGAGCAAGCTTCGTAACAGTGTCCGTTTAACTCGTCTCTCCACAGAGAGAGACTACGGGAGCTCGATATGAACAAGCACATTTCCGATTCACAGACCAGCAATGTTGCACGCCCGACAAAGGCTGAAGCAGAGGCCGCTGTAAAAACATTGCTGCTCTGGATGGGAGAAGATCCGTCGCGCGAAGGGTTGCTTGAAACCCCGAAACGCGTGGCAAAAGCCTATAAAGAACTGTTTTCCGGCTATCATCAGTCACCGGAAGAAGAGCTCGGCACTGTTTTTGAAGAAGTTGCCGGCTACAAAGACATGGTTCTGATCAAAGACATCAAGTTTTTCTCGCATTGCGAACACCATATGGTGCCGATTATCGGCAAGGCGCATATCGGCTATCTGCCGAATGGCTCTGTTGTCGGCCTGTCAAAAATTGCGCGTGTCGTTGATATGTTTGCCCATCGTCTGCAAACACAGGAAAGCATGACTGCGCAGATTGCTCACAGCATTCAGAATATTCTCAAGCCCCTCGGCGTTGCTGTCTTGATTGAAGCGGAACATATGTGCATGGCTATGCGCGGCATTCGCAAACAGGGATCAACCACATTGACGACCACCTTTACAGGCGCTTTCGAGCAGGATGTTGCCAATCAGGTTCGGTTCATGACCATGCTGCGGAGCGGTTCATGACCCGATTGCCTGCCGATTTCCCTGCGCAAACCGACAAGCACAGCACCGAGGAAGGTGCTGTCTTTGCGCCCCGCTTTGACAGTTCAGGTCTGATAACCGCAGTTGTAACAAGTGCGGATGACGGCGAATTGCTGATGGTTGCGCATATGAACAGCGAAGCCCTGCGGCTGACACTGGAAACCGGCATTGCCCATTACTGGTCGCGGTCACGCAAGTCGCTTTGGAAGAAAGGCGAAACCTCCGGTAATCTGCAGACTGTTATTGAGATGCGCACAGACTGCGATCAGGATGCCCTGTGGCTCAAGGTCAGAGTTGCCGGTAATGGCCCGACATGTCACACTGATCGTCACTCCTGCTTTTACCGCACGGTAGATATTTCAGGCAACAACGTCATTTTACATAAATAAATCAAACTATTAGGTTTGTTTATTAACATGAAACACAAAAGCCCTGCGCAATATTAATTACGCAGGGCTTTTTGTCTGGAGGACGGCTCTTTCGCCAAATATCAAATCCGGCGAAAGAAATTTTGAAGACATAAGAGGCGTCCTTCACCTCCCGTCAGACTATCAGAACTTGTAGTTTACACCAACGCGCACAGTGTGGAAGTTGGTTTTAACTTTGGATACATCTGCACCGTCGCGGAACTTAACTTTGCCCAGGTCAGTGTAGAGATATTCTGTCTTCAGAGTTACATTGTCAGTGAAGGCGTGTTCTACACCGGCACCGGCAGTCCAGCCAGCGCGGGTCTTGGAAGCGCTTGCAGACACATCCTGAGCAGCATCATAGCCTTCGATCTTCACTTTACCGTAAGCAAGACCGGCTGTACCGTAGAGCATGGTGCGTTCAGCAATATCTGCACCCAGACGACCACGAACTGTACCGAACCACTGGACTTTACCTTTTACAGTGCCTTCGTAGGCGCCGGCTGCATCATAGAAATCAACCGATTTCTTCATGGTCGAGCCCTGGAAGTCGGCTTCGATACCGGCAACAACCTGATCGAACTGCCAGTTGTAACCAGCCTGCACACCACCAACAAAGCCACGTGGCTTGATGCTGACGCCGTCTTCTTTCATCTTACCAAAACCGTAACCGGCATTGGCACCAACATAACCGCCTTCCCAGCTGAAGGTATTCACTTCAACGGCTGGCGCAGGTTCGTTGTAAACGATAGCGTCTGCAGCCATTGCAGTGCCGGAGAACAGAACAGCTGCTGAAGCAGCGAGGATGACTTTATTAAACATGGGAGAACCTCAAAATCTTTCTTGATCTTGTTTTACACCAACCGGATAAAAATGCTGTAACAATATTGCAACATGTATATTCAGAAGAGCTTATGGTTACTATTGCGTTAATTTGAAAAATAAAAGTAAATACAAATAAACATCAATAAGATTACTTAAAAATCAATTAATAATAATTAAAATTACATTAAATTTACATAATTCATATTGTTTTATGCGTTTTCTGCAATTTATAACTGCATGAATTGCCTTGCACTGCCATCGCATGAAAGCCATAGTCTGAATATACTTGTTCCTGTATTCTGGTTGCAAACACAGGTATATTCGGGAGATATTGCATGCTTTCATGGGTACCGCGCCGCCGCACAACTGCTGCTGCCAATGCACCGGCTCAGGCGGAAATTCCCAAACCTGTTATTCTTAAAACACCCCAGCCAATTGCTCTTGCTTTAGGCGGCGGTTCGGCACGCGGATGGGCACATATCGGCGTATTACGCGCACTGAATGAAGCCAATATCAAAATATCTATGATTGCAGGCACCTCAATAGGGGCGCTTGTCGGCGGCTGTTATCTGGCAGGAAAACTGGATGAGCTGGAAGAGTTTGCACGCTCCCTTACGCGCAGACGCATGTTCAGCCTGATGGATATTACATTTCGTGGCAGCGGATTATTCGGCGGCATGAAACTGGATCGCAAATTGCACCAGCATCTCGACGGATTGAATATTGATGACTTGCCCTGTCCTTATGTGGCCGTCGCCACTGAATTACGCACAGGGCACGAAATCTGGCTCTCCACCGGCTCACTTATTATGGCAATGCGCGCCTCTTATGCATTGCCGGGCGTTTTTGAACCGATCCGTTACGACCACCGGCTGCTTGTGGACGGCGCATTGGTCAATCCGGTTCCGGTTTCCGTATGCCGCGCCTATGAGCAGCAATTGGTTCTGGCCGTCAATCTCAACTATGACCAGTTCGGCCGCGCAGCCGTTGTCAAATATACAAGCCCAGCACGCGCCGGACAGGAAGACACAATCAACCCTGCTCAGGCAGGGGTAATAAGCCATGAATCACGCTTGGGCATAACCGGCGTAATGATGGACGCTTTCAATATTATACAGGACAGAATCTCGCGCGCCCGTATGGCCGGCGATCCGCCGGACATCGCTTTGATGCCAAGCATCGGCCATATCGGCCTGACCGAGTTTCACCGCGCGGCTGAAACTATTGATATCGGCTATCAGGAAACCCGCAAACAGCTGGAAAATATTGAAAGATTGCAACGCGTCATCTTTTGAATCAAAAATTCCGGCTCAAAAGACGAATCTTTTCAGTTTTTTGACAATTTGATTCCGGAAAATATAGCTGACTAAGCGTTCAGTGAAGAAAATAACTCCGGTTCATCCTATTGAAGGGATTATAAAAACGCGGTTTTGCGGGAGAAAAACGGGCTTCTGTGAATTAGTTTTAAAAAAATGCAATGAAACGAATAATTTGGCTTGTCACTGCAATAGTGATTTGCTACATCGCCCTCACCGAAGCAGTTCGGTTTCTACCACACAGTGCGGTCGTGGCGGAATTGGTAGACGCGCAGCGTTGAGGTCGCTGTGGGGCAACCCGTGGAAGTTCGAGTCTTCTCGACCGCACCATTTGGCTTTCATTGCCCCTTATATTTCAATAACATAACAGTTTCAGCACTTCTTAGGTACACATTCGAGTACACAGGAAGTACACAATGGGTTTGTCGCTGAAATACGTAGTCCTGACAAATGCTGGCACTTGGCATTATCGCCGTAGGGTTCCCAAAGCAGCTCGGACAACCTTCCCTCAAAGTGAATTTAAAAGACTTCTTGGTGATACTCGACGCGAGGCTCTGCGTAACTGGCCGCATGTCCATGCTGAATTTGAACGTCTGACCTCGAATCACGCAGCACAACAACGCCCTGTCCTAAGTGCTACCGACCAACTGCGCTCTATGGATGTGTACACAGGCTCTCATACAGAAGCGACTGTCAGCACCTCACCACCGGAACAAGCAAAGAGCAGTCACCACAAAGTCAAAGCGCACAGACCAACTTTGGCAGATGCAAAACAGCTCTACCTACATGAGCGCATTATCGGGGATATTAACGAGCGCCATAAGACTGCCCGTATTGAGCGCGTTATGACTCACCTTCATGCAGTGATTGAGCCTGACTGCTTGCTGTCCGACCTCACCCGCAGTCATGCTCGTGAAGTCCGCGACCGTATGTTAAACAAGCTGGAAATGACACCTATCACGGTCAAGCGCTATCTGTGTGATGTGAGCGCTATGGTGAATCTTGGTCTCAGGGAGTACGATATACGGGACGCAATAAATCCGTTTCTCAATTTACCTATCAAGATTGATACAGTAGCCAGAGAAGAGAGAGACCCGCTCCCTGCTGAAGTTCTAGATGCGATGCAGGAACGACTTGCTATCCATGCAGCACCTGACATAAGGAACATATGGCAGATTGTTGAAGGCACCGGTTGTCGCCTTGGTGAAGTGACTGGCCTACTCAAATCGGACGTTCGACTAGATGGTGAAATTCCCTATATTGATCTGGTTTTTCACGACCACCGACGACTCAAAACAAATGGTTCAATCCGTAAAGTGCCACTTGTCAGAGACGCATTAATTGCAGTCAACAGCGCCCTCAAAGAAGCCGGAGATAACACCTTTCTGTTTCCCCGCTATGGTCGTGTGCGTGGTGCTGACAGTGCATCAGCCGCCCTCATGAAGCATCTCAGAGTTGTTTCAGACAATCCAAAACACACCGTCCATTCACTGCGTCACGGCATGGAAGACAAGCTAACTCGCGCTGATGTTTCTGAATTTGATAGGAACCTTGTTCTCGGACACTCAAGCGGCGGTATGAGTGAGCGATACGGTGGCGCTGAGGTGAGATTGGAAATGGCACATAAGGCATTGGCGAAAGCAGCCGAGATTAGTTAGATCACCTTAACCATGCATCATCCACAATTACAGCACCATGCAGCACACTTCTCATCAAACCCCAACATATAAGCCATCATAGCGAATATTATATTCATGATATCATATGGATAAAGGCACATCTCTGCGAATTAATTAGAATAGCATTATATTATATTACGCAATAAAATTATATTTTCATTTATGAAAACTATAAATCATAGTTATATTAATTTCATGCAACGGTGAAATTTAGATATGTAAGGAGACTGCTTTGAATATTGGTACAGTTGTATTTGATTATGATGTAAACACGAAGCGGCTAACAGATGCATTATTTAGCGAGGACGAAATCGGCTCAATAATACGCTGTCATTTTGAGGTGGAGCAAGCAATCGAACATGTGCTTGCAAAATTCACAGATGGAAGAACTAAACGAAAAGCCAATAATTGGAATTTTGCACAAAAGTTAGAACTATGTCGAATTATTGGTATTCATGACAATTTTCTCGTTCCATTTAAAACATTAAATGATCATAGAAACGATTTTGCACACAACGGAAAAATTACAATAAGTGACAAAGATGTTACCGATCTTATTATACAAGTTAGACGAGCGTGCCCGCAGTTTACAGATCAACTTCAGTTAGAAATTATTGGAGAAAGAAAATTTATGAAGAGCGTTATGGAATGCACGAACAAAGAAAAATATATTTTGGCTGTATCTATGGTTCTTAGTATTTTTTGCGCACTCCCACATATTAACATCAAGATAACCAATAGTATTTAATGTTAAATAATATTTAATTAATACTTATAATTATTTCACGAAAGGAAATTAAAGTGCAATGATAATGGCGGCTAACAATCGGCTGTTGGAAGTATTCTTTATTCGTTCACGTATGTGTAATAATCACAGGGGAAACTTAAGAGAAAGCTTCTCTGACGCTGAGCCTACGCTGGAGTCTATGGACTTTAAAACTAGCACATTGCATTACTCCCTGTATTCATCGGGCAATGCTTTTATAGCGTCCAGCCATGTTTTATTACTAGGTATCGGTAAGTTAGCGATAGGCGAAAATGCAGGTTTCGCGATTGAACTGTCACCTATTTTAGATTGTGTGGATGCAGTTAAATTGCCTGCGTCAACTGCAATGAAGGGCACGCTAGCAGCGCAACAATCAAAAAACCAAAGTCAACCCATGATGAATATAGTCAGGCTCATGTCATGAATTGGCATATTCAATTAAATGAAAAAATATTTACAGCGAGTAGAGAAGCAGTTGCAGAGCTAAAATACTTATATATCGGGAACAATGAACTGGCCTCCCGTATGTCAGAGCTTTTTTGGGTCGAAATGTATATGTTAGCTCACGTATACGGAATAGCCCCCGAAGAGGTATTACAGTCTGTGTATGAGTTAGAGTCGAACTCCACTACTAGCGGGACGAAGACTGCCACCCAATTTCGCAATCCGCCATTGCGTGGCTTGTGGCACAAGCATTATTTCACAGCAAGGTTCTATGCTAGCAACCTCTTATTAGGATTAGGCAAGAATGGCATGTTAAAAATGGCGGAAGAAATATTTAACCCTCAAGTTTCAAACACCATTACTCGCGAGATGGTGTCAGAATTTGCTCGACGCCTCTCAACTGAACCATATGAAAACCGTTATCGCCAAGGAAAGCTAACAGGGGAATGGATAGTGTTTGCCAGACATAATGACAAAAATTACTATCTTAGTCTCAGCACACATAAGACGGACGATCAAATCATATATGAGAATATAATTTCGGCTTGTACGAAAGAATTTCCAGATTTACCTCGATGGTTCGGTTAGCTAAACGTTTACCTTTATTGCTCCCCCTACGAAAAAACATAATCACCCCATAACAATCACAGTCCCCACATTGCCAAGGCTTTCTCTACCGCTGCGGGTTCATCCTTAATGCGGTAGATGGTTTGGCGTGTGAGGCCTGCCTCGGTTGCCGCCTGAGTGACGGAGGCACCTTTGCCCAGTAGATCAATCACTTGATCGTATTTGTCACGGCTGTAGCTTGGCTTCCTGCCCTTGTAGTCGTTCGCATCAGCCTTGGCCTTAGCATTGGCAATACCGGCCTTCTGAGCTTCTTTCGTTGCTTCCGCCTGTGCCTGTGTGTTGCCAACCATGAACGCTATCAGCGCGTCTCTTACGGCCATTTGAATGACACGGTATTTAAATGAATTGATTTGTCGCAGTTAAAATCAAGGATAAATAAAATAATTAATTATTATATAATTATAACTCTTGATGAAGTCTTTTATGCCGAGTAGATGCTGTTTATAAATATTCACTCATTCCACAGGGCTTTAAAGACAATGAAATTTAGAACCATCTTAATGGCTATGACGGCCGTTATTTTTACTTCATCAGCAATGGCAGATACATATACTCGCGGATACACGCGCAGCAATGGCACATATGTAGCACCGCATTATCGTACTAGCCCTGATCGAAACACATACAATAACTATTCCACACGCGGGAACGTCAATCCCTATACAGGCCAGAGAGGTACTGTATCGCCTTCTTACCGCCCTCGTAACAACTATGGTTCATATAGCTATGGTAGCCGCAGCACTACCCGTAGCAATAGTTATGGCGGTTATAACTCAGGTAGACGCAGTTACGGCTCTCGTTACTGAGACAATAATAGCCCAACGACATAAATTGTATGGGGTGGCTATGGTCACGAAAACACATAATCACCCCATGAAAAAGATGAGCGCAATTATTACACCTTATCGCTCAATGCCCGATAGACGGCTGCACGACTTACACCGGTGATCTTAATAATCTCAGGCACGGACTTGCCTTCTGCTTTGAGTGTCCTTATTGCGGCTTCATCCACAGTCTTAGGACGACCGCCTGTGTCGCCTCTTTCCTTCGCCTTGGCAATACCTTCAAGCTGCCGCTCTTTGCGTAAAGCCGTTTCGAACTCTGCCATAGAAGCCAGAATACCGAACATGAGTTTGCCGGTTCTGGTGGTTGTGTCTAGGGCTGCATCGTCCAGCACCTTGAACCCCACACCTTTCTTGTCCAGCAATTCAAGTATCTGGTGAAGGTGGGCGGCTGAACGGGCAAGGCGGTCGAGCTTGGTGATGATAAGCGTATCACCTTCACGCACAAAGTTAAGCGCCTCAGCGAGTTGTTCCCTGTCTTTGTCTAAGCCTGATTGCTTTTCGCTGAATATCTTCTCAGCACCTGCCACCTGTAAGCGTTCAATCTGGCCGCTGTGGTCTTGTCCAAGGGAACTAACACGAGCATAGGCAACAATCATCTTCCGTCTCCAAATCTCTAAGACTGTTTGTAGACTAGTGTTTAGAGACTGTTTTGAGACAGGTCAATAGACTTGTCCCAAAAGTTTAGATTTGAGACATGGAAACTAATAGGGGTAGATTCATCAATGAGCTAAGTTCAGCTTAGGTCAACCATTAGGCGCGGCAAGAATTTTAAAAACAGCCACTGTTGAGCCTGTTGCTTCTAAACATAACTCAGCCAATTGCTGAGTTGCTGTTCGCCTGTGCTGTAGATTAAGGGTCAGATCAATTGAAGCTTTAGCATGCGCTCGGACTTCCTTGAAACTCGCGCCTGAGAATGAGTAATGCAAGAATGCTTCCAACATACGTTTGGCATCGGTTTCCCTACAAGTACTGCTAATGGTTCAATCAGAGGTACACATTTTGAACCACACGAGGTACACAATGGCCGACTTCTAACTATTTACCTTTGAATGGCTTGTCTGCGCTTTTCTCTTAGCTGACATTCAAGACGGCCAAAGGGTACAACACAAAGACTGAAAAACAATCATTCGAGTGTCACCTTAAGGAAACTCTGAAACCGTTTGAAATTATTGAATATAAGCCCCTTGTCACTGCAATAGTGATTTGCTACATCGCCCTCACCGAAGCAATTCGGTTTCTACCACACAGTGCGGTCGTGGCGGAATTGGTAGACGCGCAGCGTTGAGGTCGCTGTGGGGCAACCCGTGGAAGTTCGAGTCTTCTCGACCGCACCATTCTCTCCTTACAATCAGGAAGAAAAAGCAACAATAGCAAGGACCTATTGAAGCTTATTAAATGCTTTCTCCCTTATCTTCTATTCTAAAGTACCTATTGATTTTACTTTCTAATTTGAAACAAGCCCCTCACCTTGTCAGATTAGTTGAGATGGCCTTTTTATAAAGAAACATACTTTACCCCTCCTCTGCATATGCTTGAGCACTAAGCCTCTTCGATAATTACCAATAAGAAGATCGTTGACACCGTCGCTGATACAGGCCGGCGACAGCGGCCTTTACGGGCAAAATGACTCGCTTTACCGAAGCGCTGGTGATCGATAAGGTGCGGCACAATTTCACCATCCGCATATTTTATGACTTGATTATCACTATTGTACTTTCAGCTAAGGAAGCCCCTTTGAGCACAAGCAACTCACTGACACCTTCAATGGAAGAGAAATACTCCGACATCAAAGCACAGAATGAGCACAGGATGATGCTTGCGATCAAGAAATCTCTCAGTGATGCCTACGTACAAACGGCGAATGAATTAAAAGCAGCCGGAATCGACGAAGATGCACCGCCACAGGATTATTATATCGCCTTAGCGCATCAGCAGTTATACGCACTTCTGTGTGGAGCTGATCCTGAAACATTTGAAGGCGGAGACCCACAAATTGCAGAATTCGTGATTAAAAACGCTCAAAATATTCGTGAGCACTATTGGCTAAAGGATACAGAGTAAAGCCTGCACAACACCCGTGTCCCATTGCTGTAGTTTCGTCATTTACACAGCGACATGGCGATAGTGATGTTGCTCTTGCCATTACGACATCTGATGCGCACAGAGTAGAGCCTTTCAAATAAAGGCGGTCAATTTGCCATCTGGATTTTTTGAGCTGTAATCTCTACCTGAATGCCATCATGACAGAAAATTCCCCTGCACAGAGTCGCCCAGCGACAAACCGTAATGATCTATCTGCACGTTTTCAGGCTGCTGACGGCTCTCCGCCTGTTGAATGGCTGGTTGCTGACGGCCTCACAGCCTATCCGGATGCTGAAGCGTTTATGGAAGCCCGCGTCGCAGCCATTCGTGACGGTACGGCCAATGAGCTGGTCTGGCTTGTGGAACACCCGCCGCTTTATACTGCAGGCACCAGTGCCCGTGAAGAAGACCTGCTGTCACCTGATCGTTTCCCGGTTTACAAGACAGGGCGCGGCGGTGAGTTTACCTATCATGGTCCGGGGCAACGCGTAGCCTATGTCATGCTGGATCTGAAACGACGTCGCGAAGATATTCGTGCCTTTGTGGCCGCGCTCGAAGAATGGATTATCCGCACGCTTGACAGCTTTAATGTCAAAGGTGAGCGCCGCGAAGACCGCGTGGGTGTCTGGGTTATGCGCCCTGAAAAACCTCGTCTCGCCGATGGCTCAATGGCTGAAGACAAGATTGCTGCAATCGGTATTCGTTTGCGTCGCTGGGTCAGCTTTCACGGCATTTCAATCAATGTAGAACCGCAGCTTGAAAATTTCGGCGGTATTGTTCCCTGCGGCATTGCCGAACATGGCGTGACCAGCCTTGTTGATCTGGGATTGCCGGTCTCCATGGATGATCTGGATGTGGCGTTGAAGCAAAGTTTCAATGATGTTTTTGGTGATGTGAAATAATAAAAACATCAAACAACATATTATTTTAAAATGATAAAGGCGGCTTTTGAGCCGCCTTTACTTTTTTCACTCATGCGGAAAGCATTGCCTTCTCCGCTTCAGCACTGCGCTTTTGCTCGCGGATGAAAACATAAATACCGGAGCCGATAATAATGGCGATGCCGAACCACTTTGACAGGCTTGGGAAATCCCCGAAGAAGATCAGACCAACGGTCACTGCCATAACGATTTCAACATATTGAAACGGTGCAAGAATAGATGCCGGTGCCAGCTGAAATGCCTGCACTACCAGCAAATGGCCGCTGGCTGCAAAGACACCGATCATGATCAGCATGAACCACGGGAACAGCGAGGTAGGCAGTACAAATTGCAGATCGGGAATAGCCGCAGCTTCACCGAAGATCATAACAGCAAGCCCCATGATACTGCCGCCGATACCGGCATAAAGCTGCATGACGACGGGACGTTCATTGAGGCCGAATTTACGGTTTAGCACCAGATATACCGCAAACAGAAAAGCTGAAATCATCGGCAGAACCGATACCCAGCCAAACACGCTCCAGCTTGGCTGAATCACGATCACGGTTCCGAGCAGACCAACCAGCACGGCGCTTAGACGACGCCAGCCCACCTTCTCATTAAGAAAAATCATCGAAAGAACTGTGAGAATGAGCGGTTCAACAAAGAACACGGCCAGCGCATCGGCCAACGGCATATATTTTACCGCCGTGAAAAAGCACAGGCTGCCGAGAGCAAGCAGACAGCCACGAAACAGATTACCCCAGAGATGCTCTGTTTTAAGGCCAAGTCCGCGACTGAACAGGACAATTGCACCCAAACTAATCAGCCCCTGCACAAAGAAACGCATGAAGCTGATGGTGGCAGGCGGAATATTCTCTTCCATTGCCAGCCATTTGCCGGTTGCATCCATAAGCGGCACAATAAGCATGGCACAGATCATCGTAATCATTCCGCGCACATGCGGCTGTAACCGGTCTTGCATTTTCATTCCCCTGCGGCAGAGCCGCCTTCATTTCATTCTCTGTTCTCATCACGGCTTATATGTTTAAGCAACCACTCTCTCCCGCCCCCTGTCTGATTGTGCTAAACCGTCACCATAAGGACACAGAGCCCGCTATGCTGTCGCGGATTGGTTGCGGCATGATTTGACAATTCCGATATAATTGTTCAAACAAAATAAATCTGCGGAAAAGTCAGGATTACCGGCATTTAAACAGGAACGTAAAGGGAACCTTTATCGCTTTAGCGATATAAACATGCCAAACTATCTGTGATTCGATTTTCCGTAATTCCGAAGCGGTTCTGGTTTTCCTGAAACAGAAAATCCGTTTCGTAACTTTGTTTTCCCGCATTTCTGCGAAGCTGAAGCATTCTTTCAGCCGCAAAATGCTCCGTATCTATTTGAACGAACAGGCCAGCCATTTCACATGGATAATAGCGACGATCTTTTTTCGAATATTCTCAGCAATGCACGCGGACGTCAGGCGATACAGTCTGAATCTCCGGTCAGTGTTGCCGAAACTGTTTCGTCCCCTCTTGAGCCTGCACCTGTTGCAAAGTCGGCAGCAGAGTTGCGCCCTGCTCCTGCCAAACCTGCTGTCGTTGAGCCTGCTCCAAAACCAGTCGCAGAGCTTCGCCCCGCTCCGACTTCTGCACCTGTCGCTGAACTCCGTTCAGCTCCGGCAAGTTCCGATGGCAGCGATTATAACGCTTCCGCCATTCGTGTTCTTGAAGGGCTGGAGCCGGTACGTTTACGTCCGGGCATGTATATCGGCGGTACCGACGAAAAAGCACTGCACCATTTGTTTGCCGAAGTCATCGACAATGCGATGGACGAAGCTGTTGCCGGTCATGCCAATTTCATTGATGTTAATCTCGATGCTGAAGGCTTCCTGACTGTCAGCGATAACGGACGCGGTATTCCGGTTGAAAACCACCCGCAGGTGCCGGGCAAATCCACGCTTGAAGTGATTATGACCAAGCTTCACGCGGGTGGTAAATTTGACGGCAAAGCCTATGAAACCTCCGGCGGTTTGCACGGCGTGGGTGTTTCGGTGGTCAATGCACTGTCCGACCTGTTGGAAGTCGAAGTGGCGCGTGCCCGTCGTCTCTATCGTCTGCGCTTTTCGCGCGGCCTGCCATTGGGCGATCTGGAAGAACTGGGCGAAGTGCATAACCGTCGCGGTACGCGTGTGCGTTTCCATCCCGATCCGGATATTTTCGGTAAGAATGCAAAATTTGATCCTGAGCGTCTGTACCGCATGGCACGCTCAAAAGCCTATCTGTTCGGTGGCGTAGAAATTCGCTGGTCCTGCGACCCGTCTTTGCTCGATCCGAAAAAAGGCATTCCGGAAAAAGCCGTTTTCCATTTTCCGGGTGGTCTGAAGGACTTTCTCGCCGCCTCACTAGGCAAAGAATTTATGGTCACCAGAGAGATTTTCTCCGGCAAGACCGAAAAACAAGGCGGTCACGGTGCCGTTGAATGGGCGATTGCATGGTATGGCGGCGACAGTTTCGTCCACTCCTATTGTAACACCATTCCGACCGGCGAAGGCGGCACGCATGAAGCGGGTCTGCGTCTGGCGCTGACACGCGGTCTCAAAGCCTATGCGGAACTGACCAATAATAAACGCGCTTCGGTGATTACCACTGATGACGTGATGATTTCTGCCGCCGGTATGATGTCGGTCTTCATCCGCGAACCGGAGTTTGTCGGTCAGACCAAAGACAAGCTGGCAACGGTTGAAGCGCAGCGTATCGTAGAAAATGCGATCCGTGATCCGTTTGACCACTGGCTGGCTGCTTCGCCGCAGGAGGCTTCCAAACTGCTCGACTGGGTTGTTGAGCGTGCGGAAGAGCGTCTGCGTCGCCGTCAGGAAAAAGAAACCACCCGTAAGACTGCAACACGCAAATTGCGTCTGCCGGGCAAGCTGGCTGACTGCTCGCAGAATTCGGCTGCCGGTGCGGAATTATTCATCGTTGAGGGTGACTCGGCGGGCGGCTCTGCAAAACAAGCGCGTAACCGAACCAATCAGGCGATCTTGCCGCTGCGCGGTAAAATCCTCAACGTGGCCAGTGCCGGTCGTGACAAGCTGACAGCCAACCAGCAGATCGGCGATCTGGTGCAGGCACTAGGCTGTGGTACGCGCAAGAATTATCGTGAAGATGATCTGCGTTATGACCGCATCATCATCATGACGGATGCTGACGTTGACGGTGCACATATTGCATCGCTGCTCATCACTTTCTTCTATCAGGAAATGCCGCATCTGATTACCGGCGGGCATCTCTATCTCGCTGTGCCACCGCTTTACCGCCTCAGTCAGGGTGGCAAAGTTGCTTATGCCCGCGATGATGCGCATAAAGATGAGTTGATGCGCACCGTGTTTACCGGCAAAGGCAAGATCGAAATCGGCCGCTTTAAGGGTCTTGGCGAAATGCGTGCCGACCAGCTTAAAGAAACGACCATGGATCCGAAGAAGCGCACCTTGCTGCGCGTGGATCTGGTGGAAGATGAAAACGGCTCGACCAAATCTACGGTAGATGACCTGATGGGCACCAAGCCGGAAGCCCGCTTCCGTTTCATTCAGGAAAATGCTGAATTCGTTCAGGAGCTGGACATCTAATGAAATGAAAAAGCCGGTGACAACACCGGCTTTTTTTATGGAACATTTCCGGTTCGTTCTGAAACAGAAGAAATGCTCTATTATTTTATCCGTATTTTTCTCAATGAAAAACAAGACAAGAACTCAGTCTGGTAACCTGATTTCTAAGTGTAGACGCTTTCCACTTTTGGGAATGCGCACGGTGTCTGATAGCAGGACATATCAGCCAATAAATCGCCTTGGTTATTCTCTTCCTTGAATACTAACCGCAATGGGTATTTGAGCTATTTCAAACTTCAATAACGCTCAATAATCATCCAAATCAGGAATACGGCCGAAAGCGATTTTACCGCCGATATAAGATCCGGGGGCAATAGATGGTCCGAGGCTCAGAACATCCGAACCGAATTGCTTGCGCACGCGGTCAAGCGTATCTGAAACCTGTTCCCAGCGCTGCTGACGCTGCTTGTCTTGCGGCTCATCAAACAGGTCGTGACTGTCGACCACTTCACCGGACAGATGATGCAGATAAATATGCACATTCTTGACCTGCCGGAAATCAGCCTTGCGGAATGCCGGATGCATGAGCAGTCGCCGGTGCAACTGCGAGAGACAGGTGAGAAAACAATGATCATCTCGTGACGGCGGGAACACACCTTCAACCGATACGGATTCCTGCCCCTTGATCCGCCAGCCATAGACCAGAGCACCGGCGCGATAATGTTCTTTACGCAAACGACGCGAGGCACTCATACAGAGCAGCCGCGCGCATTGCAGTATCTTATCCGGCTGACGCCAGTCCCGTGGCAGCACACGGCCATGGCCGAACATACGGCGATGCGTTTCCTGTTTCTCCACCGCATAGCCATGCAATCCGGCGATGAAACGCTCCCCCTCAACACTATTCCAGATCGCCCGTCCTTGTTTCGGGCTGATCTTCCAGAGCTCTTCAACCGTCGCAATACCGGAGCGCAGCAGGCGCGCTTCCACACCGGCGGCAATGCCCGGAAGGTCACGCAATTTCAGCTCCAGAAAGCGATGCGGAATATCTTCCGGCCGCACAATCACCAAGCCGTCCGGCTTGTCGATTTCCGCAGCAATTTTGGCCAGTAGCTCATTGGGCGCAACGCCTATAGAACAGGTCAGTGCCGAGCCGAGTTTCTCACGCAATGCCGCTTTAATTGCCAGCCCCAAAGCCTCTGCCTGTCGGGACTCCGACGGCAGTAAGCGGCAAACCAGTTCATCAATTGAGCGCACGCTGCCTATCGGCAGCACCGTATCAATAATATCCAGTATTTTGTGATGAAGTTTGACATATTCATCCGGCCGCGCTTCCACAATCGCAATCTCAGGGCAGATTGCCCGCGCCTCACGCACCGATGTGCCGGTTTTCAGGCCGAGTTTCTTGGCCTCTTTGCTGGCCGCAATCAGGCCGGTAAATTCACTGGCATGAGGCACAACGCCCACTGGCCTGCCCTGCAAAGCAGGATTCATCTGCTGCTCGGCACTGGCAAAAAAACTGTCAAAATCGAGATAAAGCCGTTCCGGCAGATCAGGTTTACGCATGGTATTTGTTCCGCAACTATCGCAGAACAAAATAGGAACATTAAATGATTTTGGCAAGCCTGAATTACAAATCAGCCTGCATTTTCACCTTTTCCACAACCCGCGCCAGACTGTCTGACCATTCTTCATAGCGGCGGATAATCCGGAAACCGCATTTCTCATAAAGCTTTATGGCAGGTAAATTGCGTGCATGGGTGCCGATTTCCGCAGTCTGAAATCCGAGCATAACAATCTGTGCCAGCAATGCATCAACCAGCAATGTGCCGATGCCTTGTCCGTGATGCGCCGGATCGACCCAGATATCAGATATATAGTTCTGATTGGTATCGCGTGCGCCCCAGCCGCAAATCACACCATCCTGTTCAGCGACGAGAATATAATCCAGATAATCCTGCGCTGAATGCAAAAAAGCCAGTTCAGCGCGTCTGCGCTGATCCGGCTCTTCTGTTTCATAACTGAATATATGGGAAGCCCATGCATCAGCTCCGATGCGGGCAATCATCGCCAGATCAGCGGTTGTTGCCTGCCGGAGCTGCATGCGGTGTTACCACCAGCGTTTAGGCGCAAACTGACCAGCAGCCTGTTCGATCACATGGGCAGCCTGAAACAGTGCTTCTTCTTCAAACGGACGGCCAATCAGCTGCAGGCCAAGCGGCAGACCATTTTCTGACAGACCGGCAGGTACAGATATACCCGGCAGGCCAGCCATGTTTACTGTCACAGTGAAGATATCATTGAGATACATTTTCACCGGATCAGCGGCCAGCTCCTTGTCGCCCAGCTTGAAGGCAGCCGACGGCGTTGCGGGTGTCAAGATTGCATCCACACCGGCAGCAAACACATCTTCAAAGTCTTTCTTGATCAGTGTGCGGATTTTCTGCGCCTTAACGTAATAAGCGTCATAATAACCGGCTGACAGCACATAAGTGCCGATCATGATGCGGCGTTTGACTTCCTTGCCGAAACCTTCCGCGCGGGTGTTTTCGTACATTTCAACAATGTCTTTACCCGGTACGCGCAGACCGTAGCGAACGCCGTCATAACGCGCGAGGTTCGACGATGCTTCGGCCGGAGCCACGATGTAATAAACAGCCAGTGCCTGCTCGGTATGCGGCAGTGAAATATCAACAACTTCCGCACCGGCATCTTTCAGCCACTTAACGCCCTGCGCCCAGAGCTTTTCGATCTCCGCAGGCATACCGTCAATGCGATACTCACGCGGAATACCGATTTTCATGCCTTTTACGGATTTGCCAAGCGCGGCTTCATAATCAGGAACCGGCAGATCGACAGAAGTGGTATCTTTCAGATCAACAGACGCCATTGATTTGAGCAGAATTGCGCTGTCACGCACATCACGGGCAATCGGGCCTGCCTGATCGAGCGAAGATGCGAAAGCAATTGTACCCCAGCGGGAAACACGGCCATAAGTCGGCTTGATACCAACTGTACCGGTGAAAGCCGCAGGCTGACGGATCGAGCCGCCAGTATCAGTTGCTGTTGCACCGGCGCAAAGACGTGCAGCCACAGCCGCAGCAGAACCACCGGAAGAACCACCCGGAACCAACTTCTCTTCCGAGCCTTCTGCGCGCCAAGGGCTGACCACAGGGCCATAATAGGAGGTTTCATTGGATGAGCCCATTGCAAACTCATCCATATTCAGCTTACCGAGCATAACCGCACCGTCTGCCCAAAGATTGGAGGTAACAGTCGATTCATAATCCGGCTTGAAGCCATCGAGAATATGCGAGCAGGCCTGCGTATGATCGCCTTTGGTCGCGAATAGGTCTTTCACGCCGAGCGGAATACCTTCCAGCGCACCGGCCTCGCCTTTTGCCAGACGTTCATCCGAAGCCTTAGCCATCGAACGGGCTTTATCATGGGTAACGCTGACATAGGCGTTGATCGCACCATTCGCTTCATCAATCGCCTTGAGATAGGCATCGGCCAGTTCGGTTGCGGTAAAGGCTTTGGCCTTCAGCTTGTCACGCGCCTCGGCAATGGTGAGTGCGGTTAAATCAGTCATTCTATCAATCCTGTTCAGGGCTTTTCATGTGCTGTCCGCACCATTTCAAAAACCGGACTTCGCGTCGGGAGCAGTTACAGCTCATATTGAAACAGTGAACAGCAGTCGGATGGATCAGGGCGGGATTATTCGATAACTTTTGGCACCATGAAGAAGTTTTCTTCCGTGATCGGTGCATTAGATACGATTTCCGAAGCGATATTGCCGTCAGACACCTTGTCTTCACGCAGACGCATGGCGGTCGGAATAACTGAGGTCATCGGCTCCACGCCATCGACATTCACGCTGTCGAGCGATTGCACAAAGCCCAGAATAACATTGAGCTCACCGGTCATTTTCTCGGCTTGTTCTTCATTGACCGCAATACGGGCAAGATGCGCAACGCGCTTGACTGTAGTTAAATCGACGGACATGTCGTTCTCCGATAAATGCGAAAATGCGGTGATCGCTGCCGGTCGTCCGGCATGAATACAGCCCGCAAGGAATTTCTCTTATTCCGGCTATAACCCTGCACCCGCTCAAGTGCAATATTGGTGATGCATTAAAGCACTCACCATGATGCGAATTCATCCCCCTGCGCCAGCTTAGCTCACCTCAGAAAAGAGGAGTGAGACCTGTCAAATAAATCAGGCGATACATCTGAAAATGTAATTTAATATCATTGAAAATAAATTCTTCCCGAGGAAGTCGTATGTTTTTGTTCACTCTAAGCCCTAAAAATGCAGAAGATTTTTACATAAAGGCACAAGCAACAATTGAGAATGACAATATATTTTCACTTATATTAGCTCCAATACCAAATTCTTCAGAAATACTTAGCAGCCACACTTTATTTACTCACTCTGCACGTCGTCCGCGAAACGACCATCCAGCTCCGGAGAGCTTTGATGCCTCCTTATTTTATCATGCTGATAGCAACGGTTTTCTCGCCTTAGGAAATAACAATGACCATGCTCCAGCTGCAATCAACCGCGCCCTCACCCCACAAAAAGCTCCGCAATTTCACATCATAAAAACAACAGACAATTACTACAAGATACACACAACAAAAGAAAATATAAAATATTACCTATATTTCAACAACTTAAACAATGAGATAAATTTTTTAAATTACATCAATGATGATAAATATTTATGGATTACAAATCATCATTAGAAGAGGTAACTTATGTTAATATTTAGTATACGTCCAATGTCCTATCCAAATAAATACCTCTCTGTAAATACAGATAGACCATTTTTTGGCGGATATTATTTAACTGTAGCAAAAACAAAAGATCAAAAATCTATATCCTTCACATCAACTCAGTCAATTATAAACAATGAAATTACAGAAACTCCATCCTTGCACTACAATCCTGGAGAAAATTCATTTTTATATTTTAAACCTGCCTTAGATGCATACGGAGCACTAATTGCCGTTGCAGAAAATTCAGTCGAACCATCTATACTTTCAAAACTTTACATCAATATGATTAATATAAGCACATGCTATATTTACGTACACACAGCAAACAGTGACCCAGCAATTGATTACCCAAACACATACGTCTTATCCTATCATGCAGCAGAGGATAAAGTTTATTTTTCTAAAAGCCCTCTTTATCCAAATGAAAAAATCTGGCTCATAGATATATACCCGCAACATGACTAGCACTGAAAAAAATAACAGCTAATAATATTTTTTAAATATGCCAAAATAAAAACGCAACATTTGAAAGGATGTAAGATGTTTTTATTTAGCTTTAAACCATTTTCATACAACAATCCAAATATAGTTACAGATACAACAAATCCAATTACAGATCCAGTATACAGCGGATACAAATTAACCACAAATCCAACACTGGATTACAGTACTATTGACTATACAAATGCAAATAATATTACAGACATAACAGCTACAAACGAGTTTACATCAGTATTTTACAGTCCGAAGTATGAAGGCTTTATACAAGCACTCGCCGCAACAGCAACCCCAGGCGGCAGTATTGATGTTGGATTGGTTACGAATGTCACGCCGGCACTCGCAACGAAATTTACCATTAAGAGAAAAAGCGCAACAATTTTTAAAATTTCAACTACAATAAATAATAACAAATTTAATTTATGCTACACATCTGATCTTGGTGTATTTCTTAGCAACGACATAGATTATGACGTTGAATCTGTCTGGGCTGTTAGTTTTTATATTGAAAATCCATCTTAACATCAATGATCAAGCTCCCCATTAACTTGATAAATGGGGAGTATTTGCTATCAAACTGTCAAACTACCGCCGACCTCCAGAACTTTAACTTCCGTTGAGGTCTTTTCCATACCGTGTACAAAATCATCTGCGATTGCATCCAGCAGGCCGAATGTACCGAAATGGCATGGAATGGCTGTTTTAAGCGCGGGGAAATAACGCTGACAGGCCAGTGCGGCCACTGCGCCACCCATGGTAAAGCGGTCACCGACCGGCACCAGAGCAATCTCCGGCTGATGCAATTCATTAATCAGCGCCATATCGGAGAAAATATCCGTATCCCCCATATGATAAAGCACCGGCGCGCCCTCATCATCAAAATGGAACACCAAGCCATTGGCATTACCAAGCGAATGGGAAATACCGTCTTCCGTCAAGCTTGCGGAAGAATGCAGCGCATTGACGAAAGTCACAGAAAATCCGTTGTGAAAGACTGTACCGCCGGTATTTGTCGGATCGACTTTCGCGACACCACGATGCTCCAGCCAGTCACAAAGATCAGCATTGGCGATAACCGTTGCACCTGTTTCTTTTGCGATGCGAATTGTATCGCCGACATGATCGCCATGGCCATGGGTCAGGGCAATATGCGTCACACCTTTGGTCACTTCAGCAAAATCCAAACCTGAGCCGGTCGGGCTCTGACTGATAAAAGGATCGATCAGAATTACCGCCTGCGAAGTTTCAACGCGGAAAGCAGAATGGCCGAGCCAGGTGATTTTCATGATATTCCCTTTGCCGATGCATATTGTTATAGGCACAGTTAGAATGCACTGCGCTGTCTTTGCAATATAGTATGACATTACCGGATCAGGAAACGAGATATGGCTGTATCAACAATTGAAGAGCTTGCGGCAAGCCTGAGCTATGGTCAGCTGGTTGCCGGTCTTGATCTGGGTACCAAAACCATCGGCATCGCTGTCTCTGATCTCGGACTTTCCTTCTCCCATCCACGCCCTGTTCTGAAACGACGCAAATTCACGCTGGATGCGCAGGAACTGCTGGAACTGCTCCAAAAAGAAAAGATTTCAGCCGTGGTTATCGGCCTGCCGGTCAATATGGACGGCACAGAAGGCCCGCGTGTGCAGGCCACCCGCGCTTTTGTGCGCAATATGGAAAAGCTCACCGATATTCCGTTTATCTATTGGGATGAACGGCTTTCAACGGTCGCTGCAGAGCGCGCTTTGATCGGCATGGATGTTTCCCGCGCCAAACGGGCAGAGCGGATTGATTCCGCTGCTGCCTCGTTCATTTTACAGGGTGCACTTGACCGGCTGCATATGCTGCGTCGTGACAATGAGTAGGATTAGTCAGCCGTCCGTCAATAAGCCGGTTGCAGCTTATCCTTGCGGATAAAGCGCATTGATAATGCCCAGCGCATCATGGCGGGCATCGATCATACCATAAGTCGTACGCCATTGGCCGCCAAGGCGGGTCTCAATAAAAGCATCGCCGATATCATCGGCACCAAGCTCTTTCAGGCAGGCCGCACTGGCAGCCAGTGCCATCTGCTCGGTGAGCATACGTGCAGCACCTTCATCGGTCATGGTCACCTGCATTGCAGCCCGCAACACGGCAACAGTACCCTGCCCGCGACGACCAAGCTGTGTGCCGATCCATTCCAGCACATCGTCAAACAAACGTGGTGCGCGGTGAAGAACACGCACAATATCCAGCGCCATCACATTACCGGAACCTTCCCAGATCGCATTGACCGGAGCCTCGCGATAAAGCCGTGCCAGCGGATTTTCTTCGACATAGCCATTGCCGCCGAGACATTCCATCGCTTCATAGAGCAGCGCCGGTGCAATTTTTGCCACCCAATATTTGACCACAGGTGTCATAACACGGGCAAAAGCAGCTTCCATACGATCATTGGCCGCCATGTCAAAAGCACGGGCAAGGCGCAGTGACAGAGCAGTAGCAGCCGCCACATCAAGCGACATATCTGCCAAAACACGCTGCATCAGCGGCTGATTAATCAGCGGCACGCCACCAACCTGCCGGTGGCGGGCATGGTGAACAGCTTCACTCATACCGGCGCGCATCAGACCGGCGGAGGCTACTGCACAATCCAGACGGGTCAGTGTCACCATATCAATAATAGTCTTCACACCCTGCCCCGGCTCTCCAACCATCTGGCCGAGCGCATTTTCAAACTGTACTTCGGAAGAGGCATTGGAGCGGTTGCCAAGTTTGTCCTTCAAGCGCTGGAAACGGAAACCATTGCCGCTGCCATCAGACAATAAACGCGGCACAAGGAAACAGGACAGGCCGGACTTATTGTCACCGGCAGCCTGACCAGTGGCCTGCGCCAGCACCATGAAAGCATCGGACATTGGCGCAGACATAAACCATTTATGGCCGTTGAGACGATAGACGCCATTGCCCGCATGATCGGCGCGGGTGGTATTGGCACGCACATCGGTGCCACCCTGCTTTTCTGTCATACCCATACCAAGCGTCAGACCGGCTTTTTTAACCGGCGGCTTGTTGGACGAGTCATATTTGCGGGTGAGAATGCGCGGTGACCATTCATCATAAAGCGCCGGAGAGGTCATCAGCACTGCAAGTGATGCGCTTGTCATGGTCAGCGGGCATAGATGACCACATTCAAGCTGCGCAGTCAGATAAAAACGTGTCGCACGCGCCTGATGGCGACGACCTGCCTCAGGAGATTGCTGCGGGCTGTTTTCCCAGATGGATGAGTGCAGGCCATGCGCAACGGAACGGCGCATCAAAGCATGATAGGCCGGATGATATTCCACCTGATCAATGCGGTTGCCCTGACGGTCATGGGTTTGCAGGCGCGGCACTTCGGAATTGGCAAGGCGCGCCATTTCCTGCGCATCGGCAGATAAAACAAAACGGCCGGTCTGTTCGAGCTCTTTTTGCAGGCTTTCCGGAAAACGCGCTGCACATTGCAGCAGCAGCGGATCACTCAGATAAGCATTATATTGCGGAGCAGCCTGCCCGTTGAGATTTTTGATCACGGAATATGGAGACGTATCCGGCGCATAATTGGTGCGCTGCGGCGCCTGATTAGTTACTTCAGAAACGTCTGCAGGAGTGTTAACCGACATATTCCATCCATTTAGCCGGAGATTTCAGCCGCCGGTTTTAGTATTTAAAATCTATACACGAATCTCTAATATCCGCCTTGTGTCATTGTTTGCGGCAAAATTATAAATATCCCCTCAATAATCCGTTTTTCTCCACACTGTTTATTCGACAAAGCCGCAAAAGCATATATAAGGCCGCAAACAAGTTTCTCTGCAAACATTATATGGGAATAGCTGTGATGACAGAACAATCTCCCGCGCCTCTTTTTCCCCACCGCCATTTGCTCGGGATTAAAGGTCTTTCTCCTCTCGATATTACCACATTGCTGGATCTGGCCGACAGTGAAGTTGCTGTCTCCCGTCAGCCGGAAAAAAAGAAAACAATCCTAAGCGGTCGCACGCAGATTAATCTTTTCTTTGAAAACTCCACCCGCACCCAATCTTCCTTTGAACTAGCCGGTAAGCGCCTCGGTGCCGATGTGATGAACATGTCGGTCGGCAGCTCGTCGGTTAAAAAGGGTGAAACGCTGATTGATACGGCGATGACGCTCAATGCGATGCAGCCGGATATTCTGGTAATCCGTCATGCTTCTGCCGGCGCTGCGGCGCTTCTGGCGCAGAAAGTCGGCTGCTCGGTGGTCAATGCCGGTGACGGTGCGCACGAACATCCGACACAGGCCCTGCTCGATGCGCTGACCATTCGCCGCGCCAAAGGCAAAGTCGGTCGCCTGATCGTGGCAATCTGCGGTGACGTCCTGCATTCACGTGTTGCCCGCTCCAATATTCTGCTGCTCAATGCGCTGGGCGCGCGGGTACGGGTGATTGCACCGTCTACCCTGCTGCCATCCGGCATTGAACAAATGGGCGTTGAAGTTTTCAACTCCATGAAAGAAGGCCTGAAAGACGCCGATGTGGTGATGATGCTGCGTCTGCAGCGCGAACGCATGAGCGGCTCCTTTGTGCCGTCGGTACGCGAATATTTCCACTTCTACGGGCTGGATAAAGAAAAGCTCAAATATGCCAAGCCGGACGCTTTGGTGATGCATCCGGGCCCGATGAACCGTGGTGTAGAGATTGCCTCGGATATTGCAGACGGCCCGCAAAGCGTGATCCAGCAGCAGGTGGAAATGGGTGTTGCCGTGCGCATGGCCGTGATGGAAGCTTTGCTTGATCCCCGACGAAATCCTGAAAACGTTGATGGTATTGGAGCCTGATGATGAACACTACAGTTTATACCAATGCCCGCATCATTGATCCTTCGCGCAATCTCGATGAAACCGGCACGCTGATCGTTCAGGACGGCATTATCGTCGCCAGCGGTGCGGATGCAAATAATCAGGGTACACCGGAAGGTGCGGAAGTCATTGACCTTAACGGCAATGTGCTGATCCCGGGTCTGGTCGACAGCCGCGTTTTTATCGGTGAACCGGGTACAGAACATCGTGAAACCATTGCCTCGGCCAGTCAGGCTGCTGCTGCCGGTGGCGTAACCTCGATGATTATGATGCCGGATACCGATCCGGTGATTGATAATGTGGCTCTGGTGGAGTTCGTCAAGCGGACTGCCCGCGACACTGCTATCGTCAATGTCCATCCGGCTGCTGCCATCACCCGCGGCTTGCTGGGTGAGGAAATGACCGAAATGGGCCTGCTGCGCGAAGCAGGTGCGGTTGCCTTTACTGAAGGCCGCAAATCACTGGCGAATACGCTGCTGCTGCGCCGTGCGCTGACCTATGCCAAGGATTTCGGCGCAGTGATTGCCCATGAGACAATCGACCCTTATCTCGGCGGCGGTGCAATGAATAGCGGGCTTTATGCCAGCTGGCTCGGTCTTTCCGGTGCGCCGCGCGAAGCAGAAGTTATTCCGCTGGAACGTGACCTGCGCTTAGCAAGCATGACTGGCGGCAATTATCACGCTGCGCAAATTTCCTGCGATATGTCGGCTCAGGTTCTGCGCCGCGCCAAGGAAACCAATGCAAAAGTCAGCGCTGCTGTTTCGATCAATCATTTATCGCTGAATGAAAATGATATCGGCGAATATCGCACATTCTTCCGTCTTTCGCCGCCGCTGCGCAATGAAGATGACCGTCAGGCGATGATTGAAGCCGTGCGCAACGGCACGATTGATGTGATTGTCTCCGCGCATAATCCGCAGGATGTTGATACCAAACGTCTGCCTTTTGCCGATGCGGAAGCCGGTGCAATCGGACTGGAAACCCTGCTCGGGGCAGCGCTGCGTCTCTATCACAATGACTCATTGAGCCTCTTGCGTCTGATCGAAGTGCTTTCCACCGCTCCGGCCAAACTCTATGGTCTGGATGCAGGCACTCTGAAAGTTGGTGCAAAAGCTGATTTCGCCGTGGTTGATCTTTATGAACCATGGGTCGTAAAGGCTGAAGAATTGCACTCACTCTCGAAAAACAGCTCTTTTGAAGATGCTAAATTTCAGGGTCGCGTGATCCGTACCGTGGTCAGCGGCAAAACAGTCTTCGCATTATAAATATTGTTTTGGTGCGGATTTTATGCCTAATTTCTGCTGTCCGGTTGCGCGGACAAATCACTCTGAGGGGACTTCATGCTTGAACCACTGATTATCACCGGCAGCGCGGCTGGCATTTTTGCAGCGCTGGTCTTTGGCTATCTGCTCGGTTCAATCCCCTTTGGTTTGCTGCTCACCCGCATGGCAGGTCTGGGCGATGTGCGCTCCATCGGTTCCGGCAATATCGGCGCAACCAATGTATTGCGCACCGGCAATAAGAAAATTGCCGCTGCTACCCTGCTCTGCGATATGCTTAAAGGCACGATCGCCGTGCTGGTTGCGGCCTATTTCGGCCGTGATTACGCGCTTGCCGCTGGTCTCGGGGCTTTTCTTGGCCATCTCTTTCCGGTCTGGCTTGGCTTCAAAGGCGGCAAAGGCGTTGCCACTTATCTCGGTATTTTGCTGGGTCTGGCATGGCCGGGTGCACTGGTTTTTGCAGCTGTATGGATCGTTATCGCGCTTCTCACACGCTATTCTTCGCTCTCTGCGCTGATCGCCTGTATCATTGTTCCGCTTTCCATTCTCTATCTCGGACTGACGAAAACAGCACTCCTCTTTGCAGTTCTGACGCTGATAATTTTTATCAAGCACCGTGCGAATATTGAACGGTTACTGAGCGGCACAGAAACCAAAATAGGATCAAAATAAATGATCGCAGAGACGGGTTCGCAGTCAAAAGGAATTCGTCTCTCAGATCAGCAGAGACTCAACTGGTTGCGGCTGATCCGCAGCGATAATGTCGGGCCTGCCAGTTTTCGCGATCTGATCGCCTATTGCGGCAGCGCTGCTGCCGCACTTGAGCGCCTGCCGCAACTGGTGCGCTCCACCGCCAAACGCCCGCTGCGTATTCATACAATTGATGAAGCCGAACAGGAACTGGAAGCGATAGAACGCGCCGGTGCCAAACTTATCGGCATGGGCGAGCCGGAATATCCGCCCTATCTCAGACAAATCCTCAATCCTCCGCCACTGGTAACTGTGCTTGGAGATACAACGCTGTTCAGCAAACCGCCGGTGGCGATTGTCGGCGCACGAAATGCTTCTGCCACGGCCTGTGCCTTCACAAGCCAGCTGGTTCGTGATCTCGGGCAATCCGGTTGCGCCATCGTTTCCGGTTTTGCGCGAGGCATTGATGCGGCTGCCCACAAAGCCAGTCTCGAGACCGGCACGATTGCTGTGCTGGCTGGCGGCTTAAACCGCCCTTATCCGCCGGAAAATATTCCTCTTCTCGATCAGATCATTGATAATGGCGGGGTCATTATTACTGAAATGCCGATGGGGTGGGTGCCACGCGCGCAGGATTTTCCGCGTCGTAACCGCATCATCGCCGGTCTGTCGCTCGGACTTGCGGTGATTGAAGCGGCACAACGTTCCGGTTCGCTCATCAGCGCACGACTGGCCGCAGAAATGGGCAGGCTGGTATTTGCCGTACCCGGTTCGCCGCTCGATCCGCGTGCGAATGGCGCCAATAGCCTCCTCAAGAACGGCGCTATCATGCTCACCGAAGCCCAGGATATTTTGGTTGCGCTGGAGCCGATGCTGCGCACAAGTGATGCGGCACCAATGCAGGCCGGAACATTGTTCAATCAAAACACAGCACAGATTTTGATGAAACAACCGGCAAGCACCGGTTTTGATGCCGGTCAAAGTCCGGTTTCTGCGCAAAATGATTATGAGCGTATCCGCAACGCTCTCAGCAATACTCCTGTCTCGGCGGATGTGATTATCCGCCACACAGGGCTGAGTGCTTCCGCCGTGCATCTGGCATTATTGGAGCTTGATCTCGCGGGGCAGTTGCAACGCAGTGAAAATGGTCTGGTTGCGCTTTTGCCCTCATAATAATCAGTTTTTCGTCATCCGGCCTGACTGGCTACGCAAAACATCTGATGCCTCAACCCATGCCATTTCTATGAAATAAGCCAGCATCGGATAGTGGTTGGACTGAGCAATATGACGTAATTCCAGTAGTTTATCATGAACATAAATGATTTCATGATAGGACTTCTCTTTATCTGCCTTCATGAGCCCGCCTTAAGCCTAAATATATAAATTAAAGAACCAAATAAAATGTCATTCTATTGAAACCGGAACAAACAAATTTGATATGTACAATGCCCGAAATCAACCTATGATTACAAAATAAACAATGTCAACCTGTCGTTGTTTTGCGTAAAAAACAGTGGCTTGCTCTTGACCAATCTGATTTCGCTGTTCATTTGAATGACAAATATCCTGCCAGCCTGATGATTTTCAATACTGGCGCAATCCGGGCATATCCGGCTGTGTACGTTAATCTGGACCCGCAATATGAATGTCGTTGTCGTTGAATCGCCCGCCAAGGCCAAAACAATCAATAAATATCTAGGCTCAGGCTATAAGGTTCTGGCCTCTTTCGGTCATGTCCGCGATTTGCCTGCAAAAGACGGCTCTGTTCGTCCTGATGAAGATTTTGCCATGAGCTGGGAGGTCGATGCGGCCTCCTCCAAGCGCCTTTCCGAGATCGCCAAAGCGGTCAAGGAAAGCGACGAACTGATTCTGGCAACTGACCCTGATCGCGAAGGGGAAGCAATTTCATGGCACGTTCTGGACGTGCTGCGCCAGAAAAAAGTGCTCGGCTCCAAGCCGGTCAAACGTGTGGTCTTCAACGCCATTACCAAAAATGCGGTTCTGGAAGCGATGGCCAATCCGCGTGAAATCGACGTGCCGCTGGTCGACGCCTATCTGGCGCGCCGTGCGCTCGACTATCTGGTAGGCTTCACCCTGTCGCCGGTTCTGTGGCGCAAATTGCCGGGTTCGCGCTCGGCTGGCCGCGTGCAGTCGGTTGCACTGCGCCTCGTTTGTGACCGCGAAACCGAGATCGAACGCTTCATCCGTGAAGAATACTGGAATATTGCCGCCCTGCTCCAGACACCGCGCAGCGATAATTTCACTGCCCGCCTGACTGTTGTTGACGGCAAGAAACTCGGCAAGCTCGACATTAAAAATGAAGAGCAGGCAAGTGCCATCCGCACCATGCTGGAAGGCGCGGCCTTCAATGTCATGAGCGTTGATGCCAAGCCGACCAAGCGCAATCCGGGCCCGCCATTCACCACCTCCACCTTGCAGCAGGCAGCCAGCGGTCAGCTCGGCTTCTCCGCATCGCGCACTATGCAGGTGGCGCAGCGCCTTTATGAAGGTATTGAACTTGGCGGTGAAACCACCGGTCTGATCACCTATATGCGTACTGACGGTGTGCAGATGGCGCCGGAAGCGATTTCCGCAGCGCGTAAAGCAATCGGCCAGACATTCGGCGATAATTACGTACCGGAAAAGCCGCGCTACTATTCCACTAAAGCGAAAAATGCTCAGGAAGCGCACGAAGCGGTACGTCCGACCGACTTCAGCCGCCATCCGAAAGAAGTGCGCAAATATCTCGATGAGGATCAGGCTCGCCTTTATGAGTTGATCTGGAAACGCGCTATTGCCAGCCAGATGCAGCCTGCTGATATTGAGCGCACAGTCGTTGATATTGAAGCCAAAAACGGCTCCCGTTCGGCTGTATTGCGTGCCAATGGTTCGGTTGTTCGCTTCAACGGCTTCCTCGCGGCCTATACGGATCACCGCGAAGAAGAAGATGAAGACGAGGACAGCGCACGTCTGCCGCAGATCAATGCCGGTGAGACACTGAAGCGCGAGAAAATCGACGCAACCCAGCATTCAACTGAACCACCGCCGCGCTATTCCGAAGCATCGCTCATCAAGCGCATGGAAGAGCTCGGCATCGGCCGCCCGTCGACTTATGCGGCAACGCTGAAAACTCTGGGTGACCGCGATTATGTCACGATGGATAAGCGCAAGCTGATCCCGCAGGCCAAAGGCCGTCTGGTCACCGCATTCCTTGAGAGCTTCTTTGAGCGCTATGTGGAATATGATTTCACCGCTGCGCTGGAAGAAAAGCTCGATCTGATTTCCGATGGCAAACTGGCGTGGAAAGACGTGCTGCGCGACTTCTGGCAGGATTTCTCCGGCAATGTCGACAGCACCAAAGAACTGCGCGTTACCAATGTGCTGGATGCGCTCAATGAGCAGCTTTCCGCCCTTGCCTTCCCTGATCGCGGCGACGGTATGGATCCGCGTATCTGCCCGACCTGCGGCACCGGCAATCTCTCGCTGAAGCTCGGCAAATACGGTGCTTTCGTCGGTTGCTCAAACTATCCGGAGTGCAAATTCACCCGTCAGCTTGGTGGTGAAGGTGAAGGTGATGCAGCAGCTGCATCTGATGAACCAAAAGTACTTGGTCAGGATCCGGTAACCGGTGAAGATATCTCTGCGCGTACCGGCCGTTTTGGCCCTTATATCCAGCGCGGCGAAGGTAAAGAAGCCAAGCGTTCCAGCCTGCCAAAAGGCTGGTCACTAGCTGAACTTGATCTGGAAAAAGCCTTGCAGCTTATCAATCTGCCGCGTGATGTGGGTCCGCATCCGGAAAGCGGCAAGATGATCACCGCAAGCCTCGGCCGTTATGGTCCATATATTGCCCATGACGGCGCTTTCGCCAATGTGGACAGCATTGAGGATGTGTTTGAAATCGGCATCAACCGCGCTGTGACTGTGCTGGCAGAAAAAGCAGCTAAAGGCGGTCGTACCCGTGCAACACCGGCTGCGCTTGCCACACTCGGCGATCATCCGGATGGCGGCTCCATTACTGTGCGTGACGGCCGCTACGGCCCTTATGTTAATTGGGGTAAGGTCAATGCCACGCTGCCAAAGGGCAAAGATCCGGCAACGGTAACAATGGAAGAAGCGCTGGAGCTGATTACGGCGAAAGCCGGTTCTGCCAAGAAAACCACGAAGAAAGCCGCACCGAAAAAACCGGCGGCTCCGAAGAGGACAACCAAAGCCAAGGCTGCGGATGATGAAGCCAAACCGGTGAAAAAGGCAGCAGCCAAAAAACCGGCTGCAAAAAAGACTGCGACTAAAGCAGCCGCTAAACCTAAAAAAGCGGATGCCGCTGAATAAGCAGCACAAAGCACGTAAAACAGAGGGCACCATAGTTACTATGGTGCCCTTTTTATTTGCATCAGCGCAGGCACAGCAAATGTTTCCATTCTGTGCTGAAATGCTTTAAAGAGTTTTCAGGACTTTATGAAAAGTAAATATTAAGGATGACCGGATTGGCTCGCAGAATAGACCCTTCTTCTGACCGTAACAGCGGCTCAGGCAAACAAAAAAACCAGAAGGGCACAAAAAACAACAAGAGCTTTTCCGGTAAATCCAAAGTGAAGCCGCTCTCGGAAGCCTATCTTCCGACGAAGGAAGATATCCTCACTTTCATTACTGAAAATCCGGATCGCGCTGCCAAGCGTGATATTGCCAAGGCGTTCAATCTCAAGGGTGATGCGCGCATCTATCTCAAAGATATTTTGCGCGAACTGGCCGATGACGGACAGGTGGAAAAACGCGCCAAGAAACTATCCCGTCCGAATACCCTTCCGCCAATTGCTCCGCTGACCATTACCGGTCGCGACAGTGATGGCGGCCTGATTGCACGTCCGATTGAGTGGAATGGTGAAACAGCAGCGCCGCTGGTACTGCTGCGCCGGACACACAAGGATAAAGGCCCGACAGTTGGCGTCGGCGATCAGGTTCTGGCCAAAATCTTTGCCAGTTCCGATAAAAGCGCTGCGCCCTATACAGGCCGCGTTATCAAAAAACTGGAAAAACGCGATAATGCTGTTCTGGGTGTTTTACGCCAGCTGCAGAGCGGCGAATACCGTCTTGAGCCGGTCAACCGCAAACAGAATGAAATCAGCATTGATGCGCAATATCTGAACGGCGCTGAACCGGGTGATCTGGTTGAGGTGATCCCGCATCAAAAGAGCCGCTTTGGCCTGCCGCAGGGCAAGATTGAACAGGTAATCGGTTCTATCGGCAGTGAAAAAGCGCTGTCGATGATTGCGATCCACGAATATGAAATTCCGCATATCTTCCCTGAAAGAGCGATTGAGCAGGCGGAAAATGCCAAACCGGCAACAATGGCGCATCGTGAGGACTGGCGCTCACTGCCGCTGGTCACCATCGATCCGGCTGACGCTAAAGACTATGACGATGCGGTTTTTGCCGAACCGGACACTGATCCGGCCAATGAAGGCGGCTTTGTCATTGTCGTGGCGATTGCCGATGTCAGCCATTATGTGCTGCACGGCTCCTCGCTCGACCATGAAGCACTGAAGCGCGGCAATTCGGTCTATTTCCCTGACCGCGTGGTGCCGATGCTGCCGGAACGCATCTCCAATGATCTGTGCTCGTTGCGTGAAGGTGTTGACCGTCCGGCCATGGCGGTGCGCATTATCATCGGTGCAGATGGCCGCAAACGCTCGCACAGCTTCCACCGCATCATGATGCGCTCGGTTGCCCGTCTCGCCTACCAGCAGGCACAGGCGGCCATTGACGGCGCTCTGGATGAGAAGACCGAACGCGTTATTGATATCAGCCTGAAGCCGCTGTGGAAGGCCTATGCGGCGCTGAAAAAAGCCCGCGACAAGCGCGAGCCGCTGGAACTTGATCTGCCGGAGAAGAAACTGATCCTCGACGATCAGGGACAGGTGCTGAAAGTTATCGTGCCTGACCGCCTCGATGCACATAAGCTCATCGAAGAATTTATGATTCAGGCCAATGTCGCCGCCGCTGAAACACTGGAAGCCAAGAACCAGCCGCTGATCTATCGTATTCATGATTTGCCGTCGCTGACCAAGCAGGAATCCCTGCGTGACTTCCTCAAGACACTGGAAATCAGCCTTGCCCGCGGCGCGGAACTGCGCCCGAGCCAGTTCAACGGCATTTTGTCCCGCGTTCGGGGTACAGACCATGAAGAACTGGTCAATCAGGTGGTGCTGCGCTCGCAAAGTCAGGCCGAATATAATACCGACAATATCGGCCATTTCGGCTTAAATCTGCGCCATTACGCGCATTTCACCTCGCCGATCCGCCGTTATGCTGACCTCATCGTCCATCGTGCGCTGATCCGCGCGCTCAATCTGGGGCCCGATGGTCTGAGCAATGACGAGATCGGCGAATTGCCTGCCATTGCGCTCAGCATTTCCCAGACAGAACGCCGCGCCATGCTGGCCGAGCGTGAAACGACAGACCGTCTGATCGCCCATCATCTGGCCGAACAGGTTGGCAATGAGTTTCAGGCGCGTGTGCAGGGTGTGACCAAAGCCGGTCTGTTTGTCACCCTTGCGACATATGGTGCCGACGGCTTTATTCCCATTTCCACTTTGGGCCGGGAATATTATCACTATGATGAAGCCGGTCATTCTGTCGCCGGTGAAAGGTCTGGCAAAGGCTATCGTCTTGGCGACAGTGTGGAAGTACGACTGGTTGAAGCGCAGCCGGTTGCCGGAGCACTGCGTTTTGAAATGCTGACAGAACCGCGTTTGCTGCCTGCATCCTTGCAATCGCACCACAAAGCTACCAAATTCAGCCGCAAGGCGGGAAAATCCCGCACCGGCGGTCCGGCCAGAGGCAAACCAGCCCATATTTCGCGTAAAAGCAAAAGATAACCCCGACACAGCATTGGGAGACGATGATGAGCAGCGATCAGACCCTGACACAGACGGAAACGCAAGTTTTCGGCGGCGAGAAGACAAAACCCGCCCGCACCCCGCGCCCGTTGGGACAAGCCATGCAGCGCGGTTTTCTCTCCCGCTGCCCGCATTGCGGTGACGGCAAGCTGTTCCGCTCATTCCTGCGTCCGGTCGCTAATTGCTCTGTCTGTAATGAAGATTACACACTGCAGCGCGCCGATGATCTGCCTGCCTATCTGACAGTGCTGATTGTCGGCCACGTCGTGGTCGCGCTGTTCATGATGGTGGAGAATATGGGCGGCCTTTCCCTTTGGGGGCATCTGGCCATCTGGGGGCCGGTGACCATTCTGATGTCACTGGTGCTGCTGCAACCGATCAAAGGTGCCACCATCGGCCTGCAATGGGCGCTTTATATGCATGGCTTTGATAAAGAAAGTCAGCAGGAATATATCTGACGCAAATGTCAGGACATAAAACAGACCACGCTTTACAGGATATGCACCGGCCGGATGATGCGGCAGCCCTGAACAATCAGGGCGCCGCAGCATCCCGCATTATCCGGCCGCGTGATGCTGCCTCACTCATCCTCATCGACCGCAACGGCAATGAGCCGCGTATTCTTATGGGGCGGCGCGCCCGTGCGATGCATTTCATGCCGGATATGTTTGTCTTCCCCGGCGGCGGTACAGAAGCGCAAGACGGCAGAATTAATGCTGCCAACAGCCTCAGGCCGCAGGATGAAGCAAAATTGCTGGCAGGGCTTGGCAAACGTGCCAGCACACAGCGCGCGCGTGCGCTTGCCATGACTGCGATACGCGAAACCTATGAGGAAACCGGCCTGTTACTCGGTACGCCGCATGATGATGCGGAAACGCATCCGTGGACAGGTTTTGCACGTTGCAATCACCTGCCCGATTTATCGCAGCTGCGCTATGTGGCGCGCGCGATCACCCCGCCCGGTCATGTGCGCCGCTATGATGCGCGTTTCTTTGCCAGTTTTCTGGATGAAATCAGCACAGAGCTCCCTGCCAGAAACAGCAATCCGGCTGACATAAGCGCTATAGAATCATCTGCTTATAATGAGCCGGAATTGTCTGATTTGAAATTTGTGAGCTTTTCCGAGGCCTTTAATCTCAATATTGCAGCGATTACGCGCATTATTTTACGGGATATCGAAAAACTCCTGCTCGAAGACAGGGATTTGTCCTCTATATATCCGGTTCCGTTCTATCGTAAACGGCATGGCCGTCATGTCCGTGAGGTGATTTAAGTTTCATGCAGCAAGACCATCTTTCAACTGAACCCGCATCAGAGGTACTTCAACCAACGCAATGGCGCTCGCTGGGCGCAGCCATTGCCACGATCAGTGCCGTTGGTGCAGCGATCGGCCTTGGTATTCCGCTGCTGAGTGTACTTCTGGAAAGCCGTGGCTATTCAGCCAGCACCATCGGCGCCAATACGGCTGTTGCCGGTCTTGCATCGCTGTTTGGCGCAGCGCTATCCGCGCGTATCGGCTCCTATCTGGGCGTTGCCCGTTCGATGATGCTGATGCTGTTCATCAGCGGTCTGTCCTTCCTCGGTTTCTATCTGTTTCCGAATATTATTGCATGGTTTGCACTGCGCGTTTCCTTGCATTTCGCGCTCACAGTGCTGTTTGTGCTGTCTGAATATTGGGTCAATACCTCTGCCCCGCCGGCCAAACGCGGACTGGTGCTTGGTATATACGCGACCTGCCTTTCGCTCGGCTTCGCGGTCGGCCCGTGGTTATTCTCAATCATCGGCAGCGGCGGATTCATGCCGTTTGGTATCGGTATCGTCATTATTGCGCTGGCAGCCTTCCCTGTGATGATTGCCAGTAAAGACAGCCCTGAATTTGAAGAAGGGGAACACGTTCCCTTCATGCCTTATATTTTCGCGGTTCCGGCAGCGACAATGGCGGTCTTTGTCTATGGTGCGGTGGAAACCGGCGGCTTTGCCCTGTTTCCGGTCTTTGGCACGCGTGTCGGTCTCAATGAAGGCGATGCGGCGCTGCTGCTGACCATGGTCGGTCTCGGCAATGTGCTGATGCAGATTCCGCTCGGCCTCGTCTCCGACCGCATCGGCGATCGCCGTATTCTGCTGTTGATTTGTGCTATTATCGGTTTCGCCGGTATGGTGCTGCTGCCTTATGTTGTCACAAACTGGTATCTGATGGCAGTTCTGCTGCTGATCTGGGGCGGTGTGGTTGCCGGTCTTTACACTGTCGGCCTCGCCCATCTTGGTTCGCAATTGCAGGGACGTGAGCTCGCTTCGGCCAATGCCGCGTTCATTTTCTGCTATGGTATCGGTATGCTGGCAGGCCCTCAGGCGGCCGGCGTCGGTATGGATTTGCTGGGAGCAACAGGTTTCCCGGTCACTTTATCACTCTTTTTTGCAGCATTTATCATAATTCTGCTTATCAGACTGGTAGTTCGTAAACAGCGGGCTTGACTTTTCGGCGTGTATCCGTAGTGTCGCGCCAAATTCCCGCACCCGGATGAAATCGCCGGACAAGCAGGCGGTTTTATTATTTAAAAGAGCAGGATATCGTTATGGCTAAGGCTACAACAATTAAAATCAAGCTGTTGTCGACCGCAGACACAGGCTTCTTCTACGTAACCAAGAAGAACAGCCGTACAATGACTGAAAAAATGACAAAGCGTAAATACGACCCAGTTGCTAAGGCACACGTCGAATTCAAAGAAACCAAAATCAAATAATTCTGGTTTCGGTTATTAAAAAACCCGGACTGTTATCAGCCCGGGTTTTTTTGTTGTCTGAATGCAGAGCATTTCTGATTGGTAATTTGTGTCGGAACCGTAATTAAGGCGCCCAATCTGTCTGCTGCAAAACAATACGGTAACCGTCCGGATCTTCGAAAGTTACCCCCTTCTTGTCCCAATAGGGATTGAAGGCGCTCACAGGCACAAAGCCGGTCGCTTTCATACGCTCAACAGCATTTTCCCACTCGGCATGATCCGGCAAATAAAAAACCAGCAGATTCTCTTTGGTTGGTGCTTTACCGGCCTGATGCTTATCGGTGCGTGTAAACGCAAAATGATAGGGCACATTTTCACGCCCCATAATGATTGCGTCAAAACCGTCATGATCCTGAAAACTATCAAGAACTGTCAGTCCTAAACCATCCCGATAAAAGGGAAGCAGCGCATCCGGATTATCTGTCGGCCTTACAATGCGGAACGCAGGAATTTTCATCATTCACCTCAGTAAGGCGAAATCCTGTAACTACAGGTCGCCAAGATAGGACTTGATCGTCTCAATAAAGCGCGGCACGGAGATCGGCTTGGAAATATAGGCTTCGCAACCGCCCTGACGAATACGCTCTTCATCGCCCTTCATAGCAAAGGCTGTGACGGCAATTACCGGAATGGCTTTAAGGTCGTCATCTTCTTTCAGCCATTTGGTGACTTCAAGACCGGAGACTTCCGGCAGCTGAATATCCATCAAAATCAGGTCGGGATGGTGGATTCGAGCCAGATCCATAGCTTCAAGACCATTGCGCGTACGGATGGTTTCATAACCGCTGGCTTCAATCAGATCGCGGAAAAGCTTCATATTCAGCTCATTATCTTCAACGATCATTACTTTTTTGGTCATGAAAAAATACCTTATTACTCAGAACATTGTCTGAATATATCCGCGTGCTGGCCGCAGCATTTCGTAGTTTTCGGCTCACGTCAATTACCACGCACGGGTACAGCACACAGAGACCATGATTATTCCAACCCCATCAGCATAGCATTGAACAATGACCAAAATGCTCCTAAACAGCTTTCATACAGCTAAAGATGCAATTACAGTTGCCAAAACGTAAAAGCCAGCCGGATATAAAATGTTAAAAACCATCTTGAATCAAAGCGATGCTGAAAATCTGGCCATTGAAGCTCTGGTCTTTCTGGCGCAGCAACCGGATCTGATGAATCGCTTTCTGTCCCTCACCGGCATTGAAGTCTCATCTATCCGCGAAGCCGCAGGTGAACCGGCTTTTCTGACCGGTGTATTACAATTCTATCTGGCACATGAGCCAACGCTCATGCAGTTTTGTGAAGCCACCGGCCATAAGCCGGAGAGCATGAATCAGGCGCTGCGCTTTCTGCCCAACGGCGACAGTGCTTACGACCAATCCATGTAAGTGCGACCTCCTGCATCGCTGCAGATTGTGTATAAAATTCGCTGGCACTTGAAACCATCTGCCTGTATTGTGCAAATGTTCCGCTTATGTTCGGATCATGATACAGGTTTTTACGATGGTCAACGGTGTTTCCGGTTATTTTGCTGAGGCCGATCCGCAGGCAGGTTTCTGCCGCGATTGCCTGACTGTGCAGAAAAAACGCCGTAGTGAACCGAGACCACGCTGCAGCGCTTGCGGCAGCCCGCGTCTGGTACGTCATGAAGAGCTATATGATTTAAGCTTTGCACATATTGATTGCGATGCTTTTTACGCATCAATTGAAAAACGCGACAATCCTGAACTGCGTGACAAGCCGGTGATTGTCGGCGGCGGCAAGCGTGGTGTGGTTTCCACCTGCTGCTATATTGCGCGTATTCACGGCGTGCGTTCTGCCATGCCGACTTTCAAAGCCATTGAACTCTGCCCGCAGGCCATATTCGTTAAGCCGAATATGGAGAAATACCGCAAGGTCGGGCATCAGATTCGCCAGATGATGTTTGATCTCACGCCATTGGTCGAACCGCTTTCGATTGATGAGGCGTTTCTGGATTTGCGCGGTACGGCCAAACTGCACCGTGCGCCTCCTGCCCTTGTACTGGCAGAATTCGCCCGCCGGATTGAACAGGAAATCGGCATCACGGTTTCTGTTGGCCTGTCCTATTGCAAATTTCTGGCAAAACTTGCCTCAGACATGGAGAAGCCGCGTGGTTTCTCGGTGATCGGGGAAAAGGAAACGCTGGATTTTCTGAAGCCTAAGCCGGTCGGTATGATCTGGGGTGTCGGCAAGGCGCTCAATGCCAAACTCAATGCTGATGGTATTCAGACCATAGGACAGCTCCAGCAAATGGAAGAATCTGCGCTGATGAAGTCCTATGGCGTGATGGGGCAGCGTCTCTACCGCCTCTCCCGCGGCATGGACACACGCACCGTCCAGCCTGAAAGTGAGATGAAGAGCATCTCCAATGAAACCACATTTGATATTGATATCGCCAAGGCTGAGGAACTGGTGCCGGTACTGCGTGCATTGTCGGAAAAAGTTGCCGGACGACTGAAGCATGGCGAGATTGCCGGTCATACAGTGGTGCTGAAGCTCAAGACCAAGGATTTCCAGAGCCGTACCCGTAATCACCGTCTGAGCGATCCCACGCAGCTTGCAGACAGGATTTTCCGCACCGGTCTTTATATGCTGCAAAAGGAAATTGATGGCACAAAATATCGCCTGCTCGGCATCGGCGTGACCGACCTCACAGATCCGGTAAAGGCTGATCCGCCTGATCTGGTCGATATCAAAGCCGGTAAGCGTGCGGCGGCTGAAACTGCCATTGATAAGCTGCGCTCAAAATTCGGCTCGAAGACAGTGGAAACCGGCTACACATTCGGCAAAGGCAACCTCGCCCGCCCGCAGACACCGTCAGATAAATAGGTTTGGCCTGACTTCGGTTTTCCCGCGAATAAATTGCTAATAAAAGCCATGTCATCATTTCTTCATGGAAGTGACATTTGTCTGAAACAGAGAACGGCGAAATCTCCCCTCAATGTCTGAATCAAAAAGTGGCAGGCCATAGCGAAAATGGTGATTTCGAGCACCGGAACGCAGCGTACATATAAGTACGTGAGTACCGGAAGTATAGAAATTGCCATTTGCAGCAAGGCATGGCTGCTTTTGGATCAGAGATCCAGAATTTATGCAACATTCGGGGATAATCATGTCGCGCCGTTCTATGAGACTTTCTCTCATCACCGCTCTTACTGCCACTCTGGCAAGTTCCGTTGCTTTTTCCGCTTCGGCTGAGCCGGTTTTCAACCGCATCGCCAGCTTTGCAGTCGCCGATAACCTGCCGAAAGATGCGGATGCAAAAGCGGCAACCTCCTCCGAAATCATCACGGTTTCCGAAGACGGCAATATGCTGATCTATTCCGACAGCCCGTACGGTGGCATCGGTTTTGTTGATATTACCGACCCTAAAAACCCTAAAGCCGGTGGCGTCCTGAAAGTTGAAGGCGAGCCGACATCAGTTGCCGTTGCAGGCAAGCGCGTTTTCGCCGGTGTCAACACATCTGAAAGCTATGTGAAGCCATCAGGCCGTCTGGATGTGATTGATATTGCATCGCGCAAGGTTGAAATGAGCTGCGATCTCGGCGGTCAGCCGGATTCCGTTGCCGTTTCACCGGACAAGACATTCCTCGCCGTTGCTATTGAAAATGAGCGCGATGAAGAGCTGAATGATGGTGAGCTGCCACAGCTGCCAGCCGGTAATCTGGTTATTCTCAATCTCAAAGACGGCACACCGGATTGCAAAACCATGAAAGTGGTTGATCTGACCGGTATTGCAGAAGTTGCACCGGAAGATCCGGAACCGGAATTTGTTTCCATCAACAGCAAGAATGAAATTGCTGTTACCCTTCAGGAAAACAACCATATCGCGATCGTCGATGCTGCTTCCGGCAAGATCACCGCGCATTTCTCCGCCGGTACTATTGATCTTGATAAGATCGACACCAAGAAAGACGGCCAGATCAAATTTAACGGCGAGATGAAAAATGTCGCCCGCGAGCCGGACACTATCAAATGGGTTGGCGATGACCGCCTGCTGACCGCCAATGAAGGCGACTATAAAGGCGGCTCCCGCGGCTTCACGATCTTCGACAAGACCGGCAAAGTGACTTATGAATCCGGCAACACGCTGGAGCACAAGATTGCTGCACACGGCCATTATCCGGAAAAGCGCAACAAGAAAGGCGTTGAGTTGGAGGGTGCCGAATTCGGTCGTTTTGGCGAGACCAACTATCTCTTCGTTGCCAGCGAGCGCGGCTCGATGGTCGGGGTTTATAAAGATACCGGTAAAGATCCTGAATTCGTTCAGCTGCTCCCATCAGGCATCGGCCCTGAAGGTGTTCTGGCGATCCCGTCACGCAACCTGCTGGTCACGGCGAATGAAACTGATCTGGGTGAAGACGGCGCCGCCCGCTCCCATGTGATGATTTATGAGTTGCAGGACAAAGCCGCTGATTATCCGCAGCTGGTTTCCGAACTGACGGAAGAAGGCACACCAATCGCCTGGGGCGCGCTCTCCGGTCTGGTTGCTGATGAAAGCAAAGACGGCATTCTCTATGCAGTCTCTGACTCTGCTTATTTCTCTGCGCCGACAATCTACACGATTGATGCGAACCAGAAGCCTGCGAAAATCACCTCTGCGCTGCTCGTCAAACGCGGTAAAGATGCGGCGCAAAAGATTGATCTTGAAGGCATTACGACCGATGGCAAAGGCGGCTTCTGGCTGGCTAATGAAGGCGACCAGAAGAAACTGGTGCCGCATGCCATTCTCAATGTGAATGACAAAGGTGAAATCAAAAAAGAAATCGCTTTGCCTGAAGACCTGCTCAAGCATCAGACCCGTTTTGGTCTTGAAGGCATCACCCGCACCGGTGAAGGCGACAATGAAACGCTCTGGATGGTTGTACAGCGCGAATGGGCTGATGATGACAAAGGCACTGTCAAAATTCTCAGCTACAATCTGAAGAGCGAAGAATGGGCTGCCGTTTCCTATCCGCTGGATAAGAAAGAAAAGGGTTGGGTCGGCCTGTCAGAAATCACGGCCCATGACGGTCAGCTCTATATCGTTGAGCGTGATAACCTGATCGGCAATGAAGCTGTCAACAAGCGCCTCTACAAAGTGGCAATGGCTGATCTGAAGCCAGCGAAGATCGGTGAGAAACTGCCGCTTGTCAGCAAAACACTGGTCTATGATTTCATTCCGGACCTCAAGAAGCTCAACGGTTTTGTACCGGATAAACTTGAAGGCTTCGCCATCGACAAAAACGGCATCGGCTATGTTGTGACCGATAATGACGGTGTGGATGACTCCAATGGTGAAACCCAGTTCTTCACCGTCGGCAAAGTCAGTGAGTTGAAAGCTAAGTAAGCCTCCCAAGGCTCTCAAAAGAAAGGCCGCTATTTAGCGGCCTTTTTTACATCATTTTGCAGGTAATGATTTCGCCAGAAAGGCAATAATCATATCAGCGACTTCACGATGTATTGCCTTACGGCTGCGCTCTCCTCCGTCTTTACAGACAATACCGTCACCCGGGGTTTCTGCCTCGATAAGTTCTGCCGCACCGGCCTTGCATATCTGCATGAAGCTGAAATGCATGGCATCCGCAATCTCAACATATTGCGCGGTTTTTGCTGACATATTGGTAGCGACATAGCCGGATTCCAGTTTTGCAGGCAGATCACCAATATCAACGCCTGCCCCAAAAATCAGTGCCGGTATAGTAATGCTGTTCAGGCTCTCCGGAGTGAAACCACGCGCCAAGCCCAGATCG
The DNA here is from genome assembly GCF_019464455.1 of Pseudochrobactrum sp. Wa41.01b-1. Taxonomy (NCBI): domain Bacteria; kingdom Pseudomonadati; phylum Pseudomonadota; class Alphaproteobacteria; order Hyphomicrobiales; family Brucellaceae; genus Pseudochrobactrum; species Pseudochrobactrum sp. Wa41.01b-1. The sequence continues at coordinate 328,176 of NZ_CP080493.1, read as the reverse complement.
AGTGAAACAATCGCACCAACACGCGGATCGGCCTTCATTGTTTTCAGCTTTTCAGCTGCCACTTCGCCTCGTGGCGTAATCAGCTCACTCGCCAGACCACAAGTGCGCGGATTGGGTTGCTCTGTGCAATCCCTGTCAAATCGCGCAGGGTCAAATTGTGCGCCAGCCAGAGCCACAACCGACCAACCTCCGAGTGAATGACCAATCGCAGCAATGCGGTTTGGCTCAACCTTGCCCGCTAAGGCGCTGTCAGTGGTCACAGCATCAATCACACGACTAAGGTCATACGGACGTTCCCAGAGCTGCGCAGCCTGTTCCTTATCGCGATTAAATGTCGTTGTGCCCGGATGATCCGGCGCGGCAACGATATAGCCCTGCCCGACCAGCTCACCTGCCAGCCAGTTCAGGTTACGCCAGCTACCGCCATAGCCATGCGACAACACCACAAGCGGATGCGTTTTGCCGTCAGGCGCAGCATCCGGCATTGCCTGAATGCCTTTAAAGACCGGATTTTCACCAACAGTCTCGGCTGCTTTTGTGTCGGATGCCGGATACCAAAGCGCGACTTTCAAGTCACGCTTGCCGCTCTTATCTGCCAGTTCGGTTTGCCGGAAACCCACCTGCTCATTTGCAGAGGCCAAACTGCCTGTCAGCGTCAAAATACCAAGCCCTGCCGCCAATACAGCCACTGTCTGTTTCATCATTCCAATCTCCGCTGATATTCTTTTTCGTTACCGGCAGTACAACGCAATCATAAAAAGAGCGACCTGAAACATGATCAAGGTCGCTCATTTATCACTTCATTTTTGAATGCCGATTATTTCAGCGGAATATAAATCTCGGTCACGCTTTCAGGATTCATCGGCCCGAGAAAACGCGCGCCGCTATATTCAAATTCCGGCCCTTCATCAGGCTGCATACCTGCACTCGGCAGCCATTCCGAATAGGCCGCGCGGAATGTTTCCGGCAAGGTCGTCACTTCACCCTGATGCTCAACTTTCGCGTAATAGCGTCCCGGAATTTCCATAGCGACCAGTCCTTCAGGAATGGTTGCATCTGCGCCAACCGGCAGACCCGCAATATAACGCCACTGGCCGTCTTCCAGCGGCTGGCAAATGCCGAAAGTGCCGACGGGTTCATTCAGGCGTTCAATCTCATGCTCACGCGCTTCAAAACGATCCCACATTTGCGCGATGCTGCCCTCATCCTCAGGATACCAGCACATGCCGATAATCCGTTGAGCAGCGAAAAAAACACGTTCAGGCTTTTGTAATTCAGGCATTTTACGCTCCGGTTGTGCGAGATAGCGATAAAGATGATCGAGGGTTTTCTGACGGCGGTTAATGTCAGCCTCAAGCTGCACTGCATGATTTTGCAGGCTTGCATGCATCTTCTCCACACTGTCCAGACCGCCGCTGGCAGCCAGTGTTTTGATCTCATCCAGCGCCATACCAAGCTGCCTCAGCCAGACAATGCGCCCCAGTGTTACAATCTGCTCCGGCCGGTAATAGCGGTAGCCATTATCCTGCCCGCTCAGGCAGGGGCTGAACAGACCGATACTGTCATAATGGCGCAGTGTTTTTGTCGTTACCCCTTGGGAGCGCGCCATTTGTCCTATTGTGAGCATGCTTTCTCCTTGTGACTATCATCGCACAAGTTATGCAGGCTTGCCCTTAGGTTAAGGTCAAGTGCTTTCTTTTAAAAAAGATTTTATCCGCAGGAATAGTGAAGATTGTTCCCCGGAAGCGGGCATAGCAATTTGCGGCTTTGCTCTAGTTCCGCAGGCCAAAGCCCTGCAGAAGCCGACGGATCGCATAATCCGGTTTTCCGGATGTAAACACCGCCAGATCATCATGATGATGGAGAATCTTGTCTTTATTCTCAGGCAGCAGCGACAACATACGCCTTGCAATCGCTTCAGCCGGATCAAGCCAGTCAACCGGCCACGGTGCCAAACGGCGGAATACATTGGCGAGAAACGGATAATGCGTGCAGGCAAGTACAACGATATCCGTACGCTTGCCATCTTTCTCAATGAAGCATGGCGTGATTTGCTCAAGCACCAGCTCATCATCAATCTTTTCGCCGCGAATATGCGCTTCGGCCAAAGTGGCAAGCCGGTCAGCGCCGACAAGACGCACATGACATTGTGTGGCGCAAGACTGGATCAGATCACGCGTATAGGCACGTTTAACCGTGCCCGGCGTTGCCAGAACCGAGACAAGACCGGAACTGGTGCGCTCAGCAGCCGGTTTAATCGCAGGAACTGTGCCGACAAAAGGCGTATCCGGAAAAGCCTGCCGCAGATCATCGAGCACCAATGTGGATGCCGTATTACAGGCAATCACGCAAAGCTGAGGATGAAACCGGCGGATCAAATCAGCAAACAGGCTGACGATGCGCTCGCGCAAGGCCGGTTCTTCCCATGAACCATAGGGAAAACCCGCATCATCAGCCACATAGATAAAATGGCGATCGGGCATCAGCACCCGCGCCTCGCGCAACACAGTCAGACCGCCGATACCGCTGTCAAAAACGATGACCGGCGCATCCTGCCTGCTGGAAATATTGGTTGCTGTATATTGCGCGAGATGGTGCATCGCAAACCTGCCTCAGGACTTTTCGTCCGGTTTATCCTGCTCAGTATTCTGTGTCTCGTCTTTATGCACTCTGGCGCGGCCTTCAGGCGCGCCGGAGCCTCGAGGGCTCTTCGGTGAGAAATAATCCAGCGAGGTCAGCACACCACGCAGCAGGCGGATTTCAGCTTCCGCAAATGCCGGACGGGTCAGCACTGCCCGCAGATTATTCACCATGATCTCCTTGCGCGCTTCAGGGCGGAAATAACCGCGCGTATCCAGAGCTTCCTCCAAATGATTAAAGAAACCGTGTAGATATTCTTTATTGGCCGGTTGCAGTTCAGGCCCGCGGAAAACCGTATCTGTTTCATTTTCCAGACCGGACTTCATCCACTCGTAAGACATCAGCAGCACAGCCTGCGCGATATTGAGCGAGGCAAATGCCGGATTGACCGGAAAAGTCACCAGTTCATCAGCCAGACCGACTTCATCATTTTTCAGGCCGACGCGTTCACGGCCGAACATGATGCCGGTTTTCTCACCGGTACGGAATTTCTGGCGCAGGATTTTACCTGCCTCCACGGGACCGCGCACCTGTTTGAAACCGTCACGCTCGCGTGCGGTCGTGGCATAGACAAAATTCAGATCAGCCAGTGCTGACGGCAGATCATCATAGAGAACCGCACTGTCAATAATATGATCGGCCTTGCTGGCGGCAGAGCGGGCTTTATCATTCGGAAAGGCTTCACGCGGATTGACCAGACGCAATTCGCCGAGGCCGAAATTCGCCATAGCGCGTGCCACCATGCCGATATTTTCCGGCAATTGCGGCTCCACAAGAATGATTGCTGGGCCTTCTGAAATCATCGGGCGCTGTTTGTCTGTACCGGCCATTATCTTCTCAAAACTCAAATTTCGCGCGCAAAACGAGACATTCCGCATGCGCTTTTCGCGCTTTTCTTAAACGGAAGAGTGGTGAAATTCAAATCATGCATGATAATTAAACAGGTATCAGCTTAAAAAACTGAATCGCCAGCAACCTGTACCGGCTCTGTCATGCAGCGAAGCGAAGCAAATCTCACACCATCGTGAACAAATAAATTGCCCTCTGACAGTATAAAAACCCGTTATCTCCGGCGTTTTTTATTATTCCTGTTCTCAAGGCGTCGTTAGCACTTTGCCTCTCGCTTAAGCAGTGCTATGAGAGGCGCAACTTCATGAAGGAGAGGTTTTAATGGCAAAGATCAAAGTTGCAAATCCCGTTGTTGAGCTTGACGGCGATGAGATGACCCGCATCATCTGGCAGTTTATCAAAGACAAACTCATCCATCCATATCTCGACATCGATCTGAAATATTATGATCTGTCGGTAGAACACCGCGATGCAACCAATGATCAGGTTACCATCGACGCAGCGAATGCTATCAAAGAGCACGGCGTTGGTGTGAAATGCGCCACCATCACCCCTGATGAAGCCCGCGTTGAAGAATTCAAACTCAAGAAAATGTGGAAATCGCCAAACGGCACCATCCGCAACATTCTCGGCGGCGTAATTTTCCGCGAACCAATCATCTGCAAAAACGTACCACGTCTGGTGCCGGGCTGGACTCAGCCGATCATCGTTGGCCGTCATGCTTTCGGTGACCAGTACCGCGCGACTGATTTCAAATTCCCGGGCAAAGGCAAGCTGTCGATCAAATTCGTTGGTGAAGACGGCGAAACCATTGAACACGAAGTCTATGATGCACCATCCTCCGGTGTAGCTATGGCTATGTACAATATCGACGAATCCATCCGTGAATTCGCACGCGCATCGCTGAACTACGGCCTGCAGCGCGGTTATCCGGTTTATCTGTCGACCAAAAACACCATTCTCAAAGCTTATGACGGCCGTTTCAAAGATATCTTTGAAGAAGTGTATCAGGCTGAATTTGCTGAGAAGTTCAAAGAAGCCAAAATCTGGTACGAACACCGCCTGATCGACGACATGGTTGCTTCCGCTCTGAAATGGTCCGGCGGTTATGTCTGGGCTTGTAAGAACTATGACGGCGACGTGCAGTCCGACATCGTGGCACAGGGCTTCGGCTCGCTCGGCCTGATGACCTCGGTTCTGATGACACCGGATGGCAAGACCGTTGAAGCAGAAGCTGCTCACGGTACTGTAACCCGTCACTATCGCCAGCATCAGAAGGGTGAGGAAACCTCAACCAACTCGATCGCTTCGATCTTCGCATGGACCCGTGGTCTCGCGCACCGCGCCAAGCTCGACGACAATGCCGAGCTGAAGCGCTTTGCCGATACACTGGAAAAAGTCTGCGTAGATACCGTTGAATCCGGCTACATGACCAAGGATCTGGCTCTGCTGATCGGTCCGGATCAGCCTTGGCTGTCAACAACAGGCTTCCTCGACAAGATCGACGAAAACCTGCAGAAAGCAATGGCTGCTTAATCAGTCATGATTTGTAAAAAGCCCCGCCTGAATAATCAGGCGGGGCTTTTTCTATTTGAACACGCTCTCTCATGCGGATTAATCATCACCGCCAAGCTGTGAATCCGCTATAAGTTATACTGTAAAACAATACCGGAATGCCTGTAATGACCACCCAAAACCCGTTCGGAAAAAGTGAAAATGCCTTAGCCGTTGTGCTGGCCTTAGCAATGGTTCCGGCACTGGGATTGGGGTTTGCGCGTTTTGCCTATGCGCTTGTGCTGCCGGATATGCGTGCTGATCTGCACTGGTCCTATGCGGATGCAGGCTGGATGAATACCAGTAATGGTATCGGCTATCTGTTCGGCGCTTTGCTCGCATCGCGCCTGCTGCGCTATATCAGTGCCTATAAAATGATGATCATCAATATCTGGCTGGTTGTCGCTTCACTGGCACTCTGCGCGGTCTTCCGCGATGTGCTTATTCTTAATCTACTGCGATTTATTGCCGGTCTCAGTGCAGGTCTGGCTTTTGTGGCCGGTGGCCTGCTGACAACCGGTCTTGCACAACGCCATCCTGAACGCAGTTCGGTTATTCTCGGTATTTTCTATGCAGGACCGGGTATCGGTATTTTCCTGTCCGGTCTCGTCATTCCTTATCTGATAGCCTATTTGGGTGCAGGCTCATGGCCTTATGCATGGGCCTTGCTGGCGCTGATCGCCGCCCCTCTGGCTCTGTTGCTGATCGGCGCACGCGGCCAGCATGTAACGCTCTACAAGCCGGATCAGAAAAACAAACCTTACCGCGTTGATTACAAAGCCATGAGCGGCATTCTAGCGGGATATCTGTTTGTCGGTGCCGGTTATATTGCTTATATGACCTTCATGATCGCATGGGTGCAGAATTCCGGCGGCGGCGCGATGCTGCAATCGGCCTTCTGGTTTGTGATCGGGCTTGGCGCAATTTCCTCACCATGGGTTTGCGCAGGTATTCAGAAAAAAGTGCTGCATGGTTATGGTTTCGCCCTGCTCTCGCTGATTACATTGATTGCATCACTGCTGCCGATTTTCTCATCAGGCACGCCCCTGCTGATGATTTCTGCTGCCGGTTTCGGTTGTGCGTTTTTCGCGGTTGTTGCCTCAACCACAGTCTATGTGCGCCGCAATCTGCCTCCGGAAGGCTGGGCAGCAGCAATCGGCATGATGACTGTCATGTTCTCAATCGGGCAGATTGTCGGCCCCGTGCTGATCGGCTTTATCAATGACCTGACGCACAATCTCTCAAGTGGTCTGTGGGCTTCTGCCGGATTGTTGTTGCTGGCAGTGATTTGCGGTCTTGTGCAACGTGATCTTACACCTGTCCGGTAATCCGGCGATAATGGCTCGGCGGCACCGCATTATATTTCGACCAGACACGGCGCAGATGGCGGGCTGAGGTAAAGCCGGTTTTCTCGGCGATATTCTCCATATCCAGCGGCGAATTGGTCAGAATATCTTTGGCCAGTGTTACGCGGATCAGATTGACATATTCCGTCACCGTCAGTCCCGTATGCTCCTGAAACAGACGCGACAGATTGCGAATACTCATAAAACCGGTATCGGCCAGTTCTGCCAGAGACCAGCACCGCGCCGGATCAGCAATAATCGCATCCTGAATACGATGAATTGCCGGATGAATATGATTGCGTCCGCTCAGCCACGGCGAGAATTGCGGCTCGCCACCGGTACGCCGGATATAGACAACCATGTAACGGGCAATATTCAGCGCCACGACCGGTGATGTCAGCTTTGCCACCAGATGTAGCATAAGGTCAGTTCCGGTGGAGATACCTGCACTCGAATAACGTGAGCCATCTTCCACATAAAGCCGGTTATCCAGTACACGCGCCGCCGGAGCAATTTCACGCAATTCATCGACGGACAGCGCATGAGTAGTGCAGGCATAACCATCGAACAAACCGGCACGTGCAGCGATCAGAGCACCGGAGCAGATCGTTACCAGATGCATTGATGGCCGGAAAACCGTTTTCAACCATGATGCCAATTGCCGGTATTCCAGCTCAGGATCAATTGCCTCTGCCGGTGCAGTTATGGTGCCGCAAACAAGGATATAGGCATCATCCGGTAACTGTGCAGGCAATGGTTCAAGCCCTGCAACAGCCAGCCCGATTGAACTCACCTGCTCCGTTTGCGTTGAGACAAAATGATAATCAAACAAAATGTCCTGCTGCTCCGCATTGGCACGGCGCAGCACTTCTACCGGCCCCGCCACATCCAGCAGCAGGATATGCGGCGGCACAACAACATAGACAGGTATGACCTTAGGAGCCGTTGCACCGCTTTGCTTATTCACAACCAAATTTCCTTATACTGAGGCAGCCTGAAGTGCTTCTTCAACCGTAGCAATGCGCGCAAAACGCCCTGCCAGAACCAGCTCCGTGCGCATTTTGATATCCTCAACGGAGAAGACCTGCCCTGAAGGATGCTGCATCGGAAAAGTCAGCGTGGCTTCCGTTACATAATCCACCTGATAGCCCAGATCAGACGCATGACGCGTTGTCGTTTCACAGCATTGTTCGGTTCTGATGCCGCAGATAATCAGCTTGCGAGTACCGCGCTCCGTCAGCCAGATATTCAGCCCGCTTTCTACCAAAGCAGAGTGACGTTGCTTGTAAAACTGTACGGTTGGCTCAATCTCCACGCCTTCCAATGTGCGTACAAAACCGCTTTCCAGCTGAAACACATCATCATTATCCGTGTGCAAAATCTGCACAACGGGAATCTTGCGCTTTGTAGCACCATCAATCAGCGTCTGCACATTCCGGATAAAAGGTCGGGCGATATCATCCTGCCATACGGGACGCTGGCGAAAAGATTCCTGAACATCAATAACGATCAGAGCAGTATCATTGTCGGACATTTTAGGTAACTCCTGTAAAGTGGTATAACAGAAATTACCGCGCTAAAACATAGTGAAAAAGTCAGCATCAGGACAATAACCGGACATATCCGGCCATTATTATCATGAAATTTTCAAGCCGGAATGTGATAAGTCACAGCCATATATTTCGGCTTCTGCTCCGAGGAGACAAGCTTGCCGCCCAGAGTTTCGGCAATCTTGCGACTTGCCTGATTTTCTTCGGCCACCGGATAGACGAAATAGTCTGCCTGTAAGGCTTCCTTTGCCCAACCGAACACAGCTGTGACCGCTTCTTTACCGAAGCCCTGCCCGTGTACGTCCTCGCACATCCAAACGCCGAATTCCGGTGTAGTCGTTGTTGCCCGATGCACACCGACAATACCGATATAGCGCCCGCTTCGGATATCTCTGGCAACAAAGTGGTAATCCGTCCCTTTCAGGAAACGTTCCTCCCATAGAGGTTTGTTCTCCAGAAACTCTTCATAGGATGCAGGCGGTTCCCACGCCATAAAACGGGTCAGCGTCGGTGTGATATGGCTGTACATTTCAGCAGCATCCTGCGGTGTATATATCCGCAGTTTCAGACGCTGCGTCGTCAGTTCAGGTCTTGTCATTTTTCCTCCAATAAAAAAGGGCGCCTGAGGCGCCCTTTAAAATCTGTTTCCGGATGTTCCAGATCAGTTACCGGCTTTCGCCTTTTCCTGTTCTGCTTTCATCTTGGCTTCAAATTCTTTCTGGCGCTTCTGAACTGCGTCCTGAAGTTCTTTCTGGCGCTGTTCAAGTTCGTTCTGCTGCAGACCCTTGCCATTCAGAGCATCGGAGAAACCGGTGAGCTGAACAGTGATCGGATTTGGCTTATTCTGGAAGTTTACGGATGTAAGGGTCAGTTTGCCGCCTTTTTTCAGCGCATTGACCATTTCATCTGTCAGCGGAGCTTCTGCAATGCAGCGATCCGGGAAGCAGATACCGTATTCAACCTTGGTGGTTTTGTTCGCATCAATCTGCATGCCGATACCGGCAGGGATCAGACGACCGGTCGGAACGGAAACCTGAAAAATCTTACGATTAATCTTGCCTTTGATTTCGATCAGGTTGATCGCGGTCAGCAGCTGACCGGAATCTGCAGTCACGATATTCTGTGTATTGCAAATATCATTATCTTCCTGCTTCGAGCAGACCTTGAACCATCCCTGCGGCGGCAGCTGTTGAGCTGTGGCCGGAAGGGTCGCGGTTGCAAGCAGGGCAACGGCGCCGGCAATTGCGGATGCGGCAGCGAATGTCTTCGTGCTGGTCATGATCAACAGGTTCCTTTCAACACTCTGATCTGAATTCTGGCTATGCTGTTTCAGAGAAATAAACAGCCTGTATTTTTTACGGGAATTATCATCGAGACTGGCAAGACAACATTTTCCCCTTGCGGATCAGCAAGTGAACCGAATTTTCGCAACCATGACTGCGGATAAAATACGGCAACAGCGTGACCCTGCGTTATTTGCGGTGTTACACTGACTGTAACGCATTATCCAGTGCCGTTTTATTAACCATAGTTTTTTAACGTCGATTTGCGCTATAAAAACAACGCATTTCCCGCCTGACTTATCAGAAAACGAAAACCGGCCGGTCAATATTTCATATTATAATTCTGTGGCTTGCTGCATATTCCCGCTAAAAAAGCGGTTTATACAGTGCATCCGATACGAATCAAATATGGTACCGGAACGGTATAATCCTCAAACATTCTCAAAATTAATCAAAAACACGCAAAATTCTGACAAATCAGAGCATTCTTATAATTTTACCGGATAGTGATTGACCAATGACACAGCCGTTCCAGCCCTTCCCGCGCATCATCAACAGGCGTCATCTGCTTGCCATGCTGGGAACCTCCGTTCTGGCAATCGCATTTGGCACAACCGGCCTGCCCTTTACTCATGATACAGCACAGGCGCAGACTGTAGCTACCGCACAAGACAGCGTGCCATCCTACGCATTGTCCATGCATGGCGACATTGCGCTGCCAGCCGATTTTAAACATTTTCCTTATACCAATCCGGCAGCACGTAAAGGCGGCAATATCACCTATGGTGTGGTCGGTACCTTTGACAGTCTCAATCCGTTTGTTCTGCAAAGCATGCGCACCACAGCGCGCGGCATGTTCAATGATGCGGATTTCGGCAATCTGATGTTTGAAACGCTGATGCAGCGTTCTGCCAATGAACCTTTCACGCTTTACGGCCTGCTGGCAGAGCGTGTTGAAACAGATGATGCGCGCAGTTTTATTGAATTCACACTGAACGAACAGGCAAAATGGTCGGACGGCAAGCCGGTGACACCGGAAGATGTGATATTCACCTATGAAATTCTGACGGAAAAAGGCCGCCCGCCCTATAATGCCCGTATGAACCGCATTGCCAAAATCGAGAAAACCGGTGAACGCGGCATCCGTTTTACCTTTAATGACAAGGCTGACAGGGAATTCCCGTTACTGCTGGCCAGCACTATGCCGGTGCTGCCGAAACATGCGGTTGATCCGGAAACTTTCGGCAAAGCTTCTCTGAAGCCGCCGATCGCCAGCGGCCCTTATATTATTAAGACAGTTAAACCTGGTGAGCGCATCACCTATCAGCGCAATCCTGATTACTGGGCAAAAGACCTGCCAAGCCGCAGCGGTTTCAGCAATTTTGACACCATCACCATCGAATATTTCCGCAATGAAACCTCCTATTTCGAGGCTTTCAAGAAGGGAATCGTTGATGTTTATGTTGACGGTTCACCTAATCACTGGAGCAAAGCCTATGACTTTCCTGCGGTAAAACAGGGAAAAGTCATTAAGGACACTTTTGTCAAAGGCACACCAGCCAATATGCTCGGCTTTGTCTTCAATACGCGACGCGAAAAATTTGCCGATGTTAAAGTGCGCCGCGCGCTCTCCGAACTCTTTGATTTTGAATGGGCAAACCGCTCACTGTTCTCCGGTCAATATGACCGTATGGCAAGTTTCTGGCAGGGCTCGGAATTGTCATCCGTCGGTCGTCCGGCGAGTGAAGGTGAAAAGCAGTTACTCGCGCCCTATCAGGATAAGATTCTGCCGGAAACAATGGACGGCACATGGCGCCCGACCACAACCAATGGCAGCGGTCATGACCGTGCGCCTGCCAAAAAAGCCTATGATCTTCTGGAACAGGCAGGCTTTACTTTTGAAAACGGCGTAGCGCACACACCGAAGGGCACGCGTCTGAGTTTCGAAATTATGACCCGCTCGGTCGACGAGGAAAAGCTGGCACTGGCCTATAAGCGCAATCTGGCACGGCTTGGTATTGTGGCGGAAATCCGTAGTGCTGATGATGCACAATATCAGCAGCGCTTGCAGAATTTCGATTATGATATGATTATCGGTGCGCTGACAGCCTCGCTCTCACCCGGCAATGAACAATGGATGCGCTGGGGTTCCGGCTCCCGTGATGCATCCGGCAGTTTCAACTATCCGGGTGCGCAGGATCCGGCTATTGATGCGATGATTGAAGCTATGCTTGCCGCAAAAGACCGCCCTGCTTTTACCGATGCAGTGCGCGCCTTTGACCGGTTACTGATTTCCGGCAGCTATTATCTGCCACTCTATTATTTGCCGAAACAGCAGGTTGCACGGTGGGAACGGATAAAAATTCCACAAAAAACCTCGCTTTACGGCTATCAATTCCCTACATGGTGGACTGAAACCACCTCTGTGAACTAATAATAACTGGCAAATGATGACAGGTAATTTCATGACTAATAAACAAATCACAATCGATGTTATTTCCGATGTCGTCTGCCCGTGGTGCTTTCTTGGGGCTAAGCGTCTGAAAGCCGCCCTTGAAATGTTGCCGGAACTGAATGTTGAAGTGCGCTGGCGTCCATTTCAGCTCGACCCGACACTTCCGGCAGAAGGCAAAGAGCGCAAACGCTATCTGGTTGAAAAGCTCGGCTCCCAGAGCCGCGTAAATGAAGTGCATGACCAGCTGATCGCCATCGGCAAAGAAGAAGGCATTGAATTCGACTTTGATGCGATTGAAGTCGCACCAAATACGCTGGATGCTCATCGCCTGATCCGCTGGGCTGGTGAAGTCAGCGCGGAAGTACAGGATCGCGTTGTAGGCGAATTGTTCTCACTCTATTTTGAACAGGGCGAAAATATCGGCAGCCATGAAATCCTGATCGAAGCCGCAGAAGATGCCGGTATGGAATATACCATTATCGAAACCCTGCTTGAAGGTGACACGGACAGCGACAATGTTCGTGCGGAAATCGCCGTTGCCGGGCAGATGGGCGTGACCGGTGTGCCATGCTTCATTCTCGATCAGAAATATGCGGTCATGGGTGCACAGAGCGCCGAGGCCATGGCTGATGCTATCCGTCAGATTGCGGAAGGTTATGAGCCGGGTCTGAGCGAAGATCGCTGATCTTTAAACCACTGCAACAATACTATTCTAAGGCTCTTTGGTGCTCGCCAAGGAGCCTTTTTCGTCTTTCCTTCCATTATAAAGGTGCTCTATGGCCGATCAGTCCACAAATGATGCATTGAAACGCTCAGTATCAGAAAATTGGGAGGCCAATGCTGCGACATGGACGAAGCTTGTCCGCGCCGGTTATGATACTTACCGCGATGCGCTGCACACACCGGCTTTTCTGGAAATGCTGCCGGATATCAAAGGCTTGAACGGATTAGATGTCGGCTGCGGTGAAGGTGCCAATACGCGCGCTCTGGCACGCGCCGGTGCGAAAATGACCGGCATTGATATTGCGCCGACCTTTGTGCACCATGCTTCCGAATATGAAGAAAACGAGCCGCTTGGTATCCGTTATCTGACGGCGGATGCCCTGCACCTGCCGTTCGATGATGCACAATTTGACTTCGCCAGCGCCTTCATGTCGATGATGGATATGCCGCAACAAGGCGATGTGCTGAAAGAAATATTCCGCATTCTTAAACCGCAGGGTTTCTTCCAGTTCACCATTCTGCATCCGTGTTTTGTGACGCCGTTTCGTAAGAATATTCGTGATGAGAATGGTAAAGTAACCGCGGTTATGGTTGCAGATTATTTTGAGAATATTGACGGCAGTCTTGAGACATGGCTGTTCTCAAGCGTTTCGCAAACTGAGCGCGAGCAGCATAAACCGTTCAATATTCCGCGCTTCCACCGCACTTTAAGCGAATGGATCGGCATGATTAACGCTGCAGGTTTCATTCTCGAGGCCAGTGTTGAACCAATGGCCTCGGAAGAACTGGCGGCACAAGAAGAAGTCGTTGCCGATACACGCGTTACGCCGATTGCATGGATTGTGCGCCTGCGCAAACCATAAGATTAGCCGCGCAGAAAGCGTTCCAATATGCGGTTAAACAGCTGCGGTTTTTCCAGAAAAGCCGCATGGCCGACCTGTGGCAGCAGGAAGATCGTTTCTTCCCAGAGGTTCTTGTAGTTCAATGACGCGATATGCGCATTATTGATGAAATGATCCTCAGCGCCATTGAGAATGGCCAGCGGCACGGGGCAATTCTCAGCCATATGCTGCTGGTCGGCAATATTCTCCGCCAGAATATTTTCGAACATTGTCTGGCGTGTCAGTCCGTCAGTTCTGCGCACGGCATCCGCCATAAAAGCCGGTGTCGGTTTATCCGGATGCACCACATGGCGCGCATAGGATTGTGCCTCCGCATCGTCCAGATCACGCTGGCCACCATATTTCAGTGCTTCACTGGGCACAAAAGCCTGACCTACCGCATCCGCATCTTTGGCAAATGGCGGCGTGCCGGTAATCATCAACCGGTTGACCGGTGCTTGCTGAGCAATCATTTCCAGACCAATATGTCCGCCAAGCGACCAGCCGAACACGGCAGCAGATGACACATCTAGCGCTTGCAGCACATCGGCTGCGGCCTGCGCATAGCCATGCAATGTATAGGACTTTTGCGGATCAGCAGCATCCGCAGAAGCGCCATGTCCCGGAAGATCAAAAGCGATCAGTCGGAAATCATGCGCGAGTGAGGATTCAAACTGCTTGTGAAACACTTCTTTGCAGGCCGAATTGCCATGAATAAACAAAACCGGTGCGCCCTTGCCTGCGCTTATCATGACTTCAAGACGGCCATGTCTGGTTTCAACAAGCTGTTTTTGCATTCTATTCCCCCCTGTTTTACTTATTCTCCGGCGATTTTTGCCAATTGTGTCATGATAACGGCTGAACCGGTCAGGCGTTTTTCAGCGGTCGGATAATCGCGGATAAACACAATACTCTGATCCGGCCGGATCTTTGCCAGCGAACCCTGTGCTGCAATCATCTGCACCAGACCTGCCGGATTAGGGAAGGTCTTCTCACGGAACTGAATAACAATACCCTTCGGCCCTGCATCCAATTTCTCGACATTGGCCTTGCGGCACAGCGCCTTGATAAACACGATCTTGAGCAGATGCTGCACTTCTTCCGGTAACGGACCAAAACGGTCGATCAGCTCGGCACCAAAACCGTCGATCTCCTGCGTTGTTTCCAGATCGGCCAGACGGCGATAAAGCCCCAGACGCAATTGCAGATCCGGCACATAAGTTTCCGGTATCATCACCGCTGTGCCAACCGCAATTTGTGGCGACCAATGGCTGTCCACCACAGGGCCTTCGGATTTCAGCTCGGCAACCGCCTCTTCCAGCATCTGCTGATACAGCTCGAAACCGACCTCTTTGATATGACCGGACTGCTCATCACCCAGCAAGTTACCCGCACCGCGAATATCCATATCGTGGCTCGCAAGCTGGAAACCAGCGCCCAAAGTATCCAGCGATTGCAGCACTTTGAGACGACGCTCGGCGGTCTGGGTCAGAGTTTTGCCTGCAGGCAATGTGAACAGCGCGAATGCACGCTGCTTGGAACGGCCAACGCGGCCACGCAACTGATAAAGCTGCGCAAGACCAAACATATCCGCACGATGCACGATCATTGTATTGGCAGTCGGAATATCCAGACCGGATTCCACAATGGTTGTGGAGAGCAGCACATCATACTGCCCGTCATAGAAGGCATTCATAATGTCTTCCAGCTCACCGGCAGCCATCTGGCCATAGGCGACAGCAACTTTCAGTTCCGGCACATGCTGGTCGAGGAATTCTTTGATCTCGGCAAGATCGGAAATACGCGGGCAGACATAGAAACTCTGACCGCCGCGATAGCGTTCGCGCATCAGGGTTTCGCGGATGACCAGCGCGTCAAAAGGTGAAATGAAGGTACGCACTGCCATACGGTCAACCGGCGGCGTGGTAATCAGCGACAATTCACGCACGCCTGTGAGCGCCAGCTGCAAGGTACGCGGGATCGGCGTTGCCGTGAGTGTCAGCACGTGAATATCGGATTTCAGGTCTTTCAGACGTTCTTTATGCTTCACGCCGAAATGCTGCTCTTCGTCAATAATCAGCAGACCGAGATTTTTGAACTTGATCGAATTGCCAAGCAGCGCATGGGTGCCGACAACAATATCCACCGTGCCTTCTTCAACGCCCTTCTTAGTCAGTGCCAGTTCTTTGGCACCGACAAGGCGTGAGGCATGGGCAACATTGATCGGCAACCCGTTAAAGCGCGTCGAGAAGGTTTTGAAATGCTGGCGTGACAGTAGTGTGGTCGGCACCACAACAGCCACTTGATAGCCGTTAAGCGCAGCTACAAAGGCCGCACGCAACGCAACTTCGGTTTTACCAAAGCCGACATCGCCGCAAACCAGACGATCCATTGGTTTGCCATCGCCAAGATCATCAAAGATAGCATCAATCGCGCGTTGCTGGTCTTCTGTCTCATCATAAGGGAAACGGGCGGCAAATTCGCCATAGACGCCCTCCGGCGGGGTCAGCACCGGCGCACCACGCATTGCGCGTTCTGCGGCAATACGAATAAGCTGTCCGGCCATTTCCAGCAGCTGTTTCTTGAGCTTGGCTTTACGCGCCTGCCATGCGCCGCCGCCGAGCTTATCCAGAACAGCAGATGAGCCTTCCGAGCCATAGCGCGACAGCAGTTCGATATTTTCTACGGGTAAGAACAGACGGTCGTCACCGGCATAATGCAGCTCAAGGCAATCATGCGGCGCACCGGCAGCGGTGATCGTACGCAAGCCCACGAACTTACCAATACCGTGATCGACATGCACCACGATATCGCCTGCGGTGAGACTACCGGCCTCAGAGATAAAATCCGCATCGCGTTTGCGTTTCTTCGTGCGGCGGATCAGGCGATCACCGAGAATATCCTGCTCGGCCACCACAACCAGATCACCGGCATCAAAGCCGCTTTCAACCGCCAGCACAGTCGCCGTGATTTTGTCACGCGACAGGGCTTTGACCGTACGCAGGTCTTTGACCGTCTCGATCTTTTCAAGACCATGTTCGTCCAGCACCTGCAACAGACGGTCAAGCGAGCCTTCTGTCCATGCGGCGATCATGATCTTTTTGCCGTTCGCCCGCAGCTCAGCGATATATTTGGTTACGGCCTCGAACAGATTGATGTCTTTAGCGGCGCGTTCCTCAGCGAAGCTGCGGCCTTTATGGGCATCCGCATGGATAATATGCCGGCCACTGGCCTCAGGCGCTTCAAAAGGCGTGAGGTCATAGCGCTTGCCATTGGCCTCAGCCGCCTCTTCCACCTTGCGCAGCGACATATAGAGCTGGCTTGGCGCTACAGGCTTATAGGGAATAGCATCTGCGGCTTCTTTGCCTTCTGCTTGCTTCTGGCGGGCATCATAATGGTCAAGCACCAGCTTGTGACGCTCGGCAATGGCTTCCGGCACCAGATGATCGAATACCACCGGCATTGCGCCTGTGTGATCGAACAGCGTTTCCATCTCGTCATAGAACAGCGGCAACCAGTGCTCCATACCGGCGAAGCGACGACCTTCCGAGATCGCAGCATAAAGCGCATCATCACGTGACGGCGCACCAAAGGCCGCAATATAGTTCTTACGGAAACGGCTGATCATATCCGGCGAGAGCGTAATCTCGCTCATCGGCTGGAGTGTAAACTCCTTGCGTGTCTCGGTGGTACGCTGCGAAGCCGGATCAAAAGCGCGGATGCTCTCCAGCGTATCACCGAAGAAGTCGAGACGCAGCGGTTCTTCCGCACCCGGTACAAACAGATCGAGAATACCACCGCGTACAGCAAATTCACCGACATCGCGCACTGTCGGCACACGTTCAAAGCCGTTGCGCTCAAGGCGCTGGGTCAGTTCATCCATATTCACGCGGTTGCCGGGACGCGCAGAGAAGCTCTGCTCGGCCAGCACGGCGCGTGGCGGCAGTTTCTGCAACACCGCATTGGCGGTAGCAATAATCAGCGCCGGATGTTTCTGCTCCCGCAAAGCGCTCAGCTGGCTCAGTGCACTCAGGCGTCTGGCCGAGACTGTTGCACCGGGGGAAACGCGGTCATAAGGCAGACAGTCCCATGCAGGAATATGCAGTACCGGCAATTCCGGCATGATAAAGCCGATAACCTGTTCAATATCGGCCACGCGCTGCCCGTCGCGTGCGATAAACAGTACAGGCCCTTTATCACCCGCCTCTTCCAGAATCTTGGCCAGCACAAAGGCTTCATAACCATCGGCTACACCGTCAATCAGCACATGATTGACGAGAACCGGTTTCAGACCAAGTTTGGAAAATACGGGCATAGGATGTCTCTGCTATATTACTCGAGCTTCTGATTGAGAAAAATCAATAGTCGATTTTATCGCGGAACAAAATAAGATCACGGAACAAAATCGTGTCAAAAGCCTCCGGTGTTTTGTCTTCACCGGTAATCCATTTGAACAGATCGCGGTCGAGCACTTCGAGCAATCGTTCAAATTCATTCAAAGTATCTTCGTCCATTGTTGCAATATGCTGATCTGCATATTGACCAAAGATCAGATCCATTTCTTTCATACCACGGTGCCACGAACGGAACAGCAGCTTACGGCGACGCGGATCCAGCTGTGCGCCTGCTTCGGTGCCCGATAATTTACTGCCTGTGCTCATAACATTCTCCGGATTAACATCTGTGCATTCAATAACATTACCAGCCATATAACGCGGGATGAACGCGATGTCAGCCTTGCAAGTCAATAAGAAGCGGGTAAGTTAGTTTTTATGCGTCCTAGTCTGCTTGACCCCCTGTTTGCATCCGTCCGTACCCTCACCGGTATCGGGCCTAAAGTCTCTGCTTTGCTGCTGAAACTGCTCGGCGCGGAAAGCGCTGCGATGCTTGAACCGCGTGTAGGACAATTGCTGTTTCTGGCACCAAACAGTGTGATCGACCGGCGCAACCGTCCGGGTGTAGCTTTTGCGCAGGAAGGTGCCGTGGTTACGCTGGAAGTGACAGTTGATGAATATCAGTTCTCACCCTCCACAGCCAAATCAGGCGCCTTTATGCGCGGCTCCGTGCCCCATCGCATTTATGCCCATGATGATACAGGCGAAGTAACACTGGTTTTCTTTCGTGCCCAGCGCCCATGGCTGGAAAAAAGCCTGCCGCTTGGCGAAAAGGTTATCGTCTCCGGCAAGGTGGAATGGTTCAACGGTCGCGCCTCGATGGTGCATCCGGATCATATTGCGCCGATTGACGGCAGCGATGATCTGCCATTGATTGAGCCCGTCTATCCGCTGACAGCCGGTCTTTCACCCAAAACACTGGCACGCGCGATGCGCGATGCTCTGACACACATTCCCGATCTGCCGGAATGGCAGGACAAGACGCTGATGCAGCGGGAGGGCTTTCCGTCTTTCACGCAAGCGCTGCATCATCTGCATCTGCCGGAAGAGCCGGAAGATATTGCGCAGGACAGCCCTTCACGCCGCCGCCTCGCCTATGATGAATTTCTCGCCGGACAAATGGCACTGGCACTGGTGCGCGCCAAGACCAAGCGTCTCTCCGGTCGCCCGCTCAATGGCACAGGCAAAATCACCGCGCAAATATTGGCCCACCTGCCCTATAACCTGACGAAAGGTCAGGAACAGGCGGTTAAAGACATTATCGGCGACCTCAAGCAACCGGAGCGCATGCTGCGTCTGCTGCAAGGTGACGTCGGTGCCGGTAAAACCGTGGTCGGCTTGCTGTCTATGGCACATGCGGCCGAATCCGGCGGGCAATCGGCTCTGATGGCGCCAACAGAAGTGCTGGCGCGACAGCATTTTGCCACCATTGCACCGCTGGCTGAAAAAGCCGGATTGAAAACTGCGCTGCTGACAGGGCGTGAAAAAGGCAAAGAACGCCAGCGCATTCTGGATGAACTGGCGGATGGTACAATTCATATCATCATCGGCACCCATGCGCTGTTTCAGGATAAGGTCGAATATCATGATCTGGTGTTTGTGATTATTGATGAGCAGCACCGTTTTGGTGTGCATCAACGCTTGCAGCTTACCGCCAAGGGTACTGCGCCGGATATGCTGGTGATGACTGCAACGCCGATCCCGCGCACGCTGGTTCTGACCGCTTTCGGCGACATGGATGCTTCCAAACTCACCGAGAAACCGGCTGGCCGCCAGCCGATCACCACCGCAATTGTGCCGAGCGAGCGGTTGAGTGAAATTGTTGACCGGATGCGTAAGGCAATTTCCGAGGGGCAGAAAATCTACTGGATCTGCCCGCTGGTGGAAGAATCAGAACATGTTGAGCTAACCTCTGCCGAAGAGCGCTTTCAGTCCTTTCTGCCCGTATTTGGTGACAAGCTTGGCCTCATTCATGGCCGCATGACCGGACAGGAAAAAGACGATGCCATGCTGGCTTTCAAGCGCGGTGATACAAACCTGCTGATTGCCACCACGGTGATTGAGGTTGGCGTCGATGTGCCGGATGCAACTGTAATTGTGATTGAACATGCCGAGCGTTTCGGCCTGTCGCAATTGCATCAGCTGCGCGGCCGTGTCGGGCGTGGTGATAAGCCATCCACCTGTCTGCTGCTCTATAAAGGCCCTCTGGGAGAAATTGCCAAGGCGCGTTTGCAGGTAATGCGCGAGACGGAAGACGGCTTCCGTATTGCCGAGGAAGATCTGAAACTGCGTGGCGAAGGCGAATTGCTCGGCACCCGCCAGTCCGGCACGCCGGGCTTTAAGCTCGCCTCGATGGAAGCGCATACCGATCTTCTGGAAATCGCTCGTAAAGATGCCCGTCTGATGCTTGAGCGCGATATTGATCTGCAATCTGAGCGCGGTCAGGCACTGCGGTTGTTGCTCTATATTTTCGGGCGAGATGAAGCGATCAGACTGCTGCGTGCGGGATAAAAAAGGCGACCAGATCTGGTCGCCTTTCTCTTATTTTACATTAAATTTACGATGTAAACTATTGAATTTATTATTCAACAGTCACTGATTTTGCCAGATTACGTGGCTGATCCACATCCGTCCCCATGAAGACGGCGGTGTAATAAGCCAGCATCTGGATCGGCAGAGCATAAACCAGAGGTGCAATGAATTCCGGCACATCCGGCATAATCAGCACGGAATGGGCATCCACATTAGCGTGTTTTGCACCTTCCTTGTCAGTGATCAGAATGATGCGGCCGCCACGGGCTGCCACTTCCTGCATATTCGACACGGTCTTTTCATAGAGACGGTCGAATGGTGCAATCACAATCACCGGCATGGTTTCATCAATCAGGGCAATCGGTCCGTGCTTCAGCTCACCGGCTGCATAGCCTTCTGCGTGAATATAGGAGATTTCCTTGAGCTTCAGCGCGCCTTCAAGAGCCAGCGGATAGGAAGTACCGCGACCGAGATAAAGCACATCTTTGACATTCATCAGATCACGGCAGATCGCTTCGACCTTTGGTGCCAGTTTCAGCGCTTCATGCAGCACGCCGGAGAGATTGCCAAGTTCACTGACCAGCTGCTTCTCTTCTTCCGGTGTAATGGTTCCGCGGGCTTTGGCAGCAGACAGCGCCAGTGAAGCCAGAACCGAAAGCTGACAAGTGAAAGCCTTGGTCGATGCCACGCCGATTTCAGGTCCTGCCAATGTAGGCAGAACAATATCGGACTCGCGGGCAATGGTGGATTCACGCACATTGACCACAGCGGCAATCGGCAGACCCTGTGAACGGCAATAGCGCAGCGAGGCCAGCGTATCGGCGGTTTCGCCGGACTGTGACACAAACAATGCCAGCGTATCGGTTGAGAGCGGCATTTCGCGATAGCGGAATTCCGATGCAATATCGATTTCCACCGGCAGACGCGCATAGCGCTCCAGCCAATATTTGCCGATTGTTGCAGCATAATAAGCAGTGCCGCAGGCGGAAACGGCCATGCGGTTGATCTTCGACCAGTCGATATCATTGACATCGGTGCGGATCGACGAGGATGCGAAATCCAGATAATGCGCCAGCGTGCGGGAAATCACTTCCGGCTGTTCATAGATTTCCTTTTCCATGAAGTGCTTATAATTGCCCTTATTGACAACATAAGCGCCACTGGCCGACTGCTGCACAACACGGCTAACCGCATTATTCCCTTCATCATAGATGGCAACGCTGTCACGGGTCAGAACTGCCCAATCACCATCTTCCAGATAGGTCACTTTATCGGTGAACGGTGCCAGCGCAATCGCATCGGAGCCGAGGAACATTTCCCCTTCACCATAGCCGATGGCCAGTGGTGAACCGCGGCGTGCTGCAACCAGCATTTCATTTTCGCCGGTGAACAGGAAAGCCAGCGCAAAAGCACCGCGCAAACGGCCAAGCACATTGCGTACGGCTTCAACAGGCGCATCGCCGGAGCGGATATTGCGTGCAACAATCTGAGCAACAGTTTCTGTATCCGTATCGCTCTGGAACTTTACACCTTCAGCTTCCAGTTCAGCACGCAGTTCAGCAAAATTTTCGATAATGCCGTTATGGACAATCGCAACCTGCTCGGTGGCATGCGGATGCGCATTGCGTTCTGTCGGCGCACCATGGGTTGCCCAGCGTGTATGCCCAATACCGATTGTGCCGCTCAGCGGTTCTGCCGCCAAACGGTTTTCCAGATTAACCAGCTTACCTTCGGCACGGCTGCGGGCAATCTGATTGTCCACCAGAGTCGCAATACCGGCTGAATCATAACCGCGATATTCAAGACGCTTCAGCGCATCCACAAGCCGCATTGCGACCGGCTTTTTACCGACAATACCAATAATTCCGCACATGAGTGTCTGTTCCTGTTGCGTCTTTGTTTTAAGGTCTGACCTATAGGCTTTAAGACCACACAATTCCTATCATCACTTTAAATTTAAAAATGATGATTTTATGATAATTATTTGTTTTTATTTGCCTTAATGGCTTTATATTTTTCGCGCAAAACCTCTGCACGGCCTTCTTTATTAACCTGACGGGCGCGACCGAGCGCCAATGCATTTTCAGGCACTTCATCGGTAATCACACTGCCGGAAGCCACATAAACACCGTTACCAATTGTCAGCGGTGCAACCAGAGCAGAGTTAGAACCGACAAAAGCATTGCTGCCAATCGTGGTTTTAAACTTGTTATAGCCGTCATAATTGCAGGTGATGACACCCGCTCCGATATTGGTTTCCGCACCTACAGTTGCATCACCGATATAGGACAGATGATTGACCTTGGCACCGGCACCGATATCCGCATTTTTCACTTCGCAGAAATTGCCGACCTTGGCTTTCTCGGCCAGCTTTGCGCCCGGACGCAAGCGTGCAAACGGCCCCACACTGGTATTGGCACCGATATGTGCACCTTCAATATGGGAAAATGCATGGATAACGGCACCGCTCTCAACGGTCACCTTTGGACCAAAAAACACATTCGGCTCAATCAGCACATCGGCCTCAATCAGCGTATCATGCGCAAAGAAAACCGTTTCAGGTGCAATCAGCGTCACGCCGGATAGCATGACATCACGTCGTTTACGTGCCTGCCACAGAGCTTCAGCTTCGGCCAGTTCAGCACGATTATTAATGCCGATGACATTCTCAACCGGCACATCAATGGCAATGACATTCAGCCCCTGTGCATGCGCCAGCTTCACCACATCGGTGAGATAATATTCGCCTTTGGAATTATCGTTCTTCACGGCAGAGATTAGCTGCAACGCATGTTTGCCGTTCAGCGCCATCAATCCGCCGTTGCAGAAGGTGATTTTGCGCTGCTCGTCCGTCGCGTCTTTTTCTTCGACGATTGCAATCAGTTTGCCATCTTCTTCAACCAGACGGCCATAGCCTGTCGGGTTTTCCGGACGGAACCCCATCACTACAATATCTGCGCCTTCCGCCAGCTTGTTACGTGCAGCGCGCAAAGAGGTTTCTTCAATCAGCGGCGTATCACCAAACACGACCAGCACATCATCATAATTTTCGGCCAGTGCTTCACGCGCAGCCAGAACTGCATGGGCAGTCCCCAGACGCTCGGTCTGTTCATAGAAACGTGCCGTATCACTGATTTTGCCAACAGCCTTCTGCACATCAGCCGCGCCGCGACCGACAACAACGGCCAGATCAGCCTGATCATCCGCCCCCTGCACGGCCTTAACCACATGCCCCACCAGCGGCAGGCCGGCAATCTCATGCAGTACTTTGGACATGGAAGACTTCATGCGGGTACCCTCACCGGCAGCGAGGATGATAGTCAGGCAGGATCTGGAAGCCATATTAATTCCGTGTTTCATAACTGGCAAAGAGGTCTGAATTATCAGAACCACTTTAAAGGCAAAACGTATAGATTCATTTACACAAAACAAGCAAGGTGCCGATGATTTTGCATGAATCGCGGTATTATTCTGTTTTTAAACAGTTTCCTGTTCAGGATTTATGGTTGAGCCGGTCACTTTTCAGAAACAACCGGTACGTATCGTGATTAGCCGAGCTTACCCAGCACAGGGAATGTCTCAAGCAGCCAGAAAGCAAAAGCTTCCATACCGCCGGTGAGGAACAGGATACCGGCAAGCACCAGCAAAATACCCATTACTTTTTCGACCTTGCCCATATGCACGCGGAAACGTGACAGGAACCGCATGAAACGGCCGGAAAACAGCGCCGCCAGCATAAACGGAATGCCCAGTCCCAGCGAATAAACAGCCAGCAGCGATGCACCATCCAGCACAGAAGCTTTGGAACCTGCAAGTGTCAGGATCGGCCCTAATACCGGTCCGATACATGGTGTCCAGCCGAATGCAAAGGCCAGCCCCATAATATAGGCACCCAAAGGTGTGGCCGGTGCGGAATTTGCCTGAAAACGGGCTTCCCGTGACAGCAACGGAATGCGGATCAGTCCGAGAAAATTCAACCCCATCACAATAATAACAAGACCGGCGGCAATCGCCATTTCCTGCTGCCATTGACGCAGAAAGTGACCGATTGACGATGCACCGGCACCAAGCGCCACAAATACGGTGGTAAAGCCGAGAACGAATGCAAATGACGTCACCAGCAACCGGATACGGTTACGTGTGGCCTGCGAGGCCTCTCCGCCATTGCGAAAATCATCCACACTCACACCGGCCATATAACAGAGATAAGGCGGCACGAGCGGCAGAACACAGGGAGAGAGAAAAGATAAGGCACCGGCACCAACAGCTGTCAGATAAGAAATGTCGATTGCCATATTATTTCCCTGTCAAATTACGAAATCCGTGACTTTCAGCAACCACCAGTCTTGCCTCGCTGATTCAGTGCGAGCTCACGGGCATGGTGCTGCTTATAGTCGTGCGGGTCTTATAGCCAGAAATGTTCCGGATAGGAACTGCAGGTGCAAATATCGGTAAATTTTCAGGAATCAGTCACGCAAACAATGGCTTGCCGGAATCATTCTTTAGAAGAATCTCATTCGGAGGCGTGAATCGCCTCTCTGATTTTTTATTCAGAACACACAAATCATCAAATATGCATGATATAAGCGCGATTTCCGCACCTCAACATGGGGAAAAACCGAGAAAAACTTCAAAAAATCCGCTCTCACTTCAAAAACAATGATTTTTGGTGTTGACGATAGCGATATCGGCACCTATGTATCGCCGCACTTGCAGAGCATTACCGAGATGCTCCTGACAGAGACTTCCAGTCTCAGAAATTGCAAGAGCGCGTAGCTCAGCCGGTAGAGCAACTGACTTTTAATCAGTAGGTCCACGGTTCGAACCCGTGCGCGCTCACCACTTTCTCCCCTTATAAAATCCTCTTAAATTTGAGCAGCTTGTTTGTCTGCGCTTTAAATCTGTCTTTGTACCTGTCTTGTGTATAAACTTAAGATTTTGAATTTAAACAGTGATTTTAGTGTTGACGATGGCGCCAAACCGCCTTATGTATCGCCCCACTTGCAGAGCATTACCGAGATGCTCCTGACAGAGACTTGCTGTCTCAGAAATTGCAAGAGCGCGTAGCTCAGCCGGTAGAGCAACTGACTTTTAATCAGTAGGTCCACGGTTCGAACCCGTGCGCGCTCACCACTTTCCTCTCAAATAGCTTACAGATATTTTCTTTAATCGCCTCGCATTATCAAATGCTTGCTGTATAAAAAAAGCCCCGGATGTCTCCAGGGCTTTCAATGTTTTTAAAAGATCTTCAAGCTTGTTACCATTTGACGTGAAGTCCGATGGTTCCTTTATAGGCGTAGCTGTCTCCGAAATTATTGAGACTGGTATTTACCGATCCCTCGCCATAGATGGAATATTTATCATTATCCCAATTATAGCTGCCACCCAGTCCAATTCCGCCCCAGAAACGGTCATTACGGCTGGCAAAACGCACAGACGATACGTCAACTGCTGAGCCATTGAGGAATTCGTAATACAGATTGGCAATACCGTAGACATAAGAACGGTTTATCATGCCTTTATCATTGTACCAGGAGTTCTGATAATCTGCGGAAATACCGATACGTCCCTGAAGACTGTCGCCCTTGCGAAGGGAAACAGCACCACTATATTGATCGGTAAAATTATCAAAATCGACATTGGAATAAACGAGCTGCGCCTGCGGTGTAACCGACCACCGGTCATTCAGCGTAATCCGTTTACCGGTTTCGGCAGATAAAGCATAACCAAAGCCGTTATTACCATCGACAAGAGAGACAGCACTTCCGCCTCTCGTGCTCAGATCACTGTCATACCAAGTTGCCTGTGCCTGTGTATCGATATAGAAACCGTTATTTCCATACCAGGTCAGCGTGCCGCCAAAACCATAACCGTCTGTCGAGATCTTACCAAGACCATGTTCAGAACGGGTATCCGCCGATGCATGACCATAATGAACTGTGATACCGCCAATCAGCAGACCATTGTCAGTCTCTGTTAAAACGCCATCAAGACCGGCCTGCATTTTAAAGATGTCAGCATCATATTGCGTGCCTGATGTGGTGACGGCCGGCTTGGACTTCAGGTGCTGACCTTCAATGCGTCCCCAAATGCCATTACGTTCGGTAAAACTTCCGGCTTCAGCCGCTGGAACAGCCGGAGTACCGATCACGTCTGCGCCCTGCTCAATCATAATATTACCGGCATTGCTCCAGTAACGATTACCGACGCGCTGCTGGAGTGTCGGCAGACTGTTCAAAGCCAACAGAACCTGCGGATAAGCCTCATAGACAGGCACGCCTTGTGTAAACTGCGGATCGACTGGATCTACCGGATCGACTGGATCTTTCTTGTCGAGCTGAGAACGTAAATACCAGTCATCCGCAATCTCACTGTCTGAATAGTCATCAGCTACGGAGGAGGATTTGGTATTTGGGCCTTTATATAAGGAATAGGCATAGGCACCGGCACCAACAACAGTCTTGCCATTAAACTGATAGGCATTGGCTGCACTTGCATCAAGCATAAAAGCATCAGCTGTTGTTGTGCCACCATTCATGGAATTTACAAGTTTAATGCCATGCCCCGGCTCAGTATCTGCCCCATCAGGATCAGTCCCTGTATTTTTAATACGCAGCAAAGTCTGTCCGGAAATTGCACCACCATCATTCACAATCATATCAGAAGCTGAGCCGCTGGCGCCAAGGAATGTATCCAGATGGGCAACAGCCCCCTGTGAGCCCATATATTGCCCCTGCAAAATCAGCTGATCGCCGGTTTTACCATCCGACAGGTTGAGAATACCGCCAATGCTGTTGATGTCTCCCTGCAATGTAAAAGCAGCGAGAGCGCCGCCTGATCCGTAAGCTACAACTTCGGAAGCATTTTTAAGATCTAGCTTGGTGAATACAGCCGTCGTTGAAGGCGCAGAACCGGTTTTCTCCTGCAAAACCCATTTTGCCTTCTTATCGAGATTCAGATTCAAAGTTGATACAGCTGCCTTATTGGTCAGGCCAAGCATTGTACCTTCTGAAAAATTGAATGTGGTCATACTTGGGGCAAGAGCAGTTCCGCCGACATTAAGCAGATATCCGCCACTGGCAGCGGTCAGCAAACTATCCGCGCCACGCACAGTCAGCAAATAATTTTGTTGATTGCTCGCAACTTCAACAAGGTTTGCTGTTGTTGAAGTTGTAGACGCAACAAGATTATTAAACATCGTGTCGGTCTGTGCATTGGATTGGTTGAAATTACCACTGATACTAATGGCTTCACGGCCTGCTTTAATGGTCGTACTTGAAGTATCGGTATTGGCGTCCAAAACAGCCCCTTGCCAGATAACAGCGATGGCGGAACTGTTGGCGGCAGCCGTTGTATCAATTTCCATGTGACCAAGTGAGGTCAGGCGGCCTTCACCTGTGCCAACATTAGCAGTTTTACCCAGACGGATTGCATTGGCACGACCGGATGTACTCTTAATTTTAATATTGCTATTGTTTAGCCTGACTTCCGGTACCCTGCCGTTTTGCTCTGAACCTCACACATAAATACCGATAGCATCATTTGATGCCGCATCAATATCGATTGCCAGATCGCCCTTCACTTCCACATAACCGGCAGATCCGTTCCCGCTTTGCTGATACGCACCCTGTATGACACGAATCCCGTTTAATAACGGATATCCACCCAAATTTGCTGTCGACTGCATTTTGATAGACAGATTATCAAAAATTGCCGACGACCTTTTACCATTGAAAGTTGCGTCTTCTGCCGCATTAACAGAAGATCCAGCGACTACACCATAATGTTCAAAGAATTGCCCAACACCAAATCTCGAGCCATCAGCACCGTTTGGCAGGTTCTGCATTGTCAGGTTGAGCGTACCGATCATTAATAGCCCGCCATCACTCACACCGACGCCAGATTTCGCAATATTATCACCGATAGGTTTTGGGGCGTTGGCATCTAGATTTTCAATCGTCAGATTGATAGTTTTGCCACGCGCATCAAATATGGCCTGAGCTGCAGCAGAGCCATCCCCTACAGCAATACCTGCACTGCCTTTCAGAATTGTTGTCAGATCATTATCGACTGTTAATGTCCGGTTACCACCAGCAGCAACGCCATATTGGTCGACGACAATACCCAGATTCCAAATACTGGTATTCCCGATGACTGGTGGAAGTGTTGAAATTGTACATCCAGGTCTGTTTGCCGCATTACCAATATTACGGGCATCAATGGTGCCGTTCACATTGGCTACGCATGGTGCAGCATTCGCAGCGGAACTGAAAATAAATGCACCGCTAAGTACTGTACTTGCTAATAAGAGCTCTTTCATAAGCATCTCCACATTTATCATGTGCGAATATACTTATATCAGAACATAAAAAGTAAAGTACGTAACGTGCAGTACGCGCTCAAACAATATCATAAGTTGTATTTTTCACACACTTACGATGATTTCATAAAAATCAGAATGCTAAAATAACAACAATTTGCCAGTCTTATATTGGACTATTTTAATATGCACTCATGCGTATAGTTGGACTGTCAACAGATGATATTTTCACAAGTTGATCTCCTCATGATACCTACTCGATATCTGCCCCGTATTGCTCTGCAATGCGGGGTCTTTTTATGCCATCTGAGATAAATCAACTTTTCGGGAATTGAACGGTGTTGATACAGTGTTCACCCTGCCCATATTACAAAAATACAAATCTGCGATAATATGATGCAAAACACAGAACAGTTCGGCAGAGATTGATTTCATTCTCTGCTTTATCAGTCTCAGAAAGGCCAATATGACCTCCGGTATCCATCATGTGACCCTCATCACCCGCAATGTGCAGGCCAATATTGATTTTTATGCAGGTTTTCTGGGGTTGCGTCTGGTCAAGCAAACCGGCGGCTTTGAGGACGGCGAGCAGCTCCACCTGTTTTACGGCGATGCGCTTGGCTCACCGGGTTCATTGATTACATTTCTTGTCTGGGAAGAAGGCGCGCGCGGCCGTGTTGGCCATGGTCAGGTAGCGGAAATTGCACTCGCTGTCCCGCCGGAATCAATCGGTGACTGGCTGACACGCGCTCTGTCCCGGCAGATTCGCGTTGAAGGCCCAAAGCGTGAATTCGGTGAACCGGTATTACGCCTCAAAGATCCGGATGGCGTTACCGTTAAACTGGTCGGTCATGACATGCCGGCTGCGCATCCGTGGAATTCTGCCCCCACCCGTCTGCACAGCGTTACCCTTTTCACTGAAACTCAGGAAGAAACCGCCGCGTTCATCAAGCGCTTCGGTTATAGCGAAGGTCAACGGGAAGAAACTGTGTTGCGCATGGTTTCCGACACGGATTTCGTAGATGTTCGCAATGTCAGCGGCTTCGTGCCGGGCATTCCCGGAACCGGCATTGCCGACCATGTGGCATTCCGCGCCAAAGATGTTGATGCAGTCAAAGCGGCTGAAGCAGAATTGTCACGCCTCAATTCGTCGATCACCAATTTCCATGACCGCAAATATTTCACCTCTCTTTATGTGCGTGAACCGGGCGGAACGCTGATTGAGCTGGCAACCGACGGACCGGGTTTTACCATTGATGAAACACCGGAGCATCTGGGCGAAACACTGTTTGTACCACCGCATAATCAGGAGCGCGCGCAGGATCTGAAAGTGATAATGCCGCAATTTTCTATGCCCGGAGAGGAAAGAATTGCTATGCGTGACCTGCCCTTTGTGCATCGCTTCTACACACCGGAAAATCCCGATGGCAGTGTTATTCTGCTATTGCACGGTACCGGCGGCAATGAAGCTGATCTGATGCCGATGGCGCATCGCATCAACCCGCGCGCTACCCTGCTCGGCGCGCGCGGACGCAGCCATGAGGAAGGAACTGCCCGCTGGTTCCGCCGCTTTGGCGCCACGCAGTTCGATCAGGCGGATATCCGCTCGGAGGCTGAGGCATTTAACGCCTTTTTTGAAGGGGCAATTGCCTCCTATGGCCTGAAAGCTGAAGATATCACCGTGCTCGGCTATTCCAATGGTGCAAATTTTGCTGCTGCAGTGATGGCGCTTTTCCCGAAACTGATCCGCCGCGCTATTCTGTGCCGCCCGATGCATGTGCTGGAAGATGTACCGCAGGCTGACCTGTCCGGCACAGAGGTACTGACTCTGGCCGGCAAATCTGATCCTTACGGCAAATATGCTGAAGCGCTGAATACATGGCTCAGCAAGAACGGCGCGAGTTTAACGGCAGAGACACTCAATGCAGGTCATCAGCTCTCGCAGGACGATATTACCCGTGCAAAGGAATGGCTGCATTTATAAACGCAGCCATAAAAGCATTTCCAGCAAAGTGCGAAGCGGTTTGTGTCGGACAATGTGAGGATAAAAAAGATAGAGCGGTTCTGACGATTCAGTTTCAATCAAACCGCTCTATTTATGTTATAAAATTACAATAATTTCTTTTGCGGCATAGACATGTCAGATAAACGCATCTATCAATCGTAATGTTATTACATTTCGACTTGAGGTTTATGATGCTAAAACAGCTAAAATGCGCAACCGCGCTCGGCATAATAGGTTCCCTACTGATTGCCGGTCATGCCGGTGCAGATGAGGAACACAAACAAGTCTGGCGTTTATTTATTGCCGATCATACCAAACCGGTGGTTCGGGCGATTGATCTGGAGAGCGGCAAAGAACTCGGAAAATTTGATATTAAAGGCTATGCCGGTCTGACGGCGAGTGCATCCGGTGAAACTGTATTCGCCGTGCAATCCGATGCCGATCAGGTGAATGTCATTAAAACCGGCATCAGCCTTTCCGATCATGGCGACCATCGTGATCTAGAAATTTCAGACACAGCTTTGCTGGATGAGAAATTTGAAGGCAAACGTCCGGTTCATGCGGTGATGCATGATGACAGTGTTGTGCTGTTCTTCGACCGCGAAGGCAAAGGCCATGAACTGTCTGAGCAGGATATTCTGAAAGGCAAGACGCAGGCAAAAATCATTGATGCCACTGCGCCGCATCATGGTGTGATTGTGCCTTTCGGCAATCAATATCTGGCTTCCGTGCCAAATCTGGAAGCAGAAACCAAGCCCGATGCCCTGCCGCCACGCCTCGGCCTGCGTGTTCTTGAATCTGACGGTACGCAAACCGGCAATGTTGCAACCTGCACAGCCTTGCATGGCGAAGCCTTCTCCGCCAGTCTCGCTGCGTTTGGTTGTGAGGAAGGCGTGCTGATTGCCAGCCCGTCCAAAGACAAAAAAGCCGAGCTGAAAATGCTGACCTATGGTGCCGATCTGCCAAAGGGCAAAGTCAGCACGCTCATCGGCAGCAAGGCGATGCAGTTCTTCCTCGGCAATTATGGTGAGGATAAGATTGCTCTGATCGATCCGGAAAGCGACACGCCTTATCGCTTGGTTGATCTGCCGACCCGTCGTGTGGATTTTGCGCTCGACCCTGCCCGTCTGAAAAACGCCTATGTACTGACAGAAGACGGCCAGCTGCATCTCATCAATATTCTGGATGGCACAATCACCCGTTCTGCGAAAGTGACCGAGCCTTACAGCAAAGACGGCCACTGGCGTGATCCGCGCCCGCGTCTGGCCGTTGCGGGTGACCATATTGCGATTACCGATCCGCGCCACAGTCTGGTACGCCTGATTAATATTGAAAGCTTTAAAGAAGACCGCACCATTCCTGTGGCCGATCAGCCATTCAGCATTGTTGCTGTCGGCGGCTCAGGCGCAGAGCATTAAAAAGTATCAAGCCTCCCAAGAAGAAAAGACCAGTTTGATACTGGTCTTTTTTATATTTGCCATTCATATCCCAGCTGCTTAAGGCAGAGATATCTGTTTCAAGAATGGTACTCTCTCATGAGAAAAAACGCATTGTTCGCCGCCCTCGGCCTGACGCCACTGTTACTGGCAGCGGCTCTGTTCACCGGCATTGAGGTGAAATATCGCGAGCATGACACGGATTATACGTTTTTCGTCAAGCAACAACCCTCTCTGCAACTTTTCTTTGTTAATCCGATTGTTTGCGGGGAATGTGATGTTGAGGCTTTTGAAAAGCTGTCGCTGGCTCGTATTGATGACATTCGCATCTATTGCCGTCAGCGTTTCGGCCTCGATAATCTGCGTATGTGTCATGCGATTTTTGCTGAGCACCAAAGGCAGGTAAATACAACCATGCAAGATCCTGATGAGATTGCCGCCGTTGCCGCGCGTTTTATCAATCATCAAAACATAGAACAGAACAGCAATTGGGCATTTCCTGTTGTTAATGCCAAGGTGGCTGTACCTGAATGTCTGCTGCCACTGGATACAACATGGCGCGATGATGCGGATCAGGCAAAACGCATCAGTGTCAGTTGCGCTGATACCGGACGCCCTGTCCCGCAAGATCGCTGGAATGTAACTTTGCCGATCTATCCAAATTAAAAAAGCCCCGCAAGTCAGACTTGCGGGGCTTTTTAATATCTCAGATCAGATGATTAGTGAGCCATGCCCACAACTGCATCATCTTCACCGGCTTTGGCGATTGCCGGTGTTTCCGGTTCAACCCATTCGATCGGCTCCGGCTTGCGGATCAGTGCATGTTCAAGCACCTCACCGACATAAGAAACCGGAATGATTTCCAATGCGTTTTTCACATTGTCCGGAATTTCAGCCAGATCCTTGGCGTTTTCTTCCGGAATTAGCACCTTCTTGATACCGCCGCGCAGAGCTGCGAGCAGTTTTTCCTTCAGGCCACCGATCGGCAGAACACGACCGCGCAATGTAACCTCACCGGTCATAGCAACGTCCTTGCGTACCGGAATACCGGTCAGCACAGAAACAATTGCGGTTACCATTGCTGTACCGGCAGACGGTCCATCCTTCGGTGTCGCACCTTCCGGTACGTGCACGTGGATGTCGCGCTTGTCGAACAGCGGAGGCTCGATGCCGAAATCCACCGCACGGGAGCGGACATAGGATGCCGCAGCCGAAATGGATTCCTTCATCACATCACGCAGGTTACCAGTCACAGTCATACGACCTTTACCCGGCATCATCACGCCTTCAATGGTCAGCAATTCGCCGCCCACTTCCGTCCATGCCAGACCAGTTACAACACCAACCTGATCTTCGCCGTCGATCTGTCCGTAACGGAACTTCATGACGCCGAGATAATCAGAAATATTATCCTTAGTCACATGAACCGACTTGGTCTTCTTACGTGCGATTTCCGTGACAGCTTTACGCGCCAGTTTCATCATTTCACGCTCAAGACTACGCACGCCGGCTTCGCGGGTATAGTGCTGGATCACAGCAAGAATGGCTGCTTCATCAACCGAGAATTCATTCGGTTGCAAAGCATGTTCCTTGATTGCCTTTGGCAGCAAATGCCGCTTGGCAATTTCAAGTTTTTCATCCTCGGTGTAACCGGCAATGCGGATGATCTCCATACGATCAAGCAGAGGGCCCGGAATATTCAGCGAGTTTGCAGTCGTCACGAACATTACGTTGGACAGGTCATATTCGACCTCCAGATAATGATCCATGAAGGTTGCATTCTGTTCCGGATCCAGCACTTCCAGCATTGCCGATGACGGATCGCCACGGAAATCCTGCCCCATCTTGTCAATCTCATCGAGAAGGAACAGCGGGTTGGACTTCTTGGCTTTCTTCATCGACTGCACAACCTTGCCCGGCATGGAGCCGATATAGGTTCTGCGGTGACCGCGGATTTCAGCCTCATCACGCACGCCGCCAAGCGACATACGCACATATTCACGACCGGTTGCCTTGGCAATCGAGCGCGCCAGCGAGGTCTTACCAACCCCCGGAGGGCCTACGAGACAGATGATCGGGCCTTTGATCTTGGCAGCGCGTGACTGTACCGCGAGATACTCGACAATGCGCTCCTTGACCTTATCCAGACCGAAATGTTCTGTATCCAGAACTTCCTCGGCAAAAGCCAGATCGGTTTTGACCTTGGACTTCTTGTTCCACGGCAGGGACAGCAGCCAGTCGAGATAGTTGCGCACCACTGTGGCTTCCGCCGACATCGGGCTCATCGACCGCAGCTTCTTCATTTCAGCCTGCGCTTTTTCCGCAGCTTCCTTGCTCAGCTTGGTCTTGGCAATGCGTTCTTCCAGCTCGGCCAGTTCATCCTTACCGTCTTCACCGTCGCCCAGTTCCTTCTGGATCGCCTTCATCTGTTCGTTCAGATAATATTCGCGCTGGGTCTTTTCCATCTGGCGCTTAACACGCGAGCGGATGCGCTTTTCAACCTGAAGAACCGAGATTTCGGATTCCATATATTCCAGAGCTTTTTCAAGACGCTCACGAACCGACAGGATCGAAAGCATTTCCTGCTTTTCAGCAATCTTGATCGCCAGATGCGAGGCTACCGTATCGGCCAGTTTCGAATGGTCGTCGATCTGACTGGTCGCACCAACAACTTCAGGCGAAATCTTCTTGTTCAGCTTTACGTAATTTTCAAAGTCGCTCATCACCGAGCGGGACAGCGCTTCGATTTCCACCGGCTCTTCTTCCGGCAGTTCGAGAATGTCAGCATAGGCTTCGTGATAATCTTCACGGTCGCTGAATTTGGAAATCTTGGCGCGTGCAATACCTTCGACCAGCACTTTTACAGTGCCGTCCGGCAGTTTCAGCAGCTGCAGCACATTGGCAACTGTACCGATTTCATAAATCGCGTCATTGGCCGGCTCATCGTCGGCAGCATTTTTCTGCGTGGCAAGCAGGATCTGCTTATCAACGCCCATCACTTCTTCAAGCGCACGGATTGATCTTTCGCGGCCGACAAAAAGCGGCACAATCATATGCGGGAAGACAACAATATCGCGCAATGGCAATACGGCATAGAGCCCGTCCTGACCACCCACCGATGTCTTCAACTCTGTATCCGTCATTTTAGGTCCTTTCCCGGGTTAACCACCCGATCGCCACACAATGATCCCCGTTTCATCAGCAAATCACTGTGTGCATCGACTGTATAATTGGCCACCCGTTGCCGCTATTTCAAGCACTGTTTATGCTTCATACAGCAGAATAAATCAGCGCATTTATGACCACCGGATCAAAATGCAATTTTCATGCTCATCTTTTAAAGCGGTTTCGCGGTTAAAGAAACGCCTAAAGTGCCGGTTTCGCCGTGTTTCCCCTATCGTCCACAATCCAGCACAATAAAATATGATATTTTAACTCATAAATATAAAAACATGGACTCTATAAGTATGTCATCAAACGAAAAACGCTCAGGATTGCTCCTGAGCGTTTTTGATTTTCGTCACAGCTGACAGGCTGTTTGTTTCCTTAAGCGGAAACCGTACCTTTTTCTTCCTTACGATCACCGTAGATGTAAAGCGGCTGCGCTTTGCCATCCACGACTTCGCCGGAAATAACCACTTCCTGAACACCTTCCAGTGTCGGCAGGTCAAACATGGTATCAAGCAGGATTTTTTCCATGATCGAACGCAGACCACGGGCACCGGTCTTACGCTCTACCGCACGGCCTGCAATTGCAAGCAGCGCATCTTCATGGAATGTCAGCTCAACATTTTCCATCTCGAACAGGCGCTGATACTGCTTCACCAGAGCGTTTTTCGGCTCAGACAGGATCTTGACCAGAGAGGCCACATCCAGATCTTCCAGTGTCGCAATAACCGGCAGACGACCAACAAATTCCGGAATAAGACCGAATTTCACCAGATCTTCCGGCTCCAGCTCATGGAAAATCGCACCGATACGGCGTTCATCCGGCGCTTTTACAGTCGCGCTGAAGCCGATGGAGGTCTTTTCGCCACGGGACGAAATGATCTTATCGAGACCGGCAAATGCACCGCCGCAAATGAACAGGATATTGGTTGTGTCCACCTGCAGGAATTCCTGCTGCGGATGCTTGCGTCCGCCCTGCGGCGGTACGGAAGCCACAGTGCCTTCCATGATCTTCAGCAGGGCCTGCTGTACGCCCTCACCGGATACGTCACGGGTAATCGACGGATTATCGGCCTTACGGCTGATTTTATCCACTTCGTCGATATAGACGATACCGCGCTGCGCACGCTCGACATTGTAGTCGGCAGCCTGCAACAGCTTGAGAATGATATTTTCAACATCTTCACCGACATAACCGGCTTCGGTCAGTGTCGTGGCATCAGCCATGGTGAACGGCACATCAATGATGCGCGCCAGTGTCTGTGCCAGATAGGTCTTACCGCAACCGGTAGGGCCAACCAGAAGAATATTGGATTTTGCCAGTTCAACATCACCGCTCTTTGGCTGGTTAGCCAAACGCTTGTAGTGATTATGAACCGCAACCGACAGAACACGCTTGGCATGGCTCTGACCGATGACGTAATCATCGAGAACCGCCATAATTTCCTGCGGGGTCGGAACGCCTTCACGCGACTTCACCATCGAGGATTTGTTTTCCTCGCGGATGATGTCCATGCAAAGCTCGACGCACTCATCACAGATAAAAACGGTCGGCCCCGCAATCAGCTTGCGCACCTCATGCTGGCTTTTTCCGCAAAAGGAGCAATAGAGCGTATTTTTGGAATCGCCACCGCCGTTGCTGACTTTGCTCATCGCAGTTTCCTTTCAGTAATGGCCGCCCGCTGTCCGCAACAGGCACCAAGTTCTAACCGTTATGTCTTCCCGACCGAAACCGACATGAACGGCAGTCGTCTTTTTAGGCACAAGACCCAAACAATCACTTAACACAGCATTCAGCATAAACAGGCAAAAGACAGTTTTACAACCTGTCTACCGCACTGTTTTATGCGACAGTACAGTAAAAGCGGTAATGGCAGAAAAAATGTGGCTAAAATTATACAATGCCGAAGATTTCTGCCGGAAAACCACTTGTCACGAAATTCCGGTCTTCAGAAAACTGATCCGTTTTTCAGGCAAAACGGATCAGAATCCGGTTTATCAGTCTTTCTTTTCGCCGAGATCGCGTGATTCGATCACTTTATCGATCAGGCCGAATTCGAGCGCTTCCTGAGCAGTCATGAAATGATCGCGGTCGAGTGTACGTTCGATGGTTTCATAATCACGGCCGGTATGTTTAACGTAGATTTCATTGAGGCGGCGCTTCATCTTGATGATATCCTGCGCATGACGCTCG
Organism: Pseudochrobactrum sp. Wa41.01b-1; assembly: GCF_019464455.1. Lineage (NCBI taxonomy): Bacteria > Pseudomonadati > Pseudomonadota > Alphaproteobacteria > Hyphomicrobiales > Brucellaceae > Pseudochrobactrum > Pseudochrobactrum sp. Wa41.01b-1. Next base: position 290,846 of record NZ_CP080493.1, on the reverse strand, counting down.
ATATCGGAAGCCTGCCCCTGAAAACCGCCGGATGGCTGGTGAACCATGATACGCGCATTCGGCAGTGCCAGACGCTGACCGGTTGCACCGGCTGTCAGCAGCAGCGAGCCCATGGATGCCGCCTGCCCCATGCAGAGCGTGGAAACCGGAGGCTTGATGAACTGCATCGTGTCATAAATTGCCATGCCGGAAGTGACCACGCCACCTGGCGAATTGATGTACATTTCAATCGGCTTGTTCGGGTTTTCCGCTTCAAGGAACAAAAGCTGCGCGCAGATCAGCATAGCCATGCCGTCTTCAACCGGACCGTTCACGAAAATCACGCGTTCTTTCAGAAGACGCGAGAAAATATCATAGGCCCGCTCACCGCGTGCAGTCTGCTCAACCACCATCGGGACCAGATTCATAACGGTTTCAATTGGATCTCTCATCATTAACTGCCTTTGGCTATCGGAGAACGGAGCGAAACACTGCCGTCAGGATTCGTAATACTCAATACATAGGGCGAGGCGTACCCGTTTCGCAAGGTGTTGCGCTATAAACGCCCTATTCCGCCCCTGTCTAATCTTTCATGCTTACCGAAATCTAAATGACGGCAGACTGCTGCACATCCTTAGCTGCGTTTGGTTACGGAAGCATATTTATCGCGGAATTTCTGTGCGGAACCGGCGGTCATATCCACATCGATAATCACCGAACCGTCTTCCTCATCCTGACGGCGCACATTGCTGCCATGGCGGTAAATCCAGTCAATCAGACCAAACTGATCCGGCTGCAGGCTGACCTGCACCTTTTCCATCGCACCGGAAATACGGCTTTCGATCAAAGCCAGCAATTCAGGCGTACCCTGCCCCGTCAGCGCAGACAGCGGCAAAGGCCGTGCATCTTCATGACTGCCGCTGCTCAGATTTTCCGCGCTGTCCTGCATCGGCTCGCTCAAACGGTCGATCTTGTTCCAGATCTCAATGACACGCTCATCGCCTTTTTTAATGCCGAGACCGCTGAGAATTGTCTCCACATCCTCAGCCTGCGCCGCATTGTCAGGGTCAGACATATCACGCACATGCAGGATTAGATCTGCCTCAATCACCTCTTCCAGTGTCGCCTTAAATGCGGCAACCAAATGGTGCGGCAGGTTGGAGATGAAGCCAACTGTATCGGACAGGATAATCATATCGCCATGCGGCAGGCGCAGACGGCGCAAAGTCGGATCAAGCGTCGCGAAAAGCATATCTTCCGCCAGCACATCAGCACCGGTCAGACGATTGAACAAAGTAGACTTGCCCGCATTGGTATAACCGACCAGTGCAATCACCGGATGCGGCACCTTACGGCGTTTCTGGCGGTGCAGCTGGCGGGTACGTACAACCGTATCCAACTCGCGTTTGATCCGCAGGATTTTCTCCTGCAGCATACGCCGGTCGGCCTCGATCTGGGTTTCACCCGGACCGCCCATAAAGCCCCCGCCACCACGCTGACGCTCCAAGTGCGTCCAGCTGCGAACCAGACGGCCTTTCTGATAATTCAGATGTGCCAGTTCAACCTGCAGACTACCCTCACGGGTCTGCGCGCGGCGGCCGAAAATTTCCAAAATCAGACCGGTACGGTCAATAACCTTAACCTTCCATTCGCGCTCAAGATTGCGCTGCTGCACCGGTGTCAGCGGATGATCGACAATCACCAGCTCGATTTCTTCACGCTCGATGCGTTCGGCAATATCCTCAACCTTACCCGTGCCAAGCAAAGTGGCCGGACGCGGCTGGGAGGTCTGCACCAGAAAACTGTCGATAATTTTCAGATCAATCGCCCGTGCAAGTCCCGCAGCTTCTTCAAGCCGCGCCTCATCACTCCGGCGATATTTCGGGCGTTCGCTCTCATCCTGATCGACGACCAGCGCGTAACGTTCCGGCAAAATCGGCACGACAACAAAAGCCCGTGTATCTTCTACTTTTGTTGTGAAAGGCTTTCTGCTGCTTTTCTGTTTGGCGCCGTCATCATAATTATCATCGGATGATAATTCATATGTTTCTGGCATCTCTGTTTCTGGCGTCAGATCAGCTGCCGGATCATTGCGTTTTTTCAAATGTGTATCCTGATTTATGTATCGCCTTTACCGGTCATCTTTGTCCGGAACGGCTTCTGTTCCCATCAGATAATCATCAGGGCTGCCTGCATCAATGAGCGCGCCTCAGATAATTATTCCCGTATTTACAAACAAATATATCCGCAGGCCTTGAGGCACTGCGGATATAAAAACATTCCGAAATTTCAGCAAACAGTCGTAATGACTTGTAATACTTACTCTTCTTCGCCTTCAAACATCTGCACAGGCTGACTTGGCATAATGGTTGAGATGGCATGTTTATATACCAGCTGTGAATGTCCGTCACGGCGCAGCAAGACACAGAAGTTATCAAAGGATGTGACAATACCTGTCAGCTTAACGCCATTAATCAAAAAGATCGTCAGAGAGATTTTTTGCTTACGTACAGAATTCAGAAAGAGATCCTGAAGATTTTGCGATCGTTCAGCCATTTTTTTATTCCTTTATTTCGATCCGCAACCAGCACTGATTTCGGGGAGACATCCACCCTGTTTACAAATATGCCGCCTGAAGCGCATAGCCCGTAAACAGTTCATTTCCGAAGAAACAGCAGAAAAACTTCCCCTGTCATCCGGTTTTATCATCTGCCCCAGATATTGCACCTGTATATTGATACAGAATCAATAGTTGCGGGAATAATCCCACATTCCGCAAAGGGTTAACAGGCCGCTATTTTTTGCGCAACGTCAAAATGTTGTATGCTGCCGGATGATTAGCTGCCGCACAGTCAGAACTATGCCATTCAGGCCAAATATATTTTGTATCTGACCTGTATTCTGACAATTCATGACGCTTAATCAGCCTCCGTCAGCTCACCTGTCTGCTTCAGCATCCATTCATAAAAGCTGCCTTTGCGCGCAACCAGTTCTTCCGGACTTTTGCGATGCACATGAAAACCGATAAATTCAGGATGATTCAGCGGTTCAAGACCATATTTCGGATCAAAAATGTTCAGGCAGTCACGCGCAGTCCAGTAGTAAAAACTTTCTTTGGGCGCCGCATCGTTGAAACAGCCATATTTCTTGGCCAGCCTTGAGATACCGTCATTGCCAAAAATGGTAATACCGATCATTGCAGGGGTCACTTCCTTGCCGATGAGGCGGTACCAGAGCGGGCGCAAAACCCGTCTGCGCAAACCGAGCCATTTCGGCAGCGGATAATCACCGGTCATATAAGCATCAAATTCGGCAATCACCGGATGATCGGGCGGGAAATACAAAGCCGAAACGCCGACGCGCTCCCTGTTTTCACGCGCCAGATAGGGTTTGGATGCATCCGGATGGAACTGCTTATGCAGATAGACATCCGTATCCAGCCACACGCCCTGACGATGCTTCATCAGATTGATACGAAAAATATCGCTAAACTGAACAATCGTCAGATTATCTTTCAGGTTCGGAAAACCGGGATCAAGACGGCGAAATGATTCAATCGGCATGATCGTTGCAGCATCATGCTGCTCCACGCCTTCCGGCAGATTTTCGACGGGCTGATAGCTGAACAGCTTAACCCGTTGTCCGGTTCTGACCATGGAAGTCAGGCACATATGATCCACCGGCCGTAATTGGCTGCCGTACCAGAATGTACAAATATCCATAAAACATACTCAATTTTAAAATGAGGCGCTCAAAAGAAATCGAGACTCACGCGGAACATCTGTTCTACGTGCTTCACCGCATCACTTGTCGCAAACATTACTACGCGGTCATTGCGGCGAATATGCAGATCGCCATGCGGCTTAATAACTTTTCCGTCACGGTAAACCGCCCCCACCCGCAAACCGGCCGGCAGGTCGATATTGCGCAAAGGCGCGCCGACTAATGGTGAAGTTTCAAGGGCTTCCGCCTCAATCAGTTCCGCCCGCCCGTCATAGACACTATGGACCGAGCGGATACGTCCGCGCCGCACCTGCTGCAAAATCTTGGAAATCGTCACATTTTTCGGGCTGACATAAGAATCAATACCAACCGTATGGATGAATTCCTGATAGGCAGAATTATTAATCAGCACCATATTCGACTTACAGCCAAGGCGCTTGGCCATAATGCCGGACAGAATATTCGCCTGATCCTGATTGGTCAGCGCCACCATCAGATCAGCATCCTGCACTTCCGCTTCACGCAGCAATTCCTGATCCAGCGCACTGCCGTTGAGCACAATTGTCTTATCCAGCTCATCAGCCACAAAGGCTGAACGCTCACGATTATGTTCAATGATCTTCAGCCGTGTATGCGGCTGGCGCTCTTCCATCTTTTTCGCAACATAGAGCCCGATATTACCGCCACCGGCAATAATGATCCTTCGCGCCTCAGGCTTATCATGCCCGAACAGGCCGAGCGTACGACGCACCTGCTCTACCGTTGTCACCACATAGGCCAGATCACCTGCAAGCAGATGATCCTCGGAATGCGGCACAAACAGCTTGTCATTGCGCACCACGCCGACCACCGTTGACGGCAGATCAGGGAACAAATCGGTCAGCTGTTTCAGCGGTGTGTTGATGATCGGGCAGTCTTCCATACATTCAATGGCAAAAGCAACCACTTTGTCATCGGCAAAGCGCAACACATCGGAAGCACCCGGCAAAGCGATACGGCGCAGTACCATGTCGCCGACTTCCAGTTCCGGCGAGATCACCACATCGATCGGCATATTATCGCGCGAGAACATCTCCTGATACTGCTTTTGCAGATAGGTCTGTGCGCGGATACGGGCAATTTTGGTCGGCACATTAAACAGCGAATGGGCAACCTGACAGGCCACCATATTGATCTCGTCGTAAAGCGTGACGGCGATAATCATATCCGCTTCATCGGCACCGGCCGCTTCCAGCACATCCGGATGCGAGCCGTGACCGACAAAACCACGCACATCAAGCAGATCACGCACAGCGTGGATCAGCTTTTCCGATGTATCGATCACCGACACATCGTTATGTTCCGCAGCGAGCCGCTCAGCAATACCGAAGCCGACCTGACCGGCACCGCAGATAATGATGCGCATAATTACACTCCGAGCGACTTGAGTTTACGGTGCAGAGCGGAACGCTCCATACCCACAAACTCAGCCGTGCGTGAAATATTACCGCTGAAACGGTTGATCTGTGCGACCAGATATTCCTTTTCAAACATTTCACGCGCTTCGCGCAGCGGCAGTGCCATTATATGCTGGTCGGAATCTGTCGGTGTGCGCGGCAGCGTATCACCGATTTCCGCCGGCAGCAGATCAGCAGTTACCGGCGCATCCACATCATCGCCACGCGCCAAAATCATCAGGCGTTCCACATTGTTACGCAGCTGACGCACATTGCCGGGCCAGCTATGGGATTGCAGAACCGCCATCGCATCATCGCTGATACGGCGCGGTTTGATACCGGCCTGTTCAGCCACCTGATTGATAAAGAAGGACACCAGTGACGGAATATCGTCGCGGCGCTGTGCCAGTGGCGGCACCTGCACCGGAACAACGGCCAGACGATGGAACAGATCTTCGCGGAACAGACCTTCGGCAATCATGCCCTCAAGATTCTGCGCGGTCGAAGAAATGATACGCACATCGACCTTCACACGCTTGGTTCCGCCAACACGTTCAAACTGCTGGTCAACCAGAACACGCAAAATCTTGTTCTGGGTTTCACGCGGCATATCGGCAATTTCGTCGAGATAGAGAATACCGCCATGCGCCTCTTCCAGTGCGCCGACCTTGCGTTCCCCGCCATCCATTTCGGTGCCGAAAAGCTCGATTTCCATACGTTCCGGCGTAATAGCAGCGGCATTTACAGTTACGAAAGGCCCGTTAACACGGCTCGACTGCCCATGAATGGCACGTGCCACCATTTCCTTACCCGAACCCGAAGGGCCGGTAATCATGATACGGCTGTTGGTCGGTGCCACGCGTTCGATGGTCTGGCGCAACTGGTTCATCGCCAGCGAATTACCCAGCAGTTCGAATGTCTCACCGGAGCGTTTGCGTAAGTTAGAAACTTCGCGCTTAAGGTTTGATGTTTCCAGTGCCCGCTCTGCCACGAGGATCAGACGATCTGCCTTGAACGGCTTTTCAATGAAATCATAAGCGCCGCGGCGGATTGCCGAGACAGCAGTTTCAATATTACCGTGACCGGAGATCATCACCACCGGCAGATCCGGATGCAGTTTCTTGATTTCATCCAGCAATGCCAACCCGTCCAGACGGCTGCCCTGCAACCAGATGTCCAGAAAAATCAGCCGCGGCACACGATCATTGATAGCGGCCAATGCGCTGTCCGCATCAAAAGCTGTGCGGGTTTCGTGACCTTCGTCGCTTAAAATACCAGCAACCAGATCACGGATGTCCGTTTCATCATCAACGACGAGAATATCAGAAGCCATTTAATCCACCTGCCTTGTTCCCATTATCCTGCAGATTTACCACAAAGTGATCTATCCGCAGGTATTTATCATTCAGCTGCCTGCATCTGTCTGTCATGCCTGCAACTCCTCATTTGTCTGTGTCCCTGCCATTTCCGGCGGTGTTGCAGGGAAAACCATACGGATCATCGCACCTCTGCCCTGATAGAAATCAGCTGGTGCATCATGCAGTTCCATATGCCCGCCGTGATCCTCAACGATTTTTCTGACAATAGCGAGGCCAAGGCCGGTGCCTTTTTCACGCGTCGTCATATAAGGCTCCAGCAGCCGCTGCCGGTTGTCACCAGGCAGGCCTTTACCGTTATCAATCACTTCAACAACCAGCTGATCCTTGTCCTGATAGGCCTTCAGCAGAATATGTCCGTGATAATTATCTTCATCAGTAACCGCTTCAATAGCCTCGCTGGCATTTTTGATAATGTTACCAAAAGCCTGACCAAGCAGACGACTGTCAAAATGGCCATAGAGCGGCACTTCACTCAATTGCTGCTCAAAACTGATCTCACTGCGGCTGACTTCCACCAAGAATGCGGCTTCTTTCAGCGAATCCCGCAAATCAATGGTTTCCATTTTCGGCTTCGGCATCCGTGCAAAAGACGAGAATTCATCCACCATGCGGCCGATATCACCAACCTGACGGATAATCGTTTCCACACACTGGTCGAAAACCTCACGATCTTCGGTAATGACCTTGCCATAACGGCGGCGGATACGCTCGGCAGAAAGCTGGATCGGTGTCAGCGGGTTCTTAATCTCATGGGCGATACGGCGCGCCACATCAGCCCATGCCGTTGAGCGCTGTGCCTGTACCAGATCAGTAATATCATCGATCGTCACGACATAGGAGCGTTCATCGCCTGTGCCGTCCTCAATCGTGATCTGCACATTGAAAGTACGGGTCAGCCCGCCGCGCATCATCGATACCTGCTCGCGATAAACCGCGCGGCCGGAATCATGAGCGACTTCAAAGACCTGTCCGATTTCCGGAATATGCGTGCTCAGGCTGGTACCGATAACCTCATCGGGCTCAAGGCAGAACATCTGCTCTGCCGAGCGGTTGACGATATTAATCAGCCCCAGCGCATCCACCCCGATCACCGCGGCGGTAACGCCGGACAACACAGCCTCGGAGAAGCGGCGGCGCTCGTCAATCTGGTCTTTGGCGGCCAAAAGATCGGTGCGCTGGCTTTTCAGCTCGGCAACCATGTTATTGAAAGTGCCGGACAATGCGCCGAGATCACCATCGCTGGAGCGCACCGGCACGGAAATATCCAGATTACCGACAGCCACTTCATCAGCAGCACCAATCAGCTGGCGGATCGGCCGTACCAGACGGTCTGCCACAGCAATACCTGTCCAGATAGCCGGCAACAAAACAATCAGCATCAGGCCGAAATAGAGCAGCGCAAAGATCACCTGCGTCGGGATACGGTTCGCCTCCATATCCTGATAGCGCTTGGTGTTCGCCTCCATCAGACGCATGGAATCGAGAATTTGCGCATCAACAGCACGTACGGTGTAGAGATACACATCGGGTATCTCACGCATTTTGATAATCGCGCCAACGAAGTTGCTGGTCGGACCCGGCGGGATAATCACCGGATTACCGTCCCGTGCCGTTTCAACCGCCTCAGAAGGCGGTTGCGGCAGATTTGCGCCGCCCTGCTCACTGCGCAAGGCAACAGAGCCGTCTTCGCGCAATAATTGTGCGCCAAGCAGACCACGACCCAGCGCCTGCAAGGTCATCAGCTGCACAAAACCGTTACGATCGAGACTATAGAGCGTGCGTTGCGCATCCATATCCTGCAGCATGGAATAGGTCGTGCTTTGCAGGTTGCGCGCGGTTTCATTGATATAACCATTGGCAAGGCTGATCGATGAATTGACGATATTGCGCGTATTGGTTTCAAACCAGCGATCCAGCCCGAGATTGAGCGTTACACTGGCAACAATCGCCACCACAATCGCCGGAACCGCTGCAATCAGCGAGAACAGCGCCACAATGCGCACATGTAAACGCGCGGCAGCACGGCCATGACGACGCGCCTGTGTGATGCGGAAAATCTCGCGGATAATCAGTGCCAGCAGGCTGACGACCAGCACCACATTGATAATGATGAGCGTCAGCGTCACATGCAGATCAGGAACAATCGGCGTAACACCGATCATAATCAGAAAGGAGACAAGTGATGCAATAATCGACAGGACAACAATGATCACACCCGGCAGAGCCAGCAAACGTCTTTGTTCACTCACCCGTGCAGGTTTAAATTCGCGCAACCACTCAAGCAGACTCGTCTTATCCATTCCGTTAATCTATTATAAACCGTTGCTGTCATGCAACAGAATGTTGCACATATGCAACGTTATCGCTGCTGAGCTCAGCTAGAGCGGTTTACGTCCAGATTGGATCATATCGCTCGCTCTAGCTTCTTTATCTGGTCGCATTATCACGGGCGTCAAGTTGATCCAACTTGACTGTGAAATGCTCTATATTAGCTGTTCTTGAAGATATTGAGATCATGGTCGCGGATTTTTTTGCGCAGCGTATTGCGATTCAAACCCAGCAATTCTGCGGCCTTGATCTGATTGCCGGATGTGGCTGTCAGGCTTGCAGCCAGCAGCGGATATTCAATCTCGTGCAAAATCCGGTCATAAAGCCCCTGCGGCGGCAGTTCACCATTGAAGGAGGCGAAATACTGGCGCAGATAAATTTCCGTCGCCTCACGTAAGTTAGTGATCTGATCCGCTTTCAGCCCTGTTTCATCAGCCTCTAATGACGGCGGCAGATGCTGCAATTCGTGACGGATAATCTCGGCATTAATCTCATCCTGCGGATAGAGTGCTGCAAGTCTGCGCACCAGATTTTCCAGCTCGCGCACATTGCCCGGCCATGTGTAATGGCGCAGCGCAGCAAAGCCCTCGGCACTGATCTGCTTCGGCGACAGACCTTCCTTTTCCACCAGACGGAAGAAATGCTGCACCAGATCCGGCACATCCTCGCTGCGCTCACGCAGCGGCGGCATACGCAGCGGCACCACATTGAGCCGGTAGTATAAATCCTCGCGGAACTGACCTTTGTGAATTGCTTTGAGCAAATCTTTATTGGTCGCAGCCACAATACGCACATCAGTTTTAATCGGCGTGCGCCCGCCAACGGTCATATATTCGCCCTGCTGGAGTACGCGCAGCAGACGCGTCTGCGCCTCCATCGGCATATCGCCGATTTCATCGAGAAACAGCGTCCCGCCATTGGCCTGCTCAAAACGACCTGAAAAACGCTGCTGTGCGCCCGTAAAGGCACCTTTTTCATGGCCGAATAATTCGGACTCAATCAAATCACGCGGGATGGCTGCCATATTGATCGCCACGAAAGGCCCGTTACGACGGCGACCATATTCATGCAAAGCGCGGGCAACCAGCTCCTTACCTGTGCCGGATTCCCCTGTAATCATCAGCGTCAGATCAGTCTGCATCATGCGTGCCAGCACACGATAGACATCCTGCATCGCCACAGAGCGACCAACGAGCGGCATATTCTCTGCCTGCTCGTCCACATCCTGCTTTGCCTGCACCGGCTTTGGTTCAGACAGCGCACGACGCAGCAGACTTACCATTTCGCTCAGGTCAAAAGGTTTTGGCAGATAATCATAGGCACCGGCTTCCGAGGCGCGGATAGCGGTCATGAAAGTATTCTGCGCACTCATCACCACTACCGGCAGATCAGGGCGCGCTTTGCGGATACGCGGCAGAATTTCGAACACTGAACCATCCGGCATATTCACATCGCTGATAACCAGATCACCTTCGCCGCTCGTAATCAGCGCCCAAAGCGCTCCACGATTACTGGCAAGGCGCACAGCATAACCTGCTCTGCTCAGCGCCTGATTAAGCACTGTGCGCATGGCTGCATCATCTTCCGCAACGATGATTACCGGTTCATTCAATGCCTCACTCCCATGCAGATAAATATTATATTACATAATATTAGATCGATATTTTAATATTTAAATTTAAACAACAGAACTATCCTGTTTCCAGATCGGCAACAGAATACGGAAAATGGTTTTTCCGGAGAAACTTTCGCATTCAATCATACCGCCATGATCGGCAATGATCTTGGCAACCAAAGGCAAGCCCAGACCGGAGCCATTGGTTTTGGTTGTGATAAACGGATCAAACAGGATCGGCAGAATATCCGGCGCAACCCCGCCGCCATTATCAATCACGCAATATTCCAGCGGCAGAGACAGGCGTTCACCCGTTGCCGGCACAATCATATGCATGCCTGCTTTATAAGCAGAGGTCAGCAGGATCTCGCCTTTACGCCCCGAGCGCTCTTCCGGCTCAATCGCTTCGGCAGCATTTTTAATCAGGTTGAGAAATACCTGTATCAGCTGATCGCGATTACCCCAGACTCGCGGCAAAGACGGATCATAATCCTCGCGGATCGTGACATGGGATGCAAAGCCGTGGCTCGCCAGCGTTTTAACATGCCCCAGTACCGTATGCAGATTGACAGCAGAGCGCTCAATCGGACGCTCGTCGGAAAACACATTCATCCGGTCAACAAGTGCAACAATACGGTCAGCTTCATCACGGATCAGCTGCGTCAGTTCGCAGTCGGACTCATTGGCAGCATCGCGTGCCGACATTTCCAGCAATTGCGCCGCACCGCGAATACCTGACAGCGGATTCTTGATCTCATGCGCCAGCATGGCCGCCAGACCGGTAACAGAACGCGCCGCGCCGCGATGGCTCATCTGGCGATTGAGTTTTTCCGCCATGGCTGTTTCTTTAAACAGGATAACCACCTGATCCGGTATTTCACTGACCGGTGTTACCTGCACATCCACCATGCGCTCAGTGCCCATACGCGGCGATGACAGATCAATATGATATTCATTGACCGCTGTACCGCTTTGAATAACCTGCGTAATCAGCCCGATCAGCGGGCTGGCAGGCGGCAGAAAATAATTGAGGCCGTGGCGTTTCAAAATCCCTGCACTGGAGCGAAAGAAAACTTCTGCCTGTGCATTGGCATAAATAATCTGTCCCGCAGCATCTGCCATTATCACCGCTTGCGGCAATGTATTCAGCACATGATCGGACAAAGAGAATGCAGCAGCGTCCATCAGGCAGCATCCTTCAGGGATTTTGCCCTTGTGATTGGTGACAGGCCGGTAAAAATGTCCGTGAGAATGCCTGATACTTCCTGCGCATTACCGGAGGTCATTAGCGCCTTTTTGACAGTATCCGGCACATTTGACGTATGGCGTTCCATATACCAGCCCAGATGTTTGCGGGCATGGCGGACACCGGTTTTCTCACCATAATGTTCCAGCATAGCGTGATAATGGGCGAGAATATAATCGCTCAGATTTTGCGGCGCGGCACCATGTGGCAAACCATTCAGTTCGCTGGCGACCTGCCCCGCCAGCCAAGGCTGACCATAGGCGCCACGGCCGATCATCACCGCATCCGCGCCGGAGCGGCGCATAATTTCCTGCACATCGGCAGCACTGCCAACATCGCCATTGGCAACAAGCGGCACAGAAATTGCCTCACGCACGGCGCGGATTGCGTCCCAATCGGCATGACCGGTATAGAACTGACAGCGCGTGCGGCCATGCACGGTAATCATCTGCACACCGGCATCAACAGCACGCCGAGCCAGTTCCGGCGCATTGATTGAATTGTGATCCCAGCCAAGCCGCATTTTCAGCGTCACAGGCACTTTGATAGCCTGCACTGTGGCTTCAATCAGCGTCAACGCATGGTCGAGATCACGCATCAGCGCCGAACCGGAATAACCGCCTGTCACCTTCTTGGCAGGGCAGCCCATATTGATATCGACAATATCCGCGCCTTCACCTTCAGCGATCTTGGCGGCCTCGCCCATCCAATGCGCTTCACGGCCTGCGAGCTGCACCACATGGGTTTGCAGATCACCGCGTTCCATCCGCTTACGGCTCTCGGAGTGATGATTACACAGCTCCGCACTGGCCACCATTTCGGAAACCACCAGCCCTGCACCGGCCTCCCACGCCCGACGGCGAAACGGCAGATCGGATACGCCGGACATCGGCGCCAGAAATACGCGATTGCGGATTTCTACTGATCCGATCTTTAATGGCAGTGTTGCAGTCGTCATCATCAGCCTAAAAATTGTGCAATCTTAAAAACGCTTAAACTTTAAGCAGATTTATAGGTTTTATCATCTTCATGCAAGAAAAAGCGGATTTTACTAAAGCTCTTTAAACATCATACGATTATCAAAAAAACATCACTGGTATTTAACACCATGAGGCGGTATTCGCTATAAACAGAGGTGTGACAGCTCGGAAAGGCTTTTCTCATTCGCACAGCAGCAGTTATAGTCGCCGCAGGACGCGGAGAACGCGCCGGTCAAAGCACCGAAGGCCCTAAGCAATATCGTCGTATCGGCGGTCAGGCCGTGCTGGCGCATACTTTACGCACTTTTCTGGCCTGCGAGCAGATTTCACCTGTGGTGGTGGTCATCCATTCCGACGATCACGACCTTTATCATGCTGCGCTGCAACGCGCTGATATTGATGCTACGCGTATCCGCCTTGTTACCGGCGGTCCGACACGACAGGAATCCACCCGCCTCGGCCTGCTCGCTTTGTGTGATGATGCACCGGATTATGTGATGATTCATGACGGGGTGCGTCCTTTCATCACGGAAGGTCTGCTCAAGCGCATTATGATTGCCCTGCACCCGCAAACCGGCGTACTGCCTGCGCTTGCGGTATCGGATACGCTGAAACAGGCCGGTGGCGATGCTTTGGTCACCAAAACCGTGCCGCGCGCAGGCCTTTTTGCTGCGCAGACACCGCAGAGTTTTCCCTTCGCCCCAATTCTCGATGCGCATAATGCAGCATTTGCATTGGGACGCACTGATTTCACCGATGATGCCGCCATAGCAGAATGGCAGAGCATTCCTGTTCGTGTTGTCGAAGGCTCAGCCGACAATACTAAAATTACATGGGCAAAGGATATTGAAATGGCAGATCAGCGCTTGCGTCAGGATATGGTTGCGTTTCCGGACATCCGCACGGGCAATGGTTATGACGTGCACAGTTTCGAGGCGGGTGACCATGTGTGGCTTTGTGGCGTGAAAATTCCGCATACACATAAGCTTAATGGTCATTCCGATGCCGATGTGGCGCTGCATGCGCTGACAGATGCCCTGCTCGCCACCCGCGGTGCAGGCGATATCGGTACGCATTTCCCGCCGTCTGATCCGCAGTGGAAAGGCGCTGCCTCACGGCAATTTGTTGAGTTTGCAGTTAAAACCGTACGCGAAGCCGGTGGACGTATCGCTAACGCCGATATTACACTGATTGCCGAAGAACCGAAAATCGGTCCGCATCGGGAGGCAATGACCGCAGAACTCAGCGATATGCTCGGCGTGAGTGCCGACCGTGTCTCGGTCAAAGCCACGACCAATGAGAAAATGGGGTTTGTCGGCCGCAAGGAAGGCATTGCTTCTATCGTAACCGTCAGCGTCATCTATCCGGGTGAAGTGCCCGCATAAAGGAAGATATATTCATGGGTCTCGTAGCAGAAGAACAAGCTCTCGCCGTTCTTGATGCCTGCCGCAAGGCGCAGCTCATGATTACTACTGCCGAATCCTGCACCGGCGGTATGATTGCCGCCGCACTGACCGACATTGCCGGTTCGTCCGATGTCGTTGATTGCGGTTTCGTCACCTATAGCAATGAAGCCAAAGCCTCACTGATCGGCGTCCCACAAAGCCTGCTCCGTGATTTTGGTGCGGTGTCGAAACCTGTCGCCATTGCTATGGCTGAAGGTGCACTGAAACATGCCCCGCAGGCCAGCATCAGCATTGCGGTCACCGGCGTTGCAGGCCCTTCAGGAGGCAGCGCTGAAAAACCTGTCGGACTGGTGCATATTGCTTGTGCAAGACAGGGTTTTGAAACCTTGCATCTGGAATGCCGCTTCGGCGACCAATCGCGCGAAGCCATCCGTTTAGCTACAGTGCAGGCCGCACTGGATTTGGTTCTGCAAAGACTGACTGAGTAATTTTAATTACTTAATCGCATCGCCGGTTTTGATGCCATAAATCTGATCGGCGCGTTTTTCAAAAGCTTCAGCAAATTTGCGGAAAGCCAGATCAAACATTGAGCCCATTACCAGACCAAGCGTGCGGCTCTTAAATTCATAATCAATGAAAAAATCCACATCGCTATGCGTACCGTCACCGACCGGTACAAATGTCCAGCGGTTGTCGAGATAGCGGAACGGGCCGTCAATATATTTGACTTCAATCACCCGTTCATCCGGCTTGAGCAGCACCTGTGTGGTGAATGTCTCACGGATCAGCTTGTAGCCGACAGTCATGTCGGCCACCAGTAATGTCTTGCCATCGCGCTCTTTACGCGAGCGGATGGTCAAGGCTTCACACATCGGGACAAATTGCGGATAAGTTTCAACATCCGCGACGAGAGCAAACATTTGCTCCGCGCGGTGCTGAACCTGACGTGTGGCAGTAAATTGCGGCATGATCTATAAGTTTTAGTTACGGCTGGCGATCAGCGCTTCACGGGCGGCACGCAGCTTGGCAAAATCATCACCCGCATGGTGCGAAGAGCGTGTCAGCGGGCTGGACGCAACCAGCAGGAAGCCTTTGGTTTTACCGATTGTGGCAAAAGACTTGAACTCGTCCGGTGTCACATAACGGATAACCGCATGGTGTTTACGGGTTGGCTGCAGATATTGACCAATGGTCATGAAATCCACATCAGCCGAGCGCAGATCATCCATCAGCTGGAGCACTTCATTACGCTCTTCACCCAGACCAACCATGATACCGGATTTGGTGAAAATGGTCGGATCGAGTTCTTTCACACGCTGCAACAGACGCAGAGAGTGGAAGTAACGGGCACCCGGACGCACCTTCAGATAGTTGGACGGCACTGTTTCCAGATTGTGGTTGAACACATCCGGACGCGCCTTAACAACGATCTCAAGAGCACCTTCCTTACGCAGGAAGTCCGGTGTCAGGATTTCAATCGTGGTCTGCGGGCTGGCAGCACGGATTGCATGAATAACTTCAGCAAAATGCTGTGCGCCGCCATCGGCCAGATCATCGCGGTCAACGGAGGTGATAACCACATGGGTCAGCCCCATCTGCTTCACGGCCTTGGCCACATTTTCCGGCTCATTCGGGTCGAGATTGGTCGGAATACCGGTCGATACGTTACAGAACGCGCAGGCACGGGTGCAGATTTCACCCATGATCATGAATGTCGCGTGTTTCTTATCCCAGCACTCGCCGATATTCGGGCAGCCGGCTTCCTCGCATACTGTGACAAGCTTGTTAGAGCGCACAATATCGCGGGTCTCGCCATAGCCGCGCGAAGTCGGAGCTTTCACGCGAATCCAGTCAGGCTTTTTCAAAAGTGCTGTGTCGGGCCGGTTGGCCTTCTCAGGATGACGAAGGCGTTTTCTGTCGTCGTTAACGGTGTCCAGAAGCGTAACCATATGTCTTTCCCAAAACGGCCGTAACGGCCTTCAGATTTCGTAACACCGGAAATTCCGGCCAGAATATTGCGCCTGCATAGCAGGGAGGGCTGCCAAGGTAAACAAGTATGCTTTAACCCTGCCCGCCTCAAATGTCGTAACAGCTCATATAAGCCGTCAGCTTTTATATACAACCGGTCTCAACGTCGCGCTGCTTCACCGATTGCCTTGAATACCAGTGCCCAGATCAGGCCGAAACAAAATCCGGCCAGTCCCAGCGCCAGTGTTACACTCCACACGCCATACCAGCCCGAGAGTGCATAGCCATTGATTGAAATCACATTGCCGGACAGAAAGCTGAGCGTCGAAACACCGAAACCAAGCCCCAGACCGATCAGTGTTGAATATTTCAGCACTGTCAGCGCGGCTTTGCGATAGGGGGATCCGTCTTTAATCAGCGGCAATTGCGATCCTTCTCAAGAGTGAAACCGGCCTGAATTTTAGTCATCAGGCCGGAATAAATATTAAGCGTTCAGAACTTTGCCATAGGCATCCAGCACGCTTTCCTTCATCATTTCTGACAAGGTAGGATGCGGGAATACGGAATGCATCAGCTCTTCTTCAGTGGTTTCGAGATTCATTGCGATCACGAAGCCCTGAATGAGTTCGGTGACTTCAGCGCCAACCATATGTGCGCCAAGCAGCTGGCCGGTCTTCTTGTCGAAAATGGTCTTAACCAGCCCCTGATCTTCGCCCAGCGCAATCGCCTTACCGTTTGCAGCAAACTGGTAGCGGCCAACGCGGATATCAAAGCCCTGCTCTTTGGCCTTGGCTTCGGTCAGACCAACGGAAGCAACCTGCGGGTTGCAATAGGTGCAGCCCGGAATTTTGCCCTTATCCAGCGCATGAACATTCGGCACACCGGCAATCTTCTCAACGCAGATAACGCCTTCATGCTCGGCTTTGTGTGCCAGCATCGGAGGACCGGCAACATCACCGATGGCATAAATACCTTCGACATTGGTCTTGCCGTAACCGTCAATCACCACGCAACCGCGGTCGGTTTTAACGCCAAGCGCTTCAAGGCCGAGATTCTCGATATTGCCGACCACGCCGACAGCGGAGATCATGCGATCAGCCGTGATTTCCTGCACCTTGCCGTCATTGGTTTCAACGCTGGCGGTGACCGAGTTTGCACCTTTGACCACTTTGGTCACTTTAGCTTCAGTGATGATCTTCATGCCCTGCTTTTCAAGCAGTTTACGGGCAAAGGTCGAGATTTCTGCATCTTCAACCGGCATAATGTTTTTCATGACTTCAACAACAGTCACGTCAACACCCATGGTACGGTAGAAGGAAGCAAACTCGATGCCGATTGCGCCGGAGCCCATAACCAGCAGGCTCTTTGGCAGTTCTTGCGGAACCATTGCTTCGAAATAGGTCCAGATCAGCTTGCCATCCGGCTCAATGCCAGGCAGCGCACGAGGGCGCGCACCGGTTGCCAGAATAATGTTTTTGGCAGTGTAAGTGCCCTCACCCAAAACACCTTTAGGCACCGGATTCTGCGGCAGCATCGGCTGTTTGGTGGTTTTGGAAACCACGATTTCAGCAGGCTTACCGGCAGATGCGCCTTTGGTGACTTTGGCTTCACCCCAGATCACATCGATCTTGTTCTTCTTCATCAGGAAGGCAACGCCGCCATTGAGGCGCGCTGACACACCACGCGAACGGGCAACAACTGCCTTCACATCCGCGCTGATTTTACCTTCGAGCATCAGACCGTAATCCTTGGCATTTTCACCGAAATGCAGAATTTCAGCCGAGCGCAGCAGAGCTTTGGTCGGGATACAACCCCAGTTGAGGCAGATACCGCCAAGGTGCTCACGTTCAACAATCGCGGTTTTAAGTCCGAGCTGAGCGGCACGGATAGCAGTTACATAACCGCCGGGACCGGAACCGACCACGATAACGTCGTAATTGTTGGACACGCTCATTCTCCTTGAATGGTTTCTATGCCGGTTACCGGCGCATCATTCATTTTATCTTTTTAATTTACTACAAACCCAGTATCAGGCGCACCACAGGCTCCAGTGCCTTGCCGATAGCCCGTGTATTTTCCGCATCCAGATGCACACCATCCAGCGGCGTGGTTTTAGCAACGCCGGACGCATCAAAGAAGCTGCATTCCGTTTCATCCGCCAGATCTGACAAGAGCAGCCCCAGCTTGCGCGATTCCGTAATACCACCAGCAAAGAGTGAGGCAAAAAACGGATCAGCACTCTCAGTGATATGCGGCGGAGCTACAATCAGAATATCCGGCACCGCATAGCCTTCGCGATACGGATGATTACGGATGATCTGGATCAGTCTGCGCATACCGCAATGGCTGGAAAAAGCATCACCAACGACCTGCGGTTTCATATCATTGCTACCGAGCAGGATAATCACCAGATCAAGCGGCGCATGGGTGCCCAGCAATGTCGGTAGAATGCGTGAACCGTTGCGGTCTTCCGGCGCGGTATAGTCGTCAAAAGCAGTGGTGCGGCCGTTCAGACCTTCAGCAATCACATGCGCCTGAGCACCAAGGCCTTTCTGCAAAACAGACGGCCAACGATCTTCAAGCGGCAGACGTGCACCATCCGGTGCCTGATAGCCCCATGTCAGTGAATCACCAAAACATAAAACTGACTTCATGTTCGCGCCTTTTGCGGGAAAGCAACGGCGCCCCAGAAATCTGAGGCGCCTGTCTTTTCTTAGACCAGCATGCCCAGCGGGTTTTCAATATAGTTCTTGAAAACCTTCGCCAGTTCCGCAGCCAGCGCACCATCAACGGCGCGGTGATCAGTGGAAAGCGTGACGGACATAACGGTTGCCACGGCCAGTTCGCCATTTTTAACAACTGCGCGCTGTTCACCGGCACCAACTGCAAAGATTGTTGCATGTGGCGGGTTGATGATCGCTGCGAAGTCTTTAACACCGAACATACCGAGATTGGACACCGAAGTGGTGCCGCCCTGATATTCCGAAGGCTTCAGCTTACGGTCGCGGGCGCGCTTGGCCAGATCTTTCATCTCATTGGAGATGGCAGACAAAGCCTTGGTTTCTGCACCGCGAACGATTGGCGTAATCAGGCCACCCGGAATAGAAACGGCAACGCCGACATCCGCATGTTTGTGCTTGACCATGCCTGCATCAGTCCAGGAAACATTGGCTTCCGGAATGTCGCGCAGTGCCAGAGCTGTTGCCTTGATGACCAGATCATTGACCGAAAGCTTGTAAGCAGGCACTTCGCCTTTATCAGATTTGATCATTGGTGCAGCAGCATTGAGCTGTGAACGCAGCGCCAGCAGAGCATCCAGTTCGCAATCAATCGTCAGATAGAAATGCGGAACAGTCAGCTTGGATTCCATCAGGCGGCGAGCAATGGTTTTGCGCATACCGTCATGTGGTACCAGCTCGTATGAACCTTCCTCAAACATTTTGAGGGTAGCTTCATCCGAAGCGCCGGAAACAGCAACCTGAGGTGCAGCAGCAGAAGCAGTCGGCTTGGCAGGAGCTTTAACGCCGGAAGCAATCGCCGCTTCAACATCCTTGCGGATGATGCGGCCATGCGGACCGGTGCCGGAAACGGCAGCCAGTTCCACACCTGCATCCTTGGCAACGCGACGTGCCAGCGGCGAAGCGAACAGACGCTCACCCTTGGCAACAGGAGCCGGAGCAGCAGCAGGCGCAGGTGTCGCTGCCGGAGCAGCAGCAACCGGTACAGGAGCAGTGGCAGCAACCGGTGCAGCGGCTTCAGCTTTTGGCGCTGCAGCCGGTGCATCACCTGAAGCTGCTTTTGCAGCTTCAGCAACATCTTCACCATCTTCCGCCAGAACAGCGATCACGGCATTAACCTTCACGCCTTCAGTTCCGCCAGCAACAACCAGCTTGGCCACGATACCTTCATCAACGGCTTCTACTTCCATAGTTGCCTTGTCGGTTTCGATCTCAGCAATAACATCACCTGCGGAGACTTTATCGCCTTCTTTGACCAGCCATTTTGCCAGATTACCTTCTTCCATTGTCGGAGAAAGAGCCGGCATCGTGATTTTGATAGCCATGTTTAATCTTCCCCTTAACGAGCGTAGGTGACAGCTTTAACAGCCTCAACAACTTCCGCAACCGATGGCAGTGCCAGCTTTTCAAGGTTGGCGGCATATGGCATCGGCACGTCTTTACCGGCAATGGTCATAATCGGTGCATCGAGATAGTCGAAAGCCTGCTGCATCACGCGGGTTGCAATTTCTGTACCCACGGAAGACTGCGGGAAGCCTTCTTCAACAGTAACCAGACGGCCGGTCTTTTTGACCGATTCAATCACAGTCGGCATATCCATCGGACGGATGGTACGCAGATCGATGATTTCAACGTCGATACCCTGCTGAGCCAGCTCTTCAGCGGCCTTGATCGCATAGGTCATGCCGATACCGAAGGACACGATGGTCGCATCTTTACCGACTTTATGAATGCGGGCTTTGCCGATTGGCAGCACGAAATCTTCAATGTCCGGCACATCAAATGTGTGACCATACATAACTTCGTTTTCAAGGAAGATGATCGGGTTCGGATCACGGATCGCAGCCTTGAGCAGGCCTTTAGCATCAGCTGCCGAATAAGGCATGATGACCTTCAGACCCGGAATATGGCTGTACCATGCCGCATAGCACTGGGAGTGCTGTGCACCAACGCGTGCAGCAGCACCCGAAGGACCACGGAACACCATAGGCGCGCCCATCTGACCACCGGACATATACAATGTCTTGGCAGCAGAGTTGATGATCTGGTCAATCGCCTGCATGGCAAAGTTGAAGGTCATGAATTCAACAATCGGACGCAAACCGGTATAGGCAGCACCAACAGCGATACCGGCAAAACCGTGCTCGGTGATTGGTGTATCGACAACGCGCTTGTCACCGAATTCAGCCAGAAGGCCTTTGGTTACCTTATAGGCACCTTCATATTCAGCAACTTCTTCACCCATAACGAAAACGTCCGGGTCGCGACGCATTTCTTCAGCCATTGCGTCACGCAGAGCGTCACGAACAGTGGTCGGCACCATCTTTGTACCAGCCGGAATATCCGGATCATTGGCAACTTCGATTTTAGGTGCAGCAGGAGCGGCAGGCGTTGAAGCACCTGGCTTCTCACCGGCAACAACAGGCGCTTCCGAAGTCACCATGGTCGGCTGCTCAACGGCAGGCGCGGCAGCAGGAGCCGCTGCGCCAATGCTGTCAGCGCTTTCGCCGTCAGCCAGCAACACAGCAATCACTGAGTTTACCTTAACGCCTTCAGTACCCTCAGCAATCAGCAGTTTGCCGATAGTGCCTTCGTCAACAGCTTCCACTTCCATGGTTGCTTTATCGGTTTCAATCTCGGCAATGACATCACCGGAAGCGACTTTGTCGCCTTCCTTTTTCAGCCATTTGGAGAGTTTGCCCTCTTCCATTGTCGGGGAGAGCGCTGGCATAAGAATTTCAACAGGCATAGCGCTCGCTCCTTACAGCAGAATATCAGTGTAGAGTTCAGATGCATCCGGCTCCGGATCATTCTGTGCAAAGTCTGCTGAATCAGCAACAATGTCACGAACTTCCTTATCAATCGCCTTCAGGTCATCTTCCGAGAACCAGCCATTATCCATCATGCGGTATTTAACCTGCTCGATCGGATCATGCTCGGAGCGCATCTTCTGCACTTCATCCTTGCTGCGGTATTTCGCAGGATCGGACATCGAGTGACCACGGTAACGATAGGTCTGCATTTCGAGAATGATCGGACCCTTGCCGGAACGTGCCCATTCCAGTGCTTCTTCACTGGCGGCGTTCACAGCGCGCACATCCATACCGTCAACCTGAATACCAGGAATATTGAAGGACAGACCGCGACGGGAGAAATCGGTTTCAGCCGAAGCGCGGGTTACAGCAGTACCCATCGCATAGCGGTTGTTTTCGATTACAAATACAACAGGCAGCTTCCACAGCGATGCCATGTTGAAGCTTTCGTAAACCTGCCCCTGGTTGGCAGCGCCGTCACCGAAATAGGTGATGGAAACGCTGTCATTACCGCGATAGCGGTTTGCAAAAGCCAGACCGGTACCGAGCGACACCTGCGCACCAACAATACCGTGACCGCCGTAGAAATGTTTCTCTTTCGAGAACATATGCATCGAGCCGCCCTTGCCTTTCGACAAGCCGCCGCGACGACCGGTCAGCTCAGCCATCACGCCGCGCGCGCTCATACCGGCTGCGAGCATGTGACCGTGGTCGCGATAGGCAGTGATAACCTGATCGCCTTCCTGCATGGCTTTCTGCATGCCGACAACAACAGCTTCCTGACCAATGTAAAGGTGACAGAAACCGCCGATGAAACCCATACCATAGAGCTGACCGGCTTTTTCTTCGAAGCGACGGATCAGCAGCATCTCACGGTAAGCGTGAAGATCTTCTTCTTTGGTGAACTGGTTAGGCTGGGGTGCCTTGAGAGTGTTAGACAGAGCTGCCTGCGATTTACCCGCAGCAGTTTTTTGTGCCCTAGGTGCCATATTTTGCTCCCTGTTATGGTGGGCGCAGAATAAACCTCATCAGCCAAACTTACAATATGTCTAAACAGCTAATTTTGCACTATTTAAGTTATTGAAAATAATAAGAAAACATCCAATTAACTGCAATTCAGTTAATTGGTCTTTTTGCCGCGATCGACAATAATTGTAACCTCATCCGCATGAGACAGATTCAATGCGCGGCGCGCCTGCTCATCCAGAATATCCTTGTCAATTGAACCATCACGAAGCTGCAAAACCTGTCGCTCCAGAGACTCTCTCTGCTCGGTCAGATCAGTCAGTTGCTTATTGAGCGAAACGGTTTGCGCCAGCAATTGTTCCTTGGAATAGATACCATAGGCACCATTATAAGCATGAAAACCAAAATAGGACAAAAAAGCCGTAGCCAGAACCGGCACAATCAGGCGGCCTTTAATGCTTTTACGCTTTTGTTTTGTCCACATACTCACACCTCTGGAGCAACACGCATCCGATACGCGGATATCTGCCCGTAAATAAGGGCTGGAATTATCAACACACGATAAATTCCACCCGATATTTATTTAAAGCATATTAGCCTTAACAGAGACTTACAGAACCGGACCACAAGCGACATTAATTACAAAAAAGGCCTGCATTTTCATGCAGGCCTCTTCTTAATTTATTTCAAAGCAGGATCTTACAGGCCTTTAAAAGCTGAACGACCGGCATAACGTGCCTGCGTGCCGAGCTCTTCTTCAATACGGATCAGCTGGTTGTATTTTGCCAACCGGTCTGAACGTGCCAGCGAGCCGGTTTTGATCTGGCCGCAATTGGTGGCAACAGCGAGATCCGCAATGGTGGAATCTTCTGTTTCGCCCGAACGGTGCGACATCACAGCGGTGTAGCCGTTCTTATGAGCGGTTTCCACGGCATCCATGGTTTCAGACAGCGTGCCAATCTGGTTGACTTTAACCAGAATGGAGTTGGCAACACCCATTTTGATACCATCACGCAGACGTGCCGAGTTGGTTACGAACAGATCATCACCAACGAGCTGGGTTTTCTTGCCTGTCAGATCGGTGAGGGTCTTCCAGCCTGCCCAATCATCTTCCGACATACCGTCTTCAATGCTGATGATCGGATAGTCAGCGGCCAGCTTGGCCAGATATTCAGCCTGCTGCTGCGGTGTACGGGTTACGCCCTCGCCTTCATAGACGTAGTTACCGCCTTTGAAGAATTCAGTCGCGGCGCAATCCAGACCGATTGCAATTTCTTCACCTGGTTTGAAACCGGCTTTTGCAATCGATTCCATAACGAAATCCAAAGCTGCTTCCGCACTCAGCAGGTTAGGAGCGAAACCACCCTCGTCACCGACATTGGTGTTGTGACCGGCAGCTTTCAGGCGGGATTTCAGTGTGTGGAACACTTCCGCACCGTAACGCACAGCTTCACGCAAGCTGGATGCACCAACCGGCAGAATCATGAATTCCTGAAAATCAATCGGGTTGTCCGCATGCGCGCCGCCATTGATGATGTTCATCATCGGTACCGGCAGGATATGGGCATTGGCACCGCCAACATAGCGGTAAAGTGGCTGACCGGAAGCCTGTGCAGCAGCCTTGGCAACCGCGAGGGAAACGCCGAGGATAGCATTGGCGCCGAGGCGGCTTTTGTTTGGCGTACCGTCCAGATCAATCATGGTCTGGTCGATTTCGATCTGATATTCCGCTTCATGACCGGCCAGTGCGTCAAAAATCGCACCATTGACGGCTTCAACAGCCTGTTCAACGCCTTTACCTAAGTAACGGGTGCCGCCATCACGCAACTCAACTGCTTCGTGCGCGCCGGTTGATGCACCGCTTGGTACAGCCGCACGGCCAAAAGAACCGTCTTCCAGTGTCACATCAACTTCAACAGTCGGATTGCCGCGGCTGTCGAGAATTTCACGACCGACAATATCGATGATCGCTGTCATTGGGAGTATCCTTCCATAAAGCATGTCCGGCAAAATGACGAAGCGGTTTTGCGTAAAGACAATGCGTAAAACAAACCGGTAGAGCCAACACCGCGCCGCCCTCATCAGCCGAAACGGTATTACAGAAATTTCGCGCTATTGATAACCAATCAGATTGCCGGACGCAAAGGACTTCGGCCAATCAGATGTTAATTTCCGGATTTTCAAACGATATTAAAGTGAAGAGTTTGCGACAGCGGTAAAAATCCCGCCCACAAAACAAAAAAGGAGCAGATGAACTGCTCCCTTTTTACATTTACATTGCCGCAACCCGACTCTGTTCCGTTTTCTGGAAAGCCTTTGCCAGACCTTCATCGCGCGCATAAACATCGTCATAATAACGGATTTTACCACTCGCCTCATCCGGCCATGCGGTGAAATAGGTCAGGTAAATCGGCACACCGGACGGCACTTTTATACCGCGCTCATTCTTGCCGAAATATTTAGTCAGATTTTCCTCACCGGTACTCATGACCGCAGAAGCCATGGCACGCGGATCGGCCAGACGGATACAGCCATGGCTGATCGCCCGCATATCGCGCTTGAACGCTGCTTTTGACGGCGTGTCATGCAGATAGATATCATGGCTGTTCGGGAACAGGATTTTCAACTCGCCCAGTGCATTATTCGGCCCCGGTTTCTGGCGCACACCGACATGCGCCTTGCCTTGCGCAACCGCAGACCAGTTGACCGAGGATGAAGCCACGCGCTTGCCACCGGCAATCACTTCATAATTATTACGATCAAGATAGCCGAAATCAGCCAGAATACGCGGCATCATCTCATTCATTACAATAGAGCGCGGCACCCCCCATGACGGGTTAAATACAACTGTGCTGATTGTGTCATAGAAGAAATGCGTCTGGTTGCGCGGTGAACCGATCACCACATCCATTGCCAGTTGCTCTTTGCCCTGATCGAAATATTGCGCACGATAGGCAGGCTGGTTAACGAAGACATAGCGTTGGCCAAAATCACGCGGCAGCCATCGCAGGCGTTCCATCGCATAGAGAATACGCTCGCGTTTGACCGAAGATGTTTCGCCCTGCAAGCCTGCGATGGTCGCGCGACCAATCACACCATCCGGCACCTTGCCCATCAGTTTCTGATAATCTTTAACCGCAGCCACCAGCTCAGGATCATACAGCGTCCCGTCTTTGTGACGGTCAAACATCTCCTGATAGGAATTCAGATAACCGGCCGGTGCTTTTTGTACGATCAGTGCCAGAATTTTAGGCAGTTCCGCATTGTCCTGACCCGGTTTAATCAGCGTATCCGCTGCAATACGCACAGTGTTTTTTGTTTCCGGCTTCATCGAAGCCAGCTGCGTTTTCAACTTCTGATAATAGCTGTTTTGCGGATTGAAAGCGGCCAATGTTTCCGCAGGTTCAGCATCCGCAGCCAGTGCTTTCAGCACCAGTTCCGGCTTGATGCGATTGCGCGGCAAATCATGGAAACCGCTCAGACGATTGGCAATCACCCGTCCCTCGCCGGCATCCAGCGCATAGCGCAATGCCCGTGCGGTCAGGTTGATTTCAAATGCTGCCATTTCACGAATGCGCTGATCTTTTTGCGCAGCGTCAAACTCCAGATCAGGCACTTTCACTGCATATTCAGCAGGAACCAGCCCTTCTTCTTCGGCCCGTTCGAACAGCGCCAGCACATCTTCAGCGCGGGAAGAAACATTCAGACCGTCAGACCACAGAAGTGCCTGCTCGGTTGCGTAGAAGGACACAATGGCTTCTGCAACAGACTGCTCAGCCTTAACATCCGTGGTTTTCATTACATCCAGAACGGCAGTCACCAGAGCTGTGTCTGTCTGCGTTGCAGTCTTTTTAGCAACCGGATTAATCAAGCCATCGGCACGCTGCGGCAGAGTGCTAATAAAATCCGCGGCTTCAGCATAAAGTTCAGACGGCAGTAAGCCACCTTCATTCTCAGAAATGGCTGCGGTCAATTGCATATCAACCGCGGTGAAATCCACTTTCACCAGCTTTTCTGGCTTGTAATCGTAAATCTGCGGCCCTTTAACCGAAACAGCTTTAACAGGCGCAGTTGCGGTTTTGGCAGGCTGCGCGGCACCGGCAGGTTTGGCAGTGCGCGCTGCGCCTGCGGCTTGCGGAACTTGCTGAACAGGCTGCTGCACCTGCTGGCGCTGCATTTCGCGCGCCTCGCGCTTCTCACGGAATAAATCCATCAGATTGCTGGCCGCATTGGCAGACTGCACCGGAGCCAGCACAGAAATGCCGGTAACAGCGGTGATAGCTGTTGTAAAAAATGCATTACGCATGGAAGAACTTACGATCAGGGGAAAGGATTTCAGCGAAAGTGTCATATCTGTCCGTCAGTTCTCGAGCAAAACAAGCTATGCAGGCAGTCGCCGGTGAAATGATCCGGCACCGCAATGATTCATTCCCAATAGTGTGTGCCATTGTGATTTAGAAACTTTTAACAATAAATATAATTTTAGCGGACAAAGCCCCTTCTCCTGTCAAAACTTAGAAAAAGATCAATCTGCCGCAGTGGCAATAGCGGCCACAAGCGTTAAAAGCCCGTCATCTGATAACTTACGTCTGACCGGCTGCCTGCTGAAACCTCAGCGGCAAAATCGGCGAACAAGGTGATATATGGCTGAGCAAGTAAATACCGGAATGTTTCCGCTTGGTGAGGACACAACCCCCTATCGCAAACTGACATCTGATTATGTCTCGGTCGATACATTTAAAGGTCAGGAAATCCTGACTGTTGAACAGGAAGGCCTGCGTCTGCTGGCTGAAGCTGCTTTTGCCGACATCAACCATCTGCTGCGTCCGGGTCATCTGCAGCAGCTCAGCAATATTATGGAAGATCCGGAAGCAACCGATAATGACCGCTTCGTTGCCTATGATCTTTTGAAGAATGCCAATATTGCCGCTGGCGGCGTGCTGCCGATGTGTCAGGATACCGGCACTGCGATCATTATGGGCAAAAAAGGCCGTCGTGTCTGGACTGAAGGCGGCGATGAAAGCGCGCTGGGTTCCGGTGTGATGGATGCCTATTTCAAAAAGAACCTGCGCTATTCTCAGCTGGCACCGCTGGAAATGTTCAAAGAGCAGAACACCAAGAACAACCTGCCTGCACAGATCGACATTTATCAGGAAGGCGAAGACGCCTATAAATTTCTGTTTGTCGCCAAAGGCGGCGGTTCAGCCAACAAAACTTTCCTGTTTCAGGGCACACCTTCCCTGCTGACTCATGACCGGATGATCGAGTTTCTCAAAGAGAAAATCCTGACACTCGGCACATCGGCCTGCCCGCCATACCATCTGGCGATTGTGATCGGCGGCACATCGGCTGAACAGAATCTCAAGACTGTTAAACTGGCTTCCACCCGCTATCTCGACAGCTTGCCGACCAAAGGCTCCGAAGACGGTCATGCCTTCCGCGATCTGGAAATGGAACAGGAAATCCATAAGCTCACCCAGTCTCTGGGCGTGGGTGCACAGTTTGGCGGCAAATATTTCTGCCATGATGTTCGCGTTATCCGCCTGCCGCGTCACGGCGCGTCGCTGCCGATTGGTCTGGGCGTTTCCTGCTCGGCAGACCGTCAGGCAAAAGGCAAGATCACCAAAGACGGTATCTTCCTTGAACAGCTGGAAACCAATCCGGCGAAATATATGCCTGATATTGATGAAGCCAAGCTCTCTGACAGCGTGGTGAAAATCGACCTCAACCAGCCGATGGAAGAGATTCTCAAGACCCTGTCACAGCATCCGGTTAAAACCCGCCTGTCGCTGACCGGCTCCATCATTGTGGCACGCGATCTGGCACATGCGAAAATCCGCGAGCGTCTTGAAAACGGCGACAGCATGCCGGATTATTTCAAAAATCATCCGATTTATTATGCAGGCCCTGCCAAGACCCCGACCGGTTACGCATCGGGCTCCTTCGGCCCGACAACAGCCGGACGTATGGATTCCTATGTAGATCAGTTCCAGTCTTTCGGCGGCTCCATGGTCATGCTGGCTAAAGGCAACCGTTCCCGTCAGGTACGCGATGCTTGTGGTAAGCATGGCGGTTTCTACCTCGGCTCCATCGGCGGCCCTGCCGCACGTCTGGCTCAGGACTGCATCAAGAAAGTTGAAGTGGTCGAATATCCGGAACTCGGTATGGAAGCCATCTGGCGCATTGAAGTTGAAGATTTCCCTGCCTTCATCGTCATCGACGACAAGGGCAATGACTTCTTCAAAGAACTCAATCTTTCATAAAACCAAAAAGAAAGCCGGAGGAAACTCCGGCTTTCTTTTTTAGTGAAACTTCGGTTCGCGGCTGAGATTTTTCTCTTTCAACTCATCGAGATAGCCTTGCCAGCGGGTTTCATATTCCTCACCAAGCTGATGCAGATAAATCCATGTGAACAGGCCGGTATCATGCATATCATCAAAAGTGATGCGCACCGCATAATTGCCGACCGGATCAATCTTCATAATACCAACATTGATCTTACCCGGTACAGTCACACGCTGCTCGGGCGAATGTCCCTGCACTTCCGCCGAGGGTGACAAAACACGCAGCATCTCCGCCGGAAATGAATAATTATGTCCGTTATTGAATGTCACAGACAGGGTTTTGCGGTCTTGGGAAACCCGCAACTCTTCCGGCCAGATATCGCTCATTGAATGATCCACCATATTCACGTCTGCCTTACGTGGTAATATCAGAAACACTGACGGGCAAGAGCCTGCGTGACATAATGGTACTGGACAGCACCATATGTTGAACTTATCTCTCTTATATAGAAGCGATGACTGAAGAAGCCGATATACAGGTAATATGGACGTAACAGCACTGAATGCCCAAAAAACAACGCCGGTAGCACCTATGATTGACCCGTTCGGACGGGCAATTACCTATTTGCGCGTTTCTGTAACTGACCGCTGTGATTTCCGCTGCACCTATTGCATGGCCGAACATATGACCTTTCTGCCGAAGAAAGATCTGTTGTCGCTGGAAGAACTAGACCGCCTTTGTTCAACTTTTATTGATAAGGGTGTGCGCAAAATCCGCCTCACCGGTGGTGAGCCGCTGGTGCGCAAAAATATCATGCACCTCATCGGCAGTCTGTCGCGCCATATTGAAGCCGGTGCGCTTGATGAGCTGACTTTGACCACCAATGGGTCGCAGCTCTCCCGCTATGCAGAGGAACTGGCAGCCTGCGGCATCAAACGCATCAATGTCTCGCTCGACACGCTGGATGCGGAAAAGTTCAAGACAATCACCCGTTGGGGTGATCTGGCACAGGTTCTGCGCGGGATTGATGCCGCGCAAAAAGCAGGCATACATATCAAGCTCAATGCCGTGGCTCTCAAAGGTTTTAACGACCATGAGGTACCGGACATGCTGCGCTGGGCGCATGGCCGCGGCATGGATATGACACTGATTGAAACCATGCCGATGGGCGAGATTGATCTCGACCGCACTGATCAGTATCTGCCGCTCTCCATGCTGCGTGCTTCACTTGCACGCCAGTTCACCATGACGGATATTCCCTACCAGACCGGCGGGCCTGCCCGTTATGTGCAGATTTCGGAAACCGGCGGTCGCCTCGGCTTTATTACGCCGATGACCCATAATTTCTGCGAAAGCTGCAACCGCGTGCGCATCACCTGCACCGGCACGCTTTATATGTGCCTTGGTCAGGAAGATGCGGCTGATCTGCGTGAACCGTTGCGGGCAAGTGCTGATAATGCGCTGCTGTCGGAAGCAATCGACAATGCAATTTTGCGCAAGCCAAAAGGCCATGACTTCATCATCGACCGGCGGCATAACCGCCCTGCAGTCTCGCGCCATATGAGTGTCACCGGCGGCTAAAGCGTATCAGCATTAAGTGCACTCATTTAACGCCCGCAACCATGCGATGTGCACACGGCATAATCTAGATAATAAACCGGCATTATCTTGATTTTTATATCATTATTTTGCTGTGTATGACGCAAACGGGTGACCATGTCGCATAAATACTTGTTATAAGTCCGGCATAAAAGCATTTCCGGTAAAAGTTCGAGAGCCTTTTGCGCAGGACAATGCTCTAAATGAAAAGCTCTTCAGCTTTTCCTGCAGGAATATGACCGTGGCACTTTCAGCTAATATCCGCTCCAGTCTTTATATGATGCTCGGTATGGGCGTCTTCGCCATCGGCGATGCTCTGACCAAATATTCCACGCAGACGCTCAATCTCGGGCAGTTCATGTTTATGCGCGGATTATTATGCATTCTCCTGCTGGCCTTTATTGCCGCGCGACAGGGCGTGCTCAGCCGCTGGCGCGATGCATTGGACAAAGTCACCATCCTGCGCGGCTTTGGTGAAGTCGGCGCGACGACCTTTTATCTGGTGGGACTTACACATCTGTCCCTCGCATTTGTCTCATCGGTCTATCAGGCAGTGCCGCTGGCGGTAACGCTGGGCGCAGTGCTGTTTCTCGGTGAAAAAGTCGGCTGGCGGCGCTGGTTGTCAATTGGCATCGGCTTTATCGGCGTGCTGATTATCATCCGCCCCGGCGGTGATGCCTCCGGTAATGGTATGAATGCTTATGCTCTGCTGCTGCTTGTTGGTGTCTGCTTTACTGCCATGCGCGACCTCTCGACCCGCCGCATCAATATGCAAATCCCGACCATTCTGATTTCTGCCATGACTTCGATTATGATTACTATTACCGGTTTCATTATCATGCAGACGGATACCGGCTGGGTTCAGCCGACAACGACAGATATTATCCATGTCAGCATTGCTGCTGTGCTGCTCATCATCGGCTATCACTGCATTATCCTTGCTACCCGCGCCGGTGACATGTCCTTTGCATCGCCGTTTCGTTACACCAGTCTGCTTTGGGCAATCGCGCTGAGCTATATTGTATTCAATCAGATACCGGATCAGAATACGCTGATCGGCTCGGCAATCGTGGTCGCCAGCGGTTGCTATATGCTTTATCGTGAAGCAATTACGGGCTACCGGATGCGCAGGGAGTTGCGGCGGCAAAATGCCGGAAGCAGTATTTCTCCCTGAAATCCGGCTTTTCAATCAAAGGTGCGTCAGTCATGTCTGTCCCGATCATATCTACCGGCAAACAAGTGCTGACAGGTAAAAATGTTTTGGGGCTCATTCTGGCAGGCGGCAGCAGCCAGCGTCTCGGCGGCGGCGACAAATCCCTGCGCCCGCTCGGAGATCATACTATTCTTCATCAGGTTTGCGCGCGCCTGAAGCCACAAACCGATCAGATCATTCTCAGCGCCAATAGTGATCCTGCCTTTTTCGCAAGTTTCGGCTATCCGGTTATCAATGACGGGAAATGGCTCAACAGCGGCCCGCTGGCCGGTATTCTCGCCGGTTGTCATTATGCAACCCAGCTTGGTTGCAGCCATGTGATGAGTGTGGCTGCGGATACACCATTTTTCCCACCCGATTTGTTGCACCGCTTTGCGCAGGTTCTGGCTGACGCAACCTCACCTATGGATGACACAATTATATTCGCCCGTTCGGATTTTGGTGCGCATCCGACCTTTGCGCTGTGGCCGGCCAATATTGCTGCCTCATTGGAAAACTGGCTCTCGGAAACCAAAAGACGCAGCATTCGCGTTTTCGCGAATAATCATACTGTTGCCTATGCAGATTTCAGCGAAACTGATAAAATCAGCGGTCTTGATCCGTTTTTTAACATCAACACACAAACGGAACTGGCGCTGGCCAGATCAGCCTGGCAATTGCAGGATATGAGCGGCTGGCAGGAGCGTGAATCATGACACAGAAAATCTTCGGCATCACCGGATGGAAAAACTCCGGCAAAACCACACTTGCGGAATGTGTGGTGCGCGAACTGACCAAACGCGGCTATACAATCTCAACAATCAAACATGCCCATCACAGTTTTGACATTGATACAGTGGGAACGGATTCCTATCGTCACCGTCAAGCCGGAGCGGCTGAGGTTGCCATTGTCTCTTTCAATCGCTGGGCATTGATGCATGAATTGCGCGATGCTCAGGAACCTGCGCTTGAGGAAATTGTCAGCCGTATGGCGCCCTGCGATCTGATACTGGTTGAGGGCTACAAGAACGACAAACATCCAAAAATTGAAGTCCGGCGCAAAGACAGCCCGACTCAAATCCCCCTCAATGCAGAGCAATATTCGATCGTGGCTATCGCCACTGATGAGGGTTTGAGAGATCAGAGCGTACCGGTTCTGGATCTGAATAATATTGCAGCCGTCAGCGATTTTGTTGAAAACTACTGCGGATTGAAAAACTGAAGCCGGAAAACAAGATTTGAGAACGGATGACAACAATGAAATTAAAACATTAATTTATTTAAATAATATATTGATTTAAAATCATAAATTTAAAAAATAAATTCAAACTCACCTATGAACTGCTGAGCAGTAATTTTCACATTTCCTCACATTGTTTTAAAACGCTTTTTTACCCTTGCCTTTCTCGCAAAAATGGTGGGAATATCCAGCGAACAATTATTACGTCAGAATCCGGTAAAAAATAAACCGATTAGAATAAACCGGCTTTGTAGTTCTGACATTATGATTGCAACTTTTGGATGGGTTAAACGGGTGAAAAGTACATGAAAAATTACAAGAAAATTATCGGAACCGCGCTGTCTGCCATAGTCATGACCGGTGCAGTTTCCCTGACTGCCACAGCAGTGCAGGCACAGGAACCTTTGAAGCTGACAATTGCAACCGAAGGTGCCTATCCTCCGTTTAACTTCATCAGCGCTTCCGGCGAGCTGTCCGGTTTTGACGTGGATATCGGCCGCGCGCTCTGCGAAGAAATGAAGGCTGAATGCAAGTTCATCACCATTGAATGGGATGGCGCTATTCCGAGCCTGCAGGCTGGTAAATTTGATGCTTTCATCGCTTCCATGTCCATCACCGATGAGCGTAAGAAGCAGGTTGATTTCAGCAACAAATATTACAACACCCCTCCGGGTCTTGCTGCTCCGAAAGATACCGACATCAAAGGCACAACCAAAGAAGATCTTGCCGGTAAAACCATCGGCGTACAGATCTCCACAACCCATGCCAATTACGCAGAAAAAACCTTCACGGACAGCACCATCAAAGCCTATCCGACTGCGGAAGAATATCGCCTTGATCTGGCCAATGGCCGTCTTGATGCCGCAAGCGATGACAGCGTGACCCTGTCCCAGTGGCTGAAAACCGAAGACGGCGCTTGCTGTAAAATGGTTGGCACATGGGCTCCGGTTCTGGAAATTCACGGCCCGGGCGCTGGCGTAGCCTTCAAAAAAGGCAATCCTGAGCTGATCGCCAAATTCAATGATGCGATTAAAGCTATTCGTGCGAACGGCAAATATAAAGAAATCAACGACAAATACTTTGAATTCGACGCTTATGGCGCGGAAACAGACTAATATCGTCGGGTTTAACAGCTGAAACTCTCTTAAGGCTGCATCCTTGTGATGCAGCTTTTTTATGTTTGCTGCCATTGATCCCGATTTAATGCAAAAACCACATCAACCTATGCATAATCATCTGAAAGCCGTCACCTGCATGTCGTAAATGCGAGTGTTTTGCGTGCGAGTGACTGATAGAGAAGAAAGAAATTTTTGAAATCCACAATATTAAATTATCACCATAATATGTTGATTTTTAATATTTTATATAAAGAATACCGTCTGATTACCTGCAGATAAGAGTGATTTAAACCATGTCCAGCGCTTTATTTTTCCGTGTGCGGGCAAAACATGATTTTTGATACTTGCCTTTAACGCCGGAATGATGGGAATATCGCCGTTAACAAATTTTTCTTCGCAAAGAAAATGCGCTAAAAAAACGCCAGCGAAGAGAAGAAAAAAACAACAATGCTTCTTACAATGGGACTTATGGGGGTATCAGAAGAATGAATAAAGTTACGGGAGCAAGCCGTCGTTTCAGCAAAGCTCTGCGCGGGCTGGCAACTGCCGGTGTGGTGACAATCACTGCCGTTGCAGCACTGACCGCATCCGCGCATGCTCAGGAGCAGCTTACACTGAAAGTCGGTTCGGAAGGCGCCTATCCTCCCTACAATTTCGTCAAGGCTGACGGCACGGTTGCAGGCTTTGAAATCGACATCGCCAACGCACTTTGCGAAGAATTAAAAGCCAAATGCCAAATCATTGTGCAGGACTGGGATGGTATGATCCCCGCCCTTCAGTCCGGCAAGCTTGATGTTGTGATCTCCTCCATGTCGATCACTCCTGCCCGTAAAGAACAGGTCGATTTCAGTAATAAATATTACAATCCTGCTGCGGCAATCGCCGTGCCAAAAGATTCTGATATCAAAGGCACAGCAAAAGAAGACCTCGCAGGCAAAACAGTCGGCGTACAGTCCTCAACTGTTCACGCTGTGTTTTCCGAGCATGAATATACCGACAGCACCATCAACAATTATGGCAGCTCGGATGAAGCGCGTATGGACATGGTTGCCGGTCGTGTTGATGCTGTGAACGACAATATCGTATCGCTGATTGACTGGCTCAAGACACCGGAAGGTGCCTGCTGCAAACTGGTCGGTCCAGTGAAGGCAAATCTTGAAATTCACGGTCCGGGTGTTGGTGTTGCCATCAAAAAAGGTCGTGAAGAACTGGTTGAGAAATTCAACACAGCTATTCTCGCCATCCGTGACAATGGTAAATACAAAGAAATCAACGACAAATATTTTGATTTCGATATTTACGGCGAATAATTCCGAAGAAACCGGTCAGATCCGTTTGGCCGGTATTTTAATAAACTGATCTTGACGGGTGACAAACCGGATTTGCCACCCGTCCTCACAGGGATAGACTAAATGGAAAAATATGCTGTGTTAATTGGCTTTGGTCCGGACGGATGGGGGCTGAGCATAGCATGGGGGCTGTTGACGACCGTTTTGCTGGCGCTTGCCACTTTACCAATCGGTTTGTTACTCGGTTTCCTTGTGGCTTTAGGAAAGCAATCGGCTGAGCCATCGCTGCGCCTTGCTTCCAATATTTATACAACGATATTCCGCGGACTGCCTGAGCTGCTTACATTGTTTTTGGTGTATTTCGGCGGCTCTCTTGCAGTTCAGAAGGTTTTTGCGCTGATCGGCTTTCAGGGTTCGGTAGAGGTCAATGCCTTTGCCGCCGGTATGATCGCTCTGGGCTTTGTTTTCTCTTCCTACTCCAGTGAAGTGTTCCTGTCCGCGTTTCGCGCCATACCGAAAGGCCAGTATGAAGGCGCTTTCGCCATCGGCCTCACCAATTTTCAGACCATGCGCAAGATTATCTTCCCGCAGCTGATTAAGATTGCTCTGCCGGGTCTCGCCAATCTCTGGATGGTTCTGCTCAAAGATACATCGCTGGTATCAGTTATCAGCCTGACAGATATTCTGCGTCAGACTTCGGTTGCTGCGCGCGTCACCAAAGAACCGTTCCTGTTCTACGGCGTGGCCTGCCTGATCTATCTGGCACTTGCAATTATCTCTTCTTACTTTATCGCCCGCATTGAAAAATGGGCTGAAGGCAGCCGCAAACAGCCGGCAGCAAGTGTGGTGCGTCAATGACAACAATAAGCAATATGCAAACTGATCGCGTTTTCCGCCCTGCTGAGCCGCCTCGTCCGTGGACAGGTGCACGTATTACCGGCCATATACTGGTAGCTATCTGGCTTGCACTGTTCGCCGGTCTTGCAATCTATCTGTATAATTCATGGCAGATTGATCTGGTTGAAACCTATGCACCACGTTACTGGAATGGTCTGAAAACAACCCTTATTCTGGTTGCGCTGTCGATTGTGCTTGGTGCTTTGCTGTCACTGCCGGTTGCGCTTGCCCGCATGTCGGACAACCGTATTCTGGGCGGCATCGCCTATGCCTATGTATATTTCTTCCGTGGTACACCGCTGCTGGCGCAGATCTTCCTGATCTATTACGGTCTGGGAACCTTCCGCCCGTTTCTGGAAACTATCGGGCTTTGGGGCTTTTTCCGCGAAGCATGGTATTGCGCGGTTCTGGCATTTACGCTGAATACAGCCGCTTATCAGGCTGAAATTCTGCGTGGTGCAATCCTCAGCGTACCAAAAGGTCAGTGGGAAGGTGCGCATGCGCTCGGCCTGTCTAAGTTCCAGACATTCCGCAAGATCATTCTGCCTCAGGCACTGATTGTTGCTCTGCGTCCTTACGGCAATGAAATCATTCTGATGATTAAAGGCTCTGCCATTGTTGCAATCATCACGGTTTATGACCTGATGGGCGAAACCCGCCGCGCCTATTCCCGTACATTTGATTTCCAGACCTATCTGTGGGCGGCAATCATTTATCTGGCGATTGTGGAAGTGCTGCGCAATATCATTGAATGGATTGAGCGCCGGATCACTGTTCACCTTATCCGCTAAAAGATAAGACATACAGAAAACAAAAAAGCCTGCCTCTGACCTCAGAGGCAGGCTTTTTAATTGGTCGAACAAATCAGATCAGTTGTTGTTTGATAGAAGCTCCAGCAGCACATCAGCCCCCATTTCACCGGCAGGCTTATCTGTATGCATTTTAGTGATAATCCGCTCGAAACCATCAATCTGTGCCTGTCGCACCAGACCGTCTTCAAGCAAACGCTCAATCTGTCGGCACAACATGCCTGCACGGACGAACTCGTTAAAGAACTCAGGAATAACCGGCGTATCATCAATAATATTCGGCAGTGATGCGCTCCAGATGGTTATCAGCCGCGTAATAAATAATCTGCTGAACAGATCGGCCTTGTAGGTAATCACTGCCGGAATTTTGGTCAGCGCCAGTTCAAGCGACACAGTACCAGAAGCAGCCAATGCCGCATCGGCCTTGGCAAAGGCATCCCATTTCGCAGCCTCACCGGTAACAATAACTGGCTTAACCGGCCAGTCTTTCGTCAGGTTCTGCACATAGGCTTCATGGCGTTCCGGTGTGGGCAGAATTGCATGCACAGTTCCGTTGCGTTCATTCAGCAATTGCAGCGTTGTGCCAAATTCTTTGAGCAAAGCCTGTATTTCAGACCGGCGGGAACCTGGTAAAAGCAGAATGGTTTTCTCGGCATCTTCTGCCGGTGCTTTGCGGTTTTTCCGCGCTTTAGCCACATCCAGCAATGGCTGATAGCTGCTCAACCGGTGGCCGACATAGGTCGATTTCGGGCCGGAAAGGCGCTGCATAACCTCAACTTCAAAAGGCAGAACCGTCAACACATGGTCAATATATTTGCGCATTTCCTTGGCGCGCTGCGGACGCCATGCCCAGACCGTCGGGGCAATATATTTGATGATCGGTATCGACGGATCGGCCTGACGCACCTTCTTCGCCACGCGATGGGTGAAATCCGGACTGTCGATAATCAGCAGGCAATCCGGCTTCTCAGCCACAATCGCTTTGGCGGTCTGGCTGATCCGCATAATCAACTTCGGCAACCGCACCAGCACTGCCCCAATACCCATCAGGGCAATCTCATCAGGATCAAACAGGCTCTGCAATCCGCGCTGTTGTAAATGTGTGCCGCCAACGCCCACAAGACTGATCAGGCGATCCGTTTTCGTACGCAGCGCATCCACAAGATCTGCTCCAAGCAGATCTCCGGATTCCTCACCGGCCACAACAGCAATTTTCAACGGGAGTTTTTCACTCATATTCAAACCGGCATCCTTTGGATTAAAGTGGTTCCGGTCAGAGCAAAATCATTGGAACCATATTATCTCTTTAGTTGGTCGCATTGTCACAGCTGTCAAGTTGACTCAACTTGACTGTGAAATGCTCCGGCTCGCACCCGATTGAACCCCCGATTAAACGAAAGTGCTTCGGTTGCAAGAGCTGCAGCATAGTTGCTGAACAGCGGCAGAGCTATACAGGTTTTGAAAAATTATTCGCGCGGACTGTCGAAAGTAACAATAAACAAGCCCTGCGCATCGGCGGATTGAACTGTGTCGTGATAGGACAACATCACAGTACGGCCAGCCTCGATAGCAATGCCTGCAAGCCCTGCAGCTGCAATATTGGTCACCGTATCAATGCCGATCGTCGGCAGATCTGCCCGCTCATCCTGTGCAGGTTTTGCGCATTTAACCAGCACACCACCCTGACGCGGGATGCGGCCTTCCTGACGCAACTGGCGCACACGCTCAATCATATTGTCAGTGCCTTCAGCACCTTCCAGCGCCACAACACGACCGCCCGCAGCAATAGCACCCTGCCCGACATCCAACTTACCCAAGATAAAGGCAGCTTCACGTGCAAGATCAATATTATGCTGTTCTTTTTTATCCGGCTTAACCGCAGTCAGCACGGATGCTGCCGGTGCCAGAATATCGGGCACAATCTGATGCGCGCCGACCATATGGAAGCCGTAGGATTCCAGAAGCCCGATAAAAGCACGAAGCAAAGCATCATCGCCTTTGCCCAATGCTTTAAACACCCGCGGCAGAGCACGGATGGTTGTCATATCCAAACGTATATCGCTAAAATGCGGGCGTTGGCGGACACCGCCCGCCAGAATAACATTCTTCGCACCGGCTTGTTTCAGCGCCTTAATCAGGCGGGTGAATTCCACCACTGAAACAGTTTCATGGTCAAAACGTTTGAGGCTTTCATCCGCCTCGCCCTTCAGACAAATGACAAAGGGCGGATTGCCTTTCTTTTCAAGAGCTTCTGCCACAACTTGCGGCAAAAGCCCGTTACCGGCAATAATAGCGGTTCTGGCTTCAGCATCTACGGCCCGGACAGAAACAGCGCTTTTCGTCATATTATGAATGGTCTTCAATATGACCGTGCTTGCCATGCAGAAGCGGTGTCGTGAACGAGCTGCGCTTGGCATCGGCTGTGATGAAAGCAACCAGATCACCCACTGCCGGTGAATCTGCAAACTCAATGCGCACGTCTTCCACGCGCTCTTTCACCGGCTTTGTACGGTCAAACAGCATACGGACTGCACGGCGCACAGCATGGATTTCTTTACGTTCCAGACCGGAGCGTTTCATGCCGATAATGTTGAGACCACCGAGATGCGCATGAACGCCAATGGCCATGCCGAACGGAATAACATCCTGCACAACAGCCGCCATACCGCCAACAAAGGCATGATGACCGACGCGGACGAACTGGTGCACAGCAGCGCCGCCACCGAGAATTGCATGATCGCCGATTTCGCAATGGCCGCCGATCATCACATTATTCGCAAAAGTTACGTGATTACCGACATCGCAATCATGGGCGACATGGGCATAAGCGAGAAATGTGGAATTATCGCCGACATTGGTATAGCCGCGGCTGGTATCGGAGCCGCGATGCATGGTCACGCCTTCGCGGATCATCGCATTTTTGCCGACCAGCAGTTTGGTGTGGCCACCTTTATGCTTACCGTTTTGCGGCTCGCAACCGAGAATAGCATGCGGGAAAACTTTGGCGTTTTCACCAAGTGTCGTAAACCCCGTGACAACAACATGGCTCATCAGCTCGCTGTTATCACCAATCTCTGCGCCTGCCTGAACATGGCAGAAAGCGCCGACAGAAACACCCTGACCAAGTTTGGCGCCCGGTTCAACGCAGGCTGTCGGGTGAATAGAGGTTTCACGCATTCAAATCACGCTTTTTCTTCAGTTATATCAAAGCCCGAACCGGACTTTGAAAATTAATGTATTTGTTTGCAGGATCGCCTGTAACAGACTGTCTGCTTACGCACCAGTCATTGCAGAGACATCCGCTTCGGCAACTTTAACGCCGTCAACTTCAGCGACACATGCAAATCTTGAAATATTTCCGCGCTGCTTCACTTTTTTGACGCGAAGCAACATGCGATCACCCGGAACAACAGGACGACGGAATTTTGCATTATCAATTGTCAGCAAAAATACGGTTCCTGCATTTTCAAGGCCCATCTTGAGCATTGAAATCGCACCGGCGGTCTGCGCCATTGCTTCAATGATCAATACACCGGGCATAATAGGGGTCGCAGGAAAATGTCCAGTAAAATGTGGTTCATTGAATGTCACATTTTTGATACCGGTCGCGGAATCATCACCGTCAATATCGACAATACGGTCGATAAGAAGAAACGGATAACGATGCGGCAGAACTGCCAGCAACTTCTGAATATCTGCTGAACCAAGGCTGTTCTGCTCAACATTCTCACTCATATCAGGATTTCTCCTTCTTACTTTGACCGATACTGCGCAACGTCGCAATATCGCGGAACCACTGCTTCAGCGGTCTGGCTGGCAGACCACCCCATCTCTCACCATCGGGAATATCATTCATCACACCGCTCGCAGCGGCAATCTGCACGCGCGAACCGATATTGATATGATCTGCAAGGCCGACACGTCCGCCGATCATCGCCATATCACCGATGGTCACACTACCGGAAATACCGGTGTGGGCAGCAATTACGCAATGCCGCCCGATTTTAACATTATGCGCAACCTGCACCAGATTATCGATCTTGGTGCCCTCGCCGATCACGGTATCACTCAGTGAACCACGATCAATCGTGGTATTCGCACCGATTTCCACGCCATCCTGAATGATGACGCGACCAAGCTGCGGCACTTTTTCAAGCCCTGCAGGACCCGGCACATATCCGAAACCATCCTGCCCGATGCGAACACCCGGATGCAGATAAACGCGGTTACCGATCAGCGCATAGGTCAGGGAAACATTCGGCGCAATGATACAATCGCGGCCGATTTTACAGCCTGCGCCAATCACACTATTCGCACAGATTGTTGTACCTGAACCGATAGATACACCGGCACCGACGACTGCGCCTGGTTCAATCGTAACATCGCTTTCAATCTCGGCACTCGGGTG
Organism: Pseudochrobactrum sp. Wa41.01b-1; assembly: GCF_019464455.1. Classification (NCBI taxonomy): domain Bacteria; kingdom Pseudomonadati; phylum Pseudomonadota; class Alphaproteobacteria; order Hyphomicrobiales; family Brucellaceae; genus Pseudochrobactrum; species Pseudochrobactrum sp. Wa41.01b-1. Next base: position 249,432 of record NZ_CP080493.1, on the reverse strand, counting down.
AATCGTGGCATTTTCAGAAATACCAGGAACACCCAGCAATGAGCGCGGATGCACAGCCTGCGCATAAAGCTTACGGCCGACAGCAGCAAAATCCCGCTGCGGCGATTTACTCACCAGAATCGCAACGCCCTCAGGAATCAATGATGCCTGCGCTTCTGCGCATAACACAGCGGCCGCTTTGAGCGAGCTCAGAGCAGCTTCGTTTTTCTTACCTTCAAGGAAAACAAGAGAATCCGGTGTTGCATTATCCAAAGACGCCAAATGCTCAATTTTCCGGTCGGCATATTGCTTTGTCAGCAATTCGGAACCGGTAAATTGAGCAATATCAGCGACGTTGAGTGCACAGGACAGCGTATAAAATACAGGATCTGCCATCAACATACTTTCTCTCCTGAGGCGGATCTTCTTTGCAGAGATTACGCCTCAGGAAAAAGCAAATTTATCAGAACTTGCTCGACATACCAAAATTGAAGTTCTGAACTTTGTCGGAATCTTCTTTCTTAATAGGAATAGCATAGTCAAAGCGCAGCGGACCGAACGGAGAAGCCCACATCAGACTTACACCAGCCGAAGCTCGCAGTGCACTGCCGGTTCCCATTGCACCTTCAGTCTTGTTACCATAGAGCGTTGCAGCATCTGCGAAGAACGCACCACGGATACCAAGGCTTTCCGGAACAACCGGCATCGGGAACTGAACTTCAGCGCTGGCGTTGAAGTAAGTTGTGCCACCGAGCCAGTAACGGTCACCGTTAGCAGCATCCTGATAAGCACCGATACCGTTATATTTGAAGCCGCGGATCATGTCAGTGTTACCTTTGAACATATCAAAGATACGCAGACCGTCATCGGTGAAGGAATGAATGTAACCACCACCGGCAGTCAGCACACCAACAACATCAGCTTCCTGCAACAAGGTCTTGTAATAGCTTGCTTTTGCAGTTGTCTTCATGAATTTGGCATCGCCGCCGAGACCAGCAAATTCCTGACCGAAGCGAACATAGATACCGTCATGCGGGTTGTTCGGGTTATCGATCGTATTATAGGTCAGAGCATAAGAAATCGACGAACGCAGCCATGGGCTCTGTTCAGCGGCTTCAATCAAAGCCGGAGCGTAGATATTCATATCATCGCTCTTGAGCTTATACTTTTCCTGGACCAGGTTATAACCGATGCTCGCACCGAAATTGTCGGTAATCGGCAGACCAAAACGGATTGTACCACCGGTCTGTTCTACGTCATACTGGTCTTTAACGCGGTAGGACTTACGGAAAATATCGAAGCCTGCAGAAACACGCTGACCGAGGAAATAAGGCTCGGTGAACGAGAACGAATAGTTACGCGCATCATCCTGACCGGCACCTGCACCGATACGGATATACTGACCACGACCGAGGAAGTTGCGCTCTGCAACCGAACCTTCAACCGAAGCACCCGGTGTTTCACCACCCGATGTATAACCTGCACCGATGGAGAATTCACCTGTAGGTTTTTCAACAACGTCAACGATCAGCACAACCTGATCCGGCTCAGAACCCTGAGCGGTCGAGATGTTAACTGTCTGGAAGAAGTCCAGAGCTTCGAGACGACGCTTGGCGCGTGTAATCATAACCTGATTGAAAGCATCGCCTTCGCTCATGTCGAATTCACGACGGATAACATAATCACGGGTCTTATCGTTACCGCGGATTTCGATACGCTGCACGTAAGCGCGCGGACCTTCTTCCACGTTATAAACAACCGAGATTGTGCGGTTTTCGAAGTTACGGTCGCCGCGTGGCTCAACCTTAGCGAAAGCATAACCGCTGCCGGCAACGCGTTCAGTTACAGCTTCAACCGACTTCTCAACGTCGTTGGCGCTATAAACTTTACCTGCGCGGGTCTTCAGCATGCCGCCGAGCGCTTCAGTATCAACGCCGGCGATTGAGCTTTCAACCTGAACATCACCGAATGTATAACGCTGACCTTCTTCAACAGTGAAGGTGATCGTATATTCGTTTGTCGCAGGATCCAGAACCGCATTGGACGAAATCACGCGGAAGTCAGCATAACCACGGTTGTAGTAGAAACGACGCAGCGCTTCTTCATCTGCCTGCAGACGATCTTCGCTGTAAATGTCGCCGCGTGTCAGCCATGACAATGGATTGGTACGCTTGGTGGAGATCACGTCACGCAGACGACGACCACCGAAAGCTTCATTACCTACGAAATCAATATTGGCGATTTTTGTACGGCCGCCTTCAGTGATTTCATAAACAACGTTTACACGACCCTGACCGAGATCAACCGTACGGGCGTTCACAACAGCGTCGCTGCGGCCAACATTGCGGTAAGCCTGAATGATGGCCTGACGATCTGATTCCATCTGTGCAGGATCAAAAGGGCTACGCGCCTTCAGCTCTACCGTACGACCGAGATCGGCATCTTTGACCTTCTTGTTACCCTGGAAGAGTACGTTGTTAACAACCGAGAACTCGGAAACCGTGACAACGAGTGCACCGCCCGACTGGCTGATACGAACATCAGAGAACAGGCCCATATTGAAAAGGCTTTTTACAGCCGCATCAATATCAGCATTGGTGAATGACTTGCCAGGCTTAATGCCGATGGCGCCACGAATTGTCGATGCATCAACCCGCTTGTTACCGCGAACGTCAATACGACTAACGACTGCTGCCTGTGCAACACTCACAGTAGCAAATGAGATCGCTGACGTTCCGGCAGCAACCATAGCTACCGACATAGCGACCGCAGAAGCAGCACCAAAGAACTTTGAATTTGCCGTCATAGGTCTATTTAACCTTCGTTTCGTTGCCCCGGGCCGTAATCCGGGAAAATAGCGCATAATGCAAACTGTAATAACCAGTTTTCATATACAAGCAAGCTTCACTATTAAAATCTGTTTACTTCATTCCCGAACGTGGCACAGGTGCCACGCAAATCCAATAGCATGGTAAACAGATTATTGCTTTTCTTGTATAATCCCCTCGTATTTTACACAATTCGTTAATGTTTTAATTCAAAGGCTTGAGCCTTGTCCAGTTCAGATTAGCAGCCAAAGAGATCATTGTAAAAGACGAATCCCATAAAGCCGAGAACGACAAAGAAACCAAGCCGGAAGAATAATTCCTGTACTGCCACCGGAACAGGACGTCCCAAAACAGCCTCTCCCGCATAAATCACCAGATGCCCGCCATCAAGAGGGGGAAGCGGAAATAAATTGAACAATCCAATGCCAACCGACAGCATCGCAATCAGCTGAACCAGCCATTCAAAGCCGTGTTGCGCCGCTTGTCCGGCCATATTAGCAATTTTTACGGGGCCGCCCAGCTGACATTTATCTTCACGCCCCATTACCAGTCTCTTCATAAAAGTACCGGTACGGCTGATGATATGTCCGGTTTCGACCACAGCCTCACCCACCGATTCGAGCGGGGAATATTCAACCTTGCGGTAATTGCCTGTGTCTTTGGTGATCGTAACACCGATCACACCGAGCTTGATTTTGTTACCCAGCGCATCCGTCTGTTCCATAATTTCAGGAACAGCTTTCAGGTTGATTTCCTGCCCGTCGCGCTCAACAGTGAAAGACAGTTCATCACCGCTGCGTCCGTTCACAATACGTTGCACATCGGCAAAAGTATTGATCTGCGTGCCTTCTACATTGATGAAACGGTCACCCGGTTTAAAGCCTGCCACAGCGGCAGGACTGCCTTCATTAACCTCTGCAATGGTCGGATCAGCAACAAGGCGTCCGTAACTGGCAAAGAAGAAGCTCAGAATGGCAATTGTCAGCAGAAAATTGAATGCCGGGCCTGCAAAAACAGTTGCAGCACGCTTCCAGACCGGCTGCGTCGCAAAAGCAACCTTGCGCTCGGCTTCAGTCATGGCGGACAGACCCTCGCCGTCCGGCGCACTGGCGGCATTCATATCACCGGCAAACTTCACATAGCCGCCGAGAGGAATCGCACAGAGCTTCCAGCGTGTGCCGTTACGCGCCGTATAACCGATCAGCTCCGGCCCGAATCCGATAGAAAAGGCCTGAACGCCGATACCGCACAAACGGCCGACGATGAAATGCCCCATCTCATGAACAAAAACAACAACGGCCAGAACGAGAATAAACGGAAGTAATGTGCCAACCAGCAGGCTGTCGCCGCCGAATAAATATGCGAGGGGATCACCCAAAACTCTAACTCCCGTAATTCAAAGTCTCAAAATATGCTTTTACCGCAGCGCTACTTACAAAGGCTGCAGAACAATGCCGATAAACATTGCTGAAGGTGAATCCGGCCCTGTCACCAGAGCACCGATAATATACAGCATGACAGCCGCCACAATCAGGCCATCCACGCGATCCATCACACCGCCATGCCCCGGCAGCAACTTGCCGGAATCCTTGGCTCCGAAGCGGCGCTTGACCCATGATTCTCCAAGATCGCCCATCTGTGAGGCAACCGAGAGCGCAATAGCCAGAATAACCATCGGATATTTCACGCGGTCAAAACTGAAATAGCTGACGGCCGCTGCAGCAATCATTGCTGCCACAACACCGCCAATTGCGCCGGACCATGTTTTATTCGGAGAAAAGCGCGGAGCCAGTTTTGGCCCGCCAAGGCTGCGTCCGGTGAAATACGCAAAAATATCCGTCGCCCAGACCAGTGCGAACAAATAGATGATTGCAATCAGACCGGATGTCGTTTCGCCGCGCAAGACCGCCAGACAAACCATCGGCACACCGGCATAGATCAGCCCTGCCGCAGTCCAGTTAGAGCGCTGGATCAGGAAAACCGCACCGGCTGCAAGAATGGCCAGAATCTGAATTGCCGGAACCTGTATCAGCATAAGACCTGCAGCAACCGAGAGCACCGCCCAGCCTGCCGTCAGGCCGGAGCGTGTCTGCTTCGAGGCGCTCAGCGTTGTCCACTCATAGAAAATCGCGAAGCCAATCACCACAGCCAGTACACGGAAGCTCATGCCGCCCAGCCAGATCAGCAGAATTGTAACGGGCGCAAGCACTGCTGCCGTCATGATACGCAATTGAAGATTGGACACGAAAACCCTCGCCCCTAGAGCATTTTTAGTTTAGATTGAATCATTGCAAATGCTCTATCTGTTTGATTTTACGCGCATCTTGCTCCGAAAACCGCTTCGCACTTTTCGGGATGCGCTCTAAGTCTGTCTATTTATGATCCGGCAAAGCTGAAACGCACAGCACGAACCTAACCCGCATTATGCCGCAAAGGTACCACGTCCGTTTCACCGGACAAATTTTGCATGTCATCAGCTTCCAGCCCGCCAAAACGGCGAACCCGCTTACGATATTCATCAATCGCAGCAAATAAATGCGCAGGCTTGAAATCCGGCCAATATTCCGGAGCGAACAGAAATTCTGAATAAGCAGCCTGCCAGAGCAGGAAATTGGACAGCCGCATTTCACCGCTGGTACGGATAATCAGGTCAGGATCCGGAATATCTGCTGTATCGAGTCTTTCAGAAATCATTTCGGCCGTGATCGCATCCGGCTTCATCTGCCCTGCAGCAACGGCTTCCGCAATCTGACGCATTGCCCGTGTCAGCTCGTCCCGCGCCCCGTAATTAAAGGCAATAACAAGCGTCAGGCCGCTATTGGCTGCGGTCAGTTTTTCGGCCTCATTCAAAAGCACACAAATATCGGAGGCAAGATCATCACGCGCGCCGATAATGCGTACACGGACATTCTGACTGTGAAGCTTATTCAGATCGCGGCGGATGAACAGCTTCAGCAGTCCCATCAGTTCCGTGACTTCGGAATTCGGACGCGACCAGTTCTCGGAAGAAAATGCAAAGAGGGTAAGAAATTCCAGCCCTTTATCCCCTGCAGCACGCACAATGCCGCGCAGAGCATCCACACCCGCTTTATGACCGGCAACACGCGGCAGACCGCGTGCTTTAGCCCAACGACCATTGCCATCCATAATAATGGCGATGTGGCGCGGATCGGACATTCAGGCATATTCCTTTTTTTGACAAAACGGCTGCCGTCAGGCGCCATGCTTATCCGGTTTAAGAACTTAGATAATTATCAGCATCAGACTGCAACCAGCAACAACATGCATAATTATTCTGTACTATAATAGAATCCGCAAAATGTCTTTTGCACGGCCACTCCGGCATTCACTATGCGTATTCGCGGTTATATTCTTTTCACCGGAGATATACGGCAGTCTCAGATATCAGAGTGGTTAATTGATACTGAACCACTCTGATGCCTGTTCTTACAGTTTAGAGCGACCTTTATGCGCCCGATCGGGCGAATGGTGCCTTAGACCTGCATAATTTCCGCTTCTTTCGAAACCAGAAGCTTATCAACTTCCACAATGGTTTCGTCAGTCATTTTCTGCACTTTGTCAGACAAGGTGCGGCTGTCATCCTGACTGATGGTGCCGTCTTTTTCCAGTTTCTTCAACTGATCCATACCATCGCGGCGCACATGACGAACGGCAACTTTAGCACCTTCGGCATATTGGTTCGCAATTTTAACCAGTTCCTTACGGCGCTGTTCGTTCAGTTCCGGCAGCGGCACGCGCAGTGTCATACCGTCAGTGATCGGGTTCAGACCCAGACCGCTGTCGCGGATTGCACGTTCAACCGCACCAACCATGCTCTTGTCCCAAACCGAAACAGACAGCATACGGGCTTCAGGAACAGTAATCTGCGCCACCTGATTGATCGGCATGGTCGAACCATAGGCTTCAATCGTCAGAGGCTCCAGAAGGCTTGCTGAAGCGCGTCCGGTACGCAGACCACCCAAATCATGTTTGAAGGACTGAATCGCACCATCCATACGGCGTTTCAGATCGTTTACATCCAGAGCGTCGCTCATAATATCTCTCCTTGGGCGTACACCAAACATCTTGCGCTTTTACAGCGCATAATACTGCCTGATAGTCGGAAACAGGTTTCAGACCACACAATTCGCTTTTTGTTTAGAACAGCTTGACGCAAATGATAAGCACAAAATCAAAGCTTTGCTGAATTGAATCTGTGTACACACACAGATTCAATTCAGGAACCGGTGCTTATCAGGCGTCTGTCACAACCGTGCTGCGGCCTTTGCCCTGCAAAATCTGCGCAAAGCCGCCTGCTTCATGAATGGAATAAACCACGATCGGAATGCGGTTTTCCTGTGCCAGAGCCACTGCCGTCACATCCATCACAGCCAGACCTTTATCCAGCACTTCCTTGTGGGTCAGACGGTCGAAACGCGTGGCAGACGGATCTTTCTTCGGATCAGCACTGTAAATACCGTCAACCTGCGTGCCCTTAAACAGGGCATCCGCACCGATTTCAGCAGCACGCAAAGCAGCCGCAGAATCGGTTGTGAAGAACGGGTTACCGGTACCACCGGCGAAGATCACAACCTTACCCTGATCCATATAGGCGGTTGCCTGACGCTGCGAGAAGCTCTCGCACAGTTCCGGCATAGCAATCGCCGAAAGCACAACCGCATCAACACCCTGTTTGACCAGAGAGGTGCGCAGAGCCAGCGAGTTAATCACTGTTGCCAGCATGCCCATATGATCGCCGGTTACGCGGTCGCCGCCTTTGGAGGCAACAGCCAGCCCGCGGAAAATATTGCCCCCGCCGATAACCACGCCGACCTCAACGCCGAGCGCACGCGCTTCGGCAATATCACTTGCAATGCGGTCAGCAACGGACACGTCAATGCCAAATCCCTGCTCACCCATCAGCGCCTCACCTGACGCTTTGAGGAGAACCCGTTTATACAGTGTCTTACCAGCCATGGGATCCCTTTTTTGATTTCGGTCCGAACTTCCCCACCGGCAAGCGGACATGGTTTTTAAATAGTCCGGTGTACATGAACTTGCAGATATTCACATTTTTAGCCGGAACACAGAATGATTTTCTGCCGCGAGCAACCGTCGCCAAGCATAATTGCATGACCGGTGCAGATGACAAGAAAAAGCATGAATATGTTTCGCATACATCAAGGGCATCGCATTGTCACGCGATGCCCTTTCATAACTGACAAGTTTTTAGAGCCTGTTGCATTTTATGAAATGCTTAGCGCCCGCTCTGTTTTCTTATTTTACGCATGTTGTAAAAATGCCGGCCTGACAGAGTCAGACCGGCATTTTAAATTCTGTCAATAAACCGCATTCTCTAAGGCGCATCGCAATTCTGGATGCGCCTGTAAAGAATTAGCCTTTGTTTACGGCAGCAACTTCTGCAGCGAAGTCAGTTTCTTCTTTTTCAATGCCATCGCCCAGAGCGAAGCGAACAAAGCCGGTTACCTTAGCAGGCGCGCCGATTGTTTTTTCTGCTTCTTTAAGCGCAGCTTCTACGCTCAGGTCCGGGTTGATAACGAAAGCCTGCGACAGAAGAACAACTTCTTCAAAGAACTTGCGCATACGGCCGTCAACCATCTTGGCGATGATTTCTTCCGACTTGCCGGACTGACGAGCCTGATCTGCAAAGATTGCTTTTTCGCGCTCAACAGCAGCAGCATCAACTTCAGCAGAAGTCAGAGCCAGCGGGTTGGTTGCGGCAACATGCATAGCGATCTGACGACCGATAGCAGCAGCAGCTTCTGCATCACCGGTTGTTTCAATAGCAACCAGAACGCCCAGCTTGCCGAGGCCGTCTGCAACGCCGTTGTGGATGTAAGAAGCAACAACACCGTTTTCCACGCTCAGAGCAGCGGAACGACGGAATGCCATGTTTTCACCGATGGTGCCAACAGCATCTTTAATAGTGTCAGTTACAGTCTTTTCCGAACCCGGATAGGTTGCGTTTGCAACGGCATCAGTTGAACCGTCGGTGCCCAGAGCAACCTTGGTTACGTTCAGAACGATTTCCTGGAAAGCAGCATTACGGGCAACGAAGTCTGTTTCGGAGTTAACCTCAACAACAACAGCTTTTTTGCCTTCGCTGGCAACGCTTACCAGACCTTCAGCAGCTGTACGGCCGGCTTTCTTGTCAGCTTTAGCGATACCCTTCTTGCGCAGCCAGTCCATGGCAGCTTCCATATCGCCATTATTTTCGTTCAGAGCGGTCTTGCAGTCCATCATGCCTGCGCCGCTGAGTTCACGAAGTTCTTTAACCATTGCTGCGGTAATGCTCATTGTCGCCTCTCAGAGAAAGCAGCAGACATCCGGCAAAGCGGCATGCCCGCTATGGATCATTGTTCAGACAGCGGACCTGTCTTTTATCCAATGACCGATTAATCATTACAGCCCGCATTGCAATTCCTGCAAAGCGTCAACTGTATACATACGGGATAGCAGGAGCCGAAAAGGCTCGAATTGGATAAGACACAGATTTCACCGTGCGTGGACGGAATCAGAAACGACTCACCCGTTTCAGATATTTACCGGTTTAAAACTTCAGTTTTTTGAAGCTCTGCAAACACGGCAAATTGTGTCTTTTAAGCAGAATATCTGCCGGATCTGAAAACAGATCCGGCAGACAAGAAAACGAATTAAGCGTTTTCAGCAGCTTCCAGAGCTGGCTCAACAGGAGCTTCAGCCTGCGCACCGATATCGATGCCCAGAGCGCCCTGCTGACGCATAATGCCGTCCAGAGCAGCTTTAGCAATCAGATCGCAATAGAGCGAGATTGCGCGAGCAGCATCATCGTTACCTGGGATCGGGAAATCGATCTGGTCTGGATTACAGTTGCTGTCGATAACAGCAACAACAGGGATACCAAGACGCTTGGCTTCCTGAATTGCAATCGATTCCTTGTTGGTGTCGACGATGAACATCAGGTCAGGAACGCCGCCCATATCCTTGATACCACCGAGAGCGCGGTCCAGCTTTTCGCGTTCGCGTTCCAGAGTCAGGCGTTCCTTTTTGGAATAGCCCTGAGCTTCGCTCGACAGCAGTTCGTCAAGCTTGCGCAGACGCTGGATCGAGTTGGAAATGGTTTTCCAGTTGGTCATCATGCCGCCGAGCCAGCGGGAGTTGACGTAATACTGAGCCGAACGGCCAGCAGCGTCAGCAATGATTTCCGAAGCCTGACGCTTGGTGCCAACGAACAGAACGCGGCCGCCACGAGCAACAGTATCAGAAACAACCTTCAGTGCATTGTGCAGCAGAGGAACGGTCTGAGCCAGGTCAAGAATGTGGATGTTGTTACGTGCACCATAGATGAAAGGTGCCATTTTCGGGTTCCAGCGGTGTGTCTGGTGACCGAAGTGAACACCAGCTTCCAGAAGCTGGCGCATGCTGAAATCAGGCAATGCCATTGTATTTTCCTTTTCCGGTTGAACCTCCACGGGCTGAGGCACAAATGTGCCACCGGAGGCGTTGTGCGGATTTCTCCCGCCCATAACCCAAATCCCGTGTGTGGAATAATGCGGCTGGTAAACGATGAATGAAGAAAATGCAAGCCCTGAACGGGCAAAAACCGCCAGAAGCCGGAGCGCAGCCTTCATTATCAGATATTACACAGCCATAAGACTATAGCACAGGGACATTCCCGCCGGAACTCTTGTTCTGCGGCGGAAACATCCCTGCTTTTATCTGCGTTTAAACAGCTTCATAGGCCGGATAATCGGTATAACCCTTTTGCGCACCGCCATAGAAAGTTGTGTGATCGGCCGGTGCCAGCGGCCAGCCGCGCTGCATACGCTCGGCCAGATCAGGATTTGAGATATATGGCCGGCCGAAAGCCACCAGATCTGTAAGCCCTTCATCGAGAACACGCTCAGCCGTTTCTTGCGTATATCCGCCGGCAAAGATCAGTGTGCCCTGATAAACCTCACGGAACTTCTTCAGGAAATTGCGGCCTTCTTCTTTTGCCAGCATACCACCGGCATTGCCGATATGAATATAAGCCAGTTTGCGGGCGGAGAGTTCAGCAGCCAGTGTCAGCCATGTTTCTTCCTCCCCGTCAAAGGCATGAAGATCAAACAGACGGCTGAAAGGTGTCAGGCGGATACCGACACGGGCAGAGCCGATACGTGCAACGGCCGCATCAACAACCTCCAGCGCAAAGCGGATACGTCCGGCAATTGTCGCGCCGCCATAGCCATCTTCACGCTTATTGAAACCGGCATTGATGAATTGCTCAATCAGATAGCCGTTTGCACCGTGAATTTCGACACCATCAAAACCGGCTTTAACGGCATTCTCTGCAGCATCGGCAAATTCTCCGGTAATACGGGCAATATCGTCAGTATTCAATGCACGCGGTGCGCTGGGTGCAACCAGCCCCGGCGTTCCGCCCTCACCAAGCGCAAAAACATTTGAGTCTTTTGCAATTTCAGCAACCGGCGCAACAGGCGCAATACCGTTCTTTTGTACGGAAACATGGGAAACACGCCCGACATGCCAGATTTGTGAGAAGATTTTACCACTCTGCGCATGAACGGCATCCGTTACTTTTTTCCAGCCCTCAACCTGCTCGGCAGAATATACACCGGGCGTATAGAGATAGCCGCGCCCCTCATCAGAGATCGGCGTCCCTTCACTCACAATCAGGCCTGCTCCGGCACGCTGTGCATAATATAATGCCGTGTCGCTGTTCGGCACGGTGTCAACGGCGCGTGCGCGTGTCATAGGTGCCATCACCACACGGTTTTTAAGCGGCAGGCCATTGAGGTCATAGGAGGAAAAAAGATCGGACATTATAATACCTTTGCTTGTAAAAATTATCCGCACCGCCGCAGCATGCACGGATCAATCTCAGTCACAGAGATATTTATAATCAAGACTACATAATACAAGGCACGGAAATTTAATAAAATGAAAAAAGCGGCAAATCCGTTTCCGGAAATGCCGCCTTGTCATCGAAACCTGTAGAATTATGCCGGATTATTCGCAGGTTGCCGCCGCTGCCGGTTTAAACATTTCCAGATTGACCAAGGTGCCTTTCATGGAGAAGTCACCGTAATCCATGTTCAGATCACGGGTTACGCCGTTGCGGTAGAGTTTGAAATTCACGCGATAGACCGGCAGCCCTTCGTCGCTCTCTTCATCATCAAAATAAGCGACGGTCACAGGCCAGCTCTCTTGTTTGGCCACCTCACCCATGACTTTCGTTTCGGTGTCTTCAGGCAGCACCTGACCTTTCCCGATCACGGCTGTGGTCGCCATAATCTTATTGGCATCATCGGAACCGTCAAAAATTGTCGTCTGATAAAAAGTGTCGCCCTTTTGCGCGCGAACAAGCAGCTCTTCCATATGACGGGTCGGAAACTGCGACAGCGCCAGTTTGAGATCCTGCTTTTCAGGCTTGGTCAGCGCCACATCCATCTGCTTGTCGCCAAGCGCCGCATTCCCGCGCACTTCTTTAATCAGCTCTTTATCGACAAAGGTTTTATTGACGAAACGGAAGCGGCTGCCGTCACCGGCTTCAAAAGTGGTGGTCTGCTGGTCTGTAACCCGCTGATCCTGCCCTTCCATATCGATACGGGTCACAAAGCGGAAATTCGTTGTATAGCCTTCGCAGGCCGAGCCGTTGAACTCATAGACCATACGGCCGGTTACACCGGCAATGCCGGATTTTTCATCGGCGCGTTCCAATGTCAGATCATAAACTGCGCGATGCGGCAGAAGTGTGCTTCCTGCATAAGCTGCTGTGCTCAGCACTGCAGGAACAACAAAACCAGATCCGAACACAAGGGCCTGCAAAATGGGGGCCTGCAAAAAACGCATAAAGATTCTCCGATAAATTTATCGCCATGTTAAAATAACTCATGGCGGAAGCGAGGCAAAAATCACAGCTTTTGCTATGCTCCACTGATTCTGTCAGTTTGAACTTTATTTTTGTATATGCATGACACCTAAAACACACAGATCAGGCATAAACATTCATCCCAACAATTCAGGGCCGACATTCGGAACCGACAATGAAGGGCAAACTGTTAAAGAATCCCTGCGGAATATAAACCGCCCCAAAATGACCTTATTGTTTGCCGTCCACTCTGATGTGACGATAAAATAAAACCGGAAAGAGCGCCATGACCTCGACAATCGAAACCCGCCTCAAAGATCTCGGCATTTCAATTCCAGAATCCGCAGCACCGGCTGCGGCTTACCTGCCTTTTTCCCAGAGCAGCAATCTGCTGTTCACCTCCGGCCAGCTGCCACTGAAAGACGGCAAGCTCGTTTCCACCGGTCTGGTTGGCCGCGACCTGACCATTGAACAGGCGCAGGAAGCAGCAAAATATTGCGCTATCAATGTGCTGTCGCAGGCAAAAGCGGCTCTTGGCGGCGATCTTTCCCGCATCAAGCGCATTGTTAAAATCACTGTATTTGTTGCGTCTGTTGTTGATTTCACCGATCAGCACATTGTTGCCAATGGCGGTTCGCAGCTGTTCATCGATGTTCTCGGCGATGCAGGCAAACATGCCCGCTCCGCAGTTGGCATGGCTGGTCTGCCGCTGAATGCACCGGTTGAAATCGAAGCCGTGATTGAGGTTGCCTGATTATGAGCGCTGCGCCTCGTGATGAACTGAAATGGCTTACCCGCCGGCCGATTGCCCATCGCGGCTTGCACGATATGAATAAAAAGGTCTGGGAGAACACTCTCCCTGCCTTCAGTGCAGCCATTGCAGGCAAATATGCCATTGAATGCGACGTGCATCTGACCAAAGACGGTGAAGTCATCGTGTTTCATGATGATGTGCTGGATCGCCTTGCCGGTCGCGAAGGCCGCATTTGTGATCTGACACTGGCCGAGGCTCAGGCACTGACCATCGGCACCACACAGGATCACGCTCCGTCGCTTCGCCAGATGCTCGATCTGGTCGCCGGACGCGTGCCGCTGGTTATCGAACTCAAAGGCATTGAAGGTCAGGACGAAGGTCTGGTTGCCGCCGTTGCCAAAGAGCTGAAAACCTATCAGGGCGAAGCGGCGATCATGTCCTTCGACCATCACCTCATCCGCCGTTTCCGCAGCGATGCACCGGGTGTTGTTGCCGGTCTGACGGCAGAAGGTACAAGTGCCGCCGATATAGAAAAGCACTTTGCCATGCTCGCGCATGATGTGGATTTTGTTTCTTACAATTTCCACCATCTGCCAAACCCGTTCATCAGCTTCTTCCGCACTGTGCTCAACCGTCCTGTCATCACATGGACAGTGCGTAGCGCGGAGGAAAAGGCTGTGAGCGACATGCATGCACAGCAGATTACATTTGAAGGCTTTGTACCGGATAGCGTTCTTGCTTGATAAAATAATATCTTACCGGCGCATAGTGTGATGCGCCGGTAAAAACCAGACATGACAAAACGGGTGGGAATGGTTGATTGCTATGCGTGAGGAAGCAGAGGAAGAAACCAGCATTATTTTGCGTAATGTCAGCTCCATGCAGGGTTTCAGCCCTGAGGCATGGGCGCAATTTTCTGAAACCAGCAAACATTCCGCAGCCCCGTCCACAGACGGTATTGCTGCGAACAAATCCTATAACCCGTTTCTCTCTTATGCCTATCTTTCCGCGCTGGAAGATTCCGGCTGCGTCGGTGAAAATACCGGCTGGCTGCCCTGCCATATGCGCCTTGAAACACAGCAAGGCCGCCTGCTGGCCGCAGCTCCTGCCTATCTGAAATCCCATAGTCAGGGCGAATATGTTTTTGACCACGGCTGGGCTGAAGCCTTTGAGCGTGCCGGTGGTCAATATTATCCCAAGCTCCAGCTGGGTATTCCGTTCACTCCGGCAACGGGCGCGCGACTGCTGACCGCAGAGAATAATCCGGAACTGCGCCGCTTGCTTGCCAGCGCCGTTGCGCAATTCACCGATCAGAACCAGTTATCATCAGCGCATGTAACCTTTGCTGAAATACCGGACATTCAGGCTCTGACAGAGACTGGCTTCCTGCATCGCAAGGATCAGCAGTTTCACTTCAAAAACAATGGCTTTCAGGAATATAATGATTTTCTGGAAGAACTTGTTTCCCGCAAACGTAAAGCCTTAAAGCGCGAACGCCGCGAAGCTCTGAGCAATGGCATTTCTATTGATTGGCTGACCGGCTCCGATCTGACAGAAGACATCTGGGATCAGTTCTACGCATTCTATATGGATACCGGCAGCCGCAAATGGGGGCGTCCATATCTCAACCGTGAATTCTATTCGCTGATCGGCGAGCGCATGGGTGATGATATTGTGCTGATTATGGCCAAGCGTGACGGGCGCTATATTGCCGGTGCGATCAATTTCATCGGTGGTGACCGGCTGTTCGGCCGTCATTGGGGCTGCATTGAAGATCACCCGTTTCTGCATTTTGAAGTCTGCTATCATCAGGCCATTGATTATGCGATTGCACATAAATTATCGGTGGTGGAAGCTGGTGCACAGGGCGAACACAAGCTGGCACGCGGCTATGAGCCTGTGACAACCCATTCCGCCCATTATATCAGCCATCCCGGCTTTCGTGATGCTGTGGCGCAATATTTGCGCCGCGAGGTCCGCGAAGTCGAAATGAATAACAGCTATTATACGGAACACAGCCCGTTCCGTAAATTTCATCAATCTGAATAGGGAGCCATCCATGACCACGCCTTATGCCAGCGACAATATTTTCGCCAAGATCCTGCGCGGCGAAATTCCGAGCCATAAGATTTATGAAGATGATGATGTCTATGCATTCATGGATGTGATGCCGCAGGGCAAAGGCCACAGCCTTGTTATCCCTAAACAGGGTTCACGCAACCTTCTCGATGCAGACAGTGCCGTGCTGGCCAAGCTGGTTGCTGCCACGCAGAAAATTGCAATTGCAGTGAAGAAGGCTTTTGATGCTGATGGTGTAACCGTCATGCAGTTTAACGAACCGGCGGCAGGCCAGACCGTTTTCCATCTGCATTTCCATGTCATTCCGCGCTTTGAAGGCATTGCCCTGACCGGTCATACCGGCAAGATGGAAGATCAGGCTGTTCTTGCTGAGAATTGTCAGAAAATTATCGCAAGCCTTTAATCTATAAGACTTATATCTCTGCACAGAGCATTATAAAATAAGAAGTCCTGCGAGCAGCAGGGCTTCACCGGTCAGTACACCGACCAGAATACGCTGCCCCGCCAGCAGGAACGCCCCGAATCCAAGAATGGCGGAACCAGCCCGCAGCCACATCGGCGAATTCGCAAGCTCCCCTGTTGGGTAGAGAATAAGCTGGGCAATCACACCTGCCACCAAGGCTGTCGCCACACAGCGCACCAGCACCAGAGCCTGCGAATCCTCGCGCATTTTGCCGCCAACAAGCACGCCGAGAAAGCGCCAGATATCCGTCGCCAGCGCACCGGCGATCAGGATGAATAAATATGGCCACCACCATGTATCAAAGCTTGCGAAATTCATGACAGTTGTTCTTTCCGGCGCAAATTCTGCACATAAAGATGGAAGCCAAAGGCCACTGCTCCACCGGTCAGACCGGTGAGTAGCAGATCATAACCCGGTGCAATTGCATGCATCACCGGAAAAATCAGCAGACCGCTCAGCAAGGCCGCTTTGCCCGCCTGTTCACGCGATGAGCGCCAGAGTGAGGTGAGAAAATACATCGGCGTCAGCATGAAAAGCGCTGCAAACAGCAACGGCGGAAAACTGGCCGAAAGCAAATAAATCAGTGCCACAACAGCCGCATTGGTCAGCACCAGTGTTACGCCGATACCGGCAAAATAGCTGGTGCGCAGATCGCGCGGAATATGGCGCAACTGTTCCATTGCCATGACCCATGCGGTCACCGCCACAAAATGCGAGAGAAACAGCAAGGTGATCTTGCGCGAACGCGGCCCTTTAAGCTCCGGCAACAAGGCCACAACCATCGGCATAAGACGCACGGAAGATAAAGCGACAGCCAATGCGGCGGCGGCCATAGAGCTTCCTGCGGAAATCGCACCGATCAACACCACTTTGGCGGGCAGAGCCCAGATGGTCAGCGTCATAAACACTGCCTGCCCCATGGTAATACCACTCTCAATGGCCAGACCGGAAAAGCCGATAAAGGAGCTGATCAGCAACAGCGCCGGTATGCTGAATATGTTGCGTGCACCACGTCCGAACCATTGCAACCGCTCCGTAAAGGATGAAACGGCATCCGCATTATAGCCGTCTGCATTATGATGTGCTTTTGGCAACTGCGGCGCAGACTGGCTTACAGGCGGCTGATGATCTGGCATGGGAAACTATCTTACATATAAATGTCAGCATATATGACATTATTGTTAGACCCAGCCCATGTGCTTTGCAATGCTGTCAAAAGCAGTCATTCGTAACAGGCATGAAGTTCTTATCGTCAAGCCTGTTATGCATAGTCCGTTCAAGACGCATGAATGTAAAATCGCGACAGAATGACCTTATCAAAGACAAGGCTGGCAAAAGCCTCCGGTAAGAGATAAGCCCTTTTGGCAGAGCAGCTTACGTTTAGGTTAATCTTCAACTTCTGCTCTTACGCCGATACTGCGTATTAGAGCGCCGGGCACCCCATGGGCGCACAAAGGTCGCTCTAACACTTTAAAATGAGAGCATATGTATATGCGACTAACTCTCTGACTCCTCCCTGTCAGAGATCCTTCGAATATAGGTTTCCCATGCTAGAAGATCGTATCCGCAATTCCTCCCTGCAAGATAAAGTTGTGACACCTGCCGAGGCCGCAGCCCTTATCAAAGACGGGATGACAATCGGCATGAGCGGTTTTACCCGCGCCGGCGATGCCAAAGCCGTGCCGGTTGCCATGGCCGCACAGGCTAAAGACACACCATTCAGAATCACCCTGCTCACCGGTGCATCGCTCGGCCATGATGTCGATAAAATCCTCACCGAAGCCGGTGTTCTTGCCCGCCGCATGCCGTTTCAGGTTGACCGCACTTTGCGCGCCGCCATCAACCGCGGCGAAGTGATGTTTATCGACCAGCATCTTTCTGAAACTGTTGAGCAATTGCGCTCCAATCAGATCGGACCGGTTGATTATGCGGTCATTGAAGCCATTGCCATCAATGAAGACGGCGGTGTGATCCCGACAACCTCCATAGGCAATTCAGCCAGTTTCGCCATTCTGGCAAAGAAAGTGATTGTTGAGATCAATCTCAGTCACTCTCTGGCACTGGAGGGGCTGCATGATGTCTATATTCCGACCAAGCGCCCTTCCCGTGATCCGATTCCGGTTGTGTCCTGTGAAAGCCGCATCGGCACGCCTTATATTCCGATCCCGCCTGAAAAAATCGCAGCGATTGTCATCACGGAACAGTCGGACAGTGCTTCACTGATTGAACCGGCGGACAGCGAAACATCGGCCATTGCTGGTCATCTGATTCACTTCTTTGAAAGTGAAGTGGAAAAAGGCCGTCTGGATCTGTCTCTCAACCCGCTGCAGGCCGGCATCGGCACGATTGCCAATGCGGTTCTGACCGGCCTCGTAGACAGTCCTTTCCATCATTTACGCATGTATAGCGAAGTGTTGCAGGACAGCACTTTCGATCTGATGGATGCAGGTAAGCTCAGCTTTGCTTCCGCCTCCTCAATCACACTCAGCCAGGCTTGCGGCGAGCGTGTTTTCGGCAATTTTGACCGCTACAAAGACAAGCTTGTGCTGCGTCCTCAGGAAATCAGCAATCATCCGGAAGTTATCCGCCGCCTCGGTATTATCGGTATCAACACCGCGCTGGAATTCGATATTTACGGCAATGTGAATTCCACCCATGTGGCGGGCACACATATGATGAACGGCATCGGCGGCTCGGGCGACTTTGCGCGTAACGCCTTCCTGTCGGTTTTTGTCACCAAATCGGTTGCCAAGAATGGTGCGATTTCCTCAGTCGTGCCGATGGTGCCACATGTTGACCATACGGAACATGATGTGGATATTCTGGTAACAGAACACGGCCTTGCCGATCTGCGTGGCCTTGCCCCGCGTGAACGCGCATCCGTAATTATCGAGAATTGTGCCCATCCGGATTACCGCCCGCAATTGCGCGACTACTTTGCCCGCGCCTGCGAGCGTGGCGGTCAGACCCCGCATATTCTTGAAGAAGCCATCTCGTGGTATGCGTTGAAAGAGAAAACCGGTACGATGTTGAAAAGCTAAGACACCGGCCATCTAATAAAAAAGCGCCCGTTTGAAACGGGCGCTTTTTATTTTATTCCTTCGTCCTTGGAACCTTCGGCACAGAAGCCGACTTACGCTTCGGTTCCGTTGCCTCCGGAGCAGAGTTGCTATCAGCTGCAACTTTGGCCGTTTTCTTTTCCGGCTTGACCGCGGCTTCCGCAACCTCCTCGTCAGGCTGTTCTTTCTGTGGCTTGACCGGCTTGGCCTTCACCACATCCATCACCAGACCAGTCTTACCATCCGGTTTTTCGCCGGTTGTGACTTTGACCGTGCCGCCATTTTTGAGCTTACCGAACAGCAGCTCATCGGCCAGAGGCTTCTTGATATATTCCTGAATAACACGACCCAGAGGGCGCGCACCCATGCGTTCATCATAGCCTTTATCAGCAAGCCAGTTGATAGCTTTCTTATCCAGTTCAAAGGTCACGCCGCGATCAGCCAACTGAGCTTCCAGCTGCATGATGAATTTCTGCACCACTTTATGGATGACAGGAACAGGCAGCGGACCAAACGGAATAATCGCATCTAAGCGGTTACGGAATTCCGGCGTGAATAGACGGTTGATCGCCTCCATATCGTCACCTTCGCGACGGGTGGAGCCAAAGCCGATTGCTGCTTTCGCCATATCTGCCGCACCGGCATTGGTGGTCATAATCAGAATGACATTGCGGAAATCAATCTGCTTGCCATTATGATCTGTCAGGCGGCCATGATCCATAACCTGCAACAGAATATTGAACAGATCCGGATGGGCTTTTTCGATTTCGTCGAGCAGCAGCACGCAATGCGGATGCTGGTCAACGCCATCGGTCAGCAGACCGCCCTGCTCAAAGCCGACATAACCCGGAGGTGCACCGATCAGACGCGATACGGTATGACGCTCCATATATTCCGACATATCAAAGCGCAGCAGCTGCACGCCCAATGTGCTGGCAAGCTGCTTGGCAACTTCCGTCTTACCTACACCGGTCGGACCGGAGAACAGATAGGAACCGATCGGCTTATCCGGCTCACGCAAGCCTGCACGTGCCAGTTTGATCGCAGAGCTGAGCGATTCAATCGCCAGTTCCTGACCATAAACCACACGCTTGAGATCTTTCTCCAGACTGGCAAGCACCTGCTCGTCATCCTTGGAGACAGTCTTCGGCGGGATACGCGCCATGGTTGCCACGGTCGCTTCAATCTCTTTGATGCCGATAATTTTTTTGCGTTTGGCTTCCGGCAGCAGCATCTGGCTGGCACCGCTTTCATCAATCACGTCAATCGCCTTATCCGGCAATTTACGGTCGGTGATATAACGGGCAGACAGTTCCACCGCGGCGGTGATCGCATCATTGGAGAACTTCACTTTATGGAAGTCTTCAAAATAAGGCTTCAGACCGCGCATGATTTCAATGGCATCCGGAATAGTCGGCTCGGCCACATCAATCTTCTGGAAGCGGCGCACAAGCGCCCTGTCCTTTTCAAAGAACTGGCGGAACTCCTTGTAAGTCGTTGAGCCGATGCAGCGAATCTGACCGGAAGACAAAGCAGGCTTAAGCAGATTGGACGCATCCATCGAGCCGCCGGATGTGGCACCCGCACCGATAACGGTGTGGATTTCATCGATAAACAGCACGGCACCCGGATAATCTTCCAGCTCTTTGACAACCTGTTTCAGACGCTCTTCAAAATCACCGCGATAACGGGTACCGGCCAGAAGACTGCCCATATCGAGCGAGAAGATCGTATCATTGAGCAGAACTTCCGGCACATCGCCGTCAACAATGCGCTTGGCCAGACCTTCGGCAATCGCGGTTTTACCCACGCCCGGATCGCCCACATAAAGCGGGTTATTCTTGGAGCGGCGGCACAGAACCTGAATCGTACGGTTGATTTCGCTTTCGCGGCCAACCAGACGGTCGATTTTACCGGCCTTGGCTTTTTCATTGAGATTGACGCAATAAGCGGTCAGCGCATCAATTTTCTTTTTGCTCTGTTCTTCATTCTCAGGCTGCGCTGAATCTTCAGCACTATGCGCCTTGCCTTCGGTCAGATCATCACTGACACCCGAACGCTTGGAAATACCATGAGAAATATAATTGACCGCATCATAGCGGGTCATTTGCTGTTCCTGCAGGAAATAAGCCGCATGGCTTTCCCGCTCGGCAAAGATTGCGACAAGCACATTGGCGCCTGTCACTTCATCGCGGTTTGACGACTGCACATGGATTACCGAACGCTGAATCACCCGCTGGAAAGCGGCTGTCGGCTTGGAATCCTCATCATAACCGGTCACCAGATTATCCAGCTCGCGGTCGATATAGTCGGTGACAGTCTTTTTAAGCTGCGCAATATCGACATTGCAGGCACGCATAACCGCGCCGGCATCTCTGTCATCAATCAGAGCAAGCAGAAGATGCTCGAGCGTGGCATATTCGTGATGACGTTCATTGGCGATGGTCAGCGCCTGATGAAGTGCTTTTTCAAGGCTTTGGGAGAATGTTGGCATTGTACCTCACTTTTTCTCCATCACGCATTGCAGCGGATGCTGATGTTGACGGGCGAAATCCATCACCTGCGTCACTTTGGTTTCGGCAACTTCATAAGTATAGATACCGCATTCACCGACCCCGTGATTATGGACATGCAACATGATGCGTGTCGCATCTTCACGGTTTTTCTGGAAAAAACGCTCCAGCACATGAATAACGAAGTCCATCGGCGTATAGTCATCATTCAGCAGCAGCACCCTGTACAGGCTTGGCCGTTTTAAGCGGGTTTTCGTCCGCGTAATAACAGCTGTACCATTACCCGGGTCCTTCGGGTCACCATCGTCACTGCCCATCACAGGAGACTTGGCCTGCATAAAAGGAGTAACCTGCAAAAAATGGTCTGCTGCACACATTCCTGATCGTATCCGTCCTGATCGTATCTGTATTTTCTGAAGTCACGCTGTATGGCGGGAAACCACACATCGTAGACTTATTATGTAGGTTGAAACGCGGCAATGTTAAGCCCCGCAGAACACAAAGCCCGACACGTCCTCATTCACGTCCAGAGTATCGCGCCTGCAGGAAAAAACCAGCATGAAACACATCATTTAAGAAAAGATTTCCGCAAACCGCACAGGGGCAAATTAATAAAGCACGCAAAATTGTCCCCGTTTCTGCATTTTAAATACCAGTCTCAATATCGACCTGAAGACTGGCAAGTGATTCAACCAAATCACTCTCATCAGGGCCGGCAAATTGCAGCCCGTAATGCATCAGTCCCTTAGCTCTGATTATTAACAGTTTCAGGACAGAAGATGCGTTACAAACAGGAAAATACGCTTCTGCAGAACAAAATTTTCGTAAGACTCACAATTTCTTGAAACCAGCTTGAGAAGAAACACCTCATAAATTTTTTATTTATTAGCAGGTACTTAACACGATGCAGACAGACCGGATGACCGTCCTGACATGTCCGCTAGCTAAAAAAGCATCATAAAAATCAAAAAAAGATCATGATTTGCCCGTCTATAAACGGATTGGTAAGGCTGTTGGCAATATGATCACGGAAATGTTCGTGGCGTGTCCTTTGCGCCACACCTGAAAATTGGCAGTCCAGGTAGGTAAGTCACCGTGTATCATGCGTTCCGTCACGCCGCATCCGGCATCAAGATTGCGGCCCGCTCATTGTTAGCAGTAACAATGGCCGGCGCCCTCACTCTTACCATCGCGACAGGTTCCGCTCAGGCAGCAAAGAACCCGCGTCATGCCGCGATTGTGATTGATGCCAATACCGGCAAAACCCTGTTTGCAGAAAGCGCAGATGCCAAGCGTTTTCCTGCTTCCCTCACCAAAATGATGACCCTTTATATGGTCTTCGAGGCGATGCAGGCCGGACGCATCAACAAAAACACCAAAATTCCGTTCTCCAAATATGCAGCAACCCGTCCGCCGACAAAAATTGGCGTACCGGCAGGCCAGACAATCAGCGTTGAAGATGCGATTATGGCGCTGATTACCCGCTCAGCCAATGATGCTGCTGCTGCTCTTGGTGAATATCTCGGCGGTTCCGAGCCACGTTTTGCACAGATGATGACAGCCAAGGCACGTCGTCTCGGCATGCGCTCCACCACATTCCGTAATGCTTCCGGTCTGCCAAACCCGAACCAGCAGACCACAGCCCGCGATATGGCGATTCTCGGTATCGCGCTGCGCCAGCATTACCCGCAATATTACGGCTATTTCGGCCGCTCCAGCTTCCAGTTCCGTGGCCGCACGATCAATGGTCACAACCGTCTGCTCGGCCGCGTTGAAGGCGTTGACGGCATTAAAACCGGTTATGTAAACGCATCCGGCTATAATCTTGTCACTTCCGTCAACCGTGACGGCCGTCGTATCGTCGCCGTTGTTATGGGCGGCAGCAGCGGTGCATCCCGTGACGCAGCTATGACCCGCCTTATTCAGGCACATCTGCCAAAAGCAACACCGTCACGTCGTGGCAGTGATGCCTTGCTGATTGCCCGTAATGATGCACCGGCAGGTCCTGCAGTTGCCGCTGAACCATCTCCTCTGCCGCGTGCGGTTCCGCTGCCGGCTGAACGTGCCGACCAGCCGGTTCTGGTTGCTGATGCTTCCGGCTCCGCAGGCAGCGCACAGGATGCAATCAGCGCAGTTATCGCCCGTCAGAAGCCGGTTCCTGCCCAGCAGCCTGAAATGCTGGCTCTGGCAGCGCCGACACCGCGTCCTTCTGCTCCGGTATCTTCCCAGCTTGTGGCTATTCCGACGCCTAAGGCATCGATCCCGAATGTTGATCCGGTTACCACAGCTTCCGCCAATACAGCTGCTTCCCGTATGGGTCTGGCACCAAAGCCTGTTGCTGCTGTGCGCAATGAGCCGATTGCTGTACCGCAGGAAAACACCCGCCAGCAGCAGCCGCAACAGACTGCCGTTGCCATGGCCGCTGCAGCTGATATTTCCGGTGCATGGGCTATTCAGATCGGCTCCCTGCCTAGCGAAAATCAGGCACAGGAAATGCTGAATAAAGCCGCCCAGCAGGCAGGCAGCACCCTGCGTGCAACCTCCCCGATGACTGAGACTTTCAACAAGGGTAACAACACATTCTACCGTGCACGTTTTGTTGGTTTTGACACCAAAACTGCCGCATGGGATGCCTGTGCCGCCCTGAAGAAAAAGAACTTCAGCTGCTATGCAATCGCGCGTTAATGCGCGCGGTTCGCACCATTTAATACCGTAATATCCGAGATTATCCGGCTTTGTGTTTCGCCGGTATAGTTCAGGCAGGCCATCTGCAAACCCAATGAGTATTGTGTAAAGGGTTTACAATGTCGAATATGCTCAATCTGTTTGGTTTCACCAATGTTGATCCGGTGGAATCCGACTCACAAAAGCCAGGCAAAACCACTTTGCTCAGCGTCCACGCCCTGCGTAGTGCTGCTGCCCGTCTTGCCGATTTGCGCGCTGACGGCGCATCCCTGAATACGCGTGAATTTGTGGGACTTCTGGTCTGCAATGCACAGCGCAGCCGTCGTATCAGCCTGCCGGAAGCATCCCTGCGCATTACAACAGGCAATGTAAACGGACGCACAGCAATCCGCCTTAAATTGCGCTGATATTCTTTATTGATTAAATAAGACCGAGCGCCGCGAGTTCGCGGCGCAATTCCACAGGCAAAGCCTGCATACCGCCGCCCGCTCCGGCTCTGTCATCCTGCGGCACTTCTTCATCCGCAATATAACGCCAGCCCTGAAACGCTCTGCGCGGCTGCCAGACAGTCGGGATCACTTTCGGCTCCAGCACCAGATGACAACGGCCGATACCGTCTTCACCGGTAAATGTGCGCACTTCCAGCAAACGCTGACGTGCCTGAATATTGCCTTTGATCACCCAATAGAGTGAACCACCGTCAAGCAGCTCTGCTTGGCGTTTCGGCACCATTCGTGTTGTATGAAATTGCTCCGGCACCACGCCGTTTGCACGGCATTCCTCAAGGCGGAAATCAATCCACGCTGCCAGATCTTCAAGGGAATCACATCCCACACAGAGTTTTACAAGATGCAGTGCCATGAGCGGCAATTACTCCGTTGTTTTAATGATGTCCAGTATTCAGCAATTGCACAAACAAAAACGGGCAGGATTGCTCCTGCCCGTCTTTCAGATATTTTTACGAATTAAGCTGCTTCGCCTGCAAGCTTCTTCTCACAACGCAGCAGCATGCCAAACAGGTCGCGCGGCTCATCCGGATCTGCCAGCAGATCAAGATTTTCATAGAGACCTGTGGATTTCAGCTTGTCGTGAATATAGCGCAGTGCCGAGAAATCTTCGGTCGCAAAACCAACCGAGTCAAACAGGGTGATCTGGTTCTGGTCACGGCGACCCGGAACAATACCGTTCATCACCTGCCACATTTCGATAACCGGATGATCGGCATCAAGCTGCTGGATTTCGCCCTCAATACGGGTCTGCGGCGGATATTCAACGAAGATATCAGAGCGCAGCAGAATGTCTTTGTGCATTTCTGTCTTGCCCGGGCAGTCACCGCCAACGCCGTTGATGTGAATGCCGCTGCCGATCATATTGTCGGTCAGGATCGTGGCATTCTGCTTGTCTGCGGTCACAGTGGTGATGATCTGAGCGCCCTGCGCTGCATCTTCCGCACTGGTGCAGGTGGTGATTTCAAAGCCGAAGCCTGCGAGATTCTGTTTGCACTTCTCGGTTGCAGACGGGTCGATATCATAAAGACGCAGCGACTTAATGCCGAGCAGCGCTTTAAATGCCAGCGCCTGAAACTCAGACTGTGCGCCATTGCCGATGATCGCCATGGTCTGCGCATTTTCCGGTGCCAGATATTTGGCAACAACGGCTGAAGTTGCAGCAGTACGCAGCGCTGTCAGAATGGTCATTTCGGTCAGCAGCATCGGATAGCCGGTATCCACATCGGACAGCATGCCGAATGCAGCAACGGTCTGCAGACCGTCTTTCATGTTCTTCGGGTGGCCATTGACATATTTAAAGCCGTAAAGCGCACCGTCACTGGTTGGCATCAGCTCGATAACGCCGTCATGGGAGTGGGAAGCAACACGCGGGGTCTTGTCAAACTTTTCCCAGCGCAGAAAATCTTCTTCCACATAGGCAGAGAGTTCTTTCAGGAATTCTTCAATACCGACTTTCAGAACCAGCTTCATCATGTGGTCAACACTGACAAATGGTACGAGGTTCAAAGTTGTTCTGTCACGCATCAGGTTTTCTCCCTCCGGTCTTGCCGGAACCTGTTAAACTAAGAAAAGCGCTTCATGCCCATCAGAGACAATTGAAGCGCTTTGGCTGTAAATCTTGTCAGCTTTACACGAAGCTGCGGGTCGGACGATCCATCACGCTGCGGCCCATAAGGCTGGCGATCAGATCGACCATCAGGAAGGCTGTACGACCGCGTTCATCAAGGAACGGATTGAGTTCGACCGCCTCAAAACTTGTCACCAGCTCGCTGTCATGAAGCATTTCCATAATCAGATGGGCTTCACGGAATGTCGCGCCGCCCGGAACCGTGGTGCCAACGGCCGGTGCGATATTCGGATCAAGGAAATCCACATCAAGGCTGACATGCAGCAGGCCATTGGCTTCCTCAACACGCTTCAGGAAGCGGTTGAGCAGTGCAACAACGCCGTGTTCGTCAATCATACGCATGTCATTGACAGTCACTTCCGTCTTACTGATCGCTGTGCGTTCTGCGGGATCAACCGAGCGGATACCGATCATGCAAACATTCGCCGGATCAACCGGAGCCAGCACTTCAGGGAAAGTGCCTTCAAAACCCTTCTGGCCGGTATAATAGGCAACAGGTGTGCCATGCAGATTGCCGCTTGTGGTGGTTTCCAGCGTGTGAAAATCCGTGTGAGCATCAAGCCACAGCACAAAAAGCGGACGTCCCTGCTCTTTGGCGCGACGGCTCAGACCGCAAACAGTTCCGGCAGCCAAAGCATGATCGCCGCCGAGGAAAATCGGGAAACCATCAGCACTGTGCTCATAGGCAGCTTTATCCAGCGCCTCAATCCATGCCACGATTTCCGGCAGATTTTTCAGAACCGGATTGGAATGGGTCAGATTGCGTTTTGCAGCCGGTTCCACATTGCCCAGATCGGTAACATCATGACCCAGCTCTTCAAGTGCTTGAGTCAATCCGGCGGCGCGAAACGCGCTCGGCCCCATTTCGCAACCCATGCGTCCGGTTCCGTCCTGCACAGGTGCACCAATCAGCTTACAATGCATATATGTTCCTCACGACTGTAAATTGTCTGCCGCCATGACTGCAAAACGCAATCAGAGCGGTGATTTTCCGGTATAAAACCACGAAACATTGGCAGAGTGGACAGAGAAGATTGGCAAATCTCCACAGATGCTTTATCAGATTGCGCAGTTAAATGAACAAAATGGTAAGACAGTGGACGAACTCGACCAGAAACTCATCACCCTGCTCCGTCATAATGCGCGCCGCAGCATCTCCGATTTGGCTCTGGATGCCGGTGTTTCACGCGCCACTGCCCGTGCCCGTCTGGAGCGTCTGGAAAAAGACGGCCATATTCTCGGCTATACGGTTATTCTGCGTGCGGACACGGTTGAGCAGGCTGTTCGCGGCATTATGATGATCGAGATTGAAGGCCATGTGACAGAACGCGTAGTGAAAGCGCTGGGCGGCTTCTCCGAAATTTCTGAAATTCACACCACCAATGGTCGCTGGGATCTGATTGCCGAAATCAATGCCGATACGCTGAGCGACCTCGACAGTGTGCTGCGTCGTGTCCGTCTGGTTCCGGGCATTACCAATAGCGAAACCAATCTGTTGCTGGCCACACCGCGAAGTACCAGAGCACGGCTGTAACCACACAGACACAGTATCAATCCGATCTTTGATTAAATATGATTAATTTACTCAATTATTAAATTACATATTTGCAAAATACGATAAATCCTCCTATGGCAGCGCATATCTATTAACAAAGCTTAAACAACCATCCTCCCAAGGAGTTGCGCTGATGTCTGCTTATGCTGCTGGTGGTTCTGCCACCGGTGCACGCAATTTTTCATGCCTGCATAAATTTTCACTTTTCTTTCTCACTACGACAGTTTTAAGCACTGCTGCATTTCTGAACCTTACGCCTGCGGCCCTCGCCCAGACGGTACAGCCAAAAAAACAAACGGAAAAACAGCAGGCCGATAATGCATCCGGCACATTACAGCTGAATACAATTACTGTCGGCACCGGCACAGTCGGCTCCGGCAGCTACGGCACAGATGCCCCGAATATTGTCACCATCGACCGCGAGACAATTGACCGTGTTCAGGCTGCCAGCCTGCCGGAACTGGTAAAACAGACGCCGGGCGTCACCATGCTCGGCGGTGTGCGCATTCAGGGTCAGAGCATTGCCATTCGCGGTTTTGCCCGTCAGACCGATGTGCGTATTGTCATGGACGGCGCGCAGAAGAATTTCGAGCGCTACGATCAGGGAACCGTCTTTATCGAGCCTGAACTGCTCAAAAGCGTTGAGATCGAAAAAGGCGCAACTTCCATCAAATATGGTAATGGCGGTTTCGGCGGCACTATCAAGATGGAAACCAAAGACGCAGCCGATATGTTGCGCGAAGGTGAGAACTGGGGACTCTGGTCAAAGACCGGCTATCAGACAGCCAATAAAGGCTGGGTGCAGAGCGGCGCTGTTTATGGCCGCACAAATTATAGCGGCATCAATTTTGACGGTCTTGCAGCAGCCACATGGCGCAAGACTGAGGACATGCGTATCGGCGGCGGTGAGCGCTATAATTTCTCTGACAGCAAGCTCACATCCTTCTCCGCTAAGGGCAGTGCCAGCGCTGACGGCCATGAGCTGAAAGCAACTGCAAGCTACGGTATGAGCGAGAATTGGGGCCCGCCTGCAGCTATTCGCGGACAGGTTGAACCGATTGGCAGTGATGTTAAAAAATACGGCTATTATGAAGCGATCCGCCGCCGCCTCGCCTGGCGCGACCTGAAAGATTTCAGCTCATCCGTTGAGCATAAATTTTCCGGTGACAGCGATCTGGTCAATACGCGCCTGATGGTGAGTTATGCCTTTACATCGCTTTATGCCGAGCGCCCTGATGGGGTGAGCACATCTGCATCCCTTGGCGGCAAGTGGAACGAATCCAAATATTCCGACCTGCGGATCGAAGCAGAAAACACATCCAATTTCACGCTCGGCGGTTTTAATCACAGCCTGAATTACGGCATTCAGCTACAGCGTCACAACCGTGATATTGTCATGTATGCCGATACTTACAAAAATAATGCCAATTATAATTACGGCTATTTTG
This sequence comes from Pseudochrobactrum sp. Wa41.01b-1, assembly GCF_019464455.1. Taxonomy (NCBI): domain Bacteria; kingdom Pseudomonadati; phylum Pseudomonadota; class Alphaproteobacteria; order Hyphomicrobiales; family Brucellaceae; genus Pseudochrobactrum; species Pseudochrobactrum sp. Wa41.01b-1. Next base: position 220,059 of record NZ_CP080493.1, on the reverse strand, counting down.
CTCCGTATAATATGCCTGAAGGCAAGCAGGAAACGTTCAGTGCTTTTGTGATTGATAAGATTGCCCTGACCGATCAGCTGACCATTATTCCGGGTCTGCGTTATGATTATGTGCGATCAACAGGCAAGCCCAACGCAGCAAAGACCTATAATAATCCTGCTGCCGGTCATGATTACAGCGCAGTCAGCCATGACGGCCTGACACCGGGTCTGAGCATGACCTATGACGCAACCTCAAATCTCCGTCTGTTTGCTGATTGGGCCTATGCAATGCGTATGCCGAATATTGATGAGCTCTACTCCACACAAAGTGCCAGCAGCAGCCTGCCACGCACTAGCCGTGACCTTGAAGTGGAGCGCAACAACAACTTCCAGATTGGCGTTGAAACCATTCACAACCAGCTTTTCACCAGTGATGATCAGCTGAAAGTGCGGGCAACAGCTTATTATAACCATGTTACCAATCCGATTAACCGGCGTTTTGGCACTAAAAACATGCCAGAAAAACGCGGAGATGGTGACACTTACTGGAATATGCCGTCCTACTACTCTGCCGGTATCGAGATTTCAGCCCATTACGACACAACTTATATGTTTGCCGATGCGGCCTTCTCTACAATGCATGGCAGCCGTCATGGTGCGCTGAATAATATCTATGGCTATAACACCTATCTCAAGGATCTGGCACCGGCGACACTGGTGACAACGCTGGGCTGGAAAGTGCCGGATTATGATCTGACGCTGGGCTGGACAGGGACTTTTGTTGCCAGACAGTCCAAGACACCGCATAATCAGAATGGCGGCGAATATGCCCGCCCTGAAAGCGCAGGCTATGGTATCCATGATCTGTTTCTGACATGGGCACCGCAAAGCGGTATGATGAAAGATACCAAGCTGGATATCGGTCTCGACAATATTTTTGACAAGAAATACGAACCTTATCTGAGCGACGGCATTACCGCCATGCCTGGCCGTAATTTCAAAGTCAGCCTTAGCAAGAAGTTCTGAGACACAAAAAAGCCCCGCAAAATGCGGGGCTTTTTATTGGGTAATTATCTCAGAGAGTTTTTGCTAATTGGCAACCGGCAAGATCAAAGGGATTTTGCAAGCTTGTCGAAAGCCATCAGTGTTTCAAGCAGACGCGGCATGTCTTTCAAAGGCACCATATTCGGACCGTCGGAAGGTGCATTGTCCGGATCCTGATGCGTCTCAATAAAGACACCCGCAACGCCAACCGCGACCGATGCACGGGCAAGAGTTTCAACAAATTCACGCTGACCACCACTGGTTTCACCCTGACCGCCCGGTTGCTGAACCGAATGGGTTGCGTCAAAAATCACCGGTGCACCAAGACCCGCCATAATCGGCAAAGAGCGCATATCCGACACGAGTGTATTATAGCCGAAAGATGCACCACGCTCGGTCAGCATCACATTCGGATTGCCGCTCTCCACCACTTTGGCCATGACATTTTTCATGTCCCATGGTGCCAGAAACTGACCTTTTTTGATATTGACCACACGGCCGGTATTGGCGGCAGCAATCAGCAGATCAGTCTGACGGCAGAGGAATGCCGGAATCTGCAGCACATCAACGACTTCACCGACAACAGCGCATTGTTCTTCAGTATGCACGTCGGTCAGCACCGGAAAGCCGAAATCTTTTTTAAGATCAGAGAAAACTTCCAGAGCCTTTTCGAGGCCGATGCCGCGCTGACCTTTCAGCGAAGTACGGTTGGCTTTGTCGAAGCTCGATTTATAAACCAGACCAATGCCGAGCTTATCTGTCATTTCTTTCAAGGCACCAGCCATATCATAGGCGTGCTCGCGGCTTTCCATCTGGCACGGGCCAGCAATGATCGACAATGCGCCCTTGTTGGAAAACACTACATTGCCTGACGGCGCCTTAACCTCAACAACAGGATTGGCAGTCATATCTGTTCCTCAAAATTGAAAAGTACCTGACTTTTCCCAATAAATAACGGCGCAGGTTAATTTGCGCAGAAAACCGCAACGCGGTTTCATAGTCAGCATATGGACATTGCAGACCGCAATATCCAGTCCTTTTGATAAAAGCAAAACGGGCACTGTTAAAGTGCCCGCTTCAGATCTTAAACCAGACGGCTCTGAGTGACCGCTGCCTCGATAAAGGAAGCAAACAGCGGATGCGGCTCAAACGGACGCGATTTCAGCTCCGGATGATACTGCACGCCAATGAACCACGGATGATCAGCATATTCGATGGTTTCCGGCAGAACACCGTCAGGTGACAGGCCGGAGAAGGTCAGACCGGCTTTTTCAAGCTTTTCCATGTAGTCAATATTGACTTCATAGCGGTGACGATGACGCTCATGAATATCTGTCGAGCCATAAATATCCGCAATACGGGTGCCGCTTTTCAGCATGGATTCATAGGAACCCAGACGCATCGTACCGCCGAGATCACCGGACGCAGAACGCTTCTCCAGCATATTGCCTTTGAGCCATTCCGTCATCAGACCGACAACCGGTTCCTTCGCAGGACCGAATTCTGTAGAAGATGCATCTTTGATACCGGCGAGATTACGCGCGGCTTCAATACATGCCATCTGCATACCGAAGCAGATACCGAAATAAGGAACTTTATGCTCACGGGCAAATTTTGCCGCAAGAATCTTGCCTTCCGCACCGCGCTCGCCAAAGCCGCCCGGCACCAGAATGCCGTGAACTTTTTCAAGATAAGGTGCAGCGTCTTCGCTCTCAAACACTTCCGCTTCGATCCAGTCGAGATTGACTTTCACGCGGTTAGCAATGCCGCCATGGGTCAGAGCTTCGATCAGCGATTTATAGGCTTCTTTCAGGCCGGTATATTTACCGACAACTGCAATAGTAACCTCACCTTCCGGATTATGGATACGATTGGCAATTTCTTCCCAACGTTCCATCTGCGGCTTTGGTGCAGGTTCAATGCCGAAAGCAACCAGAACTTCTGAATCCAGTCCTTCATTATGATAAGCCATCGGCACATCATAAATCGACTTAACATCCAGCGCCTGAATAACCGCGCTCGGGCGGACATTACAGAACAGCGAAAGCTTCTTGCGCTCGGATTCCGGAATTTCACGATCCGCACGGATCAGCAGAACATCCGGTGCAATACCGATCGAACGCAGTTCTTTTACGGAATGCTGTGTCGGCTTGGTTTTCAGCTCACCCGCTGCCGGAATATACGGCATCAGTGTCAGGTGAATATAAACGGCTGTGTTGCGCGGCAATTCGTTGCCGAGCTGACGGATGGCTTCCAGAAACGGCATTGCTTCGATATCGCCGACTGTGCCGCCGATTTCGCAAAGCACGAAATCATAATCTTCATTACCTTCCGTAATGAAGTTTTTGATCTCATCCGTTACATGCGGAATAACCTGAACCGTCGCACCGAGATAATCGCCGCGGCGTTCTTTCTCGATGATGTTCTGGTAGATGCGGCCGGTGGTGATATTGTCCTGCTTTGTTGCAGAACGACCGGTGAAACGCTCATAATGACCGAGGTCAAGATCGGTTTCCGCACCGTCATCGGTCACAAATACCTCACCATGCTGGTAAGGAGACATCGTGCCCGGATCAATGTTGAGATAAGGGTCGAGCTTTCTGATCCGCACGCGGTAACCACGTGCCTGAAGAAGAGCCGCCAGTGCTGCTGCAGCTATGCCTTTTCCGAGGGAAGAGACCACGCCGCCTGTGATGAATACATATCGCGCCATGGGCTTATGTCGTTAGACTCTCCTGATTGATTCCGCCACTAAAAAATGACTTTCGTAACGGATTTTTCATTATTCTTAACATTTAACCGCCAAATCCATGAGAGATTTTTTGGTAAAACCCAATTTCACGCAACAACATCACCGTAAGGATTTTTCCCGACAGTGCTGAAATTACAAACTTTGCGTTGATAACGCGCTACGGAAATCTGTTCCGCAGCTCTGAGCAAACAAATAGTGCTTCGACAAACAAATTGCCACTGCTTATTCGCTTGTCCTGAAAAACTTTTTGTAAAACTAAATTTACTTCACAAAAACGCAAAAAGCCGGCCTGAGCCGGCTTTTGTTTTATGTCGGTATAATCAGAGAACGACGACAGTCGCTCCGAGATTTACACGCTCATAGAGTTCCATGACATCTTCATTGGTCATACGGAAGCAGCCATTTGATGCCGAACTGCCGATTGTCCAAGGCTGAACCGTACCGTGAATACGGATATAGGTGTCTTTATTGCCCTGAAACAGGTAGAGCGCGCGTGAACCCAGCGGGTTGCCCAGACCACCATCCATACCGTTTTTGAAACGGCCGTAATGTTCAGGACTGCGCTTGACCATGTCTGCGGTCGGAATCCAGCGCGGCCATTCACGCTTGGCATTGATTGTACCGGTGCCCTTAAATTCCAGACCGACTTTACCGACAGCAATGCCATAACGGCGTGCTGTGGTTGGTGTTTCTACCAGATAAAGGAAATATTTTGCCGGATCGACAACGATTGTCCCTACCGGATAACCCGAGAAGGCAACAGTCTGCGCCTGATATCTCGGATCAATATTATATTTGCCTTTGGCAGCCTTCTGGGTTGTGGCTTTCTTCTTCTCCGGCTTGGCGGCTTTAGCCGTCGTATCCGTTGATGCGGCCGCAGCAGCCGTCTGGGCGGCAGCCTGACCGGTGAGAGCGGAGAAACTTAAGCACAAACCGGCAAAACCGGCGATGAGAACACGGGATGAAATCATGGGGCTTTCTCAAAACACTCTTTTATGTCTCATCAGCACGATGAGCCGAAGATGAGGTGTAAACAGGTTGCTTGCTGATAGGCCAAACTCACCCATCTCTCAACGGGCAATATGTTACCCACAAGCTAATCCCGTCGTCTATGGCAAGCCTGCAACACTTTTATTGCAAAACCCTTAAAATAAAAAAGCCTCCCTAAAGGAGGCTTTTTATCATTCATAAATCCGGCTCTTACTGGGAGCTCGGAACCTGGCTTGCAGGTGCGGCAGGCTGTGCCGGTGTGCTTTCCGGTGTTGTTGTACCACCGCCGAGCTGATCCAGAATACCGTTGCCGCCTGCAGGTGCAGTCTGTGAGTTGCCGGCAGGGATACGGTTGAGAATATCTGTCGGACGCTCGCCGTTCATAGCGATAATGCCCAGAAGCAGCGAAGTTGCAAAGAAACCTGCGCCCAGAATGGCTGTCGTACGGGTCAGAGCATTGGCAGCACCACGAGCCGACATGAAACCTGAACCACCACCGATACCAAGACCACCACCTTCGGAACGCTGAATCAACACAACGCCGACAAGTGCGAGAACGATCAGGAGATGTATAACAATAAGAACGGTTTGCATGGGTTTCCGGACTGCTTTCTTATAGGAGTAGAAACGGCTTTCTACACGGATTTATCCGACAATCCAACCCCCTGCAACCGAATGCTTGCAAGGGATTGATATTTATTCAAATTCAGAGCACGCGATAGGCGTCGCAAATTGCGAGAAAATCGGTAGCTTTCAGGCTGGCACCGCCGACAAGCGCGCCATCCACATCAGCAACACCGAGCAATTCAACAGCATTATTCGGTTTGACCGAACCGCCATAGAGCAGACGCAGATGCGCGCCCTTGGCGCCGAAACGCTCAATGAGCTTCGAGCGGATGAAAGCATGTACCGTGCGCACATCCGAAACAGTAGGTGTCAGGCCGGTACCGATTGCCCATACAGGCTCATAAGCAACAACAGTATTTTCCGGTGTCACACCTTCAGGCAGCGAATCTGCGATCTGCTGACCAACGATTTCGAGTGTCTGATCAGACTGCTTCTGTTCAGCGGTTTCGCCAACACAGACGATCGTAGTCAGGCCGGCTTTCCATGCGGCCTGTACTTTGGCGCAAACGGCTTCACTGGTCTCATGATGATCTGTGCGGCGTTCGGAATGACCGAGGATCACATGGCTTGCGCCTGCTTCTTTCAGCATCAGCGCAGAAATATCGCCGGTATGCGCGCCTGATTCTGCCGCATGGCAATCCTGACCGCCAACGCCGATAGCATCGGTTTCCGGTGTGGCTGCAGCACGCGAAATAAGAGTGGAAGGTACGCAGATCACAACATCGAACTTGCGGCCGAGATCCGTGCTGAGATTGGCAGCGATTGCGCGCAGTTCACCCAGCTGTTCGCCGGTGCCGTTCATCTTCCAGTTACCCGCAACAAGCGGACGTATTTCCGGGGTCATTACACCCTCCTCACCAATGATTTCAGCCGCATTGCATAGCGGCTTCTGACACGGCCTCGCCGGTTTAGACCGGTGCGGCAGAGCCGGTTCGTGCCCAAAACTGAAACCGCTCTAGCAAATTCAGACCTGAAAGCAAATCCCCAAACGCATCGCTCAACATGGCTTTAACGGCAATAATGCCACAATTCTTTTCGTTCTTAGTGCCCTGAAGGCAGGTTTCCGTTTGACTGCATTATCATCGGCGGCTATCCCCTTATTTAACAAAGTGAGTTTACTCCACAAAGGTACTTCTATGCTTGACAGCTTGCGCACTGCATCCAAATCATGGGTCTCGAAATTCTTTCTCGGTCTTCTCGTCCTCTCTTTTGCAGCATGGGGTATCGCAGATGTGTTCCGTGAAGGTTTCAGCGGCAATGCTGTTCTGGAGGCCGGAGGCTCATCCGTATCGCCGACTGAATATCGTCTGGCGTATGACCGTCAGGTGATTGCTGTTTCCAACCAGCTGCGTCAGCAGCTGACCCGCGATCAGGCTAAAGCGCTCGGCATTCCGTCACAGGTAACCGGCCAGCTGGTTGCAGGCGTGCTGCTTGATGAACAGGCACGCCAGATGGGTCTGGGCATGTCGAAAGATCACCTCGCCCGTCTTACCGGTGAAGATCAGGCATTTCTGGACTCCAGCGGCCGCTTCTCCAATAACCAGTTTAACGCAGTGCTGCGTCAGGCCGGTATGAGCGCGCAGGACTATTTCAACAGCCGCACCAAATATGCGCTGCGTCAGCAGATCGTTGAAGCTGTGTCAGACGGCATGAGCGCACCGGACACATTGTTCAAAGCGCTGGCGCTTTATGACGGTGAAAGCCGCACGGTTGATTACATCACGCTGACTCAGGAAAAAGCTGACACAATCGCCACGCCTGACGATGCTGAACTGAAAAAATGGTATGACAGCCATCTCGGCAATTACCGCGCACCGGAATATCGCAAAGTCAGCTATGTGCCGCTTGAAGCGCAGGACATTGTCAACGAAGCTGATGTTATGCCGGAAGAGATTCAGGAATATTACAAAAAGAACATTGCCCGTTTCTCGACTGAAGAAAAGCGTACTCTTGAACAGCTGAATTTCGCCAATGAAGAGGAAGCCAAAGCGGCTTCGGATAAAATCAAATCCGGCACCAGCTTTGCTGATCTTGTTACCCAGAGCGGTAAAAAGCCAGAAGATGTTAAACTCGGCACATTTGTAAAAGGCGATCTGCCGGATGCAGTGATTGCTGAGGCAGCATTCGCACTGCCTGCCAATGGTACAAGCGATGTTGTAAAAGGCGCATTCGGCCCTGTACTGCTGCATGTCAGCGCAATTGAGCCTGCAGCTGTGAAAACAGAAGCAGAAGTTGCACCGGAAATCCGCAAAACTCTGGCTCTGACACAGGCGCTGACCTCGCTGAATGCGGTTCATGACTCGTTTGAAGAAGAACGCGGCAATGGCGCAACGCTGGCGCAGGCTGCTGAAAAGCTGAAGCTCAAAGTTAAAACCGTAGAAGCTGTTGATGTGAACGGTAATGCTCCGGACGGCAAGCCGGTTGCTGATCTGCCGCTGCTGCCTTCCTTCCTGACCTCTGTTTACCAATCGGATCAGGGCATTGATAATGATGCACTGCCAACTCCGACCCGTGGTTATATCTGGTATCAGCTGGATGGCGTGACACCTGCCCGCGACAAAACATTTGATGAAGTCAAAGATCAGGTTGCAGCCGAGTGGAAACAGGATGAAGCAGCAAAGCGCCTGACAGCCAAAGCTGAAGAGCTGCGCAAGCGTCTTGAAGCCGGTGAAACTCTGGATGTTCTTGCTCAGGAAACCGGCGTTGAAAAACAGACCAAGCGCGGCCTGACCCGTACGGCTACAGATTCTGAACTGTCAGAGGCTGCGGTTGCGCAGATCTTCGGCGGCGCGGAAAATCTCACAGGCGTTGCAAGCGGCATCAATAAAGAAACCCAGATCCTGTTCAAAGTGATTGAGACAACCGAGCCTGCCGGTGTCAGCGCGGAAAGCCTGCCACAGGGCACACGCGATGCGATTTCCTCACGCATTGGAGACGACCTGCTGGAACAGCTGGTTGGCCGCCTGCAGAGCGAATATCCGGTTAAAATCAATCAGACCCTGATGGATCAGGCTCTGTCCTTCTAACGTCTTCTCACTTTGAAGGCAGGCGGAGCCTCACTAAAGATTCGAGTACACTATGTCAGATTTCAAAAGCTACATTGCCAAAGCTGTTACAGGCACACCTTTAACTCAGGCGGAGTCCAAAGCAGCGTTTGACATTATGATGTCCGGTTCCGCCACCCCTGCCCAGATCGGCGGTTTTCTGATGGCTCTGCGCATGCGCGGTGAAGCCGTTGCGGAAATTGCGGGCGCTGTGGAATCAATGCGGGCGAAAATGATTCCTGTCGATGCACCTGCCGATGCAATCGACATCGTCGGCACAGGCGGCGATCAGTCCGGTTCCTATAACGTGTCCAGCTGCGCAGCCATTGTGACTGCCGGTGCAGGCGTTACGGTTGCCAAACATGGTAACCGCGCTTTGTCCTCACGCTCCGGTGCGGCAGATACACTGGCAGAGCTCGGCATTAATATTGAAGCCGATCCGGCAACAATCAGCCGCTGCATTCATGATGCAGGTCTCGGCTTTATGTTCGCGCCGATGCATCACTCTTCCATGCGCCATGTCGGCCCTGCCCGTGTAGAGCTTGGCACCCGTACAATTTTCAACCTGCTTGGCCCGCTCGCCAATCCGGCTGGTGTTAAGCATCAGCTCGTCGGCGTTTTCTCCCGCGACTGGGTACTGCCGATCGCTAAAGTGCTGAAAGAACTCGGTTCAGATCATGTCTGGGTTGTTTATGGCGATGGTCTGGATGAAATGACCACCGCAGGCACCACCAATATTGCAGCGCTGCATAATGGTGAAATCACCGAATTTGAAATCACACCGGAAGAAGTCGGCCTGAAGCGCGTTGCTTTTGACGCTCTCAAGGGCGGCGATGCCCAGCATAATGCAGCAGCTCTATTACGTGTACTTGGCGGTGAAGCCAGTGCTTATCGCGATATCGTGCTGCTCAATGCCGGTGCTGCATTAGTGATTGCCGGTAAGGCCAAAGATATCAAAGAAGGTATTGCCCTTGCTGCACAGTCGATTGACAGCGGCGCGGCAAAAGCCAAACTCGATCAGCTGATTGCTGTATCGAACAGCAAGACAAGTGAATAAAATGACCGATATTCTCAAAAAGATCGAAGCCTATAAGCTTGTTGAAATTGCAGAAGCCAAAGCGCGTTTGCCATTGGCAGACGTGAAAAAAGCTGCTGCCGATCAGGCGCCTGCCCGTGGCTTCCTCAAAGCATTGGAAGTCAAGCAGGCTGCCGGTTCTTTCGGTCTGATTGCGGAAATCAAAAAAGCCAGCCCGTCCAAAGGTCTGATCCGTCCGGATTTTGATCCGCCTGCATTGGCAAAAGCCTATGAAGATGGTGGTGCGGCCTGTCTTTCAGTTCTGACAGATACACCGAGTTTTCAGGGTGCACCTGAATTTCTGCAACAGGCACGCGCTGCCTGCTCCCTTCCAGCGCTGCGCAAAGACTTTCTGTTTGATCCTTATCAGGTCTATGAAGCGCGTCATTGGGGTGCGGATTGCATTCTCATCATCATGGCAAGTGTTGATGATGCTATGGCGAAAGAGCTGGAAGACACAGCCTTTTCGCTCGGCATGGATGCATTGATCGAAGTGCATGATGAAGCGGAAATGGAGCGGGCACTCAAATTGTCTTCACGCCTGCTCGGCATCAACAACCGTAACCTGCGTACCTTCGAAGTCGATCTCGCAGTTTCTGAACGTCTGGCAGCCATGGTGCCGGATGATCGCCTGCTGGTTGGTGAAAGCGGTATCTTCACGCATGATGATTGCCTGCGTTTGCAGAAATCCGGCATCTCCACCTTCCTGATCGGGGAAAGCCTGATGCGCCAGCAGGATGTGGCCAGTGCAACCCGCAAACTCCTGACCGGCAAAGAGTAAGCCATGAGCAAGCTGACACATCTCGATGAAAGCGGCGCTGCGAATATGGTCGATGTCGGCGACAAAGCCGAAACTGTGCGCATTGCTACGGCTTCGGGTTGTGTCACGATGCAAAAGCAGACGCTTGAGCTGATCCTTTCCGGTAATGCCGCCAAAGGCGATGTAATCGGTACCGCCCGTCTTGCCGGTATTATGGCCGCCAAGAAAACATCTGATCTGATACCGCTGTGCCATCCGCTGATGCTGAGCAAAGTCTCGGTTGATATCGAGCCGGATGAAGCCTTGCCCGGCTTGCGGGTCAGTGCAACGGTCAAACTGACTGGCAAAACCGGCGTGGAAATGGAAGCGCTCACAGCTGTCTCCGTCGCCTGCCTGACGATTTATGATATGGCCAAAGCCGTTGATAAAGGCATGGTCATCGGCAATATCGCCGTCGACAGTAAAACCGGCGGTAAATCCGGTGACTGGCAGCGCTCTTAGCATATCGCTCTTATTTTTACGGGGTAGGTTTCATGGCATTATTACCGGTTGATGAAGCATTGCGGCTTTTGCTGGCGGATAAAATGCCTTCCGGCCATGAGCAAGTCGCTCTGCATGAAGCCGGTGACCGTGTTCTTGCTACTTCGATCTTTGCCTCATTCAATCAACCGCCCTTTGATGCCTCGGCTATGGACGGCTATGCCATTCGCTTTACCGATGCAGAACAGCTGCCTGTTACACTGAAAGTCATCGGCGAATCTGCTGCAGGTAAAGGCTTTAACGGCACAGTCCGATCCGGTGAGGCTGTGCGTATTTTTACCGGTGCACCAATGCCTGCCGGTGCTGACACGATTGTCATTCAGGAAGACACGCAGCAGGAAGGCAATCTGGTCACATTGTTGCGGGATGTGGACAAAAACCGTCACATCCGTTTCAGCGGGCTGGATTTCAAAGACGGCGAATGCTTGCTGCAAACCGGTCATCTGCTTGATCCGGCATCGCTCTCTTTGGCTGCAGCGTCCGGCCATGCGCAATTGCAGGTCTATAAACGCCCTAAAACAGCTATTCTTGCTACAGGTAATGAGCTTGTGCCTGCGGGCACTGTTCCTGCGGCAGATCAGATCGTCAGCTCCAACAGTTATGGTGTCGCAGAAATTGTACGGCGCAATGGCGGCACGGCAGATGATCTGGGTATTGTGCCGGATGATCTGGCACTTATCGAACAATCCATTCGCAATGTTGCAGCTTCGGATGCCGATATTCTGATTACGCTGGGCGGCGCATCCGTCGGCGATCATGATCTGGTGCATAAAGCACTGACCAATTGCGGCGTTGAACTCGGCTTTTACAAAATCGCCATGCGTCCGGGCAAACCGCTGATGTTCGGCCAACTGGAACGCGAAGGTAAAGCGCCCCTGCTCGTTCTTGGTCTTCCAGGTAATCCGGTTTCCAGTCTCGTTTGTTCCTATGTGTTTCTGGCTCCGCTGGTTGCGCGTCTGGCAGGCAAAGCCGCGACCACCTATATTGCCAGCGCCAGACTGGCACAGGACATGGCTGCTAATGGCAACCGCCGCGATTATGCCCGTGCGGCACTAACCCGCAACAGCGACGGTGAATTACTGGCAACGCCTCTGCCGGTACAGGATTCTTCCATGCTGACCGTCATTACCCGTGCGGATGCTCTGCTGATCCGTGAGCCTTTTGCTGAGGCAGCCAAAGCCGGAGATCGCTGTCAGATCCTGATGATACGCTGAAATCCTTAAACAATCGGATTAATCATTTTTAAAGCCTTGCAGAACAATACTGGAACATATAGTGTTCGTTCTGGGTTTGTTTTAAAAATTGATTCTCGCAACCGCGCCCCGTGCATGCGGTTCTGCGTTTAGTCCGCACGACTTCTGTATCTGCGGCAGCTTCTGTCTGCCCGCAGATATGTTTTAGGCTTTGGGAGCGTATAATGCTGACGCGTAAGCAACATGAATTATTGCTGTTTATCCATGAACGTCTGAAGGAAAGCGGCATCCCCCCTTCGTTTGACGAGATGAAAGAGGCACTTAATCTTGCATCAAAATCCGGTATTCACCGTCTGATTACGGCTCTGGAAGAACGCGGTTTTATCCGCCGTCTGCCAAACAGAGCGCGTGCGCTTGAAGTTGTGCGCCTGCCGGATTCGATTGCACCGGGCCTCAACAGCCAGAAGAAATTCTCACCAAGTGTCATTGAAGGCGATCTCGGCAAAAAGAATGTCACCGAACTGCCTAAAAAAGCAGCGCCTGCGACAGAATCCGAAGCACCTGCCGGTATCAGCGTTCCTGTGATGGGTCGCATTGCAGCCGGTGTACCGATTTCTGCGATCCAATCCCAAACCCATATGATTACCCTGCCGCCGGAAATGCTTGGCAGCGGTGAGCATTATGCGCTGGAAGTCAAAGGCGACTCGATGATCGAAGCCGGTATTCTCGATGGCGATACAGTGATTATCCGTCGTGGTGATACCGCCAATGCCGGTGAAATCGTTGTGGCTCTGGTCGATGATGAAGAAGCAACACTCAAACGCTTCCGCCGCAAAGGCGCATCCGTTGCGCTTGAAGCTGCCAATCCGGCTTATGAAACCCGTATTTTCGGTCCTGACCGCGTACGTGTTCAGGGCAAGCTGGTTGGTCTGGTACGCCGCTACTAATATGCTATCGGCACGAAAACCGGCATTGCTGCCGGTTTTCGACTTCAGGCAGTTCATTGCTCCTGCTGCTCTTTTTTGCATGGGCCATGAAACGTCATTTTATACAGGGCGTTAAACGGCAAGATGATACAGCAAACGCCCTACAAGCCTATGTTTCGCTGCACTATTATGCTGTGACTACGCATTCATAATAGCTACGATCATAAGAAGATGCGGCGGCTCTTATTTCGGATCTTCCAGATTGCGGGCAGCACGGGACCAGAGGCGGTAGCTGTGCCATGGTCGTTGCGGCTCTCCCACTGCAAACACGACCTGAGCCTGTTCCGGCAGATATGCCAAACCAGTTTGATGCACTTGCGCCTTTATAGTCGCGCTTTGCAGCATAGCCGGAAAAAGAGTTTGTGCTGTGTCTGTATCACTGCGACTATCCGGTTTCAGATAAATTTCCGCCACTCCGTGTAGTGCCAGCTGCTGGCGAGTGATGATGACAGGGGCATTTTGCGTTACTGCCGGTGTAATGCGACTGTCATTTCTGTCAGGGCAAGACAGGTTTCCTGCATAAGCGAGAATAATAATATCACCGATAGTACAGGCGACATCTGCCGCAGGCCGGTTTTCGGCATAGACCAACACCTGCCCGTTTTGCAGATCAAAACTGCATAACCCGTCCTCACAGGCAAAACCTTCAGAACTTGCCGCACTGCTACTATCCGGCGTTTTTACCTCATGAATTCTGTAGGCCTTGCGCCAGTTATCGATTGTGAAGGCAGTCGGTCGTGCACGGTTTACATAGAGACTGTTGTTCTGGCGGACTGCAACCAGTCTGGCATCTTCCGAGATAATAATATCCGGCAAAGTGTTCATACTCAGCACAATCCCGCCAATCATCAGGAAGAACAGCGATATCAGTCGCAAATGACTGGTAAAGATCATCGCCGAAAGCATTGCCGCCGTCCAAAGCAACAATACCGGCACGGGCAACAGGCCGGGTATCAGATCAGGGGAAAGTCCGGCAACAAAATGCGCAATCCATTTGACCAGCTCAATGCCTTTGCCCATCACCTGCAATGGCAGCCATTCCAGTCCTAAAGGCATCAGCAGCAGAGATAGCACCGCAAAAGGCATAATCAGTACCGAGATCACCGGCAGTGCCAGTGCATTTCCCAGCATGCCAAGCGGTGCCATATTGTTAAAATGAAAGGCTGCAAAAAGCCCGCTGGCCGTACCGGCCAAAAGCGAAGTCGCCGCAATCCCGCCAAGCCAAAGCCTGAGCTTACCCCCCAATGTCGTCTGCCGCGTCGCCTGTTCATTGCTTTGTCTCTTGCGTAATTTCCACCACGCAAAGCCTGCAATCAGCGCGCCGGTCGCAGAGTAGGACATCTGAAAACTTGGCCCCAGAATTTCATGCGGTGTCACAAGAATACTGAACAACGCCGCAATCGCCAGATTGCGCAAGGTCAGAGCTTTACGATCCAAAATCACCGCACAAAGCATCACGGCCAGCATGATAAAACTACGCTGTGCCGCCACATCTGCACCCGACAAAGCCAGATAAAAACCCGAAGAAAACAGCGAGATCAGTGCGGCGATTTTCTTCACCGGATAATAGAGCGCTAAAGACGGGAATAGTCCGGCAATGCCACGCAGGCTCACCATGACAATTGCTGCTGCCAGTGCCAGATGCAGGCCGGAAATTGAAAGAATATGCGCCAGCCCTGCAATGCGCAGCGCCTCATTGGTTGTCTCGCTGATCCCTGCCCGCTGGCCGGAGATCAGCGCTGCGGCCACCGCTCCCTCTTCACCGGACAGTGCCTGCATAATCCGCCCGCCGATCATCGCCCGCAACTGACCGGTCAGCGCCTCAATTGAAGCAGTCCAGCTCTTTGACACTGCATCACCGGCAAATTCACCATCAACCAGTTTCGGCACACCGAGATAGAAGCCATTACCACCAATGCCGCGAAAATATCCATGAAATGCAAAATCATATTGCTCGGAACGCACCGGCCCGCCATGGGGACGCAATCGCACCGCTCCTTTCAGGACAGAACCTGTTTCAGCCTGCGCAGGTAAATCACGGGCAGAAATCCGCAATCGTTGCGGCGCATAGCGCAGATGCGGTTTTTCCGTTGTCAGCACATCGGCAATAATGCGCCAGCGTCCGGCTTTGCCATTGTCTTCAGCCTCCTGTTCGAGCGAGACAATCCGCGCTGTCAGAGTGGTTGAAACAGAACTGCCAAGCATTTGCGTTGCATAGCGCTGCGTCTCCCATTTCGCAGCCAGCATACCGGTTACAAAGGCTAATATCAGCACAAGACTGACACGCCTTATCAGCGTGTCACGAAGTAAAAACAGCAGCCAGCCAAACAAGCATGTCGGCACAAACAACTCTATCCAGTAAGGTTCAGACTTCAGAGAAAAATAGTGAACCGCCCCTGCACCACTCGCAACGGCCAGCAGCAGGAAAACCGTTCCGCGTTCATATTCAAACAGCAGAGCATCACAAATATTATCCAGAAAACGCTGCCAATATTCGCGCAGATTGAGCCGGATGATCCGTGACCGCTTCCGTCCTTTATAAGCAACACCATCATCGGGTATAAACTCTGCATCCGGCACCGGAGCAAAACCGAGCATGAATTGCTCGGCAGTTAATCCGCTGCTATGTTTCGTCTGGTCAGCCGTACTCCCTGACCCGCCATCATCATGACGGGACTCAGTCTTGCCTGCCTGATGGTCACATTCACCGCCATAACCATTCGCCATGCTGTCTGAATTGCCCCCGCACCTGACAGCTGCACAATTATACGTCCAAAACAGCCTATTTCACGCAGGAATCTTGCATTGAGCGGCGTTAAACACCGGTTCTGCGCTTTGATTTTTGCATCAAGTCTTGCACGTTGTGCTGCCTATGCTACATGAACAGCACAAGAAATCGAGAGGCGGCCAGTTACATTCTTTAGCCGATATATTCGAATATAAGCGTAAGATCCTGTAACTTTGCCGCAGATACGGAGCGACCGATGTCATCACCCGTTATTACCCGCTTTGCGCCTTCCCCGACCGGCTATCTGCATATCGGCGGCGCTCGTACAGCGTTGTTTAACTGGCTTTATTCCAAACATACCGGCGGCAAGATGCTGCTGCGCATTGAGGATACCGACCGCGAGCGTTCCACCGAGGCCGCAACGGCAGCTATTCTTGAAGGTCTGACATGGCTCGGCCTGACATGGGACGGCGATGCCATCTCCCAGTGGGAACGCGCACCGCGCCACCGCGAAGTTGCTGAAGAACTGGTGAAAGCCGGTAAAGCCTATTATTGCTATGCCTCACCGGAAGAACTGGACGCAATGCGTGAACTGGCGCGTGCTGAAGGCCGCCCGCCGCGCTATGATGGCCGCTGGCGTGACCGTGATCCGTCGGAAGCACCGGCAGGTGTGAAGCCGGTTATCCGCATTAAAGCGCCGCGCGAAGGCGAAACCGTTGTGCTGGACGATGTGCAGGGCGAAGTGCGCTTCCCGAACAAGGATCTGGATGATTTCATCATTCTGCGTTCCGATGGAGCGCCAACCTATATGCATGCGGTTGTGGTCGACGATCATGATATGGGCGTTACCCATATTATCCGTGGTGACGACCATCTGACCAATGCTGCCCGTCAGACCGTTATTTATCAGGCAATGGGCTGGGATGTGCCTAAAATGTCCCATATCCCGCTGATCCATGGCGCGGATGGTGCCAAGCTCTCCAAGCGTCACGGTGCGCTCGGCGTTGAGGCCTATCGTGCAATGGGCTATCTGCCTGAAGCACTGTGCAACTATCTGGTTCGCCTCGGCTGGAGCCATGGTGATGATGAAATCATGACCATTGAGCAGATGATTGAATGGTTTGATACCAAAGACATCAACAAAGGCGCATCGCGTTTTGACTTCCAGAAACTGGAAGCCATTAACGGTCATCATATCCGTGCCAGCGATTCAGAAACGCTTACCAAAGCGCTGATCGATGTTCTGCCTTATATTGAAGGCGGCGCAGAATTGCAGGCTCTGCTGACCGATGAGCGCCGTGCGCAGCTTGTTGCAGCAATGCCGGGTCTGAAAGACCGCGCGAAAACGCTGGTGGAACTGGCAGACGGTGCAAAATTCCTGTTCGTCTCCCGCCCGTTGCCACTGGATGAAAAAGCCGCAAGCCTGCTCAATGATGAAGGCCGTGCGATCCTCAAAGATGTATTGCCAAAGCTGGAAGCTGCCGAGTGGAATGCTGATGCGCTGGATGCTGTTGTCCGCGCCCATGCGGAATCAACCGGCCTGAAGCTTGGCAAAATTGCCCAGCCTCTGCGTGCGGCCCTCACCGGCCGCGCCACTTCACCGGGCGTTTTTGACGTTCTGGTGGTTCTGGGTCGCGAAGAAGCGCTCGGACGTATTCAGGATCAGGCCGTATAAAGCCTGTCAGAAGCCGTGTTCTTTCAACAGAATACGGCTTCAAACACGTCCTGAACACAGGAGTGTGATTTTCAAAAACCGGCCTCTGTCGTAAGAATGGCTAATTGACAGAAATTTGTTCAGAAAAACGCAAATTTCCACATTGCAACCTCCAACATTTACGATAGTTTGAGCCATAAATTTTGCAGGCCGTCATTCACAAATATCATGAATTTTGAGTGACAGCGGCTTAAGGATATTTTTCAAACTGGCAGCGCCGGTAAAAATACCCTAACTGTATGTTTCTATGCATAAGACTAAACCGAAACACCCGTTTTCGGCATTATGCTCCAAATTTACTGCTATCCACGAGCAGTGAGCGCGATGATGAAAGGAACCAGTATGTCTAATACGACAGCGACAATCACGCTAAATGGCAATTCGACCGAATTGCCGGTCCGCAAAGGTACAATCGGACCAGATGTCGTCGAAATCGGCCCGCTTTACAAGAATACAAATTCCTTCACATACGATCCTGGTTTCACTTCAACCGCTTCCTGCGAATCCAAAATCACTTATATTGACGGTGACGAAGGCGTTCTCCTGCATCGCGGCTATCCGATCGAACAGCTCGCCGAACAGGGCGATTTCCTTGAAACCTGCTACCTGCTTCTCTACGGCGAACTGCCAACCAAGACCCAGAAAGCAGACTTTGACTACCGCGTGACCCGCCACACTATGGTGCATGAGCAGATGTCGCGCTTCTTTACCGGCTTCCGCCGCGATGCGCATCCGATGGCCATAATGGTTGGCTGCGTTGGCGCCATGTCCGCCTTCTACCACGACTCAACCGACATTACTGATCCGCATCAGCGTATGGTTGCTTCGATCCGCCTTCTGGCGAAAATGCCGACACTGGCTGCAATGGCCTATAAATATCATGTCGGTCAGCCTTTCGTTTATCCGAAGAATGATCTTGATCTGGCTTCCAACTTCCTGCGCATGTGCTTTGCCGTGCCTTGTGAAGAATATAAGGTCAATCCGGTTCTGGCACGCGCCATGGATCGTATCTTCATCCTTCATGCGGACCACGAGCAGAACGCTTCGACTTCGACCGTTCGTCTTGCCGGTTCTTCGGGCGCGAACCCGTTTGCCTGTATCGCTGCCGGTATTGCCTGTCTCTGGGGTCCTGCTCACGGCGGTGCCAACGAAGCTGCATTGAACATGCTGGCTGAAATCGGCTCGGTTGACCGTATTCCTGAATATATCGCCAAGGCAAAAGACAAGAACGATCCGTTCCGTCTGATGGGCTTCGGTCACCGCGTTTACAAAAACTACGATCCGCGCGCCCGCATCATGCAGAAAACCACGCATGAAGTTCTCGGCGAACTCGGCATCAAAGATGATCCGTTGCTCGATGTTGCGATGGAACTGGAAAATATTGCACTGACCGATGAATATTTCATCGAGAAGAAGCTCTATCCGAATATCGATTTCTATTCCGGTATCACGCTGAAGGCTCTCGGCTTCCCGACAGAAATGTTCACTGTTCTGTTCGCCGTTGCCCGTACCATCGGTTGGGTTGCTCAGTGGAAAGAAATGGTCGAAGATCCAGCTCAGAAAATCGGCCGTCCGCGTCAGCTTTACACAGGCTACGCACAGCGCGATTTCGTACCGCTGGCAAAACGCAAATAATCTGTGCCGGATATCTGAGAGCGCTATCTCAGATCAATATTCGGTTCTTACGAATAAAAAAGGCTCCTTCGGGAGCCTTTTTTATTGTTCCACAATATTCAAATCTCACAAAGCGCGTTTTATAAACTAAATTCCACCACAGATTTTCTCTAATATATTACCCGATATTAATTCCGCCCTATTCCCCTATAATTGCACTGACATAAGTCGGCAGGGAGCAAGTGCTATGTCTAAGTCATTTTTTAAATCCGGTATCGCATCCTCTGAAATCACCAGTCAGTCATTTTATTTGCGGCGACGGGAATTTATCAAGACAGGCATTGCTGCCGGCATTGGTTTGTCTCTCGGTGGCCTGCTACCGGATATTGCCTCAGCCAAAGATAGTGCTGACGGCTTTAAAACCGATGAGACGCTGACACCAAAAGACTCAGTGCTGACCTATAATAATTTCTACGAATTCGGCACAGGCAAATCCGATCCGTCCAGCTATTCCGGCAATTTCAAGCCACGCCCGTGGACAATCGAAGTCGGCGGCATGGTAGCAAAGCCTGCGACTTTCGACATTGATGACCTGATTAAAACGATGAGTATTGAAGAGCGCATCTACCGGATGCGCTGCGTTGAAGCATGGTCGATGGTTATTCCCTGGCAGGGCTTTCAGCTGTCAGAATTGCTGAAGCGTGTTGAACCGCTGGGGTCTGCCAAATATGTTGCCTTTGAAACAGCCCTGCGGCCAAAAGAAATGCCGGGTGTCGGCGGTACATTTGCGGTACTTGACTGGCCTTATCGTGAAGGACTGCGCCTTGACGAGGCGATGAACCCGCTCACATTGCTGGCAACCGGCCTCTATGGTGAGAACCTCGCCAATCAAAACGGCGCACCGGTGCGCCTTGTTGTGCCGTGGAAATATGGTTTTAAAGGCATCAAATCCATTGTCAAAATCACGCTGACAGATAAAGAGCCGGTTACTGCATGGAAAATGCAGAACGCTTCGGAATATGGTTTCTATGCCAATGTTAATCCCGCGGTAGATCACCCGCGCTGGAGCCAGAAGACTGAGACACGGATTGGCAGCGGCAGCTTCTTCTCGCCTGACAGACGCGATACGCTGCCATTTAACGGCTATGGCGAGCATGTTGCCCAACTCTATAGCGGCATGGATCTGACCAAGAATTATTAGAGCGGGAACCGGCATGAAACCAGATATCGCTGCGCAAACCATCGCTATGCCCCGCACAACCGGCAAACAGACAGCTGCACGTAAACCGCCGGTCAAAATCCCCAATAATCTCTGGCTGCGCTGGGGTATTTATGTTGTCGGCCTTGCACCGGCAGCATGGGCATTCTGGCTGGCGGCCAATAATCAATTGGGTGCTAATCCGGTCAAATCATTTGAGCATCTTCTTGGTATATGGGCATTGCGCTTTTTAATCCTGACTTTGCTCGTCACACCGCTGCGCGATTTATTCCGGCTGAATTTCCTGCCCTATCGCCGCGCTCTCGGGCTGCTGGCGTTTTATTATGTGGCCATGCATTTCGCGACTTATATCATTCTCGACCGTGGCCTGAACTGGCCGGATATCGTGAAAGATGTAACGCAACGCTGGTTTATTATTTTCGGGTTTATCGGCTTTGTCATGCTGATCCCGCTGGCAATAACTTCAAACCAATGGTCAATCCGCAAGTTGAAGAATAACTGGCAGAACCTGCACCGGCTGATTTATGTCATCGCTCTCGCCGGTAGTTTGCACTTTCTGATGTCGGTTAAAAGCTGGCCGCCTGAGCCGCTGATTTACGGCCTGATTATCATTGCACTGGTTTTGTGGCGCTTTGTACGCCAGCCCTATCTCACCTATAAAAAAAGCTGACCGGACTATAACCGGTCAGCTTTATCTTTTTAACGTAGCGGCTGATTTTACCAGCGTTTCACCATGCGTGAAGCGCATAGGAAAGCCAGCAAAGGTCCCACGCCGAAGCTCAGGAAAAGCCAGAATGCAGCACTGGATGTACCGGCAATACCACCCGGTACAGTCAAACCACCAAGGCTGGTGACCATACCGGCCATTGCCGCACCGAGACCGGCAGAGAACAGCTGCACAGTGGTAATCGCAGTTGATGCCAGATCCTTCTCATCGGCCGGTGCAACTTTCAGCACCCGTGTCAGCAGATGCGGCCATGTCATACCCACGCCACAGCCCACAGCGATGAAACCGGCGCAGAGCGGCAGCAATTCCAGATAGGTACCATTGCTGGAAAATGGCAGCAGAAGCAGCAACAAAATCATACCGGCAAAAGAGGCCAGCGGGCCGATAATAATCACATCACGCACACGACGCGATGAAATCCCCGAGCTCATGATTGAACCAATTGTCCAACCTGCCCCCATCAGCGCAGCCAGATAACCGGCAACCAATGGCGACTGGTTATGCAGCACCTGCAGAAACAGCGGAATGAACACTTCCACGGATGTAACTGTCAGCGCCAGCAAAGACATGGTTACGATCACAGGCCCAAGCGGCTGGCTGAAACTGAAAGAACCACGCGGCAACAGACGATTTTTACTGGTGGCTTCCAGACGGATCATCAGACCGATCAACAGGATCGCCGTGCTGATACCAACCACATTCCAGATCACTTCAGAACTGACACTGCCAAGCGATACCGCAAAAACTGCAAGTGTCAGCAGGCTGAGCTGTACAAAAGGCAGACGATTTGTGTCTTCCTCTTCATGGCGTACATCCGGCAACACAAACAGCGCCATAACCGCGAAAAGCAGCGCCGCAGGGACAACCGACCAGAAGGCAGCACGCCACTCGCCAAGCTCGGCAAAAATACCGCCAACAGCAGGGCCTACCAGTGTGGCAACGCCCCACATACCGGAGATCAGCGCCATAGCGCGCGGCCACAGTGCTTCGGGAAAGACGATACGGATCATGGCATAGGACAAAGCCAGCATGAAACCGCCGCCGAAGCCCTGAATGAAACGACCGATCAGCAGAACCTGCATTGTCGGCGAAACAGCGCAAATCAGGGTGCCGAGAGCGAAAACACTGGCCGAAATGGCATAGGCTTTGCGCGGGCCGGTTTTGCGCAGCAATTTCACAGCCAGCGTTGAGCCGATAATGGATGCAACGACGAAAAGAGTGGTGTTCCACGCATAATAATCCAGCCCGCCAATATCCGAAACAACGGACGGCAGAATGGTTGTAGCAATGTAAACATTAACAGCATGAAGCGCGACGCCACCTGCGAGCGCCATGGAACGAATGGCATTTCTGCCAGTCAACAAATCTCCCCAGCCAACTTTGTGGTAACTGGTGAGTGATGCCGGGTCAGACATTTCAATCTCCGGACAGCTATCAAAAACCATGAGTTCCGGCGGGAATGCGCCTGTGTTTCTCATCAATTTTAACCGGAACATACCGGTCGGGTTGCAAATCCCTGAGGAAGCCGCTAATTAAGCAAGTACGGACTTGGAATATTCAGCAGGAGATCAAATGTCAAGTTCTGACATTATCACTTCAGATGAAATGAATAGCGCTGCACAACAAAGCACCGCTGATCGCCTGCTGTTTATTCTTAAAACCCGTGGCCCGCAAACAATATCGGCACTTGCACGACTCGCAGGCACGGGTGCGGAAAATATACGCCAGCAATTACAAAAATCTGTGACAGAAGGCCTGATTGAGCCCTATGCCACAGAAAAAAAACCAAAAGCCGGACGTCCGGTGCAGTTCTGGCATCTGACAGAGAAAGGCAATAGCCGCTTTCCTGACAGTCATGCGGAGCTGACCGTTAGTTTATTGCGTCATATGAGCAGTCTGGGTGAAGACCTGACTGAGCGCGTGATCAGCCTGCGCGAACAGGAAATACTCAAAAACTACCGCACAGCCATGCGGGAAATGACAGCGCTGGAACAACGCATTGATTGCCTTGCAGAATTGCGCAGTCAGGAAGGCTATATGTCGGAATGGACAAAGCAGCCGGACGGTTCATGGCTGCTGATTGAAAACCACTGCCCTATCTGCGCTGCGGCTACGGCCTGCCGCGGCTTTTGCCGCTCCGAACTCAATATTTTTCAGGCCATTCTCGGTGACAATTGCACGATCGAGCGCTGCGAGCATATTCTGCTAGGCGCACGCCGCTGTACCTATCGTATAACTCAAGCCGGATAAACAAAGGCGATCCGGCTAAATGCCGAACCGCCTTTATCATCCTTATAAACTTCTGCTATTGCGGCGCAGTCAGCTCAGGAAATTTGACGCCGAGCTGATCCAGATAAGTCGGGTATTTCTCTGCATCGTAATAGAGCTTCTGCATTTCAGGACGGAACTGCTGCATAATCTCCGTATTCAGCTGAATTTGCGGCTTGTCATCCGCACCAAGCATCGGCAGATATTTCTGATCCTTCTGCTGCACATTGGTAAAATAATCCTGTGCCGCAGATACCAGTTCCGGCTTAGTCAGAAGATCAACGCCCGTCATGGCAATCACTTTTGATCCGGCGACAACGCCTTTATGAGCGATTGGTGTCGCCATCGACATGGCATTCGACCAGTGATGCCCCGGAAGGTTCGGAATATTCGACGGATAGTTCAGCGTGATTGTCGGCACAATCCATGACACATCACCGATATCATCCGAGCCGCCGCTTTCCGGTTTTTCCGGTGGCGGAGCCAGTTTCTTCAACTCTGTCGCCAGCCCGTCTTCTTTGCCTTTCACAGCCTTCTGCACAGCTTTTGCAAAGCTGTTTTCGTCGTCAGTCCATTTCGGCAGGCCAACCTCGAGAATATTGGCATAGGCTGCCTCCGCCATAGGCTTGTTGAAATGACGCGGTGCTGCTGTGCCGATAATCTGTCGTTCGACTGCCGTGTCAGACATTTTTGCCGCTGCTTCAGACATTGTATTCGCTACAGCGAAATTCTTGGCGATATTCTCAAAATCCGTTTCGCGGATAAAATACCACACGCTGGCAACAGACGGCACCACATTCGGCTGATCGCCACCGTCAGGGATCACATAATGCGAGCGCTGTTCAGGCCGCAAATGCTCCCGCTTCATATTCCAGCCGATATTCATCAGCTCCACGCCGTCAAGCGCGCTGCGTCCGCGCCACGGCGCACCGGCAGAGTGAGCAGACTCACCGGCAAATGTATATTTGACCGAGACCATGCCCGTGCCATTGGCTGCGCCCCATGAGGTTTGCAGATTATTGCCGACATGGGTGAACATCACCACATCCGCATCTTTGAACACGCCGTCACGTACCATATAGGCCTTGCCGCCCAGCAACTCCTCTGCCACCCCCGGCCAGAGCACCAGCGTGCCGGAGAGCTTTTCCTTCTCCATCAGGTCTTTCATCGCCAAGGCTGCAACCACATTCACAGCCTGACCGGAGTTATGCCCTTCCCCGTGACCGGGTGCGCCCTCAATCATTGGCTTGCGATAGGCAACACCGGGCATCTGAGACGTTTTTGGCAGACCATCAATATCACTGCCCAGTGCAATCACAGGCTTACCGGAACCCCAGCGCGCCACCCAACCGGTCGGCAGACCGGCAACACCGCGCTCAATAGTAAAGCCGTTTTTCTCAAGAATATCCGTTATGTATTTTGAGGTTTCAACTTCCTGAAAGGCCAGCTCACCAAAGCTGAAAATTGAATCCGTCATCTCCTGCGCAAGCTTGGCGCGGCTCTCCACACCCGCTGTTACTTGCTGCTTATAGGCTTTGACATCCTGTTCTGATTTTTGTGCTGCGGCCTGACTGAGCAAAGAGGCCGACATCATAAGGCTGAGTGCAATTTTAGACGAGAGAGTACAAGACATGTATAACTCCGTTACTGAATTTGCCTGAGATTCTATGATAGTTACCTGCGGACAATTCATCATAAAAACGCCATACACAACCCTTAAAATAACAATTACAAGCTTTTGATTTTACTGTATTTATTGTCATTTTAACAATTACTGAATATCGAGTTTCATTTCCCAAAACCAGCCTTTCAGTTACACGCAGTCCTTTTCATTACCCCGAGAAATGAAAGCAGCTACTCACCGGACAACAATCCGGACTGTCCGGAAAACTATTCTCCGTTACCGGCAGGATTTAGCTTTTTGTTATTGCGGGTTTCGCAACTTTCGCCGTTTCAGCCTTTCAAGCAATTTCTATACTGACCCATAATTTGCCGCATCCATAAGCACCCTCATCCAGAGGGAAAAGGCAAAGGGGAACCCAGTATGAAAAAGCTCAATCACCTGTCCAAACTCAGCCTTCTGACACTTGCCCTCCTGTCGTCTTCTGCCGCCTATGCTGAAAGTTTGCAGCTTAACGGCACACAGCTCACCACTGCGCAGGTGGCAGAGTTCGCAGCGAACAAAAATGAAAAAGTCGAAATCGCACCGGAAGCGGCACAAAAAGTCAGCCATAGTTTTGAACTGGTGATGGAAGCCGCCTTGCAGGGCACCGCCGTTTACGGGCTGAATGTCGGCGTGGGCTGGAACAAGGACAAACCGGTTTTCAAAGAGGTTAAAGGCCGCCGCACTCTGGATGAAGAATTGCTGGCACTTTCCCGCCGCTTCAACACCAGTTCACTTCATGCCCATGGCGGCGGTATTGGCGAGGCCATGCCTGCGCAGGCAGTACGCGCCGGTATGCTGATCCGCCTCAATGAAATGCTCGGCGGTGAAACCGGCACGCAGCTGAGTGTGGTGGAAGCCTATCGCGACTTCCTCAATCACGACATCATCCCCGTTGTGCCGGAAAAAGGCTCTGTCGGTGAGGCTGATATTACACTCGCTTCCCATATTGGTCTGGCAATGATCGGCGAATGGTTTGTGGATTATCAGGGCAAGCGTATGCCTGCGGCAGAAGCCCTGAAACTGGCAGGATTAAAGCCAATTGAACCGGTCGGCAAAGACTTCCTTTCCATTCTCAGCACCAATGCACTGACTGCCGGTCAGGCAGCGCTGCTGGCAGAAGAAACACGCCAGTATCTGGAAGCCGCCACAGCCGTTTTCGCCCTGTCGCTAGAAGGCTATAACGGTAATGTCGCGCCCTTCTTGTCTGAGACAACCGGATTGCGCCCGTTTCCGGGCATGGTGAAGGCGGCAACAGATATTCGTGCAGCGCTGGATGGCTCCTATCTCTGGCGGCAGTCTGATGGACGCGCTTTGCAGGATCCGCTCTCCTACCGCACGATGGCCTATGCGCTTGGCAATGCATGGGAAGCGCAGACCGCACTCGAAGAAGCTCTGCATATCCATATCAATGCCAGTGATGACAATCCGGCTGCTGTGACTTCCGACAAGCCTGCGGAAAAAGCGGCTGAAAGCCATAACCAGCTGCATAAATATCAGGTCGCAGGCGATGTGCATGGCGCGATTTATCCGACCGCCAATTTCGATATGCTGCCGGTTGCCACCCGTGTAGAAAATCTGAATGTCGCCCTCACCCGTTTGGCACAGAATATTGTGATGCAGACCATCCGCACGGAAAATCCGGATTTCACCAAGCTGCCGCGCTTCCTTGCCGGCCCTGAGAATGAAGGCCATGCTTTCGGTGCCATGCAGAAGCCGCTTGTTGCGCTCTATGCGGAAAATCGTCAGTTGGCCATGCCAGTCTCGCTCGACACTTTCGCCATGGCGGGCAATATTGAAGATACCGGCAATAATGCCCCGCTGGCTGTGAACAATCTTCAGCGTATTCTCGGCAATATGTACAGCCTGTCATCCATTCAGCTGCTGCATTCGGCACAAGCAGTTGATCTGCGTGGCAAAGTTGCGCTCGGCAAAACCTCCGCAAAACTGCTGGAAACCTATCGTGCACAGGTCAAATTCGTCGATCAGGATCGCATTTACACGCCTGATTTTGCCGCCGGTGTGCAGGTGCTCCACGCTTTCACACAGCCAGCCACCAAGTAATTTTAAAATCGCATAACTGCCTGCATTGCAAAGTGATGCAGGCAGCCAGAATGAGGAAATGCCGCAATGCAGGATAAAGTCTTCAAAGGTAAAGTGGTTCTGCCCGATCAGGTCATTGACAATGGCTGGGTGCTGGTCAGCGACGGCCGTGTTGTCCAGACAGGTCAGGGTGCTGCCCCTGCAGGCGAAAGCCACGGCGGAGCGGATTATCTGGTGCTGCCGGGTGCTATTGACGGTCAGGTACATAGCCGCAGCCAGAAAAATCAGGAAGAGTTTATCTGGTCGACCCGCTCGGCCGCTGCAGGTGGTGTGACGACGATTGTCGATATGCCTTATGACGACGGCGACCTGATCGCCACGCCGGAGCGCTTCACCCGCAAGGTGGAAACCGCAGGTCAAGAAGCGCGCGTGGATTTCGCGCTTTATGCCACAGCGCATCCGGCAGACGGCACCAAACATATTGACGGTCTGGTGGAAGCCGGAGCGGCCGGTTTCAAATTCTCGACCTTCGGCACGCATCCGGAGCGCTTTCCGCGCATCACCCCGCAGATGCTTTATGAGTGCTTCTCGGCCATTGCCCGTCATGGTCTGATTGCCGGTATTCATAATGAAAATGATGAAATGGTGCGCTATTACATCGATCAGGTCGAGAAAAGCGGCCGCACCGATTATCTGACCCACAGCATGAGCCGCCCGCCGGTAACCGAAACACTGGCTATGGCAGAAGTCTACGAAATCGGCGCCATGAGCGGTTGTGCCACCCATGTGGTGCATTGTTCTGTTGGCCGTGGTTATGAACTGGCTGCGGGCTATCGCGCACAGGGCTATGCGGCAACGGTTGAAGCCTGCATCCACTATCTGACCCTCTGTGAAGAAGATGATGTCAGCCGCCTGATCGGCCGCGCCAAGATCAACCCGCCAGTACGCAACCGCGCCGAGCGTGAAGCCATCTGGCAGCAACTGGCCGCCGGTAATGTGACCATTGTTTCCACCGATCATGTGAGCTGGTCGCTTGATCGCAAAAACGATGAAAACATGCTGAAAAACGCATCCGGTGTTCCGGGGCTGGAAGCGCTCTATGCCCTGCTGCTCAAAGGTCTGGATGAGCGCGGGCTTTCTCTCAGCCATGCCGCCCGCCTGCTGGCGCATAATCCGGCGAACCTGTTCCGTCTCAGTCAGACCAAGGGTGCGCTCGGTGCCGGTCTTGATGCCGAT
Source organism: Pseudochrobactrum sp. Wa41.01b-1 (assembly GCF_019464455.1). Taxonomy (NCBI): domain Bacteria; kingdom Pseudomonadati; phylum Pseudomonadota; class Alphaproteobacteria; order Hyphomicrobiales; family Brucellaceae; genus Pseudochrobactrum; species Pseudochrobactrum sp. Wa41.01b-1. Next base: position 191,855 of record NZ_CP080493.1, on the reverse strand, counting down.
ATCGTGCTGGCACGCCGCGATCCTTACACTTACAAAGCGGCAGAAAGCGGCAATAATATTGTCGGCTGGAGCCCTTATGACGGCATCAAACTGCCATTCCGCATCACCCATACATTTGTGCGCGGTGAATGTGCCATGGCTGAAGGCGTGGTCACAGCGGAACCGGGTTCAGGTCGTTTTGTCCACCCAGCCCTTCGTAAAGGAGCCGCGTAATGGCGGCTTCCAACACGCTCGTCGATGGTGACCGGCTCTGGCAGGACATTATGGCGCTGGCCGATATTACCGAGCCGGGCAAGCCTTACACACGCCGTTCCTTTACGACGCGTTTTCTGGCTGGCCGCGCCTATCTGATCGAGCAGTTCAAAGCCGCTGGTCTTGAGGTGCGCATTGATACCGCAGGCAATCTGATCGGTCGCCGTACCGGTGCCAAGCCGCATGCCAAAACCATTATGATGGGTTCGCACAGCGATACTGTGCCATCCGGCGGACGCTTTGACGGTATTGCCGGTGTGGTGGCGGCACTCGAAGTTGCCCGCGCCCTGCGCGATGCCGGTATTGAATTGCAGCACAATCTGGAAGTGGTGGATTTTCTCGCTGAAGAACCGAGTGAATACGGCCTCTCCTGTGTCGGCAGCCGTGGTATGAGCGGTCAGCTGACCAATGCTATGCTCGACTTTACCGGCCCGCAGGATGAGCGCTTAGGCGATGCGCTGATCCGTGTCGGTGGCAATCCGGCTAAGCTCACCGAGGCTATACGCAAGGATGATATTGCCGCCTATCTGGAGCTGCATATTGAGCAAGGCCCCGTGCTGGAACAGAGCAAAACGGATTTGGGTCTGGTGACCGGTATTGTCGGCATCACCCGTCTGGAAATCGCTTTTCAGGGTGCCGCTGACCATGCGGGCACCACGCCTATGCATATGCGCCGCGATGCGCTTTATGCGGCGGCACAAGCTGTCACTGCAATCCGTGAACAGGCCGAAGCTTTGGCATCTGAGCCGGATGGCTATTTTGTTGCCACTGTCGGCATTCTCACCCTTGAGCCGGGCGGTGCCAATGTGGTGCCGGAACAGGCCAAGGTGATTGTCGACATCCGCACCGGCAAACGCGAGAAAACCCTGCGCTTTCTGGAAGGTATTGATGCGGCAACGCAAGATGCTGCCGAAAAGGCCAGAGTGGAGCGCAGCAGTTTCAAGACCCTTTCCGACACCATGCCGATGGATTGTGACTTAGGCCTGCTGGATGATCTGGCAAAAAGCGCTGATGCGCTCGGCCATAGCCATCTGCAACTCGCCAGCGGTGCGGGACATGATGCGGCCTTTATCGGCCAGCTGGCACCGGCGGCCATGGTCTTTGTGCCATGCCTTGGCGGACGCAGCCACACACCGGAAGAATGGGCAGAAAAACACGACATTGCAGCAGGTGCTGCAGCAATGTTTGCGGCAGTGCGCCGCTTTGACGAGCGCACTCCGGTTACCAATCAAACGCATAACAGCATTTAAGAGGAGGCCATTATGGGGCGTATTTTAACATTGGATGACGTGGAATCCGCAATTGCAGGCGGCTCGGTCTTTGCAGCCGGTGGCGGCGGCTGGGTCGAGCACGGCCGTATGCTGGGCACTACTGCGGTCACCATTGGCCGACCTGAACTGGTGGATATGGAAGAAGTATCCGATGACGCATGGATCGCCACAGCCGCTGCTATCGGCGCACCGGCCAGCACCACCCAGTGGGAAATGCTCGGCATCGACTATGTGAAAGCCGTTGAACTGCTGCAATATGAGCTGGGCGATGAAGTCTATGGCCTGATGATCGGCCAGAATGGCATGTCCAGCACCATGAATGCCTGGCTGCCTTCCGCTGTTCTCGGCACCAAAGTGATTGATGCTGTGGGCGATATCCGTGCGCATCCGACCGGCGACATGGGCTCCATCGGCATGGCCAACAGCCCTGAGCAGATGATCCAGACAGCCGTTGGCGGTCACCGTGATTCCAACTCCTATATCGAACTGGTCACACGCGGCGCGACAGCCAAAATCTCGCCGATCCTGCGCAAAGCCTCTGATATGTCCGGTGGTTTCATCGCCAGCTGCCGCAATCCGCTGCGTGCTTCCTATGTGCGCAAGAATGCAGCGCTCGGCGGTATCTCCCGTGCTCTGACCCTTGGCGAAGCCATCCGCGCAGCCCAGAGCAAAGGCGCAACTGCGGTGATTGATGCAATCTGCAAAACCACCAATGGCAGCATTCTCGCGCAGGGCAAAGTCACCGCCAAGAATGTGCATTACACGCAGGAAGCTTTCGACATCGGCACTATCACCGTGCGTAACGGCAACCGCGATGTGATCCTGCATGTGATGAACGAATATATGGCCGTGGATGATGGTGACGGTCAGCGTCTTGCCACCTTCCCTGATGTGATTACTACGCTCGATACCAATGGCAGCCCTGTCAGTGTCGGCAATGTCCATGAGGGCATGGAAATTCTGGTGTTCCACATCAACAAGACAGAAATCCCGCTCAGCGCCTCGGTCAAAGATCCGAGCGTTTATCCGATCGTCGAAAAAGCACTCGGCATTTCCCTTGCCGATTACGCACTGGCCTGAGCAATCAATACTGAAAGAAATACGATGTCCAAGAAACAATTTAACGTCACATCCGGCACCGAACTGCGCTGTAAGAACTGGCGCGCTGAAGGCCTGCTGCGTTTGATGGAAAACGTGCTGGCCGTGGGTGAAGACCCTGACAATCTGGTGGTCTATGCCGCACTCGGTAAAGCCGCACGCGACTGGCCGTCCCATGACAAGATCGTTGAAAGCCTGCACAAAATTGAAGAAGACGAAACGCTCGTCGTACAATCCGGCAAGCCGATCGGCATTCTGAAAACCCATAAACAGGCACCGGTCGTGATTATGGCCAACTGTAATATGGTTGGTCAGTGGGCGAAGGCTGAAAATTTCTACGAATGGGAAAAGCAAAACCTGATCTGCTGGGGCGGTCTCACTGCCGGTGACTGGCAGTATATCGGCTCGCAGGGGGTTATTCAGGGCACCTATGAAATCTTCATGCGTATTGCCGAGCAGAGCTTCAACAATGATCTGGCCGGACGTCTGATCCTCACCGCCGGTCTAGGCGGCATGGGCGGCGCGCAGCCACTGGCAGGTCGTATGGCCGGTGCGGTTACGCTCTGCGTTGAAATCGATCAGGAACGCATTCAGAAGCGCAAGGATATCGGTTTCCTTGACGTGATTGCCAAAGATCTGGACGATGCGCTGGCGCAGGTCAAAACAGCAATGGCCGAGAAACGCGCTGTTTCCATCGGCGTTCACGGCAATGCCGCGGATCTTTATGAGCAAATTCTGGCACGCAATATCATTCCTGATATCGTGACTGACCAGACTTCCGCCCATGATCTGGTTTACGGTTATGTACCGGCAACCCGTTCACTGGATGAAGCCCGCGCGATGCGTAAGAGCGATCCGCAGACACTGATGAATGAAAGCCGCGCTTCCATCGTTCGTCACGTCACGGCAATGCTTGGCTTCCAGAAAGCAGGTTCGGTCGTCTTTGACAATGGCAACCTGATCCGCACCCATGCCAAAGACGGCGGCGTAGCGGATGCGTTCAATATTCCGGTCTTCACCGAAGCCTTCCTGCGTCCGCTGTTCTGCCGCGCAATTGGCCCGTTCCGCTGGATTGCTCTGTCGAATAATCAGGAAGATATCCGCATTATCGACAATTATATCCTCAAGGCTTTTGCCGGTAATCACATTGTCACCAACTGGATTCATCTCGCCGGTAAGAATGTGCCGTTTGAAGGCCTGCCGGCGCGTATCGCATGGCTTGGTCATGGCGAACGCACCCAGCTGGCACTCGCTGTGAACAGCATGGTACGTGACGGTACATTGTCCGGTCCTGTTGCCTTTACCCGCGATCACCTTGATGCTGGTGCGATGGCGCATCCGAATATCATGACGGAAAATATGCGCGACGGTTCTGACGCAATTGCCGACTGGCCGCTGATCAATGGTCTGGCTATGTGCTCCTCGCAGGCTGATCTGGTCGCGATCCATTCCGGCGGCGGTGGCTATTCCGGCTATATGACCAGCGCCGGTGTGACTGTGGTGGCCGATGGTACCGATGATGCAGATACCCGCATTGAACTGTCGCTGACCAATGACACATCGCTCGGCGTAATGCGTTATGCAGATGCCGGTTATGAAGAAGCGCTGGATGAAGCGGAAAAGAAAAACATCCGCCACTTCAATCTGGCCTAAAAACTAAATGCCCCCGTGAAGAAAACAGGCGGAACTCTGGTTTCGCCTGTTTTCATTTCTAATCGCACTATGGAGTGAGTGCCTCGCGCAATTCGCGCACCAGCTCTCTTTCGGCAACCGTCAGGGTGCGGGCATTGGAATAGATCACAAACAATCTGCGCAGAATATGCGGCTTCAGTTCAAGGCTTACCAGAGTGCCCTGCTCCAGATCGCGGCGCACGGCTGAGACCGGCAGCAAGGTGGCAAGCTTTTCGCGCCGGATCATCGCGATCATCATCGGTAATGAGTTGATTTCAATTACCGGTTCAACGGACAAGTTGTGCTCGCTCAACTGTGCATCCAGCAATTGCCGGATGCCGAAGGTCATGGTCGGCAGAACCAGCGGCACATGACGAAGTGCCTCCAGATCAATCGCTGCATCCTGAGAGAGTTCTGCCGCCAGATCAGGATGACAGATCAGCGATAGCGGTTCCTCAACATTGAGGCTGAAACGCGCCATATGCGGCATATCGGTTTCCAGCACGGCAAGGCTGATCACACCCGCCTGCACCCAATCCTGCAAGACACTGGTCGGCGCTTCCAGAATTTGCAGATCAATCTGCGGATGGTTCTTTCGCCAGCGCAGCACGGCATCGGTCATCCCTGCCAGTAAAGTACTCTCCTGACTGACGGATGGCAGAACACCAATCCGCAACCGCGAACGATTACGCCCCAATGATCCCGCACTATGCACGGCCATGGATTGCAAACGCGCGTCGATCAGATCACTGCCGATACGAAAAACCCGTCCGGCATCTGTCGGCACAAGACCATCGCGACGGCGTTCAAATAATTGTTTGCCGATCACCTGCTCCATCTTGCGCAGCTGGCCGGTAATCGCCGGTTGGGCAACTTTGGCCATACGAGCAGCGGCCGTGAGATTGCGGTTGTTGTCAATGAGCCGGAAATAGCTGAATTGCCGTCTGGTGAGCTGCGGTTGGTATAGCGGCGACGTCTCACCTGATATCAAAGCCGCACGAATACGGCGCACAGTCTCTTCCGCCACCGGATGCGGATCGGCAATATGCACCCGCACCTGGCTGATGAGCGGCGGATCAAGCGGCACCAGTTTAAGACGATGCAAACCCATACGGTTTGCCAGCGTGCTTTGCGGCACCAGAAAGGCCGTATCAGGGTTCTCCCCGCTCAGGCGTGCCAGAGTGCCCGGATGATCCTGCGTGAAACGGATATTTTTGATTGGGTGTTTGATCAAATAGGCAGAGAGATCATGCAGCAGCGGTTCCGGCAGTGCAGGCACAATCACGGGACCAGCCAGCATATCCTGTAAGGCCGGTGCCTCACCAGATTGCACCGGCAGACTGCGCGCCAGCACCCACGGATCATCGTGAATGGCGACACCCTTTTTCTCATAGCTGAAAATAATCCGGCTGCTTTTCGCACTCTCTGTCAGCGGTAAAGCCGGATCACCATCCGCACTGCCCCAATGCGGCTCAATAAACACATCCGGATAGTCTTTCTGCAAACCGGCAAGTGCTGTGCTGATAGCCTTGGAGACATTGCCGAGCGAGAACATCAGCTGGACTTCCACCACCAGATGGCTGAATTCATTCTCATCGGTACATTCCCGCATCGCCGCCTGACGGGTAAAGGCTTCAGCCTGCAACAGCGGAATAGCAGCACGGTAAAGCCAGCGTCCGGCCACAGTCGGGGTAAGTCCCGCAGGCACGCGACGGAACAATTGTGCACCGACTTCCTCCTCCAGATTCTGCAATGCCACGCTGAGTGTTGATAGCGCAATATCCAGCATTTCAGCTGCCTTGCTGAAACTGGTTTGATGGCAGGCCGCCACAAAGTAAGAAAGCTGCCGCAGCTCAATCATAGGCACAGACCTTCATCAGTGATTTTTTCCAAGAATATCAAACAAATATGCCATAAATACAAAAATATTGTTCTGTCGAAATACTATTTCGTTTTTCGCTATGGAGACATTCATTTTTTGTCAAATGCCGACACAAAGTTAAATTGTTACTGTCTCGTATTGCTGGTGGGAGATGAGAGATAAAAGACCACAGCCGGAATGTTTGGGGGAGAGCCAGTCCTATGACGGACGTTACACATAATCCAACTATACCATCGCATACAAAGCATAATTCCAACGCCAAAAAGGCTGTCGCTGCTGCCTCAATCGGCAATGCTCTGGAATGGTATGATTTTACAATCTACGCCTTGTTTGCGGTTTATATCGCCAAGAATTTCTTTCCTGGCGGCAATGACACTGTCGAACTGATCAAGTCCTTTCTGGCCTTCGGCCTCGGCTTTCTGATCCGTCCGCTCGGCGCGGTTGTACTCGGCGTTTACGCTGATAAAGCCGGTCGTAAAGCGGCGCTGTTTCTGACCATCATGATCATGGCAGCCGGAACACTGCTGATTGCTATTGCACCAACCTATGCCGCTATTGGTATCGGCGCACCGATGATTATTCTTGCAGGCCGTGTGCTGCAAGGCTTCTCAGCCGGTGGTGAAGTCGGCAGTGCGGCGGCATTTCTGGTGGAACATGCACCAGAAGGGCAGAAGGGCAAATATGCTGCATGGCTGCAGGCCAGTATGGCATTTTCCAATATTATCGGTGCCTTTGTGGCTCTTGCTGTGACGTCACTTCTCACTGAAGATCAGGTTGGTGACTGGGGCTGGCGTATTCCGTTCATCCTCGGCCTGTTGATTGCACCTGTTGGTCTGTGGATGCGCCGTTCACTGGATGAAACGCCTGTTTTCAAAGCTGAATTTGATAAACAAGGCAAAACTGCAGAACATGCTCCTCTGAAAGAAGTGTTCGTCAATTATGGCGGTGCATTGCTCAAAGGTACAGCCTTCTCCGTATTATGGGCTGCCAGCGTCTATGTCATGATCATCTATATGCCGATCTATGTACAGCGTGCATTCGGTTTCACCGGTTCACAGGCATTCATTGCTGCCCTGATCGGGAATAGTCTTATGGCTGTCGGTTGTATCGTTGCCGGTTCTGTTTCCGACAAGATCGGCCGTCGTCTGACACTGGCGATCACCACAACCGTGCTGCTGATTGCTATTCATCCGCTGCTGTGGTGGCTGCATCACTCACCGACACTCGGCACCCTGATCACTGTTCAGAGCTGCTTCTGTGTGATGGTGGCCGGTGTGGTTGGTGTTGCACCTTCTGCTCTGTCCGAAGTCTTCCCGACCCATATCCGCTCAACCGGTATGTCGCTGGCCTATAACATCTCCACCACGATTTTCGGTGGTTTTGCTCCGGCAGCGCTGACATGGCTCGGCACGACTTCGCTCGGCTACAGCGCCCCTGCATGGTATGTCAGTATCGCAGCTGTCATCGCATTGTTCGCGATTTTCAAAATGGGCGACAATAAAAAGACAGCCTGACGATACAGACTGACAAACAAAACTAACGCACCCGTCATGCACAGCTATGGCGGGTGTTTTTATTTACAGGTGCTCTGAAACTTTAGGCCTATATGCCTGCCGCACAGACTCATTTTATTACCCGTAATGCACTTATTTTATTTCATTAATAACTTGCCATGCCGCCTCATAAAATTTAGAGCGGTTCCAGTTAAAATAAAATCGTTGGAACCGCTCTATCTATTTTTACGCGCATCTTATCCGAAAACCGCTTCGCACTTTTCGGGATGCGCTCAAGAGCGGGGTCAGTTATTAAATAAGGACTATCTGTAATGAAAATGCTGGCAAGCTTTTCGGCTTTCGTAGGCAAGACTTTTGCGGTCTGGGTTCTGCTGTTTGCCGTACTGGGTTTTGTATTCCCTGAGACCTTTAAACAATTCGCTCCTCATATTGTTACCCTGCTCGGTATCATCATGTTCAGCATGGGGCTTACCCTCTCCCTTGATGACTTCCGTGAAGTCGTTCGCCGCCCGGCCGATGTGGGTATCGGCGTTGCCTCGCAGTTTCTGATTATGCCGCTGCTTGCCGTATTGCTGACCAAGATCATTCCGATGTCACCGGAAGTCGCTGCCGGTGTTATTCTCGTCGGCTGCTGCCCGGGCGGTACATCCAGCAATGTGATGACCTATCTCGGCAAAGGCGATGTGGCGCTGTCCGTTGCCTGCACCAGTGTGACCACGCTGGCTGCCCCGCTGGTTACGCCATTCCTCGTCTGGTTCTTCGCCAGCCAGTTCCTGCCGGTTGATGCAATGGCAATGTTCATGAGCATTGTTAAAGTGATCCTCGTGCCGCTGGCACTCGGCGTACTGGCACAGAAACTCGTTCCGGAAATCGTTAAAACGGCTGTGCCTTGCCTTCCACTGGTGAGCGTGACCGGTATCGTGCTGATTGTTGCCGCCGTGGTTGCGATGAACAAAAATGCAATTGCCACCACCGGCCTGCTGATTTTCCTTGTTGTCGTATTGCACAATGGCATCGGCTATATGCTCGGCTTTACCGCTGCCAAACTTACCGGCATGTCTCTTGCCAAGCGTAAAGCCATTGCGGTTGAAGTCGGCATGCAGAACAGCGGTCTGGGCGCGGCACTTGCCGCTGCGCATTTTTCGCCGCTGGCAGCAGTGCCAAGCGCGATCTTCAGCGTATGGCACAATATTTCCGGTGCGCTGCTGGCGAATTATTTCGCACGCATGAAAGATGATAAATAATCATCATCTCTGTTCAAAATAGTAAGACCGGCTCATCCGTCAGAATGAACCGGTCTTTTTTATGCTTTACGGTTCATCCGGTAGATCAGCAATGCCGTTGCAAAAATCAGCAATGAGGCCGTTGCGATCACCCACATAAAGGCCTGATCGAAGGCCATAAAACCAACCTCACGCAGATGCTGTGCCTGTTCCGCAGGCAGGGTTTCTGCCAGCAGCAAAGCTTCATCCAGACTGTCACGGATCGTTTCCGGAAAACCCGATCCTTCCGGCACAATCATGAATGCCGTATAGATCGCGGTCATAAGACTGCCGAAAATCGTAACGCCTGTGGCACCGCCAAGTTCGTAGGACACTTCCTCTACGGAAGCTGCCATACCGGCTTTTTCTTCAGGCGCATTGCCCATGATCGCAGTTGAAGCACCGGTCATTGCCGCACCGACACCAAAACCCATAATCATCAGACCGATCAGCCAGATATGCGGCTGCATCTGGAAGCTCAGCAGATAAAGCGCTGTGCCAAGACCGGTAATCAGCATACCGCCCCAAAGCACCCGTGCCTCACCGATTTTTGGCAGCCCCCAACCAACCAGCGGCCCCGCAACAAAGGCGGCCAGCGGAATTGGCAGAATGAGCAGACCGGCCTGCAGCGGCGAATAACCGGCAACAAGCTGCAAACGCTGGCTAAAAACCAGCTCCACACCGATCAGAGCTGCCGAAGAGACAGAAGCTGCCATCACGCCGGACGAGAATTTGCGGTTACCAAACAGCGAGAAATCAACCAGCATACCATTGGTTGCCCGCTGCCTGCGATAGAACACCACCAGCGCAATCAGACCGACAATCATAGAGACGGCAAAGAGCAACATGGAGCTGTCGCGCTTGGCCAGCTCTTTCAGGGCAAAAGTCACACCGACAAGACCGATCATCACCTGAACGGAACCGACCAGATCCCATTGACGGTTTTTATTACCGGGGCGGGTCTCCAGCACGGTCAAAGCCAGAACCAGCGCAATCAGCACCACCGGCACATTGATAAGGAAGACGGAACCCCACCAGAAATATTCCAACAATATACCACCGACCACAGGACCGAAGGCTGCACCACCGGAGGCGACCGCCGCCCAGACACCGATTGCGAAAGAGCGTTCGTTCTCATCCTCGAAAGTCAGGCGAATGATCGAGAGTGTTGCCGGCATCATCATTGCAGCACCAACGGCAAGCAGCACGCGGGCAGCAATCAGCATTTCCGCATTTGGCGCATAGGCTGCTGCGAGTGACGCAATACCAAAAACCACAAGCCCCGCTGTGAACATACGTTTATGCCCGAGACGGTCGCCAAGACTGCCGACACCCGGCAACAGGCCTGCAACGACCAGCGGGTAAGCATTAATAATCCAGAGTTTCTCTGATGCGCTGGCCGCAAGATCATGGGTAAGCCGCGGCAATGCTGTGTAAAGCACAGTCATATCAATCACGATCAGGAATAATGCACTTGAGACGATGGCCAGTACCAGCCAGCGATTATGCAATGTCATTGATAATATCCACTTCTTCTGTGCTGAAGTTTCAGCACTTTTATAACCTGCCCCGCAGAACGACAAAATGTGTTGTTTTACGGAAAAAGCTTGAAACCTGATGGTCGTTAATTTAAATCCATACGTATGGAAAGTAAAAAACTCAAAAAAATTGGCCGTCCGCGTACCATTGACCGCAATCATTTGCTGGATCTGGCCGAAAAGATCGTTGTGGAGCATGGCGCACCGGCTTTGACCATTGATGCGCTGGCCAAGGCTGCCGGTATCACCAAGGGCGGCGTGCAATATTGTTTCGGCAATAAAGACGGGCTGGTCGATGCCATGCTGACACGCTGGGGTATTGATTTCGACAAACAGGTGACCGCCATGCAGAATGGCAGAACCGATGCCCTCTCCCATATAGCGGCGCATATTCGCGTGACAAGGGACAGTGACCCGCTTGGTGATTCACGTCTTGCAGCCATGCTTGCCAGCCTGGAACCCAGTTCAGAACAGCTGGATAAAACACGGCAATGGTATCGCAAACAACTGGACGGGCTTGATGTCTCCACTCAGCAAGGACGCAATACCCGCCTTGCATTCATCGCCAATGAAGGTGCTTTTCTGCTGCGCAGTTTCCAGCTTTTTGATCTGAATGAAGAAGAATGGCAGCAGATTTTCCACGATATTGAAAAGCTGCTGCCCAAAGATTTTGATGATTAATCAGAATTACTGCCCATAGAGTGCATCAGCAAGGATACGCACAGCTTCTGCCGTACGCGGGCCGAAACCAAGCATATAAGGCCCGTCAAGAACGATCAGCGCTTTGTTTCGGGCTGCGGGTGTATTTTGCAGCGCTTTGTCCGAAAACACATCCTCTGCTTTAGGACCACCTGCCCCGTCGGACAGCATCAGCACCACTTCCGGCTCCGCTTCCAGCAACCATTCTGCTGACACGGCTTTATAGCCCTTATAGACCGAGAGCGGATTAACACCCCCTGCATGACGGATAAAGGCATCTGCCGCCGTGTCGCTGCCCGCACCGCTCAATTTCGCCAGTCCGTGAAAGAACACCACTTTCTTTCCGCGCCCTTCCGATACTTTGCGCACATGCGCCATAGCCGCATCAAAATCTGCAGTGACTGATTTTGTCAGCACTTCCCCCTGCGGCTCCAGTTGCAGGCGTGCGGCAATCAGGCTGATTTTTGTAACCAGTCCCTCACGGCTGTTAACCGCCGGAATATACAGCACAGGCACACCGGACTGGTTGAGCACATCCACCACTTCCGGCGGGCCGATATCTTCCGACGCGATAATCAGATCTGGATGCAGAGCCAGCACACCTTCGGCGGACAGGCTGCGGCGGTAACCGACATTGGTCTTACTGGCTGTATCCGCCGGATATTTGCTGCTGCGATCAAGGGCGATGATTTTTTCATCCGCGCCGAGTGCATAGACGATTTCGGTCACATCAGGCCCGAGCGTGATAATGCGTTGCGCCGTGCCTTGTTGCTGCGCGGCACGGGCAGAACTCACATTCAGCCAGAACACCACAACGATCAGAGCGATTGTGAGCAAAAATATCGCCTTCATTGCGTAATAATCGGGATGATTTTTCGCTTTAGTGAACAATTGTCTGATTTGCATAATTAAAGTTGACTCTATTTATCATGATTTATATAGCCTCTAATTAATATGAGTTAATGAGTCAACTTAATGCATGCCAATAGCCGGAAATCCCTCCCGCTGTGAACCGGCAGCATCATCGGGGGCAATATGAAAATCTCTCAGAAATCCGCGTTTCGTCTGCTGGGTACAACCGTGCTCAGTACAATCGGGCTGTTCGCATTCAGCGCAACACCTCTTCTTGCCCAGACTAAGCCGGTTAAAACCCAGCAACAAACAGACGAGCAAAAAAACACTGACAAAGCGAAGTCACAGGTGCTGGAACTTGATACCATCACCATCTCGCCGCTCAGCAATGATCAGGCGGTGATTGATGCGATTGCTTCCACCAGCCTGATCTCACGTCAGCAGATCGACCGCATACAGCCGGTGACGTCTGCCGATATTTTCCGCTTCACACCGGGTGTTCATGCCTCACTGAACGGTGATGATCCGGCAACCTCGATTAATATTCGCGGTCTTCAGCAATATGGCCGTGTTGCAGTAACGCTGGATGGCGCGAGGCAGGATTACTGGCGTGTCGGCCACGGTTCCGGCTCGTTCTATATTGAACCGGAACTGCTCAAGCAGGTGACCGTTATCCGCGGGCCTGTTTCCAACATCTATGGTTCCGGTGCCATTGGCGGCGTGGTTGCTTTTGAAACCAAGGATGCGCGCGATTTTCTCTATGACGGTGAAACATGGGCTTTGAGCGAAAAGCTGCGCTATGAAAGCAACGGAAAAGGCTTCCTCACCAGCACAACCGGCGCTTACCGTTTTAATGAAAATTTCGATGTGATCGGTAATCTCAATTACCGTGACAGTGATGAATATAAGAATGGTGACGGTGATTATGTACGCTGGACGGGTGAAAAGGCCATCAGCGGAATGGGTAAAGTTACCCTGCGCCCTGCGGAAGGCCATGAGCTGAAATTCGGCATCTCCCGCCAGAAATATGAAGATATCATCACCGGCAGCAGCGGCTCTGCTTCCCCAACCCTTTCGCGCTATAATGCTGATACGATCGTCAGCACCTATACAGGCAGCTATACCTACAGACCGGATGATAATCCGTTCTGGGATCTCTCCGTCAACGCCTATCACAGCGCGACGGATAATGACCAGTTTCAGGTCTGGCAGCTGAAAGACTATGGAAAAACCCGTTATTATGATGTTTCGACATCCGGTTTCCGCGCCCATAACAGCTCGCGTTTTGAAACCGGGAGCCTGAAACACACCGTAACCTACGGCATGGATTACTATAAATTGCGCGGACGCTCCGATACTGACAATTTCGGCAATGGCGAGCAGCAGGCCTATGGCGGCTTTGTGCAATGGCAGGGCGAATATCAGAAATGGCTCGAAGTGATCGGTGCTGTCCGTTATGACGGTTATAAGCTCAATGGCACCAGCAAGGCCTCTCCGGGTAATCCGTCTCAGGATGTCAGCCTCGACGGTAACCGTATCTCGCCGCGCCTGAGTGTTGGTATTACACCGGTTGAGGGCATCCAGTTCTACGGGCTTTATGCGCAGGGTTATCGCGTTCCGCATATGCAGGATGTGTTCCGCCAGAACGGTTCTCACGGTTCCGGCTATGAGCCGAATCTGTTCCTGAAACCGGAAGTCGCCACCACCTATGAGGCGGGCATCAATCTGCGGCAGGATAATCTGATTGAAGCCGGAGATCAGCTGCGCACCAAGCTCAACATCTTCCACACCGACGTGAAAGATTACATCAACACCGTTAAAGTCGACAAGTACACGACCTCAGAGAATGTCGGCACCGCCCGTCTGCGTGGCGTAGAACTGGAAGGCACCTATGACACATGGTGGGGCTATGTGAACCTTGCAGCCTCCTATACCGATGCGGAAATGAAAGACGGTATCTATAAGGGCGAATCCCTGAGCAACACGCCGCTGCATAATTTCAGCGCCGCGCTGGGTCTTAAAGCTCTGGATGACCGTCTGGTTTACGGCATTGAATATCAGAGCCTTGGCAAAGTGACCCGTGCGATCAGCAATGGCGTGACCGTCTATCCGCGCACTGATCTGGTGAATGTGTTTGCCAACTGGCAGGTTACCGACAATGTGAAGCTCGACTTCGGCGTCGATAATATCTTCAACAAAGCCTATACCGACGCGCAAACCGGCTGGGCAACAACCACAGATATAGAACAAGGCAAAGGCCGCACTTTCAAAGTGGCCATTACCGGACGTTTCGGCGGTTAAAACGCCAATCCTCTCCAGTCTGGCAGGCGGCATTTTATGCTGCCTGTCTTTTTTGCGTTCATCCTGTTTCCAAAATCGAGAACACCGTGTCAGAGCATTCATCATCACTGCACAGCTATGCCAATATCCGCCTCGTCAACGGGGCAAGCTACCTGCCGCCGATTATCGACCGCCTCAACTCCTATGAAGCGCATTATGACGCGCATGAAGAACTGCATGCATTTTATTACCCTTTCGGGCAGATCGAGCTGAAATCGCAGCCTGAAGGTTATCAGGTTTCATTACGTGCCGGTGAAACTGTCGGGCTGAGCCGCCTGAAAGATCTGGCTGCCGTTGCCATCAAACTCTATACCAAAGAAGAAGCCCCAGACATTCTATGGGAAGGCGATCATGCCGGTGAGCAGCCACTGCCGCAATTCCGGCTGATGAATGTTGTCTCTGCCCGTTATTTCACACCGCATATGCTACGTATCCGTTTCAGCGGTGAAGACCTCAAGAGATTTTCACTGTTCGGTGCGATGCATGTGCGGCTGTTATTGCCGACCCAAGATGTGCCGCAGCCTGTCTGGCCGATCATGGGGCCGAACGGCCTGCCTTTCTGGCCGGATGAAACAAAGCGGCCGGCAGCGCGTGCTTACACCATCCGCAATCTCAATATTGAAGAAGGCTGGATGGAAATTGACTTCTATATTCATGAAACCGAAGGGCTGGCCAGCCAATGGGCTAAAAATACCCGCACAGGTGATATTGCCGGTCTGATGGGGCCGGTTGGCCGTCCGCTGCGGCAGGCAAAACAATATCTGATCGGTACGGATATGACCGGCCTGCCCGCTGTCGGGCGGATGCTGGAAGAATTCGCACCCGATGTTACCGGCCATGTGCTGATTGCCGTTGATGCGCAATCTGATATTCAGCCGCTCACCCATCCTGAAGGTGTGACTGTCGAATGGATTGTGAATGCCGATCAGGATGCCGCAGCAACAGCACTGACAGACAGGCTCCGCGCCCTGCCTTGGCCGGATGGTAGTGACAGTTTCGGCTGGTTTGCCGGTGAAGCTGATTGTGCCAAAATCATGCGCGATTACTGGCGCAAACAGCTTGGTAAATCCCGTGACCAGACACTGGTCGCCGGTTACTGGCAAAAAGATTCAACCGGTTTCATGGCCGGTTGATATTTACTGCAACGGCCACCAGAACATCAGCACCGGTACGGCCACGCAAATAATGATGAAAGACAAAGGCAGGCCAAGGCGCGGATAATCACTGAAACGATATCCGCCCGGCCCCATCACCAGCGTATTGCACTGGTGCCCGATCGGCGAAAGAAAGTCACAACCGGCACCAATCGCCACAGCCATCAGAAATGCTTCAGGCTTAAAACCGAGGCCTGAGGCAAAACTGGTGGCAATCGGCGCCATTACCAGCACTGTCGCCGCATTATTGAGGAATGGTGTGACTGCCATTGCTGTAATCAAAATCAGCGCCAGCGCACCGGCAGGCGGCATTTGATGTGCGAATATTGTCAGCCATTGCGCAATCACATCCGTTGCACCGGTTGTGCGCAAGGCATCACTGACCGGAATAAGCGCAGCCAGCATCACGAGAATTGGCCCGTCAACGGATGAATAAACCTCACTGACCGGAATAACCCGGAAGACCACCATCGCCACTGCCGCCGCAAAGAAGGCGATTGAAACAGGCACAACGCCCAAAGCAGTTATTCCGATAGCAACCAGCAGGATCGACAGCGGGATCAGCCCGCGCCGGACACTGCCGAGCAGAATGGTACGCCGCGCCAGCGGTAGGCAACCCAGTTCGCGCAGCAATGGCGGCAAAATCCCCTGCCGTCCCTGCAACACCACCACATCGCCCTGATGCAGAATAACCTCGCGCAGACGCTCGCTGATACGCTCTCCCTGACGGCTCACCGCCAGCAGATTAACATCATAATTCTCATAGAGATTAAGTCCGCGTGCCGATGTGCCGATCAGTGCGGAATCCTTGCCGATCACCGCCTCAATAGCCTCAATCTCGGCAGAACCGGAATTCTCGGAAGGTATGCGGTCTTCCGTCAGTTTGAGCTTGCCATTGCTGACAATCGCATCCAGCGCTTTCGGATCACCTTCGAGCAGAATAACATCGCCTTCAGCAATCACTGTATCCGGCAGCGGCGCAACGCGTTTCGTATCGCGCAAAATGGATGTCACCATCGCATTGCCTTCGGCCGGTTTCACCAGATCAGTGATCTTTTTACCGATAACCGTCGCACCTTTCGGCACCCGTGCTTCTGAGACATAATTGCGGATTTCAATAGCCTCATCCACACTGACATTTTCGCGCTTACGCTGCGGAACCAGCCAGTAGAACAGTGCCAGATAAATAATCCCCACCACCGCCAGCGTTGCACCGACCGGCGTGAAATCAAACATGGTGAAACTCTCGCCCACCATTTCAGCGCGTACACGGGACACCACAATATTGGGCGATGTGCCGACCTGTGTCATCAACCCACCAAGCAGCGCGCCAAAGGCCATCGGCATCAGGAAAACCGACGGGGAGACATTGGAGCGGCGCGCAAATTGCAGTGCAACCGGAATCATAATGGCCAGAGCGCCGACATTTTTCACGAAAGCCGAGAGAACTGTCACCACACCGACCAGCAACAGCATTTGTAGCCGCACGGCATTGAGATGCGGCACGAAACGCTGCACCGCCGCCTCCATCAGGCCGGAGCGTGCCACACCGGCACTGACAATCAGCGCACTGCCGACAATGATAACAATATCATCCGCAAAACCGGTGAAAGCTTTGTCATAGGGAACCAGACCGAGACTGACAGAGATCAGCAGGAAGCACAGCGCAACCACATCATAGCGAATCCGATCCCAGATAAAGACAGCCATCATCAAAGCGATAACCATGAGTGCCAATATCTGATGCAAGGTCATACGGCTTGCTCTCCCTGTCTTTTCCGTCCACTCTGTCATGAGCAAAGGGAATCGCATCTGCATATTTCAGCTTTTATACAGCAGACAGAATATTTTTCTTTTATTGATTTGGGGAGAGAAAAAAGGCGGCATAAATGCCGCCTTTTAAAAAAATAAATATCTCAATGTTTTCAGGACACAAGACAGAAATACTTATCTACCGCATGAAGATTTATCTGATTTTTATCAGATAACAGAAACCACCCATGCAACGATCTGTCTGGTCACATCACTGAAACCGGCATCCAATGCGCGGATATAGGCTTTGTTACCAGCGCCGCTGACCGGTGCGGATGATGTGAAGACCCGTGTGGCACGCACTTCACCTGTCTTGTCATTCAGCACACGAACGGCCAGTTCTATCTTGGCTGTCTGCGGTGAGGAGGATGCATTGATACCGAAATCACGCAACTCCGCCTGCACCTGATAATTGATCGCGAGACCGTCACCCGGACGTCCGACACCACCGACAGCATTGCTGTTTTCAAATGCCTGCACCAGACGCGCCTGCACCAGATTGGTCAGACGGTCGCCCCACTGTGCTCCTTTAAGATAGGTGATAGAGCCCGGCGCATCGTGAATAACAATATTCTCACTGTCCAAAGCTTTGAGTGCTGCCGGTGTCGGCACCAATATCTGCACATTCTTACGCTTCTGCGAAACCTGCACCTGCGGCGATGAGCTGAGGCTGAATGTATCGAGCGGTGTTGTCGTACAGCCGGCCAGCAAAACTGCGGCACCGAGAACTGTCAGTTTATAGTTCAGAATATGCTTCAGCATCAGTGACGTTTCCTTCCGTCATATTGCGGCACAGTGCCTGAACCACCAAAAATAATACGCTGAGGATCCCGCTCAAGATCGGTAATCGCCTGTTCAATACGCTGCAACGAACGGCGGCTATCCACAACAACCGACTGCACATCGCTTAAGCCCTTGCCCGAAAAGCGCGCCAGATTATCCGCAACCGGAGCCAGACGCTTATCCAGATTGTCCGAAGTTTTCTGAATGGAGGCGAGTGTCGCCTTCGCCTGCGCCACAACACCTTCACGGTCTTCCGGCGACAACAGCTTGTCCACTTTGGCCATGATGCCGTCCACGCGCTTGGATGCCTCATTCAGACGCTGCATCATTTCACGCGCTTCATGAATCGTCTTCTGAACATCCGCAGCATTATCGCCGATCGCACTGATCACATCGGCATTTTTGGCCAACGCATCGGTAAAGGTCTTGGCATTATTGACTGTATCGGTCAGCGGACCACGGGCATCATTGACAAAGCCCTCCAGCCCGCCAAGCACACGCTCGGTACGGCCGAAAATATCCTTCGCGGTTGCCATAAGATCGGTAAAGATTGACGGATCAGCATTGATACGCGCCACATAGCCGCCCTTCTCCGCCTCTTCCATCAGATTAGGCTCCATCAGGCTGCCGCCCTTAAGCTCAACAAAAGCGATACCTGTCAAACCCTGAGAAGAAAGCTCGGCCTTGGTGGAACGGGTAATCGGCGTGGTGCGGTTCACTTCAGACTGCACAATCACCATATTCGGATTGAGCGGATCGAGGAACATCTGGCGCACATCGCCAACTTTAATCCCGTTGAACAGCACCTGACTGCCCTTGGACAGACCGGTAACAGAACCGGGAATACGGATTTCCAGCGGCAGCGTATCATTGCCGTCACCGAAACGCGCAGCCCAATAAACGAAACCAAATGCGGCAAGTGTCACAGCAAGTGTGAAAATACCGACCAGAACATAATTGGCTTTTGTTTCCATTACTGATTCAATTCCGTATCTGGTCCCGCATCAAGATTTGTATTCTGGTTTTCAGTCCCGCTCAAATCCGTTCCTTTTTTCTCAACCGGTATTGCTGAGCTTTTGCGCCGGCGGTTTGCTGCATTCATATCAATCTGCCGTGCTCTCTTACCGTTGAAATAGGTCTGTACCCAAGGATCGTCAAATTTCAGCAATTCTTCAACTGTGCCGTCTACCAGCACTTTCTTTTGCCCTAATACAGCAATTCGGTCGCAAATTGCAAAAAGACTATCAAGATCATGGGTTACCATATAAACGGTCAGCCCCATCGTATCGCGCAAATTGGCAATCAGATCATCGAAATCCGCTGCACCGATCGGATCAAGCCCTGATGTCGGCTCGTCGAGAAACACCACTTCGGGATCCAGCGCCAATGCGCGTGCCAGTGCAGCGCGCTTAATCATCCCGCCGGAAAGTTCAGACGGATATTTCTCCGCCGTATCCGGCTTCAGCCCCACCAGATCAATTTTGAGCCGTGCCAGCTCATTCATCAGCTTTGGCGACAGGTCGAGATATTCGCGCATCGGCACCTGAATATTTTCCAGTACCGTCAGCGAGGAAAATAGCGCACCTTGCTGAAAAAGCACGCCCATACGCATATCAATCGCCATTTTCTGGCGCTCATTGACCTTATCAACATCCTGTCCGAAAATATCGATCAGGCCGGATTTCTTCTGGTTCAGCCCCAGAATAGTGCGCATCAGCACCGACTTACCCGAGCCAGACGGACCGATAAAACCAAGAACCTCGCCGCGACGAATATCCAGATCCAGCTTGTCCAAAATCACATTACGGCCAAAAGCAACCGTGACATCACGCACGGAGATCACGGCTTCCTGCGCCGCTCCTGCATCTGTGCCCTGTGATGGCTGCCGGTTGTCTTTGCTTGTCATATTCATCCGTATGTTTATCGTAATGCTTTATTTTTAGAACTCGATGGCTGCGTAGAAAATCGCAAACAAGCCGTCCACGACAATCACCACAAAAATCGATTTCACCACCGATGAGGTAACGCGACGACCCAGTGATTCTGCACTGCCTTTTACCTTCATACCCTCAACCGAAGCCATGATACCGATAATCATCGCCATGAACGGCGCTTTAATCAGACCTGCAAGATAGGTTGAAGTCACAATCGCGTCACGCAACCGGCTCATAAAAGCTTCCGGCGGAATGCCCGAATAGGCCCATGCAACAAAACCGGCACCGGCCAAAGCGGCCAGATCGGCAATGATTGTCAGCATTGGCAGAACAATCACCAGCGCCACCAGTCGCGGAAACACCAGCACACCAACGGGATTGAGACCAATAACCGTCAGCGCATCGGTTTCCTCGCGCATTTTCATCGAGCCTATTTCCGCCGTGATCGCGCTGCCGGATCGCCCTGCAATCATAATCGCAGTGAGCAACACCCCGATTTCACGCAGTACGAGAATACCGACCAGATCGACCACGAAAATTTCTGCACCGAAATAGCGCAACTGAAAGGCGCCCTGCTGGGCGATAATCGCACCGATAATCGTCGACATCAGCAAGACAACAGGAATCGCGCCGACGCCCATTCGGTCAATCTGATTGACGATAGCTGCATAGCTGATGCCGTTGCCGCGACCGGACTTCATCTGCGAGCCGCGGATCGTCGCGCCAAGAATATGCATCGACATCAAAAAATCATCGCGTGCCGCATACATGAAGCGGCCGAGCTTATCGAGCAGAGCAATTGCAAAAAACGGACGACGGTGTTTTTCAGGCAGCTGATAGCGCTCAACGGCAGCGCCGACCTCTTCCAGCAGCGGTGTCCAGCTCGGGCGGATATTATCAATATGCACACGGATCTGCTGTTTGCTCAGCGCAACGCGCAGACGCTCGATCAGCCATGCTCCGGCCGTATCGAGACCGGATATGTCGCCCATATCCACTTTCACAACGGGTGCCTGCATTTTATCTGCAAGACCGCTTTCCAGCTTGCGCATCTGATTATCAACGCGGGCGACAGTCAGCGACGTCCAGCGGCCGGATAAAGAGATAATAGTCGCGCCATCATCCGCCACCACATTAATTTCGGGTGCGGATGCAGGGCTGCTACTTGTTTTACCCGTTTTATCGGTCAACATGCGTCTTCCAAAACCTGAGTCTGTTTGGAAATAACCGGATCAGATATGCGCCGGACTACTTCCATCCCTTCTGCAAATATCCAAGTCTATCAGCTTTCTGATAATCCCGAACGCCTGCACCAATATGATTTATCTGCACTATACCAGGCGTAAATTTCTATAATTACGGACAGTACCAATGCAATATAATCTAAACCTGCTTATTGAGCGCTACCCGATTGCAGGGAAATTTACAATCTCGCGCGGCTCCAAAACCGAAGCAGTGGTCGTAGTGTGTGAATTGAGTGACGGTATTCACAGCGGTCACGGCGAATGTGTGCCTTATGCCCGTTACGGCGAAAGCATCGAATCGGTCAGCGAACAAATTCATGCAATTGAGCCTTTGCTAAAACAAGGCGGCTCAGCAGAAAGCCTGCGTGTAAAACTGCAATCCTTCATGCCTGCCGGTGCCGCACGCAATGCCGTGGACTGCGCTTTGTGGGATTTGCAGGCCAAACAGTCCGGCACGACAGTTGCTGCTTTGCTCAAGATTGCACCGCGTCCGCTGATTACTGCGATCACCGTCTCCATTGATACGCCGGAAGCTATGGCCACAGCCACCGCCAAACTCGCACATCATCCGCTGATTAAAGTGAAAATCGGCGGTGAGAATGATGCTGCGCGTATTCGTGCTGTGCGGGAAGCCGCACCAAAAGCGCAAATCATTCTGGATGCCAATGAAGGCTGGAATGCGAATAATTTTGCTAAAAATATCAATGTGGCCGCAGAATGCGGGATTGCACTGATCGAACAGCCGCTGCCTTCATCCGATGACAGCTATCTGTTACAGGCGAGCCGCCCTGTGCCGGTCTGCGCGGATGAAAGCGCCCATACATCTGAAGGTCTGGAAAAGCTGAAAGACCGCTATGATGCGGTGAATATCAAGCTGGATAAAACCGGCGGCCTGACTGAAGCGCTGGTCATGCGTGACAAAGCCCGTTCTCTTGGCCTGCAAGTGATGGTCGGCTGCATGGTTGGTTCGTCTCTCGCGATGGCACCTGCCCTGATGGTGGCGCAGGATTCGGATTTCGTCGACCTCGACGGACCGCTCCTGCTGGCGCGTGACCGTGAACCGGCATTGCATTATGACGGGACAATTGTCTCCCCGCCTCTGCCTGAATTGTGGGGTTAACCGGATTTAGGTTAAGCGCGATTTCACTCTGACTGAGACATAATCGCGCTCCCCTTTCGGCTACAGGCCGCAAAAGCGTATTTTTTGATTTTTACAGTGCCGAATGAGCAGTCTGTGATTTGTAACTTGCCCGAATATCCCATATACGACCTTATTCCTACAAAATGGCACGCTTGTCCGAAGCGCCTCCCTTTGAGACAAATGCGCCAGAGTGTTTTTGGTTAATGTAGTTTGGGCAGATCATTGCGGAAAAGAAATAAGTCCGGCGGACTGATTTCCCCGCACAAGTGGAACCCGCTTTTGCTTAACTGCTTAGCTGTCACGGGGATGACTACCCCAATCGTCTGACTGGACAAGAATTATATGACAAAAAAATCATCCAACGACACGAATAACACCGGCACCGCACAGGTATCCGGCACAGACAGAAAATTCTCGGATTTTGAAGAAGCGGCACTGTTTTACCACCGCTCGCCAAAGCCGGGTAAGCTGGAAATCCAGCCAACAAAAACACTCGGCAACCAGCGCGATCTGGCACTGGCCTATTCCCCGGGTGTTGCAGCTCCTTGTCTTGCTATTCAGGATGATCCGGCACTGGCTGCCGATTATACTGCCCGCGCCAATCTGGTTGCGGTTATTTCCAACGGTACAGCCGTTCTCGGTCTCGGCAATATCGGCCCGCTGGCTTCCAAGCCGGTGATGGAAGGTAAAGCCGTATTGTTCAAGAAATTTGCCGATATTGATGTTTTCGACATTGAAATCGACTCGCTCAAAGTCGAGCGTATGGTTGACGTGATCTCCGCGCTGGAACCAACCTTCGGCGGCATCAATCTGGAAGACATCAAAGCGCCGGAATGTTTCGAGGTTGAAGAACAGCTCCGCGCTAAAATGAACATTCCGGTTTTCCACGACGATCAACACGGTACAGCGATTATCGTAGCCGCAGCCGTTATGAATGGTCTGGAGCTGGCCGGCAAAGATATCACCAAAGCCAAAATTGCGGTTTCCGGCGCCGGTGCGGCAGCGCTTGCCTGCCTTAACCTGCTGGTCAGCCTTGGTGCACAGCACAAGAATATCTGGGTCAGCGACCTGGAAGGCGTTGTCTATAAAGGCCGTAACGAGCTGATGGACCGCTGGAAAGAGGTCTATGCGCAGGATACCGATGCCCGCACATTGAATGACATTATCGCGGATGCGGATGTGTTCCTCGGCGTGTCTGCCGCAGGTGTATTGAAGCCGGAAATGGTTGCCAAAATGGCGCCTACCCCGCTGATTATGGCTCTGGCCAATCCGAAGCCGGAAATCATGCCGGAAGAAGCCCGTGCCGTGCGTGAAGATGCAATCATCTGCACCGGCCGTTCGGACTATCCGAACCAGGTGAACAATGTTCTCTGCTTCCCGTATATTTTCCGCGGTGCATTGGATGTTGGCGCCACAGCCATCAATGAAGAAATGAAAATGGCTGCGGTGAAAGCAATTGCGGCTCTCGCCCGCGAAGAAGTGTCCGATGTGGCAGCCCGTGCCTATTCCGGTGATACACCGGTATTTGGTGCCAATTATCTGATCCCGTCGCCGTTTGATCCGCGTCTGATCCTGCGCATTGCTCCGGCTGTGGCAGAAGCTGCTATGGAAACCGGTGTGGCAACCCGCCCGATCACCGATATGGAAGCCTATATCGACCGTCTCAACCGCTTCGTGTTCCGCTCCGGCCTGATTATGAAGCCGGTCTTTGCCGCTGCACGCCGCTCGGCAGACAAAAAACGCGTTATCTATGCCAATGGTGAAGAAGAACGCGTGCTGCGTGCCGCTCAGGTGGTGCTGGAAGAAGGCATTGCGCAGCCGATCCTGATCGGCCGTCCGAATGTGATCGAAACCCGCCTGCAGCGCTATGCGCTGAAAATCAAACCGGGCGTTGATTTTGAAGTCATCAATCCGGAAGATGATCCGCGTTACCGTGATTATGTTGATCTGATGCATAAGCTGACCGGCCGTCAGGGCATGACACCGGAAGCCGCCCGTTCCATCGTGCGCACCAATCCGACGGTGATTGCTGCTCTGGCCATGATGCGCAACGAAGCCGATGCGATGATCTGCGGTCTCGAAGGCCGTTTTGAACGTCACCTGACGCTGGTCAAACAGATTCTCGGTGTTCAGACCGGTCTGCATGATCTTTCCACACTCAGCCTGCTGATCTCCTCACGCGGTACCCTGTTCTTTACAGACACCTATGTGACCATTGATCCGAGCGCTGAAGAAATCGCGGAAATGACCATTCTGGCGGCAAAAGAAATCCGCCGCTTTGGTATCGAGCCGAAGGCTGCCCTGCTGTCGCATTCCAACTTTGGTTCACGCGATTCAAAAAGTGCAGCCAAAATGCGTCAGGCCTGCGCAATTCTGCAGGAACGCGCACCGGAGCTGGAAGTGGATGGTGAAATGCATGGTGACGCGGCTCTGTCGCAGTTCCAGCGTGACCGCGTATTCCCGAATTCCCGTCTGAAGGGCGAAGCCAATCTGCTGGTCTTCCCTAATCTGGATGCCGCGAATATCACCATGAATGTACTGAAGACTGTGACCGATGCGCTGCATGTCGGCCCGATCCTGCTTGGTGCAGCCCGTCCTGCGCATATTCTCACACCGTCGGTTACATCGCGCGGTATTGTGAATATGACAGCTCTGGCCGTTGTTGAGGCTTCACAGCGCACAACAGCCTGATTTCAACAGCGCTATAAAAATATTTGAACGCCGCATAGTTTCAAAACTATGCGGCGTTTTTTGTTAGCAATAAAATCTGATCCGAAAACACAAAAACATGATTGAAATTTCAAAATATTATTGAAAATCAATAATTTACACGTCATTTACCATCAATATTCATACTCTTCTCATTAGCAGTTCATTGCATTTGAGCGGAGTATTTCATGTTTTCATCAATCCATTTCAGAATAGCAGTTTTTCAATTTTCAGCATTTAAAGCCATGCTGGTTGCAGCCACACTTATATTTGCAAGCGCACCGGCAATTTCACAGAACCTGTCTGATGATCGTATATGCCGTGTCTATGAGCAGGACTTGCGCAATCTTGATTATCATACCAGCCTGAATGCGCGGCAGGCCAAACGCTACCAACAACTGAGCCAGATGCAGCGGCAGGCCAATAGTGATGCCAGACGCTATTCCTGTAATCCGGGACCATTCAGCAATGGTTCCGCTTCAGAAGAATGCCGCTATATACGTGCCTCCCAACATCGTATCGAAAGCGCCTTGCAGCAGATTTCCCGCGCAGCAGCAACACCACAGCAGAGACATCTGCGGCAGGTCATTTACACAGACATGCGCCGCTATAATTGCCGTAACCCGCAAGAAGTTGAGCTCTTGATGAAAGAAAATCGCGTTGTGAGCTCAGCGCGCAAGCGCATTAAGCAGACCTATAAAAAGCCAAAAACTCTCAGACAGGCTGCATTGCAGCAAATACCTGTAGTGCCTGCGGAAAACATAACCAGCACCACAGATCTGATACCGGTTAAGGCAACGGCCAGTGTCGGCAAATCACCCTTCTCCATTCCGGCAGCACCCGCGATGAAACATACAAAAGCGGCGGAGAAATCCCCGCCGCTTATTCAGGAAGCCGTTGATTATGTGCCTGATCCGGCGATCAGGCGCGTCGGGCCAGCGTATTTTCCCGCCCGATAAGCGGCAAGAGATCAGCCAGTTCAGGGCCGGAAGCAACACCGGTCAGCGCCAAACGCAAAGGCATGAACAAGGTTTTGCCTTTGCGGCCGGTGGCAACTTTCACAGCCTCTGTCCAGACTTTCCAGACATCATTGCCCCAAGGTGCTTCCGGCAGCAGATCGAAAGCCTGTGCGATGAAATCCTTGTCTTCATCAGCCACTGCATCGCTAAAAGGCGTTGTGCGGTTGACAACTTCCCACCACTGCGCAGCATCCTGCACATGGTCAATATTACCGCGCACAGTTGCCCAGAAGGCTTCAGCATTGTCGCCGGAAATACCCAAGGCTGCCAGACGCGGTTCAACATCGGCAAATTCCAGATGATGGATCAGAGCACGGTTGAGACCGGTCAGATCAGCCGGATCGAATTTGGCATTGGATTTTGATGCATGGGACGGCTCATAGCGTGCCGCCAGTTCTTCCATAGTTGCAATCGGCTCAACATTGTCCGATGTGCCGGTCAGCACCGCCAGTGAGGCAACCGCCATAGGCTCCACACCGGCTTCGCGCAGACTACCAACCGACAAAGCACCGGAGCGCTTTGACAGGCCTTCACCGCTTGTTGTTGTCAATAGATTGTGATGGCCGAAGACCGGCACCACATCGCTCAGTGCACGGAAAATTGCAATCTGTGCACCGGTATTGGTCACGTGGTCATCGCCACGGATAATATGGGTAATACCCATATCAATATCATCCACGACGGACGGCAGCGTATAGAGATAGGTGCCGTCTTCACGCACCAACACCGGATCGGACATGGAAGCAAGGTCAACAGTCTGGGGCCCGCGCACCAGATCATCCCAATGCACTTCAGTGCGTTCGGTTTCAAATGGTGTTGTTTTGAAATTCGGCAGCAGAAAACGCCAATGCGGTTTACGACCTTCAGCTTCATAAGCAGCCTTCTGCTCGTCTGTCAGCTTCAGTGCATCACGGGCGTAAACCGGCGGTAATTTGCGAGCCAAACGCAATTTGCGGCGCAAATCCAGCTCTTCCGCTGTTTCATAACAAGCATAGAGCAAACCGGCTGCTTTCAGCTTTTCAACGGCAGCATCATAAACGGCAAAGCGCTTGGACTGATATTCGACGCGGGATGGTTTGATGCCCAGCCAATCAATATCACGGGCAATCGCTTCTGCATATTCTGATCGAGAGCGCTCCACATCCGTATCATCGTAACGCAGAATGAATTGCCCCTTATTTTTGAGCGCAAACAGCCAGTTATAAAGCGCCGGACGGGCATTGCCGATATGGATATAGCCGGTCGGCGACGGTGCAAAACGAACGATTACAGTCATAATTTTCTTCTTTGTTTTTTGTATTAATGCCGGTCGCGGAAGCGGTTGGTTATCGGATAACGACGGTCGCGGCCAAAATTCTTGGTGGTAATCTTCACACCCGGAGCGGATTGCCGGCGCTTATATTCGGCGATGTACAGCAGATGCTCCACACGCTCAACCACAGCACGGTCATAACCCTCGGCAACAATCTCATCCACGCTGCGTTCATGCTCGACCAGCGCCTCCAGAACCGCGTCCAGCACCGGATATGGCGGCAGGGAATCCTGATCGGTCTGATTATCGCGCAGTTCCGCACTCGGTGCCTTGTCGATGATATTTTGCGGCACGACCACGCCTTCAGGTCCCATAGCACCTTCCGGCAGATGATGATTGCGCCAGTCGGCCAGCGCATAGACCTGCATCTTGTAGAGGTCTTTGATCGGATTGAAGCCGCCATTCATATCGCCGTAAAGCGTGGCATAGCCGACAGCCATTTCCGATTTATTGCCGGTGGTCACAACCATCGAGCCGAATTTGTTGGAGATCGCCATCAGAATAACGCCACGGGCGCGGCTCTGCAGATTTTCTTCTGTCACACCGCTCTCAGTACCGGCGAACATTGGCGCAAGCACATTGAGAAAGCCCTCAACAGGCTCTGCAATCGGCACAATATCATAACGGCAGCCAAGCGCCTCGGCACAATCTTTCGCATCTTTCAACGACATTTCAGATGTGTAGCGATAAGGCAGCATCACTGTATGCACGCGGTCTTTGCCCAGAGCATCAACAGCCAGCGCCGCACAGATTGCTGAGTCCAGACCGCCGGACAGGCCAAGCACGACGCTTTTAAAACCGTTTTTGTTCACATAATCACGCAGGCCATGCATACAGGCAAGATAATCCGCCTCTTCACCTTCCGGCACCCAATTGCGGTCGCCGTCTGCACAAGACCAGCCATCCGCACCGCGTGTCCAGTCACTCATGGAGACCAGTTCTTCAAACTGCGGCAGTTGCACCGCCAGATGATGATTAGCATTGATAACAAATGAACCGCCATCAAACAGCAACTCATCCTGCCCGCCGGTTTGGTTGGCATAGATCAGCGGCAGACCGGTTTCGACAACCTGACGTACAGCTATCTGATGGCGCACTTCCATCTTGGAGCGGTGATATGGCGAGCCATTCGGCACCAGCAGAATTTCCGCTCCGCTCTCTGCCAGCGTTTCACACACGCCGAGCTCACCCCAGATATCTTCGCAAACCGGAATACCTAAACGCACACCACGAAAATTGACCGGCCCCGGCATAGCGCCAGCCTGAAAATTGCGCTGCTCGTCAAATTCACCGTAATTCGGCAGGTCAACTTTGAAACGCTCGGCTATGACCTTACCGCCATCCAGCACCATCACCGCATTATGCAGACCGGTTTCACGCTGCAAAGGCGTGCCGATAATCACACCAGGGCCGCCGTCAGCAGTTTCCAGCGCAAAGGCCTGCACTGTCTTTTCACAGGCTTTGACAAAAGCAGGCTTGGAAACCAGATCTTCCGGCGGATAGCCGCAGATGAACAATTCAGTAAACAGGATCAGGTCGGCCTTGGCATCAGCCGCAGTTTTGCGGGCTGCGCGCGCCTTGGTAAGATTGCCCTGAAGATCGCCCATAACCGGATTCAGCTGGGCGATTGCGATACGTAATTTATCGGGAGATGTGGTCTTTGTGCTCATAGCACAAGCATTACCGCGACTGCCTTTTTCTTGCAATGAGAAACGGGCGCAGATCAGTGAATACAGGCGCCCATATCATTATTTAAGCAGAAAAAATCAGCGGTCGTACAAGCGGCCAGAGATGATAAATCCAGACGGTTGCACACATGATCGAGGCGATCAGCACGGCTAGTGAGCCTGCATCTTTGGCAATTTGAATATCTTTCTTGAAATCACGGCTGATAGCGTTGCAGGTAGCTTCAACGGACGTATTGATGACTTCCACCAGCAGCAGAAACAATACCGCGCCAACCAGCAACAGATAGGCTGCCATATCTGCCGCCACAAACCATGCCACAGGCAGCGAAACAAGCAACAGCACCAGTTCCTGCTGCACCGGCTTTTCATGGCGCGCCAGATGGTTCAGCGACCGCATAGAATTGATAAATGCTTTAAAAATGCGTTCCATATTGCCCCGCAATAAACCGGAAATCATAAAAATACGGGCGGGGAACCAAGCCCCGCCCGTATAGTTTTAGCTATTTAAAATCAGGCATTTGCCGCGATTTTCTGAGGTTGTGAATCACGATCCTTCTTCAGAAGTTCAGCCACGAGGAATGCCAGTTCCAGAGCCTGGTCCGCATTGAGGCGCGGATCGCAATGGGTGTGGTAACGGTCGGACAGGTCTTCTGCAGAAATGGCGCGTGCACCACCGGTGCATTCGGTCACATTCTTACCGGTCATTTCGATATGAATACCACCGGCATGAGTGCCCTCAGCCTGATGCACTGCAAAGAAGCTCTGAACTTCTTTCAGAATACGATCAAACGGACGGGTCTTATAACCCGCAGCAGTAATCGTATTGCCATGCATCGGATCGCAGGACCAGACAACCTTACGGCCTTCCTTCTCAACCGCACGGATCAGACGCGGGAGATGATCTTCTACTTTGTCATAGCCGAAACGGGCAATCAGGGTCAGACGACCGGCTTCATTTTCCGGGTTCAAACGGTCGATGAGACGCAGCAGATCATCAGCTTCCAGTGAAGGACCACATTTCATACCGATCGGGTTCTTGATACCACGGCAATATTCAATATGCGCATGATCCAGCTGGCGGGTACGGTCGCCGATCCACATCATGTGGCCGGATGTGCCATACCAGTCACCCGAGGTTGAATCCACACGGGTCAGCGCTTCTTCATAGCCAAGCAGCAGAGCTTCGTGGCTGGTGTAGAAATCGGTTTCACGCAGCGCATGATTGCTGTCTGCGGTAATGCCGATAGAGCGCATGAAATTGATGGTCTCGGAAATGCGGTTGGCAACGGCAACATAGCGCTCGTTCTGCGGGCTGTCCGAAACAAAGCCGAGCGTCCATTTATGCACGTTTTCCAGATTGGCATAGCCACCCTGTGCGAAAGCGCGCAACAGATTGAGCGTTGCCGCAGACTGGCGGTAAACCATTTCCTGACGGTTCGGATCAGGAATGCGCGATGCTTCATTGAACTCGATACCATTGATGACATCACCACGGTAAGAAGGCAGTTCCACACCATTCACGGTTTCCATGTCGCTTGAGCGCGGCTTGGCAAACTGACCGGCAATACGGCCAATTTTAACAACAGGCTGTGATCCGCCGAAAGTCAGCACAACAGCCATCTGCAAAAACACGCGGAAAAAGTCGCGGATATTGTCCGCGCCATGTTCCGCAAAGCTTTCTGCACAATCGCCACCCTGTAAAAGGAAGGCGCGACCTTCAGCCACTTCGGCCAGTTGCCTGGTAAGCTTGCGCGCTTCCCCTGCAAAAACCAAAGGCGGATATGTACGCAGACGAGCCTCGACATCGGCCAAAGCCTGCGCGTCCGGATAAGAAGGCACTTGCTTAATCGGCATGCCTCTCCAGGATTGCGGTGTCCAGTTCTTCGTCATTATAGCACCTGTAATATATTCTGATTTTATTTAGAGTTATCCCCTGCTGCACCGCACCATTGCAGTAACAGCCTTGCGTATATAGTCCACCGGAAGACAATGTACCAGCCGCAATTAAGCCGACAGGCTCCAGCCTTGTCATTTTTGCCAAGATTTAAGTCACATCTTGTAATTTTATGACGAAATCCATCAAAACTCACAAAAAAACCGGCGATTACCACCGCCGGTCTGTCACTCTGTCTCATGAGCGATACAAATAATCAGCCCTGACGCTGCCCTTTGACCAGCCTGTAGCTTGGTGTGTACATGGTCACGAACTCTTCCGCAGCGGAAGGGTGCAGCGCCATTGTGCGGTCAAAATCATCTTTTGTCGCTGCCGCTTTCAAGGCAATACCAAGCAGCTGCGCCATTTCACCGGCATCCGGCCCGAGCACATGGGCACCCAGCACTTTACGCGTATCCCCATCAACAACCAGCTTGGTCAGCATTTTCTCATAGCGTCCGGCCAGCGTATTGCGCATCGGGCGAAAATGCGCGCGATAAATTTCAACATTGGCATATTGCTTCGCCGCCTCTTCCTCCGACATGCCAACAGTGCCGATTTCCGGCTGCGAAAAGACAGCGGTCGGGATCAGCTCATGGTCAGGGCGCATCGGATTGCCCTTAAATGCCGTTTCAAGGAAGCACATAGCCTCATGAATGGCGACAGGCGTCAGCTGAACACGATTGGTCACATCACCGACAGCCCAGATATTCTCCACATTGGTATGGGAATATTCGTCAACAATGATCGAACCGTCTTCCGCTTGTTTCACACCGGCATTTTCAAGGCCAAGCCCCTTGGTATTCGGTACACGGCCGATTGCCTGCAGCACCTGATCGGCGGCCAGCACTTCACCATTGCTCAGTGTAACACTCAGACGATGCTCACCTTCCGCTTCTGCAACTGAGGTAATATTGGCTTCCGTGACAATACGGATGCCTTTTTCAATCATCGCCTCAGTAACCAGCCGGAACAGATCGCCGTCAAAACGGTGCAAAATCTGCTTACCGCGATAGACCAGTGTAGTCTCAACACCCAAACCGTTGAAAATACCGGCAAATTCAACAGCAATGTAACCGCCGCCCTGAATAGTAATCGACTTTGGCAGCTTAGCCAGATCAAAAACCTGATCGGAATTGATGCAAAGCTCATGCCCCGGCATGGCATCATCCATAAACGGATGACCACCGGTCGCGATCAGAATGGTTTCCGCGGTAACAGTTTTGCCGCTGCCGACCAGTTCAATCGTATGGGCATCTTTCAGCACGGCACGATAAGGCAGAATCTCCGTCTTCGCATTATTCAGCCCCTTGGTATAAAGGCCTTCAAGACGGGTGATTTCAGCTTCTTTATTGGCAACCAGCTTTGACCAGTCAAAACTGGTTTCGCCGACAGTCCAGCCATAACCTGCAGCATCACTGAAATGTTCCGGAAATTGGGATGCATAGACATAAAGCTTTTTCGGCACGCAGCCGCGGATCACACAAGTGCCGCCCATGCGAAACTCTTCTGCCAGCCCGACGCGTTTTCCCATAGCTCCGGCAAGACGCCCTGCCCGAACACCGCCGGAACCGCCGCCGATCACAAACAGGTCATAGTCATAACTGGTCATTTTAGTCTCCGAATTTTTTACGCGTTATCCGAATATGTTACCGGCACAATGGCTTAACAAGAGGAACCGTTACAGAACGTTACAACAGTCAAATTTGAGATTGAATCGTTGAAACTGCTGTAACTCATTGTTTTTACGTATCATCCCACACAGTTTTGCTGGAAATGCCGTAAAGTCACAAGCTCAACGTGCCAAATAATATGCAATAAAAAAGCCCGGCACTCAGACCGGGCTTTTTCTGTCATTGAGACTGAATTATTCAGCAGCAGCCGGAGCTGCACTGCCGGCAGCTTTCGCCAGCACTTCACCAACCTGCATGGCCAGATCACGGGCAACGCCGTTCTGCCAGACTTCAGCAGCCTTCAGCACTTCACGGGTTACAATCGGGCCTTCAGAAATCAGTTTCTTACCGGCTTCGGATGTATAGAAGCCGCTGATTGCTTTCAGTTCATCTTCACTGAAAGAATTTGCATAGGCACGGGCAGCTTCGGTTTCCAGATCGGAGCGGCGGGCAGCCAGTGCCAGAGCCTTATCATCAACTGTTTTGGTGATGATTGCTTCGAGATTCGGGTCTTTCTGGATCAGCTCGGATTTCAGAGCCTGTGCTGCACGTGGCAGAATGCCGTCAAACTGTTCGGTAGCGCCGATTGCAGCAATTGCAGCACGCGCGGCTGCCAGATGAGACTGCGAAGCCTCCTGAGCCTGCGCGAGATTGACACCAGCCAGTACTGTAAGCGCCGCCAGCGGCGCAATAAGACGGCGATAGCCAGTTGCCTTGGTCATATGGTCAATACTCCGTTTTTTATTCACTTTACACCGTTCTGTACGGCGTGAAATCTGTTTGTTCCGGCAATAGCCGACAGATATGTATTTAAAATTACGACAATGTACGGATGCCTGATGTGCCTGCAATAATCGCAGCACGCGCAAGCCCGATAAACAAACCATGCTCTACAACACCCGGAATGGCGAAGAGTGCGTCTGATAATGCTTTTGTATCCGGAATACGGCCAAAAGATGCATCAAGAATATAATGTCCGCCGTCCGTTACGAAAATTTCGCCGTCTTTCATGCGAAGATTCAACGGCGCTTCCAGTCCGAGGCCGGCAATAGCCTTTTCAATTGCCAGCTTTGTTGCAGCCAGACCAAAACGGTTCACTTCAACCGGCAGCGGGAAGCGGCCGAGTGTGTCCACCACTTTTGATTCGTCAGCAATAACGATCATAGCATCAGATGCGGCAGCGACAATTTTCTCGCGCAATAAAGCACCGCCGCCGCCCTTAATCAGCGACAGATCGCCATCCACTTCATCTGCACCGTCAATGGTGAGATCAAGATGCGGGGTTTCTTCCAGCGTGGTCAGCGGAACGCCCAGTTCAGCGCACAAAGCAGCGGTGCGCTCAGAGGTCGGCACGCCGATAATTTCAAAGCCTTCAGCCACCTTAACGGCCAGCAAGCGCACGAATTCCTCAGCTGTGGAGCCGGTACCGATACCGAGCTTCATACCGTTTTTCACATGGGTTAAAGCCTCAGCGGCGGCGGCAATTTTCAACTGACGCGGATCAACTGAACTCATAAATCTGCTTCCCGTATTTCCATTTGCAGCTTTGGCTGCGAAACGCTTTATGCCTTAACAAGCCACGCGCGGTAGTCGCGCAAAACACCGTTAATGCTGCTTATTTCCGCACTGCTGTAGCACGAGCATCACGCGCGGCAAATATATTATTGTTCCCATTTCATCTATTTAGCGAAAAAGACTATCAATAAGTCGCATTTCAGGTAGGTTTTGCCAATGCCGCACACTTTCCGTGCCGTGTTCTGTAAAATAGCGATAAGCCAAAGGGCAGATATGTCTCATTCCTCCGCAACCACCACAGCGCAACCCGTTATCGTCTTTGATCTCGACGGCACATTGGTAGATACAGCTCCGGATTTGCTCGACAGTCTCAATCACTGCCTCATTGCCGGTGGACTGACACCTGCCGATCCGGTCTCTTTGCGCAAATTTGTCGGCTCCGGCGCTAAAGTGATGATTGAACGCGCTTATCAGGCACAGAACCGTCAGCTGACGGATGAGGATATGAAAACGCTGTTTGCCCTGTTTATGGAGCATTATAACGGCAATATGCCGGGCAAGTCAGCCTTTTATCCGGGTGTGCTGAACAGTCTCGACCGGCTGAGTGCCGCAGGTTATGTCCTTGCTGTCTGTACCAACAAGTTTGAAATCAGTGCCAAGGCATTGCTGGAGCGTATGGGGGAAGCACATCGCTTTGCCGCGATCTGCGGACAGGATACCTTCCCTTACCGCAAGCCTGATCCACGCCATCTGACGGATACAATTGCGCAGGCCAAAGGCGACCGTTATCAGGCGGTTATGGTTGGCGACAGCCGCGCCGACATTGACGCTGCCAAAGCTGCCGGTATTCCGGTGATTGCCGTTGATTTCGGCTATACCGATCTGCATGTCTCACATTTTGAGCCAAGCCGCATCATCTCGCATTTTGACGAGATGACATTGGATATGATCAGCGACATGCTGGAGGCTGCAAAAGAAGCTGCTGAATAATTTTATACGACCTGTGGAGCACTATGACCGGTAAGCAGAATATTCAAGCTACTCAATCCTTTGGCAAAACCATTGATTTTGGCAAAACTGCCTCTGATTACCGGAATTTTCGTGCCGGTTTTCCGCCGAAGTTTTTCGATGCTTTAAGCGCGAAAAACTATATCAGCCCTGAACAAACAGCGCTTGATATTGGCACGGGAACCGGCACCGTCGCCCGCGGCCTTGCACAAAAAGGACTGATTGTTACCGGTGTTGATCCGGCGCAGGCCTTGCTTGATGAAGCTGCAGAACTGGACAGAGACACAGGAGTTAACATCCATTACCGGACAGGCTCAGCCGAGAGCCTTACCGAAGCGAATGATAATTTTGATCTTTTGACAGCCGGACAATGCTGGCACTGGTTTGATCGTCCGAAAGCGGCTCAAGAAGCAAAACGGGTTCTGAAACCTCATGGCCGTATCATTATCGCTCATTTTGACTGGTTGCCCTTTGCAGGGAATGTTGTTGAAGCAACAGAACAGCTTATTCTGAAATACAATCCGAAATGGACAATGGGCGGTGGCAGCGGAATTTATCCGCAATGGTTACAGGACTTGGCAGAAGCTGGTTTCTCTACGATTGAAACCTTCTCTTTTGATCTGCCGGTTTATTACAGCCATGAAGCATGGCGCGGACGTATTCGTGCAAGCGCGGGTGTAAAAGCCAGCCTGTCAGCTGAAGAAACGGTTCGTTTTGACAGTGAATTCTCTCAAGTTTTACTGAAAGGCTTTCCTGAAGACCCTCTGGCAATTCCCCATCGGGTCTGGGCTGTCACAGCTCTCAACACAAAATAAAAAAGCGGGATTTCTCCCGCTTTTTTATTGCCTGTTACAGAGGCGAAATATCGCCTTTGGCCCATTCCGCTGTCGTCTCTTCAAAGAAGTCATTGAAACGACCCGCTTCAATCGCATCGCGGATGCCCTGCATCAGATACTGATAATAATGCAGATTGTTCCATGTCAGCAGCATACCGCCCAGTGCTTCATTGGATTTCACCAGATGATGCAGATAAGCGCGGCTATATTGGCTCGATGCCGGACAGGTAGACATTTCATCCAGCGGGCGATGATCTTCCGCATGACGCGCATTGCGCAGGTTCACCTTACCGCGACGGGTAAAGGCCAGACCGTGACGGCCTGCACGGGTCGGCATAACGCAGTCGAACATATCAATGCCGCGCGCAACCGACTTCAGCATATCGTCCGGCGTACCAACACCCATCAGATAGCGCGGCTTCTCATGCGGCAGGATCGGACAGGTCACATCCAGCATATCCAGCATTACCTGCTGCGGCTCACCAACAGCCAAACCACCAACGGCATAGCCTTTGAGATCCATATCCTTCAGCGCCTGCGCAGATTGCTCGCGCAGCTGCACATTATCGCCGCCCTGCACGATACCGAACATCGCCTTGCCCGGCTGATCGCCGAAGGCCACCTTACAACGTTCTGCCCAGCGCAATGACAGTTCCATCGCCTTCTGCATCACATTGAAGGATGCAGGCAGTGCCGTACATTCATCGAGCTGCATCTGGATATCGCTATCAAGCAGTCCCTGAATTTCAATGGAACGCTCCGGCGACATTTCATAAGCGCGGCCGTCAATATGCGAACGGAAAGTTACGCCCTGCTCTGTCAGCTTGCGCAGCTGCGCCAGTGACATCACCTGAAAACCGCCGGAATCGGTGAGGATCGGCCCTTGCCAACCGCCAAACTCATGCAAACCGCCAAGGCGTGCCACACGCTCGGCACCCGGACGCAGCATCAGGTGGTAGGTATTGCCGAGGATGATATCCGCGCCAAGGTCTTTGACCTGATCCATATACATGGCTTTGACGGTGCCTGCGGTGCCAACCGGCATAAAGGCCGGTGTGCGGATAGTGCCGCGCGGCATAGTAATTTCACCGCGCCGTGCTTTGCCGTCTGTTGCCAGCACTTTAAATTCAAAATTTTCACTAGTCATATCAAAATCTCTTAGTATTATTTTTCGCAGTTTCGTATGGATCGTAGCGGAAGTTGAAATCACTCCGGTGGACTGATTTCTCCGCGTAGGCGGCTTCCACTTTTCCTGAAACTGCTCAGGCGTCGCGACGCGTCAGAAGGCTGGCATCGCCATAGGAATAAAACCGGTATTCGTTGCTAATGGCATGGGCATAGGCCGCCTGCATTGTCTCGAAACCGCTGAAAGCCGAGACCAGCATGAACAATGTCGAGCGCGGCAGATGGAAATTGGTCATCAGCATATCAATCGCACGGAACTTATAGCCGGGTGTGATGAAGATATCGGTCGCGCCCGACCAAGGACGGATAATGCCGTCCTCACCGGTTGCGCTCTCAATCAGGCGCAGCGACGTCGTGCCGACAGAGATAATCCGCCCGCCCCGCTCATGCACACGATTGAGTGCTGCTGCGGTTTCCTCAGAGACATAGCCGATCTCCGCATGCATTTTGTGGTCGGCAGTATCATCAGCCTTAACCGGCAGGAAGGTGCCTGCACCTACATGCAGGGTCACAAAATGTTCTTCCACGCCCTTGGCGCGAATGCGCTCCAGCAGTTCCGGCGTGAAATGCAATCCGGCAGTCGGCGCTGCAACAGCGCCCTCTTCACGCGCATAGACAGTCTGATAATCCTGTCTGTCCTGCGCATCTTCCGCCCGTTTGGACGCGATATAAGGCGGCAGCGGAATATGCCCGACCGAAGCAATCGCTTCATCCAGCACGGCACCGGAGACATCAAACACCAGCAGCACTTCACCGCTGTCGTGCTTTTCTGCAACCAGAGCATCCAGCGTGCCTAAAAAACAGCTGGAACCCGAATGGCCGAAACGAATGCGCTCGCCTTCCTTCACGCGCTTTGCAGGGCGCAAAAATGCTTTCCAGCGGTCAGCGCCGGTGCGCATATGCAAGGTCGCACTCACGGTTGCGACTGTGCCGTCACGCTCACGCGTACCCTCAAGCTGCGCCGGAATAACTTTGGTATCATTGAAAACCAGCGCATCACCTTCGCGCAGCAAATCCGGCAGATCGCCGACATGCAGATCCTGCAAAGGCTGATCCGGAATTACGCGCAACAGTTTTGCATGATCGCGCGGGGTAACCGGACGCAGCGCGATGCGCTCTTCCGGCAGGTCAAAATCAAACAGATCGACGCGCATCACTGGCCTCAATTTCGGGGAGTTCAAATTTTTCTAAAATTCGCATTGCCCTGCCATACAGAACAGCGGGCAAAAAATAAAGGGCGCGTTACGGCTTGAACCATAACGCGCCCCTCAAATCAGCAAGCTGACAGATCAGAAATTACAGATCAGCAGCGATTTTTGCAGTAGTAATTGAATCCGGATCAGTTACCGGCTCACCGCGCTTGATCTTGTCAACATTGTCCATGCCTTCAATAACCTGACCCCATACGGAGTACTGGCGATCCAGCCAAGGTGCATCAGCAAAACAGATATAGAACTGGGAGTTAGCCGAGTTCGGGTTCTGGCTGCGAGCCATCGAGCAGGTACCGCGTACGTGCTTGGTATTGGTGAATTCTGCCTTCAGGTCAGGCTTGTCCGAACCGCCCATACCGGCGCGGGATGGGTTGAAGCTGGAACCGCCCTGTTTACCGAACTTCACGTCACCGGTCTGCGCCATGAAACCATCGATCACGCGGTGAAATACAACGCCGTCATAAGCGCCTTCACGTGCCAGTTCTTTAATACGGGCAACATGACCTGGTGCCAGATCTGGATAGAGTTCGATTGCAACTGTACCTTTAGTGGTTTCCAGTACCAGTGTATTTTCCGGATCTTTATAAGCCATGGGGCTTCTCCTGTAGATTT
Source organism: Pseudochrobactrum sp. Wa41.01b-1 (assembly GCF_019464455.1). Taxonomy (NCBI): domain Bacteria; kingdom Pseudomonadati; phylum Pseudomonadota; class Alphaproteobacteria; order Hyphomicrobiales; family Brucellaceae; genus Pseudochrobactrum; species Pseudochrobactrum sp. Wa41.01b-1. The sequence goes on along the minus strand of NZ_CP080493.1, from coordinate 152,707 downwards.
TTCAGGCTGCAACTCAGACAGCCGCGTTTAAAGTAGAATTACTTACGATCGGCCAGAACAATGGCTTTAACGATACGGTCAGGATTATCAACCGCGCCATTGGCAGATTTGCTGCCTTTTTTGATTTTATCGACGGTTTCCATGCCGCTGACGACTTCGCCGACAACAGTATACTGGCCGTTCAGGAACGAGCCTTCATCAAACATGATGAAAAACTGCGAATTGGCAGAATCCGGCGATGAGCTGCGTGCCATGCCGACGGTGCCGCGCACAAATGGCTGCTTGGAGAATTCTGCCGGAATATTACCATAGGAAGAACCGCCGGTGCCTGCGCGACCCGGATTATAATCCTTATCCGCATTACCGAACTCTACGTCACCGGTCTGCGCCATAAAGCCGTCAATCACGCGGTGGAACACAACGCCGTTATAAGCACCGTCGCGCACCAGTTTCTTGATCTGCTCCGCATGTTTCGGAGCCAGATCAGGACGCAGTTCAATAACGACATCACCGTCTTTCAGAGTCAGAACCACTGTATTTTCAGGGTCTGCGGCCTGCGCATTAACCGGCTGCAAAGCGGCTGTGGCTGAAAATGCGAGAAAGGCTGTGACAGCCAGTAATTTACGCAAAAAGGACATGATTTTTCCTGTGTGAAGCTAAGGTCTTATTTTTTAAGCTTATGCTTTAGAGCTTTTTCGATAACAGGCGGCACGAAGCGGCTGACATCGCCCCCCATTGCCGCAATCTGGCGCACCAGTGTGGCAGTAATAAAACGCACATCGGGGGAAGCGGGCAAAAACACAGTCTGCACATCCGGTGCCATACCTGTATTCATACCGGCCATCTGCATTTCATAATCAAAATCAGTGGCATCGCGCAAACCACGCACCATCAGCGTTGCGTTGAAACTTCTGGCAGTGTCCACCACCAGACCGCTGAAACTGGTATAATCAATACGGCTATTATCTTTGCCAAAAGCCTGCTCTCCGGCCTCGCGCAGCAGCTCTACCCGCTCTTCAAAGCTGAACATCGGGGTTTTGCCCGGATGGACGCCGATAGCGACAATCACCTTATCGGCCAGCCCAAGAGCCCCGCGCAGAACATCAAGATGACCATTGGTGACCGGATCAAATGATCCTGCATAGAGAGCTGTTTTCATACCCAATGAATTAATCATTATACTGACCAATTTCAATCTCTAAAGCGAAGTACATAACGGGTTCAGCAAAGAGCGGAGCAAGAACCTCTCTAAGCCTCAGTCTTACATCAAAAGCATAGGTTTACGCGCTCCCAAAGTGAACCTAGCATGAATAGACCGGTCAGAAATAATTCAAGTGAAAACGCCTATATTACCGGCAACACAGTAACCGCACTGATCTCACATGCCACAAAATGAAAGATTTTATGCAACCTTTGTGTCGCTTGCGCGTAATATAAGCGAAAGGATAAAATGATGATGCTATTTATTCTCGCAATCTCAATGATCGTCGCGATGATGTTTGCAGCCATTATCCTGATGATCGAAGAAAGTGCCTCCAGGCGTCTGAGCGATCAGAAATCCGTCTTCGACCTGCGCTCTGTACGGCGTGTCGCCCGCGGCACCAGATCAAAGCGCATTACACACGCATAAGTGAAGTGATAATATCTTGGTTTCGCCTAAATCAGGCCTAAATAGATACAAAATACCTCTTTAATCAGAGGGCAGTTGCAGCCGGAACCTCCAGTCCAGGCTTTTATTTCAAGGCGGTGTGAGAAGACACCGCCTTTTTCTTTATGTAAGCACAATAAAAAACGCCCTGTCATTTTGACGGGGCGTTTTTTTGTTTCAGAACTTATTCAGCAGTTGGTTCATCGCCCGTTTGGGTCACTTCCTGAACCGGTGCCTGATCGCCGGCGGTTTCCGAGGTCTCATCCTCTTCATCATCGGTTTCAGAAATACGTTCTACCGACACAACCTTTTCACCATCAGCGGTGTTAAAGATGGTGACGCCCTTGGTGGAGCGACCGGCAATGCGGATGCCGCCAACCGGCACACGGATCAGCTGACCGCCATCCGACACCAGCAGGATCTGGTCGCTTGCTTCCACAGGGAACAGCGCAACCAGTGCACCGATTTCATCGGTTTTCGATGTATCAGTTGCGCGAATACCCTTACCGCCACGGCCGGAAATACGGAATTCATAGGACGAAGAACGCTTGCCGTAACCGAACTCGCTGACTGTCAGAACAGTCTGCTCATGGGCTTTCAACTCTTCATAACGCTCATCATTGAGTTCCGCATCTTCGGTCACGTCTTCACCGACGACTGCGATATCTTCCACATCATCCGAGCCAAGGCTGCGGCGCTCCGCAACGGCACGCTTCAGATAGGCTGTACGCTCGGCCGGTGTCGCTTCCACATGCTCAAGAATGGCCATGGAGATAACTTTATCGCCGTCTGCCAGATTGATACCGCGTACACCAATCGAATTACGACCGGCAAAGACGCGCACATCCTCCACACGGAAACGGATACACTGGCCGCCGGCAGCGGTGAGCAGCACGTCGTCATTAACCGTACATGTATCGACCGAGAGGATTTCATCACCCTCTTCTTCCAGCTTCATCGCAATCTTACCATTGCGGTTGACCTGAACGAAATCAGACAATTTGTTACGGCGCACTGTGCCGCGCGTTGTAGCGAACATCACGTCGAGTTCTGCCCAGCTTGCCTCATCCTCAGGCAATGGCATGATCGTGGTGATACGTTCACCCTGCTGCAAAGGCAGCATATTAATCAATGCCTTACCGCGGGATTGCGGAGTACCGATCGGCAGACGCCAGACTTTTTCTTTATAGACGATACCGCGTGAGGAGAAGAACAGCACCGGCGTATGGGTATTGGCCACAAACAGACGGGTAACAAAATCCTCGTCCTTCGTCGCCATACCTGAGCGGCCTTTACCGCCGCGACGCTGTGCACGATAGGTATTCAACGGCACACGCTTGATGTAACCGGCATGGCTGACGGTGACGACCATATCTTCACGGGCGATGAGGTCTTCATCATCCATTTCAGCGCCGCCAAGGGTCAGTTCAGTACGGCGTGGTGTGGCGAATTCATCACGAACCGCAGCCATTTCATCCTTAACAATGCCGAGAATGCGCTCACGCGATGCCAGAATAGACAGGTAGTCTTTGATTTCTTCGCCGATCTTATTCAGTTCATCAGCGATTTCATCACGGCCGAGAGCTGTCAGGCGCTGCAGGCGCAGTTCAAGAATAGCGCGTGCCTGTTCTTCCGACAGATTATAAGTGCTGTCATCATTCAGCACATGACGCGGATCGTCGATCAGACGGATCAGCGGTGCGATATCGGCTGCAGGCCAGCGGCGTGTCATCAACTGCTCACGCGCCGTTGCAGGATCCGGCGCACGGCGGATCAGCGCAATAATTTCGTCGATATTGGCAACGGCAATCGCCAGACCAACCAAGACATGCGCACGTTCGCGGGCTTTATTCAGCAGGAACTTGGTGCGGCGGCTGACAACTTCTTCACGGAAATGCACAAATGCATTCAGCACTTCCATCAAGGTCAGAAGCTGCGGCTTACCACCATTCAGCGCCACCATATTGCAGCCGAAAGAGGTCTGCAGCGGGGTGTAGCGGTAAAGCTGGTTCAGCACCACATCAGCATTGGCATCGCGCTTCAGTTCAACAACCACGCGGTAACCGTCACGGTCGGATTCGTCACGCAGATCGGAAATGCCTTCAATACGCTTATCGCGTACCAATTCAGCCATCTTCTCGATCATGGTCGCTTTATTGACCTGATACGGCACTTCCGTGATCACGATGGATTCGCGGTCATTGCGCATCGGCTCAATCGTCACGCGGCCACGCATCAGCACAGAACCGCGACCGGTGCTGTAAGCCGAATAAATGCCGGAGCGACCGAGGATCAAACCACCGGTCGGGAAATCAGGCCCCGGAATGATTTCGATCATTTCTTCCAGCGACATTTCAGGATTGTCGATCAGGGCAATACAGCCATTGATCACTTCACCCAAGTTGTGCGGCGGAATATTGGTGGCCATACCAACGGCGATACCGCCGGAACCATTGACCAGCAGGTTCGGATAGCGCGCCGGAAGCACTTTAGGCTCCTGTTCGCGGCCATCATAATTGTCCTGAAAATCAACAGTATCCTTGTCGATATCTTCAAGCAGAACCGAGGAAACTTTTTCCAGACGGCACTCGGTATAACGCATCGCAGCGGCACTGTCGCCGTCGATGGAACCGAAGTTACCCTGCCCGTCAACCAGTGGTTCGCGCATGGAGAAGTCCTGCGCCATACGCACCAGTGCATCATAGATAGAGGCGTCACCGTGCGGATGGTATTTACCCATCACTTCACCGACGACACCGGCAGATTTACGGTAGGAGCGGTTCCAGGCGAGCCCCATCTCATTCATGGCATGGAGAATACGCCGGTGGACCGGCTTCAACCCGTCACGAACATCAGGAAGCGCGCGGCTGACGATAACGCTCATAGCGTAATCGAGGTAGGACCGCTGCATCTCCTCCACAATAGAAATCGGTTCAATACCGTTAAATTCGTCTGAACCGGGCGGCGGAGTAAGGTCTGTCACTATTCAAATATCTTTCATAAAGAATCGATTAGTTTTGATAGATTGTACTCTATCCCATAACATCAAAATCACGAAATTTCGACTGCCTTGCGGCGGCCTTCATACACACCAAATATAGCCGATTTTGTGCTTTTTTGGCATATTTATTACCCTGTCACGCATAAATCAGAGAATATTCTTGTTTCCCGTTCGGGACGGGGGCAAATGCATCAGAATACTTCATCAATCGGCCTTTCAGAACCGGCACAAGAACCATCTTGCGCTTATACGGCAAAGACAGGCATAATTCTTACAATCATTCATAAAGAACAAGAACAGGAACACGGATGAGCTTTTATGACAGTCTCTTCAGCGCCTTTGTCACACTGCTCGTAACCATTGATCCGCCTGGGCTTGCACCGCTGTTTCTCGCCGTTACCACCGGCATGGATCGCCGCGAACGGGCACAGGTTGCCAAACGCGCCAGCATCATCGCCTTTATCATCCTCGCGCTCTTTGCCGTTGCCGGCGCGCAAATTCTGATGCTGTTCGGCATCACGCTCGGCGCGTTCCGCGTTGCCGGTGGTCTTTTGCTGTTCTGGATCGCATTTGAAATGATCTTTGAACGCCGTCAGGAACGCCATGAGAAAAGCGCGACGGTCGCCATCACCAAAGACCATATCCGCAATGTTGCCGCCTTCCCGCTGGCCATTCCGCTGATTGCCGGCCCGGGCGCCATCTCCGCCACAGTCCTTCTCGGCGGTACATTTCCGACCATTGGCAGCAGACTTGCTTTGCTCGGCATTCTGCTTGCCTGTATCGTGCTTTCCTACATCGTATTTCTGCTTGCAGAGCGTGTGGATCGTTTCTTGGGGGAAACAGGCCGCTCCATCCTCACCCGTCTGCTCGGCGTTATCCTTGCGGCTCTGGCTGTGCAATTTGTGGCGGATGGTATCCGCTCGCTGATTGTAGGAAGCTAAATAAAAAAGCCCGCGTCAAACGCGGGCTTTTCTTTTTGAGAGAATAAATCTCAGAATGGAATGTCATCATCCAAATCATGACTGAAACCGCCGGACTGCTGCTGCGGGCTGGAACGACCGAAATCATTGCCGCCGCCGCTGCTGCCATAGTCACCGCCGCGCGATGAACCGCCGCTGCCGCTGCCTTCAAAACGGCCGCCGCCACCGCCTTCGCCACGGCTGTCGAGCATCTGCAACTCACCACGGAATTTCTGCAACACGATTTCAGTTGTGTAGCGTTCATTGCCGTTCTGGTCTGTCCATTTGCGGGTCTGCAACTGACCTTCAATGTAAACCTTGGCGCCTTTTTTCAGATACTGTTCTGCAACTTTGGCCAGATTTTCGTTGAAGATTACAACGCTGTGCCATTCGGTCTTGTCCTTACGCTCACCGGACTGGCGGTCGCGCCAGCTTTCCGATGTTGCGATACGCAGGTTTGCAACCGGCTCACCGGAGTTCAGACGGCGGATTTCAGGATCCGCTCCGAGATTACCGACGAGAATAACTTTATTGACTGAGCCTGCCATAGACCTGCACTCCAGATTTTTTTCTTACAGTTTGCGTGACAATACATAAGGCAGCTCCCCGAAGAAAGGGAAAGATAGCTTATCCAAAACAAAAAAGCCGCCGCGGAAATCCGCAGCGGCTCTGATTTCACAGCGGATAATTCCGCCATACTCACGATTAACGGGAGTAATATTCAACAACCAGATTTGGTTCCATCTGAACGGCGTATGGAACGTCGGACAGGCCTGGAACGCGGCTGTATGTTGCAGTCAGCTTGCCGTGGTCAACAACGATGTAGTCAGGAACATCGCGTTCTGCGAGCTGAACAGCTTCCAGAACGATAACCAGCTGCTTGGACTTTTCGCGAACTTCAACAACGTCACCAGCCTTCAGGCGGTAGGACTGAATGTTAACGCGACGACCGTTTACGTTTACGTGACCGTGGTTGATGAACTGACGGGCAGCAAAAATGGTCGGTACGAATTTGGCGCGGTATACAACTGCGTCCAGACGGCTTTCCAGCAGACCGATCAGGTTTTCACCGGTATCGCCTTTACGACGAGCAGCTTCTTCGTAAGTTTTACGGAACTGCTTTTCGGAGATATCGCCGTAGAAGCCTTTCAGCTTCTGCTTTGCGCGCAGCTGAATACCGAAGTCGGACAGCTTGCCCTTACGGCGCTGACCGTGCTGACCCGGGCCGTATTCACGACGGTTTACAGGGGATTTAGGACGGCCCCAGATGTTTTCGCCAAGACGACGATCAATTTTATATTTGGAAGATTCGCGCTTACTCATCGCATTTCCCTTTAAAAGTTATACCGGCGCGGCAGCTTGTCTGCCTCGCTCGAAGGAAACGCGCCCTCCTCTGCCTTCTTGTTGTGAAGACTGACAGAATATTGCGACAGCGAATGTGGCAATTATTCACGGGACACGTCAACAGATACGGGGAATCTGTAAAGACGCCCTGAAATCCTGAGCGGCTTTTAAGGAGTGAAAGCCTGTCTTGTCAAGGCCTGCGGCGCAGACAGCGGATTGTTTCCGTATCTTGATCCGAAACCGGCCACTTATGTTTCGGAACACATGCCGGTTTCTTGCGTTGCAACATTGCCATTCTTTGAATCTTGCCTCAACTTAAATATCCGGCATTCCAAGAACAGAGATCGGCATGATAAAATTTATAATACGCATATATCCTGATGTAATCGCTGTTCTGTGCGGCCTTCTCATTATCCCGTGGATACTCGGCGTTCCCGGGCGGCCGACACCGGCTCAATTATCAGGCTGGAACATCGGGTTTTTCGCCATATGCGCCTATCTGCTACTCTATCAAACTATAAAATCCGTGAGAAATTTTGAGTTTTATAAAAAGAAGATTTCAATTCACCGGCCTGTTTCAAATATTCTCATTGGCGCTGCCTTATTCATTCCTGCGGTGATGGTGACGTCATTTCTTTTGCTTATTTACTCTTAACAACCCACATCAATGGAAATGATTTTGAAGTGAGAAACAGAGACTTCTCGATGCATATTACTGCAAAATGATATAGAAGGCAGCTTTTAACCCTCATTTGCACTAAAATAGATCATAGTTTTCAGCGATATTTTAAGAACCAATATTAATCAGATCATCACGATCAACAGGTATATTACATTCAATCAATAACCGGCAGGATTTGCTATGTTAACTCTTCCTTTTAAAGCCTCTGTTGTAATAATTTCTCTTATCGGTTCATCCTCCCTTGTTCAGGCGGAAGCTGTGCCAAAACAGAGCTCTGACTTTAAAGCCAATTACAATCTGGCCATCAATGACAGCAAGGCAAAGCCGGAAACTGCTTTATGCTCTGCAACAGTGCATGATCTGACCAAAAACAAGAAATATAAATATGACCGCTTCGGCTTTACGCAAGCCGATTATGATGCTGCGCAACTGAACCGCAACAACGGCAATGTAACCGTCAGGCTCAGCGGCGAAGCCCGTCAGCGCAACGGCAGTGCTGCATGGGATGCAATTACAGTCGACTGCAGTGTCAGTAAAAACAAAGTCCGCTCTGTATCCGTTACCGTGAAAAAATAACACGATAAGAAAGGAAGGCGCATTGTCAGAGCGGTTTGCATTCAAACCGGATCACGGCGCTCGTTCTATCTCTTTGTTTTTACGCGTATCTTATCCAAAAACCGGTTCTCAGTTTTCGGGATACGCTCTGACAATGCGCCTTTGATTTATTGTTGCGCATCGAAACGCGCCCGCTCCTCACGCATGGTATGGCGGTTGTCGACCGCCCATTGCCCCAGATTGTCAATCGGCTTTGCCAGCGACAGCCCCAATGCAGTCAGCGAATATTCCACCTCCGGCGGTGAAGTCGGACGTACAGTGCGCAACACCAAACCGTCACGCTCCAGCGAGCGTAAAGTTACTGTGAGCATACGCTGCGAAATACCCTCGATCAGACGGCGCAGTGCATTGAAGCGGATTGTACCCTGCTGAAGATTGAGAATAACCAGCAGACTCCATGTATCCCCCACCCGATCCAGCACTTCGCGGATCGGACATGTACCGTTCTCATCCGCTGTAAATCCTGCGGTATCAGCCAGAATCGGCGAGGTATTATTTCCATCATCATGCTGTGGCTCTGCTGAATTTTTCTTCAGCGCGGCATTCATCTGAGAGGTCATTACCTTCTCCTTCATTGCACGCGACCGTAAAATTGAACGGTAAAGCGCGCATTTGCAGGTGGTTACTTTGAAGTGACTTGCTGACTTTAAAGTGCATTCTTCACAGTCACTTCAAATCATATTACATAGTTACTTATCGTAACCTAATTAAAAATAATTCTTATCAATCTTATAATATGAGGTAAGTCCTATGTCAAAAATCGCAATCATCGGTGCCAGCGGCTATGTCGGTACAGCCTTGCTTAATGAAGCCGTGAAACGCGGCCATCAGGTGAGCGCCCTTGTACGCCATCCGGAAAAAATTGCTGCCAATGCCAATGTCACTGCTGTCAAAGCCGATGTTCTCGACACAGACGGACTGGCTGCCCTTTTAAAAGGCCATGATCTGGTAATCTCCGCCTATAATCCGGGCTGGCAGGAAGCCGACATCCGCAATATTCACATCAAAGGCAGCAAATCTATCACTGAAGCTGTGAAAAAAGCCGGTATCAAGCGCCTGATCGCGGTTGGAGGCGCAGGCAGCCTTGAAATCAACGGCGCTCAGCTGGTGGATTCCCCTGAATTTCCGGCGGAATATAAAGAAGGCGCGCTGGGTGCCCGTCAGGCACTCAATGATCTGAAAACTGAGAATGAACTGGACTGGTCATTTGTTTCACCAGCTATTCTGTTGGTACCGGGTGAAGCCACCGGCACATTCCGCTTGGGCACAGATTCTCCGGTTTTTGACGATAAGGGCGAAAGCAAAATCACTGTCGGCGATCTGGCAGTAGCCATTCTTGATGAAGCGAAACAGGGCAAATATATCCGCCAGCGCTTCACCGCAGCATATTAAAACATAGAATAAAAAGGCCTGTAGTCACTGCACGCCTTTTTCACATCAACTTGCTATCAAACCTAATCGTTTCGCCTGCGGTGAATTCTTTTCATCCCCACGCAAGGTCAGCACCGACACGCCTGTTGCGGTCACTGCAACCGTATGCTCGAACTGAGCCGAGAGTAACCCGTCCTTTGTGGTGACAGTCCACTCATCCGCTTCGGTCTTCACATTGCGCCGCCCCTGATTGAGCATTGGCTCAATGGTGAAAACCATTCCTTGTTGCAGAAACAGGCCGGTTCTGGGTTTACCGAAATTGAGAATTTGCGGCTCCTCATGCATTTCACGGCCGATACCGTGACCGCAATAATCATGCACAACCGAATAGCCGTTGCGCTTGGCATGATGTTCAATCGCCCAGCCGATATCGCCGATCCGCGCACCCGGTCGCACAGCCGCAATCCCCATCCACATTGCTTCATACGCAGTGCGCACCAGTCTTTTAGCGGCAGCATTCACCTCGCCAACACAATAGGTTTTGCTGGAATCCGCGATATAGCCGTTCTTTTCCAGTGTAATGTCAAAATTGACAATATCACCGCTTTTCAGCACATCCGTTTGTGACGGCACACCGTGACAAACCACATGATTGATTGAAGAGTTCAGCACAAAACCATAGCCATACTGGCCTTTACTCGCCGGACGGGATTGTAAATCCTCAATGATAAAGCGCTCGACTTTGTCGTTGATCTCAAGCGTTGAGACACCTTCAAGCGGCGTTTTATCCAGCATATCAAAGACAGAGGCCAGCAAACGCCCTGCTTCTGCCATCAGCGCCAGTTCCTGAGGTTGCTTAATCATGCTTCACTCACACTCAGCGAAGACACAGCAACACCGGCAGCATTCAACTCACGGCGCATAATTTCTGAAAAACTGAGCGTCGGATTGGTTTCGCATAACATGCCGATTTTAATCCAGAAGGCAGCCTGCGCATTAATAGAGCGGCAGGTCACCTTGCTCGCAAGACGCAACTGCTCATGCAGCTCGTCTTCAATATTCACAATACCCATAAGGCCTCACATATGCTTCATATACATACTATATACGAAACATATATTGAGTCTCAAGGCGAATAATAGTCAGCGATCAGCTGATGAGTTCCACATCCACCACACCGCTGATCGCCTTCATCGCGCTGGCTATCTGCGGGCTGATGCGGTAGCGATCCGGCAAAGCAACCTCCACCTCGCGCTGACCATTATCTTTAATCACGATAAAGCTGACCTCACCGTCACCACGGGTTTTGAAATAAGGCACGATCTGATCGAGCGCATCGCTGTTGCGCAGAAACAGACGCAGCGCCTTTTGCAGGCGGCTGGCTTCATCTTCCAGTGACACAACTGTAGCAATGCGCAGGCTCACGCCTTCCGGCCGGTTTTCAGCAGAAACGGTAATCACCACCGAGCGACCGGGTTCCAGCAGGTCGCGGAACTGCTGAAGCGCCTCTGAGAACAGCACCGATTCAAACTGACCGGTGGCATCGGAAAAAGCGATGATGCCCATTTTATTGCCGGTCTTGGTCTTGCGCTCCTGCTTGCTGATAACTGTTCCGGCAAGACGACCGTTGGTTGCGCCTTTCTTCACCGCATTGGAAAAGTCAGCCCAGCTCTGAACGCGCATTTTCTGCAGTGCTTCATTATAATCATCCAGCGGATGCGCGGAGAGATAGAAGCCTGCGGCCTGCAATTCGCGATGCAGTTTCTCTGATGATGTCCAAGGGGTTACCACCGGCAATTGCAGCTTTTCTTTTGGCACCAGACCGGTACCGAAAATATCAGACTGCCCGCTATTGGCGTTCTCCTGCGTGCGCTGGGTATAGGCCATCAGGCTGTCCATACCAGAACTCAGAGCTGAACGGTCAACACCGAAACAATCCAGCGCACCGGCATTAATCAGGCTTTCAAACACACGGCGGTTGACCATACGCGGATCAACGCGCTCGCAGAAATCTTCAAGGCTTTCAAACGGCTTTTCTTTCCGCTTTTCAACAATATGCTCAACGGCAGCATCACCAACGCCTTTGATCGCGGCCAGCGAATAGAAAATCTTACTTTCGCCGACTTCAAACGGACGGTAGGATGTCATGACCGATGGCAGCACCACCTCAATACCAAGACGCAAGGCATCACGGCGGAAATCATTGAGCTTTTCCGTGTTGTTCATATCATAGGTCATGGATGCGGCGAGAAACTCTGCCGGATAATGCGCCTTCAGATAGGCAGTATGATAAGAAACAATCGCATAGGCCGCCGCGTGAGATTTGTTGAAACCATAGTCAGCAAATTTAGCGAGCAGATCGAAAATCGTATTGGCCTGCGCCTTGCCGACACCGCCTTCAATCGCACCATCAACGAAACGGACGCGCTGCTTGTCCATTTCCTCGCGGATTTTCTTACCCATCGCACGGCGCAGCAAATCCGCTTCACCAAGCGAATAGCCGGAAAGCTCCTGCGCGATCTGCATCACCTGCTCCTGATAAACGATAACGCCCTGCGTTTCCTTCACCAAATGGTCGATTTTCGGGTGAATAGAGGCAATCTCCTCCTCACCATGCTTACGCGCATTATAGGTCGGAATATTCTCCATCGGGCCCGGACGATAGAGCGCCACAAGCGCAATAATATCCTCGATACGGTCAGGCTTCATCCCGATGAGTGCTTTACGCATACCCACAGATTCCACCTGAAACACGCCGACCGTCTCACCACGCGACAGCATTTCATAGGTCAGCTGATCATCAAACGGCAGTGTTTGCAGATCGATATCGACACCTTTACGGGCAATCAGCTTCACGGCTGTATTGAGTACCGTCAGCGTTTTCAGACCAAGAAAGTCGAACTTTACCAGACCGGCCTGCTCAACCCATTTCATATTGAACTGAGTGACCGGCATGTCCGAGCGCGGATCGCGATACATCGGCACCAGTTCCGACAATGGTCGGTCACCGATAACAATACCCGCCGCGTGGGTGGAGGCGTGGCGATAAAGTCCTTCAAGCTTCAGCGACATATCGAGAAGACGACCGACAACCGGCTCCTTCTCACGCTCCTCATTAATGCGCGGCTCTTCATTAATAGCCTGTCCAAGCGATACCGGATTGGCAGGGTTTGACGGCACAAGCTTACACAGCCTGTCCACCTGCCCGTAAGGCATTTGCAACACACGGCCAACATCGCGCAACACCGCACGCGCCTGCAACGTACCGAAAGTGATAATCTGCGCTACCTGATCGCGACCATATTTGGCTTGCACATAGCGGATCACCTCTTCGCGGCGATCCTGACAGAAATCGATATCAAAGTCCGGCATCGATACACGATCCGGATTAAGAAAGCGCTCAAACAGCAGAGAGAAACGCAGCGGATCAACGTCCGTAATGGTCAGCGCATAAGCAACCAGCGAGCCCGCACCGGAACCACGCCCCGGCCCCACCGGAATATCCTGTTGTTTCGCCCATTTGATAAAGTCCGAAACGATCAGGAAGTAGCCCGGAAACTTCATGCGGACGATAATGCCGATTTCATAATCCAGCCGCTTGAGATAGTCCTCGTGAGTATGGCCTTCAGCAAGGCCAAACAGTTTCAACCGCTCTTCAAGACCTTCACGCGCCTGACGCGCCATTTCGTCCGCTTCTGCCTGCAAAGCGGCTTCCGGATCATCGGATTCACCGGTAAAGCGTGGCAAAATCGGCGCGCGCGTTTGCGTGTACCAATGGCACCGGCGTGCAATCTCGACGGTATTTTCCAGAGCCTCCGGTAAATCGGCAAACAATGCCGCCATTTCGCTCTGGGATTTCAGATAATGATCCGGTGTCAAGCGGCGGCGATCATCTGATGCAATGACCTGACCATCTGCAATAGCCAGCAAAGCATCATGCGCTTCATAATCTCCGCTCTGCTTAAAGAATGCCTCATTGGTTGCAACCAATGGCAGCTCATATTCATAGGCCAGATCAACCAGTTTGGATTCAAGCACGCGGTCATAACCGCGCTGGCGGTGCAGTTCGACATAAAGGCGATCGCCAAAGATGTTTCTTAAAAATTCGAGGCGGCTGCGCGCACGTTCTTCCCGTTCATTGCTGAGCGGTTTGCCAATCGGCCCCTCTGCTCCGCCGGTCAGAAAAATCACATCTTCTGACAAATCCGGCAGCCAGTCGGCACGGATATGCACCGGATCACCGGCTTCTGTTTCCAGATAGGAGCGGCTGACCAGCCGCACCATATTGGCATAGCCTTCCTCACTGGAAGCCAGCAGTACCACCGGTGACAAGTCCAGCGCATCGCGGCGGTTAATCGCACGGCCTTCCGGCTGATGGTCGCCAAAGGCAATATCAACAACACAGCCGATAATCGGCTGTACACCGTCTTTCGACGCTTTCTGCGCAAATTCCAATGCGCCGAAGAGATTATTCGTGTCTGTTACGGCAATTGCAGGCGCATTATCATCCTTGGCATGGCCGATAATTTTGCCGATTTGCAATGCCCCTTCCAGCAATGAATAAGCCGAGTGCGTGCGCAAATGAATAAATACCGGCGCACCGGCAGGTAATTCAGAAGCAGCTACGGCAGAAACATCAGAAGGCAAAGGCATATACTCCGTCATTGCAATCATCGCCTGCCCGTTTGTGCAGTGATGTATCGCAGTACAAAGCCTTACATAGAAACTGCATTTCCAAAATAACAGTTCTGTAAGACGGGAAAATCAAACCGGATAATGAACTGAAGCCTGTCAGACTCCGCACATTCATCGGATCCTTTTTCCCGCAATGCCGTCATGATGTCCAGATGCATAAGCACATTCCGGCAATCATTACACATTCTATATCTCTAGCTGGCTATATCTTCAGCCAGCTACATCTTTACACAGAGCGTGCCGCGTTTAATTGTATCCGCTCTGCTCGCTCTATCTTCTTGTTTTACGCATGTCGCATAGGAAAACCAGTGCCCACTTTTCCGCGACATGCTCTGGTTAAATCAGGCTTTGTGCAGCCTCAGAACGCTGCCAGCCACATAGCAAAAGTTGCTACAAACAAACCGATGGAAATAAATGACATAACATCACGAACCAGATCAGACATGATATGAACTCCATTTGTTCTTGTATGTATGCATTTTGTTCCATTATTGTTCCGCAGTCAACCCCTCTTTGTTCACGTAAAAACATCTATAGTTAGTGAAATATGAACCGCTGATTTACCGCCTGGTTATGTAAGCAGCGCCTGTTTTATTTTTGATTGTAGTTTCAGCTATTTAAGCCGCAGCTCTTTTTTCCGTATCTACAGAACAAATAAAAATGCCGCATGCATATTTCAGCATACGGCATTCAATAATTCAGCTTGTCTTGCAATCAGGCGGCAGGTTTTCTCAAATCGAGATCAACGATCTTGCCGTCTTTCAGTGTAACGCAACGATCCATCCGTCGCGCCAGATCATGATTATGCGTTGCGATCAGCGCAGACAGGCCGGACTGACGCACCAGCGCCTCCAGTGCCTGAAACACATAAGACGATGTTGACGGGTCGAGATTGCCTGTCGGTTCATCCGCGAACAGTACCAGCGGCGCATTGGCAACTGCACGGGCAATGGCCACACGTTGCTGCTCACCACCGGACAACTCCGACGGGCGGTGCGAAGAGCGGGGCCCGATACGCATATAATCCAGCAAGTTCTGCGCACGCTGTGATGCAACTTTGGATGACAGGCCACGCAACATTTGCGGCACCATCACATTTTCAAGCGCGGTAAATTCCGGTAGCAGATGATGGAACTGATAGACAAAGCCCAGATCATTGCGGCGCATGGCTGTACGTTCATCATCATCCAGCTGAGCGCAAGAAGTTTTGCCCAGGATTACATCACCGGAATCCGGCTTTTCCAGCAGTCCTGCCGTATGCAGCAGGGTGGATTTACCGGCACCGGATGGTGCAACCAGCGCCACCATTTCACCGCGCATCAGCGTGAAATTCGCATCTTTAAGAATAGTCAGCTCACGGTCTGCTTCATGATAGCTGCGGCAGACATTTTTCAGCTGGAGGATCGGCTCTCCGGACATAGCAGCCATTATTCGTACCTCAGCGCTTCAACAGGATCGAGTTTGGCCGCACGCCAAGCCGGAAAAATCGTTGCAATAAATGACAAGAACAGCGCCATACCAATAACAGAAAGCGTTTCGCTGAGATTCATTTCAGCAGGAAGCTGACTCAGGAAATAAAGCTCCGGATTAAACAAAGTTGTGCCCGACAACCATGAGAAAAATGCACGGATACGCTCCACATTGAGGCACACGACAACGCCGAGTACCACGCCTGCCAGCGTGCCCGTGACACCGATCGCCGCACCGGTCATCAGAAAGATGCGCATGATTGCACCGCGGGTTGCGCCCATTGTGCGCAGGATCGCGATATCACGCCCCTTATCTTTCACCAGCATAATCAGGCCGGAAATAATATTGAGTGCCGCAACAAGAACGATCAGCGTAAGGATCATGAACATCACATTGCGTTCAACCTGCAAAGCCGAGAAGAATGTGGCATTACGCTGGCGCCAGTCTGTCAGCATCACAGGGCGTTCTGCCGCCTCTTCCACACCGGCACGCAGATCATCAACCTTGTCCGGATTATCGGCAAAGACCTCAATCGACTGCACACGGTCTTCCTGATTGAAGAATAATTGCGCCTCAGCCAAAGGCATCAGCACAATAGACGCATCATATTCCGACATGCCGATCTCGAAGATCGCCTTGATCGGATAGGCTTTGGTACGGGCATTGACACCAAACGGCGTTACGTCACCATCCGGTGAAATGATTTTCAGATCGTCACCGACACCAAGACCGAGATTCTGCGCCATACGGGTACCAATGGCCACACCGTCAGACGTGTCAAAGCTCGCGAAAGTACCGGATTTCACATTCTTGGCGATCAGCTCAAGCTTATTCACATCTTGCTCGCGCAAACCACGCACCAGCGCACCGGTGCCCGCACCGATACTGCCCTGCACCAGAGCCTGCCCCTCAACAACCGGAATAGCGAATTTCACGCCTTGCAGCGCATCCATACGCTTCACCAGATGATCGTAATCTTCCAGCGGACTGTCGATCGGCGCAACAATCAGGTGGCCGTTGATACCGAGAATACGGTTGAGCAGCTCCGTGCGGAAGCCGTTCATCACCGCCATAACGATGATGAGTGTGGCCACGCCGAGCATGATGCCGGTGAA
Organism: Pseudochrobactrum sp. Wa41.01b-1; assembly: GCF_019464455.1. Taxonomy (NCBI): domain Bacteria; kingdom Pseudomonadati; phylum Pseudomonadota; class Alphaproteobacteria; order Hyphomicrobiales; family Brucellaceae; genus Pseudochrobactrum; species Pseudochrobactrum sp. Wa41.01b-1. The sequence goes on along the minus strand of NZ_CP080493.1, from coordinate 135,807 downwards.
TGAAAAACCGGCAATCACAGAAATAAAAGCCTCGCGACGGCGGGAACGCAGATAGCGCCATGCAATCATACGTTCCAGTGAGGAGAATGGTCCGGTGCCCTGACGTTGTGCCTGAGCTGCCGGTTTCTTTTCCTGTTGTTTCTTTGGCAATTTATCGAGCAATTGCGCTCCCCCGTTGCCTTGATTTCCACCTGTCGCAGGCTTTTTGAACATTACTGCCCCGCAGTCAGAAGATTGATTGCGGCTTCAACAGTCATAGTCTGACGTTCACCGGTCTTACGATCTTTGACTTCAACTTCGCCATTGGCAACGCTGCGCGGACCGGCAATGATCTGTACCGGCACGCCAATCAGATCCATGGTTGCGAATTTCGAACCCGGACGGTCGTCGCTGTCATCCAGTAAAGGATCAAGACCGGCATTGGTCAGGGCTTCATAGAGTTTTTCAGAGACTGCATCGCAAGCTGCATCGCCCGGCTTCATATTGACGATACCTGCACCAAACGGCGCAATAGCTTTCGGCCAGATGATACCGTTTTCGTCATGGGATGCTTCAATCGTTGCAGCAACCACGCGCGACGGGCCGATACCGTAAGAGCCCATGGAAACCAGATGTTCTTTGCCATCCGGTCCCTGCACTTTCGCACCCATTGGCTCGGAATATTTGGTGCCGAAATGGAAGATGTGACCAACTTCAATACCGCGTGCAGCAACCTGATTACCTGCATCGACTTTTGCCCATGCGGCTTCATCATGCATTTCTTCCGTTGCAGCGTAAGGCGTTGTCCACTGGTCAACGATAGATGCCATTGCCGCATCATCGAAGAAGTCGATATCCGCACCCGGCACTTTCAGATCGAGATAAGCGCGGTCACAGAAAACCTGACTTTCGCCGGTATCCGCCAGAATAATAAATTCATGGGACAGATCGCCGCCGATCGGGCCGGTATCCGCACGCATCGGAACCACCTGCACGCCAATACGGGAGAATGTGCGCAGATAAGAAACGAACATGCGGTAGTAAGCAGCTTTCGCACCTTCGTAATTCAGGTCGAAAGAATAAGCATCTTTCATCAGGAATTCGCGCGAACGCATCACGCCGAAACGCGGACGCACTTCGTCACGGAATTTCCACTGAATGTGATAAAGGTTCAGCGGCAGGTCTTTATATGAACGCACATAGGAGCGGAAAATATCAGTGACCATTTCTTCATTGGTCGGACCGAACAGCATTTCACGCTCGGAGCGGTCTTTAATGCGCAGCATTTCCTTGCCGTAAGCATCATAACGGCCGCTTTCGCGCCACAGATCAGCAGACTGGATTGTCGGCATCAGAATTTCATTACCGCCAGCGCGGTTCTGCTCTTCACGAATGATCGTATTGACCTTGTTCAGAACCTTCAGACCCAGCGGCAGCCATGTGTAAATACCGGCTGACTGCTGGCGGATCATCCCCGCACGCAGCATCAGACGATGGGAGACAATTTCTGCCTCTTTTGGATTTTCTTTCAGGATCGGCAAAAAGAATCGCGACATACGCATGGAGGAACCACCGGAAATTGCTCCCGATCCCGTTAGAATCAGGAAAAAACACATAAAATCTCTCGTGTTTATTAACCACTTATCATGGCAATGAAAACCCGTCTCACGCAGAGCGGAGCCAGCAAATCTTCAGTCACGAAGGCATGCAGACCTGACGGATAAAGCCTGCCAAATTATGGCAGCGCCCGATGATTCCTTATATTTCAGGAGATCGGGATAAAAATAATGTGAGCTTTACAGCATTTCCCGCTGCCTGAACGGCAAAAGACAGGTTCAGCTTCAGTTTTATTTATTTGTGACAAATTTTTTACATTTTTGATTTTCATCCAAAAAGCACTCTAAAAACTGCAATTCTTATGAAAATTTCATTTTAAATCGAATTAAAAACATTGAATTTTGCTTTTCGGCTTCAATTCTTATGGCATTTTTGTGTCCGTGCTTAAAAAAACGCGTGACAACTGATATTTCTCATTCTATTTTCCAAGCAACGACAACAGAGAGCAGGCTTAACTACTCTCTCACGCGGTCAAAGTCTTGGGAGGATGCAACTCAGGCGCGGTATTTCGCAGCCGCCTGTAACAAGGAAACGAGTTGGACGCGTATTTTATCAGCAAGGCTAACGCCTTGCTTTTTTTTACATCTTAATAATACAAATATAGTGTGATTATAAACTCCGGCTTTGCTTCATCACGATAATAAAGCAATTCTCCTCAAAACTCATGTCATGCAAGGCCGTGCTATTCAGTGATGCTGGTGTCGGTCATAATTATTTGATTACGATATGTTTTAGGTGCAATCCCCGTCACCCGTAAAAATTCGCGATTGAAATTCGATTTGGTGAGAAAGCCGCTGGCAAATGTGATCTGCGTCACCGGCTCATCCGTATCCCGTAGCAAACGACACGCCTCCTCCACGCGAAAATTATTCACATAAACCGATACGCTGATCCCGCGACACCGGTTAACTGCCTCAGAGACATGGCGTGGTGGCCTGCGTAGCCGGTGAGCAATGCGCTTCAGGTTGAGCTCCATATCCTTATAAAGCTGTTTATCCCGCATCAGCGCATCCAGCTCAGTCACAATGGCCAGATGCTCATCTGTTGTCAGCGCAGTCTCAGATGTAAGTGCAGGTGCCTTCCCCTCATCCCGTTCATCCTCATCGGCATTGGTGCGATTATTCAGTGCCACACCAGCCGCCGCTCCCAATACCAGCAGCGACAAAATATTGGTGACCAGAATGATCGAGGGGGAATAGCGGCCGCTATTCCAGAGAAAATCAAAATTAATCAATATATCGACGATTACAGAGCCGATCAGCATAGCGGCGGTTATCTGCATCGCCCGATAGGAGCGCATGACCCCGTCTAGCCGCGCAGCAATCAGCACATCCGGCCCCGCAAAGCTCAGGCGCAGCAGAGCCAGACCATAGGCCAAAAATATCATGATAATTGCCAGTGCCGCCAGATCACGGCGTATAAGCAGCAACACAAACACCGCCAATACCGGCAGCAAATGCGGCCAGATTTTATGCGCCCGCAAAGCATCATCACTATTCTGCACCGTGAGACTGCGAAAACTTAAATAAGACAATCCGGCAATTATCGACGCCAGTAAAATCTGCACGGGCAGAACAGCAAGGATATCATAGCCCCAGCGCAAGCCGAGCAAAACCGATTGCAGCATATAGGTGCCGATCAGCGCGATGAAAAACATATCCGCACGGCTTCCCGCCTCGCGATTGCGCAAGAGCTGCACCAGTATAATCGCCAGCAATATTGTCAGCACAAATGGCAGCGGAATAAAAATCATCGGCAAATATCTCGGTCTTGTCTTATCTTGCGATCAGGAACATGAAGCAAAACACGTTATGCGTCGACCTTGATCCTGTTTCAGGTCGCAGAAATACACAGCCCGGCAAATGATCCCTGCATTATCAACGCAGTCAGGATCAAAATTATGGACTATATGCTTCTCTCAATTTTACTTTCAGCCATTCTCACGCTCAGCGGTTGCAGCAATGAAACAAGTACATCGGAAAAATCCGTGGCAACCGACGGCATAAAGAGCGTAACGATCAGCGGTGATGCCAGTCTTATCCGCTTGAACGCAAAAGACGATCAGAAACAACAGGCTGTCATGAGTGCCAAGCCATCGGGCTGGCTTTCCGGCTGGTTCTATAATGACTGTAAATCCAAAGGCGAGATGATTGTCAGCGGCCAGACATTGCTGATTAAAGCGCAAAACAGCGGCTGGTATGACCTGTCCGAATGCAGCACTTATCTGCAAATCAATCTGCCGCGCAATGCAGGCGTGACGATTAATCAGCCTGCTTTCAAAGGGGACTTACAGGGACAATTTGCCGATCTGAATATAGAGACCCGTGCCGCAGATATCAGCCTGCAAGGCTCTGCCACATCAGTCAGAATTCGCGGCGATGCTTTCCGCACCAGACTGCAATTTGACGGTACAACAGAGCCACAACAGATTGATATTGCAGGGCGTGCGCTGGATACGAGTCTGATTTTCCCGAAAGGTACTTCGATCAGTTATCGTATCCATTCCAAAGCCTCGCTGCTCGATACCAAGCTGCCGAATACGCAAGGAGCAAAGCCGGAAATCGTGATTTCAGGCGATTATGCGCGCACAGAAATCCAATAACAATTATCGAATAGCACTATAATTACAGCGTCTTATGGCAAATATTTCAGAATGAGATTCACAGTTCAGGAAAGAAGTGCGGGATATCGTCCAGCCCGTAACCGAGCTTCTGCGTCACAAACCAGAACAGGCCGAAAATCACTGTCGCAAGGATGGTCGTACGCAGAAAAGCCAGCCAGATCCGCGGGCGCGCCGGTGCGCTCGCGACTGTCCCGCGCACAATATTATTCTCTTCTGCCTGTGTACGCAGACCGAAAGGCAGCATGGCAAACAGACTTGTCCACCAGATGATAAAATAGATCGCCATTCCGGACATAACAGACATATTTTTCCTCCCCGCATAATTCTCTTAAAGGACTATGCATCATTATTGACCGTAGCATAGAGCAGCGAAAGAACACGGGCAAGAGACAGCATCACGCAGTTTCTCACAATGCTACGCATAAAAATGCCAGCTTCAAATTTCAGGCAATGCGCTTAACCTGCTTATTATTTCGAATAATATCAGGTCATTAGCCGATGATACGCAATATATTTCTCTACATTATAACATTCATATTATGCAGCATTGTCAGTTTCATTCCTGCTGCCAAAGCGCAAGAATCCGACGCACAACAACTGGCAAAGAAACTGGCCAATCCGGTTTCCAGTCTTATAAGCGTGCCTATTCAAAACACTTATACCTGTTGTACCGGCGCAAATAATGCCGGCCGTTTTACCACCAATATTCAGCCGGTTATTCCCTTTTCCCTCAATGCCGACTGGAATTTGATCGTGCGCACGATCGTGCCAATCAGTCATCAAAGCTCCCCTGCGCCGGATATCGGAGCGAAATTCGGACTGGGTGATACGGTACAGAGCTTTTTCCTGTCTCCGGTTCAGAAAACAGATGGCATCATCTGGGGTGTGGGACCGGCCTTTCTGTGGCCAACCGCCACCAATGCCATGCTTGGCAACCAAAAATGGGGCGCAGGCCCGACAGTTGTTGTACTCAAACAACAGCATGGCTGGACTATGGGTGCGCTGACCAATCATATCTGGTCCTTTGCCGGAGAAAGCGACCGGCAGAATGTCAGCGCCACACTGATCCAGCCTTTTATCAGCTATACTTTTCCCAATACGGTCGGCTTATCGCTCAACAGCGAGATGACCTATGACTGGACGAATGAGCAATGGACAATACCGGTTGATCTCGGCATTTCCAAAGTTTTCACCTTCGGCAAGCAACATGTCAGCCTTGGTGTTACCGGCCAATATTACGCCAGCAAGCCGGATAATGGTCCTGAATGGGGCGCTCGTTTTACAGCGACATTTCTGTTTCCTAAATAAAAACCGCCGGTGAATGGCTCACCGGCGGTACAATATTTATTCTGAACAGAAACGATCAGGCTTCCGGAATACGAGTGACAAAAACCGTGGTCACCGGTTTTTTACCCCAGACATCATTAGCTGCAGCACGCACTGCACGCCGCGCGGCTTCACGCACCAGCTCGATATCCTTGCGACGCGCACGCGGAATACTGTCGACAGCGCTGACGACTGCATCATAAAGCAGGTCTTCAATCAGATTGCGCTGACTATCTTCTTCCGGCAAACCAAAGGCCACAACCTCCGGCTCATCATAGATTTTATGCTGATTATCGAGAAGAATGGACACCGATACATGACCGACATAAGCCAGCTTGCGGCGCTCGGTGATGCCCATTTCATCTTCATCACCGATCAGGCGGCCGTCTTTATAGATGCGGCCATAAGGTGCTTCATCAATAATCTTTGCAGGGCCCGGTGCTAAACGCAGCACATCACCGTTACGCACCTGTGCCACATCCGGAATACCGGCCTGTATGCCCAATGTGCCCTGCGCAACCAGATGCGCGGCTTCACCATGCACAGGCACCAGAATTTGCGGGCGCACCCACGCATACATGCGCTTCAGCTCATTGCGGCGCGGATGACCGGAAACATGCACAAGCGCATCATCATCCGAAATGATTTTGATGCCCTGCTCGATCAGCATGTTTTTGATTTCAATGATCGATTTTTCATTGCCCGGAATAGTACGCGACGAGAAAATCACCGTATCACCGGCGGTCAAAGCCAGTGAGCGCATTTCATCGCGCGCCAGCTTGGCCAGCGCAGCGCGTGGTTCACCCTGACTACCGGTCAGCACCATCACCACATTTTCACGCGGGACATAGCCGTAATCTTCCTCGGAGAGAAATTCCGGCAGACCTTCCATATAGCCAAGCTCGGTTGCTACCGAGATACAGCGCTTCATCGAACGGCCAACCACCAGCACCTGACGACCGGCATCACGTGCAGCTTCGGCAATCGAGCGGATACGCCCGACATTGGAGGAGAATGTGGTGATTGCCACACGGCCTTTGGCATTCTCGATCAGTTCGCGCAGGCTTTCCGATACCTGACGTTCGGATGGCGATTCACCCTCGCGCATCGCATTGGTACTGTCGCAAACCAGTGCCAGCACACCTTCATCACCAAGCTGCTCAAAGCGGTTTGCATCAAGTACAGGCCCGAGCGACGGCTCCGGATCAATCTTCCAGTCGCCCGTATGGATTACACGGCCAAGCGGCGTGGTAATCGCCAGCGATACCGGCTCAGGAATGGAGTGCGTAACGGCCAGCGCTTCAATCTTGAATGCGCCGACTTCAAAGCTTTCACCGGCGCGGAACACAGTCACCGGAATTTCCGGCGCATTATATTCAGCCTGACGTTTGGCTTCGAGCAATCCGGCGGTAAACGGGGTCGCATAAACCGGCAGGCGCAGACGCGGCCAGAGATCCAGCAGCGAGCCATAATGATCTTCGTGCGCGTGGGTAATGATAATCCCGCGGATATTATTACGCTCGGCTTCCAGATAGCGGATATCCGGCAGGATCAGGTCAGCCCCCGGCAATTCAGGACCGGCAAAACTCACGCCCATATCGATAATGATCCATTCACGCGCATGTTCCGGCCCGTAGCCATACATTGCGAGGTTCATACCGATTTCGCCTACACCGCCCAATGGCAGGAACACCAGTTCCGCTTTGCCATTCACAGCGCTATCGTTTTGCACATCATCCAAACGGGACTGGGGCATTCCCCCTCCTCAATAAATATTACTTCCGACACATTATCATGTGGCACTTTCCATGCTCTTTTAAAGACAGAGCCGGATGCGCAGAGGCATGACAATGCAAATTTAGCATTATAATTTCATGACCGCTAAAGTGATTTGAAGCAAGAATAGTTCTCAAAAATTCTCAACTTACAAAAAGAAAACTGAAGTTTTGCACTTCAACTTAACAATTATAGCAATACCGGCCTTTTAGCAGTTCACAGCCTGCACTTCATTACAGGATGCTTTAGCGTGTTTCAGCACCAAAGAAAACCTCACCGGCTGAGATCGTCTGTTTTCGTCCCTGCGGCAGTGTCAGAACCAGATGGCCCTGTGGATCGATCGAGGAAAAGGTGCCTTCCAATGTCTCGCCACCACTTTGCACCCGAATGACTTCCCCCAGCCTTGCCGCATGGCGCAGCCAATGGGTACGGATAGTTTCCAGACCCTGACCGTTATTCCACAAAGCAAAGTTCACAGCAAAGCGCTCTGCCAGCGCCTGCAAAAGCTGTTCTGCACCCTGTGTATAGCCATTGGCTTTCAGACTGCTCACCGCATAGGGCACGCCTTCCGGAATATGCAGCACATTCACACCAATGCCGATAACCAGAGCCTTGCGACCGTCTTTCAGCAAAGCGGATTCAAGAAGAATGCCCGATAGTTTCGCGCCATCAGCCAGCACATCATTCGGCCATTTCAACTGAAATCGTGTCTCTGTCTCCGGCAGCAATTGCTCAACGGCCTCAACCAGTGAAAGACCGGCGACGAAGCTCAGTGTGGCAGCCAGTTCCAGCGGATAATCATGTATAAGCAGCAAGGTTGCAGCGAGATTACCGGTCTGTGTTGACCATTCACGACCACGTCGACCACGGCCGGAGCGCTGATCCTTCGTCACATACCAGACAGCACTTTCAGCTCCTGTCTGTGCTTCAGCCAAGGCCTCTGCATTGGTTGAGCCGATATATTCAAATTCCTTTAGCCCGTAACCGGCAGCAATTGTTTTCTCACTCAGAACAAAACTCATCATGCACCTTACAAAAAGAAACGCCCGGCATAAACCGGGCGTTTATAACATGCTTATTCAGATCGTATCAGAAAAATGCTTTGGCAGCATTTGTCGCCCAGATCATGATCGGCGAAGCGATCAGCGCATAGAGCAGAACGAAAGCTGCAGATACGCCCATCACCAGTTTCAGCTCACCGGCAGGTGCTTCAAGACCACCTGCAGGCTCATCAAACCACATGATTTTGATAACGCGCAGATAGTAGAAGGCACCAACAACGGAAGCCACGATACCGATAACCGCCAGCGGCACCAGACCAGCCTGAACAGCTGCAAGGAATGTGTACCACTTACCGAAGAAACCGGCCAGCGGAGGAATACCTGCAAGCGAGAACATGAAGATGGTCATGATTGTCGCCATCACCGGATTGGTACGGGACAAACCGGCCAGATCATTGATCTCTTCAACTGTACCGCTCTTGTTACGCATTGCCAGAATGAATGCGAATGTACCCAGTGTCATCACCAGATAGATCAGCATGTAAATAGCAACGCCGCGCACACCGTCTACAGTACCGGCAGCAAGACCAACCAGAGCATAACCAACATGGCTGATGGAAGAATAGGCCATCAGGCGTTTGATGTTTTTCTGACCGATCGCCGCGAAAGCACCGAGGATCATCGAAGCCAGAGCCACGAAAACGATGATCTGTTGCCAGTCAGCGGTCAGCGGTGCAAAGGCCCCCATGGTCACGCGTACCAGCAATGCAATAGCAGCCATTTTCGGAGCAGCAGCAAAGAAAGCGGTTACAGGGGTTGGCGCGCCTTCATAAACATCCGGCGTCCACATATGGAACGGAACAGCGGAGATTTTGAATGCCAGACCAGCCATGATGAAGACCAGACCGAAGACCAGACCCAACTGACGCTCGCCGCCGGTAACAGCAGCAGCAATATCAGCAAAGTTGATTGTGCCGGTGTAACCATAGACCAGAGAAATACCGTAAAGCAGCATACCCGAAGACAGGGCACCGAGAACGAAATATTTCAGACCGGCTTCTGTGGAACGTACGCTGTCGCGGTTGAAAGCGGCCAGCACATAGAGCGCCAGCGACGACATTTCGAGGCCGAGATAGAGAGCCAGCATATTGTTGGCGGATACCATCAACAGCATACCGACAGTCGACAGTACAACCAGAACCGGAAACTCAAACTTGTTGAATTTCTGGTCTTTGGCAAAGCCGACCGACATGATCAGCGTGACGACCGAACCGATCAGTGTCAGCACTTTCATGAAACGGGTGAAGCTGTCGCTGATAAATGCCGAGCCGAAAGCAGCGCCGTCAGCAGGGAAAACCAGCACGAGTGCGAGCGCACCCAGCAGCAATGCTACGGAGAGACCCGTAACAATGGTGTTGGCACGGTCGCCGGAAAATACACCCACCATCAGCAGCACTAGCGCGCCAACTGCGAGCAGCACCTCTGGTGCAGCGAGAGTAAGGTGGGCAATCAGATCGGTGTACATCGCTTGATGCCCTCGTCTTAATTTGCAACAGGCATGGCAACACTTGCCACAGCCGCATTGTAGTTGGTGACCAGAGCGTCAACGGCACTCGCAGTCGCATCAAAGACCGGAACCGGATAGACACCGAATAAGATCGTCAGAATGACGAGCGGATACAGGATCGCTTTTTCACGTGGTGAAAGATCCAGCAGCGCTTTCAGGCTTTCCTTATCAAGCGCACCGAAAATGACGCGGCGATAGAGGTACAGCGCATAGGCAGCCGACAGAATAACACCGGTTGTTGCAATCACAGCAATCCATGTATTGGCCTGGAAAACACCGAACAGTGTCAGGAATTCACCGATAAAGCCGGAAGTCCCTGGCAGACCAACATTGGCCATGGTGAGGATCAGGAACACAACCGCATATTTCGGCATGTTATTGACCAGACCGCCATAGGCCGAGATATCACGTGTATGCATGCGGTCGTAAACCACGCCAACGCAAAGGAACAGACCGCCGGAAATGATACCGTGCGACAGCATCTGGAACAATGCACCCTGCACACCTTGTGCATTGGCAGCAAAGATACCCATGGTCACATACCCCATATGGGCAACGGACGAATAGGCGATCAGCTTTTTGATATCGGTCTGAACCAGAGCCACCAGAGAGGTGTAAACAATGGCGATAACCGAGAGCCAGAATACGAAAGGTGCAAAATCAGCGGAAGCCAGCGGGAACATCGGCAGCGAGAAACGCAGGAAGCCGTAGCCACCGAGTTTCAGGAGAATACCCGCCAGAATAACCGAACCGGCTGTCGGCGCTTCAACGTGCGCGTCAGGCAACCATGTATGAACCGGCCACATTGGCATCTTCACCGCGAAAGAAGCGAAGAAGGCCAGCCACAACCATGTCTGCATTGATGCAGGGAAGTCGTAAGCCAGAAGGGTCGGAATATCCATTGTACCGGCGGTGAAATACATTGCCATCATAGCAATGAGCATCAGCACCGAGCCCAGCAGCGTATAGAGGAAAAATTTCAGGCTGGCGTAAACGCGGCGCTGACCGCCCCACACACCGATGATGATGAACATCGGGATAAGGCTGGCTTCAAAGAACACGTAGAACAGGAACATATCCAGTGCGCAGAACACACCGATAACGAGCGTTTCAAGGATCAGAAACGCAACCATATATTCCTTGACGCGGAAATCTACCGACTTCCAGCTCGCCAGAATACAGAACGGCATCAGGAATGCGGTCAGCACCACAAACAGCATGGAAATACCGTCCACACCCATGTGATAGCTGATGCCTTCACCGAACCATGCATGTTTCTCAACCATCTGGAAACCGGCATTTGAATTATCAAAGCCTGCCCAGATCACCAGAGACAATGCAAACACAAAGATTGTGGTCAGAAATGCAACATTACGGATATTGCGGCGCGCTGCCTCGCTGTCGTCCTTGATCAAGAGGATCAAGAACGCACCTACGAGCGGCAGAAACGTGACCGTTGAGAGAATTGGCCAGTCGGTCATCAGAAAGAGCTCCCGATCATCATCCAGGTGACGAGCGCGGCGACACCGATAAGCATCGCGAATGCGTAGTGATAAAGGTAACCGCTCTGCAGTTTAACAACGCGGTTGGTAATGCCGACCACACGAGCCGCCACACCATTCGGACCCATGCCGTCAATGATCTTGGTATCACCGGTTTTCCAGAGGAAACGGCCAAGAGCCATGGCAGGTCGCACGAACAGGAAGTCATAGAGTTCGTCGAAATACCACTTGTTCAGCAGGAACTGGTACAGACCGGGATGACGGGCTGCAATTGCCTTCGGTGTTTCCGGCGAACGGATATAGAAAGCCCAGGCAAAGATGAAACCCAGTACCATTGCGATGAATGGTGAGAATTTAACCCAGGTCGGCACACCATGGAAGTCATGCAGGATGTGGTTATCCGCACCGGTGAACAGAGCGCCCTTCCAGAAGGCATCATAATGATCGCCGAAGAAGTAACCGACGAAGAAGAAGCCTGCGAAAAGCGCACCAACTGCAAGAACGAACAGCGGTACCAGCATAACCGGAGGAGAATCATGAACGTGATGCATAACTTCAGCGGTTGCGCGCGGCTTACCGTGGAAAGTCATGAAAATCAGACGCCATGAATAGAATGATGTGAATGCAGCAGCGATCACCAGCAGCGTGAAGGCAAAGCCCGATGCAGCTGAATGCGAAGCAAATGCAGATTCAATAATCGCATCTTTGGAGAAGAAGCCGGCAGTACCGATAACAGTGCCCGGAATACCAAGACCTGTCAGCGCCACAGTACCGATGATCATCATCCAGTAAGTGGTCGGGATCAGCTTACGCAGACCGCCCATACGACGCATATCCTGCTCGTCAGATACCGCATGGATCACCGAACCGGCGCCCAAGAACAGCAGAGCTTTAAAGAATGCGTGTGTGAACAGGTGGAATACGGCAGCGCCGTAAGCGCCAACACCGAGTGCCACGAACATATAACCGAGCTGCGAACAGGTCGAATAAGCAATAACGCGCTTGATATCGTTCTGTACCAGACCAACGGTCGCGGCAAAGAATGCAGTGATCGCACCGATAATGGTTACAACCAGCAGAGCTGTTTCAGACTGTTCAAAGATCGGCGACATACGCGCAACCATGAACACACCTGCGGTCACCATTGTCGCCGCGTGGATCAGAGCCGACACAGGTGTCGGGCCTTCCATCGCATCAGGCAACCATGTGTGCAGCAGGAACTGCGCCGATTTACCCATCGCGCCCATGAAGAGCAGCAATGCTACAACTGTCAGAGCGCCTTGTTTGTCGAGTTCAAAACCAAGGAAGCTCAGCACAACCTGCGATGCATTTTCACCGGCAGCATAATTCTGGGCTGTCGAGAAGATCGTGGCATAATCCACGGCGCCAAACAGAACGAAGATACCGAAAATACCAAGCAGGAAGCCAAAGTCACCAACGCGGTTGACCACGAAAGCTTTCATCGCAGCCGCATTGGCCGAAGGTTTCTTATACCAGAAGCCGATCAGCAAGTAGGATGCAAGACCCACGCCTTCCCAGCCGAAGAACATCTGAACCAGATTGTCAGAGGTTACCAGCATCAGCATCGCAAAGGTAAACAGCGACAGGTAAGCAAAGAAACGCGGACGATGCGGATCGTGATGCATATAGCCGATCGAGTAGATGTGTACGAGCGCAGACACGCTGTTGATAACAACAAGCATGATCGCGGTCAGTGTATCCACACGGATTGCCCAGTCAAAAGACAGGGTACCGGAAGTCAGCCAGTGCAGAACCGGCACACGGACAGGCTCGGAGGAGCCCATTGCAATAGTAAAGAACGCAACCCATGACAGCGCAGCCGCAATCACGAGGAAGCCGGAAGTGATATATTCGCTGGCTTTGGCTCCGATCTTATTGCCGAACAGACCGGCAATAAGAAAACCAAGCAGCGGAAGGAAGACGATCGCGTAGTAGAGCATCTGCCCGTCAACCTTTCATGACATTGACATCTTCCACCGCAATAGAACCACGGTTACGGAAGAACACGACAAGAATAGCAAGACCGATTGCCGCTTCAGCAGCTGCAACAGTCAGGACGAAGAGTGCGAAAACCTGCCCGACCAGATCGCCGAGCGTTGCGGAAAACGCAATGAAGTTCAGATTGACCGAGAGAAGAATAAGCTCGACCGACATCAAAATGACGATCACATTCTTACGGTTGAGGAAAACCCCGAAAACGCCAAGCGTAAACAGGATCGCCGACACGGTCAGATAATGTTCGATACCGACTACCATCATGAGGCTCCTGTTAAATACCCTTGCCTGTTTCGACTTTTTTGATCTCGATCGCGGTTTCCGGTGTACGGGCAACCTGCGCAGGGATCGACTGACGTTTGACGCCTTCTTTATGACGCAGGGTCAGCACAATCGCGCCGATCATCGCCACCAGCAGGATCAGGCCGGCAATCTGGAAGTAGAAAACGAAATCCGTATAGAGAATGTCGCCAAGCGCCTGTGTATTCTGGCGTGTCGCCACATCAGGGATCGGATAAGCGGCATTTGCTGCAATTTTCGGCGAGAAGATCGAGGCGGAGAATGCCAAAATCAATTCTGCCAGCAGAACCACACCGACCAGAGCACCAACCGGCGCATGTTTAAGCGCACCCTGTTTGAGCTCAGCAAAATCCACATCCAGCATCATGACGACGAAGAGGAAGAGAACCGCCACAGCACCGACATAAACAACCACAAGGATCATTGCCAGGAATTCAGCGCCCGTCAGCAGGAACAAAGCCGCTGCGTTGAAGAATGCCAAAATCAGAAACAAGACCGAGTGAACGGGATTGCGTGCGGTGATAACCATCAGCGCACTCGCAATCATGATGAAGGCGAATAAATAGAAAAACGCCGCCGCTATACCTGTCAGCATGGGGTTCCCCAATATCCTTTAACTTGGCAAGGCAACTTGCCTGTCCTACCACCTCATATCCCACAGCCAAAAACCGCGACATGAGGCAAAACTTCAAGCACAACAGCCATGAGCACCAAAAGCTCCGGCTATTGCACCAACTTAAATATTCAGCTCCGCCCTCTCCGGACAGAGGAACTCATCTTAGCGATCCGATGGCTTAGCCCATCTTAGCGATAAGGTGAGTCCATCGCGATATTGCGCGCAATTTCACGTTCCCAACGGTCACCATTGGCAAGCAGCTTTTCTTTATCATAGTAAAGCTCTTCGCGGGTTTCCGTGGCGAATTCGAAATTCGGCCCTTCAACAATCGCATCCACCGGACAGGCTTCCTGACAGAAACCGCAATAGATGCATTTGACCATATCAATGTCATAACGCACGGTGCGGCGGGTTCCGTCATTGCGGCGCGGACCAGCTTCAATTGTAATTGCCTGTGCCGGGCAGATCGCTTCGCAAAGCTTACAGGCGATGCAGCGTTCTTCACCATTCGGATAACGGCGCAGAGCATGTTCACCGCGGAAGCGCGGTGAAACAGGACCTTTTTCATGCGGGTAGTTCAATGTTGCCTTAGGCGCAAAGAACTGACGCATGGAGAGAAAGAATGCTCCGACGAATTCTTTCAGAAGCAGTGATTTAGCGGCTTGAGCGATAGAAGCCATGTGATGTCTCCTTAACCTACGAGGCCGGTAAATTTGAGGAATGCAGCGGTTGCCACAACCATGAACAGCGAGATCGGCAGGAATACTTTCCAGCCCAGACGCATCAGCTGGTCATAACGGTAACGCGGTACGAATGCCTTCACCATCGCGAACATGAAGAAGCACATGCAGAGCTTCAGCATGAACCAGACAATGCCCGGCACCCATGCGAGGAACCATACATCCACGATTGGCAGCCAGCCGCCAAGGAACAGAATGGTCATCAATGCGCACATCAGAGTGATGGCAACATATTCACCGAGGAAGAACAGCAGGAACGGTGTCGACGAATATTCGATCATGTGACCGGCAACAAGTTCGGATTCCGCTTCAACCAGATCGAACGGAGGACGGTTGGTTTCCGCCAGTGCCGAGATGAAGAAGATCACGAACATCGGGAAAAGCACGAGCCAGTTCCAGTCGAGGAACGAATTCGGCAGACCCAGCGAAGTACCAAGACCTGTGGACTGAGACATTACGATGTCGGTCAGGTTCAGGGAACCGGCAACCAGCAACACTGTTACAATCACAAAACCGATCGAGACTTCATAGGAAACCATCTGCGCTGCGGAGCGCAGTGCGCCGAGAAACGGATATTTCGAGTTTGAAGCCCAGCCGCCCATAATCACGCCATAAACTTCAAGTGAAGATATAGCGAGAATATAAAGGATACCGACATTGATATTGGCAATTGCCCAGCCTTCACTGACCGGAATAACTGCCCATGTTGCCAGTGCCAGCAGTGCCGAAATAAACGGCGCCAGCAGGAACACGGCTTTGTTGGCACCCGATGGGATGATCGGCTCTTTGAATACGAATTTCAAAAGATCCGCAAAAGCCTGAAACAGTCCCCAAGGGCCGACAACGTTTGGTCCCCGACGCAACTGTACCGCAGCCCAGATCTTACGATCTGCATAAAGCAGATAGGCTACAACAATCAGCAATACGACGAGCAGAACGACTGACTTCAGCGCTATGATCAGCGCCGGTAAGACGTAAGCTGCAAAAATACCGTCCATTTTCCCGTCTCTCTCTTACAGCACTGCGTAGTTTTAGTCCCACGCAAGGGCAAGCTGTAAACCTTATTTATTCAGAGCATTTCCAGTTTAATGAAAAAGTGAAAATGCTCTGTTTTTTGTTTACGCAATTTCGGACGGAAAACCGGTTCCCACTTTTCCTGAAATTGCTTTGCAATATCAGCTCCTTAAACCCGAAAGCTTAAGGAGCTGTATGCATCAATGCTTATTCGGCTGCCTGCTGGAAGCCACCCTTTGCCAGCGCGGAACATTCAGCCATCACAGCTGAAGCACGGGCAATCGGGTTTGTCAGATAGAAATCTGTGACAGGCGAAGCAAATGCAACGCCCTTTACCGGAACTGCTTTTGCACCGAGAGTTGCGATATCCGCAACCTGACCGGCAGCCACTGCGTCAATCTGAGCCATATGCGGATAGTCCGCATAAAGCGCTGCACGCAGCTGAGCCAGACTGTCAAACGGCAGTTTCGCGCCCAGAATATCAGACAATGCACGCAGAATTGCCCAGTCTTCCTTGGCTTCACCCGGAGCAAAACCGGCACGGTTTGCCAGCTGTACGCGGCCTTCCGTGTTTACATAGGTACCGGATTTTTCTGTATAGGTGGAACCTGGCAGGATCACATCAGCAGCGTGGGCACCGGCATCACCATGGGTGCCGATATAGACAACGAAGCTCGAACCTTTGTTGGACAGATCCAGTTCATCTGCACCGGCAAGGAACAGCACATCCATCTGGCCGACCATGTCAGCAGCTTTAACGCCACCCTCACCCGGCACAAAGCCGAGATCAAGTGCGCCGACGCGGGCAGCAGCAGTGTGCAGAACCGCAAAACCGTTCCACTCTTCGCTCACTGCGCCAACGGCATTCGCCAAAGCAGCAGCCTGAGCCAATACAGCTTCACCGGTTTCACCGGTCAATGCACCCTGACCGATCAGGATCAGCGGACGCTGTGCATTTTTCAGCACATCAAAGAACTTGTCTTTGCCGCTTGCTACCTGAGCCAGCGTATCAGAACCGGCGCCGAGATAGTTGTAAGCGTAACGCAGATCTGCCTGTTCACCGATCAGACCAATCTGCAGTCCACCCTGACGCTGACGCTTCAGAATACGTGCATTGAGCACCGAAGCTTCAAAACGCGGGTTGGAACCCACGATCAGAATCGCATCAGCCTGCTCGATACCTTCAATCGTCGGATTGAAGATATAAGAAGCACGGCCGAATTTAGGATCAAGCGCAACACCATCCTGACGGGCGTCAATATTGACGGAACCGAGTTTGGTCATCAGGCTCTTCAATGCGTAGAGTTCTTCCACATTGGCCAGATCGCCGGCAATCGCGCCGATTTTGGCAGCTGAAGTCTTGGCAACAGCAGCTTTAACCGCAGCAAATGCCTCGCTCCAGCTTGCAGCCTGCAGACGACCATTGACGCGAACATAAGGGCGATCAAGGCGCTGGGTGCGCAGACCATCCCAGATGAAACGGGTCTTGTCGGAAATCCACTCTTCGTTCACCTGTTCGTTCAGACGCGGCATAATACGCATCACTTCACGACCACGGGTATCAACGCGAATGTTTGAACCAAGAGCATCCATCACGTCGATAGATTCGGTCTTGTTCAACTCCCAAGGACGTGCCTGAAACTCATAAGGCTTGGATGTCAGCGCACCGACCGGGCACAGATCAATCACATTGCCCTGCAGTTCAGAGGTCATTGCGCGTTCGAGATAGGTGGTGATTTCAGCATCCTCACCGCGACCTGTGAGGCCGAGCTCGGAAATACCGGCAACTTCCGTGGTGAAACGAACGCAGCGCGTGCAGTGAATGCAGCGTGTCATGATCGTTTTGACCAGAGGGCCGATATATTTGTTTTCAACAGCACGTTTGTTTTCGCGGTAACGCGAACCATCGGTACCGAAAGCCATCGCCTGATCCTGCAGATCGCACTCGCCGGCCTGATCGCAAATCGGGCAATCCAGCGGGTGGTTGATGAGCAGGAATTCCATCACACCTTCACGGGCCTTTTTGACCATAGGTGTGTTGGTGAAGATTTCAGGTGTTTCGCCGTTCGGGCCCGGACGCAGATCGCGTACGCCCATAGCGCAGGATGCAGCCGGCTTCGGCGGTCCGCCTTTAACTTCAACCAGGCACATGCGGCAATTGCCGGCAATGGAGAGGCGTTCGTGGAAACAGAAACGCGGCACGGTAGCGCCAGCCTCTTCGGCTGCCTGAAGAAGCGTGTAGTGATCGGGTACTTCGATCTCGTTACCGTCAACTTTGATCTTTGCCATCGCTTGTCCAAACCTGCGGCACTTGCCGCATTCTTTTAAACCCGCGGCATCCGCCGCATCATATTAATTCTGCGGCAATGCCGCTTCATGACTGAACGGGCAGACCGCAACCGGCCTGCCCTGAAGCTTATTCCGCAGCTTCGAGCCGGATATTACGGCTCTGAACAGCATTGCGGGTATAATCATCAATACGCTTTTCAATTTCCGGACGGAAATTACGGATCAGACCCTGAATTGGCCATGCAGCCGCATCACCAAGCGCACAAATCGTATGACCTTCAATCTGCTTGGTCACATCGAACAGCATGTCGATTTCGCGCTTCTGCGCGTTACCGGTAACCATGCGTTCCATAACGCGCCACATCCAGCCTGTACCTTCACGGCAAGGTGTGCACTGACCGCAGCTTTCGTGCTTGAAGAAGGCCGACAGACGGGCAATCGCTTTGATGATGTCGGTTGACTTATCCATAACGATAAGACCGCCGGTACCGAAAGACGACTTAACATCGCGCATACCGTCGAAGTCCATGATGGCGTCCATCATGTTTTCTGCGGTAACCACAGGACAGGATGCACCGCCCGGAATAACTGCCAGCAGATTGTCCCAACCGCCGCGGATACCGCCGGCATGTTTTTCAATCAGTTCGCGGAACGGAATACCAAGTGCTTCTTCAACAGTGCATGGTGTGTTCACATGGCCGGAAATCTGGAACAGCTTGGTGCCCACATTGTTCGGACGGCCGATAGAAGAGAACCATGCACCGCCGCGACGCAGAATGGTCGGAGCAACTGCAATCGATTCC
Organism: Pseudochrobactrum sp. Wa41.01b-1; assembly: GCF_019464455.1. Lineage (NCBI taxonomy): Bacteria > Pseudomonadati > Pseudomonadota > Alphaproteobacteria > Hyphomicrobiales > Brucellaceae > Pseudochrobactrum > Pseudochrobactrum sp. Wa41.01b-1. The sequence goes on along the minus strand of NZ_CP080493.1, from coordinate 116,638 downwards.
ACGTTGTTCACAGTGGTCGGGCAGCCGTAAAGACCCATATTCGCAGGGAACGGGGGTTTAAGGCGTGGCTGGCCTTTTTTGCCTTCAAGGCTTTCCAGCAGCGCAGTTTCTTCACCGCAGATATAAGCGCCCGCACCATGGGAAACGAAAACGTCCATATCCCAGCCGCACTTGTTGTTTTTGCCAAGCAGACCGGCTGCGTAGCATTCATCAATTGCTGCCTGCAGGGCTTCACGCTCACGCATGAATTCACCGCGGATATAAATGTAAGCTGTATGTGCGCCCATTGCGCAACCGGCAATCACGCAGCCTTCGATCAGCGTATGCGGATCATGGCGCATGATATCACGGTCTTTACAGGTGCCCGGCTCCGATTCGTCGGCATTGACAACGAGGTAATGCGGACGACCGTCGCTTTCCTTCGGCATGAAGGACCATTTCATGCCGGTCGGGAAGCCCGCACCGCCACGACCGCGAAGGCCCGAAGCCTTCATCTCATTGATGATCCAGTCACGGCCTTTTTCGACAAAACCTTTGGTATTGTCCCAATGGCCACGGGACATAGCGCCTTTCAGCGACTTGTCTTTCAGACCATAAATATTTGTAAAGATGCGATCTTTATCAGCCAGCATCAATCAGCCCTCCGCTTTCGGATTGCCATCAGTCAAAGATGTCAAGCCACCAATCGGCGCAGAGAAATCACGGTCGATCTGCGGACCCGGCTTGATGGTATCGCCCTTGCCTGCTTCAAAAGCATCAATGATTTCTTCAAGGCGTTCAGGTGTCAGGTCTTCATAAGCGTCTTTGAAGATCATGACCATCGGCGCATTGACGCAAGCACCCTGACATTCAACTTCTTCCCAAGACAGCGTGCCCGAAGCATTTGGTGTCAGCGGATCATGATGAATTTTGTGCTTGCACACTTTCATCAGCTCTTCAGCACCGCGCAATGCGCATGGTGTTGTACCGCAAACCTGAATATGGGCGCGTGTACCAACCGGCTTGAGCTGGAACTGGGTATAGAATGTTGCCACTTCCAGAACGCGGATCAGCGGCATTTCCAGCATAGCTGCAACATGCTCAATCGACGCTTTGGTAACCCAGCCATCCTGTTCCTGCGCACGCATCAGCAGCGGAATAACCGCAGACTGCTGGCGACCTTCAGGGAATTTCTTAATTGTCTTTTCAGCCCAGGCCTGATTTTCCGCATTAAACGAAAAGCTGGCCGGCTGAACGGAATCATCTGCGAGACGACGGACGGACATCAGCGGTCTACCTCACCAAACACAATATCGAGCGAGCCAAGGATCGCGGAGACGTCGGCCAGCATATGACCGCGACACAGGAAATCCATGGCCTGAAGATGAGCAAAACCCGGTGCACGCAATTTGCAACGATACGGTTTATTAGTGCCGTCAGACACCAGATAAACACCGAATTCACCCTTCGGTGCTTCCACTGCGGCATATACCTCGCCTTCCGGCACATGGTAACCTTCAGTGTAAAGCTTGAAATGATGGATGAGAGCTTCCATCGAGCGTTTCATTTCGCCGCGTTTCGGCGGAACAATCTTATTGTCCATATTCGACACAGGGCCGACGCGCTCTTTGCCGAGCAGCAATTCACAGCACTGGCGCATGATGGAAGCGGACTGACGCATTTCTTCCATACGGATCAGATAGCGGTCATAGCAGTCGCCGTTCTTACCGATCGGAATGTCAAATTCCATTTCATTATAGCATTCATAAGGCTGCGATTTACGCAGATCCCATGCTGCACCCGAACCGCGCACCATGACACCGGAGAACCCCCATGCCCATGCATCATCCAGCGACACAACGCCGATATCAACGTTACGCTGTTTGAAAATACGGTTGCCGGTAATCAGATTGTCCAGATTGTTCAGCGTCTTGAAGAACGGATCAATCCAGTTGGCAATATCCTGAACCAGCTGCTCAGGCAGATCCTGATGAACACCGCCCGGACGGAAATAGGCTGCGTGCATACGGGCGCCGCAAGCGCGCTCATAGAACACCATCAGCTTTTCACGCTCTTCGAAGCCCCAGAGCGGCGGTGTCAGTGCACCAACGTCCATAGCCTGTGTGGTTACGTTCAGCAGGTGATTGAGAATACGGCCGATTTCCGAGTAAAGTACACGGATCAGCTGACCGCGCTTCGGCACATCAATACCGAGCAGGCGTTCAACCGCCAGCGCATAAGCGTGTTCCTGATTCATCGGCGCCACATAATCGAGGCGGTCGAGATAAGGCACAGCCTGCAGATAGGTTTTGGCTTCCATCAGCTTTTCGGTACCGCGATGCAGCAGACCGATATGCGGATCAACACGCGCCACAACTTCACCATCGAGCTCGAGCACCAGACGCAAAACGCCGTGCGCCGCCGGATGCTGCGGGCCGAAGTTGATATTAAAATTTCTTACTTGTGTCTCAGCCATTCTCGGCATCCTGTGTAGAGGCAAAAGCTGCCAGAAACTCTGCTTCCGTCATTTTGCTCGTATCATTGGCAAAAGCGTAACTATCAGGCTTACAGTCGATATAAATCTCTGTTGTAAACCTGAATTGCGAAGGATTTTCAAACGCCTGAACGGAAACAACATTATGGGAACCATCCTGCATGCGCCACATCAGAGTGGAGCCGCAGACTTTGCAGAAACCGCGTTCACCCCATGCGGATGAACCGTAAAAGCCGAGATCATCACCTTTGGTGACTTCAAGACTGTCTCCGCAATCCACACAGAGAAACACACCGCCGGACCAACGGCGGCACATTGAACAGTGGCAGGCGCCCATTTCGTCATTCACAGGCTTCGCCGAAAACTGCACTGAACCACAGAGGCAGCGACCTTCCAACTTAGCACCATCAGACATTTTTAAATCCTTCAGCTAACGTGACAGATTAATTTGACTTCGCTTTCTCATCGCCCGGAAGCACATAATCTGTTGCTTCCCACGGGGACAAGAAATCAAAATTACGGAATTCCTGACGCAGCTCAACCGGCTCGTAAACAACGCGTTTGACCTGATCATCATAACGGACTTCGACAAAACCGGTCAGCGGGAAATCCTTACGCAGCGGATGACCTTCAAAACCGTAATCTGTCAGCAGACGGCGCAAATCCGGATGACCGGAGAACAGAATGCCGTACATGTCGTAAGCTTCACGCTCGTACCACAATGCACCCGGATAAACGCCGGTGATTGACGGCACAGGTGTATCTTCATCGGTGATTACGCGAATGCGGATACGCAGGTTATGACGTGGCGACATCAGCTGATAGACCACATCAAAACGATTGACGCGGCCCGGATAGTCCACACCGCTCAGATCGGTGAAATTCACGAACTGGCACTGCACATCATCGCGCAGGAATGTCAGCACAGAAATAATCTGGCTGCCCGGCACAGTGATGCTCAGCTCACCGTAACGCAGTGATGTTTCATCGATTTTGCCTTCGAGGCGTTCGGACAGATAGGCCGAGAGTTCATTGAGAGCTTCTTGAATCATCATATCCCCCAATCAACGCTCAATCGTACCGGTGCGGCGAATCTTCTTCTGCAGCATCAGAATGCCGTAGAGCAGTGCTTCAGCGGTCGGAGGACAGCCCGGCACATAGATATCAACCGGAACAACACGGTCACAACCACGCACAACAGAATAGGAGTAATGGTAGTAACCACCGCCATTCGCACAGGAGCCCATGGAGATCACATAACGCGGCTCCGGCATCTGGTCGTAAACCTTGCGCAGCGCAGGAGCCATTTTATTGGTCAGCGTACCAGCAACGATCATCACGTCGGACTGACGCGGAGACGCACGCGGCGCAATACCGAAACGCTCGGCATCATAGCGCGGCATGGAAATATGCATCATCTCCACAGCACAGCAGGCCAGACCAAAAGTCATCCACATCAGCGAGCCGGTGCGCGCCCATGTAATCAATGCATCAGCAGAGGTAACAATGAAGCCCTTATCGGACAGTTCATTATTCAGCTCACCGAAAAATGCATCGTCCTGACCGATCAGCTTACCGGTATTCGGATCAATAATACCCTTAGGGCGGGGAGCTATCAGCGTCCCGCCACCCATATTGGCATTAGAAGACATAGTGTTTTGGCCAGAGGTCAATCCCATTCGAGGGCTCCCTTCTTCCATTCATAAATGAAGCCGATGGTGAGCACACCAAGGAAGACCATCATGGACCAGAAACCAAACATGCCAATTTCACCGAAGGACACAGCCCACGGGAACAGGAATGCAACTTCAAGGTCGAAGATGATGAAAAGAATGGATACCAGATAGAAACGCACGTCGAATTTCATGCGCGCATCGTCAAATGCGTTAAATCCGCACTCATAGGCGGACAGTTTTTCTGGATCCGGCTGTCTGTACGCGACCAGGAACGGCGCTACCAGCAACGCAATTCCGATCACCATTGCCACGCCAATAAAAATGACGATCGGCAGATAGGAACTTAAAAGCTCGTTCATTACCCTATTTCCGGCTTCAAGATGTAAAGTTGTGCACTACATAAGCCATTTGACGGCTACAGCCATGTGACACATTGCACCTTACAATCAATCTCGCCCAAACAGCTTCAAATGGCGTGCCGTGCGAATACAGTGCTTTGTGTGGGGACGGTTATCGTAGTCAACCCGATTGCGCAAGCCTTTAAAGCACATGACTGCCCTGCGCTCACACGGATATGATTAATAAAAGCCATCCTGTTAACAACTCCGTGCCGCCCGCGTTTTGCGCAGACACCAGCAGTCGTCACATCGCTATATTACACAAATTTCCGTAAAAAATCATTCGGCTCAGATTTGCAGGCTAAAAAGAATCTGTTTCACGCCGCAAGGCGAGTCGCCCCTCACCTCATGCGGCACATCATGCAAAATGCGTAATCAGCCTGCAGGTGAATCAATGTATTTTAAAACCTGATATTTTTTGATTTATTTTTATGGGAAATGCCAATGCACACACCACTTGGCGCCATTACAGGATTAATCCCTCTGACCGCCGCACTCCTATCCGCAACCACCGGGATATTTACCTATATTCTGATGGACGGCAGCGGATCACCGACACTTATCAAAATCGTCGCCGTCAGCTTCCTGCTCATCAGCCAGATCGCATTCGCCACCATACCACGGAAACTGACGAAACCACTTCAGCAATCCTGCGGCCAAAATTGAAAAACAGGCAGCAATCCCCGCCCCTGCGGATATACATTATAATAGATAGATCATAGAAAAGGATAATTGGCGGGATGCGCCACTTTCTCTGAACTGTACTTTTAAGAAGAGAAAGTGGCGCGAGTGACGGGGCTCGAACCCGCGACCTCCGGCGTGACAGGCCGGCACTCTAACCAACTGAGCTACACCCGCGCAGTACTTCATCTGCTGAAGTGATTTGGTATGTACCCTGATTCATTTTTAAAATCAAAGGGTTTTCTTACAAATTTTACAAATAAATGAAGAAAATTTGCATTTAAAAACAAATGCTTAAATCGGGACATCAAAGGGAAATATAAAGCAGGCGGGGTGCGCCACTTTCTCATAAACTGTATTTTGTAAGAAGAGAAAGTGGCGCGAGTGACGGGGCTCGAACCCGCGACCTCCGGCGTGACAGGCCGGCACTCTAACCAACTGAGCTACACCCGCGCAGTATTTTCAGAGATTATCTGAAAGCCTTAAGCTATTCGCTTCAGGCACCGTGACGTTTCCGTTCGGTATGGGCGCTGTCTAATGTGTTCACTATGAACTGTCAAGCGAGCTTTTGAAAGTTTTTCACCGAAAAGAGGATAAATATGCGCAAAGCCCGAACAGAGCACTTTATATATATAGGCAGTCCACAAATGACCGATTTTATGCACAGCACGGGATAAAAAGAGGAACCCTCTCACTCCCTATAAGCATCTGAATTCAAAGAATCATCCGAAACGCATGACGGGATGACATCAGGAATGTGAAGAAACAAAAATTAATTCAAATTTCTGTTTTATTTTTGATTTTTGCTCTTGCGCTTAGCCAAAGAATTCCTTAAACGAGCCTCACAGCCGCTTCAAAGCGAGCGGGCGATTAGCTCAGTTGGTAGAGCGCTTCGTTTACACCGAAGATGTCGGGAGTTCGAGTCTCTCATCGCCCACCATTCATTTCTGAGAAATCAGATCAGTGAATGACAATTATAGATATGTTGTGCTCATATTTATAATTGAAGACTTAAGTCAGCACATACCGCTTTTAGCGAGCGGGCGATTAGCTCAGTTGGTAGAGCGCTTCGTTTACACCGAAGATGTCGGGAGTTCGAGTCTCTCATCGCCCACCATTTCCTCCCCTCTTCTGCAAATCAACATTTTGTACCTTACGCTGATTTTCGGCGAAAATTGTTTCATGCAGAATCGCAGTCTCATGGCTGACTAGAGCGGTTTACGTCCAGATTGAATCACAGTGCTCGCTCTAGATTCTTTATTTGGTCGCATTATCACTGGCGTCAAGTTGATCCAACTTGACTGTGAAATGCTCTATCCTCACATCTTCCTATCTGCACTTCTTCTCCGCCTCATTTAAGAATCGCCTGCCCGCTCCGGCCGCTTTTGTAAAGAAAAGAATCTGCCCGGAAACAGCAAAGTTTCCGCCCCAAAACCGCTCATATCTTATATGCTGCAGTTAAGAATCAAGCTGAGCGGTGGCAGCACGCCTGCCGACCCTGCTGATGCCCTTTTGGCACATCTCCACATATTAATTCAGCCCTGTGTATAGCGGGTAAAATTATCAGAGAGACACCATAGGTATTGACGAAAAATTCATAACATATACCATATATAGTGTCTTGAGCGGTTCTTCGATTCTGCAAACCGCAGCTTCGCAACCACGCTCAAAACGGCTTTATCAGGCACAATGAAACCGGCGATACGCAATGCGATCCGGGATAGTTGCGTCGAAATTTTTGCCGGTTCTCAGGAGGTAACTCCTTTCCGGCGGAGAATCGGAACTTGTTGTTATCAACAGGCTCCGGGAATGTTGAAGACGGAAGAAATGTGATCCGTTGCGCCGGTGTTGTTTTCAGTATCGCAGGCACACAGATCACAGTTCAGCAAGGCAACAGGAATCAGGTTATGCGCAAGGTCAGAGCTGCTTTTCAGGGATCGGAAAACAAACAGATGTCTGCATCTGTCGTTCAGAAACCTGTTTCAGCAGATTTGTCAGCGGTCAGAGCGAATCTTCGCCCGATGGCTTTATACGACCATCTCTGATGACGCATCCGGCTCCTCTGTGAGCTGTTCCTTCCAACCTCTCCCGCCGTCCGTTCCGTTCTTATCAGTTTAAGCAAGTTCAGCATGCGTTTTGCGGAATAGCCGCAGTTTGTGCAGCAGATTTAAAGGTGCGCTCTGCACCTGAAAGGCCTCCGCCCTCTCGTTTCAAAAGCGGCGGAACCACAATGCTCGGATTTATCACCGCCGGTGCGTCTCTGGATGAACCATACCGGTGAGGAATACAGGGAAGCGTAAACAAGAAGTTCTTTGAGGGCACAACGCTCCGGAGAACGAAGAATCCCGCACCGCAAGGTGCAAAAAGAGAAGAGCACCGTCAGGTGCAGATACAAGAAGGCACCGCAAGGTGCAGACCAATGAGGCCCTGCCAAGGGAAACTGTAGCCCCCGCTACAATGTCCGCTGACTATTCTCTCCGGAATAATCAACAGGCATATAACGCATATCAGTCTCTGAAAAATATCAGGGCGATCAAGAAACGAGGAATCCGATGTCCATTACTGTTTACAGCAAGCCAGCCTGCGTTCAGTGCACCGCCACCTATCGCGCTCTGGAACGTCAGGGAATCGATTTCAACATCATTGATATTTCTGCAGATGCAGAAGGCTACGACACAGTTAAGCGTCTCGGTTATATGCAGGTTCCGGTTGTTGTTGCCGGTGACACACATTGGGCAGGCTTCCGCCCTGACATGATCAGCGCGCTGGCTTAATTATAATGGCCTGAGCGTTCCGGTTTGACTGTCATATCCGGACAATCCGCCTGACTGTTCAATCTGGCCGGTAATTCTCTGCCCGTCTTTCACATTGCAAGACGGGCAGAAGCCGGAACCAGAAACGGCATTTCAGGCAAATCACAAAAGCTATGCCCTCTTCCTGTATAATGCACAGCATTGGCTGCAAAGCCGGACTGGTGCCACTATATATAGAGGGTCTTTGTTTGACTTCAGTGTCTCACTGGAGATTTAACATGAGGAAGTGGCTATGAGCATGCTCGTCTATTTTTCAAGCGGCACGCAAAATACGCATCGCTTTGTCACAAAAACCGGACTGCCTGCTCTGCGTATTCCGTGCAGCATGAAGGCCGATCTTTTACAGGTGACACAACCTTTTGTGCTGGTTGTCGCAACCTATGCCGGCGGGGACGGACGCGGTGCTGTTCCCAAGCCTGTGATCCGTTTTCTGAATGACAGTGCCAACCGTTCCTTTATTCGCGGTGTGATTGCCGGTGGCAACCGTAATTTCGGTGCAACCTATTGTCTTGCCGGCAATGTCATATCTGAGAAATGTCAGGTGCCGTTTCTGTATCGCTATGAGCTGGCCGGAACGGATGATGACGTTATCAATGTGCGGAACGGTCTGCGGAAATTCTGGCAGGCAGACCTCGCTGCCTGACTTCTGAGCCCATACAGGGTTCAACAACGAAATTAAATTGCTGTCCGCCTTCTCAAACGAAAAGCCGGATCAGTATTGTGAACAGATGTGAAAGCGAAGCCGGTCTTTGTTTTGCACATACCGACAAATAAATTGGCCGAAAAATGAATTGGAAAAACTGTGGCGACTCTTGAGCTTGAACGGACAGAAAAGAACAACACCAACAGTTCAAACAACGGGAGTTCTAAAAAGGACACTCCGGCAATGGACTATCATGCGCTGAATGCCATGCTGAACCTGTTCGGTCCGAATGGTGAGATCCAGTTTGATATGGATCGCAAGGCCGTTCGCCAGTATTTTCTCCAGCATGTGAACCAGAACACGGTTTTCTTCCACAATCTGGAAGAGAAGCTCGATTATCTGGTGACCCAGAATTATTATGAAAAAGAAGTTCTGGATCTGTATTCTTTTGAATTCGTCCAGAATCTCTTCAATCTCGCTTATAAAAAGAAGTTCCGCTTTCCGACCTTCCTCGGCGCGTTCAAATATTACACCAGCTATACGCTGAAGACTTTTGACGGTCTGCGCTATCTGGAACGTTATGAAGACCGCGTTTGCATGGTTGCATTGGCACTTGCCGACGGTGACGAGGCTCTGGCGATCTCGATCATGGAAGAAGTGCTGTCCGGCCGTTTCCAGCCTGCGACACCGACCTTCCTCAATGCCGGTAAAAAACAGCGCGGCGAGCTGGTTTCCTGCTTCCTGCTGCGCATGGAAGACAATATGGAATCGATCGGCCGTTCGATCAATTCCGCGCTGCAGCTTTCCAAGCGCGGTGGTGGTGTGGCCTTCTCGCTCACCAATATCCGTGAGCATGGCGCGCCGATCAAAATGATCGAGAATCAGTCTTCCGGTATTATTCCGATCATGAAGCTGCTCGAAGATGCATTCTCCTATGCGAACCAGCTCGGTGCACGTCAGGGTGCCGGTGCGGTTTATCTGAATGCCCACCATCCGGACATTATGCGCTTCCTCGACACCAAGCGCGAAAATGCCGATGAAAAAATCCGCATTAAAACCCTGTCGCTCGGCGTGGTGATCCCGGATATCACCTTTGAACTGGCGAAGAATGACGAGGATATGTATCTGTTCTCGCCATATGATGTGGAACGCGTTTACGGTGTACCTTTCACGGAAATTTCCGTGAGCGACAAATATCGCGAAATGGTTGATGACGGCCGTATCCGCAAGCAGAAGATCAAGGCACGCGCCTTCTTCCAGACACTGGCGGAAATTCAGTTCGAATCCGGCTATCCATATATCATGTTCGAAGACACCGTGAATGCAGCCAATCCGATTGCCGGCCGCATCACCATGAGCAATCTCTGCTCGGAAATTCTTCAGGTCAGCGAAGCCAGCACCTATAAAGACGATCTGAATTACGAACATATCGGCAAGGATATTTCCTGTAACCTCGGCTCGCTCAATATTGCGATGACCATGGACTCACCGGATTTCGGCAAGACTGTTGAAACGTCGATCCGTGCGCTGACCGCTGTGTCGGATATGAGCAAGATCAATTCCGTGCCATCGATTGCCCGCGGCAATGATGAATCACACGCGATCGGTCTGGGTCAGATGAACCTGCACGGCTATCTGGCGCGTGAACGCATTTTCTACGGTTCTGAAGAAGGTGTGGATTTCACCAATATCTATTTCTACACCGTGACCTATCACGCGATTAAAGCGTCCAACCGCATTGCGATGGATCGCAAGTCGAGCTTTGTCGGCTTTGAAGATTCAAAATATGCCGACGGCACATTCTTCGACAAATATACTGACAAGGTCTGGGAACCGGAAACTGCCCGCGTTCGTGAACTGTTTGAAACAGCAGGTGTTACGATCCCGACACAGGCAGACTGGGAAGAGCTGCGCAAATCGGTGATGGCGCATGGTATGTATAACCGCAACCTTCAGGCTGTTCCGCCGACAGGTTCGATTTCTTACATCAACAACTCGACCTCTTCGATTCATCCGATTGCGTCCAAGATTGAAATCCGCAAGGAAGGCAAGATCGGCCGCGTTTATTACCCTGCCCCGTTCATGAGCAATGATAATCTCGATTATTATCAGGATGCCTATGAGATCGGCGCGGAAAAAATCATCGATACCTATGCAGCGGCAACGCAGCATGTGGATCAGGGCCTGTCGCTCACGCTGTTCTTCCGCGATACCGCAACAACACGCGATATCAACAAGGCGCAGATCTATGCATGGCGTAAGGGAATCAAGACAATCTACTATATCCGCCTGCGCCAGATGGCTCTGGAAGGCACACAGGTAGAAGGCTGCGTTTCCTGCACCCTGTAAACCCTATCCTTTTATATCAAACCGTCTGCCGCAGTGCAGACGGTTCATCCGAACAGATCAGAGCACGTTATGAACGCCCAACCTAAACTCGTCTGCGCCACAAAGGCTGTTAACTGGAACCGTATCGAGGATGATAAAGATCTCGAAGTATGGAACCGTCTGACCGGTAATTTCTGGCTGCCGGAAAAAGTCCCGCTGTCCAATGATATTCCGTCCTGGGGTACGCTGACGCCGGCAGAAAAAACACTGACTATCCGTGTTTTCACCGGCCTGACCCTGCTGGACACTATCCAGAACACTATCGGCTCAATCAGCCTGATGCCGGATGCTGTGACCCCGCATGAAGAAGCTGTATTGTCGAATATCAGCTTCATGGAAGCGGTTCATGCCCGCTCCTATTCCTCGATCTTCTCCACCCTGTGTTCGACACCGGATGTGGATGATGCCTATCGCTGGAGTGAGGAAAACCCGCATTTGCAGCGCAAAGCGGCTCTGATCATCAATGAGTATAAATCTGATGATCCGATGAAGCGCAAAATTGCCAGCGTATATCTGGAAAGTTTCCTGTTCTATTCCGGCTTCTATCTGCCAATGTACTGGTCGAGCCGCGCCAAGCTGACCAATACTGCCGATCTTATCCGCCTGATTATCCGTGACGAAGCCGTGCACGGCTATTATATCGGCTATAAATATCAGGTGGCTTTGGAAAAAGAGAGTGAAGCCCGCAAGGAAGAGCTGAAAGATTTCGCCTTCTCGATGCTGCTCGATCTCTATGAAGTTGAAACCAAATATACAGAAGCGCTTTATGACGGCACCGGTCTGACCGAAGATGTCAAAAAATTCCTGCACTATAATGCGAATAAAGCGCTGATGAATCTCGGCTATGAGCCATTGTTCCCGAGCACTGTGACCAATGTTAATCCGGCGATCCTGTCATCGCTTTCACCGAATGCTGATGAGAATCACGACTTCTTCTCCGGCTCCGGCTCCAGTTATGTGATCGGTAAAGCTGTTGCTACAGAAGATGATGACTGGGATTTTTAATTCTTCTGTCAGGAAATAAACGGTTTTTCATTGATATTCCGTCTGCTTTCCGATGATCCGAATATTTATGCCCCTGAGACCAAACAACGTCTCAGGGGCATTTCTTTTTGAAATCATCATTTAAGATATTGAAAATACAGTCACATTTTATTTTTTGAATATATAAAAAACTCCTCAACAGACACAATAAAAGTAATTCATTAAGCAAGTTCAATGCTTAAACTTCATTTACTATGTAATTTAAGTCTTGAAAAACACTCTTCGGGCTATAAGTCGTAACAGGTCAGCAAGACCATAACGAAAAGAACTATCTGGAGTTAAGGCAATGAAAGCAATTTTTAAGCGCTTCCGCAAAAATGAAGACGGTGCAACTGCAATCGAATACGGCCTGATTGCCGCTCTGATCGCTGTTGTTATTATTGGTGCTGTAACCTTCCTCGGCACTCGTATCCAGGCAACATTCAATACCGTTGGTACTGCTCTTCAAACTGCAACTACCCCTCCTGCTGGCAACTAACAATAAGTGGCTAGCTTATTAAGCTTAAAGTTTCGAATCCGTCCGGCAACAGCCGGGCGGATTTCTCTAGTGGCCTATTCGATTAACCGTCGTATCAGGTGAAAACTATGCAAAAACAAAAATTCTGGAAGTCACAAAACGGCGCATCTGCAGTTGAGTATAGTCTTATTGCTTGTTTTATAGCCTTGGCGATTGTTGGTTCACTTTATTTTTTGGGCTCTGAACTATATACATTATTTGATACTGCTGCAAAAATTCTACCTGCAACACCACAACCTTAACGAATAGCGTATTTAATCAAATCCGCTCCCCATGCCGCGCTTTGTCACGCTGCATTTTCTCATCATCTGCCTTTATAGTTGCATAGCAAATTCTCTTTTAATGCCAATGCGATGAAAGCCTGATGAGTCATTTCCCTAGCGCCCCTGCAAAACCTGATTATCTTCATTTCGATTCTGCTACCCGCCATGTACGCATTGATCCCCATCAGCCGGATTTTGTACAGAATCCCTATGCGGCTTACGCATGGCTGCATCACAATGCACGGGTGTTTTTCTGGGAAGATTACGGTTTCTGGTGCTTTGCCGGTTATGACGATATCAACAAGCTGTTCCGCGACCGCCGTTTTGGCCGTGAAGAACCGGGCGGTTATCGCGCCAATGCAATCAATCGCGAGCATCTCAAAGATTTTGACGGCGTTGAACGCCACTCCATGCTGGAGATTGAACCGCCGGTACATACCCGCCTGCGCACCCTCGTCAATCGCGCTTTCGTCTCCCGTCATGTCGAGCGCCTGCGCCCGCGTATTGAAAAACTCGCCAATGAGCTGATTGACGGTTTTGAGCATCAGGGACATGTCGACCTGATGCCGGCCTTCGCCACCCCTATTCCGGTTGTTGTGATTGCCGAAATGCTGGGTGTGCCGACCGACAATGCCCCGCAGCTTCTCGACTGGTCGCATCGCATGGTCAATATGTATATGCACAATGCCACCCGTGAGGTGGAAGACAGCGCCAATCAGGCGGCCAAAGAATTCTCCGACTATTTGCGCGACTATGCTGCCCAGCGCCGCAAAAATCCGGGTGATGATCTGTTAAGCCTGTTACTCGCCGCAGAAGAAAACGGTGCCAAGCTCTCGGAAGACGAGCTGATTACCACCTGTATTCTGTTGCTCAATGCCGGACACGAGGCAACGGTCAATCAGACAGGCAATGCAGTTAAGAGCATTCTGCAAAGCGGACTGGATCATCGCGTTCTGTTTGCAACGCCGGAATCAACTGCTGCCACTGTTGAGGAAAGCCTGCGCTTTGATGCACCACTGCACATGTTCACCCGCTATGCCTATAATGAGACTGAAATTGCAGAAGGCGTAACACTCAAAGCCGGTGAGCAGCTTGGTCTGTTGCTTGGCTCAGGTAACCGCGATTATCAGGCATTTGACCAGCCGGATCGTTTCTGGCCGGAGCGTCCGGATCAGAAAAACGTCTCCTTCGGTGCGGGTATTCATTTCTGTATCGGCGCACCGCTGGCACGTCTGGAAATGCAGGTTTCTCTGGCAGCATTGTTCAAACGCCTGCCGAATATCCGCTTTGCCGAGCCACCGCTTTATGGCGACACCTATCATTTCCACGGCATGCAAAGCCTGAAACTGGAATGGTAAAAACAAAAACGCCGCGTCCCATAAGACGCGGCGTTTTCTATTTCACACAATATAAGTTTAAAGCTTTATCACATAGGTTTTACGAGTCGTTTCAATCACTTCCCACGTGCCTTTAAAGCCCGGTCTGATGATGAAACTATCACCTGCCCGCAAAGTGACCGGCTCTTTGCCCTCTTCGGTCACCACAGACACACCGCTGATCAGCTGGAAGAACTCCCACTCATCATACGCGACATGCCACTTACCAACAGTGCATTCCCATATACCGGCATATAGCCCGTCCGAGGTCTCTTCCGCATTCCATGTTTTAAACTGCGGATCGCCGGAAATGATGCGCCCTTCTGCGGGCGCACCAATTTCCGGTTCAGACTCTGTATTGACTGGCAGCAAAAGCGCCATCATCAGGCGATCTTTGCCAGAGCCTGTTCGAGATCAGCGATAATATCGTCGGCATCTTCAATACCAATCGACAAACGCACCACTTCTGGCCCTGCACCGGCAGCAACTTTTTGTTCGTCAGTCAGCTGGCGATGGGTGGTTGATGCCGGATGAATAACCAGCGAGCGCGTATCGCCGATATTGGCCAGCAGAGAGAACAGTTCCAGCGAGTTCGCAAAAGTCTTACCGGCTTCATAACCTCCCTTCAGACCGAAGGTGAAAACCGCGCCGCCGCCTTTAGGCGAATATTTCTGCTGCAAAGCATGATATTTGTCGGTTGGCAGACCGGCATAACGCACCCATGAAACTTTCTCGTGCTTTTCCAGCCATTTCGCTACTTTCAGCGCATTGTCGCAATGGCGCTGCATACGCAGCGGCAGAGTTTCAATACCGGCCAGAATCTGGAACGAGTTGAACGGAGAAATCGCCGGACCAAAATCACGCAAACCGAGTGTGCGTGCTGCAATGGCAAAAGCAATATTGCCGAATGTTTTGTGTAATTCCGCACCGGCATATTCAGGACGCGGCTCGCTCAGCATCGGATAATTGCCGGATTTCGACCAGTCGAATGTACCGCCATCGACGAGAATACCGCCCATGGAATTGCCATGACCGCCAATGAATTTGGTCAGCGAGTGCACAACAATGTCTGCGCCATGTTCGATCGGACGGATCAGATATGGCGATGCCATTGTATTATCAACGATCAGCGGCAGACCGTGCTTATGCGCGATTTCCGCGATAGCAGCGATATCAACAACGATACCACCCGGATTGGCCAGACTTTCAACAAAGATCGCACGGGTTTTATCATCGATCTGTTTCTCAAAGCTGGAAACATCGTCCACATCACCCCAGCGCACTTCCCAGCCGAAAGACTTAAAGGCATTACCGAACTGGTTGATCGAACCGCCATAAAGCTTGTTTGCAGCGATGAAATTATCGCCGGTGCGCAGCAGATTATGGAAAACCAGCAGCTGGGCAGCATGACCGGATGCAGTAGCCACAGCGGCTGTACCGCCTTCAAGCGCTGCAACGCGTTCTTCCAGAACCGCTGTGGTCGGGTTGGTCAGACGGGTATAGATATTGCCGAATGCCTGCAGGCCGAACAATGCGGCAGCATGATCCACATCATCAAAAACATAAGATGCAGTCTGATAAATCGGCGTGGTGCGGGCACCGGTTGTCGGATCCGGTTTTGCGCCTGCATGAATAGCAAGTGTATCAAAACCCGGGTTGCGCTTAGACATTCTCTACTCCCCAAAATAAACAATTTGGGTCAGGTTAGAATTTTACTCTCGCACAAGCAAAGAAAAAGATTCCGCTTATCACTATAATACACGCAAACTATTATCTTTTTCGGCAGCCACAACTATAAATTACCCGCAAATTTACATTGCGGCGAAAACACAAATTTTGCGCCGCAATGTCACATAAAGCTAATATCAGGCGCCGATCAGACGCTGATGCTGCTGTTTGGTGCACATATTTGTCACCACCTTTATTCCGGCAGCGCGGGCTTTGGCTTCAGCCTCTTCATGGGTGATTTCAAGCTGCAACCACAAAACATCCGGCTGTGTTTTCAGTGCCAGAATTTCATCGACACTTGCAGGCACAGCATTGGAAGCGCGAAAGACATCGACAATATCAATCTTCTCCGGAATATCGGAGAGCGAGGCATAAACTGTCTGCCCCAATATCTGCTTCCCCGCCTGCCCCGGATTGACCGGAATAACTTTATAACCATGCTCCAGCAGATATTTCATCACACCAAAGCTTGGACGATCCTCATTCGGAGAAGCGCCGACCAGCGCGATCACATGCTTGGTTTGCAGGATAGATCTGACTTCCGTTTCATTCATGGCATTCTCCGTTTTCATGCTGCTATGCATCACATTCTGCAAAAGATATAATCTAGGCATAAAATGCGGGCAATTGAAGTGATGCTGCAGGCCGGACGGAAATATAGAGTAAAAATCGCCTGATTTTATAGGGTAATATAATACCGCAATTTTAACGCATTGATTTTAAAAGATAATTACAAACACACGCAGATTCAGCACACTTGACGCCCACCCACAGGCGCTGTATTGGACAGCCAGAAAGCGTACATCTGTCAAAGATGAGCGGTTTTCATTTGTTACGCGCAGATTTCTGCCGCAACACAAGCAACAAAAAAAGCCTTGCTCCAGTCTCTGTTGCAAGGATTATTTCCAAGGATAACTTCAATGGCAACTTTTTCCCAGAAGCCAGCAGAAGTGGTGAAGAAGTGGATCCTGATCGACGCTGAAGGCGTTGTTCTCGGTCGTCTCGCTTCTCAGGTCGCCAACATTCTGCGCGGTAAGAACAAACCAACCTTTACCCCACACGTTGACGACGGTGACAATGTCATCATCATCAATGCTGACAAGGTTGTTCTGACCGGCAAGAAGTACACCGACAAGGTTTACTACTGGCACACTGGCCACCCAGGCGGTATTAAAGAACGTACAGCTCGTCAGATCCTCGAAGGCCGTTTCCCGGAACGCGTCGTTGAGAAGGCGATTGAACGTATGGTTCCGCGCGGTCCGCTCGGCCGTCGTCAGATGAAAAACCTGCGCGTTTATGCAGGCGCTGACCACCAGCACGAAGCACAGCAGCCAGAAGTCCTCGACATCGGCGCTTTGAACAGCAAAAATAAGAGGAACGCATAATGGCTGAGCAGCTCAACTCGCTCGAAGAACTTGGCACAGTTGCAGCAGCTGCTGCTCCTGAAGCTCCTGTTCACGTTAAAAAAGTCGACGCTCTCGGACGTTCTTATGCGACCGGTAAGCGTAAAGATGCGATTGCACGCGTTTGGGTAAAGCCAGGCACAGGCAAGATCATCGTGAACGGCAAAGAGTTCAACGCATATTTTGCTCGTCCGGTTCTGCAGATGGTTCTGCAACAGCCAATCGTTGCAACAAACCGCACTGGTCAGTTTGACATTATTGCGACTGTTGCCGGCGGTGGTCTGTCCGGTCAGGCTGGTGCGGTTCGTCACGGCATTTCAAAAGCCCTGACCTACTACGAACCAGCTCTGCGCGCAGTGCTGAAAAAAGGCGGCTTCCTGACACGCGACAGCCGTGTTGTAGAACGTAAGAAATACGGTAAGGCGAAAGCCCGTCGTAGCTTCCAGTTCTCCAAGCGCTAATATCTTTAGCACTTCCAATATTAAGAAAGCGGATCTTCGGATCCGCTTTTTTTATTTCATGCGACAGCATAGCCGCTGTCTCCTGCGTCTTGTGTCTCTTATGTTTGACATCACCAAGCCTCAGGATTCTGTTTCATGCATAATCGCTCTCCGTTCGCTACCCTTCCTCAGCCGCCTTATTACATCGTTGCGTTTTCATCGCAGCGCACGACAGATGATGACACGGGCTATGGCGAAATGGCCGATCAGATGGTTGAACTGGCGGAAAAGCAGGACGGGTTTCTCGGCATTGAAAGCGTGCGGAATGCAAGAGGCTTCGGCATTACCAACTCCTACTGGCGCGATGAGGAAAGCATTCGCAACTGGAAACGCAATGTCGACCATCTGGTAGCGCAGAAACAGGGACGCGCAGCATGGTATGAAGCCTATGCTTTACGGATTGCCCGCGTTGAACGCGCCTATGGCTTCAATGCGGACGGGGCACAAGCCCGATGACAGCCAATCGTTTTACGCTCCGGCGTCTGGACTTGCAGGATATGGCGCAGGCTTCCCGCATCCATCGGGCATCCTTCGATAACACTTTGCCATGGCTGAAAGGCCTGCATACACCGCAAGAAGATCAATGGTTTTACGAGAACTGCGTCTTTCCGCAATGTGAAGTCTGGGCAGTATTTTCCCCTGATATGGCTGGTATTATTGCCTTTAAAACAGGCTGGATTGAGCAGCTCTATATTCTGCCGGATTTTCAGGGGCACGGTATTGGCAGCGCTTTACTCAAACAGGCACAAACGACATTTCCGCATCTGCAATTATGGACATTTCAGCGAAATATTCAGGCACAGCAATTCTATGAGAAACACGGTTTTATCGTGATTGGTAAAACCGACGGCAGCGGCAATGAAGAAAAAGAACCGGATATGCTCTATGAATGGCGCAGAGCCGGTTTGATATAAGACACATCATTCTTCTCCCGCCATGCGACATAGGCAGAATTGCCGATTATCATCTCGCCAAGATCAACAATCACGACCTTCTTGCGCCTGATAATTCTCAGCAATTTAAATATCGGGCGCCGCTTTATCAGCCCGCCAAAAGACGCTACAGCTTGTATCGTCAGTTTTGTTTCAGCTTACGGTGTTACTTCATGGCGCATAAATCCATCGACAATGCTTTTACGGCTCAGACCATCAAGGGAGCTGCAACCGACCCTACTCATGCCGGTGCCCTCTCCTTTATGCGGCGCCTCTATAGTAAAGATGTGAGCAATGCCGATGCGGTGGTCTGGGGCATTCCGTTTGATGCAGCTGTTTCCAACAGGCCGGGTGCCCGCTTTGGCCCGCAGGCAATCCGCTGTGCCGCAGCGATCTTTGATAATGATCCGCAATATCCGTTTCAGCGCGATCTGTTTGAAAATCTGGCGGTGATTGATTACGGCGACTGCCTGCTCGATTACGGCAATCACCAGCTGACACCGGCAACCATTGAACAGGAAGCCGCTAAACTGATCGCCAATGATGCTTTTCTGGTGTCGCTTGGCGGCGATCATTTTGTGACATGGCCGATCCTCAAAGCCCACGCCGCGAAATATGGCCCGCTGGCCTTAGTGCAGTTTGATGCCCATCAGGACACCTGGTTTGATGATGGCAAGCGTATCGATCACGGCTCATTTGTTGCTCGTGCGGTACGCGACGGCATTATTGACCCAACCGCATCCATCCAGATCGGTATCCGCACCCATGCACCGGAAGATTGCGGCATTCAGATTCTCTATGGCCACGATATTGAAGATATGAGCGCCAAAGACATTGTGCAGGTGATTGAAGCCCGTACACAGGGGCGCAAAACCTATGTCACTTTCGACATTGATTGTCTTGATCCGGCCTATGCGCCCGGCACCGGCACACCGGTTGCAGGCGGCCCGTCCTCGGCAAAAATGCTCTCGGTGCTGCGCCAGCTCGGTAAAATTGATATTGTCGGCGCTGATATTGTAGAGGTTGCACCGGCCTATGACCATGCCGATATAACAGCCATTGCAGGCGCGACAATTGCCATGCATTATCTGGGTCTGCTTGCGGAAAAGAAAGCCGCACGTTAAAGCGGTTCCGGTGAATATTGAATCACTGGCACTGCTCCGACTGTTTGATTTTACGCATTGTCCTCAGGCAAAACCGGTTCCTGCTTTTGCCCGCAATGCTTTAGTCTCACGAAATGAATCAACTGTTTGACAGAATGATTCAGCAATAACTCCTAACACTCTGAATTCTCTACCATTAAGGCAAAATTCAAATGAAACCGAAAATCTTTATTGACGGCGAACATGGCACAACGGGTCTGCAGATCCGCACCCGCCTTGCCGGTCGCACTGATCTGGAAGTCCTTTCTATTCCGGAAGAAGAACGACGCAATAAAGATTTACGCGCTGATCTGCTGCGCTCGGCTGATATTGCTATTCTCTGCCTGCCGGATGATGCCTCGCGTGAAGCAGTAATCCTGCTTGAAGGCCATTCCACGCGTATTATCGACACGTCAACCGCGCACCGCACCCATTCAAACTGGGTTTATGGTTTTGCAGAGCTCGAAGCCTTGCAGGCGCAGCGTATTCGCGAAGCCCGTCTGGTTGCCAATCCGGGCTGTTATCCAACCGGTGCAATCTCGCTCATTCGTCCGCTGCGTGATGCAGGACTGATGAACAGCGATTATCCTGTCACTGTCAATGCGGTATCCGGCTATACCGGCGGCGGCAAGCAAATGATTGCCCAGATGGAAGATGTGAACCATCCGGAACATATGAAGGAAAACAACTTCCTCTATGGCCTGACACTCAAGCACAAGCATCTGCCGGAAATGCAAATGTATGGCAAACTCGACCATGCGCCGATTTTTGCACCAAGTGTCGGCCGTTTTGCGCAGGGTATGATTGTACAGGTTCCGGTCCATCTCGATCTGCTCAAAGGCAAACCGACAATGGAAGACGTGCATAATGAGCTGAAGGCACATTATTCCGGTCAGAAAATCGTTCGTGTTGTCCCGCTTGAAGAAAGCAGCGCCATGGCGCGTGTTGATGCCGAAATGCTGGCAGATACAGATGGTATGAATCTTTATGTCTTCGGTTCTGAAGGCGGCAAGCAGATCAATCTGGTCGCCGTGCTGGATAATCTCGGCAAAGGTGCATCGGGTGCAGCTGTGCAGAATATGAACCTGATGCTGGGGCTGCGTTAACCGGAGCATTCATTACTATGGAACAGCAAGCAGTGATAAAGCCGGTATTTCCGGCACATTGGCAGATTGCCTCTGCAACACTGCTCGCTGACACCAATTCCAGCCATATCTGGAAAGCAATAATCACCGGAGAAGAACAGTCTCCGGTGATTGTTAAAGTTCTCAAGCCTGCCGGTCATGAGGAACTGCGCGGCGCTTATTATCTGCGCGAGCGTGACGGACATGGTGCGATCAGGCTGCTCGGCCTCACGCATGATCCGGTGATGATGTTGCTGGAATATGCCGGTGATTATGACCTCAAAGCCCATCTTGAAGCCGGCCATGATGCAGAGGCTATCCGCATTGCCGGTGAAGTGATCCGTGCTTTACACAGTCCCTCCGGTCGGGTGCTGCCGTCTGAATTACAGCCGCTGCTCAAACATTTCAAAAGCCTGTTTGATCTGGCGGGAAAGAAAGCGGATATTTACACGGAAGCAGCCGATCTCGCGGCATCCCTGCTCAGACAGCCTCATGAAATCATCGCCCTGCATGGCGATCTTCATCATGAGAATATCATTCGCAGTGCACGGGGCTGGCTGGCAATTGATCCGCACGGATTGTGCGGTGATGCTGCCTTTGATTGCGCCAATCTGTTCTACAATCCGCTCGACTGTGATGATTTGTGCCTCAATATGCAGCGCGCTGCAGAAATGGCGCAATATTTCGCAGAGATTATCAACAAGCCTGCTTCCTATATTCTTGATTATGCCTTTTGCTATGGCTGTCTTTCAGCCGCATGGCACCATGAAGACGGCAATACTGCAGATGAGGAGCGCGAGCTGAAAATCGCTGCCGCGTTGCGCAGATTAAGGTTGCAGCTTTACCCATAAAAAAGCCCCGCATTTGCGGGGCTTTTTTGTTACGCTGCACGCATTTCATAAGCACCTTTACAGGCGCGCCAATGGGCGACAGCAAAACTCAGAACCACCAGTGCGAATCCCTGATGGGCAAGACCCCATTCAATCGGCACCATTGTCAGCAAGGCGATAATTCCGATCGCCGCCTGCATCAGGATCAGGCCGAGCAGCACAACAGAGCGTCGCGCGTGAGTTGTACCGGCAGCATGGCGATGCGCCTGCACAGCGTGCAGCAGAGCCAGCACCAGCACCGTATAGGCAAACATCCGGTGAATGAATTGCACAGTCTTCGGATTTTCAAACAGGTTGCGCCAGTAAGGCTGGTTGATGAACAGGTCTGAAGGGATAATTGCGCCATCCATCAGCGGCCATGTATTATAGGTCAGACCGGCATGTAGCCCCGCAACCAGCCCGCCAAGATAAATCTGCACCAGAATTGCCAGAACCAGCCAGCCTGCAAAGCGTTGCAAACCGCGCGGCGCTGGTTTTTCCGTATATTCAGCAAGCCCGCGCGCAACATAAAACACGGCAGTAATAATTACACAGGCCATAGTGAGATGCACAGCTAAGCGATACTGGCTCACCGATGTCAGCACGCTCAAGCCCGATGCCACCATCCACCAGCCGATAGCACCCTGCAGGCCACCCAGCGCCAGAATGCCGAGCATCCGCGCTTTCAAGCCGTCCTGCAAGCGTCCTGTTACCCAGAAGAAAATCAGCGGGATAGCCACCAGAAAACCGACAAAACGCGCCAGCATACGATGCGCCCATTCCCACCAGAAAATGAACTGGAACTCTTCCAGCGCCATACCCTTGTTGATCTGCTGATATTGCGGGATCTGGCGATATTTATCGAATTCTTCCAGCCATTCCGCATGGTTCAGCGGCGGGATAACGCCATGGATAGGCTTCCATTCGGTGATAGACAGACCGGAGCCGGTCATACGGGTTGCACCGCCCACCATGACAATTGCGATCAGTACAACGAACACCGCATAAAGCCACCACCGTACCATTTTACGGTTCTTGTCGTGGTTGGCACTGACCGGCTGTTGTGTTGCCGGTAATGCGGCATAATCTGTTATCATCAATCCTGCTCCGACTGAGTTTTACCCCCGCAGATACATGCCGCATGCGCACTGCGAATACAAGACAACAACACGCGACACGCAGACGCTGTTTTTATTACCCCTTTCATAAATGCAGTGACGAAGCGGAGACGAAAATCATTTCAGATTCAGTGCTGTCTGGTGTAAGAGAGTGGTGACGGAGAGAGAAATATGCCTGTAAGACTGAAAAAACTGATCGGAACCGTGCTGCTTGTTCTGCTGATTGCAGTTTATGCGCTGCTTGCAACCATGATCGCGGTTGCCCATCTTGGCCAGTCTTCGGTCTGGGTGCAGCTTGCTTATTTCTTCTTCACCGGCTTTTTGTGGATACTTCCGGCCATGTATCTGTTGTGGTGGATGGTTCAGCCGCCTAAAGCCCGCTGATTATGATCCGCACGGTCTGTTATTCCGAGATTCATGAGGCTCTGCCACTCTGGAGCAATGACAAGACGGTGCATGGTATAGCCCAGTCTGCACTCTGGACACGGCTCTGGCAGCAGAATGTGAATCCTGACTGTCTTGTGCTGGCGCTGTTTATTGATGACAGCCCTGCTTTGTTATTGCCGCTTGAGGTTATCAAACAAAACCACAAGCATGTTGCGCGCTTTGCCGGCGGCTCCCATGCCAATTGCAATTTTCCGGTTCTGTTTCCGGCCTTTGCGCAACACATCAGCAAAGAGCATATCACTGCACTGATTGCCTGCCTGAAAGAAGCGCGGCCGGATATTACGCTGCTATCCCTCACCCGTCAGATGCAGAGCTGGCTCGGATATAATAATCCGCTGCTCAGCCTCTCTCATCAGCGCAATCCGAATCCGGCGCTGATTGCCACTCTGCCAGACAGTTTTGACACTGTGCTTGAGCGCAGCAATGCCTCACGCAAACGCAAAAAGCACCGCCAGCATGCCCGCCGTTATGATGAAACAGGTGCATGGCGGATTTATACCGCAGAAGGTGATGCGGAAAACAGCGCTGCATTCAATGATTTTTATGCGATGAAAAGCCAGCGCTTTGCCAAACAGGGCATTGCCAACAGCTTTACCGGCGATGATCTGAACCGTTTTTTCCAGAAACTCTTCGCTGCACCGGAAAATGACACGCACAGACAATATCGCCTGCATGTTCTTGAAGTCGCCGGAAAACCGCGTGCGGTCATTGGCTGTGCTTATTGGCAAAGCCCTGACAGTCAGACACCACTGCAACGCGGACTGACTGTGGAATTTGGTGCTTTTGCCGATGATGATCTTGTCACCGCCAGCCCCGGAGATTTTCTGTTTTACGAAGCAATTGCCGCTGCCATTGATGACAAGCTGGATTATTTCAGTTTCGGTATCGGCGAGGAGAAATACAAACGCGACTGGTGCGATATTGAGCAGCCGCTTTATGACAGCCATATCGCGCTGACATTCAAAGGCCGGTTGAGCGCAACATTCAATCAGCTGCGCTCAGGTCTTGTCTATCGTATTAAAACCAACAAACATCTCTGGCCGCTGGTGAAACAGCTACGCAGCAAGCTGCGTAGAAGCGCTTAATCCGTTTTTATGCGTGCGGTACCATCAGAATGGTCACATCATCCTGACCGGCCTCATGGAATGCCAGTGCCGTCTGCGCCACAGCCTGATCTTCGCTGTCAAACACATTCATCACAAAGACGGATGTATCGCTGTCGAGGTTCAGCGCCTGTTCGGCAGAGGATGCACCGGTTTCCACCAGCACGAAATCATAGGCCGTTTCCAGCGCTTCAAAAATCACCGGCAGACGCTCGGCCTGTGCCATAGCGGTTTTCGGATCAGAAAGACCTGTCGGAATCACATCCGCATCCGAATATAAATCGCCGTGAATAATATCGGTGAACTGCTTCACATTGAGCAGCAGGTCGGTAATGCCTGCAGGCCTGTTGCCATCCAGCATTGCCTGACTGACAGCACCATTGCCGGTCATATCCACGAGCAACACCCGCAGGCTGCGGTCAGCCAGTTCACGCAGCAGATGCACACTGCCGGCAGATCCGGCATCGCCTTCCGGCGAGATCAGAATGATGCGGCGGCGCTCCTGCAACATCAGACGGCTGGCAATTGCCGCCACACCGTTGGGCGCATAAATATCATCAGATGCCGGATCAGGTTCTTCCGTGGCATCCGGCTCGGACACAGTATAGCTGTCATAGATACGCTGAATTGTTTCAACATCAATTTCAGGACGGGCCATAGGCTGCTCTACCATCTCATTTTTATCGGAAACAGGCTCGGGAGCCGGCTGCACAATCAGCTTATTATCAATCTGTGCGGTTTTATTATGCGCAGGGCTAAAATTCTGTGCAACAGCACCATATTCATCGCCCCAGAGATTTTGTCCCCTGACAGCTCTGACAGGATTTGTTGTCATAGCGCGACCACTGAAAAGCTCACGCAGCAAAACAAAAACCGACAACAGCAACAGGCCCGCAACAAAACTCATGCTGACCATAGGCAACACTTTAGGGAAATACGGCGCCCCTGCAACAGTTGCCGTTGAGAAAATCCGTGCATCTGCAGGCTGATCTGTACGGTCAGCAATGCTGGAAGCCTCGCGATAGCGCGCCAGATAGGCTTGTAGCAAATCGCGCTGGGCGGCAGCATCACGTTCCAAAGCACGCAGTTCAACTTCCTGACTGCCAGCCTCGGCGGCCTGCGCTTTCAGACGGTTGAGTTCACGGGTCTGCTCCTGCTCGCGGCTGCGGGCAGTCGTCACCTCATTATCGAGGCTTTTCAGAATTGTATTGCCTTCCTGCCGGATCTGCCGGTCAAGATCGGCGAGCTGCGCACGCAAGCCCTGAATACGCGGATGCCCGTCGAGCAGCGTTGTCGACAGATTGGCAATCTCGGCCATCAGCGCTCCGCGACGCTCATTCAGCTGCTGCATAATGCCGGAGGACATAACTTCCGGCAGGCTGTTGATCGGCACACCATTTTTAAGCGCAGTGCGAATGCTCTCAGCCTTAGCCTCACTGGCAGCACGCTCAGCTTTCAGACGCGACAGTTCCGATGAGATATCGGACATTTGCTGCGTGGCAAGGGACGTATTGCTGCTGGTATTGAGAAGATCGCTTGCCGCGCGGAAATCAGCAACTTTGGTTTCCGCCTCACGCACCTTCTTCGTCAGCCGTTCAATTTCCGGCTCCAGCCAGCCGGTTGCATCACCTGTCAGCTGGCGCTTGGCAGCAGCCTGTGCTGCAATATATTCATCCGCAATTTTATCGGCAACATCGGCTGCAACTTGCGGATTTTTGGAGACAAATTCAACCACGATCACCCGCGAGCCGGTTACAGCATAGACCTGTAAATTCTCGCGCATACGGGTGAGAACCTGCTCAGCTACCGGAATCGTGCGCGGATCAGGGCGCAATCCCAGCAAAACCAGAACCTGTTTCACCGGCGACATGGTTTTCGGATAGAATTCCGCATAATCTTCAAGTTTCAGATCCGCGGCCACTTTTGCAAGGATTTTAGCAGAGCTGATCAACTCTACCTGCGATTTCACGGCTTCCGGATCCAGCAGCGGACGATCCGTTTCCGATCCGACATTCGGGCGCGTGAAGACAGTTTCCCGTGCTTCAATCAGAATACGCGCTTCGGAACGGTAATAAGGCGGGAGAAACTGCGCAACACCCCATGTCAGCAAAGCAAACAGGAGTGCGCCCAGTAGAATGAACAGCCAGTTGCGCTTCAGAGCGGCAAACAGCGCTCCGATATCAATTTCCGCATTTTCTGCTGCATCACGCATCACTGACCCGATCCCCATAATCCTGCACAGGACTCTTATGGTAAATCATCAAGGTAACTATAGGGTTAAATCCTGCAATTTCCCCTCACCCTTCATACTAAGGGCCTATCAGGACTTTACTTTAGCAGTTTGTATTTAAAGATAATTTTATCAGTACAACAGATTTTAGCTTTTAGTCTTTACGCCATATTAACCCTAATAATTCAATAATCACAATCAGACAGATGTCCGTTGCACAGCTATGAAATGCGCAACATAACCTGAACACATATAATATGAGCTGGCGGGTTCTGACGCCAAAGCAATCAGAACGGGATAAGGAAAAGAGCAGAATGAAAACACGTGTTTTTATGGCAGCTTTGGGCGTAACCTGTCTGGTATTGTCAGGCTGCACCAGCTATCGCCCTGCTCCTCCGGCATTCCATGAAGCGCTGAACCAGCCTTATATTCTCGGCTCCGGCGACCGTCTGCGCATCACCGTTTTTGAACAGGCCGGTTTAAGCAATACATATTCCGTCGACCAGTCCGGCTATATTGCCTTCCCATTGATCGGCAGCGTACCTGCACGCGGCAAAACAGTAAAACAGCTAGAAGCCACCATCGCTTCAAAACTGCGTGGCGGCTATATCCGCAATCCTGACGTCAGCGTGGAAATCGACCGCTACCGCCCTGTCTTCATCATGGGTGAAGTCGGCGGCGCCGGACAATATTCTTACGTACCGGGCATGACTGCACAAACGGCTATTGCAGCTTCCGGTGGCTTTACACCACGCGCCAATCAGGAAAGCGTGGATATTACCCGCCAGATCAACGGTAAAATCTTTACCGGACGGGTACGCATTACAGATCCTATCCTTCCAGGCGATACAATCTATGTCCGTGAACGGTTATTCTGATCATCACGGATAGACCAGCATCCATCCTTCCTGAGACGAGGCTATTGTGAAGCAAAAATCTTTGCGGATTATCCATTGCTTCCGTTCCCCTATAGGCGGTGTGTTTCGCCATATACGTGATCTGGCTGCCATGCAGAATGCAGCCGGTCATCAGGTCGGTGTGATTTGCGAATTATGCGAAGACGGCGCACTTGAACAACAGCAATTTGCTGCCATGCTACCTGATCTGGCACTCGGCCTGCACCGTATTCCCATCAACCGCAAAATAGGATTCAGTGACATCGGTGCTATTTTAAGCACGCGCAAAATATTGAAGCAGCTTCAGCCGGATATTGTACACGGACATGGCGCAAAAGGCGGGACTTATGCCCGCCTCGGCACAATAGGCATCCATAAAAGTCAGGCTCAGCGCCCACACAAATTTTACTCCCCTCATGGCGGTAGCCTGCATTATGATCCGGCAACCCTTGCCGGTAAAATCATGTTCACGGCAGAGCGCCTGCAAGAACGGATCACCGACGGCCTGATCTTTGTCTCGGCCTATGAGGAAAACACTTATCAGGAAAAGGTCGGAAATCCGCGCTGCGCTCACATTGTGATCCGCAACGGCATCAGCAAAGATGAATTTGCACCGGTTACACCGAAAACCGATGCCGCGGACTTTCTGTTTACCGGCATGATGCGCGACCTGAAAGGGCCGGATTTATTTATCCGCGCGCTGGCTGAGCTGAACAAGGTAGCAAGAGCCAACAACCGGCCTCTTGCCACCGGAGCCATGGTCGGGGACGGGCCGCAGAAGAAGAATTATCAAGCTCTTGCTGTGCAACTCGGACTGGAAAACCACATTCGTTTTTATCCGGCAATGCCGGTGCGTGAAGCACTCAAGCACGGGCAAATCTTTGTGTTGCCTTCCCGTGCGGAATCCCTGCCATATATTGCACTGGAAGTTCTGGCAGCACAGCGCAGCATGATCGCCACAGATGTCGGCGGTCTTGCTGAAATATTCGGCACAGATAGCAATGCCCTTTGCAAACCTGACGCCGGTGCCATTGCTGCGAAAATGTGCGAAGCCCTGACCTTCCCTGCCAATTATCAGCAAACTATGCCTGATCCGCTGCTGCTGCGCTCACGCTTCAGTCGGGAAAATATGGCTCATGCAGTTGAACAATTCTACCGCATCAACTAAATTACATATAAGCACTATGTAAAACTTCCGTGCTTCATTAAAATACAAATATCATTCGTTTAATTTTACTGTAATAAAGCAATATTGCGGATATTTACTATCCGGCAACCACAATACGTAAAAAGCCCGTATAGCGGCCTAAACTGCGCATTCTCTTAAAAAAAATAAGAAAATAGCAACCCTCATCACGGATAGATTGCTTATATTTTCTTGTGAGTAAAATTTTAATATGCCGGTGCACCCATGAGTGAGAAAAAACATAAAGGAAGTTTCGACAGGAAGGCGCTGCAAAAGCAGCATGACTCCGGCGCAGCCTCCACACCTGCTGAAAAAGTTGAATTGAGCCCGCTGGCCATGAAAGTAGCCGCTCAATACAAGAATGAAAGTATTTCACCCGCTCTGTTCACAGGGCTTATGCGCATATGGGAATTTGCTGTTGTCGCCCTGTGCGGTATCGCTGTCTACCTCAGCTATGTCGGCGCTGAAAGCATCCATATGCTGGAATATTTGTTTGCGAATATTCTTGCCGCCGCGCTCTATGTTATTTTCGCTCAGTTCAGTTCCGGCTATCGCCCTTCTGTGCTGCGCAAGCCGTTTCGCTATCTCGGCCGGCTGATTATCTGCTGGGCCGGTGTTTTTGCGGTTCTGGCTATTGTGGCCTTCCTGCTGAAAATTTCTGCGGTTTATTCCCGCATCTGGTTTGCAGGATTTGTAATTTCCGGTTTTATCGCCCTCACAATATCACGCTTTCTCGCAGCCAAACTGATGCGTATTCTCGCCCGCAGCGGCCGTATGGAACGACGCGCGGTTATTGTCGGCGGCGGTCAGAATGCGGAAGATCTTATTCTTGAACTCAACAAACAACCGGATAATGACATTCGTATCTGCGGCATTTTTGATGATCGCGGCGACCGTCGTTCTCCGCCGATTGTTGCCGGTTATCCGAAGCTCGGCAATATATCCGAGCTGATTGAGTTTGCCCGTGTTGCCCGCATTGATATGCTGATCGTTTCTCTGCCGATCTCCGCGGAAGAACGGGTTTTGACACTGATGCAAAAGCTTTGGGTATTACCGGTCGATATCCGTCTTTCTGCCCATGCCGCCAATATGCGTCTGCGCCCGCGTGCTTATTCCTATATCGGCTCGGTACCGATGCTGGATATTCTCGACAAGCCGATCAACGACTGGGATGCGATTGCCAAGCGCTTGTTTGATATTGTCTTTAGCCTGTTCGGAATTGTGCTGTTCTCGCCGGTCATGCTGGCGACGGCTATTGCGATCAAGCTCGACAGCAAAGGCCCTGTAATCTTCAAACAGAAGCGACACGGCTTTAATAATGAAGTGATCAATGTCTGGAAATTCCGGTCGATGTATAGCGACCAGTGCGATCCGACTGCAAAACTGGCCGTCACCAAAAATGACAGCCGTGTTACACGTGTCGGTCGCTTCATCCGCAAAACATCGATTGATGAATTGCCGCAGTTTTTCAATTCCTTAGGCGGCAGTCTTTCACTCGTCGGCCCTCGCCCGCATGCAATCAGCGCCAATTCCAACAACATGCTCTATAATGATGTGGTTGACGGTTATTTTGCCCGCCACAAAGTTAAACCGGGCGTAACCGGCTGGGCGCAGATCAATGGCTGGCGCGGCGAAATCGACAAGCCTGAGAAAATCGTCATGCGTACGGAATATGATCTCAATTATATTGAGAACTGGTCATTGCTGTTCGACCTGAAAATCCTGTTCCTGACCCCTGTGCGCCTGCTGAACACGGAAAACGCCTATTGAGCTATCCGTCCCAACCTGTGCCCCGATCTGTGCCCCGATCTGTGCATGCGTCATCCGCATCAGATGCAGCATTCCATGCATTGGCGGAGCGCGGTCAGCGACAAGCTGCTATGCAATGGATTGCACGGCTGTCACTGGCAACAGGTGTATTTTTCAGCGGCTTCGTTCTTTTCGAGCCCGGGCCTTATGAAATACTGATGCTGGTGCTCATCAGCCTGTGGCTGTTATTCGGCCTCAGGCTGAGTGTTAACTCACTGGCATTGCTGCTCCTGCTCACCTTATTCAATATTGGCGGTGTGCTTTCAATTTTTCAGATGGCTGATCTGAAAAAGGCACCGCTTTACATTGCCGTGTCATATTTTCTGGCACTGACCAGTGTGTTTTTCGCCGCTGTCACCGAAAGCGACTGGCGCAGAGTACAGCCGCTTTTCACCGGCTATCTGACGGCTGCCGTCATTACAGGAATGCTGGGTATCGGCGGTTATCTCAACCTGATACCTGCGGCGGATCTGTTCACACTGTACGGCCGTGCCAAAGGTGCATTTCAGGACCCGAATGTCTTCGGCCCTTTTCTGATCCTGCCTATCAACTGGTGCATCTATCAGGTTCTGACACGCCCTTTTCAGAAAAGCCTGCTCTATTGGGCACTGTTTCTGGTGCTGACACTTGCAGTATTGCTATCCTTCTCCCGTTCAGCATGGGGCATGTATGCCGTATCCTTAGTGCTCATTCCGGCTCTGTTGTTTATCGGCAGCAAGAACCAGCGCTTTCGCGGCAAGATCATCCTGATCAGTATTGCAGCGATTGTTGTTCTTGCCCTTGTATTGCTGATTGCCTTGCAGTTCCCGCAGATCAGTGAAGTATTTTTCCAGCGTGCTCGCCTTGAACAGGATTATGACAGCGCCCGTACAGGACGTTTTGCACGGCATTGGCTGGGTTTTCTTCTGTCCATGGAAAAACCCTTCGGCATTGGTCCGCTGGAATTCGGCCCCATGTTCGGAGAGGATACCCATAATATCTGGCTGAAGGCCTTGCTGGATTATGGCTGGCTCGGCTTTCTGTCTTTCATCATCCTGACAATGCTTACGCTGGGTTTCGGCTTCAGACTGATGCTGCGTGAGCGGCCATGGCAGCCTTATTTGCTCTGCGCCTATGTGGCTTTTATCGGCCATATACTGATCGGCAATGTGATCGATATCGATCACTGGCGGCATTTCTATCTGATCGTCGGCATTATCTGGGGCTGTGCAGGGCTTGAACAACGTTATCAGCAACAGGCACGGCATCATCTTACTTCAGAAACACACCCGTATAGCAACCCACGCTTTCCAAGACCGGTTTAATTTCTGCGGAACCAAAACACCGGCACCGGCGTTACATCCCTGTAACCAAATCAAGACAATCAGGGAGAGCAAATATGTTAAGAGCCGGTATTTTGTGGATGATGGGTGTTCCGTTTTTTGTCGTTGTCCTGATCTGGTATTTCTTCTTCTGATCCGCAGCAGAGATCAGGCAAAAGTCACCTGATCGCGGCCGGTCGCTTTACTGCTGTAAAGCGACACGTCAGCCCGCCTGTAAAGGCTTTCAAAGTCTTCATTATTCTCGAGTTCTGCAACACCGACGCTGATTGTAAGAACACCTGAGACCAGCGAACCCTCATGCTCGATTTTCAGTGCAGCAATCTGCGTGCGCAGCTTTTCCAGAAACTGTCTGGCCTGTTCCGTTGTACAATCATAAAAGAACAGCGCGAATTCCTCACCGCCAATTCTCGCCGCCATATCCTCGCTACGACGCAGCGTAGCGTTGATTGTACCGGCAACATGTTTCAGAGCTTCATCCCCCGCCGCATGGCCGTATATATCATTATACAGCTTGAAATGGTCCACATCGATCATTGCAAAGCACATGGGTTTACCCAGTGAGCGTCCCCTGCCCATCATTGTCTCAACATGTTGGGAAAACAGGCGGCGATTTGCCAGACCGGTCAGCGAATCCGTGTCGCGTTCTTTACGCAACTCCGCAATCATATCCATAAATGTCACGGCCAGCAGTCCGATGCCGGTCACAACACCGATCACAGAAATGGTGAATTGCAGTACCAGCCAGAACGAACCGGCAGAAAAATCAATGACAGATGACATCGTCATTCTTTCTGCCGTCATAATTGTGCGCGGAAAGAAATGCAGGCCAAGCCCAACGATCAGCCAGAACAATAATTTATCACCGGAAGTACCGCGCAGCAAAAAGCGCGCCTGCAGGGCGGTGGCCAGAAAGATCGCCCCCACTCCCAGATTGATAATATAGATCCGGTAAAACAGGTTTCTCTCGATGTAAAAATAATAAAATGTGCCGCCGACAATCGTGATCATGAACAGGGCATGAAACCAATAGGGCAATTGCCTGCCTGAGCGGATCAGGACACCATGGGAAAAGAACAAAACGCCCGCAACATATAAAGCTGCGGATAAAACGGCATTCTGACCGATATTTGCGGGAACAAATGTAACCTGAATTAAAGTCCCGAGCGAGACCAAAAGAAAGGCGCAACCGAACAGCCCGAGATGCGGCCGTGTCCGCTCAAGGAACCACACACCAAAAAACATCAGCGAAAATAAAAAGAAGAAAACCGGCGGCAGATAAATCATAGCAAAGCAGTTTTCATTTTCTCTGAACCGGAAAACTGACCGGATTTATCCATCCCACACCCTCACGACCACATGCGCCTGTAATTCAGAATGCACTCCCGCATGCCGGTCTTTATCTTCCTGATAATTATTTTAACGTCTTTCATCAAGCAACATAAAATTTATTTTATGCAAAACAGCACCTGCATGTCTTTCGATGCATGGATCACTGTCTTTACGGGAACCAAAACGCACTCTGAACGTTTTCTTTCATAGCAGAAGTTTCACGCTGCATTTGTCTGCGCCTTAAATTCCGGCAGACAAAGACCATCTTTTTACTATGTGCTGAACGTCAATAATGAGGGATATACCATGGAAGATGCTCAGATAGGCTGGATTGCAGCTATTATCATTGGTGGTCTGGCCGGCTGGCTGGCCGAAATGTTCATGAAAAGTGACCACGGCGTTTTCATGAATATTATTCTGGGTATTATCGGCGCTGCTGTCGCCAATGCCCTGCTCGGCATGTTCGGTGTGGTTCTCGGAGGCTGGCTCGGCTACCTGATCGCCGGCTTTATCGGGGCATGTATTCTGATTGCAGCGGGGCGCATGATCCGGCGATAACTCCCACGCCTTTTGTAAGCGCCCATTCCACAGTCAAGATAACGGAGAATGAAAATGGCAGAGAATGCTGACAATGCCCGTCAGGCAATGGAAGAACAGATTGCAGAACTGCGCGCGCAGATTGATGCGATGAGCAAATCTTTGAAACAGCGCGGCGAGGAAGCTGCAGAAGAAGCCCGCACCCGCCTGAACCGTGCAGCCTCAACCATCAAAGAACAGGGACAGGCAACCGTATCTGTCATCCGTGAAAATCCGGGCACCGCAACAACCATTCTGAGCACGGCCGGTATTGCCGGTTTCGTGCTCGGTTTTCTGGTTGCCAGCTGCCGGAATGACACGCGCTGGTAACAGCCGCAACGCTCCCTGCGAGTTCAATAAAACAGCGCCGGAAATTCCGGCGCTGTTTTGATATTCAGGAAGCCGCTCCGTCACCACGACAGGTATTGAATATATCCATATCCTTGTCATAGACGGTCGTTTTTACATTCATCAAGCCCAGCACCGTATGGAACAGATTATCATGGGATGCCGGATGATCACTCAGCGTCTTCAGGCAAGCCTGTTTCAGATCATTCTCCTTCAGAAAATCCGGTGAGAACCAGCTAATAAACGGAATCGTTGTCTGCTCCCGCGGCGCGATGAAATAAGGCATGGCATGAAGATACAGCCCTTTCTCGCCAAGGGATTCACCATGATCGGACATATAGATCATCGAAGAAGCAAACTCGCTTTCTCTCGATTTCAGCAGGTCAATGATTTCCGCTAATATTTTGTCGGTGTAAGCGATTGTATTATCATAGGCATTTACAATTTCCTGCTGAGTGCAGTCAGCAAAATTTGATGTGCGGCAGGCAGGCTTGAAGATTTCCTGCTCCGGCGGATAGCGCCGGTAATAGGCAGGTCCATGGCTGCCAAGCATATGCAACACAACAACCGTGTTAGTCTTAAAACTATCGAGACGGGATGCCAGTGTGTCTACCAGCACCTGATCGTAACACTCACCACCTGCACAATTCGGATTGCCTTCTTGCAACTGGCTCATATCAATTATTTCAATACGATCGGCCACACGCTTACTGCCGGTGTTATTTTCAACCCACAAAGGCTGAATGCCAGCATGTTTCAGCACATCCAGCAGATTTTCAGACTGGCGGAATTTCTTGCTGCTATATTCCGTACGCGGGAACGGGGAAAACATACATGGCACAGAAACAGATGTCTCTGTTCCGCAACTGCTGACATCGGTAAAGTTCAGCACATCGCGCTCACGCAGCATCGGATTTGTATCGCGGTAATAATTATTGAAACTGAAATTCTGTGCGCGTGCTGTTTCACCAACCACAATCACCGTCAGACGCTTTTTATTACTGCCCCCTTGATATGGCTTGGTTTGCACAGCATCCGTACCGAGCGGCTGGGCAATATAGGTGCGCTCGTCATTGACCTTCACGAAATAACGGATGGTACTGCTGAGCGGTGCAAGCGGGTTGAGCCTGCCGGTGATTTCCGCCTTCTTTTCACGAAACATCGAAGAAAAAGTACCAAAATTTGTCAGAAGCAGAGCAACACCGGCAATCAGGCAGCCGCTGATCAGCAGCGTATTGACCCATAATTTTTGCACAAAAGGCCGGTGCCTGACCTCAACCCAAATAATCAGCAAAGACGGCAAACCGGCATAAAGCAGCATATTCGTTACAAAATGCGCATTAATCAGATGACCGGATTCAGCCCTTGTGGTTGTCGCAGCATTTTCAATCATATTCGGCGTAATCAAAACACCGAAGTGGTCAATGAAATATGCCGCGGATGCCGACACCGTAACAAAGAAAATCAATGCAGGCTTGATGAGATATGGCGCTGAAAATAAAACCAGCAAACAATAAGTCAGTAAAAACAATGTTGCAGCGATAATACCGGTGTTCAGAAAATCTCCTTTGAGATAATCTGCGATGAAAACAAAAGCTGCGCGGTTAAAAAATACAGTAATATAAATGGCTGTAATGAAGCATAATAGATTACTTGCAACAGAAATTCTTTTGAATTTCATAATTCACCTGTTCGACGTTTAAAAACGCACAGATTCAATATCTTCATCAAGAAACAACGCGTTTTTGAGCAAGCTACAAAGCAGATCAAAACCAGCTGAATAAATATGAGCGTTTTTGAAATAAATTTTTGTGAAAAGACAGAAATTACAATTACTTATCAAATTTAATTTTGAGAGTTTCTCCCGAATATTGAAGCGCCTACTTCCGGGCAAAATTGTGACATTGCAATCTGGATAAGAATATATTCCGTTGCAATTCTTGTTTTACAAAGCAGCTTTCTGCACCAGAATTCACCTCACTGAATTTTCCCTGCCGCTTCAAAAAGTCTTGTTTCAACTTCCTGCAACTGAGCTATGATGGATTGAATAAAGTTCTATTTCTCAAACGCTTACGGTGCCCGCCAATATCTTCCCGACGGCACCGCAGTCAGAAGGACAGACTTGAAATGATTACCGGCCCGCAATCTAAAGCTGCCCGCGCATTAATTGAACTCAGCCGTGAAAGACTGTCATCATTCTCAGGCATTGATATCCGTGTGATTGAGTTATTTGAACGTAAACTTGAAACACCGGACGAGACTGCCCTTGCTGCGCTGCAAAAAGCGCTCGAAGATGCCGGAGCCGTATTCATTCCGGAAAATGGCGGCGGTATCGGCGTCAGATTGAAATTTACACGATCCGAAGCACGGCGTCTCTCTACTCTGGAAAGCGAAGGCGGCATTGTTGCCTATGACGAAGTTCCTTAAGCGGAAACATCTGTCTGATTAAAAAATGCGTCACGGGCAGAACAAAGCAGAGGAATTGTCTGGCTTTCTCTGCCCGTGAAATGGTGTTTTCTGCCTTGCGGGCGATCTGTTCAAAGGTAAAACAAACCGATAAAAGATCTTGCTGTTCGCACCATCTTTTTATCCCGTTCCGGCCTGCCAGAACGCTCAGCCCGTCACAATGATTGCACGCTGAGTGCGGCTGCCGCCGATCACACCGAGGCACATATGGCTGATTATCTCAAGCCGATCTTACTGCTTTGCGCATCCAATATCTTCATGACATTTGCCTGGTACGGGCATCTCAAATTTACAAACAAGCCGCTTTTGCTGGTAATCATCGTCAGCTGGCTGATTGCTTTTGCTGAATATTGCCTTGCGGTTCCCGCCAACAGAATGGGGCATGGCATCTACAGTGCGGCAGAGCTCAAAACCATTCAGGAAGTTATCACTCTCAGCGTATTTGCCGGATTTTCTGTGCTGTATCTGGGAGAAAGCATAACCATCAATCATATGATTGGTTTCGCATTTATCTGCCTTGGCGCTTTTTTTGTATTTAAAGGGCCATTTTAGAGATATACAGAATACCTCCCCTCCCTCAACAGAGAGTGACATGATGAAACTGAAAATTTCCGCAATCACTTTAATGAGTGTTCTTATTTCAGGTGCCGCATCCGCAGAAGAACTGACAGTTGAAGGCTCCGGCATTACACGTGATATTGCCTGTTCCTCGAATGATATCGGCATTTATGGTGCAAAGAATATCATCAAACTGACCGGTAAATGCGATGATATTGTCATTCACGGCACCAATCATCAGGTTACATTTGAAGAAGCTGATGATGTCTCGGTGTCCGGCTCCGACAATAAAGTGACCGGCGGCCGCGTGAAAGACCTCTCTGTAGACGTGGCCAATCATGAAGTCACAGCCACATTACGTTCCAATGATAATGACAGAGCCGAGCTTGAAGTTAACGGTGCACAAAATGTGGTGAACGTTACCTTGGAAAGTGACAGCAAAATCGAAGTGGGCGGGGTTGGCCATAAAATCAACTGGTCTGTCGCATCAGGCGTTAAAGATCCGGCGATTTCAATTTACGGCGCCGATCACGAAGTTAAAAAAGCAAACTAACCTTGTCTGTCTGTTGCCGGCACATTCATAACAATCTGCCGATTGTAAGTGGTAAAAACAGTTCAGGGAAAGCAACTATCCCTGACTGTTTTGATGCGGCAATATAATGTTCTTTGAACCGGTCGCAAATATCTGCCTGCTGCCCTATCCGGCTCTCCCCTCCCACTAAGTTGTGATTTTCACCACGGAGGAACTATGTTTTCATTTCCTTCTTTTCAAATGAAGGAATTCATAATGCGTTCTACTTCACTTATTTGCATAACGGCATTATCCGCTTTCGCCATGATCGCCAATGCAGAGGCTGCCTCAACAACGGCGAAACAACCTGCTTATACAATTACTGCAGATCAGATAAAACAGTCATCAAAAACTGTTTCCCAGTTCAGCGGCAATGTGGTTATCAAAATGGGAGCCACAGAAATCAGGACAAATAAAGCGAAACTGGTTACTGCACCTGACAAAATAACAGTCTACACGGACACATTTGTCGCCACAGCGAAAAAGTGACCTCCGTCGACAGTTGCTCTCTTCCATGTTCTGATTTTACTACTGTTTTCAGGAATAGCGGTGAAGCAAACCATGCCAATCAGGCTATGATCTTAAGGGTTTAATGGCGAGGCAATAATATCTGCACGGCTCATCCTTTTGAAGGCGTATGAGCCGTTTTACAGCTGTTTAATGGCTTTAAATATGGTCGGAGCGGCGGGATTCGAACCCACGACCCCTTGACCCCCAGTCAAGTGCGCTACCTGGCTGCGCTACGCTCCGAACACCTAAAAGCCCTAGAATAGAAAGGCTTTTATGGCAAGCCCTTTAAACTGACACGAAAAATACAAAAGCCTCACCGTCTTTATTATCTGCCTGAATTATGAATTTATGATCTCATAAAGCGGTGTATCCGGCAGAATCTGCTTATTATTATTCGCCGTATTATAAAGATGGAAAGCCGTTGTCCTTGGAGTAATCAAATCTTGGACGCGCAGACCTCTTTCATGAAGAAGTGTCGTACAAGTATAGTGCATAGGATAATAAATATCGATCGGGCTGACCTTATTCTTAAGATCCAGCTCTTTAACAATATGCGTTATCAGGCTGGGACCAATAGCCCCCCATGGATGCTTTGAAACAGGCTTTGGAAACCCCAGAGACTTTCTCAGTCTATATCTTTTGATTTTATTGGCTTTAAACCATGGCGGAATAAAATAAGGATCTTCAGCCGCAGATAATAATTGCTTCAGCATCGCACTATCATGAGGCACTTTCAGGATCGCGCCATTAATTGTGCTTTGCGTTTCCCAGCCCATTATATAGTCATTATCTTCAACCGGCTTTATACAATAAACATCACAGTCGACATAAAGCCCCAATCCTTCCCGCAAAATTCGGTAGCGATAAATATCCGAGGCAAGTGCAAGATTGCCCGATGAAGTCCGAACGATCTCGCTCTCTTTCATCAGTTTGTTTGCGTCGAAAATTTCAACCCCTTTCGGAGTATCCTCGGGCCTGCCATAGGCATGTAAGACGATCTTACAGCCCTTATCTACAAATGATTTAAGACATGCAGCATGCACTTCACCAAGCCGCTTACCGATCCACAAACTATTTACGATGAGCGACATATCTTCCTCAAAATGCGGGATTTACCACCACCGCTGCATAGCTTTGCAAGCTTGATTTTGTCAAATAATAACAGCTAAAGGATATGCGTCTTATACCGGTATGAGTAAACCATCAGGATAGAAATGTTTTTCTTTAAAAAAGCAAGCAGCACAAACCGCCCTCTCAAAATCGGCCTGATTATTGATGAATATTTCGGTGCAGCTGATACAGCCTTTGGTGGTTACGGTTTTTTGGCGCGAAGATTAATTGCCAAATATCTTCCCGACACAAATCTTCAAATAGATGCTCTGCTTGGCAGAGGGCGAAAACGGTATAGTGCCGAGGAATTCATCGTCCAAGATGATAAGACTATCAATTTATACCGCTTACCTAAACGCAAATGGGCGGCCAAAAGATGGTTAAAAAAGCAGAATTATGATGCTTATCTCAGCATTGAACTGACTTACAATTATGTTCTGGAATGCGAACCCGATACGAATAAGAAATTAATTTTATGGATACAAGATCCAAGACCTATGTATGAGTGGGACGAGATCAATACAGTAAAATTATTTCCGGAGACCAATTACTACGACCAAAGTATTTATGACACGGTTCATAAATTATACAGACAGGACAGAGTGAAATTTATTTCTCAGGGGCATTTTTTACATCAAAAAGCAAAAGATCTGTACGCTTTAGATGACAATGTCTCAATCGAATACGTACCAAATCCGATTGAATATGATGAAAGTTTTAAACTCTCTGACAACCCTAAAGAGAATTTAATCATCTTTTTAGGACGGCTGGAATCTGTAAAGCGCGGCTGGTTGTTTTGTGAAATTGCCAAGAGTATGCCTGATTATCAATTCTGCGTTCTCGGCCAGACTTTTCGCGAGAAGCACAAAAACACAGATATTATGCAGTCCTATTACGACATACCTAATCTGCATTTTGCAGGTCATGTAGATGGCGATGTGAAAAATGAATATCTGAAACGCGCAAAAATTCTTGTAAATACTTCTATTCATGAAGCATTGCCGATTTCATTTCTGGAAGCCCTGTCCTTTGGCACATTGCTCGTCAGCAACAGAAACCCGGAGGATCTGACATCGAAATTCGGCATTCATGTCGGCGATGTATTAGGGGACGGTTTCGATAAAGTAGATCTGTTTGTTGATGCTATTCATAAGATTCTGGATAATCCCGATCATTATGATGCCATCGCCAATGAAGCTATATCCTATATCCGCTCAGTCCATAATGTTTCTGCATTTCAAACCACGATGCAGAATATACTCAAAGAAGAATTCCCTGATCGTTATAACAGGTAATCGCTTTATATGGTCTGCCTGACGCATACAGGCAGACTCTTCTTCGCCGAACTAAAAATAATCAACGATCATTCTTTTTTGCCAAACAAAGTTTTTAATTTTTGTCGCGCCTTTTTTAAGTTCACGCATAATTTTATGCGTTTTCGACAAAGTACTGCGACGGGTTTCAATCATATCCACGACAGAACGCCCCTCAATATTCTGTCCTAATGTCAATGCTTCAGGTTGCAACACCTGTTCCTGCACACAAATCGCAGGAGACATTTGATATATATTTGTGCTGGAGAATCCATCGCACAGCGGATCAAACAAAAAATGATCTATCGGGACCGGCATATAATTACTTGATAGTTTTAAGAGCTCGGCTGCCAGCTTACGGGATATTAAATAACCACCCGTTCCAGCATGAAAGCTCAGCATTCTCAGCAGCTGCCAATTCTTGACTGATACATTTCCCCATCGTTTAAAATAGACCTTCATTTTAAAAGTCTCAAAGCGCAGCAAATTTATGTCAGCCGGTACCCAGTCAGAATTTTTGAGAAATTCGGCTGCACTATCACTGAGGATAATGTCGTCTTCGAAAATTGCGGCATATTCATCCGTACTGGCAACAAGAATTTCCCAGCATTTCCGATGGCTCATAAAGCATGCAAATTCAGAATTTGTCGACTTTGGCCAATCTTTATGCAAAGTGATATTGTCGAGCTCACTCTGGGGCAAACCACGCGCATCAATGGCAGCCACACGTTCAAAATCAAGATTCAAGCGCCCAAATTGCTCATGACAATGTTTTAGCCTGTCGGGAGATCTATCCAGATTAATGACAAGATTTTTCATAGAATGGCTCACGTTACAATTCTGCTCCTTCTAAATTTTATTATCAGCAAGGACAAGACAATGAAGCCATTCCACTTTCGACTGCCATCTCTTTCCTGAATTCAGACCTCAATAATCGCGCTTGACCGCAATCAAAAATAAGAACATTGTAAGAACAAACAGAGGATTCTATAATGTCTCTCGCCGCACAAAACCCTGAAAAATATATCATTATGCCGTTTCGTAAGAATAATCAGAAACTTGTTGCGGCGGAAATGCGCCCTGCCTCCAGTGAGGCAGGTGCCATTAAGATTGCCACATCTATGTCCGGCCGTTTTATTGGCGTTGCAGCCTATGCTGTGCTGGTGGATGAGGAAAGCGGCGATATGAACGCGCCGCGCCTGTTAGCAAGTTTTGGCGAAGTACCTGATTTCAGTGATGATTAAAGCCTGATTTCCTGTTTATTATCCACCGAACATTCGCACTCTATGCAAGCTTTTTCAGCAATATAACCAGCAAAGGATTCAGTATGCGCATTCTATTTCTCAAAATGATTACAACCGCACTTTTGATGATGGGGCTGAGTTCAGCATCATTAGCGGCTCTTGCACCGCAGTATCAGCGCGCAAGTGAAATGAATGCTGTCATCTCTGCGGTTACAGAAACACTGTCTCCGCAACAAGCTGTCACCAAAGTCGTTTATCAGAGTGAAGACCAGTATTTGGTGGTCGCAGGTAATTGCTCAATCAAAGCAACTCTTATCACGCTTCCGGCAAAGGCCGGACTGGTAGGGCCAAGACAATTTAAAGTTCAGCTTGGAAAACAGCGCTGCAAAAAGTAAGGCCGTGCATCGAAGATCAGAACTGATGGATCAGATGAATATCATCCGGCTCCAGAGCATATAGTTTCTGATCCGGCTGCCCTATCGGATGGCCGCCCTGATGCAGATAAAACTCAACCGTATGCCGCGTTGAGGTTGAAGAAATATAAAACCCTTCCGCACCCTGTTCTTTGACAATTTGCATAGATTGCCGGTAGAGGCGTGAGGCTAATCCATATCCACGCCAATCGTGACTGACATGCAGAAATGACAGCTGCCGATATTGCGGATAATCCGTAACCGGCCGCGCATCAACAACAGCCACCGCAACCAGTTTTCCTCCCGCAAAAGCACCGGTAAATGTGCCACCATGATCATAACACTCCAGCAAGATCGGAGTATAGAGCTCAGGCTCCCCGTCCGGCCAGTCGCGTGTATCATAGAACTCTGAATGTAATTGCAAGCGGCCGTCAGTGAAGCGATAGACTTCCTGAACAATCTCGCGTCGCTCAATCTGCCATACGGATACCACCTCATCGCGTATAAGCGGACGTATCTCTATAGCTTGCATTCAGACCTCGCTCTGTTGTCCTGCGAGCATTATTCCGCTGCAACTCTGGTATCAACCTTTACGATAACCGACATACCTGGCATCAGACGTTCGACCTGTTCCTGTCCGCCATCAATAGCAATGCGAACCGGCAGCCGCTGCGTTACCTTGATGAAATTCCCCGTAGCATTATCCGCTTTCAGAACACTGAATTCCGAGCCTGTTGCCGGAGAAAAGGCTTCGATATGACCGGTCAT
The DNA here is from genome assembly GCF_019464455.1 of Pseudochrobactrum sp. Wa41.01b-1. Taxonomy (NCBI): domain Bacteria; kingdom Pseudomonadati; phylum Pseudomonadota; class Alphaproteobacteria; order Hyphomicrobiales; family Brucellaceae; genus Pseudochrobactrum; species Pseudochrobactrum sp. Wa41.01b-1. Next base: position 73,351 of record NZ_CP080493.1, on the reverse strand, counting down.
TTTCTCATGGTTTAATGCGTCCACAGTGAATGTCACCGGCAGTCCGGCTTTCATGCCGTAAAACTGCGTCTCTTTAAAATTTGCAATGATCCACTTTTTATCAGGCACCAGATTAGTCAGCTGTGCACCAATATTGACATATTGCCCGGGCTTCGCACCGATTTCCCCAAGTACACCATCCTGAGGCGCAATAATTTTTGTATTGCTCAGATCAATTCTGGCCAGATCAACCGCAGCTTCTGCATTTGTCACAGCCGCTTCGAGAGAATGCCTGCGAACAATGATGGATTGTACATCCTGTTTATTGACTTCCAGCGCAGCCTCAGCCTGACTGACAGCGCCGCGCGCCTGTTCCAAAGCGGATAAGGACTGGTCTTCATTGCTCTGGGTCATCACCCCGCTTTTACGCAAAGGTGTCACGCGGTTGTAATTCGCCTCGGCCACATTCAACGCCACTTTCGCACTGTTCAGAACAGCCTCACCGGAGCGTGTCCGTGCCTCTGCGGCTAAACGATCCTGCTCAGAATTTGCCAAAGATGCTTTTTGCGTTTCCAGCATGGCCTCAGCCTGCTTCAGCTTCTGCACATAGATGCGGTCATCCAGCGCAAATAACACATCACCTTTTTTCACACGCAAATAATCGCGCTCCGGCACCTGCTTGATATAACCTGCCAGCTGAGGGCTGATAATTGTGACCTGCCCGCGGACATAGGCGTTTTCTGTCATCTGCACGGAGGAGCGAAATGGCGGCAGCTGCCAGGCATAAAGGATGAACAATACGCCGCAGAGACCAATAGCCAGAATAAACAATGTTGCCGAATTACGAAAAATCTTCTGCATTTCAGATACTCACAAATCAAAATCAACTTATGCGGGCTGCGCAATTGCGCGCCCGTGAATCAAGCGCCAAAGTTTCCCGATTACGGGGAAAACAGCGCGACGGATAATCAGAATGGCCAAAGTCAGCGCGGCGATAGCAGAAACAAGCAGAAACAGATCATTATAGGAGAGCACAGTTGCTTCCTTCATGATCTGCTGGCCAAGCAGCATCGCACCTTCAGCCTGAATATAGGCAGGATCAGTGATAACCTTCGATATGGCTGCTGATAGCTGCGAGATACGCAAAGTCACCAGAGGATCAGTCAGCACAATCTGGTCATAAAGCGCACGCATATGATGCTGCTGCCGCCATGTTACAAAGCTGCCGAAGACTGCGGAGCCAAACAGCCCGCCCACACTCTGCGTGAAAATGAAAATCACAATAAAGCTGGTGATATAAGCCGGTCCGTTTTTCAGCGCGCTCATCAAACCCGCCGCCATGGCAGGAGGCAAGAACAGTGCGCCGCCGAATGAAATCATCGCCTGACTGAGATACATCATTTCAGGACGGGTCAGATTATTGGCATGACCATCCATGAAGGCACCGGTCATAATCAATATCAGCGCAACTGCATAAATATAGGCCTCACGCCCCGGACGGATAACCATCGCGCAACTGATACCGCCCATAAACGAGCTGATAATCAGAACCCAGTAAAGGCCGGTGCTTTGCTCATTATAAATGCCGAGCGCCTGAAACATACCGGTGGCACCCGCTGTCTGCTCCGATAACACCAGACGAAACACCAGCAACATGCCGGTAAAAGTCAGTGTCTGCCTGCTGGTCAGCCAGCGGATATTAATCAGCGGATTTTCACGGTTGAATTCAATCGCTGCGGCCAATGCCAGAGCAGCAAAAGCAACCGCGAGACAGATGCCGATCCACGGTGCCTCAAGCCACCAGTATAAACGACCGACAACCAGCATCATCGCCAGAAGCCCGAAACCGGTTGCAATCAGCGGATAGCTGATGAAATCCAGCTTTTCGAGCACTTTCTGATGCGGGATCGGTGTCAGTTTGAGTGTATAGACTGTTGCAAAACACAGCATCGCCAGACCGATTTCCAGCATATAAAGCTGCTGCCACAGAGCGGCATCCAGCAATATAGGAGAAATAATGCGCGACAGCGGTGCACCAAGTGTCGTGCAGGTCAAAGCAAGACACAGCCCCCAGCTCATTTTCTTACTCGGGGGAAACGCCTCAAGCATATAGAAAAAGCCGAGCGTCGACATAGGTGATGCCGCAGCCCCCGAAAAGAACCGCACAATCAATGCAGAGTTAAGGTCATGGATAAACCAGTGCAGTGATGTAACCACCACAAATGTCAGCAGCCCCAGTTCTGTGAAACGGCGCAAGCCGTATTGCGTGCGGATTTTCATCAGGAACAATGTCAGGCTGACATTTGGCGCCATATAGGCAGCAAGCAGCCATGTTGTTTCCGCAGTCGTAGCGCCAAGTCCGCCCTGTATTTGCGGAATATTGACTGCAACCATATTCAGACCAATGCCCTGTGTGATCCACATCAACAGAGATGCACACACAAAAGCAGCAGAAAGCAGAAACGGTTTTGCCGGTGGTACAGGCGGAGCCGCAGGAGCCTGCGGGGCATCGGATGCAGGAGCTTCCACCGCTTCCTCAACAAGTGCCGGTTTCACCACCTGTTGTGGGGCGGCAGGCACAGCTTCAGCTGTTGGCTTTTCCGCATCCTGCAAACCGGCATTTGCCGGATGCAGCACTGCATCAGCATCATCTCCGGCCTCTTTCGGCTCATCCTTTCCGGTCATTCTTATATCTGCCATGATAAAATCAGCTGATTGCTTCCATATTCTTCAAAATCACCCGCATAATGCGTAAGCCCTCATCCAGATCGGCCTCGCTCAAATCCTGAAGAATGCGGATGCGCAATTGCTCAGCGACAACGTGCAGCTCTTCCACCTGATCATGTGCCGCTTCGGTCAGAATGATGTGCTTGGCGCGTCTGTCGCCCTCCACGGCACGCCGTGTGACCAGTCCCTGCTTTTCCAGTCCGTCAATGAGGCGCACCAGTGTCGGCGTCTCAATTTCCAATGCCGCAGCCAGTTCTGTCTGCGTCATGCATTTATGGGTTGAAAGCAAAAACAACGTGCGGGCACGGGACAATGTCATGTCGTGCTCTTTGGCGAATGCATCAAATAAAGTGCGCAGTTTGCGACCTGCCACGGACATATCCGTAAGCAAATCAGCACGTTTCTGAATGATTGCAGGTTTCATGAGCACACACATAAATAGGAAGCTAACAATTATTATGCTATATAATTTTATTTACATCATTTTGCAACCCGATATGCGCGATAAGCGTTTACTCATCACTGTATTTAAGGTGGACAAACATCAGACAGTCGGGTTCACATGCCCTTATCCGCAAGCAAATCATTTCATAACGAGGACAAATATGGCGCTCAGCTCCACCAAACTCATTCAATCCGCCGTGATTTCTGCAGGATTAATGTTCGCAGGATTCAGCACTTCTCATGCTGCGGAAACAGGAATTTACGGTAACTGGATTACAGAGCGCATTCAGGGGCATAAAGTGCATGCAAAAGTGCAGTCCACCCTTGATATTGCGCAGGATGGCAAGATTTCCGGCAGTGGCGGCTGCAATCGCTATATGGGCGGCATGGAAATTAAAGGTGATAAAGTAAAAGTGCAGCCGGTTGGCGCAACACTGATGGCCTGCCCGCCGCCGATGATGCAGCAGGATTCCAAATTTCACGCTGCACTCAATCTGGTCACAAGCTGGAAACTCAGCAAAAACAAACTGATCTTGATTGATTCAAAAAATCGTGAAGTGCTTCGTCTGAAGCGTGCCTGAGCCCCTAAAAACAAAAACGGGGCGGTTTACACCACCCCGTTTTCCTAAAGTCAGAAACTATCTTTAGCGCACCTGATCGAGCAGGCGTTTGCATTCCAGCAAATCGAAAAGCGCTTCCTGCAACAAAGTGCGGTTGTCTTTATTCAGACGCTTGGAATCAGCGCCCATCGGCCCCTCTTCATCACCGCGCAGCAGGCCGAATAATTTACGGCCGCCTGAAGACTGGCGCTGTTCTTCCGGATCATAATCATCAATCGCCGCATCCTGCGCGGCTGTTGCCTGCTTCTGACGCGTTATCGCCTCAACAGCAGCAACATCACCATTGCCGAGCGCAATGATGAATTGTGCATTATTTTCACGCAGCAAACGCTGCACACCTTTGATTGTGTAGCCCTGATCATAGAGCAGATGACGGATGCCCTTGAGCAATTCCACATCCAGCGGACGGTAATAACGGCGTCCGCCGCCGCGTTTCATTGGCTTGATCTGGGTAAAGCGCGTCTCCCAGAAACGCAGCACATGTTGCGGCAAATCCAGATCTTCCGCCACCTCACTGATCGTCTTAAACGCATCAGGACTTTTATTCATGTACTGCCCCTTTCCGGTCGTAAAGGAGTATCACTCAAACGATACACAACTTGAATGAATCACATTTCCTGCAAAAACAAGGCATTCCGCATATAAACTTATAAAAAACAGGCCTATCCCTGACAAAAAAGTCGAGAGTCCGGTTCTGACCGCGGCACTTTGTTCGGCATTTATAATGATTCTTATTATCACTTACCATAATGCAAAAATCGCAGGCTGCATAATGCCTTAAGCGGAAAACCTATCAAGGTTAAAAATCCGTATCACTCACGGCACTGAGACAGGTCCTGATCCGCCCCCCATGCGCAGAAAGTAAAACACCGGCCACATATGCAGCCGGTGCTTCAAAATCGAAAGCCTTTAAACAAGGCAGATAATCAGGCCTTGGCCTTATTACCCTGACGGGCAAGATGCTGATCCAGAATACGCTGTTTCAGCACATTTGATGCTTTGAAGGTCATAACCCGACGCGGCAGAATTGGAACTTCCTCACCGGTTTTCGGATTACGGCCAATGCGCTCATTCTTGTCGCGGACCTGAAATGTTGCAAAAGATGAAAGCTTAACAGTTTCACCATTCACAATGGCATCACAGACTTCGTCAAGAATCATTTCAACAAGCGACGCAGATTCCGTACGTGAAAGCCCTACCTTGCGATAGACAGCTTCAGCCAGATCGGCACGCGTGACAGTCTTACCCCCCATGATGAACCTACTCGGCTAGCGTTAAAGGTGATAATATCTTGTATGTGCAACAGGTTACACAGATGCAACGCCGATGGTCAAGCAGACTTTTGTACCGTATGAAACTTCTTTTCAGTCAATAAGCCATTGAAATGCTGTTTGAGTGCCCTACCAGCGCAGCAAAACCGCACCCCAGGTAAAGCCGCCACCCATTGCTTCGAGCAAAATAAGGTCGCCTTTTTTGATGCGGCCGTCTTTTACTGCGGTCGCCAGAGCCAGCGGCACGGAAGCTGCTGATGTGTTGCCGTGCTGATCGACGGTGATCACAACCTTATGCTCTGCAATGTTCAGCTTCTTGGCCGAGGCATCAATAATGCGCTTATTGGCCTGATGCGGAACGAACCAGTCAATGTCCTCAGCGCTCAGGCCGGTGGTTGCAAATGAGGCTTCGATCACATCAGTAATCATGCCCACCGCATGTTTGAAAACTTCACGGCCTTCCATACGCAGATGACCGACTGTCTGGGTTGTTGAAGGGCCGCCATCAACATAGAGTTTTTCTTTGTGGGAACCGTCGGAACGCAGGTTCGCTGTCAGCACGCCGCGATCAGAGGTCAGACCATTGCCCTCGCCCGACTCGAGAACCAGCGCACCCGCACCGTCACCGAACAAAACGCAGGTTGTGCGGTCTTTCCAGTCGAGAAGACGCGAGAAAGTTTCCGCACCGATCACCAGCACGCGCTTGGCCATACCGCTCTTGATATACATATCAGCCGTTGTCACCGCATAGACGAAGCCGCTGCACACAGCCTGCATATCAAAGGCAAAGCCGTGCTTCATGCCCAGCGCATTCTGAATTTCGACAGCACTGGCCGGAAATGTATGATTTGGTGTGGAGGTTGCCAGAATGATGAGATCAATATCATCCGCCGTCAGGCCGGCATTTTCCAGAGCAGCCTGTGCGGCTTTGGTGCCGAGAGATACAGTCGTTTCATTCTCCGCAGCAATATAACGCTGACGAATACCTGTACGCTGAACGATCCATTCGTCAGATGTTTCGACAACCCCTTCCAGCTCGGCATTTTTTACAACGCGTTCCGGTGTGGCTGCACCAATGCCTTTAACGACGGATCTGATCATCAGTAATTTTCCTGTCTGACATATCGGGCATCTTGTCGGGGATCTGGCGCAAAGCAAGCCATCCGACGACACCGGATACATATATTGATATTGTGCGTGCTCGTCCGGCGAGACACATGCGAGAATTTATCGCCGGATAATTGCAATATAGTGTCAGTCATTACAAATGCCTGAACGGAAAGCAATGACTGACAGAATAAAGCTTATATGGAAATCATATAAGGCGAATTTACGATAGAGCGGCTTACCTGAAAATTACATCACAGTACTCGCTCTATCTCCTTGTTTTTGCGCATGTCACTATCGGAAAACCAATCTCCGCTTTTCCGCAACATGCTCTAAATTAAAGGATCAGGCCGGTTTTGCAGTTGCGTCTGCTGGATTGCCAGCCGCTTCAGCATCATCAGCTTTGTAATGGCTGTAGAATGTGGTCAGATCCGCCTCGATCTTTTGCATAAGACCGTTGCGTACCATGTCATAGCCAACTTCAATCGCCGAGCAGAAACCGTCAACATTGGCGCCGCCATGACTTTTGATGACTACGCCATTGAGACCAAGAAACACCCCGCCATTGACCTTGTTCGGATCCATCTTTTCCTTCAGACGGTTAAACGCGCCTTTGGCAAAAATATAACCGATCTTCGCCATCCATGTCCGGCTCATCGCGCCGCGCAAATAGGCAGAAATCTGCTTGGCTGTGCCTTCGGCAGTTTTCAGAGCGATATTGCCGGAAAAACCTTCTGTCACAACAACATCTACGGTGCCTTTGCCGATATCATCGCCCTCGACAAAGCCGTTATATTCAAAGCCCGGCAGCGGTGTTGCTTTCAAGGCAGCGCCCGCTTCCTTGATTGCATCCAGACCTTTAACTTCCTCAACACCTACATTGAGCAGGCCGACTGTCGGACGCTTAATTTCAAACAGCGCGCGCGCCATACCGGCGCCCATCACAGAATAATCAATCAGCTGACGGGCATCTGCACCAATACTCGCGCCCACATCCAGTACAATGCTTTCGCCACGCGTCGTCGGCCAGATCGCCGCAATCGCCGGACGTTCAATATTTGCCATCATACGCAGGCAGAATTTTGCCATTGCCATCAGCGCACCGGTATTGCCTGCGGATACGCAAACATCGGCTTCGCCGTTTTTCACTGCTTCAATCGCCTGCCACATCGTGGATTTGCCGCGACCATTGCGCAAAGCCTGACTAGGCTTATCGTCCATCTGCACCGCGGTTTCGCTGATATGCAGCACCGATACAGCTTTCAGTTTAGGAAATTTATCCAGAAAAGGTTCGACCTGGCCTGCTAAGCCATAAAAAACAAACCGGATGTCAGGATGACGCTCCAGTGCATTCGCCGCAGCGGGGATAACCACTTCAGGGCCAAAATCGCCCCCCATAGCGTCAATAGAAATTGTGACCACTTGATCGTCCTATACCGGTCCTCACAAAACCACACGGGTTTGCCATAAAGGCTGCCTGTCCGGCATGATTTAAATGTATATTCCGCGTCCGCAAAGCAAACGTGAATATCTTCGTCTTCTTCATCTGCGAAGTTGCAGTCCTATACAGCACTGCAACCCGCCCTGAATTTTGCAAAATAACTTTTTTGCCTGCGCGCACAACTTATTTTTAATTTTGGCACGCAGACAACATTCCGCGAAACGGCAGCTCCCACAGCATGTTTTTGAATATAAAGCACTTTACAGGCTTTGACTATTCAAATCACGCGGGGCATCCGCCGTTTGAAAACAGAATCTCAGTTTTTGTCACGCAGCTTGGCCAGACCGGCAAAAGGCGAATCCGGCTTGATGTCACTTGTGTCTTCATCTTCGTCATCTTCGATGATTTCGATATAATCCGCCTCAGCTTTGCGCGGATAAGGATCAAGTGCCAGTTCAAAGAACTCCTCAGCCACAGCGCCGATATCAATGCGGTCACCTTCAAAGGTTTCCGGCATATCCGGACCTTCGGCATCAATCAGCATTTCACCGCTTTCATCCAGACGGATGCGTGCAAGGCGGGAGTTTTCCGGTACGAAAACCGTATCCACTTCTTCACTGATCATTGCATTGATCGGCTCAAGCGTCGCAACGCAAGCCTGCACGATCTGCGCTTCAATATGACCGCGCAGTTTAATGCCGTCTTTCTTCCAACGTGTAATCAGAAAATCCGCCGTGAATGAATCAACCGATAGCAATTCATGATTGGCAGCCAGAAGAGCGCGCTCTTTCTCATTGGCTTCGATCTTAACGGTCGTGCCCTTAGGCGGCACATGCGCCACCGGAACCGGATGGCTTAAGCCCGTATTACCCGACCCGTTATGTTTAGTCATGATAAGTCCATTTCGTTTCAATGCCGGTGCAATACCGGCATTTATATTTGTATTATTTATGCAAAGCTGAAGCTTGCTTCAAGGAAGCTGCTGTCCGGCTGCTCACGTAAATGCGCATAAACCTGCATCACATAAGCGGCCATTGCCTCACTATGCTCCCATTCTTTACCAGCCTCGGTCAGATCAGGACGCACATTACGGCCGAGAGCGACAGCCAATGCCGCGCTGTCATTCTTGTCGATTGCCTCAGCATAGCTCAGTACACGGCCATAATACATGCGCGCCAGTTTTTTCATGCGTTTCGGCACGCCCTGATCGCCGATACCAAGCTCACGCAGGGAATGGTCGACATCTTTGAAAAACTCTTCGGCAATGTCCTGCGTCAGTTCTTTCAGCGCGGAATTTTCAGATTTCAGCCGGTGCATCAGCAAAAAGACATGTAAAGACAGCATTTCATAGCGGCCGATCGGCGTATCGGGCACAAGAAACTCCGCGTAAAAGCGTTTTTGTCGTGCTGCCGCCACGATTTTCTCATAAGCAGACAGTGTAATTGCTTCATTTACTCGGGATTTGCGTCTTAATAAATTAAGAATCATCATTTAACGCCCATGCTTTTGTTGCATCCGGATGCAAGGTGGTTTACCCAAGTTCATCTGGATACGGAAGTACCGTTGGGATAATGGTTATGGAGATGTCGTCGTTGCAGCGTATTTTCGCACAAAACCGCAGCAGAAGCTTGCTCATTACAGGCGCAGCCGTGCTTTTTTCGCTCGGGCTTGCCGGTTGCAATACCGCAAGCACGCTCAATCCTTCAGAAACTTTGACTGAAGGTTACGTCCTTGATGAACAGGCACTTGATTCTGTTCCTGTCGGTTCCAGCCGTGAGCAGGTTCTGCTGACGCTCGGCACCCCGTCAACAACTGCTACATTTGATAATGAAGTCTTCTACTATATTTCGCAGAAGCGTTATCGTGTTGCGCAGTTCATGGCGCCTAAAATCATCGACCGCCGCATTCTTGCTGTTTACTTCAACAAGGATGGTAAAGTCTCTCAGATCGCCCATTATGGTCTGCAGGATGGTAAAGTCTTCGACTTCATCTCCCGCACAACACCAACCGGCGGTAAAGATCAGAGCTTTATCGGTCAGCTTATTCAGGGCGTTGGCAAAATGCCGACCTCGCTGCCAGGCACGATCTAAACTATTTCTGCATGATTGCAGTGATGAGAACAAAAACGCCGGTGAGATATTCTCACCGGCGTTTTTCTTTACCTGCACGCTTTACTGATGCGCCAGTACTGCCAGCAGCAGCAATGCAACAATATTGGTGATCTTGATTGCCGGATTGACCGCCGGCCCTGCCGTATCCTTATAAGGATCGCCGACAGTATCACCGGTGACCGAAGCCTTATGCGCTTCCGAGCCCTTCATATGCTTCACGCCGTCTGCATCGGTGAAGCCATCTTCAAAGCTCTTCTTGGCATTATCCCATGCGCCGCCGCCGGAAGTCATGGAAATCGCCACGAACAATCCGTTGACGATCACGCCGAGCAGAGAAGCACCGAGCGCAGCAAAAGCGGAAGCCTTGGAACCGGAAATCAGCAGCACACCGAAATAAACCACCAATGGCGCCAGTACCGGCAGCAATGACGGGATAATCATCTCGCGGATCGCAGCTTTGGTCAGAATATCCACCGCACGAGCATAATCCGGCCGTTCCGTACCGCTCATGATACCGGGCTTTTCCCGGAACTGACGACGCACTTCCTGCACCACCGATCCCGCAGCACGACCGACTGCCGTCATGGCGATACCACCAAACAGATAGGGAATCAGACCGCCAAAGATCAGTCCTGCCACCACGTAAGGGTTGGAGAGGTCAAAAGAGACTGGCCCCATATCGCTGAAATACGGATAGTTCTGACTATTCGCTGCAAAGAATGCCAAATCGTTGGAATAGGCTGCAAACAGCACCAAGGCACCAAGACCGGCCGAGCCAATCGCATAGCCTTTGGTTACCGCCTTGGTCGTATTGCCTACCGCATCCAGCGCATCTGTTGCCTTGCGCACTTCCGGATCAAGCCCCGCCATTTCCGCAATACCACCGGCATTGTCGGTTACAGGGCCAAAAGCATCAAGCGCCACGATCATACCGGCAATGCCGAGCATCGCTGTCACTGCAATTGCCGTGCCGAACAATCCGGCCAGCTGATAGGTGGTGATGATACCGAATACGATAACAATCGCAGGCAATGCCGTTGATTCCAGTGACACAGCCAGTCCCTGAATGACATTGGTGCCATGTCCGCTGACGGAGGCCTGCGCAATCGAATTAACCGGACGCTTATTTGTGCCGGTATAATATTCCGTAATCACCACGATCAGACCGGTGACAATCAGACCAATCAGCCCGCAAATGAACAGGTTTGTACCGGTGATGGAAATACCGGCAACAGTACCGACCTCACCCCAGCCGATGGTCAGCGTGGTTGCTACTGCAAGCCCCACCACAGACAGCAGACCGGTCGCAATCAGCCCCTTATACAAAGCCCCCATAATGGAATTATCCGTGCCGAGCCGCACAAAGAATGTACCGGCAACGGATGTGAGAATGCAAAGCCCGCAAATAGCCAGCGGGTAGAGAATGATCGTTGGCAGCAATGGCGTACCGGCAAAGAAGATCGCCGCCAGCACCATGGTTGCCACCACGGTTACCGCATAGGTCTCAAACAAATCCGCAGCCATACCGGCGCAGTCACCAACATTATCGCCGACATTATCGGCAATGGTTGCCGGATTGCGCGGATCATCTTCGGGAATACCGGCTTCAACCTTGCCGACCAGATCGCCGCCGACATCGGCCCCCTTGGTGAAAATACCACCACCGAGACGGGCAAAAATGGAAATCAGCGAAGCACCGAAGCCAAGCGCCACCAGTGCATCAATCACCACACGGTCACCGGAAGCATAGCCCATCATCGCCGTGAGCCATGTGTAATAACCGGCAACACCAAGCAGCGCCAACCCCGCCACCAGCATGCCTGTGACTGCACCGGCGCGGAAGGCAATCTCCAGCCCACCTGCGAGACTCATCGATGCCGCCTGTGCTGTACGCACATTGGCACGCACGGAGACATGCATCCCGATAAAACCGGCCACACCGGACAGAACCGCACCAATGAGAAAACCGAAGGCCGCATAGGCACCCAGCAACCACCATGTAATGAGAAAGACCACCGCACCAACGAAAAAGATCGTCATATATTGGCGTGCAAGATAGGCTTGTGCACCCTCGCGGATTGCTCCTGCAATTTCCTGCATCCGCGCATTACCCGCATCCGATGCCAGCACCGAGCGGATTGCCCAGCCTGCATAGACCAGTGCGAGAATGCCACAAATAAGAATGAGTATGAGAACTGCCATGCGTATTCCCCTTATTCTTCGGCCTTTATAATTCCGGAATGAGAACCGGATTATCTCCCGATAACGGAGGACGGCATGGAGCAAGGTACAGCAGTCATTTAAAGCGCGGAGTGCGCTTCTGAAAATGCTCACAGTCTGTTCAGACAGCAACAGAGGGCAGTTATTTCAGTTCAGAGTCCGGCAGTTTGATTTACCCCATAATCCTGCCCTGAAATCTCTCAGTCTTCAGGATTATGTTTCGTTCAGCATCTGTCTGATCAGCATGCTTCAGGCTTGTCTTCCGGTATTCTGTGCGCAGGATGCGAAAGCCTGTAACAAAGGTCAAGTGCCTGTTTTAAAAACGGTAACAGCGCAAGTACCGGCAATATAAAAAAGCCGGCACAATATTGTACCGGCTCTGATGGCTTTAAAATGCATCGCAAAGGCAATCGCCTCTGCCAAACACCGTCAGCGCGGCGTTTTTCTGGTTCCGCGGCTCTCGCCACGAATTTCAAATGCCAGACGATCCAGCACAGCATTGACGAGTTTCGGCTCGTCTTCTTCGTAAAAAGCCTTGGCAATATCTACATATTCCGAGACGATAACGGCTGTCGGCACTTCTTTTTTAGTGCGCAATTCCCAGATACCCGCACGCAAAATCGCACGCAGGGTCGAATCAAGGCGCGACAGCGGCCAGTCTTCGGTCAGCGACTGACGGATCATCGGATCCAGCACGCGCTGGTCGGCAACCACACCGGCAATAATGGCGCGGAACCATTGCGGGTCAGCTTCCAGATACTGATCGCCGTCAATATCTTTGCCGAGGCGGAAATTTTCATATTCAGCAGCAATGTCCAGCACGCCGGTGCCGGTGACTTCCATCTGATACAGTGCCTGAACGGCAGCAAGGCGTGCAACGCCTCGCTTATTGGCGGTGCGCGGCGCATTCTGCGGCGTCGCATGAGGGGCGGTCATATCAGACTCCAAATTTTTTCTGTAAATCAATCATCGTCAGGGCAGCGCGCGCTGCAAAACCGCCCTTATCTTTTTCACTGCGTTTGGCGCGGGCCCAGGCCTGCTCTTCATTTTCAACAGTGAGAATGCCATTACCGATCGCAATGCTCTCCGAGACCGACAGATCTGTCAGCGCACGGGAGGATTCATTGGCAACGATTTCAAAATGATAGGTCTCGCCGCGAATGACAGTACCAAGCGCAACATAACCATCATATTCTGTACCGCCACCGGCTTCAGCATCGAGAGCGAAAGAGATAGCCGCAGGAACTTCAAGAGCGCCCATGACCGTCACAATATCATAAGTCGCACCGGCTTCATCCAGCGCCGCTTTGGCACCATCCAGAAGCGCGTCAGAAAGCGCATCGTAAAAACGGGCTTCAACAATCAGAATATGCGGCGGATAGGCCAGATTTCCGGTCATCTCATTCTCCATAGTCAGCTGCCTTTAAAGCAATTGAATCCACGACTACCAGAGCGGTTTATATGAAACTGCCACAGGTCAAGAACACTGTATCCTCTCCCGCAGGCACAGGCTGCTTACGGGAACGTATATAAATCATATTCTATAGAAACCTGCGGCACTTACAATGTAAGCAGCCATACATTTTTCAATATGCTTTTTGCCCGCAACAACAGCGAGACCCTGCTGCGACAGATCAATCTGCACAACTGAGTTAAAGCAACGCCTGAACGGTAATGACTGCTGCTCTACAGCATTGCGGTTGAAAAGTAATCCCTGTTTGCAGCTTTTCAGTGATTTTGTCGCACGCATAAAACAAAGATGCCGCTTATCTGCATAAGCGGCATCCCGTCCGGTTGTCATAAAAAAGGTATTTATGCCTTAAACTGCGCAAGGCGGGCTGCATAACGCGCCAGCTGGTCGATCTCGATATTGATCTTATCGCCGACCTGACGTGTGCCCCATGTGGTCACTTCCAGCGAATGACGGATCAGCAGCACATCAAATTCATTGCCGTTAACGCCATTGACTGTCAGCGACGTGCCGTCCAGTGCCACGGAGCCCTTCTGCGCGATAAACGGCACCAGATTTTCCGGTGCGCGGATGGTAAAGCGCACCGCCTCACCTTCCTGCTGAATATTGATAATTTCCGCCATGGCATCGACATGGCCGGATACAAGATGACCGCCCATTTCATCGCCAAGCTTCAGCGAACGCTCCAGATTGATTTTGCGTCCGGCTTTCCATTCGCTGATCGTGGTCAGACGCAGGGCTTCTTCCCATGCTTCCACTTCAAACCAGCAGGCATTGCTTTCAATATCCGGCAAGCGGGTAACTGTCAGGCACACACCCGAACAGGCAATAGATGCACCGATCTCAATGGTTTTCGGGTCATAATGCGTATCAATACGCAGTCTTACGCCTTCATCCATCGGGTTGATTTCAGCAACTTCACCGATATCTGTAACAATGCCTGTAAACATAAGAAATCCTTCTCATTCCCTGCTTATCAAAAACCTGCTTTGCGCTTGTACTCACTCAAAACATCTGACGCAAAATGGCTTTCGCCGGTTTTGACAAAATCCGCATCAATGAAAGCCTGCAAACCCTCAACCGCCAGCGCCTGACCATCTCCGTTGGAAAGGATCGGGTTCGGGCCGTCAAAAATCATCAGCTTATCAACCAGTCCCTGTGCCAGAAAAGCCTGTGCAACAACTGCGCCGCCTTCTACCATGACTGTGGCAATGCCCTGCGCTGCAAGGTCATCCAGCAGTTCCGGCAGAGCGATTTTTTCATCCTCGCATTCCGTTGCCAGAATACGGCATCCGGCTTCAATCAGTTGCTGGCGTTTTGCCGGATCAGCATTATTGCTGGCAGCAATCCACAAAGGCACCTGACGCGCGGAACGCACCAGTTTGGATGTGAGCGGAATACGCAACTCGCTATCGAGAATAACGCGGATCGGCGAACGATCCTGCAGCCCCGGCAAACGGGTATTCAGTACCGGATCATCCGCTATAACCGTTCCGACACCAATCATAATCGCATCGGTCTGGGCGCGGCGCATATGCACCTGCGCAATACTGACCGCACCGGTAATGGCAATCTGACCACGTCCGACGCAGCCGACATAGCCATCAACCGACAGAGCCAGCTTCAGCATCACTTCCGGACGCTTGCGGAAAGAGCGCGACAGATAGCCTGCCAGTTCATCGTCGCCCTGCTCGCGGCAAACATCGGTGACAACTTCCAGCCCTGCATCACGCAAAATCTGGTAACCACGGCCTGCAACACGCGGATCAGGATCGCTGCTCGAAGCAACAACGCGCTTGATGCCTGCAGTGACCAGCGCAGAAGCGCAAGGCGGTGTGTGACCGTGATGAGCGCAAGGTTCCAGCGTGACATAGGCGGTTGCGCCCTTTGCCAGTTCTCCGGCTTCTGCCAGCGCTTGTGTTTCTGCATGCGGACGTCCGCCTTCAGCTGTCACACCACGCCCGACAATCACCGGCCCGTGGCCGTTATCCGCTACAATCAGCGTCGCCACAGAAGGATTGGTTCCCGTAATACCAAGATGGCGGCGTGAATAGCGGATTGCAGCCGCCATAAAGCGCTTATCAAGCTCCGATGCACTTCCCTCGCCAGAATGGGTCTGACGGGCTGTCGCGTTCTGAGGTTCATTCATATGCCAAATTCCAGTACGGAGTGTTTTGTACCGCCTGCCTTTAAGCCAAACAGATTCAAAACCTATTTACTTTAACACGCATCTGACCCGAAACAATTTTCAGTTGCCAATATGCATTCAGTTCACAAGAGGCATCAGGTTCAACGAACATCCATGCCTCAAATTCTTATTCAAAAGCAGAAACCTGCCCAAAGCCAGAGCACATTATGCGCTCTGAACTTTAATCCTCATTGCTCGATGATACAGCATTTTCCGGATGGCCAAGCTCATCAATGACATTGTGGAAGTCTTTGGCAACACTGAAATTACGATAAACAGAAGCGAAACGGATATAGGCAATATCGTCCACGCCCTTCAGTGCTTCCATTGCCAGACGGCCGATCTCTTCTGACGGAATTTCGACCTCACCGGAACTTTCCAGCTGGCGCACAATACCAGAAACAGCGCGTTCCACGCGGTCACTGTCCACCTCGCGCTTGCGCAGCGCAACCTGCACCGAATGCATCAGCTTATCGCGGTCGAAAGGCACACGGCGGCCGCTTTTCTTGACCACCATCAGTTCGCGCAACTGTACGCGCTCAAATGTCGTGAACCTGCCGCCACATACAGAACAGACACGGCGCCTGCGGATGACCGAACCGTCTTCCGCCGGACGGGAATCTTTGACCTGCGTATCTTCAGACTGACAAAACGGACAGCGCATGGCTCAACTCTCAACTTGTTACCGCGCCTTGCAGCACGGCAGCCATTCCAGCCTGACAGGTTGTAAACGACTATAATTCACTCAGATTGAAATTATCTAAAGCAGATAGGCTGCTTTGTCATCAGCTATGTCCGGCAAGCTGCACAGACAAAAACGCCGCGTAACACTTATGTGATACGCGGCGTCTGAAATTACAACATAGTCACAACCGGCTTAGCCCAGATAGCCATACATCGGGAAGCCTTCGGTCAGCTCCACAACTTTTTTCTGAACAGCCTGTTCAACAGCTGCATTGCCTTCATCAGAATTGGCAGCTTTAAGACCGTCGAGCACTTCAGTGATCATATCACCGATCTGTTCGAATTCCTTGATACCGAAGCCGCGGGTTGTACCGGCCGGTGTGCCGAGACGGATACCGGAAGTCACAAAAGGCTTCTCAGGATCGAACGGAATACCGTTTTTGTTGGTGGTGATATTGGCACGGCCTAACGCTGCTTCAGCGCGTTTGCCGGTCGCATTCTTCGGACGCAGGTCAACCAGCATCAGATGGTTGTCGGTGCCGCCGGAAACGATATCAAGACCGTTTTTCTTCAGGTTCTCTGCCAGAGCCTTGGCATTTGCCACAACATTCTGCGCATAGAGCTTGAATTCAGGCTGCAGCGCTTCTGCCAGTGCAACCGCTTTACCGGCGATCACATGCATCAGCGGGCCGCCCTGAAGACCCGGGAATACAGCCGAGTTGAACTTCTTGGCCAGATCACCATCATTGGTCATAATCATACCACCGCGCGGGCCGCGCAGGGATTTGTGGGTGGTGGTGGTGCAGACATGAGCATGCGGCACAGGCGACGGATGCACACCGGCAGCAACCAGACCGGCAATATGCGCCATATCAACCATCAGATATGCACCGACTTCATCGGCGATTTCACGGAAGCGCTTCCAGTCCCAGATACGGGAATAGGCAGTACCACCAGCCAAAATCAGCTTTGGCTTATGTTCGCGGGCAAGACGTGCCACTTCATCCATATCCAGCAGGTGATCGTCTTCACGCACACCATAGGATACAACATTGAACCATTTACCGGACATATTAACCGGAGAACCGTGGGTCAGGTGACCACCGGAATTCAGATCCAGACCCATGAATGTATCGCCCGGCTGCAGCAGCGCGAGGAATACAGCCTGATTCATCTGGCTACCGGAATTTGGCTGCACGTTGACGAATTCTGCGCCGAACAGTTTCTTCGCACGTTCAATCGCCAGTTCTTCAACGATATCAACATACTGGCAGCCGCCATAATAGCGCTTACCCGGATAACCTTCGGCATATTTATTGGTGAGGATTGAACCCTGAGCTTCAAGCACTGCGCGGGAAACGATATTTTCCGATGCAATCAGCTCGATTTCGTGACGCTGACGGCCAAGCTCCTTACGGATTGCGCCGAAAATTTCAGCATCCGCTTCTTCAAGACCCTTATTAAAGAATGCTTCGAGAGAAGCACTGTTCGCCTGCGACATATCCTATTCCCTTCCGGTTCCCGGTCAATTTCCCAGTCAAAAGTCAATCAGACACCATTCCCGCCGCCTGTATGCGACGGTCATGGAATTCCTCGCTATTTTTTTGACGCGTATCTTATCCGAAAACCGGTTCCCGCTTTTCGGGATACGCTCAATGTCTGTCCGCATATCAAAATGCGAAACAAAAAGCACGTAAATTCAATGTTGTTTGAGGGTTAGAGCTGCTCCGGCAGTAAACGATTTATCGGAGCCGCTCTAACTCTTTTTTACGCATTATCCTACGCAAAACCGCTTCGCACTTTTGCTGGAAATGCTCTAGCCCATTCCTATGTCGGGTGGCAATATCACACTTGTAACACCTGCTCCATGGCCAACAGGCGATATGCCATGACGTAAAACGGCTAAAGTCCCATTTATATCGTTTAAATAGAAAAAAGCCGCCCGAAGGCGGCTTTAAATTCAGACGTTAATTAATAGACCATGCTTCTGCTTAGCCATCCGGCTGGTGCATTTTTTGGAACTGCACCAGCATTATTGCGACCTCAGGCTGTGCAAGATCAGATCGCTGTACCGATTGCCAGTTCCGAAGCACCGTCCATCTTGTAAATATCATCACGGAACTGCGGAATACCGTCACCGGTAGACCATGCGGAAATATAGACAAAATACAGCGCCACAGGGTCAGCCACCTGAATCGGATTATTCTGACCGCTCTTAATTGTATCTTCGATAGTCTGACGATCCCAGCCGCCGGTATTTTTCAGCAGCCACACATCCAGATCGCGGATATTCTGCACGCGGATACAGCCTGACGAGTCAAAACGCATCAGATTGTTGAAAGTGCCCTTCTGTGGTGTGTCATGCATATAAACAGCATGGCTGTTATGGAAGTTGATTTTGGTCGAAGCCATGGCATTGATCTTGCCCGGATCCTGACGGAACATCAGCTTCACTGCATCTTCCGTGTTCCAGTCAACGGTTTCCGGCGGAACTTCCTGTCCCTGACCATCGTAAAGGCGGATCTTGTTCTTGGTCAGATATTGCGGATCTTTACGCATCAAAGGAATGATATCCTTGCGGATGATCGACTTTGGCGCTGTCCAGTATGGATTGAGGATCACTTCATGAATTTTTGAAGTCAGGATCGGTGTCTGACGGTCGATCTTACCGACAACGGCGGTATGGCGCTGCACTACGCGGCCATTTTCAATCGCCTCGATCTGTGCTGCCGGAATATTGACCATGACAAAGCGCGTCTGATCGACATTGGCCAGCGAGCCAAGACGCTGCAGATTGGTATTGAGCTGACCAAGACGGACATCGGCACTGACATTGAGCGCCTTATAGGTCACATCGCCCATCACGCCGTCAGCAGGCAGACCGTGGCGTGCCTGAAAGCGCTTTACGGCCGCATCTACATAAGTATCAAAAGAATTGGAAGCACCGATGCCCTGAGGCAGATCGCCGGAGATCATCAGGCGCTGACGCAGGATCGGCACAACCTGACTTTTCATACCCAGACGCAGGCGCTCATTGCCCGGCACAACCGGCCAGCCGCCATTGGCGACAATATTATTATACTGATTGATCGCTTCGCTGATATAATTCAGCGTCTGCGGGCTCATAATCGGCTGATTGGTGGCGATAGCTTTGGCACCGCCGGTGCCGCGTGCATCGAATGTATCGTTCCAGTTACCGCGACGGCCGGATGACAGCACATCATTCAGGCCGACAGCCTGAGCAAGTGCCGCAGAAGAAACTGCCGGTACCGACAAAGCAGCCAGTCCCAGACCGGCAGCGCCCCGCAAAAACAAACGGCGGTCAAGTGCCTTGGTTGTTTTGCTGTCTTTTACATTATGCTTCATTCTTTGATCCTCAATCCGCCGTAACAGGACGTGGCACACCGGAAGCTTGCCGCATGACACAGACATATCAGCAGAAAAGTCTTAAACTTCCTGCGCTCCAGAGCATTCTCAATCTAAAACTAAGTATTGGAGATGCTCTGTCGCTTTATTAAGCTCTATACGTGCATCTTATCCGAAAACCGGTTCCCACTTTTCGGGATGCGCTCAACTTTAACTCTGAAACTAAAACAAACCCGAATAGCAGTATAACTGACTGAACACGCATCAGTTGCCTAAACACAAAACATCCTGCGGGACTTTACCGCTATAATCAGTTTTGTGGCTTAAACATGTCTGCGGGTATTCCGGCAAGTCATTACATTCATCACAAACTGAAAATTATTATTGCAGATAAGCTTAATAAGTGAATGTGGCCATTTCGCAACGATCAGAACTGCCCCCCCCCCTGTCGGCATTACAGCTCAGCAGGTCTGCCATGCATGTGGCTGAATTTTTGCAGGCGTCGCAAAGAGTTATGCATAGAGGCGAGACGTGCAGCATCCGGCACTTCCCTGCCCGATGTCTCCAGAAATACAAAAGTATAGAGCTCATAGAGGCCGTCTGCCACTGCCTGCCCTTTTTCAGTAAGCGCAAGAACGGCCAGATCTGCTCCGCCCGCCGCCGTCTCATCCGCACCGGAAGTCACATAGCCTTGCGCAAACAGGCTTGCCAGCATTACCACCGATTGTGATGTGACGGGCTCAACCATACGATAAAGCTGGACAGTATCACGCAGACCAAGACTGATACAAAACAGCATCAATGCCTGTTCGGCATTCAGCGGATAATCCTGCCGGCCGGAAAAAGCATCGTCAAAAAATGCCAGAACCCGCTTATAATGCCGGTTCAGCTGCCGCTCGACTTCCAGACACAGAACCTGCAAGCCTGTTCCTTCACCGGAACGGGAACCTGCATGTCCCATACCGGATAATGATGTCTGAAACGGCTCTTGCGTTTGCATGCAGCTTGTCTCCGCTTTTCCAAAGCACAAGATCAGCCAGCCGCCTCCGAATGCGGAAGCGCGCAGAAACTGAAATTTGCCTCAGGAGACTTTAAGAAATAGCGGTGAACTTCGGCTTAAGCCACAGGGCTAACAAGTGGTTAACAACCGGCTCTCTCAATCCGGTCATTATTCCAGTTTTAGCGGACAGGCGTTGCCAGTGCACGTTTACCCTGCAAAAACAGGCCGATACGAAAAGCGATATAGATCAGCAGAAATGCAATATTGACGGCTGCCAGCGCCGGAAAATATTCAAAGAACCGTGCAAAAACTGTGTAAATCAAAGCCTGAGCCACAGCCGTAATCACCCATAGCACAGCGCCCCATGAGGCACGGATCCACAGGCCGGTCGCAACAATCGGCAGCGCAATCGCGAGACTCACACAGATTGTCTGCCATTGCCACGGCATCAGATCGAAACGCCATAGCAGTCCCGGATATAGACCGATCAGCCGCAACCAGTAATAAACACCACCGACAAGGCAAACCAGCGCGACAAAGCGGATAAACAGAATGAACCAGCTATGCAGGGCTGAATCTCCCGTGCGCAGTCTCAGCTGATCATCCATCATGCGACTCATTACCCTTGTTTAATGTCTTTAACGTTTAGAAAATCCGGTAATTGCACCTGCACCAATGTTGCAGGGTTCCATAGCGGATTACCGGTCTTGTCGATCAGAACAGCACCGACACCGGCATAAAAATCATGCCCTTGCAGCAGAATCTCTGCCAGAGCGTACTCTATTTGCATCTGTCTATCCAAGCGTGCGCTGTAGCTCAGCTCTCTGTTTGCACGAATAAATGCTTCAGCATCCTGAAATAGCGTGAAAATCGCTTTCAGACTGGTTGGCGAACGCTTACCCAGCAGTTCTGCAATGGCTGCGGCTTTCTCATTGCCGGCCTCTCCGGCGTCTGAGAATTGCGCGAGAACCTGCTCCACACTCTCCGCCTTACAGCATCGGGCAATCAGCGCCCTGTCCTGTTCCGGCATTTCCCAGTCGGGCACATCCGACTGCATAGACAGAAGTATATCATCCGGCTGTTCACCGCCGATCAGCCGCTCACGCAATTCCGCCAGCAGTTCAGCTTTCAGCGCGTGCGTGGCAATCCCGCTCTGCAAACAATCACCCCAGCGGATCGCCGAGCCGGTTAAGCCGAGATAGAAACCGAACTTGTCCGGCAAGGCAGGTAAAAACGCACTACCGCCCACGTCGGTGAAAAAACCGATCCCGCTTTCCGGCATAGCGAACAGCGTATTCTCGGTCACAATCCGGTGTGAACCATGAACGGATATTCCGGCACCACCGCCCATGGTAATGCCGTCAAGCAAAGCAATATAAGGTTTTTTATAGGAGCCGATGAGGCGGTTGAGGCGATATTCATCCTGAAAGAAATCATAGGCAGGCGTACCGTTTCTGCCTGCGTGATAGGCAGCCACAACGTCACCACCGGCACAGAATGCACGCCCTTCGCCTTCAACGATCACGGTTTTCACCTGAGGCTCATCAGCCCAATGCAGCAATGCACGCTCCATTGCCTGCACCATTTTGTGTGTCAGAGCATTCAGCGCTTTCGGACGGGTCAGCCGGATCAGCCCTGCAGAACCTTGCATAGTAAAAGCAACTTCATCATCGCCGCCGAAATTCTCCTTGAAATCAGATATCATCACGCCGCTTCCTCCGCTCTGATGCACCTTATTCATTGATTTTCCTCTCCCGCATTGAAGCATGATTCATAAGTGAGTAAAGCAAGCGCGGCAATGTTTCACACCTCAAAAATTGTTTTTATCAAGCTGTAACCACGATTTGGGTGTTAAGGCTCCCTCATCGAAGTCTGCGCTGCAGAAAATTGCAGTTTCATAGGCCGAAATACGGAAAGACATGATGCGTAACATTGATGAGATCACCCAAAGCCGCCGCCTGCGCCGTACGCGCCGTACCGAATGGTCACGCCGTCTGGTTCAGGAAAACAGTTTAAGCGTCAATGATCTGATCTGGCCGTTTTTTGTCTGTGAAGGCAGCAATGTCGCCTCGCCGATTGCCGCAATGCCGGGTGTTCATCGTTATTCCGTGGATATGGCTGTGCGTCAGGCAGAAAAAGCTGCAAAACTCGGCATTCCGGCCATCGCACCTTTCCCGAATGAACCGGCGCGGATTAAAACGCAGGACGGCTCCTATATTGCCAATCCTGACAATCTCATCAATTCGGTGACCCGCGCGATCAAAAAGGAAATTCCGGAAATCGGCATTATTACCGATGCCGCGCTCGATCCTTTCACCACGGACGGCCATGACGGAATTTTGCGCGACGGTATTATTCTCAATGATGAATCCGTAGAGATGGTTGTGCGCGGCGCGCTGGCTCAGGCTGAGGCCGGTGCGGATATTATTGCTCCTTCCGATATGATGGACGGCCGTATCGGCGCAATCCGCGATGCACTGGATGCCAATGGTTTCCAGCATTTGCCGATCATGTCCTATGCCACCAAATTCGCTTCCGCTTTCTACGGTCCTTACCGTGAAGCGATCGGCACGGCAGGTGTGCTGAAAGGCGACAAGAAAACCTATTATCTTGATCCGGCCAATACGGATGAAGCGCTGCGCGAAGCCGAGCAGGATGTGCTGGAAGGCGCGGATATGCTGATGGTCAAACCGGGTTTGCCTTATCTCGACATTATCCAGCGTATCAAAAGCCAGTTTGCCCTGCCGACCTTCGCCTATCAGGTCTCCGGCGAATATGCGATGATCAAAGCTGCCGGTCAGAATGGCTGGATCGATGAAGAGAAAGTCATGCTGGAAAGTCTGCTGGCATTCAAACGTGCCGGTTGCGACGGTATTCTCACTTATTTCGCTCTGGAAGTGGCTGAGAAACTCAAAAACGCCTGATCCCGTCTATGTTTTTTAAATGCGCATTCCGCCATCGGCAGAATGCGCTTTTTTATATGGAATTGCATTTAGAGGGCTTACCGGCGGGCAATCTTGAAATCGGCACCGCGGCTTCCTATCTCCTTGTTTGTAAGTTTAAAAGGAGAAACCATAAGCCGATGAATGACCGAACAATCAATAATGATATTGTTCTGCCGCGTTTTGAAGACCGTCGCCTCTATGAAGGTGTGCGCACCAGACGCGTATTCGCCTTTCTGATCGACTATTTCATTGTGCTTTTGCTGTGTATCCCTGTCGCGATCATCATCGCTTTTCTGGGTATTCTGACGCTGGGTCTGGGCTGGATGCTCTATGGTATCCTGCTGCCGCTGGTGGCGCTGCCTTATGTATATTTTACAGTCGGCGGACGTAATAAAGCCACCACAGGTATGCGAATGATGGGTATTCGCATCGAGCGTATGGACGGCAATCCGGTTGACGGCCTGTTTGCGGTGGTTCACTCGGTTTTGTTCTGGGCTTCCTGCACAGTACTTACCCCGCTGATCCTGCTGGCAACCCTGTTTCTGGATTATAAACGCGGCGTACACGACATGCTGCTCGGCGCGGTGATTATCCGTACCAATCCGTAACAAGACGGCAAGTTGAACGTGAACAGCGCGGGTATTTCCGCGCTGTTTGCATTACCAGCTTTTTTATCGCCTTTTATGCGCTATGAAATGCGACAAACTAAAGAATCTAGAGCGAGTGCTGTGATCCAATCTGGATGTAAACCGCTCTGGAACGAGTTTTGTGCACCCAAAGAGGAGCCTGACGCTCTAAATCACAAAAGCGGGATTTTACATATCTTCGTTTTCAATTATTATTAACCACTCTGCAGGCCTTTAACTGCACAATTACAGACGTGAATTTTACAATTCGTCTTTATTGCGTTTTGACAGGCGAAACATGACACAACATCAACCGCAACCGCAGCAATTTTATCTCACCGCCCCGTCTGAATGTCCTTATCTGGACAATCGCGCAGAGCGGAAGGTTTTTACACATCTGGTTGGCAGCCGTGCGCCGGAACTCAATGATCTGCTGACACAGGCCGGCTTCCGACGTTCGCAAAATATCGCCTATCGACCCGCCTGTGAAAGCTGCAATGCCTGCGTGTCCGTGCGTATTCTCGCCGGCGAATTTCAGATGACGCGCTCCATGCGCCGCATCTGGAAACGCAATCAGGATCTCATTGGTTTTGCCAATAAAGCTGAGCCAAGTTCCGAACAATATTCCCTGTTCCATGATTATCTCAATCACCGTCATCATAATGGCGGTATGTCGGAAATGTCCGTACTTGATTATGCAATGATGGTTGAGGA
Organism: Pseudochrobactrum sp. Wa41.01b-1; assembly: GCF_019464455.1. Taxonomy (NCBI): domain Bacteria; kingdom Pseudomonadati; phylum Pseudomonadota; class Alphaproteobacteria; order Hyphomicrobiales; family Brucellaceae; genus Pseudochrobactrum; species Pseudochrobactrum sp. Wa41.01b-1. Next base: position 48,437 of record NZ_CP080493.1, on the reverse strand, counting down.
CAGCCATGTGAACACGCAGATCATCGAATATCGTATGCGTGGTGCCGATACGATGATTACCGGCAAAGGCGATGGTCCGCTGATTGCTGCCGCCCTTACCGATGTGATGGGTGACGGCGTATCGATGGTCTATTCGTTCTTCAATCCGGAACTGGCTGACCGCTCACTCGGCACCTATATTATTCTCGACCATATTATGCGCTGCAATGCGCTTGGCCTGCCGCATGTTTATTTGGGATACTGGGTCAACGGCTCCGAAAAGATGCATTATAAAACCCGCTTCAAGCCGCAGGAACATCTCACAACCAATGGCTGGCTGCGTACAGATATTGCAGATTAAATCAAAACACCCGCATGAGAACCATGCGGGTGTTTTTATATTAAGCAATAAATTCAATTTGCTAGATGATAAATCTCATAATGAGATTCATATATTTTTGCGTAACATGCTTCAGCTTTTACGCCCTACTTTGTAGGCCATGCCGATTGAGGCAGGCGTAACCGGCGAAAAACCGTATTGCGCATAAAGATGCTGTGCAGGACCATCAGCGATCAGACTGACATAGGCGCTCTCCGGCGCATGTTCATCCAGATAGGCTTTGATCTCAAGCATAATCCGCTTGCCAAGTCCCTGCCCCTGATAATCAGGCAGCACTGCAATATCGCAAACCTGATAGGTTGTGCCGCCGTCACCAATGACGCGTCCCATGCCGATAATCTGATCGCCATCGGCAATCTGCACGGCGAATAATGAATTCTTCAGACCGCGTTCGGCTGCGTCTGTTGTTTTTGCACTGAGGCCGCTGGCAGTGCGCAGATGACAATAAGTTTGCACATCCGGAATCTGATGCAGCACCTGATATTTTGATTCAGCAGGCATGGCTAAAGGTTTCTTCCCATTGGTTTATCAGCAATCAGAGCGGCTTCTTCCCTACAAGAAGCCACTCTGCCTGTATTTTACGAAGTGAATTTACCGGTGCGCGGGAACCCCTTCGGCACCATCCGTCCGGCGGAAGCGCGTGCACCCGTCCATTCGAGCAATTCTTCTTTACTGCGTGTGAATGTGCGATCAGCGGAATCCTGCCATGTCAGCCCCTGCTCGATAGCAAAGCTGCGGATGTCGGACACACCGCCGTCTTTGTATTTCTGCAAACGCACACCTTTACCGCGTGCCAGTTCCGGCAGCTCCGACAGCGGGAATACCAGCATTTTGCGGTTTTCGCCGACAACAGCCATAGTATCACCGGTCACACGCTGACAGATTTTCATCTCATCCGGCAGTTTCACATTCATGATCTGCTTGCCCTTACGGGTATTGGCAATGACTTCGCTTTCGCTGATCATGAAGCCATAGCCCTCATGGGATGCCAGCAGCAATTTAGCAGATGCATCATGCACAAAAGCGGTCAGAATATCCTGATCATTGTCCATATCGACCATGATACGGATCGGCTCGCCATGACCACGGCCACCCGGCAAAGTATTGGCGCCGATGGTGAAGAATTTACCGCCGGTCGTTGCCACAACAATCTTGTCCGTCGTCTCCGCATGGAAAGCCAGATGCAGCTTGTCGCCTTCTTTAAAGGACAGGCTGGAGAAATCTGCCAGATGCCCTTTCATGGCGCGCATCCAGCCTTTTTCCGATACCACAATCGTGACCGGCTCACGCTCGATCATTGCCTGATGAATATCTTCCAGATCATGGCTCGGTGCTTCAGCAAATTGCGTGCGGCGCTTACCCAGTGCGGTTTCCGGCCCGTAAGTCTCGCGAACCTTTTTGATTTCGCCGCTGATCGCCTTCCACTGCTTGATTTCCGAACCAAGCAATTCTTCAAGCTGCGCTTTTTCAAGTGTCAGCCCGTCAAACTCTTTGCGGATTTCAAATTCTTCCAGCTTGCGCAAGGAACGCAGGCGCATATTCAGGATCGACTCAGCCTGCATGTCTGTCAGGCTAAACGTACGCATCAGTTCCTGTTTCGGCTCATCCTCTTCACGGATGATGCGGATAACCTCATCCAGATTGAGATAGGCAATCAGGTAACCGCCCAGAATTTCCAGCCGCTTTTCAATCTCATTAAGCCGGAATTGTGAACGGCGCTGCAGAACTTCCTTACGATGTTCCAGCCATTCTTTCAGCACACCACCCAGCGAGAGAACATTCGGTACTTTGCCATGGGAAAGCACGTTCATATTCAGCGAAATACGGCTTTCAAGCTCGGTGAGCTTGAACAGCGATTCCATCAGCAATTCAGGATCAACCGTGCGGTTTTTCGGCTCCAGCACAATGCGGATATCTTCGGCCGACTCATCGCGGATATCATCAAGCAGCGGCAGTTTCTTCGCCAGCAGCAGTTCAGCGATTTTCTCAATCAGGCGTGATTTCTGCACCTGATACGGAATTTCCGTAATCACCACCACCCATGTACCGCGACCGAGATCTTCCTTCTCCCATTTCGCACGCACGCGGAATGCGCCGCGGCCTGTGCGATAAGCCTCAAGAATATTCTCTTTTGGCTCAACCAACACACCGCCGGTCGGAAGATCAGGTCCCTGAACAATTTGCACCAGTTCTTCAACCGTTGCCTGCGGATTGCGGATCAGCAGCAGCGCGGCATCACACAGCTCCGCCACATTATGCGGCGGAATATTGGTGGCCATACCTACAGCAATACCGGAGGAGCCGTTTGCGAGAAGGTTAGGAAAAGCGCCGGGCAGAACGACCGGTTCTTCGTCTTCCTCATTGTAAGTCGGACGAAAATCGATGGCGTTTTCTGTAATACCTTCGAGCAGCAGTGACGCCACTTCGGTCATGCGTGCTTCGGTGTAACGCATAGCCGCCGGATTATCACCGTCAATATTGCCGAAGTTGCCTTGCCCGTCCACCAGCGGATAGCGCACGGCAAAATCCTGCGCCAGTCGCGCCAGCGCATCATAAATAGAAGCATCACCGTGCGGGTGGAACTTACCCATCACGTCACCGACAATACGCGCGCATTTGGCATAGGCACTGCCCGGATTAAGACGCAGCAGGCGCATGGCATGCATGATGCGGCGGTGAACCGGTTTCAGACCGTCGCGCACATCCGGCAGCGCACGATGCATGATCGTGGACAGCGCATAGGCAAGGTAGCGCTCTTCGAGCGCCGATTTCAGATCAACTGTTTCAACGTGATCGTCGCCGCCTGATGGCGGAATCAAATTATTTCCCATGGAATATGGTTAGCAAGCGGCTGATTCTGCGGCAAGTCAAGATGCGTTTACACACAGTGAATAGGCCGGTTTTCCGCATTATTCTCGTTATTTCATCAAAAATACAACGATAATGACAACAGATTTTCGATCATCCTCAAGTGTGACTTGCAGTAAAATAAACGGGCTGTTACGAAAATGACAAAATTGCCATGTTATTAGGCGATGACAGTATTTCGTATGTAAAAATTAGGTCAACACTTAAGGAGCCTCTGATGCCGGTTATGAAACCGCTATATACCGCAGCCCGCACTCTTTCCGTTGCTACAGCACTCACTGTGATCTTTGCTGGTTCAGCTTATGCACTCGACGGAAATGATGTCGCCAAGCGTCTGCAGGCTCGCTTTGAAGAACAGGGTACAAAAATCGAGTTCGGCAAAGTCGACACCGATGGTTCAACCGTTACCCTGCGTGACACAAAAATCGACTTCAAATCCGCTGAAATGGGCACTTTCACTGTTGGTGACATTGTTCTGACAGACGTTGCTGAAAACGACAAAGGTGCCTACACCGCGGAAACTGCGACCCTGCAGGATTTCGAAAAAACAGACGACAAGAGCACTTTCGCTCTGAAGGGCATCGAAATCGGCAAACTCTATCTCGCAGCAGATGACGAACAGGATCCTGTTGTCAAAATGCTGTATTATCAAACCATGAAGGCTGACAGCTTCACCATCCACGAAGATGGCGAAGAAATGGTCAACATGAAAGATATTTACGCAACCTCTACCCCTTACACAAAGGGCACTCCGGTTGCGATGAGCTTCGGCATCAAGTCTATTGATCTCGACATCGAGAAAATGGATGCATTGCGCAAAGGTGCAGATGCAAGCGCCGGCAATGACGAAGCTTCGGAAACACCAAATCCGATGATCGATCTCGGCTACAAACAGCTGAGCATGGCTGTAACCTCGACCGGCTCATGGGAACCGGAAAAAGGCGATCTGGCCATCGACAAGATGGAATTTGACGTCAAGGATGTCGGTAAATTCGACACCACCATGAAGCTCGGCGGCTATGATGCAAAATTCATCAAATCCGTACAGCAGGCCAGCGCTGAAATGAGCGCAAACAAGGAAAATTCCGATGCAGCCGGTATGGCAATGCTCGGTCTGATCCAGCAGCTTTCGATCAGCAACATGGCTATCCGCTATGATGATTCATCCCTCACCCCTAAACTGCTCGACTATTATGCCAAGCAGCAGGGTATCTCCAAGGAAGACATGGTCAACCAGATCAAAGGCATTGCGCCGATCATGGTTGGCTATCTCGGCCATGCGGATTTCGCCATGCAGGCAACGACTGCGGTCAACACCTATTTTGACGATCCTAAGTCTCTGACAATTGCTGCAAAGCCGGAAGCCCCTGTTTCCTTCGCTCTGATCGCAGCAACTGCAACTGCTGACCCTAAGAAGCTTCTGGACCTGCTGGCTGTTAAACTGACTGCCAACCAGTAAGTTCTTCTGAACTGAACAAGAAACCCGGCTTTTAGCCGGGTTTTTTATTGCCTGAACATTGCGCAATAAAAAACGCCGCGTCCGTTAAGACGCGGCGTTTCTAATATTTACCCCTAAAACAGATCAGTCTTTTTTGATCGGGTTCACGCGGATATGCAGATCACGCAGCTGAGCCGGTGTGACTTCTGCCGGTGCGCCCATCAGCAGATCAACAGCCTGCTGGTTCATCGGGAACAGCGAGATATCGCGCAGGTTTTTCGCACCAACGAGCAGCATAACCACGCGGTCAATACCGGCAGCCATACCACCATGCGGAGGCGCACCATACTGGAATGCACGGTAGAGGCCGCCGAAACGATCTTCCACATCCTGCTGACTCAGGCCAACCAGTTCAAACGCCTTGACCATCACTTCAGGAAGCTGGTTACGGATCGAACCGGATGCGATTTCAAAACCATTACAAACCAGATCGTACTGGTAGGCTTTGAGCGACAACGGATCCTGCGTTTTCAGCGCTTCCAGACCACCCTGCGGCATCGAGAACGGGTTATGGGCGAAGTCGAGCTTCTTGTTATCTTCGTCCCACTCATAGAACGGGAAGTCGATAATCCATGCCAGTTCGAAACGATCACGATCGGTGAGGTTCAACTCATCACCAGCGCGGTTACGGGCATCACCGGCAAATTTGTAGAATTTCGACGGCAGACCAGCCACGAAGAAGCAGGCGTCGCCATCTTCCAGACCCATCTGGGTACGGATCGCTTCAACGCGTTCTTCACCGATATTCTTGGCAATCGGGCCAGCGCCTTCCAGCTTGTCGCCTTCTTTACGCCAGAAGATATAACCGAGACCCGGCTGACCTTCACCCTGCGCCCATGAATTCATGCGGTCACAGAAAGCGCGCGAACCACCGGTTTTCGCAGGGATAGCCCATACTTCAACCTTAGGATCATTCGCGATCATGTTTGCGAATACTTTGAAACCGGAACCGGCAAAGTGACCGGTCACGGCCTGCATTTCAATCGGGTTACGCAGATCAGGCTTATCCGAACCATAAGTGCGGATCGCATCATCATAAGCGATACGACGGAACTGCTGGGTTACCGGCTTGCCTTCAGCAAATTCTTCGAAAATGCCGCGCATAACCGGTTCCATTGTCTCCCAGACTTCTTCCTGAGTGACAAAGCTCATTTCGAGATCGAGCTGGTAGAATTCGCCCGGCAGACGATCTGCACGCGGATCTTCATCGCGGAAGCAAGGTGCAATCTGGAAATAGCGGTCGAAACCAGCCACCATCAACAGCTGCTTATACTGCTGCGGTGCCTGCGGCAGCGCATAGAACTGACCTTCGTGAATACGGCTCGGCACGAGGAAGTCGCGCGCGCCTTCAGGCGAAGAAGCGGTCAGGATCGGTGTAGTGAATTCGTTGAAACCGATCTCGTTCATATGACGGCGCATCGAAGAAATAATCTTGGTGCGCTTCATGATGTTTTTGTGCAGCGTGTCGCGGCGCAGATCGAGGAAGCGGTATTTCAGACGGATATCTTCCGGATAGTCCGGCTCACCGAATACCGGCAGAGGCAGCTCCTTGGCAGCGGCCAGAACTTCGATCTCTTTGGCAACGATTTCGATTTCACCGGTAGGCAAATTCGGATTTACAGCCTCATCAGCACGAGCGGTTACTTCACCGTCAACGCGGATCACCCATTCACCGCGAACGGTTTCAGCAACTTTAAATGCCGGGCTTTCCGGATCAGCAACGATCTGGGTCAAACCATAGTGGTCGCGAATATCGATAAAGAGAATACCGCCGTGATCGCGGACACGATGAACCCAGCCGGAAAGACGAACTGTCTGGCCGACATCCGACTTGCGGAGGGCTTCGCAGGTATGGCTGCGGTAACGATGCATGTTTTCTGCCTTCAGAAGAGTGGTAAGAAACGTAAAATCGCAGATAAAATCTGATTTTTATGTTGTCGGACAAGCGCATTTTGGCCGCAAAAAGTCAAGTGTCAGACCCTTCTACAGCCAAATTGATTCATTTTGAATGTTCTATAACCGCTTACAACTGTGAGCAACAGACAATAGCCCCCTTAGAATTGCAGCCAGAGTAGTTCTAGCTACAATAGAATCGTCTGAAACGCTCTGGCTTTTTTATTTTCACGTATTTCCGGACGCAAAACCGGTTCCCACTTTTGCTGGAAATACTCTAAGTCACAACATATGTGATTTTTAAGCTTACGCCCCCGCGACAAAGCTATTGCGATTGTTTATAGAAAAATCATGGAACTCATTACGACAACACAGGGTCTTGAACAGGCCGTTTCACAGCTTTCAAAATCTGATTTTGTCACTGTGGATACCGAATTCATTCGTGAAACCACTTTCTGGCCGGAACTTTGCCTGATCCAGATGGCATCGCCGGACACAACGGCATTGGTGGACGCACTGGCACCGAGTATTGATCTCAGCTCTTTCTTCGCCCTGATGGCGGATAAATCTGTCGTCAAAGTGTTTCACGCCGCCCGTCAGGATATTGAAATCGTTTTCCACCTCGGAAATCTCATCCCTGAGCCGGTATTCGACACACAGGTTGCAGCGATGGTTTGCGGTTTTGGCGATGCCATTTCTTATGATCAGCTGGTTGCCCGTATCACCGGTGTTAATCTGGACAAGTCATCCCGCTTTACCGACTGGCGCCGCCGTCCGCTGAGCGACAAACAGCTGGATTACGCACTGGCCGATGTGACCCATCTGCGCGATGTCTATCTCTATTTGCAGGATCGCCTGACTAAAGAAGGTCGCAATGATTGGGTGAGCGAAGAAATCCGCATTCTTACCGCCCGCGAGACCTATGACATGCATCCTGATGATGCGTGGAAGCGTCTGAAAATCCGCCTGCGCAAGCCTGCCGAACTGGCAGTTATGCAGAAGGTTGCCGCATGGCGTGAACGTGCAGCACGTGAACGCAATGTTCCGCGCGGTCGTGTGATTAAAGACGATACGATTCAGGAAATCGCCCAGCAGCAGCCGCGCGATGCGGAAGCGCTGTCCCGTCTGCGTACTATTCCAAAAGGTTGGGAGCGTTCCTCTCATGCACAGGGGCTGGTTGAAGCGATCAATGAAGCACTGAGCATTCCGAAAGAAGACATGCCACGCCTGCCAAAGCAATATAATGCGCCGGAAGGCACCGGTGCCGCTTCAGATGTGCTCAAGCTGCTGCTCAAAATCATTACCGAAGATCACGGCGTAGCACCGAAAGTTGTCGCCTCTTCCGATGATATTGATCAGATTGCTGCCAAGGGTAATGCAGCGGATGTACCGGCTCTGAAGGGCTGGCGTCGTGAGCTTTTCGGTGAAAAAGCCCTGCAAATGATTGAAGGCAAAATCGGCATCAAATTTGAAAACCGCAAGATCAAAGCAGTTCCGCTGGATTAAGCATGAGCGACAAGATCAAAGTCAGCGTTTTTCTGGGCATCAGTCTGGACGGGTATATTGCCGGTCCGGACAATGATCTGTCGTGGCTATCCGTGGTCGAAACCGATCCGCCTGAAGATACTGGCTATAATGCCTTGATGGCTGATATTGATGTGCTGGTTATGGGGCGCAATACCTATGACACAGTGCTGACATTCGGCTTCTGGCCTTATGAGGGCAAGCAGGTTGTTGTACTGACCAGCCGCCCGCTGACACCTGTTTATGGCGAAACCAGCTTTAATGGCACACTCAGTGATCTGCTGCCGGAGCTGTCCGCGCGCGGTCTCAGGCATGTCTATCTCGATGGTGGCAATGTTGTGCGCCAAGGCCTGCAACAACAATTGGTTGATGAACTGACTTTAAGCTGGGTACCGGCCACAATCGGCAAAGGTGTGCGACTGTTTGAAGGTGATATGTCCATGAACCAATGGAAACTCACCAGCCATCAGGCTTTTCCAAGCGGGTTGCTGCAAGGTCGCTATACATTCAACAAAACGATGTAAAAAAAAGCCGGACGTGATGATCCGGCTTTTTTATTACTTCATGCTGCGATGCAATATTTTAGCTTCATTCAACCGCAAAACGCAGTGTCTTGCCGGTTACCTTGGCCAGAACATTCAGCCGGTTATCCAGTCGCTCTGATACCAGATCACGATAGGCCTCTGGTACAACCAGCGCCAGAACATCGCCTTCCTGCCGCCATTTAAGCTGCGGGATTACCCCCGGCATTGATGCAGAGAACAGGTATACCACACGCAGCAATGCACCCAGAACCCGAGCCCGCTCGCGCAGACGCGGCGTTGCAATACGGATAATCTCCGGCGCGGCATCATCATCCATCACGCCTTCATGACGATAATAATTGGCCAGCGCCATATAAGCACGCCCCGGATGATCAATCCCGATGAATGAGCCGTGAGCAATAATATTTAGCGCCTGCGGGCCGCGATAATCGGGATGTGCACGCCAGCTGATATCAGCCAGCAGACAGGCCGCACGGCGATAGCGATATTCATCCTCGGTCTCATCATAGCCGAGCTGCTCGAATGCATAGCCGGTCCAGTCCGCCAGCTCATGGGCATGGCGCGGTGAGCGCGAACGCAGCACCGCCTGCTCTTCAGCAGCGGAAAGCAGAGGATCGAGTTTCTGCTCTTTTTTAGCGAGCAAGGAGAACAGATAGCCTTCACGCACGCCCATTGCCGAGAACACGATTTGTGCCGGCTGCATGCGCTTAACAACTTCCATCAGCACTGTCGCACCATAGGACAACAGCTGACGGCGGTTTTTCGACACAGCCTCAATGCCGCGCATATGATCAATATCAAACCGCGCCACACGATAGAGGAAGTGATAGGCATCTTCCGGATCCATCGCATAGCCATGCATGACATGCAGCGGATAATGTTTGGCACTCATATGCAGCTTGGCAAGATTTCGCCATGTACCGCCCACCGCATAGAATGTGCGGCCTTTGCCCTCTTTCAGAAACTCGACATCACCGACATATTTGCGGGTGATTTTCGCAGCTTCTGTAATTTTTCCACCGGACAAATCCTGCAGGCGCAAACCGCCGAGCGGCAGTGTTATGCCGCTGCCGATCGCCTTGTCAGGATTATCGCCATGCACATCAACCAGTTCGAGACTGCCGCCGCCAAGGTCACCGGCGATACCGTCCGGATGGTGAAAACCGGAAATAATACCAAGTGCTGAATAATAAGCTTCCTCGCGGCCGGAGAGAATCTGGATGTTTTCACCCAGAATTTCTTCCGCCCGTGCAATGAAATCCGGCCCGTTTTCCGCTTCACGCGCAGCCGCTGTGGCAATTGTATAGATTTTTGTTGCACCGGCCTGTTTGGCCAGCGCACGGAAACGCCGCAGTGCCTCAAGCGCACTGGCGACCGATTTATCATTCAGACGTCCGGTTTGTGCCAGTCCTTTACCCAGACCGCTCAGAATTTTCTCGTTAAAGAAAATTGTCGGAGAACGCACAATACCTTCATAGATAACCATACGCACGGAGTTGGAACCGATATCAATAACTGCGACCGGTTCCAGACCTTTCAAGCGGCCCTGTGCCAGAGACAAAGTCATGCGTTACGGTTTCGCTCTGCGCGAACGCGGTTGTGACGCGCAATCAAACGCGGTGCTGACGATTTCAGAGACTTGCCGCGACCGGACAGGCTGGGATTGGTCATGAAATATTCCTGAGCGTTAAAAGCTTCTTCCCCGTCCACGGGTTTAATCCGCTTGGAGGTTCCGTCTGAAAGTACCTCAAAGCTTTGTTGATTATCGTAGAGATTTGCAAGCATAATTTGCGATAAAATCTGTTGATGCACGGTCACATTTGTAACAGGCACTAGCGTTTCCACGCGCCGGTCAAGGTTTCGCGGCATCATATCTGCCGAGCTTATATAGACAATTGCCTCTTTGGACGGCAAATCCTGCCCGTTACCGAAGCAGAAAATACGTGAATGCTCAAGAAAACGGCCAACAATGGACTTGGCGCGGATATTGTCTGACAGACCCGGAACCTGCGGACGCAGACAGCAAATGCCGCGCACCACCAGATCAATCTGCACCCCTGCACTGCTGGCCTTATAGAGCGCATCAATGATCTGCGGATCAACCAGCGAATTCATTTTCATCCAGATCGCCGCCGGACGACCAGCTTTCGCGTGTTCAATCTCATTTTCAATATGTTTCAGAATCCGGCGGCGCAACGTAAAAGGCGAGATAGCCAGTTTCATAACATCTGCCGGTTGCGCATAACCGGTAATGAAATTGAAAATATGCGCCACATCGCGTGCCGTATCGGCATCAGACGTAAAGAAAGACAAGTCAGTGTAAATCTTCGCGGTAATCGGGTGATAGTTGCCGGTGCCAAGATGTACATAAGAACGCAGTTTTTCATCCTCGCGGCGCACGACAAGCGACATTTTCGCGTGCGTTTTCAACTCGATAAAGCCGAACACCACCTGTACGCCTGCACGTTCCAGATCGCGTGCCCAGCGAATATTCGCTTCCTCGTCAAAGCGGGCTTTCAGCTCCACCAGCGCTGTCACCGATTTACCGGCTTCCGCCGCATCAATCAGCGCACGCACAATCGGCGAATTATTCGAAGTGCGGTAGAGCGTTTGTTTGATGGCCAGCACATTCGGATCAAGTGCTGCTTGGCGCAGAAACTGCACCACAACATCAAAAGACTCATAAGGATGGTGAACGACAATATCCTTCTCACGGATTGCCGCTAAACAATCGCCGCCATGCTCACGGATGCGCTCGGGAAAACGCGGATTATAGGGGGTGAATTTCAGATCATCGCGCGGAATAGCAACAATTTCCGAAATCATATTCAGCGCCAGCAGACCCGGAAGAATACTCACACGGCTCTCGGAAACACCAAGCTCCATGGTCATGAACACCCGCAGCGCTTCCGGTATATCACTGTCGAACTCAATACTGATAACCCGTCCGCGACGACGGCGCTTCAGCGCAGTTTCGAAATGGCGAACCAGATCTTCAGCATCTTCTTCCACTTCAATATCGCTGTCGCGAATGATGCGGAATGTACCGGCGCCGCGCACTTCATAACCCGGAAACAGGCGCTCAATGAACAGGCTCACCACATCTTCAAGCGTGATAAAACGATAGACACCCGCCTCGGACGGTATCTGCACGAAACGGCTGAGTGCCACCGGCAGGCGCAACAGCGCCACCATCGGATGCTTGTCGGTTATGCGCGACAATTGCAGCGCCATCGAGAAGCCGAGATTCGGAATGAACGGAAACGGATGCGCCGGATCGAGCGACAAAGGCGTGAGAACCGGAAAGATCGTATCCAGAAAATGGTGTTCAAGCCATTTCTTGTCGTGTTTTTTCAGGCGGTCAGATCGGATAATCTCAATATTTTCCTGAGCCAGTTCCTGGCGCAGCATTTGCAGCGTTTCCTGCTGCGCAACCTGCAAAGTGGCAACTTCTGCCAATACAAAATCAAGCTGCTCCTGCGGTGTACGGCCATCGGCTGAACGTGTGGCCACACCTGCCCGCACCTGCCCTGCAAGACCGGCAATACGCACCATGAAAAATTCATCAAGATTGGCCGCTGAAATCGACAGGAAGCGCAGACGTTCCAGCAATGGCTGATGTTTGTTCACAGCCTCTGCCAATACGCGCTTATTGAACTGCAACCATGAGAACTCACGATTGACAAAGCGCTCCGGACTGTCAGACAGGTTCCGCACAGCATCATCGGCAGACATATCTGAAACAGCAATAATATCTGTCTTGGCCATTAATGCCGGCATATTACCCACAGGTTCAGCCTCTTTAACCGATCCATGATTTTTTTTATGCGACACGTTAACAATCCCTCTGAAATCGCCGGCACTCAGAAATTACCGGAAAGACCGGACGATATTCGATCCTCTGAACAGTGCTCCTGTTAAGGTTCGTTTATGCATTCTGTATGACAAATTCTTAACAAAGCGGAGATTACAGCAGAAACTATAAAAAACACTTCCGCTCCTGCATTATTCGCGATACATCAGAGCCAAATTATGCGTCCGAGCGCTGCCGGCATTAAGGTACCGCCTGCTGTCTCTCTCACGCTTTGTTGTTACCGCATTGATGTGGCGAGTGATTCCGCTCAAAGCATAAATGCTTTAAGGTGATACCATCACTGGAGTCGTCATATGTCAGATCATATCATCCCTCATTTTCAGAACGATGCCGGCCACAATGCCATCAGCATCGGCGTTAAAGAATTCATGTGCGTTGGCGCCAATCCGCCATTCGACCATCCGCATGTGTTTCTCGATATGGGCGATGAGGAAGAAGTTGTCTGCCCTTATTGCTCGACCCTTTATCGTCACGATGCATCCCTGAGCGCAGATCAGACTGTGCCTGCCGGTTGCACCTTCAACGATCCTCAGGTTGCGGCTGCAGAATAATCCTGCCTGCCTCCGTGAAAATGCGCCCCGTTTTTCACCATCAGAGCAGTTGTTATTTTCTTTCAGACTGCTCTGACACCACGCTTCAGTTTCTGTAGATGCCGTTGTGCAAGGATAAGAACGGGATAAAATCCCGTTCAGATATTTCCGGCATCTGCCTCAACGGCTGTGAGGGCAACCATGCAAAACCAGAATAATCAGCGTATTCTTATTTCCGGTGCCGGACTTGCCGGTATGACCACGGCTCTGGCTCTGGCAGGGCGGGGTTTTTCCGTGCTGATGATGGAAAAGGCACCGGCACTTTCCGAAGTCGGAGCCGGTTTGCAGCTGGCACCCAATGCCACGCGGCTTCTTGCCCGTCTGGGCATTATGGAAGACCTGCTGCCCCATGCCGTCAGCCCTGACGCGCTCTATCTGATGGACGGTGTGAAAGCACAACCGCTTATTCGCATGGAACTCGGCGCACAGGCAGAACAACGCTGGAATGCACCCTATATTACCTGCCATCGTGCGGATTTACAGGCAGTCCTGCTCAAGGCCGTGCGCGCGCATCCGCAGATTACTTTGCATCTCGGCGCTAATGTGCTGTCCCATCACATTTCAGAAGACAAAGTAACGATCCGCGTTGATCTCAACGATCAGATTACCGACTATAGCGGACAGTTGCTGCTTGGTTGCGACGGTGTGTGGTCGGCGCAACGTGCCGGACTTGTGGCGAATAATGCGGCCACGCAAAATGACAGCCGCGCAAGATTCACAGATCATATTGCCTGGCGAACCACCCTGCCCGCTGAGAAGCTGCCGCAGAGTTTTCTTGATAGTCTCAAAGATACACTCAGTGTTTCTGCATGGCTTGGTCAGGGCGCACATCTGATCGCCTATCCGATTAAAAACGGTAAAGCCTTTAATTTTGTCGCGATTACCGATGGTGAAGATATCGGCACAAGCTGGGACATGAAAGGCGACAGCGCCGCTCTGATCCGCAGTTTTTCAGGCTGGTCTCAGGCTGTCAGCGATGTCATCAAAGCCGCACCGCAATGGACATTCTGGCCGATGTTTGAAATGCCGGAGCCAAAGCTGGTGATTGATAAGCGCCTTGTGCTGCTTGGCGATGCTTCTCATGCGATGACACCATTTGCGGCACAGGGGGCAGCGATGGCTATTGAAGATGCGGCCTCGCTCGCAGCACATCTCTCGCCGGAGCAAAGTGATCACAGCGAAGCTCTCGCTGCCTTTGAAAAACAAAGACTGGTGCGCATTGCCAAAGTTGCCCGCCGCGGCAAGCTCAACCGTTTTGCCTATCACGCCAGCGGCCCTGTGGCTCTCGGCCGTAACATGCTGTTTAAAATACGCAAACCTGATGATTTCCTGCGCGATCTGGACTGGCTTTACCAATATGATGCGGCTGACATTACATCCTGAACCGCATCATGTTTTTCAGGCTCTGTCCCGTTGTTCAAACGCTAACATTGCGATCAGAACGGGACAGGGAATAGTTTAGTCTTTTGCCATGGCCTGCTTTGCAGCTTCCATGTCCATCCACATCACTTCCCAGATATGGCCGTCCAGATCTTCAAAACTGCGGCCATACATAAAGCCATAATCCTGCACAGCTGACGGATCAGCCTTGCCACCGGCAGATGCAGCCTTGCTGACTAGCTGATCTACCTCCTGCTTGTCCGATGCTGAAACACAAACCAGCACCTCGCTGACAGTATGTGCATCGGCAATGTTTTTGGGTGTGAACTGGCGGAATTTATCATGGGTTATCAGCATGACGTGAATAACGTCCGATAAAACCATGCAAGCTGCAGTTTCATCGCAGAACATATCATTCTTCCGTGCCCCGATTGCCTCATAAAAACTGATCGACTTATCGAGATCACGTACGGGAAAGTTCACAAATATCAGTCTGCTCATTATAATTTCCTCCTCAGAATATTTGGCAGGACTGTTTAACTTCTGCGCTAGAGCGGTTTACGTCCAGATTGGATCACAGTGCTCGCTCTAGATTCTTTGTTTTACGCGTATCCCGAAAACTGCTTCGCACTTTTCGGGGTACACTCCAGTGACAGCATACTACATCAAATCAGACAGATTGAGACAGGAGCCCGATTTATTAATTTATCGCACGGCCAAATCCTTCGACGCTGCAAAACTGGCAGCTTTATCTATCGAAGTCTGGCTGCATACCTATGCCAAGGCGGGTATCAGCACTGTTTTTGCTGAATATGTGCTGCAGCGTTTTACGCCGCAATATTTTGAACAGATGATCGCGGATAACGCAAAACAGATCATTGTCGCGGAACAGGATGGTCATCTGCTCGGCTATATTGCCATTGATTATCATGCCGTATTGCCCGAAAGCCTGCATGCGCTGACAACAGCCGCAGAGATCAGTACGCTTTATGTCAGAGCCCGCCATGCCGGATGCGGGATCGGCTCTACCCTCATGCAACAGGCACGTGAAGCAGTAAAAGCACAGGATATCGGCCATATCTGGCTTTCGGTCTTGCATGATAACCACCCTGCATTACACTTCTACAGGCAACAGGGTTTCCAAAGGCAGGGTTCAATCTGGTTTGAACTTCCCGGTGAGCGCCATGAAAATTATGTGCTGATACAACCGACCTTGCCTGCCTGAACAACAGGAGAAAACAATGCCGATACTCGGACTGGATCATATTCAGCTTGCAATGCCTGCCGGTGGTGAGGACAAAGCCCGCACATTTTATAGCGGCCTGTTAGGTATGACGGAAGTTCCCAAACCCGACAATCTGGCAAAACGCGGCGGCTGCTGGTTTGAGTTGCGTGATCTTAAAGTTCATCTCGGCGTTGAACGCGGTTTTGCTCCTGCACAAAAAGCGCATCCGGCTTTTCTGGTTGATGACTTGTCTGCATTTTTAGCAATGCTCGCAGAGCATCAGGTAGAAGCGACCGAGGATGAACCACTGGCCGGCTATCTTCGTGCCTATATCAACGATCCGTTCGGCAATCGTATCGAGCTGATGCAGAGATTATAAAGGCTTTGCCAGATGAAACATCAGGCAGGATGAGCCTTTTACAAAGTCCTGCTTTTCATAAAACGGAATGAGAGCGGTTTCAATTATGACAACATCATTGGAGCCGCTCTCATTGTTCATTTTGCGCATTATCCTACGCAAAACCGGTTCCCACTTTTGCTGGAAATGCTTTAAACGCTCAGGGCAATAGAGTTCAAAACTCTGAACTTTTTGCAGATCAGGATGCCGGATTATGCGTGAGACAATTTCCTGACCTAGAGCGGTTTACGTCCAGATTGGATCATAGCGCTCGCTCTAGATTCTTTATTTGGTCGCATTATTACGGGCGTCAAGTTGATCCAACTTGACTGTGAAATGCTCTAGCCCCTACCCGCATCAGATTCATCCACAATCACATCAAAAATCAGCGCTTTAAAAGTATAATCCGTCAGCACACGGACAAAACCGATGACGCGATCCTGCACATCACAACAGGCGATAATCAGATCGCAATGAACAAGCATATTAATCGCATCGTCATAGGAGCGGCTCTGCGTCCACCATTCCTTTGTGTAAAGTTCAAAGAAACTCTGATGGTGTTTTTGCTCCAACCGGTTCAGCCATTGATATTGCATTTTTTCTCCCACCACTGCCTGTATAGTTTTAATATGAATTTTACAGGCATATTTTATAGTCATGGCAAAACACCGGAGAACTTCTTATGAGCAATGTCCAGTTTGAGCAGGTTTGCCCTATTTTCAGAATTTTCGACATTGAGAAAGCCAGAGAATTTTATCTCGACTATCTGGGTTTTCAATGTGACTGGGAACATCGCTTTGCTGAAAATATGCCGCTCTATATGCAGGTTTCGCGCGGCAATCTGGTGTTGCACCTCAGTGAACATCACGGTGATGGCAGCCCCGGTGCTAATATTTTCGTGCGTATGCAGGGTGTTGATAGCCTGCATAAGGAAATCAGCAGTCGTAAATACCGTTTCCTGCGCCCCGGCATAGAAAATGAACCATGGGGTCGGGTTCTAGCTGTGATTGATCCTTTCGGCAATCGTATCCAGTTCTGCGAAGGCCCGCATGACGAATAGATAATAAAAAACACCCGCAATTTGCACTGCGGGTGTTTTGATATCTACTGAAAATTAATGCAGGATCTGGCTGAGGAACAGCTTGGTACGCTCATGCTGCGGATTGTCAAAGAATTCGGATGGTGAATTCTGCTCAACAATCTGCCCCTGATCCATAAAGATCACGCGGTTGGCAACCTGACGCGCAAAGCCCATTTCGTGGGTCACGCAGATCATGGTCATGCCTTCCTCAGCGAGGCTGACCATGGTGTCCAGCACTTCCTTGACCATTTCAGGATCAAGCGCAGAGGTCGGCTCATCGAACAGCATAATACGCGGCTTCATGCAGAGTGAGCGGGCAATCGCCACGCGCTGCTGCTGACCACCGGAAAGCTGACCCGGATATTTATTGGCCTGCTCCGGAATCTTAACGCGTTCCAGATAATGCATCGCAATTTCTTCTGCCTGTTTCTTCGGCATTTTGCGCACCCAGATCGGTGCAAGCGTGCAATTCTCAAGAATTGTCAGATGCGGAAACAGGTTGAAATGCTGGAAAACCATACCGACTTCGCGACGCACTTCATCGATCTTTTTCAGATCATTGGTCAGCTCTTTGCCGTCCACAATGATCTGGCCTTTCTGATGTTCTTCAAGGCGGTTAATACAACGGATCATCGTTGATTTACCGGAACCGGAAGGCCCTGCCACGACAATGCGCTCCCCGCGCATCACGCGCAAGTTGATGTCGCGAAGCACATGGAATTCACCATACCATTTATGCATTCCGACAATATCGACTGCGACATCGGTTTTGGATATTTCCATAATTGCTCCCGTTTCTTCCATCGTCGGCTTCAGCAAAGCGCCCGATTGCATGCTCATTCTTTATTCCCTCACTGACCATCCGCAGCAATAATGCTGATGGTATTCCCGATTGAATGGTTTCATCCGTCTGAATGAAACCATTTCTGTTCTTTGGCAGCTGTGAGCGAAAAACCAACTCCCGGTTTTCCGCAGCCGCTTACCGATGGCTCGTATCCAGCCTTCTCTCCATATATAGCGAATAACGCGACATACAGAAACAGAAAATCCAGAATACAAATCCGGCAAAAACAAGACCCGTTGCCGGTGTCTGCGGTGTTGCCCAAGTGGCATCCGAAAAATTCTGCCTGACGATTCCAAGCAGGTCGAACATACCGATAATGTAAACAAGACTTGTGTCTTTGAACAAGCCGATAAACGTGTTCACAATACCCGGCAAAGCAAGTTTCAGCGTTTGCGGCAGGATAATGAACAGAGTTTTCTGCCAATAGCTCAAACCCAGCGAATCCGCGCCTTCATATTGCCCTGACGGAATCGCCTGCAAGCCGCCGCGAATGACTTCAGCCATATAGGCGGAAGCGAATAATGACACGCCGACGAGCGCACGCAAAAACTTATCAAAGCTGGTACCCGGCGGCATGAACAGCGGCAGCATGACGCTGGCCATGAACAGCAATGCCACCAGCGGCACACCGCGGATAACCTCAATGAAGATCACGCACAGTGTCTTGATAACCGGCATATTGGAACGCCGTCCCAAAGCCAGCAAAATACCCATCGGCAGCGATACGGTAATCCCCACCACGGACAGGATCAGCGTTACCAGCAGACCGCCCCAGAGCGAGGTTTCAACATAACGAAGACCGAAGGAACCGCCGACCAGCAGGAAATAGGTGAAGACCGGAAAAACAAGGAACAACAGGACTGCGTTCAGCATTTTATGCGGCAGCTTGCCGATCAGCATTGGCACCAGCAAAATCACGAATACCAGCGCCACGAGTTTCACACGCCAGCGTTCATCAACCGGATAGCGCCCGTAAAGAAATTGCTGGAGCTTTGCATCGACAAAAGCCCAGCAGGCACCCGACCAGCCATCCGGCTGCAAACCGCCCTGCACCGTTGTGGTACAGAATGTGCGGTCAGTCCCCGCCCAGACAGCATTGACAAACAACCAGTTTATCAATCCCGGCAGAAACCAGACAATCAGCGAAATACCCATGATTGTCAGAACGGTATCTTTAAGGCTCGAAAACAGGTTTTCTTTCATCCATGAGGCAATGCCTTTCTGACTGGCAGGTGCCGGCATCGGATCAACCATTTGCGAGCGTACATATTGTAAGTCTGAATTTGTCATCTTACCGCTCCACCAATGCCATTTTCGCGTTAAACCAGTTCATAAATGCAGAGGTAATGAGGCTGATGCCGAGATAAACCGCCATCCAGATCGCCACAACTTCTACCGCCTGCCCTGTCTGGTTAAGCACTGTACCGCCGACAGCCATCAAATCCGGATAGCCGATAGCAATCGCCAGAGACGAGTTTTTCGTCAGATTAAGATATTGGCTCGATAAAGGCGGAATGATAATCCGCATCGCCTGCGGCACGACAACAAGGCGCATCGCCTGCGGTCTGCGCAGGCCCAAAGCTGCCGCAGCCTCTGACTGGCCTTTGCTAACCCCTTTGATACCGCCGCGCACAGTCTCCGCGATGAAGGATGCCGTATAGAATGACAGCGCCAGATAAAGCGCCAAAAACTCAGGCTTTACCTGTGTGCCGCCGGTCAGATTGAATGAGCCAAGTTTCGGAATATCAAAGCTGACAGGCATTCCCGTGATGAAAAATGCGAGCGCCGGCAATCCGATAATCAGTGCCAAAGCAACACGCCAGAACGGAAAAATCTGCCCCGTTTTTGCCTGACGCAAACGTGCCCAGCGATGAATGACAAAGGCTGCAATAACAGCGGCAACGAAAGCCGCGAATATAAGCCATGCATTCTCGCCCCAGATTATGGACGGAAAGAAAAAACCGCGTTTGTTCAGATAAGTATCAAACGGCAAAGCATAGCTGCCGCGCACTTCCGGCAAAACCGACAATACGCCGAAATACCAGAAGAAAATCACGAGCAATGGCGGGATATTACGGAAAGTCTCGACATAAATAGTACAGATTTTGGCGATCAGCCAGTTTCCCGAGAGACGCCCGATACCAACCAGAAATCCGATAACCGATGCTGTAATGATACCCAGTACAGCAACATAAAGCGTATTCAGAAGACCGACCACAAAGGCCCGTGCATAGTTGGAATCCGCATCATAACTAATCAGCGACTGGCTGACGTCGAAACCTGCGCGACTTTTCAGAAAGTCAAAACCGGATGCAATGTTCAGCCTCTGCAAATTTGCGGCTGTATTTCCTATTATCCAATAAATCAAAGCAAAAACTGAAATAAAAACAACCGCCTGATAAAATAATCCGCGCATTTTCGGATTATTCAGGAGGGAAACTTGTGTTTCCTGTCGCTTGCCGGTTACGGCGCTTTGATCTGCCATGCGCACCTCATGCTCTGCTGTCAGATATTTAACCAGATATTTGAAAAGCCCCCTGCGCCTTTTCACCTATAGCCGGATTATCAAATTATAAATTTCAGACAGGGATTTCGGCCATATCGGCAGGTACCTTAAATAGCGGTACAATCTTTCAGCTATCTTTTGTTTTTATTGCACGTCAAAAAGCGTTTCATGCTCAAGCTATTTGCTTATACGCGTATCTGACCCGAAAACCGGTCCCCGCTTTTCGGATACGCTCCGGACGGCACAAAATTACAATGTTTCAATTATATTTCAGGTACAGAAAGCCATCCTGCACCACATGATGTGGTGCAGGTGCTTATTCTGATTATACGCCGATATTAGCGGATTGGTATACCATATTGCAGACCACCTTTGGTCCACAGCGCATTAATACCGCGGGCAATTTTCAGCGGGCTTGTTGTGCCGATATTGCGTTCAAAAATCTCGCCGTAATTGCCGACATTTTTAACAATCTTCACAACCCAGTCATTATCAAGACCCAGATCAACGCCGATCTTGGTTTCAGCTTCTGTTCCGAGAAGACGTTTGATTTCAGGTGAATCAGACTTCATCATCTCTTCAACATTAGCCTGCGTAATACCGGCTTCTTCCGCATTCAGAAGTGCGTTATGAACCCAGCGCGCCACATCGGCCCATTGTGCATCGCCCTGACGGACAACAATACCGAACGGCTCTTTGGAAATGATTTCCGGAAGAACGACGTGATCGTCAGGGTTGGAAAGCGCCAGACGGACACCGTAAAGGCTGGACTGATCCGTTGTGTAAGCATCGCAACGGCCGCTGTCATAAGCAGCATTGGCCTCTTCGATTTTCTCAAAGACGACCGGATTATATTCCATCTTATTAGCCTTGAAATAATCGGCCATGTTCATTTCAGTTGTTGTACCTGCCTGAACGCAAATTGATGCGCCGGACAGCTGCAATGCTGATTTAATATCCGGAAGTTTCTTACTGTTGACCATAAAGCCCTGGCCATCATAGTAATTCACACCGGCAAATTCCAAGCCGAGAGATGTATCACGGCTGATTGTCCAGGTTGTGTTGCGGATAAGAATGTCGATTTCACCGGATTGCAGCGCAGTAAAGCGCTCTTTGGCATTCAGCGGTGTAAATTTAGCCTTGGTTTTGTCCCCGAAAATAGCCGATGCCACAGCACGGCAATAATCAACATCGAAACCAGACCATTCCCCCTTATCATTCGGGGCGGCAAAACCCGGCAGACCCGTATTGGTGCCGCATTGTACAAAGCCTTTTTTCTTCACATCATCCAATGTGCCGGCAATTGCTGCAGAGGTTGTAACGGTCAAAGCAGCCACGCCGGCCAATTTGAGTAAAGTTGACTTTTTCATATGATGCTCACCCTCATTATCGTTAAACTTATTATCAGCATTCAAAAATCAATTTCGGCATTCTGTCATATCCGGCAAAATCTGAACCGGATCTGCTTTTCGTTTTGACAGCCTGATATCCGGCTTTAACCGGTTTAGTTCAGCCTGTGATCCGCAAGGCGGAAACGGGATGCGTCTAAAACTGTGTCTATCGAAAGCTATTATTTTCGACAGGTCAAGGGTCCAAACACGGAAAATTGTTCAGTCTGCTCCCTGAACACAGCTTGCCCTGCCTCAAAAACCTTAACTTAAGCGCCTTGCAGCTTGATTCTTCTGCTGATTATATTTTTCGGCTCAGGAAATATCTGCCCTTCCCCGAGACGGAACAGCAGACCCGATTGCGCCAGAAACCGCGCCAGAATCAAGGTGGTAACCGTGCCAATAGCAAAGCCGGTCACCACATCACTCGGATAATGCGCCTGAACGAAAACACGGCTTGAAGCAATCAGCGCCAGACCTGCATAGGCAAAGAACCGGTAACGCGGAAACCACAGCGCCAGCAGCGTGGCCAGCACAGCTGCCGTACAGGCATGACCGGACGGAAAACTGACATAAGCATGGCTGAAATCAAACGGCTTGAAACCAAAAGGCCCTGCACTATCAATAAGAAACGGGCGCGGCCTGCCGACAAAATATTTGAGAATATTCACGATCAGTCCGGCACCCAGGATCGCAGAAATACCGAACAGGCTTTGACCGGCAATCGTGCCCAGACGATTATAATTTTGCAGAAGCTCAGGAATTTTAAGGCCATAGCCCTCCTGCCCGCGCAACCTGTGCCGTCTCACCAGACAGACCGCAATAATGACGGTGAATAATGCAACATAGGGAGCGGCCAATACGAGATTCGTCAGCGATTTCAGAATCTCTACAGGCAACCACTGCACGGAAACGGCAAGGCGGGACAAATCCCCGTCAAAAGGTAAAAGCAACCCCGCACCCGCAATCATACCCAGCAGAAACAGCGTCAGCTGATACGACCACAGATTGGCCGCGCTCTGATCAGCCCCCTCATATTCAGCCTGTTGTCCGGATTGCGCCTTGCGCCGTGCCAGCCCCGCCTGAACAGAGGTTTTCAATTCTGAAAATTCATATTTTAAACTCATAAAACTCTCACACCGCAACTGCTGCAATCAATAAATTGTTCGTTTCTTACTGTGCTGTAAATCCGTTTTACCGCTTCTCATAAAGAAAGCATAAGGTTTCAGGACAAAGCACAAAGATTATGCTCTAGTCGCAACTGTCATTTTCCGGCTTATTGCTGAAAATGCAAAACGGCACTGTTAACACGCTGAAAACACAAATATTTTCAGAAAAAGCGATTCCGTTTCAGCACGAATAACGAAGACTCACACGAGACAATACAGACTAACAGGCAGCAGGAGGCGTTTTTATGGTCAAATCAGAAAAGGGTACGGGGGAATTAGGGATCAACACAATGCTTACCCATTGCGGGAATGATCCTTATGCATATCACGGCTTTGTCAATCCGCCGGTTGTGCGCGCTTCGACTGTCCTGTTTCCGGATGCTGCGACCATGGCAACGGAAAACCAGAAATATACCTATGGCACGCATGGCACACCGACAACGGACGCTTTATGCAGTGCGATTGACGAGCTGGAAGGTTCCGCAGGCACTCTGCTCGTTCCGTCCGGTCTGGCTGCCGTTACCGTTCCTCTGCTCGCTTTCCTGAAAGCCGGCGACCATGTGCTGTTCGTTGATACGATTTATAATCCGACACGCCGCTTCGCAAATACATTGCTGAAGCAATATGGTGTTGAGATCGAATATTATCCGCCGCATATCGGTGCGGATATTGCCGGACTGATCCGCCCGAATACACGCGTCGTTTTCACAGAATCACCCGGCTCCAATACATTTGAAATTCAGGATATTCCGGCAATTGTCGAAGCCGCACATCAGCACGATATCGTCGTGATGATGGATAATACATGGGCAACGCCTCTTTATTTCAAAGCGCTTGATTTTGGTGTGGACATTACAATCCATGCCGGAACGAAATATCCTTCGGGACACTCCGACATTTTGTTCGGCATGATTTCCGCGAATGAAAAATGCTGGAAACAGCTGGAAAACGCCTATACCGCCCTTGGCATGTGCGTAAATTCCGATGATGCCTATCAAATTCTGCGCGGCCTGCGCAGCATGGGACTACGCCTTAACCATCACCAGCAAAGCGCTCTGACCATTGCTCGCTGGCTGGAACAGCAACCCCAGATTGCCCGTGTGCTGCATCCTGCGTTGGAAAGCCACCCGGATCATGCCTTGTGGAAACGTGATTTCAAAGGTGCCAGCGGTGTTTTCTCTGTGGTTCTCGCTTCAGGCGGCAAAGAAGAAGCCCACAAATTGCTCGATACGCTAAAACTATTCGGCCTCGGCTATTCATGGGGCGGCTATGAAAGTCTGGCCGTGCATGTTCAGCTCGGTGACCGGACAGTTGCAGCAAAGAGCTATGAAGGACCGGTGATCCGCCTGCAAATCGGGCTTGAAGATACACAGGATCTGATTGACGATCTGCAACAGGGACTTCAGGCTGCATTTGCAGTCTGATAATCTGTAAAATACGGAAGCTTCTAAAAGCGGAGACAAAACAGTGCTTTTGTCTCCGCTTTTATAGTGTGACATTCATGCATTTTTGGTTGGAAGTGCCGTTTTGCCTCTTGCACTCCTGCCTTGAAAATTCTAGACACATCTTATCCTTTGAGGATAGCGGAGCGTAGCGCAGCCTGGTAGCGCACCTGATTTGGGATCAGGGGGTCGGAGGTTCGAATCCTCTCGCTCCGACCATGACAAATACTGAATATTATAGTGAAATTTGTCTCTCGTTTAACAGACCAGCAAATATAAGATTTGACGGTCGCTTTTGTGCCCTGAGGTATATGAATATGGTTGCCCGTATTTATCGTCCAGCCAAGACTGCCATGCAATCCGGTAAAGCCAAGACCGAAGCCTGGTTTCTTGAATATGAGCCTGAAGTAGCCCGTAAAATTGAACCGCTGATGGGGTATACTTCTTCCCGTGATATGAAAAGCCAGATCCGCATGAGCTTCGAGAGCCTCGAAGAAGCGATCGCTTATGCGCAGAAATACGGCATTGCCTACCGGATTGAAGAACCTAAAGAAGCCAAACGCCGCAAAGTGTCTTACACGGATAATTTCCGTTTTGACCGTCAGCAGCCTTGGACTCACTAATTATATACCGCTTTCAGAATATGCGGTCCCGTAGCTCAGCTGGATAGAGCACCGGCCTTCTAAGCCGACGGTCACTGGTTCGAATCCAGTCGGGATCGCCATTCATTTCAATAACTTAGAACAAATTACATTTAAGCTGGTTTACAGTATTTTTTGTTCAGTTTACAAATTTGTTCAATTGTTGTTCTCCCTGAACAGAAAATCCGTCTCTTATCATGAAGCTGATCACGCCAAGAATTGCTTCTTTTCTCTCTTGCTAAGCAAGGTTAACGTTTGTTCGCATCAGAAATATGGGCGTAAATTTCTATCTTAACGCAAGAGAATTAGCACAACCAAAAATTGATTTTAATAACTTCTCAAACCAGCAGTTGACAAATAATTATAATAGT
Source organism: Pseudochrobactrum sp. Wa41.01b-1 (assembly GCF_019464455.1). Lineage (NCBI taxonomy): Bacteria > Pseudomonadati > Pseudomonadota > Alphaproteobacteria > Hyphomicrobiales > Brucellaceae > Pseudochrobactrum > Pseudochrobactrum sp. Wa41.01b-1. Next base: position 22,822 of record NZ_CP080493.1, on the reverse strand, counting down.
CCATATTAGCGTTATCGATATTTGCTTGTTTAGCTTTGCTTTCTGCGCAACATCTGCGCCTTTGACGAACCTCTCCTTTCAAAAAAATCGTTATCACTTTCGCTCCACCAACCGGTGGCGTGATTATATTATATTGCTATGAAAAGGGTTCGTTATGACTACTGGCACAGTTAAATGGTTTAATTCCACTAAAGGCTTCGGCTTCATCCAGCCTGATGATGGCGCAGCTGATGTATTTGTACACATTTCAGCGGTTGAACGCGCAGGTATGCGTGAACTTACAGATGGCCAGAAGCTCGGTTACGATCTTGAGCGTGATAATAAGTCAGGCAAAATGTCAGCTTGCAATCTGCAAGCAGCATAACTTGGTGTAACTCACTCCTTTGACCACGGATGTACTGGCACTGGAGAGAATACACATAATGAGAGGTCAGGCATTTTTGTCTGGCCTTTTTTATTTCTCACATCAAGATTGGCTACCAGATGAAATCAATGCATAGCTTATTACGTCAAAATGCAGAAATTGCCTTTGAGAAAACACAGCTTCAAAGCAGTGTTCATGCACGTATCTCCGATGGAATCGAAGAAAATGTGAAACTTCGTGATGAGAAGACCGCGCGATTAAAAGCACAAAGACTTGCTCAAGCAGCGATCACACCACCTTCAAAAACAAAGAAATCAAAACCAAAGAGCAACATTAAGCCACATTAAAACCACCCTTTATCATGAAGCTGACAACCCCAAGGATCAGAGCGCTTATTATAAGCCAAACGACCTTAGCCAGAGTATCACTTACACCGGATATTTTCTTCTCAAGATCGTTAAACCGGTTGTCCATATGCTTCCATTGTTCGTCTTTGCGTGCATCTGCTATTTCAGATTGAACCTGAAACTTCTCGAGAACCACAAGGCGCGGGAGAATACCCGTTAGCTGCTGCTCAAGATTTACAACGCGGGAACGAAGATCGAAATCATTCTCTGTTGGCGACATCACCAGCACCCCGCCTTGTTCCCATATGCATTGTGACCAGCAATGCCCTTACCTGCGCTCTGGTCATTACCTGCCAGATAGACAGCGGTTTCCGGTTTAAGGCTGATCTTCTGCCACCCCGCGCAATTGTTCGCACTGCTCGCGCACCCCGCCAAGCTTATTACACAGAGCAACGCTATCCATATTGTCGATTGTTTCATTGATCCCTGCCCTGTTCTGGATTGCCTGTGTCACGGCTTGAGCGGCTTTCAAGGCCACATCTTGTTTGCCGTCATGAACACCAAGCGCATAAAAAAAGAGGCCTGAAACTGCCCCTCCGATGACCGCACCAGTGATGTGTTGAAACCTGATCTTCATGTCGCCTGATCCTGCATGCGCTTGATGAGGAAATATGCACCGGCGGCAAACGCTCCGACCATGATGATTGCAAGCGCCCACTGGATCGGACCCGAACCGGTGGCCATTCCACCAAGGCCGGATAAAAGGCCGCCAGCAGATGACCATATTTCAGGCTTCTTTAATGTTTCTATGATTGATTGATCTTTGGGGTTGGCCTTAGCCGAAGCATGATGGGTGATAGAATCAGCAATACTTCCCTTTGCTATCTGTCGCGCTTGTGTCTCAACGCCTCTCACCCGGTGTTGCCAACCCCAACCGAACACCGGCCACGTTTTCAGAGTTTTCATGAACCGGAGGCGTTCTGCGGCATATGCTGCAATAAGATCACCTTTATAAGCCTTCACGGCCGTAACAGTCCGCCCCCCGACGACACCATCCATAGTCACACCTACAACACGCTGCAGCGATTTAACCGCCTGTGCGGGCCCGCTGTTCACGCCATAATCAAAAGCCATGAAATCGATACCGACCGGCAGTAGATCTCCGCCGGACTGCACCCAATATGAGCGCCGATAAATCTTTGCAGCTTCTTCCTTGGTGAGCGCTTTGACCTGTGCCGGTGTAACGCTGGCAACACCACGGTGGGCGGCCAATGTCCTGTGAGTAATGCCATATTTCGTGGCACCGCCCGGGTCTTTCGGATTATTCACATATCCGCCCTCATGACCAAACATCAGGTCAAGCGCGGTCGTTAAGGTCTCACGCATAGCGTTCCTTTCTAAGGTATCCCTTGAAATACAAAATGCACTCACTAAATCGAAGGCGTCACTCCAACACATATCGTTCGTATTAAGGAGGTTGCTGTGAGCGAGCGTTTGTTTGACAAACCAGTTTTCGTTAAAAATGGGCGTTATTTAACACTAGAGATTGCCAGTGTTCGCGATGCCCTTATGTTCTTGCACGAATGGCCAGAAGATGACCGCGATTTAATTTATGACACCGCTTGGAAGGCATGCTGCGACGTACACGATGAAATTAAACCAGTAATTGTTGCCCAAAATGCAATTAAAGGTTTTGCCCGCAAGCGTGGTATTCTTGACGATCCAAAAGGATCAATCCCATGGATGAGGCAGTCTCCAATCAATGATGGCCAATTGTCAGCATAAGTAGGTTTATGATTAAGCCCGAACATTGTCGTGTTCGGGCTTTCAGCTGTTAAGCTGACATCCGTTTCCATGCAAAATAAAGCCCCGCATAAGCGAGGCTTCAGTTTTGGGTATTTACAATAGCTATGTTTTTTGGAGTTGTTTCTGCATATATGAGGATACAATGGCGCCTATACTGCCGCTAAATATCACGGACTGAATCTTAGATAATTGAGCATCTGTCAACCAAACCCACGGTGTAAGTTGATGCCACATCCATATTGATAACGAAGCCACAAATACAAGCGTGAAAAAAATCATCATTCCCGCGGCAATCCAACCAAAACAGACATGCCAAATCTGATCATTTTTTTCTTTGATGCCACGCAGCTTGTCCGTGTTACCCCATAAAGATTCCTCTTTTTTAGAAAGGGATGTATCAGCCCATGATGGCGGAGTTTTTTCATTCTCAGTTGGAGGCGGTAATTTTTGATCGCTCATTCAATAACTGCCTGTAATGAGATTCAATCAGATTGTCTGGGATAACCGCATTCAATCCATCAACATAAACGCTGCTCCAAGGTGTACTTGGTTTATGCGTCATATGCGATAATGCAATGCCATCTATATGAGCATAATTATTGACTACATCTCTTAGGAAACTCTCCGTCTCCTGATCAACATTTATTCCATCATCAATCATATTGAACGGGATAGACTGGCGTCCCCATCTTTTTGTAGCAAAATACAAATCCGGTATGACTGGGCCATACCGCCACGCCTCAATGCGCTCTCCAAAAAGATCTGTTTCCCTTAATGCCAAACTCCAGCCATGTGCTATGTACACAAGCTTCATCAACTGCATAGGGGTAAGGGACTGGCCTTTTTCTTTCGCTAACTTCAAGATAGTGTCAGCGATTGTAATCACATCGTACATGAGCACCTCCTGCGCGTAACGTTAATCAATGTTGTGACACATATAGGTGATTCAATCTGTCAAGTCATTATTACGCTAGAAAATAGTTAATATCATGACGAATGGCCGCGTTTTGTTCTCACTCTGCATAAATACCGCTTCAAGGGCAGAGAAAATTATTAATGAGAGAGCAATCGTCAGGCAGTTAAAGCCTGCTGCCACATTGCATCAACCTGTTCCTGCGTTAACGACAGATGCGCTGCCACTTGGTTGAGCAATGGGTGCAAACGCCGGTACTCAGAAGCGTCTTGCCACTCGATTACAGCTTCATCACCCATTGCGATAATAGCCGCGTCAAGGTCGCTCAAACTAATACCGTTGCGAACCAGTGTCAGACGAAGCTGGCGCTTGCTAATTGATGGCATCAGGGCGCGTTGCTCTTCTGGTGTTGGTTCAGCTGGAGGTAAAAAATCCCAGCTCCCGTTTTGCCAAACGTAATTATCACCAGGCTTTAATGGGACTTCGATAGTTCCATCCATGTAATCTTCTGCAACAGGGTTACCACCAACTGTCTGCCAATACCCTATATCGGGGTGGTAAAATCCTTTTTCCATCATCGTAATTCCCAGATTGTAGGTGTACCGTTCCAACTATATTTATACGAGCTGCCATTTGGCACGAGTGAAAATGCATTGACAGTTCGTCCACCGCTTTGGGTCCAGTTATAGGCGTCCACAACAAGTACGTCATTAATGTACAGCATAGCACGTACATCATTGGCATTTACCGTCAGACTGATTGCCATAGTCTGTCCGGTGTTATTATAATACAGAGTACCATTTGATCGAGAGCCAGTAACATTCACCCATGATTTCCCAAGACCCCGTTCCTGTGGAGCCAAAAACCTGAAGTTATCGCTATCTCGTCTGAGGTACGGGAGATCGAGATTTCCGCTGGAAAACCCTACAGTTATAGCGCTGTCGCCAAACACTTTAGAATTAATAGCTGTTTGCTGAGCATTGAACTTATCGGCAATCGCCCCGGCAGCCACCATCTGCGCTTCTGTCTTGTTGGCCACGTTGTTAATGCTCAATGCGATACGAAGAGCTGCCGCAGTGATTGCGCCGCGCAGGTCTGCTACACTGATTACGGCATCGACGTTTTTAACCCGATCCCACCGCGTGCCATTAGAAACAATCCAGTCGCCAACAACCCACTCGCCGTTTCCGTCAATGTTCGTGGCGCCGGTGACTGATACCATATAGTACCAGCCCTTGTTTGCGGCAGATGCGGCAGGAATGGTCGGTGAATTTGTGGCGGCATCCCACACGCCCATGTAACGAACAGCTCCGAGAACTGTATCAGGCAACTGAGTGGTCGGCACTTTACCGGCAGCATCTAAGCCAGCGTAACCATTTGCAAGGCCTTTTAATGCCAGCGTCTGGTAGAGATCCAGATTGATACCGTTCAGCTTATTTGCCTCTGCTGTGGTATAGCCCTGATAGCCAGATGCATAGCTGATTGTGATTGTGCCGCTCGTAGTAATCGCACCGGTTACTGTAAACCCAGCAGGAACAGCAACCCCAACACTTGTGACGGTGCCGATGTTCGCCGTTGCACCAGTCGCTATACCAGCCAGCTTATTGCGTTCAGCATTGGTCATGATCTTCGCTATGGGCGTCTCGATCATGTTACCCATGCTAAAAGCATCACCATTGACGCCGGTCGGATCAAACACAGCCTTAGTCATATCACCAAGGCCGGTTATTTCGAGCCACTCATAATCATAGTCATCAGCACTGCGCTTAACCAGAGCATACCCAACCGCCCCGCCCTTCATATTGGCGAATACGCCAAGCGCCTCGTCTCGGTAATCCTTGGATTGCCCTGCAGCAGTTTCCGACCGTGTTGCCGCATCAGGCGCAGCTTTAATCGCCACCATGTTTTGAGAAGCGTTTTGAATGTCGCTAATATTCAGGGCAACAATATCAATATTTGACTGGTTGCCCGCAACATTCACCACGCTTGCGATGTTCTTCGAGACGCTTTCAACGTCCTCCCCAATCACCGCAACAGCCTGCACAGCATCCTTGATATCGGCCACGGCAACAACCTCGCCTGCGATAACCGCAACCGCAGCAACCTTACCCATATTATCGGCAACGATAACGACACGCGCCATGTTCGCGGAAACAAGATCAACATCGGCAGCATGAGCCGCAACGGTATTAATGTTGGCCTCGTTACCGGCTACAGCATTTATGCGTGTCTCGTTCGCTGCAACTGCATTGATACGCACTTCATTGGCCGCGACTTTATCAATGTTCGATTTATTGACTGCAACATTGTTGATGTTATCTGCATTGCCTGCAACCGCATCTATATTCGGTTTGTTTACAGCGACCGCATCAATGTTTGTTTTGTTGGCTGCAACCGTATCGATGTTGGTTTTATTATCTGCAACTGCACTGATGTTGTTACGATCACCCGCAACGGTTTGAACATCAGTAGAGATTGCTGCAACCCGCGTGACGTCTATATCAATAGCTGCAACCTTACTTACGGATGTATCGACCGCCGCAACTTTGCGAACCTGAGTATCAGCATCAGCAACCTTATTGATATTCTCTGTGTTGCTAGCGACTATTCCGATATTCGTCTTATCAGAAATTACGGCCTGAATTTCAGGACGCATTTCAATGACGGTTGTCAGATCGTCCGATACTGCATCGATAGCTTCAAGCGTGGCATCTTTCGCTGCAACTGCAATTTCTGCCGATTTCTGAGCGCTGGCAATGCCGCTATCCAGCTCTGCAAGTGTTTTAGTGGAAGAGACGATTGCCTTGCCCTGCTCGTCCCATGCAAGCAGTTTTTCAGCGACAGGAGAAGCAAGACGGTAGCCTTCCTTACTGTCAGTCCGAACGGCACTGCGAGCAAGAACGTCTGTATCTTGCAAGCCCATCGTGAGACGATCAAGCTGCAACTCCACGGCCTTCGCGTCATTGCGCTGATTGTTGTTCAGATCAACAGTCTGCTTGGCCTGCGTTTTGCGGTACCGGACAACTTTAACGCCAACTGGAGGCGCGACAGTGAAGACAACTGAACCACCATTCGGCCAAGACGAACCGACGATGGTATAGTCAATGTTCAGGCCTTTGATCGTGTCGATATTGTCCTCTCGAAAAGCAACAACAATCTCATCCGTTTGAAGAAACCGGCGCGGGTATGAGAACTCTTTTAAGACGCCGTTGCCTTCTGAGATAAACTCAAGCTGGTCTGGGACTGGAACAGTCATTGATGGCTCCAATAAAAAAGCCGCCCATAATGGAGCGGCTGAAAATTAACTGTGGCGTTCTGTTTGCGATCTCGACAAGCATGAAAGCTTGTGCTCTCTAAAGCTTAACGGGGGTGGCTATGCTTAGAATAGTTTTAGTTTTTATATCGGTGCTTGTGAGTACATCAGCTTACGCTCAATCTTTTTCGTGCCCGATTGGTAAAAGAGCGGCCTGCCTTGATTACAATGATAATGTTTGCGATGGCTGGAACGCGAAATGCGTTAAAAAAGATGCGCAATGCTTTGATAGCTACACTTGCGGGTACAAAGGCTTCGTCTGTAAAGATAAGCTAGACAACGCTATCGATGAGTATGAGAATGTAAGAAGCCAGTACAACACTCTAGTGAATGATTACAACTCAATAAAGAAGTCTCGAGATTCACTTAAAGATTGCATCACTTATGCTTCAACACTGGAAGATGCGCGGCGATGTTCATATTGATTGGTACTCGACATTTCCCCTAAGTTTTGCAACATGGGGGAAACGGGGGTGAGTAATGAAGAAGATTGCTATAGTTTTAGTCTTATCGTTAGCGGGCTGCAATAATACAGTCGAAACGAGGCAAAACCTTGTAAAAGCGGACTTCCCAGAGCGCCCTAAATATCAAGAGCGCAAGATAGGCTATCAACCAACCGTTTCTGATAAAGCCAATATGGCCGTTATCGAAAAGAGAATGGATGCGTATTTTGCATGCAATAAAGCAAATAGCGCTAAGTATGCCTTCGAGGGCGGCGATGTTTTTGCATTAGCAATTACAGCAGAAGCAATGTGCTTAAAACAACGAAATGCGTTTGGCAGATCAATGCAGGAAGCAATGGGGTATGAAGCAGGATCGCAGGAACTTGAAAAAATGCGGTTAGAAATGACCCGAATGAATGTTGTAATGATTAATAAATTACAAGCGAATATTCGTTCGCAACATCAGCCACTCCCAAGTACTAAATCAAAGCCAAAAACACTATCTCTGTAATGCTCTATTGCCAATCGTATTATTTCCCTTCGAGCCCAATTGCATCACCCGCTGCGTTCTCGACCTGATTTAACAGACCTCTGATATAAAACAGGTTTTGAAACGGCATCAGGCCTCTGATTTTATGCAGATCGGCTTTTGATGTGTCGCCAGCAAAGATAGAGCCGGATACTTGGAATATGTCAGATACTGCGTCAGGCGTAGGTCCGAGGAATGCGCCAATCACGTTTCGGGATTGGTAACGGCTCATCTGTTCGCCTGTTACGCCTGATAGTCCAACACGGCCACGACTAGCCTTCTCAGCTATATTATTTACATCCATCATCCAACCGCTCAGACCAGACCAGTCAAAAGCATTGGTTGCCCACACCATTGGATTGTCTGAAAGCTCACGTTCTGCTGTTAACTGCTTGGCCATATAGGTCATAGCGCCGAGTGAGAGGGCTGTAACAATACCGGCCAATGTATCCGCATCGCGCTGCTGGATGGCTGAAAGGGTGATTTTTTGCATGGCAGACACATTGAAACTTTTAAACTGGCCAATTGTCTTCCCAAGCTCTGTACTCATCCAGAGCGGTTTATCTTGCCCGGGAGTTACGATGATGCGATCAACATCCCGCACTACAGCAGTTCGAAAAGCCTCTCGTGCCAGACGATCATCCCAATCTCCCGCCTTTGCCAGCAGAACGCCGTCCTGTGTTTCGCCATACTTCTTGAACTGTTTATGAATTCGCTCAGCAAGATCGGCATTGATGCCAGCAGCGCCAAGTTTCCTGATCTGTTTTGCTGTGGCAGTGCCTCTGGCAATGGCTTCGGTTGCATGTAGCATATTGGTCATAACGATCATACCGCTGAACTGCTTCATCGCGGCGTTCCAAGGAGCCATGAGTGACACCACGCCAAATCGCGTCCCGAGAGATTTAACGGCACGTTCAAACTTGCTGCCACGGCCGAAGTCGTCGCCAATTTCAGCCAGTGACATTGCACGGCTATCAAGGATCATATCGAGAGCAGTGCCAGCTGCCTTGACCTCTTTGCCTGCCATGCGAACAGCTTTTATGTTCGTCACAAGAGGCAAGAAGCCATCACGGAAAGTCGAGGTCAGTCCATGCTTAAAAACGATGCCAGCCATATCGGGGAAAGCTGAGAGGGTCATGCCGCCAAGCAAGCGCAGATAGTTCAGATTTCGCGCCACGCGACCGGCGCGAAGCACAATACCATCTGGATTTGATGGCAATGCATACTGGCCACGGATACGGTCGCGCATGCCTTCAATATCACGCACTGCACTCTTGCGGGCTTTTTCGAGACGCGCGCGTTCTTTAGCCTTCACCTCGGGAGTAGCTGCCTTTCCCTCTTTATCAAGCATACCGTCGACAGCAGCAATCTTACGATTGGCTTCATCGTTGATCTTGCGGATTTGCTCTGCCATATCCGGTGAACCGAACTTGTTCGTAAGCTCAATATCCGCAGACATAGTGCGCACCTGAGCGTGGAGTACCTCTTCAATATCGGTATTGAGAAACTCCTGTATCTTCTTGCTCTCGATACGTAATAAGCGTTCCTTCAATGGGCCACGAGGCCCAGAAACTATGCTATCATATGGGATGCGACCATCGGCATTCCCCAGAATTGTATCTATAGTCTGGTCGACGATTTCTGTGACCTCATCATCCGACAGGCGTGAGAACTCTTCCGCCTTCTTGGCAGCTACATCAGCCTTTGCACTAGTTTGCCTCGCTACATTCTCAGCATCACTGATCCGTGCCGCAGCATCTCGTTTCGATACAAAATAATCATTCAGGATACGTGCAAAATCAGTTCGGTACGCAGCTATTTTATCTTTGTTGTACATGCGAAACAGGTGCGATACATCGCCTGCAGCGGCAATATCCTCGGGCAGCAAACGGGCTTCAATTGCGGCTCGCTTCATAGCATCATCAATCTGCCGGTAGATTTTTGCCGCTTCCGCAATTTCAGGTACGGCATGCGCATCGCCGCTAAACGCTGCCCTCCCCACCTCCTCTTTAAACTGCTTGAATGGCATCTTATCGCCACCGGTTATGCGCTGCATTTCAGAGCGCATAGGAGCAAGACGGCGCTGCCATCCGGTCGGATTTGGTGCGTTGTGAAAATATTTTGCGTATGCTGTATCCATCTGTTGCAGCGTGTCCGCCAGCGGTGCCTGCCACATCTTCATTCGAGTTTCTACAGAACCACCGATTTCTGTCGCAACACCTTCAGCATTGGCTTTGTATTCCAGCGGGGTTTCAGCCAGCTGCCGTGCAGTCGATCTCGCCTCATCAAAATCTGATAGCTGTGAACGGATAAGAGGGTCTTGAGAGCGAACACCCCAGAACTTCTTGATCAGTGCTTCATCTTTAATTTCAGTCGGGCCTTTGTTTACGGCCGCCGCACCAGCTGATTGCGCACTGCCACCACCAAACACAGCCATGTCAGCTTCTTCAAAAGCTTTATTCTGCTGTTCGATCTTACGACTAAGCCCAGACAGCTCAGTGGATGAAAGATACCGGCCTGCCAGCGTTCCAAGCGCTCCACCCAGCAGAACTGAACCACCAATATTAAAGACGCTTTCTTCGCCAGTGCGTGTCTGCTGTGTCAGCTGCAAACCAGCTTCGGACACAGTAGCATCAATACCAGCACCAATTGCTGCCCCTGCCGCAGTTCGGGCCGCGCTCTTTGCTGCACCAAGCACACCACCGCCAATAGGTAAAAGCGTTGGAAGGTCAAACACGCCAGCAGCAAGTGAAGCAATTGTGCCGTGGATGCCAGCAGCATCCAGAGTTCTGCGATCCGAGCCTTCGCGTTGAATTTGGATTTTCAACGCATCCGCCGCTCTCTGATTAAACACGCCTGAGAAGCGTTCCACATATGGTGCAAAATCCGGATCATCCTTGACATAATCGATGGCATTGAAGCCTTGTTCAATTTCGTAAGGGTCTGACATGCCTCGCGAAGTGATATAAGATGTGACCATGTTATCCGAACGAAAGGCTGCTGCCATTGTCTCGCCCATGGTCGGGTTTTGCGGTACATCAGCAGGCGCAACATTTGTCAGATTTTGCACACGAACTGCAGGTTCATAAAAAGGCATCAGTTCCCACCTGCATTCAGTAAACCGCTATCTTTAGCGTTTTGGAATAGTTGAGTGCGCTGCTGATCAAGACCAGATTTCACAGTCGGCGTTTGGCTTGCCGGCACAGGAATATTAGGAACTGTTGGCTGAGGTAAAACTTGCTGTGCCTCCGGATTATCCCATGCAGAACTTGCACCCATTGGGATATCGTCGCCGTTCATATACTCAGCCATTTCGAGGCCGCTGACTTGATTTCGCGCAGCTGTTTCAAGTCGCTTATCTTGTTGTTGTCGTGCTGCAGCTGACACAACAGACAAGTCTGGTCGCCATTGTTTGCCATAAAGGGTTTGCAAATTCCCCAGCTCATCCTTGTAAAGAACGGTGTAGCCGGGCAATTGATTGGATTTAATCTCAGCGCCAGTCTCAGGCGTTGAAACCAGTACAATACGGCTCATAATGCTATCGCGTGTCATTGTGCGATATTCCGTCAGTCCGTCTTCATTCCGGATAAAAACTTCGCGCCCTTCAACTAATCCGCGATAGCCATCATTCCCCTTTGTTGGATTGAGCAATTGGTCATTCGGGAATGCCTGCGCCAGATCATTGATAAGCTGATCTTTCACATATCCATACGGGTCGCCGTCATTTGGCTTTGCTGGCCAGAACTTTTCCGGCGGGTATTTCATCACGGACTTCGTGCCGGTGATTTCCGTTGTCCCGTACAGCCGTTTCATTTCAGCATCGGCGCGGTTCTTTGCAAGTTCCGGATTGCCGCCAGATGCGTAAAACTGCTCTTCTGCGATCGCTAAATAATCGGCTGCAATCCCTGCGGCTTGCTGCTCGTTGAAACCTAATTTCGGGTCATTGAAAGGCAACCAGCTATCATCGAAAATTGCGCCAATATCCGTGTTCTCGATCTGCTTCCTGAACTCTTTGGCAGCTGGCTCTAATGCTTTACGCTCACGAATTTTATTCGGATCATTCTGCTCAGCGATGCGCCGCGCTGCATCAGACGGCGACAGATTAAGCGTATTTACATAATAGTCAAAGTCATCAACTTTCTTCTGAACTGCACTCCCGCCGTCACGGCGACTAAGTGCAGACGGATTGATCTGTGAAAATCGTGAGGCTGCTTGTAAAGCGGCTTCGACTTCAGCAGGAACCTGACTTTCTGCCCCAGCGCGGAGTTGGTTCATCGTTGATTGCGGCACTGTACCAGACTGAACCACCAACGTTTCCAGCGCCGCCTGTCTATTCTCTGGCGCAACAGCCTGATTGATAACCCCGCCAATTGCATCAACCTTCTTCTTTCCATCCGACGAGTACGGATCAAGGCTGAGCACACCATTCTGGAAGTCAGCCATTGCCTGAGCCGTCATAACCTGATCGCCCTGACGGGACCGCAAAGCCGACAGAAGCGTAGCTTTATCGCTATCATTCATCCGGCTTGATAAAATTTGCTGAGCGCTGGAAATTTCACCCGTCTGGATACCAAGCTGCAAAGCACCTTTCTCGCTATTGTAGGTGGCGGTTGCCTGCGCATCGATAGCTGTCTGCCCCCGCTGTGCGGCGGCATTCATCTGATCATATAGCGATAGACGTTGAGACAGCGACAAATTAGCAAAGCGCGGATCAGCAGGTGTCTGCCCCGCCGAAGAGGCTTTGCCTCCCATCTTGCCTGCTGACCATGCGGCTACATCACCGGCAGACTTACCTCGGAGAAAACCATTCGCCTGAACAACCGCTGGCCCAACAATACTTTCTATTGAAGCATTCGGATCAGCCTTAAGAACTTGAGCAGCGCCGCGTGGCCCCAGAAAATGGGCAAGATAAATATTCCCCGGGGTTTGCTGAATGCCTTGGTTTGCAAGAAATTGAGCGTTTTCCCGTGTATAGGCTGTTGTCATCTCGCGGGAGAGTTGCGGGTTTGTTTTTAGGGCAATGAGTTCCGCATTAGATTTTCCGCCGGCAATATCTGGGCGGTATTTACGAACCATATTGAGCCATGTGCTATCAATGAACTGCCCCAAACCGGCTGCTGATGAGTTCGGATTTTTTGCCTTGGCATTGCCACCGCTTTCAACACCGATGATTTTCCCGACCACAACACCAATCGCATCACTACCTACTGCAGGCACCCCGAGCCGATCAGCCGCATCAGTAATTGAAGCAGGATTTGCTTGAGCTTCACGCACTTCCCGCTCACCAATGGTCAGCGAAAACATTTCGTCAGCCTGTTTTTTGAGCTTTTCTTTTTCAGTTGGTGACAGGCCAGAAGCATCAATAGTACGGTGAGCATCCTGCTTTGCCGCGTCAAACATGGTCGGATCGTTAAATACTTGATTTTGCAGTGTCTGCTGGCGTTCTGTAATGCTTGTGCGATACCAGTTATTTCGCTGATCGATTTCTGCCGCCGCTCCTTTGTCGATCCATTGGTTTCGTGCAGTGGAAACCAGCTCAGCAAATTTGGGTTTGAGGCTATCCGGTATAGATTTCAAAAATTCCTCTGACCGCTTGGTATAGATGCCTGACACATTATCGGTGAACCCTTTACCTGAAGGGGCCATGCCTTCCTGCTGCTTGGCGAAATCTAATGCATTATCATCCTGCCAGCGCTGAAAAGCTTGATTGGTAGCAAAATCATCAACCTGCTGCTCCATCTGCTGACGACGTAATGCCATCTGGTTCTGCATGTCTGCATGATTGCTGATTGCGTTACCAACCTGCGCCAAGCCCTGACCAATGCTGTTATCTACGCGTGTGTCAGGAACGCCGCCAATATCAATGGTACGGCCAGCTTCAATCGGACGAATTTGAACCATTAAAACAAACCTTGGATCGAGCCACTACGAGCACGTTGATATTGAGTATAGGGGTTTGAAATCATTGTGCGCTGCTGGTTCGTCTGACTGATGCCTGTGAAAGCATTCACACTAGTGGCCAATGCCCCCATATACCCGCCCGTCATCGTACTCTTTGCATTTGACCGAGCAAGTCCTGACTGGAACCGGTAATTGTCGCTTTGTACCTGAGCGCCGTAGCGAATAGCCTGCTCATCTAGGCTCGCCTCAGTTGCGCTTTCTTGCAGGACATCCAAGGCAGAACCAGATAAAGCAACGCCACCTGAGAGATATTGACCGCGCATAGAAGCAAGCTGTCGATCATTAGATCGGGCCTGAATTGCGGCATCATAATTTCCCTTCTCTGCCGCCATCTGCGCCTGACGATCAGCATAGGCAGCCTGAGCTTTATAGGATGCAGACTGAGCGCTTGCAGAAGCAATAGAACCGGCGGCAGATATCCCTGCCCCGAGCAGTGTAATTGGATCAAAACACATTACGGTGTACTTTCCAGTTGTAATACAAGCGCTCTGACTAAGAGTGGTACAGGTTCATCAGTTTCAATAACCACCTGCCCTCCGCCCTGCATCCATGAGCCTTGAATATCGCAAGGGATAATACCGGTGCGCAGCTCAAGCTTATTGCCGAATAAAGTTTCGCCGGTTTTCAAAAGTTGCTCATGAAGCTCTGGACACCATTCATCAGAACCATAAGCTCCAACCTTTGCTGCTGCCGAGCTAAGAACATCAATGGACGCGGATATAACCGTGCGGTTTCGTCCAAATAAGGTACCGTCCTGCTGCGGCCCTGCTACGGGCAGCGTGATCGCGAGGCTCTTAAATGCCAATCCTACTGAAATTTTGGATGATGCATAAGGGAGCGTCACCGCGCCGCCAGACACAACCAGATTGCGAACAACATTGCCATCAGCCAAGGCAACAACAGTTTCACCTTCAAGATGATTAAGCCCTGTAATGACGGTAATAGGAGCGCCGGTGTAAGATAAGCCGCTATCGACATGGAAAGCATCTTCAATAGAATCTATGTCGCCATCAAACGGGCGCTCAAGCACTTCAATATACCGTCTTGTCTGGCCGTTAATGACCCGCCTAACAACCATATACACATCATCATAACCGTCATGCACACTAGGTGTGACCGCAACGCTCTCAACGAAGCCGTTTGCAATTTCATATCTTGAGAAACCTACGACCTTTTGTTCTCGATCATACGTTGTCGCAACCAGACTTCCGTCACCCATAGCGCTGTAAATTGTCGGGTCAGGACGTTCACAGAATACCCAATCTTTAATACCCGATTTAAAATGATGCTCCCCAAGCAAGGACAACTCCGGAGCAACATATCTATTCTGATCCCCAAGCACTAACTCGCGGATTTTTGTGCCACCTATGCCTGCATATAGCGTTACACCCCCGACAGATAATGGCTGGATATAATCCGATCCTGATGATGGTGCTTTTTTCTGCTCAAAATTGGTGGCTGAAAATGATGAGGTGGCATCTGCTTTACCGATTGCCCTCAGTTGTCGCGATGAACCGGCAATCAAATCCATATCATCTGAAAGCCATTCAATGGGGTTCATTTGCGATGAAAGAAGCTCCATGTTGATACCATCTGTATCAACGACAGGCTCAGATATGCCATAGTTGTCAAACGCGCCTTGCTTACTGGCAAAGACGCGAGCGGGAGAATGATTGACCCCCGCCCAGAATAGCCGCTCATCATAAAGAGTAACTGCACGGGGAATGCCATCGTAGCGGTTGACTGCGCTTAACGCCCAATCCTGAATGGCTGTGTAATTATCAATTATCTGATTATTGATTTGAACCCAGACAGAAGTGGCGGAGATATGCGCGACTACCTTGAGCCAAGCATATATTGTTGATGTAACCCTTATTCGAATGCTCCGTCCGATATCCTGTACTGTGAAGCCACTGCCAGAATTAATATTTTCGGTGCTGGACATAGTAAGGATATAAGCGCCCTGATTTTCACCTCGCCAATGAAGCTTTATCGGACCCCATGTAATTTTATTGTCATCAACGCCTGTCCCTTGTGGACCAATAAAATTAAACCGATATTTTGAAAACGCCCGTTTATTGCTTGTTTTATAATAAAATCGTTTGCTGCGAGCCCACCCAGATTCGCCTTCAACACGGTCAATAAATACCCATTTTGCCCCATCCCACCCAACCAGTTCCCAACCGTTAGGGTTCTCACCCACATAATCATGAGAGACTGCGGTGATGTAATAATTATCCATTACCTTAGGAGCATCAATCACTGTGAATTCAACAAAGCCGCCATTGGCTGCATCACTGCTCCCTGACTGGAAAACAGGGATAGCCCCGTCTCCGTTGAGTGAGAGAGTATTCGTTGTGTCGTTTGGGGTCAGGTATGGCCCGTCGTCGAATTTTGCCTCTTCAAGGCTCCAGTTGATGTCGCCTTTTCGCTTCAAAGTGGCTGGGAAAACCTCCTTATGAGCCATGTAGGCAACATCATTGAACTGAACAAAGTTTATTCTTCGCAGATCTTTACCGGAATAAGAATGGGTGATTGAGTAAGGGTATGCGCCGCTATAGAGAAGGCCGCGTTGGGCAAGGAACCGCAGTTGCCCGTTGCCCGAAAACTCTAATACATATGACTGATCATCGTTAAAAATGAAGGGGATTAACCGGCTCGGCGCATTGCTATCAGCAACTTCCGCGATAAATCTCGAACCTGAACGACGACGGATGCCGCCATGCGTCAATGCGTTGAAGTTGCGGCACTTGAACAATGACGATGCCCAGAAATCCACATCTGAACGCGCACCCAATAACGGGCTGATTTCACCCTTATCAAATGTAGCCGTATGCGAGTAATAAGCCATTAGCGCTGCGCCACCCAATCATCATCAGCGGCACGCGGACTGGTGCCTTCTATAGCATCAATGCGCCATGCTGCATCAATTGCTTCACGGTAGAGGCCTTGAGCCACCTGCACATAGGACACTTTCCCAGTGACCCAGTGGCCGCATTTCATCGCGATGTAAGCTGCCAGCGCCTCAACGAATGCGGCTGGGTACCGATCATAATCCTCAGTACGTCGAACATACCGAACCTTGAGCGGGCCTTGCGCATCTGTGAGAATCCGAGGGCCTTCAACCTCATGGCGGATCGGTGAGCCTTCTGACTTCCCGCAAGCTGTTACCGGCAGCACCCGCAGACAGTCGTGCGGAACTGTAAAAGCGTGTCGCCAGCCGAACGCAGGTGCAACTGTATCCGCAGCCAGAGACACGCGATGAAGTGCGAAATTCCAATCATAACGAGAGAGCAAGCTATCTCGCGATGTATCGAAATTACGTTTCATCCAGCGAACAATTGGCCGATTATCATTCTCAAGGCTGGTAATCTCAGCCTCTTTGAGAATATCGAGCGCCTGATTGCAGATATCAGTGGGGGTCATGCTTCCTCACCTTCCGGCTCTGGTTCAGGAGGCGGTGGTGGCTGTGTCTGCTGTGCGTCACGACGTTGTTTCTGCTTTTTCAGATACCACCATGATAACGGAGGGCTAAATGCAGCCATTGCTCTATTCCGTCACCGGTGAGCGGACTGGTTTCTGCATTCGTTTACCGTCATGTCGGAACTTATTGAGGACGCCTAGTGTCGCTTTTGCAGCTGCATTTGCAGCCTTTTCATTCACTTCGCGAAGACTGCGATCAATCGCCCGCTGCTCCATATTCAACTCATGAAGTGTTTTGGGAGCATCTT
Source organism: Pseudochrobactrum sp. Wa41.01b-1 (assembly GCF_019464455.1). Lineage (NCBI taxonomy): Bacteria > Pseudomonadati > Pseudomonadota > Alphaproteobacteria > Hyphomicrobiales > Brucellaceae > Pseudochrobactrum > Pseudochrobactrum sp. Wa41.01b-1. The sequence goes on along the minus strand of NZ_CP080493.1, from coordinate 5,415 downwards.
CCTTGACCGGCTCAGCAACAAGTTCAGCATCTGGCAATTTTGTTTCTGTGCTCATAACTTTCTCCAAAAAGAAAAGGAGGGCTTTCGCCCCCCAGATGATTAGCCGTTGGTGACGAGGAAGCTGATCGGAATCTGCTTGCGCTCTGGATACACGCGATCCCAATTCGCAGCCGTTGCCATTTCTGCGGTTGTTGGGAACTCTCCCGCCACACTGGCATCAGTCCATTTGATGCCATAAGGGTGCAGAACAAACTGACGGCGCGTATAGAGAATATCCCCGCCAACGCCGTTACCCTGTTCTGGCTTGCGGTCAATTTCGATATTCGGACTTGTGCTCATCGCCTGTTCGTTGAAGCAGATTGCTTCATTCCCCAGCAGATACGTCACATAGCTTGTTGGGTTGCCCGTACCGTTACTGATGATCTTGGCAGTATCAGACACAACAACGCGATAGCCGAGATATGTCGGGAAGCGAACTTCTCCGCGCGCATCAGGGATAAAGTCGATGAGGTTCTGTTTCTGCAGGCGGGTGTAAATTGCCGAGTGCATAATCAGCGTCGACAAATCTTCCGCAGCATCACCCATTGTCTGCTTCGTATCAAGGATAGCTTCTGCAGAAATCAGATTTGCATCTGTGGGCGTACCGGTTGTGCTCCCGATATTGTTGACCATATCACCGGAATCGTTGGCCACATTGTCCAGATACACACCATGGAGCGAGGCAACCAACAGCGTATTCAGATTGCGGATCCACCAGTCTGAGACAAGATTGCCAATCGCCTTCATTGGGTCGTCACCAGCCAATACACCAGAAAGACGCATGGATGACCACGACTTGGTGCGGACATGACGAGCAGCCACATCTTTACCGGCTTCGATTTTGCCCGGAACGCTGAGCTGTGTCGGATCATCAGAACCAATATCACTGTCAACATCGGTCAGATCACGCCAGAAAGGCACGTTCGACGTCTTGCCCCCACCGATCAGGAATTTAGCCATATTGGCATCGTTCCGAAGAATACCGGACTGGAAGATTGCACCACGCTCTTTTGTGCGCTTGATCATGTATGGATAGAAAACTTCTGGGACGATAACGTCCGAAATGCGGGTAGTAGCCATTGCTATAACCTTTCCTGAATGGCTGCCGTCACTTACAGTCCGTAATCAGCAGGGTTGCCACCTGCCGCACGGATCAGTGATCTGGCTTTTGACGGATCGTCACGAACGAGCTGCCCCTGTTGTGTCAGGTTTTCATGCTCAGCTGAGAATGGATTGCTGATTGTGCCACCGGCATTGAGAACAGTTGTGTCCTCGCCGTACATTTCCTTGCCAACTTTGGAGAGCGCAAAGGCGATCTTCGGGCTGAGAACAGCTCCATCGGCCGACAAAGCTCCAAGGCGGGTAAGTTCATCCTTTAGACCTAGCTGGCCAATAGCTCGGCTCGTATATTCGAGGTTCTGCTTGTAGCCGTCAGTATCCGGATCGCCCCACTGCATAACGATTTCACGGTGGGTATCGCCTTCGGCTTTTGCCATGGCATCGCGTGCCGCAGTAAACCCTCCGGCTTGCATCCCAACGAATTTGTCATGCAATGTCTGGGCTTGCGCAGGCGTTAAACCGGCCTCATGCGCCCATGTACGGAATTCAATCGCGCTCTTTTCGTCATAAGGGAAACCTTCCGGCACAGCTTCAGTGTTGAGCTTAAGCTCGTACTTATCCGGCGTTTCAGGTCGTCCCAACTTGCCGTAGAACGCGTTCCAATCATCAGCCGAGGCATCTGCCTCCGGCACTTTCAAGGCCTTGCTTGCGTGGGTTTCCAGCTCACGATACGAACGGATCGCATCATCTGCCGTCTTCCACTGCTTCGCTTCGACTAAAGTGCGGTTATCTTCAAATTGAAGGCCAGCCACCCAGTCAACGCTGTTACCATTTGACCCTTGATCAGTAACAACGGTTGCGTTCGGAGCGGTTGTAGATGTTTCCACCTGCCCATTCTCGTCTGCCATAATGATTATCCTTGTTTAGAGGTGCTCGGCTTCTGCGCGAGCGGCTTCTTCCAAAGCTCTCAATTGTTCATCACTGAGAGACAGGAAATGAAAAAGCCGCCCGAAGGCGGCTCGCTGTCCGGCGCTATAACCGGCTTGGTAAAGTGAGAGATCGGCATCAGGCGGCTCAACCATATAAAAACCGGTCTGCGCGGCCAGATCAGCCAACACAATTTGGGCTGCCTCAGTGTGTTTTCCGAACACTTCAAGATAAGCGGCATGAAGTTGCTGCTCTGTTTGTGCCGGAAGTATTTGGCGGGTTTTGGAAACGTTGCGCCACGTCATGCTGGCATCATCCCATTAGCTTGCGCCATCGCCTGCATCGCTGGCGTTGCATCCTTGGCAGCTGTCGCAGCTCCCTGCATCATGGCAAGAGCTGCTTGGCTTTCCTGCTGCTGTGCCATTGCTTGGCGCTGCTCAGCCACTTCCTCATCACGTTTGAACATCTTACGTGGTGCGCCGTTGATTTCACGGGTCAGTTCGAGTGTTTCGTCACCATCGATTTTCATGAGCGTTGAACGATCGTATTCCCCGACAACAGTTGCCATTTGCAAAACACGTTCGATGCCCTGCATTTCTGCCATGCGACGCATACGAGCTAGAGGGCCAGTGAATTTCACACCCACATTCTTGCCACCAACAGATGAAGGCGGCTCAAGTGGTGAGCCTTGTTCAAACGCGCCCTTCCGCTGAACGATATCAACCTCACGATCAATCGCTCCAGCAATGCCGGTTTCGATCTTTGCACCAGCAGGGCCGAGTAATTCACCCTTCTCATTCGCACGAAGCAATGCCTCTGTCGCTGTCATCTGAGGGTTATCAACCATTGTCTGGAAAAGGTTAATGTACATGCTCTCACGGACGGACAGGCGTTTGGCTTCGATCAATCGCTCGGCAAATGTCGGGTTTTGCGCCTGAATAATTGGCTGTGCCAGCAAGCGCCCCTGTTCATCCAGCATACCGGCATTAACTGCCCCAGCATTCAGATTGAGACGCTGATTATAAATACCCCGCATAGTTGCCATCGGCGGTTTAATCATCTGCTGCGAGACTTGAGCAACAGTCTTGCCCATCACCTGCAGCATTTTGATTTCAGAGAGCGCAGCCATGACAGGAGACTGGCCATAAGGCGAACCGTCCGTCTGATCCCACCACATCACCTGATACGGGAATGTGAAGAAGCCGCTCGACCGGATCAGATGACGGCTTTCAACCTCTAACCAGAATGAGGCATATGGCTGATGACGACGCTTGTCTTTATGCTCTCCTGCTTCCTCACGCGGCATAACACAATGAATGAACGTGAATGGCTGGTCTGGTTTGTTGGTGAGAGCGGATTTCACCTTTTCCGGCAGGCTGTCGCCTTCTTGTGAGAAATAGCCCTCAGCAGCCCGCGCTGTCAGTTCAAAGACGCGGATACACTTATCAACATCGTCGTAAGCATCAATGCCCAGATATGTTTCAACCACCGGTATGGAGCGGTAGAAAAACGGTACTTTGACCGGATCAATGCTACGGCGGCCGATATTCTCCTCCAGATACAGAATACCTGTGCCAAGTCCGCATGCCCCGCGAATTGCCTTCTGATTTGCCAATGCGAAATTGCTCTTCGCATCATACCGCGCTGTGAAATGGTAATCCCGCAGCCGGTCAAGCCATACCTCCTCAAGATCAGTCGGATCTGGTGAAAACGGATCATCAAGCGAGAACGCGTGCCATTTCTGGGCACGCGGTGCAATCAGGCTTTCCATTCCAGCATTCAACCGGTCAAGAGACCATGCTGCGGTTGCATCGAATATTTCTTTGCTCCGCTGAGCTGCTTGCGGTTGTTGCGCTGTACCGGTCAGCGATGAAGCAATGTTCATCCCGTTCAATTCGTATTTATGGGAGGCATAAGGCATGCACAGAGTGACAACATCGCGCCATGTGGCTTCCCAATAATAGCGCTCAACAGCCATTTGCTGCTGCATACGCATGATGTCGTCAGCAATGCCCATATTACATACCGCCGATTGTTGTGCGCTTCAGATTCTTACCGTAATCCTGCGCACCGAGCGGCGTTGTAATGATTGTTGCTGCACGTCCCTGCTGTTGCTCAGAGGCGGCCATTTCATTGGCACGTCGAGACTTTGCAGCCTCTGCATCCGCATCAGGCACTGCCGGTGCATCCGGGATTTTCGGGGTATCGGGCTTAAAGCACATCTTGCCAGTCCTCTTTCAACCACGCCCAAAGCTCGAAAGCCTCACCATTCACGCCATAGTTCGGCATGTGAGCTTCTTTTCGCGCTCTGATGCTGGATAACCATTTATGCGCGAGGTCATGATCAGCTAATGATCTGATCTCAACGCGCGTTACGCCCTCAGCGATTAACCGCTCAGGCCATTCATTTAAGCAAAATCGTGTGATTGCAGGCGTTGCCCGCTTGAACTTTTCTGTGCCGAAAGCCCACGCATGTCGCAGATGCGGCTGATAGATATAATTGCCAATCGATACACCAAAAGCCGCGACCGGCTGTCCATCAATCCAAGCAGTCCAGCACCAGTTAGGCGACGAGAGATAAGATGTTGCGCCTGCCTGCGTACCGCTCTCCAGTATTGCAGTTGCGAATATCTCGCGTCTGTCTTGCTCACGCAGGTTCGCCGCCACGAAACAAATGTCTCGCAGCGTTCCGGCTCTGATTTCAACTTTCACCAGTTATCCAGTATGTTTTCGTCAGCGGCTACGAACTGAGGCTCATAATAGCCCACGTTTTGATGTGGTGCTGCCACAGGCTCCGCGAATGTGAGTGATAATGCATCAGCCAGATCAGGAGAACGTAGACCGCGCTTTTTCATATCATCCTTCTTTTCCAGCATAATGCGGTTGGAAGGATCAAACTTGTATTGTGGCCCCGTTAATTCAGCGGCGAGATCAATATCAGAGCCATGCAGAGCACCGCGCTCCCGTAGCCATTCCCGCATGCGCCCCCACATCTCAGCGCGTTTGTTGAAATAGCGGTTGTCTTGCCCCGCTTTCGCGCCGCCATTCACCTCAATCACATTGAGGCCGAGAACACGCAATCGGTCAACAACACCGCCACCAACGCCGACACCATCAACGAATATCGCCTGCGGGCTTCTGCTGCGGGCAACTTCAACGATGTATCCGGATAGTTGCTGCGTATCCAATCGCTCCCATTTCATCAGGTCTGTGAGAACATCGCCTTCACGGATTGCCAGCACTGAACGGTCATCACCAAATCGCGCAACATCGATGCCAAACAGAACGGGCTTTGCACCGCGTCGAAACTGTCGTTGCTGCGCCCCGTTCACATCATCCCATGAGATGAATTGCATATCAGCAAGTGTCTGATACTCACCGAGCCAGACA